>NZ_JBHUHA010000002.1:3277500-3431119 GCF_042682185.1 Paenibacillus xanthanilyticus | reverse complement strand
CAAAGATGGAGAAGTTTTTCGACTGGGTCGAGCACCGCGGCTTCACGCCGATTTTCCTCTTCGCCTGCTTCCCGTTCTCTCCATCAGCACTCATCAATATCGTATCGGGCATCGGCAACGTGCCGTTTCGGTCCTTCCTGCTGGCCGTTCTGCTTGGCAAAGCCGTCATGATCTTCGGCGTATCCGTCCTCAGCTTCGACATCGCGGACTTAGCCGAGGAACCGTGGCGCATCGTGGTCGCGGTCGTGATGATCGTCGTCATGTGGTTCGGGGGCAAGAAGCTCGAGTCGCGCTATAAGTTGAAATAGTGAACAATTCGGGGGAATGAAACGTTGCTGACGTGGGGAAACAGCTTAGGTCCGCTCCCGTTGGCCGGATGGATGAGCAGCTTCGCCACCGGCGGCGTCCTGCTCCTCGCGCTCGGGCTCGTCGGCGCCATGTTCGCGATCATCCGGATCACGACGAGCGACTCGGAGAAGCATCGGGAGATTCGGGATTTCGTCGAGACGTTATTCGGCACGCCCGCCCATCTGCGGCCCGGCGGCGGAGCTCCGGAGGAGACGGCGGCCGGCAAGGAAGAACGTGCATCGTCCGCAGCCCCGAACGGTCCGGCTTACTCGGAGCCGTGTCCGGGATGCGGAGATACGGTCACGCAGGCGCACGCGGATTGCCCGGGATGCGGTCTTCGCCTGCAATAAACAACAAGCCATGCGCGCCCCTCGCCGGAGCGTGCATGGCTTGTTTGGCGTTACGCGGATGCATCGTTTTCCGCCGGAACCGATACATAGTTTGCCCGCTTCCGCGCACACTGTAGAAGCAATTCTTTGCGATGCAGCTTACCCACGATAAGGAGGTTTGCACATGTCAGGCGAATTCCCGTCCGAAGCGCAAAACCAAGCCAGCCAAGCGCAATCCGAAGCCGACCGCTCCGGCAAAGGCAAAGCGAAGGCGAGCGCCATGCAGTCCAAAGCGGACAGCGCGGCAATGCGCAAGCACGGCTTATAACCGTTCCGCAAGCCGGGCATGCTAAGCTAGGAGCTTATGCTGCCGGCTCAAGCAAGCACGCCATTGTCCGTTAAGGAGGAAATGCAATCATGAGCGAAGAGCAGAACCATTACGAGATGCAGCCGATGTCCGACGAGCATGTCGAGGTCGACGGCGTCTACCGCAACGAGTGGGGCCGCGAAGAGAAGCTGAAGCGCGGCGAAACGTTCCCGGCGGATCCGCAGATGGGAACAAGCGAATGGCAGCTGGTCGAGCTAGACTTCGAGAACCATCATAACGGCGAGACCGATCCGCGCCTCATACCCAAAGACGATTCCCTGGGCAACGACGCCGGCGGTCACGAGCGTTCGCACAGCCCGCACAAGATTCGCCATCGCCAAGCCTCCAAGAAATAAATGCGCGAAACCCCGCAGAAGGACGATGCTGTCCAACAGCGGGGTTTCGCGCATGTTCGCCTCGCAAACAATTAAGCTTGTTAAAAGGCAAACGACAAATAGCTCAGCGTTCCCATATCATAGCCGCGGAACACAATGTCCGGCGTATGCTTCGATCCGCTTCCGAGCGCGACGTACAGCGGGACGAAATGCTCCGCGCGCGGCACGGCCATGCGGGCCCCCGGCGCAAGCTCCTCCATCCGCTCGATCAGCCAATCGTCGAACGCGACCGCCCAGTCCTCCGGCTCCCGCTGTCCCCATTTGATCATGCGCAGGTTATGCACCGTCACGCCGCTGCCAATGACGAGAATGCCCTGCTCGCCGAGGCCTCGGAGCGCTTCTCCGATCCGGTAATGGGCCTCCGGCGAACGGTACGGATTGACCGACAGCTGTACGAGCGGTATGTCCGCCTTCGGATACATTTGGTGCAGCAGCGTCCACGTGCCATGATCCAGCCCGCGCTCGGCGTCGCGACTTACCGGAATGCCCTGCTCCGCAAACCTCGACTCCAGCATCTCCGCCACCATCTTCGACCCTCTGGCCGGATATTTGATTTGATAAAGCTCATCCGGGAATCCGCCGAAATCGTAAAGCGTTTCATACACGTCGTCCGTGTAAGTCATCGCCAGTGTCTCGGTCTCCCAATGGGCGGTAAAAACGACGATCGCTTTCGGTTGATACTGCTTCCCCAGCTCGCCGAGAAACGTGGCGTATTCGGTTTGCTCGATCGCCAGCATCGGTGATCCGTGCGCCAAAAATAAAGCCGGCAGCATACATACAGCCCCTTTCCTATCAAAGTGTTATTATCGGTTACTTTATGTAAGTTAGTTTATATTCATAATGGTCATATGTCAAGTAACTATTATTTCTTTAGCACCTATTCATTTGCGTCATTAACGGCTATAATAGAATTAACGAGGTGATGACAATGCATGATTCAATGTGTCCCAAATTCGATAAAGCGATGCAGCTGATCAGCAAACGTTGGACCGGCTTGATCATTCATCAGCTGCTGGCTGGCCCCAAGCGATTTTGTAACATTGAATCCGCCATGCCCATTAGCGGCCGGCTGTTGTCCGAGCGGCTGAAGGAGCTGGAACAGGAGCGGATCGTCCGCCGGGACGTCTATCCCGAGACGCCGGTTCGCATCGAATATTCGCTGACCGAAAAGGGACATGCGCTAGGTCCGCTCTTTAAGGAATTGGAGCACTGGTCGCACGAGTGGATCGAGCTGGACGAGGCGGATTTCCCGGCGGCCGTCGTCGCGGAAGACCGCGCTTAGGCGGACCTGCACGTTGGATGCGACTCTATTCGCTTTAGATACGCCCTTATACAGAGAACGCCCGCTGCCGTAACCGGCTAGCGGGCGTTCGTTGTTTCATGACCTTAGCTATTCATGACATTAATCAGCGCCGCGTTCCGCGCCTTCCGCGTCCCGCTGCATCACCTGATCCGCCAGGCGCTCCAGTCGGCGCAGATGGAAGGCGTACTCGAACACGGCGGAGCCGACGAATACGAGCCGCTTGCGCTCGTCCGGGTCCTGGATCAGGTATTCGGTTAGCTGCATGGCAAGCCGCGCCTCCCGTTCCTCGGGCGGCTCGAAGGAAGCGCCGTTCTTCAGCTTGCCCTCGAGCTTGAGCAGAATCTGCTCGTGATATTTGGTCAGATCCTCGATCTGGTCGTCGAACTGCTTCGCCCACTTGCCGGCTTCCGGCGCGGCGAAATAATGCTCCTCGACCGCCTCCAGCAAATCCGCCCCTTGCTGCAGCGCCTTGATATGCTGCTTGGAGATGAGCAGCTGCCTGGCTCTGGCTTGACGGCGGCTCGGCAGCAGCGAGCGCTCCTCCTCGAACAGCGTGTAGCGCTCCTCCAGCTTGCGCAGCGTGCCGACGAGCTTCTCCTTCTCCTTCCGGTGGACGTCCTCCTTCAGCTCGTTGGAGATCGCCATCCGCAGCAGGAGCGACAGCTCGTCGAATGCCTCGTGCACCTGATCGTTGAACTGCTTGCGCGGGCGCGGCGGGAAGATGAGCAGATTCACCGCGAAGGCGGCGCCCATCCCGGTCAGCACCTGGAAGAACCGCTCGGCCGCGAACCACCAGCCTTGGCCGTCCGACTCCATGATGACGACGACCGTCACGAGCGTCAGTGCGATCGTGGCCTCCATGCGAAGCTTGATACAGATCATAATGACGATGATGCAAACAAGACCGACCGATATTGCCGTTTGGCCGAACAGCTTGATGGCCGCCAAGCCCAAAATCGCACCCAGCACGTTCGTCTGCAGCTGATCGACCGTGTTTTGCCACGACCGCGAAATGGACGGCTGAATGGAAATCGCCGCAATGGACGAAATGATCGGGGACGGAAAGCCGAACAGCTCGCTGAGGTAGATCGCCAGCGCCACGGCAAGGCCCGTCTTCAGGACGCGCGCTCCGATCGTCATGGTACGTCCCCCTCATCCGCGCCGCGCAGCAGCATCTCCGTCTGCGCCGTCTCGCGGCCGTTGACGAGCAGCCACAGCCGGTGTGCGCCGGGGTAATGCTTGCGCGTCGTGAGATCCGCCCAACTGAGCCGCTTGGCGCCCGCAATTCGCGTCCCAGGCCCCGCCAGCGTCTCCTTCAGCAGGAACTTCTTGCGCGAGACGCTGCCGTTTGCTTTAACATAGTCGACGCCCAGCTCCAGCCGCAGCTTGATCGCCCCTTGCTCCGCTTCCGCATCCTCAGCCGCCTCTACTTGAGCGGCATAGCGGATTTCCGTCGTCTCGCCGATGCGCGCCTCGCCCGGCGTCACGTCCACCGCGGCCTGCGTCACGTTCGCGGAAGCCGCTTCGTCCGCATAGCCGAATAGTGCCATAACAGCCGGGTCGGCCGCCTTGATCAGCGTCCGGCAGCCTCGGCGCACGATCCAGTCCGTCCGTTCGTCGCGCCCGCTCCATCGCCGCGCGATCGCCAGCACCAACTCCGGGTGATCCTTGGCGATATCGTTCAAATTGTTCGCCACGCTCTTGCGCACGTAGAGCGACGCATCCGCCTTCAGCTTCTCCAGAATCGGCACGATCGGGGACGGGTCGCGCTTGAATTCGGGCAGCGCCGGCGCCCACGGCAACCTCGGCCGGCAGCCTTCGCTCGCCAATCGCCGGATGTGCTCGTCCTCGCTGTCCGCCCATTCGAGCATTCGCGCCATCGTCTTCTCCGGCTCCGCCAAGATGAACGGGCGGATCGCGAATTCCGCCGTCGATTTGCCCGTGAACCGGGCGAGCGCGTCCATCGACCGCGCCCAATCGTCCCTGCCGTACACCTCGACGAAGTCCGGGAAGAACAAATACGGGAATCCCGCGCACCGCTCGTCGATCGCGTACAAAATATCCAGCGCCTCGCTATATGCCGCAGGCAGACAGGCGCCCAAGGACACCGTAATCCGCCGCATTCTCGCCTTCAGCTCCAGCTGTTCCCATTCTCCGTCCAGCGCGAGCGCCACGAACCGTTCTTGGTCGAACGGCGTCCAGGCCGAATGGACGAGCGCCGCGAATTGCCGCAGGAACGGCTCGTCATACATCGCTTTTAATGGCTCGGCCATCTTCACATCGCCTCCTCCCGCTATTATAGCCGATCCGCCTAACGTCCGCACCCGGGCGGTCCAGGCTCTGCCAACCCTTACACGTCTATTTCGGCGGGCAAACCATCCGCTTGCTGCGCGCGCAAAAAAAGCGCGAGGGCGTCTCTCCTGAAACGACGCTTCCCGCGCTTTGGTTTTCGGTTATAATAGCGGACCGCTCATCGCTTAGGCATAACGGGAGATCACGTTCGCCAGCTGCTGCGAGATCGAATACGGCCCCGCCGCCAGCTCGCTATTCGAGAAGCGCACGCGCACGAACGTTTCGTCCATATCCATCGCTTCGGCGAACAGCCCGGCGAGCCCGCGCGCTTTGCGGTCGATCTGCAGCAGCACTTCCAGCTCTGGGCCGCGGTTGTAGAAAATCACTTCCAGCTCGTCGAGACGGCCGCGGTAGCTGCCCGAAGTCGGCACGAATTCGAACTCCTGCACGAACGGGAACCGCCCGCCGATCCGGGACGCGTATTCGCATTCCGCCTTGCGCAAACGGAAGCCCAGCTGTTCCACCGCCTCGAGCACGGTCGCCATCCCCTGCGTCGGCACGACCTCGATGCGGTCGTTGTCGCCCGGGTCGAGCGCGCCGCGGATCGCCAATTCCGTCTTCACCCAGACCGGCGCGCGGCCGATCGTCAGCGGCGTCTCAAGGGGCAGGACGAACGAGAACGGCACTTCCTTCTGCTCGCCCGCGCGCAGCTTGAACGGGCTGCTCACGTGGAACCGGGCCAGCGCGACCGTCACGTTATGCTTGTGGTCGTTGCTTTCCTTGATATATTCCGTCATCACCGATACTTCGATCGTGTCGACGTCCTGCTCGACGCTGCCGCCCTTCATGCGCACGACGCCGCGCACTTCCTCACCCGGCGTGTAGCGCGCCTTCTCCAGCAGCGTGTCCAGCGTGGCCGATCCGATGCCGATACTAGCAAGAAAACGATTGAACATTGAAAAACGCTCCTCTCAACTGTTCCCGATAGGGTATTCGCGGTCCGATTGTGGCTGTAATTCGTTATGCTATTTGTTATGTACGCGAAGAACGCGCCGAAGGTTTCGCCGCATCCGCCGCGCCATCGGACCTTCACCCGAGCCGAATCGGCGTCACCTTGCCTTCCGCCAGCCTCGGCATCTCTTCTGCCGGCGGCTCGACGTACGGGACGATGATCGCGAACGTCGTGCCGACGCCAACCTCCGACTCGACCTCGACGCGCCCCTGATGGTTGTCGATGATTTTGTAGCTGACCATCAGTCCGAGCCCCGTCCCTTTCTCTTTCGTCGTATAGAACGGCTGCCCGATTTTGGAGAGCGTCTCCTCGGGAATGCCTGGGCCGCAATCCTGGATGCGGATATAGATATCGTCCGCCTCCCGGCGGCAGCTGATCTGGATTTTGCCCCCGCCGCTCATCACTTCGATCGCGTTCTTCAGCACGTTGATGAACACCTGCTTCAGCTGATCCTCCACACCGTGAATCCACAGCGGCTCGTCGTCTAATTGCGACTCCAGCTCGATGCCGTGGAGCAGCGCCTGCGCTTCGAGCAGCACGACCGTGTCGCGCATCACATGCCGGATGTCCCGGTAGGCTAGCTCATACACCTGCGGCTTCGACAGCATCAGCAGCTCGCTGACGATCGATTCGATGCGGGTCAGCTCGGACTTCATGATATCGAAGTAATTGCGGTTGTTTGCCCTGCCGGTGGAGATGAGCTGGATAAAGCCTTTCAGCGAGGTAAGCGGATTGCGGATTTCGTGGGCGATGCCAGCCGCTAGCTGACCTGCCACGTAGAGCTTCTCCGAATTAATGAGCAGCTCTTCGTTCTTCTTGCGCTCCGAGATATCGCGGATGATAACTTGATAAGCGGGCTTGCCGCCGAATTTCGTCCGGGTCTGCACGACCTCCGAGTGGAACAGCTTGCCTTGCGCCGTGTACCACTGCATCTCGACCGGGTGCGGAAACCGCCTGCCAGACATTGTATTCAGCAAATTCCGCATCGATTCATGACAATCCGGGTGCAGGAACTGATAGATCGAACGGTCCAGCAGCGCCCGGTCGTTCTCCGCCTCGAACAGCGCAAGACCCGATCGGTTGACGTATTCCCAGCGGCCATCGCGGATGATCGCGATCATGTCGATGGAATTCTCGACGAGCAGGCGATACCGTTCGTTCATCGTGCTGAAGCGCTGGTCGACGAAGTTGGCAAGCAGGCTGAAGATGAAAATGAGCGAGGTTGCCATGCCCAGCACGACGGCCAGCAGCTGCATATATTCGTTGAGCTTGTCGGTCGTCAGCACGACGCTGTATTCCGCGGCGGCCGATTGCGCGCTGAACAGCTGCACCGCGAAGCTGACCATGCCGAAAATAATGCCCGGCAGCAGCGGAAACGCGCCGCGGCTCCGCTCGAACAGACCGAAGGCGACGACCGTGCCGACAAAGCTAAGCGCGCCGCCGACCGTCATCAGGCCGACGTTCAGCTCCACGTGATCCACCTGACTGCTCAGCAGCGAGCCGTAATTCAAGAACGCCTGTCCCAGCGCGATCAACAGCCCCGCCGCCGTCAGGCGCAGATAAGGATTCGCTTTGCCCCGCAGCAGCCGGAAGGCGAAGTACGCCGTCACCATGACGATCAGCTTCGCGACCGACGTCCAATCCATCAGCAGCATCGTGTCCGTGGCGAACAGCATGATGAACTGCGACACCCACAATCCCAGCCCGTATACGACCGCCCCGCTGAACAGCCAGTAACGGCGCAGCGTCCGCGTCATCCGGAGATGGCCAAGCATGTAGCACATCGTGAACGACGAGAACACGTTGATCGCGAGCGCCAAGAGAGGAAACATCCACATATCCGAGCGGATCAGCTGGGTCATTCCACAAAACTCCGATTCTCGTAGGTTTGACAATCGTAGGTAAATTTCGACATTTTTACACATAATCCTCCTTTCCGCAGGAACTAAATGCCTGGTAAGACTTTCGGCTCATCCCCGTCGTCTATAATGCAAGGCGCGTCCGCGCGCGCTATAATGAATCCAGATCAAGAACGCATAGAAGGAGCTTGGACGCATGTTGAAAGTATTAAAGGAATTTAGGGAATTCGCGGTCAAAGGCAACGTGCTTGACCTCGCGGTCGGTGTTATTATCGGCGCCGCCTTCGGCAAAATCGTCACGTCGGTCGTGAACGATATCATTATGCCGCCGATCGGCAAAATACTGGGAGAGAAGAGTTTCATTGATCTCTTTATCAACTTGGATCCCGAGAAGTTAATGCCGAACGGGGAAAAGCCGCATACCCTTGCTGAGGCCAAAGCGTTAGGGTCGGCGGTCATCGCCTACGGCAGCTTCATCAACGTCGTGCTCGACTTCGCGATCGTCGCTTTCTGCGTCTTCATGATCGTCAAGGGCGCGAACGCTCTTCGCCGCCTGAACACGAAGGAAGAGGCGCCGCCGTCCGCCGAGCCGACCGAGAAGGAATGCCCGCACTGTCTGTCGCTCGTGCCAATCCGCGCGAAGCGCTGCAGGCATTGCACGTCTCATCTTCACGATGCGGACGAGCAAGGCCCCGAAGGAAGCGTGGTGAGGTAAGCCATGACAGGCGGCATGTCCGAGGATCGCGCGGAAGAACGCTTCGATATTTACGATGAGGCCGGCGACTGGATCGGCACCGCGGCGCGCAGCGACGTACACAAACACGGCTACTGGCATCATTCCATCCATTGCTGGCTCGCGCGCACGGACAAGCAGGGCCGGAAGCTCGGGCTGTTCCAGCTGCGGCATCCGGGCAAGGACACATTCCCGCTCCACTACGATATTACGGCGGCAGGCCATCTGTCGGCCGGCGAAACCTACGAGGAGGCCTCGCGCGAAATCGAGGAGGAGCTGGGCGTATCCGCCCCCTTCGAGACGCTCGTGCCGCTGGGCGAGACCCGTCGGGAGATGACCGGGTCGGCGCAAGGCGTGCCGTTCGTCGACCGGGAGATCAGCCGCATGTACGGCCTGCCGTTCACGGGCGAGCTGACCGATCTGCGCCTGCAGGCGGACGAGGTCGCCGGGGTATACGAAGCCGAGCTGTCCGCGATGATCGACTTGTTCGAGGGACGGCTTGCGCAGGTCGAAGCGAGCGACGTGCGATTGAACGGCGAAGGCGCGCTAGCGCCCGCTTCCGCGCACATTGCCGCTTCCCAGTTCGTCACGCGCCCGGCTTCCTATTATGCCGGCGTGTTCCGGCAGCTGCTTCAAATGCTCGAACCCGAGGGCTCGCTCGGCTGATATTAGGAGGATAACGCGAAGAACCTCTAGCGCTCGCATGACGGCGAGGCAGAGGTTCTTCGCGTTCTGTCCGACAATTGCCATGCTTATTGCTGGGCCGTATAGCGTCGATCCCCGCGGCGCCCTTCATGCGCCTGACTTGCGCAATGCCCTTCTCTCGCATCCGCCTCGGAACGCTTAACGTCCATTTTTGCGCGACTTCGCCGTGGCCGAGAGCAGCGGCGCCGTCAGCCTGCCCTGCCGCGCATTCTTCCGCGGAGGTCGCGCGGCGTTCTTCTTCCGCGCGCTGCCCCGGCCTGCGGCCGGACGCTGGAGCGCCGCGGACCTCGAGCGCACGCCCGCTTGGCGCGAGCGGCTGTGCGCCGGGCCCGACGCGTCAACCTCTCTTGCCCCGTCCGAAGCCGTCCCTTCCTCGCCGCCGCTGCGGCCGCCCCCCATGGTCATCTCCCATTGGCGGTACCAGTTGTCGATCATGCCGTGTATGTTATAGAAGAGCGTATTGCGCGGTGCCACGTCGAAGTCGTTCAAATCGGGTTCGCCGAATACGCGGGCCGCTTCTTGATGAATGCAGCCGTGCAGATTGGACCCTTCGATGAAACGCCCCAATTCATCGATCGAAGCGAACGAATGCAGCGCATTGCGAAGGCGCAGCTCCGCCTGAATCGGGTAGCAGGCCGACCGCCGGATCGGCTCGGGCACATCCTGCCAGGCCTCGACCAGTCTAGGGTCGTACCCCGCCTGGTGGTACCACTGCAGCGCGCGGCGGATATAATCCCGGTGGAAACGCAGGAACTGTTCGCCGTAACCGGGCGGCAGCACCGACGGGTTATCGTGATGATTGGCGTGATGCCAGCGGGCGTGCTCGGCGAGCAGCCCCTGCGGGAAATTCGGAATCGTCGACATACCGTGTCCTCCTTTCTACGCATTTGTCGTGCTTCTATTAGTGTATGCGGCAACCGCCCCGCCCGTTAGCGCGCCGAAAAGGGAAAGCCGTCCGCCGGTATCCCGGCGCGGGCTTCCCCCTCCTCGTTTGCGCTAAAGCTGTTTAGTTGAACGTCAGGTTCGGGCCGCAAGGTCCGTTGGAGACGCAAATATCGAACGTAATGCGGACATCGCAGCAGCTGCCGAATACGCACGTGATCCGTACGCAGGAATAGCGGCCTTGACGGAAGAAGCAGACCACTTGGCAGTCCGGTCCAAGCAAATCCTCGATCACCCGTTTACTTCTACAGCGGATGGCACGGACCAGACGCGCGGCATTCGCCTCCATTTGCAGCTTATCGAAGAAGTTGGACAGCTCTCTGCCTGCTTCCTGGATGCCGGCTACCGCGTTGTCCTTATGACCATGGCCGCAGCAGTCGGATACCCGAGCACGCTTGGATTTCGCACCCATCGACATGTTCACGTTTTTCACTTTTAGTCTGGAAGACATTCGTTTATTCCTCCTCCCTACCGAACATACTGCAGTTTATGAAGGGCGCTAGAGAATGGTATAGACGTAAGACGCGGGAGAATCGCACAATTGAGCGTTTGACGGTGATTTTGATAGATTTGGTGGCGAGCCCGGTTGTAAGGTAAAATGGAAGCGGCGAAGATAGACAAATTTACGCTCCGTCGGAGGGACAAATACGTTGGCATCCATTGAAAGCAATCAACAATCCTGGAATACGGGCGCATACGCCGCATGGGTGAGCCGATTCGGGACACCCGCGGAAGCGGCCGGCAAAATGACGGACGACCCGGCCAAGCGGCTCGGCGCGGCGATGGCGCATCTGGGCGAAGTGCGCGGGAAGCGAATCGCCAATCTGCTCGGCTCGAACGGCACGAAGGCGGTTCCCCTTGCCCTGCTGGGCGCCGAGGTGACCGTCATCGATTTCTCCGACGACAACAGGCGCTATGCGTTGGAATTGGCCGAAGCCGCGGGCGTAGATATCCGCTATGTCCTGTCGGACGTGCTGCGGCTGCCGGAAGAGCAATTCGCGGAGGAATTCGATATCGTCTACATGGAACACGGCATCCTTCATTATTTTCAAGATTTGCGCCCGCTCTTCCAGGTTGTCCATCGCCTCCTGCGCTCGGGCGGGCGGCTGGTGCTGCAGGATTTTCATCCCGTGACGACCAAGCTGATCTCTTCTCGCGGCACGACGGCCAATATCCGCAAGCACAAGGTGGACGGCGATTATTTCAGCACGGAGCTTGAAGAGAAGGAAGTCGCGTTCGCGAAGTTCCTGCCGCCGGGCAGCGCCGCCGAAGCGCCGAAGGTGCAGCTGCGCAACTGGACGCTCGGGGAGATCGTCACCGCGGTAGCCGGCGGGGAGCTCACGGTGCGCGTGCTCGAGGAACTTCCGAACCAGTCGTCGGACGTGTTCGACAAAGGCATCCCGAAGACGTTCACGCTGACGGCGGAGAAACGTTGACGGCGATCGCGGCCGGCTAACGTCCACGCGCAGGCGCTGAGCGCCGCCCCCCCGCGGCAGGAATCGATTGCGATACCTGCTTGCGGGGCAGCGTTGGCGTCGGTTGATCTCATCGCGGACAGGGGCAGCTCGAGGAATCTGGCAGGTATCCACCGAAAGCGACCCGAGTTTATTTTAAATATTCCTTGACCGGAATATTCCTTTAGTGGTATATTCATTTTGCAAGCAAGAAGCCCTTCTAAAGGGACAAAGGAACAACCGGCTATGGCAATGGAGACGACCCTCTTCGGCGCGTTGGCGGATGCCAGCCGGCTCCGCATGGTGGAGCTGCTGCGGGATGGTCCGCTGACGGTAGGCGAGATCGCGGCACGACTGGCGCTGCGGCAGCCGCAGGCTTCCAAGCATTTGCGCGTGCTGCTGGACGCCGGGATCGTGGACGTTGAGGCAGACGGGAACCGCAGGCGCTATGTGCTGCGGGGCGAGGCTTTTCGCGCGCTGGACGGATGGCTTGCCGCCTATCTGCGCCTGGAGGACGACCGGATGGACCGGCTCGCGGCTTACGTGGGCGGACTTCATCCGGACGCTTGCCGCCGCGGGGCGAACGAACGGCAAGACGAGTAACCACTTTTTCGAGGAGGAATGGAAGAATGGCGAATCAATTGGTGACGAAGGCCGAAGGACAGGAACTGACGCTTGAGCGGGTGTTCAACGCGCCCCGCGAGCTCGTATTCCAAGCGTTTACGCAATCCGAGCATTTGAAGCATTGGTGGGGGCCGCGCGGCTGGGAAATCACCGTCAGCGACATGGATTTCCGCCCCGGCGGCAGCTGGCACTACTGTTTCAAGTGCATGGACCAGGCGCAAGGCGATTTCTACGGCATGGAATCGTGGGGCAAGGCGGTCTACGACCAAATCGAGACGCCGGCGCGGATCGTCTACGTCGACTACTTCTCCGACGCGGAAGGGACGCTGTCCGAGGATATGCCGCCTTCCCACATCGTCATGACGTTCGAGACGCTCGAAGGCGGCAAGACGAAGGTCGTCAACCACGCCACTTACGCTTCCCCCGAAGCGCTTCGGTCGGTGCTGGACATGGGCATGGAGCAAGGCATCGGCGAGACGTACGACCGTTTGGACGAATATTTGGAGCAAGCGCAAGCGTAAGCCTGCGCAACGCAAACAGCGGCAGTCCTTGGATGCGCGTCATCCGGGATTGCCGCTGTCTCTCGTTGCGCAAGGACTTGGGGCCGATCGATACACATTGCGTTCAGTCTATGCCCGCTGGCCGCTTAGCCGTTCTTCGCCAAGCCTCGTCCGATGAAATTCGCCGAAGGCGGCTGCAGTCCGAGCTCCCTCGCCCAGATCGACAGCTGGCCGATGTGGTGGATTTCGTGCGCGATCACGTGCCGCATCACCTCGCCGAAGGTGAATGGCTCCAGCCGCTCGTTCTCCCGCTCCTCCGTCCACGCGTTCACGAAGTCCTCCACGCCTGGACGACAGGCATCGGAGAACGCCTTTGCGTCCGCCAGCGTCGGATAGCGTTCCTCATCGAACGGCACGTCCGGCAAGCCGCGAAGCCCTCTGAGCCAGGAATCCTCCACGTCCACGATATGCGTCATTGTGCGCAGGAAGCTGCCCACGCCGCCCGCCCGGGTCTTCGTTAATTCCTCTTCCGGCAGCTGCCGCAGCAGCTCGAACCATTCATCGCGCACGATCCAGTTGTAGCGAAATAGCGATTGCATTCTCGTCCTCCTCTTCACTGAATTCGTTAATACTAGAAAGTTCGCCGATTAAGCTGCCAATTCCTTCCTCGCGACCGGCGTCACGCGCAACAGGAACACAAAAAAGGCGCGAATCCGAAATATCGGACTCGCGCCGTTATGGGCGTGAATGGTGCTGATGAAGGGAATTGAACCCCCGGCCTACGCATTACGAGTGCGTTGCTCTACCCCTGAGCTACATCAGCATAGTAGCAAATCGCTTCAAGCGACTCTTATAATATATAATGTCCAAGCCACCCGAGTCAATCCCTCTCCCTAAAAAAATCCTGGTTTTTTTTATCGCTGCCACGCTCGCATCCCCGGAAAAATGGAACCAAACCCATCGCCGACTCGTCCATAAATATGGCGCCGCAAGCGGTTTTCGCGAGCCTTGTCCGTCCGTGTAGAAATTCGACGAAACCAGGCAAATATGGTATAAGTTAAGAAGTTATGAACTCAAAACCGTTACCTTGAAGTTAGGAGTGTTCGGCCGGTTATGCTGTTTAACTCGTATGTGTTTATTTTCGCATTTCTCCCCATAACGGTAATCGTCTATTTCCTTCTGAACCGGTTCCGTTTGTCGTACGTCGCCAAGACGTGGCTGGCGCTCTCCTCGTTGTTCTTCTACGGATGGTGGGACGTCAAATACGTGCCGCTCATTCTCGGCTCCATCGCCTTCAACTACATCATGGGTCGGCTGCTCATGCGGCTACCCGCGGGGTATAATCCGCCGGAAGGCCAGCCGCTCGCGTATCAGACCGAGCCCGGCATCGGCAAGCGGAAAGCGCTGCTCGGCTTCGCGATCGTCAGCAACGTGCTGCTGCTGATCTACTATAAATACGCCGACTTCTTCCTGACGAATCTCAACGAGATCGCCGGTACGGACTTCGCGCTGCTGAAGCTCGTCCTCCCGCTCGGCATCAGCTTCTTCACCTTCACGCAGATCGCCTTCCTCGTGGACGCGTACAAGCGCAAGGCGCGCGAGGCGAACATCGTCAGCTACGTGCTGTTCGTCACGTTCTACCCGCATCTGATCGCCGGCCCGATTCTCCATCATGGCGAGATGATGCCGCAGTTCGACCGCGTACGCAGCAAAGTATGGAACTGGAAGAACGCCTCGCTCGGCGTTTTCGTCTTCGGCATGGGCTTGTTCAAAAAAGTCGTCATCGCCGATACGTTCGCGGGCTACGCCAGCTCCGGCTTCGATACGGCGACGCAATTCGTCGACTCCTGGGTCGCGGCTCTCTCGTATACGTTCCAGCTGTACTTCGACTTCAGCGGCTATACGGACATGGCGATCGGCGCGGCGCTGCTCTTCAACATCCGGTTGCCGCAGAACTTCAACTCCCCATACAAGGCGCTCAACCTGCAGGATTTCTGGCGCCGCTGGCATATGACGCTCAGCCGCTGGCTGCGCGATTACATCTATATCCCGCTCGGCGGCAACCGCAAGGGCGAGAACCGGATGATGGTCAACAACATGCTCGTCTTCCTCATCGGCGGTCTCTGGCACGGCGCGGGCTGGACGTTCCTGTTCTGGGGCTTCCTGCACGGCTTCGGCCAAGTGATTCACAAGCTGTGGGGCAAGCTGTGCAAGAAGCTGGGCTTCCAGCTGCCGAAGTGGACCGCGTGGCTCATCACGTTCGTCTATGTCGTCATCGCCTGGGTGTTCTTCAGGGCGACGTCGTGGGATCAAGCGATCCGCATTCTCAAAGGCATGAGCGGCCTGCAAGGGTTCGACTTCAACCGCGTCACGATGGACGCGCTGCTGCCGCCGCTGCTGCTGCTGCTGCTCTTCTTCCCGATCGTGCTGTTCACGCGCAACTCCTCCGAGCGGATGGAGACGTTCCGCCCGACCTGGAAGATCGGCTTCGTCATCGCGTTCTTGTTCATTATGTCGCTGCTGTATTTCAACCAAATCAGCGAGTTCCTGTACTTCAATTTCTAGAAAGGCGGCGAGAGGAACATGGCCTCCGAAGAGATTTTGCCGAAGCGATCGCGTTTTCCGAAGCCGCGCCGCACCGTATCGATCCGAGCCAGCAAACGCATGCTGGCCGGCTTCGTCAGCGGCTCGCTCGTATTCGCGGCGGTCGCCGTGGCGTTCATGGTTTTCATAGATCCGCTTCAGTACTACCATAAATCGTGGTATACGCCGGTGTTCTCGAATGAGCAGCGGTACCAGAACCCGGGGCTGGCCCGGAATTACGACTATGACACGATCATTCTCGGATCGTCGATGACCGAGAATTTCCTGCCCTCCGTCGTCGACGAGGAGCTCGGCGGCAAGACGCTGAAGCTGTCCATCCGCGGCTCTTACGCACAGGAGCAGTATGATATCGCGCAGGTGGCGTTCAGGACGGGCAAGGTCAAGCAGGTGCTGTGGGGACTCGATTATTTTGCCCTCAAGCCCGCCGACCTCGACGCGCAAGGCCCTTACCCTCATTACCTGTACGACGACAAGTTCTGGAACGATTACAAGTACTGGTTCAACGTCACGCCGTACCGGGAGCTGGCGGAGGGCCTCTACAAGCGCTCATCCGCGACCGAGAACGCGAAGCGGCTGAAGAGCCTTGAATATTTGTACAACTGGAACTACTACGTCGTGTACGGCAAGAAATACGCGATGAAAACGTACCAGAAGGCGCTTACGGACGAAGCCGGCTTCGGCAACAACGAAGAGCCGCTCGAGGTCGTGCAGAACAACTTCACCACCTATGTGGAGTCGGTCATCAAAGCGCACCCGGAGACTCAGTTCTATATTTATTACCCGCCGTATTCCATTCTTCGCCAAGCCGTGTGGCGCGATCTGAACATTCCGCGCTACGAACAGCAGCTGACGATGAAGAAGTGGATGTACGAGCGGTTCAAACAATATCCGAACGTGAAGGTGTACGATTTCCAGACCGAGGCGGAATGGACGTTCAACCTCGACCTGTTCAAGGATCTGTCCCACCACAACATGAATGTCAACACGTGGATTACGCGGGCGATCGGCGCGGATGACGCCAAATACCGCGTGACGGACGCCAATGTCGATCAATTCGTGACCGACCTGCGCGAGCAGGTCGAGGACGTCGCGGTGAACGCCGCCGGCGATCTGCTGCGCGTGCCGGTCCGTCTCGCCGACGATCCGTCCAAGCCCGCGACCTTCTCCGCCAAAGTGCTCCGCGGCCAGTCGAACGAGCTGCTCGTCCCGGGCAAGGAAGCGGCAAGCGTACTCGGCGCGGAGATGACGTACGACGCGGCGACCAAGACGATGACGCTCATTCGTGGCGATCGTGAGCTGGTCATTACGGCAGGCAAGAACGAAGCGACGCTGAATGGCGCCTCGGTGGCCGTCAGCACGCCGGTCGAGATCGTGGGCGGCCGCTCCATGGTCCCGCTCGTCTTCTTCGCCGAGACGCTCGGCTGGAAGGCCGAGACGTCCGCGCCGGATACGATGACGAAGGCGATCACGCTTCAACCCTAGCGAGGTTGCTGCTCCCGGCTGCCCATAGGGCTGCCGCGCAAGCCAAAGGCGCCGCAGGATACTCTCCTGCGGCGCCTTTTGTTGTTGTCTTCCATGCGAATAAAGGCGGGCCCGGGTCAACTGCGAATGACCATGGGCCCGCCTTATTGGCGTACATGCTGTGAAGCGTTCCCCTACGTTGCAGCCGATCCCGCGAGCTCCGGCTGCGTCCCTGCGCGCGAGTCGTCCGATCCGTCCGGCTGCGCGCCAGCCGGCGGCTGCAGCGGGAGATAGAACGTAAACTCGCTTCCCTTGTGTTTCTCGCTGCGCAGCCCGAGCTTCCCGCCGAGCAGCATGGCGAGCTGACGGCTGATCGACAAGCCAAGGCCCGTCCCGCCATACATGCGGTTGATCGCCCCGTTCTCCTGCCGGAACGCCTCGAAGATCAGCTCCTGCTTCTCCTTGTCGATGCCGATGCCCGTATCCGAGACGGAGAACGCGAGTCTCGGCCGAGCGACGGATGGCGTCCCGACTCCCCCGGCGGCGACCTCCGCTTCGGCTTGCGTCTGCCTGGTCCAAGCGGCTCCGCGCCATGCGCGTCCTCTGCCCCGCTTCGGCACGTCCTTGGGCACGGCCGGCGCTTCCAGGCGGACGGTCAGCCGCACGCTGCCTTCGCTCGTGAATTTGAACGCGTTCACGAGCAAATTGCGCAAAATCTGGTTCGTCCGGAGCGCATCGGTCCAAATCGTACAGGGCACGTTCGCATGGACGTCCGCCTCGAAACGCAAGCCTTTCTGCTGCGCCAGCGGCAGAAACTGGTGATGCAAATGCTGAATCATATCGTGGATCGACACGCGGTCGATCACGATATCCATTCGGCCGGCTTCCACCTTCGAGAGGTCGAGGATATCGTTAATGAGCTGCAGCAGATCGTTGCCCGCCGTCTGAATGAGCTCCGCGTATACCATATCCTCCGCGTTATAACGATCTTCCTCGCTATCTCGTATAAGCTGCGACAACAGGATAATGCTGTTCAGCGGCGTCTTCAGCTCGTGCGACATGTTGGCCAGAAACTCGGATTTATACGAAGAGGCCAACTCCAGCTCCTTCGCCTTCGCCTCGATGTCCCGCTTCGCCTCCCGCAGCTGACGCGTCTGGCGGCGCAGCAGCTTGTTCATCGTGCGGAGCTCGTCGGTCCGCTGCTGCTCCTTCTGGAAGTCGCGGAAAATGAACAAGAACAACGCGCACATCAGCACGCGGCTCGGAAGCGCGTAAGGCGTCACTTCCGTCCAGTAAGCCCACGGCGTTATCGACCCGTTGACTAGGACGGTCCCCGTGGCCAGCGCGGAATTCAGCAGATTGACGGCGACGATGAGGAAGATGCTTTTCCATAAGTAACGCCAAGCGACGCGCCTCATCGCAATATGCAGGCCCGCGCACGCCGCGCCGATGATCACCATCGTCACGCAGCCGAGAACGGCGGTCAGATCCCAGCTGAAGATGAAGCGCCCGAGCCCGATGCCCGTGCCGATGACGAGCACCATCCAAGGACTGGGCAGCACAAGAACCGCGACGAGCGTGGGGACGAAACGCAGATCAAGCATCGTAACCTCGCCGACCCGAACGCCAAAAACCATCGCCAGCCATCCGCTGACGATGAAACAAACGATCGCTAGTCCATATTTCATGCGGGCCGAAGCGTGCTCGAACAAATATTTATAGCCAATATTGAACAAATAGGCAATTGTAATCATGATGCTTATGCTGGCGAAAAACGTTTTGGCTAAGGTCAAGGTGACGCCTCCCAACTGGCAGAGCGCCCCGTTCCCCTGACGAGTCATAGGTGCAGGAAAACGCTGCCACCCCCATTGTACAATAGGCTTGTTTGTTCTTACCAGAGACCATACGCGCATAAACTAACCGCATAAATGAATGGCATCAAGCCAGAGGCATGCAGCGCAAAGCTGCCGTGAGGAGGAAGAAGATGTACGGGAAGCCGAGTCCCCATCCGGGGGCCCCGATCGTGTATCGAGCCGAGCCCGGACTGCCGTTAACGGTGCAGCAAATTCGCAAAAGGCTGCATGATTTGTGCGCGACCTACTTGCACCGCGCCGTGCGGATCGAAAGCGTCGACGGGGTCGTCTACGAGGGTATTATCGTGCATGTCGACCGTTGTTTCTTGTATTTGCAATGCAGCGCGGCCATCCCGGACGGACGGGGCTTCGCAACTCCCTACAGTACGGTGCTGCCGCTCGTGCTATACGAGTTGCTGGTTATTACCCTGCTCGCCGGATCATGAATCCGGCTTGAGAGCCGGACCGGGTCAGCCGCCCCCCGGGGTCAGCGCTTCGATGACGGCATCCAATTCGGCCGCGCACTCGAGCGCATCCCGGAACGGCTGCCCCTCGCCCAGCGACCGTTCGAGCCACCTTCGCATCGGCGCGGACAGCGCAAGCTCGCTCCGCCAATCTGCTTCGTCCGCGCCCTCTTCCGGCGCGTAACCCGAATAGAGCATGAACAAGGCAAAGTGTCCCGCCCCGTACAGATCGCTGCCTGGCTCCGGCCGCCGCATCCGCCGCTTCACGTCTCCCCAATCGCCGGCGCTGCCCGCCGGATCGCCATCTTCGCCGAGCGCCCGGCGAAGCGCCTCGGGCAGGCGTTCTCCGATGCGGCAGGCCAAGCCGAAGTCGATGAGATAGATCGCCGGCGCCGCCATCCCCGCCCGCCGGCATTCGAGCACGTTCGGGATACGAACGTCGCGATGGACGAACCCTCGCCCATGCAGGTGTTCGAGCGGCGCAAGCAGCGCCCGCACCGTGCGCGCGGCGGCACGCTCGTCATAGACCGCGCTCTCCTCCATCATGCGCGCCTCGAGATTAACGCCCTCGATCAGCTCCATCGCCAGCACCGACCGGCGACGCTCCTCCCTATAATCGAGCCACCGCGGGATTTGCGGATGATCGAGCGCCCGCATGATATCGCTCTCCCGCCGCAGCAGCGCTCGCGACGTCTCTCCCTTGCTCGGTTTGCTCACCTTGACGAGCACCCGGGAGCCGTTCACCGCATCGACGGCCGCATAGGCCAATCCATAACTGCCCATGCCCATGAACCGCTCCACGCGGTACCGCCTGGCGATCACTGCTCCCTCGCGCAGCGGATAATCCCGCCACTGCTGGACGATCTTCCGCCACCGTTCCATTACGCTACGCATCCTATCTACCGCCTCGCCTATTTGCGCGCGGAACAGAAACCTTTCCGCGTCGTATTCGTATGAAATAGTAAGAGCATACACAAAGTTTACGTATGACCACAAGGAGGGATTCGCCATGCTGAAGCATATGTTGAAACGTTTCGTCTATTCCCTTATGGGTAATAAGCATTACGGTCACCACGGGCATCATCACCACTACAGCAGCAGCGATTACAAGCACGGGTACCATCGGCCGCCGCGGCAGCCGCATTATCCGCCGCCGCCGCCGAACCATCATTACGGTCACGGCCATTACAAACGCAAATACAGCAGCTTCTCCAGCTAACGGCCGGGGAAGCGATTCAACAGTGGGCCGCCTGCTTATCGCGATGGGCGGCTTTTGCTGTTCGGAAAATCCCCGGTACAGGCATAAGCTTCATGAATTGGAAGCACACTAGGGCAACTCCACCAACAAAGCTCGAATTGCCGCGAAATTTGTTAGAAATGATTGAGCAAATTAAACATGCGTCTGACGCAGCCTTTATAAGCGGCTAAAAACTCGGGACTATAATCGGAGTAACCAATCCACCCGGAGGTGCATGACAATGACGAAGGTCATTACCTTTAAAAACCGCAAAGTTCCCGTCCACTATCCGTCCGAGCACAAAACAGCCATCGAAATGCTGAACAACAAATTGCGCGAGATGGAACTCAACTTCGATTTCCGCCGGAAGTGGAAACGCATCGCTTCCGTCGAGATGGTGCGCGACGTCGCCATCCTGCAGTACAACGACGGCACGAAATTGTACATGGAAGTGTCTTAATCATGCGGCGCCTAGACGAAAGGGGCCGTAGCAGATCCACCGCGTGCGCGGCCCTGAGCGGCCATCATGCGGTTTTTTTGCATTTCGCCCCAATGACCCGGCAATAAAAAGACGGACGCCGGCAGCGCCCGTCCCTCGGAATCGAATATAGGCTACGCCAACTTCGGCAAATGGGCGCCGACCCCGCGCGCCTCGATCGGGCGGCCGAGCAAATACCCTTGCAGCAAATCGCAGCCCCACTCCCTGAGGAGAGCCAGCTGTTCCTCCTCCTCGATGCCTTCCGCCACCACTTCCAACCCGAGCCGGTGGACGAGCATAATCATCGATTCGACGATGACCCGCTCCGTGTGCTGATGGCAAATCGGACGGATAAAGGAACGATCCAGCTTCAGCGTATGGATCGGCAGCTCCCTTAAGTAAGTCAGCGAGGCGTAGCCCGTGCCGAAATCATCCAGCGCGATCCGCACGCCCGCTTGGCGCAGCCGTTCAAGCGCAGCGATCGTCCTCTCGCCCGCCTCGAGCATGATGCTCTCCGTAATTTCGAGCTCCAGTCCGCTCGCGGGCACTCCGCACTCCTCGAGCAGCCGCAGCATGCCATCCACGAACGAGGGTACGCGCAGCTGCACCGGCGAGAGGTTCACCGCCATCACGATATCCGCGTGTCCTTTGGCGGTCGCCTCGCGATGTATACGGCACGCTTCCCGGATCACCCATTCGCCGATCGGCACGATCAAGCCGGTCTGTTCCGCGAGCGGCACGAATTCCGCCGGCGATATCGCGCCGAGCTCCGGGTGATTCCAGCGCAGCAGCGCCTCGAAGCCCCGCAATCGTCCGGATGCGGCATAAATCGGCTGATAGCACAGCGACAGCTCGCTCCGCTCGAGCGCCCCGCGCAGGGCGCCTTCCAGCTTCAATCTCCGCCCCGCTCGGGTCGCGTCCGCCTCGGTATACGCGCCGATCCGGTTGCCGCCCGCCGCCTTCGCCGACTGCATCGCCGTGTCCGCGTGGCGAAGCAGCTTCTCCGCGTTCCGTCCGTCCTTGGGGTACTCCGCGATTCCGATGCTGCAGGTCGGGTACAGCACGTGGCCTTCAACCACGAGCGGCGCCTCCGCCTGCGTCTTAAGACGGCTGATGCCATTCGTTTCCCCGCCCCGCAGACACGGCTTGAACAGCACGAACGCGTTGCCTCCGATACGGCAGGCCGCGAAATGAGCCAGTTCTTCGGTCTTGAACCGCTCCGCCAAGAGGCGCAGCGTCTGATCGCCGAATACCGTTCCTTTCGATTCGTTAATCAGATGAAACCGGTCGAAATCGACGACCGCGACAATGACATCCGCTTTCGCGCTGCTCGCGCGGGCAATGACCTGCTCCAGCAGCGTGAATGCAGCCAGCCTGCCCGGGAGCCCGGTCAATAGATCGCATTCCCCATGCGCGGCCCTCTCCCGCTCCTCCTCGTGCCGTAGCCATCCCCGTACCGGATAACCTGCGTCCATTCCTTCATGCTTCCTCTCCGCTTCATCCTGTGGTGTCGTACTGAGACCCCTGTGCGATGACGTTGTGTGATAGTCCGATTCTCACACAGATCCATTAGGAAAGTTAGACGATAATGATTAGAATTCCGTTAAAGGGGATTTTAGGCGGATTTCCTTTTAATTGCATAAAGTCTTTAGTCCTATGCATAAATCAAAAAAAACCGTCCTTCGCGCGAGTCGCGCATCGAACGGTTTCGAATTTGGTTCGTCTTATGAGCCGGATCGTGCACTGTTCTCCTGCACGTATTTATAGCCCACACCCCAAACGGTGCGGATGTACTTCGGCTCCTTGGGATTATTCTCTACTTTACGCCTCAAATTCACAATATGAACATCGATGGCTCGGTCGGTGACGAACGAGTCGAAGCCGCGGATGGCGTTAATGAGGTCTTCACGGCTGAATACTTTGCCCGGATGGGCGAGAAACAGCTTCATCAGTTCGAATTCCGAGAATGTCGTCTCGACCAGCTGTCCCCGGACGAGCAGCAATCTGCGCTCCGTGTCCAGCCGAATCGCCGTCTCGGCTTCCTTGCCGGTCTCCTGCGGGGCTTTGGCTGCCGCGGCCCCCATCTGCGAATGTATCAACTGGGCACGCCGGATTAACGCCTCCGAACGCGCGCTCAGCTCATGCATACTGAACGGTTTGCACAAATAATCGTCCGCCCCGGCCCGAAGCGCCTGAACCCGCTCGCTCACGTCCGTCTTCATGGATACCACCATTATCGGCACGCTGGAGAATTGCCGAATCCGCTTGCAGAGGTCCGTGCCGTCCCCGTCGGGCAGCATGAGATCAAGCAGCACCAGATCCGGCGTAACCGCTTCCAGCAGCTTAACCCCCGTCGCGCCGTCGAACGCCTGATGAACCTCGTAGCCTTCGCCCGACAAATACATCGATAGCATATCGCTCATCATGACGTCATCTTCAACGACTAAAATTTTATACATTGCGGTCACCTCGAAGCGAATTGAAGAGTGGCGTTGACTGCGTCTACTATCAATATACAATAGCGGGCACGGTCCAACAATAGATTGTTAGAATATTGTTAGGAAAGTGTGTCGATTTGGTAAGTAATGTGCAATTACTTGTCACTGCCCGCAAGCACTTTCAACATCGGGCGCAGTACTAGCTGCACGCATGCGGCGGCGCTGTTGATCGCTTGAATGTCGATGAGCTCGATCGGCTGCTTCAGCAGCGCTTCCAGCTGATCGGCCATGGCGGCGAGCTCGGCCGCCGACAGATTGCCGGCCGTGCCTTTGAGCGTATGGGCCAGCCTGCGCGCCGTCTGGTAGTCGCTCGCGACGAGCGCCTGGCGGAGCCGGTCGCCGAACTGGGCGCTTTCCGCGGCGAAGAGGTGCAGCATGTGGCGCAGAATCTCCCGCTTGCCGCCCACCCGGGCGAGCGCAGAGGCCATATCGATGCCGGGCACGCTCATTAGCGCGATCCCTTCGTCGCTTGCGTGAAGCGGCGAGTCGGAGGCACCAGCCGACATGGCGACGGCCGCATGCTCCTCTTCCCCGGCATGAAGCCATTTTAGCACGGTCTGACGCATTTTCTCCGCCTGGATCGGCTTCGTCAGCACGTCGTTCATGCCCAGCTTGTAATAGCGTTCATGGTCCTTCTTAATGACGTTCGCGGTCAACGCGATGATCGGCAGCTTGTCGAACCTCGGTTCCGAGCGAATAATCGTAGCGGCTTCGTCGCCGTCCATCTCCGGCATATGAATGTCCATTAGGATGAGGTCGTACGTATCGCCGCTATCGAGCTTCTGGAGCACCTCATGACCCGTCTCCGCCACGTCGACCGTAAACCCCCATTCGCTCAGCTGCTCGACCGCCACGAGCTGGTTAATCGCGTTATCCTCCGCGAGCAGAATCGTCCCCCGCCGCGGGAAGGCCTGCTCCTCGGCCGCCGCCGCTTCCGCTAGGGCAGCCTCGGCGGCGCTGACCTTACCCAGCACGGGCACCAGCGCCTGATAGAGCGCCATCCGGGTAACCGGCTTCACGAGAATGGCATCCGGCCGCTCCTTCGGCGGCAGCTTCAGCAGCTCCTCGCGCCCGAACGCCGTCGTCAGCGCGATCGTCCGCACGCCGGTCGCCTGCGCCGTCTCGCGGAACGACTGCCACGTATCGTCGCCGAACATATCCGGCATCTCGAAATCGAGCAGCACGGCGGCCGGCAGCGCGCCGATCCCCGCCCGCGCGAGGCGCTCCTGCGCCGAACGCCACGAGCCGTGCCCGATCGGCAGCAGCCCCATCTCCTCCAGCATGCCCGACCAATGCTGTTCCATGAGCGGATAATCCTCTACGACCCAGATCGCGTGCTCGCCGATCTGGTAAGGCTCGTTCATCGCGTCGGACTGGGCCGCGAACTGCAGCGTGAATTCGAAGCGGCTGCCGACGCCGGCCGTGCTCTCGTACGAGATCGCGCCGCCCATCATCTCGACGAGACTCTTCGCGATGACAAGCCCCAGGCCCGTCCCGCCGTATTTGCGCTGCGTGGCGGGGCCCGCTTGCGTGAACGACTCGAACAACCGCGCCTGCTGCTCCTCCGAGATGCCGATGCCCGTATCCTCCACGCTGAACCGCACGACCACGTCTTCGCCCGGCTCGAAGACAAGAAGCTGCACGTGCAGCTTGACGTGCCCCCGGTTCGTGAACTTGACGGCATTGCCGCACAGGTTGAGGAGCACCTGCTCGATGCGCAGCGGATCGCCGATCAGTGACGTCGGCAGCTGCTCCGGCGTCTCGATGAGAAATTCGAATTGCTCCTTGCCGCCGACGAACACGCTTAGAATATCCGCGAGCTTCTGCAGCATCTCCTCCAAGTTGAAGGAGACCGCGTTCAGCTCGATTTTGCCCGCCTCCACCTTCGAGAAGTCGAGAATATCGTTAATGATCCGAAGAAGCGCCTCCGAGGACGCCTGCATTTTATCCGCGTAATCCCGCTGCAGCTGCGTCAGCTCCGTCTTCTGCATCAGCCGCGTCAACCCGATGATGCCCGCGAGCGGCGTGCGGATTTCGTGGCTCATCCGCGCGAGGAACAGCGTCTTCGCCTGGCTTGCTTCGTCGGCCTCCCGCTTCGCTTCCGCCAGCATCTCGTTCACCCGGGTAATCTCCGTCACGTCGCGCGCGATGCAGGAGAAGAAGCGTTCGCCGGTGCCCTCGTCCTGATGGGCGACCAAGATTTTGGACACGTTGACGATCCGCCCGTCCGGCGCTTGCAGCTCGGCCATATTCTCCGTGAAGCCATGGGCGACTGCGTGGTCGATCCCGAGCAGCAGCGTCTCGACGAACCGCTCAGGCACCTCCTCGGCAAGCGGCGACTCGCCTGTTCCGGCCAAGCCGAGCATCGCCCTTCCGGCCGGATTCAGATAAATGAGCTTATAATCGGCGTCGAACGTCGCGATCAGATCGTGCGCCGCCTCCAGCACGGCCAGCTGGCGGCTGCGCGTCTTCTCCTCTTGCTTTTGCTTGGTAATATCGCGCGAGATTCCAACGACGCCAACCACCTTGCCGTCCCGGTCCGTAATCGCGCTCGAGCTGTGCGATACCGGAATCCGCGTCCCGTCTTTGTGCACGAGCACCCACTCCCGTTCGTAGTTCCTGCTGTCTGAGCGCTGCTCGCGCAGCACCGATATATCGGGCGCAACCGGTCGGCCCAACTTCGCGGAGAGCTGCTCCGCCGCCTCTGTCAGCGACTCCGGGGCGATGAACCGCAGCGGCGTGTGAACGCCGATAACCTCCTCCGCGCGGTAGCCGAGCAGCCGCTCCGCGGCTTTGCTGAAGTACGTGATCCGGTATTCCTGATCCACGACGATGATCGAATATTGATTTTGATTGATGATGGCTTCCAGTTGGTCGAACATCTCGCGCAGGTGAACCGTCATCTCGTTGACCGAATGCGACAGCCGCGTAATCTCGTCTCGCCCGGTCTCCGGCACCGGAATGACGTCGAATCGGCCGGCCGACGCCGACTCCGTCACGTCGGTCACCCGCTGAAGACGGGCAAGCAGCCGGTTAATGTATAACCAGAGCAGAAGCGCCATGACGATCTCCGCCGCCGCGATCCGCAGCACGGTCCGCCAAATCAACGGCGTCAGCGGCTCCTCGAACTCCTTCATCGCCACCTGTAGGCCCACTTGCCAGCCGGTCTGGGCGACATCGGCGTGGAACACGATCGACCGTCCTTTGCCCGAGCCCGTCTCGGCATAGCCGTGATCGCCCGCCAGCATGTCGTCGGCCGCTGCCGCGAAGGGCAGCTCCGGCGACCGCACGTTATAGTCGAACTCCTTGCTAATGTCCGGGTAGTACAGAATGTCCCCTTCCCGGTTATACAGCAGCACGATGTCCCGCAGACCGACGCGAAAATTGAGAAAGTGCTCCGCCAGCGTTTCCGTGCGGATCGCCGCGTTCAAATAGCCCGCCGGCTCGTTCGCTTGGCCTATTACCGGCAGCCTGATCATGAACAGGCGCTCCCCCGTCCGGGGGCCGATGAACGGATCGGTGATCGCCGAATCGCCGATGCTTGTCGATTCCGCCCACGGCCGCCAATTCGGACCAGCTTGGGTGCCGCTCGGAAAAAGAGTATAGCCCCGCCCGTCCGTATAGGATAGCGAGAAGTACGGCGAGTTCTTCCGCGACGTTTCGATATGAAGATAGGCGATTCGCTCGGCTGTGCTCCCGAAGCGTACGATCTCGGACCGGCTCATCGCCATCACTTCCGCCCGGCGCTCGTCCAGCCAGACGGATAGGCCGTCCGCGCTGCCGAGGACCTTGGTGTACGCTTTCTCGATCAGCGCCTCCTTGATCGTGGCTTTCGCCATCCGGTAATTGCTGATGCCGACTAAGGCGAGCGGCAGCAGCGTGATCATGACGACGAAAACGAGGAACTTCGTGCGGATCGAGATGTGGCTCATCCCATTGTTCGCCCTCCCGCGTAACTTTATGAAATTTTTCAAAAAATCGTCAATGGATCGCGAAGCATCAAGGCGTATCTCCGCATCGAATCTTGTGTTCCGGCTTGTAGTCCGGTGCTCATTTAGGGTTGCCTATACGCTGCTGCTTCGCCTTCTCGCCACCTTCTCGGTGCTGAATGATCGACTTTTTGCATGCAATACATGAACGGATTCTCCCTCTTTGTGGGAAGGGATTGTTTTCATTATAACGTCCCCCCCGGCGAACGCCTACTTGGAAACAAATTCCACAATTGCGACACAGACAAATTTGGAACCCGCTGGTAAAATAAAGGAGATTAAAACGATTTATCTAGTTGAATTTTAATCCCCTTATTGACTATACTTTGTCTAACAATCGCGTGACCGGATAGAACGAGGTGAAGAAGCTTGCCTGTTTTCAAAACGATTTTCGATACGCTGGATACGCCGATGGCACTGCTGAAGGGCGCTGCCGCCAGACCGTTCTTCGACCGGGTGAACGGAGCGTTCGTCCAGCTCGTCGGCCTGTCGCGGCAGGAGCTGGAGGGCAAGCCGCTTGCTGCCCTCTTCTCCGACTGCCAGTTGGAGGAATTAAGCGAAGCCGCGCGTGTCTATCCCCTTCAGGGCCGCCACGAACAAGCACCGCGGATCAAGCTCTCCTGCCGCAAGCTCGACATCGCCGTGGACGCGGTCTGGCTGCTGACGGCGGAGGACGTAAGCGCCGCGGAATGGATCGAGTGCCAATCGAGCGCCCGGCCGGTGCTGATGTCGGGCGTCGTCGAGACGGATTACGTCATTAGCCGACTGGAGAAGAGCCCCTTGGCCGCGGTGCAAGATCCGCCGCTGCAAGAACTGGAATACCTGCAGAAGTCCATCCTCTCCATTATTCACCCGGAGGAGCAGGATCGCACCATCGCGGCCATTCAGGAGGCGGCCCGCAGCCGCAAATCCAGCCACTTGACGATCCGTACCAAACGGTTGGCCGACGCGGTGGATCTGGAAATTCGCCTTCTCTTCCATCCCTTCTATGACGGGAGCGGCGAGCTGAAGCAATACGCGTTCGTCGTCACGGACTTGCGCCCGAACGCGGAGCCGATCGATCCGGCCGTGAAGCTGAAGATCGTCATGGCCCGCTGCAACATATCGGCTCAACAGCTGTCTGAGACAACCGGTATCTCCGTGCAGACGATCTCGAAGCTGCGCAACGGCAAGATTCGCAAGCCGCAGCGCCTGACGGCCGAGCTGATCGCCACGGAGCTTGGCGTCAAGCCGCAGGAGATCTGGAGCTAAAGCCGTACGGCTCGGGCCGCCCTCCGGCGGCATGCAAAGAGGGCTGTTCCTCGTCGACCTCGACGAGGAACAGCCCTCTATTGCGTGATCAAGAAACGACCGACGTCTTCTCCGCCTCGCTCGGCACCAGACGCAGCGTTCGATCCGAAGCGGCCGTCTCCAGAAGGAAGCGCGAATCGCTCGAAGCAAGTCTCGTCCAGCCTTCCACGCAGGCCGGGTCAAAGTGCGTGCCGCTCCCCTCCAAAATAATGGCCATCGCGTCCTCGTGCGACATCGCCTTGCGATACGAACGCGAGGACGTCAGCGCGTCGTACACGTCGGCGACAGCCGTAATACGGGCGAGCACCGGTATGCGTTCGCCGGCCAGCCGATCGGGATAGCCCGTGCCGTCCCATTTCTCATGATGGGAGCGGATGATGGACAGTTCGTCGGCGAAGAAGCCGAGCCGCTTGCACATGTCGTAACCCCATACCGGATGGCGCTCAATCATGCTTCGCTCCTCCGGGCTCAGCTTGCCGGGCTTGTTCAATATCGCGTCCGGCACCTTGATCTTCCCGACGTCGTGCACGACGCCGCCCTGCGCGATCGCGCGCAGCTCCTCGGATGAGCGGCCCATCTCTTCGGCGAGCCGCAGCGCATACAGCGCTACCCGCATGTTATGGCCGGCTGTGTATGCGTCCCGAACCTCGGTCGCCATGATCAGCGCCCGCACGCTCGGGGTAATGCACGCTTCGAGCCAAGCGCGCGGATCGGACTTGAACAGCACTTTCAGCGAAGAGCTGAAGGAGCCCTGCGAGAAATATTGACGCGCCAGCCCGTTCAGCATGATGACCATCGAAGCGAGCACCAGCACATGGTACAACCACCAGCTCAGCATCCATGCCTCGCCGGTAATCATAATATATTGTGAGGCGATCAACAGTCCGGTGCTGTAGACGATCGCCCGCTGAACCGGGAATCCGGCGGCAAGGTACGATTGACGGTAGTGGAACATCGTCCACAGACAGCCCGCGCATGTTAGCGCAGCCGCGATCCATTTGTACGGATGCTGGTTAATATGGAGCGACTCCACGGCAGCCGGCATCAGGAAGGCAAAGACGCAGATCAGGCCAAGCACCGAGCCCCATACCGGCATCAGGAAGCGCCGCCGCTGCGCCAGCCAGCGGACGAGCGGCAGGTCCGTCGGCGCCGCCGATAAGCAGAGCCAGCCGACGGCGAGCAGGATGCTCAGCTGGGACGCGATGCCCGGCAGGGTCGAGGCGTGGATGAGCAGTCCCGGCGTCGACAGCCCGTGTAGGATGAACAGCTCCGCGAGGGAGAGGTAGGCGAGCGCCAGAAACTCAACCTTAATATTGCGCAGCCGGTAGCCGGTGATGCCGACCGCCACCGCGAACAGCGTCGCGAGCGCGGCGATAATGCTGACGATATAGAAATGCCCCGACGGGGAATGAATCGAAACGTCGGCCGTATGCGCCGAACGCAGCCATTCGTAGCAAAACAAAGGGATCGTTGTCGCGAGCAGCGGGCCGAGAAGAAGCGCCGTTCTCTCTTTCACGCGCATGGTGATTCCTCCTGTATTCGTAGGCCGATATACCTTGCCAGTCTCTCATCTCAGAATAAGCGCACCGGTCCTTGTCCGTCAACGAAAACAACGTAAACCATTTGGCGGTAACTGAAACACGCAAAAAGCCGGCTGATCAGGAGCGTTCCCCTGGTCAACCGGCTTGTCGGCCGTGGTCCCTATTGCCCATTCCATTCCCGAAGCCGGCCGGGCCGCACGTCCCGCTAGCGGCGCTTCCCCGCTGCCGGCGTACCCGGCTACGAGCATCGCCTTATCGGCGCTCCAAATAAAGATTGCCCGATCCGGTCTCGACGGCGACGCTGACGTCCCCGCTGCCGAAGACGATCTGCTCTTTCACCCCATCCTCATCCGATTCCCGGCCGTCCTCCCACTCGTTCTTCAGGTCGCCCGACCCGGTTGCGAACTGAACAGTGGCCGACTCCGGCCGCTCAAGCGTGGCGATCGTCACGTTGCCGCTGCCCGTCTCCGCCTTGACGCTGCCGCTCAATTGATCCGCGGTCACGTAGATATTCCCGCTGCCGGTCTCGGCATCGACGGCGCTGGCCGCGACGTCGGTAAGCCTTAGGTTGCCGCTGCTGACATCCATCTGCACGAGATCCGCCTTGGACGATTCCGCATGGAGGTTGCCCGATCCCGCTTCCAGCTCAAGCTTCCGCGAGGTCAGGTTCTTCACGTGCACATTGCCCGAACCGATGCTCGCGATCAACTCGTCGATCTTCAAATCCGACAGCTCCACGTTGCCGCTCCCGCCGTCAATTACCAGCTTGCTCCACTGGCGATCAGGCACTTCGAGCCGCAAATCCACGTCCAAAATGTTGAGCCCGATCGAGAAGCCGGTGCTCGCCTTCACATCGACGATCAGCTCGCTGCCGCTCGGGACGAGCTTCACCTCGATGCGATCGAGAAACTTCTTGCTTGCGCGGCCGGTCAGCGTCGCCTTGAATTTGTCGCCAGCCCCCCGCACGATATCGATATCGGCGGCGCTTGCGCCCAGCTTGATCCGCTCGATGCCCGCGGCGCTCGCGCTCGCCTCTTTCGCCACTTCCACGGTGCCGAAGGAGAAGTCGCCTTCGGAGCCGAACGTCGCGACCGTGCCGACCGCTCCGGCCACGAACAGCGTCAATCCAGCTATGACCCAGTTTCTCATTTCGCCCGCCCCCCGATAATTCTGGAATTGAATTTCAAATAGTTCACGGTCATCCGCATGAATCCGCGCGTGACCACTTTCATGCCTGCCCCGGCGAGCATCGACAGCCCGATCAGCGTCATCGCGATAAAGGCGCCCTGCACCCGATTGAACGCCTCGCCGAACAACCCTTCATAAATCGCGTAAAGCGAGGAGATCCCGAGGGCCGCGACGACCGCCCACAGCGACACGATGACGGCCAGCAGCGCCACGTAGGGACCGAGGACGAAAATCAAGTTGAAGAAGCCCATGCTGACGGTCGTGAACACCGCCCGCGAGACCGAGGAGATCCGCCCGCTGCGCGCCGCTTCCTCAACCCGGTAGCCGAGCAGCAGCTCTCTGGCGATTTGCCGCGGGTCCCCGAGTTCACTCGCCGCCTCGGCATCGCTGCGTCCCTGCGCGGCCGCCATCCGAAAATGCTCCTCGTAATCGTACATCCATTCCTTCCGCAGCCCCTCCGGCACCGGAGCGAGCAAATCCCACAGCTGCTGCAAATATTGCGCGCGAATCGTGCTCATCGTTCCACACCTTCCTTAATGATTTCGTCCACGGCAATGGAGAACGAGCGCCATTCCGTAATGAGCGCCATCAGGTGCGAGTGCCCCTGCGGCGTAAGCTTATAATATTTGCGCGGCGGCCCTTCCGGCGATTCCCGCAAATACGTGGAGAAATACCCTTCCTGCGTCAGCCGGTTAAGCAGCGGATAGACGCTGCCGACCGCAACCTCGAACTTGGACGACATCGCCACCGCCAGCTCGTAGCCGTAGCGGTCCTCCCAAGCGGTAAGAGCGAGGACGCACAAATCGAGGACGCCTTTCTTGAACTGAACATTCATGCAACCGCTCCCTATGCGATATGGCTTGGTATTCAACAATGTAGAATAGCTTATCAAAAAAATATCGGGCTCCAATTGCTCCCTACAGCTATAGTATATGGCTTGCTATTCAATAATGCAATATAGCTTGAGAAAAAAATGGAAATTTCCCGCAAGAGCCCCTTTTTCGACGTTCGCCCGGTTCTTCTACAGGGTCAGGGCGACATGGCGATTGCCCTGGGTTTGGTGGCGCTGTTCGTCTTGTTCCGAAAACATACAAGCTGGAATACATGCGGCGTGAAACTTACGATTGTATTTCAAGATATGGTATGCTAACCCAGAGAAATCCGCCAAGTACGATAAATCGGAGGTATATGAATGAGCCAGTATGCAGTCACGCAGCATGAAGATGTCTACACGCTGTACACGTTAACCGACGCGTCCACCGATTCCTCGGTCACGGTCTGTCCCGAGCGGGGCGCCATCGCCATCAGCTGCCGGCTGAAGGGCGAAGAGCTGTTCTATCTGGACCGGGACACCTTCGTCGACCCGGAGGCGAACATCCGCGGCGGCAATCCCATTCTGTTCCCGATCTGCGGCCAACTCGTGAACGGGCGCTACGAATGGGACGGCGTCACGTATCCGATGCGCAATCACGGCGTCGCGCGCAACCGCCCATGGGAGGTCGTCTCGCATTCCGCCGAGGAAGAAGCGTCGCTCACCGTGCGCCTTGTGAGCGGGGAAGGCACGCTCGGCGAATATCCGTGGCACTTCGAGCTGCTGTTCACGTACGCGCTGAAGAACGGCGAGCTTCACATCCGCCAGTCGTACCGCAACCTGTCGGATACGGCCATGCCGATGTACGCCGGCTTCCACCCGTACTTCCGCATCTCGTCGAAGGCGATCGCGTACGATACCGACGCGACGCGCTATCTGGACTACAATGATAACGAAATCAAGCCGCTGGAAGGCGCGGTCGAGCTCGAAGGCTTGAAGGAATCGATCGCCCTGCTGGACGCCGGACGCAGCCAGATTGGTTTCCCCGGTCCAGATGGCAGCGGATCCGTCACGCTCCGCTACAGCGACGCCTTCAAATACGTCGTGCTCTGGCAGGTCGACGGCAAGCCGTTCATCTGCGTCGAGCCGTGGATGGCGCTGACGACCGAGCTGAACCGGCGCGAAGAACTCCCGATGGTAGCGGCAGGCGAAGAGCTGCAGCTGGAGCTGAGCATCGCTTACGCCAAGGCATAGGCCGATTAGACGCCTGAACGCTGCCGTTCGGCACGGTCGCGCGAAAGAAGGGCCGTATTTCCCGCATGGCGCCCGCCATGCCCGGAAATACGGCCCTTCCTTGTTGCCCGCTTAGCGCGATTTGGCGCGCTTCGCCGTCTGTTTAATGAGCTTGAACACCGCATTCAGCGCGTCCTGCCCGTCGCTTTCGTTCATCTTCGCGATATACGTCTCCCGGTCCCGGAACAGCGTGCCGACGCGTTCGAGCAGCGTGCCCGCCGTGAGCGATTCCTCCTGCAGCACCTCGCAGAATCCGGCGGCCTCGAACGACTCCGCGTTCAGGATCTGATCGCCCCGGCTCTGCTGGCGGCTGAGCGGTATGAGCAGCATCGGCTTGCGGAGCGCCAGAAACTCGAAAATGGAGTTCGAGCCCGCGCGCGAGATGACGAGATCGGCCATCGTCAGCACGTCGGGAAGTTCCGCCTGCACGTATTCGTACTGCCGGTAGTCCTTCGATTCCAGCTCCGGCAGCACGTTGCCTTTGCCGCACAGATGCACGATCTGGAAGTCGCGGGTCAGCATGCCTAGCGACGCCCGAACCGCTTCGTTGATGCGTCGTGCGCCCAGGCTGCCGCCCATAATGAGCAGCACCGGTTTGCCCGGCTTGAAGCCGCAGAACGCGCGCCCGCGTGCGGCATCCCCCTGCAGCAGCTCCTCGCGGATAACCGCGCCCACATGGTGCGCCTTGCCCGCGGGCAAATGCGACTCGGTCTCCGGGAACGTCGTGCAGACGCCCGTCGCGAAGCGAATGGCGATCCGGTTCGCGAGGCCCGGGGTCAAATCCGATTCGTGCAGCAGCACCGGCACCCGGTTCAGCCAAGCGCCGAGCACAACGGGCACCGAGACGAACCCGCCTTTGGAGAACAGCACATCCGGTTTCACGCGGCGGATGAGCCGGTACGCCTGCATTGCGCCTTTGACCACCTTGAACGGGTCTTTCACGTTCTGCCAATCGAAGTAGCGTCTCAGCTTGCCGGTCGCGATGGCATGATAGCGGACGCCCGGAAGCGAGCCCGCGAGCTGCTTCTCGATCCCGTTCTCCGAACCAACGTAATCGATCTTCCACCCTTCCTCTTGAAAACGCGGAATGAGGGCGAGGTTCACCGTAACGTGTCCGGCCGAACCGCCCCCCGTGAACATGATTTTCTTCATACTACCTCACCAGCTTATGTTAGTTGCTTGCGTATACCTCACCTTATGACAAGACGCCGTCCGATCATGACTCTCGCCGCAAAACCTTTAATGTGCAGGCTGATTGGTTTGCGTTCACGGTCGAGACCGGGAATGCAGCATTCAGCCGGAGCTGATTGGTTTGCGTTCTCAATCCGAAGAGCAGAGCAGCACGTGCCGCTCGAACCGTCCCTTGCGCACGACGCATCGGTCCAACACCGTCAGCCCGGCCAAAGGCAGCTCCTCGTCGATCGTCTCCGTCGTCACGATCGCGACCCGCGGCGCCAATCGCCCGGCAGCCCGAAGCATGGCGATCCGCGTCTCAGGGGACAGCACCGAACATAAATTATACGGCAAATCGACGATCGCCGCATCATATGTCCCTTCCCCTTCCATCTCCAGCAGATCGCCCCGCTTCACGACGTCCGGCATGCCGTAATGGGCCAGATTCGCCCTTGCGCCCCGAACCGCGAGCGGGTTGATGTCGCGACCGACGATATCAATGCCCATCGACAGCGCTTCGATGACGACCGTGCCGATGCCGCAGCACGGATCGATCGCCCTTGCCCCTTCGACGCGGGGCACCGCGATGTTCGCGACCGCCCGCGCGACCCGGGTGCTTAGCGCAGTCGAATACGGATGCGGCTTCTTATTGTGCGTCAGCCAGGCCGCTTCGGCCTGCTCGTAGTCGCCGAGCAGCCAGCGGCCGCCCGCATAGGCGAGTCCGATCAGCCGGTCGGGCCGCTTCATGTCCGCGCGCCCGCGGATCGCACCGCCGATTCGGCGCGCCGCGGCCAGCCGGTCCTCGTACGCGACGGCGCCGTCCGTCTCGACGAAGACCACCTTATAGGAGCCATCGCCGACGTCCAGCCGCGCGGCCGAAGCCGCCAGATCGTCAAGACCGGCGGCTTCCAGCATGACCCGCAACCTGCCCCGGATGAACGGACTGCGCGAAGGCGGGAGCAAGACGGCTGCGCGAACGCAGCCCTCCTCCGGGTCTTGTCCGAACAACGCGCGCATCTCCATCGCGCACAGCTCCGTCTCGTCCTCATGGCAGGCGACGGGATAAAGGTATAGGGGGGCCAAGCCGGCCTCGTTCATGATGCGAACACTCCTTTAATTCTACCGGCCTTGCGTCTCGCGCAGCCCTCGGCCCTCTGCCGTTCCGATCGCCTCACTGCCCGCCTACCCGGCGGTAGGTCCGGAACACGATATCCTGATTATAGTTGCCGAAGCCTTCGCCGTACAGCGTCATGCCGCCCACATGGGCCGCGTTGGCCGGCACCTCGAGCCGCAGCGTCCAGTCGTTGCGCGTCATCACGATATCCGCCAGCGTCACATCCGACAGCCGCTGCCCGTCGATGAACGTCCCCTCTTCAGTGACGCGCACCATTTTGAGCCAGCCGTACTGGTTGACCGTCCACCACTTCGGCGTGAGCAGTCCGCGTCCATCGCCCGGATCGCCCGGGCTCGTCCAGACGCCAAGCAGCGTATCGTTCAAGTAGAAATGAATGTCCGACGGCCAGTTCTCCCGCGTGCCCGGCGCCTCCGACCCGATCTCCAGCGACAGCTCGATCTCCTCAAGCGCTTGTCCGGGCAGCACGTAATTCGGAATGCGGTATTCGACGAACCCGTGCCCGAACCACAGAATCTGGGCGTTCATCCGTCCCGGCTCGAAAAAATACCGCGGATCGTCGAATTGGCCGATGACGCTGTCCGTCGTCGCCAAGCCGCAAGTCGGATGCACGTCGCAGCGCGTGTAATGGCCGATCGGAATCGCCACCTCCTGACAGTCGCGGCCGTCACTCTCGGCGCCGCCCGGCTCGGGAAGCGCCATCTCGACCCGGCTTGCGGCGAGCGAGCACATCTTGTGCGTCCCGCCGCCCCGCCGGATCAGCTCGGAGCGGATCAGCCCGCCGGTCTCCAGCTTCTTCGTATGCATCGTCACGATCGCGCTGGAGAGGCCAAGCGCCTGCGCCAGCTCCTTCACGTTCATCGGCCCTTCCGCGAGCAGGTCGAGTATGCGCAGACGGACGTCGCTGGCGAGCGCTTCATAGAGCGGAAGCCACTTGCGGTCCGTGTTGGATTGTATAATCGTCATTTTCGTTCTCCTTCATCAATAACTGCATTAACAGAAATATTAATTCAAAAAGACGGAAAAGAAAAGCTTGAAATCGCTTTTATGATCGTGTTTAATGTTGATGAAAGCATTAATTCATTAATCGGTTAATAATATAATTAATTCTAAACAGAGGTGACCTTCATGTCAATCAAAGCGACCATGATAGTGGATAAAGATTTCAAGATCGGCGAAGTTGACAAACGCATTTATGGCTCGTTCGTCGAGCATCTCGGCCGCGCCGTCTACGGCGGCATCTACGAGAAAGATCATCCGACGGCGGACGCGCAGGGTTTCCGCGGCGACGTGCTCGAGCTCGTGAAAGGCTTGGACGTGCCGATCGTCCGCTATCCGGGAGGCAACTTCGTCTCCGGCTACAACTGGGAGGACGGCGTAGGCCCGGTCGAGCAGCGCCCAAGCCGCCTGGAGCTCGCGTGGCGCACCATCGAGCCGAACTGGGTCGGCCTGAACGAATTCATGGACTGGTGCAAAAAAGCGAACACGGAAGCGATGATGGCCGTTAACCTCGGCACCCGCGGTCCTGCGGAAGCGCGCGACCTGATCGAATACGCCAACCATCCGTCCGGCACGCTGTTCAGCGACCTGCGCCGTAAACACGGCTACGAGCAGCCGCATGCCATCAAGACATGGTGTCTGGGCAACGAGATGGACGGTCCTTGGCAGATCGGCGCGAAGACGGCGGTCGAATACGGACGCATCGCCAACGAGACGGCCAAAGTCATGCGTTGGGTCGACCCGACGATCGAGCTGGTCGCCTGCGGCAGCTCGTCGCTGCACATGCCTTCGTTCCCGGAATGGGAAGCGACCGTGCTCGATTTGACCTATGACAATGTCGATTTCATTTCGCTGCACCAATACTATGGCAACCAATCCAACGATTCGGCCAACTTCCTGGCGCTCTCGCTCGGCATGGACAGCTTCATCAACACGGTCATCTCCACCGCCGACTACGTGCAGGCCAAGAAGCGCAGCAAGAAGAAAATCAACCTCTCGTTCGACGAGTGGAACGTCTGGTTCCATTCCAACGAAGCGGACCGCAAGCTCGATCCGTGGCAGATCGCGCCGCCGCAGCTGGAGGACATCTATAACCACGAGGACGCGCTCGTCGTCGGCTGCATGCTCATCAGCTTGTTGAAGCGCGCCGACCGGGTCAAAATGGCGTGCATCGCCCAGCTCGTCAACGTTATCGCCCCGATCATGACGGCCAACGGCGGCGCGGCTTGGAAGCAGACGATCTACTATCCGTACATGCACGCGAGCCTGTTCGGACGCGGCACGGCGCTCGTGCCGCTCATCCAATCGCCGAAGTACGATGCGAAGGACTACACGGACGTCCCTTACCTGGAGTCGGTCGCGGTGCATAACGAAGAGAAAGGCGAAGTGACGATCTTCGCGGTCAACCGCAACCTGGAGGAGTCGCTCGGCTTCGAGGTCGACCTGCGCAGCTTCGGCGGCTGCAGCCTGATCGAGCACATCGTGCTGGAGAACGACGATCTGAAGGCGGCGAACACACTGGAAGCGCCGGATCGCGTGAAGCCGCATACGAACGGCAATGCCCGCGTGGACGGCAGCAAGATCGAAGCGTCGCTGGCGAAGGCGTCGTGGAACGTGATTCGCGTGAAACTCGGTTAATATTTAGGCATGAAAGCGCCCGCGGGGTCTCCGCGGGCGCTTTTGCGCGCTCGTCGCCAAGGCGGATTGGCCGCCTTTACTTCCGGCCGCGCAGCCGCACGATTCTCACCGTGCCGCGCTTGGGCCGCTGAACCTCGGCTCTTGCTTCCGCCGCTGGCGGCTCCGGCCAAGGCGAAGGCAGCGTCTTCACCCGCGTCAGCCCCGTCCCCGCCGAGACGGCCCGCTTCAGAACGGCCGGCGCGAACGAGCTGCCGATGAACGCGGCCACTTCGGACCAATGTCCTTTCTTCATCAGCCAATAACAGGCCGTGCCGCCGATTAGATCATAGACCATCATTTGTTTCAGCATCGACACCGGTATGACGAACATGACGAACCGGCTCCGCTTGCGTCTGCTTGCGATGCTCACGATATCCTCCCTTATCCGTTCGACCCGATTGACGGGCTATTCTCCTGCTCCCTCCAGCTTATTCGACGAGGAAGTTGTCCCATGTATCCGGTCGTCCGCTTCAGAAAACATGACTATTCCCCGCTCGCGCCGCATTATATGGAAGAGAAGCGAAGAGCTTGACCCTCGCGCAAAGGAAAGGAGCGTGCATGCCTCGATGAGCGGATTGGCGAAGATGCGGACGGCGGGCGACGGACAGGCGGAATCAACCGGCCTGGCGCGCGGCGCCGAGGTTCAAGTCGACCCTAACCTGCAGAGCCTGGAGCGGCTGGAAGCCGGCGGCCCGATGAAGGTGACCGATTGGAGCGTCCTCCCTGCCCAGACGCGTCTCCTCGTGCTGCTGCTGGCAGTGGCGGCGCTGGGAGCCGTCGGCTTCGCGGCTTACGCCGCGATCGCGGTCCATTGATGACGTCCGCCGCGGCAGACGGCGAGAAAGCCCCGTCCGGTATCGGACGGGGCTTTCATATTGTGGAATCGATGCTACGGCTGCCGCTGCTTGACCAGCTGCTCCTGCGCGAGCCGAATCATCTCGCGGACCATGGTACCGCCGATTTGGCCGCCGATGTGACCGGCCGCCTCCGTGGTCAGATTGCCGTTGTCGCCTTCGCGCGTCAGCGGCACGCCAAGCGATTTGGCCACCTCGTATTTGACGTCGTCCGGCCGGCTGGGATCGACCGCGTAGCCTTGGCGACGCATCACTTCCGCCTTGAACGCCGCCAACCCCTGCTCGGAGCCGGGCACGACGTGTTTTCTCCGGTTTCTTCGCGCCATCTTCGCTGCACCTGCCTTATCTGAAAGGATGTGCCGTTATCGTGCCCGGGATGGCGCGCTTCTATGCTACAAATAGCGGAAGGTCAACGTTACGACGCCTCCGCTGCCGAAGGCGCATTCGAAGGAGTGCACCGCTCCGGTCCGGAATACGGCGGCTTTGAGCGGCTCGATGTCTTTGGCCGACGTATAGATCCGCTTCATCGTCAGCATCGGCTCGCGATTGGCGATGGCTTCCTCCACCTTCGCTTCGAATTGAAGCGGATCCGCCGCCAGGAGCTGGTTAACCCGATAATAATTGTACAGCGTCCCCATCGCGGCGGGCAGCCCGGTATCCAGCCACTCGTGATCCTGCCGCAATTCTTCGTCCGTGACGTTGAAATACCCGTAATAAACGCGTCCCTGCTTGTCGGGTACCGGATCGTCCCACGTGACGTCCACATTGTAGTAATCGCCCTCGAGCCGGATTTTATTCCAGGCATGCGGCTCGCCGCCGACCGTCCCGGTCACGATGTGCGCTTCGAGCCCGGCCATGTTCAGCAATAAATTGGCCGCGTTCGCGTACCCCTGGCACACCGCAATGCCCTTCACCAGCGCGCCGTAAGCGCTGTAGGAGTCGTCGGGTACCGTCCCTTGCCTGTAATTCGCTTCGTCGTATGCGGTATGCAGGACGAGGTAATCATGGATGGCCAGCTCTTTCTCGTAGTCGCTCATGCCCGGTTCCACGATATGCCGCAGCGCCGATTGGGCGGCACGGTAAGTCTCGGCCATTCGCTCATCCGTCACGACCGGCGCATAGCCCCGTCGCACCGCCTCGAGCAGTTCCTCCTCGCTGGACGCGCGGATGGCGCCGTACTGCTCGCGGATGCGGTTCACGAGCACGGCCGCCTGCTCGACCGTCGCTTCGCCTTTGGGCATGAAGTACACCCCATTCGACCGGATGCTGCCCTGCATGAGTCCGCTTGCCGCCATCGCCCCTACGGCCTTCTTGGACCAGCCGGCGATGCGGTCCGCGTCCGCGAACGTTTCGACCGGTTCGACCTTCATTTGGTCCCGAATGCCGGCCTTGCCGATCGCATTGTAGAGCATGAGCGCCATCTGCTCGCGCGTGACCGGCGACTTCGGGTCGAATCGCCCGCTGCTGGCGCCGTTCACGAAGCCCAGCTTATACCCAAGCGCCGCGTAGAAGTTGCGCGTATCCTGGAACGGATTCGCGACCGGATCATCCAGATGCTGATCAGTCAACGCTTCAAAAAGAAGCACCGCGAGTTCCGCAAATTGCTCTCTAGTGATCGTGCTGCCATAACGGCCGCTCGCCCATGACGGCATCAAGTTGTACGCGCTCGCTTCCCGTATATCATCGGCCGCCCATTGGCTGGGCTCTCGTCCCGCTGCCGCTGCTTGCGGTTGTCCCGCTCCCCATGGCCCGAACGCCGCGCCGCCCGCAATGGCGAGCAGCAGTCCTACTAGCATCGTTGTCGTTCGCATGCGTCCCATATTCCCGTTTCCCAACTCCCGTGTTCAATCCGCGCGGAAGCGCGTTCCGGTTTCCCTTCCGCCTCCGCGCGCCTTAAATTAAACGCCTCCAGCAGCAAGAAGTTTCGCGCCGAACAGGAACTTTTTTACAGGCGAAACAAAACGGCCATTGCCGTCTTCTTCGAAGGCGCAGCCGGAATACACACGTTGACCAGCTTACTTCTTGCCTCCCGCTTCTGGATCGCTACGGATAAGGCTTCCTCAACCGCCTCACCCGATTCGCGACTTGCACAAAAATAAGGCGATCCTTAGGCCTCCATAGGATGAGCGCAAGAATCGCCTATTTGCCCGGAAGCGCGCGGCAGCGGTAGCGTCATTATGACGTTTGTCTATCAGACCGCGCTTACGGACGCCGCATCTCGGGGAGCATAGTTAACTTCTTGATAAAAACGCTCCACGCAGCTTGCGATGTAATGCGCATCCGCCTCGCTAAGATGGATCCCCATCGGCAAGCTCAAGAGCTCGGTCACGTAATTTCTCGATTTGTACGCAGCATATAACAGCTCATTATCGGGAAGGAATGATTCCTGACTAATAGCGGTTGGATAATGAATGCCGCATTCCACGCCTGACTTCAAAAGGAATTGTATCAATTCATCCCTGTATTCGCATCGTATCGCATATTGATGGTAGACATGGCGATTCCCCGGGTCAGCCGTTGGAATTACGATAGATTGCACACCCGCGAAGTTTCGCGCGTAAGCTGCAGCGATCGCATTGCGCCCTTCAATCCAAGTTTCCAAATAATCTAATTTGGTTGCGAGTACGGCCGCTTGGATTGAATCCAACTTGGAATTACGGCCGGTTCGGCGATATTCGTATTTGGATATCCGTCCATGGTCTCGGATCAACCTGATTCTGTCCGCTAAGGTCTCGTCATTCGTCGTAATGGCCCCCGCATCGCCGAAAGCCCCCAAATTTTTGCTCGGATAGAAGCTGAAGCATCCCAAGTCTCCGATCGAGCCGGCCATGCGGCCCTTGTACAATGCACCGTGGGCTTGGGCGCTATCTTCAATGACCGCTAGGTTATAGGTCCTCGCTAATGCCATGATCGCGTCCATATGAGCCGGATTGCCGTACAAGTGAACGGGAATGATCGCTTTGGTGTCCTTGGTGATCAATCGTTCGAGTCCATCCGGGTTCATCGTCAAATCAAGGCCTACATCCGCAATCACCGGTCTCAGACCGGCGTTGACGACGGCATTCGCGGTTGCGATAAACGTGCAGTCCGGAATGATCACTTCCGCATTCTTCGGCAATTCAAGCGCCGCCAAGGCAATCTCTAGCGCATCCGTCCCATTGCCGACCCCAAAGCAATACTTCACCCCTAGATAGCGGGCGAACTTCTCTTCGAAAGCGAGAACGTCGCTTCCGTTAACAAAGGCGTTATCACGAATGATCGCCGTAATTTTTTCGATGACCTCGACGTTCACCTGCTGATTGACGGCTGCGATGTCCGATAATTTAATCATGATCGCGTCCCGCCCCAATTTGGATAAGTTCGACTCGGCTAGTGCGGCATTGCGCATTCTTCAGCACTCTTCTGCCGTCATAGATGAGCGGCTGGCGCATGCGTTCTTTCAATTGTGCCAGATCAGGCTCGTAGAACTCTTCCCATTCCGTTAGAATCAGCAAGGCATCCGCATGGAGGACGGCTTCGTACTTGTCGGCCGCCATTTCAACCGACGTCCCCTCCAGCAGCATCTGAGCTTTGCGCCGCGCGGCCGGATCATAGGCGCTTATGGACGCCCCCAGCGCGCTTAATGCATGAATCACATCGAGGCTTGGCGCTTCCCGCATATCATCCGTACCGGGTTTGAACGCCAATCCCCAGACGGCAAATCGGTATCCGGCCAGATCATTTCCGAACCGCCGAATGATGTGCGCGACCAAACGCTGTTTTTGCCTGTCGTTCACGGACTGAACCGCCCTCATGATCGGCACGTCGAGACCGTAGGTATTGGCCGTTTTGATCAGCGCCTCGATATCTTTGGGGAAACAACTGCCGCCATACCCGATTCCGGCATTCAAAAATCCGTTTCCGATGTTGGGATCCAGCCCGACGACATTCCGAACGGAAGCAATATCCGCGCCTACAGCCTCGCAAAGATTCGCCAATTCGTTAATTATCGATACTCGCGAGGCCAGCAAATAGTTAGAGGCGTATTTGGCCATCTCCGCCTCCACCGGGCTCATGATTTGAATGACCGGATTGTGCAAACATGACGCATACAAGCGCGCCAATCGGTCTGCCGCACGGTTATCCCTCGCTCCGATGACAACCGAGTGGGGATGAAGAAAATCCTGCACGGCGCAGCCTTGGCGCAAAAATTCAGGGTTCATCGCAATGTCGAAATCGACTTGTCTGCCATGTCGGGCGGCCGCATCCCGAATGACGCGTTCCAATCGCGCCGTCGTGCCGGCCGGAACCGTAGATTTGACCACGACGAGCGTGTCCTGTTCAATGGCAGCCCCCAATTCTTCGCACACGTGAAGCAGGCTGGACAGATCGGCGATTCCATGTTTAACGGAGGGGGTCGGCAAACAGAGGAAAATCATTTGCGCGGATTGGAGGACATCGGACAACTTGGGATGAAACGAGAGTCTTCCATCACGAATGCCTTGTTGGATCAACTCCTGAAGACCATCTTCGTAAATATCAATCGTATCCGTCTCTAACTGCTTCAGCTTGTTCTCGTTATTCTCGACACAATACACCCTGCAGCCCAAGCTAGCGAAGGACGCAGCGGCAACCAAACCAACATATCCTGCTCCGACAACGACAATATCCACGTATTTTTCTCCTTATGTTGTAGTCATATTTAGTGCCATAGCCCCTTTGGCGTGGCACCTACACTTTCATCTTGATACAATTTGTATACTCCAGAAAGTGGAAAAGGTTGCGGGACCTATGCACTATTCTAGCTTTCCATATACTTGAAGTTGCGTTTTCATGCCGTTTCCTGTAGAATATTGATTTGTAGTGCAAGTAACCCCTTATTATTTCCTCGATCAGGATTATTGGATTTATCTCACAATTCCTCACATCCGAACACCATTCCTTTTTATTCAAACGGCTGCAAGAAGGAACACGGATTCACACTGGCGCGGTCTTCGGAACCGCAAGGACGATTGAGAGGTTAGGGCTTTCGTTGTTTTCGTGCAAGACAAGACATTACGGAAAACATGAGCGGTTACGCTACTATATATGGCGCAGGCAAGCGCGTAAATCGAGGCGAAACGGCTAGCGCAGTCTTTTGCGGCGAGGCGCGTTTCGTTCCGGAGTCATAGAGGCTCAAGTTTAAGTGTGCACCTTATACTGGCCTATATGAGCAAAAAAAGACCCCCGTTTCTTCGCGAAACGGGGGTCGTCTAATTTTCATGGCATTCGTCTTCTACGCGCCCCGATGGACGCGCGCCGCGCCGCCTTTATTCCCCAGGGCAGCCGCTGCCGCGGATGCCCCAAGCCCCAGCCCGAACAAGAAGCAGAGTCCCGCCGCGACGGACATCGCCGACCACTCCATGATCGGATGGCCGAGCATCGTTTGCCCGCCCATCAGCAGCAAGCCGATGGCATACGATAGGCCTGCGGCATGCACGACGCTGCGGCGAGTGCGGGCCGGCCAAGGCGCGCGCAGCGTTAGCCATGCGAGGATCGGCAGCGCCTGCAGCGCATGGAAGCCGAGGCCGTGCAGCCAAATAATGTTGCCTTCCGCCCCGACGTGGCGGCCGAGATTAAGCGAAATCCAGATGCCCGCGCCGAACGAGATCATGACCGCCATCATCGTATATCGAAGCGCCAGGGTAAGCTCAGGATGACGTTCATAGGTCCGGCGCCGGAAGAAATACGTGGCGAATACCGCGTAGAAAAGCACCAGCAGCATGGCGACCAGACCGAACAAATTGCCGGCCATGACGTCGAAGTCGTTCGTGCTTTGCGTAAACCGGGGGTTGAAGCCCCGCGCGTTCTGCACCGTCTCCGCCGCGTACGAATACAGCGTGAGCACGATATACGACCACCGAAAGAACGCGCGCGCCCTCGCCCCCATGCCCGCCAGCGGCAGGACCGCCGCCGTGGAGATAATGAACATGCCAAGCGCCGCATTGAACGAGAACGCGTTCATCATATTGCCTTCCGCCCCGACTTCCGCTCCGTTCACCAGCGTCCAAATCCCGCAAAATACCGCCAGCGCGAAGCCCAGCAGTCCCATCCCGACCAGCCATCGCTCCCCTGCGAAAAACGTCGGATTCGCCGCGCCTTTTGCCGTCATTGCCGTTCGATTGCCGACCATCCTCAGCCAACCACCCTTCATCGATTCGATACTCCCATTCTAGTGGAAGGATATGGATAGGCACGACGGGCGGCAGACGGAGCGGGAGCTGGACTTAAGGGACGCCTCTCGGGTCCGCCCCAGGAAGGAGCGTAGAGGAACGGAAGACGGAGCGGAGGAGCGGATGCCGCGATAGACAAGAAGCAAGGAGCGCAGTTTGGAAGACAGCTGTCTAGGGAAGGCGGAAGCCATTCTTGGCCGCAGACAAAAAAGCCCGCTCCGGCGCGTGACCGAAGAAGGCTAAGGGCTGAGGGGAACCGAGCAATGCGCCAATGTCTCTGGAACGGGGCTTGCGATGACGTTCAAACACGCTTCGTTCGAATGCGGCGATACGCGCAGCGTCCGTTTACAGCGGGTAGTGCACCGGCACGAAATACGTGACATAACCGCGGTAGCCGCTTTGCGCGGCGTAATCCTCGGACCGCCAGCAGGACGGATGCCACGGCGTGAATGCGCACCAAGGCGGCCTCTGCGTTCCGCCGCCGCCAGGGAACGGCGGGAATGGAGGCTGCGGCTGCGGTGGCTGCGGCTGCGGCTGCTGCGGAAGCGTCGGTCCCAAGTATTGAATGCCCACCAGATCCTGATTGCTTACCTGCGTGAATTGGAAGCTGCCGTCGGGATTGACGATATTAATCGAAACGGTGCCGCTGCCAAGGTCAGCGCCCGGCGCCGGCGGCGTGAAGGCTATGAGCTGCCATGTCACGAGGCCGAATCCCGGGATGCTGGAGCGGAAGAAATGGCCTACGCGCCCGTTCAAAATTTGTTGATTAATGACTTGCGGGTTAATGAACTGCGGCATGATCGACAAGCGGATCGTTCCCTTCATCATAAAATTCACTCCATACAGGTGTACGCCCATTGGCTTGTATGGGTGAATCGTCTCCGCTCCCGCCCAGAACTTTCGCGCAGGCCCGCGCCTAGCGGTGATCGGCGCAAGCTGGACTGTGCCGCCTTGCACTAGACGAGCATGTGACCTGCCCCTCATCCAGCCCGGTTTACTCGTCCACCCGCCCCGCCTCGCGGTAGGCGTCGATGAACGCCTGCGCCGCCTTGGACAGCATGCCGTTTTGCAGGCCGATCAGCCCGCACAGCGCGGGCGAAGGATTGCCCTCCAGCTCGAATGTGCGGATCGGAACGCCGCGGTGGAGCTTCACCACCGTCTCGGGTACGATCGTCGCGCCGAAGCCCGTCGAGACGAGCTGCATGAGCGTCGTCATGTCCGAGCACTCGCAGACGATGTTCGGCGACAGTCCGCGCTTGACGAATTCGTCGCGGATCATCTGGTTAATGCCAAGCCCCTCCGTGCTGGGGACGATCAACGGATACCGCTCGATCCGACCGAACGAGATCGAGCCGCCTGGCTCTGCGATATCGGGGCCGCCGACGAAATAATAGGGCTCCGACTTGACGTAGTGCAGCGCGAATCCGCTTAGCTCGAGGGGCAGCCGCACGATCGCCAGATCCAGCGCCCGCTCCCGGACCAAGTGGCACAGCTGGGACGAGTCGTTCTGCTTGATGCTGAACGTGAATTGCGGGTAGCTCTGCTGGAAGAGGCGCAGAATGCGGGGAAGACGCTCGTCCGACAGCGTGTTCACGCCGATCGACAGCCGTCCGGTCCAGCCTTGGCGGATCGCCTGGATTTCTTCCTCCGCTTCCTGCAGGGACGCGATAATCCGGACCGCATGCCGATACAACGCGCGGCCCTCGTCGGTCAGCTGCATCCCCCTGCCTTCCCGCTCGAACAGCGCCGCGCCGAGCTCCTGCTCCATCGCCTTGAGCTGCTGCGACAGCGGCGGCTGCGCCATGTGCAGCCGCTTGGCCGCGGCCGTAATCTGCCCTTCCTCCACGATCGCCACGAAATACCGCAGCTGCTTGATGTCCATGCATGGCCCCCCTCTCGTACGAATCCATATGAAAAAGATATGGTAAACAGATGATTTTCATACTTTATATATCTTACATCCCATGTTACCATGTTGGCTGACATCAAGGAGAACTTATTTAGGGGGAATCGCCATGAATAGCGGGCGAATAACGCCGAAAGTCGCGTTAGCCGGCATCCAATGGATGTTCTTCATCCTCGCCAATACCATCGTCGTGCCGATTACGCTCGGCCAGCTGTTCGAGCTTTCGCCTGGGCAAATCGCTTTTACGCTGCAAATATCGTGTATCTTGACCGGCGCCGTCTGTATCTTACAGGCGCTCGCTGGCCACCGTTTCGCGATCATGGACGGTCCGTCGGGCGTCTGGTGGGGCATCACGCTCAGCCTCGTCGCCGCCGCTTCCGCGAGCGGCACGCCGGTCGCCGAGATCGGCGGCGGCCTCGCGGCCGGCTTCATGCTGGCCGGCCTGCTCATGGCCGTGCTCGGCGGTCTCGGCTTCAGCCGGCAGCTAACGAAGTGGTTTACGCCGGTCGTCATGAGCATTTCGCTGTTCCTGCTCGCCGTGCAGCTCATCATGCACTTCTTCGAGGGCATGCTCGACATTCAACCGAACGGCCACATGAACGTTCCGGTTGCCGCGTTGTCCGTCGGCATCGCGGTGCTCGTCGGCCTTCTGACCGTCAAAGGCCGCGGCCCGCTCGCCAATTTCTCGATGCTGATCGGCATGACGGCCGGCTGGATCGCGTTCGAGCTGCTGTTCCCTTCCGCCGGCGGCAAGGCGGCCGTCCATGAAGCGAGCGCGACGCCGCTGTTCCCGTGGGGAGCGCCGCGCCTGGATGCCGGCATTCTGATCGCCGCGTTCATCGTTGGCCTGATCAATATGTCCAACACCGTCACGGCGCTCCATACAGCCGGCAACCTCTACGGCCAAGCGCCGACGGACGGACAGCACCGGCGCTCCTTCCTCATCACGGGGCTGTCGTCGATGATCGCTCCGCTGTTCGGTCAGCTGCCCTTCGGCACGTTCGTCTCCTCGCTCGGGCTGCTGGAGAGCACGCGCATCCTGCACCGGCAGGCGCTGGCGATCGGCGGCGCGCTGTTCCTGGTGCTCGGCCTCGTGCCGCAGCTGGGCCAGTGGTTCGCCGCTCTGCCGATCAGCGTCGGCAGCGCCGTCTTGTTCGTCGCCTATCTGCAAATGTTCGGCACCGCGTTCCGCGCCATCCAAAGCCAGGGCGTCGACGCCCGCGGCTTCTACCGGATCGCCGTTCCGCTCTTGCTCGGCATCAGCATCATGAACACGCCGGCCGCCGTCTTCGCCGAGCTGCCGCTCTTCCTCCGCCCGCTTGTCGGCAACGGGCTCGTCGTCGGCATCCTTGCCTCGATCGTGCTGGAGTTTCTCGCCAGGCGGGCCGCGCAAGCGGAGCTGAAGCTGCCAGGCGTTCGGACAGAGCCGCTGAAGATGGACGGATAACAGCCAGCCTTATCCGCAAATTCAAAAAGGGGGTGTCCCAAAAGTCATCAAAAGATGACCTTGGGATACCCCCGTTTTTTAAAAACAATGTCTGGGTTACCGCACCCACTGCGCGGTCACATGTTCTTCCGATCGCTGTTGTTCCCGGATTCCCTGAATGTAATGGGCGAAGGTAGGAATCCGCTCACAAAGGCGAACGCTGACGCTTCTCCAGAATCATGCGACCTGCTCCGTTTTGGCTAACCATTCATTAAAGTTTCAAAACAAAAGAAGCCTGTCCTTGTTAGAATGGAAGTACCACCAACCATCTAACCAAAGGAGAGGCTTCTTTTGTACAAAGAATATACCATGGACCAACTGTCCTTGCCAATGGACTTGCAAGAAGATATCCCTCAAAACCATCTCGTTCGCATCGTCAATGATGCGGTCGACCGCTTAAATATGAACCTCTTCACCAAGGCCTATCCCGGCGGCGGTCGGGACAGCTACCACCCCAAAATGCTGACGAAGATCATCATCTACGCTTACACGCAGCGGATTTACTCCTCACGCCAAATTGCCAAAGCCGTTCGGGAGAACATCATGTTCATGTGGCTGGCTGCGCGGCAGCGCCCAGACTTCCGCACCATTAATCGCTTTCGTTCCGAGCGCATGAAAGACGTATTGGAATCCATTTTCACCGCCGTTCTTCAGTTTCTCATCGAAGCGAAGTACGTCAAACTCGAGCATTACTTCGTAGACGGGACCAAGATTGAAGCCAATGCGAACCGCACGGTCATTAAACACAAAATGAAACTGCAGGAGAAAGTACAGACCTTGTTCGCGACCATCGAAGAAGCGGAGAAGCAGGAAGATCAAGTCCTCCGCGGTCTGGATCTAAGTGAGCTTGGTGAAGCAGCAGACATGACGAGCGAAAAGCTGGAACATGCGGTGCAGCAGCTCGAACAACGACTCGAAGCGAAACCAAAGGACAAGCCGCTCAAGAAAACAGTTCGCATCCTTCGTAAAGACCTGCTGCCGCGACTCCAAAAGTACGAATCCCAGCAAACCATCTTGGGGAGCCGCAACAGTTTCAGCAAAACAGATCCAGACGCCACCTTCATGCGCATGAAAGAAGACCATATGCGAAATGGTCAGCTCAAACCCGGCTACAATGTACAGATCGGAACCGAGAACCAATTTATCCTAGGGTACAGCGTTCACCAGCGTCCAACGGACACCAGATGCCTGAAGCCGCATCTGGAGAAAGTGAAACACGCATTAGGTGTACTACCTGGCACGATCATCGCGGACGCCGGCTATGGCGGAGAAGAGAACTACGCGTACCTGGAGCAAGAAAACGTGGAAGCCATTGTGAAGTACGCAACGTACCATCGCGAGAACACCAAGGCTTGGCAGCAAGACGTGAGCAAACTAGATAACTGGACGTACACCGCTGAAGAGGACAGCTGGGTATGTGTGGCGGGACAAACGCTTACCTTCCGCAGAGAAAGCAAAGAACGTACGGAAAGCGGCTATGAACTTCGTCACCGTCATTACCGTAGTGCCAGCTGCGAAGGATGTCCGCTAAAAGTAAACTGCACAAAGGCAGCTGGTGACCGCGAGATTAAAGTGAGCCTGGATTATCTTCGCTACAAGCAACAGGCACGTGAGCGCTTCAAGAGCGAAGAAGGCTACGCACTCTCGGTTCGACGAATGCATGAACCCGAGAGCGTATTTGGACAGATGAAGAACAACCGGGGATTCCGAAGATTCCTGCTTCGGGGCTTGCCAAAAGTGAGCCTGGAGGTCGGGTGGCTTTCGCTCGCCCATAATTTGCTGAAGAAAGCCGCAATGGACCGAAAATGGCAAATGGCGTCACAGGGATAAGACCCTGTAACGCCATTTTTTGTGCAATTGGAGGCCATTCGCGAGTTAGGAGTCACTTACTTCAACCCTTTTGAGACGGCCTCTTTTCATGTTCCTAATGATTCACCCAGCTAATTCTTCGCGTCCTTAACCGTTCGCGAGCTTCGCCGCCAGCCGCTCCACCATGTAGTGGCTGCCCAGCGCCTTGTCCGCGCGGATCGCGCAGCGGGACGGATCGGCGATCGAGTCCAGCGTATGCTGGACGACGCCCTCGAAGCCGCGGCGCTTCAGATGCGAGTCCCAGCCGCCGAAAGCCAGCGTCCGGCTGCCTTCCGCCGCGCCGAACAGCACCGCGCGCTCCAGGTCTTCGACGACCGCCGACCGGCCGCCGCCGTGCAGCTCGACCCGCTCGGCGTCCGCGCCGGCCGCGCGGTCCATCGAGAACGCGCCGGCGCAGCCCCGGCTGTCCGCGCCTTGCAGCATGCCGAAGACGGAGCGCAAATACCCCTCCCCATCGACCGCGAGCGAGGCAGCGGCCAGCTCCGGATCGGCGCCCTCGCCGTCGCCGCACAGCCACATCGCCAGGTCAATGCCGTGAATCGCATCGTCGTAGAGCGTCTCCTTCGCGGAGCGCTTCTGCGGCTTCGTCCGGTTCTTCTGCACGATGACCGTCCCCGCGCCGCCCGCTTCCGCGAGCCAGCTCCGCGCTTCGGCGACCATCGGCGCGAAGCGGCGGTTGAAGCCGACGGCCAGCAGCAAGCCCTGCCGTCTCGCCTCGGCCGCCATCTCCTCGGACTGCCCAATATCGCACGACAGCGGCTTGTCCACGTAGACGTGAATCCCTTCGGCCAGGCAGCGCATGACGATATCGTAATGCGTCTCGGTCGCGCTGTGGACGAAGACCAGCTCCGGGCGTCTCTCCAGCAGCGCCTCCAGCCGGTCATAACGGCCTTCGATCCGGTACGGATCGGCCGCGGCGTGCACCGAAGCCAGCGTCCGGCTCATCAGACCGACGACCTCCGCCTGCGGATGAACGCCCAGAATCGGCAAATACGCTTTGCGCGCGATATCCCCGATCCCGACGATGCCTACTTTAATCCGGTTCTCTACCATTTCTATCGCTCCCTCTCCCTAACTATCGCCAGCATAACACGATCCCGTCCGCCCGACAAAAAAGAAACCTCCGCGCCCGGGAGGGACGACGGAGGTTTACTCGACTTCCATGCTTTTCGGCTGCCTGGCGACCAACCCCTGCAGCACGGGCATCCGATTCTCCAGCCAGTGGACGCCCATCAGCACGAACGTCAGCCCGGCGAGCGAGCAGCCCACGAGCAGCGGCACATGCCAGGCCGCCACCGCGCCGGAGAAGAACGGGATAAAGGATACGGCGAGCACCGGCGGCGCATTGAGTTTCATGAGATGCTTGAGTTGAATGACGATCAGCGTATTCAAGAACAGGGCGGCAATGCCCGGCACGAAGTTGAAAATAACCGTCCCGATCAGCGTGGCCATAAACGCGCCGAGCGCGATTCTCGCGATTCCCCGGTAATCGGTGCGGGACATAAACAGGAAGCAAAAGGCCCCAAGGGTCGGATAAAACAGCATCCGCAGCGAAGGAATGTGATGGGAAACCCAATAAATTAGCGCGACGTAACCGCAGATCGCCCAGACGCGAAAATTGAATTGAAACATGTACGTTCAACACCCCACTTTAACATGTGGTGTCAGGTTAAACCCGACATTTGACAATTCTACTCCCCGTAGTCCGATGCGTCAACCGCTATTTATGCGAGTTTGTCCGCTCCATATTCAAACGCCATCTCCTAATTCCTTCCTTTCAAAATATCCTTGCCGCAAGCTTCGTCGACCACGGAGCAGCCTGCCGGCACTCGACAAACACGCGACCTTCCCTTCGGATGGCTGCAGACTACAACTGGGCACGGCCGTCGCTTATCGCGCGACTCCTCGCTCGGCTGGAAAGCTCGCTCCCGCCGGCCGTCGTGCCGCCGGAAGATGTACCGTAAACGCGCTGCCGCTCCCCGGCACGCTGGACGCTTCGATGCGCCCCTGATGCAGCAGGATGATTTGCTTCGCGATGGAGAGCCCCAGCCCGCTGCCCTCGACATTGCGGCTGCGCGCCTGGTCCGCCTTATAGAAGCGCTCGAAGATTCGCTCGAGATCCGCCGGATCAATGCCGATGCCCGTATCGGCGACGGTAATCGAGATCTCGTCCGCCACGCTGGTTCCGGTCACCGCGATCCGGCCTTTGGCGGGCGTATATTTGATCGCGTTGCCGAGCAGGTTCACCCAGAGCTGCTCCAGCAGGGCGTGATTCCCCGCCGCGGCAAGCGCCGGGAGATCGCAGGCGACCTCGATTTCCTTGGCGGACCACAGCGGCTCGAGCAGCAGCATGCTCCGGCGCACCTGCTCATCCACCCGCACCGGCTGGGGATCGAACGGACAATGTCCCGCATCCAGCGTCGCCAGCATGAGCAGATGGCCGCTCAGTTTCGACAGCCGTCCGCTCTCTTCATGAATCGCGCGCAGCGCGCGGTCCCGATCCGCCTCCGGTATCCCCGGAGAGCGGAGCATGGAAGCGAAGCCTCTGATCGACGTCAACGGCGACTGCAGCTCGTGCGAGACGTTGGCGACGAACTGCTGCCGCATCCGATCCTGCCGCTCCAGCTGACCGGCCATATGATTGAACGCCCGGGACAGGTCGCCCAGCTCGTCTTTGCTCCTCGTATCCGGCAGACGGATGCGCAAATCTCCTTCCGACATCCGCGTCGCGGCGGCGGTCATGCTTCGGATCGGCCCGACGAGACGACCCGAGACGAACAGGAATAGACCGCTGCCGGCCGCAAGCACGACGCCTAGAATGACCAATACGCTGTAATCCCCTTCGATCGGGCGCGGAAACATGACCAGCACGGTCCCGGCCCCGCCCCCGCTTAACCGGGTGCCGACGGCGAGTTCGCAGCCGCAGGCCGGATCCGCCTCGAGCGTCGGTTCTCTTCCGTCCAATATGGCGGCGATATCGCCCGTGCTCACGACGGCCTCCTCCATCCCAACCGCTTCCCCGTATTCGCGGTACGCGCCGTCGGCTTCATAGAGACGCAGCGCTGCGCCCCGCGTACGGGCGATCCCCTCCCAGAAGACATCCTCGTCCGCCGGCTGAACCCGCTCGTACAGCTGAACGGCCGCATGCAAGGCAGCCTTCGCTTCCCGCTCGTACCGCCTCGTCTCGGGACCCGAGAAGGCGAGGTTGTAGACGAGGAACGCCGCGACCACGCTGACCGTGACGACGCCGATGTACGTCAAGACGACGCGCGCCCGGAGCGTCCGGATCATAGGCGGCTCACCAGCTTATAGCCCAGCCCGTGAACCGTCATAATCGCGAACCCGCACTCGAGCGGCGCAAGCCGCTCCCGCAGCCGCCCGATATGCACGTCCACGGTCCGTTCCCCGCCCTCGTAATCGTAGCCCCAGCATTGCTCGACCAGCTGCTGCCGCGTGAAGGTCCGGTCCGGGGAGCCGGCCAGACAGAAGAGCAGCTCGAATTCCTTCGGCGGCACATGCACGCCGGCGCCGTTCACCAAGACCGAATATTGGAGCCGGTCGATGATCGTCCGGCCCAGCTCGATGGTTTGCGACGCGTTGATCCGATACCGCTTCAGCAGCGCCCGGATGCGCACGACGAGCTCCGCCGGCTCGAACGGCTTCACCAAATAATCGTCGGCCCCTTGGCGAAACCCTTTGACGATATCCTCCGTCGATCCAAGCGCCGTCAGCATGAGCACCGGGATGTCCCCGTAACGTTTGATTTCGTCGCATAGCGCATACCCGTTCATCCGCGGCATCATTAGATCGACGACCGCCAGATCAATCCTCGCCCGGTCCATCGTCTCCAATGCGGCTAGTCCGTCCTCCGCGGGATATACCGTAAACCCTTCCCGGTCTAAGGACATCCGGATCAAATCGCGGATATTCACGTCGTCATCCACGGCCAAAATGCTCGGCACAAGCGCTCCCCCCTACGTATACGGCTAGTTTTCGTTTTCCACCATTATAGCAAGCTGATCTTTGACTCGCTTCCTTTTTCTGGATAACGAGATAATAAACCTCATCCCATGATAGAGACACCACAGCGTCAAGCCGACGGCCAGCAGCACGCTTCCGACCGCGATATCGTACGGATAGCCGTAAAAGAATACGCCGGAGGGCCGAATGACAGCGAACGCGTACCAGATGAAGGCGGCCGGCAGCCCCGAGAGTATCGCGAAGAGCCAAGATCGCCCCGAGCGACGCGCCCGCAGACCGGCGCTCCGCAGCCTTTGGATGAAGAACAAGAGGAGCACGGCACCTGCCCCCGCGAGCGCCAGCGCTACCCAACCCATCAGATAGCCGAACGTGCCGCGAGCAGCGATCGGCTCGGCTTTCTCCCCGAGCAGGATACGGGCCATGCCCATCGCAATCGGCTCCTGAATCTCCGGATGAAATTCACCGATGAGCAAGAGCACGCCGAGCTCCCGTTCGGGCAAGAGCAAGAGGAACGCAGCCGTTCCGATACCGTCTCCCCCTTTATAGACGACCGGCGTGCCATGCAGCATCTTCGTCTCGTAGCCCCCGTCCGTGTAGCGCGACCCGCCGCCGGATGCGATCATCCCTCTGAACGCGTCCTCGATCGCGCGCGACGATGGCTGCAGCGGAGCCGACTTGGCGTAACCCAGCTGCCAAGCCGCGAATTTGGCCAAGTCTTCCAGTGTCGTATATAAGCCGCCATCGGGATCCGCGCTTGCGCCGAACGCCTCATACGAACGCGTTAGCTCCGTCTTGCGGGTGAACAGCCAGAAGTATTCCCGGGCCAGCTCCAGGTCCGGCGCGTCTTGCGGCGGCTTCCCATAGAAGGATCGCGACATGCCAAGCGGCCGGAAGAGATTCTCCGTCATGTAATCCGCGTAATCCATGCCCGTCACCTGCTCGATGACCAGCCCTAGCACGTTGAAACAGCCGTTGCAATAAGCAGCCGCCGTGCCGGGTTCGCTGCGCATGTCCGCTTTGCGAAGCGATCGGATATAATCCTCCAGGCGGTGACGCGCAGCCGGCGTATCGAACAGCAGACCATCCGTCGCCCAGGAGTCGACGCCGCCCGCCGCGTGGAGGAGCAGGTGACGCAGCGTGATCTGGGCGGACAGCGCCTCGTCCTTGAAGCGAAACCACGGGAGGTAGCGCCGGACCGGATCGTCGAGCCGCAGCAGTCCCCGTCCCTCCAACTGCAGGATGGCGGCTGCCGTGACCACTTTGGTGACGGAAGCCGCGTTGTATACGGTACGGGCGTCCGGCGTCTTGAACGCGCGCAAGTCGATCGTCCCCATCCCTTTGGCCAACACCAACTGGTCTTTGTGCACGACCCCGTAGACGCCGCCGACGACGCCGGCCCGCTCCAGCTGCGCTTCGGCATAGTCTGCGGCCGCCTTCAACCGCTCGGGGAAATCTACGGCCGCTCCCGCCTCATCCTCGGCGGCCCTCGCGACCTGCGGCAGCAGCAGGGCGAGCAGCAGCAGGAAGCCGAATGCCCGTCGTCGGCGCTGCAGACGGTTACTCATCCGACTTCGCCCCTTCGCCCGGCGTCGCCGCTTTGATTGTATAATCCAAATCCTTCGGCGCGGATGGCGACAGCAGCCCATTCGCCCGGCCCAGCAGGTGCTGATCGAAGAACGCCAGCACGATTCGGTCGATCTTCTGGTAGAACGCCTTCCCGCTGACGCTCCCGATCAGCGGCGAATACAGATAGCCGTCCGAGAAATCGTAGTGATTGGCCCCGTGCATCGCAACCGTGTAGCCGCCGTTCCGCACCGCGAGCTCATGCCGCTCCGCCTGCTCGCCGGCAAACCGCTCGTATTCCGCCAGCGTCGGAATCGCGAACGTCCGCTTGTCGCCCCAGACGCTGCGGTCCAGCTTGCCGCTCTCGAACGCCGCCGTATCGTCCGTGATCATGTACAAATAGGGCTGCTTCAAGCCGTCGGTCAGCTTCCTGCCGTACAGGAACCCATCCATGCCAAGACCGGCCTTGATTCGGCTATCGGCCGCCATCGCCTGCGCGGTCACGGCGCCGCCGAAGGAATGACCGAGCATGCCGAGCCGGGCCACATCCAACTTGCCGGCCAGCGCGCCGCCCGAAGCGCCGCCCGCCAGCTCTTCCAGCTTATCCAGGACGAACCGGACGTCCGGGACGAGGATATCGTCGATCAAGTCCTCGGATCGCTGCCAGTCGTCCGAGGCGCCCGGATCGAACATGCCGCGCGCGACCCGCCCGTCCGGGAACCGGGTCGAGAAATAGCTGAAATACGGGTGCTGAATCGCGGCGACGATGTACCCCCGGCTCGCGAGCTCTTCGAGAATAGACGCGTACATGAAGCTCGACCCGCCGAAGCCGGGCGAGAACACCAGGACCGGATACGTCGCGGACGCCTGCGAGATCGGCGCCGCCTCGTATGCGTTGGCCTTGGCCGTCCGGTTGGATGCCGCGATCACCTTGTACAAGAAGGGCGCCGCGCCGGAGCGGTCCGTCTCTTCGCCGCCGAAGCCGTAATTCGCCCGCTTCGCGCCGCTTACGCGCTCCGCCGGGTACCACAGCCGCACCAGCACCTCCCGACGGTCGCCCGCGCTGGCCGTATACGTCTCCTCCCTAGCCTCATCCACCCAATGATGCAGCACCGTACCCACTGCATAAGGGCCGGTCGGCTCCTCAACCTGGACGTCCGGGAATGCGTAGCCGCCGATGACGAGCGCGCCGCCGGCGTACACGAGCGCCAGCCCCCCCGAAGCGCTCCTCGCCCATCGGTTCGACGGGCGATACGTCCCTTTCCGAAGACGGTAGACGGCGATCCCGCTCAACAGGCACAGCAGTATCACTAGCGCATATAAAGGCACCCACTTCCACTCCACCCCTTCCGCCAGCAGCTGCGCGGCACCCGCCCCCACCATAGCCAAGCTCGTTAACATCGCAAGACGCATTCCCCAACTCCCGCCTGCTTGCCGGAAGCGGACGAGGATCGCAGCCAACACGGACGCCGCCAGCGCATATTCATAGCCGGACATCGCTCATTCCTCCATTCGGATTTGAATGGAGCTACCGTAACAAAAAGTTGTGAACGAGTTATAAACAACCGCCGTCGTTCGTGACCAAAATAGACGCCGATTCCCACACGCGCGCGATTCCCGCGGCATACGATTATCTAGCATCTCGCAATCTAGCAACGGCAGATTCTATCGAAAAGGAAGTGATGCGATGAACGACCGGTTCGCCCCGTATTCCCCCGTTATGAAGAAGAGCTCCGAGCAGCTGCATCGCTTTATCCGCAAGCTGCGCTATACACGTCGGGAGAAGCTGCGCTTTCTCCTCGTGTACGACGTCGAACGCCATGGCCCCAAAGCCCCGCCTAACGCAGATGGATGCCGTGCCTCCTCGGCATCCGCTTGGTCCGCCTCCCATTCCCATTCCTACTCCTCCGGCTCCTCCTCGGATCAAGGGGCGATCCTGCTCCAGCCGCCGGCTGCGCGCTTGTCCAAATCCGTGACGCAGATCAAGCTGGCGTCGAGCCGCCGCCGCTCCGTTCATTTACTCGGTCGGAACGCGCAGGGCTACGCCGTGTTTATGGGCATCAACCAGGGCGGCGTCAAGGATCGCGACATCCGGCGCGTCAACGCTCAGTTCATCGACGTGGATTTGAACAAAATCGTGGAGTCGTTCCCGACGAGAGCCGAGCTCGACCGCCGCGTCCGCGCCTTGAAAGCCAACCCGGCCGAGCAGCTCCGGATGCTTGCGGTCAGCCGTGATGCGAGCGGGCGGTTCGTGTTGAAGGCCCAGCGAACCGATGCCCGAGTAGCCCAACTGAAGGCGCGATTCCTCAAGAAATACGGGGGATTGCTGCGGCAGGCCATGATCGTGGAAACCAAGAACGGCTATCACGCGTATTGGCCCATCCGCGGCGGGGCGATCGCCAAGTTCGTGCCGATCCAGAACGCCTTGACCAAGAAATTCGGCTCCGATCCCCACATCACCAATCTGTCCCGCGTCATGCGCGTGCCGGGCTTCTACCATATGAAAAACCCGGACCAGCCGTTCCTCGTCCGCGTGGTTAGCTGGGGGCGGAAGAAGCCGTTCACCCAGGAAGAGCTGGTGAAAAGCCTCGGTCTTAAGCTGTAAAGCGGAATCCTCGCGCGAGCGGGTATGCACAGGACGCGACAAGAAGGAGACGCCCCCTGCCGGACGGCTCCTTCCCTATCGACCGCCATGGTGGCCGCCGTCCCGTATAGCCTGGAATGTTTGAACAAGCCCCCAGCCGTGTAAAGAAACGTACAGCCTTTACATCGAAAGGAGCGATTGACATGAGCAATCATGACAACGGGCTTGGCGATAAAGTGAAAGGTAAGGTATCGCAGGTCAAAGGCGAGCTCAAGGATCAATGGGGCAACGCCACCGATAACGCGTCTTTGCAGGCCGAGGGCAAGCTGGACAAGCTGAAGGGCAAGGGCCAAGAGGCGATCGGCGAAGCGAAAGAGAAGCTAACGAAATAGCGAAACGCCGCGCGATCGCCAGCGGTCGCTATCCGGCGGGACTCGTTCTACCCCATAACAGACATGCCCTGTTTTGAGTCAGTTGGCTCATGCCGGGCGGGAAGTCGCCGTAACCCGCATCCACCGCGGTTACGGCGGCTTTTTTTATTTTCAGGAACGGCGATCCCTCCTCACCCGTATGGACAAATACGGAAATGTAAAGTTTGAGGAGGTCTGTTATGATCTTGGCGCGGTTTTGGATGTTATTCGGCGCAATTCTTGGTGTCCTTAACGGGTACGAGTTCTTGTCGGCATGGATCGGGGAATCGGAGATGCGATACGGTAAGCTGTTTCTCTCTCTCGGCGGCGTGCTGCTGGTCGTCATTCATTGGCTGGAGCTCAAGCAATTGAAGAAGAAGCCGCGGCAGGACCGGAATTGACCGAGCAGGACAACCCTTTCCATTCCTTTCCTGAACGTGGAAAGGCGCCAAACATCCCCTAATCGGGACATTGGGCGCCTATTTGATTTCGAGCCGCTGCCGCCTATTCTTCCGTACGGTGACCGCCGTCTTGCTTCGCATCCTCGCTATTATCGCGAATCGTCTTCTGGAGCACGAACGAGGACATCGTCAGGAACAGCGCCGTCACGGCATAGTAGCCTTTGACCGGCAGGTCCTGCTTCAGCGTGTAGATCCCGATGAACATCGCCAGCATCGCGCAGCCGAACGCCGCCCACGCCATGAACGTGAAGGCCGCCGTGTTGCGCTTCTTGCCTTCCTCCGCGTCCTCCATGTTGTCGCGCACGACCTTCTGCAGCACGAATGCGGACATCGTCAGGAACAGAGCGGTTACGGCATAGTAGCCTTTGACGCTGAGCGCCTCGTCAAGGGTGTAGATGCCGACGAACATGCCGGCGAAGGCACAGGCGAAGGCGACGTAAGCCATAAAGGTAAATGCGGAAGTGTTGCGTTTGCGTGTCGTGTTCATTGTATTTCCTCCATTTAATGGGTTGTGGTTGTGCTTCATATCCACATTATAGGAGGAAGGTCGCAGGTCTCACAGTACCAACTTCATCTAGTACCAGGTCTTAGCCCCAGCCTTCAATCAATCGTCTACCGCCCCCATTATCCGGCGATGCGCCGCACCTTGCCTTCGCCTTCCGCCAGCTGCTTCCGGCCTGCGAGAAGCTGGCGGACCGAATACGTCCCATCCCCGCTCAGCGTGAAGAACAGCGATACCGCGATCAGCAGCAGGTCGAATTCGTACCCGCCCATGAACGGCTTTTTGTACCCCAAGGTGATCATGACGACGGTCATGATGACGACGAATGCCGCCCCGATCAAGCGCGAGCCGATGCCGACCGCCAGCAGAATGCCGCCGACGAGCTCCACGATCGCCACGACGTACGCCATCACTTCCGGTAGCGGGATGCCCAGACTGGCGAAGAAACCTCCCGTGCCATCGATCCCGTTCTGGAACTTGCTCAGGCCATGCGCGAAGAACGTAATCCCGAGCAGCACCCGCATCACCAGCACTCCAACGTCTGTTTGCGCCTTGTTCATCAACATCCATCTCCCTCCAAAGTCGCGGACGAAGCCGCTTATATGGTTCATCAACACTACATTGTGTAGTGTATAATGACAAAAAAAGATTAGGAGCAGGCAAGCATAAATAATGCTCCTAATATGGCCATCACATGGGCGGAAATCGCAGCCTGGATAAGCGGCACCTTCAGTTGGGCCCGGTCGCTCGGCTCCAGCAATTGCCGGATGCGCTGGTTCACGCCCGTATCCGCGAACGAGACGTGCGCCACCGCCACCTGTCCCGTTTTGCCGTAACGCAGCATCTTGACGAGCGCGCCCGACAGGGAAGCCGGCGTGCCTTGACGCTCGATCGCATAGCGGTCGGCGAGAATTTCGCGGGTCAGCTTATATCGCGCGTGGCCCCATCGCAAGATCGGGATATACCACAGCACGGCGCCGAAAAAATGCAGCAAATACGTCTTCACCGGATCGTGGTGGCGCTGATGGAACCGCTCGTGGTGAATGACGGCCGCCAGCTCGCCCGCATCCATCAGCTTCACCAGCCCCGTCGACAGCACGATGAGCGGGCGGCGGAATCCGAACGTGAAGGCGATCGGCTCCTCGCAGCGCACGACGATGATTTTGCCCGCGCCGCTGCCGTACAGCCGGTTGTACTTGGCGCTTGCCCGCACGTCCATGGCCGCGTACAGCTTCCGGCGTGTTCTGCGCGCGACGGCAATCTCCCGCACCACCATCGCCAGCGCCATGACGAGCGTCGAGACGACGACGGCATCGAGCGAATACACGGCCAGCATGAAGCCAAATTTGCGCACGACGCTGCTGCACAATTGGAACAGATTGAAGCGGAGCTCGAAGCCGATCGCAAGATGCAGGGCGTAGATCACCATCTGGGACAGCAGCAGCGCCGCGGGCAGCGCGCATGTCCAAAATAAACGTTTCGAATGTTTATTCCACATCGGCTATTGTCCTTTTTTCCATTTTTGAATTTTTAGCTCCAGCTTCTGGATCAAGTCCTCGTCCGCTTCGTCGAGCGCGTCGAGCATATGGCTGACGACGAGCGGTCCGAATTCCTCCATCAGCTCGTTGGTCAATTCCTTTGATTGCGTCTGCAGAAACTCTTCGCGGCTCTGCACCGGACGGTAGTAGGAGCTGCGGCCTTCCGTGCGCTTGCGCAGAATGCCCTTCTCCACCAGTCGGTTCATGACGGTCATGACGGTGTTGAAATTCATCGTCTTCTCCCGCTCCAGCCGCTGCTGCACATCCTTGATCGGCATTTCGTCGCCGGCCCATAGGATGTTCATCACTTTCGCCTCGAGCGGGCCGAAGAAGCGGTTCAGTCCGCTTTCGTTCGTTTTAAAATTGGGAATTTTCATGGTAGCACCTCACACTACCGATTGTAGTGTTTGTCGTTTCGGACTGTCAAGGGACTTAAGACTTGAGCGGCCGCGGCCTCGCGCTTCCGAAGAACCAGACGGCGAACAGACGCGAGAGGACCAGCACGCCCATGACGCTGAACAGCGTCCAATACCAGTCCCAGTGAATGTAGTGGATTAGCCGCGTCGTGCGCATGATGATGTATTCCGGCACCGTGATCGCAACGCCGAAGGCGAGCGTATAGAGGAGCTGTGTCCAACGCGTCGCCTTTACCGGGAACAGCAGGTTATAATACACCGCGATCGTCGGGAGCAACAGGAACTCGAACGAGAAGCTCGTATGACTGGCCTTTTGATATTCGCGCACCGGGTAGCTGATCCAGCCTAATTCCACGACCGCGAGCCCCAAGAGCCAAGCCGGTAGCTGCTGGAACAGAAAGATCGCCGCCGCCTCCTTGCGCCTCTCTTTCGGCACGAGCGCCAGCAGCATAATGCCGATCGCGTCAGACGCCATCAAGAGCATCGTCTCTCGCCATGTCTGCACGCTCCCCGCCTCCTTTCGCGCCGAAAGGGCCCCGCCCGAAATACCACAAATAGCCGATCCGCGCGCTCGCCAGCCCGACGCCGAAAACGAGGATGCGCAGCGGCCAGCCGAGGCGCTGCATATCCATTAGAGAGGTGAAGCTGCTCACCGTTTCCGTAAATACGCCCAGCCCTGCCATGAACAAGCCGAGTTGCAGGACATTCCGCCATGCTCCTCGGGGCACATGCAGCGCGTAGAACACGGCAATCGTCGGATAGAGAATGAAATTAAACGAAAAATTGCTGCCCGACGCCCGAACGAATTCGCGCACCGGATTGGAGACGAGGCCGCCCTCTACCAAGACCAAACTCATACTCCACGTGTAGGTTTGATTCCATAGAAACACGAGGACCATCTCTCGCCATCTGGCTCGGGCAACTCCGAGAAACAGCGCAGGCAGGCAGATAACCCACACGCTCAGCAATACCCACCGTTCGGCATTCATCGCGATCATGCCGCCCCGCTCCTTCTTTCGCGTTTTGCCGGCCCGACCGCTTCATTCGCGTTCGTTTGCCGGTCTTAACAATATGCGCATCCGGGACCAAAATAAACCAAGCCGGGTGAGCGTCAAACCTATTAAGGCTTGACGCTCACCCGGCTTGTCTGCGCGCTTGGCGGCGGACCGGCAGCGTTACGACGGCGCTCCGCCGGCTGCCCGCGTTATTTTCGGCTGCGGTTCGGCTCCGCGCCGGACCTCAGTTCTCCCGCCGCCCGTCCCCGCCCGTCCCCGCCTCCCGCAGCACCGTTAGCAATTCATGCCAGTCGGTAATCCGGGGAATAGTAAGATGCCGGTTGTACGACGTATCTTTCACATAGGCCTTGAGCCGCGGCAGCTCCGCCAGCGTATCCAACACGGCCGGCTTGTCGTCGAAATAATAGTCCAGCTCGAGCTTGCGGATGATGTGTACCTTCTCCGTATCGCTCATGCCGCAGTAGAACTTGTCCGGATCGACCGGGAACCCGGCCGCGATCATCCAATCCCGGGTCTGCTCGCAGAATTCCGGCGCGCGCGCGGTAATGTAGTACACCTCGTGGCCGTCCTGCACCAGCTGCTGCAGCACCTCGATCGCGTTCGGGAACGGGGGACACGCGGTAAAATAAATCTCGCCCCGGTTGTCGTTCCACATCTGGCCGCCTTCCTCGCGCGTCAACCCGAACAAGGAATGAATCGGCACGTCGGTAAGCTTGTGGAACTCCGCGATGTCCACTTGTTTGTTCAGTTTTTTGGCATAGAGCTCGAACGCGAACTCCCGCAAGTTAATGAGCGTATCGTCAATATCGAAACCGAATTTCATCGAATCTGTTCTCCTTCGTCACTTCAGCGTCATGCTTCCATTGTACCAGATGCGCGCGCGCCCTGCCTGATTGGCCGATGCGGATTTCCGGTGAAGAAGAAGAACATCCGGCTTGGCCGAAAGGAGACCTGCCTACATGCTGAACCGATACAGAAGGAGCGGCAAGGAAGAGATCGCGCTTGCGGATTTCGATCCGGCCGATACGGCGGACATCGCCTCCAAGGAGGCCGTCGCCGAAGAGATGAAGCAGTTGAAGGAACGCCTGCAGGAGGAGCAGGAGAAGCTGTTCGCGAGCAAGACGAACGGACTTCTCGTGATTTTCCAAGGCATGGACTGCAGCGGCAAGGACGGCGTGATCAAGAAGACGCTCGCCGGCCTTAACCCGAACGGCTTCCGGGCGGAGAGCTTCAAGAAGCCGACGAACGAGGAGGCCGCCCACGACTTTCTGTGGCGCACGCATCGGCTGGCGCCCGCGAAGGGCTTCATCACCGCCTTCAATCGCTCCTATTATGAAGAAGTGCTGATTACGCGCGTGCATGAAGAGATCGACAAGGACGAGGCGGAGCGGCGGCTGAAGCATATTCGGAACTTCGAGAAGCACTTGTCGGACAGCGGCATCGTCGTGGTGAAGATTTTCCTGCATATATCGGCCGACTTCCAGCTGCGCAAAATCCAGGAGCGGATGCAAAATCCGGAGAAGCTGTGGAAATTCGATCCGAACGATCTGGAGGAGCGGCGCTTCTGGGACGAGTACCAGGAAGCCTACGAGGCCGCCTTCGCCGCCACCGCCTCCAAACGCAGCCCGTGGCATATCGTGCCGGCCAACAATCGCTGGTTCCGCGACTATCTCGTCCTCCGCATTCTGGTGGCGGCGCTGGAGAAGCTCGAGCTGTCCTATCCGCAGGTGGAGATGACGTCTCCGTTCCCGGGCACCGAGACGACGGGCTACTAGGGCGGCGCTTGCTTGTCAGCAGGGGATAAACGCCGTTAATCTTCCATGACGCTAACTAACTTGCCTGTTTCGCGAGTCAGATCTTGCAGCAGGCCAAGAGCCCTCTCCAAACCGGCCCGGTCGTCTGTCACTAAGGTCATTGCTTCGTTTATTCGATGGGAGCAGCCGCTTGGGACCATGCTGAACGCATCGGCGATAGCGGCCGCTCCTTTTTCGTTCATCCGATCCGATTAAGCTCGGCAATGTTCAACGCCTTGCCAGGGCTATAATAAATGCCGATATCGATATCCGAGTCCGGATTGTCAGTCCCCCTGGCTCTTGAACCGCCCAGCACCAGAGCCTGCACCCCGTCGATTTCCTTAAGAAAATCCACAATCTTAGCCATCATGCTTGGCACATCCATGCTTCTCACTCCGTTCCGAATCTACCTACTCCTAAGATCCTCCGGATAGGCCGACTAGCCCTTCGTCTGCAGACGCAGCCCGCTCCCCGCCGACCATTCCGCATACAGCACATCCTCCGCCTGCTCGACGCCGCACGCCTGCAGCGTCTTCATCAGCCACCGCTCGTCGCGGCCGATCTCCTTCAGCAGCGTACGCTCCACGCAGCCGTGGTCGATCAGCATGTACGTCATATGGACCGGCTTCTCCGGCAAGCCGAGATCCTCGCGGCTGACCTCGTCCGTCTTCGCGTTTCGCATGACGCTCAGCTTGCCGTTCGTCTCGAATATCGCATAGGCGACGTCCTGCACGCTGAACACATTTTGCTCGCGCAGCAGCATGCCCAACTGATGCATGTCCAACTTGTTGCGTTTCATCGCCGGCTCGTCGATGCGTCCGTTCCGAATAACGATATCCGGCCTGCCGCTCAGCGGACGAGATAACAGCGGGAACCGCTGCTGCAGCTTCTCGAGCGCCAGCGAGAGCACCAACCAGACCGCGAGCGCGAAGACGACCTCGGCGAGCGAGATCTTCCGGTCGTAGACCGTTTCGCCGACCAGCTCGCTCAACATCAGCGACGTGACGAAGTCAAAGGGCGTCAGCTGCGAAATTTCCTTCTTCCCGAGCAGCCTCGTCATCACCCACAAGCCGAGAAAGCTGGTTACCAGCTTCATGGCGATATGCGCATAGTCCACGCCTTATCCCTCCCGTTCCATCGGAAACTTATGTTTCCTTAACCGGGGGCGGGAGGCGCAGAAACGAGGCGAGCATCGGTCTTACGCGCCTTTCACAAACCCAAGCAGCTCCAGTAGTTGCCCGATCCGCCCCGCATACGGTATCCCACGGCTGTCCAGCGCCTCCGACGAGGTGCCGTAATGCACGAACGGCACGTTCGCCTCGCAGGCCGCCCGCCCGTCGATCCACGAATCGCCGACCGCGATCCAGCCCTGCTCCGGTACGTCGGCAAAATGCGCTTTCGCCACCAGATAACCCGACGGATGCGGCTTCATCGATATCATTTGCTCACGGCCGACGACGAGCTCGAAATACGTTAGAATCCCCGTCCGTTCCAGCGCCTCTACAGCTGCTTCACGCGCGTTGTTGGTTACGATCGCCAAACGCAGCCCGCGCTGCCGCAGCGCCTCCAGCAGTTCTGTGGCGCCCTCCTCCAAATCGGCATCGTGCATCCCCGCCTTCTCGTGCACCGTGCAGATGCACATCGCTTCCTCGTGTCCTTCTGGCGTCAAGCCGCCCTGCGCGGCCGCAAGCGCCAGCAGCGTCGCGGTCGTGTGCTCGCGCGGGTCCACATGCGGCGGCAGCGCGCCGATCGCCCTCAGATAATCCGCCACCGCCGCTTTCATCGCCGCAAAATCGATCCGCGACCGCAGCACCGTATTGTCCATATCGAAAAGGACGCCTTCTATGATCCGAGTATCCATGCGTATTCCTCCTCTGCCTTGTATGTAAAAGCGGCTCATGCAAATCGTATGCATGAGCCGCCCGGATGATTGCCGAATTCGATTGTTGGATGCTTACGCCTCCGGCTTGAACTTGAACGTGCGCGCGATATACAGCACCGGCGTCGACGCCGCGGAAATAATGAACTTAAATAAGTACGTCGTGAAGAAAATTTGAATCCACACGTCGAACGGATAATCCCCGTTCAGCCCGAACGCGATCGTGCAGAAGATGAGCGAATCGACGAATTGGCTGACCAGCGTGCTGCCGTTGTTGCGAATCCACAGCTGGCCCGGCTTCGGGAATCGCCGCTTCAAATACGTGTAGATGCGCACGTCGAGGAACTGGCTGACGAAATACGCTAAGAGACTGCCGATTGCAATCTCCGGCAGCAGGCCGAAAATAACCGCCATCGGATCATGGCCAAAGTCCGACTCGCCGCGCTCGAACTTCAGCGCCATCTGCATAATGATCGTCGAAGCGATCAAGGAGAAAAACCCGAACCAAACCGCTTTCTTCGCGTCCCGCTCGCCGTACTTCTCGTTAAGCAGGTCGCTCGCGAGATAGATCGTGCCGTACGCGGTATTGCCGAGCGTCATGACGAGCCCGAACATGTCGATCGTCTTGACGACTTGAATGTTGGCCAGCACCGTCGCGAACCCGATCCAGGCGTACATGCCGGACTTGCCGAACGCCCGGTAGCAGATCAGGAACAGCGCGAAGTTGACCAGGACGAACAGAACGCCCCACCCGAAATTAAACATCTCTTTCTTCCTCCTAGTTTTGATAACGCGGGAGTTTTCGAACCGCGGCCCCTTCCCGGAGCTTGGATCATTATAGCACAGGGCGATTGGGCGGCAAGCGGAAATTATTCGGGAGCGGACGTTGGGCCGCACCATGCCAAAAAGCAGACCCGCTCCGGTCTGCTTCACGCTTCTTATATATTCACAGCTATTGGCTTACACCGTCGACGCCGGCTTCTTCTCCAGCAGCTTCACGATGTCCTTCTCGAATTTCGCCGGGGCCGTCGCCGGGGCGATCCGTTTCACCACGCTGCCGTCGCGGTCGACGAGGAACTTCGTGAAATTCCATTTGATGCCCGAGCCCAGCAAGCCGCCCGCTTCTTTCTTCAAATAGTTGTACAGCGGATCGGCTTCCGGCCCGTTCACGTCAATCTTCGCGAACAGCGGGAAGGTCACGCCGAAGTTGATCTTGCACGCCTCTTCCACTTGGCCGTTGTCGCCCGGCTCCTGGTCCATGAATTGGTTGCTTGGGAATCCAAGCACGGCGAAGCCTTGGTCCTTATACTTCTCGTACAGCTCCTGCAAGCCGTCGAATTGGGGCGCGAACCCGCATTTCGTCGCCGTATTCACAATGACCAGCACCTGCCCGCGATAATCGGACAGCTTCTTCTTCTCGCCGCGAATCGTCGTTACCTCGAAATCATATACGCTCATGGTCTCGCCACCTCATTTGTATTGTTCACAATTATATTGTACACAATTTAATTTACTTTGAAAACCCCTTTCCAAAAGAATTTGCCTTTCCCGGATGCCGACGACCGCCCTCCTCTCATTCCCGCCGCGCATTCATCCCGCCTATCCTGCTCCTGCTTTTACGATTCTTGTCATGAAGCCGCTTTCTTGCTAAGATGGGGAAAGATTTGGTCACGTCCGCGGGATACGGAAGCAGCGCTCCTGCCACCGGTTTGCGGCATGTGATCGTTAGGATGATCGCGATGAACAAATTGGAAGCCGAATTCAGCAATCTCGTGAAGGCGTACCGCAAACGTCATATGGGCAAGGGCCCCGGCCGCATCACGACGACGTTCTGCAAGAACTGGGCGATCTGCGAGATGGAGGGCAATCTGTCCCCCGTGGAGAAATTCATCGCGGGCGCCGAGGACGGCAAGCAGATGCTCCGCGAAGCCCGCACGCAGTGGGTGAAGGAGATTTACCGCAATAACCCGCCTGTCGAGATGGAAGAGCTGCTCGGCGCGCGTTTCCTCGACCTGTACGTCGATATTGATATCGATAAGGACTTCGGCATGTCGATCTTCGTGTTCGACCGCCCTTTGCCGCAATCATAAGCCTATACGCATACGAAGCCAGTCCGCGCTCGGCAGCGAACCTGCCGGAGACGAACCGCTAAGAGACATTTTTCATTCCTGAAAAATATTCCTCTTGAGCGGTTTTTTTATTCTCGAAAGGTGACATTCTAGTCTGTCAAGAAAGAGGGAGATGCCATGGGACGCACCAAACATACCGGCCCGATCAAGCTGCCGTCGAAGCCCGACCCGAAGCTGTGGGTAAGCAAAATGCCGTTCGGCCTCGGCCGCGTGAAGCCCCGCCATATCCGCGAGACGATGAAGGTGATGGCGGACAACCGCGACAATCTGCCTTACGCGCTGCGCATTCTGACCCAAGGCGTATGCGACGGCTGCGCGCTCGGCGTCTCCGGCTTATACGACCAGACGCTGGCCGGCCCGCACCTGTGCACGACGCGGCTCAATTTGCTGCGCCTGAATACGATGCCCGCGATCAAGCCGCACGTGCTGCACGCGGATATCGACGAGCTCCGGCGATTGGACAGCACCGAGCTGCGCAAGCTCGGGCGACTCCCCTATCCGCTCATCCGCCGCAAGGGCGAGCGCGCGTTCAGCCGCATTTCATGGGATGAGGCGCTGGAGACGATCGCCTCCAAGATCACCGCCATCGATCCGAAGCAGCTCGCCTTCTACCTGACGGCGCGCGGCATCACGAACGAATCGTATTACGCCGCCGCCAAGGTCGCCCGCTTCCTCGGCACGAACAACATCGACAACGCCTCCCGCATCTGCCACTCGCCGTCGAAGACGGCACTCAAGCGGTCGGTCGGCATCGGGGCGTCGAGCTGCAGCTATAAGGATTGGATCGGCACCGACGTGCTCGTGTTCTGGGGCAGCGTCGCGGCCAACAATCAGCCGGTCTCGACCAAATATATGTACGCCGCCAAGCGCAAGGGCACGAAGATCATCGTCATCAATCCGTACCGGGAGCCGGCGATGGACGGTTATTGGGTACCGTCGATTCCCGAGTCCGCCCTGTTCGGGACGAAGCTGGCCGACGACTTCTATCAGGTTAATATCGGCGGCGATATCGCCTTCATGCACGGCATCATGAAGCACTGGTTCGAGATGGAGCAGCGGGAGCCCGGGTCGGCGATCGACCGCGCGTTCGTGGCCGCGCACGTCAACGGCTACGAGGCGCTTCGCCAGCACGTTCGGAAGCAGGACTGGGAGAAGCTTGTCCGCTCCTCCGGCCTCTCCCGCGAGCGCATCGCCCAATTCGCCGAGCTGCTCGCCCGCTCGAAGTCGGCCGTCTTCGTCTGGAGCATGGGGCTGACGCAGCACCGCTTCGGCACGGACAATATTTCGCAGGTCGCCAATCTGGCGCTGCTGCGCGGGTTCCTCGGGCGCGAGCACTGCGGCCTGATGCCGATCCGCGGGCACAGCGGCGTGCAGGGCTCCGGCGAAATGGGCGCCGATCCGTTCAGCCTCCCCGGCGGCGAATTCAAGGGCGAGGATATCCCGCGCATCGAGAAGACGTGGGGCTTCGCGCTGCCGCGATGGCAGGGCGACATCGTCGGCGTCTCGCTGGAGAACGCGCTGCTGCCGGACGCGCACGAGCGCAAGCTGAAGCTGTTCTATACATCCGGCGGCAACTTCATCGAGACGATGCCCGACCCGGATTTCGTACGCCGCTGCCTGGAGTCGGTCGACATCCGCGTCCATCAAGACATCCTGCTCAACACCTCGACGCTCGCGGATGCCCGCGAGGCGGTCATCGTCCTGCCGGCCATGACCCGCTACGAGCAGCCCGGCGGCGGCACGTCGACCTCGACCGAGCGGATGGTCTACTTCTCGCCGGAGATCGAAGGACCGCGCATGCCCGAAGCGCGCCCGGAGTGGCGCATCTATACCGAGCTGGCCGCCAAGGTGGATCCGGACCGCGCGGCGCTCGTGCAGTTCAAGGACGCGGACGCCATCCGCGCGGAGATCGCTGTCGCCGCGCCGAATTATGACGGCATCCAGCACTTGAAGCGCAAGGGCGACGTGTTCCAGTGGGGCAACGCGTGGCTGTGCGAGGACGGCGTCTGCCCGACGCCGGACGGCCGCGGCAACCTGATCCCGGTCGAGCTGCCGGAGCTGCGGAAGCCGGAGGGGCATTTCTACGCGACGACGCGGCGCGGCAAGCAGTTCAACTCGATGCTGTACGGCGCGGTCGATCCGTTCAATGACGCGCACCGCGATGATATTATCGTGAGCCGGAAGGATGCGGGCGACATCGGCATCCAAGACGGCGACGCGGTCGTGGCCTACAACCGGCACGGCGTCTTCCACGGCCGGGCGAGAATCGGCGACGTGGCGCCGGGCAATCTGGAGCTGTTCTGGCCGGAGGGGAACATTCTCCTCGCCCAGGGACGCTACGAGCCGATGGCCGGCATTCCGGAATACAACATCGCCGTCGTGCTCGAGAAAGCCGAGACGTACCATGCCTTCAAGGACACCCGCTACGTGGAGAAGCGGATCGAAGAGCTCGAGACGGAGGCCCCGGGATTATGAGCCGGCAGCCGACCGCGAGCTGGCCGGTCGCGAAATTCACCGTAGGCGGGGACGGCGGCAGCGCGCGATTCGAATACGAGGATGCGATCGCGGCCGAGTCGCCGTTCACCTTCCGGGTGAACGGGCGGGAATTCGCGACGATCGTCTGCACCCCTGCCGATCTGGAAGACATGGCGTATGGCTTCCTCGCCTCCGAGGGCGTGATCCGCGCGGCAGCCGACGTCCGGCGGCTCGACATCGACGAAGACCGCGGCTTCATCTACGCGGAGCTGGCCGGCGAGCTGCCTGAGTCGGCGCTGGCCGATACGTCCAAGCGGGTCATCGGCTCCTGCTGCGGCAAGAGCCGCCAGTTCTATCTGGCGAGCGACCGGGCGACGGCGCGCACGTCCACGTCCCGCATCCGGCTGACGCCTGCCCAGTGCCTGTCGCTCCTGCGGCAGCTGCAGGAGCGCTCCGCCGACTTCCAGGCGACGGGCGGACTGCACAACGCCGCGCTCTGCACGCCGGACGCCCTGCTCGCCGTCCGCTCGGACATCGGGCGGCACAACGCGCTCGACAAGTTGCTCGGCGCAAGTCTCCTCGGCAAGCTGAATACACGCGACCTCATCGTCGCCTTCAGCGGCCGCCTCTCGTCGGAGGTCGTGCTGAAAGCCGCGAAGCTCGGCGTCGGCGTCCTGCTCTCCAAGTCCGCGCCGACTGACCTCGCGCTCCAGCTCGGGCACGACCTCGGCATCACGTGCGTCGGCTTCATCCGGGACGGGTCGTTGAACGTGTACACGCATCCGGAGCGGATCGTCATGCAAGCCAGTCATGACGGCGTGTAAGCAAAAAAGCGGAAGGGCTTGATGCCCCTCCGCTTCTTTTCATTATAGGCCGTTCATTAATCCTCGAAATAATCAAGCTTCGTCAACCGAGCATGCACGGCTTTCGCTTCCTCCGCATTGTTCGCCGGCGAACCAATGATCAGCTTGGACTGCTCTTCCGGCTTCTTGCCCGTTAACGACGCATACAACGCGGCATCCGTGACCTCGATGGCATAGGCCGACGTTTCCTTATCGTAATAAATAAGCCCTAAATACGTCCGCTCGGGCCCCTCTCCATTCGCCAGATTCCTCTCATCATAATGGAGCAGCCCCGTACCAGGCGTAAAAACAATCGTCTCCAGCTTCTTGTCCCCGATCCGCATTGAGCCGGTAAACAAATTATCCGCGTGCGAGAACGGCCCACCGATCGTCACCTCGACAGACTTTGCCTGGTCGCCGTACATGTACGCCGGAGCGTCAATCTGCAGCTTATCGATTTTCTCCATGCAGCCTGCCAGCACCGCGGCGGCAAGCAGCAGAACGATCACCAACATCCGTTTACGCATGATGTTTCACCTCACCCCCACCATACCACGCCGAGCAACCGCCAGTCATGAGCAGAAATGGTTATTTTCTCCTTCTATCTTTGTAACGCACAGCTCATACAAGGGTTTCCTCTTCTCCATCTGCCGAGAGACTACCGCCATAAGAAAAAGCAGCCCCCCTATGGACTGCTTCCTCTTCATCCCTAACACATTATGCCGCTTTCCGACGCTCATCCACAAAGCTCGCGACGAGCAGCAGTAGGCCCGCTCCCGTCAACCCCGCGCCCACGAGCGGCAGCTTGGCCAGCCCCTAATGCGTAATAACCGCCTCCTCGCAACAAAAAAGCCCGGGAATCTCATGATTCCCGAGCTTCATATCTACCGCCAGCCCTCGGCCGTCGCGATATTAATAATCGCCGACGGCCGATTCGCTTATATAAGACTCGATCCGCACCGCGCAGGCCTTGAAGCCCGGCATCCGGCACGTCGGGTCGAGCTCCGGCAGCGTCAGCTTGTTGACGTTCTGCGTGTCGCCCCAGTGCATCGGCACGAACACGGAATCCGGCCGAATGTCGGTGCTCACGCGCGCCCGCACGACGATGCTGCCCCGCCGCGACGTGACGCGCACCAGCTCGCCGTCGGCGATACGGTACGTTCGGGCCGCCTTCGGATGCAGCTGGACGAACGACTCGAAGTCCCGCGCCGCCAGCGTGTGGCTGCGCCGCGTCTGCACGCCCGTCAGGTACTGGGTCAGCACGCGGCCGGTCGTCAAATACAGCGGATACGCGTCGTCTGCCGGCTCCGGCAGCTGGTGATTCTCCACCGGAATGAGCTGTGCTCGGCCGTCCTCATGCGCGAAACGATCCGCGAACAAGCGGCCCTCGCCCGCCGATCCCGTCGACGGACACGGCCAGTAGACGCCCTCTTCGCGACGCAGCCGATCATACGTAATGCCGTAGTAATCGGCGATGCCGCCGCGGCTCGCCACCCGCAGCTCTTCGAAAATATCCTCCGCCGTCTCGAACCGGAAATACTGCCCCCGGCCCAGCTTCTCGGCGATCTCGCCCATAATGCGCCAGTCATGCCGAGCCTCGCCGATCGGCGCGCGGCTCGCTTCACGCAGCAGGACGCGGCCTTCGAGGTTCGTCAGCGTGCCCGTGTTCTCGATGTACGAGGTGCACGGCAGGACGAGATCGGCCAGCCGCGCCGTCTCGGAGAGGAACATGTCGGCCACCACGAGGAAATCGAGCTTGCGCAGCCCCTCTTCCACGAGGTTCGCGTTCGGGTTCGAGACGATCGGATTGGAGCCCATGACGATCAGCGCGCGAATTTCTTGCGCATGAATCTTCTCCATCATTTCGTAGGCGGAGACGCCCTTGCCCGGCAGCTCCTCCGGCTCGATATCCCACACGTCCGCGATATACGCGCGGTCCGCCGGATTCTCGATCAGCCGGTAGCCCGGCAGCTGGTCGGCCTTCTGGCCGTGCTCGCGGCCGCCCTGCCCGTTGCCTTGACCCGTCACGGCGCCGTAGCCGGAGCCAGGCTTGCCGATTTTGCCATTCATGAGCACCAGGTTCAGGAAAGCGCGCACGGCCATGTAGCCGTCGGTCTGCTGCTCGACGCCGCGAGCGGTGAACACCATGCCGGTCGGCGCCTTGCCGAACGCGAGCGCCGCCTTGCGAATATCCGCCGCGGAGACGCCGGTCAGTCCGGCGATCTCCTCGAGATCGAGCGCGGCCAGATGCGCCCGCAGCGCGTCGAAGCCATTCGTCCGCTCGCGCAGGAACTTCTCGTCCAGCAGTCCTTCCTCGAGCAGTACCTTCTGCAGCCCGTTGGCGAGCGCCGCGTCCATGCCCGGCTTCACCTTGAGGTGCAGATCGGCCAGCTTCGACGTGCCCGTCTCGCGCGGATCGATGACGATCAGATAAGCGCCGTTCTCCTTCGCCCGCGTGAAATACGGCATGAGCGTCGGCTGGCACTCGGCAATGTTCGTGCCCGCGAGAATGATGCACTTGGCCAGCTCGATATCCGACAGCGGATTGGTCAAGCCGCGGTCGACGCCGAACGCCTTGTTGCCCGCGGAAGCCGCGGCCGACATGCAGAACCTGCCGTTATAATCGATATATTTGGTGCGCAGCGCCACCCGCGCGAATTTGCCCAGCAAGTAAGCGGACTCGTTCGTGAGCGAACCGCCGCCGTAGACGCCGATCGCGTCGCGGCCGTAGATGCCCTGCAGCCGCTCGACCCGCTTGCCGATCATGTCGAGCGCTTCGTCCCACGAGATCGGTACGAAGCCGTCGCCTTCCCGGCGCAGCGGCTGCTTGATCCGCTCGCCGCTCAGCGCATGCTGGTAGGCGTTCATGCCTTTAATGCACAGCCGCCCTTCGGACGCCGCGTTCATCTTCGGCTCGACCGTGTAGACGGGCCGAGACGCGCCCGGCGCCCACGTCTCGGTCACGAGCGCCTTGCACTGCACGCTGCAGAACGGGCATTGCGTATCCAAGACTTTCACGGCCGGCGTCAGGCCGGCCTGTTCTCTCGTCTCTAGTTTCATCCGATCCCTCTCCCTGCCGTACCTGCCAAAATTCCGCCGCTCGCGCCGCTCGGGCAGCGCCCGAGCAGATCCGCCCGCCTCACGGGGTCGAACAGCCCCTCGCGCAGCTGCACGATGCCGACCTGCTCGATCCACTGCCAGACCCGCTGCCCGTACTCCGCTTCCTCGCGGTACCACTGCGTGAACGCCGCCGCAATCTCGAGCGCCGTCTCCTCGCCGTCCGCGACGCCGAGCAGCTCCGCCCGCTTCAATTCCTTCACCCGGCTGCCGCCGACGTAGATCTCCCAACCGGCCGGGGCTGCCGCCAGCCCAAGATCGGCCGTCAGCGTCCCCGCCTGATGCAGCGGGCTAGCCGAGACCGCTGCCGCGAATTCCGCCGGCAGCTGCATCGGCTCGAGCAGCCGCTCCAGCCGCTCCCCGAGCGCGACCGAATCGCGCACGGCGCCGTCGTCATAGCGCGGCGCGCCGCAGGTCGCAACGGGACTTACCGGCTTGCCGTACCGCGCGGAAGTCTCTTGCATCCCAAGCGCCGCCTTCACTTCGGTCAGCCGAAGCGGATCGACGCCCCGAAGCTCGATGCCGCCCGAGACGCCGAGCTTCACCTGCGGAATGCCGAAGCGCTCCGCCACCTCGGCGATGCGCCGAAGCTGATCGCCCGTCGCCACCCCGCCGTAGAGACGCGGCGTGACCGCGCAGGTGCCGTCGGCCAGCAGCACGATCGAAGGCTCGACGGCTTTCGCCTCCGCCGCCGACACGGACGCCGCAGCTGCCGCTTCGGCCGTCCCCTCTGCGCTTGCGGCCAGTGAAGCTGCCAGCCCCGCATAGTATCGCACCGCCGGACGGCAGGCGCGACATCCATCCGCGCTCTGCCAGCCGAGCGCTTGCATCGCCGTCCGCGCATCGGCATAGCCGCCCTGCGTGACCGCGGCGCGAAGCTCCTCGTGGCTCAGCGACGTACAGCCGCATACCGTCACCTTCGCCGGTTCCGGCTCCGGCTCGTTCGCGAGCGTATATGCCAGAATTGCGGAGACGAGCGGCTTGCAGCCGCCGCACGAGCTGGACGCCTTCGTGCAGCTGCGCACTTCCTCGAACGTCTCCAGCCCCTCTTCGCGAATCGCGGAGACGATCGCGCCTTTGCTGACGCCGTTGCAAGAGCAGACCGTCTCTTTGTCCGACATCGCGCAGACGAGCTCGTCGTCCGAACCGCCGGACGGTCCGGCCCCGTCTTGTTCCAATACCGACGAGTCGGCGCCTTGTTTGATATGGCCGAGCAGCTTATTGCCTTCGGCGCTGTCGCCGAACAAGACGGCGCCGACGACTTTGCCGCCCCGCACCATGACGCGCTTGTACGTGCCTTTAATGCCGTTAACCACTTTGAGCGAAGCATCGATCTCGCTCTCGCGGATCTCGCCCGCGGAGAATACGTCGACGCCGGACACTTTCAAGTGGGAAGCGAGAATGGAGCCTGCGTACCCCGGCGTTTGGACGCCGCACAGATGAGCCGCCAGCACTTTGCCCTGCTCATATAACGGGGACACCATGCCGTAGACCATGCCGCGGTGCTCCGCGCATTCGCCGACCGCGTAGACGTCTGGCACGTTCGTCTGCATATAGTCGTTCACCAAAATCGCGCGGTCGATCTCGATGCCGCTGTCCGCCGCCAGGCGGACGTTCGGACGGACGCCGACGGCCACGACGACGAGATCGACGGCGATTTTGGTGCCGTCTTTGAACAACAGCCCCTCGACCCGCTTCTTCCCGATGATCCGCTCGGTATGCTTGGCGAGCAGGAAGCGCATGCCCTGCTTCTCCAGCTCCGCGCGCAGCATGATAGCCGATTCCCGGTCCAGCTGCCGCTCCATCAGGTATTCGTTAATATGGATCACGTCGACTTCCATGCCTAAGTTAAGCAGGCCTCGCGCCGCTTCGAGTCCGAGCAGACCGCCGCCGATAACGGCCGCGCGGCGGTACTTCTTCGAAGCTTCCATCATCGTATTGCAGTCCTTGATATCCCGGAACGCCGTGACGCCAGGCAGCTCCGACCCCGGCAGCGGCAGCATGAACGGCAGCGATCCCGTCGCTAGAATCAGCTTGTCGTAGGGGACGCGCACGCCGCCTTGGCTCCACACTTGACGCTGCGCGATGTCGATCCGCACGACCGGATCGCCCGCGTACAGCCGGATGCCGTGATCCTTGTACCACTGCCAGTCGTTGATCGTAATATCCGCAATCTGCGTGTCGCCCTGCAGCACCTTGGAGAGCATGATCCGGTTGTAGTTCGGATGCGGCTCGCCGCCGAATATCGTGATCTCGAACTTATCCGGATCCTGCTTGAGGATCTCCTCCACGCATCGCACGCCGGCCATGCCGTTGCCGATGACCACCAGCTTCTTCTTCTCCATCCCGGTTCCCCTCCACGTTCCCCAGCTGGGCGCACACGGTCTCCCTCACTCCGTCCTAGGGAGCCGTAACCGCCGTTTTCTCTTGTCTAATTCGAAGGGCCAGCTGATTGACCCCCAGGCAAATGCAGGCGAACGCGATCAGCAGCGCGAAGCCGAGCGTGTACGAGCCGCTCATGTCGTTGATGATGCCAAGCGCCAGCGGCGGGAAGAATCCGCCGAGTCCGCCGGCCGCGCCGACGATCCCCGTCACCGCGCCGGTGTCGGCCGGCGACACTTCCGGCACCATCTTGAATACCGCGCCGTTCCCGATTCCGAGGAAACACGCGATGATCAGGAAGTACGCCGTGAACCACGCCGATTGATTCAAGGACAGCGCGAGCGCAAGTCCCGAGAGAGCGATGCCCGCGAATACCGCCGTCAGCACCCGTCGCGACCCGAACCGGTCGGCCAGATAACCGCCGCACGGGCGGATGAGCGTCGCGGCCAGCACGAACGCCGCCGTCCGAAGCCCCGCTTCCGCCGCGGATAAGCCGAACAATTCTTTCAAGAAGGTCGGCAGATACACGCTGAACGCTACGAAGCCGCCGAACGTGAGCGAATAGTAGAAGGACAGCGTCCACGTCGACTTCACCTTCAGCACCTGCATCGATTGCAGGAGCGTCTTCGGTTTGGCCGGCTTCGGCGGATCGGATGCCAACATCCAGAACAGGACCGCCACGATCGCAATCATCGCCGCCAAGCTATAGAACACGCCGTCCAGTCCGATGAAGCCGTGCAGCACCGGCACGCCGTAGCTTGCCGCCGCGACCCCGAGGTTCCCGAGTCCGGCCAGCCCGAGGACGAGCCCCTGCTTCTCCGGCGGATACCAGCGGGACACGTACGTGAGCGAAATCGCGAACGTCGAGCCGCCCATGCCCAGAAACAGGGCGCACAGCAGCATCGCCGAGAAGGAATTCGCGAAGCTCGCCGCCAGGAGCGGAAGGATAAGGAACAGCATCGTCACCGCGAATACTCGGCGCCCGCCGTACCGGTCCGTCAGGACCCCCATCGGAATCCGCATGACCGAACCGAGCAGCACCGGCGCCGCGATGAGCGCGCTCTTCTGAAAGCCGCTAAGCCGGTACAGCTCGCTAAGCTGCGCCGCGAGGGGCGCGAGCATATTCCAAATCACGAAGGACGCCGCCATCGCGATGGTCGAATACCACAATGCCTGTGCCTGAGTGCCCTGTTTTTTCCCCATTTGCTTTCTCCTCCGCTTTCGCTTGCCTCTTACGTCTCTAAGAAGCGATCGTGCTTTCCTCCGGCAGGCTGAGCCACAGCTCGCCGCTCGCCGCGTCGATCTCGATCGGGAAGGTCGTCACGCAGCCTTCGTCCGGCGCTTGCGCGAGGCCGTCGCGCAGGCTGATTTTCCAGTCGTGCAGCGGACAGAAGACGTGATGGTCGCACACGATGCCTTCCGACAGCTTGCCGCCCTTGTGGGGGCAGCGATTCTCGATCGCCCGAAGCTCGCCGCCCGTCATTTTGAATACCGCAATCTCCAGTTCCCCGATCCGGACGACCCGCGCCCGCTTCTCCTTGATGTCGCCCACGTTGCCGATATGGATTCGTTTCATCGTCATGGTCATCTTGGCTCCTCTCCTTACCCTGCGGTCGCAGGCGTCTCTTCGCTCAGCGGCACGAATGTCTCGTTCAGCTCGCGTTTCTCGATGATTTCTTTCCATGGGTCCTTCGTCAGCGAAAGCGCGTGCTCGATGCGCTCCATGAGCGCCAGCCGGTCTTCCTTCTTCTCCAGCGCCGCCTTGATCGTATCCAGACCCATCCGCTCGACCCATTCGCTCGTGCGTTCGTTATATTTGCCGGTCTCCCGGTAGAATTGGACGTAAGCGCCGCTCCACTCGATAACCTCGTCCTCGGTCTTCACCTTTGTAAGCAGGTCGCAGCCGCGCAGCTTCGTACCGCCGTTGCCGCCGACGTACAGCTCCCAGCCGCCGTCGATCGCCACGACGCCGAAGTCCTTGATCGTCGCCTCGGCGCAGTTGCGCGGGCAGCCGGAGACCGCCATCTTCACCTTCGCCGGGGCGCTCAGCCGCTCGAACTTCTTCTCGAGCTTGATGCCCATGCCCATCGCGTCCTGCGTGCCGAAGCGGCAGAACGTCTCGCCGACGCACGTCTTAACCGTGCGCAGCGTCTTGCCGTACGCGTAACCCGACGGCATATCCAGATCGGCCCACATGCCCGGTAAGTCTTCCTTCTTCACGCCGAGCAGGTCGATCCGCTGGCCGCCGGTCATCTTCACGAGCGGCACGTTGTATTTAAGAGCGATGTCCGCGATCTTCTTCAGGTCCTCCGGCGTCGTCACGCCGCCGTACATCCGCGGCACGACGGAATAGGTGCCATCCTTCTGGATGTTGGCGTGATTCCGCTCGTTGACGAAGCGCGATTCCCGCTCGTCCTCGTGCTCGTTCGGCCACACCATGCCGAGGTAGTAGTTAAGCGCCGGGCGGCATTTCGAGCAGCCTTCCTCGTTCGCCCAGCCGAGCACGTTCATCACTTCTTTGGACGTCGTCAGGTGCATGCCGCGGATCGCCTCGACCACTTCGTCCCGGCCAAGCGTCGTGCAGCCGCACATGCCTTCCTTCACCGTCTTGACGCCGTCGGCGCCGAGCACGTACGTCAGCACGTCGCCGACGAGCGGTTTGCAGCCGCCGCAGGAGGCAGATGCCTTCGTGCATGCCTTGATTTCGCCGATGCTCGAGCAGCCCTTCTCCTTAATCGCGCTTACGATCGCGCCCTTGGTGACGCCGTTACAGCCGCACACGACCTCGTCGTCCGGCATCTCCGCGACTAGATCGGCGCCGGATTTCGCCGGTGCGCCGGAGGATGGGATCAGCACCTCGCGTTCGCGGCCGGTCACGTCTTCGCCCGTGCGGATCATTTTGAACAATCTCGAGCCGTCCCCAATGTCGCCGAAAAGTACCGCGCCGATGACTTTGCCGTCTTGAATGACGGCTTTCTTGTAGATGCCCGCGAAATCGTCCTGCACCCGCACCGAGCGCGTATCCGGCCGGTCGGCGTACACGCCGGCGGAGAACACGTCGACGCCCGATACTTTCAGCTTCGTGGAGACGATCGAGCCATGGTAGCCGTCCGTCTCGACGCCCGCCAGCCGCTTGGCGATCACCGCGCCTTGCTCATAGAGCGGCGCGACCAGGCCGTATGCGACCCCGTTGTGCTCCGCGCACTCGCCGACCGCATGGATATGCGGGATGTTCGTCTCCATGAAATCGTTGACCACGATGCCCTGATTGATCGTAATGCCCGTAGTGCGGGCCAGCGCGATGTTCGGCCGGATGCCGATCGCCATGACGACCAGGTCCGCCTCTTCGCTCGTCCCGTCGCTGAACCGGATGGCGCTGACGCGCTTCTTGCCTAAAATCTGCTCCGTGTTCTTGCTCATCAGGAACCGCATGCCCTGTCCTTCCAGCTCCTTGCGAAGCAGGATCGAAGCCGTCTGGTCGAGCTGGCGCTCCATGAGGAACGGGTGCTTGTGCACGACCGTCACGTCCATGTTGAGGTTCAGCAAGCCGCGCGCCGCTTCGAGACCGAGCAAGCCGCCGCCGATGACGACTGCTTTCTTATAGTGTTTGGCCGCGTCCATCATCGTCTCGCAGTCCTTGATATCGCGGAAGGCGATAACCCCTTCCTTGTCTGCTCCCGGCACCGGAAGCATGAATGCGTTGGAACCCGTCGCGATGATCAGCTCGTCGTACGCTGCGCTGAGTCCTTTATCCGTCGTGACCGTCTTCTTGACCGGGTCGATACCGGTTACCGTGTGGCTCGTATGAAGCGCGATGCCGTTCTCCGCGTACCAGGAGCGCTCGTTGATCACGATGTCCTTCATATCCGCGTCGCCCGCCAGCACCGAGGAGAGCAGAATGCGGTTGTAGTTCGGATGCGGCTCGCTGCCGAAAATCGTAATGTCATACCGGTTCGGCGCCAGCTTCAGCAGCTGCTCGATGCAGTTCACGCCGGCCATCCCGTTGCCTACCAAAACAAGTTTCTTTTTCATGTGAGCTCCACACTCCTACCCTAATATCTAACATGATATGTTACTATCGACCCTAAATACCTATTCGTTACCCAGGTGCAGCTTGTTTTCTTCCGTCTGTGTAATGTTATCTAACATTAATTATTCATACTTTAGCTCAGAGTTGCGATTTTGGCAACAATTAACGAAATAATTATTTTTTATCGCCCAGACGCCCGGTTGTAAGCGTACGTTATACCTTACGTGCCTAGTAAACGTTCGCCATTAGGTGAAATAAGGTCTATTGTTCGGATGTAACCCCTTACAATTTGAAACGTTAACCTCTATATTTATCCTTTTGTCCGACGAAATCGACGTAAAGTTCTCTGACATCGTTGTGAACGTTTCACAAAAGGTAGACGGGTGCCGCGATGGCGAGTGGTCAATTAGTGAGTTTTTACGAAAAAAGGAGGAAATGCGGGCGGATCGTTTTCTGAAAACGGAGTTTGTGCCACGATCGAACGGGATGCCCGAACAATCGGCGAAAGCTGACATGCGAGCTCGCTTATGATCCCGTTTGATGCTGGAGGGCGAACACAGATTGCCGGAGCTTCTGATGAACATTTCGTGACGGAGCATCACGATCGACTGTGCAGCTGCTGCCGGCGGGTATGCCAACACGCCCCAGTCGGCGTCCTCGCGTGCAAGCGAGCCTCGTGCTGGAGCGTTTCTACTTAGAAAGGTGTTGAATCGTATTGCCGCATATGTCCGCGATCCCCTGCCGCGCGGCACTAAATAGCGTCCGTAACCGCCCAACCGTACCGGGGTCTCAGCCTTTCCCCGCCTTGAGACCAGTTCCAAATACCGTCGCGGGACTGTTATCTCCTTTTGCCATTCGGTCTACAATTAAGCCATAAGAACACAACGCAAACGAAACACCGATGGAACCGCGGAACATCCGAGCGGTTCTCCATTTAAAAGGAGCGATGCGAATATGAAACGTTTATTTCGTTCAAGAACAGACAGCAAACTGACCGGCGTGTGCGGCGGTTTCGCCCAGTACCTCGGCTTCGATGCGACGATCCTTCGTCTGGCGCTGATCGTTACGGCCTTCTTCAGCTTCGGCAGCGTGCTGCTGATCTACGCCCTGGCCGCGGTCGTCATCCCGAAAGAGCCGGAACTGACCGGCTTCTACGACGAAGCGATGTACCACCGGTTCTAGTACTAGACGGCAACCGTTAACCGGCTGCGCTATCCCGAATGGAATCCGGGATTCAATCACCGCATATCCACAGTCGCAATGCCGCGCGGGACGCCCCGCGATTAATCCAACCAAACTACGCTTATTCAACCTAAAAGGAGTGTTTGAACAATGGGAGTATTCGAACGTATTGTAAACTTGACGAAAGCCGCTGCGCATGAGGTGCTGGAGAAACTAGAAAGCCCCGTGCTGATGATGAACCAATATATCCGCGACGCCGAGCAGGAAATCGGCCAAGTGCAAGCCGAGATTGCCCGCCAAGAGGCGGCGGCGCGCGGCTTCAAGCAGCAGCATGCCGAGCACACTCGCCTGGCGGAGCATTACGAGGCGAAAGCCGCCGAGTCGCTCGCCGCGGGCCGCGAAGCCGAAGCGCGCGAAGCGCTCGCCGCGAAGCTGCACTACGCCGAGAAAGCCGCCCTGCAGCTCGAGTGGCATCACCAGGCGTTGGCACGCAAGGACGAACTTACTTATAAGCTCGATAACGCCAAGGCCGAGCTGGAAGTCATGGTGAAGAAACGGACGGAGCTTGTCGCCCGCGTCGAGCAAGCCGAAGCGAAGTCGCGCACGTCGATGCCGAGCTTCAGCAGCGGCCCTAGCTCCTACCTCGAAGGCGGCTCCGCGGCGCGCGGCTTCCAGCGGATGGAGGAGAAAATCCACCAACTCGAAGCGCGCCTCGAATTGTCCGGCAAGCAAGCGCCATACGCCGGTACGCCATATGGCAGCCAAGGCGCGTACGGCACGCCGGCAAGCGCGGGCGTACCGACGGTAACCGATCCGGCCAAAGAAGCGCTCATCGCCGAGCAGCTGGAACTGCTGCGCAAGAAGCAAGCTTCGGAGTAACGTGAATGAAAAGTCCGCCAAACCTCGGGTTGGCGGACTTTTGTATTTCTATAAGACCCCTTACAGCATCTCCTACTGAGTAACAGAGACTCGCTATTCGATCCTTATCACACTTTATCTTCGCGACAAGGCTGTAGATGTCTTTTTTATCCGAGCACTATCCTTTCAAATTTAATTCCATTTAAGATTAACATATATAAATAAGGGTAATATTGGGTGGCACTTTTTATCCTTTAAGGAGTGATTTATTTGAAAAGAAAATATGCGCTAGTTTCATTCGTTTAATAGCTCTTATATCATTTTCTGCAATAAACGTTGAAGCTAAAGAAAAGAATATTAATATCAGTGACAAGCTCGACTTAAATACTCCAATAACAGAAAAGATATTATAATGTTAAAGTTTCTGGGAAAGTAATGTATGAGGTGCAAATTTATGATGGGCTTGGGACCTACTATTATGACTACGGCTGGTCAGGTACAGCATCTGTTCAACATACAATTAATCGCGCCTAAAGGAGCAACTCATGACTCGTAAAGCAGCTACTATACTCCTTGCTTCCCTTCTCATCATAGTCACGATCGCCTTTTTAGCAAAAAAAGACGCGGAAGATTTCGTGCGCGAAGAATTCCCGCCTACTGGAAGCGATTGGGGCAACATGAAAATCGTTAAGGTAGAAAAATGGGGAGGATATACGTCCGTCGATGTCATCTATCAAACCAAAAAGGACTTCACGCCTCCCGACCGCTGGTTTATCAAAGACCGCAAAAAGGTAAGGGACATCGAAGGCGATGTACTTACCGAATGGGAAGGGACGATTTACCTCATAAGAAACTACATGATTTCCTGGAAGGCGATCTTGTAACCCCCCCAGTATTGCCACATACATTATGGATAGGACGCCCACATCTGTTTCAGGTGTGGGCTTTGTTTTACCCAAAAAGCCCGCCATCGCCTTCCGGCGACAACGGACTTCTCTACTTATCCTATTCTTGCGTACTATCCAAGTCGCACTCGCTCAGCTTGAGCAGCCGCGTGCGGTGTTTCCACTTATGTCCGAGCCAGAGCGCCAAGAACAGCGGAATGCCGACGTATGAAGCGAACAAATACGGCCAGTCCACCTCGCCGTCCGACAACGCGCCGTAGCTTTGGCCGATAATAACGATGATGCAGAGCACCATAGCTAAGAGCGGGCCGAACGGGAACCATTTGGCCCGGTACGGCAGATCGGCCAGCGAACGTCCTTGCGCGATGTAAGCTTTGCGGAACCGGTAATGGCTGATCGCGATGCCGAGCCATACGATGAAGCCGGACATGCCGGAGGCGTTCAGCAGCCACACATACACGGCGCCGTCGCCGAACAAGGACGAGAAGAACGCGATCGTGCCGAGCGCCGCGGTGACGAGCAGCGCGAGCACGGGCACGCCGTTCTTGGACAGACGGGCGAGGAACCGCGGCGCCTTGCCTTCCTTCGCCAGCGTCCACAGCATCCGGGTCGACGCGTACATGCCGGAGTTGCCCGCTGACAGCACCGACGTCAGGATGACGGCGTTCATGACGGAAGCGGCGATGCTAAGACCCGCTTTCTCGAAAATAATCGTGAATGGACTCGTCGCGATCGCATCGCTCGCCAGCCGCTCGTCCGCATACGGAATGATCAGGCCGATGACGAGAATCGCGAGAATGTAGAACAGCAGGATGCGCCAGAAAATCGAACGGATCGCCCGCGGAATCGTCTCGCGCGGGTTCTCGCTCTCGCCCGCCGCGACGCCGATCAGCTCCGTCCCTTGGAAGGAGAAGCCCGCCGCCATGAACACCCCGAGCACGGCGAGGAATCCGCCAGGGAACGGCGTGTCGCGGAAGGCCGTGAAGCCGACGGCGTCCCCGCCCCAGATGCCGATCAGCATCAGCAAGCCGACGCCGATGAATACGATGACCGTCACGATTTTGATCATCGCGAACCAATACTCGGATTCGCCGAACCCTTTGACCGACAGCAAGTTCAAGCCGACCATCACGATCAGGAACAGCGCGCACCAGAGGAAGGACGAGCTGTCCGGGAACCAGAATTTCATGATCATCGTCGCGGCCGACAGCTCGGCCGCGATCGTGATCGCCCAGTTATACCAGTAGTTCCAGCCGATCGCGAACCCGAACGACGGATCGACGAAACGCGACGCGTACGTGCTGAACGTGCCGGATACCGGCATGTACGTCGCCATTTCGCCTAAGCTGGTCATGAGAAAATACACCATGATGCCGATAAGCAGGTACGCGAGCAGCGCGCCGCCCGGGCCCGCCGAATGAATGGCGCCGCCGCTGGCCAGGAACAAGCCCGTCCCGATGGAGCCGCCCAGCGAAATCATCGTCATATGCCGGGCCTTCAAACCTCTGCGCAGACGGCCGGAGCCTTCGGCTGCGCTTGTGTTGCGATTGTCGTGTTGCTGATCCACGCTGTATGTTCACTCCCCGTGTTGTTACGTATATTCATGAAGGCTGCAGGAGCTGGCTTGCGCCAAAAAGTGGGATACTCTTCTCACTAGCTTTCTTCCGATACGCAAATATTAACCAGCGTATATTGTAAGAAAAACGATCGGCATTACGCAACTGTCAATAAATAACTTCGCCCAAGGCGGGCGCTATTCTGCTTCGCAGCCCCCCCTTTCCCCGGGCGAAAGTCTAGGTCGCAAACCATTCCCGCGTCCGTTCCGCCCCCTCCTCCCTCCCGGTAAACTGGGGACTAGAGATGAACGCCCGAAGCGTTCTTACATCATTAGGGAGGTTGTTTAGGTTGTACAGTTTATTCGCAGGTCTCACGCTCGCAGCGCCGGCTTTGCTGCTGGCGCTCGGCTGGATCGCCGGGACGAAAGCATCCCGGCTCGTATACAGCGGCTCCGCGCCGCGCATGCGCCGCAAGGCGCGCAAGCTCATCACATGGACGTTTATTTTGACGCTGCCCGTCGCGGCGCAGACCGCAGGGGCCATCCTGCTTATGCAGCGATTCGAACCTGTGTATTGGCAGGATCGCGTATTCTTTCTGGCGCCGATGACCGTGCTGCCGCTGCTGGCCGCCTGGTTCGTCGCGGTGCCGAAGCTGCTCTTGCTCCGTCGGGAGCTGTCCCGATACGAAGAGGAGACGCCGCTGGCCAACGAGACGCTCGGCCGCGCTTCGCAGCCGGGCATCGTCGCGCCTTTCCAAGCGTTGGCTTGGAGCGGGGCGGCCGTCTTCCTGCTCGCCATGACGATGGCCGCGCCGTTCGATTGGATCGACGCGGGCATTCCCGTCGCGGTCGTGCTGCTGGTCTGGTACGGCTTGTGGGTCAAACACCGCCGCCGCTCGCGCAAAATCGCCCTGACCGAAACCCCGGTCGTCTCGCGTCCATGGCGCAGCGCGGCCGCCGGATTCGGCGTTGCGCTCCTGCTCGCCGCCGTCGCCGCGCCATTGGGCTATCTCGCCCGGGAGACCAGCTTATTGCCGGCCACGGTCGACATGGCTAGCGGCCCGGCCGATTTCGGCGGCGGTGCGGCGCTCGCTCATGCCCACGGCACGGAAGCCGCCGCGCCAGGCTCTGTATCCGTGTCCGACCTTACCGGTCCTCGAGAAGGCGCGCCCGACCAGCGCTTTACGCTGACCGCCGAGAAGAAGACCGTCAAGCTTGCCTCCGGCAAATCCGTGGAAGCATGGACGTTCAACGGCCAGATCCCCGGCCCGCAGCTGCGGATGAAGCAAGGCGAGCTGATCGAAGTCACGCTCGTGAACAAAGACATCGAGGGCGGCGCCACGATTCATTGGCACGGCCTCGACGTGCCGAACGCCGAGGACGGCGTCGCCGGCGCTACCCAGAACGCGGTCATGCCGGGCGAGACGCATACGTACCGTTTCGTCGCCGAGCAGACCGGCACGTATTGGTACCACTCGCATCAGCATTCGCGGGAAGCGGTCGCCAAAGGCTTGTTCGGCGCCTTGATCGTCGATCCTGCCGCAAGCGCGGATACTGGAAGAACGGAAGCATTCCCGGATACCGGTGTCGTCACGGACGGATCGGATATCGAGCAAAGCACGGAGCAGCTTATGCCTTCCGAGGGGGCGATCGGGACGGAGCAGCCTAGCGGGACCTCGAATGGCGGTACGGGAACGAGTCCTGCTCCCGAAGCCCCGAACACCGAGCCCGCTCTCCCCGCGGAAGGAACGGCTCCAACCGATGCGACGGAAACGCCGACCGACGGGTTCGCCGACCACGAGACCGGCTCCGACGCCGACTTCGACTTGGATGAGGAAGGACTGCTCGATCTCGCTCGACCGAAGACGGATGAAGGCTCGGCCGGGACGCAGCAAGGCGATATGGCGCAGCCGAGCGTTCCGAAACCAAGCGAGACGAACGATGCCGGCGCAGCGCAGCCAACCAACCCGCAACCAAGCGCGCCGCAGCCGCAGCCGAAGACGGGGAAAACGCAGGATCAATTGGAGGCGCGAACGCCCTCGTTTGATCTGGAGACCGGAGATGGCGCAGCCCTTGCTTCCGCTCATGCATCTTCGTCGTCCGATGACGGCTTCGCTTTAGCCTCGTATGAGCCATCGTTCGCGGCAGAGTCGGCGGCAACCGCTCCGACGGCCGAGGATACCGCTCCGGGCGATAGTTTCCAGAGCAGCGACGGCGGCGCGGTCAGCGTAGGTGATACCGTACCCTTCGCGCCAATAACGGAGACGATCGAAGTCGAGCGGGATTTCACCGTCATGACCCATCTATGGGGTAGCACCTTCGCGATCGGCGCGAACGACGGCGTGCAGCGGTTCGACGTGCAGCCGGGGACGCCCGTCCGCCTGCGGCTCATCAACACCGACGATTGGGTTCGCCAATCGTACCTGCTGACCGGCACCGCCTTCCGCGTCGCCGCGACCGACGGGACCAACGTGAACGAGCCGGGCGAGCTGCGCGACGTGAAAGTGACGCTCACGACCGGCGGAAGGTACGACCTGACGTTCGACATGCCGGAGGGCCCCGTATTTCTAAGCGTCGGCGGTCGGAAGGACCTCGGCATCTTCCTCAGCCCGGACGGCCAAGGCGATCTCCCCGCCATCCCGGCGATGGAAGAATTCGACCCGCTGCATTACGGACAGCCGGCGGCCACGCCGTTCGATGCCGCGAGCGCGTTCGACCGTTCGTTCGAGATGATCATCGACAACAAGCTCGGCTTCTACAACGGCGGCTTCGACCAGCTCTACACGATGAACGGCGAGGTGTTCCCGAACACGCCGATGTACATGGTCCGCGAAGGCGAGCTCGCGAAAATCACGATCGTCAACCGGTCCATGGTCGATCATCCGATGCATTTGCACGGCCATCACGCGCTCGTGCTCTCGCGCAACGGCGAAGCGGCGGACGGCAGTCCGTGGTGGATCGACACGCTCGACGTCCTGCCGGGCGAAACGTACGAGATCGCCTTCCGCGCCGACAATCCCGGCTTATGGATGGACCACTGCCACAACCTGCTGCATGCCAAAGCCGGCATGTCGATGCATCTGATGTATGAAGGCATTGTAGCCCCGTACACAGTCGGCAGCGCAACGCAGAACCACCCGGAATAAGAAAAGCAATGCACCCAGGCGGGTCGGGCTCACACGAGTCTGGCCCGCTTTTTTTGTCATTCGGCACCCACACATCCCGGAAGCCAGGCTATGGGGCCCGGCAAAGATGCACAGGGAGCGACACCAATGTTAGCTTTGTCCGACAGGACAAAAGCGTGCCAACTCCATACCACCCGCCTACCACGAACAATCGCTCCGCACGAAAACGGGAGTCCAGAGGGCAACGCCCTTTGGAGCCTCCTCGGCGGAGGAGGTGGGAGGAGGGAGACCTCGAGGGGGATGGGGTCGCGACAACTGTCATGCGCAGCCCAACACGCGAATACGCTAGCCATGACGGCAGTTTTGCGCAACGGGAAATGAAGCGGCGACATGCCGCATAAGGGGGATAACCAATCATGCAAATCCATGTCGTGCAGCCAGGCCAATCGCTGTTTGGCATCGCACAGGCGTACAGTACGTCGGTGCAGGAGATCGCCGAGGCCAACGAGATCAATCCCGCTCTAACGCTGGTCATCGGCCAGGCGCTGGTCATCCCGATCGTCGGCCGGTACTACTTCGTGCAGCCGGGCGATACGCTGACGACGATCGCAAGCCGCTTCGGCACCGACGCCGCCACGCTCGCGCGCGTCAATAACATTGGCGCGGGCAACCAGCTCGTCGTCGGCCTCCGCCTGTACATACCGCCGCGGCCGAAGCGGAACGCGGAGATCAACGCCTACGTCGAGCCGCGCGCATCGGGCGTCACGCCGGCGCTCGAGCAGTCCGTCCGCGATGCCGCGCCGGATCTGACGTATTTGGCCCCGTTCAGCTTCCGCATCAACCGGGACGGCACGCTCGCCCCGCCCGAGCTGAACAACTTCCGCGCCATCGCGGACCAGAACGGCGTCACCCTGATGATGGTGGTCACCAATCTGGAGAACGACCAGTTCAGCGCGGAGCTGGGCCAGATCATCCTGAATGACGAAGCGCTCCAAAATACGCTGCTGAACAATATCATCGCCACCGCGCAGCGGCTCGGGTTCCGCGACATCCATTTCGACATCGAGCACCTGCGTCCGGCCGACCGCGAAGCGTACAACCAATTCCTGCGCAAGGCTGCCGACCGCCTGCACGCCCAAGGCTACCTCATCTCGACGGCGCTCGCTCCGAAGACCAGCGCCTCCCAGACGGGCGAATGGTACACCGCCCACGATTACAAAGCACACGGCGAAATCGTCGATTTCGTCATCATTATGACATACGAATGGGGCTACAGCGGCGGCCCCGCGATGCCCGTCTCCCCGATCGGGCCGGTTCGGCGCGTCCTCGAATACGCCCTGACCGAGATGCCCGGCAGCAAAATCATGATGGGCCAAAATCTGTACGGCTACGACTGGACGCTGCCGTTCGTCCAGGGCGGCCAGTACGCGCGCGCCGTCAGCCCGCAGGAGGCGATCAACATCGCCCGCCGCGAGAACGCCCGGATCGAGTACGACTACACCGCCCAGGCGCCGACCTTCCGCTATTGGGACGACAACCGCAAGGAGCACATCGTCTGGTTCGAGGACGCCCGCTCCATACAGGCCAAGTTCGACCTGCTCAAGGAGCTCGGTTTACGCGGCATCAGCTACTGGAAGCTGGGCCTCAGCTTCCCGCAGAACTGGCTGTTAATCCAGGATAATTTCAACGTCGTGAAACGTTAGTCGGGTGAACGATAGGCGACTCGGGAGGATCGAAGAAGCTGAACCTCCCGGGTCTACGCCGCCCGGCGCGAATTCGGAACCGCGCGTCTTCCACAGCCCCACGAACCTCGTCTTGCATACAGCGGTACAAGCCCCTTCTTCGCCGGCCCACTCCCAACAAGGATGCTCGAAAACAAGGAATGTCTCCCCTTTCGCATATATCTCGCCAAAAACTTTAATTTTTTGTATAAAATGAATCCGTTTTCCATGTGAATTTAGTATGATACGAATAGGCGCTTGCCATCGGCCGAAATTCATTCCGGAAGGAGGGAGATTCATTTCCCGCGTTAAAGGTTAACGCCGCTAAACGTTAGCGCCAATCGCAAGCTCGCCCGAACAACCCCCGCAGCTTTCGCTCCGCCTGCATCGGCTTCACGCCGCCCGCAACCCTTCGGGATTGTTCGCCAGTCTGTCAATTGACGAAACTCCGTTTAAACACTACAATTTGTAGTGCGAGCAGATGCGGCATCGCCCCGCTTTTGACGAACGGCCCGTCTTCCCTCACATCATCCTTTATACTGGAGGTTTTTCCGTTGCAAAAAGCTACAGCCAAAGCTGCGCATAAGGCCAACTATAAGGCAATCCGCCAACACGAGGCACAAAAGAAGAAACAGCGGATGCGCTGGATCATGGGCCTGACCGCCGTCGTATTCGTCGGCCTGATCGCGCTTGCCATCGCATTCAAACCAAGCGATATCGTCGACTTCGACTACGAGGCGCTGCCGCTGAGCGGCCAAGCCGACGCGCCGGTCAAAATCGTCGAGTTCGGCGACTACAAATGCCCGGTCTGCCAAACGTTCAGCCAGACGATCGTGCCGCAAATCGAGAAGGATTTCGTCGACTCCGGCGACGTCGGCCTCTATTTCGCTAATTTCCAATTTATCGGACCGGATTCCTTCACCGCCGCCTATGCCGCCCAGTCGGTCTATCATCAGAACAAAGACGAGTTCTGGAAGTACTACGATTTGATCTACAAAAACCAAGGCCCCGAGACCGAGCAATGGGCGACGGTCGACTTCCTCGTCAAGCTGGCGCAGGACAACAACATCGCCGTCGATTACGATACGCTCCGCAGCGACATCGAGAACGCTACGTACGCCGATGAGGTCGAAGACCATAACGGACTAGCCCGCTCGTCCAAAGTCACGGGCACGCCTTCGATTTTCATTAACGGCGAGAAGTTCGACAACGTCATGGATTACGGGGCGATCAAGTCCGCGATCGAGAAGGCGCTGAGCGAAGCGAAAGCCGCGAAGGACGCCGCATGATCAAGTCGTACGCGCTCTATTTTGCCTGGGTCGTGTCGCTCGTCGCCACCGGCGGCAGCCTGTTTCTCAGCGAAGTGATGGATTTCATGCCCTGCACGTTGTGCTGGTACCAGCGCATCCTAATGTACCCGCTCGTGCTCCTGCTCGGAAGGGCGGCTTACCGCAACGACCGCGGGATCATCGGCTACGCGCTGCCGCTGAGCATCATCGGCGCCGGATTCTCGCTCTACCACTATCTGGAGCAGCAGATCCCCGCGCTGGCGAAGGTTCTCCCGTGCACGCAGGGCATCCCGTGCGATCAGGATTATCTCGACTGGTTCGGCGGCATCGTCACGATTCCGTTCCTGGCGCTCATCGCTTTCATTCTGATTACGATCTTCCTCATCGTGGGAAGAAGCGCGCAGCAAGAACCGGCAGAACAAGAGGAAGCGTAATCGATTTCGGAAAGCCCGGTTACCGTTCGCCAGCACGCATGCGTGCATGGGGGCGGCGGAACCGGGCTTTTTGCGTTATCGGGGACATGAAAATGGAAAAACCGATCGCCTCCCGGCAATCGGTTCCCTTACCTTCCTAGCTCCGTTGTCCCCGCCGGCCAGATGGCCGCCCTAGACCCGTGATCCCGTGCCTCCCCGTCACTCCGGCACGTTCACCGTGAACGGCACGACGAACGTCTCGCCGCCGCGTTGGAACTGGCCCCAGATTTTGTACACGCCGCTGTGCGGGAAGGTCGTCATGAACGTCGCGTCCGGGCCCTTGGCTTGCTCGTCGACCGGATGCACGTGAAGATAGTGCTCGGCATCCGCGCTCAGAATCACGACGTGCCCCACGGCGCCGAGATACGGCTGCAGGTCGGTAATCGGTTCCTTCGTCGCCGCGTCCTTCATCGCAAAGTTCAATTCCATTTCCATGTCGGCCATCCAATGCTCCGCTTCCAGCACGACCTCCACACCGTCCACCGTTCGCGTCAGCTGCTTGTCCGGCTCGATCTTCGCCGGCGCCGCCGGCGTCCCGCTAACCGTCAACCAGGCGCTCTTGGTCGTGGCGCCGCCGCCAGACGGAATATAATCCGCTATGAGCTTATATTCGCCAGCCGCCGGGAAAGCCGTCGTCACCTCGAACTCGCCTTCGCCTTTGTAGACCGGGTGAATGTGATTGAAGAAGCTCAAGTCCTTGCTGACGACGATGACGTGCATTTCCTTCTCATGGTTAATGTCGAACTTCTCGACAGCCTTGCCTGCCGCGTCCGTCACCCGAATCGTCACGACAGTATTCACGCCAGGCGACGGCTTATCGCTGGAATACGACCATGCCGCTTCCGTCTGGACCGCCGAGCCTGCGGACTCCTCATGCCCGCCGCCGGAGCTTCTGTGGCCGCCATGGCCGCTCGATGCTTCCGCCGGCGCCGTCTCGTCCGCGCCCTCCTCGCCGACTTCGACTGCGTCCTCATGAGCGCCGTGGCCGTCACCTGTCGCGGCAGCCTCCTCTTGCCCGCTGCTATGTCCGCCATGCGCGCTTTCCGTCGCTGCCGCCGGCGCCTCCTCTCCGTCCTTCTTCGCGCAGCCCGCCGCCACGCCCAAGACGAGCGCCGCAGCAAGCGCCGTGACCAGCCATTTGCGTACCATGATCCATCTCCTTCTCGATCAAAATTTGACCCGCTGCAGCCGCAGCGCGTTGAGCACGACCGATACCGAACTGAGCGCCATCGCCGCGCCAGCCAGCCATGGAGCCAGGAAACCGCTGGCGGCGATCGGGATGCCGACGACGTTGTAGGCCAGCGCCCAGAATAGGTTCTGCTTAATGTTTGCCATTGTTTTCCTACTCATCAGTATGGCATCCGCAATGCCGTTTAAATCACCGCGCATGAGCGTCACGTCCGCGGCTTCGATCGCCACGTCCGTCCCGCCGCCGATCGCGATGCCGACGTCCGCCGTCGCCAGCGCCGGCGCATCGTTGATCCCGTCGCCGACCATCGCGACGATCGCGCCGCTCTGCTGCAGCTTCTTCACTTCCGCCGCCTTGCCCTCCGGCAGCACCTCGGCCAGCACGCGATCCACGCCCGCTTCCTTGGCGATGGCGCGCGCCGTCCGCTCGTTGTCGCCGGTGATCATGACGACCTCGATGCCCATGGCCTTCAGGCGGGCGACCGCTTCCCTCGACGTCTCGCGGATCGTATCCGCCACGGCGAGCAGTCCGGCCAGCCGTCCGTCTACCGCGACAAGCATCGCCGTACGTCCCGCTTCCTCCAGGCCCGTCATATCTGCGAGCAGGGCCGAAGCATCGACGCCCTCTTCGGTCATCAGCTTGCGCGTACCGACGAGCAGCTCATGTCCTTCTACTGTCGCCCGGACGCCGTGGCCCGGAATCGCTTCGAAATGCGAGGCGGCCGGCAGCGCAATCCCTCTTTCCTTGATGCCCTCCACGATCGCTTCGGCCAGCGGATGCTCCGAATGGCGCTCGGCCGCGCCGATCCAAGACAGCAGCTCGCCGGCGTCCCAGCGGTTCTCCAGCTTCACGTTCGTTAGTACCGGCTTGCCGTGCGTGATCGTACCCGTCTTGTCGAGGACGACCGTCGTGAGCCGGTGCGCCGACTCGAGATGCTCGCCCCCCTTGAACAGAATGCCGAGCTCCGCCGCGCGGCCGGAACCGGCCATGATCGACGTCGGCGTCGCAAGACCCAGGGCGCACGGGCACGCAATGACGAGCACCGCGATCGCTTTCTCCAGCGCGCCGGATAGATTACCGGCATCGATGCCGAAGTACCACAGCAGGAACACGGCCGCGGCGATCGCCACCACGATCGGCACGAAAATACCGGAGATGGCATCCGCCACGCGCTGGATCGGCGCCTTGGAGCCTTGTGCTTCCTCCACGACACGGATGATTTGGGCCAATGCCGTCGCTTTGCCGACTTTGGTCGCCTGCACGGTCAGCACGCCGTTCTTGTTGAGCGTCGCGCCGATGACCGAATCGCCGGCGCGCTTGTCGACCGGGAGGCTCTCGCCCGTCAGCATCGACTCGTCGACCGCGGACGCGCCTTCGAGCACGACGCCGTCGACCGGAACCTTCTCGCCCGGACGGACGAGGACAATATCGCCCACGATGACCTGCTCGACCGGCACATCCGCCTCTTGACCGTCGCGCAGCACGCGCGCCGTCTTCGCCTGCAAGCCCATCAGCTTCTTGATCGCCTCGGAGGAGCGTCCCTTCGCCATCGACTCGAACAGCTTGCCGAGCAGAATGAGCGTGATCAGCACGGCGCTCGTCTCGTAATACATCTCTACGCCGCCATGATGATGCGGATTCGCCGCCGCTTCAAGCGTCAAATACAAGCTGTAGAAATAAGCCGCCGACGTCCCCAGCGCCACGAGCACATCCATGTTCGCGCTGCGGCTGCGAAGCGCTTTGTACGCCCCCGTATAAAAGTGTGCGCCGATTACGAACTGGACCGGCGTGGCCAAGGACAGCTGGAACCACGGGTTCATGAACAACTCCGGCACCCACAGCCACGTCGTAAAGGAGAAATGGCCCGCCATCGCCCAGAGCAGCGGAAGCGACAGCAGCGCGGAGATCGCAAATTTCAACTGCTGCTTGCGAATCGCCGCCTGCCGAGCATCGCCGCTATCTTCCCGCTCGACCTTCGGCTTGGCGTGATAGCCCAGCTGCTCTACCTTGTTCACCACTTGATCGATCGTCAGTCCCGATGGCGCGAATGCCACGTGAGCCGTCTCCATCGCAAAATTGACCGTCGCCTGCTGCATCCCCGGCAGCTTATTCAAACCTTTCTCGATCCGGTTCGCGCACGCCGCGCACGTCATTCCCTCGATATCCAAGGTCATTTGCTCTACATCCGGATTCAACTGCTCGCCGCTAGCGTGCGGCATCGCCCTTTCGCCCATCGGGATCACCTTCCGTATCTATAGTAACGAACTATACCCCTGTAGGGTATAAATTCGAGCTAAATGTAGGAGCCGCCTCTTCCGAGGCCAGCTCCCTATGCCAAGCCGGTTACACCACGTCGTAACCTTGATCCTCAATCGCTTCCTTGATCGCGCTAAGCGACACTTTCGACGCGTCGAATTCGACGGTGACGGATTTGCCGGCCAGATCGACCTTCGCTTCCGCGTTGCCCAGCTTCTTCACGGCGCCCTCGACCGAGCTTACGCAATGTCCGCAGGACATGCCTTCCACTTTCAACGTTTCTCGCTGCATCGTACAGCCCTCCGCTTCCTTATTTCATTAATTTCTTCACGGTAATGAGCAGCTCGTCGATAACGTCGTCGTCGCCTGCTTGAATCCGCTCGATGACGCAGCTCTTCATGTGTCCTTCCAGCAGCAGCTTGCCGACGCTGTTGAGCGCCGATTGAATAGCCGCGATCTGGTTCAGCACATCGTCGCAATAGGCATCCCGGTCGATCAAGCCTTTCACGCCGCGAATTTGTCCTTCGATCCGATTCAGGCGCGAGATCAAATTCGACTTCGTTTTGTCCGAATGATGGCTCTTGCGCTCGCCGCCGGAGGCGTGGTCGCACGATTCGTGCCCGCATTCCGCAGTGACTGTGTGGTTATCTTCCATGTTCATAGCATGCTCACCTCGTGAATCAAATATACAATACCCCCCATGGGTATGTCAACGGGCGAAATGAACTTTTTCAAGCCTCTTCCTTTACGCTGTCCGATCTCCGCCCCGGTTATGTATATGGATGCTGCCAACCGGTTATTCGCCGTGCATTAGCGATGCTTTAGACAACCACCTTCTCGAATCTCGCCAAGATACACGTCTATCTCGCCCTATCCGTACGCCGACGAAAGCAGGTAGGAGAACCGGCAAGCCGCATCTCCTACCTGCTTTCGTTCTATAAGGGCTGATGCATAGCGGAAAGACGATCCCCGGTACTCCTTAGGGGTATATCATACGACCCCGCTGCCCGCCGGCCGATTCACTTCTTGCTAAAATGAAAACGGCTGGCCAGGTCCAGTCCGACTAGCCTATCCATTCTAAGCCGCCTGTCAGTCGTGACAAATTGGGACTCAGAAAAATAATAGTTGACAAATTCAAAAATGTATGGTATAATTAAATATTTTATTTACAAGGTAACTTTTTACCGCTATCCTTATAGTCTGAGAACATTCATTCCGACTATTGGAGGCGATTATAATGGTTCATTCCAATCCAGTCACCATGCTCACCCTCACCGCTCATTTGCTCGGCGAAGAGCGCACGATTCACCCCGTATTGCTTCGAGACGGCGATTCCGCCGCGCTCGTCGACGCCGGGTACCCCGGCCAGCTGCCGCTTCTGGAGGAAGCGCTCCGGGACGCCGGCGTATCGCTCGAACAGTTAACCGCGGTCATCGTTACTCATCAAGATATCGATCATATCGGCGGGCTGCCTGGACTGCTGCAGGCCGCGCCGCAGCCGCTCGAGGTGCTGGCCCATCCGTTCGAACAGCCGTTCATCGAAGGGAAGCAGATGCTGCTTAAGTTCAGCGGCGACGCCCTGAAAGACATCGACAGTTGGCCGGAAGCGATGAGCGCGCCCTTCAAAAGGCTGATCGCCAATATGCCTCGAGCGGACGTTACCCGGCTGCTGACCGGCGGCGAGACGCTCCCCTATGGCGGCGGAGTCACCGTCATCCCTACACCTGGCCATACGCCAGGTCACATTAGTTTATATCATCCCGCCAGTAAAACACTGATCGCCGTCGACGCCCTGATAATTGAAGACGGAGAGCTTCAGATTTCCCCGCCGGCTCTCACATGGGATATGCAAGCCGCCATCCAGTCCGTCCGCGAGCTGTGCCGCTACGAGATCGAGACCGTCATCTGCTACCACGGCGGCTTGTACGCCGGCAATGCAGCCGAGCGCCTAAGGGAGCTGGCTATGCTGACTGCACAATAACCCCACCTTGCCGACCATCCAACCTTTAACAAATCTAAAGGGAACGAAACGCCTTCGCGTCCGGCCCGTATGCTACAATAGCAATGCACACCACTCATGGGATAACCAAGGAGGAACGGGTAGATGTTTGGAAAAGTAGCTGCCGATATGCTCGGCCTTAGCGATGTAGGCGCGGTCATTCGCCCCGAGAACTACGACAAGGTGGATGCGGACGATTACGTCTTCCACGAAGACAACGAGAAAATTTTCTTCCTGATTAAGTCCAAGGCGGACGAATATTGCTTCACGAACCTGGCTCTTATCCATCTGAACGGCACGAGCGCGATGAGCAAAAAGCGGACGCTGGAGCGTTATCCGTACGTCACGCACCGCATCTCCAACGTCACGCTGGAGACGGCCGGCACGGTCGACCTTGACGTGGAGATCAAATTCACGATCGGCAGCACGACGCTCTCGATCGACGTTCATAAGAAGCATATCGAAGAAGTGAAGGACCTGTACAAGGCGCTGCTTCGCATCGCCGAGATTACGCACGAGAACGAAATCACGCTCGATTTCGCCCGCCAAAGCCTGGACATGGCCGCATCGACGGTCAGCAACATTCAGAAGGCCGACATCAACGTCGCCGAGCAGTTTAACGCGATTAACCAATCCGCGTTCGACTGGCTGTCCGCGGCGCAGAAACAATACAAGGTGAAAGACTACACGCACGTGTTCGAGCGGTATATTAACCGTTAATCACGCGAATGACCGCGTTCCTTTCGGACGCGGTCTTTTTTGTGGCCATACGCCTCGCGCGGCCGTCACTTCCACAGCGTCACGACGAGCACGCCGGCCATCGACGCGGCGAAAGCGGCGATAAAGAAATACCCGAATATGCGGACAGGACCCGGCATCGCCTGCCAATCGACCGGGCGCGGCGGTCCGCCGCCTTCGATCCGTTGGCTCTCCCGCAGCTGCTCCCACGCCGGCGCGTCGTCCAGCAGCCGTTGTTCGACTTGCTCGGCCGGCTGCGTTTGATGCAAAGAGGAACGTTCCATCCCGTTGATTTCGCCTCCTCGAACCCTGTTCTCACCGATTGTATACCTTATTTTACCATACCCCTTTGCATTTAAAACCTTCGTGCTTACAGATGCCTGATCCGGAAGCGTCTGCACATAAGCCGCCGTAATCCTCTCGCGCCGACGGGGCATCCTATCTAGGGAAGGAGATGATTCGCATGACGGAATCGCACCGTCTCTTCGTCGCGGTCTCGCTGCCCAAGCCGGTCAAAACAGGCATCGCCAATTGGTCCGCACCGCTTGCGCGCGAGCTGCCTTTTCGCAAATGGACGCATCCCGAGGATCTCCATATCACGCTGCAGTTCCTCGGCAACACGGAGACCGACCGCTATGAGCAAATTTCCCGCAAGCTGGCGGCTGCGGCGGCCGGATCCGAAGGCACCGCGCTGGCGTTAACGGTCGCTTCGCTCGGCACCTTCGGCCGCCCCGCATCGCCGGCTATTCTATGGGCCGGGATTGGCGGGGAGGGCGCCGAGGCGCTGCACGAGATTCAGCGCCGCGTGGCAGACGCCATGAAGAGCATCGGCTTCGCGCCCGACAATCGGCCTTTCCACCCGCATTTGACCGTCGCGCGTGAGTATCGGGGCGAGGCGCCGATGAAGCAGGATGCCATTGAGAGGTACGGCGCCCCCGTCGACCCGCTCGGCCGTCCGTTCGCTTGGGAAGCCGCCGATATCGTGCTCTATCGCAGCCATCTGAACCGCAAGCCGATGTACGAGCCGCTGACCCGCTTTTCGCTTGGACAGTAACCCCATCCCGTAACCCGCTCATCAGGTTTGTACCGGGTGACTCACCCTCGGCACGCGCAGCAAGGCAGCGCGTTCGCGGCCGGTAGCCCAGCGCCTCGCGAGAACGCACGAAAGGCCGATTCCGCCATTACGGCGCGAATCGGCCTTCCTGTTCCCTACTTCGGATTCACTTTCACGGCCGCCTGCTTGCCGCTTACCTGGATGCCGCTCTCGCGCGTGCCGTAAGCGGACAATTCCTTGGTCAACCGCTCTAGCAGCTCGCGCGCTTGCTGCCCTTCCTTGCTGCCGGAGAGCTTCACGACGAGCTGTACGGCATTGCCGGACGCGAGCAGCTTCTCGGCCTGCCGCTTCTTCGTGTCGTAGTCGTGCTCCTCGATATGAGGCGTCAAGCGCAGCTCCTTCACCTTCAAGCCCTGCTCCTGCCGGCGTTCGGCCTGCTTGTCCTTCTGCGCCTGCTGCTTGGCGGCGCCTGCGCCGACCAGCTTGCACGGCGGCGGACTGCTCATCAGCGACGTGCATACCAAATCAACCTTCAGCTTCTTGGCCAGCGCCAACGCTTCCTCGCGCGGCACGACGCCGAGATCCTCCCCGTCCACGCCGGTGAGATGCACCTCCGACGCTTTGATTTTCTCGTTCATAATTAGCATGTAGCCTGTCCTCCAGCGGTTTTGTTCTTATTATGAACGATAGCCGCCGCCCAGTCGAGGTCGAGGATGCGCCGGCCTATACCGCAATAGCATTAGGACGAAATATTCCTTATTCGAACGTAAGCGTTCATCGTGATCCTATTGATGGCTTACCTCATAATCATAAACCGCGGATATTAAGATCATTGTCGATACGATCAGCGCAAATAAGACCATGATAATCGTCATTATGATGTCATCCTCCTCAATTTGCATGCGTGGGATCGTTCGTCGTCAAAAACAGCACCCACTAAGGATATACACCTTTTTGGGCTACTATGTATATGATCTACATCACAGTCCCCGTATCAGCAACGTGCGTCTGTTGGTTGGATCGCGAATACCCTGCTGCCGCGCTTCGACTCAGGAGCAGCATAAGGACATTATCGCGTTCTTCCGTCAAGACGCACTTCGGCATTCGGTCGCCCATATGGTATAATAGGAGGAACGAAGGCTCTCGGACGGGCAGCCTCGCCCGTGCTTAACCTCATAACTAATTTAAGGAAAGCGGAGTGAATCGGATGGCCAATACGTACACCTACAGCCGCCGGGAAGAAGTCGCCAACGCCGTCACCCACGGCATCGGCGCGCTTCTGAGCGTCGCGGCGCTCGTGCTGCTCATCGTCTACGCCAGCCTGCACGGCACGGCTTGGCATGTCGTCAGCTTTACCATTTTCGGCTCCACCATGCTGCTGCTGTATACCTCGTCCACCCTTGTGCACAGTTTCCCGGAAGGACGCTTGAAAGACTTCTTCGAGATCATGGACCACTCGTCCATTTACTTGTTCATCGCCGGGACCTATACCCCTATTCTGTTCGGCATTCTGCGCGGTCCGCTCGGCTGGACGCTGTTCGGACTCGTCTGGGGCATCGCGCTTGTCGGCGTCGTGTTCAAATCCTTTTTCACCAAGCGATTCCTGTTCACGTCCACGCTCTTCTACATTCTGATGGGCTGGCTGATCGTGTTCGCTTGGGGTCCGCTCACTGCCAGCCTGCCGGCAGGCGGATTGAATTTACTCATCGCGGGCGGGATTTGCTACACGGTCGGCACGATCTTCTACGTCTGGCGCGGCTTCCCGTACCACCATGCGGTCTGGCATCTGTTCGTACTGGCCGGCTCCGCGCTGCACTTTTTCTCGGTGCTGTTGTATATGCTGCCCCGCGTTTAGCCTGCAGGCTCGCGAATCCGATGTTTTTCGCAACGAACAAACCCGTTCGCCGCCGCAAGGCGATGAACGGGTTTGTCGTCGTTGCCGAACCGAATGGTTGACGAAACGAAGCCGGTGTCCAGCAGGTCAGCGACTACCCGGAACGACAGGCAACCGGGCGGCCGCCGCCCCCTCCGGCGCAGGCAGCGGCATATGCAGCGTAAACCGGCTGCCTCGCCCTTCCTCGCTGGCCACCTCGATCCGGCCGCCGAGCATATGGGCGAACCGCTGCGAGATCGCAAGCCCCAGCCCACTGCCTCCGTAAAGCCGGCTCGTCGAGCCGTCCGCTTGGCGGAACGCTTCGAAAATATAGGCCTGCTTATCCGCCGCGATGCCGATCCCGGTGTCCTCCACCGCGAACACGACCTCCCGCACGCCCGCCTGGCCATGAATCAGCCCCGCCAGGCCGACGGTCAGCCGAACTTCGCCGGATTCCGTAAATTTCAACGCGTTCGCCAGCAAGTTTTGCAAAATTTGGTACAGCCGTCTGCCGTCCGTCCGGAGGAACTCGGGCACGGCGTCCTCTACCCGGGTTGCGAAAGCGAGCCCCTTCTGCCCGGCGAGCGAACCGAACACGTATTCCAGCTGCTGCACGATTTCGGCGATGCTCTGCACGTCGAATTCCAGCTCCATGCGGCCGGCGTCGACGCGGGACAAATCCAGCACGTCGTTGATCATCGACAGCAGCTGCTCGCCCGATGACCGGATGATGCCCGCATATCGGACCTCCTCCGGGCTAAAACGCGCCTCCGCGTTCTCCTCCAGCAGCTGCGAGAACACAATCATGGAATTGAGGGGCGTGCGCAGCTCGTGCGACATGTTGGCCAGGAAATCGGTCTTGTACTGCGAGGAGCGCCGAAGCTGCTCGTTGGTATCCTCCAGCGCAAGCTTGGCCAGCGCAAGCTCCGAACTCCGTTCCTCGGCGATCCGATATTGATCGCGGAGCTTGGCATTGGCCTGCTCTAGCGCCTCCTTGCGACCGGCCTCCACGATGAACTCCCGCAGGACGAAGACGAACAGGAAGCCGTAGCTCAAGCTGAGCGCATAAGTCGGAGGCACCACGTCCGACAGATACTCCATCGTCGGCATCACCCCGAACACGGACAGGAACAAGACGTTCCACGTGTTCATGGCCAGGATGACGGCCGTCATCCGTTTGGCGAACGAGAATCGCTTCGACTCCAACAATTGCATCAGCGCCGCGAGCAATACGCCCATCAGCGACAAGTTCACAAAGCCGACCCAAGCGGCTGCTTGAAGACCAAAGGTCAGTCGGGCCAGTCCGATGCCTACGCCGATCATCACGATCGACAGGCGACTTCGCACGAACATCGGAGCTACGATTAGCGGAAGAATCCGCATATCCAGCCGCACTGATTCCGAGAGCTGGACGCCGTAATGCATCGCCCCCCAGCCGGCGAATATCGCCAGCGCAATGAACAACACTTCCTTCGTCCGCGCGGAACAGCGGAAGATCGCGTATTTATACACGAGACTCGCCATATACATGAGAAACAGCATCAAGCTGATGTTGACGAAAAATGAACTCACGAACCCGGATGAGCTTGGCATCGCGGCAAGTTTCCTCTCCTTGTTAGATGATGGTATTAGTATACTACACGAGTCCACGTCGCTGCAGAGCATCATCCGATCATCCACTCCGCAATTCATGTCATATTTCTTGACCCACCCTTGACATGAAATCTAGTTTGGATTATTATGACATCAATCACGGCAAACTGAATAATTTTTTTCGTATAACCTTAATGATCGGATTAAGGGTCTCTACTTAGAAACCGTAAATTTCTAGCTACGAAGAAATATGCTCGCCAGCGTATTTTTTCGTGGCTTTTTTCGTGCCCGCTGGCCGGGAGCCGCTCATTAAAGGAGGAACCGCCCATGTCCAAATTGCTGATTAAGAACGCGCAGATCGTCACGATGAACAAAGCGGAGGAGATTATGCACGGCGATATCCTGATCGAGAACGACCGCATCGCCGCCATGGGTCCGAACCTCGATTCCGGTCCCGTCGACCGCGTTATCGATGCCGCGAACCGCACCGTTATTCCCGGCTTCGTCCAGACCCACATCCACCTCTGCCAGACGCTGTTCCGCGGCAAAGGGGACGACCTGGAGCTGATGGACTGGCTGCGCAAACGCATATGGCCGCTCGAGGCGGCGCACGACGAAGAATCGCTTTATTACTCCGCGATGCTCGGCATCGGCGAACTGATTGCCAGCGGCACCACGACGATCGTCGACATGGAGACCGTTCACCATACCGATTCGGCCTTCCAAGCGATTGCGAAAAGCGGCATCCGCGCCCTCTCGGGCAAAGTGATGATGGATCGCAAGAGCAGCGACATCCCCGCCGAGCTGCAAGAGGAGACGGCCGACTCCATTCAAGAGAGCGTCGATCTGCTGGAGAAGTGGCACGGACACGACAACGGCCGCATTCAATACGCCTTCTCCCCGCGCTTTGTCATCTCCTGCACGGAGCAGCTGCTGACGGAAGTGCGTGACCTGTCTGCTTCTTATAACGTGAAGGTGCATACGCACGCATCCGAGAACAAAGGCGAGATCGAGATCGTGCAGGCGGAGACCGGCATGCGCAACGTCGTCTATCTCGATCACATTGGACTCGCCAACGAACGGCTTATCCTCGCCCACGCGATCTGGCTGGACGCCGAGGAGAAGCGCATCCTTCGGGAGCGCGGCGTACACGTCAGCCATTGCCCGGGCTCCAACCTGAAGCTCGCTTCCGGCATTGCGGAGACGCCCGAGCTGCTGCACGCGCACGTCTCCGTCAGCTTGGGCGCGGACGGCGCGCCGTGCAACAACAACCTGGACATGTTCAACGAAATGCGCTTGGCCGCCCTTATTCAAAAGCCGGCGCACGGCCCGACCGCGATGGACGCGCGCACCGTATTCCGGATGGCGACGATCGGCGGCGCACGCGCGGTCGGCCTCGCGGATCAGATCGGCAGCCTCGAGGTCGGCAAGAAGGCGGATCTCGCCATTTTGAACCTGTACAACTTCCACACGTTCCCTTCGTTCGACGTCGACCCGATCTCGCGCATCGTCTACTCCGCGACGCGCGCCGACGTCGAGACGACGATCATCGACGGCAAAGTCGTCATGCACCAAGGCATCATGGCTACCGTCGACAAGGAGATTGTGCTGCGTGAGTCGGACCGTGCCATCAAGCGGCTGCTCAGTCGGACGTCGATCGCCTGATGATTCTTTCGCCGCAAGGCATTGCGGCTGCCAGGTGGGACTGAGATATCGTTTATCCTTGTCCGGTCCGCTATGTCAAAAAAGCCGCTGTCGGTTGCCCGACAGCGGCTTTCGCCTTTACTGCTTATGTGACGGCATTATCGCCGCTCTATTGTCTAGAACTTGAACTCCCCGATGATCGCCTTCAGCTCGCCGGAAAGATCCTGCAGCCGATCGGCCAGTTCGACCAGATTATTACTGACGCCAAGCTGCTCGCTGCCAAGCGACGCCACTTCCTCCGAGGAAGCCGACGACTGCTGGGCGACGGCGCTGACGCCGCTCATCGTCTCGGACAGCTGACGCTGCGTCTGCTCCAGCTCCTGGACCGAGGACGTCACTTCCGTCAGCTTCGCGGAGAGACCGCTCATGCGCTCCTGCACGCTGCCGAAGATCACGTCCGCCTCCTGCACGGATACCGCCTGCTGATGGAACATCGGATATACCTCGGAGAGCGACGACACCGCTTCGCCGACCTCTTGCTGAATTTGCTTGGCCATCTTGCTGACCGTCTGAATCGATGTCTTGGACTGCTCGGCCAGCTTGCGAATCTCGCCCGCCACGACCATGAAGCCGCGACCGGCCTCGCCCGCGCGGGACGCTTCGATCGTCGCGTTGAGCGAGAGGACGTTCGTCTGCTTCGTAATATCGTTCAGCAGCACCGAGATCTGGTCGACCGCCTTCGCGCTGTCGCCGAGCTTGCCGACCTTCTCGACGAGCGAACGCGTCATCTCCTCGGTCTTGTCCGTCTGCACGATCAGCACCTTCATCGCGTCGGTGCCGCGTGCGCTGGCTGCCCGCGCTTCCTCGGCGGAGGCTCCCATCTCGTCGTTGGCGCGGATCGTCCGCACGACGCGTTCGTTGATCGCGTCGGTCAGCGATTGGCCGCGCTCCGCTTCGATCGCGAGCGTGGACGCGCCGCCGGCGATTTCTTCGGTTGCCGTGGAAATTTCCTTGGCGGCCTGCGCGGTCCGCTTCGACGCCTCGGCCAGCTCCTGCGCGGTCTTCAGCACATGCATCGCCGAATCGTTCGTGCGCGTCACCAGCTTCGTGATATTCTCCATCATGACGTTAAAGCTGATGCCAAGACGCCCGATCTCATCCCGGCCTTTAATATCGGAGCGAACCGTCAGATTGCCTTGCTCGCCCTCGTTCATCAGCATGCTGAGCTGCACGAGCGGACGCGCGACCTTGTGCACGATGAACCAGCCGATGCCGATGGCCAGCACCGCCGCGAGCACCGCCATGATCGCGACGAAGTTGAAGATCTTGTCCGCTTGCGCGACCAATTCCTCCGCGCTGAAGCTGCCGACGACCGTCCACCCTTCCACCGACGACAGGGTTTGGTAGAGCACGATCATCTCTTCGCCCTGGACCTTGTCGTGGAAGGAACCGGCGACCTCTTTCGCCTTCGGCATCTCGATATCGGCGCGCTTGCCGACCTCCGCCAGATCGGTCGAGGTGATGACCATCATATCTTCGCGAACGATGCGCTTCAGCCCGCCGGTCTCGCCGAGCTTCACGTCCAGCTGCTTGGCCAGCGCTTCCGCCTTCATCTCCAGCTGGATAACGTACAGATCGGAGCTCGTGGACGGGTTCTTGATCAGACGCGTCATCGTGACGACCGGCACCTCGCCGTTCTTCGAGGCGCTCCACGCCATCTTATCTTTGTTCTTGAGCGCGGACATGAACCAATTCTCGCCCGCGACGTATTTCACATTATTGGTCGTGTCGCCCATATGCAGGAATTGATTGCCCTGCAGCGTATAGAGCGAGACGCCCAGCACATCCCCATCCGAGAGCAGACGCTCCTGCAGACGCTGCTTCAGCACGAGGCCGGCGGCCATGCGCTGCGCATCCCCTTTGGCCGCGATCATGCCTTGCGCTTGCTGGATGATGTCCGATTCCATCAGAATGGACGAGACGAGCGATTCATACCGCATCAGCGTCGCGTCGACCTTGTCGCCGGTCAGCATAATGCTCTGCTGGCTGGCGGAGGATACGTTGTCCTCCAGCATGTTCTTCGCGATCGAATACGAGAATGCCCCGACGACGAGCACGAAGGCGACGATCGCGACGAAAATCGTCGTGAACAGCTTAAAGCCGACCGAGTGCAAAAACTTCAGCCCGCCTTTGAACTCCACGTTCTTGATCTTCTCGCCCACGTTCGCCTCTTTCCACTTGCGGGCCGCCGCGCGCACGAGCGGACGCGCCTTCGCCGAGGCTTTGTTCCCCCATGATTTTAGCATCTTCAACTGCTTACTTGCGTTAAGCCGCTCCTTCAGCCGCAATTTCGCCACCCCATCCTTTACTCATCATCATGCCTGGCTAAGCAGTGTCTTCCCCACTTCACTTATGTCACAAAACTTAACATACCAAAATCGTATGTCGATACAAGAAAATTGTCAACCTATGACTATGTATGTCGAATTAGGCACTTTCGACTATTATTCTATCATGAAATCAACCTTTAAATAAGCATATAGGAATATAATGGCTACATTTTTTTGCAAAAAAAAACCCTCGACCGCGGGTAGTCGCGTTCGAGGGTGAATGGGTTGGTTGCGGATTCGAGCGGTTATTTCGCAGGCGTAGGAGCAGGCGTCGCTTTTCCCGCCTCTTGGACGGCATCGGTCTCCTGATGCGGCTTCACCTTGCGAATGAAGAAGGCCAGCACGAGCGCGGCAATCGTAATCCAGGTCGCGACGACGAAGGAGTGGTTGATGCCGTCTACCGTCGCCTGCTGAACGATCGCGCCCATTTTGACTTTGTCCGTCTGATCCACTTGGCCGGCGATGACGAGCTCTTTCACCCGTTCGGCGGCATGGTTGGACATGATCGTCACCAGCAGCGCCGTGCCGAGCGCGCCCGCCACGTTGCGGAGCGTCTGCGACATCGCCGATCCATGCGCGTTCAGCCGCGCCGGCAGCTGGTTCATGCCCGCCGTCTGAATCGGCATCATCAGCATCGACATGCCGAACATGCGGGCCGTGTACAAGAAGAGCATGTGGTTGTATGTCGTGTCGACCGTCAGCTTGCTCAATTCGTACGTCGTGATCGTCGTGATGATCAGACCGACGACCGCCAGCCAGCGCGCGCCGATTTTATCGAAAATAATGCCGGTGATCGGCGACATGATGCCCATCAGAATCGCGCCCGGCAGCAGCAGCAAGCCGGATTCGAGCGGCGTGAAGCCGCGGATCGTCTGCAGGTAGATCGGCAGCAGGATCATGCCCGAGAACATCGCCATCGTGATGATGACGTTAATGACCGTCGTCAGGGAGAACATGCTGTAAGAGAATACGCGGATCTCCAGGAGCGGCTTATCGACCGTGAGCTCGCGCCAGACGAACAACGCCAGCGAGATGACGCCCACGATGAGACAGGTCAGCACGACCGCGCTATCCCAGCCGTCTTTGCCGGCGTCGCTGAAGCCGTACAGCAGGCCGCCGAAGCCGAGCGTCGACAGAATGACGCCGAGCGTATCGAGCTTCGAGTCGCCGTTGCGCGTCACGTTCTTCATCGAGATCGCGCCGTAGATGAGCGCGAACAGCGAAAGCGGCAGCACGATGTAGAAGAGGACGCGCCACGAATAGTGCTCGACGACCCAACCGGACAGCGTCGGACCTATCGCGGGGGCGAAGATCATCGCAAGTCCCATCATGCCCATCGCCTTGCCGCGCTCTTCGACCGGGAAGATGGTCAGGAACACGATCGACATCAGCGGCATCAGAATACCGGCGCCCGCCGCTTGCACGAGACGACCGGCCAGCAGCATCTCAAAGCCTGGCGCGATCGCGCAAAGAATCGTGCCGATCACGAATAAGGCAACCGAGGTGACAAATAATTTCCGCGTCGTAAATTTACTAATTAGATAAGCGCTGACCGGGATCAGAACGCCGTTGACGAGCATATAGCCGTTGGACAGCCATTGCACCGTATTGGCGCTGACGTTCAGGTCTTCCATGATTTTCGGAAGCGCGACGTTCAGCAGCGTTTGCGCGAGCAGGGCGACGAAAGCCCCGATCAGCAGGGAGGCCACGATCGGTCCCTTGCGCAGCGTTTGCGTTACAGCTTGACTCATGTTTGTTCCCTCTCTCACTCTCTATTTAATGTATGGCAGGGTGAACCGGCTGCGCCAAGGCCTGGCGGCGGAGCGTCAGCCTCTGCCTCTATTCGGCCGCGCGCGCGTTCGCTTGCGAAGCGTTCGGCTCACGATCCAGCAGCAATGTGAAGATCCGGCATAGATGCTCGATATCCTCGTCGTTCAACCGATCGAAAATCGTCTCGAGCGCGTCCTGCTGCCGATTCTTGATCCCCTCCACGAACCGGCGCCCCTCATCCGTGATTGCAAGCAGGGCTACCCGCCGATCCTGGCCGTCGCGCGTCCGCGTAACATACCGCTTTTCCATGAGCCGATCGGCCAATCCCGTTACCGCACCCGGCGTGACGCCGAGTGACACCGCCAAGTCGGCCGACTTCCCCGGCCCTTCGGCATATAACGCATAGAGCATGCGGAACTGCGAGATGGACAAGTCATGCTCCATCGTCTCTTTCCACTCCTGCGTCGCTTTTTTCATGAAACATTTGAATAGTGCAGGTAACTCCAGCAATCGGGCATTCGCCTGCATCGGCTTTCACCTTCTTTTCATTTACACCTCAATTGTTTAGTTCTAAAACTTTAGCTCTAAAACATTTAGTAATATACCTTATTTCCTTGCTGCAGGTCAATGGAAAATTTGCAAATCCGGAAGAATCCTTTTTTAGATTACCCTTGCCATTCCGCGCTGATTCACCTTCACCTTACCGAGATACTCGCGAATAAGGTCCGTCCGTGGCCCATTTGACATGACAAAAAGACCCACGTCGCCGTGGGTCTCTCTTCATGTACCTCAGCCGGCGAACGGGTCTTCCCGCCCTACGCCGAGGTTGTTGCCTCTTCCCTCTTGCTACAGCACTTTGGACAAGAATGCCCGTGTGCGCTCCTGCTTCGGCCGCTCGAAAATGTCCGCCGGCGATCCCATCTCGACGATGCCGCCCTGCTCCATGAAGACGACGCGATCCGCGACTTCCCGGGCGAAGCCCATCTCGTGCGTCACGACGACCATCGTCATGCCTTCCTTCGCCAGCTGCTTCATGACCGCCAGCACTTCCCCGACCATCTCGGGGTCGAGCGCGGAGGTCGGCTCGTCGAACAGCATGATCTTCGGCTCCATCGCCAGCGCCCGCGCGATCGCGACCCGCTGCGATTGGCCCCCGGAGAGCGATGCCGGAAAAGCGCCTGCCTTCTCCGCAAGTCCGACCTTGCCGAGCAGTTCCATCGCCTTGGCCTTTGCTTGTTCCGGATTCTGCTTTCTCACTTTAATAGGGGAAAGCGTAATGTTGTCAAGAACCGTCAAATGCGGGAACAGATTGAACTGTTGAAACACCATTCCGACTTCGGTCCGAATGTCGGTGAGCTTCGTCGCCTTGTCCATGAGCGATCGGCCTTCGATCCGAATATCCCCGCTCTGCGCGGTCTCCAGCCCGTTCAGGCAGCGGAGCAGCGTCGATTTGCCGGATCCGGACGGACCGATCACGACCATGACCTCGCCTTCTTGCACGTTCACGCTGACGTTCTCCAGGACGACGTTCGGGCCGTAAGCTTTTCTCAGCTGGCTTACTTCAATAACAGCCGCCATGCGTTACACCTTCCTCTCTACGTAGCTGAGCACCTTGCCGAGCACGTACGTCAGGATGAAGTAGATGAGCGCCGCCGCCAAATACGGCTCCCATACGCGGGAGTATTGCGCCGCCATCGCCTTGCTCCAATACATGATCTCGGGCGCCGTAATGACCGCCACGAGCGACGAATCCTTGATCAGCGTAATGAACTCGTTGCTGAACGCCGGGACCATTCGCCGGATCGCCTGCGGCAGGATGACCAGCCGCATCGCCTGCGCGTGCGTCATGCCGAGCGAATACGCTGCCTCGGACTGCCCGCGATCGATCGATTGGATGCCAGCCCGGTAAATTTCCGCCGTGTAAGCGGCTGCATTCAACGCCAGCGCAACGATGGCCGCGATGATCGCGTCCGTGGTGTCCAGAATCAGCGGCACGAGGCCGTAATAGACGAGGAAGATTTGTACCAGCAGCGGCGTGCCCCGGAAGAAGTTGATGTAGATGCTGGCGGGATAATTGAAATACCAGCGCGCGGACATTTTGCCCAGACTGATGATGAGGCCGAGAATCGAACCGATGACGATCCCCGCAAGGGAGATGCCGATCGTGTACAAGGTTCCTTTCATAAGAAGCGGTAAGTAATCTAGAATGATATCGAACCTAAAATCCATGTATGTCGTCCTTTCTGCTTAATCTCCCGGTCTTTCGACCGTGAACGCAAACCAATGCGCTTTCCCAAACAAAAAGCATGCGTGTCGCTGCCGCTTGACGCATGCTCCCGATACCCAATGCTTCTATCCTACTTCGCCTCTTCGTGCTTCTTCAGCTCGGCGAGCAGATTCGTCGTGTCCGGCTCTTCGCCGAACCAGGTTTTGTATACTTCGGCGTATTTGCCGTTCTCGATAACCGCCTTCACGGCCGGATCGAGCTTCGCCTTCAGCTCGCTGCCCTTCGGAAGCAGGATGCCGTAATATTCGGAGGCGAACGAGGAATCCGTCACGCTCTCATATTTCTTGTCCGGGTTGTTCTTCAGATATTCCTGCACGATCGCGATGTCCGCGACGACCGCGTCCGCCCCGCCTTGGTCCATATCCATGAACGCCAGCGTGTTGCTCTCGAACCGCTTCAGCTTCGTGTTGCCATTGCCCATGATGCCGGTCATAATCTCGTCGGCCGTCGTGGAGATCTGCACCGCGACCGTCTTATCCTTCAGATCTTGGGCAGACGTGATGCCGCTGCCTTCTTTGACGAGGATCATGTTCGTCGATTCGAAATAAGGCAGGGTGAAATCATAAGTCTCTTGGCGTTTGTCTGTAATCGTCACGGCCGAGATCGCGCCGTCGTAATCTTTGCCCTGCTGTACGCTGCCGAGCATCGTCTCCCACGCGACGTTCTTCACTTCATACTTCAGGCCCGCTTCTTCCATGACGGCCTTCAGGAAGTCGATGTCGAAACCGACCAGGTCTTCTTTATCCATGTACTCCATCGGCGCATAGGAAGCATCGCTGGCGATCACGTAGGTCTTCGCGTCTTCGCCGCCGCCGCTATTGGCCGCATTGTTCGTGCTTTCGTCATTCTTCGAGCCACACGCTGCCAAAATAACGACAAGTAACGCAAGAATTGACAATAACTTCAAATTCTTCATACGAACACCCTTTACTATTTGATGGATTTATCAAAATAGTAACAGGAATCTGACAGGTATACAATGCAAGATTTGCAAAAATGTTAGTTAACATAACATACTCGACGGCGGGTCAACTCTCTACTCGGTTTCGACCGTTTGCTTTGGCCAAATAAAGCGCCTTGTCCGCCCGCGCGAGAAGCGCTTCGCCGACCGCGTCGTCGCCGACGCTCAGCTGCGCCGCGCCAAAGCTCATCGTCAGCGAATAGGGGGGCAGCGACTGCTCGATCACGGCCAAGCGCAGCCGCTCGGCCTCCTCGATGGCCGCCTGGCGGTCGCAGCCGGGCAGCAGGATGCAGAACTCTTCTCCGCCGTAACGAAAAGCAAAGCGGCTGCCCGCCTCGGGGCCCTGCAGTACGCGAGCCGTATGCCGCAGCACCCGATCGCCCTCCAAGTGGCCGAATCGATCGTTGAACTGCTTGAAGTGGTCGATATCGCATAACAATAAGCTGAGCGGCATGCCGCTGGACAGCGCGGCCTCGGCCATCGCGGCCAGATGCGCGTCCAGCTGCCGCCGGTTCGGGATGCCGGTCAGGCCGTCCAACTGGGCGAGCTCCTCGATTTTGCCGAATTTCAGCTTTAGTTCCATGCGCATCCCGTCGATGCCGGCGATCAGCCGGTGAAGATCGTCCCGCTCCTTGCGGTCCGGCAGCCGCTCGTCGAACTTGCGATCGGCGAACCTGCGCACCGCTTCGGACAGCTCGTGAAGCACGGTCGTATCCCGATGGAGCTTACCCGCCAGCAGCATAATTAGCAGCACGATAATCATCACTGCGCCGATCCCGAACAACAACAGCTTGATCCCGATGCTGCGCTGAAGGCCGACGAAGGCGGCCTCCTTCTCCTCTTGCAGCACGCCTACCGCAAAATCGATTTTCCACCGGAACTCGTCGAACAGCTGTCTGCCTTCCTCCAGCTGCGCCGTCGTCGCGTTATGGCCCAGCCGTTTGGCGGTAATCTGTTTTTCCGCGTAATCGTGCCAGTACAACCCTTGCTTGATCGCTTCCTGGATCGCGACCGAAGCTTTCAGATAGGTATCGCCCTCCACATCCATCACGGCGATGAGCCGGTAGAACTCCAGCGTTCCTGTCTCGTACGGCTCGAGGAAGGCATCCTCGCCCGTCAGCTCGAATCCGCGCTGGCCGGTCTCCTGATCGATCAAGGAGGAGCGCAGCTTATCCAGATGCTGCGTATAGCGGTGCAGTCCCCCTTGCGCGCGGACGGATTCTTTGAAATCCTGGTTGATCCAGTACAAGCCCATCGACACGAGCAAAATGAGCAGCAATCCCCCCGTCAGCACCGCGATGTAGATGCTGCGGCCGAACCGGTGCTTCGGTATGTACACTCGGCTAAACATCGGCTCCTCCCTTCCCGTTCGCTCCCGCTGGTCATGTGTCGGGTTAGTTTCCGCGCACGAGGCTGCGCTTGAGACCATGGTTGAATACGTTTTCGACGCAAGGGCGGGGTTTCCTCTTGTTCGTTCCGCTCCTCCCAGGAAGGCGGAGAAGCCGCATGCCCGTCTCTTTACCCGATCGCGCTATTCTTTCCCTTCAAGCCTTTCGCATCAAGCGCACGTCATCACCGCTTCCGCACATACGTGCTGCCGAACTGATCCGCCGGCAGCGGCCGGCTGAAATAGTAGCCTTGGATCCAGCCGCAGCCCCGCGCTCGCAAGAACCGGTACTGGTCCGCCGTCTCGACGCCTTCGGCGATGACCTCCATCTTTAGGCTTGACGCCATGGCGAGTATCGCCTCCACGATCGTCGCCTGCTCTTCGTTGCCGCCGATATCGCGCACGAACGTCTGGTCGATCTTCAGCTTGTCGACCTTGAACCGCTTCAGCACGCCGAGCGACGAATAGCCGGTGCCGAAGTCGTCCATCGCGATCTGGATACCCGCGTTCTTGATGGCCAGCAGCTTGACGATGGCATCCCCCTCGTCTTGTATGGCGATGCTCTCGGTAATTTCCAACACGAGCCGATCCGGCGGCAGTCCGGTTTCCTCGACGATGCGCAGCACGCCCGCGGCAAAATCCGTCTCCTGAAACTGGCGCGACGATACGTTGACTGAAATTTGGAACGCATCCAGCCCCTCCCTGAACCACTGCAGCGCCTGCAGGCAGGCGGTCCGGATCACCCACTCGCCGATCGGCACGATCAGCCCCGTCTCCTCGGCGATCGGGATGAAGACGGCGGGCGAGATCATCGTGCCGCTTCTCGGCTGCCAGCGGATGAGCGCTTCGGCGCCCACGATCCGCTCCGTCTGCGCGTTGACCTGCGGCTGGTAATGCAGACGCAGCTCGTCCTGCTCGAGCGCTCTGCGGAGCGCCTGCTCCATCTCCAGCTTACGCGTGACCGCCTCCGACAGCTCCTCCGTGTAGAAGACCGTCTTCCCCCCGCCCTGGCCCTTCGCCTTGTCCAACGCCAGGTCGACGTTGCGCATCAGGTCGGAAGCCTCCTCCCCGGGCTCCGCCACCGTGATGCCGAAGCTGGCCGTCATGAGAAATTCGACCCGCTCCGCAAGCTGAAACGGTCTTGATATGGAACGCTGCAGGCGCTGCGCCCATTCTTGGAGATCCAAGCGGTCGTACCGCCCCTCCAGCAAAATCGCGAACTCATCGCCGCTCTGCCGCGCAACGAAGCCCCGGCTGCCGACGACGTCGGACAGCCGCTCCGCCACCTGGCAGATGATCCGATCCCCCGCCGCATGGCCGTACGTATCATTCGCATATTTGAACCGGTCGAGGTCGACGACGATGACCGCCGTTCCCCCCATCGTCTCCGGCGTCTCCCGTCTCGCCAGCGCCTCCTTGACCCGCAGTTCGAAGTACCGCCGGTTCGGCAAATTGGACAACGGGTCGTGATTGGCCAAATACTCGTACCGCTCCAGCAAATGTCGGGATTGCTGGACCAAGTCTTCGTTTTCGCGCAGCACGACCATTTGGCGGATGACGATGACGGCGATCGTCAGACTTCCGCCGATCATGACTCCGTTCCATTGATCGATCTGATCCAGCGCACAGCCGACCAAGACGACGAGCGAGACCGCCGGCAGAAACGTCCGCGCCTTCGAGCGAGCCAGGGGATACAGCTCATCGTCCATGGCGGGGGGCGACTCCGGCCGTCCGCCGGGGAGCATACCGGCCAGCGGGAACAACAGCAAGCCGATGCCGAAGAGCGATGCGGTCCAACTTTCGGAGAAGTTCCCTCCTCGGTGCGTCAGCAGCGCGTAGATGCCGTCGGCAATGCCGAACAGCAGGAGCGGCGCGGCCAGGGCTAGCCAAGCCCCCGTCGATAAGAAGGTGCGGTAGCCGAAGAACAGCGCGGCCAAGCTGGCGAGGGCCAAGAAATCGTAGACCGGGTACAGCGCCGTAGCCAAAAATTCGAAGACGTTTTTCGTTTCCCAAAATACCCATATCCCGGGAGAAACCACATAGACCCAGAACAACGTGCCGCCCACCATAATAACGGTCATTGTGTCGAGCAAATAACGTATGCCGCGATACTTGTTCCGAAGCTTCCCGAATAAATAAACGAATGCCACAACCAAGGTGAAGCTTTGCAGATTCCAGAGAAGATCCGCGTAATTGGGGGAGCGCACGACGCCGTCCGTCTTCAAATACAGTACACCCCATATGAGCTGAGCACCCGCGCAAAACAAGCAGCTTAAGCCGAGCAGCTGCCAGAAGCGTCGCACCCCTCCCTCGTGCCGGGCTGCGACACGAAACAGGATAGCCCATGCCACCAGCGGCGGCATCACAGGCAGCGCAACAGCCAGCGGCGCCGCTCGGTCGAGAATGGACGGCGTATTTATAACAAGAACATGTAGTCCGGTATAGCCCGCAATGGCGAACAATAATAACAAAATCCGTCTATTCACGTTGGATTCCTTCAAGCCTTTTGACCTCCAGCTCGCTCGCGCGCTAGTTGCGTTCATCGGGGTTCGGCGCGAAGAGGTTCCCGAACCTTCGTTCCGCGTCGTCTGCCTGCCCTCTTTGCTCGCCCGTGGCAGCGCGCATTGGTTTCCCGGCCGGGCGTTTGTCGTCTTCCCGGCAAGACGATACAATAGGAGCATCCGAGCTCACCGGGAAGGGAGGACCTTGCATGCATAACCAGAAACTGCTGACCGATCAAGATTTCGCCGAGGCGATGGACAAGGGAGTCCGTCTTCGCGTATTCCAGGACGATCATGTCATCGATTCCGGCGGCGTCATTATTCGATTCGATGCCGATACGGTCGTCATTCAATCCTCCGTCAGCGACGTCGCCTACCACTCGCGGCGAGACTGCGAATTTTTTGCCACAAGGCGAAAAGGCTAGCGCCGTCTTTTTTTGCGGCGTATGTTGAATCGAAGATAGGCTCGATCGAACGCCCTTCCTCCCGAAGGGCGTTCGCCGTTATCGGCCCGCCGCCGACGACGTCGGAGACGTCTCAATCCGATTGCGGCCGGCCCGCTTCGCCTCATACAAGAGCGCGTCCGCTTGCGCGAAGAACGCGGCCTTGCCCACGACGGGCTGAAGGTCCTGCAAGCCGCCGCTGATCGTGGCCGTCCTCCCCTCCATCTCCGGATGGGGCAGCCGGCCGACCGCGATGCGCATGCGCTCCATGAGCCGTGTCGCCTCTTCCATGGTTTTGTCGCTGAACAGAATCGCGAATTCCTCGCCGCCGTAACGCGCGACGAATTCGGCTCCCGTCACGGATTCCGCGATCGCCCTGGCTACGCGCCGAAGAATGGCATCGCCCGCGTGATGGCCATAGTTATCGTTAATGCGCTTGAAATGATCGATGTCCACGATCGCCAGCTGCACCGACGCCTCCCCGCGGTTGCCCTGCTCCACCAGGCGCTCCAGCTCCTCTTGGAACGTTCGGTGATTGTAGAGGCCGGTCAGCGAATCGGTTCGGGCCATCTTGTCGACGATCATCTTCTCGATCCGCAGCTCTTGCTCGGTATCGATCGCTTTCCGAAGCGATCCCATGACCTCGATCTCCCGCTGCAGCACGGCATAATAAATAATGTACCCCGCGCACAACAAGGCGGTATATGCCATCGATTCATATTCCACCACCCGATCCCGATAGACCGGGATAAACACGTACGCCAGCATGTAGCAGATCAGGCTCGACACGAAGCTGAACACGAGCACGCCCAGCCGAAAGAAAATGAGCGATACCGCCATCGGCAGCAGCAGCCCCAGCTCCAACCCATGCAAGGTCGGCATCGTCAGCGTCAACGCCATCGTGATACCGATGCCGCACAGCACCAGCGCGTAAATCGCCAGCGACCGCCGAACCACGCGCACGATCGCATACGACAAGGTGATCACGGTTAGCTGCATGGCCGTTGGCCGCACGATCATCCTCACGAAAGAATGCATCTGCGGCCCTTCGTGAATCGTCCGCGTGATCACCCAGGCCAGCGCCTCGCCCGTCACCGACAGCATGACGATGAACAGGTAAAAGAGCAGAATGCGCCGGGACCAATAGTTAAAATTGAGTAACGTCGGGTCGTCCACCGCCCTGCCCTCCTCCCAAGCCGTGCTCCGGTAAGTTCTACTCCGTAGGATGTCACAATCTGGGCATGATCAAACGTTTTTCGAAAAGCGGATTGGCTTGCGTTCCGTACAAACCCTTCTATATAGAAAAAGCCGCGGACAGCATCGCCTGTCCGCGGCTTGGATGAACGCCAGCCAAAGCGGGCTGGCGTTCCCTAAGAATTATTCCTCGTACTTCACAATAATGTCGTCCAGCTCGCTGGCATGCTCATGGCTTGCCGCGACGATCGCCTGATCGACCGGATTCTCGCCTTGAATGGCGGTGCCTGCCTTAATCTGGCGGTCCAGCTGCTTCTCCGCCTGGCCTAAGCCAAGCGCGCCTTGATGGCCTCTGCTTGATGTCATGCGTTACCCCTGCCTTTGCCCGTGGTGTACAGCATTCCTGTCTCTTGCTGCCACCTATACCGTGCGCCAACCGGGGTACATTTATGCCGCCCGCCTTACTCCCATGGATACGTCGTCAGCAGGTAATCGGCGAACTTCTTGCTCTCCGCCCGGCGATGCTTGCGCATGAGGGCCCGCTCGTCCGCCGTCTCGAACAGCTTCTTCTCCTCTTCCGTCTCCGGGACGATCTGCGGTACCTCCATCGGCCGGTTATCCTCGCCAAGGGCGACGAACGTCAGGAACGAGGTGGCCGCGATCTTGCGCTCGCCGCTCAGCAGATCCTCGCGAATGACCTTCACGAAGATTTCCATCGACGTGCGGCCCGTATACGTCACGAACGACTCGAGCGACACGGAATCCGTCTGCCGGATTGGCTGCAGGAAATCCACCGAGTCGGTCGACGCGGTGACCGCGGATGCCCGGCACAGCTTCGAGGCGGAGATGGACGCGATATCATCGATATAGGACATCAATTTGCCGCCGAAGAGCGTATCGTGATTGTTGACGTCCGTCGGGAACACGCGGGCGACCTTGAAGCATCTTGTTTCCCGCACAAACTTTTTCTCCATCGAACTCCCCGCCTTTTTCCATAATGAATCGCTAGCATTGTACCCCTCGGGATTCCCCGGTATACACGCCTTTACGCCGCATAGAAGCTGCAAATCACATGAGAAGCTCGCCGCTGCTGGCCGAAGCGGTGCCACACGGGTGCCCGCGATTCGACTAACCGATCTCCAGCAGCTTATAGACGGTCTCCTCCACCAGCCGCTCATGGACCGCCGCATTGTAATTCATATGCTCCCGATAGCGTACGAACAAGCACTGATGGCGCATGCGGCTCCTTTTGGTCTCGCGCCAACGCTGCTCCAGCTCCCGAATGTACGTCTCTGGCTCCGTCTCCTCGACGAAAAACAGCACGTTCTCGCAGCCGAGCTCCGCGATCTCCTGCAAATTGTCCGTGTGCATGAGGCCAATCTCCCGCGCTTTGGCCGGCGGACGGACTTGCAGATCGTCATAATACAGATCCTTCAGCTTCTGTATGCGCGTCCCGAACACCCGGTAATCGTCACGCCCCGCGGAGACGAGCAGCAGCGGCTCGTCCCCGATCCTCCTGCGGACGTGGTAGCGCGCATTCTCCACCTTCATATCGTAATAGGACAGCCAGCGTTCCCCAACCGAGGTCATGCCCAGCTGACCGGCGATGCGCAGCAGACGCTCTTTCCAGGAGAATCGCTTCCAATCGAGCGAGACCGTCGGCGCGATCGCCGACAGCGCTTGATAGACGCCGGCCGTGACGGGTCCGGTCAAAATCAGCTCCGGCTGCGCCGCAGCCACTTCCGCCAGCTTCTCCGCGACTCCGACCTCCTCTCGCAACTGCTCCGCCCATGCCCGCTTCACGCTAAACGCAGACTGCATGCCGAGCACGGCCATATCGCCGTCGAAGACGGCGCTAAGCGTCGCCACCCGCCGCTTCGCCAGCGCGCTGTACTCCTTCGGGCTAAGACCGACATGCTTCTTGAACAGCCGGCTAAAGTAGAATTCGTCCGTGTAGCCGACCGAGTGGGCGACCTCCATGATCGTCCCTCCGCTGCCCGCGAGCAGCCGCAAGGAGGCATCCACCCGCACCTTCGTCATGAATTTGTGCGGGCTAAGCCCGGTGTAGCGGCGGAACGATTGATAGAACCGGCTCGCGCTAAAACCCGATTGCGCGGCGATTTGCTCCACGTCGATCGGCTTATGAAAGTGTTCCTTCATAAACTTGCGCGTCTGCTCGACATAATCGAATACGTCCTCTTCCGGCTCCTGCGGCTTCTTCGCGCTTGTCAGCAGAGCCGAAGCCATCGCGTACAAATAGGATTGCAGCTGATAGTAAAGCGCTTCGTCCGTGCCCCCCGCGGAGAGGAAATCCGGGATCCAGCTTCGAATCTGGGGCATTCGGAAAATATAGAGCTTCTGTATATTCGAAATCCGACCGGTGACGGCTTCGTCCGGCTCCGGCGTCTGCCAGGCCTTCGTAAAATAAATGAGCAGTACCTGCGACTCCTGCTTCGCGGTGCTCTGGAGCACGCAGCGCGTACCGGACGGAAGCAGAAACAACTCGCCGCCGAGCGCCTTCCCCTTGCGCTTCGCGCCGCCCATATCCGCCGTGATGCCGACGCCCTCACGCGTCACGAAACCGAAGACGTCCTCTTCCACGGCAGGCAGCTCCAGCCTCGTCCCGCCGGCGATCCGCACCTCTTCGGTGCGCGTATAATGAAGCGAGAGCCCCCGCAACAGCTGTTGTGTCATCCCATCACTCCGTTACTTCAGTAAACTCTTCCTAATAAATTTTAAGTGATAATCATTCTCATAGTCAAACCGGCTGATTGGAGCATGCTGCTCACACCGCGACTGCACCAAAAAAAACGGCCCCCAACGCAGCGCCATTCCATCGGCGCCTCTTTGGGAGCAGTTCCTCATCGCAATTCTATTTGACTACCGCTTCGACCGCTTGGATCATTTGGGCCGTGGACTCCAGGCCGCCGCCCGCGAGGTACCAGTAGTTTGGATCCAGGTAGGCGATTTTGCCGTTTTTGAACGCGTTCGTGTTTTTCACGAGGTCGTTCTCAATCACTTCTTTGCCGTTCTTCGCACCTTCGCTCTCGACGACCGCGTCACGGTCGACGACGAACAGGTAGTCCGGGTTCTTCTCGGCGATGAACTCGCTCGTTACGCTCATGCCGTGCGTGCTGACTTCGATGCTCTCGTCGCTGGCCGGCACGCCGAGCACGTCGTGGATGATGCCGAAACGGGAGCCTTTGCCGTATGCGCTCATTTTGCCGCCGGTCGTCAGAACGATGAGACCTTTCTTGCCGCTAGCCGTCGCCGCCGCATTCACGGTTTGGATCGACGCCTCCAGCTTCGCGAGCTCCGCATCTACCTCGGCCGTCTTATTGAAGATTTGGCCGATGACGGACAGGTTTTGCTTGAACGACTCCATGTATTTGGTCGTATCCACGCCCGTGAAGATCGTCGGCGCGATTTTGTTCAGCTCTTCGTAGGCTTCCGCCGCGCGCCCGGAGATGAAGATGACGTCCGGCTTCAGGGAAGCGAGCTTCTCGAAGTCCGGCTCGAACAGCGTGCCCGCGTTCTCGTACGCGTCGGTATTGTAGGTCTCTTTCAAGTAGGAAGGCAGGCTGTCTTTCGGCAGTGCCGTTACGTTGATGCCCAGCTTATTCAGCGTGTCGAGCGTGCCGAAGTCGAAGACGGCGACTTTCTCGGGATTCGTCTTCACTGTCGCTTCGCCGAGCTGGTGCTTGATCGTCACTTCGGCCGGGGCGGCAGCTTCCGTCGTGCCTGCAGCTGAGCTTGCGTCGCCTTCGGTCGCGGCATTCGTATTGCCTTCGGCCGTCGCGGCATTCTCCGTGCTCGCGCCGTTGTTCACGCTGCTATTCGAGTTCGACGTGCTGCCGCATGCGGCGAGGACGATCATGAGTACGAGAGACATCATCAAGAGCAGAGCTTTCTTCTTCACTTCTATTCATCCACCTTTGCTTATCGTTTTCTATGTTTCATCGCCCTCAGCATGGAACCAGCTCCCCGAACGGGCCCTGTCCGGCCGCCGCCTGCTTTTAAGCGAAGTAAACGCCAATTTTATGCCCGCCGATAACCTCGATCGGGATGTCCATGTCGTAGACGTCCTTCAGCACCGCGGTGTCGATGATCTCGTCCGTCGGCCCTTCTTTGACGACGCGGCCGTCCTTAAGCGCCACGATATAGTCGGAGTAGCAGGACGCGAAATTAATGTCGTGAATGACGAGAATGACCGTTTTGCCCAAGTCGTCGACGAGCTTGCGGAGCACCTTCATGATTTGCACCGAATGCTTCATGTCGAGATTGTTCAGCGGCTCGTCGAGCAGCACGTACTCCGTGTTCTGCGCCACGACCATCGCGATGAACGCCCGCTGCTTTTGGCCGCCGCTCAGCTGATCGAGGTACTTGTCCTGCATGTCCGTCAGGTCCATGTAGGCGATCGCCTCGTCGACGTACCGTTTATCCTCCGCCGTCAGCCTGCCCTGCGAATACGGGAACCGGCCGAAATTGACGAGCTCGCGCACCGTGAGGCGGACGTTGATATGGTTGGATTGCTTGAGGATCGAGATTTTCTTCGCCAGATCGGCGCTTTTCGCCGCGGTCACATCCACGCCGTCGATCGTCACCATGCCGCTATCCTTGGGGATGAGCCGGCTGATGATCGAGAGCAGCGTGCTTTTGCCCGCGCCGTTGGGACCGATGAAGGAGGTGATGACCCCTCGTTTGATGTTCACCGAGACGTTGTCGATGACATTTTTGTTACCGTACCGCTTGGATACGCCTTGAACTACGACCACGACCGATTCTCCTTCAATACGAGATAGATGAAATACAGCCCGCCGGCGAAATTGATGATGACCGGGAGCGTTGTCGAGAACGTAAAGACGCGTTCAACGATCAGCTGCCCGCCGAGCAGCGTCACGACACTGATGAGGATCGATCCCGGGATGAGCACGCTGTGCCTGTACGTCCGCATGAGCGGGTACGTGATGTTTACGACAAGCAGCCCGAGGAACGTGATCGGCCCGACGAGCGCGGTCGAGATCGCCACTAGGATCGTCACGACGAACAGCAGCCGCTTCACGACGCCGTCGTAATGAATGCCTAGATTGACCGCGTGGTCTTTGCCCAATGCGAGGACGTCGAGATATTTGGCGAACTTAAGAAAATAGAGGATCGCCGCCCCCGCCAGAATGAAGGAGAGGATAAGCAAATCCGTATTCACGTTGTTGAAGCTGGCGAACATTTTGTTCTGCAGGACGAGGAACTCGTTCGGGTCGATCAGCATCTGCATGAACGACGCGATATTCATGAAGAACGTGCCGAAGATGATGCCAACCAGCAGCAGGAAGTAAATCCCTCGCTCCTCGCGCTGGAACAGCAGCTTATATAGAAGCCCCGCGAACAGCACCATCAGACCGACGGTGAGCAGAAAATGAACGTTTTTGTTCATCATCGTGAGCACCATCGAACCGAACACGTACACGATGAACGTCTGCAACAGCATATAGAGCGAATCTAGGCCGATTATGCTCGGCGTCAGAATCCTATTGTTCGTGATCGTCTGGAAAATGAGCGTCGAGAAGGCGATCGCCCCGCCCGTCAGGATGATCGCGAGAATTTTCTTCGCGCGTCTTGGCAGGATGTACTCCCAATTGCCGCCGGACTGAATCGTCATAAAGACGAGAATCAGCACCAGCGCGGCCGCGAGCAGCAGCCCGATTTTTACTTTATAACCCATATGTCTTTCTCCTCATGAGCAAATACAGGAAGATGCCGCTGCCGATGACGCCGACCGTCAGGCCGATCGACACCTCGTACGGGTACAGCACGACGCGCCCCAGAATATCGCAGAACAACAGGAACACCGCGCCGAGCAAAGCGGTATGCGGCAAGTTTTTCTTCAAGTGATCGCCTTGATAGATCGTGACGATATTCGGGATGATGAGACCGAGGAACGGAATCGTGCCGACCGTCAGGATGACCACCGCGCATACGAGCGACACGAGGATGAGCCCGATATTCACGACCCGGCTATAACGAAGCCCGAGGTTGACCGCGAACTCCTCGCCCATGCCCGCTACCGTGAACTTGTTGGCGAACACGTAGGCCAGGATAACGAGCGGGATGCTCAAGTAAAGCATCTCGTAGCGTCCTTTGAGAATCATCGAGAAATCGCCGTTCAGCCAAGAGCCCAACGTTTGGAGTAAATCGTGCTTGTAGGCGAAGAACGTCGTCACGGAGCTGATCACTCCGCCGAACATCATGCCGACGAGCGGGATGAAAATCGTATCCTTCAGCTTTACGCGGTCTAGAATTTTCATGAACACGAACGTGCCGGCCAGCGCGAACAAGAACGCGAACGCTATTTTCTGCAGCGGCGTCGCGGCAGGCAGGATCAAAATCGCCATCAGGAGGCCCAGACTCGCCGAGTCCATCGTGCCCGCCGTCGAAGGCGATACGAATTTGTTGCGGCTAAGCTGCTGCATGATAAGACCGATGACGCTCATGCTGACGCCCGCGATGAGCAGGCTGACGAGCCGCGGAATCCGGCTGACGAACAACACCTGTTCCTGCGCGTCGGTGAGGTGGAACAGGTCCAGCGGCGAGAGGTCGTTCACGCCGATAAAGACCGAACAGATTGACAGCACGATCATTGCAGCCCATAAGTAGCGAGTTCTCATGACAGTTCCTTCGTTTATGTTTGTATTGATAATAATTATCACTATCATTTAGTCTAGCGATTTTTCCGTTTGCTGGAATGGACTTTTCTTTACCGGGCATGGATATTTCGATAACCAGGAGGTAATGACTGGTAAAACAAACCTTAAACCGCTTGACATAGGCACATACGTTCGCTATCATGAAATCAATATATACCACTGCGAACGGAAGCACCGGAGCGCAAGGGCCCTTGGCCTTTGCATGCCGGTGCTTTTTTGCGTTCGCGGCTATTCAAGGAGGCTATTAAGATGAACCGTAATATGCCATACGCCCCATCCTTTCACTTGTCGCTCCTGTTCGCTTCTATTCTGATGCTGCTCACCTTAGCCGCTCCGCTTGCCGTCTCCGCCCTCTCCTTGACCGAGAGCGCGAAGACCGCCTTGGACAAGACCGCCGCGGAAGCCGATACGGCGACGCGAGACAAGCTGCAGACCGGCTGGAGCGAACTCGTCTCGCTCGAACACCGGCAGGAGCAGCAGGACGAACGCATCGATGCCCTTCATTACCGGAATACCAATGCGCTGGCGGCCGTGCGCAAGTCGATCCGCGAGATCGGCCAATCGCGCATCGCGAAGCTCGAGCAGGAGACGTCCGCCAAGAAGAAGCAATACGAGCCGCTCTTCGCCAGCTACAGCGCGGTCGGCCAGCAGCTAGCGCTCGCCCGGCAGCTTGGCAGCAAGACCGCGGCCTCGCTGCTGAAGACGCAGCAGGATGCGATGAAGCCAGCCGTCCATCTCGCCAGACTCGACATTCGGGCCAAGCAGGAAGCGTTAACGGCGGCCAAATCGCAAGCATCGAAGCAGATGAAGCAAGCGCGCGAAGTACTGGAGGACATCGATCCGCTCAACACGCGCATCCAAGCTTACAAGAGCGCGATGCGCACGCCTAAGAAGCACCTGTCGACGGCATGGAGCAACTTCACCGCCGCCGCACGCAAGAAGAACGCGGCGGGCACGCTGGCGGGGCTGACCGCGACGCTGCAGCTATCCCGCCAAATTCTGGAGCAGAAGGCGCAAGTCGCCGCCTGCGAGGAGCGTATTTACGCCGTTATTCTACGAGCGAAGACGCAAATTCCGGCCGCCTGACCGGGAGCTGACCTCCTACCCGATCCATGCAGCGATCCGCGAGCTGCTTGCATCATGCGCCTAGACCTACCATTAGAGGAATTGATGACTTGCATACTCTTTTCATTTTGCGTCGGCGGCAGTAGAATAGATGAACTGTCTGTTAATTCGCACCTTAGGAGAGAATATGCAAGTGAAACCAACCGCACCGCCCATCCCGACGTTCGTGCCGCTGCTAGTCGGCATGCTCGCCATCTCGTTCTCGCCTATCTTAGTCCGTTATTCCGATGCGCCGGTCTCCATCCAAGGCATGTACCGGATGCTGTTCACGTTCCTGCTCATGCTCCCTTTCGGCGTCAAGTCCATGCCGGCCTTCAGACGGCTGACGCTGAAGGACTGGTGGCTGCTCTTCTGGGCCGGCTTCTTCCTGGCGCTCCACTTCATCCTCTGGATGGCTTCGCTGACCTACACGTCCATCGCCAGCTCGACGATTCTGCTGTCGCTGGAGCCGGTGTTCGTCATGGTCGGCACGTTCCTGATCTTCAAAGACCGGGCAAGCCGAATGGCCATCATCGGCATGGTCATCGCGCTGGCCGGCGCGATCCTCGTCGGATCGGGCGACATGAGCGTCTCGCGCGAGGCGGTGTTCGGCGATCTGCTGTCGTTCCTCGGCACGGTGGCCGTCGCGGTCAACATGCTGATCGCCAAGCAGATTTTGACCCGCGTGCCCGCTTTCCTGTACAGCCTGATCGTGTTCTTCTTCACGTTCCTTTGCTTCTTGGTCTACAATCTGGCGATGGGCATCGAGCTGACCGGTTATCCGCGCAAGGACTGGATCGTCTTCCTGCTGCTTGCCGTCATCCCGACCGTGTTCGGACATCTCGTCTTCAACTGGCTCATGCAGTACGTCAAGGCGACGACGATCTCTATGTCGGTGCTGGCCGAGCCCGTCGGCGCCAGCCTGCTCGGCATGCTGATCTTCGGCGAGATGGTGACAGGGATGCAGCTGTTCGGCGGCGCCTTCATTATTTACGGTCTGTACTTGTACCTGCGGGCGGAGCGAGCGGATACGGGGGCCGTACCGATGACGGAGCCGGCGGCTGCGCCTGATCTTGCCCCCTCCGGCCCGACGCCTTTGTCCAAGGAAGGCTAGTCGGACATCCGTTGGGCGAAAGTCGGCAGCATCGCATCTTCAAGACGCACGAAAGGCAGGTCCGCATTGCGGCCTGCCTTTCGTATTTTTAATCCGAGTGCCTCTTATTCCCCTGCCCGTCTTCCAATGGCGGGATTTTATCGTCGATCGGTTCTAGCAGAATCCGCTCGACCGCGCTCGGTTCCATGGGGCGATAAAAATAATAGCCCTGAATGAGCTCGCATCCGCTTTTGCGCAGAAACCTCGCCTGCTCGAGCGTTTCTACCCCCTCGGCCAGCACCTCCAGCCGGAACGACTTCGCCATCAGAATCACCGCTTGGATCATCGCCCGGTCCCGTTCATCCGTCCCGATCCCGCGAACGAAGAACTGATCCAGCTTGATCTTCGTGACCGGGAACCGCTTCAGATAGCTCAGCGACGAATAATGTGTGCCGAAGTCGTCGATCGAGATGGCGACGCCGAGCCGCCGCAGCTCGCCCAGCGTCTCCAGCTGTTCGTCCTTCATCGCCATATTCTCGGTAATCTCCAGCTCCAGATACCTCGGAAGAAGCCCGCTAACCGCGAGCGCCGCCTGCACCTTAGCGACGATGTCCTTCTCCCGCAGCTGCTTCACCGACAGATTGACCGATACCTGAAGCGGAATGCCATAGGTCCGCTGCAGGCGATTCGCGAACCCGCACGCCTCGCGCAGTACCCAATCGCCGATCGCCGATATGAGATTCAGCTCCTCGGCGAGGGGGATGAATAGCGATGGCGATATGTAACCGCGGCTCGTGTGATTCCACCGCAGCAGCGCTTCGATGCCGAACACCCGTCCTGCCGCGCAGTCCACCTGCGGCTGATAGTGCACCTCCAGCTCGCCCCGCTGCATCGCCTCGCGCAGATGATTGCCCATCTCCAGCTTCAGCAGCGACTCGGTCTCCATGAACGGCTCGAAAAAACGGTAATGGGCGCCGCCGTCTCGCTTTACCTGATACATCGCGATATCGGCCTTCATCAGCAGCGTGCCTTGGTCGCCGCCATCCTCCGGATAACGGGCGATCCCGATGCTCGGCGACATGTAGATGGACTGCCCTAGAATGACGAATGGCTCCTCGAACGCGCTTACTACCGTCTCCGCAGCCGCTCGTATGGTGTCCTTCCCCATCTCCTCCGCCGGCCCCGCCAGCAATACCGCGAATTCATCGCCCCCGAACCGGGCCAGCATTCGCGCGTTCAGCCCCTTCTCCCGAATGCGCCTCACCACCTCAATTAACATGTCGTCGCCTTTCTGATGACCGTAATTGTCGTTGATGGACTTGAAGCGATCCAAATCGAAGAATAGCACCGCCGCCGCGGCCTCGCCGCCGGTCAACGCTCGCCCCAGCTCCTCCAAGAAAGCCGCTCGGTTGGAGACGTTGGTCAGCATATCGTGATAAGCCATGTGGCTCAGTTTCTGCTCGGACTCGCGCAAAGCGTCGGCGTACTGATCAAGCAGCACGTATTGTTCGCGGAGCTCCCGCTCGCCGTAAGCCAAATTCTCATTGATGGCGGCGAGCTCCTTGTTGGACTCGCGCAGCTCTCGCGTCCTGCGCTCGACCATCTTGCGCAGCGTGTCTCGCTGTCTCCATATGCCGATATACAACAGGACGAGCAAGACGAGCGCGAACAGCCCCATGCCCCGGACGATATCGGCCTGTCGCATCGCTTCGCGCAGACTTCTCTCCGCCGGGACGGCGCCCATCTCCCAGCGACTATCCATGAAGATGACGTCGCGGGCGAAATGCTTGCCCGCGAACAGCGCGTCGTCGCCATAGAAGGCGGGCTCGCCGGCCTGCCTTATGGCCACGGTCGCTTCGCCTTCGCCGATTTGCGATTGCGCCAGCAAGCGTTCCAAGTCCAGCGACACCGAGATAAATCCCCAGAAATGGCTGCCCCGGTATACCGCCTTGCGTGCAATCAGCGCGGTATTGCCTTGAAGCAGTTCGATCGGGCCATAGATATGCATCTTATTGTCCGTCAAATCATGTCGGATTTGCTTTTGAATTTCAGGCCTCGGATCATGCAGAAAATCCCAACCGACGATCGCTTCGTTCCCTTGCGAGGGATACACATAAGAAGCGACTCCGCCCGGCGCAATGATGAAATTGAACGCGGTGCTCCCCGAGGAATCGTAGAGCGTCCGCAGAAAGGTCGGCGTCAGCGATTCGATCGCCACCTTCGGATAGGTGTCGTCGAACGAACGCACGTAAGCATCCAGACTCGCCATTAGATCGAAATTACGGTCGGCAACGGCTTGCAGCGTCATGGACGCGGAGGCCAGCTCTGCCTGCGTGTCGCTATCGACGGCTTCCAGCAGCGAGTCCTCGTATTGGCGAACGACCGATTCGCCGAGCAGAAGCAGCGTAAGCAACACCGCTGATAGCAAAGCCAGATGGCGGTACATGTTCACGTCCCTCATCTCCTATAGTTAACCACTAGCCCGTATATCTATTGTCGAACGCAGCCGCGTTTTTTTGAATAGCGGGCAGGAAAGTTATACCTAGGGGATGCGGAAGGCGCGTCCGGCGGATTGCTGGGTAGGGGCCCGGTTCTGTGGCAAAGCTCGCGAACGATTGGGCAGCCGCATATATATGATGGGAACCGACTTCAAAAAAGGAGCAGAACGCATGGCAAATCCGGTATGGGGCGTCGATTCCGCGGCGCCCGTCAACCAGCAGCTGCTGGACTGCGTCAAAAGGGAATTCGGCACGCCGAAAGTGTGGGGGCGCTATATGAAAACCGTGCCCGGCGCGGCCGACGGCTTAACCGCGCAGGAAGTATCGTTTATTAGAAGAAACGGAATCAAAATCCTGCCGATCTACAGCGACTTCCGCCAGGCGACCGGCTATCGGGAAGGCCAGACGGTCGCGCGCAACGCCATCTACCATGCCGGACGGCTAGGTATTCCGCGCAATGTGGCCGTATTCGCGAACGTCGAGCGGTTCTTCGACGTGGACGCGGCATGGATTCGCGGATGGGCCAACACGTTCTACAACAGCGAATATAAGCCGGGCATTTATCACGACCCGATCGAAGGCGGCTTCAGCGCGGCATACTGCGCGGCGCAAGCGGAAGACGAGAAGGTGCGGGCGCACACGATTCTGTGGAGCGCCGAGTCGGACCCGGGCGTCTCCAAGCCGTCCGAAGCGCCGGCGTTCAAGCCGCAGTCCCCGCCGTGCGAAGCGCATGTATGGGCCTGGCAATATGGGCGCGATGCCGAATCCTGCCCGATCGACACGAATCTGTTCTCGCCGCTGCTGCTGCCTCACCTGTGGACTTAATTCCTTCAACGCATTAATGCGTCACCTTTACTAACATCACAGCGTAAATCAATACACCCATTTATTTCAATATTTATGCGATCCAAAGACGCTCAATCGAGCGTCTTTTTCTCTATTAATCCCTTATATGTGTCATCATTTTACATATTGTCGTATTTTGTAGGCGTTATTGCTACTTTTTTCTTCATTTTCGCTGAAAGTTTACTATACCAATTCCGCTCTATCTGAATTATGATAGATTTGTAAACATAGATAACATGAAGGGAAGGTTCTTGCATGCAACAACCTATCAAGAAGCGCCTCAGCTCGATGTTAGCGACCTCGCTGACGTTCAGCCTGCTTGCCCTGCCGTTCGGCGGCACGTTCGCAGAGGCGGCCGACGCCGGCTCCACGCTCAAACTGCGGATTATGGAGACGACGGACATCCACACGAATATCATGAACTATGATTACTACAAGGATGCCGCTTCCGACACGGTCGGTCTGGCGAGAACGTCCACTGTGATCAAAGCCGCGCGGGCCGAAGTGAAAAACTCGTTCCTGATCGATAACGGCGACTTGATCCAAGGCACGCCGCTCGGCACATACAAAGCCACGGTCGCTCCCCTGAAAGCAGGCGAGACGCACACCGTCTTCAAAGCCATGAACCTGATGGGCTACGATGCCGCGACGCTCGGCAACCATGAGTTCAACTACGGTCTGGACTACCTGGGCAACGCGATCAAAGGCGCCAACTTCCCTTATGTCAATGCAAACGTATACATTGACGACAAAGACAACAATCCCGACAACGACGTCAACAAATTCGAACCTTATAAAATCATCGAGAAGAAATTCGTCGATGAATCCGGTAATGAGCAAGTCGTGAAGATCGGCGTGCTCGGTCTTGTCACGCCGCAAATCACGACATGGGACAAGACTTGGCTGGAAGGCAAAGTCATCGCCAAGGACATCGTCGCCACGGCCGAGAAATTCGTGCCGAAGCTGCGCGAAGCGGGCGCGGACATCATCATCGCGATGACGCACTCCGGCTTCAATGCCAGCGCGACGGCGAACTCGATGGCCGAAGACGCGATTCTGCCGCTGAGCAAAGTGCCGGGCATCGATGCCATCACGTTCTCCCACACGCACAAGGTGTTCCCGGCGGCGGACGTCAAGTCGCTTGACGCGCTGTTCAAGGACGCTTCCGGCAACGCGCTTCCGGGCGTGGATAATGCCAAAGGCACGATCAATGGCGTTCCGGCCGTACAAGCCGGCTACGGCGGCAACAACCTCGGCCTGATCGACCTGACGCTCGAGAAGACGGACGGCAAATGGAAAGTCGCGACTTCCCAATCGTCCACGCGCGCGATCTATGATTCGGTCGCGAAGAAGCCGAAGGTCGAGCTGGACCAAGCGATCGTGGACGCGGTCAAATCCGATCATGAAGCGACGATCAAATACGCGAACAGCCCGATCGGCACGACGACGGCGCCGATTCACAGCTACTTCGCGCTCGTGCAGGACGACCCTTCGATCCAAATCGTGACGAACGCACAGAAGGCGTACGTCGCCGATTACGTGGCGAAGAACCTCCCGCAATACAAAGATACGCCGATTCTTTCCGTTGGCGCTCCGTTCAAGGCGGGCCGCAACGGCGTCGAGGAATTCACGGAGATCAAGACCGGTCCGCTGGCGATCAAGAGCGCGGGCGACCTGTACCTGTACGACAACACGCTGAAGGCGATTCTCGTTAAAGGCTCCGTCGTGAAAGAATGGCTCGAGATGACGGCGGGCAAATTCAACCAAATCGACCCGACGAAGACGGAAGAGCAGCAGCTGCTTAACCCGCAGTTCCAAGTTTACAATTTCGACGTCATCGATGGCGTGACGTATCAAGTCGATGTCACCAAGCCGGCGAAGTACAAAATCGACGGCACGATCAGCGACGCTTCCGCGAGCCGGATCGTCAACCTGAAGTACAAAGGCAAAGCACTTGATCCGAACCAAGACTTCATCGTCGTCACGAACAACTACCGCGCTGGCGGCGGCGGCAACTTCCCGGGCGTCAAGGGCAGCAAATACATCATCGACTCGCCGGATGAGAACCGTCAAATCCTGATGGACTACATTACGGCGCAGAAGGAAATCAACCCGACGGCTGATAACAACTGGTCGATCGCGCCGATCTCCGGCAGCGTCAACGTCACGTTTACGTCTTCGCCAAAAGGTGCGGACTACGCAAAAGCGACAACGAACATTACGTACACGGGCAAGACCGACGAGAAGGGCTTCGGCATCTATTCGATCAACCTGAGCAAGTCGTTCGCGGACGTGCCGGCTTCCCACTGGGCATCCGCTTCCATCAACAAGCTGGCAGGCAAAGGCATCGTAACGGGCAAGACGGAAACAACGTTCGATCCGGGCGCATCCGTCACGCGCGCCGAGTTCGCCACCCTGTTGGCCAAGGCGCTTGATCTGAAAGCAACGGGCAAATCCTCGTTCAAAGACGTCGCGGACGGCAAATGGTTCACGCCATTCGTAACGGCGGCATTCGAGAACGGCCTCGTGAGCGGCGTCAGCAAGACGGAATTCGCGCCGGATCAAACGATTACCCGCGAGCAAATGGCGGTGATGGCCGCGAACGCGCTCGAGCTGCAAGCGAAAGCGGAACTGAAGGCGGATAAGGCGGCTTCCTTCTCCGACAGCAAAGCGTTCAGCGCATGGGCGAAATCGGCGATCGACCTCGTCGTCGACCGCGGCGTCATGAACGGCAGCGCCGGCGCATTCAAGCCGCAAGCTTCCACGACGCGCGCCGAAGCGGCGAAAGTCATCGACACGCTGACGACGGACATCTCCGTACAGCTGCTCGGCATCAACGACTTCCACGGCCAGCTGGACTACAAGAAGGACGTGAAGGACGCAGCCGGCAAAGTAACGGCGACGCTCGGCGGCGCGGACTACCTGGCGACGTACCTGAAACAACGCGAAGCAACGAACCCGAACACGCTGCTCGTGCACGCGGGCGATGCGGTAGGCGCTTCCGCTCCGGTATCGGCGCTGCTGCGCGACGAGCCGACGATCGACTTCTTGAACCGTCTCGGCTTCGACGCGGCAACGCTCGGCAATCATGAGTTCGACCGCGGCGCGGAAGAAGCGCTCCGTCTGATCAACGGCGGCAAGAACCCGGACACGGGCGCTGATTTCGCGGGTGCCAACTTCCCTTACGTTGCCGCGAACGTCATCGGCGCGGACGGCAAACCGCTTCTTGATCCTTACGTGGTGAAAGAAGTCGGCGGCGTGAAGATCGGCTTCATCGGCGTCGTAACCAACATTACGCCGACGATCGTCAAAGCCGAGAGCATCAAAGGCATTACGTTCGTCGAGCAAGCGCCGGTCGTCAACAAGGCGGTCGCCGAGCTGAAGGCGAAAGGCATTCAATCGATCGTCATCCTGGCGCACGATCCGTATGAGGGCAAAGCGGACGCGCCTACGGGCGAAGTCGTCGACTTGGCGAAAGCCGTAGACGACGAAGTCGACGTGATCTTCGCCGGCCACAACCATGGCGGCCTGAATCAAGTCATCGACGGCAAAATCGTCGTCGAAGCGTTCTCCTACGGCACGGCATTCGCGGATATCGACCTGTCGATCAACCGCGCGACGAAGAACATCAACGTGGCGAAATCCAAAGCCGAGATCGTCGACGTGAAGCAGCAAGGCGTTACGCCGGACGCTGAAATTTCCGCGATGATCAAATCGTACCAAGACAAGAATGCACCGGTGATGAACGCGCCAGTCGGCAAGTCCGCGGCGGCGATCACGCGCGAAGCGACCGCAGCCGGCGAATCCGCGCTTGGCAACCTGATCGCCGACGGCATGCGCGAGACGATGAAGACGGACTTCGCGTTCATGAACTCCGGCGGCATCCGCAACGACCTGCCGCAAGGCAACGTCACGTACGGCAACATGTTCAGCATCCAGCCGTTCGGCAACGTGCTGATCAAGATGACGCTCACCGGCGCCCAAATGAAAGAGCTGATGAACCAGCAGTGGGCAGGCACGTCCGCGAAGATCGGCCAAGTGTCCGGCTTCACGTACAGCTATGACCTGAGCAAGCCGGTCGGCTCCCGCATCGTCGACATCAAGAAAGCCGACGGTACGCCGCTGAAGGATGACGCGACCTACACGATCGTGGTCAACGACTTCATGGCGACGGGTGGCGACGGCTATGCAGTACTGACGAAGGGCACGAACCGCGAAGCAGGTCCGGTGGATCTCGACGCGACAATCGCGTACCTGAAATCCAAATTCGGCACGGCCGACATCACGGCAAAGACCGAAGGCCGCATTACCAAAATCGGCTAATACAGCCGCATAAACACGCGATTCGCACGAAATCCCCGCAGGCAAGCTGGATAACTCCAGCGCCTGCGGGGATTTTTTAGTAAATGTTTAAACGCGTTTAAGCTGTGTTTAATAGAAGACGGTTATGCTTTATACATGGCCGCAGCGTAACTGAAACGGTTCGCCCCCCTCGCCGTATAACCAAGCACTGCGCTTCCATATAGATGTTCCCTGCGTTGAACACTCGAACACGAACCATAACCGACCCGTTCTACATAAATCGAGAAGAAGGTGCTTTTACCCAATGAAATCCACACGAATGATTATGGCCGCCTCTCTGGCCGCCGCCATTACGCTCAGCAGCGGTTTGCTGTCCGACCGCGGCTACGCCGCCGTCTTGACGCCGACGCTGTTCAAGACGAAGCTGTCCGGCCAGCCGAGCGCGCTGCAGCAGACGCAGCAAGCGGAACAGCGTTTCCTGCATGCCCTTGGCGCCTCCTCGGCGGATGACGTGCGCGAGGCGCTCTACAACGGAAGCTCGCTGGCGGAGATCGCGTCCCGCGGCGGGTCGAACGCCCAGCAGGTCGTCGATCTGCAGCTGAGCGAACTAGCGGAACAGCTCCGCCAGCGTTACGTGGCCGGCAGCATTTCGCTCGCCCAATATGAAGCGCACCTGGCGGAACTGCCGGAGATCGTAGCGGACAGAGTGTTCGCCAACTATGCATAACCACGAACTCGACGTCCTTTGCTTCACGCAGGCTTTAAAGTGACGAGATGCTCACCAAGCGGCTATTCCATCCGGTCCACGTTGGCCCGCGATTCGGAAAAGCCGCTTTTCTCATTCACGTTCGCCCCATGACTGCCATCCCCCTTTGGAGAGAAGACACCGCTGAATCATCACGAAAAAAAGCCCTCGCTGCCGCATCATCGCGGCGTTGAAGGCTTGTTCCCTTGCTGATAAGCGCTAATGCTTCGTTCGTCCCGCATGGGCTTCCGGCTTCCTGCCCTCGGCGCAGACCGGACATGTCCCATAAAACTCCAGACGGACAAAATCAACCTGGTAGCCCTGCTCGGCATGCAGCATGTGCTGCAGGTGATGCGCGTCCTTCACGTCCACGTCGTAAATCCCTCCGCACGACTTGCAATTGAAATGCGCGTGTTCCTCCTGCGTCAGCTCGAAGTGGCTCGACCGGTCGCCGTACGTCAGCTCGTTCACGATGCCTAAGTCCTTCAGCATCTTCAGCGTGCTGTACACCGTCGTCTGGCTGACATAGGGAAATTTCTTCGACATGAGCGAGTATACCTGCTCGGCCGTCGGATGGGACAATTGATACAACAGCGTAATGACCTCGACCCGTTGGGGAGTGAGGCGCAGCCCTTTCTCTTTCAGCCGTTCGAGAACGGCTTCCATGTCCATTGGCTCGTTCATGGCAGCTCCCCCTTTCATCTGATTTATATTCAGTATACGCATTAGTAAAGTTAATATCAATTGATAACGATTATAATCAAAAAGTCAATGTTGCCCTTCATGCATTCGGATCGGGTTGAGCGACGCCCCTGAAACGACAAAGCCGCGTCCTCCTGTACGTACAGTTTGACGCGGCTTTTCGGTTCAAGCAGTGGTTAGCGGCAGCCTCTTATTCGCCTTGCGGCACCGGCAGCCCGAGTCCTTCCGCCACGCGGCGTCCGTATTCCGGATCCGCTTTGTAGAAGTGTCCGATCTGGCGAAGCTTGATATCGTCGCGCTCCACCGGCTTCATGGCGCCGACGATCGTGTCGATGAGGTACGCGCGCTCCGGCTCGCTCATCAGACGGTACAGATCGCCTGCTTGCGTGTAGTGGTCGTCGCGGTCATAGGCTACGCTGTCCGCGGTGCCCGTAACCGGGAAGGCCGAGATGCGGTGCTGCGGCGCTTCCGTCGGTCCGCCGTAGCTGTTCGGCTCGTAGTAGACGCCGGAGCCGCCATTGTTGTCCGGACGCATCGCGCCGTCGCGCTGGTTGTTGTGCACCGGGCATTGCGGCTTGTTGATCGGCAGCGCGTTGTGGTTCGCGCCTACCCGGTAGCGGTGCGCATCGGCGTAGGCGAACAGGCGGCCCTGCAGCATTTTGTCGGGGGAAGCCTCGATGCCCGGCACGAAGTTGCCTGGCGACAGCGTCACCTGCTCGACTTCGGCGAAGTAGTTCTCCGGATTGCGGTTCAGCACCATGCGGCCGACTTCGATGAGCGGATAGTCCTTTTGCGACCAGACTTTCGTCACGTCGAACGGATCGAAGCGGTACGTATCGGCGTCCGCGAGCGGCATGATCTGCACATACAGTTTCCAAGCCGGGAACTCGCCCCGTTCGATCGCGCGGAACAGATCCTCCGTGTGGTAGTCCGGATTGTCGCCCGCGATTTGCGCCGCCAGCTTCGGATCCAGGTTGCGAATGCCTTGCTCCGTCTTGAAGTGGTATTTCACCCATACGCCCTCGCCCTGCTCATTCACCCATTTGAAGGTATGGCTGCCGAAACCGTGCATATGTCTAAGAGTAGCCGGGATCCCGCGGTCGGACATCAGAATCGTCACTTGGTGGAGCGATTCCGGCGAGAGCGACCAGAAATCCCATACCGCGTTCGGGTTCTTCAGATGCGTCTGCGGGTGGCGCTTCTGCGTGTGGATGAAGTCCGGGAACTTGATCGCGTCGCGAATGAAGAATACCGGCGTGTTGTTGCCGACCAGGTCATAGTTGCCTTCTTCGGTGTAGAACTTCACGGCGAAGCCGCGCGGGTCGCGAACCGTATCCGCCGAGCCCAGCTCGCCCGCTACCGTCGAGAAGCGGATGAACATCGGCGTGCGTTTGCCGACTTCCGACAGGAATGCGGCTTTCGTATATTTGGAAACATCGTTCGTGACTTCAAAATAACCATGCGCCCCAGCGCCTTTCGCGTGAACGACGCGCTCCGGAACGCGCTCGCGGTTGAAATGCGCCAGTTTCTCGAGAAGATGGATGTCCTGAATAAGTACCGGTCCGCGCTGTCCCGCGGTCAAGGAATTCTGGTTGTCGCCAACGGGAGCGCCCGTGCTTGTCGTCAAGTAGTTCTTGTCTGCCGTCATCGTAAGATCACCTCATAATATGTTGTTGGGCTTATGAGGATATGATAACACTTCTCAAAGAAATATCAATACTTTTTTATAATAATTATTAATTAGTATTTATTTTATGTATTGCGACAGGAAAACCCGCCATTTTCTCGCATCTGGGGCGGCTATGCGCGACAAAAAAAGCCGATCCCCGGGAGGATCGGCTTTCGTGCTTACTTATTCAGAACGCGCTGAGAAGAGTGGTGCAATGAACGACCGGACGAAATGCTCCGCGATCTGCTCGCCGGTATATCCTTTGTCGTCGAGATAGAAGAGCAGCTCCGGCGAGAGCGCGGCCGCGATCAAGCTGGCCGTGAACACCGGATCGACTGGCGGAAGCTCTTCTTTCTCCACCGCCTCCTCCAGCAGCCGCTGTACCGTGTGAAGCATAAAGACGAACGGCGGCGACTCGAACGCATTCGTCTTGACGTCCTTCAGCTTGCCGGATCGGAATAGCTCTTTCATCCAGGCGATGTCGGCGTGACAAAACAAAATTTGCTTCGTCATGATCCCGGACAACCTCGCCAACACCGGCGCTTCAGCATGAGCTGCCAAGTAACCGCGCAGTTCGTCTAAGAACTTATCGATCTTCGACTGCATGATCGACATGCACAGGTTGCTCTTGCTCGGGTAGCGGCGGTACAGCGTGCCTTGCCCGACGCCCGCCGCCTTTGCCACCTGATGCATGCTCACCGCCTCTACGCCATGTTCGGCGAATAACCCTTGGGCCTTGCGCAGAATCTGCGCGCCCAGTTCATCGTTACCGCTGGTCATAGGCCTACTTCCTCCTTGAAGGAAAACCGCTTAAGCTGCCTGTTTGGCTTGTTCTTCGGGTGCTTTGGTCGGTTTGATGAAGAATCCGATCACGAGCGCCACAATGGAGATGATGAAGGCCAACGTGAAGGCGTCATCCATGCCTGCTACCAAGCCCTGAACTATGTCTAGCGGACCTGCGGCTGCCGGATTATCCAGTCCGCTGATATACGCTTTCGACCCGGAGGTCATGACGCTGATGAACAATGCCGTCCCGATGGCGCCAGCTACTTGTTGCAGCGTGTTCATGATTGCCGTGCCATGCGGGTACAGGCTGCGCGGCAGCTGGTTCAGTGCCGTCGTCTGCGCCGGCATCATGACGAGCGAGATGCCGATCATCATGATGATGTTGACGGCAATGACGTGCCCGCGGCTCCATTCGGAGGTGATGCCCGTGAACAGCCATACGGAAAGCACGATCAGAATCAGACCCGGAATAACGAGCACGCGCGGACCGAACTTATCGAACAGTTTGCCGGATACCGGCGCCATAATCCCGTTCACGATACCGCCCGGCATCATCGTCAGCCCCGCCGCGAACGCGGTGAGCCCCAGCACGTTTTGCAGATAGAGCGGCATGATGATCATCGTCGAGAACAGCGTCATCATCATGACGAGCATGAGAACCGTCACGAGCGAGAACATCGGGAACTTGAAGGCGCGCAGGTCGAGGATCGGTTCCTTGACCACCAATTGGCGCCAGACGAACAGCACGAGGCCGATGATGCCCGCGATGAGCGTCAGATACACTTCTTGTTCGTGCCAACCGATCTCGCCGGATTTACTGAAGCTGTACACAAGCCCGCCGAAGCCGATCGTAGACAGAAGAATGGCCAGAATATCGACCTTCGGACGCGTCAATTCCGACACGTTCTTCAAATACACGAAGGCGAAAATAATCGAGAACGCCGCCAGCGGAATGACGGAATAAAACAACCAACGCCAGTCGAGCTGCTCGATGAGCAGGCCTGCCAGTGTAGGCCCGATCGCCGGCCCGAACATGATGACCAGACCGATCATCCCCATCGCGCCGCCGCGCTCGTGCGGCGGGAAGATCGCGAGGATCGTGTTCATCATGACCGGAAGCATAAGCCCGGTACCGAGCGCTTGGATGATACGGCCGATCAGCAGCAGCTCGAATGATGGAGCGATGCCGCATATGATCGTACCGACCAAGAATAGTATCATGGCCGACAAAAACATCTGTCTGGTCGTAAACCACAGCTGGAGCAGCGCGGTTACCGGTACGAGGATACCGATAACGAGCATGTAGGCCGTGGAGAGCCATTGGATCGTTGCCGCCGATACGGCAAAGTCCTCCATGAGCTGCGGGAAGGCAATGTTCAGCAGCGTTTCGTTCAGAATAGCCACGAACGCGCCGATAATGAGAGCCGCGACGATCGGGCCTCTCTTAATGCCGCTCAAATCGAGATTTGAAGCGGTTGATTCTGCGCCTGCAGGGTTCAAGCTAAGTTCCTCCTCTATGTAGCGCTCGACTGCGGACAATTGTCCGCACCACGCAAAAAATGACCGGACAATTGTCCGATAGACCGAGTGTAGCAGAGCGCCGGATTCGATGTCAAAACAAATTTGCGTAAATATAGCCCGGAATATGCGGCCAAGCCTGCCATTTTTTAAGGAAAATCGAACATAACGGCCGGAAATGCGGCAAAATGATCACTTTTGACGATATTTAAGAGGCTTGAACGCCTACATGGTGACCGAGCACTTCTGTCGCTGTGGCCATTCTTGTACCATCGTCCGAAAACAACTCCGGCGACGCCTCTACAGCGCCGCCGGATAGATGCTCCCGCTTCTTAGTATCCTTCGCCTTGCAGCCCCTTCACGATCGCCACGCTCGCGCTCGCGCCGATCCGCGTCGCGCCCGCTTCGATCATCGCCTGTACCGTTTCCAGGTTACGCACGCCGCCGGATGCTTTGACGCCGATGTCGGGACCGACCGTCTTGCGCATCAAGGCAATGTCGGCCGCCGTCGCGCCGCCGGGCCCGAAGCCCGTGGACGTCTTCACGAAGTCCGCGCCGGCCTTCACGCACAGCTCGCAGGCCTTCACCTTCTCTACGTCGGTCAACAGCCCCGTCTCCAGAATGACCTTCAGCACCGCGCGGCCTTTACACGCCGCCGCCACGGAAGCCACGTCGCGCTCGACCTCCTCGTACAGACCGGACTTAAGGGCGCCAACGTTCAGTACCATATCGACTTCCGTCGCGCCGGCCGCGATCGCGTCGCGCGCTTCCAGCGTCTTGGCGATCGTCGTGGACGCGCCGAGCGGGAACCCGACCACGGTCGTAATGCCTACGCTCGTGCCCGACAGCTCCGCCGCCGCCGTGCTCACCCAGTACGGGTTTACGCATACCGTGGCGAAGCCGTATTCCTTCGCCTCTTGGCACAGCGCGATTACGGCTTCTTTCGTGCTTTCGGGCTTGAGCAGCGTATGGTCAAAGTAAGAAGCCAGCTCCTGCTGCGAATTCGTTGTCATGATTAAATCTCTCCTTTAGGTGGGTTGGACGCGTCCTGCGCGCCGTCTAACAAATAAGCGGCGGTGATATGGTCGGTAATCAGCACGTTCGTATAGCCGCCCCGCAGCGCGCCGCGAATGCCGCTTACTTTGCGGGCGCCGCCGGCCACGAGGATCGACTTCTCTTTGTACCGCAGCTCCTCGAGGTCGATGCCGATCGTGCGCTGGCTCAGCTCTTCGGAGCATAGCTTGCCCTCGGCGTCGATATACCGGGAACAAATATCGCCCGCTCCCCGCTCGTATATGAGCGCCAGCTCCTCTTCCGTGAAGTAGTCCGCGCGAATGAGAACGGAATCGTCCGTCGGCGCGCCGACCGTCACGACCGCGATATTCGATCGTTTGCCCAGCTCCAGAATGCCCTGGATATGCCGATCTGATTCGATCGTTTGCTTCACGACCGGATGATCCACGATCGCCGGCAGCGGGATGAAGTAAGGGACGGTATGGAACGCCTTGCCGAACAGGTGGATGATCTCATGCGCGTACGTATTCGTCTCCGAATGGCTGACGCCGCCGTTCAGCTGCACGACCTTCACGTCTTTCACGTGCTTGTCCTTCAAGTTCAAGGCCACTTCGTACAGCGTCGTTCCCCACGTCGCCGCGATAATGTCGCCGTCTTTCACCGTTTCGTGCACATAATCGGCGGCCGCCTCGCCCAAGTACTTTTTCACGATCCCATCATCATATTGCGGGACCGTCACCACGATCGCTTTTTGGAGCCCGAAAGCCCGCTCCAGCTGCTCCGCCAGCATGACGCTGCTCTCGCGCGGGTCGTGAATCGTGATTTGGACATACCCTTCATCCTTCGCCTGCTGCAGGAAACGAGACACCGTCGGGCGCGACACCCCGAACAATCGGGCGATTTCCTGCTGGCTGTAATCCAGCTGATAGTACATGCGGGCCGCATCGATCATTTTGGCCAGCTTCTCTTCCGCGCGCTCTTCCATGTCGACCACCGCCGTTATTATTTTTAACAAACGTACATTTAAAAATAATCATTCGTTCATATTCTATTGTACAAAGGCGCTCTGCGGAAAGCAACATCGTGCATCCACCAACATCGGCTGGCCGCCTAACATACTAAATGGAATTTTTAAACATACAGAATTTCTGAATTTCACCATAATCCGAAAGTATAATCGCAATATCAGTAAGAAGTCTGACGATACTCCGCACATTTATACGTTATAATAGAACAATTCCTAGCAAATTCCGATAACACCTCCATACATAAAACCATTATATACCATTACTTTTCTATGAATCGGAGCGATACACATGCGCTACTTCTCTAAGTACCCCAAAGAAATCAACGTATTTCTTGGCGCCAGTCTGATCAATTCAACCGGCAGCTCGCTTATGTGGCCGCTCATCGCCATGTTCGTCTTCGACGAACTGGGCCGCAATATGAAGGCCGCCGGCCTTGTCATTCTGATCCATTCCTTGGGCGGCATTGCCGGTCAACTGCTGGGCGGGGCGCTGTACCACCGCGTCGGCGTGAAAAGGCTGATCGTTGGCGCCCTCGGGATGAACGCGCTCGGCCTGTTCGCGCTGCCGGTCGCCAGCCAATCCTGGCCGCTTTTCATCACCCTAATGGCGCTCATCGGCGTCTTCAACGCGCTCTCCATGCCGGCAATTCAAGCGTTCATCGGCTTTCGCTTCCCCGAACGCCGCGGCGAGCTGTTCAACGTCATCTACGTCGCGAATAACATCGGCGTAGCGGTCGGCACCGCGCTAAGCGGCTTCCTGGCCGACGTCTCCTACACGCTCAGCTTCGTGTTGAACGGCGTCACATCCGGCGCGTTCGCCGTCTTCTTCCTCTTTTATTTGGGTCGGACCGAGAACAAGACCGCCGGGTCGCCGGTCCTTGCCCAGACGAGCGTCTCCAGGTCCGAGAGCGCCTGGATGCTCATGCGCAACATTCGCATTTACCTGTATATGTCCGTGGCCGTTCTGCTGCTGAACTTCGGCAACTCGATTTGGAATACGGGCGTCTCTCCGTTCATCATTGCCGAAGACATGCCTAAGCGGATGTACGGTTTCCTCTGGACGCTGAACGGCATTCTCATTTTTGTCGCGCAACCGCTGATGACGCTGCTCAAACGAACGGCTGCCCGCACGATCAACGCCCAAATGACGGCGAGCGCCATCTTCTACATGGCCGGCTACGCCTGCATTCTGACGATGCAAAGCTACCCGGGCATGGTGCTCGCCATGATTCTGGCCACCTTCGGGGAGATGCTCATCGCGCCCGCGATGCCCGCCTTCCTCTCTGAACGGGCCGGCAAGCATACGCCGTTCTACTTGGGTCTCTCCGGCGGCATCGGCTCTGCCGGTCGCGTGATCGGACCTTACATGATGGGCGCTTATTATGATCGAGGCGGCTTAAGTCCCGTGGCATGGCTGGCCGTCGTCACCGCGCTGCTATCGATCGGATTTTTCATCATTCACGCCATGGCCAGCCGGCATCGGGCCAGCGCGAAGGCGAGCGCCGCGGCGGTCAGCCAGACGTAAATATTCGACGCCGCATGCGATCGCCCGGCTTCCATCTCCTCGCGGTCCGCAGGCAGACTAGGTATGGCTGCGTGCAACGACGTGCATCCGACGTGCTTCGACGTCAAGACCGCCCTCCATCCCATCGCGCATCCGCATCGCGACCTCGCAGCTCGTCGAAGCCGCCATCGCTCGTCTGCGTCTCCCCTTATTGTGCGTAACGATTGCCGACTCGCTTGCTAACATGCATCCGCCCCAAGCTCCCTTCACCGGAGCTTGGGGCTTTTTGCACTTGCCGCCGCCGTGGCAGACAGAGAGCGACACCCTCCGCAGGCATGTGCGCCGCTTACGCCGTTTTCCCCGCATTAACACTAGTTTTAGCGATTGCCCACTACCTTTGTCTACCCGGCAGGGAGGGCGCATATGCATGGCGAATACAGTGGCCAAGACGTTGATAGAGGTGATGGGATGATGATGAAAACCAAAGAGGTGGCGCGGCAATTAGGGGTAAGCCAAACGACGGTCAGACGCTGGATGACCCTTCTCCCGTCCACGCCGGCCAAAGACGCCTTCGGCAGCTTCCTGTTCGAAGAACGCGACCTGGCGCATCTGCGAGACATCCAGAACCAAATCGAAAGCGGCAAAGGCATGAGCGAGATCACGCTAGCCGCCCAGCGCGAAGTCTCGGGCGCTACGAGACTGCCGCAGTTAGCGGCAGAGACCGCGTCTGACCTCCCGCCCGAGTATGAGTTCGACCCCGCCATGCAGCAGCTGATCAACGAAATTACCAGCAGCGCCGTACAGACAGAGGAGGAGGCGTCCGACGCGCCGGCAGCCGTCGTTGTGCATACGGAACCCGCTCAGCCGGAGATAATGCCGGAACAACTGGAACCTATCACCAATGAGGTGCGCGAACGCTTGCAAAGGCTGGAGCAAGCGCTTGCCCACAAAGCGGACGATGTCGTCTCGGTTCAACTGCTTCAGCACCGCGAAGAGCTGGAGGAACTGCGTCAAACCGTAAGTCAGCTGGCCGCGGCGGTCGAGCAGCTCCAAATGCCCCTCCAGATGGTCGCGGCGGCAGGCTGGGATTCGACGAACAAGCTGGCGCCGATTCCGATCAAACAACGACCGAAGAAACGCAGCTTCCTGCGGCAACTCTTCTTTTTCATTTAATCTTTTAGCTTCGCGGTCATGCGGCATGCCGACGCACAGCCTTTCCCCCGGCAACGAATCACTCGCCCCTTGACCGCGATTTTGATTTTTCGCCCGTTACCGATACGCCGCTCCCACACATCCAAAAAGTCCCGTTGCCTCGTAAATATTTCGTCCTCCTGCTGAGGAGATACCCCCTCAACCGCGCTCGCTTGTCCCTACTCTTGGCCCCCACCATCTACATCACCTTGGCTCGCTTGTCCCTACTCTTGGCCCCCAAGCATCTACATCACCTTGGCTCGCTTGTACCGCTTTAGCTTCGTTCTCCTTTGTACCTGCAAAGCATCGTTTGCTCGCCTCCTGTCTCTCCCTTCCCTTCTCAAGACCCTATTTTCGTAGCCCTCCATCACCATCAACAGCTTCCAATTACCCTGCTAATCCGATCAAAAAGCCTCATCCTCACGCACACTGCTTCCGTCCATCCCACCCTCGCATCGATCCATATATCGCGCTTCTCACCCTCCCACTAGCTTAAACCCGACCCTGTCTGACGTCCTAATGTAAATATAAACATTAATAAATTCATAAAAATACTATTGACTCTTTCGTCCGTTTTACCGACAATGTAAGGGTATACATGAAGGAGGTCTAACGGATGAAGGCAAAAGCACTAGCCCTGGTTTTACTTACCGCTGCCCTGCTGTCGAGCGCCTGCAGCAGCGCGTCGAATAATGCGGGTTCCAATGTCACCACCACCGCACCGCCGGTGTTCGAAAATGTATCGGTGCACGACCCGTCCATCATTGAATCGGACGGCACCTATTACGTGTTCGGTTCCCATCTGGCCTCGGCCAAGTCATCCGATCTGATGGCATGGACGCAAATTTCCACCAGCGTGTCCGACGACAACCCGCTCATCCCGGGCGTCAAGGAAGAGCTCGCCGAGACGTTCGCGTGGGCGGAGACCGACACGCTGTGGGCGGCAGACGTCATTCAGCTCGAGGACGGCAAATACTACATGTACTACAACGCCTGCCGCGGCGATTCGCCGTTGTCCGCCATGGGCGTTGCCGTATCCGACAACATCGAAGGCCCCTACCGAAATCTGGGCATTATGCTGAAGTCCGGCATGGTCGGAGAGGCCGGCGCGGACAGAGAGATTTACGATGCGACCGTCCATCCGAACGTCGTCGACCCCGACGTGTTTTATGACAAGGACGGCCAATTGTGGATGGTGTACGGCTCGTACTCGGGCGGCATATTCATCCTGAAGATGGATCCGAAGACCGGCTTCCCTCTCCCGGATCAAGGCTATGGCAAGAAGCTGCTGGGCGGCAACCACAGCCGGATCGAAGGACCGTATATGCTGTACAGCCCAGACACGGAATACTACTACCTGTTCCTCTCCTATGGCGGATTGACGGCCGACGGCGGGTACAACATGCGCGTCGCGCGTTCCAAAAATCCGGACGGTCCTTTCGTCGACGCCGAGGACAAGCCGATGGAAGAGGCGATGGGCGCCTTCGGCACCGTTTTCGACGATGCCTCCTATGCGCCATACGGCGCCAAATTGATGGGCAGCTACGCATTCCAACCGGCAGAAGGCGAGACCGATGGCAGCGAATACGGCTATGTGTCGCCCGGCCACAACTCCGCTTACTACGATGAGAAGACGAAGCGTTATTATCTGATCTTCCACGCGCGGTTCCCGAATCTTGGCGAGCAGCATGAAGTCCGCGTCCATCAAATGTTCTTCAACGAGGAAGGCTGGCCGGTGGTCGCGCCGTACCGCTACGGCGGCGAGAAGATTGCCAATTATGCCAAAGCCGACATTACGGGCGAATACAAATTCGTTAACCATAACAAAGAGATTACGGCCGACATTCAACAATCCGCCGTCATCACCCTCGCCGAGGATGGCGCCGTAACCGGCTCGGTCAGCGGCACGTGGAAGCTCAGCGACGATCACACGGCGACGATCACGATCGATGGCGCCACCTACAAAGGCGTGTTCCTGCGGCAATATGACGAGACTGGAGAGCGTCAGACGATGACCTTCTCGGCGATGTCGGGCGAGGGCATCACGATTTGGGGCAGCCGCATCGTCTCCCCTTAAATACTCGGTTACAACAAAAGCAGGACATTGCCCCGACGGGCGACGTCCTGCTTTTTGCATTCTTCTGCTATAATCAGGTATTAGCTGATAAGGACAATTCCACTTCGTCCCCTATAAAGCCCACTCACCGCGGGTCTGCCGCTAAGGAGGAACGTCAGATGAAAATCGTCATTGCCCCCGACTCGTTCAAGGGAAGCCTTACCGCGGCCGAAGCCGCGCAAGCGATCGAACGCGGCATCCGCAACGCTTTCCCCGAAGCGGACACGGTGCTCGTCCCGATGGCCGATGGAGGAGAAGGATCCCTGGAGCCGATCGTTCGAAGCGCCGGTGGCACGTTCGTTACGCACACCGTACGTGATCCGTTCGGCTCCCCCGTCGACGCCGCATACGGGCTGCTTGCGGACGGCACAACCGCCGTGGTCGAAATGGCGCGCGCGTCGGGCCTGCTCCTCGTGCCTGCTCCTCTGCGCAATCCGGGACTGACGTCGACCTACGGCACGGGCGAGCTAATCCGGCACGCCTTGGACAAGGGTTGCAGGCGTTTTATTGTCGCCTTGGGCGGCAGCGCGACCAACGACGGCGGCGCAGGCATGCTCGAGGCTCTTGGAATGGCGTTCTATGATGCGAGCGGCTGCGTCATCCATCCTTCGGGAGGGAACCTCGAACAGATCGCGCGCATCGATGACGCCGCGTTCGATCCGCGTATTGCCGAATCCGATTTTCTCCTTGCTTGCGACGTGAACAATCCACTGATCGGGGTCCATGGCGCAACCGCTGTGTATGCCCCGCAGAAAGGCGCAGCCCCCAGCAATATCGAGCACTTGGAGCGCAATATGCGCCACTGGGCCGACCTCGTAGAGTCGAAGACGAACCTGCGGCTGCATGATTATCCGGGGGCTGGGGCCGCCGGCGGTTTAGCAGGCGCGTTTCTCGCGTTCTTCCCCTCTCGTCTGCGCCCTGGCATCGAGGTGGTCATCGATGCAGCCGGATTGCGCCGGCATTTGTCTGGAGCCGACTTGGCAATCACCGGGGAAGGCAGTCTCGATGCCCAGACCGCGTCGGGCAAAGCCCCCTTGGGCGTCGCGCGTGAAGCGCAATCGCTCGGCATTCCCGTCATCGCGCTGGCCGGCGCCGTCCGCCCGGATTTGCGCGCGCTTTACGAGGGCGGCATCAACTGCGCGTTCAGCATCGTCAATACCCCTATGACACTGGACGAAGCCATCACGCGCGCCGCAGAACTGCTGGAGCACGCCGCCGAGCAAGCCGTTCGGGCTTTTGGGGCCGGTCGTTAGGCGCAGCTTAACCAGCTTGAAGCTCCAATCCAAGCGCTTCAAGCTGTCCCGGCTCCCCCGGCGGCTGCATTTCGCGCCATGCGCCGAGGGATGCATCGTATCGATGGGCCTATACCGCTTCCACAGATTCCGCAGTCCTTTTCAGCGCTTCGGTTGCCTTCCCTACCTTCATTCCTCTACTGGGGGGCAACCAAGCACCTAAGTGCCACTCGCTCCCTAATCAGGCCCCTGGATCTAGCGAATCGAATAAGATAAAGACGGGAAATTGCTTCGAGCTGATTTGGAGCCCGACCGGTTGCCCGTCTTGGTCCTGGTACGACACCATGTACGCCCCGAACTGCGACGAATACTCCAGCGTTTGAAAACGCAGATCGCGATCCCCATAATGAACGGTCAAATAGATTGCCGCCGTCATCCGTGCCGTCATCCGCTGTACGGGCCCAATCGATAACAAGATAAATAGCAACGCGACGATCATGAACAGCAGCTGCATGCTCACTCGATATTTAGTCATCCCAGACCCTCTTTTGCTCCCGATTTACTATATTAACAACGCTGCCCACGGTGCCGTAGGTCTCGTTCACCCAACCCGACCGCCTCAGGCTAAACCTGCTCCACATCATTCCACTTCATGTCCTTCTATTCCCAAGACGATAGCCCCTGCTCGAAAGCTTTCCCCGACAGCAAAAAAGCCGTCCGCAATTAGACGGACGGCTTGCTGCTTACGCGCTGATTTGCAGCGCCATGATAATGGCGGTCAACCCGAAGCAGACGTTCAGCAGACAGAGGAATACGAGCGTCTGCTTCTGATTCAATCCCGTCGCCAACAGCTTATAGTGCGCTTGGGACGCATCGGCTTGGTATATCGGCTTGGAAGCCCGTATCCGGCGAATGACGACGATGACGTTATCGAAGATCGGCACCCCTAGCGCCAAAATCGGAATAAACAGCGATAACAGCGTGGCCCCTTTGAACGCCCCGTCAAGCGCGATAATACCGAGCATGAATCCTAAGAACGTCGCCCCCGCATCGCCCATAAATACCCGTGCAGGCGGCTTATTGTAGCGCAAATAACCGAGTGCCGCGCCTACGAGTATAATGGACATGAGCGCGGAATCGCTCTGCCCCATCGTGAGCGCCACGACGAACAGCGTCCCGCCCGATATCGCGGACAACCCGCCTGCCAAGCCATCCATGCCATCCGAGAAGTTAATGACCGTCGTGACGCCGAAAATCCACAGAATCGTAAGCAGAAGCTCCAGCCACGTCGGCAAATTCACGAATTGTCCGTTGAACGGATTCGTAAACCCCTCGAAAGCGATGCCCGACGAATAGACGATGACAGCGGCGCCGACCTGTACGACCAACTTCGGCAGGGATGCAAGCTCCTTGCCCCGCGTTTTGTACCAGTCATCGATCAGCCCGATGCCGAGAATGCACAATCCTCCGCCGGTGATGGCCCACGTCTGTGCAGAGAAAAGGCCGCCGCATGCATAGTAAACCGCGAAAAATCCGACGAATATCGCGATACCCGCCGTCAGCGGAATCGGCTCCCGGTGAATTTTTCGTTCGACATCCGGTCTAGGCTTGTCCACGAAGTCGATTCGGACCGCCAACTTGCGCAGCGGAGGAATAAGCACCAGCACCAACAAAAATGACAGCGTAAAGCCAGCCCAGTAGAGCATGTGGATCCTCCTCGTAATCAGATGACATCTTCTGCAGCACTTCGATTCTCATGATGCCTAGTTTGTCCAAATGACGACGAAATCCGCGAAAAAGTTGCATTTTGCCCCAACTTTTACCACGATGTACCTAAGACTACTTCAACAGCCTCCGAAATCCCTCATCCCTCCATCTATCCTCCTGCACGCCACGCCTGGCGATATCTCTACGTCTCGACCGTCCAAAGCAGCCTGCCGCCTTGAATGCCAAGCAGCATCTCTTCCTAGCTCGCCAAGTTCCTTAACTACTCGCCGACGTGTGACCGAGTACTGAGCACCGCGTGCCGGGAATGCACCGCGCGCGGGAAGGGGTGCAACCATTTCAATTCAGGTACCGTTTCAAGGTGAACAACGCAAAAAAACCGGCGGATAATCCGCCGGTTACGATTGAAAAAGAATGGTCGGGATGACACGATTCGAACATGCGACCCCCTGGTCCCAAACCAGGTGCTCTACCAAGCTGAGCTACATCCCGATATACAAGCAGTATCTCATTGGATCAACCATGAGATGAAGGTGGAGGCGCCACCCAGATTCGAACTGGGGGTGAAGCTTTTGCAGAGCTCTGCCTTACCACTTGGCTATGGCGCCATAAAAATGGAGCGGAAGACGGGAATCGAACCCGCGACCCTCGCCTTGGCAAGGCGATGCTCTACCGCTGAGCCACTTCCGCATAAACATATTGGTGCGCGTAGAGGGACTTGAACCCCCACGGTCGCCCGCCAGATCCTAAGTCTGGTGCGTCTGCCAATTCCGCCATACGCGCGAGCTTCGACCATTTAGGTCAATATATGAAGAAAGTGAGCCATGTAGGACTCGAACCTACGACACCCTGATTAAAAGTCAGGTGCTCTACCAACTGAGCTAATGGCTCATAATAAAATGGCTGGGGATCAAGGATTCGAACCTTGGCATGACGGAGTCAAAGTCCGTTGCCTTACCGCTTGGCTAATCCCCAATAAAAGATGGGGCGATCGAGGGGAATTGAACCCCCGAATGTCGGAATCACAATCCGATGCGTTAACCACTTCGCCACGACCGCCACGGTCAAAAATACTTCTGGCAGGGGCAGCAGGAATTGAACCCACACTAACGGTTTTGGAGACCGCTGTTCTACCTTTAAACTATGCCCCTATAACTGGTGGAGGATGATGGATTCGAACCACCGAACTCGTCAGAGAACAGATTTACAGTCTGCTGCGTTTGGCCACTTCGCTAATCCTCCGTGAAACTGGTGCCGCCGAGAGGACTTGAACCCCCAACCTACTGATTACAAGTCAGTTGCTCTACCAGTTGAGCTACAGCGGCGTATAAAGTTAAATGGTGGCTCGGGACGGAATCGAACCGCCGACACGAGGATTTTCAGTCCTCTGCTCTACCAACTGAGCTACCGAGCCGTACTAAAATGGCGGAGCCGACGGGATTCGAACCCGCGGTCTCCTGCGTGACAGGCAGGCATGTTAGGCCTCTACACCACGGCTCCGCATTATAATTTGGTTGCGGGGGCAGGATTTGAACCTGCGGCCTTCGGGTTATGAGCCCGACGAGCTACCGAGCTGCTCCACCCCGCGTCATTAGAAAATCTATATGGTGGAGGCTGACGGGATCGAACCGCCGACCCTCTGCTTGTAAGGCAGATGCTCTCCCAGCTGAGCTAAGCCTCCATATAAAAGTGGTGACCCGTAGGGGATTCGAACCCCTGTTACCTCCGTGAAAGGGAGGTGTCTTAACCCCTTGACCAACGGGCCGTATGTAGAAAGAACGGAGAAGGAGGGATTCGAACCCTCGCACCACTTACGCAGTCTAACCCCTTAGCAGAGGGTCCCCTTGAGCCACTTGGGTACTTCTCCATGAATGGCTCCCCGAACAGGACTCGAACCTGTGACAACTCGATTAACAGTCGAGTGCTCTACCAACTGAGCTATCAGGGAACATTAGAAACGATATTGGTGGAGCCAAGCGGGATCGAACCGCTGACCTCCTGCTTGCAAGGCAGGCGCTCTCCCAGCTGAGCTATGGCCCCTTAGAATATGAATGGTTGGCCTTAGTGGACTCGAACCACCGACCTCACCCTTATCAGGGGTGCGCTCTAACCAGCTGAGCTAAAGGCCAGTAAATAACAAAACCCACAAAAGAGTGGGTGTGATTCCATTGTAAACAAGGCAATTACACCCTGAAAACTGGATACGAAACTCAACACTTTAGCTGTGTTTGTCTAAGCTCTTGCGAACTTAAACGTTAGGATAAGCCCTCGACCGATTAGTATTCGTCAGCTGCACGCATTGCTGCGCTTCCACCTCGAACCTATCAACCTGGTCGTCTTCCAGGGGTCTTACTAATTGGGAAATCTCATCTTGAGGGGGGCTTCACGCTTAGATGCTTTCAGCGCTTATCCCGTCCGTACTTGGCTACCCAGCGGTGCTCCTGGCGGAACAACTGGTACACCAGCGGTACGTCCATCCCGGTCCTCTCGTACTAAGGACAGCTCCTCTCAAATTTCCTACGCCCACGACAGATAGGGACCGAACTGTCTCACGACGTTCTGAACCCAGCTCGCGTACCGCTTTAATGGGCGAACAGCCCAACCCTTGGGACCTACTTCAGCCCCAGGATGCGATGAGCCGACATCGAGGTGCCAAACCTCCCCGTCGATGTGGACTCTTGGGGGAGATAAGCCTGTTATCCCCAGGGTAGCTTTTATCCGTTGAGCGATGGCCCTTCCATTCGGTACCACCGGATCACTAAGCCCGACTTTCGTCCCTGCTCGACTTGTTGGTCTCGCAGTCAAGCTCCCTTATGCCTTTGCACGCTTCGAATGATTTCCAACCATTCTGAGGGAACCTTTGGGCGCCTCCGTTACATTTTAGGAGGCGACCGCCCCAGTCAAACTGCCCGCCTGACACGGTCCCCCCACCCGATTCAGGGTGGCGGGTTAGAACTCCGATACGATCAGGGTGGTATCCCAACGGCGCCTCCACCCAAGCTGGCGCTCAGGCTTCTCAGGCTCCCACCTATCCTGTACAGATCGTACCAAAGTCCAATATCAAGCTGCAGTAAAGCTCCATGGGGTCTTTCCGTCTTGTCGCGGGTAACCTGCATCTTCACAGGTATTAAAATTTCACCGGATCTCTCGTTGAGACAGCGCCCAAGTCGTTACGCCATTCGTGCGGGTCAGAATTTACCTGACAAGGAATTTCGCTACCTTAGGACCGTTATAGTTACGGCCGCCGTTTACTGGGGCTTCGGTTCATAGCTTCGGGTTGCCCCTAACCACTCCCCTTAACCTTCCAGCACCGGGCAGGCGTCAGCCCGTATACTTCGCCTTACGGCTTCGCACAGACCTGTGTTTTTGCTAAACAGTCGCTTGGGCCTTTTCACTGCGGCCCCCTCGGGCTATTCACCCTACCGAGGCACCCCTTCTCCCGAAGTTACGGGGTCATTTTGCCGAGTTCCTTAACGAGAGTTCT
>NZ_JBHUHA010000002.1:3072500-3272500 GCF_042682185.1 Paenibacillus xanthanilyticus | reverse complement strand
TACCGACATAGGCGTATCGGTCAGCGCCGCAGGGCAGTTGATCACCGTATTCTCGCTCGCCTATGCGTTTGGCACGCCGGTCTTGATGGCCGTCACGGCTAAGGTCGAACGCCGAAAGCTGCTGCTCTACGCGCTGGCGGTATTCGTCATCGGCAATGCGATGGCCGTCATGCTGCCCGGATTCGGGTTCCTCGTCGCTTCACGCGTCATCCTGGCCGCCAGCACCGGCGTCTTCGTCGTCACGGCGCTGACCGTCGCGGCTAAACTCGCCCCGCCCGACCGTCAAGGGAGCGCCATCGCTACGCTGGTCATGGGCTTTAGCACCTCGCTCATCATCGGTGTCCCCGTGGGCAGGCTTATTGCCGCCAGCTATGATTGGCGTATGATTTTCGGCGGCATCGGTCTTCTCGGCTTGCTCGCGATCCTCGCCATTGCGAACGCCATTCCGAAGACGGAGGGCGATACCCCGATCCCGCTTCGGGATCAACTGAAGTTGCTCAAGCAGCCCCGAATCGTGGTCGCGCTCTCGATCACGTTCTTCTGGATTGCCGGATACGCGATCGCCTACACGTATATCTCGCCATTCCTGCTCGATGTGACGGGCATGAGCGAAAATTGGGTGAGCGCCGGCCTGTTCGCTTTCGGCATCGCCAGCCTCATCGGTTCGAAGCTCGGCGGCTGGAGCACCGACCGTCTGGGCGTCCCGCCTACGCTGATCGGCGGCATGCTGCTGCACGCGATCATCCTTGTCGCCCTCTCGCTCGCGGCTCATTCGCCGGCGCTCGTATTTCCGCTTCTTATGCTATGGTCGTTCTCGGCATGGTCTTCGGGTCCGACGCAGCAATACTATCTTCTGACGCTTGCTCCAGAGGCTTCGGGCATCATGCTTAGTCTGAACACCTCGGTGCTTCAGCTCGCCATGGCGGCAGGCGCGGGCATCGGCGGAATCGTCACGCAGGATGCTTCCCTGCTGTCCGTGACCTGGATCGGAGCCGCCTTGGTCACGATCGCCGCCGGGACGGCCGCTCTATCGCTCGGCTACGCCCGCAGTCGTAAAGTCGCCGCTGCCGACAAGCTTCGTAGAAATAGCGCTTGATATCATTTTGGCGATGAAAAAGCGACTCACAAGCAACGCGAATACGCGAAGCTTGTGAGTTTTTTCGTTGGATGACGCGGAATTGTCCAAGAAACTCGCTTCCCTCAGCTTGCGGCAGGTATACTCAGGTGTATGACAGTAAAACAGGTAAAGTCATAAGGAGGCTCGCCCTTGATTGAATCCTACGAACCAGCACTGACCGAGATGCTCCGCAATTGGCAGTCGATGTCCGCGGCGGGCGAAGCGGAAGCCGAGGAAACGGCGGAACGATTCGAAGCGTCCTTTTACCGATTTATTGCAGCCTTCCGGGAATGGATCGAAGAACTGCCTTGGCGGCCGGGGACGATTGACGAGCTCCTGGAACTGCCTGCCGTCCAATCGTTGACGGAGCGCCTCCCCGTCCCGCTTCTGCTGAATTTCGAGACGGAAGCCGAGCTAATCGTGGAGCGCCGAATCCGCGAGGAAGAGGAGAAATATGATTAACGCCATCGAACTAAAGAATGCGATGACCCCGTATGCCGAGGATGAGTTGGCCGATGTGGAGTCGCTCGAGCGTTTTCTGCGATCGTTACTTGTCCTATTACAGCAGCTCCGCGACAGCCATCCTTCGTTCGACGATCTCGCAACCTGCGTTCGCCGCTGCCTGGGAACGGAGCCTGCCTCTTATGAATCCCAATGGGAGCTCGTCAAACCTCCAACTAAAGAAGACGCGCGCGGCGATTACGAAGATGTCGAACGAATCCTGCATTTTCAAATCGCGGATTTGCGTAAAATGGAGCTGGCCGAGCGGCGTCACCGCGAGCATTTTCTCGGCACCACTTCCCGCATGGCGCATCTATGGAATAACCTTGATCCCGCTTCCTATATCGAAGGGGCCGCAGCAGGTCTGGCCGCCGAATATGGGGACGAACCGAATTGCGGATGGGCCGGCGTAGCCCGCTTCCTTGAGCTGGGCAGAGTTTACGAAGCATAGGCCGGTATGCACGACCGAGAGTTCGGGCGCCATTGAAAGCCATCATCTTCTGCATGCCGTGCCACGAGAAGATTCCGATCGACGGTCGACAAACATCATCGCGCTATCTGGAAGTCGTGCGCGGGGCGAACACCGGTCTCATGCGCCTCGTGCGGCGAAATACTCGCCCATGGGAAAGCTGCGCATGAAGCAACTGGATATTTTTGTTGACAACGTCGAAGCCGCGTTTTATATTTTATTTATTAGTCAATAAATAATTGGAAGGACCGCACCCATGACATCCAAGGAAGAAGTTTCGCAGAACCGAAAACAACAGATCCTGGAGGCCGCCGCCGCGCTGTTCGCCGAATTGGGTTACTACAAAACAACCACGGCGGAAGTCGCCCGCCGCGTCGGGGTCACGCAGCCCTATGTCTTTCACTTCTTCAAAACGAAAGAAGAGCTGTATTTGGCCGTGCTGGATCAGGCTTCGCGCCGCGTTCTTGAAACGTTCTCCACGGCCGAAGCCCCGCCGGAACAGCTGGAGGAGGCTATGGGCAAAGCGTTCGCCCGCCTGCTGGAGAGCCATCGCAACGAAATTTTGCTCGTCATGACGTCCTTCGCGGCGCCTGAACCGACGATCCGGGATTACACCAGAGGGGGCTTCGATGCGGTATACGAACGCCTTAAAGCCCGTTTCGAGGAGGCCGGTCTGCCGGAGCCCAGCCGGAAGGCAAGCGAATTCATCGGGCAAGGCATGGTTATCGCGCTGGCCGAAACGCTGCAGCTGCCGAAGCTGCTCTTCTATCACGAAGATGGAACGCACTGTTAGATCGCTGGATTCCCGACACAAAGGCAATGAATCAGTCTCACGACTGTGATTGCCTTTTTTCTCGGACATTCACTTATTTATCAATAAATAAAGAGGAGTGATGCAGCAATGTTTACGGGTGCAAGAATTCGCCTACTGGCCGTGACATGCGCAGCCTTGTTCATGGCCATGTTGGATAATTTGGTGCTGGGCGTCGCGCTGCCTTCCATTCAACAGTCATTCGAGGCCAGCCTAAGCGATCTGCAATGGTTCATGAACGCCTATACGCTGGCGTTCGCCGTGCTTCTAATTCCCTTCAGCATGGTTGGCGAACGTTTCGGCCGGAAGAAGATGTTTCTGATCGGCGTCGTGCTCTTCACGCTCGGATCCGCCCTCTCCGGGCTTAGCGAAAACGCTACTTCGCTCATCCTCTCCCGAGCGCTCCAAGGGATCGGCGGCGCCGCGATCGTGCCGCTTAGCTTAACGCTCGTGAACGCCGCCTTCCCCCAGAATATGCGGGCCGCCGCGCTCGGCATCTGGTCCGGCATCTCCGGACTTGGGCTATCCGTCGGACCGCTCGTCGGCGGCTTGATCGTGGAGGGCGCTCCTTGGCAGCTCATCTTCTGGATCAATGTGCCGGTCGGCGTGCTTGCCTTCACGCTCGGGATATTCTGGCTGCGAGAATCGAAAGGCGAACGCAAGCCGGTCGACGTGCCGGGCATTCTACTCCTCGGAGCCGGGCTATTCGGCATCATATTCGGTCTCGAGAAAGGCAACGAAGAAGGCTGGGCCTCCGCGCTGGTCGTCGGCTCCATCGCTGGCGGACTGCTGCTTCTCATTCTTTTCTATGTTTCGCAGCGCAATAAACCCCATCCCTTCGTCCGCTTCAGCTTGTTCCGCAGCCACCGCTATGCCGCGTACATCTTCACCGGTTTCTGGATGAACGCGGGGATCTTCGGCGCGATCTTCCTGCTGACGCTGTTCCTCCAGCAAGGGCAGCAGTATTCCGCGCTCGAAGCCGGCGTCCGCACGATGGCTTGGACCGGCTGCACGATGCTGACCGCCCCGCTCGCCGGCTTCGCGGTTGGCCGATTCGGCACCCGTACGCTGCTTGCCACGGGATTGGTTCTGCAAGGACTTGCGCTTGGCGGCTTCAGCGCGCTGATTCTAACCTTCGGCGTCGATTTCCCGTTCGGCTACCAAGCGCCGTTCATGATGCTCGGCGGAATTGGCATGGGCCTGAGCTTCACGCCGCTCGCCCACGGCGTGCTCTCCTCCGTGCCGGAAACCTCATCGGGCGAAGCCAGCGGCGTCAGCAATGCGACCCGCGAGCTGGGCGGCGTCTTCGGCATCGCGATCGGCGGCCTGATCTTCCAAAGCGGCGGCGCGATCCGCTCCGCCTCCGATTTCGGCGACCATATCGTGCCCGCCCTCCTAACGAGCGCCGGCATGATCGCCCTTGGCTTGATCAGCGTGCTGCTGTTCGCCCGAGCGCGTGCCACGATGACGACGAGCGTCGCGCCGGCGCAGCCTGCGGGGGAAGCTTCCTGAATAGGCGCGAACGAGCGGGAACTTTGGCCGAATCGGCTTAACTCCGCGCGGATCGCCGCATCGGGGATGCGGCGTCGCAATAGACTTCAACACGAACAGGCTGGCGGAGATAGCTCCGCCAGCCTGTTTCTTCATCGCCAACCCGATTAAATTAAAGGAAAATGGCAAGCCACTTGCCGGTCGCCTTCGACCGTGCGGAGCAGCGGCTCCTCCGAGCGGCAGCGGTCCTGCACGTACGGGCATCGCGTATGGAAGCGGCAGCCCGACGGCGGATTCGCCGGCGATGGCACGTCGCCTTCCAGGATAATTCGCTCCTTTTTGACGCCCGGCGTCGGAATTGCGGATAGCAGTACCTTCGTGTACGGATGCAGCGGCTTGGCGAACAGGTCGTCCGTCGGCGAGACCTCGACCATTTTGCCCAAGTACATGACGCCGACCCGCGTGGAGATATGGCGGACGACGTTCAAGCCGTGCGCGATGAAGAGGTACGTCAATCCGAGCTCCTTCTGCAGCTTCATCATCAGATTCAGCACCTGCGACTGCACGGAGACGTCCAGCGCGGATACCGCCTCGTCGGCGACGATGAACTTCGGTTCGAGCGCGAGCGCCCGGGCGATGCCGATCCGCTGCCGCTGGCCGCCGGAGAATTCATGCGGATACCGGTTGCGCCGGCTGGCGTCGAGACCAACGAGCTCCATCAGCTGCACGACGCGCGCGTCGATCTCGGCCGAGCTCATCCGCCGGTGCAGCTTGAGCGGCTCGCCGATCAGATCGCTGACGAGAAAGCGCGGATTGAGCGAACCCATCGGGTCTTGGAAGATGATTTGCATCTCCTGACGCAGCCGCTGCATCTCCCTCGCGTTCGTCGCGTGGATGTTCTGTCCTTGAAAAAGCACCTCGCCGTCCGTCGCGCTCTTCAGGTTCAGCATGACCCGGCCGAGCGTCGACTTGCCGCACCCCGACTCGCCGACAAGCCCGAACGTCTCACCCTCGCGGATGCCGAATGAGATGTCGTCCACCGCTTTGACGTTGCCCACGACCCGGCTGAGCAAGCCGCTGCGGATCGGGAAGTATTTCTTCACGTGGCGCGCTTCCACCAAATACGTATCTGTCGCTGTCGCGCTCATCGGTCAGGCCCCCTCTTTCGGAAGTTCTTCCAGCCAGCACGCTGCGCGCTGCCCGTTCTTACCCGGGATGAGCGGCGGCTCTTCCCGGAGGCAGCGATCCATGACATGCGGGCAGCGGGGATTGAATCTGCAGCCGGTCGGCAGGTCGTTGATGCTCGGGATGCTGCCTTTGATCGTATACAGTTCGCCGCCCCGCTCGCCGTCCAGACCCGGGATCGAACGGAGCAAGCCCACGGTATACGGATGGCTCGGGTTATTGAAGACCTGGTCGACCGTACCTTCCTCAACGATCGCCCCCGCGTACATGACCGCGATGCGGTCGGCGATCTCCGCCGCTACGCCCATGTCGTGCGTAATGAGCAATATCGACGTCTTCAGTTCGCGCTTCAGCTTCGCCAGCAGATCGAGGATTTGCGCCTGTACCGTCACGTCGAGCGCGGTCGTCGGCTCGTCGGCGATGATGAGCTCCGGATCGCAGGCGAGCGCCATCGCGATGACGACGCGCTGGCACATGCCGCCCGACATCTCGTGCGGATATTGGTGTGCGCGCATCTCCGGACTCGGGATGCCGACCAGCCGCAGCATGTCGACGGCTTTCGCCCATGCCTGCCTGTCGCTCAGCCCCTTATGGGTGCGCAGACTTTCCGCGATCTGCTCGCCTACCTTGAACACCGGATTCAATGCGGACATCGGGTCTTGAAAAATCATGGACATTTTGCTGCCGCGGATGCGCATCATATCCTGCTGCTTCTTGCTTGCGAGGTTGTCGCCCTTGAACAGCACTTCGCCGCTCTCGATAAACCCGCCCGCGTAATCGATCAGCCGCATGATCGCCAGCGACGTGACGCTCTTCCCGCTGCCGGACTCCCCGACGATGCAGAGCGTCTGTCCCTGGGCAAGCGACAAGGACACGCGGTCGGTCGCCTTCACGAACCCGTTCTCGGTCTCAAAGCCGGCCGTCAGGTTGCGGACTTCCAGTAGGTTTTGGGTCATTTGCCGAGCCTCCTCCGGGGTTTGACGGTCTTCTTGCGCGGATCGAGCGCATCCCGCAAGCCGTCGCCGATAAAGTTGACGGACAGGACGACGATCAAAATGCACATGCCGGGATAGACCGCCTGAAGCGGATCGACCAGCATGAACTCCTGCGCATTCGAGAGCATGAGTCCCCAGCTCGTATCCGGCATCTGCACGCCGAGTCCCAGATAGGACAAGGCCGATTCGCTCAGGATCGCGCCCCCGACCATGAGCGTCGCGTTGACGATGATCGGCGCGGTCGCGTTGCGCAGCAGATGGCGGATAATGATGCCCCCATTCGAGACGCCGATCGCCCGCGCCGCCTCCACGTACTGCATCTCGCGCAGCTGCAGGAACGTGCCGCGCACGAGACGGGCGACGCCCATCCAGCCGGTAAGGGCGAGAATGAGGATCATATAATAGAACTCGGCCTTGAAAATCGCGAGCACGAGAATGTTCAGAAACAGCAGCGGGATCGCGTTCATCACGTCGACGAAACGCATGAAGACGGTGTCGATCCATCCGCCGAAATAACCGGACACGGCGCCGATGACCGTGCCGATGATAACCGTGCCGATCGCGACGCTGAAGCCGACGAGCAGCGAGATCCGGCCGCTGTACAGCAATCGGGACAAAATGTCGCGTCCTAGTTCGTCCGTGCCGAGCCAATACCCCTCGCTGCCGGCGGGCAGGTTGGGCAGCATCATATCGCCTCTCGCCGGGTCATGCGGCGCAATCAAAGGCGCCAGAAGCGAGATGACGACGAAAAACAGCAAAATGACCAAGCCCGTCATCGCGAACGGATTGCGGGAAAACTTCTTCCAGCCCGTCGCCCAAAGCCCGGGGGGCCGCTTGGAAGGCGCAGCCGGGCGGTTCGGGGCGGTAACCGGTGCAGCGGTCTCGCTCATGCGCCGACGCCTCCTTTCCGTCCGAGCTTCACCCTCGGGTCGACGATCGCATACAGCAGATCCGCGATCAGGTTACCGATGATGACGAATACCGCGATAATGAGCGTAATGGCCATCAGCACGGAATACTCGCGCTGCGTCGCCATTTGAAGGAACAGCCGTCCCATGCCCGGCCAGTTGAAGACGCTCTCGGTCAGCGCCGCGCCGGCGACGAGGATCGGCAGGTCCAGACCGAGAATCGTGATAATCGGAATGAGCGCATTGCGGAGCGCATGGCGGAATACAACCTTCCGTTCGCCGAGACCTTTGGCCCGAGCGGTACGGATATAATCCTGGTCCAGCACCTCAAGCATGCTGGAGCGCGAATATTTGACGTAGCCGGCCAAAAAGCCGAGCGTCAGCACCGTGACCGGAAGAACCAAGTGCAGCAGCAGATCGCCGAGGTCGCCTTCCTTGCCCATCGAATACATATCCGAGAGCGGCAGCAGGTCCCATTTCAGCGCGAACAGTTCCTGCAAGATGATCCCGAACCAGAAGGTCGGCATCGCGAATCCGATGTATGCGATAAAAGAGGCCAATTGATCCGAGAAGCCGTATTCCCGCGTACTGTTGTAAATCCCCCATGGGATCGCAATGACAAGCGCCAGAAACCAAGCCGAACCCATCAAAATCATCGTGTTGCCGAGCGTCGGCCACACCAATTCGCCCACCGGCAGGTTATTTTTGAACGTATAGCCGAAATCGCCCTGCGCCAAATCGCCAAGCCAGCGGAAATATTGCACCGGCAGCGGATCGTTCAGCCCCAGATTCTCGGCCTGCTGCTCCATCACTTCGGGCGACAGGTTGGGGCTTAAGTAAATTTGTTTCGGTCCGCCGGGTGCCGCATGAATAAGAAGGAATGTCACTACCGTGATGAGCAGCAGGACAAGAACCGACTGGAGCGTACGGCGAATCAGATACTCGGTCATAATGCTTTCCCCCTTGTCAAATACAAAGGGGAAGGGCCTACTGGACCTTCCCCCCGGTCAAATCATGCTGATGGAAATATGGCTTGCGTTATGGCGCGACCCACCATTTGTTCACGTGGAAGAAGTATCCGTAGCCAAGCGTCGACTCCGGCTTATCTTCCTCGGCGTATTTGATCTTTTTGTTCTGCGCTTCAGGCAGACCGTATTGGTACAGGAAGACGTACGGCAGGTCCGTGGAGATTTCTTTGCCGACTTCGCCGTAAATTTCCTTACGCTTGTTCTGGTCGGCCGTCAACGTGCCGTCGATCCACAGCTGATCGATCTTCTCGTTCTTGTACCAGCCCGTGTTCTGTCCCGTCGGCGGGAAGTACTTGGACGAGAAGATGCTCTCGTTGCTGGCCGGATCCGGATTGGAGAGCGACCAGGACAGGAGAATCGCTTCGTATTTGCCCGGCGTGACGTTCTGGTCGATCCAGGCCGCGAAGTCGATGCCTTTCGGCTTCACTTCGATACCGACATCCGCCAGGTTCTGCTGAATAACGGCCGCCACTTGCTCACGCCGGCTGTTGCCCGCGTTGTACTGCAGTTCGAAGGAGAAGCGCTGGCCATCCTTCTCGAGGATGCCGTCTTTGCCCGCAACCCAGCCGTCTTCGGCCAAGAGCGCTTTCGCCTTCTCGACGTCGTACGCATACGCCGTCGCCTTGTCGCCCGGATCCGACCACGAGCCCGGCAGGAATGGCGCGTTCAGCGGCGTGCCCGTGCCTTTGAGGATGTTGTCGACCATGCCTTGGCGGTTCAGCGCGGTGGCGATCGCTTGACGGGTCTTCATACCTTTGAACGGCGATACTTTGCCCGGGAAATTGTCGTCCTTGAAGTTGAAGCCCAAGTATTCATACTGCGGCCCCGGCGCGAGAATGACGTTGATGTTCTCATTCGCCTTCACGGTATCCAGCAGCGGCAGCGGAATCGCGGAGGTCATATCCACATCGCCTTTGATGAGCGCTTGGACTTCCGTATTCTGATCCGCGTAAATTTTGTACGTAATCTTCTGAATGTGCGGCTTCGGCCCCCAATAGTTCGGGTTCGCTTCCATCGTCAGGTACTGGCCGTTCTTCCATTCCGTCCAGTTCCAAGGACCGCTCGTGACCGTCTTCGCCGGATCAGAGCCGTACGGATGCTTCGCCAGTTCCTTGACCGGCACGTCTTTCAGCACGTGCGCCGGCACGATCGAGGTCGTCAGCGAGTACAGGAACGGCGAGTACACCTGTTTCAGCTTGATCGTGACCGTCTGCGCGTCCACCTTCGTGATCGATTCGATCTTGTCGAAGTTGCTGATCGCCGGGGAAGCGGCTTCCGGATTGCGGATCGTATCGAACGTGTAGACGATATCGTCGGCCGTCAGCGGCTGGCCGTCGCCCCACTTCGCTTCCGGCTTCAGCTTGATCGTATAAGTGAGTCCGTCTTCGCTTACCTGCGGCAGCTCCGCGGCGAGCGACCATTCCTCGGCGACCACGTTGCCCGCGCGATCCAGATCGAGCAGTCTGGCGTTGACCAAGTAGTCGATATCGCCGGATGCCGTGTCGCCTACATAGATCGGATTGATGGATACGATATCGGAGAAGGAGCTTACGACGAGCTCGCCGCCGTCCACGGGCGTATTCGCATCAGGGGTTGCCGGTTCTTCGGCCGGCGCATTGTTCGCCGGCGCGTTCGCCGCCTTGTTGTTGCCTGCATTATCGGCCGGCGCGTTGTTGCCGCCCCCGTTGTTGCCGCTGCAGCCAGCCAATACAGAACCCGCAAGCGCCATAATCGAGAGGCAAAGCATCAATTTGTTCGGTTTTTTCATGAGTCCACTCCTTCTGTTATCTGACTAATTTGAATAGAATGAAAACTTTGTCGATAATTGTCCGCAACGACAGGTGTTAGATGCTTACCTCATGTCTGTGTTATGTAAGTATATCTAACACATTAAACCCCTTGCACCTCCGAGATTCATTATATTTATGAATAATACAATAAAAATTATAATTAGTAAGTGAATATTTTACAATATCCCCAATAAAAAATGTTATTTTTAAACGACAACGTTAATTATATTAACGTTTTACCGTTTAACTTTTCAGTAAAATCCGAACATTCCAAATGGTTTGCGAAGGAAGAATATACTTTTATCTCAAAATATGATTCAAGCCCTTCTCTTTATGCAAGTTGTCCTCGAAAAATCCGAAACATCCATTCAGCCCTTTTGAATGCGTTTACATCATTGAAAATAGAGGTTTCCGGTGTATTCGAGAGGTCAGCGGATATCTTTACCCAATCACTGCCTCCTTGAACCTTGCCTATTCATTCTCAGCCGAACCAAACAAAAAGACGCTCTCCCAAGAGAGCGTCTTCGCCGCAATTTCGTTCGCCGTCATCGGCCGCGTCAGGTATTGGTCACGCTTGGCGGTTATCGCCGCCGAGGACTGCCGCGAACAATTCTGCTAGTTTGTGTAAGTAATTAAAATCATTGTAACCGTATTCCTTCTTGCCGATCGGCGACGAAAGCTGAACAACGCCTTTCACCCGGCCGCGTCGGATTAACGGGACAAGCATAACAGAATGCCAAACCGGCTCTCCGAACCTCAGGTCTTCGGAGTGATCCCAATCGATCAAGTACGCGCCGGACTTGGCCTGAATGACTTGCTCCACCAGTTGGGCATTAAAGGAAGGCCGCCCCGCCCAACCGTCCTCGTACCGCTTTCGGGCATATATGCGTCCTTCCACCGGTCTCTCTTCGGAGCGCACCTCTTCCGTCGCCAGGACGAATCCTTCCGCCGCCTCCAAAATCTCCATGACGCGTCCGAGCATCAGGTAGAGCGTCTCTTCCTCGCTCTTGCCCTCGTTCAACAGCTGGAGCAGCTCGACGAGCACCAGCACGTTGCGCTGATCCTGTACGAGACTGCCCGCCACGATCCCCGCCAGCTTGTCGATGCGCTTGGCGGTCTTTCCCATGGCGGCCTCCCACACGCTGACCCGGTTGCGGCCGGTCTCCTTGGCATGATACAACGCCTGGTCCGCCCGTTCCTTGAGCTCCTCCCACTGCCCGCCTTGCCCGGGGCATGCCGCCACGCCCAGGCTCACGGTCAGCGGCGTCGATTGCCCGAGCAGCTTGGCATCCTCCACGCGGCTGCGAAGACGCTCCGCCATGGCTTGCGCTTGTTCGTGATCGGCGTCCGGCAGCAGGAAAATAAACTCTTCCCCACCGTAACGGCAGCATAGGTCGCCATCCCGCAGCCCTTCCCGGAATAAGCGTCCGACCTCGCGCAAAATTTCGTCTCCCCGTTTATGTCCATAGCTATCGTTCACGTTCTTGAAGCGGTCGATATCCGAAAACATCACCGCGTATTTCCCGCTCCGCCGCAGGCTGGCGGCGATGATCTCGCCATGAATGGTTTCGAAATATTTGCGGGTCAACGCCCCCGTAAGCTTGTCGATAGCCGACAGGATTTGCAGCCGGTAATTATCGATGGACAACAACCCGGTCTGAGCCAGCCAGCCGCACCGCTCCATAGTGGTCTCGTCAAAACGGTGCAATGGCGTCCTCGCCTCTAGATATAAATACCCGGCCGGCTCCTCCTCACGTCCCGCGTCTCGTCGGGGCAGCGCGGGATGCTCTCCCGCCGAAGAAGCACCGGCGTAGATCGGCAGGCACATGACGGCCCGCGCGCCGGGCGGAAGCCGTACTTCCGCGCAGCCGCGCGTTTCGCCCAGCAGCTCGGAGACATAAAATCCGCCATGGTTCGATTTGGCAAAGCCGAGCACGTAATCCTGTACGCCCGGCTCCGGTGACGTGCCGACGACTTGGTATCGCCGCTCCTCTTCGCCCGGAATTACAAAGCAGAAGCGGTCCGCCCGCGTCAGTTTGCCGGCCGTCTCGGCGAGCAGCTGTAAGTTGCGTTCATACTGGCCGGTCTGACCGGCCAGCGCGGCGCCGATCCAAGCGGCATCCCGCTCGCTTTGCACCGCCTCGCCCTCTCCGATAATGTTCTTCAGCTCGTCCGCCAACTCCCGAAAGCCACCCTCACCGAAGCTCGCGTCGCCCTTCGCGCCTCGTGCTTCGCCCACGTTCACTTCATCCGACGCTCGGCAGGCCAATTGCCGAATCCCCTCCGGCAGCCGGTCGCGGCCGCCCGACTGCAGATATGACGCCTTGAACGGCTCGGGCACCCGCTGCGACAGCGCATACAGCGCATCCAACGCCAGCAGGTAGCTGTCGCGCGCCTGTTCGATCTCGCCCCTGTCCGCAAAAATAACGCCGAGCGCCGTGTGGGCTTTCCACACGAGATATTCGGCATACCCGGCTTCGCTGCGCGCAAGCGCTTCGCGGAGCTTCGCGAGGCCGATGTCCCCGCCTTCGTCGCAGCCTTCCAGCCACAGCAGCTCCACCGCCAGCCGCTCCGAATCGGCGCGAGATGCAAGCGCCGCGCTCTCCGCAAGCAGCGGCCGCGCTTCCGCGCCCGCCCCTTCAAGCAGCAGCAGCTTGGCGCACTCGTGCAGCAGCTGGCGGAAGGTGCGGACATGCTTCGTCCGGCGAACCTCCTCCAGCACCTCCCGCAGTTCATCGTGGTCCACCTGTTTGGCCAGCTGAAATCCGGCGAGCAAGCACGTACCTTTGCAATGCGTCCGCTCCGCATCGTGGTAGTCTTGGCTGTGCCGGATGCCCTCCTCCGCATGCCAGAGCGCCTTCTCGAACATCCCCATCCGATAATAGAAGAAAGCCGCCCGTTGATGGTATTCCGGCATGACCCAATACGAATCAGGCCCTTGCTCCTTCAGCAGCTCTTCCGCTTGCAGCAAATACTTGTACGCCTTCTGATAATCGCTCAGCTGCGTATATAAATGGATCCCGCTTATCGCCAGTCCCAGTATGCGCAGCGTGAAATCGTATTCGATCGCAAGCGACTCCGCCCGCTTGAAGTAGTCGAGCGCCTCTGCGTATTGATCGACCGTCACGCTGATCTCCAATAGGTTGCAGTAATGGGTGACCGCATGCGGAGAACCGGATTTCAACGCCGCCCACAAGGCCTGCTCGAAATAATTGCGGCCCGCCTCCAGGTTGTCGTAATGGAGCACCTGGATCACGCCCAGGCTCGTCAGCGTATTCGACATGTCTTCCATCCGTCCGGCCCGCCGGCTTAGCTCCATGCTGATCCGGAACGCGTCCTCCGCCTCGAGATGCTTGGCTAAGGTGAGCAAATAAATACCCTTGGCCTTGTACAGCTTGGCCATCTGATCCGGATAGTCGGCCTCGTCCTCCGGGGTCAGCACCGCCTCTACCTGGGCCAGCTGCTCCCCGTACTGCTTGTAATCCGCGATCCGGCTGAACGATGCGGTCGCTTCAAGTAAGCCCTTCTTATAGCCCATCGCCCGCGACTGCTCGATCGCCCCGTTCAGCATCGCTTCCGCTTGCAGCCGCTCGTTCTTGCGGATATGGAGCTCCGCGAGCTGACACTTCACGTCGACTTCCAGCGCATGGTCGGCTAGTTCCCCCGCCTGAGTCAGCGCGGCCTCGAATAAGGCCAACGCCTGCTCGTGATTGCCTTGCCCCGAGTAGACCTCGCCCATGAGCACGTGCACGCGAAGCCGCGCCTGGGAATCGCCAAGCTCGTCCGACAGCCAGAGCGCCGTCCGTAAGTATTGCAGCGCCTGTTCCCGCATCGAGTAGTTCATGAAGCGATGAACAGCCTTCAGGATTAGCGCAAGCGCCCCGGCATGCTCTCCGAGCTGGATCAAATGATGAATGCGTTCAAGCTGGATCGCGTTGCTGACTTGATAGCATTCGCGTCCCAGTTCGTCGGCCAGACGGCGGTGGAGCTCTGCGCGCCGATCCGCTCCAATCCGGTTATAGATCGCGATCTTGACGATATTGGACTGGAAGCCGCAGCCGCCGAATTCCCCTTCGTGCATCTCCAGCAGCTGCTCGCTCATGAGTTCCTCCAGCGCCTCGGCGGTGCCCGAATGCATCGTCAACCGCTCTAATGCCGCGGCCGGCAATTCCCCCTGACAAACCGCCATCAGCTCGAGCACCTTATACGCGGCGCCGCTGAGCGAATCCAGCTGCTTGGCGATCGCATCCTCGATGCTGACCGGGAGCGGCAGCACGGCGTAATCCCCGCGCGCATCGAACTCGGTCGACCATCTGCCGCGCTCGCTGACGTACAGCTTCTTCTCCATCCTAAGGGCAAGCAAAATGTGGGTGATAAATCCCGGGTTGCCCTGGCTCTCTTCATGAATCCGCTTGGAGAACTGAGTCGGTACCCGGTTCATACCGAGCAGCGACTTGACCATCTGACCGGTCTGCGCTTCCGTGAACCGGCCGAGCGGGTAATCCTCGGTCCAGCCCAACTCCCGCCATCGTCTCAGGAAAGGCCTGACCGCTTCTTCCGTCTCGTGCTCGTTGTAGGCCAACACCAGACAGAGCGGCAAATCCGCCAACTCTCTGAAGATGTAATCCAGCCACTCCAACGCGCCCGCGTCCAGCCGGTGCGCATCGTCGACGAGGAAGAGCACCGGCTTGCCTCCAAGCACGTCCCGAACAAATTGCGCGAGCCGGATGCGCAGCCGCAGGCGTTCCTTGTCTTCCGACAGCGCCGCGGTGGGCTGAATGTCGCGCAGCCGAGGTTCGTCCGCCGCCAGCTTGACGAGCTCGGGGCCGTATTGTTCCAGTTGACCGGCCGAGGCCCGCGCGATCAGCTTCTTGACGATCGGAATGAGGGCCGAGAAGGGGACCGCGCCTTGAGGAGCGGATTTGCCCGCGTAGACGCCGATCCGTCCGAACACGGCCCGAACGGCCAGCTCGTCCAGCATCCGGCTCTTCCCGATTCCCGTCTCCCCCGTCACCAGCGCGATCCGCTTCGTCGATTCCGCGCGCCACGCGCGATCGAACTGGCGAAACAACCGTTGCTCCGCATCGGACCGGCCGATAATCGGGAAATCGGCCACCATCCGCTCGGTAAACTCCGTTCGTACCAGCGGATACGCCGTCCCCATAATGTCGTTCACGGCATGGACGATCTCATAGAGGTGCTCGTAGCGTTCTTCCGGATCGTCCTGGGTCAGCTTCTCCACGATTCGCAGCAATTCGCCCAGCTGCCGATCCGCTCCCGCGCCACCTTCCGCACAGGCACGCTGCGCCCTCTCGAGCGGGCGCGCGATCTTCGCGCCCTCTTCGTCGCCGCCGAGCAGCTTGAAGAGCAGCACCCCCAGCGCGAATTGGTCACTCTTGGCGGTCTCTTCCCGATTCGCGTACCATTCCGGCGACTTGTACGGGGTGCCCACGCCCCATTTGGGATGCAGCAGACGTTCGTGCGCCGCCGATATGACGAGACGCCGAAATTTGATGCCGGCTTCCGGCCCCTCCCCCTGCACGAGGATGTGCTCGCCGTTCACGTGCCGGTGAACCAAGCCCCGGTCATGCAAGTACGTTACGGCATGACAAACCTGAACGAACCAGTCGATGATACGGCTCCGGTCGCAATGACGCGCCGCCTCGAGCAGCGGCACGCCGCTCACGTATTCATAGGCGCAGTAAAGCGTCGGCTCCGCCGACTGACCGCCGTCTATTGTCTCGACCAGCCCGAACTGATAAACTTCCGGGATCGCGGGGTACGACAGCGAGCGAAGCGTCACCATCTCCTCATACAGCATCGTCCCCGTCTCTTCCCCGGAATCGGACCGCGGCATGACGCGCAGATAGACGACACGCCCGGCCTGCAACAAATCCCGTGCCGTATACAGCGTCCCGGATGGATCTCCCTTCACCTGCTGGACAATCTCATATTGGTCATTTATTCGATGCATCCGGACTCACCTCATTCGTCGTGCCGCTCTCTTCCTTCATCGCAAGGTGAAACGCCTGTCGCCGTCATTGGCGGCGCAGCAAGTTTCATTCCGGAGAAATACAAGCTGATTTATAGGCATGAAACCTATGCATGGTTGGATTTCAATGAAAAACGCCCCGCGCGGTGAGCGGGGTGCGAAAGGTTCGACCGTAAGTTACTGCCATTATATCACTTCACGCGCTGCACGAAAAATGAAACCGCTCTCCGCTCCCATCCAATTAAAGGGAACTAAACCGCAAATCAACAACAAAAAAGAGCTCAACCGATTTATTCGCCCAGGTTGAGCCCCCACTTGGAAGCGTTGATTCTATTATGTACGTGCAGCTTATGGGGTAGTCCTAAATGGTGGTCGATTTTTTCCCGGGGCTCGTGTTGACGAGAACCGGAAGACTTTTTACGGCGCTAATCATGGCCGATTGGCACTGCGGACAGCATGGCTGTTCTGCGAACGCGAAGTCGTCCCGCATCCAGCCGTTGCAATCGTCATTCGAACACGTCCACACCGCCGTATCCTGCACCGGCACTTCTTCAACAGGTCTTTTCCGCGAATAATACATCGTCGAACCCCTCCTTGGACAAATCTGGGCAAAGCCAGCCAGCTGGCTAATCCTCTCTAAACAGGGCCAATCTTCCTTCAAAAGCCGAAAAAGAAACTGCCCTCAACTTAAGTTAAGGGCAGTGTTCGGTTGTTGTGCGTGCAAGAATCGAATTCTTACAGTTTTACAACGTTTTCAGCTTGTGGACCACGGTTGCCTTGTACCACGTTGAACTCAACGCGTTGGCCTTCGTCGAGGGTTTTGAAGCCTTCGCCTTGGATCGCGCTGAAGTGAACGAATACATCGTTGCCGCCTTCAACTTCGATGAAGCCGAAACCTTTCTCTGCGTTAAACCATTTTACTGTACCTTGTTGGGACATTGTTCATTACCTCCGCTTGTTAAATGTATACATGACCTTCTATTTTTTGGAGAAAAATAAAATTCACATATTGGACAAGGTTATTATGTGACACAAAATAATAACCCTCTACAATATGTGAATCAGGTCAAAATTTCGATTACGTTTATCGTAGCACATTCATAGTCATTTAGCAATTCTTTTGGCCTTTTCGGCGACAAGAATTTCGCTGACGACTCGTGTCCGAACGTACCGCGATTACACCCATTCCCTGATCGTTATGTGTTGCTCCCGGCTGAGATCCACGATCTTGCCTTGCCGGTTCACAAGAGGTTTTAAAGGAGCGCTTGAACTGACATAAATAATATTACCCGGAACCCCATCATTTAATACAACCGATTTTCCAATATTCAATTCCATGATTTGCTTAATGAATACGTAGAGGATATGCGAGTGGAATGTCCCCAGCTTCCCCTCCCACATGAGGGATAGCACCTCGTAGAATGGCATCGCGCTTTTGTACACCCGGTTGGAGGTCATTGCATGGAACACGTCGGCCACCGCGACAATTTTACTGAAAAAGTGGATTTGATCCGCCTGCAGACCGTTCGGATAGCCCGTCCCGTCCTCCCGCTCGTGATGCTGCAGCGCCACCAGCGCGGTCCGTTCGTCAAATCCGCTGGCAAGCAGCAGCTCGTAACCTTGGCGGGTGTGACGTTTCATCAGGTCGAACTCCGCCTCCGTCAAGCGCCCAGGTTTGAGCAGCACCTCGCTCGGGATGCCGGATTTGCCGATATCGTGGACGGACGCGGCCATCGTCAGCCGAACCAACTCCTGTCCGCGGACGCCCAGCCACCTGCCTATAATAGAGGATATGATCCCTACGGCGAAAGTATGCTTGTACGTATACTCATCCTTGTCTTGCAGCAAATGAAGCAGATCGATGAGCCGGGTGTACCTGGAAGCCAGGCTCAGCACCTTCGGCAAAATACGGTCTTTCACGTAATCGACGACGGGCAGCTTTCCTCCGGTCGCCGCGGATTGGAACACATGACGAATGTCGGTTAGGGCCTCCTTAATAGAAGCCTCCTCTTCATAACTGAACGCCGTGACGTCTTGGCTGCGCAAGATCACCCGGTTCGCTTGCAGCAAACGGACATGGCGGCGTTCCAGCCGCGTGCCGGCGGAGAGTATATGCGCCCCGCTCGCCGCGAACACGTCGGCGCGCAAGCGATAGCCGATGTAAGGCTCAAGATCTCGGTCATCCATGACGCATTTCCCCTCCTAGCAAATAAGTGTGGTCCATTCTCTGCTTATGATCACACATACGTCCGAATTAAATTAAACATCTCCACGGAAGGCTTCGACAGCTTATCGCTCTCCGTCTCCGGCCTCACGATTTTTCTTCTACTGCAGTTGCCGAAAGTCAGACTTATTATGAACCAACCCGGGCCAGCCGCTACCGGTAATCCCTGCGCGACCTGGCATGGCTTGCATGTCCGTGTCTCTTCGTGCACGATGCACAGCTGGATGCTCCGGTTTGGTGAAAATGGCGCAAGGTGAACGGAAACAGCATTGATATCCCGGCGCGCGGCCATGTATAGTATTCCATTATGAGATGGGGAAGCTCCGGCCCGGTCCCGCAGGCGGCCGGTAACTTTCCCGAAAGGGGACGGCTTGGATGGAACAGAGGCAAGAGCGCGACTATGCCCGGCTGTCCTGGGCGATGTTCAAGACGGGCGTGCTCGGCTACGGGGGCGGACCGTCCGTCATCCCGCTCATCCGGTACGAGGTCGTCACTCGCTACCGGTGGCTGGGCGACGATGAATTCGCGGAAATCCTTGCGCTGGCGAACGCACTTCCGGGGCCGATCGCGACGAAGATGGCCGCGTATCTCGGCTATCGCCGCAAAGGAACATTAGGCGCCGTGGTCTCGGTGCTTGCGCATATCATGCCTTCGGCGATCGCCATGATCGCCCTACTGTCGGCCGTCGAATTATTGAGCGGCTCCGCGGTCGTGCAGGGGATGATCGCGGCGGTCATCCCCGTCATCTCGGTTATGCTCGGGGTCATGGCCTACGAATTCGCGGAGCGGGCGGTCAAAGGACTCGGCAAGCCGCTCGGCTTCTCGTTCTTCCTGATCGCCTTCGTGCTGCTGCAGGTGGTTGACGTGCAGGATGCGATCGTTATCGCACTCTTCCTCGCTTACGGCGCCTTTCACTTCAAGGGCCTTGCCTGGTGGAAGAAGCGTCGGGCGGCGCGGACGCAAGCACGCGAAACGGACGGTGACGCCTCATGATGGAATGGCTGCGCATCGTGATCGGCTTCTTCGTCGCCAACGTCCTCGGCTACGGGGGCGGTCCGGCTTCGATTCCGCTGATGTATCATGAGATCGTCGACCGTTACCACTGGACGACGGATAAGGAGTTCTCGAATATCCTGGCGCTCGGCAACGCGCTACCCGGCCCGATCGCAACCAAGATCGCGGCGTTCGTCGGCTATGACCAGATCGGGATCGTCGGCATGGCGCTCGCGCTTGCCGCGACGGTCGTCCCTTCGGCCGTGGCGCTCATCATCCTGCTGAACCTGCTGCAGAAGCATCGTCAATCGCCCGTCGTCAAAGGCATGACGCTGCTCGTCCAGCCGGTCGTGGCGATCATGATGGTGCTGCTGACGTGGCAGATGGGCCGCACGTCGATCGAATCGGCCGGTCTCTGGCAATCGCTCGGCATTGCGGCCGTTGCGTATTGGGCGATGGAGCGGAAGAAGATCCACCCGGCGATCGTCATCTGCCTCGCGTTCGTGTACGGGGCTATCGTGTTGTCCGGGGTGCTGTTCTAGCGTTAGACGAAAAAAGCCGCTTCTCCATGCGAGAAGCGGCTTTTTTCGTCGTTGTGATTCCCTATGCGTTCCGTTGACGGGATTCTTATGTCCAAGCCCAAAAGAAACCGTCCCGGTCCCAGGCGATTCGTCCCCGGTGCAGCTTGCGGAACGCCATCTTCACTTCCTTCGCGAGCGAGGCGTTGCCGCTCTCGTTCACGAAGACGAATTGCGCCCCGAACTTCTCCTTCACCTGCGCGATCGCGTCGCTCTGGGCCAGCGTTCCATGGAAACGGATCGTCTCCACCATCCAGGCCGCCACATCCTGCGCGGTCGATGTCTCCGGCATTTCGCATCCCCTCCTGCCGCTTATGTCATGGCGCGTATTTGTTATTATAGCACCTTCGCGCAAGAGAAACCGTCTCGATCGAGAGCACCTCGTTAGGGCGCGACCAAATTCAAATCCCCGCTGCCCTGCGCCTGCGGCGGCGCGCCGATGCTGACCGTGTGGCCGATCAGCAGCTCGAAGAGCGCCGGTTCGCCGATCTCCGCGCCGCTCTGCGCCTCATGCCGCTGAATTAACAACGCCGCCGCGGCCGAGACATGCGGCGTCGCCATGCTCGTGCCGGACATGTACGCGTACTGCGCTCTCGGATACGCGGAGAGAATCATCACGCCCGGCGCGATGAGATCGATCTGGCCGTTCGTGTTCGAGAATGCGGCCACGGCGCCTGCGCTCATATCATAGGCGCCTACCTCGACGACTTCCGGATACGCGCCCGGGTAAGCGATCTCGGACGTCGCAGCATTCCCGTCGCCGTCGTTGCCCGACGCGCAGACGACCAGCACGCCGCAATTATTCACCGCGTTGATGATCGCCGCCTGCAGCGCGGGATCGTTGTACGGGCCCCCAAGCGACATCGAGATGACGCGCACCCGTTCCCCGTTCGGACCGCGCCAGCCGACAGCGCTGTTGATCGCGTTGACCAGGTGGGCCGACTCCCCGTCCCCTGCCCCGTTCAGCACTTTGATCACGAGCAGCTTCGCCTGCGGCGCGGCGCCGGCGACGCCCCTGCCGTTCAAGAGCGCCGCGATCGTGCCGCACACGTGCGTGCCGTGCCCATTCAGATCCGTCAGGTCATTCGGTCCGCCCTCCAGCGTATAGTTCCAGCCTGCGATTACTTGTCCGGCCAGATCGGGGTGCGCAATATCGCAGCCCGTATCCAGCACGGCGATCACGACCCCCGCGCCTTGATACCCCTGCGTCCAAATTTCCGGGGCATGGATATGGAAGACCCCCGGCGGGATCTCGCTCGCCGCGACCGCTTCCGTCGACACGACCGATGCCAAATCGAACGGAATCAAGCTCATTTTCACCGTCATCGCCTCCTAGTAAACTCGCATATCGCAATATATGGAAGTTGTTAGAACGGCGTTTGGGCCTTTGATGGCTATCCGCGAGAGACGCTCGGCGTCCCCCCCTTCGAGCGACTTCATTCGACTGCCGGATAATCGGCCGCCTACTTTGGCAGATTAAGACGAAAGACCTGCCAAGAGGTGACACTATGAAGAAAACGGCTTCCGCCTTATGCATCGCGGCCGTCCTCTGCGGTGCCTGCGCTTCGGTCGCCTCCGCTTCCTCGCCGACCGTCAGCCTGCGCAACGTATTCCGGACGATGGACGCGAGCGTCAACTGGAACGCGTCAACCAAACAGATCGAAGTGAACCGGGAGGGCGTCCATCTCGTCTTCCGCTCCGGCTCGAGCATTGCCTATAAGAACGGCGTCCCCGTCAGGATGGATACGCCGATCCGGACAGACCCCAAGACGAATCTGGCGATGATCTCGGTGTACGCCATCTACCCGCTGGCCAGAGACTATCATGCCGAACGTCATTACATCGTACAAGCCGGCGACACGCTGTCGGGAATCGCCAAAAAATACGGGGTCACCGTCGCAAATCTGAAGGCGTGGAGCGGTCTATCCAGCGATCTAATCGTGCCGGGCGAGCATATCTTCACGATGGATCCGAACTACGTCGTGCAGGCCGGCGACACGCTGTATAGCATCGCCGCCAAGTACGAAACGACCGTCGCCGCCATCAAACAAGCGAACAAGCTAACGAGCAATCTGCTCGCGCTCGGCCAACTGCTCTACATTCCGCCCGAGCAATCCGTCCCGCAGCCGGCGCTGTTCGCCGACGGGCAGTTCCCGCTGCTAGACGACACGTACACGCCGTTCGGCAATACTTACGGCGACGCGCGAAGCTTCTCGCTGAACCAGAGCGCCCGCGTCCACGAGGGCAACGATATCGAAGCGCCGGAATCGACGCCGATCTTCTCGGCCTACGACGGCAAGGTCGTACGCAAAGGGTGGAGCACGCTCGGCGGCTGGCGGCTGTCGATTCAAACGCCCGACAAAAAGCACGTGTTCTACTATGCGCATCTTTCGGCCTACGCCGCCGGCATTACGAACGGCAGCATCGTCAAGAAATCGCAGCTGATCGGCTACGTCGGTTCGACCGGCTACGGCCCCGCCGGCACGCGCGGCAAATTCGTTCCCCATCTCCACTTCGGCTTCTACGATTCCGCGACGGCAAGCTGGAAAGCGATGAATCCCTACACGTACCTGAAATGGTGGGAGAAGCATTAATCTCGGATAAGTCCCTAGTGAGCGGAGGATTTCGCACCTCGAATGAGGCAAAAGACCCCCTCTCCCATAGGGACTTCTCCCCCTTAACATCGAATTATCCCCCCGCCTGGTATTTGCTAGATTTTTATCCCTTCCGTTAGAGATTTTTCCCCCTTATCAGGGATATGGGAGTTCCATACAATTGGGGTGTACAGCAAGCTTCACCACGAATAGTAGTCGCTACACTATTATCTAAGGGGGATTTGCAACGTGTCTAAAAGATCTAGAATGTTACTCGCCGTCTCCATGGCCAGCATGATGCTGCTGTCCGCTTGCGGCGGCAGCAATGGCAATTCCGGCAATGCTGAAAGCGGTACCAACGCACCGGCGAACAACGCGCCTGCGAACAACGCAGAGAAAGAAGCCGAAAAGCCGGCCGAAGCCGAGCCAGTCTCGCTCCGCGTCTTCTCGACGTTCGGCGGCACGGACGCCGCTCGCGAATCGTTCCAAGCCCTCATCGACGAATTTACGGCGAAATACCCGAACGTTACGGTTAACAACGACACGATGTCCGCGAACGACGACAGCTTCCGGACGAAAGTCAACACGGACATGAACAGCGGCAACGAGCCGGATTTGCTCTTCTACTTCGTCGGCAAAGACGCCGAAGGCTTCGTGAACGCCGGCAAAGTCGTGCCGCTCGACGAACTGCTCGAAGCGGACGCGACTTGGAAGAACGGCTACCTGCCGACGGCGCTTGAAGCGGTCCGCCAGCCGGACGGCAAAATCTACGCCGCTCCGCTGACCGGCTTCTACGAAGGCCTGTTCGTCAACAAGAAGATTTTCGCCGACAACGGCCTCGAGCTTCCGACCGACTGGACGAAGCTGACGACGGCGGTGAAGACGCTCTCGGCGAAAGGCATCATCCCGCTCTCCGGTCCGTTCGATCAATCTCACTACCTGATCGAGCACGCGATTCTGTCCGGCGCAGGCGCAGAAGGACAGAAGTCCGGTCTGGCCGGCGGCGTCAACCCAGATTGGGAGACGGGCCTTGGCGCGCTGAAAGAACTGTATGACCTGGGCGCGTTCCCGAAAGACGCGGCTACGATCGACCTCGGCATGGCGGCGAACTACTATTCCCAAGGTCTCGCGGCTATGATCATCGAAGGCTCGTGGGCACTTGGCGGCTTCGAAGAAAGCGTGCGCAACGAGACGACGGTTCTTCCGTTCCCGACGGTTCCAGGCGGTAAAGGCACGGGCAAAGACATCGTCGGCGGCTTCGGCACGGGCTTCTACCTGTCGAAGAAAACGTTCGACGACGCGAAGAAGAAAGATATGGCCATCGCGCTGATGAAACATCTGACGTCCCCGGATGCGATCAAGAAAGTCTCCGAGGCGAACGGCGGTACGCCGGCAGCCGACGTCCAACCGGAAGGCCTTGGCCAAGCGACGCTCGACGGCTTCAAAATGGCGGCCGAAGCGACGTCCATCAACGCGCCGGTCGACAGCCAAATCGATCCAGAGACGTTCACGACGATCCGCGCCGGCATCCAGCCGATCGTGAAAGGCGAGAAAACGCCGAAAGCGGCGCTGGAAGAAGCGCAAAAGATCGAAGCCTCCAAGCAATAATCGAATCGCATCAGGCAGCACGCAGCACCAATAGGTAAGCATTCCGCCGCCCCTCTGGCTCCATGGGCGGCGGAGTCGTTTCTAAGCACGCATGCCAAACTAATACCGAAGGTGATGGAATGAAGGGCGATCGCAAATATATCTTTATGTTTTTGCTTCCGGCGGCACTGTTGATGTCCGCTTTCGTGTACTACCCGTTCTTAAAAAGCCTTTACCTCAGCTTCTTCCGGACCAACGGCTTCTTCGACAAGAAGTTCGTCGGCTTTGAGAACTACACGCGGCTGTTTACCGACAGCCAGCTCGGCGCCGCGACGCTCCATACGCTCGAAATTATGCTCTACGTTATCATTTTTCAAGTCGGCATCGCGCTCGTCCTGGCCGTCATGGTCGACAACATCAGCAAGGGCAAAGGGTTCTTCCGCACCGTCTTCTTCTTCCCGATCGTCATCTCCGGCGCGGCGATCTCCCTGCTGTTCGTCCTGATCTACAACTACCAGTTCGGCCTGCTGAACGGCTTCCTCGCGAAGCTCGGCATCGAGAAAATTCTATGGATGAGCGAGACCGGTTCCCTCAAGGCCATCGCCGTCCCGACCGTCTGGCACTACGTCGGCTTCTACTTCGTCCTGTTCCTGACGGCCATGTCCAAAATCCCGTCCGACTTCTACGAAGCGGCCAAGCTCGAAGGCATTACCGGCTTCAAGAAAACGATTCATATTACGATTCCGCTCATCCTGAGCGATATTAAAGTCGTCCTGATCCTGGCCATTACAGGGACGCTCAAAGTATTCGATTTCATCTGGATTTTGGCGCGCGGCCAGAACGGCACCGAAGTACTCGGCACGTATATGTACAAGAAAGCGATGGTCGACCTGAACTTTGGCTATGGCTCCACGATCGCGGTCTACATCGTCGTCTTCGGCGTTGTGCTCTCCTTGATCACCAACCGGCTGCTGAAAAAGGAAGATATCACATACTAAGCTCTTATAGGGGTGTAAGGTCATGCAGCAAACTCATGCAGGGACGCTAAAGCACGAACAACCGGCCGCCAGAAGATCCATTTCCTTTGGCTCCATATTCACCTACGCATGCTTGATTCTCTGGTCACTGACGACGATATACCCGCTTTTCTGGATCGTGAACAACTCGTTTAAACTGTCCAGGGACGTTATGAATAACTCCTTCGCCATCGCATTCAAGCCGGTGTGGGACAATTACACGAACGCGTTCGACCGGATCGACATCGGCAAGAGCTACGTGAACAGCTTGATCATGTCCTTCAGCGTCGTGACGCTCGTGCTCGTACTGGGCGGCTTGGCCGCCTATATCATGGCCCGCTTCCACTTCCGCGGCAAGACGATCGTGCAGTCCATTCTCGTGGCCACGCTGCTCATTCCGGCCTTCGCGACGGTCGTGCCGGTCTACGAGCTGCTGATCAAATGGAAGCTGGTCAACACGTATTGGGGACTCATCCTCCCGCAGACGGCCGGTAACCTGACGTTCGCGATTCTCGTTATCGCGGCCTACATGGCGACGATCCCGAAGGATCTCGAGGAAGCGGCCTTCATCGACGGCTGCAACCGGTTCTCGATGTTCACCAAGGTATTCCTCCCGATTTCCAGACCTGTCTTCGCGTCGGCCAGCATCTTCGTCTTCCTGTGGTCGTACAACGATTTGTTCTCCGCCTTGATCTTCGTCAACAAAGAGAACGTGCGGCCGATCGTCGCCCTGCTGAACGAGATCAGCTCGCAGTACGGCACCGACTTCGGTCTGATGGCTTCCGCCGTCTCGCTGACGGTCATTCCGGTCCTGATCGTGTACCTGTTCATTCAACGCTTCATCGAGAAAGGCATGACGGAAGGCGCAATTAAAGGCTAAGACGACACCGTGTTCATTCACCGCGCAGGCCGCGAAGAGCAGCCTGCGGCCTGCATCGCAATTGTGCACGAGGGCAGCCCCACAGGTCGAGAGACCGGCGGGGCTGCCCTTTTAATAGGGGACGGTCGGGGGGAGGCGCGGCGTTGGCCATTCACCAATAGGCCCTCCTGGGCATTAACTAGCAATAAGCCTATGTTGGACGGCGTTAGCCCCGTCCCTAAGGAGGCGGCATGCATGAGCAGACGAAAGCCGACGACGCGCCAGGTCGACGCGTCCGCCGTTGCCGCCGCGCCCGCCTCAACGCCCGTGGGCACGCCTAGCGCGTCAGCGAAGCTCGCCTTGATCGCGGGGGCAATCTCGACATTCGCCGATGCGCTCGGGACGCTTGCGGCCGCGCTTGCCATCGAGGAGGAGGCGGCCGCCGAGGCGGAAGAGCGGCTCGCCGCGCGGGAGCAAGAGGAGAAGCTGGCCCGCATGCAGCGGCAAATCGACGAGTTGACGCAAGCGGTGGAACGATTGGCGAAGAAATGAACGACCCGATATGGCTCGCGGCGCGGGTTCGTTAGGCGCATCGGACGTGACAAGGCCGCCGGTTGACCGGCGGCCTTGTCTGTAGTTAAGCGCGTAAATGGCTGCGTGTTCGATCTTAATTCAAATCGCGAATGCCCGTATGGGCAGTCACGACGATCTGTTCGAAACGCTTGTCGTCCCGCTTGGAGGAGAAGAACGTGCCGACGATCGCCCCGAGGAAGCCGAGCGGAATCGAGATGATGCCCGGGTTGGTCAGCGTGATCCATGGCGTCCCGACGAATATCGCCTTGCCCTCGACCGGGTTCCATACGTTCGGACTGACGGCCACCAACACGAGCGCGCTAAGGAGTCCGACGAGCATGCCCGTGACCGCGCCCGCGGTGTTGAATCGCTTCCAGAAGACGGTGAAGACGATGACCGGCAGGTTCGCGCTCGCCGCGACGGCGAACGCCAGCGCGACGAGGAACGCGACATTCAGCTTCTGCGCGAACAGCGCCAGCAGGATGGAGATGACCGCCACGCCGACGGAAGCCAGCTTGGCCGCGCGGACCTGCTCCTTCTCCTTGGCCTGGCCTTTGCGCAGAATGTGGCTGTAGAAGTCATGGGCGAAAGCCGAGGCGGCCGAGAGGACGAGCCCCGCGACGACGGCTAGAATCGTGGCGAAGGCCACCGCCGAGATGAAGGCAAAAAGGAATTCTCCGCCTAGCGCCTTGGCGAGCAGCGGCGCCGCCATGTTGCCCGCCGCATTCGCCTCGATAATCGCCGCTTCGCCGACGAAGGCGGCCGCGCCGAAGCCGAGGAAGAGCGTCAGCACGTAGAAGATGCCGATGACCCACGTCGCCACGACGACCGATTTGCGCGCGGTCGGCGCGTCTTTGACGGTGAAGAAGCGAATGAGAATATGCGGCAAGCCCGCCGTGCCGAGCACGAGCGCCAAGTTGAGCGAGAGCGTATCCAGCCCATTGGCAAACTTATTGCCCGGGTTCAGGAAATTCTCCTTCAGCGACGTGGCCGTGCTCATCTCGTGGAACATATGCCCGATGTTGAAATCGAACTTGGCGAAGACGATGAGCGAGATGATGAGCGTGCCCGCGATGAGCAGCACGCACTTGATGATCTGCACCCAGCTCGTCGCGGTCATGCCCCCGAAGACGACATAGACGGTCATCAGGACGCCGACGATGAGCACCGACGTCGTGTAGTCCAAGCTCGGGATGAGCAGCGAGATCAAGGCGCCCGCGCCGACGAGCTGGGCGATCATGTAGAAGATCGAGATGACGATCGAGTTGAGCGCGGCCACGCCGCGGATCTTCTTGTTATCGAAACGGGCGGCGATCATGTCCGCCATCGTATACTTGCCCAAGTTGCGCAGCGGTTCGGCAACCAGGTAGAGGACGACCAGGTAGGCGACGAGGAAGCCGAGGCTGTAGAAGAATCCGTCGAAGCCGAACAGCGCGATCATCCCGGCGATGCCGAGGAACGAGGCGGCGGACATGTAGTCGCCCGCGATGGCCAGCCCGTTCTGCCAGCCGGTCAGCTCGCCGCCGGCCGTGTAGAATTCGCTGGCGGTCTTCGTCTTCTTGGATGCGTAATAGGTAATGACCAGCGTGCCGAGCACGATAACGAGGAAGAGCAGGAAGGCCGTGCTCATCGGCTGCCACGTCCTTTCTCCTGACCTTGCGACCGCAGCTTGATCTGCTCGCACAGCGCGTCGAATTCGGCGGATTTGCGGGAATATAGGAAGCAGAGCGCCCAGGTCATGATGAACTGCGCGAAGGCGAACACCCATGCCCAGGAGATCGAGCCGACCGCCTTATTGTTCAGCACGTCGGAGTAGGAGGTCAGAAGCGGAAGCGTGAAATAGAAGGCCAGAAAAAACAGCGTGAGCGGGATGATAAATCGTTTCTTCTTGGCCATCAGCTCGCGAAACAGCTCCGAGCGGACGACCTCGCCGTAGGTTGGACGGTTGTTATTCAAGCTTTGATCCCTCCGATACATATAGTGCGCGCTACCTCGCCTGACCACATATAATGTAAGCGCTTTACCATATTATACAGCGGTCCTCCGCGCCTGAATCATTCCCGGTGCGAAACGTCGGATTCGGCGTCTCACCGACCGAAATCACGTCCTGAACGGGCGTATATGCGGTCATGGCCGCCGGACGGAGCGGAGCGGCACGGTCACTCTTCGCCCGATAGCCGCCGGATCATCTCCTTCGCCGCCACGCGGGACACCGGGATGCACGTCCGCCCCGGTCCCTTGAGCAGCGCGTTGTAGGCGCCGTTGAACCACGGCTCGATCGCTTCGATGCCGTCGAGGTTGATCAGATAGCTGCGATGCGGGCGGAAAAACCCCGCGCCCAGCCGCTCTTCCAGCTCCTGCAGCGTCTGCTTGGTCACGAACGTCCGGCCGTCGGCGAGATGAAGGCGGGTGCTCTTCTCCTCCTTCACCGCATACAGGCACTGCCTCGCTTCTATGACGACCATTCGGCTGCCGTCTTCGATCAGCAGCTTATCGCGCTTGGGCGGCGTGAAGGAAGCGACGGGCTTGGTCATGCCGGCGCCAGACGCCGCTGCTTGGCGCTCCGCGCGGCGCAGCGCCGCCCGGCTGCGAATGCGCGCCAGCGTCTGGCCCAGCCGCTCCTCCCCGTATGGCTTCAACAGATAGTCGACGGCACCTAGACGGAACGCTTCGATCGCGTGCCGGTCGTACGCGGTCGTGAAGACGAGCAGCGGCATCTCCGTGTCGGCGTCGGCGGCAAGCCGCTGCGCCGCCTGGATGCCATCCATCTCCGGCATCTCGATATCCATGAAGACGACGTCGGGCTTGTGCTTGGCCGCGAGCGCAAGCGCCGCCGTGCCGCTTGCCGCCGCCTCGAGCAGCTCGATATCCGGTTCTTTGGCAAGCATATACGCCAGCTCTTCCCTAGCCAGCCGTTCGTCTTCCGCGATGAGAATCGTCAGTTTCATCTGCCCGGTATCCTCCTTTATCGTCCGGCAGCGTAAAGCTTACCCGCGTTCCGCCGCCCGGGACATCCTCGAATCGGAGCGCCGCGTCCGCGCCGAGCAGCGCCTTAAGCCGCTGGTTCACGTTGTGGACGCCAAGCCCCGTGCTGCCGCTGCCGCTGATCGGGATCTCGCCCAGCAGGCGCAGCAGATCGGGCGGAATTCCGCTTCCGTTATCCTCGACGGTCGCCCGTACCCGATCGCCCGCCCGCTTCAGCTCGACGCGGACGACGCCGCCGCTGCCCTTGCTGCGCAGGCCGTGCTGAACGCCGTTCTCTACGAGCGGCTGCAGCGTCGAAGGCGGAACCATCACCTGCTCCAGCCCCGGCTCGACCGAGCACTCCACGACCAGACGGTCGTCGAAACGGGCGCGGATAATCGTCAGGTAAGCGTTCAAATGCTCCATCTCCCGGTAGAGCGGAATAAGCGGATATTGCGTCATCGTCAAGCTGCTGCGCATGAACTGCGCCAGCTGCACCGTCAATTGCCTGGCGTTCTCCGGGTCGATCCGGATTAGCGTCACGATCGAGTTGAGCGTGTTGAACAGAAAGTGGGGGTGAATCTGCGCCTGCATCGCGCGCAGCTCCGCATCGCGCCCCATCTTCTCCAGCTTCTCCGCCTGCATCATCGTAAGTTGGCTCGCGATGAGCCGACTGAAGCCGCTCGCGAATTCGAGCTCGATCTTGCGAATCTGCTTCGGGCTGCGAAAGTAAAGCGCAAGCACGCCGGACGGCTGTCCGGGACCGCCGAGCGGTACGAAGACGGCCGCGCCCAGATCGTTGAACATCCGCGGCTGCTGCCCCTTGCGCGCCAGCGTCCGGATCCGGTTCGTCCGCAGCGCGTCTTGGACAGACGCCTCGGCCATGAAGGCTTCCGAATCCGGCCGCCCCGGGCCCCGATAAGCCAACAGCCGATCCCGGTCCGTCACCCCGACCGCGTCGGCCTCCAGCTCGCGCATCAGCGCAGCCGCCGTCGCCCGCGCCGCCGACTCGTTCATCCCTTCCTTCAGATGCGGCAGCACCCGCTCCGCGATGGCGAACGCGCGCTGCATCTGCAGCGCCCCGGCCCGCTCCTCCTCGCGGAAGGCCGCCCGCACGAGCGCCACGAACAGGCACACCCCCACGCTGCTGGCCAGCACCATCGGGATGCCTACTTTGTTCACCAGCACGATCGATACGGGCGAGGAGGTCGTAAAGACGAGCACGAGCCCGGTCTGGAGAATCGGCGCGAACACCCCGATGAACAGCGCCTTCGGCGGCGCGATAATCCGTTCCTCATGGAAGAAGCGCGCGATCAGCCCGGCCAGCAGGCCGAGCAGCGGCATCGAGACGCCGAGCGACTCGCCGGCGATTCCGCCCATGTACATCGCGTGAAGACCCGTGATAGCGCCCGCTCCCGCCCCGATGAACGCGCCGCCAAGCAATCCCCCGAGCACGACGCCGATCAGCGCGGAGTGGGCCATCATCTCTTCGGGGCCGAGCGGCGCGGCCAGGAAGGAGGCCTTCGCCGTATCCGGGCCGACGACGACGCCCGCATAGGTGCCGGCAATGCCGAGCAATCCGAACAGAACGGCGAGCAGCCCTCCGTTCCACCCTCTCGCCGGACGATCCAGCACGCGCCGAACGAACGGAATATGCGTTAAGCCGAACATGAGCACGAGCAGCATGCCCATCCGCTCGAATAGAAGCAGCGTCAGCTGTTCGATGACCATTCCCCCTTCCTGACCGCGGCGGATGATTGCCTTTGCGTCCCGCAAACCGACGAATCCTTTGCGATTCACCTAATATGTAAGCGCATTATTTCCCTTATCTGCAAGCATACCCGCTTCTCGCCGTCGCGGCAATCGGTCGCTCGGGCGAATAGAGCGCCTCCGAACCAGACAACGCAAAGAAACCAGCCGGGATGTTCGATCGAACGTCCCGGCCGGCGGCAGCTTACCGTCGACAAAACTTGGCGCCGCGGCGTAACCGCTCGGATTCGCCTCCTGTCTCGCCTCCTGTCAGCCATCTCAGCTATAGCACGTGCACACCATCAGAATATTGCCATCCGGATTTTTGAAGGAGAATTCGGCCATGTCCGGGTGCACGATTGGCTTCCTCATGCATTCGCACCTCCACAAAAATAAGCTTTAACCGTCTTCTTCGGCGCCACCAAGCCCCAAGCGGCTTCGATCAAATTCCGAACCTGCTCGTCCTCCGCCGTCTTGAGCTGAATATGCATGTAGCTCAGATGCGCGAATCCTTCCGGCACGCCGTAAGTCTGAGGTTCCGCGCTCGCGAGCAGCGCCCGCTCCTCCTTCGTCGTCTTGACGGTTAACGTGCGCCCGTCCGCCTGGATGATGACGAAAATCTTCCCGTTCACGCGGAACGACGGCTTGCCCCCATGATCCGCTTCCTCCGCCCCAGGCAAGGCCAGCGCGATCGTCCGCGCTTCGGCGTGGTTCATCCCGATCGTCCCCCTCCATTGCTCGGCATTATTATGCTAGTATTCGCCCCAATAACTTCCATTTCCTCCCTTGTACCCATTGCGGCAATCTTCGGTTAACGCAGAAAAGCCAGCTTCTCGCGTACGGGAAGTTGGCTTATCGCGTTCACTCGCTTATAAGGCTTGTCGGCTGATCCGTTTCGCCGGCTACGGCTTGAGCACGATTTTGATCGCATTGTCCACTTTGTTGTTGAAGATACGGTAGGCATGCGCGGCGTCGTCTAACGGCATTCGATGGGTAATGATGTCGGTCGGGTCGAACTTCCCGTCCTTAATCATGCCGTACAGCTCCGGCATGTAATGGATAACCGGCGCTTGTCCCATCCGGAGCGTGATGTTCCGGCTGAACAAGTCGCCGAACGGGAACGCGTTGTAGTTGGTCCCGTACACGCCCGTCACTTGAATGGTGCCCGCCTTGCGCACCAGCTTGGCCGCCATGCGGAACGCGCCAAGCCCGCCGCCTTGCAGCTTAAGCAGCGTCTCCACCTTCTCCAGCACCGTCTTCTCCGCGTCGAGTCCGACCGCGTCGATCACGACATCCGCCCCGCCCCCGGTCTCCTCCTGGAGATGGCCGAGCAGGTCGTCCTCCGTTTTGAAATTGTAGGTCTCGACCCGGTTCGTGCGGCGCGCATGCTCCAGCCGGTAATCGACGTGATCGATCGCGATGACCCGCTTCGCGCCCTTGAGCCAGGCGAACTTCTGGGCCAGCAGGCCGACCGGCCCGCAGCCGAGGATAATGACGGTATCGCCGGGCTTCACGCCGGCAGACTCGACGCTCCAGTATGCCGTCGGGACGATGTCCGAGAGAAACAACAGCTTCTCATCCTCCATCTCCGCGTCCTCCGGCACCTTGAACGGCACGAAATTCCCGTAAGGCACCCGCATATATTCGGCCTGTCCGCCCGGGTACCCGCCGTACGTCTCCGAATATCCGAAGAAGCCGCCCGACTGACCGTGCAGGAATTCGTTGGAATTATCACACTGACTCTCCAGCTGATGCTGGCAGAACCAGCAGGTCCCGCAGGCGACGTTGAATGGGATGATCACCCGATCGCCCTTCTTCACCCGCGTCACGTCCGGGCCGACGGCCTCCACGATGCCCATGGGCTCGTGGCCGATGACGAAATCGTCCGGCATATTCGGAATTTCCCCATTGTAAATATGCAAATCCGACCCGCAGATCGTCGTCGTCGTAATTCGCACGAGAACATCGTCCGCCTTCTGCAGCGTCGGATCCTCCACCTCTTTCACTTTCACCTGCTTCATGCCTTGATACGTTAAGGCTTTCATCGGCTGATCCCCCTCTGGCGCATATTCTTCCAGAGTTTCCCCCATTCAGGGAGGGATATGCGGCGCCCTGACGCTTCAGCGCTTCCAGACGTCGCCGAATTCCCCATGCCGGCGGAACAACGCGTGCGCGAACGAACAAGCCGGCACGATCCGCTTGCCGGACGCCCGCGCATGGTCCACGACCTGCCGAACGAGCTCGTCGCCGAGTTTCTGGCCGCGCATCGACGGATCCACGTAAGTGTGGTCGATAATCAGCGTGTCCGGCCCGTCTTCAGCGAAGGTGACTTCGCCCAGCGCCGTCCCATTTTCCCGGATGATGAAGCCGTTGCCTTCTTTTATCGTCTCCCGCATGAGCATCCTCCTTTGGTTGTTCGATCCAACTCGCTAGTTAGTATGCATCCCGGCTGATAATGCGATGCCGGCCGAGTCATAACGTCTGCACCGCCGGCAAATCGATCATGGCGGTCGTCCCCGCGCCAATCCGGCTGTCGATGATCAGGCTGCCGCCGTAGCTGTCGAGAATTTGCTTGCAGACGACGAGACCCAGTCCCGTCCCGGTGCTCTTCATCGTGAAGAACGGCACGAACAGCTTGCGCAGCGTCTCCGCCGACATGCCCTTGCCGGTGTCTGCGATCCGAATGCGGATCCGACCGCCCTCTTCCGCCGCCTCGATCGAGATTTCCCCGCCGCCCTCCAACGCTTCCAGCGCGTTCTTGCTCAGGTTGAGCAGCACCTGCTTGAAGTGGTCCGGGGAAATCGAGACGCGCAGCGGATAGGCCGGCAGGTCGGCCGTTACGCGGGTATGCTGCAGCTGCGCTTCCGACTCGAACAACGGCAAGACCTCTTTCATCACGTCCTGCACGACGATCGTCTCCTTCCGAAGGCCTGCCGGCTTGCCGATCAAGAGCAGCTCGCTGACGATGTCGTTGATCCGTTTCACTTCCGTCTGGATGAGCGCGAAATAATACTGGTCCCGTTCGTCGGTATACTTCTGGCTGAGCAGCGAGATGAAGCCTTTGATACCGGTCAGCGGATTGCGGATTTCATGCGCCGTCCCCGCGGCGATCGTGCCGATCAGCTTCAGCTTATCCGCTTCGATTTGCGCGAGCTCGCGGTCCAGCCTCCTCTTGGCGAGAACCGCCTTGACCAGGAAAAAGATGCAGTTGAGAATCACCAGCACGGCGGCCGCGTAAATCAGATACGGCTTCCAAACGGCGTTCGCGTAATCCAGCGCCAGCGTCGCCTCGACCTGCCACGGCACCGCTTCGAGAAGAATCGAGGAAGACACCGTGTGACCGCCCGCCGCCAACTCCTCCGTTTGCAGCAGCACATGGCCGGACCGATCATACATCCGCACGTTCTCGTTCCGCACCAGATGCTGAAGGCCTTTCTGCATCTCGCCGATTTGAAGACTGCCGATAATGACGTGCCGAATATCTCCCGAGGGGGAGGGGATCGGCGTTGCGATCGAGACGTAATACTGCCCCGTCCCTTGGCCGAAATGCGGTTCCGACACTTGCCGCTTGCGCGTCAGCAGCGCCAGCTTGAATTCCGCGCGTCCCGACACGTTGCCTTTGATATCGGACGGATTGGACGAGCTGACGATATCGCCTTTCGCGTCGGCGATATAGAAGCCGGAGAATCGCGGGTCCACCTGATGGGTGGCGACGAGCATCCGCTCCGTCAGTTCGCTGTTCGCCAGTTCCCCGCTCAAGTAGATCGATAAGCTCTCCATGCGGCCGATCGTCTCGCTGAAGAAGCTCTCCACGTAGAGCGCATGCACGCCCGACAGCTGCCTGGCCGTATCACCCAATTCATCGTAGGCGCTGTTCGTCTTCACGTGCAGAAACCCCCAGCTGAACAGACCGATCGGCACGAGCACGATCAAAAAATAAAGAAGACCGGTATGACGGGGTGATAGTTGCTTGACGGCTATAGTCAATTTTGACAATTGCTCCTTATGCTAGGTTAAAAGGCATAGCGCCCCACTTGTATCATAGCAGTTGGCCCGGACTGCTACAACAACGCGCTTGCCTCCTCCCGGATCAAGCCGCCGCGACGAAGATTCGCTCGCCTACGAGCCGGAAGGCCAGCGAACCGCCCCCCGTGTGCAAAGCGCCGTACACCCGCACATGCTTGTCTTCTCCCGGCACCAGCCGCAGCGTCTCCCCGCCTACGCGCACGACCGCTTCTTTGCGGAGCGCGTCCCAGGCGACCGTGCCTTTATCCCGCAGCCAGTCGCGGAGCGGCCGCCAAGCGCCGCTGCGCTGGCCGACCAGCTGCTCCGCGCGCGCCAGCGCGGCCTCCGTCCATGTCCGCTGCCACTTGTCCGGGCCAATTCGGAACGTGACGAGCTTCGCCTCGCCATCCAGAACGGCGAACCGGTACCCTTTCGCCTTGTAATAGGCGATAATGGCGGGCAGCGCCTTCACGCTCTCGCCGTGGCCCGTCCCATCGTGAAGCAGCACCGTGACTTCGCGCGAGAGCTTGCCAGCTTTGACCGTCTTGACGATCTCGGACGCGGGCACGTTCCTGCGCTTCGAATCGCCCGAGTCAACGTTCCAATCGGCAATCCGGTAGCCCGCCTGCTCCAACAGCTCGAAATAATGCGCGTCGAAATTACCGTACGTGCCTCCCGGCGCCCGCAGCAGCGACACCGGCTTGCCGGCGATCCGCTCCAGAATCGCGTCCGTCTGCCGCGCCTGCCGCCAGAACCCCTCGAAATCGCGATACAACGCGTCGTAACGATGGTTATAGGTGTGATTGCCCAAGGCATGTCCTTCTCGGACGATCCGCTTCACGGTCTGCTCGCGTCGCTCCGCCTCCTGCCCGAGCACAAAGAACGTCGCTTTCACCCGCTCCTTGGCCAGAATGTCCAGCACCTGCGGCGTCCACTTGCTCGGACCGTCGTCGAAGGTCAAATAAACGACCGGCTGCGCTGCTTCCGCCTTGCCGGATGCTAGCGCGGAAGCCGACGCGCGTGCCGCAGGCTCCTCCGTATGCGGCCGCGCCGCGCCAGCTGCCCGTTCGCTCGTCCCGCTGCTCCATGCCGTCCCGCTATTCTTATGGGTAATCGGCAGCAGCGCGCCGATCGCAATCAGCAGTGCCGCCGCCGCGGTCATCATCATTCGTCTCCGTAGCTTCATCGTCTACCATCCTCTCGACTCTAGCTTCTATAGGCTTGCTAGAGTATATGGAGGTCATGGGAAAAGTAGGACAGAATCCAGTACAGTCTTCATCGAAATGTCATGAGCGCAGACCGGCGTGCGGACGGTCGGCGTCACGCAAGAAACCGGCACCACCGTCACGTTCCAGCCCGATCCGCAGCTGTTTCGCACCGGCATCGATGCTGGCGCACTGCAGGCCTATGCCGATGCGGCGACGGCGCTCTATCCGGGACTTTCAGTCACGGTGGATATCGTTTGATTTCATGCACCTGTGGATAGTCAAAGCTGTGGATATTATAGCGTAGATCGGGATAGGTTACGCAGGGACGGGCATTTCACCCTGTGGAGAATGTGTATAACATTGTGGATAACTGTGGATAAGCAGGGGATAATCTTCACGCGGGCGATAACGCCCGCGTTATTTTTTGGGGGCTTGCGGCGGCGGCTTCGGCTCGAAATTCATGCAGGCTTTCCCGGAGGAAGACAGCACGGTCTGGCTCGGCAGCGCGCGCGTCTTGAAGCCGAACGCCCGGCAGCCCCGTGGGAAGGCCGGATCCCAGGTCACGTAATAATGGCGGCACTTCATGCAGTCGATTCTCGGCGGCGTCGCGTTCATGATCGATCCCTCTCGTCTTAGATAGTTCTATTGTATATCGGCGGCGATCCCGGTACCCAACAGACCCCTTCGCGAAAAAAAATCATGCATTGCGTCACAATCGCGTCTCCCTCTTCCGTCTTGTGGATAGAGCCGCAACCATGCGGACCCGCCAAGGACGATCACAAGGAGGAAGATTGCAATGACGAAACGACATGCGCTTCACCCGGCCAACTACGGCCAAATGAAGGACTTTCACAACCGGATCGAAGCCGAGACCAGCCTGGACAAAACGCTGATCGAGCTGATTAAACTCCGCGCTTCCCAGCTCAACGGCTGCGCCTTCTGCCTGGATATGCACGCGAAGGACGCGCGCGCTAATGGCGAGACCGAGCAGCGTCTGTACACGCTGTCCGCTTGGCGCGAGACGCCCTTCTTCTCGCCGCGCGAGCAGGCGGCGCTGGCGCTGACGGAAGCCGTGACGCGGATCGGGGATCGCCACGTGCCGGAGGAGGTATACGCGGAGGCGGCGCGCCATTTCGAGCCGGCGGAGCTTAGCGACGTGCTCATGGCGATCATCGCGATTAACGCCTGGAACCGGATCGCGATTACGACGGGCATGATGCCGCGCTAAGGCTGGCAGGGATCGGCGATGGCCGCATCCGCCGCGTTATGAACATGTGGATAACTGCTGCGGCCGGACTTATCCGCAGGCGGCAAAAGACTCCGTCCTCGCTTTCATGGCGAGAACGGAGTCTTTCTTGTCTAGCGGGAGGCAACCGCCTCGTTTAAAGATGAACCGCCTTTGCGCTGGCAGCGAGCCGTGTCCGTCCCTTTCACGAGTCCCCTTCCCGGACGATTGGAAGGTAAACATCCACGACCGTGCCTTCGCCGACCTCGCTCCGGATTGCCAGACGGCCTTCGTGGGCGGCGATAATCTTGCGCACGATCATGAGCCCCAGTCCGTTGCCTTCGGGCTTCGTCGTATGGAACGGCTTCCCGATGTCCTTCAGCACGTCTTCGCTCATGCCGTGTCCGTTATCCGCGAAGCGGACGCGCTGATACCCTTCCGCTACGTCCAGTCGGATGGCGATCTGCCCGCCGAACGGCAGCGCGTCCATCGCGTTGCGCAGAATGTTAAGGAACACCTGCTTGATCTGGTTGCGGTCGCACAGGATCGACGCGGATTCGGACGACTCCAAGCTGACGGCAATGCCGTTCATGCTCGCCTGGATATCGAATATCCGCAAAATCTCGCTTAGGATCAGACGGCACTCTTCTTCCCTGAACTTCGCCGCCTGCGGCTTGCCCAGGATCATGAATTCGCTGACGATCAAATTCATCCGCTCGAGCTCCGACATGATGAGGTCGTAATGCGGCTGCTTCTCCCCGCGATTCCCGTATTGCAGGAGTCCCTTCACCGTGGTCAGCGGATTGCGCACCTCATGGGCGATGCCGACGGCCAGCTGTCCCGCGAAGACGAGCTTCTCCGTGTTGCGCAGCACTTCCTCCGTCTTCTTCAGCTCGGTAATGTCCCGCAGGCTGCCCACGACCCGGTCCAGCCGGCGGCCGCCCTCGTAGATCGGCACGACGTCCAGCATGTACGCGCGCGTCTCCACCGGCGTCTGCAGCGTCATCTCCTTGCCGACGCACGATTCCCCGGTGCGGATGACGTCCGCGAAATAACCGCCCAGCTCCGGCACCTCAAGCACGCTCGCGCCCAGCGGCGCCTTCACGCCGGCCTCGTCGAGCAAGGCCGCCATATGCGAGTTGCGGTCGACGATCCGGCCTTCGGGATCGGTAATCAGCAGCCCGTAATACTGCGTATCGAGCAGCACTTGGTTCAAAATCCGCAGCTGCATGTTCTGCCGGCGCAGCCGAAGCTCGCGTTCGATGGAATCCGCGACCGTGGAGAGCATGGCCAGCATATGCCGATGCGCTTCCTCCAGGCTGGTCATGACCGTCAGCACGGCCAGCAGCCGCCCGCCTTCCTCCTCGAGCACGGGCACCGAATAACAAGCCATCGCATGCAGCACCTCGTGAAAATGCTCCTTGCCCTTCATCTCCACGGGCCGCCGGGTTTGGGCGCAAACAAGCGCCGTGCTCGGCCCGTTGTCTTCCGTAAACCGACACCCCTCCCCGACGCCGAGCGTGCGCAGCATGCTCAAAATCGTCGGATCGCCCATGACGCGGAGCGTGTAACCTTGCTCGTCCTGCATCGCCACCATCATCGGATGGCCCGCGACCGAGGCCAGAAATTTATGAATAAATTCGGCGACCACGTCGATCACTTCTTGATACGCCGCTTTCTTCGCCGTTAGTTGCTCCCCTTGCAAGCGTTCCGGGAATTCCGGAACCCGGCTCGGATCGCTGCCGCTGCGCAGCTGCCGGTCAAACATGCGTTGAATGACGATTTCAGGCGTCATGGCAAATCGCAAACCTCCAATCCATCGGGAAAACGCGTCTCCCTCCCTAATTGAAGTTCGCCTCTGTAGTCCTAATTTCCTGCCCTGCCACATGACGCGGGGGATACCAATAATAAACAAGCCCGGACGCCAGGTCCGGGCTTCGATCGCGGCGCTTGCGGACAGCGCCGGTACTACCAGCCGAAATCGAGCGTCTTCCCCGTCTCGGCCCATGTTTTCAAATTGCTCAATATCATCCACCAGTGCGATTGCGCGTTCGCCAGCGAAGGATGCTCCTCCGGCGACCATTGATCGTTGACGAGCGTCAGCTTCGTACAGCCGCCCACCGTCTCCAGCGTGAAGGTCACGCGGGACTGCAGCTCTTCATGGTTCGGGTAATAGGACGGTCCCGGGTGTTCGAGGTAACTCAATTCCTCGTTCGGCTTGAACGACAGCAGCTTGCCGTATACATGTACCGTCCGATCCCCGTCGTTGCCGGGTCCGACGTATTGGAACGAAGCGCCTTCCTCGAAAGCCGACTCCAGCACGCAGCCGAAAAAGATGCTCTTCGTGCCCTCGGGCGACACAAGCGCCCCCCATACGTTCTCCTTCGGCGCGCCAATATAAAATTCGTACTTCAATACGGTCATTCTGCATCCTCCTAATCTTGTCGAAATAGAGCTTGCCCGCCTTGGCGGGTCTTGCTAGGATGAGCATAACCGCATGCGGGATGACAAGTATTGTAAAAACGCGACACGAAGGAGGCTGCTGCATGTCACAGGCTTGGCCTGAACGCCCGACGCTGGGCGTCATTCACCACAAGCAAAGCCAGCAGAAATTCTCGCTGACCCGGCACGCCCCCTCGGAGGATATCGGCTTCTTCGTGAAGCACTACTGGATTATACGCTGGAATCTGGGCGATTCGCCGCCTCACGAACAGAGCGTCATTCCGAACCCGTGCGTAAACTTGGCGCTCGAGCGCGGGCAATCCGGGATTTTCGCTCCGTCCACGTCCAAAACTTCCCATCTTATTCAAGGCCAAGGCAGCGTCTTCGGCATCAAATTCAAGCCCGGCGGATTCTATCCATTCCTCGGGCTGCCGATCTCCCGGATGCGCGGAGAACCGCTGAACGTCGAGCAGGTGCTTGGCGCGGACGCAGCCGCCCTCGAAGCCGACATCCTGCCGCTCTCGGACGATACGGAGATGGCGCGCCGCGTCGAGCGGCTGCTGCGCCCGAATCTTCCCGCGCGCGACGACACGGTGGCGTTCATCAATGACATTATCGACGGCATCGCGGCCGATCGCGAGCTGACGCGCGTGGAGCAGGTAAGCGAACGAGCCGGCGTGAGCGTCCGCAAATTGCAGCGGCTGTTCGACCAATACGTCGGCGTCGGGCCGAAATGGGTCATCCAGCTGTACCGGCTGCAGAACGCGGCCGAAATTTTGGACCATGAACCGCATCAAGATTGGGCGCTGCTCGCGCAGGAGCTGGGGTATTACGACCAGTCGCATTTCATTCGCGACTTCAAATCCATCCTCGGCGTGACGCCGGAGGAATATGTAAAAGGGGGAGGCTGAAGCCTTTCCTTTTTTTGATTGAATAGCACTCAAATTTGAGTATACTACTTGAAGTAGACTATTCAAATTGGAGTAGTCATGAGGGAATGACAAGAAAGGTGGCTTCTCCTTGAACACGACTCAAAAGCAAGGCACGGGTCTCGCCGTCGCCGGCTTGATGCTCGGCCTCTTCATGGCCGCGCTCGACCAAACGATCATCTCGACGGCCATGACTCAAATTATTGCCAAACTCGGCGGATTCGATAAGTTCGTCTGGGTGTACTCCGCCTACATGATCGCGATGGTCGTCTGCTCGCCGATCTTCGGCAAGCTCTCCGACATGTACGGCCGCAAGCGCTTCTTCCTCGGCGGCCTGCTCGTCTTCACGCTCGGCTCCATCCTATGCGGGACGGCGCAGAACATGGAGCAGCTGATCCTCTATCGCGGCATACAAGGCATCGGCGGCGGGGCCGTCACCCCGATCGTCTTCGCGATCATCTTCGACATGTTCCCGCCCGAGCGGCGAGGCAAAATGATGGGCTTGTTCGGCGCCGTGTTCGGCATCTCGAACGTGTTCGGTCCGATCATGGGCGGCGCGATTACCGATCAATTCAGCTGGCGCTGGGTGTTCTACATCAACGTGCCGATTGCGCTGCTCTCGTTCATCTTCATCCTTCGCGCGTATCACGAATCGGGCAACCATAAGAAGCAGATCATCGACTGGACGGGCGCGGTCGTGCTGGCCGCCGCCGTGCTCTGTCTCATGTTCGGCCTCGAGCTGGGCGGCAGCGAAGGCTGGGCATGGAGCTCGTGGAATACGATCGGCTTGTTCGTCGCCTCCCTCGTCCTGACGGCGCTGTTCCTCCGCGTTGAGCAGACGGCCAAGGACCCGATCATCGCCTTCAAGCTATTCAAGGACCGCGTCTTCACCAGCAGCATGATCATCTCGCTCGTGTACGGCGCGGCCATGATCGGCGTGGCGACGTACATGCCGGTGTTCATCCAAGGCGTCTTCCACAAGACCGCGACCGAGACGAGCACCGTGCTCACTCCGATGCTGCTCGGGGTCGTGCTCAGCAGTCAGGTCGGCGGCCGCATCGCCGGCAAATTCCGCTACCGCTCGATCATGCTCGTCTCGGCGGCCGTGCTGTTCACCGGGCTGGTGCTGCTCGGCTACGTGATGGACGCCTCGACGAGCCGCGGCCTGATTACGCTGTACATGGTCGTCGTCGGTCTCGGCATCGGGGTCTCCTTCTCGCTGCTCTCCATCTCGACGATCAGCTCCGTGCCGCCGCAGTACAAAGGCTCCGCCTCCTCGCTCATCACGTTCTTCCGGACGATCGGCTCGGCGCTCGGCGTCACGGTCTTCGGCGCGATGCAGAAGCACGTCTTCCAGGGCGGCCTGGCCGAGGTGGATGGCCTCGATCCTCAGGCGGCCGAAGGCATCAAGGGCGGGCAGGCGCTGCTCGATCCGGCGATGCAGGCGCGCATGGGCCTCTCCGGCGACGTTGTGGAGGCGCTGCTCGGCAAGCTGGCGGATTCGATCCTGTATCTGTTCCAATGGTCCGTCCTGCTGCCGATCGTCGCGGTCGTCTTCGCCATCCTGATGGGCCGTGCCGGCCTTGAAGGCGTGAAGCCGAAAGGCGCGGAAGAACGCGCGAAAACGGCGGCGGCCGGCGAAGGACGGTAAGCCCGATGTCCATGAAGCTGCTGATCCTCGGCTTGCTGATGGAGGGCGATCTGCATCCGTACGAAATTCGCAAAATCATCAAAGCCCGCAGCTGGGACGAACACTTCAAGCTGCGGGACGGCTCCCTGTATTACGCGGTCGACGCGCTGCGCGCCGGAGGGCTGATCGAGCCTGCCGAGATCGTCCCCGCGCCGGGCGAGGGACGGCCGGACAAGGTGATTTACCGCATCACGGAAAGCGGCCAAGACGCCTTCTTCCAGCTGCTCTACGCGCAGTTCGATCAGGAATCCGGCGTGCCGCACCCGTTCTTTTTCGCGCTGCCGTTCGTCCGCTACGCGGACCCCCTACGCGTCGAAGCGCTGATTCGCAAGCAGGCGGACGCAAGCGGGCGGCGGATCGATCGCTTGCGGTCTGTGCTTGAGTTGAAGGAACCTTATTTGCCGGGCGGTCCGGCGCTGATGATCCGGGGCATGCTCCAATTCATCGAAGCGGAGCGCCGCTGGCTCGGCGATCTGCTGGACGCCGCTCGCTCCGGCGAGCTGTTCACCGGGCCGAAATGGTCGTACGAGGAAATCGAAGCGTACTTGAGCCGTCATACGACGGAAATGTGATTGAGGCGTGGAACACGCTTGGGCACGGCGACACGGGCGCGGGGCAACACCGCAATTCAGAAGAAACGCGCCTCCACCACGCATGCTACGATAACGTCAGAGTTTGAACTTACGCGAGAGGATGATTCACACATGGCAACGTTAACCCCGTATATTTTCTCCGAGGACGCTAAAGCGCAGGCCGGCTTCTACACCGAAGCGCTGGGCGGCGAAATTCTCTCCCTTATGACGTTCGCGCAGCTGCCCGATGCAGACGAAGCGACGAAGGACAAGGTGCTGCATATGGCGTTCGTGGCCGGCGGCGTGCAGTTCTTCATGTCGGATTCGCCGTTCAACGCGGTCACGCGCGGAAGCGGCATGCACTTAAGTCTCGAGTTCCCTTCCGACGCCGAAGCGCACGACGCCTTCGACAAGCTGTCTGCCGGCGGCCGCGTCGTCGATCCGCTAAAGCAGCAGTTCTGGGGATCGCTGTTCGGCGTGCTGGAGGACAAATTCGGCGTGCTGTGGCAGGTGACGACGCCTGCGCCGTCGGCGCAGGGCTAGTCCGGTTCGCGCGTTGCTCCGAGCGGGGCGCGGGCAGGCGTCAGCCACCCTCCCCTCTTCTCACAGGCCTTGGCTTTCTTCCCGAAAGCCAGGGCTTTTCCGTCTTGGCCGCCGGATTTGCACCGCTCCCGCTTGGATAAAAGGACCAATCGAGGCGCAAAGTAAGTAAAAACTAAAGGGAATGGTACGATGAATTTCGAAGAGGGATTGAAAAAGGTCGACGAGGCCAATCAACAGATCGTGGAGGCCAACGGCATGGTGATGGACGTTATTTCGACCACCTTCATCTATTCGTGGAAGTGGTGGTTCTGCGCAGCCCTGATCGTCGTGCCTTGGGTGACATGGTTTTTCATTCGGGAGCGGAAGAGCACCGGCCGTCTGCTTTGCGCCGGTTTGTTCATTATGATTTTTTCCGCCGTCCTGGACACGATCGGCATCGAGAACGGCTTATGGGCGTACCCCGTGAAAGTGATCCCTTCCCCGACGCTCAGCTTCTCGTTCCGGCTTTCCGTCTTGCCCGTCTTAGGCATGGTGTTCATTCAATATAAGCCTCGCATCCATCCGTTCCTCAAAGCCGTCGTTTACGCCGGATTCGCCGCGTTTGTCGGACTGCCCTTGCTCGCGACGATCGATCTGTACAAAAAAATTAACTGGCAATACAGTTACTCCTTCGGCATCCTATTGGGGATGTATCTAACCGCGCATTCGCTGTACAATTTAAATAGCTACGACAAGGTCCAACCTAAGGCAAAGAAAAAGACATCGAGTGTCAATTTCGATTATTTTCGCCGCAAGCAAAGGGCGCGCTAACCGGCGTTCCCGACGGCGAACAGGCTCTCGCCGTCTTCAGAGGGGCACGCAGCCGGAGGGTATCGTATCGTATCGGCATGATTGTCCCCGCAGTAGAACGCCTTATTTCAGCTGCGCCAAACAGCCCTCAACCTCGCCGGTCTGGCGAATGGTTGAGGGCTGTTTTTTAGACTTGCCTCATGGCAGCGTAGCGCCCACGCAGTTCGAGCTGTACGGATCGGCATAATCCGCGCCGTTCTTATTATCCGGTTACGCTCCGCACGACGTACGGTTACGAGAACCGCACGATCCGGTTCTTGCCCGTCCGCTTGGCCTCGTAGAGCGCCCGGTCGCCGCCCTCAAACAGCCCGTGCTTGTTCAAGCCCTGGGCATAGGCTTGAACGCCGATGCTCACCGTGACGCGCAGCCCGGGCGCTTCCTCGAATGTCAGCTCCTCGATCGCCTGCCGGATCGACTCGACGAACGCCGCATCCGCCTCCGGCGTCGGCCGGCCATACAACAGCGTGAACTCCTCCCCGCCGTAGCGGAATGCCATATCTTCCGGACCCAGTAGTCCGCGCAGCGTGTCGGCCACCGCCTTGATGACGATATCGCCGACCTTGTGCCCGTAGCGATCGTTGATGCTTTTGAAATTATCGATGTCCAGCACGGCCAGCTGGAATTCGCCCGGCGCCTCCCCGGCGGCCGTCAGCCGCTTCTCCGCTTCCTCGTAGAACGCGCGGTGATTAAATAAGCCGCTCAGCCCGTCCATGCGAAGCATGCGCTCGATCTGCTCCTTCTCTTGCGTCAGCGCCTGGTTCAGCGTGGAAGCGATATGCCACCGCCGGGCCAGCTCCGCGCCGCGTTGGAGCAGGCCGGCCAAAATCGCGGTGCCGGCTCCGAAGATGAACAGCAGCGCGATCGCCTCGGCGGGCGACTGTTCCGCCTGCAGCGGCGGGTACGCCGCCATCAGCGCCGCATACGTCCCCACGCCGGTCGCGGAAGCCGCGAGCAGCACCTTTTGCCGGAGAAAAAAGACCGACACCAGCAGCGGAAGGAGCAGCACCGCGACCATCAGCTCGACCTCGTGATTGGCCACGATCATGATCGCGGCCAGCCCGTTAGACGCGCCGATCAGAATCGACGTCAACCACTCCCGCTTATACCGGCACAGCAGCTCGGCAATCGCGACAACCCCGATTATCCCGGCCAACGGACCCGCGATAATACGAGCGAAGAATTCACTCTTCGCCTCATCGGTAAAGAGGAGTGCCAAGCCCGAAGCGGCTGCATAGAACACCGCGCAAAGCCAAAAGGAATATAAAATGATCCGGACCCACTTGTCCGGAAGCACTATCGGATCGTCCCGCAACGCTGTCCCCCCTAGATGTTGGGCATGCTCTCCCCCTAGTATACCACCACGATCCGCACCATAGCGAACGCCTGCGAGCGAATGCTAAGCTGCCTAATTGCACCAAAAAAAGCCCTCAACCTTGCCGGATTGGCGAAGGGTTGAAGGCTCTCGTGCGCTCGAGCAATCGTTCGGGATGGACAGAACCGAACCAAAAAGCGCCGGCTCCGAGGGAAGGGCCCGATCGCGGTCGCGCGCCGGACAACCGTCCGAGGGAGCGGCTGGCCGCAGCCGTCCCCGTTACGGCCGCGTCGCCCCGATGCTGTGCGAGCTGTACGGATCGGCATAGTCCCCCGCGGCCTTGTTGTCCCAGACGTCGGCGTAGGCCGCGTCTTGCTTGAACTGCTCCAGCGCGTACGAGCAGGATGGTATAATCCGTCTTCCCCGCTCCCTCGCCTCGTCCACGACCAGGTCGAGCAGCTGCTTCGCCAGCCCCTGCCCGCGGTATTCGGCTTGCACGTACGTGCGGTCGATGACCCACGTATCCACGTCGATCATCCGAAAATGAATCTCGCCGATCGTCCCGCCGACACCGGTCAAAATGTAGCTGTTGCCCTGCTTCTCGGCGATAATTTCCTCTTGCGGCTTGTCCAGCCGATCGTCATTTTCCCGCATGGTCTTGCACCTCCATGAAGAGCGTATTCGTCGCATGCTCTTCATTACCCCGTGGGCGGGAAGTGAACCCGCGCGCTCCGTTGGGGGGATCCAAGGGCTTCGCCCTCTTGACACCCGTTTCAGTAACCTCCTCCCCCTACCCCCTCCGCCGAGGGGGATCCAAGGGCTCCGCCCTCTGGACACCCGTTTCAGTAACCTCCTCCCCCTACCCCCTCCGCCGAGGGGGATCCAAGGGCTCCGCCCTCTGGACACCCGTTCGTGCGTCACGTCAGTTCAGTGGTCGGCGTTTGTTTTCGTGCGAGGCACGCTTTTGTCCTTGCGGACAAAGCTAACGCTTGCTTTGTTGTGCGAGGCACGCTTTGTTTGCTGATTCGTGGTTGTTTCTCGTGCGAGTCTTGTGCTTAATCTGACGGACAAAGCTAACGATTGACTTGTTCCCTATGGCCCCCGAACTGCTATAATAGAACCAATGTTCGTAAAATCGCGATGCGAAAACAGGAGATTCTCTCGATTATGAATCCGACTTCTACGATAGACGATGCGCAGTGGCAGGCGCTGATCCGGCAGGTGGCCGATCAGTTCGACGACCTGACGATCAAGCGCGGGTTTCAAGATTATAAGCAAGATCGCGTCCAAGAGCTGACGCTTCCGCGCGCGGGCGTGGTAGAAGCGCTCGTGGCGGGCAACGAGCTTACGCGCTGCCGCGTGCGGATCAAGCTGGATAACGTCACGGAGAGCGAATGCGCTTGTCCGGCCGGAGGCGGCTGCAAGCACGTCGTGGCCGTGCTGCTCGCGTATGCCAACCTGCAGGGACGGCTCGTCCATCAGCTGGTCAACGCCAAGTCGGCCGCGGCCATGGAAGCCGCCCGCGTGAAGGCCGAGGCGGCCGCCGCGGGCAAAGCGTCCCGTTCGGCGCAGCTCCGCGAGCGCGCGGCGGGCTTGGCGGAGCTGCCGATCGCGGCGTGGCGCGAGCTGTTCGCCGCCTGCATCGCGCCGCTTGCAGAGCAGGTGCGCAACGCGCAGTATGCCAGCGGCGCGCTGGCCGCAATCTACGAGACGCTGCCGCCGCTCACGCCCGTCATGGAGCGTGTCGCCGGCCTGCATGCGGAGCTATTCGTGCTGGAGCAGGTGACGAAGCCTGCCCAGCCGACGGGCGGCACGTGGTCCGGGGGCGGGCTTTTCCTTGGCTTCCATACGCATGCCGCGGCGGCCGAGCTGCAGGAAGCCGCCCTGACACGGCTGGCCGAAGGCCTTCCGTCGCTCTCTCCGGCGGAACGCGGCTATCTGCGCGATACGCTGGTCTATTTGCGGGAAGGCATGCTCACCGAGCCGCAGGCCTACCCGTATATTACGGAGCTGTATGTCGCCTACTGGCGCTACTGGATGCGGCCTTTATTCGAGGAAGCCGAGACACTGACCGGCGAGTTGGCGGCGTTGGATGCCGCCGAAGCACGGCTCGGCGCGGCAGTTACGCGCATCCATGCCTTGCAGGCGCGCGGCTGGATGCGGTTCTGGCTGGGCGAAGATGCCGAAGCGATCGATCTGCTGCGGTCTGCCGCCGCCAAGACGCGGGTGAAGCCGGATAGCCTGTTCGTCTACCTGGACGAGCTGCGCGAGCAAGGGCAGCCCGAACGTCAATTGGACTGGCTGTGCGCCGTCGGTCCGCTGTTGATCGGCAATCGGCAGGATAGTCTCGACCGATATGGACGCTACTGGGACGACATGCTTCAGCTGGCTCCGGAGGCGGAGTCCCGCATGTGGGAGACGTTGGAGGATATGCTGCCGTTCGCGGGTTCCCTCTACGAGAACAAGCTGATCGAACGCGGACGCTGGCGTCAGTGGATGGACGTGCAGCTGAGCGCCGGCGTGGAGCCGCTCGATCTGCGGGTTAGCGAGCTGGCCCCGATTGAGAAGCACGAGCCGCAGCTGCTGCTGCCCTTTTATCATCAAGCGGTCGAGCGCCACGTGCTGGAGAAGAACCGCCACGGCTACAAGGCGGCAGTGAAGCTATTGAAGCGGCTGGCAAAGTTATACAAGAAACTCAAGCAGGACGAGCGGTGGGAATGGTTCATCGAAGCCTTCGCCGAGCGTCACGGCCGTCTCCGAGCGCTGCAAGAGGAATTGAGGAAAGGAAAGCTGATCCCATGAGTCGACATAAGGATAGCGTCACGGTGAACGCCAGCCTCACCGCTTACGGCGACGCGCTGCTGTACGGCACATTGTCCAGCTATAGCGCCGCGCCGGGCTTGCTGCTCAAGCACCGGCTCTTCGCCTGGCACGAGCCCTCCTTCTACGGCACGGAGCTGGAAATCCGGCAAGCCCAGGGGGTCGAGCTGGTCGTGCTGCCGGCCGAGCAGGTGATTCCGTATTTCGCCGAAGGGCGGCTGCTTGCGCACGTGGAATGGACCTGGGAGGCGGAGGCGGACCGGCTGATGAAGCTTGCTCCCGCGCTGGGGCGATTCATCGAGGAGCGAAGCTTCGTGCCCGATCTGGACGTCTTCCGGACAGGCAAGCTCCAATGGACGTGGGAGCACGCCTCGCTGGATGAAGAGGCGGCGCGTCTGCTGACAGAGACCCATGATCCATCGTGGACGAACGCGCTGAAAGCCGCCTTCTCCGCCGCCGTCTTCAGCCGTTACTACGGCACCGAGGAAGCGGCTGCCGACCTGAGGCGCGAGTATCCCCTGCTCTTCACGGGCGATCGCGGCTCCCTCGCCGGTCTCGAGGCGGAGGATTGGCTCGTGGCGATCGGCTGGAAGGCCGATAACGCGCCGTTCCGGCCGCTGCTGCAGCTGCTGGAGCCGGACGAGGAAGAGATGGATTGGCGGCTGCGGCTGATCGTCCAGGACAAGCAGGATCCGGCCGCGATCTACCCGGTCCGGCTCAGTCAGCGCGGCTACGCGGCCGGGGATTGGCCCGCCGCGTGGGACGCGCGCGTGCAGGAGCGCGCCGAAGGCTGGCTGTCGCATCTGCTTGCCAGCCTCTCGCCGCAGCTGCTGGCGGGCGGCCCCTTGGATGTCCTCGGGCAGCCGCTGACGGACCAATCCGCATGGCGCTTCCTGACCGAGGACAGCCGCCGACTGCTCGAAGCCGGCTGGCAGGTGCTCCTGCCGGCCTGGTGGGAAGCCGCGCGCAAGCGCAAGCCGAAGCTGCGCGCCAAGGTGACCGAGGAGGCTGGCGCCGGAGGCGCGGGCGGCAAGAGCGGCTCGCTGTTCGGCCTGAACTCGCTCGTCGACTTCAACTGGCGGATCGCGATCGGCGATACCGACTTATCCGAAGCGGAATTCCACGAGCTGGTCGCCCGCGGCGAACGCATCGTGAAATTCCGCGGCCAATGGATTACGCTCGATCCGCAGCTGTTGGAGCATATCCGCAGCGCAATGGCGCGGGTGAATCGCTCCAAAGGGCTGACGTTCCAGGAAGTGCTCCAAATGCAGTTAACCGGCGGCTGGCGCCGGGCCGCCAAAGGCGCGGAGGGCGAAGAGAAGGACGAGGCGGAGGACAAGCTGCAGCTGGAGGTCGAGCTCAACAGCCATCTCACCCGGCTCATGGCCCAGCTCACGAGCCAGTCCGACTGGCCGCCGCTGCCGATTCCCGCCGGCTTGCAGGCGAATCTACGCGCCTATCAGCAGGAAGGCTTCGCGTGGCTCGCGTTCCTCCGCGGCTTCGGGCTCGGCGCTTGTCTCGCCGACGACATGGGTCTAGGCAAGACGGTGCAGCTCATCACCTACCTGCTCCATATTAAGGAGTCCGCCGATCCGAGCGAGGAGCACATGCCGTCGCTCGTCATTTGTCCGACCTCGGTCCTCGGCAACTGGCAGAAGGAAATCAGCCGCTTCGCCCCCGCCCTGCGCGCCAAGCTGCACTACGGCAGCAAGCGAACGAGCGGCGAAGCGTTCGAGGCCAGTCTTAGGGACACAGACGTGTTGTTAACCTCATTCGCGACCGCGGCGCTCGACCAGGAGCTGCTCCAGTCGTATATGTGGACGACGATCGTGCTCGACGAAGCGCAGAACATCAAGAACGCCGGCACCCGCCAATCGGCGGCGGTCCGCAGCTTCCGCGCGAAGCACCGGGTCGCGATGACGGGCACCCCGATCGAGAACCGGCTGTCCGAGTTGTGGTCGATCTACGACTTCATGAATCCCGGCTTCCTCGGCAGCCCGAAAGCGTTCCAGGAGCAGTACGCGCAGGCGATCGAGAAGGAGCGCGACGAGCAGCGCACGGCCGATCTGCAGAAGCTGGTCAAGCCGTTCATGCTCCGGCGCAAGAAGAAAGACCCGAATATTATGCTCGACCTGCCCGATAAGAACGAGATGAAGACCTATATTAATCTAACGCCCGAGCAGAGCGCGCTCTACGATCAGTCCGTCACGGATCTGCTGGAGCGCGTACGGCAGCTCGAGGGCATGGAACGCAAGGGCGCGATTCTCGCGGCGCTCACGCAGCTCAAGCAGTTGTGCGACCATCCGGTCCTAATGACGAAGGAAGAGCTGCCGGAGAATCTCGGCGGCACCGACTCGGAAGCCCGCGAGACGCTCATCGGTCGCTCCTCCAAGCTCGAACGGCTGGTCGCGATGGTCAAGGAACTGCGGGCCGAGGGCGAGCGGTGCTTGATTTTCACCCAATACATCGGCATGGGCAACATGCTCCAGCGCGTGCTGTACGAGGAGCTCGGCGAGCCGATTCTCTATCTTCACGGGGGCACGTCGAAGGCGGCGCGCGACAGCATGGTCGAGCAGTTTCAGTCCCGCACGCTGCCGGCGGACGAGCAGCCGAACGTCTTTATTCTGTCGATCAAGGCGGGCGGCGTCGGGCTGAATCTGACGGCGGCGAACCACGTGTTCCATTTCGACCGGTGGTGGAATCCGGCCGTCGAGAATCAGGCGACCGACCGCGCCTACCGGATGGGGCAGACGAAGGACGTGCAAGTGCACAAGTTCATCGCGCTCGGCACGCTGGAGGAGCGGATCGACGAGATGCTTGAGAGCAAGCAGCAGCTGAGCGACAACGTCATTACGAGCTCCGAGGGCTGGATTACGGAGCTGTCGACGGACGCGCTGAAGGATCTGTTCACGCTGCGGCGGAATTGGGGCGGATAGGCGTGAGCCGGATATTCTAGGCGAGAAGCGCCGCCGCGGCAATGGGCGTGCGGCGCGGCGCGGCTTCGCTCGGTGCAGCTTCGCTCGGCGCGGCTTCGCTTGGCGCGGCTTCGCTCGGCGCAGCTTCGCTCGGCGCGGCTTCGCTCGGTGCGGCTTCGCTCGGCGCGGCTTCGCTTGGCGCGGCTTCGCTCGGTGCGGCTTCGCTTGGCGCGGCTTCGCTTGGTGCGGCTTCGCTTGGTGCGGCTTCGCTTGGCGCGGCCCGCTCGGCGCGGCTTCGCTCGGTGCAGCTTCGCTCGGCGCGGCTTCGCTTGGCGCGGCTTCGCTCGGCGCGGCTTCGCTTGGCGCGGCTTCGCTCGGCGCAGCTTCGCTCGGCGCGGCTTCGCATGGAATGACAAAAACCTCAGATTCCCGTTCGGGATCTGAGGTTCTTTTTGTGCCCAGCCGAGCCTGCACCGCATATTACCTGACAGCTTCAGCGGGTTACGTTCCGCGAACTTCCGCCGGTCTCTTACCCTTTCACCGAGCCCGCGACCATGCCCTTCATAATATGCTCCTGCATGAGCAGATAGATGACAATGGTTGGGATGACAGCGATCGCCATCGCGCCCATGGTCAGGGCGTAGTCCGTGCCGAAGCCGTCGGAGAAGAGCGAGAGGCTGAGCGGCAGCGTCTTGAGGGACTGGGTGTTGATGAAGACGAGCGCGAACGAGAAGTCGTTCCAAAACCGCAGGAACCCGAGAATCGCGATCGTGGCGACGATCGGCTTGCACAGCGGCAGAATGAGACTGCCGAAGATGCGCCACCAGCCGCTGCCGTCGATCATCGCCGCCTCCTCGATCTCCCGCGGGATCGACGCCATGTACGCCATCGCCAGGAAGATCGCAATGGGCAGCTCGAACGCCGTATACGGCAGAATGAGCGCGCCGTACGTATCGAGCAAATGCAGCTTTCTCATCATGATGAACAACGGCACGAGCGTGCTGTGGATCGGGATGAGCAGGCCGGCGAGGAACAGCGCGACGATCGCCTTCTTGAAGCGAAAATCGAACCGCGAGAGCGCGTAGGCCGCCAGCACGCCCAGCACGATCGTCAGCAGCACGGCCGAGACCGTGACCAGCGCCGAGTTGAACATCGCCCGCCCCATATTGCCGAGCTCCCACGCCCGAACGAGGTTCTCCTTCATCCACGCCGCAGGCAGCCCGTAGGGCCGGTTGAAGAAATCTTGATTCGTCTTGAACGCGCTGATGAACAGCCAGTACAGCGGATACAGCGTCAGCACGGCGTAGACGATCAGCAGCAGCTTGACCAAGCCGCCGCCGGCGCGCAGCGCCAGCTTGACGGCCGGCAGCTTCGCCGATCCCGTCGTAGTCGCATTGGTCTCCACGCCTATCCCTCCTTCTTCCGGCCGGTCAGCGCGTACTGGAGCCCGATGAGCAGGGCGCTGATGACGATGATCATGGTCGAGACCGCGGAGCCGTAGCCGTAGCGGTACACGTCGAACGTGTTGTTATACATGTAGGTGGCGAGCAGCTCCGTTGATTGCGCCGGGCCGCCGCCGGTCATGACGATGACGTGGTCGAACGCCTTCAGGCTGCCGGAGATGCACAGCACGAGCGAGACGACGACGGTTCCCCAGATCATCGGCAGCGTGACCGAGATCAGCTTCCGCCAGCCGACGGCGCCGTCGATCTTGGCGGCGTCGTCGATTTCGGACGAAATATTTTGCAGGGCGGCGATGAAAATGATCAGGTACGGGCCGACGTTGCTCCAGTTGATCGGCACCGACACGGCGAGCATGTTCACCTTCGGATCGGACAGCCACGCCCGCGTCCACGATTCCAGCCCGAGCCATTCCAGCACGGCATTCGCCAGACCGAACTGCGGGTGGTAGATATAGCCCCAGATGAGGCCGACGACGACGGTGGAGAGCACCATCGGCATGAACACCGCCGAGCGGATGAACCGCGAGAACAACGTGTTCCGCAGGAGCAGCAGCGCCAGGAGCAGCGCCACCGGGATTTGGCCGACGATGGAGGACGCGACGAGAATCAGGTTGTTCTTAAGCGCGCGCCAAAAGATTTTATCCTGCAAAATCTCCTCATAATTGCCAAGTCCGATAAACTTGGCGCTGCCGAGGCCTTTCCAGTCGAACAGCCCGTAGTACGCCGACCAGAAGATCGGGACGATGACGAACACCAGGAAGAGGAGCAGCGCCGGGAGCAGCGCGAGCGCGATGAACCCCCGGCTTCGTACTGCGGGTGCCATACCCATACTACCGCCTCCTTACGGGGTGACCGATCGGGCCTGCGCGTCCTGCACCTTCTGCGCGACATCCTCCGGCTTGCCGCCCATCATCAGCTCCTGCAGGCCGTTGTTGAGCGCTTCCGCGCTTTCGGCGGAGAGGATGGCGTCGTACACCGGCGTGATACCCGTTTTCTTCACGAGATTGAATGCCTTGTAGTACAGGGACGTAACTTTCGATTGGTCGATCTCGGTGTCGTACATGACCATGGAGTTGCTCTCGGCGATCGCCTTCTGCGCCTCCGGCCCGCTCAGCGTGTAGATCAGCTTCAGCGCCGCTTCCTTCGCCGCGCCCGTCGTCCGGCTGCTCAGCGCAAGACCGCCGCCCGCGCCGCCGGTAATCGTGTTCGCGTCGCCCTTGCCGCCCGGAATCGCCGGCAGCACCGTCACGTCGATCGGCTTCATCTGCTCCTCGCTGGCCGCGGCCGCCAGATTCGTCAGCGTCCACGCGCCGCTCACCATCATCGCCGCGTTGCCTTGGATGAAATATTGTTCTGCCTGCGTATTGTCAATGCTGTTGGCGCCCTCTTGGAACGCTTTGTTGTCGACGAGCTGCTTGAAGTAGCCGAGCGCTTCCACGAACGGAGCGTCCGTGAACTTCGCGTCTTTCTGCGCCGCGGCGTTCTTGAACCATTCCGTGCCGGTCACCCGGTCGGCCAGCGAGCCGATGATCGTCGACTGCGCCACCCAAGGCGCTTTGTTGCCGAGGGCGATCGGCGTCACGCCGTTGTCGTTGAAGGTCTTGATCGCGGCGAGCATCTCGTCCCACGTCGTCGGCACCTTCACGCCATGTTTCTCGAACAAGGAGGTATTGTAATAAAGGATCGAGGTCGCGGACATGCCAAGCGGCGCGGTATAGATCTGGTTCGGCTCGAACGTGTACGGGTCGAAAGCGCCTGGCAGGAACTTGCCCTTCCACTCCGGATTGGCGTCGATCAGCTCGGTGATCGGCTGCAGCAGGCCCGCCTTATACAGCTCGGTCGAATGGCTGCCAGCGTAGACGAAGGAGAGATCCGGCATTTCGTTCGCCGCTGCGACCGTCGCGAGGCGCTGACGGTAACCGTCGGGCGGGATCGCCTGCGCGTCCAGCTCCACGTCCGGATTATCCTGCTTGAACTGATCAATGAAGCTGCGAACCGTCTTGGCGCGAAGATCATCCCCGGCGAAGTTGTGCCACAGCGTCAGCTTGACCTTCTCCTGCTTGGCGCCGTTGCCGCCGTTCCCGGACGCTTCCGGCGCGGGCGCGTTGCCATTGGCCCCGCCACCCTCGTTGTTGCCGCTGCAGGCGGCCAGCATCATCGACGCGAGCGCGAGCGTGACGCCCACGCGGCTTGCTTGCGATTTCTTCATCGTCAATCCCCCTTGTGTCTTTGGATGCTTTCAGTATAGAAGAGGACCGCGGCGGCCAGTAGGGGAGAGAATTCAGATGAAGGAGGGACGATCTTCAGCAATTGCTTCGGTATTCGGAGGGGGTCTGCCCCGTGAATTTCTTGAACAAGCGGTTAAAATATTTGGTATCCTCGTAGCCGATCCGGCTTGCGACCTCGCTCACCTTCGCCGGCGTCTCCGCCAGCAGCAGCATCGCGCGGCGCAGCTTCGCCTGCGTGACGAACTCGAGGTAGTTCTGTCCCGTCTCGCGCTTGAACATCTCGCTGAAATAATTCGGATTCATGTGCACATGCCTCGCCACCTGTTGGAGCGACAGGCTCTGGTCGAGATGATCGTGAATGTAGGCGATCGCCTGGCGCACGGGATTCGTCCCCGCGACCAAGTCGCGATATTGCGCCATGACGCGCTCCAGCTGTCGCAGCAGCGTCGATTCGGGATGCGATTCCAGCATGCCCGGGTCCACGGACGCGCCGGCCGACTGCGGCCGAGCTTGCCCGATGGAAGCCGACGCCCGCTCGAGCCAGCGGCTAGCCGCCACGAGCAGCGAATGCAGATACGCTTGGGCCGTGGCGGGCGTCGCCTGCGGATCCTGCCGGATCGCGCGCAGGCGCTCCGCGACGTAAGCTCGCAGCCCCTCGGCATCGCCGGCGCGGAGGACGGCCGAGAGCGCGGCTTCCTCCTCGTCCATGCAGACGCCGCGCATGCCGGCGCGTCCCGCGACGTCGCCGTAGCGCACGATCGCGACATCCGGCAGGAGCCAACGGTAACGCGCGGCTTCCGCGGCGGTATCGAACGCTTCCTTCAGCGCGGACGGCTGCGCGACCGGCAGCCCGCAGGCGACGAACGCGCGGCCGTCGCTCAGCCCGCAGATGCGATGAATCGCCGTCTCGACCGCAGCGATCGCGTCCCCGCGCGGGGCAAGCTTGACGACGAGCCGCAAGCCATCGCGCCAAGGCAGCCATGCGCAGGCCAGCTCCCGCTCCAGACGCTCGCCAAGTTGGCCGATCGAACGCGCCTCACCCGCCGCCTCGTCGCCCGCCAGTTCAATCAGCCATACTTGGAGCCGTTCGCCCGCCTCTTCCAGCTTCAGCTTCGGAAAGAAGTCCCCTAGGTCGCCAACATCGGCCGACACGGCGGAAGCTTGCCCTGCGCCGCCTTCGAGCAGCTTCGCCAGCCGGCTGCGCCGAACCGTCTCCTCCTGCGCTTGATTCAACCGCTCGGCTTCCCTCCGCTTCGCCAGACGTTCGCCCGCCTTGCGCGCGGCGGCCAAAATTTCGTCCGGCCGGCTCGTCTTCAGCAAATAATCGCTGACGCCCTCCCGCATCGCCTGCTGCGCATACGCGAATTCGTCGAAGCCGGAGATGACGATGATCTCCGTCTCGGGATAGGCGGCTTTCACTTCGCGCGCCATCTCGATGCCGCTCTTGCCGGTCATCCGGATATCGGTCAAAATGATGTCCGGCTGCTCGACCGGGATGCGCAGCAGCGCCTCCTCCGCGGAGGCGGCCGGCGCCAGCGGCGCGAAGCCGTTCTCCTCCCAGCGGATGACCGTGCTCAGTCCGGTACGGATAATGACCTCGTCGTCGACGATCAATACTTTCACGCGAATAGCCCCCTTTTGGCGAAAATCACTTCGTACATAAAGCGAACGATCCTCATCCATGCTTTGCCGCTGACCGCCGATCAAACCGCTCCTAGCGCGCATGCGTCTATGCGTGCTCGACGCCAATTCGCACAAGTGCCCTGATCGGAGCGTTGTCTGGCTACCTGCCGCGCTCGTCCTGCTCTGCTTCCGTCGCCACGGACTGGCGCGGCTGTTGCCCCATCGCTGCGTCGGGCAGGCGCGGAAGCGTGAATTGCACGCGCGTCCCGGCCCCCTTGCGGCTGTCGATCGACAGCCCCGCTTCTTTGCCGTAGTGAAGCAGCAACCGGTTGTGCACGTTGCGCAAGCCATAGCTGCCCTGCTTGGTCCGCTCCTGCTCCTCCAGCGGGATGCCGGACAGCTGGGCGCGCAGCTCGCCCATGCGCTCCTCGTCCATGCCGACGCCGTCATCCTCGACCCGGAAGCAGAACCCGCGCGGGTCCTCGGAGACCGTAATCCGGATGAGACCGGGTCCATCCTTCGGCAGCAGCCCGTGCAGCATCGCGTTCTCGACGAGCGGCTGCAGCAGCAGCTTCAGCATCGTCTGCTCGCCGATCCCGTCGGCTTGCCGCAGCTGAAAATCGAATTTCTCCGGGTAGCGGATCGATTGAATGCGCACGTAATTCTGCACATGCATCAGCTCCTGCTGGATGGAACAGTATTCCTGTCCTTTGTTCAGGCTGAAGCGTAGAAAATCGCTGAGCGATCCGACCATGTCGGCGATTTTGCCATCTTGATTCATGAGCGCCAGCCAGTGGATCGACGAGAGCGTGTTGTATAGAAAATGCGGGTTGATCTGCACCTGCAGCGCGTGCATATCCGCCTCTTTCTTGAGCGATTCGCTGCGCTTGACCTCCTCGGTCAGCTTGATGATGCGCGAGCTGAGCTTGTTGTAGCTGATGACGAGCTGGCCGACTTCGTCGACCGAGGTGACCGGGAGCGCGGGCAGCGGCTCGTCGGGACTCGCGTTCTTCAGGAAGCGGGTCAGCACGGACAACGGCTTCGTAATCCGCTGGATGAGAAAGACGACGAAAATGATGACGAACACCATGGCGATCGTCACCGCGACGGCCGTCAGCGTCAAGAAATATTCGTTCTGCTTGCGGTATTCCTTCGCCGGGATGATGCCGACCAGCTTCCAATTCACGCCGGCAAGCCGCTTGTACAGCACCGTCATCTTCTCCGCGCCCAGGCCGTAGTCGAGATAGCCGCTGCTCCCGTCCAAGGCGGGAAGTCCGGGGTAATGCTCGGTGATCGGGACGCTCGTCTCCCACTCGTCCGGGCCGGCGATCAGCTTGTTCTGCTCGTCGAGGAGCAGCACGAAGCCGCTGTTCTCCATGAGCGCGGAGCGGACTTGGTTCGCTATGACCGTCTGGTCGAGGTTAATCTGCTGCTTGCCGATCGGCTTGTATTTGTCGGTGCTGCGAATCGGGCGCGCAAGCGTGATGACTTTGCGCATGCCGTCGGTCGTCCATTGGCGATGCACGTTGGACCACCATTTGGGATGCTGCTTGTAATAGTCGGGCAGGATCGTCGTGATGTCGGCGAATTCGGAACGCACGACCGGCCGCTGCGAGATCGGACGCTTGGCGTCGAGCGGCTCGATGATGATGTTGGCGACGTACGGCTTCGAGAACGCCAGATTGGTGAGGAAGCTGATGATCGAGGTTTGCAGCACATAGTTGCCGTCCGGCGATTTCAAGTATTGCTGGACCCCGCTGTGCCCGATGAGGAACAGCGACATGTTCTCCGCATCCTTGACCATCGTGTCCAAATACGCCTCCAGCTGGCGGAGCGTGTTCATGCCCGCGCTCTTCGCCTTCTCCTCGGTCAGCCCTTCCGCGATGTGATAGGAGAACCAGCCGAGGGAAAGCAGCGGCACGAGCGTGGCCATGATAATGAGAAGCGACAATTTATGCTTGAGCGAGCGGCCGAGCCAATTTTCCACGGGATCACCTTCACTTGGTCTGCAGCATTAGCGTCAGATATATGTTATATATTTCTCTGATCAGCAAAATAATTGTTATGTTTTTTAACATAGCATACTTCGCTCGGGGGAGAAACGACTATTTCGGGAAGCGCTTACAAAAATTCACCGTTGATTTTATCACAGTTTAGTCGAAGAGGATACTGGCGTGCTCGTTGAGGGGGATACTATCGCGCGTTGCGAAGAGTCGGCTTAACGCTTCCAATATTCGTCTCGTGCTCGCCCGTTTGCCTTGCATGCGAAACTCGCCTCTCGCATGCTGGTCCGGAGCGCAATTCCCCTCGCGCGGCTATTATAGCCTTGTCCGGTCATTGCGCCCCGGCATCCCGTTACCATTTTATCGACTTGACCAACGCCATGAGCCGCCGCGCTTCTTCCGATTCCCGTCCGTCCGCCAGCTCTTCGAGGATGCGTTCCCGGTTCGTAAACCCTTTGGCCAGCCCGTTCAACCGAGCGGCCAGCGTACTGCCGGTCAGCGCCTCGCCGGGGAAGATCGCCGACAGCTTGGCCCGCGCGTCCGGATGCCGCTTGAGGTAATATTTCTGATGATTCGCCTCCGCCGGATGGAAGCCGCCGAAAGGCACTATTTCGGTGTCCGGCTCCGGCAGTCCGCCGGCGCGCCGCTCGGCAAGCACGTTCTCGATCGCCGCCTGCTGCTCCGCGTCCCTGTAGAATAACAGCGACTGGTACTGCCGGCCCTTGTACCCGTTGATGTTCGCCGGATTATGGTTCGCCCAGAATAGCGCCGCCAACTCGCCGAACGAGACGACGCCAGGGTCGAATTCCACCTCGACCGTCTCCGTATGATCCCCCATCCGCCGATAGGTCGGCGACTCCGTCTTTCCGCCCGCGTACCCGACGCGTGTGCGGATGACGCCTGGCCGCGAACCGAACAACGCATCCGGCGACCAGAAGCAGCCCATGCCGAAGGTTATGACTTCGCCCGGCTCCCGGTAATTGTATGCGTCCCGCTCCATCGTCATCTTGATTGCCCCCTTGTCCTCAATCCTGTCAGGTTAAGAAGGGCTCCGCCCCTTTGACCCCACTTTTTGTTGCTCCCTCCTCCCACCTCCTCCGCCGAGGAGGCTCCAAAGGGCTCTGCCCAAGCGTATGCTTCCGAAGTGCGTTTTCCTTAGAAAACGCTCAGGACTCCCTATTTCGTGCTTTCACATTTGTTCGCGGTTGGCGGTGGCGTCCGTGTTGGCATGCTTTTGTCCTGACGGACAAAGCTTCAGTAGGTGTTGAAGTAAGTCCTATGACACAAACCTGTCAACTATAGGCCACAGGTGGCTTGGACGGTTTCCCTTAACCTGACAGCATTGCTTCCCCCTCCCCTGAGGGGAACATAGGACTTCGCCCAGCTCATGCTTCCGAAGAAAAGTTTTCCGCTGGAAAACTTCAGGACTCCCTTTTTCGTGCAGCCACCATTGTTCGCGGTCGGCGGGTTGCTTCAAGCTGGCACGCTTTTGTCCTCGCGGACAAAGCTTCCGTGGGTTTTGAAGGCACTCCTAAGACATAAGCCTGTCAACTATAAGCCACTGTTGGCTTTAGCGGACGTTTTTCCTTAACCTAACAAAATTGCCCTTGTCCCTTGTCCCCTCGATCCCCGCCAGTGTTCTTCTTACGGCAGTTCCCGCAGCAGGCGGAACACGTAATCCACCGAACGCATCGCGTATTCCTTCCGGACTAGCTTGCCCCGATGCACGAGCGCCAAGCAGGGCACGCTCTCGATCCGCCAACGCTCCCGCAGGGTCGGCGCGAAGTTCAAGTTGATCCGGTACAGCGTGGCGGACACGCCCGCCGCATCGGCGACCTCGAGCATGCGCTCCGCCACTTTGCACGTGCCGCACAAGGGCGTCGTGAACAGCACCGCGTCCCAACCATGCCCGATGCGCGAGAGCCGCAGCCATTCTTCCTCTTCGATTGCTTGGACCGCCACTTTCCTTTTTCCTTCCCCTTTCGCTTCCCATCCCCCGAACCCGCCCTCGCCCGAGAAACGCTCGTACCGGGATGGCCGAGATGAGCCTAATCTACTCTATGATCCTGCAACAAAAAGAATCGTTGTTAATAGAATAGCGTAATGAGCGGCCGAAGACGACCCGGCATGCCGCGCGATCTTCGCAAATGCCGCTCCACATATAGAGAAGGCGGTGTTCGTTAGGATGGGATTACCACTGGATGAGAATGCTTATATGCAAGGCTTGTACATGCTGAAGTACACCTCGCGCGCGACCGGCGCGGAAGCGGAGAATGTGCAGACCATCTGCTTGACGCAGCTTCTGGTAGCGCCGCTGCTCGATCGACTTTTCGCCGAGGAGGAATGGGCTCGCGTAACGCACGAGGAGGGCGGCAGCCGGGTTACGATCCTGAAGCACGGGTATCGGCTGACTTACCGCGCGGAGCTGCCCGGCTTCGTCTCGATCACGGGGTTACGCCTGAACGGGTGGCGGCGCGGGTGGCCGGTCGCCGTCTATCGAGGTCCCTTGTACGAGAACGACGTGCTCGAAGCAGTGCGCCGCGCGCTTACGGACTGGTACCGGCAAGCCGGCGGCATGGACCTGTAACCGTGCGCATTCGGCCGTGAGACGCCGTTCTTCCTGACTGCATAAAGATGCCAGTTCCCCCTCGCCTCCCCTTAGATGAAAAATACCCCGTACTATGCTACAATACTGGAATTGCATCCGCAATCCACGAGGGAGGATTATTGAATCGCCATGCTTATCATCGGTATCGCCGGCGGGACCGGCTCCGGCAAAACGACGGTTGCCCGCTCCGTCATCGACCGTCTGGGGTCGAGCAAAGTCACGTTTATTTCCCAGGACAACTACTATAAAGATCACCCGCATCTCACGTTCGCCGAACGCGAGGCGCTTAATTACGATCATCCGCTCGTCTTCGATAACGAGCTGCTTACCGCCCATCTCGCGCAGCTGAAAGACGGACATGCCGCGCAAGCGCCGGTCTACGACTTCTCGGCCCACGCCCGCCATCAAGACCGCACCGTGGAGCTGAAGCCGAATCCGATCGTCATTCTCGAGGGCCTTCACGTCCTCTCCGACGAGAAGCTGCGGGCCATGCTCGACATCAAAGTGTTCGTCGATACCGATCCCGACGTGCGCATCCTGCGACGGGTGCTCCGGGATATCGAAGAGCGCGGCAGAACGATCCAATCGATCCACGACCAGTACTTGAAGACGGTCAAGCCCATGCACGAAGCGTTCATCGAGCCGTCGAAAAAATACGCCGACCTGATTATTCCCGAAGGCGGGCATAACGAAGTCGGCATCCAGCTCCTGTCGATCCTGACGGAGCGGTATTTGACCGGACAGCGGTAAGATTCTGCAAGGGATACAACGCCAAAAAAGCCGGGAACCGCACGATGCGGTTCCCGGCTTTTCGTATTGCTGCTCTCGTCCCTGCACGGCTTTAGCCGTTGCAGCTCGCATTGTCTGTTATACCGCCTGCGCCGCGCCCGCATACATCGATCGGATGACCGCCGCCACCCGCTCCTGGTCCGCCTCGGTCATCGCCGAGCCGGACGGCAGGCACAGCCCGTCCGCGAACAACTCCTCGCAGAAACTGCGTCCGGCCGCGTGCGGGTAATAGCGCGCCCCTTCGAACACCGGCTGCCGATGGAGCGGCTTCCAGACCGGACGAGCCTCGATGTTCGCGGCCGCCAGCGCGGCCAGCACGTCGCCGGTCGTGATGCCGCCCGACTCGGCCGAATCGAGCCGGACGACCGTCAGCCAGCGGTTCGACCGCGAATGTGGCAGCTCCGGCATGAACGAGATGCCCGGCAGCCCGCCCAGCAGCCGGACATAGCCGTCGAATACGGCGCGGCGTGCGGCCACCCGCTCCTCCAACACGGCGAGCTGCGCCCGGCCGACGCCGGCGAGCAGATTGCTCATCCGGTAATTGTAGCCCGTCTGGCTGTGCTGGTAATACAGCGCGGCATCGCGCGCCTGCGTCGCCAGGAACCGGGCTTGCTCCAGGTACCGCTCGTCATGGCCGACCAGCATGCCGCCGCCGGAGGTCGTGATGATCTTGTTGCCGTTGAACGAGTAGATGCCGAACGTGCCGAACGTGCCGCTCGCCCGTCCCCGATAGGTCGACCCAAGCGACTCGGCTGCATCCTCGACAACCGGAACGCCATACTGCTCGCACAACGGCATGATCCGTTCCATCTGTGCGCTCTGCCCGTACAGATTCATTCGCGGATCGCGTTGTCGCCTAACGTGACAAGGCAGCCGTCGGCTCGAGACCGCTCAGTTCCAGGCCGCCGAGTTGTCGTGAATCGTCACGTGGAAGAGGAACGGATCCTGTTGCACATAATTCTCCATACCTCTAGATATTTTTAGAATCCTGGTCTTTCTTCCAACGTTGAAATTCAAGGAACTCCTTAAACTGACGCTTGCTGACACCAGACGACATGGCTTCGTGCACTAATGCTGCCCATTCCGGGTCGAGCTCCTGCTCCTTCGACTCGTCGAACAGCAAGGCATTCTTCGTCACGTCGAGCGTCGAGGCGATCTTCTCTACAAACTGTATCGAAGGATTATTCTGTATCCCTCGTTCCACGTTGCTTAAGTACGATTTTGCGACTTCGGCGCTCTCCGCAAGCTCGGTTAGCGAAAGTCCCTTACGCAGGCGAATTTTCTTGATGCGTGCTCCGATCGTTTCCGTCATCCCGAATCGTCCTTCTCTATGCATTCTTGTTCCCTACATTATAACAAAGAATTATTGTAAGAAACAAAAATAGATTTCACCCTACACTGTCCTAGTGCGGCTTGCTATCTGGCGCGCGCGTGGGGCCGGTCTTGCGCCAACGCCAAAGAGGGACAGCTCGCACTGTCCCTCCTTTGGTAAGTATTGAGAACCGATGGACGCTAGATGAACGCCAGCTTCTGAAGCATGCGCTTCAGCGCCGAGGCCGTCTGCGCCCGGCTAACCGGCGCCGTCGGGTCGAATTGGGTTGCGGAGATGCCTTGCATGATGCCGCCTGCGACCAAATGCGCCACGTCCTCTTGCGCCCATGCCGCGATCGATTTGGCATCCGCGAATCCGGACAAGGCGGACTTGATTGAAGCTTGATCGCCGAGCAGCTGCTCCTGTCCCGCATATTGGACGGCTCTCGTGAGCATGGCCGCCATTTCTTGGCGGGTGATTTGTCCAGCTGGCCGGAAACGTCCGTCCGCGCCGCCCGTCACCAGCCCGGCGTCTGCCGCCGCGTTCACCGCGCCTGCATACCAGGCCGTGTCCGCCACATCGCTGAAGCGGCTTCCCTTCGCGGATGCCTGCAGCCCCAGCGAACGGACTAGCGTCGACGCGAACTCCGCGCGGGTAATCGCCCGATTCGGATCGAATGAGCCCGTGCCCGACCCCTGTATCACTTTCTTCGATGCCAGCGCTTCGATATCCGCCTTCGCCCAATGCAGCTTCACGTCCGCGAATGTTTTGGCGCCCTGCACCACCGTATAAATGCTGTTATGCGGCGATTTGACGTCCAACAGCTGCTTGCCGCCCTCCGTGCGAACGGACGACGGAACGAACGAGAATTGCTTCGTGTTCGGGTCGTAAATCAAGGCCGAGACGCGGGTCATGTCGGCCGTGCCCGGCAGCAGGAAGGATCGCGTGACATACACGCCATTGAAGTCGGCGACTTCCTTCGAGACGCCGCCCGACGCAACGTGAATGCTGAAGTTTAGCGACGCCGTCACCGGCTGGAAGCCTTCGCCGGTCAACTGGCTTTGGACCTGCTGGTCGAGCTTCGAGTCTAGCTTCTCGATCGTCAGCGTCGTTGTCGAACCGCTCGTTGCCGCGCTGCTGCCGAGCGCTAATTTCAGCGACTGTTCGCTGAACAGTTTAACCGGTACCCGGTAGACCGCCGACTCCGTCTGCACCGCGAGGATGCCGTTCGGCGACGCCTGCTGCGCGGCTATCAGCGTCGAGGTCGCCACCTGTACGTTGACGCCGTCCTTGATCGCGGCCACGGGCAGCACGACGGTCGGATTGCCGGACGCCCGGCCATCCTTCTGCGCCTGCTCGAAGCCGGCTTGCGCCGAACGGATGGCGGCCAACAGCTTGTCCTCATCCGGGGATACGCTTGTTTCGGTTCTTCCTTGCGCATCCGTCGTTTCCTTGCTCGTCAGGTCTACGCTGTCGAGCTGGATGCTTGACGAGCCCGTCGTCGTGTCGCCGCCTGTAGTCGGCGGCACGATTGGCGGTGCCACGACCGGCGGAATGACCGGTGGCGGTACTACGACCGGCGGAACGCCGCCTCCGCCGCCACCTCCGCCGCCTCCAGTGGAAGGAGGCGTCACCGGGCAGGCATTGAGCTGCACGCTCGCGCTCGCGACCGCTGCGCTATCGCCGCCTTGGGCAGCTGCCCGTAGACTCCGGACTGTCGCCTTCGAAGACGCCTCGCCTTGATTCGGAACCGTTATTTTCGCGATCGTTGTCCCGTTCGCTTCCGAATAACCGACGAACAGCTCGTTCTCCTCGTCGCCGGCGAGAACGACGTTGGCCTCCATTTGGAGCGCAAGCTCCTGCCGCAAGGCCAGCGTCGCATAGTCGTATTGTCTCAACGTGCGGCCGTCGACCGTGTAGAAATAGTCGCCGCTTGGGAATGCCGCTTCATCGAACGGCTCGATTTTCCGGTCGAAAACCATATCGCCTGCCTTGTCCGCGGTCGTCCTGAATATCGTGCCCGATCCGTTGAGCAGGTACCGGCCATCCGGCGTAAGCCGAATAACGGTCGAGAGCGGATAATCGCCGTGGTAAGGCGAGTCGTATCCGCCCGGGTACAGAGGCTCGAGAAATTTGCCGGTCGCATCGATCGTATACGCCTTAACGTCTCTCGGCGAGCTGTCGGTATCTACGGCATAGATACGACTAAGATCCGAACTGAACTGCAAATAAGAGGCTTGCGAAATCATGGACGACTGAATTTTGGCATGCGTCTTCAACGAATAGGACGACAGGTTCGTCCATTGCCCCGATCCGGAAGAAACATACACATAATCATTGGCATCCACGACGATGTCATAGGGATCGTTATCGATCTCGAACAGATCCTTCTGCGCCAGCGTTCGCGCATCCAATACGGCGATGTAGCCGTTCTGCTCATCTTTCCACCAATAGGAACTATGCGGCGCGGTGATCATGGCGACGTGAAGATTCCCGTTCGCATAATACAAGCGTTCCGGCTCATACGGGAGCTCTACCGTTTTCGTTGCCCCGGTATCCAGGTTAGCCAACGCCACCGTTAAGCGGTCGTCTAAGATGCCGTACAGAATCGGCTCGGTCGGATGCATGACGGTTTGTTTCGGCTGGCCCTCTACGTGGAACCAGTCTCGTCCTGCGATCGGGATCGCCGAACCCGACCGGTTCATGACGGTAACGCCGCTCATCGCCGGTAGCTCATTACCGCTCATATCTTTTACGGGAGCAATCGTGCTTCGAGGCGCATACGTAATCTTCACGTCGTCTTTTGTCTTTACGGCTTGCTCGAGCGTGAAGATAATTTTACGGCCAACCCGATTCATCTCCTTGATTGGAAGCGACTTGCCGTTCACGGTAACTTGAAACAAATGCACGATGGCACCATACGCATTCACGTATTCATTGAACGTCAGCGCGAGCTGATCGCCATCTACTCTCGCCGTGCTCAGAACAGGCGCCATTGTATCGTCGGTCAGGAAATAGCTCGTCGTCCAATCCGGGCGCACGTCGTAGCCGTTCGCGGATTTGACGTTGGATACGGAAACCTGGTACGCATTCTGCGAGGCGAGCGCCGACGTCGTCAAATAGACGATGCGGGAATTGGAACAATCGATCTCGACCTTAACGATTTGCGGATCCGCGAGTTCTCCCCGTAGTGACATCAGGCCGTAGTTGGCCAGGTTGCCTAAGCTCGACAGACTCATCGGCTTATCGAACAGGAGGCCGACGGACGTATCGTCTACCGCGGCGGAAGCGACCAGCTTGGGACTCGCCGAGTCCTTGACGACCGTGACGGTCCACTGCTGCTTCGTCCCGTCCTGCGCCGTTACCGTGTAGGTTACCGGTTGACTGAAGTCGCGCGTCTCGCCGCTGGCCGGCGTCACCGTCGCCCCCGGCGAAAGGCCAATCTCCGGCGCAAGCCCGCTTACCGCGTCGCCGGCTTCTACGTACACTTTGACCGTGCGGCGAACCGGATCAATAATCGATGTCCCGGTTTGAATGTCCGTCTGGAACGAAATGATATCCGCCTCCGATTGCGGAGCCGCCAGCGTCCCCTGCACGGTCCACGCTTGCGATTGTCCGCCCGACGACGTGACCGTGTACGTCACCGGCTTCGAGAAATCCTGCGCTTGGTCGGCCCCAGGCGTCACTGTGGCGCCTGGCGATACGTGCACGACCGGCATTAGCGACGTCAGGTTCGTGCCGAATTCCGCTTCGAACGTTACGGTATGCGCCAGCTTATTGATCGCCGGGAAGCCGATCATCCCCGCCGCGCTGAACGACACGATATCGTTCTCGGCACTCGTATAGCCGAGCCCCACGCCCGCCCAGCCGTTCTGAACGGCCAGCACCACCGCATTCCTCGCCCCCTCGTCAAGCGGCAGGTCTCCCGCCGCCAAGACGAACCCGTCTCTGGCTTCCGCAAAGCCGGAAGTCGGGGTCAAATACGACGTGAGCGCGCCGTACACAATCTGCCCGAGCAAGCTGCGGCCTTGCCCTTCCAAGCTCGGAATCGCGTCGATCTCCGTCGCGATCAAATAAGCCGCATGGTTCGGAATGCCGCTATTGATATGTACGCCGCCGTTATCGTGCTCCTCATCCTCCGGCAGGACGACATACTCGCTCATGGTCGAAGGCTGCGGCTCAAGCCCTTTCGAAGGATCGCTCATGTCGCGCAGCACGCCGTGTCCTTCTTTTATGCTCAAATCCTCGCCGATCATCCAGTCTTCGGCATCGTAAACCGCCGCCATAATATCGGAGATCGATTCGTTCAGCGCGCCGGATTGTCCGACGTACTCCAAATTCGCCGTAAACTCGGTCACGCCATGAGTAAGCTCGTGAGCAATGACGTCCTTGCCGCAGGTTAGGCATTCGAACAGCGAATTGCCGTCGCCGTACACGATCTGGCTGCCATCCCAATAAGCGTTGTCGATCGGTCCCGCATTGACGATGGAGACGATCGAGGAACCGCGGCCATCCAGGCTTTCGCGGCCGAACCGCTCTTTATAGAAGTCATACACTTCGGATGCATAATAATGCGCATCGATGGCCTCCGGATCGTTGAACGACGGGGAATCGCTGGCTACGGGGAAGAACGGATACTCCCAATCGTAGGTGGCGATCACGCCGTCGTCGCTGGCCGGCCGATACATGGATTTCGTCTTATCCAGCAGATAATATTGCTCGGCATTCGATTCCTTGGTGATCTGGAGCGCTCGCTGCTCGCCGAAGTATCCTTGTCCGGTCCCTTGCGTGGCGCCGTTCGCGCCGACCGCCTTCGCCAGATAGCTGAACTTCTTCAGCACTTCGCCCGTCGTCGCGTCGACGAAGCCGGTCCAGCGCCCGATCGTCGGCTGCGCGTATTCCAACTGAACCCGATAGGCCAGCACGTATGAATCGCGCCACGGATAGACAATCAGCTCCGCCTTCGGCTGCCCGATCTCGCGCGGACCGATCCGTCCGCCGAGCGTGATCGCCGAGCCGATCGCCTCCTCCACGCTGGCTTGGAGCGCCGCTCCCGCCTGCTGCCCGTCCAGTACCGGATTCGTGTCGAGCACAAGCCCGTTCAGTGCGGGCTGCGTATCGTTCGTAATCGCGTAGAGTCTCCGGTCCGTCCCCGTATGGGCCCGCATGTACATCCCATAAACCGGGACCCCTTCGTAGTACTGCTGCAGCAAATAGTGCTGCTTGCCTTGCGCGTCCCCGTCCACCTTCACAACCTCGAGCTCATCCCGAGGCGCATCGAAGCCGAACACATTCGGATTCGACTCCATGTAAGCGAACAGCTCCACCTCCGAGCGGATCGCGCCCGACAGCTTGCCCTGCAGCAACCGCGGCGGCGCCTCTTCTCCCGTCGCGATGCCTGCCGGCGGTTGAACCGCGGCTATCGGCGATGCGCCTTGCAGCGTCTCTCCCCCGCCGACTGCGAACGCTGTCGCCGGCGTCAATGCCCCCGACACCAGCAGGGACAATGCTGCCGCCACGGCGCCAACTTGCCTCAAACGAAATGCTTTCACCGTTATCCTCCTTATTCAACGACCATCCACCCAGTTTCTTCTAGCTCTTCTACTATAATATAAATCGATAGTTTCATATAGGGCGAAAATGGGTATATAAGCCCACCCACAGAAGCCTTAACAAAAAAACCACATCCCGCATGGATGTGGCCTTCCTTCTGCCTTGTTAACCCTCGAAATCCAAATTCACTGGCTCGGCCGGGACGTCCCCCTCCGCGCTCTGGCCGGTCGTCGGCGTCCGCTCGTCGACTTCGTCGATCCGGAAGTTATCGACCCACAGCTTCCCCTCGCCGCAGAGCAGCGCCCCGAACGCGATCGCGTGGCTCGCTTCCGATACATCCAGCACGACGGCGTACTGATTCCAGTCACACGTGCCGCGGACGGGACGGTCCTGCATATTATCGAACTGCAGCATGTCGCCGTTCTTTCGGTCGACCCGCATCCAAAGGCCCGCCCAGCCTTGAATGCCCTCCGCCTTCACGAAGGCGGTCAACCGCACCCGCTTGCCCGCATACCGGTCCGCGCCGAACATTTGCATCAGCGTGGCGAACCCTTCCGCTCTCCGCTTCACCGACTGGATGCGCGCCGAGGCGCTCCCCAGATGCGCTTCTCGTTTGTCCAGCGCAACCTCGTAATCATCCACGCGATTGCCCGTTACGGTCCAGCCCTGCGGCACTTCCGTCCGTTTCATCCCCATCGTCCCCTTCGTCACGAGTGATTGCGCATATGCGCGGTACTGCCCCGGCGTCAGGCCGTGCGCCTTCTTGAACGCCCGCGTGAACGCCTCCTGCGATTGAAAATGGTACTCCAGCGCGACATCCAAAATGCCCTTCCGGGTATGCGCCAATTCCGCCGCCGCTCGAGCAAGCCGCCGGTCGCGAATGTAGTTCGCCGCCGTTCGACCGATCGCAGCCAGGAACAAGCGGTCGAAATGGCGCTTGGAGAATCGGCCTTCCCGCGCCAAATCGTCCGGCCGCAGCAGCTGCGTCAGATGCCGCTCGATATAGCTGAGCGTGTGATTCACGGTGCCGCGGTGCGTCTCCTCGTTGGCCATCGCCATCCCCCCTTGCTTCTAAATTACCATGCGAAGCTTTGCGCGTTTTGATCGTTTTGGCCATGTTTGGCGCTCCTCCCTTTGCTGTTCGCGCGTATGAACATAGTAAGGCGTCGTAGGGCTATCGGGATTTCGATCTCTGCTCTAAAAAAGCCAAACGACCACCCCCTTGGTTAAACAAGGACATGATCGCTTCGCCTTTTCTCATCATTGGGACAACCTGCTCACCGACAAGTTTAAGCTTCACCCGAACTCGGAGAAGGACAACTTCCCGCGCAGCATAACACGGTATGGTCGTCTAGCAATTCCGCCAACCATAACTCCTGATGCAGTTTGATCCCGACATCCACCATTGTAAGGGACAAGCCCGGCGCCCATTCGTAGTCAACGGTCCGCATCCGTTCGCGTTCGGCAACCGTTAGAGGCACCCCTCTTCCCGCAAAACGGCGGTAAAGTATCTCATCCATCCTCCACATGGTCAATTTCTCCCCATAACGCTTCCGCAAACCTTGCGCAATGCTTAAACCAGCAGGGTCCAGATCTCCCGCGTAATAGCATCTTGATGCCGTTTCGGTGCCATGATTCAGCCATACATCCAATAATCGAAGAACCGCCGTTGTCGGCTGGCCGCTTCCACAAACCACAATTTGAGGGCAGGTGCACGCAATAGTGGCGCTGCGTTCGTTATGAGCATCGACCAGCTCGGCAAACACGGAAGGATTCTCGACCATAAAGATAGCAGCCGACGGCAGTCCCTTCAGCCCTTCCTCCGCCAGACGCTCCACTTGCCGCAGCGTCAGCACGCGTTCCTCGTTGCACCCAAACAACGCAGGTGAATAAAGCATGACTTGAGAGGACAGGTCATCATCGATGATCCCTCCTCTACGATAGCCTTCTCGAATGATCATGGCATTCGAATGTTGCACTGGATGAGCGTCGTCCGACGAACCCGATTCCTCCTCCTCAGGTAGCATCCCGTGCGGGTTCCAGCCTGCTGCGACCGTCAAGCCCCACCAGAATACTCGGCCCGCTACCTGCTTCCAATCCAAGGCGTGCGCATCTCCCACAACCTCCGCGGCCAGCACAGGTAACCGCATTGGCTTCTTGTCCGCTTGCCGATGAAGCAGCTTCAGCGCCGCAAGACATTGGCGAAGACATTCTGTCGCCTCCTCGCGCGATATTGCGAACTGCCGCCGCAGCGTGCGGGAACCCGGCGAAGCTTCATCGCGCAAACCTTCTGCCCAGCGCATCAGACCGTCCTTCTCTGGCTGACCGTCACCCAGCTCTATCAGCGCACGATCAATCATCGATAACCAGGCTTCCTCCGATTGCAGCTGCTGTTCCTTACGGGTAAGCACTTTGCCGCCGTTCAAAACGGCGAGCAGTTCGGCTACCGTCAGCTTGAATCGGCGCTCCAGCAGCAGCTTCTCGAATTTGGCAATGGAGTAGCGTTCAGGCTCCTTGGGATTCGATTGACTATAAGTACCGTAGAAGTCGTCCAGCGCCTGCCGCTCTTCATCGTTTACGCGCGGAAGCGTAATGTATCCTCGGGCCCCCACAGTCGAGGATGCATACCGTCGCCGCAATTCGCTCATAAACCGCTCTAGTCCCGGTCGTGCAAAATAGGCCCGAACCGCCTCTTCATCGCGCTCTTTTTTGTTCTGCTCCTCGGGCATATCAGTCACTCCCAATACTCGCCGGCATTCTCGTCCGCAGCCTCATCCGGCCTCTCTCCGTACGCAAACTCTTCGGCCGCTTCTTCTCCGGACTCAGCCAGCGGCTCCAGCCGCCTGCCGTCCCACCTATAGCGAAACACCGTCACATAATTCGCATCCTTGGGTCTGTAAATTTCGCAGATAGCAAGCTTCGGAACCGTATCGTAGCAGCCCCACAGCACTTGAGATGTCATCATGTAATCAAAATCCATCTCCGTCAGCAGGCCGAATAGATCCCGGATATTCTCATCATCTACGCCGGCGAAGGCCTCATCCAGCGAAATGATTTTCGGCGCGTCCGCGTTGGCGTCCGCATAGCGCGAGTAGGTTGCGGCGAACAGCGGGATATACATTGACATCGCTTTCTCCCCGCCGCTCAAGACGTTGAAGCGGGCATCCGTCAGCTCGCGATACTGCGTCTCCTCGCCCTTCATAAAACGCAGCGAGAATTGGAACCAGGAGCGGTAATCCAGCATCTCGTAGATATGCTTGCGCAGCGCCTCGCGCTCTTCCGCCGCGCCTTGCTTTGCCCATTGGACACGGGAACGAAAGTGTCCCACAAGCCGTTCGACCTCGTCATCGTGCAGCAGATGCGCATCCCGGCGCAGCAGCTCGATCAGCTCGTCGCTGTTCAATTCGGCTTCGGACTGCGCCGACTTGGGCAGCCACTTCAGTTGCAGCTTCAGCCCGCTTGACGTATTACGCTCGGCCATCAGCTTGTTCATCGTCTTCAGCCACCGCTCAGCCCGCTGAATCCGCTGACGAATGGACTTGCCGACGCTGCGCAAAATAATCTCCTCGAATAATTCCCGATCCTTTTCGCTCAGCAGGCTCTCCTGCTCAGCCCGCAGGTCAGCCATCTCCGCGAGCAACGCCGCCGGCTTCTGCGGCCGCGTCCTGTCGCGCAGCGACAGCAAGGTAATGCGGCCGGACTCGCTAATCTCCACTTCAAGCACATATTCGCCCAAGAGATGCTTCGCCGCATTGAAATGATCCTGCAGCACCCCGCTCAGCCGCTCCTTGTTCAAGCGGGACATAGCCGCTTCCAGCTGATTGACGATCACTCGACAGGTCGCGGCCATCTCCTTCTCCGAGTGGTCCGGAAGCACGGCGCCTGCCAATTCCGGCACCAGTTGAAGCGCCCATTCCGTCTGGAAATGTTGCCGTCTCCGATGCAAGCGCTCGGCCGCTTGCTGCATCCGTTCCTCCAAACCGGACTTGCGGTCATGCAGCACGGCAATACGTGAGGCCATGGCTGAATGACGAGCCGCTAGCTCGTCCTTGTCCTTCGCCAGTTGCTGCTTGTGCGCCTTCAATCGGCTAATTCGGCCGTGCAGGTCGCTTATCCCCAGCTCATCCATCAGCTTCCGCAGATGCTCGACCTTGACGCGAAGCGCATACTGCCTGTCGAGAAGCTCATCCCGCAATTCCTCCTCCGTCTCCGCCCGCTCGGCCTGCTCTTGGGCTTCTGCCTCGAAGCGGCGGGCTTCCGCCTCCTTGCTCCGATACTCTCGCCAGTCCGATTGCAGCTGCGAGATGGCAGCTGCATACTGGGCAATGGCTTGCCATGCCGCCTGCAGATCGCGGTTGGTCTTCAGACGCGACCATCCGCCAGTCATGGTAATGAAGGCTTGCTTGAGCTCTGCCCACTGCTGCTGCTTGGTACGCAGCTGATTCGCCAGCCTGTTCTCCTGCTCCAACAGGACATGGAACCGGGTTGTCGCCTCATACTGGGTACGCCACGCGACCTGCAATCCATGATAGGCCTCGCCGCGCAGAGGGAAGGCTGCCACCTCCGCAGCGATGGCGGCAAGGGCTGTATCGCACGCGTGAATCTCCAGCTTCAGCCCCGCTATGCGATCTTCGCTGCGCGCGATCACCTCGGCAAGTCGCGCAATCTCACTCTGCTTGTACTTCTTCCGGGCTTCCTGACCGATATACTGCGCCTGGTGAGCCGAACCGTCCACCTTGCCGGCGAGCGCGCCGAACTGAAAGTAATCGCGGCCGACGATGATCGCCGCTCCGCTCGGTCCAGCGTACGTATCCAGTGTCTCTCCCCAAGCAAATGAACGCAGCGCGGCTTCAATTTGCTCGGCCGTCAGACCGCACTCCGCCGAAGGCAGCGGCTTGAGCACATCCGCCAGCGTGTACCCCCACTCGATCGGGTGCGGCACAATCCAGGTGTCCTCGTTCTGCCCGCCTGCGTCTCCAATTTGACCGTCCGGCCGGAGCCAAGCATCCAGCAGTCCGCTTGCGAGCAGCGCCCGCTCCAGACTGGCACGCTGCTCGACTCCGATATGGGAATGGAAGTCGCACACCTCATATAATGGCGCGCCTTGTCCTGACATGTAGGCACGGCGGGTCCGCGCGCGCGATTCGCTCCGCCCAGGCTCCGGCTCCCGCGACTGCTCCCACGCCCGCTTCTCCGCTGCCAGCAGCTCCAGTTCGGTCTGCTGCTGCTTGACCTGCTGTTCCAGCCCCGCCTTTCGTCCCAGTATGTCTCGCTGCTGACGATCCGCCTCGCTGCGTACCGGATCCAGCACGGCGTCCACCGATTGCCGTTCATATGATAGCGCCTGGCTCGCGGCAAATAGCTGTCGGGCCGCGTCTTCGTCTAGCTCAAGCTGACGCAGCGACTGCTTCCAGATCAGCAGGCCTTCTTTCCAGGCAGAGAGAGCTCGCTCCGCCTTGTCCTCAGCCAGTTCCTTCGCATGCTCGGCCTGATCCCGTTCCGCCCGCATGTCACCAAGCTGCCGGTCATATTCGGCAACCAGCTGACCGGCTTCCCGCTCCTGCTCCGCCAACTGGATCGCTTCGCCGATCCGGTCGCGGTGCGTCTCCACGTCTCGCCGCCATGCCGCGACGAAATCCATCTCCTCCGGCGGCTCGGGCACCCAATACCGGGCATATACGCCATGGTGCTCGAATTCCATGTCCCCGGCCATGGCATCCAGCTCATCGAGCCCCTCCTGCTGCATGTCCAGCTGCTCCGCCTGGAGCTTCCTGGCTTTGCTGCCGGCAAGCTCCGCTTCTTCCCTCGCCCGTTTCGCCGCTGCCAGCCGCCCCTGCGCTTGCGTCGCGTACTGCTCTGTTTCTTTCAGATGCTGCTCTGCCTGCTCCAGTTCATGCTGCTTCTCCATCGCCTCGCTACGGCCTAGCAACTCCAGCTCGGTCTCCGTCTGCACCGTCTGCTCCTGACAGGCCGCCTGTGCGACCTCCACGTCCACCTGCTCCCGCAGCGCATGATCAAGCTCCTTCTCGAGTCCGTTAAACTGTCGTTGCACGTCCTCCTTCGCGGTCTGCTCGGCTAGCATCCGCTCGCCGCTCTGATAGAGGAGATAGCGGTTATACTGCTCATAGCTGCGATTAATCTTCTCCAGCTCCGACTGATGCAGTTTCAGCTCCTCCAACCGGTCTGCGAGCTGATCCATATCCTCCATGACTTCCGACAGCGGTCGCAGCTCCTCCTCATGGAGAGGCGGCAGGGCGCGAACCAGGATATCGTAGATGGCCGTCGGTTTGACGTCCTTCGACAGCTTGGGACTTCTCAACTGAATAAGCAGGTTGAGCAGATCCACATACGCCTCTTTATCGTGAAAACCGAATAACGCCTTGTTGACCAGATCGCGATAGCCGCGCTGCTCCTGCACCACTTGACCCCCGCTGCCAATCTGCTGCTCCAGCCCTTTGCGGTCAAGCGGATACTTGCCCTGACCCTCCAGCTCCAGCATGCGGTCATGGAGCCAGAAGTCCCGATTGATGCGGCGGCCATCCTCCAGCAAGAAGCCCCAGAAGCCAATCTGCGCCACGCCGCGCCGCGCCCGCAGGCCGATGCCGATCGTCTTGTAAATTTTGTGGGCCGGATGATAGAACTCCAGCCATAGATAGCCGGTCCGGTCCGTATGCTCCTCCTTGTCCCCAAGCAGGTAGTACTCGATCTTACGGTCCCGGGAGCCGAACGGATCGAGCCGGTTCGGATGCTTGTCCCCGTCCAATACAAGTGGGATAAAACTCTGCATCGTGACTGACTTGCCGGCGCCGTTCGTGCCACGCAGCACGAGCCTTCCGTCTTGCAACGCGAACTCTTCTTCCTCGTAAAACCAGAAATTCAAAATGCCCGCCCGGCTCATCTGCCAGCGCTCGCCAGACTGCCGGGGCGGATGTCCATATGTCATCATGCGCCATCCTCTCCTTCATCCCAAGAATATTCCGCGATCCATCGGGAGACGACGGCCGATATTTCGAAGCGTTCGCCGACTTGTTCTACGTTTACCCATTGTCCAAGCTTCCACTCCGCCATATGCGAAGCCAGTTCCTCCGCCAGCTCGGGCAGCTTCATATCCCGGTGACCTTTGCTCCAATAGTCCTGATATCTTTCCTTCAGACGGTACAGCAGCGATTCCAGATCGGATCGCGTCAGTTCGACCGTGCCGTGCTCCGTCACATACCAATCATGGTTCCCTTGCTGCCGGCGCAGCTCGCCAGCCAGAAGCAGCGCCAGATCGGATACGCCGGCCGGCGTCGGGAACAAGCTGCCTTCGCCGCTAAGCTCCGGATGGAAGAAGTACAACCCTTCCCGGTAACGGCTCCCCTCCATGCCGAACATAAACTGCATTTGGTCTATCAGCGTGCGTCGCTGCGTCTGCACATAATAGAGTTCCTCTGAGGACCATTCCCGGTCCGGCACGGCGGGCTCGAGCAGCAGCCGGCGATAGATGCGATGTCGGCGCTTACGCAGCTCGCCGTCCACCGTGTCCGGATAGATCGTTTGTTCGTTAAAGTCGTCGATATGCTCGTACGCGCGCAGTTCTTTGGGGAAGTGGCGAAGCACATATCTGGCGTTCGGGGAGCACTCGTACAACACATTCCGATGCTGGCTGTCATGCGCCCAGTCCGTCTCTTCCCCGTCAATATGGCGAAGTACGCCGAGCTGCCTCAGCTTCTTCAAGGCGCGCACCATGGAGAGACGATGCTGATAATTCTCCCAATCCAGCGCTAGGCCGCTGGCTACCAGCTGTTCGCTTACTTGCTCCACGATGTCCGTCAGCACGAATTGATCGAGCTCCGTCTTGGATTCCAAGAACCAAAGCGCATAGGTGAATAAGGCGTAGTCACGCGTCTCGCGAAATTCCTGGAAGCCCATCCACGGCGCTGCCCCGACCGGCGTCTTGTCCAGCTTGGCCATCGTTCGCGTCAGGATGAGCGAGAAGCCCGTGAACTCCGAGAACCAATCGCGCAGCTCCGTATACTGGTCGCGGATCGCATAGAATAGATCAGGATCTTCCTCCTTGGCAATCCAATGCCTATTCAGCAGCGCATGCGCGCACTCGCGCCGACGCATATTCCATTGTTCGGCATCCGCCCTGCGGTTGGCCCGCATCCGCCGTAGTGCGTAAGACGTTGTACCGCCTCTAGCCATGCAACGTAACCCCTTCCGTCACCTGGATGGTGTAATTCAGCATGGTCAGATCGCCATCCTCGCTGCGCAGCACCGCCGCTTCCTCGTCGTCAGGCAGACTTACCGTGATCTGATAGCCGTCGGGCGTCACGAAAGACCGCGCACGCGTCGCCGTGCAGCGGCCGATCCACTGGAGCAGCCTCATGCGCTCCTTCGGCTTCAGGATCGGCAAGTGCGCAATGCGCGTCTCGCCCATTCCCTTCATCAGCTCCACGAAAGCCTTCTCTTCCTCCAATTGCGCTTTCATCTGCTCGCGGTACGCTTCCCGCTTGGCCGTATGAGTGCGCATCGGTTCCGCCGACGTCCGGTTGGAGCGTTTGCGGCTTCTCGTTCGGATCAGGCGTACATTCGGCGGCACCTGCCAGGCGGAGACGTCGGCGCTCTCCGTGTCCCGCTCGTCATGCCCCTGCAGATGCCGGCTCGGGAACAGGCCGAACGCATAAGCGGCCAACCGGTGAGCATCGTTCAACGTTTCCATCTGAGCGAAGCGTCGTCCGAGCGTCTCCAGATCATTCCGCCTGCTCATGCCGCCCCGGCGGCGCTCTTGCAGTCGCACCGCGCTGCGCACGATTTTGGCGATGGTGTCCTTCGTCGCCTTCTCCAACAGCGTCAGCTCGCTGGGCTCCTGCTCGTCGCCAATGAACCATCGTTTCAGGTTATTCCAGCCCTGCCGATATTCAAGCCACAGCTCCTCCGCCGATTTACCCTGCTCCAGCCGCGGCTTCGTCTGTTCGTCCGCAAGCACTTTCTCCAGATAGACGTCCCGCAGACCGTCTCCAACACGCAGCAACTGCCCTTCGATCCGATACGCGCTTCGTTGAAGCCCCTTTACGAAATGCTGCAAATAGTTGGTCAGACTATCCTTCAAGGCGAGAAAACCTTCCGTCGCCATCATTTCCTCCGCTTGAATTGAATGAATGCTGGCTATGAAGTCCGCTGCATTCTCATGCATCGTCTTGAAGGCTTCGTATAGTTTCTCCCAATTGAGCAGCGCTTTCCCCGGCTCGAACAGCATGGCGTTCTCCCGAATTTCGTGGATGCAAGCCGCAATCGTATCGAAGTACGTCGTCTCCAGCGAGCCGCCGTAGCCTTTGACCTTCTCCAGCGTCTCCAGCATGCGTTCAATCTCGATCGCGTACGGCGTCAGCAGATACTGGCTTTTCTTGCGCATATATTCTTCCAACGACAGGGCTCTCCCGCCGTCATGGCGGGAAGCTAGATTGCCCCATCCCTTCAAGCTCTCCAAATCCGAGAGGCAGAGCTCGAGCGTGTAGTTATCCAGTACGCCCCAGGCCAAAACTCCGTTGTAAATCTCCTCCGGCCGCAGCCAGTATTTCAACCGCTGATACTCGACATATATAAACCGCATGATTGCCCTATATCGAGCTACGTTTTGTGCTGTTAAATAGCTTAATTCCGGTACCGCCCTCAATCCTGCAGGCGAAATGGTGACATCCACGCTCTACTCCTCCTTTATTCCTCTATTTTATCAGATTCAATAGGTACGACGAGGAATAAAAGCTGGAATGATGTCGACTTGCACCTCTATCCGGCAGCTATAGATCCCACGATCTTCTGCCTTTGCGGCGAACCGCGTGCTCTACAATAGTCCTTGCAGTAATGACTACCTGCTCCTTCGGCGCCAAAAACGATTTCGGGTAGGAAAGTTCCGCCGTAGTGCCTTTCATGAGATCCCAGTAAGTAATAAATTCCGCTTGCGGCATTGGGTGCTGCAGTTCGTACGATTCAATCAGCGTCTTGAAGATCGGAAGCCACTTAGCCACGTCGTCGAGCCTCCCATACTCGAAGAATATCAGCCTGTTTTCATTCGGAACAGCGCAGTAGGTAAATGGGATGTATAACTCTCTCTTACCTACAATTTGCTTGGACATTGTTACTCGATTCTCCATCCAATGGAGATCATCGAATAGTCTCCTGCCGTAATGATGCTCCGCAAGCTCATAAAATCTCCGCAGGAAACCTTTGGTTAGAGAAAGCGCGAATTCACGTTTTTCATACTGTTTGTCTCCGTGAAAATTATGCGACCGGAATATATTCTCTAGCTGCTTGCCCGTTTCAATAATCGCTCGTGCGAAGTGGACTTTACCTTGGCTAGCTCCTCCATAGTAGGAACGATAAAAATGGAATAACGACGGACATTTCATATGAGTAACGCCTCCCTGTGCAAATAGTCGGTTTTCTTGGATATTAGCGTAAAGGAACCCATTTTGTTTATGCAATCCCCTTGGAGATTGACAGCGCGTATAATCACAGTTAATGATTGATTTAATAGTGGTCGAACAGTAAAATAGGCCTCATAAGCAAAACCCATTATTTTACTTATTAGCAACAAAGGAGCGGTGCAAATGGTAAAATCGGACTTCCGTCGAGAGATTGACGCTATTCAGCAATCCATTGTGGATGAAGCGTCTCTTCTGCTTGAGCTCGACTATGAAGAAATACGGCGAGAGCGTTTTGCCGCCAAAGGTACCTTTTGTCCTCATTGCAGGCATGAAACCGGTAAACTCGTTGTTGATTACGTCTATTACGGTCATGTGTATCGCACCAAATGGCAACGCTATCGTTGCCGGCAATGCAATCGTATTTTTAGCGATTTGACGCAAACTTTTTTTCATCGAAGCCGAAATGTTCAAAAATGGCCGCTATTCATTCAATATTTAATGGTTGACAGGCTATCTCTCAAGCAGATCGCGGTAGAACTCAAACTTCATTACAATACCATCTGTGCATGGAACAAAAAGTTGATGGCATTTATCGAACGCTTCCTGCCCAATGGACAATTGCAACCGTACGAGGAACCTTCTTACGATACAACTACTATTCAAGTCAACAACTCCAATAAAGGTCTCCCCCCAAAGAATTGCATTACGCTTACACGAGATACAAATACATCAAAAGGCACGTCTATTCAGGTGGTCATAGCCGTAAATCGCGAGAATCCCTCCCAATTCAGGTTCAAAATTGAAAATGTTGCGTCATTAGAGATAAATCCCCTATGTACAGCACAATCATCGTTAATTAAAAAGACAACGGACTGCATCCAGTCATTTCTAGCTAAGAAACGAGGAATTAACAGTCGCAATTTATTCATGCATCTAACTTATTTTCGGATGTTGAAACTGATTGAAGCGTTAAATCCTTTCATTCTACCTAAGGAACTATTCGCTCTTTGCTTGGATCAGGAAAATTTATTAAGTTCGAAAAGGCTATTAAAAAGATTAATCTAGTTTTTGGCTTTCAATCATTTACTGTGATAATTAGACCGTGCCTAAAAAAATAAAAAGACCCAAATCCATTGTTTGGATTTAGGTCTTCATCATACAATCACACTACCGGTCCCGGTTGATCATATACTCCAGCACCTGCTTCAAGAACCCCGCCGGGCGCTCCCGCCTGCGAAGCGCCTCCAATGCGAGACAATAATGGTCCCACATCGCCTTCTTCGCGCCTTCCCGCCCGAGAATGCTCACGAACGTCGCCGTGTTGTTCCCCGCGTCTTGGCCGACCGGCTTGCCGAGCAGCGCCGCATCGCCGTCGACGTCGAGCAGGTCGTCCTTGATCTGGAAGGCAATGCCGGCATGGTACGCGAAGATTTTGAGCATCTCGATCTCCCGGTCGCTAGCTCGGGCAATAATCGCGGGCATGACGAGCGCAGCCTCGAACGCTAGACCGGTCTTGTAGAAGCACTGCGTGTTGAGCTGCTCCAGCGTGAGCGCCTCGCCCTTCGTCCGCAGGTCCATCGCCTGGCCCATGCAGAGCTCCTCGGCCTTCTGGGCCGAATACTTGATCATCGCCAGCACGCTCTTCGGGTCGAAGCCCTGAAGCGAAGCCTGCTCCTGCGTCGCCCGTTGAATGAGCAGCAATCCCGTCAGCTCCGCCGTGGCGCTGTCATGCACCTGATGCAGCGTGGATCGTCCCCGGCGCGTCGGCGCATTGTCTTGAGAGGGGAGATCGTCGAAAATGAGCGACGCCGTGTGCATATACTCCAGCGAACGCAGCAGCGGCACCAGCGCGTCCGCAGACAATCCGTATTCCTGCACGCCCATCACCCAGGTCAGAATCGGGCGAAGCCGCTTGCCGGATCCGTCCAGACTATAGTTGGCCGCGTCGATGAGCAGCTCGCCCGATGGCGGCATGCCGCCCCGGCCGGCAAGTCGAAGGCTGTCGTTAATCTGCGCACGCGCCGTCCGCACCGTCTGCGCGAATTGCTCCCGCGTGTCGCGCTCGTTCTTCAAATTGGCGACGACCTGGTCCCGCAGCAGCTTGTCGAAGAAATCGACGTCGTCCGCTCGGTCCACCATCCGCTGCACGAGCCGGTTGAATACCGGATGGCCAGAGGCGAAAATGCCCATAATCTCGTTATATTTGGCGATCCCGACGCGCGCCTTGCACCGTTTCAAGCCGTTGATGGCCCGGTTCAGGATGACCTCGCGCGCCTTCGCATCCGAGCGGTACACGTCATGGAGAAGATGGGCAATCACCGTCCAATACAGCTCGAACGGGTTGATCAGATCGGGGCGCCGGTCGCGATACGTCAAATAATACGTGTAGGGCGTAACCGCACCGTCCTTCAAGTCGTCGAACATATCCGCGAAATCGTCCGCGAGCTGGTTGTAGATCCCGTAGTAGAAGGTGCGGCTTTCGAAGCCCTCGTCCGCAGGCGCGTCGATGACCGAACGGGCGACCAACCGGGAAGACGCCGACTTCAAGATAACCGGAATGTACAGCTCTTCGTTGGAGTACGCGGCATGGGACAGCACCTTATTCCGGTCGATCTCCTGCGAATGAAAGAACACGTAAGCCTGCTCGAGAAAATGGCGGCGCGCGGCCGGACGCTGGTACCGCTCCATGCACGCGAACGCTTCGCGAAGCTCCGCATGGACGTACGCCACCATCGCCTTGTTGTTCCCTTCCCATGCGCCCAGATCCGGCACCGTCCCGGTAACGAGAGCGGACGTAATCATGCGGGAGAAGGTCTGCTTTTCCTGCGCGCTCAGCACGTTCGCGTCGAGCAGGTCGTCAATGAACGGATAGGTGAGGCCGTACGAATAGCCCAGGCGAATCGCCGCCTCCAGCTTGCGCGCGCGTTCCGAGGGCGAGCAGTCGTCCGGCATCTCCTCCAGCGCATGCAGCACGACGCCCAGAATGATTTTCATCAGCTTACGCTGCGCATGCTCCGCGTTCAACCCTTCCGGCAGGTTCGCGGACACGCTCTTCAGCTTCTCGAACATCCAGATGACGGCCGTCTCCACGCCTTCCTTCTGGCCCCAGCGGTAGATCTCTTCGGTGCTGAATAGATCCGTCTGCTCCCCTTGACCGGCTGACGTCTCGGGAAACAGCCGCTCCCGCAATTTCGCGGCCAGCTTCTCAATGCGGGCCTTCGTGTCCGGCAGATCGATGGCTCTGCCCAGATCCCGCATGTAGATATACGACACGCTGCGGTCCAAATAGTCGTCGAGCTTGCCGGTATGCTTGAGCCACTGCAAATGGCGCTCGTAGCCGCCGGCGCCGGCGTCCGACTTGCCGCCGGTAAGCATCGAGAGCCAAGAACGGCGAAGGTGGTTCTTCTTCCACAGCCGGATGTCTTCCGACAGGACCGGCGCGTACGCCTTGACGCTGGCCTTCTGCTCCAGCACGGCGAAGTAGCGGGCAGCCTGCTGTTCCGCTTGCCGGTAACAGACGTCGGCGTCCACGATGTATTCCTCGGTTCTCGCATTCATGAGATTAGTCCCTCAGCTTCTTTTGATGTTTTCGCGACTTATGTTTTACAGAGGATGAGGTTACGCCACCAGGCTGCCAAGGCGGACGCTCCCCTAGGGCAGCCTTATCGGATTCGATTGATAGGTATAGATACGGGCAATCCATTGCCCGGTTACGGTTTTATCGGCACAGCGGGGAGGGGAAGAGACCGCTTCAAGAAGAAGCGCGCGGATTGCCGCTCGCGCCGGAGGAACCGCACGCAAGCCCGCGCGAAAAAATAGAAATCGCGTTGCTTGGTTACCCTGCCTTATCATCCTATTCGTGTCCGCGTCGCGATAGACGCGCCTTGTCCATGCAGGATGGCAGCCAGCTAGTGGCTTGGGAGCAGCCCGCCCGAAGCGCGCCTTCATCCGCCCAATTACCAAGCATGCCTTATTCGACATGAAGTTCCTTTAATCCTGCATACGAGCTTGGCCGAACTATGGAAATGTTAGGCCGCCTCTTCCGATTCGCGGCCCATCCGCGCCCGACACAAAAAACCGTCCTCCACCAAATGCCCAAGCATCTGGAGAGAACGGTTTGATTATCGCGACTTGACCGTATTCAAGCGGCTCTCGTATTACAAAATGGATCCACTACAAGGTGCGAATAAACGTCTCGATTTTGTCCATGGCGGTCTCCAGCTTCTCCATCGTGGTCGAATACGAGATCCGAATATACCCTTCCCCGTAGGTGGAGAACGCGGAGCCTGGCACGGCGGCTACCTGCTGCTCGTGGAGCAGCTTGGCGCAAAAATCCATCGCGTTATTCGCATAACTGCCGATGTACGGGAAGATGTAGAATGCCCCGCCCGGCAGCTTCGCGGTCAGTCCCATCTCGTTCAGGCGCCGATGGACGAAATTCCGTCGGAGCTGGTACGCTTCGCGCATATGGCGAGCGTCGTCTTTGCCGGTCGTGACGGCGGACAACGCCGCGTATTGGCTAATCGAGCTTGCACAGCTCACGTTATATTGGTGCACCTTCAACATTTCGCGCATGAGCTCCCGGGCTCCGAAAATGAAACCGATCCGGTAACCGGTCATCGAATGGGATTTGGACAGGCCGTTAATGACGACCGTCTTCTCCCGCATTCCCGGCCGATTGGCGATCGACTCGTGACGGATGCCATCATAGATCAGCTCGCTGTAGATCTCGTCGGAGATGACGTACAGCTCCTGATCCTTCAGCACATCGGCGAGCGCATCCACCTCGTCCTTGGACAGGACCGTGCCCGTCGGATTCGACGGGTAGGAGAGGATGAAGCACTTCGTCTTCGGCGTGATATGGGTGCGCAGCTGCTCGGGCGTCACCTTGAAATCCGTTGCGGTCGTATCCACCAGAACCGGCACCGCCCCGCACAGTTGAATGATTTCCAAATAAGCCGGATAGGTCGGCGACGGCACGATGACCTCGTCCCCGGCCTCCAGCAGCGTCGTCAACGCGACGAACAGCGCCTGGCTCGCCCCTGCGGTGACGATCACTTCGTCCTGCGGGCTGTAGGTCAACTCATACTTGTCCGCGACGAACGCGCTTGCCCCTTGGCGCAGCGCCATGATGCCCTGATTCTCCGTATACGACGTGCGGTTGTTCGCCACCGCCTCCGCCACGGCTTCGCCGATATGCTTGGCCGGCGGGATATCGGGCTGTCCCAGCGTCAACGAGATGACGTCGCTGTATTGGGAGGCCATGTTCGCGAGTTTCCGAATGCCGGACATCTCGATGCGCGTCACGCGCTCATTAATATGAAGTGCCATCCAGAACCCTTCCTTTGCCGCTTGCTTTGTATATGAAGCCTGATGCTTGTATGCGTAGTTAGTGCCTGCCGGTATTAACGCCCCAGCATGCTTAAATATTGCACCAGCGTGTCGATGGCGACCGGAATCGCCCCTTCGTCCGGGTTCAGCTTCGCATGGTGCAGGCCGTGCTCCGAATCCACGCCGAGCCAGAACATGAAGCCCGGGATGCGCTGGAGCAAATAGCCGAAGTCTTCGCCGGTCATGGACGCCTCGCATTCGATCAGTTGAATGCCCGGCTGCTCTTTCGCCCAGTCCATGAAGCCTCTCGTGACCTCGGGATTATTATAGACTTGCATGTAGTTGGCGCCGTAGTCGATCGCGCTCGTGCAATTGAAGCTCACCTCGAGCCCTTGGAGCAGCGATTCGATGCGCCCTTTGATGAGGGTCATCGTCTCGGCGTCCAGCGTGCGGATCGTACCTTCCAACCGTACGCGGTCCGCGATGACGTTCTGTTTGAACCCGCCGTCGATCTTGCCGATCGTCAGCACCGCCGGCTTGATCGGATTGACGTTGCGGGAAATGATCGACTGCAGCTGCAGCATAAAGTGGCTCATCGCCACCAGCGTATCGTTCGATAAGTGCGGGAATGCGGCATGGCCGCTCTTGCCCATGATGTCGATGAACAGCTCGCTCGTATTGGCGAACAGGGTGCCTTCTTTGATCGCGATCTGTCCGACCTTATAATCCGGCGCAATATGTAAAGCGAAGATATAGTCGAGCTTGTACTCGTCCAGCTCGCCGCTCTCCAGGAGCGGGAGCGCCCCGCCGGGGCCCTCCTCTGCCGGCTGGAAAATGAAGACGAGGTTGTCGTTCATCCGGTTGCGCGCGAAATGCGTCAGCACGCCGAGACCGATCGCCATATGAAAATCGTGCCCGCACGCGTGCATCATGCCTTCGTGCGTCGACTTGAACGCAAGCCCCGTCTCCTCCGGGATTGGCAAACCATCGATATCCGCGCGATACCCGATCGTTTTGGCCGGATTGAGACCCGGGATTCGGACGATAATGCCGGTCTTCCACAGCTTCACCGACAAGTCCTCGGCGCCGAGCGACCGGATATAGTCGAGCAGGTACGCCTGCGTCTTGAATTCCTGATAGCCTGCTTCCGGAATCAGATGCAGGTCTCGGCGAATATCGATAAAGGTTTGATGGTTAGCCAACCGCGGTTCCCCCTAATGCTTACAGATTGCGGAGATCTTTGACGATTTCCGTTTTGCTCTTCGTTTTCTCTTCGACTTCCTTGATGATGCGCGCCGGCATGCCGCCTACGACTACGCCTGGAGGTACGTCTTCCGTCACGACGGCGCCTGCTGCGACGACGGAACCTTTGCCCACGCGGATGCCTTCGAGGATGACCGCGTTCGCGCCCACGAGCACGTTATCTTCGATAATAACCGGCGTTGCCGAAGGCGGCTCGATGACGCCAGCCACAACCGCGCCTGCGCCGATATGGCACTGCTTGCCGATCTGTGCGCGTCCGCCGACGACCGCGTTCATGTCGATCATCGTGCCTTCGCCGATGTGCGCGCCGATGTTGATCGTGGCGCCCATCATGATGATCGCGTTATCTTCGAGCGTGACGCGGTCGCGAATGACGGAGCCCGGCTCGATGCGGACTTTCTGACCGAGGAAGTTCAAGAGCGGCACTGTCGAGTTCGTTCTGTCGTACTCGAGCTCGTAGTATTCGACCGTGCTTTGGTTGATGATCTCTTGCACCGCGCTCCATTGGCCGATGACGATCGCGTTCTCTTCGAACTTGAATACTTTCACGTCCGGATCGTTCACGGTTACGGCGCCTTTAATGTAGGCTTTGACCGTCGTTTTCTTCGGGCTATTCTTGATGATATCGATTAAATCTTGGCTCATCGTTCATGCTCCTTCACATCGGATATTCGTTGTCCATTCTCTGTCATTCTACCAATCCCGAAAATCGGAATTCCATTCATTTTCCCGATAATTGTTTGCACATATCGCCTATGGCGATACGCCAATGTGTCGACTTCCCGCGCCATTCTGGCTGAATTGACGGAATTTGGGCGCGAAGGGCGCTTATATTATTTCCCAGCGGAGATAGGAATATGATTGGAATGCGTCCTATAATCCCCTCGGCACCAATCGAGATGCCTTCGAGTCATTCGCATCAACAAATGGGATGCTCCCCGGTTTGGTGGCGGGCATCTCCCTATCACCCTCCCATCCCTATTTTCATAGACTAGTAGCAACGGATTAGACAGCTTCCCACCACCCATAGCGAGGAGGATACGCCTTGACCACTCCCCTTGTCTCCATCATCATCCCGTTCTACTGCGACCCTTATGTCCCGATCGCCATTCAGAGCGCCCTGGATCAGACCTACCCAAACAAAGAAATCGTCATCGTCAGCGACGGCTCCTACCAGTACAATGAGCTGCTCATTCCCTACTTAGCCAACAACCCGAACGTGTATCTGTTCGAAAAGCCGAACGGCGGGACCGCCAGCGCGCTCAATGCGGGCATTCGGGTGGCGTCGGGCGAGTACGTGGCTTGGCTCAGCTCGGACGACTTGTTCTATCCGCATAAGCTCGAGCGGCAGATCGCCGACATGATCGCCATGCGGAAGCTCATTTCGTACAGCGACTACGACGCCATCGATGGCAACGGCATGCTGACGCACCATCGCGTCACGCCCAAATATCCGGATGAGCTCTCCTTTTACCGCGCCTTCGCCCAATACTGTCCGATTAACGGCTGCACGGTCGTGGCCAACCGGCAGATGATGCTCGAATCGGGCTTGTTCGACGAGACGCTGCCGTACACCCATGATTACGACCTGTGGTTCCGCATCGCCGCAAGCGGAATCAAGTTCCATTATGTCGACGAGCCGTTAATCCAATACCGGATTCACGGCGGGATGGGTTCCATGCGGCATCACGAGGCCATCCAACACGAAGCGGAATTCACCCGGCAGCGAAGATGGCCGCAATTGGCAGGCTATATCCGACAGCTCGGCGGATAATCCCATGACGATGGAGGTGTGCGACATGCCTATCGATGTCAGCATCGTGATGCCGACGCATAATCGGTATCCGCTAAATCGGCTCACGCTATATTCGCTTGAGGCGCAGACGTACGACCATGCCCGGTTCGAAGTCATTCTGGTCGATGATGCGTCCACGGACGCCACGCCTTTGATGGTCCAGCAAGAGGCATTTTCTTTCGAGCTGCGTTATTTTCGCATGCCGGCCAACATCGGCCGTCCGCAGGCGCGGAACTTCGGCGTCCAGATGGCGCGCGGGGAATTTGTCCTGTTTCTGGATGCCGAGGTATTGGTGGAACCGGACTTTATCGCGTCCCACATGAACCTGCACCGCGCGCAAAGCCGGTTGATCGTCGGCGGGCTGTATGCCATCCAGAAGGCATACACCCGGATGGATCCCCGCTTCTCGCCCGATCAGCAGCAAGAGGCGATGGCCCTGCTCACCTGCCACCCCGATCTCCACCACAGATGGCTCATGACCAAACATCTGCCGGATCCGCCTCCGCTGTTCGATCGGAAGGGCATCCTGGAAGGACAATTCAAACGGATGTCTGCCGGCTTGGCGCCGTACACGCGGTTTATGAAGGAACAAATCATCGACCGTTACGGCGACCGGTTTCAGGGCTTTCATCTGCCGTGGATCAGCTCGGGAACAGGCAGTCTTTCCATGGCGCATGAAGCCTTTCGGGTTCATGGGCTATTCGAAGAGTACCCGGGCTGGGGCGCCGACGATATTGAAATGGGCTACCGCCTCTTTATCAACGGGTATCAGTTCGCGCATCTGAGTCATTCCCCGACTTACCATCAGGAGCATCCGAGGGAAGCTTCGACGACGGAGGAGGGCAAGCATAATTTTTACCTATTCCAACAGAAGCATCCGAACATTAGCATGCTGGGAATTTTGCTCGGCTATATGCCGCGCGGGCTCTCCTATTACGAGATCAATCTCGTGCTGAACGATGCGTATGCCATCGGCGCGCACGAACATCCGCACCGCTTCCTGCATTTGACCGGCACCTTCCGCTCGATGCTGGCCGCCATCGGCCGCCTGCACCGGTACGGCCTGCCGATGACGAACTTGATCGCGCAGTGCGGATTTCCCGTTCCGAGTCCGGAGAGCCACTTGTTCTATGCAGAGAAGCAGGCGCTGGAGCAGTCGGGGAAGTACCCGAATTTGAATTATGCGCTGAATCTGATGTTGTCGTTGTAAGGAAGAAGACCCGGCCATCCCATGGCCGGGTCTCTCGCGTCCCTATCCCTTGCGCAATTCCTCACATAAACTCGCTCGACGAAATCAACCCGAGCCGCTTGGCCTCCACGATCGCCTCCGACCGGGAGCGCACGCCCAGCTTCTCGAAGATTCGCGTCAGGTTGTACTCGACCGTCCGCTGGCTCATGAGCAGCTTGCTCGCGATATCCTTGTTGCTGCTGCCGCTGGCCACCTCTTGCAGGATCTCCTGCTCGCGCTCGTTGATCGACACTTCCTCCAGCGCCTTCTCTTCACGGTCCTGTGAGAGCCGGATGTCCCGGCGCCGCAGCTGCCGCAGCAGCTGCACCGGGATGACCGCTTCGTCCCGAAGCGCGCAGCGGATCGCGTTATGCAGCTGCTCGCGGGAGACGGTCTTGCTGATGAAGCCGCAGACGCCGGACTCGATAAGCAGATTGAAATTCGGGCTGATCTCATAGCCCGTATAGATGAGGATCCGATGATCCGGATTGGCGCTGATCATGCGTTTGGTCAGCTCCAAACCGCTAATGACCGGCATATTCAAGTCGAACAGCATGACGTCGAAGCTCTCCGTCTTCACCAGCTCCAGCGCATCCATCGCCGAAGGAAGGACGGTGACGCGCATGTCCGGGTCTTGTTCAATCATGTTCTTGGTGCCTTCCCCGACGGAAGGGTGGTCGTCAACCAGCAAGATTCGAATCATCCAACATCCCACTTTCTCTATCCATGATGGCCGATTCCATCGGCAGCGTAATATTCACTTCCAGCCCGCCGCCCACCTCGGAGCGGAACGTGATCGTCCCCGCCAAGCTGCGAACCCGCTCCTTAATCCCCGACAGCCCCATATGCTGGTAGGAATCGTTCAGCTTCTCCACGTTCAACCCGACGCCGTCATCCTTGTAGCGCAAATGCAGATCGCCCCGCTGCTCCAGTTCGATGCGAATGCGGGAGGCTTTGGCATGCTTGCCGGCATTGCCGAGCAGCTCCTGCACGATCCGGAATATCGTCAGCGTCTGCTCGTCGGTCAGCTCCGCCGCCAGCGGCTTCTCCTCGAAGTCGATGGCGTAGTTGTTGCGGATCTGCGCCTGCTCGAACAGACTGCGGAGCGCCTCGGCGATGCCCATCTCCTTCAGCAGCGGCGGCCGAAGCTCATTGCACGTCTCCCGGATTTGATGAATGACGTCCAGCAGCCCCTCGCGGATATCGGACAACTCGCGGCTCAGATCGGCGGACATGTCGTGATCGAGCATGACGGCCTCCAGCTTGCGGTACCAGATCAGCTGATCCTGCAGGGCAGAGTCGTGCAGATCCGATGCCAGCTTGCGCCGCTCGTTCTCGGACAGCCGGAAGATCAGGCGCAGCACCCAGGTCGGCGTCCCCTGCTGCTTGCGGATTTCCGATTCAAGATCCCCGATCAGATTCTCGATCAGGTACAAATTCTCGTAGACGATGGCGCTGTAGTTGGCCAACGTCTTCAGCCAGCCCAATTCATCCGGGTTAAATTGGGTTCGGTTGTATTTCTCCCCGATCCACAGCACCTGGTAGGTCGACCGGCGATGGCCGATGACGACGCACAAGCCGCGGGTGACGTCGATGGCCGCCCCGACCGTCAACCGGCGGGGTGAGGCCAGCAGCTCCGAAGCCAGGGACGCCGCGAAGTCGTCCTCGCGCGGATGGCCTTGCGCCGAAACCGCCTCGCCGCCTCGATCGGCGTGCACTTCGAAGAACGCGAGCTCCTGCACCGGCAGGATGGATCGGACCTCCTGTTCCAGCACCCGCTCCAGATCGGCTCGCTTCATGACGCGCGAGATGCGCGAGGAGAACCGGTCCAGACTGCCCTGGAAATTATATAAATCTCTATTGAATTTCGGACGAAGGCGCTGATCCATATATTCCTTGCCGAACAGAAAGATCGTAATCAGAAGGTACACGACCAGAAACATCTGCACCCATTTCACCCATGAGTAGTTGTGCTGATTCATAATCAGGACGGCCAGGCCGGTAATCAGCAGCGTCGGGAAGAAGGCAATCATGGTATAGTACAGCATGCGGCTGAGCAGGAAATCGATGTCGAAGAGCCGCTTGGTCGTGAACATATACAAGTAGACGGCAGGCAGGCCAATCAGACAGACGGCCGCCACATCGGCCGGGACGATTACAAGACCGAACATGTCTGGGATCGCGAATAGCAGCAGAAACGGCAAGAAACCGACCACGTGGCCGATCAGCGTAAATTTGAATAAGGATTTCAAATGATCGTGCCGGTGACGAATATACTTCTCGATCAATTTATAGAAGATATAGATGTTGCCCAAAATAAAGGTCAGCAGAAGAATGGATGCAGGTACAGACTCCCAACTTTCGTTCAACACGATGACGAACTCAAGCATCTGCAGCGTCAGATTGGCAACAACAAGACCAAGTCCGACCCGCACGATCCAGTCCGGCATAAAACGCTCCTGAATGAGCTGCTTCAAATACGTGTTGAGAAAGAGAAGAAACGAGAGCGGGACGGTCGGGAACGACACGGTAAGCACCATTCGGCCGATCGGATCCAATCGGGTGGAAGAAAACGCGCTGAAATAAGCCAGACCAATCGACATGAAGAACATGATCAGATACCCGGCCGCCCTGTCCGGTCCTTTCCGAAGGTGCACGAACACCGAGAACGCCGAGAACAAGAGCATGGCGGAGAGCGGTATGATCAGATGCAGAACAAGCTCGCGCGTCGGAAGCTCATCCTCCACAGCCAGGGTGATTGCTTCCTGTCCACCGTCCGGGAGGGGGCGCATCAAGCGAATTTCTTCCGCCTGCTCTATCCGGTTGTAATGCCGTACGAAGAACGACTCGCCCGGCGGTTGGCCGTCGATCGAGACGACCGTATCCCCGACCTGTACATGGTCGCCCCCCCAGAACCCCTTGTCGGCCTCTGTCACGCGGTATTGTTGATCGGGAAGCTGCTGAAGGCCTACCCCGATCACCCGGTTATTCGCGATGTTCAGGACCAGGTAGACCGTCAGCAGCAGAATAGTCAGCGTAAACAAGGATGCCTTGAACTTACTTATCAAAATGCTTCGCCCTCCACATTGTTCATCCTCTTACTTCCATGCAATCAAGCTTGCAAATCCTTCCTTCCCGTCCCCCTTCAACACGTCGACGAGCGCCCGATGTTCGGTATCGCTAAGCCCTGCCAACTGCAGCTGGCCAGTCTGAATACGCAGCAACGACCCTGGATCTTTCACCATAGCTTGAATCATTTCCTTCAACATCATTGCGTCCCCCCGATTCGTGTTTAAGAGGCGTTCCTCTTAATTCCACTATAGCAAGACACCTATTTACTGGAAACGAAAACCAGTCCCGTATTTCCCGCAAACGTGATTGCGGGGGGGGCGTTGCGTGGTATTGCGGAAAGTTGCGGCGGGCCGCGGCGACAGCATCGGCCGGGCGAACCCGGTCTTAGCGGCCGATGACCGACCGAGGATCCTAGAGCAAAGAACGCTTGGCTTTTCCCCTTGCCCTGACGAAAGCTCAAGACGGCCCCGTCCGCTTGCTCATGTGCCCGCCTACTCCGCGAAAGCCAGCATTTGCTCCTTCCAGCCAGACTCCAGGTTCAGCTTACCGACAAGCTCGAGATACCGGTAATAATGCGTCCGCATGCGCACGGAAGTGTAGAGCAGCGTCCCCGTCTTCTCCAGCACGCGCTCCCATTCTTCACGGCGGTGAAGGATCTCCTCGACGGGCAGCCGGCCTTCGAAATAGTGCGCGACCCACTGATCCTCCTCGGCCAGCGATTGCAGCAAGTACAGCGTAGGCAGCGTCCGCTTCCGGTTCAGGAAATCGTTCTTGCGGTCCCAGCACAGCAGGTCGCGGATATCGTTCTTGATTTGCGCCGCGATGCCGAGCTCCTCCGCATAATGGCGTACCTGCTCCACCCATTCGCCGGTAGCGAGCAGCGTGCCGATCATGCAGGCCGACACGAGCAGCGCGGCCGACTTCTGGGCGATCATCGCGACATACTCCTCTTCGCTGGCCACCGCGTTCAGCAGATCGGTCGTTTGCCCGTGAATGGCGGTCAGCACCTGCCGATTCAACACCTGCACGGCCTGCTGGACACGCTCCAGCGGGAAGCCGCTCGTCAGCAGCAGCTTCTGGGACACGGTCAAGAAGCCCAGGGCGATATTAAGCGCGATCTCGGGGGCGAACCGGCTCCAAGGAACCTCCTGGTTATCCCGGTCCTGCAGGTCGTCAATGATGTCGAGGCTGAGAATCATCAGCTCCACGGCCGCGGCCGCGCGGTAAATTCGGTCGTCCTCTCCGGCGAACATGCGATAGTGAAGCACTGTCATTTTGCCGAACAGCAGCGACTCCCCCAGCTTCGCCTCGACGCAGGCCTGCGCATGCTCGCGCAGCTGCGGCATGACAAAATACGTGCTCAGGCAGCTTCTAAGCTCGCTCTCTATAGGCTGCACTAGACTTTCCATTCGTCAACCTCCCCAATGGAATGATACGCGTCATCGGTGCGCTCGAATGCCGGCCTGCGTATATATTCTCTTGTGTAAACTTATTCCATATGGATATCCTGTTTCCTCCTAAAACTGGCAGATGGACGCAAGAAAAAAGCCCCTCCCGATCTTGATCGCAGGAAGGACTTCCGCTTACGCGCCGCATTCCGAGGCGAGTAACTCGCGCAGCATGCCGCTCATCTCTTCAATGGTCAATTGATAACGCAACCCCTCTCGGATCGCCTCGCGGAATGCGCGCCGCACCTGCTCGCTCGCCCACTCCCGCGCCTTGGCCTCCTGCAAATCGCAGACGAAGGTGCCGATGCCCGGCCGGACCGTCAGCAGCCCTTCCCGCTCCAGGTCGACGTACACGCGGCGCACCGTAATCAGACTGCACGCCAGCTGGGCCGTCAGCTCCCGCAAGGAAGGCAGCGGCGTGCCGGGGGCCAGTCGCCCGCTCAGGATGAGGCCGCGCAGCTGCTCGCGAATCTGGGCGTAGATCGGCTGCTCTGACACCTTTGACACCGTAAGCGGCAGCGGCTCCGGCGCCGCCGCCGTCTTCCCCATTCCGCCGCCTCGCATCCGCTTAGACGGCGCGCTCGAAGATCAGCTCGAAGTAGGTGACGGTGCCGAAGCCGTGCGTGCCGGGGGCGAAGATCTGGAACAGCTTCCAGCCCTCTCTGGCATGCGCGTGCACGATGTCGTGGTAGTTCTCCTCCGGTTTGCTTTGCAGGATCCCCTTCAGTTCGACTTTGACGAATTTATACTCGTACATGGTCTATTCCTCCTCGCGAATAATTAGACAAGACAGCACGACATCGTAGAATCCGTCCAGGCCAAGCAGCTCGTTGACCGGCTCGTCATAGAAGCCAAGCGTAGGCTGCAGGGCGACTTCGGTGCCGGCCGTGCCCGCGGCAAGCCGCTCCGTCAGCCGGCCGCCCTCCAGCAAGCTCAGCCGGTAGCCGCGTTCGCCGAACAGCTTGAGCGAGCGGTTAATATTCGCCGTCACGAAGACCGCTCCCCGGGCCGCCTGCGCGGCATAATCCGGATCGAACAAGGCCGTGACCTGCCGGTCCTCCACCGCCTTGACCCGCTCGAGGATCGACTCGAACGGATTGCAGTAGAACAGCTCGAATCGGCCCGTGTCGGTACTGCGAGAGACGATGTACATCTCCGGCGCATCCAGCCTCGCGCCGCCCGCCTCCCGGAATCGGTCAAAATCCAGGAAGGGCAGCGCCTCCCGCTGCAGGCGCTCCAAGCGCTCCAGCATCGAGGCGGCCAGCGGATGGTCCATCAGCGACGCGGAAGACGCGTGCCTTGCCGCCGCGAAGTAGCGCTTGGCCGGCGTGGCCTCCGCGTTCATCTGCGCGAACAGCCGATTGAGCATCTTCATGCGCGTGCGGGTCAGCACGTCCAGCTGCGGATAATGATTGGAGTTGGCGTGGTAGGTCAGCGCCAGCCGCTCCTCCTCGACCTCGCGGTCGGACCGCCAATCGACGAATTTCATCTGCATGCGTAAATCACATCCTCGTAAGTAGTGGGGAGTAAGGGATCAAGGGAACGGATGCGGGCTAATATTCAGCGACTGCGGCTCGAGGGGATGGCTGCGCCAGCCAAGCTCGACCGGCGTATCGTAGATCCGTCTGCTCGTCACCAGCCGTTCGCCCTCGCTGCGCGGCAGCTGAATAGTGCCCGGCACGATCATCTTGACGACATGCAGGCCGAGCTCGCGCGCATCGTCGGTCGTCAGATCCACGCACAGCGCCGCAAGGCCCCGGCTCTTCAGCCGATCGACGAGATACGCCAACTGCTCGGATTCGGCTGCCGGCACGGCGCACTCGCCGCCGCCGAGCGGACGAACCTGGTCGGACGCTATCGCGAACATCAGCTCCTCGCTGGCGAACGGCTGCTCATAGTACGGGAGCCGGAGCCCATAGTCGGTCACCTGATGCGGCAGCAGCGACGGGATCGCCTTCGCGTAAATTTGGCTTTTGTTGCCGATGAACAGCTGGGAAATTTCCATCAGCGTCTTGCGCACCGCGTCCTCGAGCGTCAGCCGGGCGGAGCCGCCGACAGACACTTTGCCGTCGCTCGTCCGGAGCAGGCCGAAGGCGGACGGAATGCCGGTGTCGCCGGTCGTATCGACGATATCGAGCGCGAAGCGCGATTCGTCCAGCAGCGCGCGGAACGGCTCCGCGACGGGATGATCGCGAATGTCGATCCGAGGCAGCGACACCGAGTTGTACCACATCATCATGAACGCGTCGCGCTCGATGATCTCCAGCAGCCCGCCGATCATCGCCTGCTCGGGCGTCGAGCCTGCCGCCGAGCCGGTCATCAGCCCGAAGCAGATCGCTTCTTCATCCGCCGACAACGGCTGGTACGAATCCCAGGCGATCGCGCACGGCACCCACTTGGCTCGGCCCGTGGTCAAGCATCGGCTTTGGACCCAACGGATCCGGGAGCGCTCGGTGAACGGCCGGTACGGGAACTGCCACCGGCTATGCTGCTCGGCCGTGAACAGCGGCAATTCGTCCGGATGCAGCGCGTCCTCGCCAAGCTCTTCCCAGGACGCCAGCCGCGTCCGGTCCGGGACGACGTAAGCCGCGCAATAGCGCTCCACCGCTTCGGCGACCGCCGATAGATTGGCCTCCGCAAGCGTCATGCCCATGCCGCTGGCGAAGAAGTCGATGAGCCCGTGCTGCCCCTCGCCGAAGCGCTTCGGGTTGGCCGGCGCGGCCAAGCTCAAGAACAGCTCCGGGTCGCCCGGCTCCGGGCTGACGCTCATCAGACCGCGGACCATCCCGCCATGCGGGCTGATCGCCTTGGCCAACGAATCCGGCAGCGTCGAAGTAAGCCCCCTGCCTGCCGCGCCGCTCGTGCGGCGTACCAATGCGCGGCTCATAGGTCGTGCACCAGCTCGGCCTCGCGCCACGGCTGCGCGGCCAGATGAGCCTGATGGCGAACGCCGCAAGAGGGGCAGGTCGGCAGCTTATAGACCGGATTGACGTCGCCCTGCAGATGGAACGCATCGAATTCGATTACGTGTCCGAGCGACAATGGCGAGAAGTTATTCGTGTGGCGGGACACCCATTTGATCGTCTCCGTCGCCGCGATAGCGCTAATGAGCGACCAGGAGACCGCGAACCGGTTCGCCTTGGGCAGCAGCGGCTGCACCCCGTTGGACCCGCTGCGCAGCTCCATGCAGGCGAAGCAGGCCGTTACCTTCGGAATGATCAGCGGGCCGATCCGGCCGACCGTATGGGAGAATTGCACCGGCAGCCAGGTGATGCCCTTCTTCAGCGCGTATGCATTGAACGCGCTTCCCTGCTTCTCCGCCTGAAGGACGAGCACGAGATCCGACTGTTCGTCGATCTCCTCCGGCGCGGCGGCGAGTCTCACCTCGATGTCCACTCCCCGCAACGCTTCCTCGATCGGTCCGGCCTCGCCGCTCAAGCCGTCGCTTAAGATCGTCACGAATGCGCTCATGCCACCACGCCTTTCTCCAGAATGAGGCAGCGCACGTTGCCTTCTCCTTCCAGATTGTAGGTGTGCGTCTCGGCCACGCGCAGCGGCGAAGCCTCAATGACTGCGAGAATCTCCTCTTCCGGGAAGAACTTCTTGAAGGTCGAGCCGAAGAAGCGCTTCGTCTCGCCCTGCTGGATCACTTCCGCGTAGAAGTTCATGACCGCGCTCTGCGCCGCCAGGTTCTCCTCTTCGCCCATCAGCACGAACTGCTTGTGATCCGGCCCCAGATTCAGCGTAATGCCGTTGACGCGTCCGCCGCGCACCGCCTCGTTGTGCCGCTCGTTCGAGAGGACGTAATCGAATACGAAACGCCCGCCTTCCTCGAGATGCTCGTGCACGGTCCGCAGCATCCGCTCCAAGTCCGCGCGTTCGCGGAGCAGGCTGATGCTCGTCGCCGACAGAATAATGAGCGGGAATTTCTCGTCGAGCTCGAATTGGGTCATGTCGCCCTGCATCGTCTCGATCCGGCTGCGCAGGCGCGGAGGGAGCTGCTCCTGCTTCCTGCGGCACAGCTTCAGCATATCTTCGGACAGATCCAGCCCCACCGTATGGAAGCCGCGATTGGCCAAATGCATCAGAATCCGGCCGGACCCGCATGCCAGCTCCAATACCTTGCCGCCTTCGGCCTTCAGCTTCGCCTGCTCCAGGAGGAGCGGAATATCGTAATCGGTGCGGCCGGCCACCGCTTCGTAGAACTCGGAATAATACCCTTCGTACAGATCAAAATCGTGGCTGTTCGGCATATTCAAATCGCGCAAATCCTTGAACATTCCAAAATACATCCTCTTCATCCTCCTCTTGGCGGGTAGACGCCCTGTAAATCGTAATAATGAAATATGTAGTCCGTTGATGAGTAGCCGTCCTGCGCTTGCCCGCCGCTAGATGACCGTCCAGCCGCCGTCGACCACCAGATTGTGTCCGGTAATCATGCCCGCCGAATCCGTCGCCAGGAAGAGCACCGACTTGGCAATATCCTCCGGCACCGCGAATTTGCGCAGCGGAATCCGCGGCAGATTGGCGCGCTGGAACTGATGGTCGTTAATGAACTGCTCGTTCGCATCGGTAATGACGAACGTCGGCGAGATGGCGTTGACCCGGATGCCGTATTTGGCCCACTCGATCGCCAGCGCCCGGCTCAGGTGGATGAGACCCGCCTTGCTGGCGCAATAGGGCGCCCGGTTCTCGTTGCCGACGACCCCGTGCTGGGACGCGATCATGATGATCGAGCCCCGCTTCTTGCGCACCATCGTCTTGGCCACCTCGCGGGTCAAGAAGAAGGTGCCCTTGAGATTAATGTCGACGACGAAATCCCAATCCTCCTGCGTCAAATTAAGCGCCGGCGACAGCAGGTTCACGCCCGCGTTGTTAATCAGATAATCCATGCTCGCAATCGCCTCGACCGACCGGACGCATTGCTCGATCTGCTCGAGATCCCGCAGGTCGAGCGGCACGCACAGCGCGTCGATGCCATGCTCGCTCTTCAGCCGTTCGGCTACGCCTTCGGCCAGCCCCATCTGCGCCGGGAGTTCGGTCAGCACGAGCGACGCCCCCGCTCTGGCAAAGTAACTTGCGATCTCCGCGCCGATGCCGCGGCCCGCGCCGGTGACCATGGCCCACTGCCCGAGCAGCTTGCCGGCCTCCTCCGCGCTTTCCCCTCTAGAAGCGGGGCCGGCATGGCTGCCGGCCTCCCGTTCTCTCCGAATATCAATGGCCATTGACGTCTCTCCCCTTATAGCGATCTCATCGCTTTGTACACCAGTTTCGGGCTAGGCTTCTGTCCGTACAGCAGCACGCCGACTTGATAAATTTTGGCCGACAGCAGGCAGGCGCCGATCGTCGAGATGAACAGGATGCCCGTCGGGACGAGAATGTCCATCCAGGACGGGTCGGCCATGCCGATCCGGGCGAACATGACGAACGGCGTCACGAACGGAATGTACGAGCCTACGATGGCAAGCGTGCCTTCCGGATTCATCATCGTCGTGATGGCGACCATCAGACCGGCCATCATCATGAGCGATACCGGCAGCGTCACTTGGTTGATCTCCTCGCTGCGGCTGACGAGCGAGCCCGCCGCCGCGAACAGCGCCGCGTAGAAGAAGTAGCCGAGGACGAAGAACAGCACGAGCAGGGCGACCGTTTTGCCGTCCAGGATGGAGAAGTCCACCTGCATGCCGAACAATTCCAGCGTGGCGCCCGATCCGGTCGACATGAGCAGCAGGTAACCGGCGCCGAGGATGATGACGAATTGCAGCAGGCCGGCGAGTCCGACGCCGAATACTTTACCGAAGAGCAGCTGCTCCGGTTTGACCTTGGTGATCAGAATTTCTTTGACGCGGGAGCCCTTCTCCACCGATACCGATACCGCGACGTTGCCGCCGAACAAGTAGATCAGCAGGTACAGCATGAAGGTAATCAGGTAGATCGGCAGATACGTCGTCGTCACGGATTTGGCGCCCGCTTGAAGCTCGCTTACTTCCAGCTGGACCGCCGCCGTGAGCCGATCCAACTGCTCCGGCTTCAGCGTCAGCTTGCCCATCTCGGACATCGTGTACTGGTTCTGCACGAAGTTGTTCAGCTCCGCCGCGTACGGCGCATCATCCATCTTGTTGACGATCAGCGTCACGACCGGCTGGCCGGCCGGCTCGTCGATCCGCACGATGCCGAGCAGCTCCTCTTCTTCCGCCAAGCGCTTCCGCGCGGCATCGAGCTCCGCTTCGCCGATCATCGTCCAATCGTAGGACGGGGAGACGAGCGTCTTGAAGCCTTCCGCCTTCACGTCGATCGCGGTCGTGTTGAGCACCGCGATCTCGCCGTCCACGCTCTCCTCGCTGCTGCTCAGGAACCGCGGCAGCAGAATGAGCAGCGACAGAATGAGAATCATAATGACCGTCGTATTCTTGAACGCCTTGGAGCGAAGACGCTCCATGAAGGAATAGGCGAATACTAAACCGAGCTGTCTCATGATACTTCCCCTACCTTTTCGATGAAGATTTCGTGGAGCGAAGGCTCCTTGATCTCGTACTTCAGCAGCCGGACGCCTTGGCCCGTCATGCGCAGCAGCAGCTCGTTGGCCTCGTCTTCGTCTTTCACTTTGACCTGCCACTCATGGGCATTGGCCTCCACGCTCTGCATGCCGGCAGCCGCCAGATGCGGATGCAAATCCTGTTCGCTGCGCAGCACCAGATTGCAGCGTCCGTAGGAGCGCTTAATATCGAGCAGGCTGCCGGAGACCATCATGCGGCCGCGCTTGAGGATGCAGATCTGCTCGCAGAACTGTTCGACCTGGCCCATCTGGTGACTGGAGAAAATCATCGTCTTGCCCTTGGCCAGCTGCTCCTTCACGACGGAGGCCAGCATATCGGCGTTCACCGGATCCAGGCCGCTGAACGGTTCATCCAGAATGACGAGCTCCGGATCATGGATCAACGCGGAAATAATCTGCACCTTCTGCTGGTTGCCCTTGGACAGCTGCTCGACCCGCTTGTGCTCATGCTCGGCGATGCCGAGGCGGTCCAGCCAGCCTTTCATGGATTTGACGGCCGCCTGGCGGCTCATTCCTTCGAGCCGGGCGAAGTAGACCAGCTGCTCGCTTACCTTCTCCTTGGGATACAAGCCGCGCTCCTCCGGCAGGTACCCGATCGTCGGGCGATTCGTCCCGATCGGCTTGCCGTTCCAATGAATGTCCCCGGCGTCGTAGTCGATCAGGCCGAGAATCGAGCGAATCGTCGTCGTCTTGCCGGCGCCGTTGCCGCCGAGCAGGCCGAACGCCTTGCCCGTCGAGGCCGCCAGCGATATGCCGTGCAGCACGCGGGCCTCCCCGTACTGCTTGATCAATTGTTTGACTTCCAATCCCATCATCGTTCCCACCTATCCGTAGAATGTGCTTGATCGCTCAAGCCGGTTGACGCATCGTCGACATGAATTTCTTCAAATGGTAGAGGAGCAAGGCCGCAATGCCGGCCGTAATGAGCAGGCTCGCCGCGCCTATCCAATCGTAGAGCCGCAGCTGGACGTTATACAGTCCCCATACCCAGAAGCAGGGCGTGAAGAGAATGGCCGCGATGCCGTATGCCAGCAAAATGCCCCGTTCGCGTCTGGACGCCGGTCCGGCGGCATGCGGCGCGTTTGCGCCCGGCTTCCCCCGGAAGCCCAGCAGCTGGAAGAACGCCCGGAACGCCTTGGTCCGCATATTGGCGATGCCCAGACCGTGACTCAGCATCCAGTACCCGTCGAGCTTGACGAGCGGGAGCATGTTGACGAAGCTCAAGCCAAGATTGGCGATGCCGTAGTAGATCAACAGCGGCGCATCGATGCCGAAGCCTTGCAGCGCGTAGTAGGTCAGCATGCCGATGGCCGACATCACCCATTGACTGAAGATGCCCGCGAACAGCACGGCCAGCTTGTGCCGCTTGCGCTTGAACCGATACGTATCGCTCACGTCGCAGAACATTGCCAGGTTGAAGTAGAAGAGCATCGCGCCCATTTGCTGCACGCGCCCGCCGTAATATTTGCATACCATGCCGTGCGCCAGTTCATGAACGGCCGTCGTCAGGAGCAGCATTCCGTAAATCGCGGCATAGCTCCACAAGCCTAATCCGCTCGTTTGCACGACGGCCGGGAGGTCCGCATCCCGGACCAGCAGCCCCACGGCCGCCAGGATCAGCAGCGCGTAACCGGCGAGGGACGCCGGATGTAGCAGCATTCGAATGAGCGGGAGCATCCGATTTAGCCACCGGTCCGGGTTGACCGTCAGAAACTTGATCGTCGTCAAGTCGCCGCTCTTCCAGTTGAACCGCCACCCGCCGCTTCGCGCCGCCTGCTCCTCCGCGCCGGGATCGCTGCTTAGAAAGCCCCACTCCTTGAACTTATCCGTCAAGTAGCGCTGCTCTTCGCCGGACAATTCGCCGCCGTAAGCACGGCCCTCGTCTCCCTGGTCACCCATGGCTGCGGTCAAGAATTGGAGAAACTCCGCTTCCCGCCGGCCCATTTTCACATGTTTGTTGTTGAATTTATGTTGAACTAAGAAACAGTTATTTTCGATCTCATGGATTTCAATATGACTGGCAAGCGCCATCGCTTCCCCACCTCGAACGTTGAAATTTGTTGGCGGAGCTTGTTCTCCCCCGCTTGCGGCCAAGCGCCGCAGGCAGGGGGAGAGTTCTCCAAAGCCCTTCGGGTCATCATGCGATTGCAATCCTTGCGGTTGTGTCCGCAATTCGTTTCATCGGTCCAAGCGGTTGGTTCATTGGTCATTCCTCCTGCCGAAAGCTCAGGTTTACGTGAAGGCGACGATTGCGGTGACGGATGCGACGGCGGCCAGGCCCCAGCCTACGCCTTCCACGAAATCTCTTCCGCTGCCCGGCGCGGTGACGTCCTCCAGCAGCTCCATATGCAGGTTCAATTGGTTGTTCATCGATTGTTCCTCCTCGAAATTAAGGTTGATTTTACGGGATCGATAATGGCGGTTGCCTAAGTGAGTGCGACGAGGATGCCTACCCCGATGGCTACGCCTACGCCGAAGCCCGCAATAGTGGCTGCGTCGCCGGGTGCCGTGATGGTTTCCATTTCCTCGAGTTGAAGCGCCAAACGTTGGTTCATGGGAATCGTCTCCTTTGATTTGAAATGGCGGTTGCGTACAGCTGGTCGGTCTTACGTGAACGCGATGATGGCGGTAGCGGCTGCCACGGCGCCGAGGCCCCATGTTACGCCTTCCACGAAATCTCTTGCGTCGCCCGGTGCGGTTACGTCCTCCAGGAGCTCCATGTGCAGGTTCATTTGGTTGTTCATTGATAATTCCTCCTCGAAATTAGGTTTGGTCTTACGGGATCGATAATGGCCGTTTCCTAAGTGAGAGCGACGAGGATGCCTACCCCGATGGCTACGCCCACGCCGAAGCCTGCGATAGTCGCCGCGTCGCCAGGTGCCGTGATGGTTTCCATTTCCTCGAGTTGAAGCGCCAAACGTTGGTTCATAGGGATCGTCTCCTTTAAATTGAAATGGTGGTTGCGTACAGCCGGTCGGTCTTACGTGAATGCGATGATGGCGGTTGCGGCTGCCACGGCGCCGAGGCCCCACGTTACGCCTTCCACGAAATCTCTTGCGTCGCCCGGTGCGGTTACGTCCTCCAGAAGCTCCATGTGCAGGTTCATTTGGTTGTTCATTGATTGTTCCTCCTCGAAATTAGGTTTGGGTGGTATGTAGGGCATTGCCCTTTAGTTGAAGCCGGCTGGCTGGTTCAGATGATCTTACAAGAATGGATAATGGCGAGCTCCTACGTCAGGGCGACGAGGATGCCTACCCCGATGGCTACGCCCACGCCGAAGCCTGCGATAGTCGCCGCGTCGCCAGGTGCCGTGATGGTTTCCATTTCCTCGAGTTGAAGCGCCAAACGTTGGTTCATATGAATCGTCTCCTTTGAATTTGGATTTAAGATGAATAATGGCTTCCTATACCGGTCCCGGGCAAGCCGGCTGCAAACTAAGTGAGCGCTACGCCGATGCCGACGCCGACGGCCACGCCGATCGCGATGTCCGCCCAACCCGGTGCCGCGACGGCTTCCATTTCCTCGAGCTGCAGAGACAGGTTCTTTTGCATATTTGTCACCTCCTTCATCAACATGCTCTGGTGCGATCCGGCATTAGATTGGCAGCACGATCGGCGTAATAACCGGCGGGAGGAGCGGAATGAACGGAATGATCGGTCCAACGATTGGCCACAGTCTCATGGATTTCACCCCCTTTATCGAAGATTGGATAGCTTCACGCTGTATGCGTGCCCGTTCACGTTTCGGTATCGATGCGAGTCTGATCTAGGTCAGGGCTACGCCGATGCCGACGCCGACGGCCACGCCGATCGCGACATCCATCCAGCCTGGGGCCGCGACGGCTTCCATTTCCTCGAGCTGCAGAGACAGGTTCTGTTGCATGTGTATCACCTCCTTGAAGCGAAATTATCGTTCGGGTGCTGGGAGCAGCTGCCTCGACCTTAGACGAAAGGCAGGATAATGATCGGGCAAACCACGATCGGGACGATCGGTCCAATGACATGCAACCACATCGCTTTCACCTTCCTTTGCGGAGAAATGGTATATTCATTCACGCTAGCGTCGAACTTCCTCAACTAGGTCAGCGCGACGCCGATGCCGACGCCAACGGCTACGCCGATTGCGATATCCATCCAGCCTGGAGCCGCGACGGCTTCCATTTCCTCGAGCTGCAGAGACAGGTTCTGTTGCATGTGTGTCACCTCCTTGAAGAAAAGTCGGAAATTGCCGCAATTAGAATTGACCTATGATAATCGGCACGATGATCGGGACGATCGGTCCAATAGCCCACCAGCTCATGCTTTCACCACCTTCTCTTGAGCGTTAGAAGCACCTTCCGGCCGAGCCGCGGCTTCCTCCGAGCTTCCATTCCATCTACGTCAACGCGACGCCGATGCCAACGCCAACGGCTACGCCGATTGCGATATCCATCCAGCCTGGAGCCGCGACGGCTTCCATTTCCTCGAGCTGCAGAGACAGGTTCTGTTGCATGCGTGTCACCTCCTTGAAGAGAAGTCGAGTCAAACGACCCGCTCTTCGCCGTCATGATCGCCCACAACTCGCGGACGGTAGTCACTTCCGTATAATCGGCGCTGCGGTCTCTCCCCACCCCGCGGGCGGGCTTGCCGGAATTTCCTCTACCTTGCCGGAGAGGTCATGCTTCACTTTCATCACCACCCGCCCAAGCCGGATTGACGAACGTGTATGATCAACTGGATGAACCAAGATGTCTGCCGCGCTTATTTTCACGATCATGCCGGATAGGAGCGTCCTCTCTCTGCCCCGCTGCCGGCGCCATCACCTCCCTTCAAGTACTTTCGTAATAATGTGAACCATCTTCGCCATCTCCGCTTCAGTGATGATGAAGGGCGGGAAGAGATGGAAGCCCGTGGTCAGCCCCGGCGTATGGAACGGATACACCAGCAGTCCGCGCTGTTTCAGCTTCGCGACGATGGCCGAAAGCCGCTCCGCGGGCAGCAGCGAGCCCGCAGCCTTATTCGACGTCAGCGCGACGCCGAGCATAAGTCCTCTGCCGCGCACTTCCAAGAACAGCGGGCTGTTGGCCAGCGCCGACGCCAAGTCTTGCCGCAGCAGCGCGCCTTTGCGTTCGATCGCATCGAGCATGCCTGGCGCTTGGATGGCGTCCAGCGTGGCGATGCCGGCGGCGCAGGCGATCGGGTTGCCGTTCTGGGTGGACAGATGCTCGATATGCGAGCCCGCCCGGGCGAACGCCTGGTAAATCTCCTCGCTGAAGATCGTCGCCCCCAGCGGCAGGTATCCGCTGTTGATCCCTTTGGACAGGCACAGAATATCCGGTACGACGCCGCTGTGCTCGAAGGCGAACATGCGGCCTGTGCGTCCGACGCCGGTGGCGACTTCGTCGAAGGCGAGCAGTACGTCATGCTTGATGCACAGCGCCTTCACCTGGCGGAGGTAGTCGTCCGGCAGCGGGATGATGCCGCCCGAACCGATAATCGGCTCCAGGAGGATGCCCGCCAGCGTCCCGCCCTCCTGCTCGAACAGCTGCTCCAGCTCCCGCATCCGCTCAGCCAAGCCTTCGGCCGAAATCTGCCCCGGCGTGCCCTCCCCGCATACCGGCACGGGGTGGAAGACGAAGCCCGGTACTTTGGGGCCGTAGCTCTCGGAGATTTCGCGGTCGATCCCGCTTGCGCTCATCGAGCCGTAGTAGGTGCCATGGTACGATTTATCCAAGACGACGATCCGGTTCTTGGCCGGCTGATGGCGAAGGTTGAAAAATTTGCGCATCAGCTTGATGGCCAGCTCCACCGATTCGGAGCCCGTGCAGGTGTAAGCGACCTTGGTCAGCGACTCGGGCGTGACGTGCAGCAGCCGCTCGGCAAACGCCAGCGTGGTCGGGTTCGCCGCATCCACCGGGTTGACGTAGGGCACGCGGTCGAGCTGCTCCATCACGGCCTGCCGGATGCCGGGATGCCGGTAACCGAGCGAGACGTTCCACAGCCCGCTAATGCCGTCCATATACGTTTTGCCGTTCGTATCCTGCACATAGATGCCCTCTCCGGCCGCGATGGCCGTCAGATCCTCCCCGAGCCGCACGTCCTTCAACGGATGCACGATCGGATAACTTGCCGTTTGCGTTAACATAGGGCAATCCCTTCCTTTCACGAAGCCCTTGCGGGCAATTGCAGGCAGCCTTCCTTGGCGAACAGCTCCATCGCTTGCGATAGGGTAGCGGCGGCTTGGTCGGCGTCGGCCTGATAGCGATCCATGAGCACGCGGATGATCTCCGTCTCGTCCGCCCCCGCGATCACCCCTTCGAGGATGAGCGCCAGCGGCTCGTTCAGCTTCAATATTTTTTGCGTGGCGGCTTGGAAGACGATCGGCACCTCCTTGTGGAAGAACAGGAAGACCGTCTCGGCTGCCGCCGTTCTCGCTCCCGCCCCCGTTTGCGCCGATCGCGGATACAAGTGCGTGCAGGTCGGCAAGGAGATGCGCACGTCCTTCACGTCCATTCCGCTGAGCGCCTGCGCATACTTGCGCAAGCCTTTGAACAGCTGCACCATCTGCATGTACCGGTGAAGCATCGCGTGCTTCCGGCGGATGTCGCAGTACTGCTGGCGGTTCATATAGTCCGGCAGGAAGGTGCATTTGGAGCACGTATCCTTGATCGGGCACGTTCCGCATCCCCGCAGCAGCTGCTCTTCGTCCGACATGACCGCCGCCTGCGTCAGCAAGCTGTCCAGCGAGTCGTGCATATCGCCGATCGCGGCGCAGCCGCGGCAGCTCGATAGCTGCCCTCCGCCGTCCACGAACAAGCGCGGCAGCTGTTTCGCTTTGCATTGATAGGCGCCCGACCAGCGGCAGCTGTCGACCAGATAGGACTGGACCTCGTAGCCGTGCCGGAAGATCCCTTCGCGGCTGAAGGCGTCGACATCGCGGAGAAAGGCGGCAAGGTCCTCTTCCGACCGGATATCGAGCAGCTGGAATTGCACGTCTTCGGCGTTCGGATCAAGCTCGGCCGCTTGACCGTAGCTCATGTGCCGCAGGTCGATCGGCTCCAGATGGAGAAAATCGTTCATTTGCAGCCGCGTGCGATGCTCATCGATCCGCGTAACCTGGTGAGCGTTGGAAAGGTAGTAGTCCGATCGGTCGGCCGCGTCGGCCAGCCGGTTGAATACCGGATTCGCCTGCTTCCAGACGCCGTCTTGGTCGTAGTAGATCGCATCCGGCTGGCATTCCGCTGTGGAGGTATCGACGTTAATTGTATAGTTAAAATCCCCGTTTACTTGGATATTTTCGAAGATCATGGCGCTGTTGACGCCCGTGTAGTCGCCCAGACGATGAATGTCTCGTTCGTCCCACTCGCCGTCCGTATACCCGATATGCTTCACCCCGCCGCCTACGACCTGGTGGGGATAGTTGCCTGTCATGTAGGCCAGATAGCCGTTCATGAGCGCGGCCTCCGGCGCTTTGCGGTAATGATCGCGCAGCACATCGCGTATGGCTTCCGGCAGCTGGATCATGAACGGCCGATCGCTTGCGCCGCCAAGCTGTGCTTGTTCCATCGGCTCCGCGTCAAGCTCCGTCCGGATGGCCGCGGCTTCGATCAGCCCTTCCCCGATCCAGATCCGCAGCAGCTCTGCCGTCCGCTCGCTCCCCGCCGCGCCCTGCGACGTCCCGGCGGTTAGGGTGACGCTGTACGCGATTCGCTCGTCGGCCGCCTTCAGCCGCTTCATCGCCTGCGTAGCCGACTCGAGCCGCCGCGCATCGATTTCGCTCGCGATCGGAACCAGAAGCTCGAAGGCGCTGACGCCCGCTTCGGCTAGCCGCCGCGCATAGTCCGGCTCCCACTGCCCAAGCGGCACCGCCGCCCGGTAAGCCGCCCGATGCTTGCAGGCTTGCATCGCGTCCGCCGCCGCTTCGACCTGCTCCGTATCGGTCAGGAGCTCGAAGCCCTCCATCGTCAGCAGCGGATGCACCTGCTTCGACGCGTGCGCCGCCAGCTCGATATCCCGCTTCAGCCGCTCCGCCGAATGGGTTCGAATGCCGCCCGCCGCTTGCCGGGGATCGCCCTGGCTGTCCGCGCATCTGACGCTCAGCACCGGCAGCTGTCTGCTGGTAGCGGCCTCCTCCCATGCGCTTGGCATGTCGTCCAGCGCTGCGCCAGGCGCCGCATCCGCAGGGGCTTCGCCGAATTCGACGCCTTCCTCGTCTGCGCTGCCGTGCAGACCGCTCTCGCGGCAAGCGAGGCCCTCCACGTCCGGCCACTGCTCGAAGTCCGTGTTCAACAGCGTATGAAGCGTCGCTTCCGGTTCCCATTTGACGCAGCCGTCCGCTTCCGTGATCCGCAGCACCGCCTCGCTCAGCTTGGCGGCGACCCCGCCGAACCATACGATCCGAGTCCGGTCGTCCAGCTGCTTGAGAATCGCCGTCAGCCGCTTGCACAGCCGATAGCTGGCCGGCGTGACGTAGAAGGCGATCAGCTCGTTGCCGAGCGAGATCAAGTCCTCCGCCGTATCATAGATGCTCGACAGGTTCGCTTCGATATATTGCGTGACCGGCGTCCCATGCTTCTTGAACAGCGCCCGCACATACCGGCAATCCAGATTGTCGCTGGCCGCGAACAACCGCGCCCCTTGCTGCTCGAAGTGCACGAGCGTGACGCCGTTGCCAAATGATAGTCCGAACATCTTCCCTCTCCCCTTCCCCGTGGTTCGATTTGCCTTCCCTATTGAAGCGGCCGCCTGCGTTTATGTCTGCTCGCTGCCCGTTCGCGCTTCGCGCCGCGTTCGTTTGCTTCTCGTTCGTTCCCCGCTTGCTTCTCGTTCATTTCTCGTTGCCGTGTTCCTCTTGAATTCATAATAAGCGATATTTTCCAGTTTTACACCGAAAACGACCCTGCGCTTTCCCACAAACAAATTGCGGAGTACCGCCACCCAAACACCGCAACCATGCGGGTTTACGGGATTTCGCGGCCATTGCGGGGACCGCAAGCGGACCGCATGGGCGTCCGTTGCGGGTAATGCGGAGTTTCCAGCTGAAGATGCGGGGTAGATCGGCGCAGCCAGCTGTGCGCGATGAACGCGAGCTGCATGCAAAAAGCCACAACCTTAAGGTTGTGGCTGATAAGCGTTCACTGCGCTTCTTCATGCTCGTTCGCAGCCAGGCGTTACTTGCTGCGGGCTTTGATCATATACCGCCTCTAACCCCAGCTGCCTCATTCATCCTGCTCGGCAGGAGTAACCTCCCCATTCCATTGCGCAAACTGCAAGCCCAGCTCATACGCCCGCTTCAACAGTGCCTCGATCTTGTTCGGATCAGCATCCAGGGTATCATACAAAATCTCCAGCTTGGAATTCGCGATACCCGCGTAATTCGCCATGCCCACGTTAAGCTGATTCGCAAGCATCTGGTCGTAGTTCCTTTTCTGGAAATGTTCGAGTGAAGCGGCTGCAAGGCCGAGCCACAATACCCGCTCGTGATGGAGCTTGCCGGAGCCATAAGCATACCCATTGTTCCATACGCGATCGATATACCCTTTCAACATCGCCGGCAAGTTGTACCACCAGATCGGGAAAATATAGGCCAGCGCGTCGTGCTGCTTCATGCGCGCGATCTCCGCCTCCACTTCAGCCGAATACGTCTTGGGGGTACCGGACCAATCCGGCTCGTCGGCTTCCCGCAGGACAGGGTCGAATCCGCTTCGATGCAAATCGAGCACCTCGGCTTCGTGTCCGGCGGCTTGAAGACCTTGGACGAACCGTTCCGCAACCGCAAACGTTAACGAGTTCGTTCTCGGATGGCTGACTACAATCAGGACCTTCATCTTCTTCTCCCTGCTTTCTTCTTGGTTTTGCGTGAGCCTCACGCTGACGCTAATGCTCAGGACAGGTCAAACATCCGCACGCCGAACTGCTCAAATCGCGCGATCGCCGCGTCGACCGGCACCAGCGTGTCCGGAGAATGGATGCCGCCCGCCGCGGCCGGGTGGCCGTCCCAACCGAGAATACGCTCGATCGCGACCAATACGCCGAGAGCCGTCAGGTGCGCTTGGCCCCGCGGATCGGAGACGACCGTGTGCCGCTTGGCGGGCTGGCCCGTGTGCAGCACGCCTTCGATTTCGATATAGAGATCTTGGGATGCCTGGCCTCCGGCACGAGTTCCGATGGATTCGCCCGCGATGAAATCGAACCGCACATTGGGCGCTCCCGTGGCAGCCGCTAAGTCCGGCACATCGAGCAGCCCCATCGGGAGGCCCTCCAACGCACTTCCGTCGGCCAGCGCGACCGTTCTCGGATGTCGGCTCGCTTCGACCCAAGCCCATTGGCCGCCATTCCGAATGAGCGCCCGGCCGATGAAGCTCTCCGCATCGCCAACCGTCATCGGCCCCATCTGTTCGCGGTCATCATACAGTCCGGCCAATGCGATCGCATCGATCTGCTTGAAGGCTTCCGCGGTCTTCAGCGCCACGAGCGTCATCACCCCGGATTGGGAATGACCGAGCGGGACGATCGCGCGCTTGGGCGGCGCCTTCGCGGCGGCGAAGAATAACGGAGCCAGCTCGTCGGCAAGCTTGGTTATGCCGATGTGGGCAATGCCTTGCCGCAGGGCAAGCTCGATCAAGCGGTCGGCCGGATCCTGCAAGGCGGAGACGATCAGGTCGATGGCTCCCCATTCGTCGAAGCGATCGATATTCTCCACGTCCAAGTAAGCGGTCCGGGCGTTCCCGAGCTGCCGCGCAAGCGCGGCGCCTCGCTCCGGATGTCGTCCTGCCAGGACGATCTCCGCCTCTTGATTCATTGCGCGAACATGCCGGGCGATCGCGCTGCCGACAATGCCATATCCGCCGGCGATGAGCAGTCGTTGCGTCATTCGTCGTCCCCCCATGAATGCAAGATGCGTCTGGTATAGGATAATTATGTTCCATATAATGACACTAGGGAAGAAGGCACTTTATTGTGCGATAAGCACCGAATGGTGACATAGGCACCGAATGGTGCCTGGGTTTGGGCTGCGATTTTCGACGTCGACAGGAGGAGAGTTCATGGAGGCAAGACCGAAGAACGCCTACAATATTCCGGCAGAAGCTACGCTTGACGTCCTTGGCGGAAAGTGGAAGACGCTCATCCTCTGCCATCTGTACTACGGACCGAAACGAACGAATGAGCTGAAGAAAGCGATGCCCGGCATTACGCAAAAAATGCTGACCCAGCAGCTTCGGGAAATGGAAGACGATGGCCTCATTTTAAGAACGGTCTACAATGAAGTACCGCCGAAGGTCGTCTATGAAATGACCGACATCGGGGAGTCGCTGAAAGGCATCTTGGATCAGCTGTGCGAGTGGGGAGAGAAATATCTGCAGGGGCAATTTCATCGAACCTAGTCGGAGTCTGGCGAACATCGCGCCATCCGCCATGAAGATGGAGAACAAGAACAAACCCGGCCGTATACGGTCGGGTTTGTCGTGGTTGGGCGGCAGCTTGCCCGTTCGGCGGTCACGGTGCTGCCCCGCCCCCGCCTCACCTCGGAGCAGCGCCGCGGCCGCGTGATCGCGTAACGGGATGGGCCTTCAGATAGAGATAGAACCATCCTGTAATGGACTGCATCACCAAGAAGACGATGATATTGTAGACAAGCGTATAGCCATGCTGATAGTGCGTCATACGCATCTGCTCGGAGACCCATTGAACGGCCACGCTTAACAGCGTCCAGCCCATAATGTACGCCATTAACGTGGTTCGCCGGATCTTCAACGCCTCATAAAAGTAAATAAAGAAGTACCCGAAGGGAGCGAACATGAAATAGACCAGCAGATCGGTCAATTCATACTGGTTGGAGTCGTTCACCCGATAGAAATCCAATAATCCCCCGCCAATCGTAAAGTCGAATAGCGTGGACCCGGCGAATCCCCACACCAGGCCGAGGATCATCAGACTCGTCGGGATGATTTTGGGCAGCAGCCACACCGCGATGTACACCGCCGCCAACATCGACAGCACATACCACTCATTCCGGTCGAAATGTTCCCACAGCATCATCGCCCTTCACCTCGCATAGACAACTTTTCGATACAGCCTCAGCAGCGTATAGATCACGACCTGCATGAGGATAATTTGAATGCCATCGTAGATCAGGCTCCACTTCTCGTAACGGAGAATGCCAAAGTAGAGGAGCAGCCCTTTCAAGGCAAGGGCGACCCCGAATGCGGAGCCGATCGCGATCAGCAGCCGCGGGAGCCTTCTCGCCTTAAAAACCGCATTCATCAGAATCACGTAGATGAGCGGAACCAAGATGGTGCGATAGATCATAAAGGTGACGTACGGCAGGGCGTCTCTCGAGATTTCGATGTAGCGAAGCTCCTCGGCCACGATCCAGGTAAAGTTAATCCCGATGATGAGTTGGGTCAAACAGACAAACGCATTTTCGCGTATCGTAAGGCTCTTATCCATCGCGTAAATAACAAATATCGCGATCCAAGCAGCAGCGAAGATAGCTACGAATCCCACGAGCCGATGCCTCCAAGAAAACAGGTTGTTATCAGTCTCTCCAGCTACGATCGATCTAAACACCTGTATTGCAGCCGGCGGCCCGTACCGGAGTCTCGCGATTCCTTCAACGCCAAAACCCCAGTCCGCATGCGAACCGGGTTCTCGTGCATAGGTGTCAGTATCCGCCCTAACCTCTCTTCTTGAATCGTCTTAGCAGGTCTACGGCGCTGCCGTATACGGCGTATTTGTTCAATAAGAAGTAGAGCGCGACGGAGAGACCGATCCCGAGCGACAGGCCTGCCAGAACGTCGGTCGGGTAATGCTTGCCCGTCCATATGCGCGAGAACGAGACGATCGCCGCGAATCCGAGGTACGGGAGTCCGATTTTTCGGGAGAACAAGCAGAACATCATCGCAATGGCAAAGGCCGCCGCGGCGTGATCGCTTGGGAAGGAATTGCTTTCAATATGAGGCAGCAGCAAATTCACGTCATGGGCCACGAAAGGGCGGTCTCTGTAGTAAAAATGAGCGATCCCCCGACTGCACAGGACGGTCACACCAACGCCAATCACCCCATAGAACGCCATCTTGCGATGAACCGCGAACATGAGGACCAGACTAAAAAAGAAAAAATAATCGCCCAGATCGGCCGCGTGGACGAGTACCTTCCCGATAACGCTTTCATTATTCGCGCCGTCATTAATCCATTTGAAGAGTCGATAGTCCCAGTCCAACGTATTCCCCCTTGCGTGCCCGACATGTCGGTTGGTAACGACGGACAAGCGGAAATCGATACGCTTACGCCCCTAGTGTATGGCGCCGTCCCCCGAAAAAGAACGGGTTGCAAGCCAGGCAGTTCGACCCGTATCCGCAAGCGAGCGCAAAAAATCCACACCCCCGCGCGGGTGTGGATGTTCATGCTCAAGGCGTTACTCCGCCGCTTTGGCTTTTTGCTGATTCCTTCTGAACTGCTTCACTTGCGTATCCGACGACATCAGAATAGGCAGGCTTCGCTCGCTGCTCACCATAGTCGATTTACATTGCGAGCATACGGGAACTTCTTTGAACGAGAAATTGTCTCGCATCCAGCCCTTGCAGCCTTCATTCGTACAGGACCAGATCATCGTCAATTCTTCCGGCAAATTTTCCAGCGGTTTATTCCACGCACACATTGGACCTTCCCCCTTTAAAATGAATCAAATCTGGCGAGAACCTATACATGCTTGTATTGAAATAAAATCCCCAAACCATAAAGTTCGGGGATTCATTCAGAAAGAGATTTACAGTTTTACGACGTTCTCCGCTTGCTGGCCGCGGTTACCTTGAACAATGTTGAACTCGACGCGTTGGCCTTCATCCAACGATTTGAAGCCGTCGCCGGCAATCGCGCTGAAATGCACGAATACGTCGTCGCCGCCTTCAACCTCGATAAAACCAAAGCCTTTTTCCGCGTTAAACCATTTTACAGTTCCTGTTTGCATAGAAACACCTCCATAATTTACATGACCTTCTTATTCGGTTACAAATAAAAAATTCACATATTGCACAAGGTTAAAGAACGCAATCAAAACGTTAACCCTCTGCGATATGTGAATCCAGGTCAAAATTCCAATAAACTAATCTTAACACATCTACGCCTCAATAGCAATTCATGCAGCCTCAGTATGGGCTGGTTGTTACTTCCAGCCCATACCCGGCCCTGTGCGGCCGGGTGTCTTCGAGACTCACATCGGCTGCTGTGCTATTCGATCCCCTTCTTCACGATGTCGTCGATTTCGCTCTTTCGGAGCAGGTAGCGATGGACGCTTCTCATGATCGGGACTTTGGTTAGATGATGTTTATCCACGAATACTTTCATTTGGTCTTTGGACAAACCAAGAAGTACGCCCGCCTCGGTAACCGTTAAGACTTCTTCCATGCTCGTTGCGTTAAACGTCCTTTTTACTTTCTGATTCCAGTCTTCAAAACGGTGCATATACGCTTCCTCTCTCGTTCCTGATCGATCGGATTCCTTTATTATAGCATGGTTTCCCTGTCGGTTCTTGAACTGCTGCGGCGTCATCCCATATAACTCGGTACACAGCCCGCCTCATAGTGTTCCTCCGCTGAAAAGGAAAACTCCCACATTTTCGTAATCATCGTTTACCACGAGGATACCGACATCTCTAGTACGGACGAAAAAAATGGATCGGCCAAAAGGAGACTGTGGAATGAAACTTTCCGTAGGGACCAAGCTGTATTTAGGATTCGGATTTCTCTTACTCGTATTGCTTATCTACGTGATTAACAGCATGAACCGAATGGATGATATGGCAAATAAGCAGCAGGACATTGTGAATATCTCGATGCCTAGCTTGGATCGAGCCAATGACATTCATTCTTATTTCGAACAAATCATCGTGCTCGACTATAATTTTTTGATTGAAGATTCGCCTAGCGATAAAGAAAAGATTGTTGAAGAACTGAACCATGCTTTCGGACAACTTGAGCAAAATATGAATGATTATGAGAAGAACATCATTTCGGAGGAGTCACGCCAAAATTTTGGCGAGTTTAAAACCACACTGGATGCATTTAAGAACAATCGCACTTCGTTAATCAAGTATAGCCCCAACGTTTCTTTACAAAACGGTGCCGGTGAATATGCAGCTCAAATCTCCCAAATCATGAACGAAAATGAAGCTCTTGCCCATAAAATCGAGGGAATTCTAGCGAAATTAGTAGCAGAAGAACGAACAAGCATTCAAAAAATGGCCGAAGATGGTCGTGCCTACTACCAATCTGTTAAGAAAGAGACCACGATTAAGTTTATTATCGTTTTGGTAATTAGTCTGCTGGTCGCGATCTACATTGTCCGCGGAATCAACAGACCGCTTCGTGCGATTTCAGAACGTGTCCGACATGTAGCGGCAGGCAATTTAGTTGTGGAGCCCATACATGTGAAAAGTAAGGATGAAATAGCCGAACTCGCGTCTGCGTTTAATGCAATGACGGACAACCTGCGTACAGTGGTGTCTGAAATCCGGAAAACCGCCATCGAATTGGCTGCCAATTCGAATGAAACCTCTGCTTCTAGCCAAGAGACAGCAGAGGCTGTTGAACATGTTACCATCCAGATGCAAGGCGTGGCTGAAGAGACCCATAAAGGTAATGAACTTGTCATCGAATCGGCCCAAGTGATGCTGCAGTTGTCTTCCTTAATTCAAATCTCGAAGTCAAAAGCAAACTCAGCGGCTAAAAATTCCTATCTCACACGAGAAATTGCACTGGCAGGCAGAGAACGAGTGTCTGAAACGATTAATAGTATTCGTAACATTCAACTGAAAACCGCTGAAATCAAGCCGGGCATGGAAACCTTGTATCATTTTTCGAAAGAGATCAGCCAAATTTCCCATACGATCAAGCTAATTTCGGAGCAAACGAATATGCTTGCGTTGAATGCAGCAATTGAAGCGGCAAGGGCTGGCGAGAATGGTCGCGGATTCCTGGTTGTCGCGGGTGAAGTAAGAAAGTTAGCCGAGCAAACCGCCAATGAAGCGAACGGTGTTGGCGGGCTGGTGTCGAAAATATTAACCAGCATTGAAACGGTGATGACGTCCATTGAAGAAAGCCATATCGAAATCGAAAAAGGCGTTGCTACGGTACAACTTTCGGATGCCTCGCTTGAACATATTCTGAGCGCGATTGAGCGAACGGTAAGCGACAATAAAGGGATCGAGAACGTCACCGAAGACGAAGTGGCGAGTTCCGATAAAATTGTGGCGATCATCGAAAGTTTTGGTATTGCGATGGACAGTATCGCAAGCAAAACGGAACTGATTGCCGCGTCCTCCGAAGAAATGCTAGCCGCAATGGAGACTATCTCCAGTACGAGCATGGATACGCTGACCGTCGCGGAGTCCTTGGAAGCCCAGGTCAAAAAATTCAATGTATAACGTATTCAACGTATAGCGTATGGATTGAGCGCTATATAGAATGGAGAATCAGATGGAGACCTTACAAGAAGAGCCGAAGTCTGCATTGGAGGAATATCTAGAAATTTTAGATTCCGTTTCAGAAGCGATTATTCATATTGATTGGGACGGAACGATTAAATTTCTGAATAAAGCGTGGGAGGTTCATACCGGTTACTCGATTAAAGAGTGCATCGGGATCCCTTTTATTCACTTTATTCATCCTGCGGATCATGCGGAAATTCTCAAGTCACTGTATACGTTACACGCGTCCACTGAACATCAAACTAACTTTGAAATTCGTTTTTTAGATAAAGATTTCAAGCTTCGTTGGGCCAAACTTACTTTGTGTAAAAAAGTGTATAGTAACGGGGCGCTTTCAGGTTTTATCGCGACGATGCTCGATCGGACCGAGCAAAAAATGATTGAGATGGAAAAAACGAACGATCTCTATATGGCTCGCAGAGTCCAGCTCAGCATTCTGCCCCCTCCTCATGAGGATGAGCGGATGTCCATAATCGCGTATCACAAACCATCTGAAATCCTATCCGGCGATATGTACTGCTGGTTTAAGATGGATGAACATACGTATGGGATTATGCTGATTGATGTGATGGGACACGGTGTGTCATCCTCATTGATTTGTATGTCGGTGGGAGCGGCTATGCGAGATTTGGTTGCGCGGCAATTGAACGTCGTCGATACGATGCAAGAATTGAACAGACATATGGTCGAATTTTATCACACGAGCGATGATGACGCGATCAATCATTATTTTACAGCCATTTATGCATTGGTTAACACGGAGAATCAAACGGTCGAGTATGTGAATGCAGGTCATAATCCTGGATTTTGGATGGACGAAACCGGTTTGCGATTGCTTGATTCCACGACTTGTCCGATTGGTCTTTTTACGGACATCCCGATTGAAAAGAAAAGTTTCTCCTATGAAGGTCATGCCATTATGGGGCTGTGCACAGATGGTTTCTACGACGCGATGGCGGAAGATTGCGAAGAGGCTGAAGAACAGATGCTCGCTTATTTGCAGCGCCCCGGTATGAATCGCAATGGGAAGGTCATTAAACAGACCGTTGCGAACTTAATCGACAACTGCAAAGACAATCGTGACGATATAACCGTCGTGATCGTTGAGCTTCCCGACTAAAAAAGGAGCCTTATACCGATCTGCGTTTCCACTAGCCAACACATTTTATTTCCTGGAAAAAAATCAAAATGATCAGACTTCATGTTTTGATTTTGAAATGGAAAGGATTATTGAGATGCCCGCACAAGAACTGCATCATTCGACTTTTAACAATACCGATGACTTAACGTGTGTGCGTGAATCACTGAGTAAGCTGGCACGCGATCTATTCGATGATCTTGGTGGGCTTGTTGAAATTGCGCTGAGTGAAGCACTGCAGAACGCTGTTAATTACGGAGACAGGAACACGATTGTAACGGTTAGAGCAGCATTAGTCAATCATCGTCGATTAGTGGTACGAATCAAGAGTATTGGACCAGGCTTCGATGCGGAGGCGTATTTACAGAAGGCTAATCGGTTTGAATGGGTAGAGGAAGAATTCAAGGAATCTGGCAGAGGCCTCATGATCATTTGCAGTGTTTTTGATCGTGTGCGATTCAACAAAAAAGGGACGGATTTTCTCCTGATCAAAGCAATACCGAATGCTAAAAAAATAGTTCATACCGCGGTCAAAAATTCGGAGTAGAGAGGTGTAGATCGTGATGGAAATGAGTTTACAAGGAGATCAACTGACCATTCACCTACAAGGGAAAATTTATGTGGAACAAGCGACCACACTGCGCGAAGCTGTATTTGAACACTTAAATGGTCCCTGTAATTCGGTTATCATCGATTTTAAACATGTCGATTTCATCGATAGTTCAGGATTGGGCGTAGTCGTTGCGATTCATAAACGTCTCGTTAGTAAACATGGACGATTAACGAATAAAAATATTCATGGCAGTGTAAAAAAACTGTTCGAAATGACCCGTCTTGATAAGGTGCTCAACATTGAATAGAGACGAGAAATACAGCAAACCACAACCGCAGGCGGTTGTGGTTTTTGGTTTCGCTAGCGGTTCTTGAACTCCTGCGGCGTCATCCCATAGTGGGATTTGAACAGCTTAATAAAATACTGCGGCTTCTGATAGCCGACCTCGTGCGCGACTTGAATGATCTTCCAGTCCGTGTCCTTCAACAATTCCACCGCGCGCTCCATCCGCAGGCGAAGCACGTAGTTCGAGAAATTCTCGCCGGTCTCCTGTTTGAATAAGTTGGACACGTAGACGGGATGGAGATGAACATGATCGGCGACCGCCTGCAGCGTAATGTCTTTGACGTTCTTTTGGATATAGCGGCGAATCCGCTCCATCAAGTCGGATCGGATATTATTCGAGCGGCTGTCGCTGTACGCCTTGATTTGGACGAAGCTTGCGAACGCCCATTCCTTCAGCGGATCGATGCTCCAGCTGGCGTCCAGCTTCAGCATTTTCTCGATATCGCGTCCGAACACCTCGAAGATCCGCTTGCCTTTCTTGTGCAAATAGTAGGAGTACGCCTGCAGCAGGGTCACGCAGATCTCGATCCCGTATTCGCGGGCCCCGCCGCCCGTCCGCTCCAGCTCCTCGAAGATGCGGGCCAGCTTGTTCTCGAATGCCGTCCACTGCTCGATGTCGATCAGCTCCATGAACGTCTGGGAACGATACAGCTCCGCGAGCGGCTGGATGTCCGGCGCTTCTTTCTGCTGCGTCACGTGGAAGAAGCTCTCCGTCTGGTAGCCGATATAGTCGGTATAGACCGATAGCGCGGAGCGGTACATGGACTGGACATCCCTTGGGAAACCGCCCCAATTGCTCAAGACGATGGACACCTTCGATTTGAGATACAATTTGATTTGATGCTGGGAGCGCCGGGCCAGGTCTTCGATGGCCTCGGAGCCGCCGCCGTCCAAGGCCGCCGCCGGTTTGGGCTGCGCCACGAAAATCAAATAATCATGCGAATCCTTGCAAGCCATGACATTGAACTTCTCCGAGAATACTTCTTCGACGATGTTGAACATCGCGTATTCGATCAGCGAGAGACTATAGAGGTCCGTACTCGAAAAGTCCTCCTCCACGCGCATGCACAAGAGGAGCGCGTCCCGCTCCGTATCGAACGGAAGCCCATAGTGCTGCAGCGTCTCCCTCAAATCGGCCAGGGGGTAGTTTTTGCCGGACAGCAGCTCCGACAAGAACAGTTCTCTCAGTTTGGGCAAGCTCTCCCGGAACCGATAAGCGAATTTCTGCTGATTCAGCAGCTCGTTGCCTTCTTCCGTAATCCGGTCGATGATGTGGCGAAGGGTCTGCTCCAGCTCCTCGTTCGCCACCGGCTTCAGCAAATAATCGCATACTTGCTGCTGGAGCGCCTCCTTCGCGTATTGGAACTCGTCATAGCCGGTTATAATCACCGCCTTCGTGTTCTTCCACTTCTCGTTGATGCGGGCGATCAACTCGAGCCCGGTCATGCCGTTCATCTGGATATCCGTCACCACGATATCGACGGAGCGGTACTGGAGCAGCTCCAGCGCTTCCTCGCCGGAGTACGCCTTATACACCTGGGTGATCCCCATCTCCGCCCACGGCAGACTGATCGCCAGACTGTCGACCAAATGCGTGTGATCGTCCACGATCAGAACTTCGTACATCCTTCCCCCTCCTTACCGCCTTCGGTCAAGATGCGCTGTCCTTGCCGCTCCAGCATAACTCGACGCACAGCCCGCCCAATTTCGATTTGCTCAGCTTCAGGCCGGATTCCCCGCCGTACAGGAGACGCAGCCGTTGGTGCACGTTTTTCAGCCCGGATTCGATCTCCTCGTTGCTGGAGTAGATTTTCTTGCCGATCGCTTCGATCGCCGCATAATCAATCCCGCTGCCCGTATCCTCGACCGCGACATGGTTCATCCCGCCCGTTCGCCAACATCGGATCGTAATCATGCCATAGTCCGATTGCTGGCCGAACGAATGGAGAATGACGTTCTCGACCAGCGGCTGGACGATTAACCGGGGCACCTCAAAGTCTTCCATCTGCGGCTCGATCTCGATCCGGAATTCGAAATCGTCGCGCAGCATGCAGTGGATGTCCAGGTAGAAATGAATCAAGTCGAGCTCCTCTTTCAGCCGCACCGTCTTGCTCCCGGTCTTCGTCGTGTAGCGATAGTACTTGCTTAAGTTCATCGTCATCGAGATGGCGGCCTTGTTCTCCTTCAGCTCGATCATGCTCTTGATATACGCCAGCGTGTTGTACAGAAAATGCGGGTTGATCTGCGATTGCAGCTGCTTCAGCGTCGCATCCTTCGACCGGAGCTGTTCTTTGTACACGTCCTCGATCAGCTCTTCGATCTTGGACGCCATGGCGTTGAAGCGTTCGTACAGGAACCGGTACTCCCCTTTGGGCTTGTCCGTCATCCGGATGGAATAGATGCCCTTCTCGATCAAATTCATGTTCTGAATCAGTTTGCGGAACGGAATCTGGATATTGCGATACATCACGAAGGCCAGATATGCCCCCATGAACAGCAGCATGCCGCTGATCACGTAAAACATCGTCTGGTTCCGGCTGATCGGCGCCATGATCTGGCTGATCGGCACGTAATCGACCAAATACCAGCCGAGCGACTCCAGCTTTTGATAATGCACCTGGAAGCGCGTCTTGTCGGACGCGAGCATCATATGGCCGCTCTCCGCCGACGGGTCGATCTCGCCCAGCCGGGGGAGAAGCTCGTCGATCCGCTCCCCGTCCACCGAGTAATTATAGATCGGGTCCGCGCCCGGATGGTACAGGAACGGGTCGCCCGAGCCGTTCGCCTTGAATTCGGACAGGGCGCTGCGCAGGGCCGCCACGCCGAACTTCAGCACGACCCGCATATGCGCCTCGCCCGATTCCGCGGAGTTCTCCGGATACGACAAGATACCCATGAAATAATGCTCGGCGGGGTCGGCATAATACTGCCAGAAGGTATCTTCGTCCGGCAGCTTCGCCGGCAGCGCATTCAGACTGGAACTGCTCTTGATGACGATTCCGGTGCGCGGATAGAGCACCGCGATGACCGCCTTCCAATCGCCGTAGCCGGCCAGCCGGTTGATCTCTTCGGAGACGGTCCGGTTGATGCGGTATTTATCCAGGACGTCGTCGAGCAGATCGGGATAGGCCAAATTTCGGACGTCCGTGCTTTCGTACAGCATTTTCTTATACGTATCCAACCGGAAAAACAGCTGATCCAATTGGTCGGCGAACGTCTCCATCTGATACCGCTTCACCTTGATGATCTCGTCCGTCAACACCTCCGTGCTCGTGCGATTCGACATCGCGAACAGGAGCAGAATCGGGAATAGCAGGATCAGCAGCGTGGCGAGCAGTTTGGTGTAGATGCTGAATCGGCTCATGATCGATCGTCCTCTCCAATACGAATCAGCCTCTTAGATGTTGGCGCTTGAAGGCCGAGAACTGCTTCTTCAGCTCGGCGAACACGACGTCATACCCCGCCTTCTTGAGCGCCTGGATCGCATCGTCGTAATACGCTTCATACCCGGCCAAGCCAAAATTGATCGGCTCGAATTTCTCCTTGTACACCGCCATCACCTGCGCCATCTCGTTCTTCACGGCCGCCTCGTTGAAATGGAACCCGAACAGCTTGGAGATGCGCGAGTTGTCGTCGTTGGTCAGCATGTCGCGGATCACGTCGTCCTCTACGCCGGCCGGCGCGATGAAGTAGTCCTTATTGCGCCACATCCATTCGTACATGAGCGGGTCAGGGGTCAGCTGCTTGATCTTGCCGCCTTCCAGCTCGTAATCCTTCCCCTCGACCCCATAGATCATAAAATCGTAATTGGCTTGGCTGCTCAAAATCCAATTCATGAACATCATCGCGCGCTCGGGATGTTTGGAGGCGGCCGTAATCATAAAGGCTTCGTTGCTCGGCGTCGTAATGAACTTCGGCTTCTCCTTGGCCAGGTAATACTCGCGGAGATTGGCATTCGGGTCGGCGCTCCGCGCCGTCTGCAAATTCTCCATCGCCCTGGATACCGCGCCGACGCGGAACAGCAGCTTGCCCGCATTCTCCTGATCGATCTTCGCCGCCGGATTGCCGACGAGGTTCTTGTCGATAATCCCTTTCTCCACCCAGGACTCGCGCAATTGCGCCACCTTCCGGTATAGATCGGACTCCACGTAACTCAGCATCTCCCCGGAATCTTCGTCGACCATAAACAACATGCGCTCATCCAGGGACGAGTAGTTGCGATCCGTCAATTCGCGCCATAGCATTTCATGCCCGCGGTCGGTTTCCAAATAGCCGTAGTAACTCGGATCGATGGCGTGCATCCTGTCGTAAAACAGCTCCAAATCGGCGATGGACGCAATCTTCGACATGCCCGCCTTCTCCAGCAAATCCTGACGCACGAGGACCGAAGAGAATTTGCCGGCGGACGTGAACGCCTGCGACGGGATGGCCCAGAGCTTGCCGTCGATCCGGTTCTGCTCGAAGTTCTCGTCGGGAATATGTTGGACAAGATCCGGCCCGTATTGGCCCAGCAGCGCGTCCAACGGTTGAATATAACCTTTCGTATGGTAGACGGAGACGAAGGGCGCGCCGTACCAGAACAGGTCGTAATCTTCGCCGGTGGATAAGGCGAGCTCCAGCTTCTGCTGGTAATTGGACCACGGAATATAGGTCAACTCAAGCTTGATATGCAACTCGTTCTTCAGTCGATCGTTGAGTTCGTTCTCGACGAAATCACCCATGCGGGCCGATCGATCGCCAGGCATGATCATACGCAAGGTGACCAAGGATGCCGATGCTTCATCCGCTTCCCGATCCGCCGTATCGACAACTTGAACCCCCGGCGAGCTCGATAGCTCGGGGGTTAGATAAGGGTTGTATACGATGTAGAGAAGCGATACGACAAGCACTGCGATTATACCGATGACAGCCGATTTCATCCTCTAGCGCGTCCTCCTTCGCCATGGCGTCTCTATGCTAGTCTACCTGAATTCTACGGGTGTGAATACGGTTACATTTACAGTCGGGGATTGGGAATGCAGCATTCAGCAAGGCTGATTGGTTTGCGTTCACAATCTGGAGATTGGGAATGCAGCATTCAGCAAGGCTGATTGGTTTGCGTTCACAATCTGGAGATTGGGAATGCAGCATTCAGCATCATAGAAGAAGAGCACATGAATATTAGCATCATGTGCTCCTTACTCCATGCCTAGATTAGTTCATAAACTCGATGAACTGCAAGAACCGTTTGATCATGACGGCGGCTTCGGCTCGGGTGGCATAGGCGCCGGGATCGAGCGTCGTCTCCGATTTCCCTTCCATGATGCGAGCGGCGAGCATCTCCGCCATCGCAGGTTCGGCCCATGCGCTCACGGAATGGTGATCCGTATACTTGGCGGGGAGGACCTCGTTGCCTTCGATGGAGCGGTTCACCTCATTCAGCGCTCGGGCTACCATGACCGCCATCTGTTCGCGCGTGATTCGTTCATGGGGGTTAAAGGCGCCGTCCGCGGATCCTTCCACGATCCCCGCGTGCGCTGCCACCGCAACGGCAGCCGCGAACCAGTCGCCTTGGGCAACGTCGCTAAAGGTAGTCGCGACTGTATCCGGCGAATGCCAGCCAAGGGCACGAACGAGCAGGGCCGTGAATTCCGCGCGGGTAATCGGTTTGCCCGGCGCAAAGCCGTTCAGCGTCACTCCGTTAACGACCTGCTTGGCGGCCAGCAGTTCGATATCCGAACGCGCCCAATGGCCCTGGAGATCGGCGAACGCCTTCTTGCCCGAGACGACCGCATACATGCTGTTCCCGTTCCGCTTCATGACGACTTCCGTATGGTCGCCGATCGTTCGAACGATTGCCGGCACGAAATGGAATGCCGCCTTCGCCGGGTCGAAGAGGAGCGCGGTCGTGGTCGCCGGATCCGTTGTTCCCGGCAGCACGATCGTTCTTTCGACATAGGCGCCGCCGAAGCTGGCAATTTCGATCGTTTGTCCTTTCGCTTGAGCGAATAGGTGGTAGTCCAGCGCAGGGGCAAGCAAGGTCAGCCCCTCTTTGCCCGCTTGTTCCGCCAATTGATCCGCCAGTTTGCCCGCGACTTTGTTCACAATGATGCTCAGCGTCGTCTCATCCGCGCTCGCGCCGAGCTTCGCCGTGACAGCGGTCAAGCCTAACGCGCCGACGGGAACGTTGTAGCTGCCGAAATCCGTCTGCACGACGATGGACGCACCCGGCAATTCAGCCGCCTCCGCCAGCGCGGAGGCAGGAATATTGACTTTCACGCTGCCGCCGTCGTTGTCCAACTCGATAATCACCGCATGCGATTGCCCGTTCGCTGCGTGGTTGCGAAGCGCGCGGAACGCATCCTGAAGCTTCTTCCCATCGAGGGTTGCCGCTATTTCGGGTACGCCCTGCTCGTTCGCCGCCCGAACGACCTTGACCGCATCCTGCCCGAGCTTGATTCCGTCGGCCGATACTTCAGGCGCCGGTACCGCAGGCGGTACGGAGCCGCCTCCGGAGGATGGGGTCGGATCGGATGCCACCGTCACCTGGAATTGCTTCACCAGATTGCCGTCGGCAGACTTCGCCGTAATGACGGTGCGGCCGTCACCGACCGCCGTGACCAAGCCCGCAGCCGATACATAGGCCATCTTAAGGTCGGCGGAAGACCATACAACCCGCGTATTGCCCGCTTCTGCCGGAGATACCGTGACGTCGATCTGCTTGCTTGCGCCCGGAGTCAATCGGATGTCGCCCGGCGTATTCGCCGTTAAGCCCGTCACGCTCACCGGAGCCTCGGCGGCGCTGTTGGCTACCTCCACGCTGCCCAGGTTCAACCACCCGTCCGACTGCTGCTCCGCATTGGCGAAGCGGAACTTCTTGGCGTCCGCATTGATATGCTCGAGCGGATTCACGACGCGCATCAGAATGCGATAGCTGCCATTACTCAAGGCTGGATTGGCCGTCGATTCGAACAGCTTGTTCTGATCGAAGCCGTTCGTATTGGGAAGAATGCCGTTCAGACTCCAATCCGGATGCCAGATGCGGATGATGTCATCGCCCGATTGGGCGGCCAACTCGATCTTCCAATCGTCATAGAACGGCGCGACGCCTCGGTTCTCGAGTTCGACGCCAACCCTCAGAGTTCCATCGGATGCGTCCAGGTAAGCGGCAGGCACATGATAGTCATACCCCATGCTGCGCGAGCCTTCCGTCGCTCTCGCGAGCGGCACGGCAGCAAGCGGCGTCTGGAAGATGCCCTGCGCAATGAGCCATGAGGCGTGCGTCAAGTCGAGACTCGTGTAATAATCCTCGCCCTGCGCGCCCTCGATCGGCGTCTGCGGTTCATTGTATCTTGGCGGATCGTTGTTCCACATTTTCACTTGAATTTCCGGTCTCATCTCGCCGCCCATGCTGTTGTTCTTCCAGAAGTCGGCGACGCCCGCGTCGTTGACTCTCCCCCAGAAATGCCAGCCTTGGCCGCCCAGGCTTGGCGGGAGCGTCTGGAACGCGAACGAGTCGTCATGATAGCCGACATCGAAGTTCTTGGTCTTCAGGTCGCCGCTGTCCTTCGGATAGCGCAAGACGAGCTGCGTTTCATTAAAGGCGTTGTCCATTGCGGTTAGGACCCGCTTCAGGTTGGCGTCGGTCGGCATCAGGTTCGGCGACTTCAGATTTCCGTCGTATGGATACGTATGCCACTCGCCCCAGAAGCCGATCAATCCGATCATGAGAGCGCCGACCCGGGGATCGCCGTCATAACGCTCGCCGAGCGCGCCGATGAAATTGTCCAGCGCGTTCAACAGGCGCTCGTCATTATAGTCGGGCGCCAAACTCGTGGCATTCTTGCCGTTATCGAATTCCGTATAATTGTACGTCTTCAGCCCTTGATCGAGCAGGAATTGCGGAATGCCCGAAGGTTTGTTCGGATAGTCCAGATACACCCGGAATACGGCCTGATTGCCTCTGGCCGCCACCGCCGCCAGCCTCTTGTCCAGCTCCGTCCAATTAAAATCATCCAGATTGTTCATCAGCTGGCGAAGCGGCAAGTAGAAGAACTCCATGCTGTACGGCAGCTGCGTCGGCCGGTCTCTCCAATCGTCGCCGCTCTTGAAATACGCTTCCTCCGAAGCATCGTAGAACGGCAGGAAACCTTTGAGCGGATTATCCACCGGCGCGGGCTGATATACCAAGGCATGCGTACCCGACGCGGTCGCCCAAGCCGGCGGGCTCGGGTGGTCGGTAGGCGGAGTCGTCGTTCCCCCGCCGGAACCGCTCGCGCGGCCCGCTAACGCATACAGCCCGATTTGGTCGAGGCTGAGGACGTTGTCGGCTTGATTGCGCGGGCCGAAGCCGAATTGGATCTGCAGCACCTTGCTGGCGTCGAATACCGCATCGCACCCATCGCACCCCTGCCATGTGGACTGAGCGAAGGCGCTCCACGGAATTCGGACCATGCCCTTGTAGCCCGCCGCGATCGACAGGGAGCCGCCGCCGAGCGCGGTTGTTCTCCAGCCCTCGGTTCCATGATAGGACTGCACGGTCCCGCCTGCTTTCAGCGAGAACTCGCCCTTCGGCGCATCCGTGACAAGCGACAGGTTCAAGTCCATCGCCTTGCCGCTTGGCGACGAATGGTTGACCCAGAAGGTGAGCCCGTCGAAGCCCGACCAATTCGAGTCCGGCCCGGTGAACGCCGCGCGCTTGATATTGGCCCAATCGGATGCAGGCTTACCCGGAGGCGGAGACACCGACAGCTTCATCGCCTGACGGCCGTCCGAATAATGGACGTCATCGAGCGTGCGAAGCGCGGAAGGTTCTCCAGACTCCCAGTCCACGCGCCAGACGGTCTGCAGCGCGGCATCGTCCGCGTACGATTCGAAATCCTCCAGCGATCGGTCCGCCCGATAGAGCCGGATATCGTCGATCGTGATGACGTTATGCGCATAACCGGCCGGCGGGTACCCGAACTGCAGCCCGGTTACTTCCTTCGGATCCAGCGCGGTTGTACATTCGGCCTGAACGCCGCCGCACTGCCAAGCGGATTGCGTGAATTGATCCCATGCGATTCGGACGACGCCTTGGAAGCCGGCTGGCACGCGCAGCGAGCTTCCGTTGAATGCCGCGGCGCGCCACGTTCCATCCGCCGCGAGCGTGAACGCCGAACCGCCTTCTCGGAGCCCGAACTCGCCCTTGGCCGCCGGCGTCAGGAGCGCGACATTTAAGCTCACATCCTTATTATCGGTCGTCTTGTTGTTCACCCAGAAGCTTAACCCGTCGAAGGGCGACCAATCTTTCTTGTCCGCAGGGATGGCATGCAGGATATTCGACCACTCCGAATTCGCGTTCGCGACCGTCAGCTTCAAGCCTTTGCTCCCGCTCGCTTGGCCTAGCGCCCTTGTCACGGAGCCCGGTTGGTCCGACCATGCTTCCGTCCATGCTTGCGCCAGCGTAGCGTCATCGGCATAGGATTCGAAATCCTCGATGAGCCCCGGCACTGCCGAACCTGGACCAGGATCGGGATCCGAGCCAGAACCCGAATCGGGTTCATACCTGTCCGTAAAATAGATTTCGTCGATATAGATCGTACCCGTCATATCCCACGAAGCTTGCGCGATCGCGATGCTCCAGATGGTCTGCGATAGGTCTACGCCCTGAGCGGGCAAGTCGATTACCAAATCTTTGTAACTTGTCGTGATCGTATCGCCGCTGAATTGTCCGATCGTTCTCGTGACGCCGCCGATCGTGACGCTTACCTTATTCTCTTCGCCGCCGGCGGCTCCTTTCACCCGAATGACCAGTTTCCCCGTATCCGAGACATTCCGGCCTACATTCGTTTCTAGTCGCGACATATTCTTAACCTGCAGTGCCAGTGCGCCGTCTTCCGCCACGCCTGCGCCGCTGCCATTGGCGAACCCGCTGGAACCGGTCCATTGACCGAGATCGTTCTGCGTGCTGCCGGACCATGCCGGCGTCCCGTCGTAATTATCCACGAGCAGCCGCTTCGGCAGCGGCGGCGGCGAAGTCGGAGGTGTAGAGCAAGGCGCTTCGCACTCTCCGATCAGCACCGGACCCAGATTGAGCCAGCCGTCCTTGTCTTGATCCGCATTCGCGAATCCGACCTTCTTCGCCTTGGTGCTCATCGCCTCTAGCGGGTTGACCACCTTCATGACCAAATAGTAGTACCCGTCATTCAAGCCCGGAGCGGCAATCGACGCATCGAAATAATAAGGTTCGCCGAAGGGGACGTACTCCGGATCGCCGGGCACGTTCCATTCCGGATATGTTCGGATTTGCAAAGGCATCACCTTCGTTATATCCCATGTCGTATCCCATTGCTTCACAAGCTTGCCTGCCGCGTTCTTCACGCCCAGCTCGACCTGCCACGGGTACGCGAATGGCGCGACGCCATTGTTCTGAATGGTGACGCCAACCTTGAGCGGGTCGCCTTGCGCGATATCGTTATAATAGGCGCTCTTCACCTGCAAATCGTAGCCCATCTTGCGGACGCCCGCCGCGACGGCAGCATCGTCGGCCTTATAGCCGCTAATCCCGCCATGGTTGATCATCCAGGTCGCATGCGTCAGTTCGATATCGTCCAGCGCATCGTCCACATTCGCGCCGCCGCTGAAGAAGCTGCTCTGAATTTCCGGCCGCACTTCCCCGCCGACTGTCTCCGTGATCCATTTGTTCTCCGAGCCCGCTTCCAACATGCGAGTCAGGAACGAATAGTAGGCGCCGCCCATGCTCTCCGGCTGCGTGACGCTCTGCGGCGGGCTGCCTTCCTTGTATCCGAAGGAATCATCGTGGTAGCCGAAATTGTGTGACGATGCGCCGGGCAAGCCGGGATAGCGGACCTCGAGCTTGGTGCGGTCGAAGGCGGTATCGTAGGCGGAGAAAATCGCTCCGATCGTCTCGGCGCTCGGCATGTAGTTCGGCAGCCCATCCGCGGCATCCTCGTCATAGGGGTACGTATGCCACTCCCCCCACAAGCCGACGAGGCCCATATGAATGAATCCAATGCGCGGATCCCCGTCGTACTTGGCGCCGAAGGCTTTAATGAAGTTGGTCAACGCGGCAACCATGAACGGATCGTCATAATCGGGTTCGTCCTGGTCGAAGGTGTCGTTATGACGCATTTCAACGCCGCTTTGGTGAATAAAGTCGGGGATGGCGTCTTCTTTGCCCGGATACTCCAGATAGACCCGAATCGCCGCCTGATTCCCTCGCGCCGCGATGGCATTCAGCGCCGGCTCTAGCCCGGTATCGAAGGTAAAGGAATCGGGGCCGTTCATCACCGCTTTGAGCGGAATGTAATGCCATTCCAGGCTGTGGGGGAAGGAATTGTCCGTCTCCCACGGATAGAACGGCGCGAACCCTTTCAACGGATTGTCCAGCGGACTTGGGGCATAGACCAAATCGTGCTTGCTTAGCGCGTTATCCACCGCGGGGCTGGGATAGGGGTTGGTCGGCACGCGCGTCGGTTCCGAGTCCGCATGGACGGGGCTTGCCGCATTCCCGACGAACGTGCTCAATAGCAAGCATGCGATGAGCAGTACTTGAATGATGGTCTTCCTGTTATCGCGTACGGATAAGGGATTCATCGACATCCTCCTCTTCTAAATTTATAAGCGTTATCATTAACAACCGACCCTCCTTGTCTGTCGTCCGTCATCCGGCCGGCAGCAGACGAATCCGGACTTCTGAAAGTCCGGATACCTGCAGCGAGATCGTTAACCTTTATGCGCGCTGAAGGCGATGCCTTCGATAAACTGCTTCTGGAAAATAAAGAAGAGGATGATCATCGGCACGACCGCCATGAAGGCCCCGGCCATTAAGACCGGATAATCCGTCCCGAACATGGACACGAGGGTCGCGATGCCGGAAGACAGCGTCATTTTCTCGGGGGAGCTGTTAATAATAAGCGGCCATTGCAGCTCGTTCCAAGCCCACTGCAATTGAATGATGACGATGGCGACCAGCGCCGATTTCACCAGAGGCAGCATGATGTGCCAATAGATTTGGAACGGATTACAGCCGTCCAGCACGGCCGCCTCTTCCAATTCCTTGGAGATGGTCAAGAAGAACTGCCGCAGCAGGAACGTGGCGAACGGGCTAATCAGCGAAGTGATCCACAGCGCGGTCACGCTGTTGACCAACCCCAAGTCGCTCATCATCATATATTGCGGCGTATAGAACACCGGGTTTGGCACCATCATGACCGAGAGGATCAGAACGAAGAGAAGCGAGCTTCCCGGAAATTTGATTCGAGCAAAAGCGTAGGCCGCCATCGAGCTGAAAATAACCGGAAACACCGTCTTCATGAACGCCGTAAACACCGTATTCATGTAATAATGCGGAAACGCCGATTGCTTGATCGCCTCGATATAGCCTCTTAGGCTGGGCGCGCTGGGCAGATACCGGATCGGAATTTGCGTCGCTTCCGTCGTGGTCTTCAGCGACGTCAGCACCATCCAGACGAATGGAACGAGCATCGCAATGGCGCTGATAATAAGAATGCTATGAACGACGATGTTGACCTTCCTCGCCGACGAGATGTGCATGTCTGCTCCCCCTTCCTAGTCGTAGACGACCCATTTTTTCTGGAACGCGAATTGAATCCCGGTCAGGATCAGGTTAATGACGAGCAGAACGTTGATAATCGCGGCTCCATAGTTGGGATTGAAATAAACGAAGCTGTTCTGATAGTAGGCATACACGAGCGAGCGTACCGCCGGCAGCGCGACGTTCGTCTTCCCGATAATGAGATAGATGGAGTCGAAAATCTGCGTGGCGCCGATCAGCAGGATAATGCTCGTGAAGAACAGCGTCGGCGTCAGCATCGGGATCGTAATGTAACGGAACTTGTTGAACCGCTTGGCGCCGTCGATGTCCGCAGCCTCGTAAAGCGACTTCGGTATGCCTTGCAAGCCGGCGAGAATGAGCAGCATATTCATGCCGATCGCTCCCCACACGCCGACGATCACGAGCACGAACATCGCGTAATGCGGATTGGACAGCCACGCCATGCGGGTGCCAAGAATATGGTTGATAAGACCGAAATCCTGCGCGAACAGCACCACCCACACCATCGCGGCGGCGGCCGGCATCGTCACTTGCGGCAGGAAGAAGATGACGCGGTACACGGACAAGCCTTTGATCTTCGTGTTCAGCAGCACGGCGAAGATCGTGGAGAGTACCAGCGTGACCGGCACGAACAGCGCGACATAGTAGAGCGTGTTGCGCAGGTTCTGCCAGAACTCCTCGTCGCGGAATAATTTCGCGTAGTTATCAAATCCGACCCAACGATTGACGAGCCCGAAATTCTCCGACTGCTGGAATCCGAGCAGAATCGATTGGACAACCGGCCAACCCCAGAACACCAAGGTGCCGATGAGCGTCGGCGCGATCATGAAATAGGCCCATGCATATCTGCTTCTGGCATGCAATCTAACCACTCCCTATCATTCGAAGACGTCCCCGGTCGCCCGAGAACGTCCCCGATTCGCTATATGATGGACAAAGAGCTTCACCCTTCAGGATCCCCGATTCTCGCTCCCCCTTCCCCCTCCGCCGAGGGGAACCAGAAGGTTAAGCATGTGCTTCCGAAGTCGTTTTTCTCCGAAAAACGTTCACCTCTGGACTCTGCTAATTAGCATGACTCGATTCGCGGCCGTCCTTGATGTGTCCTTTCGCGATGAGCCCGCGTTGTCCTAAGGGACAAAGCTTTTGTTCGAGCTTCGTTCGAGACGGTACGCCTTGGGGTTTGAACCTGTCACTTCGCACACTTGGCGAGACTTCGTACCGACCCTCGCTTTCGTCCGCTCTCGCGGACACGCTTTACGTTTTCAACTACAACATGAATGGTTGCATAATTTCCCGGACAAGGACGAAACGCTTATTTCGTTTCCTCGATCGCCTGATTCATCATCTCGGCGACCTTCTTCGCGGCTTCCTCGACCGGCATGGCGCCGCCCCACGCTTGGGACATGATTTCGGGCTCCTTCGCGAACCAGACCGGGTACGCCAGCGTGCCGCTCGGATATGGAATCGCGTCGGCGACCTGCTCCGTGAAGATGTTCAATTTCAGATGCGGTCTCGACTTCAGCCACGCGTCCTGCGTGCCGTTGAACGCCGGGATCGCCGCGCCCATCTCCGCCGTGATTTCCGACGCCCGCTTCGAGCCGAGGAACTTGAGGAATTCCCACGCCTCCGTCTTGTTCTTGCCGGCCGCGGACATGACGTTGCCCAAGCCGTTGATGATATTGCCGCGCTTCGACTTGCCGACGGGCAGCTTCGCCCAATCCCACTTGCCTTTAATCACTTCGCTGCTGTCGATGTCGCTGATCCGCCAGGAGCCGTCGAAGATCATCGCCAACCGGCCGGACTTGAACATCTCGGTCGCTTCCGTATCCGTCATTTGCTGATGGGTCGGCGACGCGCCGTCCTGAATCATTTGGTAGCGGGCTTGCAGCGCTCCGATCGTCGCCGGCTCGTCATACCCCGACTTGCTCAGATCGTCGGATAGGATGTGCCCGCCGTTGGCGAGAATATCGTTCCAATAGCCGGTTTGCGTATCGAGCTTCGCCCCGAAGCCATAGATGCCTTTGTCCGGCTGGCTCAATTGTTTGGCTGTCTCGGCCAGCTTCGCGTACGTCCACGTATCGTCCGGATACGGAATGCCCGCTTGATCGAACAATTCCTTGTTATACGCCAAGCCGATCGTGTCGAAGTCCTTCGGCACGCCGTAGTTCTCGCCGTCCAGCGTATAGATGGAGGCCAGGTCCGCCGCGTAATTATTCAGATCGATTTCGCCCGCTTGCACCTTGCTCGTGATCGGCTCCAGAAATTTGCCGCTCGCGTACTTGATGAATTGACCGCCATGCATCCAGAAGACGTCGGGCAGCGTGCCGGATGGCGCGGCCGCGGACATTTTGGTCCAATAATCCCCCCAAGGGATGACTTCGACCTTGACCTTGATGTTCGGATGCTCTGCCGTAAACTCCTTGGCGATCGCTTCCATGGCCGGCTGCTGAATTTTATCCCAGATGGAATAGGTCAGCGTCACGTTCTTTTGGGAGCCGCTCGCATCTCCCCCGGCATTGCTGCCCGGCTTATTGTCCGGCGCGTTGTTGACGTTGTTGCTGCAGGCAGCCGTGACCAAGGCGAGCGCCGTGACCATCAGCAGCGAAAACTTGTTTCTTTTCCCCATTCTGACTTCCCCCTACTAAAGTGATTTAGGCAAAAATTTGCGTAAATCGCATTGCGAATCATCTTGCTTGGTTACATTTTTATTGTAGTAGAACTGTACACCCGCTTGAAATGCCTCATTTTTAAGGTGGGATGCCTAATAATTAAGATAAAAAAGGTTTGCATTCACCCCCCATTTTCTCCATACTATGAGTAAATAATTGCGCAAATTATTTCATAACAACGATTAGGAGTGTCTGAGATGACGATCACTGCATTGTCGAGAAAGCCCGGCGAGTACTGGTGGGGCGGCGTTATTAACGAAGGGCATGCGATGCCGTTCGGCGACCGACCGCATTCGCGCGATTTGCGCGTCACGGACGATAATCAAGCCTCGCCTTTATTGCTCTCGAATTTAGGGAGGTATGTATGGTCCGAGGAACCGTTCGCCTTCTCGGTCGAGGACGGCACCCTTACGGTCGATCACGCGCAAGCGCTCGTGATTGAAGAAGGACACGGCTCCCTTCAAGGCGCTTACCGGCATGCCTGCCAAACTTATTTTCCGCCTTCCGGCGTGACGCCCGACAAGCTCGCCTTCACGGCGCCGCAGTACTGCACGTGGGTGGAGATGTTCTATGAACCGACGCAGGAGAAGCTCCTTCACTATGCGCGATCGATTATCGACAACGGCTTCCCTCCGGGCGTATTGATCATCGACGACAATTGGATGCAAGACTACGGCACGTGGGACTTCGACAAGCATCGTTTTCCCGATCCGGCGGGGATGATCGCGTCGCTGCACGAATCAGGGTTCAAAATCATGCTGTGGGTGTGCCCGTACGTAAGTCCCGACAGCCTCACTTTCCGGCAATTGCGTGACTTAGGCGTGCTGATGAAGCATGCCGATGGCACGCCGGTGCTGCGGAGATGGTGGAATGGATACAGCGCGGTCGTCGATTATACGAGCGAGGCCGGGGCCGCGTGGTTCAAGCAGCAGTTGGACCGGCTCGTGGCCGATTACGCGGTGGACGGGTTCAAGCTCGATGCCGGCGAGCCGATTCTCCCCGATCTGCTGAACGATGTGACGCAATCCGTCGCGTGGCCGAACCCCGTCCGCCCCATGGAAGATTGCGAAGCCTATGCTCGCCTCGGAATCGGATACCCGCTTAGCGAACTGCGCATGTGCTGGAAGCTCGGCGGGCAGGCGCTCATCCAGCGGCAGCGCGACAAGACGCACTCCTGGGAAGCGGCGACCGGCCTTGGGGGACTCATTCCCAATGCGATCGCGCAAGGTTTGATGGGCTATGCCTACAATTGTCCGGATATGGTCGGCGGCGGGATGGACGGGGATATTAATTCGCCTCATTTCCGTTTCGATGCCGAGCTGTTCGTCCGTTTCGTCCAATGCTCGGCGTTATTCCCGGCGATGCAATTCTCCATGGCGCCATGGCGCGTGCTGAGCGGCGACGAATTGTCCTGGTGCATGGACGCCTTACGCATCCGCACGGCGCTCGGTCCCCTGCTCGCCGAACTGGCGGATCAAGCTGCCGAGGAAGGACTCCCCATTCTGCGCAGTCTGGAGTTCGTGTATCCGCAGCAAGGCTTCCATGCCGTGACGGATCAATTCATGCTCGGCGATGCCATTCTGGTGGCGCCCGTCCTGGTCAAGGGACAGACGGCTCGCCGGATTCAATTCCCGGAAGGCCGATGGCTGGGGGATGACGGCAGCGTCGTCGAAGGCCCGCTCCGCGCCGAAGTGAGCGCGCCGCTATCGCGGCTGCCGTGGTATCGCAAAATCTAATCGCTTCTGTTAGGAGAGGATGCTATGAGGAAGATCAAGTTAGCCGTCATCGGAGCAGGGGCGAGGGGTTTCTTATCCTACATGCCGTATGTCCTGCGTTCCCCGCACGAGGCCGAGGTGGTCGCGGTTGCCGAGCCGCACGAAGAGCGAAGAACGCGATTCGCGGAGGCGTTCAACCTGACTTCGGCGCAGCTGTATGCCACTTGGGAAGAGCTGCTGAGCCGGCCCAAGCTTTGCGATGCGGTTCTCATTTGCACGCAGGATCAGATGCATTTCGAGCCTACGGCGGCCGCGCTCCGCAGAGGGTATCACGTCCTGCTGGAGAAGCCGATGTCCCACAGTCCGGCGGAATGCGTGGAGATGGAACGAATCGCGCGGGAGGAAGATCGCCTGCTCTCGATCTGCCACGTCTCGCGTTACACCCCGTTCTGGCAAACCGTCAAGCAGCTCGTGCAAGACGGCAGGATCGGGCAAGTCATGTCCATTCAACACAACGAGAACGTCGGCTACCTGCATTACGCGCACAGCTTCGTGAGAGGGAATTGGCGGAACGACGCGCTCGCTAGCCCCATGATCTTGGCAAAGTCATGTCACGATATGGACCTGATCCGCTGGATCGTCGACGCCGATTGCGCGAAGGTGAGCTCCTTCGGTTCTTTGGGCCACTTCCGGCTCGACCAGGCGCCCGCCGGCTCGACCGACCGCTGCACGGACGGCTGCAAGGCGGAATCGACGTGTCCCTATTCGGCGCCGCGCTTCTATATGCAGGACCTGGAAGCCAATCGGTTCGCGGCGCTCATCGCCGATCCGCCGACCGAAGCGAATCGCATGAAGGCCATCCTGGAAGGTCCGTATGGCAAATGCGTGTACCGGACGGACAATAACGTGGTGGATCACCAGACGGTCAATATGGAATTCGAAAATGGCGTGACGGTCATGTTCAGCATGTGCGGGTTTACGCGCGATATGAATCGCATCGTCCAGATTATGGGGACCCAAGGAGAGATTCGCGGCAATTTGCTAAGCGGACGCATCGAGCTGTTCGAATTCGCCTCCGGGACGCAGACCGTCATTCCGGTTCCGGCCGGCGAAGGCGGTCATCAAGGCGGCGACGACGGGATCATGCGGCAGTTTCTGTCCGACCTTCGGCATGAACGCTACCGGGATACGCTGACGTCCGCGGCCGCCTCGCTGGAGAGCCATCTCATGGCCTTCGCCGCCGAGGAATCCAGACGCAGCGGAGGGACCGTCATCGACATGAAGCGTTATCGGCAGTCGCTTGCCGCGGCTTCGTGGGACGATGCGGGTGAGCAGACGCATGGATCCCAATCGGGATAAGAAAGACCGGCTCGCGTAATTCGCGGGCCGGTCTTGTTTTGGCGTTTATTCGAAGCGAATCTCGTCGATCCAGACGGTGCTTGCGCCCCCGTGCCAAAATGTCATCGTCAGCTGTCCGGGACTTGCGCGGTCCACGCCGCTCGCAGCCAAATCGATCGCGATATTTTTGTAGCCGGTCGTGACCGTATCCCCGCTGAACGCCGCCAGCGTCCGGGTGACGCCGCCGATCGTGAGCTGCACGTGATTTTGCTCGCCGCCGTTCAAGCCCTTGATGCGTATGACCATCTTCGAATAATTGCCGATGTTCTGGGTGATATCCGTGCCCAACCATCCGTCGTTGTTATACTGCAGCTTCAACGCGCCGGACTCGATGACGCCCGCCTGATTGACGAATCCGTTGGCGCCCGACCATTTGCCCAGATCGTTGCTGCCCGGCCAGCCCGGCGAACCATCGAAGTTATCCAGCAGCAGACTGTTCGTCCCGGTCTCTCCGCCGCCGCCGCCGTTAATCTGAATGCGGTCCAGATCGGACGCCCATCCCGTCGGATTGGAGAATTGGATGGTGTTGCTGCCTGCATTCAGCTGTACCTGCGCCTGAACGGTGCCGACCGTCGTCCAGCTTCCTGTGCTCGGCAGGTTGAGCGTCGCGGGCGATCCTCCATTTACGCGAATTTGTGCGGAACGGGCCTCCGCGCCGAGGTAGGACACCGTCATCGTATACGTCCCGGCCGTCTGCACGCTTACGCCATTGAACTGCAGCGTGCCATCGTTATTCCCGATATAGCCGACCTTCGAGCCTCCCGAGCAGGTGGCGCATGCGGCCACGACCGCCGCCCCGGTCCGCGTATTGCCCGCGGCTTCCGCTTCATAGGCCGTTCCGGTACCGCCGCCGCCGGAAGCATTCGTCGTCGCGCTGACGGAGCCGCTGGCGCCGGAGACGTTGCCCGCCGCGTCCTTCGCCCGGACGGTATAGCTGTAGGCCGTGCCCGGACTTAAGCCCGTGTCCGTAAAGGCCGTCGAGCTCGCGGAGCCTACCGCTATTCCGCCGCGATAAATATCATAACCGGTTACGCCGACGTTGTCGGTGGAAGCCGTCCAGGTCAGACTCACGCTATTCGACGTCTTCCCGCTTACCGCCAGGTTGCCCGGCACGCTCGGCGCTTGCGTATCCGCGCTTCCTCCCCCGCTGTAGCCGCCATTATACGGCGTTTGGGTCAGGCTGTACGACAGCGTATTGTCCGGCTTCAGCTGATCGAACGGGCCGAGGTTTTGATTCGCGGGATCCATCCCGATCCCCACTTTGCCGAGCGGCGTCCGTCCGCCCGTATAGTAGTTGGCATTGGCGAATCTGGCGCTCGGCTTGTAGCCGTAAGGGTCCAGAATCGATAGCGCCAGCGTGTAGGTGCCCGCAGGCATGTTGGACGGAATGGCGAACGCGCCCGAAACCTGCTGCACGGCAGGCGCTTGATTATATTGGCGCGTCGAGCTGTTCCAACCGTCGCCCGGCATCCACGTCCGAATGTCCGCGTTGGTGAAGATGCCCTTCCAAGCGACCGTGCGATCGCTATTCAGCAGGCTCGCTTCGACGGGCCAGTTGTAGTAGAACGGCGCCGAGCCTTTGTTCACGACCTGGAAGGAGACGTTCATCGTCCCGCCCGGCTGCACGCTGCCGGAGAAGGTCGCCTGATTAAGGACGAACCGGTACCCGAATTCCTTCTGCATCAGCGCGGCGCCTTGCGAGACCGCGGCATTGCCGGCATCGTACAGATCCACCCAACCGAGGCTGGTCGTATGCGTCTTCTTGATCCAATCGATGACATAGTCGCGATGGACCGGATCGCTTAGCGTGTCATTCGGCGAATCGCCGGGCTGAATATGCTTCTGCCCCCAATCGTAGGCAATCTCGCCGCCGTTGATTTGCGTGCGCCACACGTTGCGGGCTACGATGCCCTCCCCGCCCGCCAGATCGTCGATCAGGGCGAAGGAATCCCACAGGAAGCCGAAGTTGAAGTTCTGGAACGTATCGGGATATCGCACCTGCACCTTCTTGTTCTGGAACGCCTGCGAAGCGGCATTGCCAAGCGCCGTCTGAAAGCTGAGCGGAATCCGGTCGGTGCCGTCAGCCAATTTATCCGGCCATATATGATGCTCGCCCCAATTCCCCCACAAGCCCAGCTCGACATACGCGACGCGGGGATCGTTATCCCATGCCTGACCGAGCTTCTGGATGAAAGCCGTCAGCCGGTTCTTGAGCGCATCCGACGTCCACTGCGTCGTCACGTCGCCATGGGGTACGCCTGCCGGCCAATACTCGCCCCCGTTCGGATAGACGATGAACACGCGCGGAATGACCTTTTTATTCTGATTCTCGATACCCGCCCACGCCGTGTTGCTCCAATCCTTGATCTTCTGCACGGAGTCCGTCGCTGCATTCTCCAGGTCGGTGTATTTGATATAGTGCTTGAACACCGTCCCGTATTCATGATTCGAGAATCCCGCGTCGTTCATGAACCGGGTCGGCCGAAATCCCTTGAACGGGTTCTTGAAGGCTTCCTGCGTCTCCGTCAAGTTCACGGTGATGGGACCGACCGCCGCGGATGCCGTGTCGAGATGGGACATCGCCAGCGAACCTCCGGATAGCAAGACAAATGACAGTAACGCAGTAAACGCTTTCAAAAACGGCCTTGAAAACTTACGTTGCATTAATCATCCCTCCTATATGATTTGCGGTTCGCGCAAATTTATTGCGCAAACTTTTGCGCTCTTAGTATAGTTCACCGATGGGCGCGGCGTCAATGAAATAATTGGGCCCCTTATTTGGCGCGAAACCGCGCAAAAAAAGAACCTCTGCTTCCACCACGTGGGTGAAAGTAGAGGTTCTTCGGTTCTTCCGCTACCATGCGGGACATGCTCGATGAACGCGAATGATTCGCGTATCCCTTCCGTGCAGCCCCGGCTGAATGACGTCCGCCGCGTTCCCGCTCGCCCGTTACGTCCTATTGGCCACGCTTGCGCAAGACTCGCGTTCGATCAGTTCGGTCTTCAAGCTGATCTGGACTTCCGAAATGTTCTTGTTCGCGATCAATTCGACGAGCACTTTGACGATGAGCGAGCTGATATCGTAGCGGAACCGGCGGACGGTCGTGAGCGGCGGCACCATGAACTCCGATAGCTTGACGTCGTCGAAGCCCACCAGGGACACGTCCCCTGGAATACGGATGTTCATCTCGGCCAATCCCTTCACGGCCCCGAACGCGATGATGTCGTTGAACGTGAAAATCGCGGTGATCGCCGGATCCTGCCGCATCAATTGCTTCACGGCCTCATAACCATGCGAGGGATCGAAGGCGCCCATGGCGACCGCGCTGTCCAGCCAGGGCAGCTTAAGATCGCGAAAGGCGTCTTTGCACCCGTCCAGCCGGTTCACGTTCACCAGATGGTTTTTAGGCCCCGCGATAATGCCGATCTTCCGGTGCCCCAATCCATGCAGGTACCGAATGACCTCGTACGCGCCTTTGCGGTTATCATAGTCGATATAGTTGTGGCCGCTCTTATACGTTCGCCCGTTCGTCAGCAAGTACGGAATGCCGAGCCGCTCCAGCTCTTCCAGCAGCTTGTCGTTGACCAGCGGGTCGAAGACGAGCGCCGCATCGACTTTCTCTTCGGTCACATACTTATAGGCCGGGGACTGCCCCTCCGGACTATGCTTCACGATATGAATGTGATGCCCGTAGGCTTCGAATTCTTCCTTCAAGTGATTCAAGTCGGCCGACGTCGACGGGTCATTATCGAAGAAGTCGTGATGGCCCGGGACGATGACCGCGATCTGATAGGGGATGCCGGCCAGCTTGGAGGGAGTAACGCCCGGCGTCAAATGCTCGTTGGCAATCTCCAGCACCTTCCTGCGGGTCTCCTCGCTGAAATTGCCCTGATTGTTGATAATCCGGGACACCGTGCTGATCGAGACGTTTGCTTTTTTTGCAATTTCTTTGAGCTTCATATGCGCTCCCTCCCTTCCCCGCGAAAATTTTTGCACAACAAGAAAATTATAGCGTTGAGTGATGGATGCCGTCAAACGTCAATGACCAAGCCGAACAAGCCTAGAATCGCTCGCTTATCACCTTTCGAGCCAATCCTCGCCCGCCATGTTATTCGGTGTTCGGACCCAGATAGGTGAATCGCATGCCGTAGGGGATTCTGCACCTGAACTTTTACCAATCAAAAAGCCAGCCTTATTCGGCTGGCTCGATCTTTGGCAGGTTCCGTGCCCTGGCCATTTCCCTCAGAACCCCCTGGAGTCCGTGCAACTCCTTGCGCAACCAACGCGCCGGTCACTCCTTCTCGTTCTTGCCCTCCAGCGCGGCCTTCAGGGCGTCGGCCAGCCCGCCGGTTAGCGTCACCTTATCGCTGTACTGCTCGACCAGCCGCTTCTGCTGATGCTTGTTAACCCGCCCGCCGCCGGCTTTGTCCCCTAGCATCTCGATGACATTGCACGGACGGCACTGCGCGTACTTGCCCGCTTTGCCGGTGTGGATCTCCATCTTCTTCCGACATTGCGGACACCGCTTGTTCGACAGCGCCGGCTCGGCCGCGCGGCGGTAACCGCATTCGCGATCTTGACATACGAGCGTCTTGCCTCGCTTGCCGTTGATCTCCATCATTCGTTTGCCGCATTCCGGGCAGTGTGCATGAGACAGGTTGTGCGGCTTATATTCCTTCGCATCCTGCTTCACCTCGTTCACCCACGCCGCAGCCTGCTGGCGGATGCCGGCCATGAACTTCTTCGCATCGCCCTGTCCTTTCGCAATGCGCTCCAGCTCCCGCTCCCACTCTGCGGTCAGCTCCGGGCTGCGAAGCTCCTTCGCGGCCAGCTCGATGAGCTGCTTGCCTTTGCCGGTCGGCACCAGACGGTTGCCCTGACGATCGATTGTCTGCGAGGACAGCAGCTTCTCGATAATGTCCGCGCGCGTGGCCGGGGTGCCCAGCCCGTATTTCTCCATCTTGGAGAGCAAGCCCGCTTCCGTATACCGAGCCGGGGGCTGCGTCTTTCCTTCGCGCAACCGGCTTTGCTTCAGCGTTAGCGACTGCCCCGAAGCGAGCGCCGGTAGAAGCTGTCCGCCGCTAGACTCGCGCGCAGCCCCTTTGCTTCCATCCGCCGCCTCATCGCCGCTGCCATCGTCCTCCCCATCCGACCAATCGGCCTCCTGTACGCCTCCGTACGCTTCCTTCCAGCCGGCTTCCTTCAGGACGTTCCCTTTGGCGTGGAAGCGGTCTTCGCCGATCCGGATGACCACGCTGGTCTCGTCATATCGGCATGGCGGGCTGAACATCGCCAGGAACCGCCGGACGATCAATTCGTGCAGCTTCCGCTCTTCCGGGCTGAGCGCGGACAGATTCACATATTGCTCCGTCGGAATAATCGCGTGATGATCGCTCACCTTGATATCGTCGACGATGCGCTTCGTGACCACAAGCGGCGTCCGAAGCAGCTTCCGCGCCAAGGCCGCATAAGGCAAGGCCGCAATGCTCTCCATTCGCCCCTTCAGCGTCGGCACCATGTCGGAGGAGAGATAACGCGAGTCCGTCCGCGGATACGTCACCAGCTTATGCTGCTCATACAGCCGCTGCAGCACGTTCGACGTCTGCTTCGCCGAGAAGCCGAGGCGCTTGTTCGCATCCCGCTGCAGCTCGGTCAGATCGTACGCCTGCGGATGAGGCTCGCTCCGTTCTACCGTCCGCAGCCGTTCGACGACCGCCGGCTTCCCTTTCGTGCGGGCCACGACGGCTTCCGCCTCTGCCTGCGACCACAACCTTCCGTCGTGCCCTTCTTCGCTGCGCCAAGCGGCATGGAAGCCTTCGCCGGCGAACTCCGCGGACACCGTCCAGAAGGGCTTCGGCACGAAGCTGCTAATCTCGCGCTCGCGCTCCATCAGCATCCCGAGCGTCGGCGTCTGCACCCGGCCTGCAGACAATTGCGCATTGTACTTGCTGGTCAACGCCCGGGTGACATTCAGGCCAACCAGCCAATCGGCTTCCGCCCGGCATACCGCGGAAGCGTACAGCCGATCATATTCGCGCCCCGGCTTCAGCGACGCGAAGCCGTCTTGGATCGCCTTATCCGTCTGCGACGAAATCCAGAGCCGCTTGAACGGCTTCTTCCAATGCGCCAGTTCCATAATCCAGCGGGCGACCAGCTCCCCCTCCCGTCCGGCGTCCGTGGCGATGATCAGCTCGCCGATATCGGGCCGCTTGCATAATTGGAGGACGGCCTTGAACTGGCCCGAAGTCTCCTTCAGCGGCTTAAGCGTCATCCGGTCCGGCATGATCGGCAGATCCTCGAGGTTCCAGGTTCTGTACTTCGGGTCGTAATCCTCCGGCTCGGCGAGACCGACGAGGTGGCCGAGCGCCCACGTGACCACATAAGACGGACCTTCGATGTAGCTTTTGTTTTTATTCGTACAGCCGAGCACGCGCGCGATTTCCCGCGCCACGCTGGGCTTTTCCGCCAATACGAGCGATTTCATCTGCTCTTTCCTCCTGCGCATGTCATACTTCCATTATCGAATATTCGCGGGAAGCCTGTCAAAAAAGCCCCATCCTTGCGCCGTATGGCGGAAACGAACCTGTCGCCACGCAGAAAGACCACCCGTGAAGGCGGCCTTTCCAATCCCGCCATGGGGAATTTGCATTTAGTAGGCGAGCTGCATGTAATAAAGATTGGCTATGGAATCCTTCGTAATCGTATGCGCGCCCGCAGCAAGAGACACACGCACAATGCCGTTCGTCATGGAATAACTGGTGCCGTCTATTTTAACTTTGGTGCCGTCCGGCGAGTTGAACACCAAGGTTAACGTCGATGCCGCGTTCGTCGTGAATGTAATGCTGGTCGAGCTCTCGAGCTTCAAACATTGCGTGAGCGTTAACCCGTTGTACGCGACGGTGCCTTTGGAAGTCGACAGCGCGCCTTGAATCTTGAAGAAGTCGCTTGCCGTACCGTTCAAGGTGAAGTTATGCACATATTGTTGTCCGGTACCCGGATCCGGCGTAGGCGTCGGATCCGTAGGGTCCGTCGGGTCCGTCGGGTTCGTCGGATCAGTCGGGGTAGTTGGATTCGAATTGCCGCCGACAGCTACCAATTTCGTCGCATAACTTTTAATTTTGGCCATCAGCGGCTCGTTGATGGCGTACGAGGCATCATCTGCTGCGTCATCGAATGTCCATTGAAAGTCCCCGTTATGCATGCGGCCGGCTTCGGCTGTCACAATCGCTTCCACGGAACCGACCGGATCAATATCGGCTGCGTTCACGCCGGTATCGACGCTCGTATCGAAGTTGTTATACGCCGTGCCGCCGACCAGCGCTTTATACGAGCTAGGGACGGTTTCCGTTCTCGAAGACGCCAGGTAGGCATCGAAGGAAGCCGCATTGGCCGGAGCCGTTCCGGCATTGGAGTTGGCATAGATCAAACTTTGCGCATCCGCAATGCTATTGTTGAACGCTTTGATCATCCCGCCATTTTCACCCGAGAACGTGCCTTCTCCCAAAGCATCGGTGCCTTGCAACGAACTCAGCATCGGCTGTTTGGCATGTCGGAAAGAATTGGATTCGACGAAAGCCGAAGCGCCCATGGTTACGCCAACGCCATACTTGGAGATGCCGTCATAGAAGTTATTATAAATATGGGCGGATGCCACTCGGATGCGCGGATGACGCGAATCCGAATGATCGAACCAGTTATGGTGGAAGGTCACATAAAATTGGGCCGACTCGCTCAAGCCTACCAATGAGGCTTTGCCCGAATCCCAGTAGTGGTTATACGAGATCGTGCTATAGGTCGATCCATTCTTCATATCCGTGGATCCGTCGCCTTTCGCCTGGTCCGCATCCCCGCCTGCCGTTCCGTAGAAAATATCGTTATGGTGCAGCCATACGTTTACGTTGCCGGAATCCAAGGAGATGCCGTCGTCCGGGAAGAGCATCACGCCCAGATTGCGTACTTCCACATTGCCGACATACCGAAGCAGCAGCCCCCAGCCATAAGCGTAAGCATCGTCTCCGATGCCTTCGAGCGTGATATTCATTTCGGCATAATTGCCTTTGCCTTTGACTTGAAGGTATCCGCTGCTGTTCAATTGTCCGCTCAGATCAGCAGCCGTCACTTTGCCAATGAATCGAATGGCAAGCGGAGTCGTATCGTACCCCTTCTGTCGCAAATTCAAAATTTGGCCAAGGCCCACGGCGGTTTGCCGCTCGCCGGAGCTGCTCACTTTCACGTCGAGCGTCACCGTTTTGGCCGTTTTAGAGGTGATGTAGACCACTTGAGCGCCGCTCTTGAGCGTTCCATTATCATTGTAGGCACCTGAACCGGTTCCGTAGGTCGACGCCGCCGAAAAAGCGAATCCGGACCGGTCATGAGCCGCTACGGTGATGGCCCCGGTAACCGCGCTGGCCGTGGTGCCGCCCGACAGCTTGGCCTCGACTTTCAGCACATAATTCCCCGCCGCAAGCCCAACCGCATCCGCCCTCCAATAAGCAGGGTATTGGCGAATCAGCTCGTTATCGATTTGGCGATACTGGGTATCCGCCGCGCTGGCCGGCTTCACATAGACATTGTACCCTTCCGCATTGCTGACCGGCGCCCATTCCGCATAGGCCGTTTCATTCCAGCCTCCACTCTCCGTGATCGTAACGCCGGCAGCATGGGCTACGCCCGCACGGCCCACTCCGCCAACCATTAAGGTGACGACAAGCGACATCATGAGTAACAGATGCATGAGGTTGACTGCTTTTTTCTTCAATTGGATCCCTCCTAAAATGTGGTTGACTCATTAAGCTGAAATCGCTTACAAAAAATCGCGCCTGTTCCCTCCTTTATCGTGACATGGACTTGCCGGCGAAACACCCTAAGCTTACCAGCCCCGTAACCGTTCCCGAAACAATCATTACTTCATCATTGTCGGCGGATTCCCGCCCTTCTCGGCGTATCTGAGTTCATGATTATGGCTGGAATCCCTCCTGCGAACGCGCAGACATATCCTGCGTAGCCTAGCCAAACCTAACAAACCCCGACCGGATGGCGGTCGGGGTGATGATGGTCATGTTGGATATTGCATTAATAAGCTCAACTGAGCCGGTTCAGTTGATGGTGAACGTTAGCTTTCACAATGCGATACATTAACCTCACCCTACGCGGCGCGAAACGCACCTTTTCTCTCCAATACGCGAAGGCCGGACGGTCCCCCCGCTTCGTGTTGCATTCCATGCAAGCCGCGAGCAAGTTATAGGGGCGATCCGATCCGCCTTTGCTTGAGGGGATAATGTGATCGACCGTCGTCCCGGAACGACCGCACCACAAACAGGTGTAGCGATCCCGTTTCAGCGCAGCTTTACGATACTCGCGATATAAGAAGGGGTTGTATAGTAATTGGATCGTCTGCTCGTCTATCCATACGGCGCGCGCTCGATTCACTTCTCTCCATGCCCGGTCAAGCACGCAAGGGGTTAGTCGCTGGCCATCTATATTAAGAACGTTGATCATCCTTCATCCCCTCCCAAGCTAGCGTTAGTTCATAGCTACCGTCAAATTCGCGGCTATGCCTAGAGACTCCGAATCTATTTTCATCAAAATCTATCAAAATCTATCTATCCTAAGACAGATGAACAGGCCATCTGCTCCCATCCCGAATAAAGTACAGCATAAACATGATATGGGGTGATGGATATCAGAACGTTTAAGGCTTTCCTTAAAGGAAGAAAAGAAGTGCCTCCTGTACGCACAATTGCTGCAGGAGAGGCTGTTTTTAAGCTTAGCCGTAGTCGGAATAGGTTGTTTTTTAGCGTAGCCATTCGAGATATTAACCGCGTAACCCAAGCCCATATTCATCTTGGACGAAGAGGTGAAAACGGTCCTGTCGTCGCCTTTCTGTTCGGGCCCTCGAAATTTGGCATTTCCGTCACCCGAGGCGTTATTCGAGGCGCTCTGACGCGCCATGATTTGGTCGGCCCGCTAAGCGGAAAGACGATCCTTGATCTAGTCGACGAAATTAAAAGCGGCAACGCCTATGTTAATGTACACACCGTACAAAATCCAGATGGAGAAATTCGCGGCCAGATCTTATAATACCACCATGAATCGTTTAGGATAACGAGCTTTGCTCTCTAATTCTTTCCACACCAAAACCCGACCTCATGCGGTCGGGTTGTTGATTGTGGAGGCGAAGCGTGGCTGTGCAAAACCACCATTCGCCGACATGTATCGTACACAAGTACTTAATGTATTGTAATATCCCCATTCTCTGGTTCCAAATTACTCCACAATTCTTTGCGATTAGTGAAAGCTACTGGGAGATCAGGCATGAGTATAGTTTCTCTGCCTAAAGTCTTATCCAAATAGGATAATAATTGCTCTCTTATTTCTGATCGCTGCAGTCCAATTTCTATGCTTGCTTTGATGTAGCCTAATTTATCGCCGATATCAAATCGCTTTCCTTCTAATCGCAATGCATGAAGAGGCTCAGCTTGGCACATAGCGCGCAATGCGTCGGTGAGCTGTATCTCGTTACCAGTCCCTTTGCCAATTGTCTTAAGTATCGAGAAAATGCTTGGTTTCAAAATATATCGTCCCATAATTGCAATATTGGAAGGCGCTTCATTCAACGGCGGTTTTTCGATTAAATTATTAACCTCATAAACCTTCCCATCTTGAAGGCCAGGAGCGATAATTCCATACTTATTCACCTGTGACGGATGTACCGTTTGTACCCCTACTACAGAAGTTTGAAATTCTTCATACACCTCAATCAACTGCTTTAAACCCGGTTTTTCTGCCATCATAATATCATCACCCAGCAGTACAGCAAACGGCTCATCGCCGATAAAATGTTGAGCGCATAACACCGCATGTCCTAAACCAAGCGGATCTTTTTGGCGAATATAATGGATGGATGCCATATTTGAAATTTCCTGAAGCTCATGAACAACATCAAATTTCCCTTTTTGCAGCAGCGTCTGTTCCAATTCAAAGGAACGGTCAAAATGATCCTCAATGGAGCGTTTATTCCGCCCCGTGACGATTATGATACTTTCAATTCCCGATGCCACGGCTTCTTCTACAATATATTGGATAGCTGGTTTGTCGACGATCGGCAGCATCTCTTTCGGCTGAGACTTGGTCGCAGGTAAAAATCTCGTTCCTAAACCCGCTGCAGGAATGACTGCTTTTCTAATTTTCATAAGTTCAACCCCTTCTTATCCATTTCCAATGCTGATAGCATATCTTCATTTTCATTTTTTAATCTGTTTCCATGCGAGTTGATCAAATGCATAAAGTTACCTCAAGCAGGAAAAGGTAAGGAAGTCTTTTTACCTTATTCGTGTCTGGGGGGCTTGGAATGAACTGCAATGAGAATAAGTTAAAAGAAATCGCACATAAGCTTGCGCTTGAGCACAACCCGCATAGGAGGCGCTACTCACCGAAAGCTTTCTTAAGCAGTATACGTACAGAAATTGAGGAGCTTCAAAACTTCATCGCGGAACTTCATGAAAATAAAAGCACGTATATACATCCTGCCGAGGAATGGCTTCTAGATCATTCGGAGTTTCTAGCGTCCGTCATATTGGAAATCCGTGAAGAAGTCCCGCTTACCTCAATGGATTATTTGGTCATCGTTGACAACGAGCGAAATACTCGGCTTCGAATCTCATCTGTCTGCGAAACGTACCTGATGACCACAGACGGATTTCTGGATGAGGAGCTGTTCTCAAGCTTTCTTAGCTTCTACCAAGAGGTTTCAGTGCTCACAATATCGGAAGCATGGTCTCTCAAACTTTTTTTAAAAGTAGAGCTCATTCGACGACTTGCTTCTATAATTAAGCCATTACAAGAACGGAACACAATTTCCAGACTCGTAGATCGAATGCTGTCCAGCATTCAAATTGCAGAGCTTACGCCTGAGCGATTAAAAACAGCTTTAGAAGAACATAAAGTGGAATTGCCTTTATCTGGAGCGATGATTGTCCATCTCGTCAGGCACTTAAGAGAACACGCGGAAACCTCAGCACATATCGGAGAATGGCTAGTATGTAAGCTAGAAAACAAACCTGAAAGTTTGGACTCCATCCTCTCCTACGAGTATCTGCTTCAATCCGAGTATCAAGTCAGTACTGGAAATGCGATTGGCAGTTTACGCAACCTGTCTCGTTGGGTATGGAGCGAGTTCTTTGAGCAAATCAGCGTAGTCGAGCAAACCTTACAGCAAGAAAAGGCCGGAGATTACCAAAAGCTAGATGCAGCTAGCCGTCATCAACTTCGATACCAGGTTGAGAAGCTGGCACGCCGAATGCAGGTTCCCGAATACTTAGTTGCTTCCGAAGCGGCTCGATTAGCCGATAAACATTTTGACACGTTCGAACAAGAAAACCATCAGCCGCCCAAAGATATATTTGTGGCTTATTATTTAATGGAAGCAAAAGGATTGCGCTTGCTGCATCAAGCGTTAAAGCTTTGCGGAAAGACAGGCGCCCTGCCTGAAGCCTGGGTAAAACATCGCGCAGCCAGCGTATATATGCAATCACTGTCGATTGCTTTCATCACGGCTTCTGCAGCCTTTTCCTTATGGATTGGCTGGACTGCTGCAATCTCACCGCTTGGCTGGGTGTTCGTCTTCCTTCTGCTTGCCTTTCCAGCAAGCGAATTTGGGATTACCGCAGTCCACTGGCTGATCGAGTATGTGAAACAGCCCTCTAAATTGTTAAGATATGATTTCTCTAAGGGTATACCTGAAGAGGCTTCAACAATCGTTGTAATTCCTGTCATCTGGTCTCAAATCCAACATGTCCAAGGTACAACAGAGCGATTGGAGCAGCACTATTTAGCAAATAGGGACCCCCATCTGCATTTCGCCATTTTAAGTGACTTCAAGGATTGTGAAGCAGAACACTCCAATGAGGACGAAGCTATCTTGAATTTGGCGAAAGCTGAGATTGAACGACTGAATCGAACTTATTCACGAAGCACTTTCCACTTGTTCCATCGTCACAGAAAGTGGAACCCTGCCGAACAAACTTGGATGGGATGGGAAAGAAAACGAGGCAAGCTGGTAGAGTTTGTAAAGCTGCTTAAGGGCAGTAAAAATACAAGCTATACCACCATGATTGGTAATTCCGCCGTTCTTACAAAAATACGGTACGTCATTACATTGGATGCGGACACACGTCTTCCGCTCGAAAGCGCGTTTCGAATGGTCGGAGCCATGCACCTTCCCTTTAACCGACCAAGGTTAAATGACACCAAAACAAGAGTTATTGATGGCTACGGCGTTCTTCAGCCGCGTATTGGAATGGCTTATGAATCTGCGCAGAAATCTAAGCTTACTTCTTTGTGGGCGGTCGATGCTGGACTTGATCCTTACTCTTTCGCGATTTCGGATCCTTATCAGGATGTGTTGGGAGAAGGAATATTTACCGGCAAGGGGATTTTCGATATTGAAGCTTTCGATCAAGTTTTAGGGAATCGAATTGCCGAGAATCGAGTGCTCAGCCATGACCTCCTGGAAGGTAGTTTTTTGCGGGCTGGATCTCTTACCGATATCGAGCTTATCGATGATCATCCGCCTACTTTCTTAGCGCATCAGAAACGGCAGCATCGTTGGACCCGCGGGGATTGGCAGCTGCTCCCCTGGTTGATGTCCAAAACTCCAAATGTGGATGGTGTAGTTGTCCCAACCGACTTATCCAACGTGGCCCGCTGGCAAATTATCGACAACCTTCGCCGAAGCTTGCTTCAGCCCGCATTAATGGCAATATTGCTGCTCGCCGTACCGTTACTGCCCGGTTCGCCTTTAAGTTGGTTTGGAATCGTACTGGTTACAATGCTCCTTCCGCTGCTTCGTCAATTAGTAACCTTAAATACTTTAATGAACCGTCCCAAAAATTTGCTCTTCACGATCGGTCATGTGTGGATTGCATTCATCACCCTCCCCTTTCAAAGTGTGATGTTGCTGGATGCCATCATTAGAACGCTGTATCGATTGACCATTTCGAAACGAGGACTTCTTGAATGGGTAAGTCAGGCAGAAGTAGAACAGCTAAGCGCCAAGAAGGGTTCGCCTGCACTGTACGGACAATTGTATGGCTATCTCTTGATTGCTTGGATGGCGGCCTGCACATTGTTGAGCGAGAATATCGCAGTTCAAACACTTTTGCTCAGTTCTGTTCTTTTGTGGTGCTTTGCGCCATGGATCATTCGCTGGCTCGACCAATCACCAATACGAACTGAAGAAACGTTCTCTCCGCAAGAAACGGAGGAGTTACATAAACTTTCACACGACATCTGGTCCTTCTATGAGGACTACGTGACAGAACAAGACAACTGGCTGCCGCCGGACAATGTTCAGTTTCAGCCGAAGAAGGGGATCGCGCATCGAACCTCTCCTACCAATATAGGGATGTATTTAACCTGCGTGTTGGCAGCCAGAGATTTTGGGTTTATCGATACGTACGGACTTTTCGAACGCATCGAGCGAACCGTAAGTACCCTTGAACGAATGGAAAAATGGGAGGGCCACATATACAATTGGTATGATACCGAAACGCTTGCCCCTCTTTTACCTGTATATGTGTCCACGGTCGATTCCGGGAATTTCGTCGCTTGTTTGATGACGGTAAAAGAAGGCTTGCTGGAGTGGCTGCATTCCGATTCGAATCCGCCATCTGTTCGATGGACTCAAAGTGAAGTTAACGTCGCCTTTGCAGAGGAGTTAGGCGCAGTATCAGACTCAGACTTGCTAATACAAGGACGCCAGCTGGCCGATCGGATCCAAGCTTTAGTTCAAGCCACCAACTTCCGCCCGCTTTTTGACCTGAAAACGAATCTCTTCTCTCTTGGTTATCATGTCAACCAAAGGGTAAGGGATACCATACTTTATGACTTATTGGCATCTGAAGCGCGGCAGGCCAGCTTTGTCGCGATTGCCTTAGGGCAAGTATCTGTTTCCCATTGGAATGCGCTCGGCAGAACGATGACGAAGGTAGGCAATCGGCCGGTACTGCTCTCTTGGACCGGTACGATGTTCGAGTACTTGATGCCAGCGCTTCTTATGAAGACCTATCGTAAAACAATTTGGGACAGTACCTATGAAGCTGTGGTCGAGCGCCAAATCGAATACGCTAAGCAGCAAAATGTGCCGTTCGGCATATCAGAGTCCGGCTACTATATGTTCGATTATCAAATGAATTATCAATATAGGGCATTCGGCGTTCCTGGCCTCGGATTTAAACGAGGACTTGAACAAGATCTTGTTATTGCTCCATACGCTGCCATTATGGCTTTGCCCTATGCTCGAAAAGCAGGTTTGGACGCCTTACAGCTGCTAAAACAATTTGACGGACGCGGCAAATACGGCTATTACGAAGCCTTGGATTTTACCCAAAAACGAATACCGGCCGGCCGAAAAAACATGGTAGTTCGCAGCTATATGGCCCATCATCAGGGGATGAGTATGTTGACGTTATCCAATCTGCTCCTGCCTCACACGATGCAGCAACGGTTCCACCGCAACAAAGAGGTTCGCGCTGCAGAATTACTTCTGCAGGAACGAATCGAACAGCCTAAGAAATGGATTAAGCATCCTGCGTTGCATCGATCCAACGTACGTACGGAGGAGAAATCGGTACAACAGGCAGATGTGGTGAGAGAGTTTAAGTCCCCGCATACCGTCATACCGGAAACTTTGCTGCTTTCAAACGGGCGTTTTACAACCATGATTACAAACAGCGGAAGCGGATATGCCAGCTGGGAAGGAATCCACATATCTCGCTGGCTGGAGGAGCCGGTCAAGGATTCATGGGGGAGCTATATCTACATACGGGATGTTTCATCCGATCAGATCTGGTCGCCTTCGTATCAGCCCTGCAAAGTAGAGTCGCCGGAGCAGCAAGTCTTGTTCGAACTAAACAAAGCGACTTTCGTACGCAAGGATAACGAGCTGGAAACCTGCATGGAAATATGCGTCGCACCTGACGTCAATGCAGAGGTTCGTCGCATTACACTGACCAATCGGGGAACGCAAACGAAAGTGGTGGAAGTAACCACCTTCATTGAACTTGCGCTTTCAAACCCAATCGCTGACAGTGCCCATCCTGCTTTCAGCAAGCTGTTTATCCGTACAGCTTATGATCAGGAAAGCGGTTGTCTAGTTGCCGGTCGGCGCAAACGGGAAGCGAAAGACAGATCCCTTTGGTCTGCCCATACTTTAGCAGTTGAAGGTCACACATCAGCCCCTATAGAATTTGAAACGGATCGTGCTGCCTTCATTGGTCGAGGCTATCGACTCACAGAGCCGAACCTGATCCGATCCCGGCTTAAAGGCAAAACTGGATCGGTAGCCGATCCTGCATTCGTGATGCGCCGCCGCGTAGAAGTAAAACCGGACGAACAGGTACACCTCTATGCCATTACGTCTGTCGCCGAAACGCGGGATGAAGCTGTGGACATTGTTGCTAAGCTGACCCACGTACAGTCCGTAGATCGAACGTTTAGACTGGCCTGGAATCGGAGCAGAATCGAGCTTCACAACCTTAACCTAGAACCAGCAGAGGCCCATACTTTCCAGCGGCTTGCTTCGCAGGTGCTCTACACGCCGCTATTAAGCGATGAGCGCACAATGAATATCGCGATCAACTCAATTGGACAACCAGGTTTCTGGTCTTACGGAATTTCTGGAGACAGACCTATAATCGTTGCACAAATTGATAACCAAATCCATTTGCCGTTTATCGTGAAGCTATTAACAGGTCATGAATATTTGAGAAGGCTAGGGCTCAATTTTGACCTTGTAATTGTGAACGAATCCGCTGAGGGATATCAGCAAGATCTGCAGGATTCCTTGCAACGTGCGGTGGAGCATAGTGTAGACCGTTTCGGAGCTGGTGCGATCGGTATTCATGTCATTAAAGAAAGCAGCCTAAACGATCAAGCTCGCGTACTCCTTATGGCAGCTGCAAGAGTGGTGCTGCAAGCCAGCGGTCCAAGTATCTCAGGACAGCTGCGGCTTCCAGCTAGAGAAAATGGCAAACGGTGGCCTGAAGCGCTTCAGAAAGTCAACTCAGACCAAGTACAAGCCTATCACTCTTATCACGCCAATTCCCTTGAATCAGCCAATCTCCTGTTCCATAACGAATGGGGCGGATTTACTGCCGACGGGAAACAATACAAGCTTAAGATTAAGGACGGCAAACATTTGCCAGCCCCATGGATTAACGTCCTAGCTAATCCCAACTTTGGAGCTTTGGTTTCTGAGCTCGGTACAGGATACACGTTCTGGAGAAACAGCCGTGAATGCAAGCTGACCCCATGGTCTAACGATACCGTGCTGGATCCTCCGACGGAGATTGGTTTTATACGGGATGAGCATACGGGAGCATGCTGGACGATGACCCCTGCCGGCGGCAATCATGCAAGTCCATATCTGATTACCCATGCCCGCGGCTACTCGATATTCGAGCACGAGCGCGAGGGAATTGGGCATAAGATGACCATCTTTGTGCCTAAAGAGGATCCAATCAAAATCATGCGGCTGCAAATTAAGAACACCTCTTCCGAGCAAAGAAGCCTCTCGGTCACTTATTATGCTGAATGGGTGATTGGTGTGCAGCGTCAAACGAATGCCCCATTCATCGTAAGTGAATGGGATGAATCAGCGAGCATACTGACAGCACAGAACCGTTATCAAGAGTCGTTCCGGGATGCGACGGCCTTTCTCGGAATCTTTACGAAGAATACCGATCATTCCAACGGTTTATCATGGACGACGGACCAACTAGAATTTGTAGGCAGAAACGGAAGCCTGGAGCAACCCGCAGCACTTAACCGTGAACGTCTGTCGTGCCAGACTGAGGTATCTCATGCAAGCTGCGGTGCGATACAATGCAAGCTTACTCTTGAACCGGGTGAGGAAACAGAGGTCCTGATCTTACTCGGCTGTGAATCGTCCAAATCGAAAGCTGCGAGTTTAGCCCAGCAATTCAGCAGTGCATCCTACTGTGATACAGTATGGGATGAGACGATGGCCTTTTGGGAAAATACGTTGGAGCAGATTGTGGTCGATACCCCTTCTGCTGAGACCAACATTCTTCTCAACGGCTGGTTGCTGTATCAATCGCTTGCATGCCGCATTTGGGCCCGTACAGCTTTCTACCAAGCTGGAGGAGCGATCGGATTCCGCGATCAGCTGCAGGATTCTTTGGCGCTGCTCCATACGATGCCGGAGCTTTCTAGGAAACAGCTTCTTATTCATGCCGCGCATCAATATGAGGAAGGCGATGTGCAGCACTGGTGGCATAATGAGACTGAGCGTGGAATTCGAACCACTTTTTCCGATGATCTGCTGTGGCTGCCGTACTGCGCTGCTCGTTATATTGAACATACGGATGATCGTGCAGTTTTTGATGAGCAGGTGCCGTATATTACGAGTGAACTATTGAAGGAACATGAGCATGAGCGATATGAGGCTACCGTTCAGTCCGATCAAATCGGTACCCTCTATGAGCACTGCCAGCGGGCCATCGACAAAGTGCTGCAACGCATTGGGGAACATGGGCTGCCACTCATGGGTGTCGGTGATTGGAATGACGGCATGAACATGGTTGGAGTTAAAGGCCGGGGTGAGAGTGTGTGGCTTGGTTGGTTCCTATGCGAAGTATTGCAGCGGTATGAGACAATTTGCGGGGAGCATGGCGATGTAGAGCGGCAAACACGATACAAAAATGCCCGCGAACAAATCACGCAGGCGATCCATGACCATGCCTGGGATGGTGAGTGGTACCGAAGGGCATTTACGGATGCTGGCGCATGGCTCGGTTCAATTCACAATGAAGAATGCCGAATCGATTCCATTGCTCAGTCATGGTCCGTCATTTCCGGAGCGGCACCAGAAGATCGCAGAGTTCAAGCGATGCGATCCTTTGACCGAGAATTGGTGGATCGGGAGCTGTCCGTCATCAAACTGCTTACTCCGCCGTTTGATCGCACCGAGCCAAGTCCTGGCTATATTCAAGGATATCCACCTGGAATCCGAGAAAACGGCGCGCAATATACGCACGGGGTGATCTGGAGCATCATTGCATGGTGTGTGCTGGATCAAGGCGATAAAGCCTTCGAGCTGTTCCGCATGCTCAACCCTATTACACATACCCGCACAGCGCAAGAGGTTCGACAATATGTAGGCGAGCCTTACGCCATGGCTGCCGATATTTATACGGCGGAGCCTCATCTGGGGCATGCAGGCTGGACATGGTATACGGGCGCTTCGGGCTGGATGTATCAAAGCGGGATTGAATGGATTCTAGGGCTGCGCAAGCGCGGCAGCCGACTCTTCTTGGATCCTTGCATGCCATCAGAATGGCCCAGCTTCAAGGCAATATACCGATACGGAAGCACCGCGTATCATCTCTCGTTCACAAGAGATCAACAAGATCAACCTGTATCAGGCAGCCTTAAAGCTGGACCTGACACGTATATTGATTTGGTAGACGATGGAGAAGATCATTCGATCCAGATCCTCATTTAGAACAATTGTGCTGTAACAGTATTCGACTCGTGATCTGCGAATGCGATATAGACACCGTCCCTTGGGTCCGGTGTCTATATTTGCATAAGTGACTGACATCAAACATGAACTATTATTTTGTCTCGTAAATGAAGGCTATCGCATACAAAAACATGTGGACATAATTCTGAAGGTACCTGTTTCGGCTTTTGAGGAAAAAAGCAAAATCCACAACCTCGTGCGGTTGTGGATTCACATGGTGGAGGCGAGGGGATTTGAACCCCTGTCCGAAGACATCGCCACATAGGCATCTACGGGTGTAGTCACAGTTTTGATGTCACCTAGGCCGTCGCCCCGTAACCGGCTACGATCTAGGTCAGCCTGATTGTCTTCTTCAGCACACCCCAGGCGGAGATGTGACAGCGTATCCCACTAAGAGTGAGCCCCTACATCCGGCACATGGGCGATGCAGGAGAGGAGCTTAGCATACAGTTTCTTAGGCTGCTGCTAAAGTTGTACGTTGGTTGCCATTTAATAGGCTTTAGCGTTGATGAAGCGGACGCGTCCCCACTACCCGCAACCCATGCTCGAACTATCCCCGTCGAATCCATAAACGCCCCCATATCGCATAAACGGCGTCGTCTGAACCATGCGGCTCATGTTCCGTTTAGCAGAGCGCCCGGCGTTCTCACGCGGCGAGCATAAGCTGTTATTACCGTCTTGCCGTTGCAATGCCGTACTGCTTGGCTTGCTTAGTTAGTATAGCACATCATCTACACGATTGTACCCCTGAGTTTCTGGAAGTGCTGCCGTCTGGCTGGCATCGCTGCCATGGCCGTCATTCCCACGTTACCGCGCGACCTTCTGCTTCTCGCGCAGCGCACGCTGGATATCGCGCTGGGCATCCTTCTTCGCGGCGCTCTCACGCTTGTCGTAATTCTTCTTACCTTTACCGAGGCCGATAAGCAGCTTCGCGTAGCCGTTGCGGACGTAAATCTTCAGCGGCACGATCGCGTAGCCTTCCTGCTTCGACTGGCCGAGCAGCTTATGAATCTGCACCTTATGGAGCAGCAGCTTGCGCGCCCGCGTCGGATCGGTCGGGTTGTGGCGGTTGCCTTGCTCGAACGGACTGATGTGCATGTTGTGGATGAACATCTCGCCATTGCGGATCGTCGCGAACGCGTCGTTAATGTTCGCCTTGCCGGCCCGCACCGACTTAATCTCCGTGCCCATGAGCACCATGCCCGCTTCGAACGTCTCCTCGATGAAATAGTCATGGGAAGCCTTCTTGTTCTGAGCCAGCTGCTTGTTCTCATTCGTCTTCTTCGCCACGCCATCCACCTCGCATTCGTTCGCTTCTTGTATCTTACCCTGCCCGTCCCCGCCATAAAACAACGGACTCCCGTGCAGGTGCATCAGGAGTCCATTGTAACAACTTTACAGTTCGAAATCAAGGCGGCCGAGGCGGCCAGATTCCGATACGGCGCTACTTCTTGTTCTTGCGGATAAAAGCCGCCGTCGCGCTGCCGCCGGACTTCTTCCGCTTCTTGCGCGGCTTGCCTGCAGGCGCGCCTTCCGCCGCCGGAACCGTCTCGCCCGTTCCGCCGCCGCCCTCGCGTGCCGCGTTCGGATTGAACACTTCGCTCACGCCGCCGGGTTTCTTGCGCCGCCTTGAACGGTTGCCGCCGCTGGCGCTGCCGCCGCCTTGGGCCGCACCCGCGCTTGCACCGGCGCCGCCGCTCGTATAGCCGCCGCGCGTGCCGCCTTGAACGGTGCCGCCGCTGCGATTACCGCCCGACGCGCCGCCGCTTCTGCCCGCTCCGCCGCGGCCACCGCCGCTGCGGTTGCCGCCCGAACGATTGCCGCCCGAGCGACCGCGGCGGTCGTTGCCGCCTGGTCCGTTGAAGTGCTCGTACTCGCCGTCGTCGATAATGCCGCCGGTGCCCAGAATCGGGAGCCCCCACATGTCGGTCCGCACGCCGCCTTTGCGCTTGCCGCCCGACCGAGCGCCGCCGGATGCCGCGTCGCCGCCGCGGTTGCCGCCCGCACGCTCGCCGCCTTCTTCCGTGACGCCCAGAATTTTATCGAGATTGAAGTCGTCCTCCGGCTTCCACCCTTGACGTTCCGCTCCACCGCCCGGTTGACGACGCCCTGGTGCGACGAACACGCCGCCTTGGGCCGGACGAGCGCCGGCCGCGCCCGCATCGCCGCCACGGCCGCCTTTGCGCTTGCCGCCGCGCACTTGCTCGGCCGCCGCTGGCGCAGGCCGGTTATCTCCGCCCCGTCGTCCGCCGCGCTGACCACGATCGTCGCGACCACTTGCGCTGCGATCATCGCCGCGTTCCTGCCCGCGTCCGCGCCCTTGGCCTTCGCGTCCGCCGCGTTCCCGGCCGCCGCCTTGGCCGCCGCGTCCGCGTCCGGCGCGAAGCGTCTTCTCCAGCTCGCGGTCGATATTACGCGAGCTCGAATCGAGCAGCGCGAAGTCAACCGTATGCTCGTCCATGTTGACGTTCTCCACGCGAATGCGCACTTCGTCGCCAATCCGGAAGATCCGCGAGGTGCGCTCGCCGATGAGCACCATGTGCTGCTCATGGAAGTGATAATAATCGTCGTTCATATCGCTGAGCCGGATAAGTCCCTCGACCGTGTTCTCCAGCTCGATGAAGATGCCGAAGCTCGTTACGCTGCTGATGATGCCGTCGAATTCCTCGCCGATCTTATCGAGCATGAACTCGGCCTTCTTCAGCTTCTCCGTATCCCGCTCTGCCTCGACCGCCACGCGCTCGCGCTCGGACGACTGCTGCGCAATCTCCGGCATCCGCTGCGCCAGCACGTCCATCCGGTCATCCGGCAGCAAGCCGCCGTTCTCGAACACCTCGCGCATGACGCGGTGGATGACCAAGTCCGGATAGCGTCGAATCGGAGACGTGAAGTGGGAGTAGAACTCCGCGGCAAGACCGAAGTGGCCCAGGCTCTGCGCCTCGTAACGCGCCTGCTTCATGGAGCGGAGCATCATCGTCGAGATGACCGTCTGCTCCTTGGCGCCGCGAATCTCCTCCAGCAGCGACTGCAGCGAGCGCGGATGAATCGTATTCCCCTTGCCCTTGATCTGGTAGCCGAAGTTCGCCGCGAACTGCACGAACGTCATCAGCTTCTCGGAATCCGGGTTCTCGTGAATCCGGTACAGGAACGGTACCTTCAGCCAGAAGAAATGCTCCGCGACCGTCTCGTTCGCCGCCAGCATGAATTCCTCAATGATCTGCTCGGCAATCGAACGCTCGCGCTTGATGATGTCGGTCGGCTTGCCTTCCTGATCCACAAGCACCTTCGCTTCAACGAAGTCGAAGTCGATCGCGCCCCGTTTCATCCGCATATTCCGCAGGCGCATCGCCAGCTCTTCCATCAGCTTGAACGTGTCGACCAGCTCAGAATAACGCTCCGTCACTTCCTGATCTTCGTTCTGCAGAATCTTGCGCACGTTCGTATACGTCATGCGTTCCTTCGTCTTAATGACGCTCGTGAACACGTCATGGCGTACCCGCTTCAACGTCTTCGCGTCAAATTCCATCTCGCACGACATCGTCAGACGATCCACCTGCGGATTAAGCGAGCAGATCCCGTTCGATAGGCGGTGCGGCAGCATCGGAATGACGCGGTCGACCAAATACACCGAGCACCCGCGGCGGTAAGCTTCCTGATCCAGCGCGGACTTCTCCGTCACATAATAACCGACGTCCGCAATGTGTACGCCCAGCACGTAGTTGCCGTTCTCCAGCCGCTCCACGTTAACCGCATCGTCGAGGTCTTTCGCATCTTCGCCGTCGATCGTCACGATGACCTTGTTCCGCAGATCGCGGCGTCCCTGGCTGACGATTTCTTCCTCGGTGATCGTGTCCGGCGCCGCTTCCGCTTCGGCCATGACGTCGTCCGGGAAGCTCTCCGGCAGCCCGTGCTTGCGGATGATGGAGAGGATATCGACGCCCGGATCGTCCTTATGTCCGAGAATCTCGATAATCTCGCCTTCCGCGGCCGAACGGCCTTCCGGGTAGGAGACGATGCGCACGACGACCTTCTGCCCGCTCACCGCGCCCTTGAACTCGCCCTTCGGGATGAAAATATCGCGGTTAATCCGCTTATCGTCCGGTACTACGAAGCCGTACGCCTCATGGTTCTCGAACGTGCCGACCACCTGCGTCACGGCGCGTTGGACGATCCTCACGACCTCGCCCTCCATGCGGCCGGCGCCGGTCTTCGCCGTGACGCGCACGAGCACCGTATCGCCGTTCATCGCGCTCTTCAGGTCGTTCGCGTGCAAATAGACGTCCGGATGATCCTTCTCCTCCGGCAGCAGGAATGCGAATCCCTTGGCATGAGCCTGAATACGGCCGCGCAGCAAATTCATCCGCTCCGGCAGCCCGTAGCGGTCGTTCGAGGTACGGAGGATTTTGCCTTCGTCCTCCAGCGTGTTCAACAAGACGAGGAACGATTTGAAACTCTGCGCGTCCTCGCTGCCGAGCCGTTCCGCCAGCTCTTGATATGTCAGCGGCTTGTACGCCGATTCTTGCATGAATTCAAGCAGTTGCTGCTCTGTGATCATAATGCCTCCACTTAGCGGATGATAGATTTACATATAGATTTAGTATACACGAAATCATGCAGCTCCATCCGCTTCACCAAAAATATTTACCATGGCGCAAAAGCCAGGTTTGTGCTATGCACTCACTCCTCCTTCACACCAACGATCGCCCTTATAAACAAAATTTCCGAAACCCGCGATTCCCATTCAAAAATGCCGATACGCGCCTGCAAAAAAAGCAAGAGCGTCCCTGCGGCATTCGCTGCCGCCGGACATGCTCTTGCTTTCGTTCACTCGCTCTTCGCAGCCGTTGCTTGCAGGTCACCGCCGCCGTCCCTCATCGTCTCTGCGTTGTCGTCCCCGCCTGCGAACGCCATCCGGACGGAAATCGCTTCTTCGCCCGCCGTCTCGGCCCGTCGGGGCGCCTCCGAGGGCGCCCAGGCGCTGGCGATCGCGCCCTTCGCCGCGGCATTCGAATTCCTCTGACGCAGCTGATCGATGGCTGTCTGGAGCTGCGGGTACTTCGCCATCATAGCCTGTACGCTTGGCTTATCGTACGCCTTCGCCGTAATGGGGAAGCAACCGGTCTGGATATACCACTCTGCCTGCGTCTTCGGTTCGACGAGATACTTGATGAACGCCCAGGCTGCCTGTTGTTCGGCTTCCGGCTTGTGATTCATCACCCACAGACTCGCCCCGTCGAGCGCGCCGACGCCTTCCTTCTCATCCCCAGACTGCGGCACGAACGCCGCGCCGACCTCGAATTTGCCGCCTACGCCGTCGACGATCCCCCGCAGCGAAGCGGAGGAGTCCAGCGTCATCGCCGCTTGGCCGTTAATGAACGCCGACCTCGCCTCTTCCGCCTCACGGCCAAGGCCCGGCGGCGCCACCGCATTCAATCCCGCATCCATGAACAGCGTCTTATTGTAGTAGAGAATCGGACCCGATGTATAGAAAGGCATCCCGTACTGCGTGCCATCGAGGATATAGGAATGACGGATATTCGGTTCGAGCGCGGACACGTCGTACCCTTCGGCGTCCATGAACCGCTGCACCGGGGTAACCATCCCCAAGTCAATCATGAACTCCGAGCCGATATCGCACGCCTGCATCAGCGAAGGACGGGATTCGCTACCCGTTAACGCCTTAAGGGTGCTCAGGCTCTCGTCGCAGGTACCCTGGTAGATCGCTTCGACCCGAATGGCCGGATGCCACGCGTTGAAATTCGCCACCAGCTGCTTCGCGGCTTTGCCGAGCTCCCCGTCCAGCGAATGCCACCATACGACCTTGACCGGCTCGATCATCGCCTCGGGTGCATCCGCGCTCGTCGGATACACTTCTGCTGTTTGCATGGCATCCGTCGTGGCTTTGTCGACGTTGACGACACCTTCGCCGCCGCTGCCGTAACTGCCGTAGCTATCGTAGCTTCCGCAGGCCGTCGTCAGCAGCGACAGCGCCATCAGGGCGCCTGCCCAATGGACCTTTCGAAGGCGTATCGTCATGGTCTCCGATCTCCTTTTTACGAATCTCGTTTGCTCCGCCATACATCGGGGATCTCTTGTTACCGCCATGCCCACCGTTGTAGCTAGTGTAACGTTCGACTGTTCGGGACGTGTCATCCCTATACTAAGAAATTGTGTGGAGCGGGAGATGTCTTCGTATACCGTTCATATTGGCCGGGCGTAAAAGCTCCCTGACAATAAAGGCCATAAAAAAGAGACCTCCGCCGAGGTCTCTTCGCGCCAAGCAATAAAAAAAGCGGAAGCTTCCGCTCCGCCTGGGTACGACTTATTTCACGAGATACGCAACGATCAGCGCGCAGATGAAAAATCCTACGGCCACGCCAATTGTTAACCGCTGAAGGAATAGATCCAAGCCGCGTGCTTTATTCTTTCCGAACAGATGCTCTGCACCGCCGGAGATGGCACCCGAAAGACCCGCGCTCTTGCCTTTCTGCAGAAGTACGACCGCGATCAAGGCCAGCGAGAAAATAATCAGCAACACTTTGAAGAATATATCCACAGTTCCACCTCCAACGCCAAAGCATCAGCATTTTGCCGTAGCTCTCATCTCTGGACAAGAGCCTATAGACAGCAGATTTATTGTATCATAGCGTGCATCCGACTTCAACTCGTCAGCAGGAAACTTTCGCTAATAATTTACAACATCCCGTTCATCCGGAAAAATTCGAGCGCCGCCTTGGCGCTTTCGAGCGACGACGCCTTCTCGAACTCCTCCTGCTCGACGAACAAGTACTCGATCCCGGCCTGCTCCGCGATCGGCAGCACGCTCTTCAGGTCTACGATTCCCTGCCCGATGACGACGTCCTTGCGCCCCTTGCCGAAATCCTTAAAATGCGCGAGCGGCACGCGTCCCGCGTAACGCTTCACGTAGTCCGACACCTTATACCCCGCCAAGTGCATCCAGCCCAGATCGAATTCGGCCACCAAATATTCCGCCGGCACCGCAGCGAGCAGATGATCGAGAATCGGCTTATCGTCCACCAGCTTGAAATCAAAATCGTGATTATGGTAGCCCAATTTAAGGCCCGCCTGAGCCGCTTGTTTGCCCGCTTGCTCCAGCATGTCGGCCAAGTGCTTTACGTCGTCCGCTGTCGGCGTCTCAGGCAGAGGAGCCCAAGGCACGACAATATAAGAAACGCCCAGCATCTGCGCCGTCTTGATCTGCTTCGCCAGATCGGCCGCCATATTGGCGGGCTCGCCGAAATTCAGGCCGACATGCGCGGAAGGCGCCTGCAGCTGCAATTCGTCGAGCAAAGCCTTGATCTCGGCGGCCGGCGTATTGTAGTACCCCGCGAATTCGATCGCCTGATACCCCATTTCCGCGACCTTGCGGATCGTGCCCAGAAAATCCTTCTCCGTCTGATCACGCACGGTATACAACTGCAGCCCTATCGCCGGTTTTGCGATACGATTCCCCCCGCTTTCCTGCGCCCTAATTCGGATCGGCGCCGCTTTCGATCATTTTGCCCTCCCGTATCCTCGCTCAACCATGGCACGTAATCAGAACGGACCGGCATCTGCCAGCAAATAAAAACGCGGCGGCTATCCATTAGGATAACCGCCGCGCGGCGCTCGATTACTTGAAGTTTTTCAGGTTGTAGAACGCGCTTTTGCCTGCGTATTGCGCCGTGGAGCCGAGTTGGTCCTCGATGCGGAGCAATTGGTTGTATTTCGCTACGCGGTCCGTACGGGACGGAGCGCCGGTTTTGATTTGACCAGCGTTCGTCGCAACGGCGATGTCTGCGATCGTGCTGTCTTCGGATTCGCCGGAACGGTGGGAGATAACGGCCGTGTAGCCTGCGCGCTTCGCCATTTCGATCGCGTCGAATGTTTCCGTGAGGGAACCGATTTGGTTGACTTTAACGAGGATCGAGTTGCCGATGCCTTTCTCGATACCCGTGGACAGACGCTCGGTGTTCGTTACGAACAGGTCGTCGCCGACGAGTTGAACTTTGCCGCCCAGTTTCTCGGTCAGCAGCTTCCAACCTTCCCAGTCGTCTTCGGAGCAGCCGTCTTCGATCGTGATGATCGGGTATTTGTCGACCCACGAAGCAAGGAGGTCTACGAACTCAGCCGGCGTGAAGGATTTGCCTTCGCCTTCGAGGTGGTATTTGCCGTCTTTGAAGAACTCTGTGGAAGCCACGTCCATGCCGAGGAATACGTCAACGCCCGGCTTGTAGCCTGCGCGCTCGATCGCGGAGATGATCGTCGTGATCGCTTCTTCGTTGGAGCCCAGGTTCGGTGCGAAGCCGCCTTCGTCGCCAACTGCCGTGTTCAGGCCTTTGTCTTTCAGAACCGATTTCAGGTTGTGGAAGATCTCGGCGCCGATACGGAGCGCTTCGCTGAACGATGCTGCGCCAACCGGCAGAACCATGAACTCTTGCACGTCGATGTTGTTGTCGGCATGCTCGCCGCCGTTAACGATGTTCATCATCGGAACCGGCAGAACTTTGGCGTTGAATCCGCCGAGGTACGTGTACAGCGGTACGTTCAGTGCATCAGCTGCCGCGTGCGCGACTGCCATGGAGACAGCCAGGATCGCGTTTGCGCCCAGTTTGCCTTTGTTCGGCGTGCCGTCGATTTCGATCATTTTACGGTCGATCAGCACTTGGTCAAGCGCGTCCAAACCGATGATTTCTGGCGCGATGATGGAGTTGACGTTGTCAACGGCTTTCAGTACGCCTTTGCCCAAGTAACGGCCTTTGTCGCCGTCGCGAAGCTCTACCGCTTCGTACGCGCCCGTGGATGCGCCGGATGGCACGATCGCACGGCCTTTGCCGCCGGATTCCAGGGATACTTCTACTTCTACCGTCGGGTTACCGCGGGAGTCAAGCACTTCGCGTGCATATACGTCAGTAATGATAGACATGGTTGGGAAACACTCCTTCAATGGTTTATTGTCAAATTCCAATCTATAGTAAACCAAATCCCGCCGCCGGACAAGCGCCCGGCGCCGATCTTCATTTACTCTTTAATAAGCGGGTTGCCCGTCATCTCTTCCGGCTTGGCAAGGCCAAGCAGGCTGAGAATCGTCGGCGCGATGTCCGCCAGAATGCCGTCTTCGCGCAGCGTTGCACCCTGCTTCGTTACGATGAACGGAACCGGGTTCGTCGTATGCGCCGTGAACGGACGTCCGTTCTCGTCAATAACCATATCCGCGTTGCCATGGTCCGCCGTGATCAGCGCCACGCCGCCTTTGGCCAGCACCGCTTCGACGACTTTGCCCAGGCACTCGTCCGTCGCTTCGACCGCCTTGATCGTCGGTTCCAGCATGCCGGAGTGACCAACCATGTCGGGGTTCGCGAAGTTCAGGATGATCGCGTCATGCTTGTCGGCTTCGATCTCGGCTACGGCCGCAGCCGCGACTTCATAAGCGCTCATCTCCGGCTGCAGGTCGTAGGTCGCGACCTTCGGCGAGTTGATGAGGATGCGTGTCTCGCCCGGAAGCTCGACGTCGCGGCCGCCGCTGAAGAAGAACGTCACGTGCGGGTATTTCTCCGTCTCGGCAATACGCAGCTGCTTCTTGCCGTTCTGGACCAATACTTCGCCCAGCGTGTTATCGAGATTCTTCGGCTTGTAGGCCACGTAGCCGCCTACGCTCTCCGCGAACAGCGTCAGACAGACGAAGTACAGTTCGCTCGGTGCGCTCGCGCCGCGGTCGAAACCGCGGAAGTCGCTGTTCGTGAACACTTGCGACAGCTGGATCGCGCGATCCGGACGGAAGTTGAAGAACACGACGGCGTCGCCGGTCTCCACAAGCGCAACCGGTTTGTCGTCGGCGTCTACGATCACGGTCGGCATGACGAATTCGTCGAATACCGATTTCTCGTACGATTCGACGACCGCTTTGATCGGATCCGTGTATTGCGGGCCTTCGCCGTATACCATGGCGCGGTACGACTTCTCGGTACGCTCCCAGCGCTTGTCGCGGTCCATCGCGTAGTAGCGGCCTTGCACGGTCGCGATTCGACCAACGCCGATCTCTTCGATCTTCGCTTGGAGCTGCTCCAGATAACCTTTGGCGCTATCCGGCGCCACGTCGCGGCCGTCGAGGAACGCATGGATGTACACCTCATGCAGATCGCTCTTCTTCGCCAGTTCCAGCAGCGCGAACAGATGCGCGATATGACTGTGCACGCCGCCGTCGGACAGCAGGCCGTACAGGTGAAGTTTCTTGCCGTTCTTCTTCGCGTGATCCACCGCGCCCTGCAGCGTTTCGTTATCGTAGAACTCGCCTTCGCGAATCGATTTGCTGATACGGGTCAGATCCTGATACACGATGCGTCCTGCGCCGATGTTCAAGTGGCCCACTTCGGAGTTGCCCATTTGACCTTCCGGCAAACCTACCGCTTCGCCGCTAGCGGTCAGCGTCGTATGCGGATACGTGTTCCAATAACGGTCGTAGTTCGGCTTGTTCGCCTGCGCGACCGCGTTGCCTGTTACGTCATTCCGAAGGCCGAAACCGTCGAGAATGATAAGCGCAACCGGTTTAGGTGCCGTCATCTTACTTCGCCCCCTCGACCAGCTGGATGTAGGAGGCCGCTTCCAAGCTTGCGCCGCCTACGAGTGCGCCGTCGATGTTTGGTTGAGCCATGTACTCCGCAATGTTGTTCGGCTTTACGCTGCCGCCGTATTGGATGCGTACTGCCGCTGCTGTTGCTGCATCGTACAGACCTTCAACGACGCCGCGGATGTAAGCAATAACGTCTTCTGCATCTGCGGAAGTCGAAGATTTGCCCGTGCCGATCGCCCAGATGGGCTCGTACGCGATGACCACGTCAGCCGCTTGCGCAGCGGACAGACCTTGGAACGCCGCTTCGGTTTGCACTTTGCAGACGTCCTTCGTTTGGCCGGCTTCGCGCTCTTCCAGCTTCTCGCCTACGCAGACGATCGGGAGCAGCGCGTGCTTGAATGCCGCGTGGACCTTTTTGTTTACGATTTCGTCGGTCTCGCCGAAGTAAGCGCGGCGCTCCGAGTGGCCGATGATGACGTATTTCACGCCGAGGTCTTTCAGCATAACGCCGCTGATTTCGCCCGTGAACGCGCCGTTATCTTCGAAGTGAAGATTTTGCGCGCCGATTGCGATGCTCGTTCCTTTTGCCGCTTCCACAAGAGCCGGCAGCGTCGTGTAAGGCGCGCAGATGACGGCTTCTACACCGTCAACCGCAGCGACGCCTTTCACGTCCGCAAAGAACGAGGTCGCCTCGGACACGGTTTTGAACATTTTCCAGTTACCCGCAATAATCGGTTTACGCATGTTCGAATTCGCTCCTTAACCTATCTCGTACTCGCTTGTTTCCAACCTGTTCGAAAACTTATTTATCGTTAAGCGCTACAACGCCCGGGAGTGCTTTGCCTTCCATAAACTCCAGCGAAGCGCCGCCGCCCGTGGAGATGAAGTCCATTTTGTCAGCCAGATGGAACTTCTCTGCAGCCGCCGCCGAGTCGCCGCCGCCGATAACCGTGTAACCGGACGTCTCCGCGCATGCGCGCGCGACCGCTTGCGTGCCGTGGGAGAATGGCTCGATCTCGAATACGCCCATCGGTCCGTTCCATACGACCAATTTGGAGTTCTTGATCACGTCCGCATAGATTTCACGCGTCTTCGGACCGATGTCGATCCCTTCCCATTCAGCCGGAATGCCGTTCACGTCAACGATTTGGGTGTTGGCGTTCTTGCTGAAGTCATCGGCTACGACGATATCAACCGGGATGAGGAAGTTTTTGCCGAGCTTTTTGGCTTTCTCGATAAACTCGAGCGCCAGATCCAGCTTGCTGTTGTCGACGAGGGATTTGCCGATTTCGTGGCCTTGCGCCTTGAAGAAGGTGTACGACAGACCGCCGCCGATGATGATGTTGTCCGCGATCTCGATCATTTTGTTGATCACGTCGATTTTGTCTTTGACCTTCGAGCCGCCCACGATCGCCGTGAACGGACGCTCCGGATTGTTCAACGCTTTGCCGAGCACGTCCAGCTCGCGTTCCATCAGCAGACCGGATACGGCCGGCAGATGATGCGCGATGCCTTCCGTCGAAGCATGCGCGCGGTGAGCGGCGCCGAACGCGTCATTGACGAACAGGTCCGCCAGCTCCGCGAACTGTTTGGCCAGCTCGGCGTCATTCTTCTCTTCGCCCGGGTAGAAACGAACGTTCTCGAGCAACAGCACGTCGCCCGCGTTCAATGCCGCGATTTGCGCTTTTACTTCTTCGCCTACCGCTTCGTTTGCTTTCGCAACCGGCTTGCCAAGCAGCTCGGACAGACGGGCTGCTTGCGCCGTAAGGCGAAGCTCTTCTACGACTTGACCTTGCGGACGACCCATATGGCTCGCCAGGATAACCTTCGCGCCTTGCTCGATCAAGTAGTTGATCGTCGGCAGCGTTTCGCGGATCCGTTTGTCATCCGTAATTACGCCGTTCTCTACAGGCACGTTGAAGTCCACACGCACAAAAACGCGTTTGCCGCTCAATTCGACGTCGCGTACACTCTTCTTGTTCATTGCGTTTCCCTCCCGGTATGTTGACTCCTATCCCATGACGGTTTCAGAGTCCGCTATCTATATCCACGCTCCACTGCTATCCAATGGCTGTCCCTCTAACCGGGGACATGCTCGTTATGGTCTAGATTAAGTAGGACAAACTGTAGCGAAGGAGCTGCGGTAAGCAGCTCCTTCGTCTCTATTCAAAAGTCGAATATTACAGACCTTTGGATGCGATATATGCAGCCAGGTCAACAACGCGGTTGGAGTAGCCCCACTCGTTGTCATACCAGGAAACGACTTTAACCATGTTGCCTTCAACAACCATCGTCGACAGCGCGTCGATCGTGGAGGAAGCTGGGTCGCCGTTGTAGTCGCTCGATACAAGCGGCTCTTCGGAGAAGTTAAGGATGCCTTTCAGCGGGCCTTCAGCAGCTGCTTTCAGTGCCGCGTTTACTTCGTCAACCGTTACATTGGATTTCACTTCGACAACCAGGTCTGTAACGGAAACGTTAGGCGTAGGAACACGCATAGCCATACCGTTCAGCTTGCCTTTCAGCTCTGGCAGTACCAAGGATACTGCTTTAGCAGCGCCTGTGGAGGAAGGAATGATGTTCTCGGCAGCTGCACGAGCGCGACGCAGGTCTTTATGCGGAAGGTCGAGAACGGATTGGTCGTTTGTGTACGAGTGAACCGTTGTCATCATACCTTTAACGATACCGAATTTGTCGTTCAGAACTTTAGCGAATGGAGCCAGACAGTTCGTTGTGCAAGATGCGTTGGAGATAACGGTGTGGGAAGCCGCATCGTATTTCTCTTCGTTAACGCCCATTACGATCGTAATGTCTTCGTTTGTAGCCGGTGCGGAAATAATAACTTTCTTCGCGCCGCCTTTCAGGTGAAGCTCGGCTTTTTCTTTCGCCGTGAAGATACCCGTCGATTCAACGACGATCTCGGCGCCAACGCTTGCCCAAGGGAGGTTCTCTGGGTTGCGCTCAGCGAATACTTTGATTTCTTTGCCGTTCACGATCAGTGCGCCTTCTTTAGCTTCTACAGTGCCTTCGAATGTGCCTTGAGTCGTGTCATATTTGAGCAGGTGTGCCAATGTTTTCGTGTCTGTCAGGTCGTTGACTGCGACGATCTCTACGTTCGGGTTGCTGAAAGATGCGCGGAACACGTTGCGGCCGATACGGCCAAATCCGTTAATACCTACTTTTACCATGTTAGTTCTGCCTCCTAAAGGTAATTTTCAATATATCTCAAGACCTCGTGCCAGCGTTGCCTTGCGGCCCGCCCGCGTCGGTCAAGATCACTTATTATTCGCTTTCCCTGTCAAGCAGTGCGGCGATTTCTAGCGCCGCCGCCTCGTCGGTGACGAGCACGTCGTCATGACCGAACTGCATAATGGCGGCGATTGCCTCGCCTTTGCTGCTGCCGCCCGCGATCGCGATGACCACTTCGGTTGCCATGATATCTTCGAGCCGCAGTCCAATAGTAGGCATACGGTGAACGACGGTACCCGTTCGGTCGAAATAATACCCGAACGCTTCCGCGTGCGCCCCTTCCGATCGCAAGGCCTCGATGAACGTCGTGCTCAGCCGTCGCCTGCGTGCCATAACCATAGCGTCCCCGATGCCGTGTACGACAATACGGGCGCTTCGGATGACATCGACGATCTCGCGCACGTTCGGCTCCTGCATGAGCGTCGTGTACGCTTCTTCGCCCAGATGGTCCGGAACATGAAGGAGCCGGTACTGCGCTCCTGTTCGCTTGGCCATCGTGGAAGCCAGCGTATTAGCCTGATAATCCATGCTCTCGCCGAGTCCGCCACGGGCGGGCACGAACCAATTGCCTTTCAGCGGTGTCTGCGTCGTCAGCTGATTAGCCACTTGCGCGAGCGTCGATCCGCCGGTAATGGCGACGACGTCGTCCTTCTCCATGTACTTGCGCAGTACAACGCAGCCGGCTAAGCCTAGCTCGCGTTTCGTATGCCGCGATGTTTCGGAATCGCCTGGCACGATTACGACCTGCTTCAATCCGTATCGGGTACGGATGCGTTCCTCGAGATCGGACAAGCCGAACATTTGCTGATAGAGCGGCTCCATCTCGTCCAGAAGTTTCTTACCCTCTTCCGTAATGCGCATACCGCCTGCCTCGATCTGAAGCAGTCCTTGCGATTTCAGAAAATCGGTCTCGGCCCGCAGCACGCGCTCCGTCATCTCGAGCGAGGCCGCCAGCGTGCGGCGCCCGATCATATCGGACAACATCACCTGGCGCAGGATGAGATAACGCTTCTTCATCACAACGAGCAGATCCGGCAGGAGCTTCTGTTGTATTTCGATGAGAGACTGCATGGTGCTCACATCCACTCCATTATTGCCGAATTGGGGCTTGATAATATCAGGGACGCGATCCGTCCCGCATGTTCATTTTAAGTCCCACCATTATTGTACTCCAAACGTTGGAATGGAGCAAGTTTGGTTTTCTAAATGAAACCGGTTACCGCGCCCATTTGCAATAAATTTTCTTTTCGCGACGACTTGCATTTTCGAATTGTATAGGTTACAATGAATCTCGCTATCGCTTATTGAATACGCGCCCGTGGTCCAATGGATATGACGTAGGCCTCCGGAGCCTGAGATCGAGGTTCGATCCCTCGCGGGCGCGCCACTTACTTTTTTCTACATAATGATCGACACGACAACCGGCTGCCGCCGGTTTTTTTGTTTTTTATGTTTGACCTTTTTTGACTTTTGGGGAGCAATCCGGTATGATGGGCTTACGCTTACTTAGCCTGCCCCGGATCCGGTTTTAAACCCGTCTTCCGAGGTAACACTTGATAACCATTAAGGAGGGACTTGGACATGAATTTCGTACCTATGGTCATTGAGCAAAGCAACCGCGGGGAACGCGCCTACGACATCTACTCCCGTCTGTTGAAGGACCGCATCATCTTCCTCGGCACCCCGGTGAACGACGTCGTCGCCAACTCCATCATCGCGCAATTGCTGTTTCTGGCGGCGGATGATCCCGAGAAAGATATTTCGCTTTACATCAACAGCCCTGGCGGTTCTGTCTCCGCAGGTCTCGCCATATTCGATACGATGCAGTTCATCAAGCCGGACGTCTCCACGATCTGCGTCGGACTGGCCGCTTCCATGGGTGCCTTCCTGCTGGCCGCCGGTGCTAAAGGCAAGCGTTTTGCCCTGCCGAACAGCGAAGTGATGATTCACCAGCCGCTTGGCGGCGCGCAAGGCCAGGCAAGCGATATCGAGATTCGCGCCAAACACATTCTCAAGACGCGCGACACGCTCAACCGGATCTTGTCCGAACGGACGGGACAGCCGCTCGAGAAAATCGAACGCGACACGGACCGCGACTATTTCATGAGCGCGGAAGAAGCCTTCAAGTATGGCCTTGTCGATAAAGTCATCGAGAAAGTTTAACGCCCCACAAAGACCCGTCAGCCTGCCTGCCGGGTCTTTGTTTATCTCCAGCCATCCCCATTACCACACAACTCCTCCTCTGTCAACAAAAACTCAATGGTCTGAATTCATGACCACTCTGCGCCGCTTTCATGATACGATGTACTAAATCATTCCAATTACACCTTAGGTTAGGGCACATAAAATCTTATTTTATGGAGTTGCTTTCGTTATGAATCGATCTCAATCTATCGCGAGTGTTCGTTCCTTTCTTCGTCATGAGAGTGAAGAGCCTGCGTTTTATGAAACTTATCCCTCCGCGTTCGGCGCCTCCTTCATCCGGGAATCGGACGATACGCCTTCCGAGCCCAATATTTATCTGCCTATGCAGGACAAATCCATGCTGCTTCGTCCGCTCAGCGATACGCATTTGCTGGAGGTCTATCACGAAGCCAAGGCGATGCGACTGTCGAACGAATTCATCGCGCTCATCGAACATGCGCTTGAACAACGCGGCATCTCGCTTACCGACAATTGAACGACCGCTAACGCCCCTCTACGCGAGGCGGCTCGCGCGCAACATAAAAAGGCAGCTGCTCTTAAGCAGCTGCCTTTTTATTATTGCATTTCGTACGAAACCGTCACGCTCGTCGAGACCGTTACTTCGCCCGTCTGAACCGAACTTCCACCCGCCGAATCGGCTGCGGACTCCGCGATGATTTTGTCCGTCCGGAAGATCGGCACGCTCGCAACATCGCCTTGCGTAATGTTGACTACCTGCTTCACCGCGCGTCCGCCCGCTTTGGCGAGCACGTCGGCTTTACGCTTCGCTTGCGCCATCGCCTTCTCCATCGCTTGCAGCTCATATTGCTCTTGGTTCTCCACATCGAACCGGACGCCGTCGACGCGATTGGCGCCAGCGGTCGATAGGTTATCGATCAGCGCGCCGATGCCGTCTAGGTTACGGCTCGTAATTTCGATGCTGTGCGTAGCCGTGTAGCCGATGATTTTGCTCGTGCCGTCCTTCTCGTTGTACTGGTATTGCGGTTGGACGTAGAAGCCGGTCGTCTTCACGTCTTTCTTGTCGAGCTTGTACGTCGTGAAAAGCAGCTTCTCGATCGCTGCAAACTGGGTCGCGTTCTTCGCCTGCGCTTCTTTCGCCGTCGCGGCTTTCGTCTCGACCCCGGCGTTAATGTACGCCACATCCGGCGCGACCTTGATCTCGCCTTTACCTGCTACCGTAATCAATCCCCGCTCTACGCTCACCGTCTCCGCCGCCTTTACGAACGGGGCTGGTCCGCCCGCCCCGATGATGGTTCCGAACCCGATCGCCACCGCGAGCGCTGGCACCAGCAGCAGCATCGGCCGTTTTCTCCCTTTGTTCATCTTCTGCTGTTCCGTTTGTCCGTCATGCGTGAATCGTGTCATCGCACCCCAACACCCTTCTTCTTGGTTTGTGACTACTAGACGCGGCCGCTGTCCGAATTGTTGCACGTCACCAACAGCATTTCCTTTCCGAGGCGAATTCAGTAATTCTCCCGGGCGCGCCCCCCAGTCCGCTTACTTCGCTTCGTTCGTGCCGACTCCGGCGCCAGACCTGGCTTCATCGAACGCCTGAAACTAAAAAAAGCCCCCATCCGGGAGCTCTTTCGCGATCCATTATTGGTTCTCCAGTTCTTCCTTGCTCACCAGGTTCACTAAAGCGGTTACAGCTTGATCGGCGTCCGATCCTTCCGCGCTGATTGTCACCTCGGTACCGGAGCTGATGGCCAGGCTCATAATACCCATAATCGATTTCGCGTTCACTTTCTTATCGTCCTTCTCTACGAAGACTTCGGACGAGAACTTATTCGCTTCCTGAACGAAAAGCGCGGCCGGTCTTGCGTGGAGACCTGTTTTCAGACGAACGACAACCGGGTGCCTTGTCATCAAAACCTTACCCCCTATACGAAATTCAATCGTGCGATTCACGAGTGCAAAACGTCATTTTAATCACCATTATATCACTTTTATTGCACGAGCACTAGCCTTGCGGTTACCCATTCCGTAACTTTTCCGCGATCTCGTCAATCTTGCGCAGCCGATGGTTAACGCCCGACTTGCTGACCTTGCCTTTGAGCATCTCTCCGACTTCTTTCAAGTTCATATCGGGATGCAGCAGACGGACCTCGGCGACTTCCCGCAGCTTATCCGGGAGGCTATCGAGGCCGACTTGCTTTTGGAGCAGCTTTATATTATCGATCTGACGCACGGCGGCGCCGATCGTCTTATTCAAGTTCGCCGTCTCGCAGTTGACGATGCGGTTGACGGAATTGCGCATGTCGCGCATGATACGGACGTCCTCGAACTTAAAGAGCGCTTGGTGCGCGCCGATAATGTTCAAGAGCTCGATAATTTTCTCGCCCTCTTTCATGTAGAAGATAAAGCCCTTCTTCCGCTCGATGCATCTGGCGTTCAGGTCGAACTTGTTGGCCAGCTCCACGAGCGCTTGACAGTGTTCTTCATACATGCAGGCGATCTCCAGGTGGTAGGAAGATCCCTCCGGGTTGTTGACCGATCCGCCGGCGAGGAACGCGCCGCGCAGGTACGATCGTTTGCAGCACGATTTGCGAAGCATCTCCTTGTCAATGCCTTGGTTGAACATGAAGCCTTCGGAGACGATGCGCAGCTCGCTCAGAATCTCTTGTACGTTGACCGGGATGCGGACAATGTAGACGTTGTTTTTCTTCAGCCGCATCTTCTTGCGCACGAGCAGTTCGGTATGGACCGCAAATTGTTTCTTGATCAGCGAATAAATTCGCCTTGCGATCGCGGCGTTTTCCGTCGAGATGTCGAGAATGACTTTGCGACTGGATAGTTGAACGGAGCCGTTCATTCGAATGAGCGCGGACAGTTCCGCCTTTTCGCAGCACGGATCGGCCTCAATCATCGTCAATTCTTTCTTGGTTTGCGCTGCAAAAGACATCGCTTTCTCACCTCTTTCGATTCATCCAATCTTCGACAAGCTGATAAATATGGTGGCTCAGCCGCGCCGCGTCATGCCGCAGATACGTCCGGAACAAGACAAGTCGGTCGGCAATGACCTTGTACCCGCGGCTCTGCACTTCCTCCAGATCCAAATGCACGGCCTTCGCGCCTTTCTCGGCGTAACGCTCCTGCACCTGCGGCGGAATTTCGCCGTTGTTCACGATGACGTAATCGAACAGATGATGCCCGATATGCGCATGCACCGCGTCCAAATGATCGCCAACCGAATAGTCGTCGGTCTCGCCCGGCTGGGTCATCACGTTGCAGACGAACATCTTGACCGCCGCGGATTCGACGATTGCCTCGGCCAGCTTGGGCACGAGCAGATTCGGAATAATGCTCGTATATAGGCTGCCCGGTCCGATGAGGATCGCATCCGCTTCCCGGATCGCCTCGACCGCTTCCGTAAGCGGCTCGACATCGGGCGGCTCAATGAACGCCCGCTTGATCGCCTGCCCCGCTTTCGGAATGTTCGATTCCCCCGTCACGATGGAGCCGTCCTCCATCTCGGCGTGCAGCACGATCGCCTGCCCCGCTGCCGGAAGCACTCGTCCCCGAACGGCCAGTACGCGGCTTAGTTCGCGAATGCCGGTCACGAAATCCCCGGAGATCTCCGTCATTGCGGCCAGCATCAGGTTGCCCAAGCTGTGTCCGGCAAGTCCCGCTCCCGTGTTGAATCGATACTGCAGCATCTGGGCAAGCAAAGGCTCGACGTCCGCCAAAGCAATGAGGACGTTGCGAATGTCCCCGGGCGGCGGCATTTGCAGCTCGCTGCGCAGGATACCGGAGCTGCCGCCGTCGTCCGCCACCGTTACGATGGCGGTGATATCGAGCGGCTTCTCCTTCAGGCCCCTCAGCATAACGGAGAGCCCCGTACCGCCGCCGATGACGACAATACGGGGAAGTCGTTCTTCTGGTGTCGTGCGTTTCTGCTTCATCCGTTCACCTCTAGTGCCGATCTCGTTCCGCATCGCGGTGGCTGACCCGGATCGTCTCGGTATCGCTTGCGCCGAGCATGCGGCCCAAATATTCGGCAATCGCTACCGAGCGATGTTTGCCGCCCGTGCAGCCGATTCCGATAACAACCTGGCTTTTGCCTTCTTTGCGGTATTGCGGAATAAGGAATTGCAGCATATCCAGCAGCTTCGTCAGGAATGTCTGCGTCTCCGGCCACTTCATGACGTAGTCGTAGACCTCCGGGTCCTGCCCCGTATTCGGTCGCAGCTGTTCGACATAATGCGGGTTGGGCAGAAAACGAACATCGTAGATCAAGTCCGCATCGATCGGAATGCCGTATTTGAATCCGAACGAAGTGACATTGACCGAGATCGAGCTTTGATCCACGTTCGTGAACCGCGACATGATGCGATCCTTCAGCTGCAGCGGCTTCAGATTGCTCGTATCGATGACCTGCGTCGCCCAGCCCTTCAGATCCTCCAGCAAGCGGCGTTCATGCTGAATGCCTTCCAGCGGGAGTCCTTCAGGCGCGAGCGGATGGCGCCGGCGGCTTTCCTTGTAGCGCTGCACGAGCACGCCGTCCGTTGCATCAAGGAACAGAATCTCATAGCCGATCGTGTAGTGGTCTTTCAAATAATTCAGCGATTCCGATAACGCCGTGAAGAACTCCCGCCCGCGCAGGTCGATGACGAGCGCGACTTTGCCGATTTTGCCGTTCGACTGCTCGATCAGCTCGGCGAATTTCGGGATCAGCACCGGGGGTAAATTATCGACGCAGAAAAAACCGAGATCCTCAAGGCTCTGCACCGCAATCGTTTTGCCCGCGCCTGACATCCCTGTGATAATGACCAGTTTCGCCATCGCCGTTCCCGTTTCCATCGCCGTTTCCTCCTGCCCTATTCGGAAAATACCGCCGTCCGGCGCCGACGCGCCGAACCGCTACTTCTTATATCAAAGCATGCGCTGCTTGTTGTCCGTCTATGAAGCGCTTATCAATTACGAACGAATAATGAGTCCTGCCGCGCCGACGACGCCCGCGTTGTTGCCGAGTACGGCTGGCACGATCTCCACGCCTTCCGCCACAATATCCGGGGTTGCCTTTTTGAACGCCTCGCGGATCTGCTCGAACAAGAATTCGCCCGACTTAGACACGCCGCCGCCGACAATGAAACGCTGCGGGTTGAGCACGACCGCGACCTGCGCCATCGATTTGCCCAAGTAGTAAGCCGCACGTGTCACGATACGGGCCGCTACTTCGTCGCCAGCCTTCGCCGCGTCGACGACATCCTTCGCCATAATATGAGGCACGAACGACAGGGACGTCCGGTCGCCGCGCTCTACCGCGTCTTTCGCCATGCGGATGATGCCCGTCGCGGAAGAGACGGTCTCCAAGCAGCCCATTTTGCCGCAGCCGCATTGGATCGCTTCCAGGTCCGGCACGATCGACATATGGCCGAGCTCGCCCGCCATGCCCGCGAAGCCCTCCACGATTTTGCCGCCGATAATGATGCCGCCGCCTACGCCCGTACCAAGCGTGTAGCAAACACAGTGATCGACGCCGCGACCCGCGCCGGCCCAAGCTTCGCCTAGCGCCGCCACGTTGGCGTCATTGTTGACGAGTACTTTTTTGCCCAGCTTCTCTTCGAGAATCGCCTTCAGCGGCACGTTGCGGAAGCCGAGGTTCGGGGAAAATTTAATGATGCCGTTCGGAATATCGAGAAAACCGGCGGTACCGACGCCGACGCCCTCCACTTGTTCCCAGCTGTACGGAGATTGCTCGACGATGAGCCGCGCGTACGAAGCGATATTGCTGCACGCCACTTCCGTGCCTTTATCGGCTTCCGTCGGTCCCTCGTACGTATGTAGCAGTGCGCCGTTCAAATCGCAAATCCCTACTTTGACGGAAGTGCCGCCGATATCTACGCCAACAACAATTTTCTCAGACATTAATAAAGCCACCTCTACAATAATGGTTGGGTTGCTGCTGTTCCCACTATAAGTGACGCCCAAGGAGGCGGTCAAGACTCTCTAGCGGGAGCGGCGCGTTGACGCGAAACGACGCTGCCCGGCTCCACCCGAGCAGCGTCCCTTCTCCTGGCTTCCGGCATTGCGGCCGCCTAAACCTTGCGCAATTACAACGATTGGCTCCAATCGTGAACCGCATGTCCTTCGAGGAATTTCTCGGCATCCAGCGCAGCCATGCAGCCGCTGCTAGCCGCGGTAATCGCCTGGCGGTACTTGTTATCCTGCACGTCGCCGCAGGCGAAGATGCCCGGGATACTCGTCTCGCTCGTGCCCGGCTTCGTGATCAGATAGCCGGTCTCGTCGACCTCCAGTTGTCCGCCGAGGAACTTCGTATTCGGCGTATGGCCGATCGCTACGAAGATGCCGTTCGTCTCCAGCACTTCCTCTGCGCCGCTCTCGTTGTTGCGAACCTTAAGACCCGTGACGCCCATCGGACCGGCCACGACTTCAAGCGGCGTCCGGTTAAGCGCCCAGCTGATCTTGCTATTCTCTCGGGCACGATCCTGCATGATCTTCGAGGCGCGCATTTCTTCGCGGCGGTGTACGAGGACGACTTCCGACGCGAAGCGCGTCAGGAAGTTCGCTTCCTCCATCGCCGAATCGCCGCCGCCTACGACGATAATCTTCTTCCCGCGGAAGAAGAAGCCGTCGCATGTCGCGCAGGTGCTGACGCCGCGGCCGACATTCTCGCGCTCGTTCGGAATGCCGAGGTACTTCGCCGATGCCCCCGTCGAGATGATGAGCGCCTCCGCCTGCAATTCGCCTTGCCCCTCCACCTGAAGAGTGAACGGACGCTTCGACGTATCGACCGAGTTGACCCAGCCGGTGCGGAATTCCGCGCCGAAGCGCTCCGCTTGCTTGCGCATGTTCGCCATCAGGTCCGGCCCCATGATCCCTTCCGGGAACCCCGGGAAGTTCTCCACTTCGGTCGTCGTCGTCAACTGGCCGCCCGGTTCGGGACCTTCGATGACCAGCGGGTTCATGTTCGCCCGAGCCAAGTAGATCGCCGCCGTCAGTCCGGCTGGTCCAGTGCCGATAATAATCGCTTTGTACATTCGAGAATGCCTCCTTTGCAATCCAACCTGCGCCCGCCATGGCCAAGGGACGCTCTGAGCCCGCCCGCCGCTCTGCGACGGTCAAGCATATGCCTTCCTTAAGCGTCGCCTTTTGCGTCCAAGGCAGGGAAGATCATTTTCATTTTTTCCTTAATCCCGCAAATTTCATCAATTCGTTTGGCGCATTTGCTCACCGTCGCGATCGAGGTCCCGTACCGCTCCGATACTTCATGGTACGAAATCGTCCGCCGGTGCATCTTCGCCGTCAAATATTCGAGCGCGGCCGCCCATCCTTCAACCTTACCCAGCTTCGGCGCATCCGGATACACGCGGGAGAGAAAATCGATCCACAGCGTCAGCAGATCATGCTGCTGCACGAGATCGTAGTGCTTGTTCATCCGGCCGAGCGCGGCTTCGAGCACTTCCTGCCACTTCGGATCCCACTCCGGCAGACGCGAAGGCATGCGGCTGTGCTCGATCGTCGTCGCTTTGCCTTCCAGATGAACCTCGAGCGCCTCATGCACGCCGATCGTGCGAAGGACGAACACCGCGATGCGTTTCAAGTAATCGTCTTCCTGCTCTTCTTGAATAAACGCGCGCAGCGCGTCTTTCACTTCGTTGTCCGCGATCATGCCGAGCGCTTGAATGACCTGCAGCTTCGTGCCGCGGTCACCGTGACGCAGCGCCCAGAAGAAGGAGGAACGCACCAGCGGGTCGCGTTTCATATGATCGGGCAGCGTCTCGCTCGATTTCTCCCAAAGCTTGAACTGCTCTTCGAACGGCAGATGGTAGTGGTAGCTCGCGGTCCCGGCTTCCCCGCCTGCGCGTACGTGCGTCAATTGCTCCAAATAATAGCCCGGCACGTTCGATTTCGGATCCATCTTGGCCGCTTGCCGCCAGAACCGTTCGGCTTCGTCCAGCCGCCCGATATTCCAAGCCGCCACCGCCGTGTAATGGTACAAGCAAGCATCGTCGCGCAGCGCGCCGTCCTTCATCAGCCGAAGGAAATGCCGATACGCCTGTCCGTGCTCGCCGAGAATCCCCATCGTCGTCGCCAGCTTGAACACATGCTCTTGGTGGAAAGGCACCGTCTTGCACAGCAGCTCGACGAGCGGCCGAAGCGCGTCTGCATCGCTAGCATGCTGGTGGAAAATGGCGAGATTGCACAGCGCGTGCAGATTGCCGGGTTCCTGCACGAGCACTTCCCGGATCGTCGTCATCGCCTTATCGAACAGGCCCATGTAGTAATACGCCAGCGCCAGGTTGTTGCGGGCCGCGAGGAACTCGCCGTTCTTCTCGACAATCGTCTCCAAAAGACGAACGGCCTCGGCAAACTTCCCTTCCTCGAGCATCGCGCGGGCTTGATCATGTTCGAAATAACCTTCGCGCGCCCGCACCGACGAGATCTTCATCGGCCGCTCCAGCTCGTAGTGCAGCAGCTCCATCATCTCTTCCGCCTCATCGAGGAACTGGCCTTCGGCGTCTTCCTCAAGATAGCGGATGAGCGCATCTTCGGCTGCTTCGTACTGCTCCATGTTGGCGAAATTATTCGCCATATAGAAATGGCACTCCGTCATCGCCGGATCAAGCTCTTCGACGATGCTGCGGAGCACGTTGTTGGATTCCTCGTAATTGCCCATCTCGGACAAGATCCCGGCCATGTTGCAGTGATTGACCGGATTGTCCGGCTCGTATTCCACTGCGCGGCGAAAATACTTCAGTGCCTTGTCATAATGATATCGATCCAGCGAGCGCACCGCCCGTTCGAAAAAGAAAGTGGCGTCCCAGTGAATCGGTATGATGTTCGTCTTATGACTTGGCGCGGCCGCACGCTTCTTCTCTTTCATTCGCAAGGCACCTCCCCGGTTCATCCTTAAAGTTGCTACGATTATACCATAGCGAAGCCTATCCATACACGCAAAGAATATGGACGAATCGCGGACGCACCCAAAACAAGGCGGCAGCCCGCGCCCGCCCCCGGTTCGAACGCGCCTCGCGCGCGGTCTTTGGTGGGAGGGCTGTGCGGGAATTCTGCCGCCTTTGCCTGTTGGTTCGTCCGCGATTCGATTATCGTGCTGCTGGCGGGATCGGCTTAGATGCCCGCGTTTTTGAACAATGTGCTGATCGAACCGCCTTCGATGATGATCCGGACCGTCTCTGCCAGAATCGGCGCCACGGAGAGCACCTTGAACCGGTCGGAACGGTTATCCGGAAGCGCGATCGAGTCGGTTACGACGACTTCTTTAATATTCGGGTGGTCCAATCGCTGCAGGGCAGGGCCGGAGAAGAGCGGATGCGTCGCACATACGTAAACGTCATGCGCCCCGCGTTCCTTCAGTCCTTCTACGACGTTGACAATGGTCGTGCCCGTATCGATCAGGTCCTCGATGATGATCGGCGTCTGGCCTTCGACGTCGCCGATGACGTGCGTGATGACCGATTCATTATGAGCCGGACGCTTCTTGATCATGATAGCGAACGGTGCGTCAAGATAGTTGGCGAGTTTCTCGGCCGTGGAAGCGCGTCCCGCGTCCGGAGAAACCACGATCGGATTCGGAATGTCTTTCGATTTCAAATAGTCGCTGATCAAATCCAGGCCGGTCAGATGATCGACCGGAATGTTGAAGAACCCTTGGATTGCCGGCGCGTGCAGATCGATCGTCACGACGCGCGTGGCGCCGACCGTGCTAAGTACATCTGCCAGCATTTTCGCCGAAATCGGCTCGCGCGGCGCGGCTTTCCGCTCCTGGCGTGCGTACCCGTAGTACGGCACGACAATGTTCACCGTGCGCGCGGAAGCGCGTTTCGCGGCATCAATCATGACGAGCAGTTCGACGAAATGATCGTTGATCGGATGCGAGAACGACTGCACCAGGAAGACGTCGCAGTTACGGATCGTCTCCTCGTAGTGGACGTAAATCTCGCCGCTTTTGAAACGGGACACTTTAATTTTGCCAAGCGGCAGGCCGAGTTCGGCGCTGATCTGCTCGGCAAGCTTCGGGTTCGAGGAACCCGAAAAAATACGCACCTTGTCGCTAAACATGATACCCTCCTGAGCGATTAGACCACTAAATTTGCATAACGAAGCTTGTTTCGACAACTTCCATTATACATAACTTTAAAAATAATTCAAAAATCAATCATGGCGCGTTTGCGGCCTTCGAACGTAGCCAGCTGCGTGAAACCGACTTCTTTCAAGAGCTCGCGCGCTTCCTCTAAATATTGCCCAAGCCGTTCTGGCTGATGCGCATCGGAACCAATCGTGAGCGGAATTCCCAATTCGAGCGCCTTCGACAGCATTCTGCGGCTCGGGAACATCTCCGCAACGGGCATGCGAAGTCCGGACGCGTTGAGCTCGATCGCAAGCCCGTTCGCGCGGACAGCCTCCAGCGCTGCGTCCTCCAGCGGCGTCACGTCGCCCTCTGGCTTGAAGCCGAACCGTTTGATGACGTCGATATGGCCGATATAATCATAGAACCCGGTTGCGCATGCTTTTCGCACGGCGTCGTAGTATTGCGCGTACACCGCCATCCGGTCGCGTCCTTCCCATTCATGCGTCTGTCGGAAGTCGGAGATATCCCAAGTGCCTAGAAAATGCACGGACCCGATGACGTAATCCCAAGGGTAGGCGCGGATAATCCGTTCAATCTGCTCCTCGCAGCCTTCGATGTAATCGCCCTCCAGACCGACGCGAACGTCGATTTGTCCTTTATACTTAGCCTTCAGATTGAAGGCTTCCTCCACGTAACGAGGCAGCTCCTCCATCGGCATGGCCATTTCCGGGTAATACGTCGCCGGGTCGACGTGCAGCAGCGGCATATGATCGGATAGGCCGAGCTGATCCAGCCCGATCTCGATACCGCGCTTGACGTACTCCTCCAGCGTGCCGACCGCGTGCCCGCAGCGGACGTGGTGCGTATGGTAATCGATGTTCATGTTCGTCGTGGCGCTCCTTTCGCTTCTATTGCCGCCGTGCAGCCGCCGTGCAGCCGCCGTGCAGCTGCCGTGCAGCACGAAACCGAGCTTCCGCATCCTGCGGGCTCGGCTTCGGTGTTCGTCCTATTCGCTAAGCTGATAAGCCGATTTCGGTTTGTTGTAGCGGCGTCCGAGCTCGTACATGAGATCGTCCAATGGCAGTCCGCGCTCGCGCAGCAGCACCATCAGATGGAAGAGCAGATCGCTCGCTTCGTAACGAAGCTCGGTGTTGTCGTTGTTCTTGGCCGCGATGATGACTTCGCCGGCTTCCTCGCCTATTTTCTTGAGGATCTTGTCGACGCCTTTATCGAACAGGTACGTCGTGTACGCGCCCTCCGGACGTTCCGCGTGGCGGGATGCGATGACGCTCTCCAGCTGGCTCAGCATCGCGAACCGATCCGCCGAACCTTCCGCCGCTTGCCCTTCCGCGTCTTGCCGCGCGAAACCGGGGACTTCGTTAAAGAAACAGCTGTACTTGCCGGTATGGCAAGCAGGCCCCTGCTGCTCGACGCGCACCAACACCGTATCGCCGTCGCAATCGTAATGCATGGAGACAATGCACTGCGTATGGCCGCTCGTCGCGCCTTTATGCCACAGCTCGCCGCGGGAACGGCTCCAGAACCAGGTCGAGCCGGTCTCGAGCGATTTGCCGAGCGATTCGCGATTCATGTAGGCGAGCATGAGCACTTCTTTGCTGCTGTAATCTTGCACGATCGTCGGCACGAGGCCGTTTTCGTCCCATTTGATCCGTTCCGCCAGCGCGGCGCTTTCGTTGTGGCTCATCGCACCTCGACTCCTTTGCTGCGCAGGTCGTTCTTCACGTCTGCGATCGTCAATTCTTTGTAGTGGAAAATGGTCGCCGCAAGTCCGGCATCCGCCCGTCCCGCTTCGAACACGTCGGCAAAATGCTCCGCGCGCCCCGCGCCGCCCGACGCGATGACGGGAATGCCGACCAGATCGGACACCGCCCGCGTCAGCTTCACGTCGAAGCCGTCCTTCGTGCCGTCCGCGTCCATGCTCGTGAGCAGGATCTCGCCCGCGCCGAGCTGCTCGACCCGCTTCACCCATTCGAGCGCCCGGATGCCGGTCGTCTTGCGTCCGCCGTGGGTGTACACTTCCCATTCGCCCCACTCGGGGTTGAACTTCGCGTCCACCGCCACGACGATGCATTGCGAACCGAATTTGCGCGCGCCGTCCTGTACGAGCTGAGGGTTCACGACGGCCGCCGTGTTAATGCCAATCTTGTCCGCGCCGGCGCGAAGCAGCCGCTTCATGTCGTCGACATGGGCGATGCCCCCGCCCACGGTGAACGGGATCGTAATCTCGCCCGCCGTTTTGCGCACGACCTCGATCATCGTCGCCCGTCCTTCGTGGGAAGCGGAAATATCGAGGAAGACGAGCTCGTCCGCGCCCTCTTTATCATAGATCGCCGCAAGCTCCACCGGGTCGCCCGCATCGCGCAAGTTCACGAAATTCACGCCTTTGACGACGCGCCCGTCCTTCACGTCCAGACAGGGAATAATCCGTTTGGCCAGCATAACGCCGCCTCCTCTTCCATCCAATCATTTGCACGGGAGTCCCGCTCCCGCCCGCGCCAATCTTATTCGGCCGCGCGCTGTGCCGGTTTCGCGCCCGTTAAGGTCAAGAAATTCCGCAGCAGCTGCATGCCGAGCTCGCCGCTTTTCTCCGGGTGAAACTGCATGCCGTACACGTTGCCGCTGCCGACGATGGCCGTAACCGGCTGATAGTAGTCGGTCGTCGCCAGAAGATCCTCCTGCCGGGCAGGTTTCACGTGGTAAGAATGCACGAAGTAGACATGACCCTCGGACAACCCCGAGAGCAGCTGGCATTCTTGGCCGAAGCTCAGCTTGTTCCAGCCCATGTGCGGCACCTTGTAATCCCCTTGGAACCGCACCACCTTGCCCGGCAGCAGCGCCAGGCCGTCGTTCAGTCCGTGCTCTTCGCTCTGTTCGAACAGCAGCTGCATCCCTAAGCAGATGCCGAGCAGCGGCTTCCCTGAGGCCGCATACCGCTTAGCGACGACGTCCATCCCCGTCTCGCGCAGGTTCTCCATCGCGTCGCCGAACGCGCCAACACCCGGCAGAATCGCGCCCTCCGCGCTCATGATCACCGCCTCGTCATCGGTCACGACAGCTTCGAAGCCGAGCCGCTCGACCGCCTTGCTGACGCTGTGCAAGTTGCCCATGCCGTAATCGATGATGGCGATCATCCTACAGCACCCCTTTCGTCGAAGGCACTCCTTGCACGCGCGGATCGATGCTCGTCGCTTCGTCCAAGGCGCGTCCGAGCGCCTTGAACACCGCTTCGATCATGTGGTGGGTATTCTGGCCGTAATGTACGATCACGTGCAGCGTCATTCGCGCTTCCAGCGCCAGCTTCCACAGGAACTCGTGCACGAGTTCGACTTGGAAAGAACCGACCTGTTGGGACGGATACTGCGCCCGGTATTCGAAATGCGGGCGGTTCGACAAGTCGATCACGACCTGCGCCAGCGCCTCATCCATCGGCACGAACACGGATGCATACCGCTTGATGCCGCGTTTGTCACCCAGCGCCTGCTGGATCGTTTGACCAAGGCAAATGCCGATGTCCTCGACCGTGTGGTGATCGTCGATGTCCACGTCGCCGCGTCCGTCCACCGTCAGGTCGAATTGGCCGTGCTTCGTGAACAGATCGAGCATATGGTTCAGAAACGGAACATCCGTCTCGATCTTCGCCGTGCCGCTGCCGTCAATCGCGAAGGCCAGCTTAATATCCGTCTCGTTCGTCTTGCGCGCCACTTCGGCCGCGCGAATCGCGTTCTCCGCCATCTTAAGTCCCCCTGCTTTCCTTCAATTACTGTTCGCCTTCCCGTTCCAGCCGAATGCCGATCGCGCGCGCGTGCGCTTCCAGCCCTTCGTGGCGGGCAAGCGTCATGATTTTCTCGCCGTTCTTGAGCAGTGCGTCCTTGCTATAGTAAACCAAGCTCGATTTCTTCAAGAAATCATCCACGTTCACCGGCGACGAGAATCGTGCCGTGCCGTTCGTCGGAAGAATATGGTTCGGACCCGCGAAGTAGTCGCCCACCGGCTCGGAGCTGTACGGCCCGAGGAAAATCGCGCCTGCGTTCTCGATGCGTCCTAGCAGTCCCATCGGCTCAGCCACCATGACTTCCAAATGCTCGGGCGCCATCCGATTGACCGCCGCGAGCGCCTCGTCCATCGTGTCCGCCAGCAGGATCGCGCCATTTGCTTCGATCGACTGGCGCGCGATGTCCGCCTTCGGCAGCGTCGCGAGCTGCCGCTCTACCTCCGCCGCCACCGCTTCGCCCAGCTGAGCCGAGGTCGTTACCAGGATGGCGGACGCCATCTCGTCGTGCTCGGCTTGCGAGAGCAGATCGGCAGCCACGTAGGCCGCGTCGGCCGTATCGTCCGCGAGGACGACGATTTCGCTAGGGCCCGCGATGCTGTCAATGTCCACCGCGCCGAAGACGGCCCGTTTCGCCAGCGCGACGTAAATGTTGCCCGGCCCGCAAATTTTATCGACCGGCGCGATCGTGTCCGTGCCGTAAGCCAGCGCGGCGACCGCCTGCGCGCCGCCGACGCGGTACAGCTCCTTCACGCCGGCTTCCGCGGCCGCGACGAGGATGTAGGGATCGATACCGGCTTTGCCGCCCGTGGCCGGAGGCGTGACCATGACGATCTCCGGCACGCCCGCCACTTGCGCCGGGATAACGTTCATGAGCACCGAAGACGGGTATGCCGCCTTGCCGCCGGGTACGTACACGCCGACGCGCTTGAGCGGTCGCAATATTTGTCCCAGCATCGTGCCATCCGGCTGAACATCAACCCATGACTGCCGCAGCTGCTTCTCATGGAAGGCGCGGATATTGGCCGCCGCCTCGCGAATCGCCTCCAGGAAAGGCGCCTCTACCTTGTCATAGGCCTGCTCGATTTCTTCCGCCGTCACTCTAAGCTCCGACGCCTGAAGCCGAATTCCATCGAACTTCTCCGTGTACGCCAGCAGGGCCGCGTCGCCTTCCGTTCGTACGCTTTCCACGATCTGGCGAACCGCCTCGTTCTGTTCCGGCGTCCCGTATTCGACTTCGCGGGTCAACCCGAACTGTTCTGCGCGCAGCACTCGCATGCGCATCTCCCCTTCCAGCTCCCTTGCGTGCTAGGAGTATAGTGAAAGGCAGGAATCCTCCTGCCCAAGAATCTATCATCTCGTTATTCCATTATAGCCTAAGATGCGGCAGCCGACTGCCGCTAATGCCGCTTCTTCTCGTATACCGTCTGCGTTTGAACGCCGTCAATCACATGGATGCGACCGTTCGGGCAGCGAATGCAGAGCGGACTATACGCCTGCCGTACTGCCGATTGCCGCTTGCAGCCGGTCGCACAAGCCCTGGATCGACTCGTTCTTCATCCGGTAGCTGACGCGGTTGGCGATAAGGCGGCTCGTAATGCCGAAGATCTGCTCCATCTCCACCAAGCCGTTCTCCCGCAGCGTCTGGCCCGTTTCCACCATATCGACGATGCGGTCGGCTAGCCCGATCAACGGCGCAAGCTCGATCGATCCGTTCAGCTTAATGACTTCGACCTGCTGGCCTTGTTCCCGGAAATATTGCGAGGCAACATTCGGATACTTCGTCGCGACGCGCGGATGAATCGTCGGCTTCCAGTTCGGAAGACCGATCACCGACATGCGGCATTTGGCAATGCCCAAATCCAACAGTTCGTAGACGTCCTTGTTCTCTTCCATGAGTACGTCTTTGCCAACAATGCCGATGTCCGCGACGCCGTACTCGACGAAGGTCGGCACGTCCACGGGCTTGACCATGATAAAGGACATGCCCGCTTCCGGCACTTCGATAACGAGCTTGCGCGTCTCTTCCAAGTCCGGAATAGACAGCCCCGCTTCTCGGAACAGCTTAATAACTTGCTTATAGATACGGCCCTTCGGCATGGCGACCATGAGAAGATCGCCGCCGGTCTGGTTATTCGACTGGCTCATCGCGCCACGCCTCCTCCGACATAAGACTTGAACACGTTGAATACCGCGCACTGCAGCGCATATCGATCAAGCGAAGCGTGCAGATCCGCAGCCCGCTCCGCCGTCATTCTCTCCGTGACGACGATCGCTCCCTGCTCGCGGAGGCGCAGCGCTTCCGAGATCGCCTCGTCCCGGCCTCCGGCGTCGTATCCGATGAGTACCCGATCGACCTCCGCTTCCCCCCGATCGCCGATGAGCTCGAGAATACGCGTCGTCTTCAGCGCGAACCCGGTAGCCGGCGCCGAACGGCCGAATTGCGTCAGCAGGTTGTCGTAGCGCCCGCCGCTCACGACAGGAAAGCCGAGATCCGCCGCATAGCCTTCGAACGTCATGCCCGTGTAATAGGAGAAATCGCCGATCATGGTCAGATCAATCAGCACATAATCGCTGACGCCATACGCCTTGAGCGCATCCCACATCTCGCACAGATGGGAGATGGACGCCTGGGCTGTCGTATTCGCGCTGACGCCCCGCGCCTGATCGCAGATCTCCTGCCCGCCGCGGAGGCGAAGGATGCCTTCAAGCACGCGCTGGACAGGCTCCGCAAGCTGCAGCGACTTGACCTTCTCCCGATAGCCGACGTAATCGCGGCCGAGAAGACAGGCTTTCAGCTCCTCTTGCTCCTCTAACCGCCCCTGCAGCGTCTCTTCGAACAACCCATTCAAGAACCCGACATGGCCAATCGCGATTTTGAACCGGTCGACGCCGGCCGCACGAAGCGATGCGATCGCCAGCGCCACGACTTCGGCGTCCGCCTCCGGCGAAGGATCGCCGACCAACTCTACGCCGGTCTGATAGAATTCCGCCTCGCGTCCGGACTCTTCTTCGATCGAACGGAAGACGTTCGCATGGTAGGACAAACGCAGCGGGAATGCTGCGTCCTTCAGCAGCGATGCTACGACGCGCGCGATCGGCGCCGTCATATCCGAACGCAGCACCAATGTCGTACCGCGTTTATTCAACAGCTTGAACAGCTTCTCGTCGGACGTCGAGCTTGCGACCCCGACCGTATCGTAATATTCCATCGTAGGCGTCATAATTTGCTCATAGCCCCATGAAGCCATGCAGGCAAGGGCTTGATGTTCGATCTGGCGCAGGCGCGCGACCGCATGCGGCAAATAATCTTTCACGCCGATCGGCTTCTCGAACACTTTCGGTTTCGCCATCTCTCTATCACCATCACTTTAGTGAGTTAATGTGCTACCATGTTACCATGCTGCCAAAATAAAGGATTAGTCGCTATCGTACCATGCCTCACATCATTCGTCAAGATTACCCAGCCGCGTCCTTGTTGACTTTCATCTTGCCCGAGCTCCGACTTGTCCGGGGTCTTCCGTTCTCCTCGCTTCCCGCGCAAAAATAAAAAGCGAACCGGGGCTTCAAGCCCTGTTCGCTTCTGGTTTGGATGCCTCGATTCTGCTGCGGCTCCGTTCAGCCTGAACCGGCTTCGCTTGGATCGACGCCGGCGACGGATAATGCCTGCCGATGAATCTCACCGGTACCTTGCCCAACACGACCGACGCTCCGGGTATGAACCGATACGCCAGTAAGAGCAGCACGACGGATCCGATTAAGGCGAAAATGAACCCGCCCGCGATCCACGCGTGGTAAATGCCCGTTAACGGAATGCCCGGGGACAGCTTGCGGTAGAGCAGCAGCATACCCGGATGGATCAAATAAATTCCGAACGATAAAGTCCCGATCAGATCAAGCGCCTGATATACCCGACCGCTCCGTCCCTTTCCGATCCATGCGTAGATCCCCTGTAAGAGAACCAATATGCTCGTAAAGGTAAACACGTTGTAGCCGGCCTCATACCATAACGGATGCATCGCCTTGTTGTTAATTCGCGTGATATGCCACACCGCGATGTAGGTCAGCGCAGATGCCGCCCATATCGTCCAAAGCAGCACTGCCCCGACCCGAAACCCCTTCTTCTGCCATCCCTTCCGTAGTTCCACCCAGGCTTTGAAACGCGGGTAATACATCCCCGCGAACGCCCCGAGCATAAAAGGCGCGAAATACGTAAACGCGAACGTCCCTTTGTTCGGCAGATGCAGCTCGATCCGGTGAAGTGCGAAGAAGAACCATTGCGTCGCGAATCCGACCGCAATCAGCCCCAGACCAATCCGCGGCCACCTCCGCGCCATGTAATAGAAGAGCGGGAACATGACGTACAGCTGAATCGCGACCAAAATATAATACAAATGCGGGTAAGCCGTCCCGTCGCGCAAGTTCTCCCCGAACTTGCCTGCATACTGCCCCAGCAGGGCGAGGTCGAGCGTGAAGCCCGAAGCGATGCCGTACTTCGCCAACTGGTATAGCACCGAGAACACCACGTAGGGAATAATCAGCTGCGGCAGTTTACGAAGATAAAAATCGCCCCAGTCCCCTGCACGCATCCGCCTTCCGGGCCCGTAGTGGTAGAACAGCGTGAACCCCGTCAGGAAGACAAAAGCCGGCACGCAGAATAAGGCTAACGTATTGATGACGTTATAAACCACGAACGAATCGTGCTTGACGAGCTTGAGGGTTGACGCGGATGTGGCATGAACGGCGAGCACGCCGAGAATGGCGATCGCGCGCAGCACGTTCAGCTCGTTCACGTTCTCGTTTTTGGACATCGGGTTTCCTCCCAACTCTGAGGCCGCGCGCCTGAAGGCTGCGGTACAGCTGGTCCAACCGGGGAATAATCGTGCTGTCCCTAATTTGTCCCTGCTGCATCTCCTTTATGTCCTTTACCCGAAACGCGCCACCTTTCACCAGACCGCCGCACTACTTCTCGCCCATTTTGCGAATGACCTGAATGGGATTACCCCCAACGAAATCGCCCGGCGCTACGTCTTTATACACGACGGATCCAGCCGATACGACGGCCCCGTCCCCGATCGTCACCCCCGGGAGGATCGTCGTATTCGCGCCAATCATGACCCCAGAGCCGATATGCACGTCGCCAAGCCGGTACTCCCCGATTAAATACTCATGCGTCAAAATCGTCGTATTGTACCCGATAATCGTATTGTCGCCAACGCGGATGCGTTCGGGGAAGAAGACGTCGACCATGACCATGAGTGCGAACGCCGTATGCTGCCCGACCTTCATTCCGAGCACGTGCCGGTAAATCCAGTTTTTCACGGGCAACGAAGGGCAGTACCGGGAAATTTGGATGAAGATAAAGTTCCGTACCGCCTTCACCCGGCTTACCGTCCGATACATCTGCCATAGCGCGTTCGGCCCTTGTACCGGATAACGCTCGACGTTACGCAATCGGTTCTCTCTCCATTCCGAGCAGCTCGTATAAATCGCGCATATCGTGAATAATATGCTTCGCGCCGTTCTCCCGCAGAATAGTCTCGCCCTTCAGCGACCACGCCACGCCGACCGGTATGCAGCCAGCCGCTTCCGCCGCAATCATATCGACCGTGCTGTCGCCGACCATGATGGTCGTCGCCGGGTCGGCGCCAAGCGCAGCGATCGCTTTGAGAATCGGCTCCGGATGCGGCTTTGCCTGCTCCACATCGTCGATCGTGACGATAGCCCCGGGCGTCACGTAATCGTAAATCCCGGTGAAGCGCAGTCCTTTTTCCGTCGTTAACCGGATCTTTGTCGTCACGATCCCCTGCTGCAAGCCTTGCTGCTGCAAGCGTGCCATGACCTCCGCCACGTACGGGAACGGCTTCACGAACTCGTCGTGTTGGCGGAGGTTGAACTCGCGGTATCGGGAGATCAGATGCGACACTTCCTCCAAGTTGGAGAACAGCTGCATTTGATTAATCAGCGGCTGTCCCATGCTCGGGATGATCTGATCGCGTCCGAAGTCTACGGGAACAACATCCTGCAGCGCATGCAGGAACGATTGGATGATTAACTCGTTCGTATCGAGGATCGTGCCATCCAAATCATAAAGTACGGTTCGTATTGCGGATGTCATGCGTTTATTGCTCCTTTGTGCGCGTATCGGCGTTGCCTGTGCCCGTAGCTTGCGCGGAAGTGCTTCCCGCATCTCCGGCGCTGCCGGCCGGAAGGCCGGTTTTGTAGTTAATGATCGGGTCAAGATAACGTTCCTTCGCCATGCCGTTCTGACGGCGTACGACGATGAGGATAATGGCGGCTACGATCAACAGCACAGAGATGAGCTGCGAAATGCGCACGTTGCCATAGGCCGCATCCAGGTAGCCTGGCTCGAAGACGATGTTCATCGGCGACCACAGTCCGTTCATGAGCGATGCCAGCCAGCTGGCCCCTTCGAATGCCAGACTATCCGTACGCAGCCCTTCCACGAAGAAGCGGCCGATCGAGTACCAAATGAAATAAGAAAGCACTAATTCGCCCGCGCGAAGGAACGATTGACGGCGGAGCACCAGCAGCAGAATAAGTCCCGCGAGGTTCCATAGCGATTCGTATAGGAACGTCGGGTGATGGAACACGCCGTTGATGTTCATTTGATTGACGATCCAATCCGGCAGATGCAGCGTACTGCGAAGGAAGCTCTCCCCCACCTCTCCGCCATACGCCTCCTGGTTGATGAAATTGCCCCACCGGCCGATCATTTGACCCGCGATCAGCGAAGGCGCGCAAATATCTGCGATTCGCCAGAAGCTATAGCCTTTAATCCGGAAATAAATATATCCGCATAGGAAGGCCCCGATTAACGCGCCGTAGATCGCGATCCCGCCGTTCCACACCGCGAAAATCTGCAGCGGATCGTCTTTATATTCGTCCAGCTTGAACGCTACATAATACAACCGAGCGCCGATGATGGCCGATGGCACGCCGAAGAGCAGCAGATCCATGAAGAAATCCGCCGACAGTCCGAACCGTTTGCCCTCCTGGACGGCCAGCAGCAGCCCCACTAACGCCGCAGTGCCCAAAATAATGCCGTACCAGTGCACGTCGATCGGCCCTAACGAGAAGGCGATCGGATTTAATTGAAGAGTCAACATGCGTCCCTAGCTCCTTTATCAATCGAAATCGTCCGTATCGTCTGCGATCGTTTCCGTCAGTTTGTTCGTAAATTGAAGGGCGGCATTGTAGCCCATACGTTTCAGACGGAAATTCATCGCGGCCACCTCGATAATAACCGCCAAGTTTCGGCCGGGGCGCACCGGGACCGTGACGATCGGCACGTCCGTATCGATAATGCGCGTCGTTTCTTCATCCAAGCCTAGCCGGTCGTATTGCTTGTCTGCCTGCCAGTTCTCGAGCCGAATGACGACGCTAATCCGTTTGTTGTTGCGAACCGCGCCCGCACCGAACAGCGTCATAACGTTGATGATGCCTAAGCCCCGGATTTCCAAGAGGTGCCGGATCAACTCGGGAGCGGTACCGTGCAGCTGTCCATCCGACGTCTGACGAATTTCCACCGCATCGTCGGCGACGAGCCTGTGGCTGCGTTTCACGAGCTCCAGCGCCGTTTCGCTCTTACCGATGCCGCTGCCGCCAGTAATCAGCATCCCTACCCCGTATACATCGACGAGTACGCCATGTATCGTTGCCGATGGGGCCAGCTTGCGTTCCAGGAAGTTCGTAATGCGGCTGGAAATAATCGTGGTCGCCACGTTGCTGCGCAGTACGGGAATCTGTTTCTTGTTGGACTCCGTCACCAGTTCGACCGGCACTTCCAAACCGCGCGTGACGATGAAGCATGGCGTCTCGTCATGACACAGCCGCTCGATTCGATCCGTCCGTTCGTCGCTGCTGAGCGTCTCCATGAACGCCAGTTCCGTCTTCCCTAGAATTTGTACCCGTTCACTCGGAAAATAGTGAAAATAACCGGCCATCTCCAAACCCGGACGATACAAATCGTCTACCGTAATGCTACGGCGTAACCCGTCTTCTCCGCTCACAATTTCAAGCTGAAACTGCTGGACAAGATCGGACACTTTCACCTTCTTCGCCATTGGTCGGCCTCCTCGCGCAAGTAGCTGCTGCATCCTGCCCACAGTGTATGTATCGTTTACCAATGTCTTCATCGTAACGAAAAAAAGCGCCGAAAGCAACGTTTCCATTCGCCTCCGGCACCGAGCTTGAGACCTGTCAAACCGCTTCGGACTCCGCTCATTCTGAAGTTTTCTTCCGATTGCTTTTACATCTCCATTAATGTCTCCGGATCTGCAGTATTATTCCCCCTCACTTCATATTTGGCTTACCCCTAACGATTCTTCTTGGCTCTTAAGACCGCCTAAGACCTCGCCTAAAGCACCGCCTATTAGCTGTCCGGGAGGCATACTTGCCCCAAAATACAAACAGCCACCCTCCGTAGAGGGTGGCTGTCAAGCGCCATAAGCCGATCGGCTTAGTTTTCGAATACGTTCAGTTCCGTTGCTTTGTCGAAGACGTGAACCTTGTTCATGTCGAGCGCAAGTTTAACCGTCGTGCCTTCTTTCACGCCCGAACGACCGTCAACGCGAGCGATAACCGTGTCTGTACCGAGACCGTTCAGGTACAGGTACATTTCGTGACCGAGGTTCTCGGAAACTTCTACGTGAGCGGATACATGCGTGTTCGGCGAAGCTTCCAGGAATACTGGCTCTTCATGGATATCTTCTGGACGAACACCCACAATGATTTCTTTGCCGATGTAGCCTTTCTCGCGAAGCAGTTGTGCTTTGCCTTCTGGAACAACAACGTCAACGCCGTTCGATTTGAAACGAGTAGCGCCGCCTTGCTCCGTCAGCGTACCAGTGATGAAGTTCATTGTAGGCGATCCGATGAAGCCTGCAACGAAAATGTTAACCGGGTGGTTGTACAGCTCTTCCGGGGAAGCAGCTTGTTGGATGATACCGTCTTTCATAACGACGATACGGTCACCCATCGTCATGGCTTCGATCTGGTCATGCGTTACGTAGATAACGGTCGTTTCCAGACGTTTAGCCAGTTTGGAGATTTCCGCGCGCATTTGACCGCGAAGTTTCGCGTCCAAGTTGGAGAGCGGTTCGTCCATCAAGAATACTTGCGGCTCACGGACGATCGCACGGCCGAGGGCGACACGTTGGCGCTGACCACCGGAAAGCGCTTTAGGCTTACGGTCAAGCAGGTGTTCGATATCGAGAATTTTAGCGGCTTCACGAACGCGTTTGTCGATTTCCGCTTTTTTGAATTTACGAAGTTTAAGGCCGAATGCCATGTTTTGGTACACGTTCATGTGCGGGTACAGGGCGTAGGATTGGAATACCATCGCGATGTCACGGTCTTTCGGCGCTACGTCGTTAACGAGACGATCGCCAATGAACAATTTACCTTCGGAAATCTCCTCAAGACCTGCGATCATGCGCAGCGTAGTCGATTTACCACAGCCGGACGGACCGACAAGAACGAGGAATTCCTTGTCCTTGATATCAAGGTTAACGTCTTTAACCGAAGCGTTGTCCGAACCAGCATATTTTTTGTAAATATGTTCTAAGCGTACACCTGCCATTTGTATTTCCCCCTAACAGATAGTTGTTCTTCACTACAACTATCTTATCTCACAGGGTCATATGTGACTATGCACAAACTTTACAAAAATACTAAACCCTTTTCGTCACTTTATACAATAGCAGCACGATCTTCACCAAAACCGCGTCTCGGAACTGTCTTACGTCGAGTTCGGTCTCTTGCTTCAGCTTATCGAGGCGGTATAGCAGGGTATTTCGATGGATATATAGCTTCTTCGCCGTCTCGCTTACGTTGCAATCAAGCGCGAAAAACGTTTCCAGCGTGGATAAAATCTCCGGCTCCAAAAACACGTCCGTCCGTTTGAGCGCCTGTTCCACAAAGCGCTGCCGCTGCAATTCCGGGATCGCGCTGAGCAGCCATTCCAGTTGAAGCAGCCATGGCAAGTGGATATTCGATCCCACATGAAACGTGCGTCCCAAATGAACGGTTTCTCTTAGCTGCGACGCCGCCGCTACGATGTCCTTAGCCGGCTGTATGGGCTGAAGAACGGCCAAGTGGCACTCGCCCAGCCATTCGCTTGCGAGCATATCATGCAAGCCGGAAGCGATGGAAGCCAGACTATCCTCCACCGATTCCTCGTCTTCATCCGGTCGATCTTCATTCTGGGCTTCCCGAATAAGCGAGACAGGACCAAGGATCAGCCACTCCTGTTCTTTCAACGGTATGAGAAGGATATCTTCGGATAAAAAGCTTCGCAGGAGCTTCTCGAGATCACCATAGCTGGCTTGTCCGGGTTCAAGCTGGTCCGCGACGAGCAGGAACGGAATCATGGTGCTGTAGAGACGGATTCGGCTGATGAGCCGGTCCGGAACCGTCAATGGCTGATTGCCGTTCTCCAACTGATTGGCGATCCAACTGCCTAACTCTCTCACAATCCGCTCGCCTTCCGGCAAGCCCGAGAACACGTTCTGTTCGGGAGCCTTTACATGCTGGAGCGACCACGCCAACAAGCGAACCTCCGTATCGCTTATCGCGCCTTCGCTTATTTCTAAGGCAAGCACCTGTTCATTAAGAGTGGAGACAACGATATGCATTTCACCCGTAATAAGTCGGATCCAATCGCCTCGTGTGACCGTGTTGAATTGTTGCACGTATTTATTGTTAGAGTCCGTAATCGAGACCAATTCTGTCCAAGCGGTAATCGCCGTTTGGAATTGACGTACCGGCCTTAAAAGGATTTGTTCCAGCTGCCCGATCCAGTTCGCTTCGCTCATCCTCTACCTCTATTCACGAGTATGGTACTCTTTGTTTTTAGGACATTGTACCATACATTGACATGCAATTCAGGTTGTTACGGGAATGGACACATCTGCGAACAAACAAAAAACCTGCGGTCAATGACCACAGGTTGAACATTCGAAATGGTGAGCCATGTAGGACTCGAACCTACGACACCCTGATTAAAAGTCAGGTGCTCTACCAACTGAGCTAATGGCTCTCATCATGTTAGGAAATGGTGGAGGATGATGGATTCGAACCACCGAACTCGTCAGAGAACAGATTTACAGTCTGCTGCGTTTGGCCACTTCGCTAATCCTCCATGCATAACACGAGAGAAAAAGAAATGGTGGCTCGGGACGGAATCGAACCGCCGACACGAGGATTTTCAGTCCTCTGCTCTACCAACTGAGCTACCGAGCCACATCAAGTATTCAATTATATAAATGGCGGAGCCGACGGGATTCGAACCCGCGGTCTCCTGCGTGACAGGCAGGCATGTTAGGCCTCTACACCACGGCTCCGCAATATATATGGTGGAGGTTGACGGGATCGAACCGCCGACCCTCTGCTTGTAAGGCAGATGCTCTCCCAGCTGAGCTAAACCTCCATAGTATGGTAGCGGCGGAGGGACTCGAACCCCCGACCCTCCGGGTATGAACCGAATGCTCTAGCCAGCTGAGCTACGCCGCCACAAAATCCCTTGCTTGTCCTGTATACCGTCAGGGAATTCGATATACATCAGGTGAATAGCGTCGCCAAACGCTATTGTAAGTTCAAAAGCTTCACTGAGCTTGTCAGTTCGCTTTATCCGTTACACCCTGAAAACTGGATACGAAACTCAACACTTTAGCTGTGTTTGTCTAAGCTCTTGCGAACTTAAACCTTTAGGATAAGCCCTCGACCGATTAGTATTCGTCAGCTGCACGCATTGCTGCGCTTCCACCTCGAACCTATCAACCTGGTCGTCTTCCAGGGGTCTTACTAATTGGGAAATCTCATCTTGAGGGGGGCTTCACGCTTAGATGCTTTCAGCGCTTATCCCGTCCGTACTTGGCTACCCAGCGGTGCTCCTGGCGGAACAACTGGTACACCAGCGGTACGTCCATCCCGGTCCTCTCGTACTAAGGACAGCTCCTCTCAAATTTCCTACGCCCACGACAGATAGGGACCGAACTGTCTCACGACGTTCTGAACCCAGCTCGCGTACCGCTTTAATGGGCGAACAGCCCAACCCTTGGGACCTACTTCAGCCCCAGGATGCGATGAGCCGACATCGAGGTGCCAAACCTCCCCGTCGATGTGGACTCTTGGGGGAGATAAGCCTGTTATCCCCAGGGTAGCTTTTATCCGTTGAGCGATGGCCCTTCCATTCGGTACCACCGGATCACTAAGCCCGACTTTCGTCCCTGCTCGACTTGTGGGTCTCGCAGTCAAGCTCCCTTATGCCTTTGCACGCTTCGAATGATTTCCAACCATTCTGAGGGAACCTTTGGGCGCCTCCGTTACATTTTAGGAGGCGACCGCCCCAGTCAAACTGCCCGCCTGACACGGTCCCCCCACCCGATTCAGGGTGGCGGGTTAGAACTCCGATACGATCAGGGTGGTATCCCAACGGCGCCTCCACCCAAGCTGGCGCTCAGGCTTCTCAGGCTCCCACCTATCCTGTACAGATCGTACCAAAGTCCAATATCAAGCTGCAGTAAAGCTCCATGGGGTCTTTCCGTCTTGTCGCGGGTAACCTGCATCTTCACAGGTATTAAAATTTCACCGGATCTCTCGTTGAGACAGCGCCCAAGTCGTTACGCCATTCGTGCGGGTCAGAATTTACCTGACAAGGAATTTCGCTACCTTAGGACCGTTATAGTTACGGCCGCCGTTTACTGGGGCTTCGGTTCATAGCTTCGGGTTGCCCCTAACCACTCCCCTTAACCTTCCAGCACCGGGCAGGCGTCAGCCCGTATACTTCGCCTTACGGCTTCGCACAGACCTGTGTTTTTGCTAAACAGTCGCTTGGGCCTTTTCACTGCGGCCCCCTCGGGCTATTCACCCTACCGAGGCACCCCTTCTCCCGAAGTTACGGGGTCATTTTGCCGAGTTCCTTAACGAGAGTTCTTCCGCGCGCCTTAGCATGCTCTGCTCGCCTACCTGTGTCGGTTTGCGGTACGGGCACCTTGACCTGGCTAGAAGCTTTTCTTGGCAGCGGGAACACATAACCTTCGGTACTGTAATTTTCCCTCCCCATCACAGCCCAGCCTTAACGATGTGCGGATTTGCCTACACATCAGCC
>NZ_JBHUHA010000002.1:2945000-3067500 GCF_042682185.1 Paenibacillus xanthanilyticus | reverse complement strand
TATCGGTTCGGGATAATACAAGGCCTGGCTCCTCTGCTAAGGGGTCTAGAACAGCCCCGGAATCTTCATGCCACCCGTGAATTTGCCCATATCCTTGTTGGCCAACTCGTCCGCTTTGTTGAGCGCGTCGTTCACTGCCGTCAATACGAGGTCTTGCAGCATGTCGATGTCGTCCGGATCTACCGCTTCCGGCTTAATAACGATGCTTTGCAGGTTCTTATGGCCGTTGACGACAACGGTCACAACGCCGCCGCCCGCGGAACCTTCGACAGATTTCGTTGCAAGTTCCTCTTGCGCTTTCATCATTTGCTCTTGCATCTTCTTCACTTGCTTCATCATTTGGTTCATGTTGTTCATATGGCGATGCCTCCCTTATTGGTATACTTGCTCAAACGTATGGGTCACTTGTCCTCGACGACCACGAGCTCTTCGCCGAATAGTTTGACCGCTTCTTCCACCCATTCCGGCTGTTTGCCGCCGCTAACCGGCTCATCTTGCTGCTGCATCTGCAGCGGCTCGGCTTCCTTGGCCGGACCGGTATCGAACGCGGCCTGCCAATCCTTGACCATAACGGTCGCCAAATGGACGGGCCTACCAAACGTATCATGAAATACGCGTTCGATCAATTCGCGGTTGGCCGGTTTCTCCGTCGTCTCGCGATGCATCGTGTTCTTGAACGCGACCAGCACCGTGTTGTCCGCCGCAGCTACCGGTTCGCCGTCCACGAGCCAGGCGTGAACCGTGATCCGGGCGTCTTTCACCCGCTGCAAAATCTCGCCCCAACGGTTGCGTACCTGGACGGTCGCCTGGCTCTCCGCCGCCGCGACGTACGGATCCAGCTTAACCGTGCTTCGTGGCAAACCTCCGCCACCGGCCGCACCGCGAAACGCTCCCCTGTTGCCGCCCTTGCTCGCCTCCGGCGCGCCGGAGGCGCCTTCCACCCGCACGCCCGACTTCGCCAGCTCCGTTAGCTTACGCTCCAGCGAGTCGATCCGCTGCTGCAGCCGCGTCACTTCCTCGCTCCCCGCGGCCGATCCGGACGCTTGCGAAGTCGCGCGCTCCGCGCCATTGTCCGGGACGGTGCTCACTTTCATGAGGGCAACCTCAAAGATCGTCTGCGGCAACGCGGCATGCCGGATCTCGTTCTGATATTGATTCAGGATGTCGATCATGCGGAAAAGGCGCTCCGTGCTAAAAGCTTCCGCGGTCGCTTGATAACGCTCCGGATCCACGATTCGTTCGGTGGAGGCGCGGCCGCCCGGCGCGAGCTTCAATACGAGTAAATCCCTGAAGTAGTAGACGAGATTCTCCAGACACTTGTCCGGGCTCTTGCCCGCCTGCATTAAATTCTCTACGATCGGCAAAATCATGGCCGCGTTGCCGGCTTGTATCGCATCGGCCAATTGGCCGAACTGCTCTGCCGCGAGCCCCCCGGTAACTTCAACCGCGCCGTCTAGCGTGATGCTTCCCCCGCCGAATGCCGCCGATTGCTCCAGGAGACTGATCGCGTCGCGCATCCCGCCGTCCGACAGCCTCGCAATATAAGCCAGTCCGTCCGCCTGCGCTTCGATTCCTTCAGCCTCGCAAATCTGGCGGAGCCGCTCCGTCTGTTCTGGCAGCGAGACCTGACGGAAGTCGAACCGCTGACACCGGGAGATGATCGTCGCCGGCAGCTTATGCGGCTCGGTGGTCGCCAAAATAAAAATAACATGGCCCGGCGGCTCTTCCAGCGTCTTCAACAGCGCGTTGAAGGCTTCCGTGGTCAGCATGTGAACTTCGTCTATAATGTATACTTTAAACCGGACTTCGGAAGGCGCATATCTCACTTTCTCCCGAATATCCCTAATTTCATCAATGCCCCTATTCGAGGCGGCGTCGATCTCGACCACGTCCATGACGGTACCGGCCGTTATGCCTTTGCAGGCGTCGCATTCATTGCACGGCTCGATCGCCGGACCGCGCTCGCAGTTGATGGCTTTGGCGAGCACTTTGGCCGTGGTCGTCTTGCCCGTTCCCCGCGGACCGTTGAATAGATAGGCATGCGAGACGCGCTGCTCGCGAATTGCATTTTGCAGCGTCTGGATAATATGCTGTTGGCCAACCATATCCCTGAACGTCTGCGGACGCCAGGCGCGATATAAAGCGATATGTGACACGCAAGACCGTTCCTTTCGGGCTTTCTTTGCATCATCCGATGCATGATGCAGCTTGCTTTTATTATATCAGATCGCGTCAAGCAAGGCGAAACGACTATCGCCGTCTATTAACGGCGATACGCGTTGCGTTCCGGAAACATAGCGGCTGAAATATAAGCGTGAAACTTATCCATTCCTATATGTGCGCAAAACTATCGGGGTTCTTCGATGCAAGGCAGCGTGATGACGAAAAGAGCCCCTTCCTTCCGGTTCAGTGCCCGGATGGTGCCTCCGAACTCGTGAATGATGCGCTGGCAGACGGAGAGCCCTAATCCGGTTCCGCTTGGTTTGGTCGTCACGAAAGGGTCAAATATCTTCTCCAGCATGGCCTCCTGAATCCCGTCCCCGGTGTCTTGTACTTCGATCGCCACCATGGAGCGGCCCTCTTCCGTCCGGCATCGGCCTTTGATCGTCAATATCCCCCCGTTTGCCATCGCTTCGATCCCGTTCTTGCAAATATTCAAAAATACTTGTTTCAGCATCTCACGGTCCGCCATCACAGGCTTCGCTCGGGATTCGACCTCCCAATCGACTACGACGTTATGCAGCAGCGCCTCGCTTGAGATCATCGGCAGCAAATCCTTCAGCACCTGCGTGACGTCGACGTGATCGTAAAGAATGTTCTTCGGCTTGCTGAGCAGCAAAAATTCACCGACCAGGCTGTTAATTCGGTCGAGCTCCGTCAACATGATCTCGGTATAACCGGCTTCCTTGACCATTCCCTTGTCGGTCATCGTCTTCCGAAACATTTGGAGGAACCCGCGGATCGCGGTGAGGGGATTGCGAATTTCGTGAGCGGCGCCCGCGGCGATCTGGCCGATCATCGACAGCCGGTCGCTCCGCTGCACCTGCTGCTCGAGCGACCGCAGATTGGTCACATCCTTGAAAATAACGTAAGCGCCCTCCGCCATGCCAGACGGCCCCCGCAAAAGCCCGACGTCCATGAGCATCTCGCGCCGCTCGTCCCCCCGCATCCAAGTAAAGGGATGATTGCGGACAGCTACGCCTTCCGATAGCGCATGACGGATCAACTCGAATTTGCGGCCCGGCTGTTCGAAAAATTTGCCCACCGGTTCTTCGAGCGCGGCGGACGCATCCACGTTCAGCACTTGGCAAGCCAGCTTGTTAATATCCATAATCCGCGAGTCGGATCGCAGCAAGATCACGCCCGTCTCTTCATCGAAGAGCATAGTCTCTCCGAAACGTTCCAGCAGATTAACGCCGATTCTCTCTCCGTGCTCCTGCAGCACCAGAATCGACCGCATTCCGGTCTCGATCTCCGCGCGAAGGACGAAAGCGGTTACGAGCATCGGGTTACCGTCCGACCGATTAAGCGTTAGGAGCGGAAGCGCATCCTCACCGTCTCCCCGCTCTTGCTGCATTCCATATCCGACCTGCACCAGTTGTTCAAATGATTGACTTTCAAATATTCGCTCTACGCTAGATCCCATGAGCTTCTGCCTTGGATACCCGCTGCGGTGTTGGAAACATGCGTTATAATTCGTGATTCGTCCGCGCTCGTCGAGCACAAGAACCATCGTGTCTCTAAGACGATTAATATGTACCTCGAGTGCTTCCATGCTGAGTCGGACCAGCGGTGCAGGCGGAATACGATTCATGGTTCATCCCTCTTTTTATGCGATCCATTGCGATGCTTTCTTCTCGTCGATAAATACCTTCTACCATTCGCGACTGGAATGACAAACTCCTGCCCAAATACAAAAAACACCCTTGCGACCCGCAGGCTAGCAAAGATGTTCGACGATTGTTGTATTGTACCGTGCACCTGCCTTCGATACATGCGATCCAGGCGGTAACTTTACTCCCAGCTCGGGACAGGCACCCCTCCGGCACATGAACTAACTTGCTTATGGCTGCTTCCTTCCGGACCTGACCCGTTCACAAGCGTCCATTGCGGAGGACCCATCCGTCAACACTGTTCGTAAAGACCAGCCCCACATCGACATAACCTCGGGCAGGAATTCAACCTCGCTAAAGCGGATTGCGAGTTACAGGGCACCGCTAACTCCCCATCTAGCACGGCAGAAATAAGTATATCGCGTTCTGTCCCAAGATGCAACCTCAAGGGGAAAGTTACATGCAATGGCAAAACGCGGCGGTCCTCGCTCTTATTTCACCGTATTAACGTGAATCGTGTAGCGAGGCATGTTGTACCGAAGCAGTCCGATGGCGCGATGACGCAGCTGCATTTCGTCTACGCCCGGCTTGGGTCTGATCGTCACGTAAAGATGCGGTCCTTGAAAGGAGAGGCTCATCTGTTGAATGCCCTTCAGCGTCTTCAGCTGCTGCGTCGCCAGACCGGCATCCGAACGATAGTTGAGCTGCGTTCCGCTCCGCGTCAGCAAGTGCGGGTTACTGTTGGATAGTCCCAAGTACCCGTCATTCCCATAGGATTGCGCTTTGGTGCCCCGATTACCGTTGCCGTTGCCGTTGTCGTTGTCCCCCGCACAGCCGGATGCCAGGAGCGCCGCTGCCAGCATCATAACCGGGAGCAGCACAAGCGAGCGAAACTTCCGGCCCGTGCCGAATCGTCTGCTGCGTTTGTTGTATAGGTTCGCCATATAAAAAAACCTCCTTCAACCCATAGGATGGCTGAAGAAGGTTCTTGTATTCTGCTAAATATCGGCAGACGATTAGATACCGTATTTCTTTTTGAACTTGTCGACGCGGCCACCTGCATCTACGAACTTTTGCTTACCCGTGAAGAATGGGTGACATGCGGAACAAATCTCAACGCGCAGGTTCTGTTTGATCGAACCGGACTCGAAGCTGTTGCCGCAAGCGCAAGTAACCGTAGTGACGTGGTATGTCGGATGAATACCTTGTTTCATCGTTCATTCACCTCTTTCTGCCCTGAGCCTCATGCGTGCCCAGAGTAATAACGCACATAGCGGATTATAGCATGTCAAGACGGAAGTCGCAATGTCTATCGCTAGGCGGAATTTGGATTATCGGCGAGGCGCCGGCGGCACATGCGTGTACGACCCGATGACCACGTCCGGCAGCTCTTCTTTGAAAATTTCAAGCATCTGCTTCATGCCGTAAATTTCGCCCTTCGCTTTCGGAATGAGCTCCAAATAGCTTTCGGGGTCGATATTCAGGTTGCGCATCTGGATCAGTCTGAGACCGGTCCGTTTGGCAAAACCGATCATCGCCTCCATCTCTTCCTCGCGGTCCGTGACGCCCGGGAAAATGAGATAGTTGATCGAGGTATACACGCCTTTATCGGAGGCATACCGCAGCGACTTCTCGACGTTCGCCAGCGTGTACGCTCTCGGCTTGTAGTACGCGTTGTAGTGATCGTCCAGCGCGCTAATCGTGCTGACCCGCATCAAATCAAGACCGGCGTCGACGATCGCCCGCATATGGTCCGTCAACCCCGCATTGGTATTGATGTTGATGTAGCCCATATTCGTGCGGCTGCGCACGATACGCATCGCTTCGACGATGATCTTCGCCTGCGTCGACGGTTCACCTTCGCACCCTTGTCCGAAGCTGATGATCGACTCCGGCGTATTCAGGTGCTCCATCATCACCTCGACCACTTCTTCGACGGTCGGTTTGAAATTCATCCGGGTCTGCGGAGCCGGGAAGCCGCTGTCGTCCGGTTGTTCGGAAATACAGCCGAAGCAGCCGGCATTGCAGGAATACGAGACCGGCACCGCGCCTTCCCAGCGCTGCAGGAACGTATTGGACGAGGTCAAGCACTCATAGCCGAGCGCGCAGTGCGAAAGGTGCTTATACAAGCGGTTCTCGGGGTATTTGGCTAGTAAGCGCTCCACGCCGCGATTGACATCGCCCCGGTCGCAATTATCCGGATTCCAACGTTCCGGATCGTCGGTCGCATGGGCCGCAACATAGAAACCGCCATTCTTCCAGACGACCGCGGAGTAGCCAAAGAGCGGCAGCTTCTGCGTCTTATCCGTCTTCATATAACCCGGAATGGCCAGGCGCGTGAAGCCTTGCGGCAGCAGCGCCCCTACAGCTTGCACGTCGCCGGGAAGCGGCCGCATGTTGCCTGAAGCGTCGATGCCGATCGGCCGCGTATGAGGTAGTCCCACCAACGTGGCCCCTTCGGGCAGGGGGATCAGCTCGTCGTCCATCAGCTCCACGATCATGTCGCCGCTGCGTCCGAGGGCCGTCCAATCAGGATGATCATACAAGTTGCCTTGTTCATCCGCATATACGAGATTCATGATGTCCTCCTAAACTGTCTTACCGTTACGAAACCGGCGTCGTGCGCGTCGTCCGTCGACCCGCGTTCGTACCGCTCGAGCTGCTGCGCGGGGATGGCGCGGATGGGACGTTCGACGTATCGAGCGAAGCCAAAAACTCATCGTTCGTCTTCGTGTCCGCCAACTTCTTCAGGAAGCTGTCGACGAATTCCATCGAATCGTTCATGCTCTTGCGAATGGCCCACACTTTATCCAGCGCTTCTTTCGTTAAGAGCATCTCCTCGCGGCGCGTACCGGAGCGGCGCATGTCGAGCGCAGGGAATATCCGGCGTTCGGCCAGCTTCCGATCCAGATGCAGCTCCATGTTGCCCGTACCCTTGAATTCCTCGTAAATGATATCGTCCATCCGCGAGCCCGTCTCCACTAGCGCCGTCGCCAGAATCGTTAAGCTGCCGCCTTCTTCGATATTCCGCGCGGAACCGAAGAACCGCTTCGGACGATGAAAGGACGCTGGATCGATACCGCCGCTTAGTGTCCGTCCCGACGGAGGCACGACCAGGTTGTACGCGCGGGCAAGCCGCGTAATGCTATCGAGCAGGATAACGACGTCCTTCTTGTGTTCGACCAAGCGAAGCGCCCGTTCCAGCACCAATTCCGCGACTTTGATGTGATTCTCCGGCAGTTCGTCGAACGTCGAGGCAATGACTTCCCCTTTGACGGAACGCTGCATGTCCGTGACTTCCTCCGGCCGCTCGTCGATCAGCAGCACGAACAGCTCGATATCCGGGTGATTAACCGAAATGCTGTTGGCGATTTCCTTTAATAGCAGGGTTTTGCCGGCTTTAGGCGGCGCTACGACCAGACCGCGTTGCCCGAGGCCAACAGGTGCGAGCAAATCCATGATACGCGTCGAAAGTTTTGTCGGGGAATGTTCCAGCACCAATTTCTTTTGCGGATAAAGGGGAGTCAAGGCAGGAAAATGAAGTCGTTCTGCAGCTTGTTCGGGGCTTTGTCCATTGACAGCATTTACCTGAAGCAGACCAAAATAGCGTTCATTCTCTTTCGGAGCCCGGCACTTGCCGGATACGAGGTCTCCCGTCCTCAAGTCGAACTTGCGAATCTGCGAAGCGGAGATGTAGATATCCTCGGTGCTTGGCAAGTAATTGATCGGTCTTAAGAATCCGAAGCCTTCCGGCAAAATCTCGAGCACGCCCTGCATGAACATGAGCCCGCTCTTCTCGGCTTGCGCGCGCAATATCGCAAATATAAGTTCCTTCTTCTTGAGCTGCCCGTAGTACGGGATCTGGTATTGCTTGGCCAGCTTATACAGCTCGGTTAGCTTCATCTCTTCCAGATCAGCGATCTGAAGATCTGTCATATTCTCACCACTTTGTCCATGATCTTGATTCCATCCATCATTGCCGGAAATGGCCCGATCTATTCCGACCCGGGCCTCCCGGCTCGCCTATCGAATGGCGACTACTCGATCTCGCGCCACACATCAGCGCCAAGCGCGCGAAGATTCTCGACCAGGTTGTCATAACCACGGTCGATGTACTCCACGCCCGAAATCTCAGTCACGCCATCCTCCACCGCCAGCGCCGCTACAACTAGCGAGGCCCCGGCCCGAAGATCGGCGGCGCGTACCTTGGCCGCGTTCAACGGACCGCCCTCGATAATGGCCGAGCGGCCTTCCACGCGAATATTCGCACCCATGCGAGAAAGCTCTGGAACATGTTTAAACCGATTGCTGTAAACATAATCACTTAATATACTGACTCCCGCCGCCTGCGTGAGCAAGCTGGTCATGGGAGATTGAAGATCGGTTGCAAAACCCGGGTACACCAGTGCCTTCACGTCGACCGCTTCGTAACGAGGCTGACCGACGATCCGGATCGATTCGTCCATCTCGTAGACATGGACGCCCATCTCCTGCAGTTTCGCCGTCAACGCTTCCATATGCTTCGGAATGACATTATCGATAAGAACGTCGCCGCGCGTCGCCGCGGCCATAATCATATAGGTGCCGGCTTGAATCCGATCCGGGATAATCGAGTGGCGGCAGCCATGCAGGCGGTCCACGCCTTCGATCCGAATCGTCTCGGTTCCCGCGCCTTTAATCTTGGCGCCCATGGCGTTCAATAAGGTGGCTACATCTATGATTTCCGGCTCTTTGGCCGCATTCTCGATAATCGTCGATCCTTTGGCCCTAGAAGCCGCCAGCATAATATTGATGGTCGCGCCCACGCTGACGACGTCGAGATAGATCTTCGCGCCCCGCAGCTCCTTCGCGACAATGCGCACGGAACCATGATCGTTGGTGACCTCCGCGCCAAGCGCCTCGAACCCCTTGATATGCTGTTCAATTGGCCTCGGCTCGAAGTTGCATCCACCCGGCAAGCCGATGGTTGCCTCGCCGAATCTTCCCAGCATCGCGCCCATGAGGTAGTACGACGCCCGAAGCAGCTTGACGTTGCCGTTGGGCATCGGCTTCGAGGTCATCGAGGCCGGATCGATGACGAACGCATCGCCATCCCAGCCTACGCTGCCGCCGAGTTCTTCCAAAATTTCGCTGTATACCGCCACATCGCTAATGTGCGGCAGATTGTCCAGTACGACCGTCGACTCCGCCAAAATGGCAGCCGGAAGCAGCGCCACCGCGCTGTTCTTGGCGCCGCTGATCTGAACGGTGCCGCGCAGCGGGCGTCCGCCGCGAACCATTAATTTTTCCATGAACTCTTAAATCCTCCCATTCGGAAAGACACTAGCGTTTCTCCCAAAAGTGAAGTGTACCGTGAATTTTCCGGATTGCTGTACGATTGCGAACTTGGCGACTCTCGGAACTTGACTCTGTGCTGTAAGCAAGAATGAGGGCAAGATGAAACGGCTGGCGCCGTCATTGCCGGCGAAGCGCATTTCATTCCTGAGAAGCTGATTGGTGTGCGTTCACAATCCGAAGATTGGGAATGCAGCATTCAGCGAAAGAGAAATACAACCTTGCTTGATAAGCGTAGAACGTATATATGCTTGTATTTCAAAAAAAACGCCGGAAGCAACGCATCCCGCCCCCAGCGAGAGACCGGCAGGCTAGCGTGCGAGCAGCTAAGCCGCCGTCCTCTGTCGAGATGCGGGATCTCCGCCGCCGAAGGGCAGCGTACGCTTCCTATGTCATATAACGCCGTGCCATGTTGGCTGCTTTACGAAAAATGATCTTGACTTGCCATCCTGTGTCATTATACCACATCGCCGTCCCGTTTTGTACAACCCGCCAATCCCGTACCAACCGCGCAATCAAAGGGATTCGCGCCTCCGCCGCGCATGCGTGGCGAACGGCTGGCGCCGCCTTTCGCAGCGAGGCGCGTTTGATTCCGAGAATATCAAAAAAGGACCCTGATATCAGGATCCCGTCGCGAACCAACTGCCCGATCCTTTGCCCCGAAGCTGCATATTTACCGCAATTCTCATCTCGTCAATGTCGAACGGCTTCGTAAAATGCATCAGCGCGCCATGATCGGTCGCTTCTTTAATCATATCCAGCTCGCCATACGCGGTCATCATGATGACTTTGATGTCCTTGTTGATGGCTTTGACGTGTTTCAATATCTCGAGCCCGTCCATACCGGGGATCTTCATGTCCAGCAGGACGAGGTCAGGCGATTCGGATCTGACGATTTCGAGCGCCAACTTGCCATTGGAAGCTTGAAAAGTATTGTAGCCTTCGCTGCTGAACACTTCCATCAGCAAGACACGAATCCCGTTTTGGTCATCGACGATCAACACTTTCTTATTATCCAACCTGAAACCCTCCCATAAATCCGCGACGCCAGGCGACACGATTTGGTCAACTCTTCCATAATCGTTAATATATTCGCGCGCAGAACCGCAATATCCTGCTTCGGCTCCGAAAAAAAACGGAGAATCTGCAATCGGCAGATTCCCCGCATCTTGGACTAGTGCTTAAGCTTCCGATACTTCCAGTGCCGCTCTTACGAAACCGCGGAAAAGCGGTTGCGGACGGTTCGGACGGGACGTGAATTCCGGATGGAATTGAACGGCCAGGAACCATGGGTGATCCGGCAACTCGACCATCTCGACGAGGCGACCGTCCGGCGACGTGCCGGAGATGCGAAGGCCGGTCGCTTCGATCCGCTCGCGGAACTCGTTGTTGAACTCGTAGCGGTGACGGTGACGCTCGTACACGAGCTCGTCGCCGTATTCGCGCTCGGCCAGCGAGCCTGGAACGGTCTTGCACGGATACAGGCCCAGACGCATCGTGCCGCCCAGATCCTCGATATCCTTCTGCTCCGGCAGCAGGTCGATGACCGGATAAGGCGTCGACGGGTTGATCTCCGAGCTGTTCGCGTCCAGCAAGCCCGTCACGTTGCGCGCGTGCTCGATGACGGCCACTTGCATGCCCAGACAGATGCCGAAGAACGGAATGCGCTGTTCCCGTGCGTAACGGATCGCATTGATCTTGCCTTCGATGCCGCGGTCGCCGAAACCGCCCGGCACGAGGATGCCGGAGACGCCCTGCAGCTTGTCCGCCACGTTCTGCTCCGTGACTTCCTCCGCGTTCACCCAACGCAATTTCACTTCCGCGTCCCAAGCAAAGCCCGCGTGACTCAGCGATTCCACGATGGAGAGGTAAGCGTCGTGAAGGGCCACGTACTTGCCGACGATCGCAATCTCGGTCGTACGCTTCAGGTTCTTCACGCGATCGACGAGCCCTTGCCATTCGGTCATGTCCGGTTCGCCCGCGTTCAGCTTGAGGTGATTCACGACGAAATCGTCCAGCCCTTGCTCGCGAAGCATCAGCGGCACTTCATACAGCGTCGGTGCATCGATGCACTCGACGACGGCGTTCGCGTCGATGTCGCAGAACAGCGCGATTTTGCGCTTCAACTCTTCGGCGATCGGCTGCTCGGTCCGGCAAACGATAACGTTCGGCTGGATGCCGATGCTGCGCAGTTCTTTGACGCTGTGCTGCGTCGGTTTCGTCTTCACTTCGCCCGCCGCCTTGATGAACGGAATCAGCGTAACGTGCACGTACATCACGTTGTCGCGGCCGATGTCGCTCTTGATCTGACGGATCGCCTCGAGGAACGGCAAACTCTCAATATCGCCTACCGTGCCGCCGATCTCGGTGATGACCACGTCCGAACCGGTTTCTTTGCCGGCGCGGAACACGCGGTCCTTAATCTCGTTCGTAATATGTGGAATAACCTGCACCGTGCCGCCGAGGTATTCGCCGCGGCGCTCTTTGGTAATAACGGTCGAGTAAATCTTGCCGGTCGTGACGTTGCTGTTCTTCGACAGATTGATATCGATGAAGCGCTCGTAGTGGCCTAAATCAAGATCCGTCTCCGCGCCGTCGTCGGTCACGAACACTTCGCCGTGCTGGTAAGGACTCATCGTGCCCGGGTCCACGTTAATGTAAGGATCGAACTTCTGGATCGTCACTTTCAGACCCCGGTTCTTTAGCAAACGGCCGAGCGACGCCGCCGTGATACCTTTGCCCAGAGACGACACGACACCGCCGGTTACAAAAATGTACTTGGTCACTGATGATACCCTCCACGCTAGTAAGTTAAAGTATAGGTTAACCCAAATTCCGCACAAAAAATGGTGCTAAAAAAAGAAAAAAGTGACACCCGAATACGGGGGCACTTTTTGACTTTTGTCGTATATCTAATGTCCGAACTTGAAGCCCATGCAATAGTTTAATATGCCGGACATCCCGTGTCAAGACCGCAAAACCTGCGATTTACGTCTCGTTTACTTCTCGCCCTCTTCGTCCGCTAAATCGTCCGCTTCTTCTTCCTCGGCCTCTTCTTCGTCCGATTCCTCATCCTCGAGCTCTTCGTCGTCAATGAGCACTTCCTCGTCGACTTCTTCTTCGGTTTCGACTTCTTCGTCGAAGATCTCTTGATCCTCGTCGTACAAGTCGAAATCCTCTTCGTCCGCCGCGTAGGTTTCCTCTTCCTCGTCGTCGTTGTAGAGATCGTCGTCGTCGTCGTCGTTGATAATGCGCGGACGCTTCGCGTTTGTAACCGGGTCCTCGTTGCGTTCGACCGGATACCAGCGCTTCAATCCCCACATGTTGCTGCCGACGCATGCGAAACGGCCGTCGATGTTAATTTCCGTATATACTTGCGCAATCACCTGGTTGATTTCTTCTTGGGACAATTTCCGGACCTTCGCAATCTCCATCATCAGGTCCCGATAATAAAACGGTGTATTGGCGGCTTTCAGCAATTCAAACGCCAAGTCGACCATCGGCATTTCCTTCACGCGCTCCGGATCGAGTTTCAACGTGAACTCGCTCATGGGTACACTCCCTCTCGTACGAATGCGAATCGTCTCTCTTCGCTGCTGCTTGCGTTCCTTTTTCAACCTATAGTAAAACCTATTTTTTTCAAAAAAGCAAGCTTGGCCGGCGCGCATGAGGGAAATGCCGCGCAAGAACTGAAAATAGCGGAGGGCTGGGCCCTCCGCTTCGACTGTATCCCTCCCGCCGCCTGCTTGCGACAAGCCGCTCTGCGGGAATCAAGAACCGCTCCCGCGGCTCTTCCTATATAGTATGAAGACCCGCGCGAATTGACACTATTCGCCGCCTATTTTGCAAAAAAAGGTCACTTGCTCATACGGCTTGGAACGCTCGGTCATACAATACCTCAGCAGTTCCGCCGTAGGAGGGGACGCCAAATTTGGACAGAACCGAGATACTCCGTTGGTTGCATCGTAAACTGGCCGCGCCCGCTACGGGCACGAAGCGGCGGATCGTCCGTTTTCGGCGGCACGGCGACTACAAGCGGTTTCTGAATGTCTGGACCGAATGGGCCGCATCATCCGCAAAACGGGAACGCGTTCGCCATTTGCCGCTTATACAAGGCTTCTCGTTCCCCGACGAGGGAGGAGCAGCTTCGTCGTCCTGCTTCCCTGCAAAGGACGTCTGGCTGGAAGTGGATCAGCCGGTCGCCGTCGACGCGCCGAACATCATGCCCAAGCCGACCACCGCGGACCGAGGCATCCCTTGGGGCGTGCAGAAAATCAAGGCTCCGCTCGCCTGGAGTTCGACGACCGGCCACCGAATCAAAGTCGGCGTGATTGACACGGGAGTCGATTTCAACCATCCGGATCTGAAGCAGTCGCTCGGCCGGGGGATCAATCTGCTCAATCGCAGCGCGCTGCCGTTCGACGACAACGGGCACGGCACGCATATCGCGGGCACGATCGCGGCGGCCAACCAGGTGCACGGCATGATCGGCGTCGCGCCCAGGGCGACCGTCTATCCCGTGAAGGCGTTCGACAACAACGGAAGCGCCTTCGTCTCGGATATCGTGCTTGGCATCGAATGGTGCGTCAATAACGGAATGAACGTCATCAACATGAGCTTCGGCATGAAGTCCCGCAGCAAATCGCTGCTCTCCGCCGTCAATCACGCGTATAACTCCGGCGTCATCATCGTCGCTTCCTCCGGCAACGACGGCAAACGCAAAGCCGTCGATTACCCGGCCCGCTACCCGCAGACGATCGCCGTCGGCGCCACCACCCGGCTGCGGCGGGTCGCGCCGTTCAGCAATCGCGGCATGCATATCGATATTTACGCGCCCGGCGACAAAATTCTGTCGGCCTGGCTGCGCGGCAAGTACAACGAAATGAGCGGCACGTCCATGGCCACCTCGCACGTCAGCGGCGCCATCGCGCTGCTGCTCGCCCAGCATCCGGGTCTATCGCCCGGCGACATCAAGGCGATTTTGAAGAAGTCGATGGTTCCGCTGCGGGGCACGAAAGTGCCGCGCGTGACCGGCGAGCTCGATATTATGCGTATGCTGCAGGCCGCCGAGCGTTAACCCATTATGCGCCATGGAGCGGCATGCGCGGGCGGCAGCGACAAGCTGCTCGGGCGAAAGGCCGCTCGTTCGCGAGGAGCGTTCATCCTCGGCTCATGCGGCAATGCGCGGATACAGCGAAATAGCATCGTTCGGAAATAAGCAAGAACCCGGAAGCGAACGCGGCAAAGCCGCGCCTGTTCCCGGGTTCTTGCTTTTGGCGTCTCGACGGACGGGCCGCTCCTACATGCGCTCCGGCGCGGATACGCCGATCAGGCGCAGTACGTTGGCCAGCACGGTGCGGACGGCCGACAGCAGCGCGAGGCGCGCCTGCGTCTGCGCGGCGTCTTCCGTGATGACGCGCTCCGCGCGGTAGTAACTGTGGAACAGCGCCGCCAGCTCGTAGACGTAGCGCACGAGGCGGTGCGGGGCGTATTGCTCCGCCGCTTCGGCGATCTCTTGCGGCAGCTCGCCCATTTTGCGAAGCAGATCGTATTCGTGCTCGGTCGACAGCTTAGCAAGATCGACTTCGGCCAGCGCGGCCAGCGAGATGCCCTGCTCTTCGGCTTGACGGAATACGCTGCAGATACGCGCGTGGGCGTACTGCACATAGAACACCGGGTTCTCGTTGGACGTCGAAATAGCCAGATCCATATCGAAATCCAGGTGCGAGTCCATGCTGCGCATCGTAAAGAAGTAGCGGATCGCGTCGACGCCGACTTCGTCCATCAAGTCTTCCATCGTGACGGCTTTGCCTGTGCGCTTGGACATCTTCACCTTCTCGCCGTTCTGGAACAAGCTGACCATCTGCGCGATCAAGACGACCAGCTTCTTCGGATCGTTGCCGAGCGCTTCCATCGCCGCCTTCATGCGGGGAATGTAGCCGTGGTGATCGGCGCCCCAGATATTGATCATCCGGTCGTAGCCGCGGGCATACTTGTCGCGGTGGTACGCGACGTCCGGCGTCAAGTACGTGTACGAGCCGTCGTTCTTCACGAGCACGCGGTTCTTGTCGTCGCCGTACGCCGTCGTGTTCAGCCACGTCGCGCCGCCTTCCTCGAACACCTGGCCGCGCTCGCGCAGCGCCTCGAGCGCCTGCACGACTTGGTTGGTCTCATAGAGCGACGTCTCGCTGTACCAGCTATCGAAGCCCACGCGGAAGCGTCCCAGGTCGCGCTTGATTTTGTCCAGCTCCCGCTCTAAGCCGTACTGGCGGAAGAACGCGTAGCGCTCGTCTTCCGGCAGCGACAGCAGACGGTCGCCTTCCTGCTCGGCCAGCTCCTTCGCGAAACCGACGATGTCCTCGCCGTGATAGCCGTCCGCCGGCATCTCGGCGTCTTGGCCGAGCGCTTGCTTGTAGCGCGCTTCGATGGACAGCGCCAGGTTCGCGACCTGGTTGCCGGCATCGTTGATGTAGTATTCGCGCGTGACCTCATAGCCCGCGAAGTCGAGGACGTTGCACAGCGCGTCGCCGACGGCCGCACCGCGCGCGTGGCCAAGGTGCAGGCTGCCCGTCGGGTTGGCGCTGACGAACTCGACCTGCACACGCTGACCGCCGCCGGCGCTTACGCGGCCGTAGCCGTCGCCTTGATCCAGCACGTCCGCGATGACCGGATGCAGGTAACTGCGATCCAAGCGGAAGTTAATAAAGCCCGGTCCCGCGATTTCGGCGGACTGAATCGACGCTTTCGCCGTATCGAGGTTCGCCACGATCGCTTCGGCGATCTGGCGCGGGTTCTTCTTCGCCAGCTTGGTCAGCTGCATAGCGGCGTTCGTCGCAAGGTCCCCGTGCGCCTTCTCCTTCGGCACTTCGATCGCGAATACCGGCAGTTCTTCCCGGCTTGCCAGTCCCGCCGTGACGACCGCGTCGGCGATGGCTTCTCTTACTTGGGCATGCAGTTGTTCCAGTACGTTGGTGGTCATTCGAACATCTCCTTTATATATGTTGGGCGTGTCGCCCCGGTCGTGGATTCCCTGTGTGCCTGCGTTCGCGCTTCCTACGGCGTGCCCGCCGATTCCTCGGCCTCGGCCAGCAGGCGAATGCGGAACTGTCCGACCGATTCTCCGCCGACCCATAGCGTATATCGCCACTCGAGGAACAGCGGCAGCGAAGGTCTTGGCAAATTGTCCGCCGTGCCCGTGCTGCTCTCGTCGCCGGTCTGCATCCAGAGCAGCAGCGTCTCCGTCTCAAGCGGGAACGTCGCGTGCTCGGACTTGTAGCGGCCCGGCAGCCGCTGGCCGGCCGCGAAGCTCTGTTCGGCCTCAATGCCGCCGTGCCGGGTCAGCCGCAGCTCGCCTTCCCTCCATCTGACGGTCGTGCGCACTTCGCCGTATGTCTCGTCCCGCTCCTCATAGCGGATGTAGACCGTCCTGTCTTTCCGGTACCACTCGCCGGTGAGCTGATGCGCCTGCTTCTCGCCGTCCACGTCGCTCTCGAGCGTGATCCGAATGCTTGCTTTATCGTTCATAGACGCCAAACCGTCCCCCTCCAATGCGCAATAGGCCGTGCCCCACGCGTTTCCTTCAGGTCAAACAAAAAAGCCCCCGTCTCCGAAAGAGACGGAAGGCTGTCCGTGGTACCACTCTTCTGAAACCCGCGTCGGCCCGCAATCGCCGGGCGGCGTTCCACTTGACAGAATAACGGCCTGTACCGGGTCTCCCTACCGGCGAGCGCCTGCGGCCTCTCGCTTCAGGAAACCGACTCCCGGGTGCGCTTCCGGCTGCGCTTCCGTACCGGCTCCCACCACCCCGGCTCGCTAAAACGGCTTCTCGCTAGCGTACTCTCCCGATCATTGTCGCTGAATTTGGTTCTATTATAGTCGTCCCCCGCCGAAAAAAGCAAGGGGCGGCATGATCAGAACGACGCGCCGCGCGCAAGGTCGACGATCGGCCGCCATGCTGCGATGCGGTCGGCGGCCCCGCGCATCTGGGGCGTCGGGATCGGACTCGTGGACGGCAGCTTCAGCAAAACGCGCCCTTCCGTGCAGGGATGATGGCGAAAATGCTTCATGAAGGTATCATGCGCTTTGCTGCCGTTAAAGACGAGGCAGCGAATGCCCGGATATGCCGCGAGCAGCTCCGGAATCGCGTTAGGCGTCTCGCCTTTAATCTTCGCATCCAAGCTGCCTTCCCGCTCGCCTGCGGCAATGACGTCCCATAACGCCAGCCGGTGCCGGGCCGCAAAAGCCAGCCGATCGTCATAATCCGGATCCGGCAAAGCCCCGTCGCCGAACAGCGCGTAGACGACCGTCCAAAAGTAGTTGCGGGGATTGCCGTAATACTCCTTCACCTGCAGGGAAGCATCCCCGGGCAAGCTCCCCATAATCAGCACCCGTGCTCGCTCGTCGATCACGGGCGGAAATGAATGTTTACGCATGGCTCTCGCCCCTTATTGCGGCCAGCAAAGATATGGCTCCGGCGAACCCGGCGTCTTGCCCAGGGCCCAGCGAAGCCAGTCACGCAAGCCCGGTACGCCTGCGCCTTATGCCTCCTCCGTCCGGCGAGAGGCCGGCGGCTGGCCGTTCATTTTCTCGATGCGCGCGCAAATCTCGTGCTGCCACTCCGCGTCGTCCGTCATGGATGCAACCAGCGATAGGTTGTACAAGTTGGCCAACTGCCTGCAATAGACGGCGTTGGCGGCCAAGCAATGCTCGAAATCGGCCGACTCTTGGTCCGACAGCTTCCGCTTCGTCCGCAGGATGTACAATTCCGCCAAACGTTCATGCACCGGTAAAATGCCCATTGTCCCACGCTCCCTTTTCGCCTTACGTGAATGTTAGCTTCTCTAGTAGCCAGTATGGCCAAAACCATCACGTTTCATAGGCAGGGAGCGCCGAAAGTTTTGCCGCGGCGCGACAGCTCCGGCGAGGGCGGATTACGCAAGCGAACCTACTCGGGAAAATCGGAATGGTAGACGGTAGATGAACAGCCAACGCGGAAACTCTATCACGCGCGGTCTTCCCCAAAACAAACCGGCCCGCCCTCGCATCAAGATGCGAAGACGAGCCGGTCGGACGCGGGGCGCTGCGCCCGAACGCGATTTACTTAATAAAGCCGAGCAGCATCTCGCGGATGACTTTGGATGCGACGATCTGCGTCATCTCCGAGTGGTCATAGGCCGGCGCAACCTCGACGAGGTCGCAGCCGACGACGTTCACGCCGGACTTCGCGATCGCGTGGACCGCCTCGAGCAATTCCTTGCTCGTAATGCCGCCCGCTTCCGCCGTGCCCGTGCCTGGCGCCGCGGACGGGTCCAGGACGTCGATGTCGATCGTCAGGTAAACCGGACGACCCGCCAGCTCAGGGAGTACCTTCTTCAGCGGCTCGAGCACCTCATACGGATGGAAGTTGATGTTCTCGCGCGCGTACTGCCACTCTTCGCGGGAGCCGGAACGGATGCCGAACTGGTAGATGTTCTTGCCGCCCATCAGGCTCGCGGCTTTGCGCAGCGGCGTGGAGTGGGACAGCGGCTCGCCTTCGTAGCTCTCGCGCAGGTCGGCGTGGGCGTCGAAGTGAATGATCGCCAGATCCGGGTACTTCTTGTACACCTCTTGGAAAATCGGCCAGGAGACGAGATGCTCGCCGCCGAGACCGACCGGCATTTTGCCATCGGCCAGCACGCCGCTCACGAATTCGCCGATGATGTCGAGCGAACGCTGCGCGTTGCCGAATGGCAGCAGCAGATCGCCGGCGTCGAAGTAGTCGATGTCTTCGAGGCTGCGGTCGAGATACGGGCTGTATTCTTCCAGGCCGATCGACACTTCGCGAATGCGGGCCGGGCCGAAGCGCGAACCCGGACGGAACGAGACGGTAAAGTCCATCGGCATGCCGTAGATGACCGCTTTGGAAGCGGCGTAATCGTCGGAGCTCAGGATAAAGACGTTACCGGAGTATTTTTGATCCAGACGCATGGTTGGGTCCTCTCTATTTCACCAAGTCTTCCACAAACTTCGGCAGAACGAATGCCGCTTTGTGCAGACGAGGGGAGTAGTATTTGGTGTCGATCTCCGGGATGGACGACTCGTCCACCGCGAGCGGATCGTGCTTCTTGCTGCCGAGCGTGAACGTCCACAGACCGCTTGGGTACGTCGGCACATTCGCCCAGTATACGCGCACGATCGGGAATACTTCCTTCACGTCGCGGTTAACGCTCGAGATGAGGTCGGACTTGAACCAAGGGTTGTCCGTCTGCGCGACGAAAATGCCGTCTTCCTTCAGGGCGTCGTAGATGCCTTGGTAGAAGCCGCGCGTGAACAGGTTGACCGCCGGGCCGACCGGCTCGGTGGAGTCGACCATGATCACGTCGTACGTGTTCTTGTGGTCGTGGATGTGCATGAAGCCGTCGTTGACGATGACTTCCACGCGCGGGTTGTCCAGCTCGCCCGCGATGTTCGGCAGGTATTGCTTCGAGTATTCGATGACTTTGCCGTCGATCTCGACGAGGACCGCTTTCTCCACCGAAGGGTGCTTCAGCACTTCGCGAATAACGCCGCCGTCGCCGCCGCCGACGACGAGCACGTGCTTCGGATTCGGGTGGGTATACAGCGCAGGATGGGCAACCATTTCATGATAGACGAACTCGTCCTTGTCGGTCGTCATGACCATGCCGTCCAGTACGAGCATCGTGCCGAATTCTTCGGTCTCGATCATGTCGAGCTTTTGAAAATCGGTCTGTTCGCTCACGTACGTTTCTTTAATTTTGGCCGTAATGCCGTAGCTGTCGGTTTGTTTCTCGGTATACCACAATTCCATGGCTGTTAGGTCCCTTCTTTCTTGTATGTTGGATTCCTATTATTCGTTAGGTCGATGGTTCACACTGTATTATAGTGCTTCCGGGGGAAAAATCAACCTTTCGCGTCCCCCCTGCGCAAAAAAAACATTTTCGCTCCTAAGGGGGTGAATAGGCGTCCCGCACGTTTTCCATACTAAGGAAAAAGAGATGCGAACGTGAGGGATGCCATCATGACCAAACCCGCTTCCAATTCGGCGCCGCGCAAACGCGGCACGCCTTGGCGCGTGCGCGCCGAACGGTGGATGCCGCTAATCCGCCGCCTTCGCAAGGCGGGCTTCGTCGCCGGATGCTGCACGCTGGCGCTGCTCCTTTTCGCCTTCGGCTTCCTTTATTATTTGCGCCATCAGACGCTCCCGGCCGCTTCGATCACGCAAACGTCCCAGATGCTCGACCTGCAAGGCAACGTCATCGATACGTTCCATACGGGCGAGAACCGGCAATCCGTGCCGCTCAAGGCCGTCTCGCGCCACTTGATCGACGCCACGCTCGCGATCGAAGACCAGCGGTTCTACGACCATCTCGGCTTCGACGTGAAGGGGCTGGCCCGGGCGGCCGTCGTCAATCTGGAGCATATGGAGACCAAACAAGGCGCCAGCACGATTACTCAGCAGCTGGCGCGGAATCTTTACCTCACGCACGAGCGGACATGGAACCGCAAAATCAAAGAGGCGATGTACACCGTTCAGCTCGAGATGAACTACACCAAGAACGAGATTCTCGGCCTGTATCTGAACCAAATCTACTATGGGCACGGCGCTTACGGGGTCGAGGCCGCGGCGCGCCTATACTTCGGCAAGCATGCCTCCGAGCTGACGCTGGCGGAGAGCGCCATGCTCGCCGGCATTCCGAAGGGGCCCAAGTATTATTCCCCTTATAATGATATGAAGAATGCCAAGGACCGACAGCGCACGATTCTCGGGACGATGGCCGCGCAAGGCTATATTACCCGGGAAGAAGCGGACGCGGCGGGCCAGGAGCTGCTCGCATTCCAGCCGCTGGGCGGCGGCCAGCAGGACGGCACCGCGCCGTACTTCCGCGACTATGTCCGCAGCGTCGCCGTCGACCAGCTCGGCATCAACGAGCGGATGTTCAGCGAGGGCGGCCTGCGCATCTACACGACGCTCGACGAGGAAGCCCAGCTTGCCGCGGAAGACGCGGTCGCCAAGGGAATTCCGACCTCGTCGCAGCAGCAGGCCGCGCTCGTGTCGATCGATCCGCGAACCGGGTACATCAAAGCGATGGTCGGCGGACGGAACTACAAGACGAACCAGTTCAACCGCGCGCTCGCGAAGACGCGGCAGCCCGGCTCGTCCTTCAAGCCGATTCTCTACCTGACCGCTCTGCAGCAGGGCGGGATGACGCCGGTCTCCCGGTACAAAAGCGAGCCGACGATCTTCACCTACGACGAGGGCCGGAAGACGTACGCGCCGCACAATTACAACGACAAATACGCCGAGGATTATATCGACATGCGGCAGGCGATCGCGAGCTCGGACAACATCTATGCGGTGAACACGATCATGTCCGTCGGGGCCGACAACGTCATCGACATGGCCCGTCGCCTCGGCATTACGGCCAACCTGCAGCCGGTGCCATCGCTCGCGCTCGGCACGTTCCCGGTCAGCCCGTTCGAGATGGCATCCGCCTTCGGTGTATTCGCCAATGCTGGCCAGCGCGTCGAGCCGACCGCGATACTGCGTATCGAGGATAGCAAAGGCGAAGTGCTGTACGAAGCCAAGCCGGTGCACAGCCAAGTCGTCGATCCCGCGCACGCGTACGTGCTGACGAGCTTGATGGAGAGCGTGTTCGAGACGGGCGGCACCGGCAGCCGGGTCGCGGCCCTGCTCAAGCGGCCTGTCGCGGGCAAGACCGGCACGACGGCGACCGACGCCTGGCTCGTCGGCTACACGCCCGAGCTGGTCACGGCGGTCTGGGTCGGCTACGACAAGGATCGGAAACTAACGCCGACCGAGGCGCACCGCGCCGCGCCGATCTTCGCGAACTATACCGAGCATGCGCTGGCCGCCGTGCCGCCGAAAATCTTCCCCGTGCCCGGCGGCGTCTCCACCGTGTACGTCGATCCGAAGACCGGCAAGCTGGCCGGCAAAGGCTGTCCGGACCGACGGCTGGAGACGTTCGTCACCGGCACCGAACCGGCGGAGTTCTGCGGGGCGCACGGCGATCAAGCCGCATCCGGCGGCGAGGACGCGGTCAAGGAGACGTCCAAATCGTGGTGGTCGCAGCTGAAGCGGTGGTGGACGGACTGACCGTAGACGGCGGCCCTGTGCCCACATGGCCGTTCAATTGGCAATAGGAAAGAGCCTCTAACCAGCGTTTGACGCGGGTTAGAGGCTCTATTTGCGGTTTATGGCGGAGGAGACTACCGTCCCTCGAGTCGCTCAACGCGCTGCCTACTTCGAGAACGTCTCGATGAACTGAATGACCGCGGGACCGAGCAGAACGATGAAGAGGCTCGGGAAAATGAAAAGCACGAGCGGGAACAGCATCTTGATCGGCGCCTTCATGGCCTCCTCCTCGGCGCGCTGCTTGCGGCGATCTCTCACCTCCTGGGATTGCACGCGAAGCACCGTCACCATGCCGATGCCGAGCTTCTCCGCCTGCAGGATGCTGCTGATCAGCACGCGCAGCTCCTCGAGCGGCAGCCGATCCCTCACGCCTGCCAGCGCCTCGCGGCGCGTCTTGCCCAGGCGGATCTCCTCCAGGCAGCGCCGAAACTCGCCGGCGAGGACGCCTTCCTTGCGGGCGACCAGCTTATGCAGCGCGGAATCGAACCCGAGGCCGGCCTCCAGGCTGACCGTCAGCAGGTCGAGCACGTCCGGGAGTTCGCGAAGCGCTAGCTTGGCCCGTGCTTTGGCCTTCAATCGCAAATAATAGCCGGGCAGGACAAGCGCAAGGCCCAGACCGGCGAAAGCCATCATCAGCCAGCCGCCCGCCGCCAATCCAAGCAAATACCCGTAGCCGCCCGCCGCGCACGGCAGCAGCACCCCCGTCGCGATTTGCAGCAGCCGGTAATCGACGGGATTCATCTGGAACGGCCGGCCCGCCTGCAGCAGCGCCAGCTCGATGCTGGCTTCCTTGCGCTCCTCCAATCGCCGGCTGAAGGCGCGCCGCATCATCCGCAAGCCCGGCTTCAGCAGCCGGCTCACCAAGGAACGCTCCTCGCCGGGCGCGGAGGAAGGCTCCGGCTCGCGCGGTTTCTCCTCCAGCGTCCCGCTGACCTGGGCCAGCCTGCGCTTGAGCCGGCTGCTCCGCTCCTCCCGCAGGACATACAAACCGTAGACCACCAACGTAACCGTCAAGCAGAACGCCGCATACAGCATCGGTTACACCTCGATCCGGGTCATTTTTCGAATAAGCATAAAGCCGATCGTTCCCGACACGCCGCCGCCGGCCAACAGCCCCATGCCGATCGGATGCCGGAACAGCGTGCCGATGTAGTCGGGCTCGATCAGATAAAGCAGCACGCCGAGCACGAGCGGCAGCAAGCCGATGACCATACCCGAAAGCCGGCCCTGCGCGGTCAGCGTCGTTACTTGCCGCTGAATGCGACCTCGGTCCCGAAGCGTCTGCACGATCGTCTCCAGAATGACGGCTAGATTGCCGCCGATTTGACGCTGGATGAGAATCGCCTGGACCAGCAGGTCAAGATCCTCGCTCGGCATGCGCTCGCGCCAGTTGCTCAGGGCATCCTCGACCGTCGCCCCATACTGCATCTCCTTCAGCACGATATCCGCTTCCTCGCGCATCGGCCCCGTCGACTCTTCCACCACCGTCTTGAGCGCCTGCACGAAGCTGAAGCCTGCACGAAGCGATCCGATGACGGTGGTGAGCATGTCGAGCAGGCTGTCGTTGAAGGCGGCCAGCCGCTTGCGGCGAAGCCGGTTCACCATCCAGCCCGGGAGCATGAAGCCGGCGGCGGCGCCGACGATCACTAGCGCAAGCTGCCCGGTCAGCAAGTACAAAAGACCGCCGCCGAGCGCGATGCTCAACCATTGGAACAGGATATACTCTTCCGGCTTCATCGCGATCCCGGCCAGGCTTAACCGCTCTTCCAACCGCTGGCTCTTCTTCTTGGTCAGCACTCGCTCGCGCACCGCTTGCTTGGACAGCTGCAGCTGGACGAGCAGGCCGAACTTCCGGCGCCCGAGCGGCTTCTTATCGTGCAGCACCAGATAATGCCGCAGCCGGTTCTCCATCCGCTTGTCCGTCTGCAGCAGCTGCAGCGCGGCGACGAACATCAGCAGACTGGTCGCGAACACCATCGCCGTGAGGATGACCGCCATATGCCCACTCACTCCTCTTCAATAAATACGGATGCCGGAATATGCATGCCCGAGCTCTCCAGCCGCTCGTAAAATTTCGGCCGGACACCCGTCGGCGCCAGCTTGCCGACGATCTTGCCCCGCTCGTCCACGCCGGTCTGACGGAAGGAGAAAATATCCTGGAGCACGATGACATCGCCCTCCATCCCCTGCACTTCGGTAATGTTGGTAATTTTGCGGGAGCCGTCCTTCAGTCTCGACTGCTGGATGATAATGTCGATCGCGCCCGCGATCTGCTCCCGAATGGCCTTCACCGGCAGCTCGATGCCCGCCATCAGCACCATCGTCTCTAGACGAGCGATCATATCGCGCGGGCTGTTCGAGTGGCCCGTCGCCAGGGAGCCGTCGTGGCCGGTATTCATCGCCTGCAGCATGTCGAGCGCTTCCCCGCCGCGCACCTCGCCGATGACGATCCGCTCCGGACGCATCCGCAGCGAGTTGCGCACCAGATCGCGAATGGTGACGGCCCCCTTGCCCTCGATGTTGGGCGGGCGCGATTCCAGCGACACGACGTGCTCCTGCCACAGCTGCAGCTCGGCCGCGTCCTCGATCGTCACGATCCGCTCGTCGCTCGGAATGAAGCCCGAGAGCACGTTGAGCGTCGTCGTCTTGCCGGAGCCGGTGCCGCCGCTGACGAACATGTTCAGCCGCGCTTTGACGCACGCCTCCAAGAAAATCGCCATATCCCGCGTAATGGTGCCGAAATCGATTAAATTCTCGATCGTAAAGGGGTCCTTCGAAAATTTGCGGATCGTGATGGTCGGGCCCTTGAGCGATAACGGCGGGATAATGACGTTCACGCGCGAGCCGTCCGGCAGCCGGGCGTCCACCATGGGACTACTCTCGTCGACGCGGCGGCCGATCGGCGAGACGATTTTATCGATAATATTCATCACGTGCTCGTCGTCGCGGAACTGCACGTAGGACAGCTCGATTTTGCCATTGCGCTCCACGTACACCTGGTTAGGGCCGTTCACCATGACTTCGCTGATGTCCGGATCAAGCAGCAGCGGGTTGATCGGCCCGAAGCCGGTCAAATCGTGCAGCAGCTCCTCCACGACCTTCTTGCGGTCGACCTTGCCCCGCAGCGACTCGTCCTCCATGATAATCTCGATGGCCATGGCGTCGATCTTCGGAATGACCGCCTCGACATCCTCGTCCTTCAGGTCGTTCAGCACCTGCTTATGCAGCTTGTTCTTCAGCTCCTGGTGCTTCGAGATCGACGCCTGCGCCTCCTTCGGACGCGGATCGGTCCCCCGGATCTGCCGGAAGGTCGCCAACAGGTCCTTCCTCGGCGCCCTGCCTGCGGCAGCCGGGTCCGGGGTAGGGGCAGCGCCTGCTCCGGTCTCTGCCGGGTCCGCTCCGGCGGCCGCGGCTTTGGCTTGGATTTTATCGAGTAAGCTCATGATTCCGTCCATCCTCTCGCCTGTGTATTTCGACCCGCTACGCTTTGGCCGCCTTGCCGAACAGCTGCTGGAAGAAGGAGCTCTGCTTCGGCTTGAACGTCGAGATTTCCCGCCGCGAGATAAGTTGCTCCGCCATCTTGAACACCGTCTTGGCCAGCTCCGACTTCGCTTGGTTCAGCACGAACGGAATGCCGATATTGAGCGACTGCGCAGCCAGTTGAAAGTCGTTCGGGATGTAGGTCGCGCTCTCCATGCCGAGAATTTCCGGCACGTCCGCCGCCTTCAGCACGCTCTCCATCGTCGAGCGGTTCACGATCAGCTGCGTCTTCTCCCGAAGACCGAGCACCTCGAGCGTCTCCAGCATCAGCTTCGTATTCTTGACCGCCGTCATCTCGAGCGTCGTCAGCATGAACACATGGTCTGCCTTCTCGACCAGCTGCAGCGTCCGCTCCTGCAGCCCGGCCCCCGTATCCACGATGACGTAATCATGATGGGCCAATAATAGGTCGCTCACCCGGTCGATCGCCTCCGCCGTTACGAGATCCGCCAACTCCGGCCGCTCCGGCGCGGCCAGCACCTTGACGCCCGAATGATGGTGGATGAGATAGCCTGCCAGCGCATGGCGGTCCAGCTGCTCCAGATTGCCGATGGCATCTTGAATGGTGAAGGTGGGGTGAAGGTCGAGCGCAAGCGCCACGTCGCCAAACTGGAAGCTCGCGTCCAGCATGCCGATCTGGATATTCTTCTTCGTCAGGGCGACGGCCAAATTGACCGCCAGCACGGTCCGCCCGATTCCTCCCTTGGCGCTGCAGACGACGATCATCTCGCCGCGCTTCCCCTCCGATGCCCCGGCCATGCCGCGCTCTCCGACGCCGCGATCCGCTTGGTTCATCTCGACCATCCTCCTCTGCCCGATTTCCGCTCTCGTTCGACGCTGGCAACGTCATCCGTCTGCCGCGGTTCGGTTCCTTGTTGACGCTATGATTTGCTATTGCTTCCCGCGGGCTTGCCGACCGTCGTGCCGGATTTGGCATCCGTCGTCTTCCCCGCCACGCCTGCCGGCGCCTTCGGCCCGACCGCTACGCTGCCGCGCAGCATCAAGCTCACCGTGCCCGCTTCGTCCGCATGGACCACTTTGACGCCATCAGCCGGCTTCACTTCCAGCGTGACGGTGGCGTACTCCACGTAAGGCGTATCCGACCTTGCTTCCACCATGCGTCTGCCGATGGCCAGTACGCGCACGTTCTCCAGCAGCAGCGTCGATTTCATCGTCTGGGCCGCCTTCTCCTGAACGGTATACACCACGTCTACGTAGTCGCCGGGCTCGATGAGGTTCGAGACGGATTGGACCAGGTTTACCCCGACGGCCGCCGCCCGGTAGCCCTCCCGAATTTTCTTGGACACCACCAGCGCTTCATCCTGCCGGTCCTGCAGATGGTGGGGGAGGATCACCTCGCCCGGCACCAGCGCCGACGCCGTCACTTTGCCCGCGGCCGCCGCCGGATCCCGCAGCGCCGTCCCGTTGATGGCCGTAGCCGGCACCTCGACGAGCTGCAGCATGCCGCCGGACAACTGGGTATTCTCCGCCAACGCCTGCTTTGCCGCCAACACGCGAATCATCGCTTTGCCCGACTCCGCCCGCTCGTCCACTTTCTTCATATAAGTAAAGAAAAGCGCCGTCGTCGCCAAGCCCATCAGGACTGCGGCCACTAATATGATTTTCGATCTCATGCGCGTCCCCCGTCCTCCGCTGTCATCTTGATGTCCTGTAACGCTATTCAATCAACCGAATCGCGTAAGCGCCTTTACTCGCGATGTCCGGCGCGGCATAACCGGTACCGGCCCGCTCAATGAACATGCCCGTGATGGACGTATCCTTGCTCGACATCGGTTCGAGAATGTAGAAATACGCGAATCCTCGAACCTCGATCGATTTCAGTTGATTCGACGAAAATTCATGTGGCTTGTAAACCGGAATCAATATGACTCGGGAAGAGTCCCGATGCCAATACTCCCCGACCGGATACGGGTCCTGGTCGATGCGCAAATTGATGCTGTCGCGCGTCTTGCCCGCCACGTTCCCGGTCTGGGTGTCAATGATATCGCCCGCTTCGATCTCGCTCGGATACCCGAACTTCAGATTGCTCTCGTACGTCGTTGCGCCCGGCCCGCCGAGCGCCAGAATGCCGAAGTAGCCCGCTTCCACCCCGGAGTTGTCCACCTTGAGCTTGTACGGCTTCAAGTACTCCAGCGGAATCGATTCATCGATGCCGAGCGGCGCTACGCCGGCGGCCCTGCCCATCGGCGCAATCCGCGCCGCCGCTTCCGCCGAGACGGTTGCGGTATCTTTGCCGAGCAGTCTGGCGAAGCCGAGTCCGATCTTCTTCTCCAACTTCACGCGCACCGTGGACATCGGCGCGATCTCGGTGCCGGTCAAGCTGCTCTGTTCCCCGTGCGCGGCCAGAATCGATCCGATCACCGCCTCCGCGGCTCCAACCTGTCCGGTTAGTTCCTGCGCGCCCGACAACGCGGCTGCATTGGCGGTTTTCTGCAAATGACTCTTCGTCGCGTACATGATCCCGCCATCCACGACAAGCCCGGCAATCGTGAGCAAAAACATCATCGATAAGCCGGCCCAGACGATCGTGCTGCCGCGTTCTTCCTTTATAAAAGCGCCAAAATCCGTTTTCATCGTGAACCTCCTACTCCACCCGAATGGTGGAATGGGCTGAAAGAACCGGGGCCGGAATGACCCGCGTCATGACGGGCGTCATCAGCGGAAGCGAATAGCGCAGCGTCACCGTCACGTTCTCCCCGGATGCCCGGGTAGACTGACTCGGCGTAATCGTCACCGTCATGCTTGCCGGGTCCCCTACCCGAAGATGTGCTTTGGCATAGGCCGTCATGTCGCCGTCGCTTCTGCCCAGTCCGCCGAGGCGAGCCGTCTCCTGCACGGTCATTTGCAAACTGGAGTAAGCGAAGAGCAGCCTGCCCAAGTCCGCGATTCCGCATAGAAGCAGCATCAGCAGCGGCAGCAAAAGCGCAAACTCGACTAGCGACTGGCCGCGCTCGTCCCGTATCATCCCGCTCCCCATCCTTCCATCATAAAACCGAGTACGCATCCGGCCGCGATCGCCACCCCGTATGGGTACGTGCCGGAGACGAAGTGTCCTTGCAGCGGCAGCTTCAGCCGGTACCGGATGCATACCAAAACGTACTGCATGTAACGGATTCGCGCCCGAAAACCGTTCTTGAACAACACGATCGCAAGCGCCATGACAGCCCCGAACAGCGCCATGTAGACCGATGCGGCCATCACGAAGCCCGCTCCTTTCAACGCCCCGACGAGCGCAAGCAGCTTGACGTCGCCCGCTCCCATGCCGCCGAGAAGATAAGGGATGAGCAGAATCGCGAACCCCGCGCCAAGCCCGATCAGCATATGAAGCAATCCGCTCCAGCCGTCCGTCGCGGCATGATATACGACCGCCAGCACCAGCGCCGGAGCGATGACGTTGTTATAAATTTTGCGGCTGCGCACATCGGTGACGACGCATAGCGCCAGCACGAGCAGCATAATCGCGTTTGCCCACATCTTCGCGTCCACCTCTCAACTGGTTTCGTCCAAAAGGAAAGGCCGCACGCCACTAGTTGACGCACGGCCCTTAGGCAAGGAAGCTTAAGGCGTTCCGCCCATTTCCGTCACGCCGGTGTTGACCGTATCCTCCGCGTTGTCGAACAGGTCGATAATATGACCGCGCAGTGTGATGAGCGCCGTCACGACCGCCACCGCGATTAGCCCGAGCACCAATCCGTACTCCGTCATCCCTTGACCTTGCTCATCGTTCCAGAAGCGGCGAATGCTGTTCATCATGTTGTTAGCCTCCTAAGAATGGTTGTTGTCTCGTGGTTGCGGTTCAAAACAACGGCTTCCGTGCTTTCTTCGTCCGTCTGCTTGTCATCCTATATCCGATCGTACCAAGGATCGACCAAAAATTAAGGCGTGCCGCCCATCTCCGTAACGCCCGTGTTAATCGTGTCTTCCGCATTGTCGAACAGGTCGATAATGTGGCCGCGCAGCGCGATCAGCGCCGTGACGACCGCGACCGCGATCAGACCTAGAACCAATCCGTACTCCGTCATCCCTTGGCCTTGCTCGTCGTTCCAGAAGCGGCGAATGCTGTTCATCATGTTGTTAGCCTCCTAAATTTGTGGTGTCGATCAAAATTCAGTTTACTGCTCGTTAAGGTTCCAAAATCGCGGTCTGTCCCAGCTCGACCTTCGCGGCTGCCAACGTGCCTGCCGGAAGCTCCACGACGGAGCGGGTTCCCGCGAACGCCGCACCGACCCTCCCCGGCCGGAGCCGATGCTCCATGCCGACGACGACGCCTGCCTTGTCCAGATGAAGCACGTCCAGGTCGTAGTTCATAAAGAACATGTGGACTGACTTGCACGGCTGAATATGAAGGCCGCTGCCGCTTGGGAGAGATTGCCTTCCTACGAGGCCTCGCAGTCTCCGCCAAAACGTGTAAGCGCATTCAATTTGGTCGCCAAGCCGTTCCCCGCTCTCCCGAATGACCAGCTTCATCCGGGTCGCCACCTCCTTTTGCGTATGCAAAATAGCCCACCTTTAGGCCCGAAAGGAGGGTTCGAAAAAAGAACTCCCCTGCATCTTTCGGCAGCTGGCTGGCATCCCGCGTCTTCCGCGGCTTAGCCCCTGTAGCTTTGCGTCGCCGGCTTTCGCCGGTTTTGCCTTTATCGAGATCCAGCGAAGTTCGTCTTGCTTGTTCGCCGTTCCGATATCTTGATCACATCTTACCCCGAGGTCCTATACTCCGTAATCCGACAAAATCCCCTATTTTTAGATTATCCGGATAAGGTCCAAATTCCCTCGAAATAGTAGTCTTAATAGACTAAATGTTGATTAGTAATGATTCTTTTCTCCCTATCAGACAATGAAACAACCCTAAAGGAACTAGGTAACATTAACCAATCAACGTGATCCGATTATTCATGCGACCAAAGGTCTGTTCTCCTGGCTGTTAGATGCGCTGCCGCCGCATGAATGTCATGCGTAAATAGCGGCGATTAATTAAAGCGTTTATGAAGCAGAGCATGTGATATTTTCACGGAAAAAGGGCGCCCCCCGTCACCTGCGGACGGCTGCGGGACACCCCTTGATCTGGTTCCGGGCTCAGCCGGCTATTCCTCGTCATCGTCTTGCAAAATCGCGTCCAATACTGTCACTTGACCATTGAAAATAAGGGCGCTTTTCGTGAGCGGACGTTTGTCCGGATAGGTGAACTGCACATCGTAGATACCGGCAGCCAGATTGCCGATGTAATACTGACCGGCCGTGTTCGTAATGACCGCGCGTACGAGCCGCCGATTCCGGTCGAATACTTCCACGAGCGCTTTATAGAGCGGGCGCAGCCTCTCGTCGCGCACCGTGCCGCGCAAGTCGCCCATCTCCTCGGGCATGCTGATGCGAACTTCCCCGCCCATACGCGGATCGAACACCACGACAGCCGATCCAAGCATGAGCGAGCTTGTCGTAATGACGAGCGTCTCGCTCGGCAATCCGCTCACCGCGAATCGGCCTTCCGGGTTGGTTACCGTCACGGCGAGTACTTCATTATTGGCGTTCAGCACCTGTACGACTGCCCCGTTCATCACATTCTGCGCCGTGTTCGTCACGGCGCCGACGATGGTCGTCGGGTTGGCGCGAAGGCTGACATTCAACACGCGCGCGCTTCCCGGTTGAAGCGTTATTGCGTTCGACTCGCTTTGAAAACCGGATTGCGACGTCCGCACGATGTAGTCGTCGGCCCGCAAACCGCCGATAAGGTAAACGCCTCGGGCGTCCGAGAGACCGCTGCGCACCACGATGCCCGTGAACGCGTCGATAACGTCGATTGTCGCGCCGGCAATCGGCAAGCCGTTCGATTGCTGGACGATCGTGCCGGACAGGGAAGCGGGATTCGGCGTGAGCGCAAAATTCAACGTAGTCGTCTGACCCGGTCCGACGTGCGCCGACGTTTCCTCCGTCCCAAAATTGGGCTGACTCGCAATGACGGTATAGTTGGAGGCCGGTACCCGATTAATCGTATAGTTGCCTTGCGCGTCCGTCAGGGAGGAGGCCACCGCCTCGCCGAACGTATTGAACAGCCGAATCTCGATTGCGGCGCCCGCGATCGGCTGCCCGGTCGCGGCGTTCGCCACATTCCCCTGGATGGTCGCGGGATTGCGGGAAAGCACGAAACTGAGCGGCGTCTGTAGATCCGGCGCGACTGCCTCGGACAGAATCTGCGTGAAGAAGCCAGAAGCCTCTGCCGTTACGGTATAGCGACCCGCCCCCAAATCTTGAATGAGATACGCGCCGCGATTATCCGTCAGCGCGGTAGCCACGACGGCATCCGTATCATCTCTCCTGACCGTCACGACGGCTCCTTCCACGGCAGCGCTCGTGTCCAGATCGGTGACGTAGCCGGCCAGCGATCCCGGATTCGGGACCAACTGCAGCACGGCGCTCGTCGACTGGCCGCGGTTCAAGTTGACGACCGATGCGCCGGTTCCGAACCCGGCTGCGGATACGGCGGCGACGAAGGTGCCGGCCGGCAGATTATCAAGTGCGAAAGCGCCGTTCTCATCGGCAATCCCCGTCGCCACAACCAGATCGTTCAAATCGCGCACAATAACCGTGCTGCCGCCTAGGGCGGCTCCGGTCGCTTCGCTTCGCACGATCCCGCTCAGCACGGCCGGCTGCGATTGAAGATTGAAGTTGGCGGTCGCCGTTTGGCTCGCGGCAACCGGCACCTGCTGCGATTGGGCGACAAAGCCGTCGGCAGTCGCGTTGACGATGTAGTTGCCCGGCGCGACTTGAAAGAAACGGTACGACCCGTCGACGTTCGCCAGGAGGGTCTGCAGCAGCACGCCATCCTCCGTATAGAGCCTCAAACTAACGTCGCCGCCTGGCAGAATGGCGCCCCCCGCGTTCACGACGCCGGCAATCTCGCCCGCCAGCGGGCTAAGCGCGAGACTGGCGCTCGTCGTCTGATTGGCGGTCACGATGACGCCGATCGCGGAGACGGCGAAGCCCTCCGCGCTCACGATGACGGTATAGCTGCCCGGCGCGAGATTCTCCACCAGATAGTTCCCGAAAGGACTGGTCGCCACCGTTGCCACCGGCACGCCCAGTTCGTCTAGAATTCGAACCTCGATCGTCGCTCCCGGTACAGGCTGCCGGGTCTGGGCGCTCGTAATTTGTCCCGAGATGCTGCCGACCAGCTGCTGAAGCCGGAAGTCCAACCCCGCGACATTCTCGCCCGGCGTAACGCCGACGCCGCCGACCGCGGTGGCAAAGCCCGGCGCGCTAACCACGACGGTTAGATTGCCTGCCGGAAGGTTGCCGATGGCATACTCCCCGTTCAGGCCGGCAAGGACGACGCCGAGCAGCACGTTATTCGCATCGAACACTTTCACCTCGGCCGTATTAATCGGATTGCCGCCGGCATCGGTCACCCGTCCGCTGACCATGCCCGGATTGGGCGTCAGGCTGATCAGCGCGTTCGATGTCTGCCCGGAGAATACGGTGGCGCCGACCGTTTCCGTCGAATAATTCGCCGCCGTTGCGCGAATCAAGTAGTTGCCTGGCGCGAGGTTATCGAATAGGTAGCTGCCTTCGGCCGTCGTGACAACGGATAGAATGAACACGTTATTCGCATCAAGCAGCTGCACCAGCGTCCCCGCGGACGACGGCGATACCGTTCCGGTTATGGCGCCCGGATTCGGCAGAAGACCGAGGTTAACCGGCGAGGTGGTGTCCGACTGGACGATCGCGCCGATGATCTGGCCCTGAAAACCGTCCGCAAAAGCGCTCACGATATAGTTGCCGGGCGGCAAGCCCCGGACAGTATACGCCCCGCCGCTGTCCGTCACGACGAGATCGTACAAAAATCCGTTCGCATCCGCGATGCGCACCGTCGCGCCGGCAAGCGGCAGTCCCGTGGCCGTATTGAAAACGGTGCCCGCGACGAAGCCCGGATTCGGCAGCAGCGCGATACTCGCGTTCTCCGTCTCGGCCGCTTCGAGCATGACGGTTGCCCCATTGGTCTGAAAGCCTGCGGCCGTCGCAATGACGGTGTAGCTCCCCGGCGGCAGCGAGTCGACGGCGAAATTGCCGCTTGCGTCCGTAAACCCGGTCGCGACTGCAATCCCGTTGGCGCGAAGAAGCCGAACTTCAATGAACGCGTTGGGGATTGGCGCGCCGGTCGCAAGTTCAACGACGACGCCGCTGATCGTCCCAGGCGAAGGCGCCAGCACGAAATCGGCGGCAGCGGTCGCATTCGGCTGCACGATCGCTCCGCTGACGGAAGTCTGGAAATCCTCGGCCGAAGCGGTCAGTACATAATTGCCCGGATCAAGATTGTCGATCGTATACCGTCCCGCGCTGTCCGTCACCGTCCGGGCCACGATCGGGCCGGCGGCGCTGTCTTGCCGGACGATAACGGCCGCGCCGGCAATCGGCGAACCGTCCGTTCCCGTTACCGTACCGCCGATCCCGCCCGGACTCGGCTGCAGCGCGAAGTTCAGCGTCGTCGTCTCGAACGGTTCAATGACGGCGCCGAGCAGCAGCGTGCTAAAGCCGGGCACTTCCGCCGTCACGGTATACAGATTGGGCGCCAGACCTGCCACTTGGTAGACGCCGTTCGCGCCGGCGGTCGTTGTCGCCACGATCACATTGTTCTGGAAGACGTTGATGACCGCGCCCGGCTGCGGCACTTGGCCCGCATCCGTCACGATGCCGTTCAGCGTGCCGGCGAGCATGAACAGGGTCACGTCCAGAACGGTCGTCTGATTGGAGAGGACGATTGCGCCCTGCGTCTGACTGGCGAAGCCTTGCTGACCGAAGTTCACCGTATAGGAGTTCGGCGGCAAGCTCGGGATCGTAAACGCGCCGGCGCTATCCGTAAAGGCCGTCGCGATCGTAATGCCTTCGTTCGTTACGACGCGGATGCTCGTGCCGGCAAGCGGCGTGTCCGCCGCGGTATGGACGATACCGGTCAGCACGCCCGGCTCCGGCTGCAGGATCAGGTTCACGACGCTTGCTTCGCCCGCGGCCAACGTGACGCCAACCTGCGCCGCCGAGAAGTTCGGCGCGCTTGCTCGAACCCTATAACTGCCAGGGGCCAAATTGTTGAATGCATAGTTGCCTGCCGCATCTGTCGTCGTCGTTGTCACCAGCTGCCCGAACGGGTCCACGATATCCACATTGGCGCCGGGGATCGGGCTGCCGTCGGCGCCGAGAACGGTTCCGGTGACCAAGGCCGGGTTCGGGGATAGCGAGATATTGACCGTTTCCGTCTCCGCCGGAGTCAGATTGACGCCGGTCATCGCCGATTGGAACGCGTTCGCCGCGATGACCACCGTATAGTTACCGGGCAGCAGCCCGCTTATCGCATAGTTTCCGGCCGGATCCGTCGTCGCCTGCGTAACGACCACATTAAAGGCGTCTTGTACCGTAACCGTCGCCCCGGCAATCGGAACGCCCCCGGTCGATACCGTCCCTTGCAGCGCGGCAGGCAGCGGTTGAAGCAAGATGTCTGCCGTTGTCACTGAAGCTGGCGAAACGAAGACCGGCTGCGAGCTTATCGCATAGTCGGCGCGCGTCGTGAGGAGGACATAGGGGCCGGATGCGATATTCGCAAACCCGTACGAACCCCCGGCATCTGCGGATGTTACCGAGACAGTCGCGCCCTCTTGCGTTTGCAGCGTGATGACAGCACCGGGCAGCGGCAGCCCCGTCGATTGATCCAACACCCGCCCCGCGATACCGCCGGTCTGCACGACCGTCGCCGACGCGACGGCGGTGGCCGTCGGAATCCGGTTGCCCGTGAAGCTGTCGATCCCGTCGACCAACGCCGTATTCAGCGTTCGCGTCCCGCCGCTCGTGCTCGTGAACTGCCCGCTGAAGGTGACAGTCAGCGTCGCGGTTTGCCCTGCGGGCAAGTTGCCGATATTGTAGCTGATCGTCTGCGTCGATGGATCATAGGTCGCTTGGCCGATACTGACGCCGGTGATTTGGACGGACGATACTTGATCGAAGCCGATCACGTCGGTCATGAATACCGTGGTCGCCGTGCTTTTGCCGGTATTGCTGACTTGAATCGACTGCGTGTAGGTGGATATTTCGCCGGTAATGGTCTGTGCGGGACCGGAGATTGTCGTCTTGGCGATCGCGAGCTCGGCGCGCACGTCGGACGACTCGATCGTCACCGGCGGGGTGAACGCCTGCGCGAACGTAAAGCCGTTGTTGAGCAGCGAGTCCTTGTTATAGTTATTATTGTTCGCCGAGGTAAAGAAAAACAACCGGATCTGCGATGAATCGGTAATGCCCAAGAATTGAAACAGCGTCGCTGCGCCGATAAAGAAATCCAGGAAAAAATCCGGATTTCCTCCGAAATTGGAGCCGTCGCCGGTCGCTCGCACGCGGGCGATATCGTAGTTGATAATCGGGCGGCTGTAGTTGGGCGTACCCCCACCCAGACCTTCCGCCGGGTCGTTGAAGGAATTAAACTCCTTGATGACGTTCTGAATGAGGTTGACCTGTGTATTGAGGCCATTGACCGCGAGCAGCCACTCGTAGGTGCCCGGCACACCGTCGGTATCGAATAACAGTCCCCAGGCGAAATTGTCGAAGCCGCCGGTTCTCGTACGCGGGTCGGCGTTCAGCCGCAGCCTAAAAAACACGTTGGTCCCGTCGTAGGAGTAATAGGCTGCCGGAAACTGCGCGTTTCCGACGATGTCCGTACTTGCAGGAGACTGGTCGCCAGGCGGATCGAACAGCACGATATTGCCGCTCAGCAATACAGGGGTAAATTGGGCGTCAGTGGGGAATAGCACAGGAACCCTCCCGATAGGTAGTAATGGATGCACAACATCCTATGCGCCATTACCTAATGGCCGAAACGGTTAAATATCTCCACTGGACTGATTTTGGGCCGACTTCATCCTGACGTCCGCGGCCCTATCAAACAAAGCGGCCTTCACCCCGCATATTGCAGGATGAAGGCCGCTTGAACCAGCTGTATGGGGGTGTATAACTTAGAAGGCCTACCGAAAGGAACACCGTTTATTCCGTTTTGTTCCCCTTCTTCTTCCACGGCAGCGCTAGCTTGCGCTTCGCCCCGCTGCGTTCCTTCGGTTGTTTCGCCTTCTTCTCTCTCTTCGCTTTCTTCTTCGGCAGCTCGATCGCAGCGGCGGCCGCGGATTCGCCCGTTACCTTGAACTTCAAGAGCGCCTGTTGCAGCTCGATCGCCGTCTCGCTCAGCGAGCCGGAAGCGTTCAGCACCTCTTCCATGGAGATAACTTGCGCGCCCGCCGACTCTGCCGCTTCCTGCGCCTTCTCGGCCGCCCGCCCGGCATAACCAAGCGATTCATGCACCGACGCGGCGACTTGCTCGGTGCCCGCGGACATTTGCTGCGTAGCCGCCGAGATCTCCTCGACCTGCGCAGCCACCTGCTCGACCTCGTTCAAAATCGAGGCAAACATGCCGTTGACGGCATCCATGAGCGCCAATCCTTCGCTCGTCTCCGCCACGCCCTGCTCCATCCGCGCCGCGGCGTTGGCCGCCGACTGCTGCATGGACACGACCAGCTGGCCGATATTGGAAGCAAGCTGTCTCGATTGGTCGGCCAGCTTGCCGACCTCGCTTGCGACGACGGAGAACCCTTTGCCGTGCACGCCCGCGCGAGCCGCTTCGATATTGGCATTCAGCGCCAGCAAATTCGTCTGCTTGGCGATCCCGGTAATCAAATCGACGATGGAGCCGATCTGTTCGGACTGCTTGCGCAGCTGGGCGACCGCTTCGGCCGTCGCGCCTGCCGTTTCGCGGATCGTATGCATCTGTCCCGCCGCCTTCACGACCGTATCGCGGCCGTTCTTCGCTTCGTTCGATACGGCGGCTGCCGCTTCGTTCACGACGGCGGAGGTGACGGCGATCCGGCTGATGCCTTCGGCCATCTCGGTCATGGCCGTCGCGTTCTGTTCCATGCTCTGGGCTTGATGCTCCGCTTCGCCCGCCATCTCCCGCATGACGGCGGCGATCTGATTGGCCGCGCCAACGGAATCATGCGCCGTCCGTTCCATTCGGGCGGAAGAGCCGCTCACTTGTTCGGCTATGTTCTGGTTGCGGCGAAGGACGTCCGCGAACGATTCGGCCATGCGGTTGAACGCTTCGCCGACGCGCGCCAATTCGTCCTTGGTCTTCAACTGGACGCGGACGGTCAGATCGCCCTGCGCCATGCGGGAGCTGTCCTGCTCCAGACGGTTGACGGTTTGCTTCACATTCAGGTAGAACGCGATAAAGAAGATGAGCACCAGCAGCAGCACCACGCCGACGATGGCGATCATCGTGTCGCGCTCGACTTCCATCTGGTCGATCCGCTTGTCGATGAGCTTGCCAAGCAGGACGAGCGCCTCGTCGTACAATGCCGACGCCTCGTCGACCGCCTTCGTACCGTCGGCGAAGAAGGAGGAGGAACCTAAGCTGTTCTTGCCCGAAAGGACTTCCTGCATGACCAGGGCGCTAAGTCGCTGCGCCGCCTCCGTGCTGCTTCCGACCCGCTTCTCCATGGAGCCGATGTCCGCGCTGCCGTCCATCGCGTTACTCCAGTCGTGGCCGATTTCGTCCACCAGTCGGTCTATGGCATCCGCTTGCTTGACCAAACTCAGCTGCGCGTCCGGTGTCATCGGCTCTCCGGCCAGAATCGAACGGCCGAGTCCGCGCGCGAGCGCTTCGTTCTCCATCAGCGACGGAAGCCGGTTAATGATCATGTTGACGAGCGAGAAGGAGCTGAGCTCCGGGTCCATCGTCATGTTCGAGCCGTCGGAGATATCGACCTGCATCTCCAGCAGCTGTTGAATCAGTTTGATATGCCAAGCCACGCTCTCGTCTACGGTCAAATCCGCGTACTGCTGCTCCAGCAGCGCCCAACCGGATTTGAAGCTGCTCCACTGCGCGCTCGTGCCGAATGCCTCGCCGTACTTGGCGTCCATGGCGTCGACAAGCCCGATGCGCTGCTTCATCTCGGCTTTGATCGCCTCGACTTGGCTGGCCGCCAGCTTGCTGCCGTTATCAACCATGGTGCGGCTCTTCTGCATCTGCATCATGAGCGTCTTCACGGGCGCAAGATACGTGACGCCGTCGCGTTCCTGCTTCGACACTTCGATCGACGATTGCAGCGTGCGGAACAGATCGACGGACAGGATTGAGATAGGGATGAGGACCAGCAGTCCGATCAGAAGGAACTTTTTAACATAGGACAATCGGTTCATGATGTATACAAACGGAGCGAAGACTTTCACGATAGCTCCCCCTTCGATGATTATAGTACTAGTTTAATAGGGGAAACCGTTTGCATCAACAAAAATTGACACGAATTTTCGCTTCTCGACCTAGTGAGTTAGACCCATTCCTACTAAAAATAGGATTTGAAAACCATTCCTTATCCGATTGTTCCTTGCCTAACCAAATAACGGCTGCCATCGTGCATGCGTTGCACGGATTTGGGCGGCGGGGCAGCCCTGCCGAAACGTTAAAAAAGAGCCTCTGATGCCGCGTCGGCACCAGAGGCTCTCCTCCCGTTCCTTATTTATAAATCTACGCCAACGCTTCCTTCAGCACGTCCGGCGAATTCGCCCACCACTCCGCGTTATGGCTGACGAGCAGCCCTTTCAGCGCGGCCCTCTCGTCGGCCGTCAGCTCATCCAGCATGTAGCGCCGCTTGATCGCGTAGTCCAGCCGATTCACGTGGTCGGCGAGAATCTTCCATCCGCGCTTCGCTTCCGTATCGATCAGCATCGGGCAAGCGGTCGCGCCCGCGTAGTACGAACCGTGCTCGTTGCGGTCGACCGCGACCCATACAATGTAGCACAGGCGTCCGTTCGGCGTGTCTTCCTTGTTCGGCGTGAACTTGATGCCGCGTTCGATCTTGCTCTTGGCGTGCATCGCGCCTACATCTATATAAGCCTCTCCGTTATCGATCATGACGCAGGACACTTGGCTCAGGTCGATCGTGCCCGCGCCGAAGCCCTTGTGCGCCTTGTTGCTGACGACGTTCAGCGCGAGCTGCTTCTTCTCCTTCTTCGGCGCTTCTTCCCCCGCCGCCGGCTGCTGGCCTTGCTCTTGTTCAGACATCTATTCCAGGCTCCCTTCCCTTTGAAAACCGCGCTCCGAATGCGCGGCTCTACCTTGCTTAAATCCAATATTGGCGCGGGTTTGCCCCGCATGTCCACACATTAATTCCATTTTAGCTAATAATCCTGGAAAAGCAAACATATACATGCCTTAGATGCTTGTCAACGGGAGGGAATCGTTCAATGACGCCACGTCTTGCCAAACGCTTACTGCTCTTCGCCGTCGCCGCCGCCCTGCTCGGCGTATCGGCGCGGGAAGGGTTCGGGGATGCCTGGGTATCGCAATATACGTACGCGTTCGCGCCTGCTCAAACGGATGCTTCGCTTACGGCCAAGCCCGAGCCGGTCCAGACCGCGCCGAAGCCGGCGACGCCCGCGGTCCCCGTTCCCAAAACGACGCTCCCCCAGACGAACGCGCCCGTGCCGGAATCGGTGCTCCGGCCGAAGCCGGTCGCGCTCAGCAAACGCGTGGTGGAGTACCACATCGACGTCAAACTCGACGAACAAAGCAAATCGCTCACGGGCGAGCAAACGCTCACATGGACAAACCCCGGCAAGTCCGCCGTCTCGGAGATGTACTTCCACCTCTATCCGAACGCGTTCGAATCGCCGGAGACCAGCTTCATGCGGGAATCGGGCGGCCAATTGCGAAGCGACAAGGCGACGGCGGACGGCGTGGGCAGCATGACGATCGATTCGCTCCAAACCGAAGGAGGCGACAGCCTGCTGCCAAGGCTGCATTACGTGCAGCCCGACGACGGCAACGCGAGCGATAAGACGCTGGCCAAGCTGCGTCTGCCCGATGCGATCCCGCCCGGCGGCAGCGTCACGCTGAGGCTCGGCTTCACGGTCAAGCTGCCGCAGGTGTTCGCGCGGATGGGCTACCACGACGATTTCGTCATGGCCGGACAATGGTTCCCCAAGCTGGCCGCTTACGAGACGGCCGGCATGCGAGGCCGGACGGCCGACGGCTGGAACGCGCACCAGTATCACGGCAACTCCGAGTTCTACAGCAACTTCGGCATTTACAACGTGCGGATTAACGTGCCGGCGGACTATACGGTCGCCGCAACCGGCTTCCAGACGAAACCAACTAAAGCGGACGGCGGACGGCGGACGTTCCAGTTTTACGCCGACGACGTGCACGATTTCGCCTGGACCGCTTCGCCCGACTTCATCTATAGCGAAGAAGCCTACTCGACGACCGGCATTCCAGGCGTCCGCATTAAGCTCTACCTGGATCCGAAGCACGCCGAACACAAGGAACGCTACATGCATGCGGCCAAATCCGCGCTCGGCAAATTCGCCCAGTGGTATGGCACGTATCCGTATTCGACCTTGTCCATCGTCGTGCCGCCGGAAGGCGCGGGCGGCGCGGGCGGGATGGAATACCCGACGCTGGTTACGAGCTTCGAGGCCGATTCTCCCGATCCGTCCATCGACAGCCTGGAGCGCACGGTCGTGCATGAGATCGGCCACCAATATTGGTACGGCATGGTCGCCACCAACGAGTTCGAGGAAGCGTGGCTGGACGAAGGCTTCACCTCGTACGCGGAGGACAAAGTCATGGAGAGCGCCTACGGCATCGAGCCGAATCTGACGCTGGAAGCCAGCTATATGACCAACCCGGCCCCGCTCAAGCAGCTGTCATGGTCGTATCACAGTTCGGACAGCTATGCGGAGAACGTGTACATGCGTGCCAAGCTCGTGCTGATCGGCATTGAGAAGCAGGTTGGCGCTTCGACGATGCGCAAAATTTTGCGAACCTACTTCCAGAAGTATAAATTCAAGCACCCGTCCACGGCCGACTTCCAAACCATCGTCGAGCAGGTGACCAAGACGGAGTGGGACGAATATTTCAGCCATTTCGTGTACGGCAAAGATATGGCCGACTACGCGGTCGAATCGATCGCCGTGCGTCCCGTCGCCGAGAACGGGGACCGTCAGTATGAATCCACCGTGCTGGTCAAGCGGCGCGGCGGCGCCAACGGGCCCGTCCCGGTCGTGCTCCAGTTCGCCGACGGCACGACGATGCCGAAGATCTGGGAAGGCAGAGAAAGCCAGATGGTGTTCAAAGTGGTGCACCCTTCCCCGCTGCTCTATGCAACGGTGGACCCGGACTACGACAACGTGCTGGATAACCGGCATATCAACAATTACTTGAAGGCGGAGGTGCCGGAGAAAACGCGCACCCGGTGGGGAATCGGCTTAACGAAGCTGATCGAAGGCTTGTTTGCATCGCTGGCCTGGTAACGGGCGGCTGGATAGACAACGAAAGGAGGATCGAGGCATGAGGCGGCATTTAAAGCAAGGCTGGTGGCTGACGGGACAGCACTTTTTCATCGTCATCGTCCTGTTCCTGTACGAACTGTTGTGGGGCTTCTTCCTCTACCGGACCATCGATTCGATCGTGACGCCGCTGCTGCAGCGGTATCCCGGCGCCGAGGCCGGCGAGGACGCGGTAAGGCTGTTCTTGACGGAGGCGCAGTTCCAACTGATGAAGACCGACCTCATTCATCCTTATTTGTGGCTGTTCGCGACGCTGCTGGCCGGGCGCATGCTGATCACGCCTTTGGTCAACGCGGGTCTGTTCTATTCTCTTCACGCATCGGAGAGCGAAGGCGGCACGCGTTTCCTCGCCGGGATCCGCGCAGCCTGGAAGCCGGTTATGCTGCTCTACTTTCTCGAGGTCGCGCTGACGATCGTGCCGGGCATCTGGCTGGTGCCGCGTCTGTATGACGCGCTGATCGCAAGCGACACGCTCGCCGAGCTGAGCGCGAGCGCGCTGCCGCTGGCCGGCGGATGGTTCGCGGGGGCCGTGCTGCTGCACCTGCTGTTCCTGGCCATGCAGTTCGGCGCGGTGACGGGCAAAGGCGCCTTGGGCGGACTGGGCGAGGCGGCGAAGAAGCTGCTGCCTTTCGCCGGCATCTCCCTCCTCATGTGGGCGATCGGGCTGCTGCTCAGTCTCACGGCCGCCTCGGTGTCGATGCTGTGGGCCGGGCTGCTCGCACTGATTCTGCACCAAGGGTTCCACTTCGTGCGCACGATCATGAAGGTATGGACCGTCGCGGCGCAATTCGCGGCCTGGCAGTCGAATGAAGCCAAAGAAGGTTGAGAATTGAAGGCGAAGGGCAGTGCCGACAAGGTGCTGTCCTTTGCTGTTGGATTAGGAAGCTTGCGCGTGAAACGAAGGCGTATCGGGAAGGTTCGTGCCTGTATGGGGGCGCTAAGCGGAAGAACTGTCGATTGGACGGACGACCCTAGTAGGGAAAGAGAAAAAACGATACGATATAATAGCAAAAAAGTTGCACTCTTAGAATTCTAATGTGTGAACAAACTGTGAACTTAGAAGGGAAATTGTGAAAATGATCGAATTCATAACGCGGAATGAAAAAAATGCCGAATTCTCGCAAGAGAAACGGGGGAACCATCTTTGGGTGAATTGATCCCGGCGGATGCAGCAGCATACGCCCGAGGCGATCATAGGGTACCTTCAACCGAACCCCACAGCTAACCTCGTAGGCACCGGAAGGGGTTTCTATTCTTGAAGAAGTTTTCTGCTCTGCTGATTGGCCTGGCCATGATGCTCACGTTCCAAGCTGGAAGCGCATTCGCGGATTCCAAAATGGACGGCGTTATCGCCAATCTGATCGGCACGCCATACAACTATGGCGGCACCACGACCAAGGGGTTTGACTGCTCCGGATTCACGATGTACGTCTTCAAGAAATTGAACGTCTCGATCCCGCACGCGTCTTCCTCTCAATCCAAGCTGGGCAAGAAAGTGGCGAAAGCCGACTTGATCCCAGGCGATCTCGTATTTTTCAATACGAGCGGCAAAGGCATTTCGCATGTCGGCATTTACGTTGGAGACGGTAAGTTCGCTCACTCGTCTTCCAGCAAGGGCGTAACTATCAGCGGACTTAGTGATTCCTACTATCAGAAGCGCTATGTCACGGCCCGCCGCGTTATGAGTCCTGAAACTTTTGAGAAATATGCCGACGAGCCGTCGGACGAAGTGGTCGACACGACTGACGTCGACTAACTCGCGACCGGGATCAATCGCCCCCGCGATGATCCCAAACAACGAGCCGCCGTGTTTGTTCCCCCGGACAAGCACGGCGGTTTGCTGTTCCGCCGCGCGTGCCGGTATTAGTTCTTCTTCACCACTCGCGGCGACCTATGAAACAAGCCAGGGTCCATGATCACCGGTTTTTCAATAATTATTTGATTATTCGGATAATTTGAAGGGTAATATCATGCGTGGGCATATTGCGCGGGAAAGTCGCCGCTTATGCTTCGTTAACCATACGATCTACGGCCGTGAGCGCCGATCTCATAACGGACCCACCAAAACGTCCGCCCGACCTGTACGTCCAGCGCCGTCCCCACCTCCGCGAACAGCTGATGCAGCTCAAAAGCCGATGAGCACCCTTCGCCCCTTCGGTCGGCAATGACGACCATCGCCCCTTCTCCTAAACGCGCGTGCCACGCCTCCAGAAAGGCATGCCGCTCCTCGACCTTCAGTTCGCTCATGCAAAAGCAAGCCAGTCCCGCTTCATAGGTGCCCGATAGGCCTGTCAATTGGCCCGACCGGATCGTCTTGGTCGCCGGCGGCAGCAATCTCGGCGTTCGAGGTCCCGCGACGCGCAGCACCCGCCTGCCTTCGAGCGCGCGGCTAAGCGCATCCTCGACCTGCCTCCATTCGTTCCATCTCTCTTCCAACGTCTCCCGCCATCTTTGCATACATACCCTCCCGATTGGTGTTACTTCTAAAGGTATGAGACGCCGCTCAGTTTCTGAACCAAAAACAGGTATAATGAGAGCATCACTTCTTCCTGAAAAGGAGCTGACTTCGATGCCTTCTTCCTCCGATGCGCTGCAAGGCTTTCATCCTATCCTGGCCGGCTGGTTCGACCGCGCGTTCGGCGAGCCGACCGACGTCCAGCTGCAGGCATGGGCGTCCATTCGAAGCGGCGCGCATACGCTGATCGCCGCCCCGACCGGGTCGGGCAAAACGCTCGCGGCGCTGCTGCCCTGCCTGGACCTCATCGTCCGCGACAAACAAGCGTCCGGCGGCAGCTGGTCCGGCGGCGTGCGCACCTTGTACATCACGCCTTTAAAGGCGCTCAACAACGATATCCAGCACCATCTGGTCGGCTTTATCTCGGAGATTGAGCAGTACGCGGGCGAACGGGCCGCGGAAGGCGGGAACGGCGGCGAATGGCCGGGCGTCACGACGGCCGTCCGTACAGGCGACACGCCTTCCGCCGAACGGGCGCGCATGGCGCGAAGGCCGCCCGAGGTGCTCGTAACCACGCCGGAATCGCTGTATTTGCTGCTGACCTCCGCGAAAGGACGGGCCATGCTGCGGACCGTCCGCTCCGTCATCGTGGATGAGATTCACGGCATCGCCGGAGACAAGCGCGGCGCGCATTTGACGCTCTCGCTCGAGCGGCTGACCGCGCTATGCGAGCACCGCGTTCAGCGGATCGGCGTCTCGGCGACCCAGAAGCCGATGTCGCGCATGGCGAGATTTCTCGGCGGGTGGGAGGCTGCGGATAGCATGGCCGAGCCGGATGATCGAGCTAGTCAAGGCTTGCCGGATAACGATTCGCCGGTCTCTGCGAATTGGACTGCTGCCCGCCTCGGCGAGGAGACGGATGACGCGCAGCCGCTTCGGCACGCGCTGGGCTACCGACCACGGCCCGTCTCGATTATCGAGAGCCTGATGGCCAAAACGATGCACGTGCGCGTGACGATGCCGGACTTCAGCCGATTCGCGCAATCGCGCGAGGCGGCGGTGTGGACGCCGATCGTCGAACGGCTCCTGCAGCTGATGGCGGGCGCGACGTCCGTGCTGCTTTTCGTGAACAGCCGGCGGCTGTGCGAGCGGCTTGTGCTGCGTCTGAACGAGCAGGCGGGGGAAGACTTCGCCCGCGCCCACCACGGGTCGCTGGCGCGCGATCGGCGCCTGGAGGTCGAGTCGCTGCTGAAGAGCGGCCGGCTGCGCTGCCTGGTCGCCACTTCCTCGCTGGAGCTCGGCATCGACGTCGGACACGTCGACCTCGTCCTTCAGGTCGACCCGCCCATGGACGCCGCCTCGGGCATCCAGCGGATCGGCCGCGCCGGCCACGCGGTCGGCGATATCAGCCGCGGCGTGATACTCGCCCGAAGCCGCAGCCAGCTGCCGGAAGCCGCGGTGCTCTGCCGCAGCGTCGTTCGGCGCGAGATCGAAGCGATCGAGCTCTCGCGCCGGCCGATCGATGTGCTCTCGCAGCATATCGTGTCGGCCGCCGCGGCCGAGGACATCGCCGTGGACGGGCTGCATGCGCTCATCTGCGGCAGCGAGTGCTACCGCGAATACCCGCGGGCAGAGCTCGAATCGGTCTTAAAGGTGCTAGCAGGCTTCTATCCGTTCGCTCGGCCGCTGATCGATTGGGATCGCGAGCGGGATGTCGTCACCCGTCTCCCGCTCACCCCGGTCGCGGCGGTCACCGGCGTCGGCACGATCCCCCAATCCTCGGCGTATCCGGTCCATCATACGGATAGCCGCGTTCATCTCGGCGAGCTGGACGAGGAATATATTCATGAAAGCCGGCCGGGCGACGTATTCCAGCTCGGGACGTCGTCGTGGATGATCAGCCGTATCGACCATGACCGCGTGTACGTCCAGGAAGCGCCGAACCGCTTCAGCGAAATCCCGTTCTGGCGCAACGAGCCCGGCGGTCGCAACGTGCGGCTCGGCGTGCGGCTGGGCCGGTTTCTCGGCGAGTTGTCGGCGCGGCTCCGGCTGCGAGACACGCAGACGGACGAGCACGATGGGGCGGAACATCTGCTTGAAGCGGAGACCATTCGCTGGCTTGATGCCGAATACGGGCTCGACCGCACGGCCGCCGAGCAGCTCATCGATCTGGCGCGCGCCCAGCATAAGGCGCTGGGACTGCCGACCGACAAGCTCATACTGATCGAGCATTACCGCGACTTGACCAACCAGACGCGGGTCGTCATTCACACGCTGCTGGGCCGCAAGCTAAACCGGACGTGGCTGCTCGCGATCGAGCGGCAGTTCGGCCGGCTGCTGCCGTACAAGCTGTACGGCAATGCCAAAGACAACGGGATCGAGCTCGTCCTTGCCGAAGGCGACAACTTGTGGCTGAACAAGCTGTGGCACATCGCCGCGGATTCGTTAGAAGAGCTGCTGACCGAGGCGATCGCGGGCTCGCCGATGCTCGGCATCTCGTTCCGCCGGATCGCCGAGACCTCCCTGCTGCTCTCGCGCAGCTTCACGCGCACGCCGATGTGGCAGAAGCGGCTGCGAAGCGAAGAGCTGCTGAAGCAGGCGCTGCCTTATGCCGATCAATTCCCGTACCTGCTTGAAGCCATGCGGGAGAGCTTGCATGTGTACTTGGATGCCGAGGGATTGAAGCGGCTGCTGCGAGATATCGCGGCGGGCGAGGTCGAGATCGTCGTCAAGGAAACGAAAGCGCCGTCCCCCTTCGCCGCGCAGTTCATCGCCGATTACGTGAACGCGCAAATCTACGAGGGCGACGGCTTCAGTGCGGCGACTCAATTGCAGCTGCTGAGCGTCAGCCGGACGATGGCCGGCGCCCTCTTCGGCGAGGCCGCGCTGCGCGATGCGGTCGATCCGGCGGTCGCGCAGGCAGAGCGGGAGCGGCTGTCCGCGGGACAGGGAGCGCTTCGGCGGCCGGATGATCTCTATGCGGCGCTGAAGCAGCGCGGCGATCTCGCGACAGACGAGCTGGCCAAGCTGCTCGAGGCGGATGCCGCCGCTATGGCCGAGGCGCTGGAGACGATCGTCGCCAGCGGTCGAGTCGTCTCCTACCGCTTCGAGGATGCAGGGGAACGTTGGATTTGCGCGGATGAGCGGGAACTATATGAACGATTCCCCGGCGGAGAAGATGCCGCCGTCTTCATCGCCGGCCGCTTCGCCGAGCATCGGTTATCGTTCACCGATACGGAGCTGATGGAGCGGTATCCGGCGCTCCAGGCGCACGACGCCGCGGCCGTAGTCGAACTGCTGCTTCGGCACGATCTGGTCGAGCAGGCGCCGTTCGCGGAGCATGCGGACGAGCGCATCTGGACGAGCCGCCGCATCGCGAAGCGGCTGATCCGGCTGACGTTGGAGAAGGCCCGCAAACAGGCCGAGCCCGCCGAGCCCGTTCGCTGGTGCACGGAGATCTCGCGGCTGCAGCACGTGCTCGAGGGGACTCAGCTCGCGGGCATCGACGGCTTGCGCGCCGTCATCGGCCAGCTGCAGGGGTTCTATCTGCCGGTCTCCCACTGGGAGAGCCTCATCTTCCCTTCCCGCGTGAACGGCTATCGCAAAGAGGATCTCGATCTGTTGTGCGCATCCGGGGAAGTCATCTGGCTTGGGCGCAAGGAAGAGGGGGAGAAGGAGGGCAAAATCGCGTTCTTCCTCGCGGAGTCTCGCGCGCTCTATCTCCCCTGCTTGAAGCAGGACGCCCCTGCGGCCGATTCGAAGCATCCCGAGCTGCTCGCGCGGCTGCGGGAAGGCGGCGCCATGTTCCTGACGCGGCTCGGACGGGAGAGCGGACTCGCGCCGTCCGAGCTGCTCCCGGCGCTGATCGATCTCGTCTGGGAAGGCGCGGTCGCCAACGACCAATTCGCGCCGCTGCGAATCCACGCCCAGACGAAAGGCAAGCAGCTCGCCAAGACCGGCTCCGGTCTCGGGCGCTGGTATTGGACGGGCAGCCTGCTCGAGGAAGATCGTCGGCCGGATGACCGCGATGATGGGCATAGCGGGAGCGATGGCGGCGAGACGGAATCGCTTCTGCAGTGGACCCAGCACCTCCTGGATAGCTTCGGTCTCGTCTCCAAGGAGCTTGCGGCGCATGTCAGCCCGTACGGCTGGGATGCGCATCTGCAAGCGCTGCGTCAGCTGGAGCATCTCGGCATCGTGACGCGCGGCGTGCTCGTCGCCGGCGAGCCGGCGCTGCAATTCGCGCGGCGGGAGCAGTTAGCGGCCGTTGGCCGGCAGCAGGTGCCCGGGGAGACGGACGGCTATACGATCATCTCGGCCGTCGATCCGGCGAATCCGTTCGGCTTGAGCACGGATTGGCCGGAAGTGCTTGGCGCCGGATTCGCGCGCAAAAGCGGCAACTATATCGTCCTGCAGGGCGGACGCTGGCGGTATTGGATCGAGAGCAACGGACGCAAAATCGTGGCGCTCGCGCAGGAGGGGGAGAAGCCGAACGCGGACGGCGGGGTTGAATGGTCCGGCGGAAAGCTCGATGTCCCCGGCCTCAAGCTGGTGCTTCGCACCGTGCTGCGCCGCGGGAACTTGAGCAAAATTAAAATCGAGCAGTGGAACGGCGCGGCGATCGCGGACTCCCCGGCCGCCGGCCTGCTGCAGACGCTTGGGGCCGAGCGGGACAAACAGACGCTGGTGCTGTGGCCGAGCAATTTGCAATAAATGCGAAGACGCCAAACAACAAAAACGGCCGGAATGACAACGTCATTCCGGCCGTTTTGCATGCTAGACCAAAGGCAAGTATAGATAATAACCATCGCTGAGCCAATTGCCCAAGACGCTGTCGATCGATCTGGGTTTGAATCTCACCTGCAAGGAGAGAAAACTACTGTTCTCCACGCCAAGTTCATCCCAGTTGTCGACGAACACGACTAATTCATTCTTCGCGGTCCCGCGCTCGATCAACGTCACATTCAAAGCGCCAACCGGTTCGCTGCCTTCCATCACGAGAATCTCCTCGATGATCGTCGGATCGAGCACTTCCGTCTGCAGCAGCCGCAACGAGAGATCGGCTTCAAAGCTTAGCGTAATGCGATCCTCTTCGAGATCAGGGGTAATCGTCACATCGAGCGGATCGGCTTCCAGCAAAAGCTCGGGATCCCCGGACGGGGCTTCGATCAGCTTGGCGGTAACGCTGTGGACGAAATAGACGCCCGGATCGTCCTCGGCGCCTTCTTCCAAAGGAGCCAGCCCGATCGTCAGGATTTGCCCGCCCTCTACAGGCTGCCAATCGAAATCGAACACTCTGCCTTCAACGGCATCGATAAACGCCTCTTCTACTTGGCTTCTGGCGTATTCCAAGAGTATTTCGCTAAAACTAATCTTGAGCGGCGCGTCGACCGCCAGATAAGCCGGACTCAATGCCGCTTCTCCGTCATGATAAGCGCTCTCCACGACGAATGGATGGAAGTCAAGGTAATAGACAAACTCCACCGATTGCGACTCCGCAACGACCACGTTCTCTTCCGTTAACAAGGCCGCGTCCTCAACCGACGAAGCTTCGTAGTCGTCATCTTCATAAATATCAAAGCCAACCTCGCTTTGTAAATACAGGCGCAATTGCCCTGCGGTCAGGCCGGCCGGTAGATGAATGACCATCGCATCATTGTCGATCTCAACCGAATCCGACGCGTACTCGCCAACATGCAACGGCGGTTCGACGTAGAAGATCGTGATTGGGCGGGACGGAGCCGAGACGTTGCCCGCTGCATCGACCGCAAACAGGACATAAGCTTCGGCATTCAGTTCCATGGCTTCAAACGTTACATCCGACTCCGAAAACTCCCGCTTCAACCCTCTCTCGCCGGCCACAATGGCCTCCAGCTCGTATACGCTGACATCCGAGGTTACCTCTTCGTTGGCCGGTATGATATAGATCATGCCCGATTCGTTGCTTTGCGCGTAAATGCGTCCGGTCTGCATCGGGATCCTCTCGGCTAGTTGGCCTTCGGCATCTTCGCTTGTCGAGATCTCAATCGTAGGCGCTTCAACATCCGACTCCTCATACTCTTCGATGTAAATCGAGTCGGACCACGTCGATACTTTCAACGCCTCGTCCACGGCGTAGAGGACGAACTCGCCGGTACCCAGTTGGCTTGCCTCGAAAACGATGTTCTCTTCCACAAATGGTCGGCTGTACCCGACCTCGTCCGAGACTAGGGCATTCAACGCCTCCAACGTCATCTCCGGAGAGGCTTCCCAGGCCGGGATGACGAAAATCGTGCCCGCTTCCGTGCTATTGGCCCAAATGCGGCCGCCATTCAGCGGAATCGTCGTGCCATATTCGCTGGTCCACACCGTTATTTCCGGCATAAACTGATCTTCTATGCCGATCGTGCTTGACGGCGCGGATACATTACCCGCCTCATCGACCGCATAGAGGACGTGGTCGCCTTCGCCCAAATCCCAGGCTTTAAAGAGAACGTACTCCGATGTAAAGGTGCTTTTCAGCCCTTTTTCTTGCGTGATCAATTGTTCCAGTGCCTCGGCGGTAACGCTAACCGGCAACGCGTCTTTAAGCACCGCATAAACTGTGCCTGGTTTCGTGCTGCTCACCCAAATGCGGTCCTTCTCCAACGAGATCTGGGCCAATTGCTCGCCGGATTCGCTCGTCTTGTAAGTCACCGTCGGCGCCGTTAGATCTTGGACCGCAATCGCGCTGGTGGGCACCGACACATTGCCGGCTTCGTCGACGGCCAGTACCGCGAAACTGCCAATACCTAGGTCGCTCGCCTCGAACACCGCATCGGCGTCCGAGTAAGGCTCCTTGCGCCCATGCCCCTGCAGCACGAGGGACTCTAGTTTCTCTTTCGTTCTTGCCGACTCGACGTACGAATGAGGAATTACATAGATGAATCCGGCTTCCGAGCTGCTTGCCCAGATGAGGCCGCCCTCTAACGGGATCGTCGTGGTCAGCTTGCCATCTTCGCTTGTTGCGACCGTCACCGTCGGCGCAGTTAAATCTTGGACCGCAATCGCGCTGGTCGGCACCGACACATTGCCGGCTTCGTCGACGGCCAGCACCGCGAAACTGCCAATACCTAGGTCGCTCGCCTCGAACACCGCATCGGCGTCCGAGTAAGGCTCCTTGCGCCCATGCCCCTGCAGCACGAGGGACTCTAGTTTCTCTTTCGTTCTTGCCGACTCCACGTACGAATGCGGAATGACATAGATGAATCCGGCTTCCGAGCTGCTTGCCCAGATGCGGCCGCCCTCGAACGGGATCGTCGCGGTCAGCTTGCCATCTTCGCTTGTTGCGACCGTCACCGTCGGCGCCGTTAGATCTTGGACCGCAATCGCGCTGGATGGCACCGACACATTGCCGGCATCGTCGACGGCCAGCACCACGAAGCTGCCAATACCTAGGTCGCTCGCCTCGAACACCGCATCGGCGTCCGAGTAAGGCTCCTTGCGCCCATGCCCCTGCAGCACGAGGGACTCTAGTTTCTCTTTCGTTCTTGCCGACTCGACGTACGAATGAGGAATGACATAGATGAATCCGGCTTCCGAGCTGCTTGCCCAGATGAGGCCGCCCTCTAACGGGATCGTCGTGGTCAGCTTGCCATCTGCGCTTGTTGCGACCGTCACCGTCGGCGCCGTCAGATCTTGGATCGCAATCGCGCTTGATGGCTCCGATACGTTGCCTGCTTCATCGACCGCAAACAGTACGTACCGGTCTAAGTTAAGCTCTCTAGCGTTAAACGCGACTTCGCCTTCTCTGAACGGGCGTTTCGTTCCGTGCGAGTCTGCAACCAGCTTCTCAAGCGCTTCCGCGGTTCTATTCGTGACCTGATCGGCGAGCACTGCATAAATCATGCCCGCTTCCGAGCTATTCGCCTTAATCACTCCGCCTTGCGAGATCACTTCAGCCACGCCGCCTTCGCCATCTTCGCTCGTCCAGACCGTCAGCGTCGGGGCCGCCATATCCTTGACTTCGATGGGGTTGCTTGGCACGGACACGTTGCCTGCTGCATCTGCCGCCAATACCAAAAATTTGCCGGCCCCCAAATCGCTCGCGGAGAACGTCGCGTCGGCGCCCGTAAACGGTTGTTTGCGGCCCAGCTCTCGTTCGACGAGCGAGTCTAGGTCGTCCACGGTTCGAGCCGACTCCACGTAGTCCCAAGGAATGACGTAAATGTCGCCAAACTCCGTGCTGCGGGCCGCGATAGTTCCGCCTTCCTGCGGAATTACCTCCGCCGGATCTCCGGGTTCATCCTCGCTCGTTGTTACCGTCACCGTCGGCGCCGTCAGATCGCGGATTGCGATCGCGACCGACGCGGACACGTTGCCGGCTTGATCGACCGCAAACAGCGCGTAGTCGCCGATGCCCAGCTCGCCCGCCTCGAAAACGACGTCGGTCGCGGTGAACGCGCGTTTCTGACCGAATCCGTCCGCAACCAACGCAGCCAGCTTCTCCGCGTCGACTCCAAGCGTCACCTTGCCTGCGAGTACCGCGTAGATTGCGCCCGCCTCCGTGCTGATGGCCGTTATCGCGGCTTCTTGCGAGATGGTCTCCGCTTGGCCGCCCTCAGGATCCTCGCTCGTCGTGACGGTTAACCATGGGGCCGTCGTATCTCGGATTGCAATCGACTGGGAGGGCGCCGACACATTCTCGTTTCCATCTACCGCAAAGAGAACATATTCCCCGACACCGAGCTGTTCGGCTTCGAACCGAACATCCGCCTCCGTGAACGGACGCTTCAGGCCTTTACCGCGCGTAACCAAATCATCCAGGGCAGCCGCGGAAACCGCCGCCGGCACCTGGTTCGCAAGCACTGCATAGATCGCGCCCGACTCGGTGCTGCCCGCCCAAATACGGCCTCCATCGAGCGGGATCGCAGCTGCCTGCTCGCCCGACGCGCTCGTCTTGACCGTCAACTCGGGAGCCGTCAAATCTTCAATCTTAATCGCGCTCTCCGGAAGCGACAAGTTGCCGGCCTCATCGACGGATACGACGACGAATAGACCAGGCCCCAGCGAACTGGCCGGGAACGTGACGTTCGCTCCCGTAAAAGCCTGCTTGCGCCCCCACTCCCGTGAAACAATGTCATCCAACTGAGCAACCGTTCGTACCACCTCGACGAAATACGCTGGAATCACATAGATTGCGCCATTCTCCGAGCTCCACGCTACGATGCGCCCGCCATCCAACGGAATCTTGCTTGCCGGGGGCTGACCGATGACGTCCCCGGTTGACACCATAAGCTTCGGTCGCGACTGATCGATCCAAATCGCGCGTTCCACCTCAACGCTCGCCGACATCGCCGTTAAGACCTCGCCGTCCTGCATGTACGCCGCGATCTTGACGGTATCGTCCAACAACTTCTCGCCGAGGAGATAAGACGTGATATCGACGGATATCGTTACCGTCTCCTCCGATGCCGCACGGTTAAGGGCACCGATCTCGTCGCCGTTCAGCTCATGAACGAACGATTCGAAATTCCCTTCGCCGCCGCGGATGTCTACCACGACCCGGTCGCCGAGTTCGTAATCCGTCTCCGCCCCGTGATTGCCCGGCAGCTCAACGTCCACCGTGACTGGCGCTTCCGACCAGTCCAACTCCTCGCGCGCCGGCCGATTGAACACATACAGACCTTCTTCGTTCAACGGGAACTCAGCTGACAACGCAACCGCCACAGGCGGCAGCGGAGCAGACTTCGCCGCGATCTCCACCTTGCGGCTAGCCGACGCCTGCCCCGAAGCATCCTTGGCATGAATCTCGTAGCTCCCCGCCTCAAGCAAGGCGGTAGGCAGGCTGCATCCATCGGCTACGCTGCAGTCAAACGCGACATCGTTCGCCATCCCGCGCTTCGTCAAATACACCTTCGCTTGCGGGTCATTCACCGTGACTTCGATTGGTTCGCCCTGCACGACGCGATCCGGCGCGGTCAGAATGATCGGCGCAACGTCGATGCCGAATGTTTCATTCGACGGGCTGCTCACCGCCGCGCTGCTTTGGGAGGCATTCGCGCCATTGCGCACGAGCGCGCTGTAGCTAATCGCGGCAAGATCGGCTTGCTGCTCTTCCAGGAACGAAGCAACGTCGAAATCAAACGAATCCGCTTCGGCCGTCCGCTTCATGCGGGCCACGTCCGACGCCTTCAATGTATAGGTGTAGGAGGTTTCCCCCACCGTCAGCACGATCGTATCGCCCGGGCGATAATCGTCGAAGCCGCCCTTCGCGCCCGGCAGCGCGACACGCAGCGAGGCACCCGCAGCGCCTTCATCCGTGCCGAGCTTCTGCCGGTCCGCTTCGCTGAAGAGGCCGTCCGCGAGCAGCGATCCCGGCGTTAGCCCGACCGACAGCGGCGCCGGTACCGTACGGTACTTGGCCCCGACCGGCTTGAAGGCCGCCAAGCTCGCCTCGATCCGGACCCGCGCTGCGTCGAGGACGCGCTGCGTTGATGATGCCGACGCGGCCACGGTCAGCGCGTGCTCCCGGGATGCGCCAAGTTGGCTGCGTTCGGCGTCCGTCCGACCTTGCGTCGCCGCCAGCATCGCGTCCGCCTGGGCGATCGCCGCCTGCAGCCGCGTCCGATCCGGCAGACCCAGGTCCAGCAGGGAAAGCAGGAACCGCACGTCCGTGCCGTCCAATCCGGCCTGTCCGGCAATATTGGCATCGCCCCTTGCGGCCTTCAACCGGTTCATATAGGTCACCGCATCGGCCAGCGCAAAGCCGCTGCCCTCGGGGTCAAGCTCGTTCTTCAGCTTGAGCGCCCCGGATTCGGTGACGATCCGGTACGACGCGAGCTCCGCATTGCCGGAGCCTGCCACGATCCCCGCGCCAAACACGGTATTCGCCGCCACCGCGACGTCGACGTAATCACCGGCCGCCGTCTGTTCCAGCACCACGAATACATCGCGATCTTCCGCATACGCCTCGGCAACGCCGCCGGACTGTCCACTCAAGCCGAAGGCTTCCTTCGGCAGCGCCAGCGCATCGCCCGCCCCGGCAAGCACCCGGTCGAACGTCAGCACGAGCGTCCGCTCATCAGCCATTCGCCCCGCGATCGCCGCCGGAGCGCCGGTCTCGCTTGCCGCGATGGCGTTGGCATGGCCCATATCGATAGGAACAACGCCCCATATTAATAGAAAAGCTAGTCCAAACCCCGCTATCCTACGCAACTTGATCACCCTTTAGTATGAGTTTTCCTAGCGCTAATTCTATCATATTCCATCTGTAGTCGATATGAAGGATTGCGAATTTCCTAAAGGATCCCGGTTAGATCGGGATGCAAAAAAGGGCCATCAGCCCCAAGAGTCGTCCTCTTGGCCCGATAGCCCTACCGATCTGTCTTATTTTACACGCATGAGCGTACCGCTCACCTGACGGTCGACGAACCATTGTTCAATACTCTTTGTGTCCATCGGCTTGCCGTAGTAATAGCCCTGCATGATGCTGCAGCCACGCGAGAGCAGGAAGTCGATTTGCTCCTGCGTCTCCACGCCTTCGGCGACGACCTGCAGCTTCAAATGGCCCGCGATCGCGATGATTGTGCTAATAATCGCCTGCTTGGATTCCATGGCGCTCTGACGAACGAAAGACTGGTCGATCTTCAGCACGTCGATCGGAAGCTCGTCCAGACTGCCCAGCGAGGAGTACCCCGTCCCGAAGTCATCCATGGAGACATGGACTCCCAGCGCGCGCAGCTGCTGCAGTTGCTCCACGGTGTCCGCCACCTCCTGCATCGCGATCGATTCGGTAATCTCCAGCTCGAGCAGCGAAGGGTCGAGCCCTGACGATTCCAGCGCGTCGTGCACCATCTGCACCAGCGCGCCGCCTTCGAACACGCGGATCGACATGTTCACCGATATCCGAACGTGCGCCATCCGGCGCTTCTGCCAATTCCGGTTCTGGGCGCATACGTCGCGGAGCATCCAGCGCGTCATCGGCACGATCAGCCCGGTCTCTTCGGCGATCGGAATGAACTCCACCGGGGACACGAGTCCAAGCTCAGGATGCCGCCAGCGCATGAGCGCCTCCAGACCGATCAGTTGGTTCTCCTTAGCATCCCATTTCGGCTGGTAGCAGACGAACAGCTCTCCGTTGACCAGCGCCTTGCGCAAATCCCGCTCCAGCTCCAACCGACGCACGTACTTGCGGTCGATGTCCTCGTCGAACAGCCGGTATTGGTTGCGCCCGAGCTCCTTGGCCTGATAAAGCGCCATGTCGGCGGTCTTGAGCAGCGCCGTCCGGTCCGTGCCGTGATCGGGCGCCAAGCTGATGCCGATGCTGATCGTCAGATGGATCTCGCTGCCCGCGACGTCCATCGGCTTGCGCAGCACGCGGACGATATTCGCCGCCAATTCCAGCGCGTCTTCCTTCGAGCCCTTGGCCGAGGCCACGAGGAATTCGTCACCGCCCAGCCGGAACACGGTCTGGTCGCCCGTCACCGCCTGTTTCAGCCGCTCCGCCGCCTCTTTGATCACGATGTCGCCGGCGTCGTGCCCGAGCGTATCGTTGACGTTCTTGAAGCGATCCAAGTCAAGGAAAAGCAAAAAGCCGGTTTCCTTTCCATTAAAGGAAGTCTCAAAATAATGCAGCAGGCGATGGCGGTTAAGCAGTCCAGTTAGCGCGTCATAATAAGCCATGCGCTCCAATACCGTCCGATCGAAGAACATGACGCCAGCCGATATCGCCAAAATAAGAAAGGTCGCCATCACGACCGTGATCAGCATTAAAAACTGAGGCGGAGAATCGCCGACGGCGTGGTGGACGGCCATGGCTTCGGCGCTCATCTGAAAATTCGTCGCGAGCATGCCCGTATAGTGCATCCCGCAGACGGCAAGACCCATGACGAACGAGCAGATTAGCTTCCAATAAGAGAAGCCTTGCACGTTTCTTAATTTGCCGAACAAGAAGAGCGCGGCGTACGAAGCGCCGACCGCAATGCCGACCGACAGGAACACCATCGACGCGTTGTACGTCACGATCACAGGCTCTTTGATCGCCGCCATGCCGGTATAGTGCATCCCGACGATGCCAGCGCCCATGTACAAGCCGGCGAAAACGCGCCGCCAGTATCGGATGTTCGTAAGCGCCGTCACGCGGAACGCGATGAAGGAGGCGCCGATCGAGAAAATCATGGAGGCGGCCGTCGTCCACACGTCGTACTGCACGTTGACGCCAAGATGAAAGGCCATCATGCCGACGAAGTGCATCGACCAGACGCCGGCGCCCATGATAAAGGAGCCGATGAACAGCCAGACGGTCCGGCTCCTGCCGGATACGCGGGAAATCTTGCCTGCCAAATCGAATGCGGAGTAGGAAGCGGCAACCGCGATGAGAAAGGATAAAGCAACAATCCAGTTATTATAGTGTCCTTGCATGTCATCCATATTGCTCTATCCTCTCCAGTCAGCCCATTCCTGATGTTACAGTTATTATAAATGATAATGATTCTAAAAAGAATCATCAGTATTCGCCAATTCGACAAAATGAGACAAATAATTAGACCAAATTCGACATTCATCGCTTAATTGCTTACGCAAAAGGCAGTGTCAACGCATAGCGGCGACGCGCGATGCATACCGGAGATTTAGAGGCGTGCATAAATGTGAAACTTATGCCAAAAAACCTTGGCCGCCTGTCCGAAGACAAGCAGCCAAGGCTAACCGAATCGGCCGCGTCGAAACCGATCGAAACCCAGAAGCTTGCGCGGCACGCCGCGCCCAAGACGCTTCGAAAGCGCGTCGGCGGCTATCCAATCCCGACGTCCGAACCGTCTTACTTAATGACAAGCACGGGCACCGACGCATGCTGCACCACATTGTGGCTGACGCTGCCCATCATGAACTCCCGCAGGCCGCCGAGTCCCCGGCTGCCGATGACGATCAGCGCGGCGCCGTTCTTGTCGGCGTACTGCAGCAGACTGTCGGCCGGACTACCCTGCATCAGCGTAAGCGAAGCATGGGGCAGGTGCGCCGTCCGCTTGCCGGCTTCGGCCAGCAGCGCTTCGGCCCGGTCGTACATCTCCTTCTGCATCTCGGCCGGCGCGTAGATCGTCGCTTCGGGCACGACCATATACGGCACGTTGTAGACGTGTACGACGCTCAGCCGCTCCGCCAGACCATTCTCGGCCAGCTTGATGGCGTATTCCAATGCCCGCCAGGCTTGGACCGATCCATCGAATGCCGCGACCACATGGGAAAATAACATGGGAGAACCCTCCTTCTGTCTTTTACCTTAGGAGGATTATTACCCGTTACGCCGGCCGGCAACGCAAAGACACGGCATTCCCGGAGCCAATCGGGTGGGATGCCGTGTCCGGGATTCAGAATTCCCGTTAGCCTTGCGCGCTTGCCCTTCGCTGCTGCTTCATCGCGTCGAGCTCCAGCTTCACGCTGTCCTCGAAGCCGTCCAGCCGGGCCGAAGCCGCAGCGCCCCACTGCCCTTGTACTTGCTTGCGCGCCGTCGCGGACGCTTCCAACTGCCACACCTTCTCCTCCATGCGGGCGAAGCCGCGCGCCGCCTGGTTCGGATCGAACGCGCTAAGCGTGCTGCTCGCCCGCTCCATCGCTTGCGCCGCCTGCACCCGGGAGATCAGGTACTGCTTCTTCGCCTGCAGGGCGTCGTACGTATGCTTCATCTGCTCGATCTGCTCGCGCAGCTGAGCCGTCTGTTCCTGCAGCGATTGGTACTGGCTGCGGTAATGCGCAAGCCGCTCCTGATGGATGAGCTTCTCGCGAATCGCGATGGTCGCGATGGCGTCCTCTTCGCGGTCGACGGCCAGCTCCGCCTGACGGCTGCGCTTGGCCAGCAGCGCCTCGGTCTGCTCGATGAGCGCGGCGTGCTTGCGCTCGGCCAGCAGCTGCAGCGACAGCGCCTGCACCGCCCGGTCCAGCTGCTCCTCCAGCTCGCGAATATACTGCTTCACCATGTTGATCGGATCTTCGACCTTGTCCAGAAAGCTATGCACGTCGGATTGCACGATCGTTTTCACTCGTTTGAAGATACCCATTATTTGTTCGCCTCCTTATCCAGTTGCCGTTCCCATTGATCGAGTATGTGGACTTGATGATGTGCGGACGACGGCGCAAGCCAATCCGCCGAAGCCGTTAACTCAAGTGGTTCGTTCGATGTTGTTCTTCTGCGCATGAAGACGTAAGCCGCGACCGCAAGCGCCGTAATGACGATCGTCCAGAACGACAGCAGCGACCAGAGCGCCAGCAGCGCGAGGAGGGCGCCGCCCCATTTCAGCACCGACTTGCCTTTCGCGAACAACGCCGCGCCGATCAGCAGCACGCCGATCTTCAGCAGCAGGTGCGCGAAGGAGAAGCCTCCGCCGTGTCCGCCGCGAATGCCTTGCTCGATGCGAGGGCCCCCGCCCAAGAACGGGCTGCCGCCGCGTCCGAAGCCGGCCTCGTGCCCGCCTCTTGGCCCGTGCATGCCGCCATGCGTCCAGCCGGAGCAGATGAGCAGGACAACCACGGCCAGCGCCGCGAGCAGCGGCCATTTCAACTTTTTCCATCCCGCGGATTTCATTTCGTTCTCACCTCCTTGGCGTTTCGTACAACCCTAGCCTACAAGCGTTTGGTGAAAAAACGGTGAAACGGAACATTCATGTTCCGGTCAGGTTTATTTCAGCTTGATTTCAGCTTGTCCTGTTAAGGTATTCGCACACGCGCAGGAAGAAAGCGAGGGGATCGAACGATGAATCTATTACTAGCGGAAGACGATATTCGTCTCGGCGAATTGATCGTACATATGATGAGCGTCAAGACCGGCGGCCGGATCGATTGGGTCATGACCGGGGAGGAAGCGTACGATTATGCGATGGCCGCGGCTTACGACGTGGTGCTGCTCGACTGGATGATGCCGGAGGGCGACGGGGCGACGGTGTGCCGAAGACTGCGCCAAGCCGGGTATGCCGGCGCAATCCTCATGCTGACTGCCCGGGACACGCTTCAGGACCGGGTGGCGGGCCTCGATGCAGGGGCGGACGATTACCTGATCAAGCCGTTCGAGATCGACGAGCTGCTGGCGAGGGTGCGGGCGCTGACCCGCCGCAATTTCGCGCCATTAGTGGAAGAGACGGTGCAGCTCGGCGCCATGCGGCTGAACCGGAGCAGTCATGAAGTGCAGCTCGGCGATCATCGGATTGCGCTCACGCCAAGGGAATTTCAAATCGTGGATCTGCTGGCCGTCAACCGGGGACGGGTGCTCACGCGCGAGCTCATTCTCGACCGCATCTGGGGCTACGATTCCGACGTCAGTCTGAAGGTCATCGACGCGACCGTCAAGCTCGCGCGCAAGAAGCTGGAGCTGGCCGGGCAGAAAGGGCTCATCCAGAGCGTCCGCGGCGTCGGGTACCGTATCCATGCGTAGGCGGCTCGGCTGGCGCAAGAAGGAGCGCCCCGGCGATATCATCCGCCGGACCAGATGGCGGCTCACCGCCCAGTACAGCCTGCTGCTGCTCCTGCTGCTCGGCTTGTTCGCGGGGGCGGCGTATTCGCTGCTCGAGGCGTCGGCGCGCAGCGAGCAGGAGAGCAGCGTCCAGGCGCTGCTGGAAGACGAATTCCGGCTCATTAGCGAGCACGACGGCAATACGCGGGGCAAAGGCTTCATGGCGGAGATGGACGACTATTTCGCGGTTGGCGGCGACCAGGCGTTCTATTATTGGATCGACGCCCAAGGCAGTCTTTTGTTCGGGGACGAGAACCAAAGCGGTCTGCGCGAGCAAGCGCTTCAGTCGTTCCGGCAGTGGAATGACGGCGAGGACGAGCCCCGCGTCATCGAACTTCGCGCGCAGAGCCGGCTTCGGCGGGATCGGGACGCCCGTCAGGAAGGCGGCGAGCGCACGCCTTACCTCGTCGCCAGCCGGACGATGTCCGCCGGCGGACGGGAGGTCGGCACGTTGTTCGTGGGCATCGACATCTCCTCGCAGGAGCGTATGCTCCGCAGCGCGGCGTTCGTGCTGGGCGGTCTGACGCTTGTATTCGGGATCGCGGCCGTCTATATCAGCCACTTGATGTCCAAGCGGGCGATGGCGCCGATCGAGCGGTCGCTTGCGCGCCAGCGCGAATTCGTCGCCGATGCGTCGCACGAGCTGCGAACCCCGCTCAGCGTGCTGCTCGCGTCGATCGAAGCGCTCGGCATGAGCGCTCCGCCTTCTTCGGGACGGGGGGAAGCGGATCGATTCGCCGCGCGGACGCTCGGATATATGAAGGAGGAAGTGAAGGGGATGACGCGCTTGGTCGGCGACCTGCTGCACTTGGCGCGAACCGATTCGGGCGCGGCTCAGCTGCGGTTGGAATGGTTCGATCTGAGCGCCAGCGCGGAGCGGACGCTGCAGGGCATGACGCCGCTATTCGAGGCCAAATCCATGCCGCTGGCTTTCCACGCGCCGGAGCAGCTGCCGGTCTACGGGGACGAGCAGCGGCTGATGCAGCTGCTCGTCATTCTCCTCGATAACGCGCTGAAGTATTCGCCTTCGGGAAGCCCCGTCCAGGTGACGATCGCCGAAGAGCGGACACGCCAGCAGCGCGCGGTCATGCTATCGGTCGCCGACCGGGGCGCCGGCATTCGGCCCGAGGATCAAGCGAGAATCTTCGAACGGTTCTACCGGGAAGACAAAGCCCGCTCCCGCCAGCACGGCGGCCACGGGCTGGGACTTGCGATCGCGAAGCAGATTACGGATGCGTGCGGCGGCACGATCCGCGTCAAGAGCGCGCCAGACGAGGGAAGCACCTTCACGGTCCGCATGCCGGCCGAATTCCGGTAATGCGGCCACAAGCAGAAGAACCTCCAACCCGCTTCACGGCTGGAGGTTCTTCCTTGTTGCTCGGACATACCGAGCGCGTAAGATTACACGTTCGCCGTGCCGCCGCGCACCGTCTTCACTTCATACATGCTGACGTTCGAGCTGATGACGTATTCCGGCTTCGGCTTGCCCGCGTTCTGGCGATGTCCTTGGATATGCACATCGCTCTTCTCCCAGTTCTTCCACGCCTCTTCGGACTCCCAGCGGATCATGACGAGCACTTCCTCTTGGTCCTTGGCGCGCTTGTTCACCATGACGGTGCGATCGATGAAGCCCGGCATGCCTTCAATCGGGCTCTCCTGGCTGAAACGTTCGACCACTTGCTCGGCATGGCCTTTCTCGATAATGATCTGTCTCGTTTGAATTAACATGCGCGCACCTCCGCGTAAAATAAAATCGAATTTGTGCAAAATAAGCCTTGTTGACGGAATAGGTTCTGCTGAAATGGCTGCCGGGCAGCCGATCAATTGCATACATTTGTATACATACCTATTCTAAATGATAGTGATTCTCAATGTCAATGAAAACGAAACCGACCGCAGTCTCCCTCATACGAACGGCACTTCCTATAAAGCGAATAACCCGCCGCCTCATGATGCTCATGACGGCGGCAGGCTTCCTATAAATAATCATCGGGCGCTCAATCAGTATGCGCATTCTATCGGCAAGCACGCTAGGAGCTCTTCCGAAGCGGCTTGCACGCTTCTTGCGGGATATACAGCCGCACGTCCGCCGCTTCCTGCAGCCGCCGCGAATGCGCGTCATGCAGCGCGTCGACCGTCACGATGCCGAGCGCCCCCGCTTCGACCTCGAACCGCTTGATGCTGCCTAGGATGGAGACGCCGCTCACTCGGCCGCTGACGACCACGCAGGCTTCCTCGACGCCAGCCGGCGCCTCCGAAGCCGGCCGAATGCCGATCGCCTCCGGCCTGACCGCGAACAGCTCGCCCGGCGGCCAACCGGTCAGGCCCGCGTCCGCGAGCCGTGTCCGCTCCCACACGTTATAGCTGCCGATGAAGCGGCTGACGAACTCCGTCGCCGGCGCGGCGTAGATGTCCTCCGGCGCCCCCTCTTGCTCGATGACGCCTCGATTCATGACCACGATGCGATCGGAGATCGTCAGCGCTTCCTCCTGATCGTGGGTCACGAACACGGTCGTCATGCGCAGCTTGCGCTGAATGGCGCGGATCTCCCCGCGCAGACTGCGCCGGATTTGGGCGTCCAGGGCGCTGAGCGGCTCGTCGAGCAGCAGCACCTTCGGGCGCTTCACGAGCGCCCGCCCGAGCGCGACGCGCTGCTGCTGGCCGCCCGAGAGCTGGGCCGGGTACCGGTCCTCCATGCCTTCGAGGGCGATTATGCCGATCATCTCCTCCACGAGCGGCATATAGGCGGCGCGCTTCATACCCTCCATCTTAAGCCCGAAGGCGATATTCTCGAACACGGTCATATTCGGGAAGAGCGCGTACGATTGGAACACCATGCCGACCTGCCGCGCCTTTGGCGGCAGCGCCGTGACGTCGCGTCCTCCGATCACGATCGAACCCTCGTCGATGTCGGTTAATCCCGCGATGGCCCGCAGCAGCGTGCTTTTGCCGCAGCCGGACGGTCCGAGCAGCGTCACCAGCTCGCCTTCCCCGATCTCAAAATGGACCCGATTCAGCACGGGTTGCTGCTGATACGCCTTCTGCACGTTCCCGATCCGAACGAAGCTCATGACGATTCCTCCTTTGCGGCTGACGGCGTCCTCTGCCGGGCTTCCAGCGCCCGAGCTTCAGGATAAGGCCGGATAGAATCAGAATAAGCGCGAAATACGCGATGACGACCGCGCTCGCCGTCTGGCCGGTCGATTTCATTTCGTTATACAAATACATCTGCACCGTCTCGTACTCGCCGCCGACGAGCATCTTGGCCATGACGAACTCGCCGAATATAATCGAAAACGACAGCAGCGCCGCCACCATCGTACCCGGCAAAATATTCGGCAGGATGACCCGGCGGAACGCGGTCCATCGTCCCGCCCCGAGCATCTCCGCCGCCTCCATCAGCTCGCCCGCCCGAATCGTGCGCAGGCTGCCCCGGACACTCTGGTAGATGTACGGCTGCACGAGCGTAAGATAGACCCCGATCAAAATCCACGGCGTGCCGGTGATCGGCAGCGGACCGCGGGAATACAGCTTCATCAGCCCGATGGCCGAGACGACCGGCGGAAAGGCGAACGGCAGCAGCGCAGCCGCCTGCATCGCCCGCTCCCACTTCGGAAAGTAGACGGCGAGCACGAAAATCGCCGGCACGAGCACGAGCAGCGACAGCGCCACGCTGACGGTACCGACGAAGACGCTGCGCCCGATGGCCTCCAGAAAACGGACGTCGGTGAGAATCTGCCGGTACCACGCCAGCGTGTACCCGTCCGGCAGCAGCTCGGACTGCCACTGCTTGGCCAGCGAGAACACCAGCGTCGCGGCGATCGGCAGAAACAAGTAGACCATCAGCAGCGCGATGACGGAACCATGCCACAGCTTGCTTCGCTCCATTATAGCCCCCTCCTTCTCGAGAGCCGGCTCATCCATTCGTTCAGCAGAATCGCCGACAGCATGATCGCGGCGAGGATCACGGCCAAGGCGCTGCCCAGCTCGAAATTCGGGAAGATATCGCCGGAGACGAGCGCCGAGATGCGGATGGAGAGCAAATTGTATATCGAGCCCGTGAGCGCGTACGCCGTCGCATAAGCCCCGAGCGCGTTGGCGAACAGCATCCCGAAGGTGCCGACGATCGAAGGCAGCAGCATCGGAATGCCGATGTGCCGCCAGAATCGGAACGCCGAGGCGCCCAGCACCGCGGCCGCTTCCCGCCACTCCTCGCGAATGCCGTAATAGGCCGGATAGAGCAGCATAACCGCCAGCGGCACTTGAAAATAAACGTAGATAAGCGTCAGCCCCAGCTCCGAATACAAATCGAAGTCGCCGAACGAGTCGATGCCGAATGTGCGCGCGATGATCGTGAAGACGCCGTTATTGCCCATCAGAATCATGAACGCGAACGCCAGCGGCACGCCGGCGAAGTTGCCGATCATGTTCGTCAGCATGAGCAGCGAATCCCGCATGCGCGTCGTATACCGGGTGATGGAATAGGCGCAGAGCAGCGCGACGAGTATCGCCATGACGCTGGAGAGAAGCGCAATGCGCAGGCTGTTGGTCAACGCCTGCACATAGATGGCGCCGCTCAGCCCTTTGACGTAATGGCCAAGGGTCAACCCTTGGCCGTCGCTATCCTGGAAGCTCATCAGCAGCATGCGAGCGATGGGTACCAGTTCGAAGGCGCTGATCCAAATCACGAACGGCAGCAGCGCCAGCAGCATTATTTTACGTTGGCTTGCACCTGCTCTAACCATGCGTTCGGCAGCTCCTTAAGGGCGTTCTCCCACGCCTTGAAGTCCTGGATCGGCTTCGCGTTCGCGTATTCGTCGCCGCCGATCAGCTTGCTGCTCACGTCGTCCGGCAGCTTCACGCTATCGCGGATCGGTCTGGCGTACCCTTTGGCCAGATTGATCTGCCCTTCATCGCTCAGAATATAAGCGCGCGCCAGCTTCGCCGCATTCGGATTTTTCGAATTCGCGTTAATGATCGTTGCGTAGCCGCTGATCACGCTGCCCTCCGACGGAATATGCACGTCGAATTTGGCCGCATCGATCTGGTCGCGGTAGCCGAGCGCATTGAAGTCCCACAGCAGCGCCACCTCGACTTCGCCCTTCTGAATGTTCGGGACGCTCGGTTCTACCTTGGAGATGCGGTCCTGCTTGGCCAGCTCCGCGAAGAAATCGAGCCCCGGCTGCAGATTTTTCTCGTCCCCGCCGAACGCGAGCGCCGCTGCGAGCACCGAATGCTGCGCCTGCGCCGCCTTCGTTACGTCGCCTACCGCGACCTTGTACGCGCCGGCCTTCACGTCCGCCCAGCTCGTCGGGCACTTGTCCACGAGCGTGTTGTTGCACAGGAAGGAGATCGACCCGGTATAGCCGACGATCCAGTCGCCGTCGTCGTCCTTCGCCCAATCCGGGATCTCATCCCAGAACGGCGTCTTGTATTTCATCGTCAAGCCCTTCTCCTCGGCCAGCGGGCCGAACGCGATGCCGACATCGCCGATATCCGGCGGGCTGTTCTTCTCCGCCTCGAATTTGGCCAGCTCTTCCGCGCTCGACATGTCGGTATCGGTATGCTCGATCTTGTATTTGGTCTTCAAGTCCGCCCATGTATCTTTCCAGTTCGCCCACGAATCCGGCATGCCGACGCTGCTCAGCTTGCCCTCCTGCTCCGCCAGCGGCGCCAATTGTTCGATCGTCGGATTGTCTGCGGCCGCGGTTTGATTGCCTGTCGTTTCGGTACCGGCATCCGCATTCGCGTTCATATCGGCACTTGCGTTCGCATTGGCGCTTGCATTGGCATTCGCATTCGCCGCTTCATTCCCGCTCGACGAGCACCCTGCCAGCAGCAGTCCGCCCGCCAATACGATCGCGGACAGCTTGACGGCTTTCGTAGGATTCCCCTTCATTCCCCTCATCCTCCCAATTTATGCATCTGTATCTGTGCAATACCGGGAACGCCGGTTTTGCAATGACCAATGTCTCACAATCCGTTCATTCAAATTGACTACTCTTTAAGTTTAATGACCGTTTGTGTGGTCGCGAGAAAAATATACCGCACAGTACCAACTGGAGCAACGCAATTTATTGTAAAAACTTGTACGATTTTTACAAAATATTCACACCCCCTGTTGTCCGGCGCAAGACGGAGCGTTCACGCCTCGGGAAACGCAAAAAGGCGGCTGCGCTTTTCATTCGCGCAGCCGCCTCGTGAGCGGTCTCTCCCCTATGCCTTTACTGCAGCACAACCTTGTCGCCCGGCTCCAAACCCTTCAACACTTCGGTCTTCTCCGGCGTCTCCATGCCGACCTCGATATCCCGGCGTTCGGTCGCGCCGCCGCCTTGATCCAGCATGACGTAGGACTTGTCGTTCTCGCGCATGACCGCGATCGTCGGCACGACGGTGACGTTCTCCTTGCGCTCGGTCTCGATCTGGCCGTTCAAGCTGAGGCCGGCGATCAAATATTCGTTCGGCGCCAGGCTGATGACCACCTCGAACTGGGCCGCCTGGTCGATGTTGTTCTGATCCGTGCCCGTCTTGGCGAACTTCGAGACGCGCAGCACTTTGCCCTCGAGCTTCAGCTCCTTCTTCGCGTTCATCTTCACGGCCACCGCCATGCCCGGCTTGATCCGGAAGACGTCCTGCTCGCCGACGAGCGCGATGAATTGGAGCTTGTCCAGGTCGACGATCTTGCCGATGTACTGATTGTCCGTCACTGCCTGCGGCCGCTTGCCCGCCGATTCGTATAGGAAAATCCCGGTTGCCGGGGAACGGAAATCGGCCTTGCCGACGAGCTCCTTTTTCTCCGCTACCGTCTTGCGCTGAATGGTCGCGGTCACGTCGTTCAGCTCGCGCGTCAGCCGGGCCAGCTCTTCGTTGGCATGCGCGCGCTTGCGCTGCGTCTCGGTGATGCCCAGCCCCGTCTCCTCTTGATCCAGCTGCGCGACATACGCCTGCAGTTCGGCCTCCAGACTCGCCTTGCGCAGCGATGCCTCCTCCTGCGCGATCTCGTTCTGCAAGGCGGTGCGGTCCAATTGAAACAGCACGTCGCCCTGCTTCACCTGCTGCCCATCGGCCACCTTCCAGCTCGTGACCTTGGAGCCGAACGGCGCGTAGACCGCCGTCTCCTGCTCGTAGAGCGACTTGCCTTTCACCTCGACGGTGTTCGATATCGTCTCCCGCGTTACCTCGAAGGTAATCGCCTGCGAATCCGCCATGCCGTCCATCGGCTGCGCGGGCGGCCGCGAGACCATGTACAGCCCGCCGCTGATGCCGACCAGCACGATGCCGATCATCAGCCATTTGATCGTCCGTTTCATTGCCCTTGCTCCCCCTCTGTAGCGTCTATGCGCCGTCTAATCTCGCCGGATGGCCGTCAGCGCGTCCGTGCGCGAAGCGCTGATGGCCGGATAGATGCCGGATATGATGCCCGTCACGATCGCGAACGCCATGCCGATCGGAATCGCCGTCAGCGGGATGAAGATGACGACCGCGTCCTGGGCATCGGCCAGCTTGTTAATGAGGGCGTTGATCCCCCATACGATCCAATACGAGAACAGCACGCCGAGCAGACCGCCCAGGAACCCGAGCAGGCCGGCTTCGACGATGAACATATTGCGAATTTGCGCCAGGTTGGCCCCGAGCACCTTCATGATTCCGATTTGACGCCGCCGCTGATAGGTCGACATCGTCATGGCGACGACGATCGAGATCGACGCGATGATCAGGATGAAGACGCCGCCGCCAAGCGCGACCGCCTTCATAATTTTGAACTGGTCGGTCAGCCGTTCCTTCTGATGCAAATTGGTCATCGTGCTGAGCGTCAGCTTCTGAATCTGCTGCTCGACGGCCTTGATATTATCCTGGCTGTCCACCTTCACCAGCACGGAGTTGTACGATTGACCGGTGCCCGCCGCCGGCGCCGCGCCGAAATCGCGCCGCAGCTGCTCGGCCGTCTCCAGCGACACGTACGCCTTCTTATCGTTGATCAACGCGTTCTCGCTTACGCCCGCGGGCTTCTTCAGCACCCCGGCCACCTGCAGCGGCGAGCTCGGCTTCGCTTGCCCGCCTTGCGGGTTGTAGCCCTGCAGCTGAATCTGCCGCTGATACAGCGCGGCCGGCACCCGCTCGAGCTTCTGATACTGCTCCTGCAGCTTCTCGTCGTACGGATTTTGCGACAGCTGGTCCAGCAGCTTCCGGCGCGTCTCCTCGTCCGCGAGGCCCAGCGTGCCGCCGTAGCTGAGCACGACCGACCCGGCCAGCTCGCTCGGCCCACCCTGCATGAATGGCTTGTCGAACGGCTCCAGCATGGTCAAATCCGTGCCGATGACCTCGACGTACGACTTGCGGCCATCGGTCGTCTGCATATCCATGTATCCCAGCTGCTCGAATGGCGCGACGGCTACCACGTGCGGCAGGCTGCGGATAACCTCCACCTTCTGACCGGTCAGCTTGCCGCGGTCCAGCTCCTCGCTGTCCGCCTGCGCGCCTGCGCCGCCGGACGGGTTGCCGCTGCGGACTCCCTCGTTGGCGGAGACGGTGATCTCGTCCATTTTGAAAAAGCTGTTCAACTCGTGCTCGATATACTGCTGCGCCGACTCTCCGATGCTCATCGCAAGGATGATCGCCGCGCAGCCGATCGAGAGCCCCGCCGCGCACAGGCCGGTGACGACCTTGCGCCGCCTTACCTGATCCCAGGACAGCCGGGTCAAATCGCGGACTCTCATCGCGCCTCACCTCCGGCCGCGGCTGCAGCTTCCCTCTCCGCCTGCTGTTCCGTGATCAGCCGCCCGTCCCGCAGCGTGATGATGTGCTGCGTCTGCTGGGCGACCTCCCGCTCGTGCGTCACAATGACGAACGTCGTACGGAGCGTCTCGTTCAGCTGCTTAAGAATGGCGAGAATTTCTTCTTCCGTCCGGGTATCCAGATTACCCGTCGGCTCGTCCGCGAAGATGACCGACGGCTGGGTAATGAGCGAGCGCGCGATGCTGACCCGCTGCTGCTGGCCGCCCGAGAGCTGCGACGGGAACAGCTCCGCTTTGTCCGGGATGCCGACCTGCTCCAATAGCTTCATCGCCTTCTGCTTGCGAATGCCGGGGGCGACCGACTGGAAGACGAGCGGCAGCTCGACATTCTCGCGCACCGTCAAGTTATCGATGAGCTCGTACGCCTGAAAAATAAATCCGATATGACGCCGTCTGAACTCGGCCAGCTTGTTCTCGCTCATCTGCACGATGTTATGATCGGCGATATAGATCGCGCCCTCCGTCGGCTTCATGAGTCCGGCCATCAAGTTGAGCAGCGTCGATTTGCCCGAGCCCGAGCTGCCGAGCAGCGCGACGATCTCGCCCTGGTTGACCGTAAAGTCCACCGACCGGAGCACGGGCGTAATCTCCGTCCCGTTCTTGAACGAATGGGACACGTTCTCTACACGCAGCAACCGCGCTTCCCCCTTTTGTTTAACGTTGATTGTCAAACAATCCATTATTTAAGAAGAACTACCGCTCTACATAGTTTTAGTTCGACGCAAGGCGAAGCGGCTGCGCCGTCCTTTGCGGCGATGCGCGTTTCGCTTTAAACGGCCCTTCCAACGAATAGACGTTCCGGTAGGATGCTATGTAGTCTACTCCATGACCATGGTATCGTTTCATAGTTTTCGTGTAAATCGGTCTGCAGAATGACGTACACCCCGCTCTCCGCCCAGCTTTCCGTCGCCAAACGTTCCCGGTTTGTTCGCATCTCCTGCTTTTTCCCGAAGCCGGGAGGAAGGAACCTATGCTACACTACCAATAGTATTTTCATAGAAACCGTTAAGGAGAGGTTGCGGGCATGAGATTGGTATCTTGGAACGTCAACGGGCTGCGCGCCTGCGTCAATAAAGGCTTTAACGATTACTTTCAAGAAGTAGACGCGGATATTTTCTGCGTGCAGGAGACGAAGCTGCAGGAGGGGCAAATTTGCCTCGATCATGGGGACGCTTATGCGCAGTACTGGAACTATGCCGTGAAGAAGGGCTACTCGGGCACGGCCGTGTTCACCAAACGCAAGCCGCTGTCCGTCTACTACGGGCTGGAGGAAAACGAGGAGCCGGAGGGCCGCACGATTACGCTGGAGTTCGAGGACTTCTACCTGGTCAATGTCTATACGCCGAACGCCAAGCGCGACCTGTCCCGCCTGCCGTACCGGCTGGAGTGGGAGGACCGGTTCCGCGCCTATCTGCTCGGGCTCGACAGCCGCAAGCCGGTCATCGTGTGCGGGGATTTGAACGTGGCCCATGCCGAGATCGACCTGAAGAACGCGAAATCCAACTACGGCAACTCCGGCTTCACGGACGAGGAGCGCGGCAAAATGACCGAGCTGCTGGCGGCTGGCTTCACCGATTCGTTCCGTCATTTCCACCCGGACCGGGAAGGGGCCTACACGTGGTGGTCGTACATGGCCAAGGTGCGCGAGCGGAATATCGGCTGGCGGATCGACTATTTCCTCGTCTCGAACCGGCTCGTGCCGCAATTGACGGGAGCCCGCATCGACGCGGATATTATGGGCAGCGATCATTGCCCAGTCGTGCTCGAGCTGGCGGATGCCTAAATAAGCGAGAAGCGGTAAGCAACGCGACAGCAATAAGCAAGCGACGCGGCAAGCGCAAAAAGAAGCATTCCTCATGAAGACGGAATGCTTCTTTTTGCGCTGTTCGTGAAGACGTCAGCGCGATTCGCCACTGGCCTTGGCGAGCTCCTCCAGCAGCCGCTGGCTGCTCCTCTCCAGCTGCATCGGATAAAGCCGCACCTTCTCCGGGATCGCCTTGAGCAGCTGATCGTAGACGGCGGCGGAGGCATAGACGAGATCGGCGTCGGCCAGCATGTCGGCCGGGAATGCTTTCTCCCGGGCCTCCAGTACGCTGGGCACGATCTGCGTAATGCCGGCTTCCTCCACGCGCGTCGCCATCCACTGTCCGCCGGATCGGCCCAGGCATGCGAAGCCGACGCGCGTGCCGGCCTCCAGCCGGGCCAGCTGCAGCAGCCCCGCCGGGTCCAGCGTCGCGCCGATGACCTCGACCGGAATATCGAACGGCGCGAGCATCGCCTTCACCTCGTCGGCGTGATTGAGCGTTGCGATGACGAGGCCGGCGCGTCCGATGGATTCGGTCACCGCCTCCCGTCCCGAACGCAGATCCTCCACGAATACGGTGCGGACTGCTTTGCCTGTAATCCGCGCGATCTCGTCCCGATAGAACAAATGGTCATGCTCCCTGCACTCCACGAGCGCGATATGGCGCCCCTCCTGCGGTTGGTCCGTGCTGAGCAGCGTGTAGGCAAGCGACGCCAAGAAGAACTCCTCCAGCGCGATGCCCTGCGAGCGGGCCTCCTCGATCGTGCGCGCGAGCAGCTCGTGCATCGGCCGCCGCTTCTCCCGAAGCTTCGCGACGACCGGTCCGCTGACGACCTGGGTGCCGCGCCCCTTCTGAATGTTAAGCACGCCCTCGTCGCGGAGCTGCGTGTAGACGAGATTGACGGTATTGCGATTAATGCCGAGCGCGTCCGCCAACTGATTGGCGGCGGGGAGCATGTCGCCCGGCTGAATGAGACCGATGCCGATGAGCCACTTGAGCTGTTCCTTAACTTGGATGTTTACGGAAAAGGATAGCTGGGAATCCACTTTTAACGACAACTCGCGATTCACGGTTTTCCCCTCTTTTCATAGTCGACTAGCTGTATGTTGATTTTACCACGCGGGCATGCCGACAGGCATGTGAGAAAACCAACCAAATTTACTGGCATTCCCTTGCAAATTCCCGCGCAATTATAATAATATATACCTAGTTATCTATGTATTATGAAAAAGAGGTGTTCGATGATGATGTCTCGCGTTACCATGCTGCTTGGCAAAATGAAAGGCGGCGCGCCGAATCCGTCGGTCGTCCGCCCGCGCGCGGCGTTGGTCGGCGCCGCCGGCGGATTCGCCGCTATCGGACTGCTGGCCCTGCTGACCCAATGGTCGGCCGCCTCCTGGATCATGGCCCCCTTCGGGGCCAGCTGCGTCCTCGCCTTCGGCTTATGGGATTCGCCGCTCGCCCAGCCGCGCAATATTATCGGCGGCCATCTCCTCTCCACCCTCGTCGGACTGCTCGTCTACCATCTCATTGGCGGCGGCGCGCTTAGTCTCGCGCTCGGCGTCGGCCTCGCGATCGGCCTTATGATGGTCACGCGCACGACTCACCCGCCTGCCGGCGCCGATCCGATCGTCGTCATTCTGGCCGGGAGCGGCTGGAGCTTCCTGCTGACGCCGGTCCTGGCGGGATCGGTCGCCATCGTCGCCGCCGCGCTGCTGCTCAACAATGTCGATCCGAATCGCCGTTATCCCGTCTTTTGGAAATAACAAAAGGGCTTCGCCCTTCAGGATCCTTCGTTCTCGCTCCCCCTTCCCCCTCCGCCGAGGGGAACCAGAAGGTTAGCACCCTCTGGACTCTGCTGATCAGCGAAAATCGGTTCGCGGCCGTCTTCGATGTGTCCTCTCGAGGGGAGCCCGCTAGCCCTTCGGACTGGCTCTTGTTCGAGCTTCGTTCGCTACGCGTTTAGCCTTAGGGTGGTATCCTGTAGGTTGTCTACTTGATACAGCTCCGTGCTGACCTTCGCTTTCGTCCGCTTCCGCGGACACGCTTTACGTTTTTTTATCCACATCATGAGCGGTTGGATAATTTCCAAGCAAGAACAAAGGGACATTCGTTTGCGTGCCGCAGACGAATGTCCCTTCCTCTTCCTGACGTTACCGGCGTTACTGTCTTTATGTGGTCCCCTTCGCTCGCTTCGGCCATAGGGTAAAGCTGAAGCTGTAGACGAAATCAATGGCCAGCGCGATCGACCAGACACGAAGAATGCCCATTAAGGCGGACGTACGCTCCTCGCTGCCAACCAGCAGCACCATCGCATATAACACCGTGCAGCCGATCGCCCAAGCGCCGAGGTGCTTCGCCCAACCGATCCGTTCATGTCTGGCGTGCGCTTGCCCATGGGCCGGCGGACGCTCCGGGGCCGGCCCCCCGGCGAACCGGTGTGCGAACCGGACATCCGCCCACCGGATCATGCTGTGCCCGTAGACAAGCGACACGCCGATGTAGATGGCGGCGATGCCGTGGACGGTGCTCGCGACCGCGCCGTCCCTCAAGTCCAGCACCGTAACGATCAGCAGCACCACGTCGATCAGGGGGGTGGCGAGCAGCAGCGCGGCGCCGAGCGTCTTCGCCTTCAGCATATAGCGGAAGACCAAGCCCGCCAGCACGAACACCCAGAACGCGATTTCGCAGCCGATAATGATAGCGGCCATGGGGTCATCCCTCCTCTTTTTAGCACAATCGTATCATTTAAACTCATTGTAACACATTTGTATTAAAATACAACCGTGTTATAATAAACGTATGCCAAAAATCGTCGATCACCAACAACGAAAAGAAGAATTGGCCGAGGCGGCCTGGCGCGTCATCCGCAAGGAAGGACTGGACGGCCTCTCGGTGCGCCGCGTAGCCGAGGAGGCCGGGATATCGCTCGGCTCGCTGCGGCATTATTTTCATACGCAGGACGAGCTCATCGCCTTCTCCATGCGGCTGATCTCGGAACGCGCCAACGCCCGCATCGACCGGCTCCCGTTCAACGGGCAGCCTTATCACGATATGATGCTGGTGCTCGCGGAGCTGATCCCGCTCGATGAGGAGCGGCTGTCGGAGGCGGAGGTATGGCTCGCCTTCTCGGGCAAAGCGGTGTCCGACCCCGTCATTCGCGAGCTGAGCCGAGAAGTCTTCGACAGCTTGTACGTCGGATTTCGGCGTTCGCTGGAGCAATTGATCGCCCATAAGCTCACGCGGGAGGGCATCGACGCCAGCTTGGAGAGCCGCCGCTTGCACGCGCTTATCGATGGCCTCGTGCTGCACCTGGCGACCTTCCCCGAGCGGCTCGGGCGGGAAGAGGTCATGCAGGTGGTTGCCTACCACTTGCAGAGCATTTTGAAAGACGGCCATGCGGACGCCCCGTAATTCTCCGCAGCTAATAAGCCCGACCATTCGTATGGATGGCCGGGCTTTTGTCGGGGAGCTTGCGGCATAGGGCATGCCGCTATCGAAAGATCAATTGCCCGCGCTATATGACAAGCGAAGGAGCGAAACGGATGGAAACAAGACTGGGAAGGAAGATCGGAGAAGGCGCTTGCGCCGACGTGCACGAATGGGAAGGCCTGGCCAAAATTATCAAGCTCGCGAAGCCCCACACCAATTTGCATGCCCTGAACAGGGAACTTCGAAACGGCCGGCTTGCCTGGGAAGCCGGCTTGCCGGTTCCGCGCCCGTACGGGCTGGCGGAGGCGGACGGGAGGAGCGGTATCGTCTTCGAGCGCATCGACGGGGAGTCGCTCATGACGAGATTGCTCAGCCAAATCATCGGGGCCTCAGCTGCCGGGAAACCCGACCCGAGGCTCGATTCCCTTGCGTCCGATACCATCCTGACGGCTAAGCTTCTGCATCTGGTTCATAGCAGCCCGGCTCCGGAGATGCCTTCCCAACTGGAATCGCTGGCGTGGGCCATTCGCAGAGCGGAAGGTCTCCTTCCCGATGAGGCGGAACGCATTATCGTTTATATGGAGCAGCTGCCGCGGAAACGGCAGCTGTGCCATGGGAATCCAAACCCGGGCAACATTATGCTTCGCGGCGGCCATCCGGTCCTTCTCGATTGGAATGACGCCGCATGCGGCAACCCCGAAGCCGATCTGGCAGAATATATCGTCATGTTCCGCTTCGCCGACTTGCCCGATCATCTGCCGCAGGAAGCGGCCGAGGGGCTGGATGAGCTGCGCGAGCCGATCATCCGGACGTTCGCCCAAGCTTACGAGCAGCTATCGGGCATCGCTTATTCAGCTATCGAACCTTGGATGCTCCCGGTCGCGGCGCGCCGGCTTTCCATTAGTGCCCTCGGCGCCCGGGAGAAGGCACGGGTCCTTCGGGAAGTTCGCGACCGGCTGCATCGGCTTGCGCCTGCCTCTTCGTAGCCGCTGAAGCGCGACCTGATCCCCGTCTATTGCGCCGTCCAGCCGCCATCTACCAGCAGCAGCGTGCCCGTCACGAGATCCGATGCCGGCGAGGCGAGATAAATAACCGCGCCGGCAACGTCGTCGATCGTGCCGATACGGCCGGCCGGGATGCGGGCGAGCACGTCCCTCCGGAATTCCGGCGTATCGAGCCGTTCGGCGGTACCCGGCGTGTAAATGAAGGTCGGGCCGACCGCGTTAATGCATATCCCCCGGCTTGACCATTCCAGCGCCAGCACCTTCGTCAGCTGGTTCACGCCCCCTTTGGACGCGCAGTAGGCCACCCCTTCCGGTATGCCGACAATGCTCACTTGGGAGCTGACGTTGACGATTTTGCCATAGCCTTGCGCCAGCATAATGCGGCCGGCCGCTTGGCAGCAGAAGAAGACACCCTTCAGGTTGACGTCGAGCATTTCGTCCCAATATTCCTCCGTGACCTCCTCGGCCAGCATCCCGTCGCCTACTCCGGCGTTGTTGACGACGATATCCAGCCGTCCGAAGTCGGCCGTGATCTGCTCGAACACCGAACGGATTTGGGTCACGCTGCGCACATCCAGCTCATACGCCGCCGCTTGTCCGCCGGCCTGCGCGATTTCTGCCAGCAGCGGGGCGAGCGACGCTCTATCCCGCGCGGTAACGGCCACGATCGCGCCCGCCGCTGCAATTGATTGGGCCAGCCCGTAGCCAATGCCCTTGCTCGCACCTGTCACGACGGCGATTTTGCCGCGAATGCTAAAATCCGGCTGCATGCCATCTCCCCCTTTTCCTTGTTCCTTATAAGGAAGCACGCCGTGGCCGCTGAGGCCCGGCGTTTCGCGTTCACTACCGTCAGACGCTTGTTTCCGACGCGCTTGCCCCGAGCTGCTTGCCGGCCCACTCGCGGGCGCCGTAAGCGATCACGCGATGCTTGATCCTCGGCTGCTCGATCGTACAGCAGGCGAGCAGCTCCGGCAGAGCATGCGCCTCCAGCGCGGCTCGGGCGGCGTCCAGATAACCTCGATACGTCGTCGTCGTACCGCCGATGACGAGCACGTCAGGATTGTAGAGGTGCAGCAGGTTCGTCAGCGCGTATCCCATATAAGTCCCGGCCTGTCGGACCAGCGCTAGCGCCGGCTCATCGCCCGCTGCCAGCCGCTCCCGAAGTTCATCGTCCGTAATCCGGGCGTCCTTCAGGATCGCATACCCGCTGGCCACTGTATCGAGCAGGACGGGCTTGCCGTCGAGCGCCACAATCATGTAGCCCAGCTCCCCGCTCCACCCCTTGGCACCGGTCAGCAAAGCCCCTTTCACGACGACGCCCGACGCGATGAACGTATCCAACTGAACGACCGCCACCGTATCCCGGTCCGCATAATGCGAGGCTTCCGCCATCGTCGCCGCCTTCACGTCGTTGATGAACACCACCGGCACCTTCGCCTCGGCCGCGAACGCCTCGGCGGTCGCGCCGTTGAGCGCCGGCAGCACATGGCTCAGCTCTACTTTCCCGGTTCCCGACACCAAACCCGGCATGCCGATGCCGATGCCGCTCGGCCGGTATGGCAATTTGGCCGCAAAATCCGCCACCTCCCGGATCAGCGGCGCCAGCGTGCAGTCTCTGCCGGTCGGAACGGCATGCTCGACCTGGCCGGATGACGTCTCCGCCATCAGGTACATATAATCCCCATCGATTTCCACACCTATATAACGATTCATGATTTCCCACCTCTCATCGTCTTTGCTCTGACTGACAGGCTGGTCGTATCCATGCTAGCACAGGAGTGCCGATAATGGAATTTAAACCTTTTTATACCTATTTTGACATTGAGAGTTGCATAACCGTATGCTGCGATTCCCTTTTTGCTCTATTTTCCAAAAAAGAAATTGACATGACATGTTGTTTGTTTGTACAGTAAAACTCATAATTCCGATTAAATAGATATAAATAGGAGGGTATACAACGTGGACGATGTACAGAACAACCTGCTCGCGGCCGTCCAGACGAACTGGTACAGCTTCGTCACCTCGATCTTCGTCTTTTTCATTCTGTTCGCGCTCGCCAAGAAGCGCGTCGGATTCGGCACTCGCGTCATGATCGGTCTCGGACTTGGGCTTTTGGCCGGCATTCTGTTTCAGAACCTGGACTACGACACCAAAGGCATCACCACCTTCGGGAGCATTTACGTCAGCTTGATCAAGATGCTCGTCATTCCGCTCGTGTTCGTCCTGGTGCTCAACAGCATTTCTTCGCTCACGAGCCTGGAGTATTTGCGCAAAATCGGATTCAAAACGTTCGCCTGGTTCCTCGGCACGACCGGGGTCGCTTCCATTATCGGCCTGCTGGTCGCCTTGGCGTTCAATCCCGGAAGCGGCATTCAGCAAGCGGTGCCAGAAGACTTCGAAGCCCGCGAAATCCCAACCTTCTCGCAGGTCATTCTCGATCTCGTCCCGGCAAACCCGATTAACGAGGCAGCGAACGGCAAAGTCGTGCCCGTGCTCATCTTCGCGATTTTCCTAGCCGTCGCCATCATCAAGATTGGCTCCAAGAACGCGGAGGCCGTCAAGCCGGTCCGCGATCTGATCCAGTCGCTGACGCAGGTGCTGCACCAAGTGGTCAAATTCGTCATCCGCTTGACGCCGTACGGCGTGTTCGCGCTCATCGCGGGCATTACCGCCCGCTACGGCTGGGAAACGCTGCAGGAGCTGGGAAGCGTCATTCTGGCGTCGTATACCGCCCTTATCATTCATTTCGTGCTTGTCTTCGGCGGTCTTGTGCTGCTCGTGGCGAAGGTGAATCCGCTGCGGTTCTTCCGCAAAATTTACCCGACGATCGCCGTCGCGTTCACGACCCGCAGCAGCTACGCGACGCTGCCCGTTAATTTGGAGGTCATCACGAAGCGTCTGCACGTCTCGCCGCGCATTGCCAGCTTCGTAGCCCCGCTTGGCGCTTCCGTCAACTTCAACGGCTGCGGCGGCGTCTGGCCGGCGATCGTGACGGTATTCACCGCGCAGGTGTTCGGCATCGACCTGACGGCGACCGACTACATCGTGCTTGTACTCGTCAGCATCATCTCGTCGATCGGCGTCGCCGGCGTGCCGGGACCTGCCGTCATCTCGACGACTGTCGTGCTCACGGCGCTCGGACTGCCGCTGGAGGGCATCGCCATCGTCGCCGGCATCGAGGCGCTGATCGACATGGGCCGCACGGCCGTCAACGCAACGGGCACGACCGTGACGTCCCTGCTCGTCGCTTCGTCCGAGGGCGAGTTCGACCGTGAAGCGTTCAACAACGGCGAGGACGACGAAGAGATCGCGCTGGGCGCGGTCTAAGCCAGCTTATTCGCCGCGATAGGCACGCAGAACGGCCGCTCCGATCATCACGATCGTGGCGGCCGTTTTGGCGCGTCTGGCGGGAGATGCGTTTATTTTCACGTGCAGGAGCGCCGTTCGAACAGCGTCGTGCTTGCGTTCTCGAACCTAGGAGAATCTTGAAGGTTGGTCAATTGCAAGGTCCATCAATCATCTTCTTCAGCCTGCTTAGCGAGACCGGCGTAATGCCCAGGTACGAGGCAATATGGTATTGAGGGATTCGCCTGTTCAAGTCGGGGTATTCCTTCAGAAACATCCGATAACGATCTTCCGCCGAGTACAAAAGCAGCTGACGTTCTTTTAATTCTTTTTTGATGTACAACTGCTCTACCAGCTTTCTGCCCACCGTCTCCCAACACGAATGCCGCTGAAATAAATGGTCCAATATACGGCCGGGGAAAGAGGCGACCACCGAGGATGCCATGGATTGAATGGAAAAATAGGAGGGAATGGATAATATCAGCGAACTGTAGGAAGTGAAGAACCCTCGTTCCTTAATAAAGCTTTTATTATATTCGCCCCCTTCCTCCGTATGATAATACATCCTCAGCATGCCGCTCGCGCAGAAGTAAATATGCTCGCACCGTTCGCCGTTGCGCAGCAGAACATGCCCTTTCTCAAGGGTCTCCCATTGTATATATGGCTTCAAGTAGGCCCATTCCTCATCCGGTATTTCCGCAATCTCTCTCAATGCACCAAGGAACGTTTGTTCAACATCCAACCGAAGCATCCCCTCCCGTTAACGACCGCCATTAACAAATGTTAATGATGGATCTCGACCCCTTATGTACGCTAAGAATAGCATATGGATTCTGGCAAAATGCAGAATATGGGAGGTTGGGGAATGGAACTGCATGGCGCGAAAGTATTAATTACGGGAGGAACTTCGGGCATCGGCCGCAAAACAGTGGATCTGCTGGCAAAAGAAAACGCGAACGTCATCGTCGTGGCCCGAGATCAACACAAACTTGACCGGTTATGGGCAGAAGGAGCAATTGCAGGCGCGTATTGCTGCGATTTGGCAGATCCACAGGCGGTTGTGCTCCTCGCCGAGAAACTCGCGGTTGACCATCCGGATCTCCAAGTTCTCATCAATAACGCAGGCCTGCAGCATAATGTTGGCTTTGATGAGGACGCTTCTACTCCGCAAACGATCCGCGAGGAGCTGAACACGAATTTGCTGGCCCCGCTTCTGCTCATTCGGGTGCTGTTGCCTACCCTGGTCAAGCAAACGCAAGCAGCTATCGTTAACGTAACTACAGGGCTGGCGCTCGTCCCGAAGACCAGCTCCGCCGTATATTGCGGAACCAAAGGCGGGCTGCGAATATTCACGAAAGCCTTGCAAAACCAACTGGAAGGCACTTCGATCCGTGCCATTGAAATTCTTCCACCCGTGGTTGATACCCCTATGACGGCAGGAAGGGGCACAAATAAAATGGCCCCCGACAAAGTGGCGAATGAAATCGTCCACGCCATTAAAGGCAAGCGAGACGAGGTGTTTGTCGGGAAAACCAAGCTATTGCATTGGGTTTCAAGATTATCGCCCGGCATGGCGCGTCGCATCATGAAACGGTTGGGCTAATGTCGCACGCAGGCACAGACTAGGCGCCAAAAAGAACGCCGCGGGCGCACGTCCCTCGGCGTTCTTTGTTAGATCGCGATTATTTCGCGAGCAGGTTGTACAGCACTTGCGCCGCTTGCGCTCTCGTCGTGATGCCTTGCGGATTCAGCTTGCCGTCGCTGCCGGTCAGGATGCCTCCCGCCACAAGCGCTTCGACCGCTTCCTTCGCATAGCCGGCTACGCGGTCGGCGTCGCTGAAGCTAGCCAACGAGGCTTGCGTCGATGACGCAGGCAGTTGATCCAGCGTCTTCAGCGTGCGGTAGAGCAGCGTGGACAGCTGTTCGCGCGTAATCGATTGGTTGGGGTTGAACCGGTTGCCGCTATCGCCCGTCGCGATGCCGAGCTGCTTGGCTGCCGCCAGGTAACCCGTGTAGTACGCGCTGCCGGCGTCGATGAAGTTATCCGCGCCCTCCGCCGCTTCATCGATGCCATGCGCTTTAAGCAGCAGCACGATGAACGCGCCGCGCGTCAGTTCGGCATTCGGGCTGAAGTGGCTGGCATCCGTGCCGCCCGTAATGCCGCGCGCCGCCAAATAGTTGACCGCCTGGCTGTACCAAGCCGATGCCGCTACGTCCTCGAATGCAGATGCGCCTGCTTGCGGCACCGTAATCGTCACGGCTTGACCTGCGCCGTAGGCTGCCGTCGCCGGCGCTTTCGGCAGCTTCTCCGGCGTCGTGACCGGACCTTGGTAGCCGTTCTTGGCCGCATAACGGACCGAGTAAGCACCTGCCGCCAAATGTTTAATCGCCTCGCCGTTCGTCGCTTGATAAGCCGACTCCGGCGCACCTTCCGCTTTGTACTCCAGCAGCTTGCCGACAGTGCCCGCGATCTCGCCGTCGTTCGCACCTGCTGCCGTCGGCGCGATGGCCGCAAGACCTGCAGGTACGGCCTCCAGTCGGCCGTAGAGCGCATCCAGCGCTTGCGTCAGCGACTTATGATTGAAGCCGTCGGCAATGCCGTTGCCGAACACGTACGCCGGATCCACGTTCGAGCTCGTGCCGGTCCACGAATACATGAGCTCCGCGTGGCCGAGAATCGGCGCTTTCGTGCCGTCCGCGTCCAGGTTGCTTTTGTTGTACGCGAACAGGAAAGGCACCTGCAGACGGTCCGCCTTCACGGTTTGGCCCGCGTCGTTCACATACGTGATTTGGGCCGGAGGCGTCGCCAGCTTGTTCTGCGTCTTGATGTTCGTCAGGAACGTCGATACCAGATCGCCGTACAGCTTCGCGAAATCGTGATTGTTCGCGCGAACCTGCAGCTCTTCGTTATTATGCGGGTGCGTGCTGCTGGCGACGTCGATGCCCGCCGTCAGCTTCGTGTCCCACAGATAGATTTTGTCTACGCCGTGCTTCTTGGCGTATTCGCCGATGAATCGGATATCCGCCTGCGTGTTCGGGCACCAGGAGCCGCCGAAGAGGAAGACGTAGTTGCCTTCGCTTTTCAGAATGCGGGTCAGCTGGTCGTACGTCACGTGCTCGAACACGTCGTAGTTATCCACGCCTTTGGTGAAGATCGTCACTTTCTTGTCCGTGCCGCCCGTCGCCGGATCGTACTTCGGATTCTCGCTCCAGAACGTTTGGTTGAACGCGTTGCCGATGAACTCCCAGCTCGTCAGCGCATCGTATTCGGATGCCGGTACTTTACCAAGCACCGCCTGCACCTGCGCTTTATAAGCGGCGGCTTTGTCCGCGCTCGCGAAATACGAAGCGTCGTACGTCGCGGCTTCCGCGCTGCCGTGCTTCTCCAAGGAGGCGATGATCGGGGCGCTCGCGCCGTTGATCTTGTTGTCCTTGTTGTACACGAACAGGAACGGCGCCTGAATTTGGCTGGCCGTCACAGTGACGCCGTCTTTGGTATAGCTGACATTATGATCGGTTTTGTTATAAATCGTCGTGAGATTGGTCAGATACTTGTTCACCAGATCCACGTAGTAATGCGCGTATCTGCTCTTGCTGTCGGCGATGTCGAGCGACTTGCCGTCCAGCTTCGGATCGAAGTTGTAGATGGTCTTGATTCCATACGCCTTCGCGGCTTCGTTAATATAGCCGATATCCGCTTGCGTCTCCGCGCTCCACGCGCCGCCGAACAGGATGGCGAAGGTGCCCTCGCTCTTGAACAGCGTTACCAGGTCCTCGTAGGTCGCAGTTTGGAACACGTGGCTGTCTGCGTTCTTCAGGCTCGGATAAGCATCCTTGAAATAGTCGAATGTGTCGGTCCGGCCGCCTGCCGTGCCGGATACCGCAGACGCTGCGCCGACGCTCGCGGCGGGTACGATCAGGAATAAGGCCAGCAGTAGTGCGGCGAATCGGGTTAATTGGGAAGTGGATTTCATGGATAGGTCCCCGCTTTCTCTAATTGTTCTTCTTCATTAGCCTGGTGGCATCAGGCCGATCGCGGACTTCGACGATTAGCAGTCCTCTTCGCTCGTCCCGCCGTCCCCGCCCGAAGGCGCGGACGTGCCGGAAGCAGGCGCGCTATCGGTCGCTGAAGGAGCAGCCGCGGCCGGGGCGCTCTCCTGCGCTTTTGGTTCCGCTTTTGGTTCGGCCTTCGGCTCAGCTGCCGGAGCAGCTGTCACTGTGGCGGCAGGCTTGCTCTCTTCCTTAGCCTCAGGAGCTGCGGCCGTTGGTGCTTTCGCGGCTGGGGCGGACGCCGCCGCTTTCGGCTGCGTAGAGGCAGACGCCTTCGGCGAGGCGGACGCATTGCCCGATGCGGACGCGGCAGGCGCTGTTTGGGCCGGCGTGGAGACCGGCTCGGCTTTGACTTCGCTCTTCTCGACGGCTGGCTGCGCAGTTGCTTTCGCGATCGGCTTAACCGGCTCGGACGCCGCTTTATGCGCTGGGGCAGATGCCGCTTCGGCGGTTGCAGGCGCTTCCTCCTTCGCCACCGGCTCTGCCGCGGCCTGGCTTGCCGGCGCGTCTGCAGCCGATTCGCTCCCGGCAGGAGCCGACGTCGGGGCCGGGGCCGACTGTGCAGCGGAAGCTGCAACGGCCGCCGTGCCGACACCCGCCGCTGCTCCGGTGTCCGGCGCAGACGCGTTAGCGGCTGTAGGAGCCGTACCCTGGCTTCCCGTCTGAACCGTTGTTTCCTGCGCTGCCGCAGGAGCAGCGGCCGTTTCTTCGTTCGGCGACTTGTTCGCCGATACGGCAGCGTAAGTCGAGAACGCGTATAACACCGCTGCAGCGAGCAGGGACAAGCTTAATTTCGAGGTCGTAGGCTTTTTCATAGGCGTACACATCCTTTTCCGAGGGTTGATGGGTTCGGATAAAAAAAAGAGACCCAACGGCAGCGCGTAAGGCGCGTGCTGTTGGATCTCTGGCGGTCCAGTCGATCTCTCCCGAATCGTTTATCCGACTAAGTTAGACCTAATTCTAGGGTGCTTTTTACAGACTGTCAATCATTTTTTAGTAATTTCACATCGTTTTAGTCGGAATTATTTATTTTGTGTTTGCCGCCTTCCCTTGCTCCATAAGTCTTACCTTCGCGATACGCCGCTACCTTTCTCCTTTCTGTTAGCTGTAGAAGGGAATTTGTTCCTATTGCCAAACCAAATCCCGTGTCTTTACTCCCTTCCCAAATCCATCCTATAATAAGGTTGAATCTCATAATCTATCACTGGGGGATATTTGATGAACGCACGCGGCAAGATCGGTTTGGTCTTAGCGTTTCTGTTGGTGCTGACGGCCCTGTTTCCTGCAACTATGGGAGCGGCAAGCCCAAGCAAATGGAAAGGCTCGCAAATTATCGGCAAAATTCAAGCTTCATCCATCACGGCATCCGGCGTGGAAATCTCCGTCGTCGTAGCCAAGGGCTATACGCCTACACTCTACTTCGGCCAAGACGCCGGCGCCTTGGATCGCGTACAAGAGCCTACCTCGCGATCCGACAACCAATTCGTGTTCCGCGTGGACGGGTTGAAGCCGCAAACAACGTATTTCTACCAAATCGCGGCCGTATCCGGCAAAAAAGTCCGCAGCAGCGCCGTGCAATCCTTCTCCACGCTGCCGGGCGCCCTGACGCTCACCGATGTGAAGTTCTACTCCGCGGACGAGACATCCGTCAAGCTCGAGTGGACGACGAGCGGCAGCGCGACCTCCGTCCTGCGCTATGGCCTGGACCCGCTGAACCTAGACCGCTCGGCGACGATCGTACAAGACGGCGGCACGCTGCATTTGGCTTATGCGGACCAACTCAAGCCCGCCACGACCTACTATTATCAGGTCGTCGTTACGGATGTTTACGGCAGCAGCGCGAAGAGCGACGTGCTCAAGTTCAACACGACCGCGGGTCCGCTGACGCTCGCCAATGTGCGCGCCTATTCCACGGACGCGACCTTCACCAAGTTCGAGTGGACGACGAATCATAGCGCCACGTCGGTGCTCTACTACGGCATCGATCCGCTCAACCTGGACCGCAAGGCGAACGTCTACGACGACGGCTCACACCACACCGCTTATGCGGACGGCCTGAAGCCGAACACCACCTTCTATTATCAAGTCGTCGTTACGGATGTTTACGGCAGTAGCGCGAAGAGCGACGTGCTCAAGTTCACAACCTTGTCCGATATTCTGGTGCTCTCCGGCGTGCAAGCCTATTCGACAAGCGCCACGTTCACCAAGTTCGAGTGGACCACCAACCGCAGCGTCACCTCGACGCTCTACTACGGCGTGGACGCGGCGAACTTGGACCAGAAAGCGCTTTTGGTCCAGGACGGCGGCACGCACCATCTGGCGTACGCGGACGGGCTGAAGCCAAGCACGACCTACTACTATCAGGTCGTCGTGACCGATCCGAGCGGGTTTAGCGCGAAAAGCGACGTGTTCAAATTTTATACCATCTCGGATGAACTGAAGCTCTCTGGCGTGGCTGCGTACTCGACAAGCGCGACCTTCACCAAATTCGAGTGGACGACCAGCCATTATGCCAACTCGACCGTCTATTTCGGCACCGACCCGCTGAATTTCGACCGGAAGGCTTTGCTCGCCCAAGACGGCGGCACCTTCCATAATGCCTATGCGGACGGGCTGAAGCCTGGCACGACGTATTACTACCAAGTCGTCGTCATCGATGCGAACGGCAATACCGCGAAGAGCGACGTGCTCAAGTTCACGACCTTGTCCGATGTATTGACCATCTCCGGCGTGCAAGCCTACTCGACGAGCACCACATTTACGAAGTTCGAGTGGATCACCAGTCTGAATGCCAACTCGGTCGTGTACTACGGCACCGATAAGCTGATCCTGGATCAGAAGGCATTGCTCGCTCAAGACGGCGGCACCTTCCATAACGCCTATGCGGACAACCTGAAGCCTGGCACGACGTATTACTACCAAGTCGTCGTCTTCGATGCGAACGGCAGCAGCGCGAAGAGCGACGTGCTGAGCTTTACGACGTCGAGCGAAGCGAAATAACCGCATTCATCCTCGATTTGCAAGAAAAGAGCACCGGGATCTGTGTCATGCGACTCTTCCCAGGTGCTCTTCGCTTTCAATATGGCCGCATCGCGGCTCGTCCCAACCTGCAAGGATTCCCCGCCCGGCACGCGTATCGTCCCATGTCTCGACTCGTCCCATCTCGATGTCCACGCCTCGCGGCTGCAGGACCCGAACACCCCTTTGTGCCCATTTCCGAAAAATGTCCAGACGAATTCCGGAGAAAATCCATGTTCAGTTTGTCCCGCTTTCTCTATGATAAGTGATAATGATTATCATTATTGACTATGGAGAGTGAACGGGTCATGAGAAAGAGCATGAAGAGTCTCGTATTGGCATGCGTGCTGGCGCTGGGCGTCGGGTCGGCGGCAGGCGCGGTTGCGACGGCGGCGAGCGTAAGCACGGCGGCCACGCAGAAAATCACTTATAACGGACAGACGTACACGGTTCCGGCGAAAACGAACAACATCGTTATCACCGGTTCGGTCGAGTCGCTGGAAGACGCGCTCGTGCTGAACTTCAAGCCGAAGGGCGCCCTGACGGTAGGCGGCGAATTTCCGAAGCTGTTCTCGAAAATCACGGCCGGCGTAACGGCGATCGGCGAGAAAACGGAACCGGACCTCGAAGCGATTTTGAAGCTGAAGCCGGATGTCATCCTCAGCAGCACGAAGTTCCCGGAAGAGACGAACAAAAAGCTGGCGAAAATCGCGACGGTTATCCCGGTCTCCCACATTTCGACGGACTGGGTTGACAACCTGAAGCTGCTGGCGGCGCTGACGGGCAAGAAAGCGGAAGCGACGAAAGCGATCCTCGACTACCAGAAGCAGCTTGCTTCGGTCAAAGCGAAGGTCGCGCCGAAATTTAAAGGCAAAACCGTCGTCGCCGTGCGCATTCGCTCCGGTAACTTGTTCGTCTATCCGAAAGATGTCTTCTTCAACCCTTCGATCTACGCGAACCTTGGCGCTGCCGTGCCGAAGGAAATCAGCCAGGCGAAGGCGCAGCAGAATCTGTCGCTGGAAGGCCTCGCGTCGATCAATCCGGATTATCTGTTCGTCCAATTCGCGGCGGAAGAGAACAAGGATAAAGAGAAGGCGCTGCAGGACCTGCAGAAGAAACCGATCTGGAAAAACCTCAAGGCGTCGAAGAACGGCAACGTCTTCGTCAACCTCGTCGATCCGTTGGCGCAAGGCGGTACGGCGTACAGCAAAATCGCATTCGTCGAAGCCTTGACGAAAACGAAATTATACACAGGCAATTAAGCGGCATCGCGTACGCGAGCTGCATTTCGATTGCCCCCATAAAGAGGAGAGCATGCCCTGCGAGAATCGCAAGGCATGCTCTCTTTGTGTCTGCCTGGACGAGACTGGCCTGTACGTATCGGATATCGCCTACGCCGGGCCGCTCATCAGGATCACGTATCATGCCGCTCAGTTCCTGCCGGCCGACAGCCGTATGAACTCTATTGTCCGTCGCTCGCCGTGCCGAACCGCTTGGCCGAACGGATCTTGGCCCTCTCCGCTTCGACCTCCCGGTTGCGCGGCTCCGCCGACGTTACGAGCGAACCGAGCAGCTTCTGGGCCGCCGCGGTCACCTCCTCGACCGCGAGCTGGAACGCCTCCTCGTTCGCTTTCGACGGTTTGTTGAAGCCAGACAGCTTACGCACGAACTGGACAGCCGCCGCTCTCACTTCGTATTCGCTAGCCGCCGGCTCGAAGTTGAATAACGTTTTAATATTCCGGCACATGGGCGTCATCCTTTCTTCATGTATCTTCCTATACAATCCAGTGTAGCCTACTTCACAACCGATCCTCCATAAGGATTTCGCAAATCGGCCAAGACCTTCCCGCTCCCTCCTATTGCGGTCACTTGCCGCTTCTCTTACCCGCTCCTGCCTTTTCGAGCTGCTCTTGCCCGGGAAGCCAGCACCCGCTTGCATTTCTGGGCGAAAGACGGATTTTTAACGTCTTTAACCGGATTTTTGACTATAAATCCGGATTCCTCATCCCCTATAGTGGCCTTAGGCCGGTAGAAGCGCTTGCTTTGCTTCTGCGCGGCTTTCGCGAAGGGAGGGTTGGTAGCGCTTTCTCAACAAAGTCAGACTGCGTATTCCACATTCAAGGAGGATGAGAAATGATGAAAAAATTACGCTTGGCCCGCATATGCTGGGTCGCCTGCTGCGCGGCCATGCTCGGCACGCTCGCCGTCTGGCCTGTGTCGCCGAACGAGACATCGGCGGCAACGCCGCGCCAGATGGAGTCGCTCAGCCGCGGGGTAACCGCCGTCAAAGTCAGCGGGGGCGTGCTCGTCAGCTGGCGGCTGCTCGGGACGGAGGCGGCGTCGACGGCGTTCAACGTGTACCGGGGCAGTACGAAGCTGAACGCCTCGCCGATCACGACGAAGACGAATCTGCTGGATCCATCCGGCACGACGAGCTCGACCTATACGGTGCGCGCAGTCGTAGGCGGCGTCGAGCAGGCGGCCTCGGCCTCCGCCCCAGTCTGGGCGAACGGCTACCTCGACGTTCCGCTTCAGCGTCCGGCCGGCGGCACGACGCCCGACGGCGTGAGCTATACGTACAGCCCGAACGATGCCAGCGTAGGCGACCTTGACGGCGATGGCGAGTACGAGATCGTATTGAAGTGGGACCCATCCAACGCCAAGGACAACTCGCAATCCGGCTATACCGGCAACGTCTATTTGGATGCGTACGAATGGAACGGGACGCGCAAATGGCGCATCGACCTCGGGCGCAATATCCGGGCGGGGGCGCATTACTCCCCGTTCCTGGTCTACGATTTCGATGGCGACCGCAAAGCGGAAATCGTCGTGAAGACGGCGGACGGCACCGTCGACGGCACCGGTGCGGTCATCGGCAGCGCAAGCGCGGATTACCGAAACAGCAGCGGGTATATTCTGAGCGGACCGGAGTACTTGACGGTGTTCGCGGGCGACACAGGCAAAGCGCTGACCACTGCCGACTATCTCCCGCCGCGGGGCACCGTCTCCAGCTGGGGGGACAGCTATGGCAACCGCGTCGACCGCTTCCTGGCGGCCGTCGCCTACTTGGACGGCGTACGGCCGAGCATTATTATGGCGCGCGGTTACTATACCCGTTCGGTCGTCGTCGCCTATGACTGGCGGGGCGGCGCGTTAACCCGCCGCTGGACGTTCGACAGCAACAGCTCGACCAACTCGGGCACGGCCGGCCAGGGCAATCACAGCCTGAGCGTCATCGACGCGGATGCGGACGGCAAGGACGAGATCGTCTACGGCGCGCTGGTCATCGACGACAACGGCGCCCAGAAGACGAATACGAAGCTAGGCCATGGCGACGCGCTGCATGCCGGGGATCTGAATCCGGCCCGCGCGGGGATGGAAGTGTTCAAAGTGAACGAGAGCACCGGCGCGGCATACGGGGCGTACATGTACGATCCAAGCTCGGGCGCCGTCCTGTGGGGCGTCTCGACCGGAGCCGATACCGGGCGCGGCATGTCGGCCGATATCGACGACCGTTATCCCGGCAACGAACAATGGGCTTCCAACGGGGTTGGCCTGCGCTCGGCCACCGGCGCGCTGATCAGCGGCACGATTCCGCCCTCGATTAATTTCGGTATTTGGTGGGACGGCGACTTGACCCGCGAGCTGCTCGATCACACGGGCGGGACCGGCATCATCGATAAGTGGGTGCCCGCTTCCCAGAGCGCGACGCGGCTGCTGACAGCTACCGGCACGGCCAGCAACAACGGCACGAAGGGCAACCCCATGCTGCAGGCCGACTTGTTCGGCGACTGGCGCGAGGAGGTCATCTGGCGCCGCAGCGATAATGCGGCGCTGCGGATATACGCGACGCCGTACGAGTCCGCAAGCCGCTTCTACACGCTGATGCACGACTCCACCTACCGGACCGCGATCGCCTGGCAGAATGCGGGCTATAATCAACCGCCGCACCCGGGCTTTTACCTGGGCAGCGGCATGAGCACGCCGGCACAACCGAGCATTTATACGCCTTAATCCTTCGCTTCGGCCACCAATAGCGCGAGACCGTACGGCATCGTACGGTCTCGCCTTTGTTTGCGCGTCGCGCTTTTATCGATAGTACGAGAGCACCCAGCACACGCCGTTCCGGTCGGTCACGATGGCCAGCAAGCCGTTGAACGGTGCCTCGTAGGCTTCCGTGTTGATCGTACCGTCGGCCGCGAACCGTTCATACACATGCCGAAATGCCGCTTCGTCATCCAGCTTCAAGAACACGCGCACGTAATCGCCTTTGGCGGCCGGCTTCGCGGCTTGTGAATCGGCGAACTTCAGCGTCGCGCCTTCGAGAAGAAGGTCCGCATTCCACACGTCCTCGCCATTTTTGCGCAGAATCGAAATTTCCCCGCCCAAAATACGCTGGTAATACTGGATCTCGTCCATGCAATTGTCTACCACGATGAAAGGAAAAACCGTCATCATCTTCATTCCTCCTCAAGATTATGCGATTCGCTCTCTTACATTCACGGCCATTCGAACACGGCGACTCCTCGCACTCTTCCACAGGATGTCTGCGCCGCTGCCATCCGCACCGTACGATCCTTCACCACCATCTTGCGCGCTCGTATATCGACCTCATCGTCGCCCGCGCATGCGCTACTCGCTCAAATTCCGAAGCACCGTCTTGAGCAAGCCCATCATAACCTCGTACTGCTCGTCGTTGATGCCCTTGCGGGTCCTGCTCTTCACGCGATCCAACGCCTCCTGCACCTTCGGCACCACGCTGCGCCCCGCTTCCGTCAAATACAGCAGCTGATAGCGGTTGTCGGCCGGGTCGACTTCCCGCCGCACATAACCCTCGGATTCTAATTTGGCGATCGCCTTGGCGGTCGTCGTCTTGTCGATGAGCAGCATCTCGCTCAGCGCTTTCTGCGTTGTCGCCTCTTGGTACGCAATCGCCATGAGGAAAATATACTGCCCGCTGCCGATCCGGTATGGCGCCAGCTCGGTCGAAATCAGCACCTGCATATGGCGATAGATCGCGGAAATGTATGGACCATGGGATTCGGAAGCTCCCCGGCCCGCAGGCGTCCATCCGTTCTCCAACTCAATCACCCCCAAATAGGATGTCATTGCAACTAATTACAGTGTATGCCTAATAGGAGGGTATTGCAACTATTAGGGTGAGATCGGAAGTTGAATGTTCCTTTCAAACACCAAGGAGCTTATCTGCCAAGCCACGGTAATGGCAGGGTGATAGCTCCTCTTCATATGCTCGCTCTTATCCACGCTTACTCATAAAGCTCAGCCATTTTCTCGATTTCACGCTGCACATGCATGATTAGCTCCGGAGGTTCGATCACCTTCACCATACTGCCGTAGCTCAAGATTTTCTGAAGCGCCCGTTCCATGGATGAAAAATAGGTCGTCAGGGACAAGGTTTCATCGGAGTTGACGAGGACGGAATCGAAGCCGAATTCATCGCGTACCCGTGTCTTCATCTCCGGCTGGAAGCGTAATACAGCTTGCACGTTCTTAAAATCGGCTCGACTCATGAATTGCTGTTCGACATCCTGCAGTGTATAGTTTCGCCGCACAAATGGTTCCGGCAAAACCCTCAGTTCTCCTATACGGGACAAGCGAAATACGCGGATATCCATTCGTGTCAGACAATAGCCATATACATACCAAACATATCCCTTTAGGAAAAGCCCCATCGGCTCCAGTTTCCGCCTAGTTTCTGAACCTTTGTTATCGAGGTATGTAAATGAAATGAGTCGAAGGTCTTTAATGGCCTGATGGATGGGAGCTATATGCACTTTATCGTTTGGCGCCGGCTTGAAATCGAGCACCACATGAATCTGATCTCCAGCTGCTTTTTGCCCTGGCATTAACGCACCAATTCGTTCGATTAAGCGATCGATTTCGGAATAATCCGTAGCCGACCGTACCCCGCGCAAGGCTGAGCAAATGGATGAGAAATCCTCCAACGATAACACCTGTTTTTCCAATCGGTAGCCCTGCATAATCTCATACCCTCCATCGGATCCGGCGAAAGACACGATAGGGATTCCCGCTTGATTGATCGCTTCCATGTCGCGATAGATCGTTCGCAATGAAACCTCAAATCGCTTGGCTAGGTCAGTAGCGCTGACGCGGGGTTGATTCAATAAGGTCATCGTAATCGCGAGCAAGCGGTCCAGTTTCATAGAACGACCTCCAATATGAAATCCTGGAACCCTGCATAGGCAGGTGATTCCATCTATTTCCTATTTTAGTTCTACGTTTGCCCGCCCAAGCCTTCCATGTCCTAACGAATGGATGAAAAATAATACCCCAGGCAGCAAGATGGGGAGCTTCGCCACTTTACTCGTGTTATTGCTCCCACCTTGTATCACCCTATTATTATTTCAGCGTTAACGGAATCTCCGGAAGAACGACTGGATGTCAGGGATGAGAAGATCCGGCGCATCCATCGCAGCAAAATGGGTGCCGCGTTCAAATTCCGACCAGTGTACAATATTCGTGTTATCTCGTTCGGCAAAACGCTTCATTGATTTGAAATCATGTCCGAATACAGCCACGCCAGTCGGGGTCGAATTCACGCCCTGCGGCTCCTGGCCTTGATTGTGCGCATTCTCATAATACAAGCGAGCGGACGATTCCGCCGTGTTGGTCAACCAATACAACGTGACGTTAGCCAGGAATGCATCCCGGTCGATAAAATCCACATGGTCCCCAAAGCCGCAAAATAACTCGGCAATCCAGGCAAGCTGACCTGACGGCGAGTCTGCCAGCCCATAGGAGAGTGTTTGCGGACGTGTGGATTGGATCGAATTAAAGCCTGCCCGTTCCTGGAAATTAGCCAGGAATTGAAGTTTTTGCAGATCTTCTTCCGATAAGTCGGCCATCTCCGCCGGATCTCCGGAAGGGAACGAGAACAGCTGCAGCACATGGATGCCGCGAAGACCTTCCGGCTTCTGAATGCCGAGTTCTCTGGACACAAGCGCGCCGCAATCGCTGCCGTGCGCACCGTATTCCGTGTATCCGAGGCGCTTCATTAATACATCCCACGCTCTAGCTATGCGTGCTATATCCCAGCCGGATTCAAGCACCGGCCCTGAAAATCCAAATCCCGGTACGGAAGGAATGACCAAGTGGAATGCTTGAGCCGGATCGCCGCCGTGATTGCGAGGATCGCTGAGCGGACCGATTAATTCCAAGAACTCGACAATCGAACTGGGCCACGCATGAGTAAGCAGGAGCGGCAATGCGTCAGGTTCAGGCGAACGAACATGCAAAAAGTGAATGTTGGCGCCATCGATAGACGTGGTGAATTGAGGGTACTCGTTTAAGCGGTCCTCGAATTTACGCCAATTGAATTCTTGTTGCCAATAGGCCGCTAACTCTTTCACATAGTCGAGCGAAACCCCATATTTCCAGCCTGCCTCACCTAACGCATCCGGCCAGCGAGTCCGGGACAACCGAATCCGAAGGTCATCAAGATCGTCCTGCGGCACGGAGATATGGAACGGCCGAACTTCTGTACTTACCTCGGAAACGTTGGTTCTTGAATTTGTCATTAAATTCCCTCCTCGAAATGGGTTCGTTCTTTGGCTTACACGATCTATCCTAAACGAAGCACCCTGACAACATGATGTCAGGGTGCTCGGCGTACTTTTTATTTAAAATCTTGAAGTGGATTGAGTAATCGGGGAATCTATCTCCGCTTCCTATGCCTGCACTTCACCCCAGACCGTCGTATTTCCAATTATGCTTGCCCCATATCTTCGATTCGTTGTTTCTGTATATGCAATACGAGTTTGGATATAGTATACATGGAATTCTTACTGCCGGGGGTACAACATGAACTTACAAACGGGACTTTATTATTGGCCAACCACCTTCCCTGATGCCCCATCCTATCCCGCTCTAGAGGAAAACCTCACTTGTGATGTGGTCATTATCGGGGGCGGGAGTTCTGCCGCACAGTGCGCCTATTATTTGGCCGGCAGTGGATTAAAGGTCGTTGTTTTGGAAAAAGGGAGCATCGGAGGCGGCAGCACGAGCACGAACACCGCGATCATTCAATATTCAGGGGAGAAGATGTTCACCTCGTTGGTCCATACCTTCGGGGAGGCGTACATTGGGCGGCACCTGAAGCTGCTCAAAGAGGCCATCGACGAAATCGAAGCTGCCTCTCGAAGTGTGGACATCGATTGCGAATTCCGGCGCAGAGACACCCTATATGCCGCGAGCTGTCCAGAGGATGTTGACCGATTGCGAATCGAATACGAATTCATCAAGCAGCATGGCATTGACATCGATTTTTGGAGTCGAGAGCAAATCCAAGAAAGATATCCATTCCGTCGAGACGCAGCGATCTACTCCTATAACGATGGTGAGCTAAATCCATACAAATTCACCCATGCGTTATTTCAATACGCGGCCATTCGGGGTGTCCGGATCTATGAACATACCGAGATGAACGGCCATCATTACGATCGGCAGCAGCAGCGCATGATCGTCACGACGAAAACAGGAAGCGAACTTAACGCACGACATGTCATATTTGCAGCCGGCTACGAGAATATGGATATCCGCAAAGAGAAGCAAGCCTCTTTCGTGAGCACCTACACCGTTACGACTCATCCTGTTGCGGACCTTTCCTCTTGGTACAATAGAACGCTCCTCTGGGAAACGGCACGCCCGTATTTATATATGCGTACAACGGTCGACAACCGGATCATCGTCGGCGGCCTGGACGATAATACAACTTATTCGGAGGATCGAGACAGCAAGCTGATTCATAAGAAGGATAAGCTGCTTACCGAGTTCAACCGCATGTTCCCCGACATTCGGGTAGAGCCCGCCTTCTATTCTGCGGCTTTTTACGGCGGGATGGTAGACGGCTTGCCCATTATCGGCAAGTACGAGGAGTATCCGAACAGCTACTTCTTGCTCGCATACGGCGACAACGGAACGGTATACAGTCAGATGCTGGCCAAGATTATCGTTCAGGACATCGTCGAAGGGCATAGTCCTGACTTGGCGCTGTATTTGCAGAATCGGCCTCTGTTGGAGGTCCAGCTGGAGGAGAGCAAGAGCAGCTGATTGCTTGTAACGGTAAGACTGGGCCGGATGGCAGACATCCCGGCCTCTTCCCCATCCGCCTCCGCATTGCCTGAATCCATGTTGACTTCGGGGCATAAAAAATACATCGCCGAGTCCTATAGGCCCCGACGATGTATTCACAATCTCTATCCTGTTACACCTTGCTCGGTACTTCCTCGTCTCCGGTTGCGACCGGGTTATGTCCGTACGTAATCCAATCGCTCCAGCTGTCATTTACCGATCTCATTAATCTTCTGTAAGAGGTTCCGTTCCTTGACCGTGAACCACAGGAATCATCCATTGGTAATGCAGCTTATCGTTAAGCTGATAACGCTCAAGATTCGGTCCGGCCGGCTCGAATCCGAACGATTGCAAGACAAGCATTAAACTAAAGCAAGCATATGGATCGTTCGCCAAGCAATCCAGTGTAACAAACAGCGTAGGTTGTAAAACTTCAACTTCAACCTCATTGTTATGCTTCCAATCATCTGCCAAGACTGTCTTCACGGGTATTCGAAAACCAATTTTTCCGCTCATCTCATCGCCGATGATTTGTTCCTGTTGCACATAAGCTTCTTTCGTATGCAATAGCCCTTGCTTTTCTAAGTAAGCCGCTCTTTCATCTATGGCCTGAGCGAACGGATTAAGCTGGCGCCTGACGCGATGCCGAAACCAGAGCATCCTCGTCGGATGAGACCATCTGACCAACCGGATATGCTCATCAACGGAATCAACGCCTTCCAGATATTGTTTGGCCACATTGAGCGCTAACAGTTTCGCATCTACGTCCTGAAGCCATTTACGCAGCCAGCCTGCCTGTCCGGCGGCATCTGCTTCCAGATATCGACGGATCTCAAGCAGACCGATACCTGCCTGTCGAAGTGTATGAATCTTCAATGCGCTCGAAATCTGATCCTCTTGATAAAATCGATAATCGTTCTCCGCCCGATAACTCGGCTTCAACAGTCCTTCTTTATCGTAATAACGAAGCGTGCTGGCGGGAAGACCCGTCCGTTCGGCAAAGCTCTGGATGGTCATGCTTGTTTTCAACGGATCCTCCTCCTGCCAACCTCATTAATAATAACTCCATACATTCAACCGATTACCGTCCGGATCATAAAAGTGGAACCCCTTCCACCGGTCTCCTACGATATCGGAGGCTTCGATCCCCTGTTCTTTGAGCCATTCATTCGTTTTATGCAGATCTTCTTGCTTTTTAATCCTGAAGTATAACCTGGCTCCTGGATTGGCCTTTTTCGGTGATCGCTCGACGTTTACTTTTTCCAGCCAGACGGAGTCCCATGTTTCACGCATCAGTGCAAATCCTCGATCTTGAAAATTTTTCTTCGATTGTTCCCATCCGAGTATCCGCCCATACCAATTGATTGAAGCCTCTAAATCGGAGACGCCTAACCAAAGTGGCTTGGCAGCGTATTGAATGACGCGCGATTCCGGGAATTTACCTTCCAGTTTCCTGTCTTCGCTTAACGTCAGGCGAACATTTCCGAATGCGATAATATCGGCAGACCGTGTTTGATCCGGCATTTTCCGCGGCGAGGTGCATTCGATGCCTAGATTATCGAAGTATTCCAGTGTCCAATCCAGATTGGCTGTGCGGAAACAAAACCTGCAATTCCCTTCGGAGTACTCTTTAGACGTGAAGTGGTCTAGTTCGCTTTCGAACGACTTCAAATTGGCTTGTCCGGTCCCAGGCATCTTAAAGAATGCCTTCCTGCCGACCGGCCCATCACCCGTACCTATCAATCGCCAACCCATATTCTCGCGATACCATTCGATTGCCTCTTCGAACTGATCCCACGGCACCATAATAAAACCGCCGTCAAACTTAAACTTAGGTGTCTCCATATATGTAACCCCACTTTTTGGAATATTCCCGGGCGAGATCATCATACACCTTAAAGTTGCTTTAAGGTCAACATCTATTTTCCCATATATTTGTTGAATGTGTTGACTCCATGTTGACCTGCCTCTCGACACGCTTTAGGTGTTGACTTAATTGGTACTGCGGTGAGCGGTACGTTCGAAAAAGCATTCTTGTTAAAGTAAAATCAAATATTACAGTAAAAGCCGGAGTCCCAAGACACAGAATTTCGACCTTTCTTTATTAACTCATAGGAGTACACGATTCGAATCACTCTGAAAGTACTTTCACGAACCTTATGTTGACTCCTTGTTGACTTCGGGGCATTAAAAATACACCGCCAGAGCCTTTAGGCAACTTGGCGGTGTATTCGTCATAAAATACGGCTATTAGTCTTTTCGGTTCTCTTCATTCCCGATGGCAATCGAATTCCCCTCATAACTAATCCAATCGCTCCAGCTGCCCGCGTACAGCTTCACGTTCGTGTAGCCCGCTTCCTGCAAGGCCATCACGTTCGGCGTGGCCGTGACGCCGGAGCCGCAGTAGACGATGATCTCGTCGTCCTTCGCAAGGCCGAGCCCCTCGAAGCGCGCCGCCTGCTCTTCCGCGCTCTTCCACAGCCCGTCCGCGCCGCGGCCTTCCGTCCACAGAACATTCTTCGCGCCCGGGATGTGGCCCGCCACGCGATCGATCGGTTCCACTTCGCCGCGATAGCGAGCCGGCTCGCGCGAGTCGATCAGTGTTGCCTGCTTCGCACCGGCGACGACGTCTTGCACATCGTATACTTCCGCCAGCAAGTTATGCTGCACGGTCGCGAGGAACTGCGCCGGGATCGTGATTTTCTGCTCGGCCGTCACCGGGAAGCCCGCTTCCTTCCAACCTTTGAAGCCGCCGTCCATGACGGACACGTTGTCGTGGCCGAGGTACTTCAGCAGCCACCACAGGCGGGACGCCATCGCGCCGCCCTGATCGTCATAGGCGACGACGCGCGATTCGTTGCTGATGCCGGCCTTCCCGATTCTGGCCGCCAGCGCGGCCGGATCCGGCAGCGGATGCCGCCCGCCGCGCCCATCCGCCTCGACCGGGGCGGACAAGTCCTGCTCCAAGTCCAGATAGATCGCCCCCGGCAGATGCGACTCCTCGTATGCCTCACGGCCCGAATCCGGCTTGCCCAGCGCGAACCGGCAGTCCACGATCACGACGTCCGGCTCGTACATGCGCGCCAATACCCATTTCGCCGATACGATTGCGTTCATACCATCTCTCCTCTATGTTCGGGACCGAACCGGCATTCGTTCTCCGTCCGGCGCGCCCGTTGATTCCTTATGTGCTCGCCTGCGCGAGTATTCCCTCCTTACAGTAGCCTAGGGGCGCCGCCCCTGTCCAGTGGGGGATTTGGCAACCCGGACATCCCGCTCGGATGAAGCGCGGCGCCGAACTTTGCTATACTATTCCCAAAGGAGTGTACGCCGCATGTTATCTTCAACCATCCCTGCGCCGCCACGGCTCCCCTACCGGGTGACACCGCTGACGGAGGAGCTGGCCGCCGCGCTGTGCGAGTGGCGGTACGAGCCGCCTTATACGTTCTATCAATGGCTCAGCTGGGCCGATATGCAGGCACAAGAACGCGAATTCGGCGACCCGACGATTCGTCGCGGGCAGTACGCCGCCGTCCTCGACGCGGACGACACGTTCATCGGCTTCGCGCAGTTCTTCCCCCTTGCCGGCGTCACTCGGCTCGGGCTCGGCCTGCGGCCCGATCTATGCGGGCGCGGCGTCGGTCTGGGCTTCGTCCAGGCGATCGTGCAAGAAGCGATCCGCCGCGCCCCGGACAACGAGATCGACCTCGAAGTCCATACGTGGAACGAACGCGCCATTGCCGTCTATGAGCGAGCCGGATTCGTCGTCAGCGATCGGTATGAGCTGCCGCTTGCCAGCGGCGTCCAGTCGATCCTGTGCATGGTGTACTACAACCGTCTATCCTAGCCCCGCTCGTAATCGCTAGCCGGAACAACGCCGCTCTCGCCATCCCCCGCAAGCAGGGTCTTATTCAGCCTATCGGAATACCACATGCAGGAAAAACGCGGAACCCGGCAAGGCGGCTGGCCGAACGCATGCGCCGGACGATGGAAACCGCCACGAGCCCAAGCGGCCGTAAGACGAGAGCATTGCCTACGCCTTGCGCCCCTCCCGTCCACAAAAATAAAGCGCTTTCAAAAATTGGTCTATCCCTTGCGCCGGCAGCATATTTTGATGATGAGCGAAGATAAGGGCGGTATTAATGAGGACGGCGCGATCCATGCGCGGGTGCCGCCGCCGTCTGCCGGCCGGGCCGCCGCCTCTTCGCTCGCCAAGACGTTCGCGGGAGGCGATCCGATGAAAGTTTTGAACATCGTCAGTTTGGCTGTTCTCATTCTCGGGGGCTTAAACTGGTTGCTTGTCGGCTTGTTCGAGTGGAACCTCGTGGAAGAGCTGTTCGGCGGCACCGATGCGGTCGTAACCCGGATTGTGTATGTCATTGTCGGCTTGTCAGCGCTTTATGGGCTCTCTTTCTTCGCCAAAGTCTCGGACGAGTGAACCTGAGGCAGCACCCGCGCCGCTCGATCATCCGCCAGCCTCGTGCCTTAGGCACGGGGCTCTTTTGCGCGGCAAGCCAGGTGAACCGGCTGACGCCGTTTTGGTGGACGAGCTAATTCATGTGGAATAAAAAAAGCCGTCCCCGCCTCAATCCTTCGCCGCCAGTCTGCGACTACGATTGAAACGAATGACGGCCAGGGGATGCTTCCCCTACAGCATTGGCGCGATACTATCTGCATAGTCCTTCAAGGCTTTCGCGAACATGAACGGCACCATGCCGATTGCGACCACGCCAAAGCCAATCCCTTTGAAAACTGCTACTACATTCACCATGAAAATCTCCTCTACTCATGTTGTTGGGTGAATCGCAACCGGCTATCATAGCCCTCATCATATGTAGGACTTTAGACCCTATGGTTTTGCGCCGCTGACTTTCGTCAGGTTTGCCCAAGCAGCAGTTCTTTGTGAACTTTCTGCGTTGCTTATGTGTCTATTCTATGAACATTGTCACATGATGTCCACTGGTAATATATGCTCAACATCGTGTTCATAAATAGGCCTTAATTCCCACTAAAATAAAAGAACGGCTGGACCGATATTTCACGATCTGCCGCTCTTCTCTTAAGTGGTTTACATTGGTAATTCGGTCTCGCCAGCAGGTTCGTCTTGGCCCGTATACGCTAGACCAGTCGAATAATCCGGCTTTCCTTCCCGTCAATGGACACCTCGATGCAGTGGTGCTTCGCCCTGTACGCCACCAGCCCGCCGCCCACTTTAATCACCGGGTCCTCGCCAAGGCCGTAGAACACGTCATCCGCCAACGCTTCAAGCACGTCCAGACGCTCTCCCGCCTCCATTTGCGACCATTCTTCCTCTTCCATTTCGAAGAACACATAGCCGTCTCCGATGGATCCGATCGCCTCGGTCAGCTCCTGCAAAATCTCTTTATACTCCCTCGCGTGTTTGACGCCCATTCCAATCGCCGCCTTTGCCTTGAAATCCGCAATCCTTCCGTTCATTCTACACGATTTCCATGGAAAATTAACGTTATACCTGTTTTTCGGGGCAAATGCTCTAATTTTCGTTCCGATTTTGACGATAAACAATATAGAGCACATGGTGTCGAAAAGCCGTATCTTTTGTCAGCCAATTGCTAGCGACCGTCCACCGCCGGATAGCCCGGCTTACGCGGCATGCAGCGTATAGCGCGAACGATTTAAATACTATATTAGATGGGGTGTAGGAATGGAAAAATCAACGCTTATCGGTGTCGTACTCGCGATTATCTCTATTTTTGTCGGTATGGTGCTGAAAGGCGCGCCGCTCGGAGCCCTCATGGTTCCCGCCGCCTACCTGATCATTTTCGGAGGAACGGCCGCGACGATCTTCATCGGATTCCCGATGGCGGAAGTCATGAAATTGCCTACGCTCTTCAAATTGATCTTCAAGGAGCAAAAGCTGATCAAACGCGAAGAGCTTATCACGATGTTCGTCGACTGGGCGTCTGTTACGCGCCGTGAAGGTCTGCTGGCGCTGGAGTCGAAGGTCGAGGAAATTCAAGACGGTTTCTTGCGCAACGGCATGCGGATGATCATCGACGGCAATGACCAAGATCTCGTGCATGACGTGTTAATGGAAGATATCGCGGCTACGGAAGAGCGTCACCGCGTCGGCGCTCAAATCTTCACGCAGGGCGGCACGTACGCGCCGACGCTCGGCGTACTTGGCGCCGTGGTCGGTCTCATCGCGGCCCTGCAGGACATGAGCGACATGGACAAACTCGCGCATGCCATCGCCGGCGCCTTTATCGCAACGCTCCTCGGCATCTTCGTCGGTTACGTTGTCTGCCACCCGATCTCCAACAAACTGAAGCGTCTGTCCAAACGCGAGGTTGAAATCAAAACGATGATGGTCGAAGGTCTCCTGTCCATCCAATCCGGCGTATCCACGACGGCGATCAACCAGAAGCTGTCTGTCTACCTGACGCCGACCGAACGCGCGAAGCTGGAGCAGAAGGGAGCAGCGGCGAGTGAGTAAAAAGCATAAGCACGCCCATCATGAAGAGCACGTCGACGAATCCTGGCTTATCCCCTATGCCGACCTGTTGACCCTGCTGCTCGCGCTTTTTATCGTATTATTCGCGATGAGCTCGGTCGATGCCAAGAAATTCGAAGAAATGGCGCAAGCGTTCAACAGCGCGCTGAACGGCGGCAACGGCATTTTGGATAACACCTCGGTTATGGAGACCGGTCCCGTGGACGGCAAGAAGCAGAACAAAGACGAGAATAACGCGACTTCCCCTGCAGGGCAATCGCAAGCGGCGAAGGAGCGCGAAGCGCAGAAAAAGAAAGAGCAGCAGGAACTGGAGAACTTGAAGAAGAAGGTCGACAATTATATCAAGGCGAACGGCTTGTCGACGCAGCTTAACACGAAGCTCAACCAGTCCCAGCTCATGATTACGATTAGCGACAACGCCCTGTTCGCTTCCGGCAGCGCGACGGTCAAGACCGATTCACGCAAGCTTGCCTACGCGATCGGCAACATGCTTGTGGCTTATAATGACTACGATATCGTCGTCTCCGGCCATACGGACAACCAGCCGATCTCGACGTCGGAATTCAAGTCGAACTGGGATTTGAGCTCCTCCCGGGCGATTCGGTTCATGGATATTCTGCTCAGCAACAAAAGCTTGGATCCGCGCCACTTCAGCGCGATCGGTTACGGGGAATATCGTCCGCTCGAGGACAACAATACCGCGGCCAACCGCGCGAAGAACCGCCGCGTCGAAGTGTCGATCATCCGGAAGTATATCGATGCAGCGAACACAAGCGATCTTCCGGTGACGCCGTAATCCGGCAGCTTGTCCCTACCAGCGAGCCCAACCCTTTACCCCTAGTATGCACCGCAAAAAGCCCGATCTACCCGCGTAACGCGCAGGTAGATCGGGCTTTTCTTATGCAGCGTATACCGCCTTCGCAGCCCCGCTAGTTCAGCTGCGCGAACAGCTCGGTCAGCTCCTCGTTCGTCAAGTCGCGCCACTTGCCGTTCGGCAGCGCGCCAAGCTTGATATTCATGATTCGCACGCGGCGCAGCTTCCGCACCTGATAGCCGAACGCGGCGCACATCCGCCGAATCTGACGGTTGCGGCCTTCGTTGAGGATGATTCGGAACACGCGATCGCCCTCTTTAGTTACCGTGCACGGCAGCGTCATGCTGCCGAGAATATGGACCCCTTCGCTCATGGCCTGCACGAATTTGGGCGTAATCGGCCGGTCGACGGTCACGACATACTCTTTGTCGTGCTTGCCCTCCGCCCGCAGAATACGGTTGACGATATCCCCGTCGTTCGTCAATAGAATCAAACCTTCGGAGTCCTTATCCAATCGGCCGATCGGGAAAATCCGTTCGCGATGGCCGACAAAATCGACGATATTGCCTTCGACATGCTCTTCCGTCGTGCTCGTGATGCCGACGGGCTTATTCAACGCAATATAGACATGGCTCTTCTGCTCGCCGATCGGCTTGCCATCAATGCGCACATCGTCGCCATGCTCGGCCTGGCTGCCCAGCTCGGCGACGGCGCCGTTAATCGTGACGCGACCGGACTCGACCAGCTTGTCCGCTTCTCGTCTGGAACAGACGCCCGTCTCGCTAATAAATTTGTTGATCCTCACCCTGATGTCCTCCTGGCTTAGCCAATCCGGGACGCTGCTGCAGCGATCCCATCGTTCTCGTATACCCAAGTGCCGTCACCCGAGGCAGCCGCCGCGGTCTTCCCCGTGCCTGCCGCCGCGGCGCGCATGGCGCAGGCCACCTCCCGATCCGTAATCGGCCGGTATTTGCGCATCGGTCCGACGAAGGCCCAACGGATAAGCGGCGTAAGCAGCACCGCGATCCGCTCGCCCAGCCGAAATTCGCCCCGCTTGCCCAGCAGAAGCGACGGACGCAGCAGATGCAGCTCCTTCAGACCCTCAGCGACCAGCGCCTGCTCCATTTCGCCCTTTACACGGCTATAGAAGATGCGGGAGTCCGCGGTTGCGCCCATCGCCGATACGACGACCATCCGCGCCCCGCCTGCCGCCGCCCAAGCGCCGAGCCGGACGGGGTATTCGTAGTCCACCTTCCGAAATGCCTCTTGCGTGCCCGCCGTCTTGATCGTCGTCCCGAGCGCGCAGTAGACCACATCTGCCGCTACCCCGGCAAGCGCCTCCTCCAGCCGGTCCAAATCGGCCACGATCACGCGCAGACGGCCGTCAGCCGCTGCCTGCTTCAGCGCGGGGTCGTTCAGCGGCCTTCTCGCGAGCACCGTGACGCTGGTACAGCTTGGATCCCGCGCGAGTTGACGCACCAACTCGCTGCCTACTAGCCCCGTCGCGCCTACGACGAGGGCGGAGTATGGGGCTGCCGCCCCGCCATTGCCCGTCAGTTGCGAATCGTCCTTCCTCATGCGCAGCGCACCTTTCCTCTATTGTACACGATTCTGCGAACCCTCGCCTTCGTCCGTCACGTTCGGCTGCTCGCCGAGCGGCAGCGTAATCGTCACCGTTGTACCGATGCCCACGGCGCTCGTGATGTCGAGCACACCTTGATGGCTCTGAATAATGCGCTGACTCACCATGAGCCCCAATCCCGTTCCGGTCTCTTTGCCGGTGAAGAACGGATCGCCTAGCTTCGGAATCATCTCCTCCGGGATGCCGATGCCTTGGTCGATGATCGTCACGATGACGTTACGGGCGCCCGCGCGAGCGATGCGAATCGTGATTTCCCCTCCTTCGGGCATCGCTTCAATCGCGTTCTTCAGCACGTTGATGAACACTTGTTTCAGCTGATTCTCCTCGCAGGCGATAATGCACGTGTCCGTCGTAAAATCAATCTTAAACATAATGTCGCACAGATGCGCCTGGCTGTCGAGCAGCGAAATCACGTCGCCGAACACGTACCGTACGTCCTTTGTCTCGAATCGGGTGGCTTGCGGCTTGGCCAGAATGAGAAATTCGCCCACGATCAGGTTAATCCGATCCAACTCGGACAACATAATATCAATATGGCGGCTATTATGTTTGCCGGTCTCCTGCTGGAGCTGAAGGAACCCGCGCAGCGTGGTGAGCGGATTGCGAATTTCGTGCGCGACGCCGGCGGCCAATTGACCAACCGTCGTCAGCTTCTCCGACCGGCGCAGCAGCTCCTCCATCTTGTTGCGGCTGGTGACATCCCGCGTGATGCTGGCCAGCGCGCTCAGGTCGCCATGTTGATCGCGAATCGGGGACGTCGTAATGCTCACGTCGATCCACTCGCCGCTCTTCGTGACCCTTACCGTCTCTCGCGTATTGAGCAGCCGGCCCGATTTCAGCCAATTCAGCGCTTCTTGCTCTTCGCCGAGCAGGTGCTCCGGCACGAGCGGCAGCGTCCGTCCGACCGCCTCGTCGGCCGGATAACCGAACATGCGCTCGAACGCGCGGTTCACCTGCAGAATGCGTCCTTCCAGATCGACCACATGGATCGCATCGGTCGTATGGTTGATGAACGACTCCAAGTACTCTTTCATCGAGCGATTATCTTCGAACGACACCTTTAGCTTCGCCGTGTAGACGCTTAAGTTTTTGCTCATGGCGTTCACGCGATTCGCGAGCTGGCCGAATTCATCCTTGCGCTTGACTCGAATCGCATCGTCGAACCGGCCGAAGGAGACCTCATTGATTTTCCACAGCACGTCGTGGATCGGCCGCATGAGAACCCCTGCGATCCAATAGCTGCCGATGACGAGAATCAGCAGCAGGAACACGGCGATCCAAATTTGCGTGACACGTTGCTCCATCACCTGCTCCATCATTGGCGCCTTATCATATACGATTCTAAGCACGAAGCCGTCCGTCGCATTCGTATCGAAATAGCTCTTGATGACCCGGCTTCCCCGCAGCTCGGCATCCCGGTAGACCGGCGTCTCTTTCGCGGCCGCGGCGATTCGTTCTCCATCATCTTCGTCTGCATACGTATATTTGCCGAATATCGGCGTGACGACTCCCGCTCCGTCACGCCCGCTTTGCGGCGCGGCCGAATCGTACTCGAAGCCCGATATCTCCAGTATCGCCGGATTATCCGCCATCATAACCGCGATGACCGATTCAGGTCCCATCGCTCTCGCATAGCGATCTCCTAAACGATCGACGACTTTGCAGCTGATGATAAAATCATGCGCGGAGCTGAATGTATAACTCCAACTCTCTCCCGTATGTTCGGCTTTGTAACTTGGCGGCGCGCTTGAACCGATCAGCGGCTCGGCTCCTTCTTGCGCAAGCGCCTCGATTCGAGACGCATTGGCCGTCCAAACCGGGTTTGCAAGCGCGCTGGGCTGATCGGCCGAAGAGGGCCCGATCGCATATTGTCCTTGCCCATTCGGCTGCAGAATCGTTATCTCGGCAAGGCCCAGCCGTGCCGTCAGCGCACGAAGCTCTTGCGGGCGAATCCGATCTGCGGGCTGGTCGAGCAATGCGGATACGGCTGCAGACACCGATTTCAGCTTGTCTTGCATCGTTAGGTCGATTAGCCGGATGCCGTTATGATACCGATCGACCGAAGTCGTAATTTGCTTGGCAATGCCGGTGATTTCCGCTTCCGCTTCGGCCCGCAGGTTGACCCGTGTCGAATATTCATTCACAATCACATTGAGGATAAGCAGCACGAACACGATGAACGAGATGATGCAGGTGAGCTTCGTCTTGACTGACAATTGGCGACAACCCCTTTTCGATAAGACCGTGCATGGACGAACCAGCGTGATGAGCCCATCCCCAGACCTCCCGGATGAACCGGGTATAACTTTTTGCAGTACGCCGATTTTTCCGCATGTGCCTATTGTTTTCGGTGGATTTGGCAAGAAAACGCGAACCTTATCCACAAGTTATCCACTCTATGCACAGGACGACTGAATAAAATGGGGATAATAATGTGCACAAACCTCGACTTATCCACAATTCTATACACAACCTGTTAACAACGAATATTTGTTCGTAGCATAATTCGAGCGAAAACGACAACATGAAGTTGTCGAAAAAAGCCATTGCACGCTGCACTCTACAATGACGGGAGATACCTATGATGTTTATACGCGAAGAAGATCAACGCTGGATGCAAGAGGCCATTGAAGAAGCACGGAAAGCCGAAGCCATCGGCGAAGTGCCGATTGGCGCCGTTATCGTGAAAGACGGCAGCATCATCGGTCGTGGGCACAACCTGCGCGAGACCACCGCTGATCCTACGGCCCATGCCGAAATGGTAGCCATCCGGGAAGCGAGCAAGCACTTGGGCGCTTGGCGGCTCATGGGCTGTACGCTCTACGTAACGCTGGAGCCCTGCCCGATGTGCGCCGGCGCGCTTGTCCAGAGCCGTATTCACAAGGTTGTGTACGGCACGACCGACCCGAAAGCCGGCTGCGCGGGCACGCTGATGAATTTGCTGCAGGAGCCCCGGTTCAACCATGAGACCGAGATGGTTAGCGGCGTGCTGCAAGAAGAATGCGCCGCTCTGCTCACAAATTTCTTTCGTAAGCTGAGAAGGCGCATGTAGGTTTCCTATTCCGAAGGGAACGTCCGATAACCTGTCCGCCCTCTAATCAGCTCTTCTTTCTGTATCCGCTGCAAGTCCACGATCAGCTCGTCCGCTGCTTCGCTTGCCGCCAGAACTTCCGGGTCGGTCAGGCTCCCTCGCGCCTCCGCAAGATGCTGGAGTTTGACGCGAAGCGCATGGAGCTCATCCAGTAGTTGTATTTTGTCTTTCATGTCGCGTACAGTTCGCTCCATTCGCATCGAGGGTTACAATCAGTAACGCTTATAATTATACGCTTCGGAAGCTTAGTTTTTTGTAATTTCTTGTCGATAGACTACCTGTTTATTAGAGTTATTTTCGACAGTTATCTACATATTTCCAGGCATTTTGATCTACTACCACGCTTGGCATGGTTCCTATGCACCGTTCCTGTTGTGAAATTAGCGCTATATCGAACATTACTCGTGTGCTGGAGCGTGCAAGTCTCTTCACTGGTAAGCGATGCGCGCAGCGTATATGCTGTATGCGACTGACGCCGCTAGGCCCTTCTCTACCGCTGCTTATGTTGCAGCGTACGAGCCGTCTATGCTAAAATAATGGAACCGCGCGCCCGTAGCTCAGCAGGATAGAGCGACAGTTTCCTAAACTGCAGGTCGGAGGTTCGAATCCTCTCGGGCGCGCCACGATTTGAACTGCCGAACCCTTGTTGATCAAGGGTGGTTTGGGAACGAACAAGATCCCCTCATAGATGCACAACGGCCCCGTTAGGGGCCGTTTTTTTGTCGGTTATTTGGGTGATCACTGCGTATCCACAGCCCACCGCTCGATCCACAGCTGCTTGCCAAGATGGACCATGCTATTTTGGCGATAGCGGTCAGCATCCTTCCGATTGGAGAAAATAGCTCTGATTATTTCGGTCATGTTATCCACTTTTTCCTTTACAAGAAATACCGATGTCATCCAATCACCTCGTGAAATGGGTCTCTTTCTTGTAGACATGTATATGACCTAGTAAACCTTTTTATATCGATTCCAAACGAAAAGCATGTTTTCGCAATCACATGAACCTGTTCGGGTTCGCAACCTCCACCCGGCTACCGTCCTACAGCTCACCCACCCATCATCCGTCGAGACGCGGCGTTTTTCAAACTGTCATTCAATCTTCTTCTCCAAATGCCGATAATAGGAGTATTCTTCCTATAGAGAAGGAGGAATCGACGATGGATATCGCCATGCTGTCCATGAGCTTGTCTCAGATGAAGCTCGGGCAAGCCGTCGGCATCAGTGTCCTGAAGATGGCCAAGGAGACTGCCGTCTCGCACAACGAAGGGCTCCTCCAAGCGATGCAGCAGAGCGCGCAGCCGCATTTGGGGCAGCGTATCGACCTTCGGGCATAACGTGTTCCGCTAGACCCTTCTTCCTCTTGGGAGAAGGGTCTTGGCGTTATAACAGCCCTGTGTCGATAAATCTGCCGGCCGCAATGGAGCAGACCCGCGTATTCGCAATTTTTCCCGTTTCTAATCCGCCAAATCCCGCTTAAGAATCGCTATCCACAAACCCACAGGTTTTTCCCCATTACCCCCGAACTCGGCATCAGCCTCCGATCCGCGCGCGGCGTTACGCACATGTGGATAACGTTATCGAATGTCCAATTCCTTTGCTCCGTGCCTCGCCATACGACAAAAAGCACCTCCGCCAAGGGAGGTGCTCCTACCGGTCAACCTATAGCGCAGGCGCGCCGCCAAACAGCGACTCCAGCTCTTCCATCGGTACCGCATCGGTCGGAAGCTCGTATTCGAACTTCACGTCTTCGTTGATTTGGTCATAGCTCGTGTCGAAGTGCAGGCCGAATTTCATCGTCTCGCCTTCGTTTGTCACGTCCACGTTGGCAATCAAGCTCTGGTACACGAGATAATCGTCTTTGACCGCGCCCGTTACGCTGAGCTCGTTGATTTTAAGGCTCTTCTTGATTTCATCGATGCCTTGCTTAATCTCGCCGTCTTCCGTGCCTTCCAATTCCTTCTTCGCGCTCTCCAGGTCTTCCTTCGTCAGGCCAAGCGCCGTCAGGTACGATTCGTTCTTCAGCAGCGAATCAATCAACTGGGGCGCGACCTTATCCACGATCGTCGTGATCGCTTGGTCGAAGTTATCCGGCGTAATCGCGAAACGGATCAGCTTCTCGTCCTTCAGCTCTTCCGGCAGACCTTTCACGTCGGCCGCCTTCACTTCGCTGAAGTAGGTTTTCTCGTCAAAATTGTCCATGAGCGTCTTCGTCATCTCTTGGACCATCTGCTGGGTAGCGGCCGTATCCAGCGACTTCAGATCTTGGCCTTGCTGTTCTGCCAGCTTCTTCATGTCGATCTCGACAAATTTGCCTGTCAGCTCCTCCGGCATCGGGAACATCGGAATCTGCGGGATTTTAATCCACATCTTCTCTTCCGTCACGATCATCGGGAAGCTAAGATTGAAACTCATGCCGTCTCCGCCCAGCTTCATATCCATCGTCAATTCCGTGCGCATCGGCTTGGTCTGGGCATTGCCGCGGAACGTGACCGTCGCGCCCTTGAGCAGGCTCGAGACCATGGCGGCCGCCTGCGCATCTTCCGCGCTCATGCTCTCCGGCAGCGTCAGTTCATCGAAGCCCAGTTCGCCTTTGAAGCTGTATGACTTCAGATCTTGCATCTTGGTTAACGCCGAGACAATATCTTCTTTCGGAGACTTGCCGGCGCTACAGCCGGATACGATCAACATAAGTGCGGCAAGCAGCAGCGGTACAACAATTTTCAATCGATTCATGTAGGTTGGTATCCTCCCTTGTGTTCTGCCGCGCAGTAACGCGAGCCCTCCTATTTTAAACGATACTAGGGCGCGACGGGAAGGGGATTTCTGTAAAAATTATTTAAAAAATCCCTGTGCCGTTCCTTTCGCGAGGAACAACCAGGGACTTTTCACAAGTTCGGAGAAGCTTAGCCCTCTCCGTTATTATGGCGGGAATGGTTCTCGTTCTTCGTTTTCTTCGATCCGGATAGCGGCTCCTGACCGCCGGAGCGGCCTGCCTCGGCTTTGCTTACTTGATGCTCGTTCTCCGAACCGTTCACTGGCACCGAACGTGGTTTGCTCATCTTCAGCACTCCTTTCTGGTCTCTCACAAGGGATTTTCGCTAGCTGCGTTGGTTGGTCAGATCCGTCGGCTGATCATGGTTCAGCGCATCCTGATGGCGACGGTCGTTCTTGTCCTGGTTGAGCTGCTGCGCGTGATGGCTGTTTACGGCCGCTTGGTCGAGACTCTCCGCCACGTTCGTTAAGTTTTTATCCGCCGTGCCTTTCGCTTTGGACATCGGTTGCACCTTCCTTTTTCCTCATAAGGTCGTTGCTTGCGTTCCCAAATTCTACGCGTGCGTCAGCTGATGCAGCGCCTGGGCGCATTCGTGAATATGGCGCGTGTAATCCTGCACGAGCTGCTGGATGATATCCGTGCGCTCGTCGACCGAACGGCCGTCGCGCTCCACGTCGACCAGCTGCACCTTGACTTCACGGCTGTCCAGGTACGTTACACTGTAATCGAAGCTGTACATTTGATGGCCGGCTGTATGAATCGTAATGCGCAGCGTATTGTCGCTGGCTTCGTCGGCTTTGACGATCGCCCGGTCTGCCTCGTTAATCGTCGTCGGCAGCGTACGCTCCCAAGCCGCTACGAGCTGCTGCTGATCAATGCGAAGTTTGTCTTGTTTGGACATACTGCTTCCCACCTCCATGACGATAATATGCGGTGGGGACGCGCCTTTTATACTCATGAAACGGCCGTCTGCGCGCACAAGGTAAAACGGCTGTCTCCGTCTTTAGCGGAGAAGCGCGTTTCATTCCGGGGAATTGGGAACTCGTGCATACACGAGAAGCTGATACATGCTTAGAAGTCAAAAAAACGCCCCGGCATTCGCCGGGACGTGTTATATGCTTAACTGGCGGAGAGGGTGGGACTCGAACCCACGTGGGCTTGCGCCCTAACGGTTTTCAAGACCGCCCCGTTATGACCGCTTCGGTACCTCTCCGTATCAATGATGTCGCCCTAAAGGGGACAAAATGAATTGTACCACAGGCCAAAAACGATTAGCAACTCCATTTTTGACCTGGGCAACAATTTTGCGTATAGCAGTTTATGGCTTCAGCACTTCAAGACCGCCCATGTACGGACGGAGCGCTTCCGGCACGATCACCGAGCCGTCAGCCTGCTGATAATTCTCGAGAATCGCGGCCAGCGTGCGGCCGACGGCCAGACCCGAGCCGTTCAGCGTATGCACGTATTCCGGCTTGCTCTTCGGTTCGCGTCGGAAACGAATGCCCGCACGGCGTGCCTGGAAGTCCTCGACATTCGAACACGACGAAATCTCGCGGTACGTGCCGCCGCTTGGCAGCCACACTTCCAGATCGTACGTCTTCGCCGCGGAGAAGCCCATATCGCCCGTGCAGAGCGCCAGCACGCGATAAGGGAGACCCAGCAGCTGCAGCACACGTTCGGCGTTCGCTGTCATCTTCTCGAGCTCGTCGTACGACGTCTCCGGCAGGCACAGCTTGACCAGCTCCACCTTATTGAATTGATGCTGGCGAATGAGTCCGCGGGTATCACGGCCGGCAGAGCCTGCTTCGGAACGGAAACAGGCGCTATACGCCACGTAGTGCTTCGGTAGATCCGACACGTCGAGAATCTCGTCGCGGTGCATGTTCGTCACCGGTACCTCTGCGGTCGGGATGAGGTAGTAGTCGGAATCCGTGAGTTTGAACAGATCTTCTTCGAACTTCGGCAGCTGCCCCGTGCCGACCAGACTGTCGCGGTTCACGATATAAGGTGGCAGAATTTCCTCGTAACCATGCTCGTCGCTGTGCAGGTTCATCATGAAGTTGATCAGCGCGCGCTCCAAGCGTGCTCCCAACCCCCGGTAGAATACGAACCGCGAGCCCGTAACTTTAGCTGCCGTCTCAAAGTCGAGTATGCCCAGCTGCTGCGCGATATCCCAGTGCGCCTTCGGCTCGAAATCGAAGGACGGCACGTCTCCGATCCGGCGGATCTCCACATTGTCGGCCTCCGACGCGCCGATTGGCACGCTTTCGTTCGGGATATTCGGAATGGACAGCGTCAGCGCGTCGACTTCCTCGTCCATGACGCGAAGCGATTCGTCCAACTCCTTGATGCGGTCGCCGACATGACGCATCTCTTCGATCAGCGCGTCTGCGTTCTCGCCGCTTCTCTTCAGCTTGGCCACTTCTTGCGACACCGTATTGCGGCGCGCCTTCAGCGTCTCGGTCTCTTGAATCACTTCTCTGCGCTTCGTATCGAGCGCGGGGAAGCCGGCGATCAAGTCCAACGATTTGCCGCGGTTGCGCAGCGCCTGCTCGACTTGGCCGAAATCATTTCTTAGCAATTTGACATCCAACACGAAAGGTGAGCCCCTCTCTATTCGCTATGTAGTTTATTCCTTGTTCCTGCGGCATCCGATTATCCTTCAGCATTGACGCATTTAACTTCCGTATACTCGAGGCGCTCGTACACCATGACCGCATGAGCCGTCGATGCGAAAAAGAAGACTGCGTCAATCCGCAGTCTTCTGCTTTTACCGCTTCACCGCGGCCGCTTCTTCCGCCATGCGAAGAAAATAAGCATGAAGCGCATAATCGTCGGTGAGCTCCGGGTGGTAGGAAGAGGCCAGCAAGTGCCCTTGACGCGCCGTTACGATCTCGCCATTGTATGTCGAGAGCACCTCGACTTGCGGCGCGACTTCCTTAATCAGCGGTGCACGGATGAAGACGGCGCGTACTGGCTCGTCGATTCCCTTGACCGGCAAATCCGTCTCGAAGCTCTCCCGCTGACGGCCGAACGCGTTGCGGGCAACGGTCATGTCCATCAGCTCCAGATGCGCCTCCTCTTGTCCTTCAATGCGTTTGGCAAGGACAATCAGACCGGCGCATGTGCCGAAAATCGGTTTGCCGTCTGCAGAGAACTGCCGAATGGCATCAAGAAAGTCGTATTTCCGCATGAGTTTGCCGATCGTCGTGCTTTCGCCGCCTGGGATGATCAAGCCGTCCAACTCGTCCAATTGCTCGACCCGCTTGACGGCGACGGCTTCGCCGCCCGCCGCTTCAATGCTCCGAATATGCTCCGCAACGGCTCCTTGGAGCGCCAATACGCCTATTTTCATCTCGTTCACGCCTTCTTTCCGATTACCTGTTGTTGCAGCGTTATTATGATCCGAGCTTCTTAAGCCCGGGTACGATCTACTCGTTATCTATTACCAGCCGCGGTCCTGCATGCGCTGCGTCGCGTCCAGCTTCGAGATCTCGATGCCTTTCATTGGCGTGCCCAGGTTCTTGGACACTTCCGCGATCAGCTTGTAGTCCTGGTAATGCGTCGTTGCCTCTACGATGGCGCGAGCGAACTTCTCCGGATTGTCGGATTTGAAAATCCCGGAGCCGACGAATACGCCGTCTGCGCCCAGGTGCATCATCAGCGCCGCGTCGGATGGCGTTGCTACGCCGCCTGCCGCGAAGTTAACAACCGGCAGCTTGCCCGACTCATGCACGCCAAGCAGCAGGTCGTAGGACACGCCCAGGTTCTTCGCTTCCGCGTACAGCTCGTCCTTCGAGAGGTTCTGCACCTTGCGAATCTGTCCATTGATCAGACGGATGTGGCGAACGGCTTCCACGATGTTGCCCGTTCCCGGCTCGCCCTTCGTACGCAGCATCGCCGCGCCTTCTTGGATACGGCGAAGCGCTTCGCCCAGATCCTTCGCGCCGCACACGAACGGTACCGTGAAGTCACGCTTGTCGATATGGAATACTTCGTCCGCTGGCGTCAGCACTTCGCTCTCGTCGATGTAGTCCGCGCCCAGCGCTTCCAGTACCTTTGCTTCCACGAAGTGACCGATACGGGCTTTGGCCATAACCGGAATCGTCGTTACTTTCATGACTTCTTCCAGAATCGTTGGGTCCGCCATGCGGGCTACGCCGCCTGTCGCGCGGATGTCCGATGGTACGCGCTCCAACGCCATAACCGCCGTTGCGCCAGCCGCTTCGGCGATTTTCGCTTGTTCGGCGTTCATAACGTCCATGATGACGCCGCCTTTTTGCATTTCAGCCATGCCGCGTTTAACGCGGAAAGTACCTGTTTCCATTGTTAAAAGCCTCCCCGTTATTCAGCAAAATGCCGTACTAATTCTAACCAATAATTTTACAGCATCATGCCTTAATCGACAACCATTATTCATACTAAATGGGTTGCAATTAGAACAGATCCACGATGCCTTGGAACAAGCCGGAGAAGAAATCACCGATAGCCCGCATCATGAGCCTGAACCAGCCTGCCTTCTCGACGTCAGCCGTCGCGATCAGATCGACCGTCGACTCCAATGCCTTGCCCGTAGCCGGATCCTTGTACGCATAGGTGACCGTGCCGAGCTTCTGGTCCTTCTTGATCGGTGCCACAAGCTGGTCTTCCGGCAGAAGCGTCAGCTTCGTTTGTTCGACAGCGGGCGTCTCGCCTTTCTTCACCAAGAACGATACGCCGGACTTCGTCGCCACCGGCACGGACTTGGACTTGCCTTTCTTTATTGTGACCGTCTCCGCTTTTTCTACAACCGCATTCGGCTGCACGACCGTTTTGCGCTCGAAGTTCGCGAAGCCGTAATCGTACAATTTGGCTGTCTCGCGGAAACGCGCTTTCTGCGATTCCGTGCCCATGACAACGGAGATGAGACGCAGATCGCCTTGTTTGACCGTTCCCGTGAAGCAGTATCCGGCGGCGCTAATATAGCCGGTCTTCATGCCGTCTACGCCCGTGTATGCGAATTGCGCGATGCTTGGCGTTTCCGGATTGGTTTTGTGCGCTTCCAGCATCCAGTTCCAGTTGACCATCGGCTTTTCGTCGCGTTCACGGAATTTATATGTAGAGATTTTCGAGTAGTCCAAAAATTCCGGGTGCGTGTCCAGCAAAATCTTCGCGAATTTGGCCATGTCCCTTGCGGAAATAACCGTCGTGTCGGCAAGACCCGTCGCCGTCGTGAAATTCGCGGTCGTAAGTCCTAGGCTCTTCGCCGTCTCGTTCATCTTCGCCACGAACGCTTGCTCAGAACCTGCGATATGCCCGGCTAGCGCGATCGTTGCATCGTTCGCGGACCCGACCGCCATCGCGATGTACATGTCTTTCAGCGGATGCTGATCGCCTTCGGCCAGGTAAATCTGCGACCCGTCGGCAGGAACCGCAGCAGCTTCGGCATTAGCCGTCACGACCGTATCCCAGGATTGCCGTCCGGATTTGATTTCTTCGAGGATGATATACTCGGACATCATTTTCGTCATGCTCGCGGGAGGACGCACCTCATCCGCATTCTTCTCGTACAGCACCTGACCTGTCGCGGCATCAATCAGGATCGCGGCCTCCGCGTTCAGTCCAAGCGAATCCGATGTATTCGATGAGTTCGTGCTTGCTCCTGCTGCCATAACCGAGGTGGAACCCAGTGTCATTAAGAGTACCCAAACAGCCAACATTGCAGACATCACCGGCACCAACCGTACCGGCTTTCGGTTGCGTTTCAACGTATCTCTCCTCTTCTCCCATTTATTTGTTCACGCATTATTGTAACACATCCCTCGTACCCGAAAAAGCCAAGCAGAGGTTAAGGCGCCATTTGATCTCAAACGGAAGAAACACGATCAAAGACGAGCTTAAGCATTTCGCGATTGGTACCCAATACGATTAAGTTCCTTCTTGCCGAATGGAAGTCTGGACCTATCGTATGGCCATCTTCTCGCGTGATACACAAAAAACAGCGCGCACCTCAATGGTACGCGCTGTTCGATATTTATATATTGAAGAAAGACGAATTCAAGTCACGAATTAAAGCGAGTAGTTCGGCGCTTCTTTCGTAATTTGAACATCATGCGGATGGCTCTCGCGCAGACCCGCGTTCGTGATGCGAATGAAGGACGTGTCGTTCTTTAGCTCATCGATGTTCTTCGTACCGCAGTAACCCATACCGGAGCGGAGACCGCCGATTAGCTGGTGCACGGTATCGGCAAGCGGTCCTTTGTAAGCCACACGGCCCTCGATGCCTTCCGGAACGAGCTTGTTCTCGTTCTCTTGGAAATAACGGTCTTTGCTGCCCTCCTTCATCGCGCCGATGGAACCCATGCCGCGGTAAACTTTGAAGCGACGGCCCTGGTAAATTTCGAATTCGCCCGGGCTCTCTTCCGTACCTGCGAACAAGCTGCCGATCATAATTGCACTTGCGCCAGCCGCGATCGCCTTAGTTACGTCGCCGGAATATTTGATCCCGCCATCGGCGATAACCGGGATATTATACTCGCGCGCAACGGATGCGCAATCGTAGATGGCTGTAATTTGCGGTACGCCAATGCCGGCGATAATACGGGTTGTACAGATCGACCCTGGCCCCATGCCGACTTTGATGACGGAAGCGCCTGCTTCGATCAGATCGCGCGTTGCTTCGCCAGTCGCGACGTTGCCGGCTACGATCGTCAGGTTCGGGTGAGCGGCGCGTACTTTCTTCACCATCTCCGTAACGTTCTGGTGATGACCATGCGCCGTGTCAATGACTAACACGTCTACGCCGGCTTGTACGAGGGCTTCCGTCCGTTCGAGCGTATCTTTCGCGATACCGACTGCCGCGCCGCACAGCAGACGACCATGGCGGTCTTTGGCCGCGTTCGGGAACTGAATGGCTTTCTCGATATCTTTAATGGTAATGAGACCTTTAAGCGTATTCGTCTCATCCACGAGAGGGAGCTTCTCGATTTTATGCTTTTGGAGCAGAACTTCCGCTTGTTCCAGCGTCGTTCCTACTGGTGCGGTAACCAAATCGGTGCGAGTCATGACTTCGCTGATTTTCATCGAGTAGTCATGGATGAAGCGCAAATCGCGATTCGTGATAATGCCAACGAGCTTCTGATTCTCGTCTACAACCGGCACGCCCGAGATCCGATATTTGCCCATCAATTCTTCCGCATCGTAAACGTGATGATCCGGTGTCAACGAGAACGGATTCGTAATAACGCCGCTTTCCGAACGCTTAACGCGATCGACTTCTTCCGCTTGTTGCGCGACCGACATGTTCTTATGGATGATTCCGATGCCGCCTTCCCGCGCCATTGCAATCGCCAAAGCAGCCTCCGTTACCGTATCCATCCCTGCGCTGAACAGCGGGATATTGAGCTTCACGTCCGCGCTCAACTGAATCGATACGTCGACTTCACGCGGCAGTACCTCCGATCGACGAGGTACGAGCAGTACGTCATCGAAGGTCAGTCCTTCTTTGGCGAATTTGGTTTCCCACACGAGTATGTTCCTCCCTTTGCTTTCATCCGAAATAAAAAATCCCTAAAAAATAAAGCCACTCACGTATATTGTTGCAATTTTAGCAGAGGGGTATTAGGCTGTCAAGATAAGTCCGAACAGGCACTTTTGTCGAAATCAAGAACGATAATCATATTTGCAATTCGAGCTCCACAGCAAAAATTCATGGATGCCTTGCTTCCGGGCAGCCAGCACTTGCGCGCGTACTTGATTCACTCCATAATTTTGGTGAGGATCCACCCATGTGGCCGTAAAGCTTTGCAGCCATGGTCGAATTCGAGCCGGTTTACGTCCAATTTGTTTGATCTGTTCATTCTGCTGCTTAGCGTCTTTCATCGCCTGCTTAATGACAGCGGAAGGGTGAAGGTCCGGCGATTTAATACCGTACATGCCGGACGAGTAATGCGAAGGATAGGTCATCGGCGAAATCACATCGACCGTGCCTGCAATCTCTCTCCACGTCTGCCCAATGCCCATATCATCGGTCGATGAGGTAACCAAACCGAACACGTCAACGGATAACTTGGCCCCCGTGGGAGTAATGCCATGTCTTGCTTCTCTTAAGAATGTACCTATAATAGCCGCTTTGCTTCGCCCACCAGTTGGCGCGAACCTTACTTGCTGATTAACCTTTACGCCATTATCGGGGAACCGGACATAGTCGAACTGAACTTCATCAAACCCAAGATTGGCGGCTTCTTTCGCAATCGCGATATTGTATTCCCGTGCCCGGGCTTGGTAGGGATCGAGCCAAGCTACGCCCTTTGCATCCCGCCAAACTCCGCCGGCTTTACGCTGAAGCGCCTGCGAGGGCCGCATTCGGGCATAATAAGGATCTTTAAAAGCAACGACACGACCAATGGTATAAATCTGTTTCGCATGAAGCTGCTTCAGCAAAGACCGTATGTTGGATATCGGCGGGCTAGCATCGGCTTTGATCGCTTTCACTTCGGGTACATTGGATTTGTAGGTCAAATTGCCATAATCATTTTTAACATCGATGACCATCGCGTTCAGATCCGTTTTCTCGATAAGACGGATTAGTTTTGCCATGCGTCCTGGATCGCCAGCTACCCAGCCGGACACGTAAATGCCCCGTACTGGCTGTGTATTAGCCACTCGCGCAATCGTCGGGGCCGCTTGTGGCCATGTCTTCGTCCTTATAGAAGGTCGACTCATGTTGGGACGTTTCTTTAATAAAGGCTCTTTCTTTAAATTCCCTGTTATTCGCTCGGTACCTTCGGCCGCCACTTTAGGCAAAACCGATTCGTTGCGCTTGGCTGGCAAAGTGCATCCACTGGATATTACAAGAATAAAAACGGCGAGCATTATAATGACCGTGCGTAAAGATCGTTGCATGGTTCAACCACCTCCCGTCGACGTTGCTCAATAGTATGGACGGAAGCGATGCTCCTGTGTCAAGGAGATGAATCCAAGGTAGGTGAATGCTGTCATGGTGATGAGATTCTCTACGCCATCTACACCATGGGTGCTCGGTTTGACATGAGTCAGAAAACCGGTTTGTCAGAAAAGCCAAAAAATCCAAGTAAAAAGCAAAAAACCGACCACATCACTGTGGTCGGTCATTCGTGCTTGGCGACGTCCTACTCTCCCAGGACCCTGCGGTCCAAGTACCATCGGCGCTGGAAGGCTTAACGGTCGTGTTCGGGATGGGTACGCGTGGTTCCCTTCCGCCATCGCCACCAAACATTCAAGGTGTTACACCCTGAAAACTGGATACGAAACTCAACACTTTAGCTGTGTTTGTCTAAGCTCTTGTGAACTTAAACCTTTAGGATAAGCCCTCGACCGATTAGTATTCGTCAGCTGCACGCATTGCTGCGCTTCCACCTCGAACCTATCAACCTGGTCGTCTTCCAGGGGTCTTACTAATTGGGAAATCTCATCTTGAGGGGGGCTTCACGCTTAGATGCTTTCAGCGCTTATCCCGTCCGTACTTGGCTACCCAGCGGTGCTCCTGGCGGAACAACTGGTACACCAGCGGTACGTCCATCCCGGTCCTCTCGTACTAAGGACAGCTCCTCTCAAATTTCCTACGCCCACGACAGATAGGGACCGAACTGTCTCACGACGTTCTGAACCCAGCTCGCGTACCGCTTTAATGGGCGAACAGCCCAACCCTTGGGACCTACTTCAGCCCCAGGATGCGATGAGCCGACATCGAGGTGCCAAACCTCCCCGTCGATGTGGACTCTTGGGGGAGATAAGCCTGTTATCCCCAGGGTAGCTTTTATCCGTTGAGCGATGGCCCTTCCATTCGGTACCACCGGATCACTAAGCCCGACTTTCGTCCCTGCTCGACTTGTGGGTCTCGCAGTCAAGCTCCCTTATGCCTTTGCACGCTTCGAATGATTTCCAACCATTCTGAGGGAACCTTTGGGCGCCTCCGTTACATTTTAGGAGGCGACCGCCCCAGTCAAACTGCCCGCCTGACACGGTCCCCCCACCCGATTCAGGGTGGCGGGTTAGAACTCCGATACGATCAGGGTGGTATCCCAACGGCGCCTCCACCCAAGCTGGCGCTCAGGCTTCAACGGCTCCCACCTATCCTGTACAGATCGTACCAAAGTCCAATATCAAGCTGCAGTAAAGCTCCATGGGGTCTTTCCGTCTTGTCGCGGGTAACCTGCATCTTCACAGGTATTAAAATTTCACCGGATCTCTCGTTGAGACAGCGCCCAAGTCGTTACGCCATTCGTGCGGGTCAGAATTTACCTGACAAGGAATTTCGCTACCTTAGGACCGTTATAGTTACGGCCGCCGTTTACTGGGGCTTCGGTTCATAGCTTCGGGTTGCCCCTAACCACTCCCCTTAACCTTCCAGCACCGGGCAGGCGTCAGCCCGTATACTTCGCCTTACGGCTTCGCACAGACCTGTGTTTTTGCTAAACAGTCGCTTGGGCCTTTTCACTGCGGCCCCCTCGGGCTATTCACCCTACCGAGGCACCCCTTCTCCCGAAGTTACGGGGTCATTTTGCCGAGTTCCTTAACGAGAGTTCTTCCGCGCGCCTTAGCATGCTCTGCTCGCCTACCTGTGTCGGTTTGCGGTACGGGCACCTTCACCTGGCTAGAAGCTTTTCTTGGCAGCGGGAACACATAACCTTCGGTACTGTAATTTTCCCTCCCCATCACAGCCCAGCCTTACGATGCGCGGATTTGCCTACACATCAGCCTCACTGCTTGGACGAGCTATTCCATCAGCTCGCGTTACTATCCTTCTGCGTCACTCCATTGCTCATAACGGCTACGGTGGTACAGGAATATCAACCTGTTGTCCTTCGACTACGCCTTTCGGCCTCGCCTTAGGTCCCGACTTACCCTGAGCGGACGAGCCTTCCTCAGGAACCCTTAGGCTTTCGGCGGACAAGATTCTCACTTGTCTTTTCGTTACTCATACCGGCATTCTCACTTGTATGCTGTCCACCAGTCCTTACGGTCTGACTTCAACCTACATACAACGCTCCCCTACCACTACACCATACGGTGCAATCCATAGCTTCGGTGGTGTGTTTAGCCCCGTTACATTTTCGGCGCAGAGTCACTCGACCAGTGAGCTATTACGCACTCTTTAAATGGTGGCTGCTTCTAAGCCAACATCCTGGTTGTCTTTGCAACTCCACATCCTTTCCCACTTAACACACACTTGGGGACCTTAGCTGATGGTCTGGGCTGTTTCCCTCTTGACAATGGATCTTAGCACTCACTGTCTGACTCCCGGTTATAAGTCGATGGCATTCGGAGTTTGACTGGACTTGGTAACCCTTGGCGGGCCCCGCACCCAATCAGTGCTCTACCTCCATGACTCTCAATACCGAGGCTAGCCCTAAAGCTATTTCGGGGAGAACCAGCTATCTCCGAGTTCGATTGGAATTTCTCCGCTACCCCCACGTCATCCCCGAATTTTTCAACATTCGTGGGTTCGGGCCTCCAGTGCGTGTTACCGCACCTTCACCCTGCACAGGGGTAGATCACACGGTTTCGGGTCTACGACCACGTACTCATTCGCCCTATTCAGACTCGCTTTCGCTGCGGCTCCGTCTCTCCGACTTAACCTTGCACGTGAACGTAACTCGCCGGTTCATTCTACAAAAGGCACGCCATCACCCATATAGAGGGCTCTGACTTCTTGTAAGCGCACGGTTTCAGGTTCTATTTCACTCCCCTTCCGGGGTGCTTTTCACCTTTCCCTCACGGTACTGCTTCACTATCGGTCACTAGGGAGTATTTAGCCTTGGCAGATGGTCCTGCCGGATTCCGACGGGGTTTCACGTGTCCCGCCGTACTCAGGATCCGTCTCGGAGAGTGCTGGTTTTTGGTTACAGGGCTTTTACCTCTTCTAGCGGGCCTTTCCAGACCTCTTCGCCTAACCAACACCTTTGTAACTCCATGTGAGACGTCCTACAACCCCAAGGAGCAAGCTCC
>NZ_JBHUHA010000002.1:2862500-2940000 GCF_042682185.1 Paenibacillus xanthanilyticus | reverse complement strand
CGGGGCGTTCCTTATCCGCTATAGGCTGCTTCTCCCGCTTCGATCGGAGCCGACGGCGCGGGCTTGTTGCCTTCCTCTCCCAAAGAGAGAATGTATTGTTCGAGGATGGACACCATTTTATCGCGGCTGGTCTCTTCCATGATGTTATCCTTCACGCGCGCGGCGCCCGGGAGGCCCTTCATATACCAAGCCAGATGCTTGCGCATCTCACGCACCGCTACGGCTTCGCCCTTCAGCGCAGCCAGTCGGTCCATGTGCAAAATCGCCACTTCCATCTTCTCGCGCGGCGTCGGGTCGTCGAGCAGTTCGCCCGTCCCTAGATACTGGATGGTTCTGTACAGCATCCACGGATTGCCGAGCGCCCCTCGGCCGATCATGACGCCGTCGACGCCCGTATGCTCGAGCATGCGCTTCGCGTCCATCGGCGTGACCACGTCGCCGTTGCCGATGACGGGGATAGATACGGCTTGTTTGACATCTCTTATAATATCCCAGTTCGCCTTGCCGGTATACAACTGCTCCCGCGTGCGGCCGTGCACGCTGACCGCGCTGCCTCCGGCGCGTTCGACTGCTTGGGCGTTCTCAATCGCATAAATATGTTCGCTATCCCAGCCGATCCGCATCTTGACGGTAACCGGCTTGTCGACCGCTTCGACGACGGCGGACACCATCTCGTATATTTTGTTCGGATCGAGCAGCCAACGGGCGCCCGCATCGCATTTGGTTACTTTCGGCACCGGGCAGCCCATGTTGATGTCGATAATGTCCGCGTTCGTCTGTTTGTCGACGACCTTGGCGGCTTCCACCAATGATTCCCGGTCCCCGCCGAAAATCTGCAGGCTGAGCGGCTTCTCCCGCTCGTCGACGTAGAGCATCTCCATCGTCCGTTTGTTCCCGTGCAAAATGGCCTTGTCGCTGACCATCTCCGCGCATACCAAGCCGGTGCCGAATTCCTTGGCAATCAGTCGAAAAGCCGGATTGCACACGCCTGCCATCGGCGCCAGTACGACCTTGTTCTTCATCTCGATGTTCCCGATTTTGAGCATGCCGCTCCTCGCTCCTTCCATCCTGCGTACCTTCGGCCCGCTTATGTGTTTGTCGTCATTGATTCGTCAGTTCGTCATAGCTGATGCCGAGCGTGCTCGAAATTTTCTCCAGCAGCTTCGGATCCGGTTTGCGCGTCCCCCGCTCCAAGGAGCCGAGCACCGCCACCGAGACGTCGAGCCGTTCCGCGAGTTCCTGCTGCGTGTAACCCTTCAGCTTTCTAAAGGCGCGGACGCGTTGTGCCAGTTGATCGTATTCCATAACGCGATGCCTTCCCCTCCATCCTGTAGAGCCCGCCGCGCCTCCCTATCGACCTGAGCGAACAGCTCATGGTCTTGCGTAATTACGTCGCGAAGCGGCACCAATACGAAAGCGCGCTCCAGCATACGCGGGTGAGGCAGCGTTAATTCCTGAACATCCATCCGAACGTCGTCGTACAGCAACAAATCCAAATCGATCGTGCGCGGCCCCCAGCGGATATCCCGCTTCCGGCCAAGCTCCGCCTCGATGCCGAGCATCGCGCGCAGCAGCTCCACCGGTTCCAGCGAGGTGGAAAGCGCCGCGGCCATATTAAGAAACGGCGGCTGGTCCGTATATCCTACCGGATCGGTCTCGTAGAGACCCGATATGCGAAGCACATCGATATCCGGCCTGTCGTTCAATTGGTTCAACGCCTGCACGAGAAGCCGATCCCGATCGCCCATGTTGGAGCCGAGGGCAATGTAGGCAACCTGCCGTTCGGGTTGATTTTCGCTCGAAGCCATCAACGTTCCCGCTTTCTGTTCAGTTCTACGGTGACCCCGTCAAAATGAATGTCGAACGGCGGATGCGGCTTCGTTACGCGGACCGTCACTTCATTTATACTAGTATAAGCCTCGAGAAGCTGCGATGCAATGGAACCCGCCAACGCTTCGATCAGCTTAAAGGGCGCCCCTTCGACGATCGACTTGGTCCGCGCGTGCACCTCCGCGTAATTAACGGTGTAATTCAAATCGTCGGTTTGAGCCGCCCGACTCAAGTCCAGCCTCAGATCGAGATCCACGATAAACTGCTGGCCCAGCTTGTTCTCCTCGGGAAATACGCCGTGGTAGCCGTAAAACCGCATTCCTTTTAGCGACATAAGATCCATTTGTTATTCCCTCCCGTATACGATCGCGTCGGCCATCCGCGCGTTCTGCTTCATCTGACGCACATCGTGCACCCGCATAATCTGACAGCCCTGCGCGATGCCCAGCGTAACCGTGGCCGCCGTCCCGAACGCCAATTCGTCCACCGGCAGCTGCAGCGTCTCACGAATAAATTTCTTGCGCGAGGTGCCTAAGAGGACGGGATAGCCAAGGTCCGAAAGTCGGCTCAAATGCGCCATTAGCGTCATATTCTCATCGTAGTTCTTCGCAAACCCGATCCCCGGATCAAGCCATATGTTCGCCTCCGGTACGCCATGCTGCTGCGCGATTGCCGCGCTCTCCCGCAAATCGGCAATGACGTCCTCCACGAAATCGCCGTAGTCCCGGTCGTGGCGATTGTGGTTCAAAATGACCGGGCAGCCGAACTCCGCCGCGACTTCCGCCATCTTAGGATCGCCTTTGAGCGCCCATATATCGTTCAAAATATGCGCGCCCGCTTCAAGCGCGGCTCTCGCCGTATCCGCCTTATACGTATCAATGGAGATTGGCATGCCGGGCAGCGCTTCCCTCACCGCGCGGATGACAGGCAGCACCCGGCTCAACTCCTCTTCCAGCGGCACCGGCACGAAGCCCGGCCGCGTCGATTCGCCGCCGATGTCGATCAGGTCCGCGCCTTCGTCCGCCATTCTCCGCGCATGCGCCACGGCCGATTCCACCGTTTGAAACCGCCCGCCGTCGGAGAAGGAATCCGGCGTTGCATTCAGGATCCCCATGATTAGCGTTCGGCGGCCTAGCGTAAGCTCGGTTCCGTCTCCAAATTTGTAATGCCGCTCCGGTACTTGCCTTCTAATTCCGCCTGACGCCAATATGATTCCACCTTTCTTCGATTGCGCGCTTTCCGCTAGTTATCTTAGGCTCCCGCTTCAGACCGATAAGCCCTTAGCAGCATGGTCGTGGTGGGACCGGCGGCTCCGTCGCCGACTTGAGTCCGCGCGCCGTCGTCTCCGCGCAGCGTCGTAATCGGGACTACCTCCTGAATGGAATTGGTTATCCAGACTTCTTGCGCACGCTTGAGCCCCTCCCACGTATAATGCCCCTCCTGCACGCGAACCCCCGCAGCCGCAGCCAATTCCATGACGCGCGCGCGAGTGATGCCCGGCAGTATGCCCGTGTCGACGGATGGCGTGTGCACGATGCCGTCTTTCAAGAAGAACAAGTTGCTGACGATGCCCTCCGAAAGCCAGCCTTCCTTGGTTAGCATGAGCCCTTCCGCATTGGGAGCCGCACCGATTCCCCGAAGCTCCCGCTTGGCCAGTATATTGTTCATATAGTGCAGCGACTTGAATCGGACCGGACCTTCCGGGGTGTTGCGCCGCGTCTCCAGCAGCGCCAGCTCTTTGCCTTCCGCGTAGAGCCGTTCGCTTGGCTCAGGCAGCGGCTTGACGAGCAGCAGCCTATTCGGCGCCTCGTAATCATCCTGCGGCAATCCCAGCCCCGCTTCGCCTGCCGTAACGGTAAGCCTTACGTAAGCCTCCTCTAGATGATTGGCAGCCATGACTTCGGCCAGCCAAACCCGAAGAGCCCCCGGCTCCAGCTCGCAGCGGATCCCCAGCTCCCGGCATCCGCCCGCCAGCCTCTCCAGATGACGCTCTAACAAAAAAGGACGTCCGCCATAGGTGCGAAAGGTCTCAAAGAGTCCGATTCCATATAAAAAACCGTGATCGTAAACCGGGATCACGGCTTCCTCCGCATGTATGATGCTTCCGTTCCAACCGATCTTCATCGTACCGCGCCGGCGCGCATGCCAAGGAAATTGCGAAGCAGTGTCAGCCCGTTCTCGGTAATGATCGATTCCGGATGAAATTGCACGCCTTCGATCGGGTAGTGTTTGTGACGCAGTCCCATAATCTCGCCCTCGGCCGTCTCAGCGGTAATCTCCAGACAGTCCGGCAGCGTCTCGCGCTTCACGATCAGCGAGTGGTAACGCGTCGCCGTGAATGGAGACGGAATGCCCGCAAACACGGTCTTACCGTCATGGAAAATCTCCGAGGTCTTGCCATGCATCAACCGTTCGGCGCGCACGACTTCGCCGCCGAACGCTTGTCCGATCGATTGGTGACCGAGACATACGCCAAAAATCGGAATCTCGCCTTTGAACCGCTCCAGCAGCGCGAGGCTGATTCCCGCCTCGTTCGGGCTGCACGGGCCCGGCGAAATCAGGATATGGTCGGGCGCCAGCGCCGCGATTCCCTCCAAGTCAATCTCATCATTGCGCTTCACCAGAATCTCTTGGCCCAGTTCGCCCAAATATTGAACCAGATTGTACGTAAAGGAATCATAGTTGTCGATGACCAAAATCATGCGCTTCGCCCCCCTTGAAATGTCCGTCCCGCTTTGCCCATCTCTGGCTGTACTGAACCGCCTTCCAAAGCGCCTTCGCCTTGCTGAGCGATTCATAGTACTCCCGTTCCGGCACGGAATCGATCACGATGCCTGCTCCCGCTTGAATATGAACGCTGCCGTCTTTCACGGCCATCGTTCGGATAATTATATTAAATTCCATATCGCCGTTATAGTCAATCCAGCCCATGGAACCCGTATACGGTCCGCGCCTCGTCGGCTCCAGCTCTTCGATGATTTCCATCGTGCGAATCTTCGGCGCACCGGTGATCGTGCCCCCCGGGAAAGTCGCCGCGATGACGTCGTAAGCGTCCTTGCCCTCGGCAAGGGTGCCCTCGACCTGCGAGACGAGATGCATCACGTGGCTATAGTACTCGATGACCATGAGTTCCTCCACTCGTACCGTGCCATAGGCCGCGATACGTCCGAGGTCATTGCGCTCCAGGTCGACGAGCATAATATGCTCCGCCCGCTCCTTCTCGTTCGAGAGGAGTTCGTCCGCCATACGCCGGTCTTCTTCTTCCGTTCGGCCTCTCCTGCGAGTTCCCGCGATCGGACGGGTTGCCAGCTTGCCGCCTACCAGCTCTACGAGCAGCTCGGGCGAACCCGACACGAGCTGAAAATCCGGACAGCGCAGCATGCCCATGTACGGGGAAGGATTGACCAAGCGCAGCCATTCGTAGAGGTCCTCCGGGGCGGCGTCCGTGCGCAAGCTCTGCCGCTGCGACAGGTTGACCTGAAAGACGTCGCCTTGGCCGATATAGGCTTGGATCCGCTCGACGGCGGCCTCAAATGCTTCCTTGCGAAACGGCGAGGTCAGCCCCTCCATGGCCTCCACGTCGATATGCGGCGTATCGGCTCCGATGAACGCTTCGCGAGCCTTTCGCTTCTCCTTCAAAGCAGCCGCCTCGGCTTCCTCCCCGCTGCCGATGCCCGTAAGCGCCTGCCAAAGTCCCGCCATCCGCTCAGCTTGCCCGCGCGCCGTCCAATACTGCGTCTCAAGCTCCGCTTCATCGGCACTGCAATTGTCCGCGTGAACGGCACAATATAGCGTACGGTTCTGGTGATCGACGACCCAAAGCTCGCTCATGCGCAGAAACACGTAGTCCGGCAGCCCAAGGTCATCAGCCGCCAACTCCGGCAGCCGTTCGATCGTGCGAATGACATCATAGCTCCAAAAGCCGACGCAGCCTCCGGTCCACTTCGGGCCATCCGGCCTTCTCGGCGATCGGTAAGGCTGCATCCATTGACGGACAGCCGCGAGCGGCGAGGCAGCCCAAGCATGCTTGACGCCGGTCCGCAGATCCGTCGCCTCCGCCTGGTCGCCCTTCCCCCGAATGACCGAGGACGGATGTAAACCCAAGTACGTATACCGTCCATCCTTGCCACTCTCCAGCACGAAGGCGTATGCGGAGGCCGCCTGCCACGCCCGCTCCCACGAATCCGGCTTGCCGCTCTCCCCTTCCGGAAGCGGCCAGGCATATACGACGGGCAGCGTCTCGTATCCCGCTTTACGCCAGCCGCGCCATTCCTCATATGAAGTGACCGTCATGATGCATCGTCCCCCGATCTTTCTCTTCCGTAAACGCCCCGAAGGCGCTTCTTGTTGCCTGCTAGTATACCGAATCGCACCTGAAAAGAAAAGAGCGACGAAGACAAGGCCCACTGGCGCGCACAAATAAAAGGGACTCCGAAGGAGTCCCTTGATCCCGCATGCGCGGCGCTATTAGTTCTCGAAATTAAACAGAGGCGTAGACAGGTAACGTTCGCCGTTCGAAGGCACGACCGCGATAACGCGCTTGCCTTTGCCCAGCTCCTTGGCTACTTTGAGCGCGGCGAAAATCGCGGCGCCCGAGGAGATGCCGACCAGAAGGCCTTCTTCTTTCGCGGAGCGGCGAGCCGTCTCGAAAGCTTCCTCGTTGTCTACGGTAATGATTTGGTCGTAGATCTCGCGGTTCAAAATCTCAGGAACGAAGTTGGCGCCGATCCCTTGGATCTTGTGCGGACCCGGGTTGCCGCCCGACAGGATCGGGGATGCCGTAGGCTCGACCGCTACGATCTTGATGCCCGGGAAGTTCTGCTTCAGCACTTCGCCCGTGCCGCTGATCGTGCCGCCCGTGCCGATGCCGGCAACGAATGCGTCCAGCTTGCCATCAAGGGAGTTGATCGCTTCCACGATCTCCGGACCGGTCGTCTCGCGGTGAACCTTCACGTTCGCTTGGTTCTTAAATTGCTGTGGGATGAAGTAAGAAGGATTCTCCTTCTGCAGCTCTTCTGCGCGACGAACCGCGCCGTTCATGCCCTCGGATCCCGGCGTGAGGACAAGCTCTGCCCCATAGGCACGAAGCAAGTTGCGACGCTCGATGCTCATCGTCTCAGGCATAACGAGAATTGCTTTGTAGCCTTTAGCGGCTGCAACCATCGCAAGGCCGATACCCGTGTTGCCGCTCGTAGGCTCGACGATCGTGTCGCCCGGCTTGATGCGGCCTTCTTGTTCGGCAACCTCGATCATGCTGATCGCGATCCGGTCTTTAACGCTGGCGCCGGGGTTCTGGAATTCAAGCTTGACGTAGATCTCCGCGCTGTCTTCCGGTACCAGACGGTTCAAGCGAACAAGCGGCGTATCGCCAATGAGTTCGGTTACATTATTCACAATTCTAGCCATGAGAAAATGAGCCTCCTTATTCCGACTAATTCAGTTGGTATTACCTACATCTTAACAATATTTTACGGTCGTTGTCAATAGGTAGTTTACGAATCGAGCTAGTAGGAATAACGGCTTCCTGCCGCGCCATCCCTCACGTTTACTACGTCTTCGCATCCGTTCCCGCTGCATCAGACACCAAGACTTTCGCCTCGTATTTGCGAAGAAGCTTCTCTTCCACGTCCTGCAGCGATTCGGCCTTCTCCAACGCCAACTGCTTGCGCGCAAGCGAACGAATCTCTTCTTCGCTCATCGTCTTCTCTTCCTTGCGGTCGGCCAACAGCACGATCGCTTGTCCGCCTTCGACCGGGATCGGTCCAGTCACCTCGCCCGGCGCAAGCGACGATGCAGCCATCAGCACGTCTTGATCGAAAAAGGGATCGTCCTGCTCAATCCACCCCAGCTCCCCGCCGATGGAAGCCGTATCGCGATCAATTGACGCCGACGCGGCCAATTCGTCGAAGCTTGCGCCTTCTTCGAGCTGTCCAAGCAGCTCTTCCGCCGCTTGCTCGCCCTCGGTGACGATCCAGGCGAGGCGAAGCTGGATTCCGGTCGTAAATTGCGCCTGATGATCGGTCACGTATTGTTCTAATTCCTCATCCGTGATGGCAATATCCCGCGTCGCGATTTTCTCAAGCAGCAGCTTGTACTTGGCGTCGTCCCGAATTTCTTCCGGGGTCAACCCCAAGCTTTGCCGCATCTCGCTAAAATATCGCTCTTCGCTCTCGTACCCTTCCATCATCGAATTCAATTCCTGCGCAAGCTCTGATTCGCTTACGGTTAGGCCTGCGGCGGCGGCCTCCTGCCGGATCGCGGCCCGGGCCATTAACGTGTGGAGCACGGTATCTCCGTATTGATCCTTGAGCCGGCTTTCGAACTCCTGCCACGTGATCCTCTCGTTCCCGACGGTCGCCGCGATCGCCGGGCCCTTGTCCTGCACGTCCTCATCCGGCTCGCCGCCCTCGTTCTTGCCGCTCCCCTGCGGCGCGAGAACTCGCGTGATGACGACCACCGCGAGCACCATCATACATACGGCCTGAAGCAGCACGATTCGCCTCAGCACCCGGTCTTTCCCCATGATTCGCGCCTCCGACTATTGAATCGGTTTCGGCTTTGCCTGTTCAATCAAGCGCTCTAGCTGCGGCCGGTCAAATTCATATTTCTCATTGCAGAAATGACATACGATCTCCGCATGTCCGTCTTCTTCGATAATCGTCTTCAGCTCCTGCTCGCCCAGACTGATCATCGTGCGTTCGATGCGGTCCTGCGAGCATTTGCATTGGAACACGATGTTCATCTCGTCCATCAGATTCAGGTCATCGCCGACCAAGAAGCCGAGGATGCCCTCCGGGGTCTCCCCCTGATCGAGCAGCGCGGTGACCGGAGGCATGTTCGCCACGGCACGCTCCAAGCGCGTAATCTCGTCATCCGTCACGCCGGGCAGCAGCTGCACGATGAAGCCGCCCGCATTCATGACACCGTCCGGTCCGACCAGCACGCCTAAGCCGACGACCGATGGCGTCTGCTCGGAGGATGCGAAGTAATACGTGAAGTCCTCGCCCAGTTCGCCCGAAATAATCGGTACGCTGCCGCGGTAAGGTTCCTTCAGCCCCAAGTCCTTCAGCACGTGGATGAAGCCGCTGCGGCCAACCGCGCCCGCCACGTCCAGCTTGCCCTGCGGATTGCTGGCCAAATGCACCTGCGGATGCTCCGCATAGCCGCGCACTTCGCCTTTGGCATTGGCGTCGATCACGATTTGGCCCATCGGCCCATCGCCTTTGACCTGAATCGTCAGCTTCTCTTCGCCCTTGAGCATCGCGCCCATCATCGCGCCCGCGGTAGCCGCCCGCCCAAGCGCGGCTGTCGCCGTCGGCATCGATTCATGCCGCGTCTCCAATTCCCGAACCAGCTCGGTCGTACGCACGGCAAAGACGCGCAGCTTGCCGCCCCATGCCGTTCCGCGTACCAGTATATCGTTGGTTGTCTCCACTTGATTCTCTCCTTAATCCTGATTCCGTTCGTAAATGATGCGCAGCCCTTCCAGCGTCAGCAGCGGATCGACCAGCTCGATCGTCTCCGATTCGCCGGCGATCAGCTCGGCGAGCCCGCCCGTCGCGATAACGCGGGGGCTGACGCCGAATTCCGAACGGATGCGTCTCACGATGCCGTCGACTTGTCCCGCGTAGCCGAAAATAATGCCCGCCTGCATCGACGTGACCGGGTTGCGTCCAATGACGCTCTTCGGCTTCACCAGCTCGATGCGCGGCAGCTTCGCGGCGCGTTGGTAGAGCGCCTCCGTCGAAATGCCGATACCCGGCACGATGGCGCCACCCAAATAGTTTCCGCCGTTGTCGATATAATCAAACGTGGTCGCGGTGCCGAAGTCGACCACGATCAGCGGCGTGCCGTATTTCTCGATGCCGGCAACCGAGTTGACGATCCGATCCGCCCCCACTTCCCGCGGATTCTCGTACCGGATGTTGAGTCCTGTCTTAACGCCCGGGCCCACGACGAGCGGCGCTTTATGCAAGTATTGCTCGCACAGCTGCTCAAGCGTCCGCATCAGCGGCGGCACGACCGAGGAAATGATGACGCCCTCTACGTCTTTCACGCTCACGCCCGCGATGCGAAACAAATTATGTATAAGCACGCCGTACTCGTCCACCGTCGAGGAACGGTTCGTGCTCAGCCGCCAGTGATGCAGCAGCGTCTTCTTATCGTAAATACCAAGTACGATATTCGTGTTGCCTACGTCTACAACCAGAATCACTGACCTTGGCCTCCCTTTTTCTCGTTCAGGTCCAGACTGATGTCGAGCGACTGGAACGAATAGGTGAGCGCGCCGACCGAAATGACATCCACGCCCGTCTCTGCGATGCCGCGGATCGTCGTCAGGTTTACGCCCCCCGATGCTTCTACAATAACATGAGGGGACTGCGCTTTGATACGGGAGACGGCTTCGCGCATGAGATCCGGCTGCATATTGTCCAACATGATGATATCGGCGCCGCTCGCGAGCGCTTCGTCCACCTGCGCGATCGACTCCGTCTCCACCTCGATCTTCATCGTATGGGGGATTTGCCGGCGCGCGGATTCGACGGCTTCGCGGATGCCGCCCGCCCCTTTAATATGATTATCCTTGATCATGACCGCGTCGTAGAGGCCGAACCGATGATTGGCGCCGCCGCCCACGCGGACGGCATATTTCTCGAGCAGCCGATGGCCCGGCGTCGTCTTGCGGGTATCGACCAAGCGCGTCGGAAGACCGCCCAATGCATCCACGTAGCTGCGGGTCTTCGTCGCGATACCGGACAGCCGCTGCATGAGGTTAAGCGCCAGACGCTCCCCGGTCAAAATGCTATGCGTGCTGCCTTCCACCTCGATGATGACCTTGCCGCGCTCGACGGCTTCGCCATCCGCCGCGTACGCCTGGAAAACAAGCGTAGGATCGACCGTATCGAATACAAGCCGCGCGACCGGAATGCCGGCGATAATGCCGTCATCCTTCATATGTATAACCGCCTTGGACTGTCGGCCCGCGGGAATCGTCGACCAGCTGGACACATCCCCAGCGCCGACGTCCTCGGCCAACCAGGCTTTGATCTGCTGCCGCAGCGCATCGGCGTTGCCGCCGATCGCGGACAGGTCGCTATTCATCATGCTTCTCCGTTACTCCTTTCGATAACCCGTGTTCCCGGTGAAGCAGCGTATGGGTACGCCATGCCCGGTCGTCTCGCTCCGGAAAATCTTCCCTGTAATGCGCGCCCCGGCTCTCTTCCCGGGCAGCCGCCGCTTCCGCAGTCAGCATGGCGCAGGTGAGCAAATTCGCAAATTCGTACTCCTCGCGCGTGCGCAGCACCTGCTGAAAGAACGGCAGTTGGCGTTTTAGCTCCTCGAGGCCTCTAGCCAGGCCTTTGCCATCACGGCGCAGGCCGACGTTCCGGACCATCACCTTCTGCAGCTTGAGCCGCTTCTCGACGACTGCCTGCATCGGCGCGTGCGTCCGCTGCAGCGAAATCGGCTGATCGCAAAGTCCTGATTGCAGAGGAGGCAGCTCGTTAATGCGCTTCACGATGCGTCGGCCGAACACGATCGCCTCCGACAGCGAGTTGCTCGCCAGCCGGTTCGCCCCGTGCACCCCGGTGGACGAACACTCGCCGCACGCGAACAAACGGGGAATATTGGTCTCGCCATGCAAATCGGTTTTTACGCCGCCCATCATATAATGCGCGGCCGGGGCGACCGGAATCCAGTCGGTCGTCAAATCCAGGCCGTACGTGAGACAAAACTCGTAAATCGTCGGGAACCGGTGCTGCACCATCTCCGGCGATTCATGGGTAATATCCAAATACACAAAGGTCGACTTCGTCGCTTCCATCTCGCTGACGATCGCCCGGGCCACGACATCGCGCGGCGCAAGCTCCAGCTGCTCATGGTAGCGATCCATGAAACGCTCCCCGCGAATATTGCGCAGCACCGCACCTTCGCCTCGCACCGCTTCCGAGATAAGGAAGCGCGGCGCGCCCGGATAACAGAGCGACGTCGGGTGAAACTGAATAAACTCCATGTCTTGTATGTAAGCGCCTGCGCGATAAGCCATGGCGACGCCGTCGCCCGTCGCGACGTCCGGGTTGGTCGTATAGCGATAGAGTTGGCCCGTGCCGCCCGAACAGAGCACGGTTGCTCTGCCCCGCACGTACAGCCGGCTGCCATCGGGCTTCTGCACGATCGCGCCGCTGCACTCGCCGTCTGCCGTCACGAGATCAATGACGAAATGATCGTCCCAGACTTCGATTCTCGGCTCCGCCGTCGCTTTCTCCGACAGCGCGCGCACGATCTCGTAACCGGTCGCGTCGCCGTTCGCATGCAGGATACGCCGATGACTGTGCGCGCCTTCTTTGGTCAGCTCGTATTCGCCATTCTCCTGGTCGAACTGCGTGCCCATTCGAACGAGATCCTCGACCCCTCTGGGCCCCTCATGAACGAGGACGTTCACGGCCGTCTCCGAACAGAGCCCCGCTCCTGCGATGAGCGTATCGTGAAGATGATAGGCCGGGGAATCGTCCTCGGCGATAACCGCGGCGATCCCGCCCTGGGCATAACGGGTATTGCTGTCCATGAGCGACTTCTTCGTAATCATGAGCACGTCGTGGGTCTTGCTTGCCTTAAGCGCGGTGAATAAGCCCGCAATGCCGGCACCGATGACGAGGACGTCTTTCTCGACGACAGGGAGCTCGGATAAATCGATATCAACTAAATAACGTGGGATCATCGGGTCTCGTCGTTCCTTTCTTATGGAAAGAGAGTAGCGCATGCTACTTCACCTGTAACATGCGCTCCAAGGATAAACGGGCTTTATCTGCGACTTCTTCCGGCACGTAAATCTGCGGCTGCATCGTCTCCAGACATTTCACCAGCTTCTTCAAGTTGTTGACCTTCATATTCGGGCAAACGAGATATTTGGTCGCGAAGTGGAACGTCTTGTCTGGGCTGTCGAGTCGCAGCTGATATCCCGTGCCGTCTTCCGTTCCCACGATAAACTCTTTATTTGGCGATTCTTTGCAATATTTAATGATGGCGGTCGTGCTGCCGACGAAATCTCCGAGTGCCACGACTTCCGGACGGCATTCCGGATGGACGACAAATTCGGCATTCGGATACTTGGCTTTCATCTCTTCCACGTCTTTGACGGTCAGCATATCATGCGTGTTGCAGTAGCCTTCCCAGATGATCATTTTCTTGTCGGTTTTTTGCTGCACGTAGTGGCCGAGGTTCTTATCCGGCACCCAAATGATTTCGTCCGATTCGACGGAATTGACGACGCGTACCGCATTCGCCGACGTACAGCAAATATCGGTCTCGGCCTTAATCTCGGCAGACGAGTTAATGTACGTCACGACGGTCGCGTTCGGGTGCTGCGCCTTCAGCTTGCGAAGACCGTCGACGTTGACCATGTCCGCCATCGGGCAGCCTGCCCGTTCGTCGGGAATGATGACCGTCTTGTTCGGGGCCAGAATCTTCGCGCTCTCGCCCATGAAGTGCACGCCGCAGAAGACGATGACATCCGCGTCCGTCTGCGCCGCTTTCTGTGCCAACAGGAAGGAATCTCCGCGGAAATCCGCCACTTCCTGTATTTCGTCGCGCTGATAATAATGAGCGAGTATGATGGCATTGCGTTCTTTCTTTAATTGCATCAGGCGTTCGCGCAGCTCCCGATTCTGTTCGGCTTTGCGCTCGAGTGCCAATGCTTCCATGTCGTGACCTCTCCTCTTTTTCCACTTTGTGAACAGATGCACAAACTTATCGATAAGAACAGATATAGTGTGAACCATCTCGGGGAAATTCATTTGATTAAGAATTAATTTACACAAGGCTCGAAGGGCTGTCAATAAAGTCCCCATAAGAAAAACCCCCATGCCTTCGCGTAATCGAAAGCATGAGGGTCTACAGCAACCAGGATGAACCATTTTGGCTTGAAATGGGTATCGTCGTCCAAAGAACGCTTAGCGTTTGCCCGGATCGTACGGCTCGCCCAGCGCGCCTGGCGCACGGGAACGGCCTACGGCAGCCGCGAGCACAATCAGCGTCAGCAAGTAAGGCAGCATGTAGAAGAATTCCTCCGGAATCTGCTGCGAGAACTCGAACAGCTGCGCGAAGTTGCGAAGCGAAATCGCGAAGCCGAAGAAGATCGCCGCGCCGGCCGCGCCGAGCGGGTGCCACTTGCCGAAGATGACGGCCGCCAAGGCGATGAAGCCTTGACCGGAAATCGTATTATGCGAGAATGTGCCCGTCGTCGTCAGCGTAATCGTCGCGCCCCCAAGACCTGCCAACACGCCGCTGAGCAGCACGCCGATGTAACGGTACTTGGTGACCGAGATGCCGACCGTATCGGCGGAACCCGGATGCTCGCCGACCGCGCGCAGACGCAGGCCGAATGGCGTCTTAAACAGGACGAACCAAACGATCGCGATCATAACGATGCAGAGATACGTGGTCGGATATGCCGTAAAGAGACCTTCGCCGATCAGCGGGATGTCCGACAGACCCGGAATCGCGTATTTGGAGAACATCTCGACGGAGTTCGTCTCGCCTGCCCCATCGTACAAGCTCTTCACCAAGTACAGGGAGAAGCCGAGCGCCAGGAAGTTGATGACCGTACCGACGACGACTTGGTTCGCCTTGAACGTGATGGTCGCCAGCGCGTGCAGCAAGGCGAAGATCGTGGCGAAAATCATCGCCGTCACGATGCCGACCCATGCTGCGGACAGTCCGCCCATACCGCTGCGCGCCGCATAATCCGCGCCGACCGCCGCCGCGAATGCGCCTGCCGTCATCAAACCTTCCAATCCGATGTTGACGACGCCGGAGCGCTCCGACAGCAAGCCGCCGAGCGCCACGAAGATGAGAGCGGTCGAGAACACGAGCGTCGTGTTCATTAATTGACCAAGAATTTCGATTACGTTCATGTGCGTGACGCCTCCTTGCTGCCATCAGTCGGCTTGTTTCTACGGAAGGAGAACGGCTTCATGACCATGCGCACGATGCCATGCGAAGCGATGAAGAAAATGATCGCGCCGATGACGATGCGCACGACTTCCGTCGGCACGTCGGCCTCGAAGCTCATGCCGCCCGAACCGTAAGTCAGGCCGCCGAACAGGATCGCTGCCAGCAGAATGCCGATTGGCGTATTACCGCCCAAGAGCGATACCGCGATGCCGTCGAACCCGTAACCCGGAGATGCCGACGAAATCGTTTGATAGCCAAAGACGCCGAGCACCTCGAAGGCACCGCCAAGACCGGCGAACGCGCCTGCAATGAACATCGATTTGACGACCGTACGGCCGACGTTCATGCCCGCGTAATGAGCCGCGTCCGGATTCAAGCCAACCGCGCGAAGCTCATAGCCTTGTTTCGTTTTCCAAAGCAAGATATAGAAGAGGAAGACGCAAATAAGCGCGACGATCGTACCGCCGTGCATACGCGCATGATCCATCATCTCAGACAACCAGCCAATGGACCAAGAGGCCGATTCATGAACTTCGTTGGACTTCTGCTGCCCTTTCTCGCTGAGCCACGTACCGATGACGTAGTTGGCCAAGTAGAGACCGATCCAGTTCATCATGATGCTCGAAATAACTTCGTTCACGCCGCGCTTGGCTTTCAGGTAGCCGACTATGCCGGCCCAAATGCCGCCAAGCACCGCTCCGCCGAGCATGGCAAGCGGCGCATGAAGAAACCAAGGAAGGTCCAACTTCACGCCGATGAGCGTCGCGCCCAGCATGCCCATGACGAATTGTCCTTCGGCGCCGATGTTGAATAGGCCCGTCCGGAACGCGAAGGCGACGGATAAACCGGTAAAAATTAACGGCGTAATCGCGCGAATCGTCTCGCCGATGTCATACGGGCTCTCGATCAGCTTGCCGAATAGCGCACCGTACGCGACAAGCGGATTGTACCCGCCAGCCAACATCACGAGGGCGCCGGTAATCAGACCGAGAATAATCGCGACGATCGGAACGAGCGATGATGACTTCGTGAAAATCTTGATGCCTTTGCCTAAAGCTTTGTTATATTGTTTCTCTGGAGATTCCATACCTTCACCCCCCTACGCGTTGGTGTCGCCGGCCATCAGCATGCCCAGGCGCTGGTTGTCGCGGTTGAGCGGGTCAACTTCGCCGACGATTCGCCCTTCGTACATGACGGCAATCCGATCCGATAATTCAAATAGCTCATCCAGCTCGAAGGAAATCAGCAAAATCGCTTTGCCTTCGTCTCTTGCTTGACGCAGCCGCTGCTGGACATATTCGATTGCGCCGATATCCAAACCACGCGTCGGCTGTACCGCGATGAGAAGCGATGGATTCCGCCACAACTCGCGCGCAATAATCGCCTTTTGCTGATTACCGCCGGAGAGCGAGCGAGCATGCGTGTGAATGCCGGAGGAGCGGACGTCAAACTCCGTCGTCAGTTTGTTCGCCAGCTTGTCCATTTCCTCGTACTTCAAGAACCCGCCGTTATTAAATGGCTTCTGGAAGTAGTTCCCCAGCACGACATTCTCGCTGAGCGTGAAGTCTAGTACCAAGCCGTGCTTGTGACGATCTTCCGGAATGTGGCTGATACCCGCCAGACCGGTTTGGCGCGGGCTTTGGTTGGTGATGTCCTTGCCGTTGATCGTCACCTGACCGCCACTCAGCTTTACCATGCCGGTAATCGCTTGTACCAGCTCGGACTGACCATTGCCGTCGACGCCTGCGATGCCGAGAATTTCGCCCGCGCGAATCTCGAGACTGACGCCGTTCAGAACGGATTTGTTCTGATTGGACTTCATCTGAAGATCTTTGGCCGTGAAAATAACCTTGCCGACTTCGCGTCTTGATTTCTCCGTCTGCAGGCTTACGCTTCTGCCGACCATGAGCTCAGCCAGCTCGCGCTCGTTCGTATTCTTCGTCTCGACCGTGCCGACGACCTTGCCGCGGCGAATGACCGTGACGGAATTGGACAGGGCCATGACTTCCTTCAGCTTATGCGTAATGATGATGATCGATTTGCCTTCAGCCGCGAGGCTTCGGAGAATGTCGAGGAGCTCTTCGATTTCCTTGACCGTCAGCACCGCCGTCGGTTCGTCAAAGATGAGAATATCCGCTCCGCGATAGAGCGTCTTCAGAATTTCTACCCGCTGCTGCATACCGACCGTGATGTCCTCGATCCGCATGCCCGGGTCTACCTGCAGCCCGTATTGCTCGGAGAGCCGCTTAACCTTCTCGTTCGCTTGCTTCAAATTGATTACGCCGCCCTTGGACGGCTCGCTGCCCAGCACGATATTCTCCGCAACGGTGAATGGTTGTACCAGCTTGAAATGCTGATGCACCATGCCGATGCCAAGTTCGATGGCTTTGGAAGGGCCGTCGATGACGGTAGGCACGCCATTAACCCGGATTTCGCCTTCATCCGGTTGATACAGGCCGAACAATATGTTCATCAGCGTTGATTTGCCGGCACCGTTCTCCCCAAGGAGCGCGTGAATCTCGCCCTTGCGGAGCTTGAAGCTGATTCCGTCATTCGCGACAATGCCTGGAAATCGCTTGGTGATGCCACTCAGTTCAACCGCTGCCACGTTCTGTTCCATGATATGGCCATCTCCTTTCTAACCTCTTTACCCCATTCAACAGTATACTTCACGGTCTATGTAAGCGTATACTAGAATTGAAATCCATTTTTTAATAACAAATAATTCCTTTTAATTACGGAATTCTCTTTAAAAAAGACCGGCTCGAGAGCCGGTCTTTAATCCCTTCCCGCGAAAGCCTTGCTTTTCGAAAAGGTGTTATTCCGTAGGAACCGTGATTTTACCGTCGATGATTTGTTGTTTGTACTCGTCTACTTTCGCAAGCACGTCAGCCGGAACGTTCTTCGTCGAAGTCTCCGGAAGACCTACCGCGTTGTCTTTCAAACCAAGTACAGTCGTCGTGCCGCCAGCAAAATTGCCCGCGATCAGGTCGTTGGATACTTTCTCAACCGCTTGCTTAACGCCCTTCATCATCGACGTGAGCGTGACTTCGTCGCCGAATTCGAGCGATTGGTCTTTGTCTACGCCGATAACCCATACTTGCGTGCCGTTCTTCACGCGGTCTTTCGCCTCGGTGAACACGCCGTTACCTGTTGCGCCCGATGCGTGGAAGATGATGTCTACGCCGTCGTTGTACATTGTAGCTGCTGCTGCTTTACCAAGGTCAGGCTTCGAGAAGTCGCCCGTGTAGTTGATTTTGATGTCTGCGTCTGGTTTAACCGCCAGAACGCCTGCTTTGAAGCCAGCTTCGAAGCGTTTGATAACCGGGATGTCCATGCCGCCCACAAAACCGACTTTGCCGGATTTCGTCATCAGGCCCGCAACCACGCCTACGAGGTAGGAACCTTCGTGCTCGGCGAACGTTACGGATTGAACATTTGGCGCGTCAACGACGCTGTCGATCAGCCCGAGCTTCGCGTCCGGGTTTTGGGCAGCTACATTCTTCATGGCCGTCTCGAACAGGAAGCCGATACCCCATGTCAGATCGTAGCCTTCTTTAACGAATTTGTTCAGGTTCGGCTCCATGTCCGCGTCGCCTTTGGATTCCAGATATTTAACGGATGCGCCAGTCGCCTTCTCTACTTCTTGGAGACCTTCCCAAGCGCTTTGGTTAAACGACTTGTCGTTTACGCCGCCGACGTCTGTCGCCATGCCGATTCGAATGTCTTTACCGCTTGCGCCGCCGTCTGTCTCTTTATCGGCGTTCGTGGCGCCATTGCCGGTTGCACCATTGTTCGTTGTTGCATTAGACCCACCGTTCTCGGTGTTGTTCTTGCTGCCGCAGCCTGCGAGTGCAAGCGTTAGCACCAGCGCGACCACTGTTACCCACATCAGACGCTTCTTCATGTGATAATCGCTCCTCTTCTTGGTAAAAGTTCCAGCCGATTCGCACGCTACAGATTGTGCCAAATTCTGCATCCAGCTTTGCCAGAAGCAAGGCAATTGGCCATTGCAACCTATATCTGCCTATCGCCGATACTTTACCTATTATCTTCGAAAAGCATGTCTTCGTCAATCTAAAATATGTCAACTAACATAACGCATTAATACCATTAAATTCACATCAAAAACATCAGAATTGACTGTACAAGTAGTATATCCCGCACTAAATGTTATTAATGTGTAACATATTTCCTTTTTCAAGAGATGGCCCATGCACATGAAAAAGCTGTTTCAACCACGCCGCCCCTGGAAGGGGCAAACGTTGATTGAAACAGCTTCATCGCACTATCCGTTGCCGTTCGAGCCGTCGTCTGGATCGCTGTTCGGCGTCCCTTCACCCGGCTCGCGGGATTGAATGCGAACTTTCACGCCGCCGATCGTATCCACGATCGGATCGGACGTCGTTTCTTCCGCGGACCCTCCGGCTGCGTCGCCGCCGCCATCGATGGAACCACCGTCGATCAAACGCTTGATTTGCTCCAGCTCCAACGTCTCCTCGCGGAGAAGCGTCTGGGCAATCAGGTGAACCGCTTCGGATTTCTCGTTCAGCAGGTTCTTCGCTCTTGTATAGCAATCATTGATGATGCGCTGCATCTCTTGGTCAATCTCGTAGGCAATCGCATCCGAATAGTTCTGCTCATGGCCAATATCGCGGCCCAGGAACACTTGGCCTTGCGAATTGCCGAATTGCAACGGTCCGAGCTTCTCGCTCATCCCGTACTCCATGATCATCGCGCGCACGATGCTGGTTGCATGCTTAAAATCGCTGTAAGCGCCCGTGCCGATTTCACCAATGAAGAGCTCTTCGGCTACGCGTCCGCCTAAGAGACCCGTTACCTTGTCAAGCAATTCTTGCTTGGTCGTCAGCATGCGGTCTTCCTTCGGAAGCATGATGACATAGCCGCCTGCTTTGCCGCGCGGTATGATCGTCACTTTATGCACCATATCGGCATGCTCCAAGAAGTAGCCGATAATCGTATGGCCGGCTTCGTGGTAAGCGACGATGCGTTTCTCGCGGTCGCTGATCACGCGGCTGCGTTTCTCCGTACCGACGATTACGCGGTCGATTGCTTCGTCCACTTCGACCATGGCGATGTCCTTCTTGTTGCGGCGAGCCGCAAGCAGCGCCGCCTCGTTCAACAGGTTCTCCAAGTCTGCGCCAGTGAAGCCCGTCGTACGCTTGGCGATAACATCGAGCTTGACGTCTTTGGCGAGCGGCTTGTTGCGCGCGTGTACTTTCAGTACCGCTTCGCGGCCCTTCACGTCCGGACGATCAACGGTAATCTGACGGTCAAAACGACCTGGACGGAGCAAGGCAGGGTCCAGGATATCCGGTCTGTTGGTTGCCGCGACGATGATGATGCCTTCGTTCGCGCCAAAGCCGTCCATCTCGACGAGCAACTGGTTGAGCGTCTGCTCGCGTTCGTCATGTCCGCCGCCGAGTCCGGCGCCACGCTGACGGCCAACGGCATCGATCTCGTCGATGAAGATAATGCACGGCGCGTTCTTCTTCGCGTTCTCGAACAAATCGCGGACGCGGGATGCGCCGACGCCGACGAACATCTCGACGAAGTCAGAACCGGAAATACTGAAGAACGGAACGCCCGCTTCGCCCGCAACGGCGCGAGCCAGCAACGTTTTACCCGTACCTGGAGGCCCGTTCAGCAGGACGCCTTTCGGAATGCGCGCGCCGACCGCAGCGAACTTGCGAGGGTCTTTCAGGAACTCGACGACTTCAACGAGCTCTTGTTTCTCCTCATCCGCGCCGGCGACGTCCTCGAACGTCACGCGTTTCTTTTCTTCGTTATACAAGCGTGCCCGGCTCTTGCCAAAGTTCATCACTTTGCCGCCGCCGCCTTGCGCTTGATTAATTAAGAAGAAGAACAGAATGAAAATAATCACGAACGGAATGATCGAAGTCAGAAAGGTCAGCCAAATGCTGTCGCCTTTCATTGGTTTGTTCCTCACCTCGACGCCGTTCTTCTGCGCTACGGACATAATGTCCTGTATGACGAATTCCTCGACGTTCGTGTGCGTGTAAAACTTCTTCTGCTCAGGGTCCTTGCTGCCCGCGGGAGGCGTTCTATATTCACCAGTGACCAAGTAGGAATAATTCTCGAACTGCAGCGTGAGTACCTTTACGTTATCTTTAGCTAATTCCTGCTGTAGCTGGTCGTAACGGATTTCGACGCTGCTATCGTTTTGGCTGCTGATAAATTGGAATATCCCGACAGTCACTAAAAAGATGATCAAATAAAAACCAGTGTTACGGATGATCCGATTCATCCCCTACCTCCTCTCAAGACGCTTAAGATATTTTACCATAGCATGAATCTCCACCACAAACCGCGTCAGGGAGGGTGCATGTACGGCGAATCGCATCGTTCGCGAAAGAAACGGTCAGCGGGAAGCCGAAGCTTCCCCCTCGTCTTACTTCTCGTAAACTTCCGGCTTCAAAATGCCGATGAGCGGCAGATTGCGGTACTTCTCCGCATAGTCGAGCCCATAGCCCACCACGAATGCGTCCGGGAGGACGAATCCGCTGTAATCGGCATTGAGTTCCACCTTGCGTCCGGACGGCTTATCGAACAAGGTGACGAGCGTAATGGATTTCGCGTTGCGTCTTTCGAGAACGTCGATCAGATAGCTCAGCGTCAGACCGCTGTCGATAATATCTTCGACGATCAGAATTTCCCGGCCTTGCACGGGTACATCCAAATCCTTGATGATCTTCACGACACCCGATGTCTTCGTCGAATGGCCATAGCTCGATACCGCCATGAAATCGATCTCCAGCGGAATCGTAATGTTCTTCACCAGATCTGCCATGAAGATGAATGCGCCTTTCAGCACGCAAATGACGAGCGGGTTGCGCCCTTCAAATGTCGCGCTGATCGTCTCGCCAAGCTCCTTCACTTTCTGCTGAATCTGGTCTGTGTCGTATAGTACTTCTTGAATGTCGTTCAGCAATGCCGGGACCTCCCATGTTTTTACCTATACTATGAAATCTTGGTCGCTTCTTATTCGGACAATTCTGCCTCAAGAGCCGTCAGTAAAAGCCCGAATGCGCAGCACCTGCCGCGTGACCTCCGTCACCTGGGCGGCTTCTCCCCGCCTGACTCCCGGGATCCAGACTATGTCCCCCGCAGCGTCGGCCAGAAGCGGCATGAGTTCCCTTCTGGACGGCGGAATTCGTTCATCAACGAACATATCTTGCACTTTTTTGGTGCCGTTTAAACCAAGCACCCGCATGCGGTCGCCCGGAAGTCTATTCCTTGCGACGAGCGGAAACGCAAGCCGATCCGCATCGAATACGGCTTCGTCCCGGCCCGCAGGCTTGGTCGCAACGGAGGCTTGCTCCACGGTTAGCGACAGCGTAATCCCCGCTTCCGCTATATACAGCCGACTCGCAGCTACTTCCAATTCGTAGCGATAAGAGCCCGGGACGAGAGCTTCGCCCCGCCAAAAGCGCAGGTTATCGTATTCCCTCGTGAAACGAATTCCGCCGCCCGCATCGATCCGCCATGTGGAAGCCGCGTCCTCGCGGGCCGCTTCGCGCATGCTTTCAACGGTATCGAATGGAGTGGTTTCCTTTTCCATGCCCATATGAATCAATATTAGTTTAATCAATCTCCTTTGTAAAGCGACATGAAGGCCAAGCAAAGCGCCGCGTTCCAAACGGCAACCGTCCGCTTCCACGACCACCAGGCGGCGAAAAGCTTCCCGCGCTTCGGACTCCATCCAGTCGTCCTCCTCGGCTGCAATATCCGATAATCGGACCAGCGAATCGGTCAACTGGGGATTGTAATTGCGCAAAACCGGCATGAGATCTAGTCGAACCCGATTGCGCGTGTAGTCCCGCTTGCGGTTGCTGCTGTCGTCGGTTACGGTCAGTCCCCGCGCCCTGCAGTACTCTTCCAAGGCCGTCTTGTTAATACGGAGCAGCGGTCGAATCAGTTGCACGTTTTTTTCGCTGCGCGAGAACGTCATGCCAGCCAGTCCCGACATTCCGGTGCCGCGCAAAATCCGCATCAGCACGGTCTCGGCCTGGTCGTCCGCATGATGGCCCAGCGCGATCCGCCGCGCTCCGTGCTTGCGGGCGATCCGGTGCAGGAAGTCGTATCGCTTCTCGCGCGCCGCGGCTTGCGGATTCATTCCGGTCTCTTCTATATAACCCGGCAAATCGATAAAAACCGACTCGCAGGGAATGCCAAGTTTCTCCGCAAATCGACGCACCGTCTCCGCTTCCGACGCCGACTCTATTCCCCGGAATCCATGATCGACGTGAGCGGCAATGATCTGAAGGCCCTCGTCGTCTTGGATCCGGTGTAGGAGGTCGAGCAGCGCGACGGAGTCCGGCCCGCCGGAGACGGCCACGATAATCGTGTCTCCGCGTTCCCATAGCTTCCTCGCCACGGCCTGCGCCTTCATCTTATGTATAAGTTCTTGTTCGTCCACGAATACAGCCTCTCCCGCCCGTTACTACGCCATCGTGCCCGGCGCTTACGCTCCCGTTCGGAGCAGCCAATAAATCGTCGTCGCCAGCAGTGCCGCCGATGCGACAAAAAGCCCCTTCATCCATCTCGGAACGGACGGCGAAGATCGTCCGCTTGTTCGCCGCTGCCACTGCTGCCATTCCCGCGCCGCTTCTTCCACGCCCGAGAAGGTGCCTCGCAGCGCCTTGGCGAGCCAGTCGCCGAGCGGCCTGAGCGCCGGTATCGACTGCGCCAGCTTCAGCAGCTCCTCCGGCGAGCGGTTCTGCGGCAGCAGCGATCCGGCCAGCGCCGCCAGCCTGCGTGCGTCATAGACCTGGATGCAGAGGACGCCGAACGAAAAGAGGTCATATCCCGCATCGGCGGAACGTGACCCGGCATTCCAATATCCGCGGTCGTAGATCTCGGTAAACTGGCGCACGCTCTTGCCGAACGCCGTAACGCCCCCGTAGTCGACCAGTTCCACCCGACCGTAATCGGAGACGAGCACGTTCTCGGCCTTCAGGTCGCCGAACGTCCATCTGCCGGCATGCAGCTCGCTCAATTTGACTAGCAGGCTGTAACCGGCCACCGGGAACCATTCCATGCCCCGTTTCGACAGAAAGTCGGATAATGTCGCGCCACGGATATAGCGCATGACATAGAACGGATACTCCTTGCCGTCCGTCCCGCTATAGTCGTCCACCTCGACCAGATAAGGCTCCGCCCGGCTCACCAATTTGGCCTTGGCGATCGCCTGGAGCACGTTGATCTCGGACTGCAGGTCGATCGCATCGGCCCCGATTTTCATGGCATACCACGTACGCTGCCGCTCCACGAGATAGACCTTGCCATTGGCCCCTTCGCCCAATAGGCGTTCTACCCTATAGCTGGACCGCTTCCATTTGCCCCGGATGACCGTGCCGCGCGGGAGACGCCAATCAAACGACGTAGTCACTCATCTGGCCATCCGTTTCGTCGGGATTGCGGTAGCTGCGCGGAGCCGGGGCGCGGAAGCTGTCCACCACGTGCAGAATCGCCGGCCCCGTCGGCGTCGTGCCGCGCATCTGGAGCCGGGGCAGAAACTGATGGACGCCGCGCACGTCGGTCGTCCAGTCCAGGTCGAGTACACATTCGTCGCCGTGTGCTGATCCCGGAAAATGAAACACGGCGATCTCGCTGCGGCCCTGCCGGGCTTGCAGACTGAGCGCCAAATCCCGAATCGCCTCTTCCACGGCCGCAAGCTTCGGCTTCATGCTGGCGCTCGCGTCGATGAGCAGCGCTACGCGCAGCTTGCTCGTCTCGCTCAGCTCGTCCATGACCCGCACGACTTCGCCCCGTTTCTCCGGTGGCAGCTCTTCAATAGAAGAAGCGCCGAGCACCTGCTTCAGCTCGCGATGAACGGCATGCTGGATGGTCTGGACGACCGTCTTGCGCGTCAGCATCTGGACGGTCTGCGAGAGCTGCCGGGTGTGCGCCAGCCGGCTCAGGCCTCCGCCCGCACGGGCGATCTCCTCGATCTCCGCGGAGCCGAATTCACCCAAATCCCCTTGATCCAGCACGCCGACCACATTCACGGCTATGCCTTCGGCATGCGCTTGCGCCGCCGCGACGATCGGACTTACGCCTACGTTGGAACATCCGTCGGTTATCAGCAAAATCTGCTTCATGCTCATTCCCCCAAGTTATGGAATCTACCGCCAACTGTCTCTATCAGCATAGCCATAATTGGGAGAATTTAATCTCTCTGCTAGGCGGTTCGCTTGCGCGCCGCAACCTTCATTAACCGCGGCGAACTCGCCGCGAATCCGCAAGGTCCGATCTTAAGCTTACCGAATCTCGGCTTCCGGAACAAGCCGAAGCCCGTCTCCATAACGTCGCAAAATAAAAAAAAGCATGCCGGCCCGCCGCAAGCTTGCAGCCCGCGCTACTTGCGCGCGTGCAAAGCTTGCGGTCCGGACCGGCATCCTCTTCTGGCGGCAGCTATGGGCAGAATGGGAAAGTTAACTCACCGTCCTTGGGCGCTCGACCTTGGTCATGCCCGGCCAGCGGAACGTCGCCCACTCCGGCTGATGCCGCTCCACTCGGGCGACAACGACCGTCATATCATCGACAATCTCCCCTTTATGGTAACGAACGACCCGCTCGAGCAGCGCATCGGCGATTTGCTGCGGCTCTTCAGCCGCGATTTCTTGAATGACGCGTTTCATCCACATCTCCTTGTTCACCGCATGTCCCGGCGCATCGTAAATGCCGTCGGTCATCATAATGAGCGTATCGCCCGGCTGCAGCTGCACGCGGATGAGATCGACGTCGATCTCCTTCAAGATCCCGACCGGCAAATTGCTGGCCGTAATCGGAATCACCTCGTTCCCTCGTTTAATGAAGCTTGGCGTCGAGCCGATCTTCATGAACGTCGTCTTCGCGGAATACATGTCGATCAGCGCCACGTCCACGGTGGCGAACATCTCGTCTTGCGAGCGGAGCAGCAGAATCGAATTGACCGACTTAATGGCCAATTTCTCGTCCATGCCCGATTGCAGCAGCTGTTCCAGCACGGTCAGCGCCGTGCTGCTCTCGAGCTTCGCGCGCTCTCCGTTGCCCATGCCGTCGCTGATCGCGACGGCGAACTTGCCGTTGCCCAGCTCGCTCGTGCTGAAGCTGTCGCCGGAGAGCAGATCGCCCCCTTTGGCTACGCCCGCGACGCCGGTCTCGACCTCGAAAGCCTTGGCGGAGCCGAAGACGACGAGCGCAGGCTCCCCCTGCTTGTCCGCGAAGCGTTCAGACATAACGGCGATCGGTTCGCCCAGGATATCGGATAAGAGCGGCGCGATAATTTTGCGGCATTCGTCGTAACGACGGCCGAACGTATGGTAGACTTCAATCTCAACATTCCCTTCTTCTAAATTGACGACATCTATACCCTGAATGGACAACCCCAGCCCTTCCAATGCCTCCCGAATCTGCTCCTCCTGCAGATGAAGCTGCTGCCCCTCCCGCTTGATCTCACGCGCCAGATCCTCCATAACCTGAGATACGCCGGACAATTGCTCGGCCACGAGCTGGCGAGAATCTTGGAGCTGCTTGCGCCAGTGCAGATCGTTCTTGAACATCTCATATTGCTGAACCATGACGCCCAGCACTTGCGGCGCCCGGTTGCAATGCGAGCCCCACTGCTTCTGAATCTCCTTTCCCGTCGGCTGTTGTCCCTCCTCGACGACCGTCATCATCTCCGTCATCATTTTATACGTATCGTAAAAGCGTCCCTCCCAGCACAAATCTTTGCGATAGCAGCTGCTGCACTGCTTCTCGCCCACCGCGTTCATGAAATGATTGACTGCGTCGTCCCGCTTGAGCGGCTCGTTCATGCCGCTGACTTGGCCAAAACTGCGCGACAATTGGCGGAACACCTCGGAGAATTGCGTTACCCGCTGCGCGGTGACATCCCTCACCCGCTTGGCATATTCATGCTGAAGCTTCACATGCTCCTGCGTGCCCGGCACGTATTTGGCCACCGTTCGCACGATTGAACGCGGCAAGAGCAAGAATAGCGCGACGGCGGCAGCGGACTCCCACGTCGAGGTCAACACGTCCGTCTGCGTGCCGATGTAGATGGAGAGAATCGACGTGCCCAGCAGCATCCCGAAGGCGACCGCTAACTTCCCTCCCTCCCGCAGCAAACCCGCAAGCAAGCCGGCAAATGCGAGTAGGCTCATTTGCACGATGGCGCCCAAGTCAGCCAAGCTCAGGATCAGGCCGGCTACGACGCCGACGCAAGCGCCAAGCGGCGCGCCGCCGACAAAGGCGAAGAGCAGCAGCATCATCCGCGACATGATGTGCTCGACCGACATCCCGTAGACAACCCAGCCGACGGCGCCGGTCATGACGGAAGCTAGCATGATCATGAGGCAGATGATCTCTTCGTTCTTGAGCTGCGACGTCTTGCGGGTCATCGTCAAGACCGGTACCGCCTGCACGAAGACGAGCGTCAGCACGAACGCAAGGGCTGCCTCGACACCGACCATCATCAATTGGTACCAGCCCAGTGAGTCCGCGATCACCGCATCGAACAACCGCACCACCAAGGTCGTTAATAGAACAAGCAGCGGCGCGTAATTGAGTTCGGCCTTCTCGTAGGCTTCCAACCCGCGAATGAGCAGGTAGATGACCGCGAGCTCCATGGCGATCCACATCGGTTCCGGTGATATGGCCAGCAGGGTGCCACCCACGATCGATAGCGCCACCGGGATAAGCGCGTCCCGTCTCAAAAAATAAACCACCGCGAAAAAGGATGCCGCAAACGGGGCAAGCGATTCCAGGATGACGGCCCTCCCGAGCAGCAGCCCCACCGCCATCAGCACGAACGTCCACTTTTTTGCCGCAACGATCTGCACCCACCTACGGGCCGCCGCCCAGTCCAAGCCTTTACGTACCGTCTTTTGCACCGCGCTCGTCTTCTTCGCCACGCCCGGGAACATCACCACGTTATGCTTGTCCATTCGTTCACAGCACCACCATTTCCGTTGTTTGTGAACTCATTATAGGAGCGGGCGGGCGTGAAAGTTTGTCAGAAGGCGCTACCGCATACCAAGTTTTTTCCGACATGGCCTCGCTGGGACTGTGGGAAATGTCACTTCACCCGAAATGTACGCGTCGCAAGGGTTTGCCGCCTGCTCCCTGTCCAATGAAAGCAACCATTCAACAAAAAAATGGCGCGCGCGCGCATCGATTTCGTGGCGAATCGCCGTCCGAACCTGTCGGGAATGGTGGAGACGTAACGGAAAGTTTTTGCTTGCGGGAGGTATATTTTCGTTTCAAACGGCGTATAGGGCGAGGAAAGTATGAAAATTCCATCCGTAATAAACGGGAAACGGGAGGGGTGGGCAAGATTCATCCGCGTTTCCGACACTGACCCGCAAGCAAGCGCTGTCATATTGTCGGTCGGCACGAAGCTCGTTCCAGGAAGTTGGGGGTGTAGATACGATCGAAAGAGAGGCAGAGCGCGGTCGTGCCTTGCCCGGCGAGCACCTTGTTCGAGACTCATCGCAATAGTCGGGATGGCGATGATTACGTGAAGCTCACGATCAGGCAGCCGTCCTTGCAGGAATAGCGGGGCGCATGGCGAGGCTCCATCCAGACAGGATGGCTTCGGTTGATTCGGACCCAGTGGGTGCTTGGCTGACTGGGGGATTGATCGGGGACTAACCGGCGCAACAAAAAAGCACCCCGGCGCCAAAAGCTGGCGAGCGGAATGCTCTGTTTGCTGTATCTATATTAGACCCGTTTTGCGCCGCGTCCGCCACGTTTACCCTCGGTATTCTTCTTCAGAGAGGAAATACGTTCTTCACTATCTTTCAAGAAGCGGGACACTTTGTCCTCGAAGGACGGTTTGCCGTAAGAGGGTTTGCCGGACTGCGATTTGAATGGACGTCCGCCGCCGCCACCACCTGGCCCACGGTTGAATCCACCACCACCGCCGCCGCTTGGTCCGCGGTTGAATCCACCACCGCCACCTGCGCCTGGTCCGCGATCACGGTTAAAGCCTCCACCTGCTCCGCGCTCGCGCTGCGGTGGTTGAGAGCCTTCAGGCCGGTCAACAGCCTGCTTAATCGAAAGTCCGATCTTCCCGTCTTTATCGACGTTGATGACCTTCACCGTGACGACGTCGTCCAGCTTCAGGTGATCCTTTACGTCTTTGACGTAATTATCGGCAATTTCCGAAATGTGAACGAGCCCCGTAACACCCCCCGACAAGTCGACGAATGCTCCGAAATGCGTAATGCCTGTCACTTTACCCTCTAACTTGGCGCCCACTTCAATTGCCATAGATAAAAATGTTCCTCCCTAACCGTTATGCGAAGCGATGTGCTTCGAGATGGATAACGTAAGTAACGCGCACAACAATAAAAGCAGCTAAAGTTATTATCTAACGTTTCCTACCGTGATTATACTCGAACGGCAGAAGCAAGGTCAACAGACGTATGTCCCACGGAAACCGCCTATTCTGCGACATGAATCGACTGTTCCCCAGGCATGATCATGTTATGTTCCTTGCGCGCGACTTGCTGGATATACTCCGGATCGTTCAGGCGGTCGACCTGCAGTTTGAGGTCGCTCATCTGCTTGGTGGCCGATTCGATCTTCAGCTCCACCTCGGTCAGCTTGGCGGCCGCCTCCTGCTGCATCCCCAGCTGGTCGTAAAGCGTATAGGACGCCCAGAGCATGAATATGGCGACAAAGAAGAACCAAATCTTCAGCCTTCGCTTCGTGCCTTGCTTTGCGGTTGCTTTGCTTGATGGTGCCGCCATGATTCAATGTCCCTCCCCCGACGCCGTGATATAGCTATTCACTATTAACCGTTATCTTTGCGCTTGAAAACCCTTCGCCAGGCCGAGACAGCCCAATTCTTGGCGATGGTTGTCCTCTCCTTCAGACGAAGCCGGACCGCGAGCGGCCGTGCCCATCCGTCGATCCACTTGATCAGCGGCCGAACCGCCGGGCGGACCATCCACCACAGCAGCAGACCGATAGGACGAACCAATTGTACCATAATTTTCAGCAGGAACATAGCTGCGGCCAGCAAAAACGCCAGCAGCACCTTCGCCAGCTTGTACAAAAACAGCAGCGGGCGAACGACGAAAATGACGAACAGCTTGATCGCCAAATCGATGAGCGCCCGGACCAGCCGGATGAGCCCGTGCACGAGCCGGACCACGATTTTGCTGAACAGCCAGTAGTAGGCGCCGATCCCCAGCAGCAGCCCGATGAACACGTATGTCCGCACCTCGCCCTCGTTGCTTGCGGACAACACTTGAAAGACGATGATCGTGGCGGCGATCCAGTAGAGCAGATCGAACACGGGGATCCACCAGCGGCTGATCTTCAATTCATCGGATACGACCCGGTAGCCGTCGAACACGACCCCCATGCCGATGCCCGAGAGCAGCATCGCCGCCATCGTCATCCATTGGACGCTCAGGCTCACTTAAATAGCTTCCCGAAGAAACCTTTGGAGGATTTGGCCGCGTTATTGCCGTCCAAGTAGGCGAGCGAGTGGACGAGCCCTTCTATAGCGACGAGACCTTGCTCCAAGCTCAAATGCTTCATATGCAAATTTTGCCCGCGAATGGCAAGGAAGCCGAGATCGGTCTCGAGCAAAAACTCTTCGCTGTCAAAGCTTTCGACGTTTTGCACGCCGGTAATCTCCAGGAGCTTGCGGTTGAGCATCTTTACTTCCTGCCGTTTCTGTCCCTTCCCTTGGTCGATCATTGCCTTGTCCCTCCTTTTATGACTAGCCTATGGGAGGGAAGGCGGATTTAGAACAAGCCGTTGGAGGGCCGAGAAGCGGCTATGGACGCGGGAGTAAGCGCAGCTGGTACAAGGCGAACGTTCAAGGCGGGCGATCGGGGAAAAGCGGCGGGGCCGGTCGGCGAGCATGGCTTCAGCCTGAAGCATAGGCAGCCGGAGTACCGGAAAAAGCAAATCGGCCCCTCCCGTCTTGAGACGGTAGAGACCGATCCGGTACGCCTCCGCTTCGTCGGGCAAGCCCGGAACTGCGGTGGCGCTATGTAAGACGGATTACCAGTCCAGCTTGTCTTCGCGTTGGCGCGTTTCTTCCTTCACCAATGCGTACATGCTCGCGGCTTCGTCTTTCTTCGTTGTCTCGACGAGACGTTCCACGCGGACGGTGACGACCTTCTGTCCGTATTGAACCGTCAGCTCATCGCCAACCTTGACGGTGCTGCTGGCCTTCGCTTCGCGTCCGTTGATCCACACGCGCCCTTGATCGGACACGTCCTTCGCCACGGTGCGCCGCTTGATCAGCCTCGACACCTTCAAGAATTTATCCAGGCGCATGCTTACTTGATCGCGTCGCGCAGCTTCTTGCCGGCGCTGAACTTCGGTACGATCGATTCGGCGATCGTCATTGGCTCGCCCGTTTGCGGGTTGCGGCCCGTGCGGCCTGCGCGTTTGCTCGTTTCAAAGTTGCCGAAGCCGATCAGCTGGACTTTGTCGCCTTTCGCCAGCGCTTCCGTTACTTCGTCCATGAAGCCGTTCAGGACGGACTCCACGTCGCGTTTAGTCAATCCGCTTTTTGTGGCAATGTTCGTGATCAGGTCATTCTTGTTCATAGCTTAAATAGCCTCCCGAAATAAGTTATTGTTCCTATTGGCGGCATCTGCTGCCGATGATGGTTTCGATTACTATCGTGACGTATTCGCGCAGATGCTAAAAAAATCCTGCTATATGGTAAATAAATTTTGATCTTTATGTAGATTTTAGACGAATTTTGACGAAATGCCTAGGGCAATCGCTTGGCTTCCTCCCAAAATCTATCCATTTCTGTTAAATCAGTCTGGTCAAAGGTTCGTCCGCTTATACGGAGCTGCTCCTCAATATACGCAAAACGCTTCTTAAATTTCTGATTCGTGCGGGCAAGCGCTTCCTCTGGATCGGCATCGATGAATCGCGCCGCGTTGACGGTCGCGAACAACAGGTCGCCCAGCTCTCCCGCCTGTTCCTCGCGATCCTTATCGGTTATCGCCTCGCGCAGCTCGGCCAGCTCCTCCTGGATCTTGTCCAGCACCGGTCCGATCTGATCCCAGTCGAAGCCGACTTTGGCCGCCTTCTTCTGCAGCTTGTACGCCTTCATGAGCGACGGCAAGTCCGGCGGAATGCCGTCCAGGAGCGACTGCGCGGCCGGATCGATGCCTTTGCGCTTCTTCTCCTCGGCCTTCATCTGCTCCCAGTTCTGCAGCGCCTCCTGCGAATTGCCCGCGTCCTTGTCGCCGAACACGTGCGGATGACGGAATAGCAGCTTCTCGTTCAGCGTCTGAATGACGTCGTATACCGAGAAGGAGCCGACCTCCTCTTCCATCTGGCTGTGCAGCATGACCTGCAGAATCACGTCGCCGAACTCTTCCTGCATGCCGATCGGGTCGTCGTTGTCGAGCGCTTCGATGGCCTCGTACGTTTCCTCGATGAAGTTCTTGCGGATCGACTGATGCGTCTGCTCGCGGTCCCACGGGCACCCTTCGGGACTGCGAAGCACCGCGACGATCTCGTGCAGCCGGTCGAACGTCCGATTGCGCAGCGAAGCGTCGTCCGAGCGCGGCACCCACACGAGCGACAAGTTGCCGTAGCCCGGCGCGCGATCCAGCTCATAGAGCGGTACGGTCACGATCTGCTCTTCGCCCGGCACGCCCAACGCATGTCCGATTACGACCGGATGCTCGTCCGGGTAAAGCTCCATCAGCGTCAGCTTGACGTCGGACGCCGTGAAGGCATCGTACACTTGGCCGATGACGGTGTGCAGCTCTGGCCGCAGCAGCGACGCTTTCATGCTCGCCGCATCCAGCAGCTGGAAGCCCTCGATCGGATCGAAGCCCAGGCGCGTGAACGCCTGATCCAAGAAGCTCTCGCCGCCCAGAATGCGCAGCGCGATGCCCTCCGGCTCGCACCGTTCGCGCAGCAGCTGGACGGTGCGTTCGGCAACCATCGGATGGCCCGGCACGGCATACACGATCGTCTCCGAGGCCGATTGCGCTTCGGCAATCAGCTTATCCGCGATGGCGGCGTAGACATCGGGGAACGAGTCCATTTGCTCGTAAAGTTCGTCGAACGAGGCGTACGCCAGCTCGTTCTCTTGGAACAAGCGCATCATCGGATGCCGGTCGGTCCGCACGAAGACGCGCTTGGCCTGCTGCAGCAGGCGCCATACGCCCAGCGTCAGCTGGTCGGCGTCGCCCGAGCCGAGACCGACGACGGTGATCGCGGGTGTAGTCATAGGCATGGTTCATCCTTCCGGATTGGAATAGAGATTATGGCTTAAACGAACGCTGGCGACGCGGCTCTACCGGCTTGCGGCTTGCGCCGGATGGGCGTGCAGCGTGCCGATATGAAGCGGCGTCACCGAGAACTTCCGCGCGAACGTCACGGAGACATGTCCTTCTTCCTCGAATCGGACATGGACCGTATCGTGATAAGCCGTATCGAGCAAGCGAATCGCGATGAGGTAAGAGCCGTCTTCCTGCCATCTGCCGACCGCCGCGGCGTCCGCAGGTACCGGCTTGGCGTCCGCATGATACACTTCCGGCGCGCTCGGCCACTGGCTGACGGCCCAGTCTTCGCCGCCCGCTTCGAGACGGTTAAGCGTTCCGTCCAGCATCCATTCGATCACACAGCCCTCGTCCTCGCCGTGCAGCCGCAGACTGACAAGACCGAGCGCGTTGTCTTCGAAACGATATTCTTCATGATGTGCGAAATGGCCGGGCACCCCGCTCGCGGCGGGCGGGACGATCGCCAGCGAATCGGTCTTGCTTCGCAGCGCGGCGAGGGCTCGCCCATCGTCCGGCAGCGAAGGGCTCCCCTTCAGAAGCGCGGGCAGCAGCTGCGCCCAGACCGCGTTCAGAATTTGGGACAGATCGCTCAGCGAGCTGGTGAACGCCAGCACCGCCTCCTCCGCGGGCATGACCAGAATAATCTGGCCGAACGCCCCGTCCGCGCGGTACGTGCCGTACCGGTTGCACCAGAATTGGTAGCCGTAGCCGGCCGACCAATCACTATCCGAATCATCCCCGTTGCTCATCTGGGGCGATACCGACGCGCTCACCCATTCCGCGGGAATGAGCTGTTTGCCCTTCCATTGGCCATTCTGCAAGTAGAGCTGGCCGAACCGGGCCATCTCTTCGGTCGTCAGCGACAATCCCCAGCCGCCTGCCGTGATGCCCGACGGGCAGCTACCCCAGACGGGATGCTCGATCCCTAGCGGGGCGAAAAGACGATCGCGCAAATAATCGACGAGCCGCTCGCCCGTCACCCGCTGTACAATCGCCGAAAGCATGTACGTGGCACCGGTATTGTATTTAAACACGGTTCCCGGCTCGTAAGCAAGCGGCAGCGCCAAGAACGCGCGCACCCAATCCGTCTCGCCCGACTTCAATACCGGCACGACGGTGTCGACGTCATGCCCGGTCGACATGGTCAGCAGATGCTTGACGCGCATGCCAGCGAGCTTCGGATCCGGCTGCTCGGGCAGCTCGCCCGGGAAGAACGATACGACCGTATCCTCAATCGACAACTTGCCCTCCGCGACGGCCATGCCGATCGCCGCCGACGTGAAGCTTTTGCTGACGGAGTTGGACAGCCGCTTGCGGCCGGCCTCGTAAGGCTGCCAGCTGCCCTCGGCGATGACCGTGCCGCGCTTCAGCAGCATGAAGCTGTGCAGCTCCTGGCCCGTCGCTTCAGCCGCTTCCAAAAACGCGGTTACCGCCCCGGGCTCCACGCCGAATGCCTCCGGCGTGCTGCGCGGCAGCCGCTGATTGCCTCCTGAAGCAACCATCGTCAATCCCCCCTCTATTACGCGGCGACTTCGCTTCCCGCGAAACCGCCGATCAGAAACGTTGCATACGCCAATTGTAGGGAACGCGCCGCCGCAAAGCAAGTGCGGCAGGGACGATGTCCTGGCATGGCACTGCACCGAAGGGGCTGTAGCGGCCGTAATCAGGCGAAGCGGAGACTGCTGCGCGGCGAACGCGGAGCGAGCCGCCGAGCGAATGGGCTGGACGCAGACGGAGAGCGCATCAGGCTGGACGCCATGTGGCGAACGCGGATGCGATCGCTCACGCCGAGGGCTAGTCGCCCGGCGGCAGGAGCCGCAGCCGCCGGAGGCGGGCGGCCAGCTTGGCGCCGCCCGGCAGCGCGCGCACCTCACGCGCGCTCACGCCGCCGAAGCGCAGCCCGGCGGCGAGGAACAGCGCCGCGCCGAGGCCGGTGCCGCCGAGCGCGAGCGCGGTCGCTGCCGCCCTCGGCGGCAGCCACTCGAGCAGCGCCGGGTAGGCGGCGCGCTCGAGCACCAGCAGCGCGGCGGCCATGACCGCCAGCGCGAGGATCAGGCCCGCGAGGCTTCGCGCGGGCATCCGCGCCGCGCATGCGCGGCGCACGGCGGCGGCGGCGAACAGCGCAGCCGCGCCGAGCGCGGCGAGGCCCGCCCACGCGGCGCCGGCGATGCCGTAAGCCGGCACGAGCGCCGCGTTGAGCGCGGCCTTCATCGCGGCCGCCGCCAGCATGTAGAGCGCCGGGGCGCGCACGGACCCGACGCCCTGCAATACGGCGGACGCGGTCGCGCTGACGGTCCCGGCCAGCGCGCCCATGCCGACCAGCGCGAAGGTCGCGGACGCGGCTTCGTCCGCGTACAGCATCCGGTTCATCGCGGGCGCGAGCAGCACGAGGCCGCATGCCGCCGCGGATCCGATCCACCAGGCCCCTTGCATAGCGAGCGAAGCCTGCGCGCGGGATGCCGCCTCGTCACCCTGGGTCCGGGCCGAAACAAACCCGTGAACGAGCGCGCCTCCGACCGCCCCCGCGATCATGACGACGAGCTGCACGAGCGGCTGCCCGCGGCTGTACAACCCGAATTGCGCCATGGCCTCCGCCCCGCTCATGCCGCTGGCCGCGAGCAGCGGCGGCACGGTGAACGAGTCCACCACGCCCAACACCGGCAGCGCCAGCGCGCCAAGCGTAACCGGAAGCGCCAGCGCGATAAGTCTGCTCGTCGTGCGCCTCCAGCCCAGAGCGGCCGCCTCGCGACGGCTTCCTAGCCCGCCGCCAGTCTCGTCCATGTTCCGTTCCCGCGCCCATAGCAGGATCAGCACGGCAAGCCCGGCGATGCCGCCCGCGGCCGAACCCGCCGTCGCGCCGGCGGCGAGCGCGCCGTCCGTCCAGCCGAGCTTAAGGCCGATCAAAAGCAGCCACAGCATCGCCGCGACCCGGACGCCCTGCTCCGCCAATTGGGAGACGGCCGTTGGAAGCATGCGGCCAAGTCCCTGGTAATACCCGCGCAGGGCGGCCATGACCGGCACGACCCACAGCGCCAGCGCGGAGGCGCGAATCGCCGTGGATGCGGCCGGATCGCCGATCCAGCGCGAGATCGGGTCCGCACCCGTCCACATTAAGACGAATCCGATGACTCCCGCAGCCGCCAGCAGCAGCGCGCTAATCTGCAGCGACCGGTCCGCGGCGCGTCTGCCGTCCGACGCGGCCTGCTCGGCGACCACGATCGAGACGGCCACCGGGATGCCCGCCGTCGCCGCCGCCAGCAGCAGCTGATAGAACGGATACACCGCATTATAGATACCGAATACGCGATCGCCCGCCATGTTCTGCAGCGGAATCTTCTGCAGCGTCCCCAGCAGTTTGCTCACGATGACGGCTGCCCCCAACACAGCGGCGCCTTTCACCATCGACGGTCCGCGCCGTTCGCCAACGCGGTCTCCCTGCTTTGGGCTGGCAGAGTCGCCGCTCGCCCCGCTATTCCGCTTGTTCTCCTCGGCGCGCGTCGGCGCTTCGTCGTCAACCTCTGCAACGGCTGCTGGACTACCGTCCGTACGCTGATTTTCCATGATCTCCTGATCCGATACCCGAACCCGGATGCCGGTCCCTTTATTGCCTTTTGTCACGTTCACCGCACCTGCCCGTCCATTCGCTGGATTCATTATAACCGATTAGCCGGCGATGCGGCGGTTGGTTTGCGGATGCAGACATTCGGACAAAATAAAAAGCTTCCCGGAAGACTGATTCTTCGAGGAAGCTGGAGCCGTGCTATTGTTCCATTTGCTTAGCCAGAAAACCTGCGGCGGTCTCGACCATTTTCGTTTCCATCTGCGCCATTTTCGTTTCTTCTTCCTTGCTCAGCAGCACGACCGTTCCGATCGGGTCGCCGCCGGCCACGATCGGGGCCGCTACGATGGAACTGAACGTCTCGCCGATATCCTTGATGACCTCGAACGAGCCGCCGCCGGATTCGGACACCGCTTTCCGGTTCTCCATACAGCTCTCTAACAATTGACCGATTTGTTTCTCCAAATAGTCCTTCTTCGACGCCCCGGCGACGGCAATAATGTTATCGCGATCCGAAATTAAGGCGATATGACCCGTACTTTCCGAAAGCGATTCCGCGTATTCCTTGGCGAACGTGCCAAGTTCTCCGATCGGCGAATATTTCTTCAAAATCACTTCTCCGTCACGGTCGACGAATATTTCAAGCGGGTCGCCCTCACGGATGCGCAGCGTACGACGGATCTCCTTCGGGATCACGACGCGGCCGAGGTCATCGATGCGGCGAACAATACCAGTTGCTTTCATGTTCTAGTTGCCCCACTTTCCTGGAAGATTTTGAATTTCGACAGATAGGCTGCGGTAACGGTTGCTGCGCTTTTTTTCTATCGCTCAAGAGGAGAAGATCCTGGACTAGATGGTGATTCGAATCTGACCATAGTATTCATCCCCTCCCAATTTCTTATGCACGGCCCAAAACCGCATCCCTGCTGAATTTGGTCGACTGGAACCAACTCCCACAATGGCAGTCCGAGACGATTTTTCCATGCTCCGAATGGGTCGAATCACCGCTTGCCGATATTGCGAACACGCCGAAAAGCGCCGGTTGCCCGGCGCCTCTTCATATGCGCTACATTTACACAAAACGAATGCACACCGGCGCGCCGACCTCGGTCCGCTGTCCCGTCGGCGTCAGGCGTCCGCTCGCTTCGTCGATCCGATAGCTGACGATCGAATTGGACTGCTGATTGGCCGCGAGCAGGAAGCGATCGTCCGGCGTAAGCGCGAAGTTACGCGGGTAGCTACCCTCGGTAGAGACGTGCTCGATCGGCGACAGCTCCCCATTCTCGCCGACCGCGAATACGGCGATGCTGTCATGTCCCCTGTTCGACGTATAGAGGAAACGTCCATTTGCGGACAGATGGATATCCGCGCTCCAGCTCACGCCGTCATAGCCGTCCGGCAGCGTCGAGACCGTCTGCACGAGCGTGAGCGCCGAATCCTCCGCCCCGTATTCGTACACGCAGACCGTGTTATTCAGCTCGCCCACCAAGTAAAGCCACTTTCCGGACGGATGAAAATCCATATGCCGCGGCCCCGTGCCGGGCGCAACCTCCGTCTCGCGGCGCTTGACCAGCTTGCCTGCCGCACGATCCAGCTCGTAATGCGCGATCTTGTCAATGCCCAAGTCGGCCACCAAGACATAGCGTCCTTGTGCATCGAGGATGGACGAATGCGGATGCGGTCCTCCCTGACGATCGGTCATGACGCTTGCGCCTTCATGGCGCACATGGTCCTCGGTCGGCCCCACCGAGCCGTCGCCCATGACCGGATACAAGGACAGGTTGCCGCCGCCGTAATTGACGACAACCAGCCACTTCTCTTCCGGATCGAGCACGACGTGGCACGGTGAGGAACCGAGCGAGGATTGCTCATTAAGCGGCGTTAATCCTTGTCCGTTCAAATCGACGACGAACGCGCCGACCGTACCCGGGCGCTCGTCGGTCGTCTCGCCTACGGCGTAGACGCGGGAGGCGTCCTTATTCACCGTCAGGAACGACGGGTTCTCGACGCCTTTAACGCCGTATTGCTTTGTCATCGCGCCCGTCTCGGTATCGAGCTCATACGCGTATAGACCTTCTTCGTTCTTCCGTGCATAAGATCCGACATAAAATAAGTGCTTCATCCTGATCGCTCCTTCGTCATGTGCCGCGTATCTCGCGTCTTCTTACGACCGCTCGCGCTTTTTTAAACAGCGCGAGCCTAGCCGGGGCTTCCCGGCCAGGCTCGCTGGCATTCATGGTGAGGCGTGCTATTTCTTCTCTTCCGTGCTCTTCTCGGCATTCGTGGACGCGCCGCTATCGGTTGTCCCATTCGTGGCCGCGCCGTCTTCTTTGGTCGCGCCTTCGGTCGCGCCGCTATTCGTCGTCCCGCCGTCCGTCGTGCCTTCCGTCGGCGTCTGAGGCAGGTTCGTCTTCGTAATCAGCCCCGGCAGTTCCTTGGTCATGAAATCGTTCAGCGTTGCCGACGCGACCGATTGCTCGATCGACGACTTCTGCTCTGCGGTCAGCTTATCGAACGCCGTCGCTTCGCGCTTCTCGACTTTGATGACGTGGTAGCCGTACTGCGTGAGGACCGGCTCGCCGATCTTGCCGATCTCCTGCTTGTTGGCCGCATCCTTGAACTCGGTGACGTAACCGCCAACCGCGGCCGCGTCGTAGAGCCCCCCCTTGTCCTTGGAGCCCGGATCATCGGAGTATTCCTTCGCCAGCGCCGTCCAGTCGCCGCCCGCGTCCAGCTTCTTCTTCACTTCCTGCGCCCGCTTCAGCGCTTCCTCTTCCGTGCGGAGCTCTTCGCCCGTCGAACCGTCCGTCGTGCCGACAAGCACATGGCGCAGCGTCACGATGTTGTAATCGTCTTTGGTCTCGTCGTACTTCTTCTGCACCTGCTCGTCGGTCACTTTGTCCTGCTCGTTAGCCATGATCGACGTGATCAGCCCGTAGAAATATTTGATATCGGTCTCCGACAGCTTCGCGTCCTCTACCTGCTTCTTCAGGTCGGCGTTCGTCTTCTCGGCCTCCTTGAGCTGGTCGTAGAACTCGTTGGTCTTCGTTTCCGTTTCCTTCTTCGTCTCTTCCGTCTGCTCCGGCAGGCGGGTCTGGAGAATTTTGTAGCCCACGTATTCCTTCAGGAACTGCTCTTGCAGCTGCGGAATTTGCAGGTAGCTGGCGACGTCGGGATTGACGATTTTGAAGAACGCCGTGTACTTCGCATATTCCTCCTCGGTTACTTTGCCATCCTTATATTCAGCCACGATCTTGGTATCGGCGGCTCCCGGAACGGCGTTCGCGCCGCTTTCCTGCTCGTCTTTCTTACCGCAGCCTGCCGCAAGGGCAAGCGCGAGGACTGCCGTCATCGCAAGGAGCGTCCCCTTCTTCCAGTTAATGCGCAACATCTTGTAGTTCCCCTTTCGATTGAATGGTGTCCTTATACTGCGTCAAAAAGCGCTCCAGCAGCTCCATCCTCTGATCCATGGCAAGGCCTTTGCCCCGCAGCTGCACAAGGGGATTCGACTCGCCGTCGGGGTGACGGACGAACCGGTTCTCGAACGAGAAGCAGAGCAGGTCGACCTTCTTCTTGTCGAAACGCTGCTTTTCCCGCTCCGCGAATTTGAGGATGAGGTCGTCGCCCTTCTGGCTGACTTGCTCGACGCCGCATGCCGATCCGAGCGCCTTCACGCGCGCGACCGCCAGCAAATTGTCGACGGCCTGCGGCAAATCGCCGAAGCGGTCGATCAACTCTTCGCGCAAATCCTCGCCTTCCTCCGCGGAACGAACCGCTGCCACTTTTTTGTAAATCTCTATCTTCTGTATGCTATCGTAAATGTAAGCCGAGGGCAAGTACGCGTCGATGCTGATGTCGATCATCGTCACGATTTCCTTGACCGGCGCCGCCGCGCCGTCCATGCCGATCTTCCGCTTGGCGATTTCGTCGGCCAGCATCTGCGAATACAGGTCGAAGCCGACCGAGGCGATGAACCCGTGCTGCTCCGCGCCAAGCAGGTTGCCCGCTCCGCGAATCGCCAAGTCGCGCATCGCGATTTTGAATCCGGATCCCAGCTCCGTGAACTCCTTGATCGACTGCAGGCGCTTCTCGGCCACCTCGGTGAGCACCTTGTCCCGCTGATACGTGAAATACGCATACGCGATCCGGTTGGACCGGCCGACCCGCCCGCGCAGCTGATACAGCTGGGAGAGGCCCATTTTGTCCGCGTCGTGCACGATCAGCGTATTGACGTTCGGAATATCGACGCCGGTCTCGATGATGCTCGTGCTGACGAGCACGTCCGATTCGCCGTCCAAGAAGTCGAGAATCGTCTTCTCCAGCTCCTGCTCGGACATTTGGCCATGGGCGACCGCCACCTTCGCGTCCGGCACGAGCATGTTGATCTGCTCCGCCATCTGGTAGATCCCCTGCACCCGGTTGAACATGTAATACACCTGGCCGCCCCGCGCCAATTCCCGCTCGATCGATTCGCGGACGAGCGCCGGGCTGTACTCGACGACGTACGTCTGCACCGGGAACCGGTTCTCCGGCGGCGTCTCGATGACCGACAGATCGCGCACGCCGAGCATCGACATGTGCAGCGTCCGCGGAATCGGCGTCGCCGTCAGCGTCAGCACGTCGACGTTCGTCTTCAGCCGCTTCAGCTTCTCCTTATGCGACACGCCGAACCGCTGCTCCTCGTCGATGATGAGCAGGCCGAGATCCTTGAACGTAATATCCTGCGAGAGCAGCCGGTGCGTGCCGATGACGACGTCGACCGAACCGGCCTTGATGCCCTTCATCGTCTCGTTCTGCTCCTTGCGGGAGCGGAATCGGCTGAGCACCTGAATGTTGAACGGGAATTCGGAGAACCGCTCGCGGAACGTCTCGTAATGCTGCTGCGCCAAGATCGTCGTCGGCACGAGAATCGCCACCTGCTTGCCCTCGATCGCCGCCTTGAACGCCGCGCGCACGGCGACCTCCGTCTTGCCGTAGCCGACGTCGCCGCAGAGCAGCCGGTCCATCGGCCGCGGCGTCATCATGTCCTTCTTGATCTCTTCGATCGCCCGCAGCTGGTCGCGCGTCTCGTCGTACGGGAACATCTCTTCGAACTCCCGCTGATAGCTAGTGTCCTGTCCGAACGCGAAGCCTGTCGTGGCCTGCCGTTCGGCGTACAGCTTGATCAAATCGTCGGCGATGTCTTTCACCGACGATTGAACCTTGCTCTTCACGCGCGTCCATTCGTTGCCGCCCAGCTTGTAGACCTTCGGCTCCTTCTCCTCCGAGCCGACGTACTTCTGAATGAGGTCGATCTGCTCGATTGGAACCGACAGCTTGTCGCCGCCCGCGTACAAAATATGAATGTAGTCCTTATGAATGCCGGCAATCTCCAGCGTGCCAATGCCGACGTATTTGCCGATGCCGTGATTCTGATGGACGACGTAATCGCCCACTTTCAGCTCGGTATAGCTCTTGATCCGCTCGGCGTTGTCGACCTTCTTGTCGGTGCGGCGGACTTTGCGCTGCTTCTGCGAGAACATCTCGCCTTCGGTGATGACGACCAAGTGAATCGACGGCAGCTCGAAGCCCGCCTGCAGATTGCCTTCCACCATCGTCGGCGGCTCGATGTCGTAGTCCTGGAGCACGCGTCGCATGCGTTCCATCCGCTCCGCGTTGCCGGCCACCATGATGATGTTCGCGTTCCCCTTGCGCCACCGCTCCATCTCCGTCTTCAGCACGTTCATTTGGCCATGGAAATTCTGCATCGCCCGGCTGACCACGTTCACGATGTTATGCGGATGCGTATGCGGAATCTGCCGCAGGAACAGCGACATGAACAGCGTCGGGAACGGCCGCTGATAGAGGATCTCTTCCGACGGGCGCGCCAAAACGAAGCCCGGCAGCGATTTGCCGTTCGACAGCAAGTGCGTGGCCCATTCCGCCTCGTCCCGCTCCAGCTGGCGGCCGGTCTCTATCAATCTCGTCGGCTCGTCATAAATCAGCAGCGTGTCGCTCGGCATATAATCGAACAGCGTCTTGCGCTCTGGGTAGAGCAGCCCGACGTATTTGTACAGCTCGGTAAAATACTGATGCTCCCGCAGCTTCTCCAGCTCGCCGCCGATCTCGGCGCGCAGCCGGTCCTTGGCCGTGCGGTCGGTCATCTTCTGCAGCTGAGTCTCCAGCAGCTCGGAGGCGCGCTGCGCCGCCTGCTCCATGCGAGCGCCCTCGGCCAGCAGCTCCTGGCACGGCGGGATGACGTAGCTCTCCAGCTTCTCGATGGACCGCTGCTCCGACGGATCGAACGTACGGATGGAATCGACCTCGTCGTCGAACCATTCGATCCGGTACGGATGCGCCGAGGTGAGCGGATACAGATCGACGATACCGCCGCGCACGCTCATCTCGCCCTTGGTCTCGACCTTGTCGGTCCGGACGTAGCCGAGCTCCACCAACCGGTGTAAAAACGCTTCCATCGGAACCGTCTGGCCGACCCGAATCTCCACGCGCGCGGCCGCCATGACTTCCGGCAGCGGCAAATATCTTCTGGCCCCGGAGAACGGCACGACAACAACCCCGCGAAACCCTTGCGACAGACGGATTAGCGCATCCATCCGCTGGGCAAGCGTCTCGGGGCTGGAGATGGCGGCTTCGGCCGCGACCAGCTCATTGGCCGGATAGAGGAGCACCTCGCCCGGGGACAAGCATTCCGCCAGGTCCTCCGCGACTTTCTGAGCCGCGAACATATTGTGGGTCACGACGAGCAGCGGACGGTCCAGCTCGCGCGCGAGCGCCGCCAGCATCACCTGCCGCGAAGAGCCGGCCAATCCGGAGATCAGCTGCTCCTGCATCCCTTTTCTAACACCGGATAAGACCGATTGAAAATCGGCATCCGCGGCATACGCCGTCAATAATGGTTTCAACGCACTGGCACCCCGTTTCATTCCGCAAAAAAGGTTTTCTATATCGAAAACGCCGCTTACACGCTTTCGCACGTTAACGAACTAAACTTCCATTACGCGACGCGGTGGCGGGCACTTCGCCCGCAGCCCCGAAATCAGCCGTATGCGCCGCTTGCGCCAAGGAGAGCCGCCCGCCGGAAAGTTCACAAAAGGAGCCTCGGCCGTAAAGCCAAGACTCCCTTGCATTCTTCCCCGCGCATCGCGCGGCTCCTCTTGCTATTGCAGCGGGCTTGCGATCAGCGCAAGCTCCGGATTGGCCTCTAGCGCCTCCCGGCAGTAGTCGCATACCACTTTGACGGTAACGTCTCCGTTTGGGTTATACGCTATTATATCGCTGCGCTCTTCAGGGGTCAAGAAATGGAAACCGAGCTGCAACTCGGATACTTGGGCGCTGTCGATCGAGCCCATTTCGCTTTTGCAATGACGGCAGATGTAGTTCACAGCCATGTGTATGCCTCCCGAGGATAGGTTATACCCTCAGTATGCCCGCTTTGGCCGGAATCTAACGGTTGGCCTGCCGCCTCTTACCGGTTGTACTTCGCCATCGTCTTCTCGAAGGAGTTGGTGAGCGCGAATTCCAGCGCATCGCATGTTTCGACGACCATGCCGGCTAGCTTGTCGTGCTCGCTCTTCGGGAAATTGGACAACACGTAATCCGCGATGTTCTGTCCGGGATTCGGCCGGGAGATGCCCATTCGGACCCGGTCGAACGTTTGGGTGCCGGTATGTTGGATAATCGACTTGATGCCGTTGTGCCCGCCGGCGCTGCCCTGATAACGAAGACGGATTTTGCCGATCTCCGTATCCAGGTCGTCGTACACGACGATGAGGTCGGATAAACTCGCTTTGTAAAAGTCCATGTAAGCCCGGACGGTCTCGCCGGACAAATTCATATAGGTCATCGGCTTAATAAGCGCGACTTTAGTCCCGGCGATATTCCCCTCCCCCACGAGCGCCTTGAACTTGCTTTGGGTCACGCTAATGCCGTGCCGCCTGGCCATCTCGTCGATCGCCATGAAGCCGACGTTATGCCGCGTTCCCGCGTATTGGGTGCCCGGATTGCCGAGCCCTACGATCCATTTCATGCTGCTTCCCTCGCTTCTTAAACTTCGCGGGCCGATTGTCCGTTAGGACTTCCAGCCCAAAGGTGTAATCTTTTTGTAATCCACGCAACGATTTGCGCTTCTCGATTGTCTTCTAAGTATAGATAGAGCTTATGGTGCCCTGCAATCCAAAACAAGCGAAGGAGCGTCTTACACATGTATCAGAATGGACAACTGCTTCACAAGGATGATCAGTTTCAGGATCACTGCGACCATCAAGTTCCGATTCAGATTTATCACGGTCGTCAGCACAGCGACATTGGCTACGTGGAGAATTATTCGGAAGCGTTCGTCAAAGTCAATAATGTGTTCTACAACCGGAGGCAATTCACCTTCGTCTCCCGGCCGGGATATTAAAAATACCGCTATCGCCCTATAACGGGCTTCAACGCAAACAAGGGCTGCTCACGGCAGCCCTTGTTTTTCGTATGCGCGTAGAAATTGGGCGGCCGCGCCGCCCGATCCCATGTCTATGCTAAGCCGTTAGACGGAAGTATGTACGTCCTCCATGTTGGCCTCTTCCGCACGCTCCGCTGCTTCCTTCTGCTCCACTTCGGCCTCTGCCGCTTCTTCCGCGGACAGCTCCTTCTGCGGCGCCAGAATCGTCACGACGACCTGCGCCGGATCGACCTTCGTCGTTACGCCTTGCGGTAGCTGCAGGTCGACCACCAGCAGGTTCTCCCCGATTTGCAGCTGGGACACGTCGACTTCGATCGCGTCCGGAATGTTGTTCGGCAGGCAGTGAATCTCGAGCTCGTGTATCATCGCCTGCAGAATGCCGCCTTCGCGTACGCCCGCCGAATCGCCGGTCAGCTCGACGCGCACCTGCGTCCGTACTTCTTCGTTCATGTTGACTTGGTGAAAATCGATATGGATCACCGATCGCGAGATCGGGTCGCGCTGCACTTCGGTGAGCATCACCGGCTGTTTGCCCGCCGCGCCCACTTCCAGCTCGAGCAAGGCGTGCGGAGTCGTGCGCAGCAGCTGCTGCAATTCCTTTTCGTCCACCGCGATGCTTACCGGAGCCGACAGCTTTTTGCCGTAAACGACGCCTGGAACCGCACCCTTCTTCCGCAGCTGGTTGAGCTCGCCGCGCGTCTTCACCGATCTTTCCTGAGCTTTGAATGGAATCGCCATGCGCAAAACCTCCTATAGTGTATGCGTACAGTCACCGCAAGCTTGTACACGTGATTTCCATATATTCTTACCCCAATTGGACCCAAAATAACCATAAACGGCGAGTCGCCGCCCCGGATGGTCGCGCGCGCTAAACAAAAAAGCGAAGGATTACCGTCCATGGAGGGCGGTATTCCTTCGCAATAGGGTCGTATTCGTTGCAGCGGTTATGGAGCGCCGCAACGCCGTTTAGTTCTTCTTTGCGCTTTCCTTCTTCGCTTTGGCGCGGGCGCGGATTTTGTCCGCGTAGCCGGCCTTGTTCACTTGGCGCTCGCGCGCAATCGCCAAGTCGCCCGCCGGCACGTCATGCGTAACCGTCGACCCGGCCACGATGTAAGCACCGTCGCCGACTTTCACCGGCGCGATCAAGTTGACGTTGCTGCCGACGAAGGCGCCGTCGCCGATCTCGGTCAGCGACTTGTTGAAGCCGTCATAATTGACCGTAATGGCGCCGCAGCCGATATTGACGTCCTTGCCGACCTTGGCATCGCCGACATAGCTCAGATGGGATACTTTCGAACCGTCGCCCAACTCCGCATTCTTCAGTTCGACGAAATCGCCGATCTTGCAATCCTTGCCGACCTTGGAGCCCGGACGAATATAGGCGAACGGCCCGACGGACGTGCCTTCCCCGATCGAAGCTTCCGCGATGACCGAGTGCTTCACTTCCGCGCCGCTCGCTACGCTCGTATCCGTCAAATCCGCGCCCGGCCCGATGATGCAATCTTCTCCGATGACCGTCTTGCCGCGCAGCATACTGCCCGGATAGATCACGGTGTCGGAACCGATGACGACGTCTGCTTCAATATATGTCGCAGCCGGATCGATAATCGTGACCCCGCCGATCTGATGCGCCCGTACGATCCGCGCGCGCATCAGCTGCTCCGCCTCCGCGAGCCCGACGCGGTCGTTCACGCCGACGCCTTCCGCGAAGTCCGGCGCAACGTACGCTTCCACTGTCTCTCCAGCCTTGCGAAGAATCTCAAGCACGTCGGTCAAGTAGTATTCGCCCTGGGCGTTCTCGTTCGTCACGAGCTTGAGCGCCTCGAACAGCTTCTTGTTATCGAAGCAGTACATGCCGGTATTGATCTCCGTAATCGCCGCCTGCTCCGGCGTGCAGTCCTTCTGCTCGACGATGCGCTGTACGCGTCCGTCTTCGCCGCGCACGATGCGCCCGAGCCCCTGCGGATTCGGGACGACCGCGGTCAGGACAGTAGCTGCCGCTCCGCGCTCCGTATGCAAGCCAAGCAGCGATTGAATCGTGCCGCTCGTCACGAGGGGCGTATCGCCGTACAGAATGACGGTCGTGCCTTCTTCGCTGCCGAGCAGCGTCTCCGCTTGGCGAACGGCATGGCCCGTCCCCAGCTGCTTCTCCTGCAGCACGAATTCCGCGCCGTCGCCCACATAGGCTTGCACGGCCTCCGCGCCGTGCCCGACGACCACCACCGTACGCTCGCAAGCGGCTTCCTTCACCGTTTGCAGCACGTGGCCGACCATGGGCTTGCCGCATACCGGGTGCAGCACTTTATACAATTTAGATTTCATCCGCTTGCCCTGACCTGCTGCAAGCACGATTGCCATCACTTTCATGAACGTAATCCCTCCTGAGAATCCTAGAACCTTTGCGCATTCTATATTACATGCGGCTTGCCGCAACATGTGCTCTTCTGAGCATAGCTCATATCCTCCCAAAAGAAAAGAGAGCCGGCGATCGGCTCTCTTCTCCCGCGATAGAATGCGCGGGGGCGCTCCATGCGCCCGGCATTCAGACGCAAATCTGCAGGCAAAGATCCCTTCCGAAGCGGACGGTTGTCCCATGCTGCATGAAACCCCTCTTACATCACTTACGCTCCTTCTTCAATCACTTCTTCTTCCGTCGCAGCGCGCTCGTATTCGGCAAGCACGGCCGCTTGAATTTTCTCACGGGTCGTCGAAGAGATTGGATGCGCGATATCGCGGAATTCTCCATCCGGAGTCCGCTTGCTCGGCATTGCCACGAACATACCATTGTTCCCGTCGATCACGCGGATATCGTGAACAACAAATTCATTGTCAATGGTGATGGATGCGATGGCTTTCATGCGACCTTCGGAATTCACACGGCGGAGTCTGACATCGGTAATTTGCACTTGTGTTCACCACCTTTGCCTTTCAAAGACTTGCTGTATATTTCCACATGGCCTTTCAAAATCCTTCATGATTTTGGAAATTTAACGCTAACTTTAAAAATATTTTTTCTATTCAAAACTTTTTCGCTACTATTCGACGTTGATCGATGCAATGAGCTCGATTTCGACAAGTACGTCCTTCGGCAGGCGCGCCACCTCTACCGTGGAACGGGCCGGTTTGTGGTCGCCAAAGTAGGATGCGTAGATGGCGTTCACCGCCGCGAACTGGTTCATATCCTTCATGAATACGGTCGCTTTGGCCACGTCCTGGAACGTCGCGCCCGCTTCCGACAGCACCGCCTCGAGGTTGCGGAACACTTGATGCGTCTGTTCCTCGATGCCGCCTTCTACCAATTCGCCGGCTGCGTTCAGCGGGATTTGTCCGGACGTAAAAAGAAGATTGCCTAATTTAATCGCTTGCGAGTAGGGCCCGATCGCCGCCGGCGCCTTGTCCGTTGCGATGGATTGCGGTTGCTGTTTCATGTAAGATTTGCCTCCAATCAATTGTAAGTAATCCTGTTGAGATTACACCACATTCTTACGAGGAATGCAAAGGGTCGACCTTGCAAAAAAAAGAGAGGCTCCCCCCTCGAGGGAATCCTCTCTTTGTCATGCCAGGTGCCTATAGGCTGCCGCGTCGTCTTCGAATCCACCAGAAGAGGACGGCCGCCGCGATCATTACAATCGCGATCCCGCCAATCATGAGCAAGCGGTCCGCGACCGTTTTGTTCGCGGTCGTCAGCAGCTCGGACGCACTTGACGATTGATCCGCCGCCTGCTGGGAAACGAGGAACGGATGGACTTCCTTGCGCTCGTCAATGACCGCAAGACGCCCGGCAATCTTGGCGTTGGTCGCCGGTGCCACCATCGCCGCGTTCACCAGCCCGATCGCTCCTTCATCGGTTGCCGCCACCATGACCATGGCGCGATCCTCGTTCAGAGGCGACTGGCATAATTGAAGCCATGCCGCGCGCTCCCGAATGCTCCCGAGCAATTCTACCTGCGCCGCTGTCGGAGTCAGTTGGCCATCCTTGATCGTCACCGCCCCTTCCGGGCAGGCAAGCAGCTTTTGTGGCAGTTTATCCGCCGAGCCGACGACCAACAGCTGCTTGTCCGCAGCCGCTTGCTCCCAAGCGCTGCCGTCCAAGGCCAAGACTTGCAAGCCCAGACCGCTGGTTTCGTTCCGGCCGATCATGCCCATGAACGTCGCTAGCGCGCTCAATTCGCTGGCCGAAGCGTCCTTGGGCACTAGAATCGCCGATTCGCTCCAATCGCCCTTTGTCGCAAGCGGCGACGGCAGATTTTGAAGTTCAGTCGTGTTGCGCTTCTTATACACGTACGAAAGCGAGGAACTGCTGTCGATGACCGCCCAGTTGCCGATATGCGACGAGCTGGCCGAACAGGCAGCTTCCGACACGTTGGCGCTAAACTGGAAGCCGACGTCGATATCGATCGACCGCTGGCTCGTGAAGAGATCCTTGGACAATTCCAGATTCAAGACGCCCGCTTCGCTTGATTCCGCGCTGAGAAACTTGCTGGCCACGGGAATCCCGTTCACTTTTACCGCGATCATGGATTGCGCGAAGTTAAGGGCTTTCGAGTGCTTGTATTTGAGATTCAGCTTCACGCCCGATTTCAATTCCCACTCGCTCGGAATCGGATAGGAGATCCGCGCGGCCCCCACCATCAAACTCTCCACGGTCAAGTTCCCATAGCCCATATCGGCAAAGGTCACCTGCTGCGTTTTGCTGGACGTTTCGGCATTGGCCGACTGATCCAACGATGTGATGGTTTCCGGAATGCTCACCGACTTGCCATACAACTGTCCGATTAACGTCTCGTCCGTCAGCATCGTCACGGCATTCGCCATGGCGCTTTCATCGGCCATGATGAACAGGTTTGTGATGTCGCTGTTCGCCGGAGAGGCGACGAGCGCGATCCGATTGGCCTCGGCGCCATTCGGCTGTTCTTTGCGAAGCTGCGCCAACACTTGGGCGCCGCTCTGCGTCCACTCCTGCGCGGCTCCGATCCAAATGAGCGGCTGCTCGCCGAGCAGCTTGTTGGAAACGTCGGATTCCCGGTATACGTCCATATCCAGGTTAATCGCCGCTACGGTCGAGGCGAAATATTGCGACAGGCGCGTCAATGCGGTCAAATCGGCGTTCGACGCGGTATCCGGGAGCACGAATGCGGCGTTTAACGGCTTCGTGCTGCCTTTCTCCAGGAACGGGCTCGGATAGTAGGACAAATCAGGCGAGGCGTAGCTTGACGTCGTATTGAGATGAATGATGCTATCGCTGGAGATGCGCATCCAGTTGGCGGTATTGTCCTGATCGGTGCACAGATCATTCGTCACCTCCATGTGCGTCACGATGGAGAGCTTATGGAACCCGGGATCGAACGGGAAGGACGAGATGTCCATGCGCCATTTGGCGCCCTCGCGGTTCTTCTCGTTCAAGAACACGCTTCCGAGCGGCACGTCATCGAGCAGAATGGTCAATGTGGAACGGCTGGCGATTAACGTTTGCGAATGGCCATAGATCAACTCGATATATGAACCCGGCAGTAGTTTGCGGCTCTTGCCGATTTCGAAATAATAATCCTCCCGGTTGCTTACGCCCTGCAGCACGCGGTCATCGGCGAACAAGACAATGTTGTTCACATCCGCCTTGATCTTCTTCGCCGCCATCTCCGCTATGGCCTCGGGCGTGGCCGCGTAAGGCTGTTTGGTCGTCTCGACCGTTTGGACCGTCGCTGCCGACAATCCAGCCCCCATGGTGGATTCGCTCGTGGCAGCCGCTTGCGCGGTCCATGGTATGCTCATGGCCAGCACCAACAGACTGCCCATACTTGATAGTAACTTCTTCATGATGCTCCTCCTAAGCTTGGAACCGCTGGGTTTTGTCCCATACGACTTCCTGCCGCTTAATAACCGATTTAATGTGTAGGATAAAGGCCCGGACAACGAGAATCAGCCAAAGCTGCGAATAGGAAAGATACATCAGCATCGTGATTAATACGTTTCGGAAGGTCAACTCGGTCTTCTCGATGCCAAGCGTAATCATGAGCTCGACGATGAACAGCACGTAGGCCAGCATCCATACCAACAAGAACGGCCCCGGCAGCGTCACCTTCATCCAGCCCAGCAACCCGGCGACGAACAAGAAGTGCGACGTGGCCACACCGGCAAGAAACAAAAAGTAGGTGGCGAAGAAGTAGACCAGGTCGAACAGCATCTTTTTGCGCTTGAGCTTAAAGATCTGGCTGAAATACTTGATGATGACGTACTGGTTGCCTCGCGCCCACCGGGTTCGCTGCTTGAACCAGACCTTCCACGTTTCCGGTTCTTGCTCCCACGTAATCGCCGTCGGGAAAAAGCGAATGTAGTATCCCTCTTCGTACACGCGTATGCTCAGCTCCGTGTCTTCGGCCAGCGCCTTCTCGTCCCATCCGCCAACCTGATCGAGCACGCTGCGCCGGATCAAGAAGTTCGTGCCGGGGATCGTGCTGATGCCGAACCAGTAGAACCGCCCTGCCTGCGCCATCCACTGAAAGCTGATCGTCTCGATGTTGATGAACCGGGTAAGCAGCGTTTTCCTCGCGTTAATGACTCGAAACTTGCCGACGACGGCCCCGATCTTCGGATCGCCCAAAATACCGTGAACCAAGTTCTTCAGCGCGGCTTGCTCCGGAGTGTTGTCCGCATCGTATACGGCAATAAACTCCCCGCGCGCGATCTTAAGCGCCCGGTTGAGCGCATGGGACTTTCCCTTGCCGCCATCGGGCGGAAACGTATGCAGCGCTTTAATGAACGGATAGCGGGCCGAGAAACGCTCGACGATCTCCCCGGTCCGGTCGGACGAATTATCGTTGATGACGATAACCTCCAGATTTTCTTTGGGGTAATCCAGGTGCGCCATCGCCCGCAGCGTATTCTCGATGACGATCTCTTCATTGTGGGCCGGAATTAAAATACTCACGACCGGCCAGGTGTCCCGCGTCTTATATTCCAGGTGGGCCTTTGTACGCTCCAGTTTCATGGAATACAGGTAGCCTCCGAGCGTCAAGAACATGTGATACAGCAGCATGAGCCAGATCGACCCCAGCGAGATGAAAAACAGCACGTTTGCGATCATTCGCCATTCTCCTCTCCGAACAAACGATATCTTCGATTTCGCCGCAGTCTCCAAATAAACCAGATGAACGCGGCCACGAAAGCCATAACCACGATCGCGATCCCCCACGTGATGGCAAAGGATGCGTAATTCATCCAGACGGATCTCTTCTCCCAGCGGGACAACGTATCGAGTTTGACGCGATCCGTCACTTCCGCCTCCAAGCCGTCTTCATCGGTAGCGATCGCGACGAAATCGGTCTTCACGGCGTTCGTCTCGCTCTTCAGATCGAGGAATGCCAATCCCATTGGTTCCAAGCCCGTAACGAGCTCCTTCAATTTGCTTATCGGAACATAGGGGTGAAAGAACGCCCCGACCACGCTATCCCGGACGATCGTCAGCTTATCCGCTTCTTCGAGCATCCCGGCAATGTCGCCCGGCGCATTCACCACGTACCCGATCGTCTCCGGGACGACGGCCAAACCATTGTAATCCGTGATCAGCCTGTACGGACTTTGCTGCGCAACCATATTGGTTTCATCGGACAGCTGCATAGAGGCGACCAGCGTCGAGAAATAACGACGGGCAATTTGATACCCTTTCTGCGACATCGCGTAATGCGGCGGCTCGAAAGCAACCGGGTACAGCTGGTTGGCAACCATGCGCGCAATGCCTTTTTCTAACTTGGCGGCCGTATACGGCTCTTCGTTCTCGATGGGCTTGTCCGTCTCGCTGTCCCAGAACTCGAATCCCTCGCCGGTCTCTCCGCTGCGGTACCGGTGCTCATAACCGTGCATGATCAAACTGGCGCCATGGTCGACCATGTACCGAAGCGCCTGCGTAAAGTCAGGCTTATCCTCGAACGATACCTTGGTGCCGTTCGCCCTATCGTCGAATACCGGGATAACCGCCACCATGAACGGAATGTCCCGGCTGTACAAATAATCAGCAATCTGGCGCAGCTTATCCGGATCCGTCAGCGGGTGCACATCCTCGATCCGAATAAACGCCGACCGCGTCTCGTGCGAATGGGCTGCGCCAAAAAACGCATGCAGCCAGTCGGCGAACACTTTGCCCATCACGTCGTCCAACTGCATGCTCAGATAGAACCACTGGCGTCCTTCGCGCAAGGCGAGCGGGTACGCTTGCAGGCCGTCCGAGACCGTGGCAAACACCCGCTGCGGCACCTCGTTCGATTTGGGGTACACGACCGTGTACCGCTGCGGCCAGGATTGACCGCCATAGGAGACCGAAATGGCGTTAATTCGACGGTCGGATTCCGAAGCCCCCACCCATAGGACATCGGCCTGATTGCCCGCAAGCGACTTGACGGCGGATTCGAGCGCCCGGTCCGGGGTGTTCTGAACCACAATGACATAGCGATACGAACCTAGATCCTTGCTCCCCAGCTCTTCCGCCGTGACCAGTCTGCGATTGACCGCAAAGTGGCCGGCCAGATTATAGACCTTCTTGGCTTCGATCTGGAGCTCTGGCGATGCCGCGACGATCAGGCAGTCGGGCCATGGTTGCTCTTGGCCGCGTGCGACCGATGCGGGAAGGAGCGCCGCAAACAGCAAGCCGGCGAAGAATGCTGCCCAACGTTTAGCTAACATAGAGATAGAGCTCTTGCTTGGCCTTGTCATACAAAGCCTGCGCATTCGTTTCATGATCCGGGCAACCGGCAAATCCGAATTTGAGACGCACTTTGACGTTCACTTCGCGGTTCAAACGCGTTAGCGAGATCGTATCGAACTTCTCGAGAATCCGCTGCTGCACGACCTCGAGCGTCTGAACGGGCGTCTCCGGCAGGATCGCGCTGAATACGCCTTCTCCGAGATAAGCCTTCTTGTCCACATCCCGCATGACTTCTTCGAGCTGCTCGGCCACTTTGCGCAGCATCGCGTCAGACTGCCTCACGCCATACTCTTGCCGAAGTTCTTTAAAGTGCGCCAGTTCGATCATCACCAGCGTCAGTTGACGGCCATACCGGACGCTGCGGGACACCTCTTCCTCCAGCGCAAGCTTGAAATTGCGGCCATTGGTGAATCCCGTGACATCGTCGATCATGACGTGATTGTCGTAATTTTCTTCGTAGTGCGCGAACTGTTTCAACGTACTCCGTATTTCTTTGCCGGCAAGACCGGCCGCGATGGCGCCCATCGGGAAGACAACCACCCAGACCACGTCGTTCAAGACGATCTCCGGAATCGTCCGGGCAATGAACATCTGATATAAAATGTAGCTGCCATAACCCATGACGATGAAAATGGAAGCCATCATCGCCGGCAGCAGACTGAACAGAAAGCCGAACAGGAATAGCACCACAAGCCCCATATACCACACGTAATTGAGCGGGTACGTGGTCAGCGTGAAGGCCATATATAACGACACTAGCACGAACAGCAAAAACAAACTAAACAACACCGCGTACAAACGGTCGGCTCTTTTCACGACGTACCCCCTTAATCGATTAAAAGCGCTTGAAGATTATCGAACGAGTAGCTGGACCGGTCATCCAACGAAACATATCCGCCGACATAAGGCGAAGACGAGTCGTGGACGGCAAAAGCGCGCATCCGCGTCTTGAACTTCTCGGTCAGCGCCGTTTCTTTGCCGGTTAGCTCCAGCAATTGAACCCCGAGCGCGTAGACGGCCGGCGACTCGTTGGAATTCACGACGGTGCCGTTGGCCATGTAGACCGAATACAAACGCTGATCCCGCTGCCACTTTTTCTTCAGCCAGTTGACGGTCGCCTCCGCATCGCCGCCCGCTTCCGCCCAGTGAACCGCGCTGATGAGCACGTCGATCAGGTTGAATCCTGCGGTCGGTTTTTGCCAGGTGCGGCTGGGGATATCGTAGGTTTTCAAAAACAGGCCATTCGCTTGAAGCGACTCCCCAAGCAGCTTCTGCGATGCCGCGGCGATCGGTTTCCACTTCGGGTTCAAGCCGGCAAGCAGGTTCAGCGTATAGACATCCAAATAGCTGGCCGTAATGGTGCTTGCGATATATCCATCCCTCGCATCATAATAATCGGCCAGCCAGGATTGCGACCGCCCGGCCCGGTATAGCTGATCCGACAGCTTGATGGCCAGCTGCCGGTCCCCATCCCTGCCGAATTGCTCAGCGCCCTCCAGAAGGGCGCGAATAATGCGCAAATCGTCAATCGAGGCATTCACCGTGATGCGGCGCTTGTGTTCGTCGTCCGTCATCCAGCGGATGAGCATACTATCGGCGACCAGTTCATTCTCCAGAAAGAAAAGCTGGTTGAGGTAAATATCTTGCCGCTTCCGGCTAACCGCATAATCCAACAACAAACCCGTCGACTCCGAGAGCTTGTCATGGTTTCTGGCCGTGTCGGGGAGCGGCGGCAGATCATCCCTTAAATTGGTGTAGACCCCTCCGTCGTAAGGATCAACCAGGTGGCGGTAAATGAAGGTAAGGAGTTGGCCGTCCTTCGCAGCGGTCACCTTCACCTCGGGCGCTCTTGCTCCCGCATTCAATTCCAGCCAAGTCCCTCCCGCAATGACGACTGCCACTATAGCGGCGATCAAAGCGATTGTTTTTTTGCTTGCGAATTTAAACATTTGGAATTTCTCCTAATTATTAGTGCATAAGAACTAATTATTACATATCTAAATTATACGGGATCAACGTTAGATAACTACTAGTAAATTTGGCTAAATTATTAGATGGAGGTTAGACTTCGCACATTCTTTTTACATATCCAAACAAAAAAAGGAGAGCGCGTTATTCCAACGCGTTCTCCTTCGTCCATTTGCCCTTAACGATCTATTGATCGCCTGTCTTTGCACCTTCGAAAAAATTGCCCAGCACGATCGTCGTCTGCTTCGTTTTCATGTCCACCGCCGCCAGCTTGGCGAGCGAGACGTAGTCCTCGAACAGACGCTCCTCGTTCTCTAGTTCGCCCGACTCGACGAATACGCCGACGCCCGCGACCTGCGCGTTAAACTCGTGCAGCAGATCCATCATGCCTTGTATCGTGCCGCCGGCTTTCATGAAGTCGTCGATGATCAGCACGCGGGATTGCTCCTTCAGCGCGCGTCTGGCGAGCGACATCGTCTGGATCCGCTTGTTCGACCCGGACACATAGTTAATGCTTACCGCGGAACCTTCCGTTACCTTGTTGTCGCGCCGGACGATGACGACCGGCAGATTCATGGACGCCGCCGTCGCGTACGCGAGCGGGATGCCTTTCGTCTCCACGGTCATGATGACGTCGATTTCCTTCGACGCGAAAGCCGTTGCGAACATCCGCCCGATATCGGCGAGCAAGCCTGGCTGTCCCAGCATGTCGGTCATATACAGATAGCCGCCCGGCAGCACCCGTTCTGGCTGCTCGAGTTGTCCGCAGACGCGTTCCATGATCTTACGCGCTTCCTCAACCTGCATCTTCGGTGTATACTTTACGCCGCCCGCCGCGCCCGCTAGCGTGTGCAATTCCCCTAAGCCCTCTTCCTCAAACACCTCTTTGATGATGGCGAGGTCTTCGCTGATCGAGGACTTGGCGGATTGGTAGCGGTCGGCGAAGGCTGTCAGCGAAATTAACGTATGGGGGCGATTCAGCAAATATTGCGTCATCTCTACAAGCCGTGCACTTCGTTTTAATTTCTTCATGGCGATTCACCCCTGGCTAAATCCGAATAATATAAAGACAATATATCATTTTTATACGGATTTAATCAAGGTATACGTCTGGTTCATGTCAGCATTCATGTTAGCATTCTTACCACGTACACTTCTTTGCAAAATCCGCGCAGTCCATTATAGATTCGCGATACCTTCGCTTCCTTGCTGACCAAACCGAATACGGTCGGTCCGCTGCCCGACATCAGCACGCCGTCAGCGCCCAGCCGCTCCATGCTCTCCTTGACCTGCATCACTTCCGGATACAGCCCCAGCGTTACGCTCTCCAACACGTTGCCAAGCCGGTCGCAGATGTCCGCGAACGAGCCGCGTTCGATGGCGTCCAGCATGCCCGCCGTCGAAGGATGCTCCTTCAGCTCTGCCGCCCGCAGTCGCCCGTACACGTCGGCCGTGGATACGTTGATCGGCGGCTTCGCCAGCACGACCCAGCATTGCGGCGGGTTCGATATGCGTTCCAGCTTCTCTCCCCGCCCGGTAGCGAGCGCCGTGCCGCCGGTCACGCAGAACGGCACGTCCGAGCCCAGCTCGGCTCCGAGCGTGCAGAGCTCCTCCGTGGAGATGCCAAGTCCCCACAGCCGGTTCAATCCGCGCAGCGTGGCCGCCGCATCGCTGCTACCGCCCGCCAGGCCTGCCGCCACCGGAATTTTTTTATCCAAGTGGATATACACGCCTTTGCGGACATCGTACCGCTCCTTGATCAACTGCGCAGCCTGAAACGCCAAGTTCTTCTCGTCCAGCGGAATATAGCCTGCCTGGCTGGAGATGACGATGCTGTCTCTGGGCATCTCCTCCATCGTCAGGCGATCGGCTAGATCGACCATGGTCATGACCATTTCGACCTCATGGAAGCCGTCTTCGCGCTTACGCAGCACGTCGAGCAGCAGATTGATTTTCGCCGGAGCTTTCTCATAAATTTTCATTCGTCGTCGTCACCCGCTCATTCCCATTTCACTCCGCGCTCCTATCGCGCGAATAACCATTTATCCCTATTTTAACAAAAGGGCATAAGAAAAGCTAAGACGCCGCTCCCGCTTCTTGCGCTTTGCCGCCAAATGGCGTTAAGGCGCGGTTTCCACATGCGGGTGTTTGGCTTCTTAGCTGGTTGTTTCGCGCTTTTCGAGACTCGTGTTAGTTGCGGTATGAAGGCTGGTCGGCGCCGGGCCGTTGCATGGCCCCGAACGGTATATATCCTGTCGCTGTCTCGTCCTGGCCACGTTGGGAACGTGCAATATACGGGCTTTGCTGCGTAAAGGCTTGCTGTGGCTGCGGATTCGGATGGACCGGCTGCGAATAACCGCCTATCGTCGATCCGCCTCCGTATGAGGACGAGTTTGCATAGACGGGCTGCTCTTGCGTCGGCATTCCCTGGCTTGGCTGGGTCGCATATGCCGGCGTCTGGCGCTGCTGCTGTTGGGTATACCGTTGGACGACGGCGTCGGCTCTCTCGGCCGCCCTAGCGTCTTCATACTGCTTCGCGGCGGCCTGCTCGGCCAGCTGAATGGCCCGCTTCACCATATTGCCCGCATCTTTGGCGCGTATGCCGCCCCAGCCCTCTTTTTGGACGGTTTCGTAAAAGCCCAGGTCCTTCGCCAACTCGTACTTCAGCTGCTCGCTCATTGTGCTTCTGCGTCTGCGGCTCATCTGCGTTGTCCTCCTTTATGCCTCTTTACGCTCTAGTTTGTGCTGCGCGCGTTTGCCTATGCAGCGGCGCGCCGCCGTTTTTATCCAGCGCAAAAAGAACGCGAGCTGCTTCGCGCCGCCTGAGCCCCGGACATCCGCTTGGGATGCATGCCGTTGTTCAAGCCGCGTGAAGCATTCGCGTTCTGCCTGTCGTGCTATGTGGAAGGTGAGTTTATTGCAAATAGGATATGCGAATCTGGCCGTCGTCGCTGTCCACGGTTACTTCCACCGATTCGGTCAAAATATCCGCGTAGCTGTAGGACACGCGCTTAAAGGTGTGAGCCTCCTGATCCAGCTTCACAATGAATACAGAAGGGTAGATCTCTTCCAACACACCGGTACGTTCGATGGTCTTTCGCCGACCACCGTTAGCTCGAAGCCGAATCTTGGCGCCCACATGGGCTTCCAGACTGCGTTTGATTTCCAACAGCGCATTTTTTGCCATTGTCCACTACCACCTCTTTCCTTGTCCATTATAGCGCGAGTGAGGTGGTTTGTCAAAAATTTATATTATAACAGTAGGTAAATTCACCTGTCAATAATTTTTTTGTGGTTTTTTCCGATTTCGTGTATATTCCGATAACCTTGCGGCATATTAAACAGTTGGTTTTACGCCGGACAGCGTTTTGGGCTTCGGCAGCCCTACGCGGTATTTGCCGATCGTCTCGATTCCGCCTACGCCGTCAAAGCCGCTGATCGTCCCCTGAATCACATCCGGCAGGTTGATCGTTTCTTTAATGGGCGTAAAACTCGACTTGATCGCAATATAAACGGGATCTAAGGCGTGGATGAGCACCCGGCCCGGCGAACTGGCGAAATTCGCGCCGGCATACAGGAGCGCCTCGAAATGGGACTGGCACGCTCCCGCTACGACAATCAGCCCATCGCGGCTCTTCTCGTAGTCCCGGGCAATGCGGACGGCATTGACGAAATTTTGCGAGTTTTTGTAGCTGGCCAGGCTGTAAAGATCATTCGTCGTCCGGTTCTTCAGCACCCCATCATGGCCCGTTATCACGACAATATCCGGGCGAAACTGCGGCAGCAGCCGGCTGACCGTCTCCGCCATCTGCGACTCGTGAACGTAGACGCCATGCGCCGGTACCCGCATTTGCGAGTAGAGCTGCATGCTCTTCTTCAAGTAATTCGCATCTCCATCCAAATGGAGCACCTTGCCCGGCATTTCGAAGAACGGATGTTTCGTATCCGTTAACGTCCGCCGCTGCTCCTCTTCCCCTTTCATCGCCTGCTGCATTCGCTGCTCCTGCATGCGCTGGAGCGACTCGTACTCCTTTACACGCGCCATCCTGGCCGCACCGCTATGCTCCGGGTTGGGTACGACCGCCAGGTCGTCGACAGGCGAATCGGCCAGCAGCCGGTAGTCCGTGCCTTTTAGCATAGCCGACTGTTGCTGCAACGATGCAATGCGAAATAGGACGTCCCCGCCATACGATTTGCGGACGACCAGGTCCCCTTGCTTCATGGGCATATCACCTCTTCGTCTATCGTATGGGAGGGGGGGGCGTTTGGTGCCCCTGCCAGGGGCCTATTTCGAGGGCGGCTGCCCTCGGACTCCCGGCTGATTTTGGGGCTCTGCCCCCTGCACCCCGTTTGTTGGCTGCGCCCCCGGATCTAGAGAATCGCTCCCCCAACCCCCTCCGCCGAGGGGACTCCAAGGGCTGCCGCCCTCTGGACACCCGCTTTTTTCGTGCTATCCTGACTGACTGTGGACGGCGGGTTCTTTCGTGCGGAGCACGCTTTTGTCCTGACGGACAAAGCTTTCGGTCCTGCTCGCTTCTCCTCCAGCTCCGCAGCTCGGAATGCCAAAAAACCGTGCCTGTTCGGCACGGTTACCTGCTATTGCGATCGTTTAAAACCCCGCGGCAATCAACGCCCGGCTTAACGCGGCGAACTCCTCCAGCGAGAGCGTCTCGCCCCGACGGGACGGATCAATGTCGATAGCGGCCAGAATAGGCCCTAGCTGCTCGCGGTTGGCTTTGCCGACATAAGCGGTCAGGTTATTGGCGAGCGTCTTGCGGCGCTGCGCGAAGCAGGCTTGGACGGTGCGGAAGAAATGCGCTTCGTCTTCCACCTGGACCGGCGGCTGCTTGCGTACGGCAAGCTTGATGACGGCGGAGTCGACGTTCGGCTGCGGGATGAATACGGTATGCGGCACGATGCAGACGAGCTCCGCTTCGCAGTAATACTGCACCGCCACGCTGAGACTGCCGTACTCTTTGCCGCCCGGCTTGGCCGCCATCCGCTCGGCGACCTCCTTCTGGATCATAACGACGATGTTCTCGAGCGGCAGCTTCTCCTCGAGCAGCTTCATGAGAATCGGCGTGGTGACGTAGTACGGCAAATTAGCCACGACGCTGACGCCGCTCAATCCGTCGAACTGGCGTGCCATGAGCTCGCTTAAGTTCAGCTTCAGCACGTCGCCATGCTCGATGTGGACATTATCCGCATCCGCGAAAATATCGCCTAAGATCGGGATCAGCCGGTCGTCGATCTCGATGGCCGTCACGCGCGCCGCCTCGTTGGCGAGATGCTGCGTGAGCGCGCCAATGCCCGGGCCGATCTCAAGCGCCCCTTTGGTCTTGTCGAGACCGGCGGCGGAGACGATCTTGCGCAAAATATTTTGATCGATCAGGAAGTTCTGTCCCAGACTCTTCTTGAACGAGAAGCCGTACTTCTGGATGATGTCCTTCGTCCGCTTCGGTGTCGCCACCTCGATGTTGGTTGTCATTGGCCGCTTCCTCCGGTTTCTTGATCCATCTGCGCCAGCGCTCGGTCGAATTCCTCCCGCGTGATGCGGAACATCGTGCAGCGCTTGAAGAACTGCTTGCCGTTGGCATAGCCGATGCCGAGCAAGTTGCCCATGCGCAGTCTGCGGTCCGCCGCAGCCGGGTGCACGAGCAGACCGGCCCGCATCAGGTCATCCCACGTAATTTGAGCCTCGTCTGCTTGTCCTTCGATCGCTTCCGTGCGAACGCTCGCTAGCGCGCGGCGAATCGCCTCCGGCTTCGCGTTCTCCACGCCGATATCGCCCTTGTACAGCGCCTCCTCCTGTGGAAGGAAGGCATGCTTGCAGCCCGGGACCCGCTGCGCGACGATTTTGCGTATGCGCTCCCCGGCATGATCCGGATCGGTGAAAATGATGACGCCCCGCCGTTCATGTGCGAGCGCCACCCGCTTCAGCACCGCTTCGCCGATTGCGGATCCGCCGGTCTCGATGGTCTCGGCCTCGACGGCCCGCTTGATCGCAACGGTGTCGTCTTTGCCTTCGACGACGATGATTTCTTTGATCATGGACTACCCTGACATCCCTTCCGGACAAACGTACAAAAAGAAGAGGCGAGGCCTCTTCTTATCATGGCATAATTGCTTTAGTTTGACGATAAATTGTAACTACGACCACCTGCGGCGCGCTAGATCGCCTCGGGCTTTTTGGGACCCAGCACGTACACGGTGTAGCCCTTCTTGCGACCGAATTTCTCCGCATAGTCTTCACTATCGTAGTAAACGTCGATCTTGTTGCCTTTGATGGCACTGCCGGTATCCTCCGCGCGGCGGAATCCGATGCCTTCGATGTACACCCACCATCCGATCGGAATGACCTTCGGGTCGACCGCGATCGTGCGGCCTTCCGTGACGCGGGAGCCGGATCTCGTGATGCCGTACCCCGGATCGGATTCGGTTTTGCCCGTAGACGCCAGACCTGCCGTATATGCGGTGAGCGTCACATTCTTCAGCGTCTTCTTCGCCTGGAACGACACCCCGCCCTTCGTCAGCGTGACCACGGGTTTCTTCGTGCCGACCGCCACGATTTGGTTGACCGCATCGCTTTGAGTCGACTTGGAGACGAAGGTATGCGAGACAAGCTTGCCGTCCGCGAATACCTTCTCGTATTTCTTCACGACAATGCCGGCCTTACCCGCCTGAATGGTCTTCTTCTTCCCTTCAAGCAGCGTCGGATCGGTCTTGGTAACAGTAGTGAATGGCACTTCATACTTGTTTTGCATCACATGCTTGTCGATCCGAACGACCGTTACGGTCATGTTCGGTTCGATGGCCGCGTCTTTCGACGGCAGCACCTTGTCTTCACTGCGAATCGATATGTTAGCTTGATCGATCGCCGCCTGTACCGTTCTTTCTGTCGTGTACACCGTTCTTACATTGCCGTCAGCCTTCACGGTTAAGGGAACCGCTTGCTCGATGACCACCCGATCACCGTCTTTTACGCCCGCATTCAAAGGCAACGACACCTTATCATACGGCCCCACCGTAATGGCTTGTTCATCCAGTAGGCGTTGCAGGACCCATTGTTTGGTTTCCACAATGTTTTCTTGTCCATTCAACACTACGGAGACGCGCTTGTCAGCCGTTCCGTACAACAACACCAGAAACATGAAAGTCATAGCGATTGAGATCATAGCGCTTAGAACAATTAAACGCACGTTCTCATGCTTCCATCGCAATGCGAAAGACATGCTGGATGATCGTTTCCCATGGGTGTCCTTAACTTGGATTATGCCCACTTCTTCGGTCCTCCTTACATAGCCCCGCCGCCCTGTTACGCATGAAATAGATTTAGACGCGTCGACTATTAGATTTAGCGCGCATGAAGCCCGCTTCTTCCAATTACTCCCTCATACCTCCTCCATGAATCACACTATGTCGCCACAATTCGCAATATTCAAAATAAAAAGAAGCCGACGACAGAAGATCTGCTTCGTGGCTTCCTGTGGGACACGGGTAGCATGGAATGGATGCACGAGTTGATCTCTCTTATGACGCTTGCGAGGTTAGCTGTCGGATTCGGGCGAGAGAGTCGCCCTATTCGGCTGTCAGCGCTACTTAGGCGCGCCGCAGCTGAAATTCACCCCTAGAAGAATTCAACGCGACTTGCGTGCTCGCATATGCCCCGGCACAAGTCCTCATTTGGTTCCCCCGCTCTCCGTTTCCGGAGATTAAGCGTTATTGGAAATGGAATACATCTTGAAAGCCCTGAGATGAATGATACCGTCTTTTGCTCCAGATTGTAAAGATGAGATAAAGGACGATTTTACCGAATTTAAAGGAAAATGTCTCGAAAAAACCGCAATTTATCCAACCAAAACAAGTTTTTTCACCCGAATCATTCAAAATGCTCCCGTTTTGGGCTATTTTCGTTCGATGGAAAAACATTTCCTGGCGTTTTCGCTTGTGATTTCCGCAATTTCTTCCAGTGTTTTTCCTGTTATTTCCGCAGCGGTTTCTGCTACAAGACGGACGAAAGCAGACTCGTTGCGCTTGCCTCGATGAGGGTGCGGGGCCAAATATGGGGCATCCGTTTCGATCAGCAGACGGTCGAGCGGAACCCTCGCAAGCACCTCTTTCGGCACCCGCGCATTCTTGAACGTGACCGGCCCGCCAAACGAAATATAGAAGTTCATGTCCAAGCACTGCTTGGCCGTCTCCCAGCTGCCAGAGAAGCAATGCATGATCCCGCCAACCTGTTTGGCATCGCTTTCTTTCAAAATCCTAACAACATCCTCGTGCGCATCCCGATTATGAATAACGATTGGCTTGCGCTTGGATTTCGCGAGCTCGATTTGCTCCCGGAACACCCGCTGCTGCACGTCCTTGGGGGACGTATCCCAATAATAATCCAGCCCGATTTCCCCGATCGCGACCACCTTTGGGTGGTCGCACAGCGAGGCAATCCAGTCGAGATCGGAAGGACCGTAATCGAGGCTGTCGGTCGGGTGCCAACCCACCACCGCATAGATGAAGTCGTACTGCTCGGCAAGCGCCATCGTCGTCGGAATGGTCTCCCGATTAAATCCGATATTTACCAATAATTCGACGCCCGCGCCGCGCGCCCGTTCGATGACTTCCGCGCGGTCGTCGTCGAATTTATGCGAATCCAAATGGGTATGCGTGTCGATTAACATGAAGGGCGAAACTCCTCTCTAATCCAGTTCAAACAGCTTGCGAAGTTCGGGACTTAGTTTGTCCGCTGATTCAAGCAGCGGCTCATGCGGGTAATACAAATGGTATTTCCCTCGATGCATGCCCGTAATCGAGCGAATGATATCGGATTTCTGCGAAATTTCCGATACGACGTCGTCACGGTCCAGCACGAGGATCGGCGGTTTATCATTCTTCTTCGCGCCGCGCGCCCCCGGCCGATAGACAGCGTACGCCAAATCAAACGGAAAATCGACTTCCAAGTGGTAATCCGGATGGAGCCCGATCGCGGCGAATTGCTCCCGGATGGAAGCCCACAACGGCTCGTCCGCCTCATCCATCGTTACATACTTATACAGCTTGCGGTCCATGAACCGGCGGCATAAGTCGGCCAGCAGCGAATCTGCTTCCGATTGCCAGAGCGTAAAGGCTGTCTGCATCGGAGCCTCGTCAAGCGCCAAGTAACTCGGAACATCGATGGTGCCGCTTATGAGCCTCCGAATCGGTTCAATCATCCAGCCGAATGCATAACCATTCATATAGAGCTCTTTGGCCCGGCGCAGGATCTGACGCAGAATAATTTCCGAACTGCGAGTGACGGGGTGGAAATAGATTTGCCAATACATTTGGTACCGGGACATCAAATAGTCCTCGACCGCGTGCATCCCGCTCTCTTTCACGACAATGCTTCCCTTATGCGGCCGAAGCACGCGCAGGATGCGTTCCAGGTCGAACGTGCCGTAGTTAACGCCTGTAAAATAGGCGTCGCGGAGCAAATAGTCCATACGGTCGGCATCCATCTGGCTGGAGACGAGACTGATGACGATCGGTTTCTCGTACGTTTTGCGTATGACCGCCGCGACCTGCTCCGGGAAGCCGGGATCGACCTCGCGAAGGATGCGGTTCACTTCTGTATCTTCTAATAATATGCGGCAAGTCCAATCCTCGTGATGGGTATCGAATACTTCTTCGATGGAATGGGAGAAAGGGCCGTGTCCGACATCATGCAGCAGCGCCGCGCACAACGTCACCAACTTCTCTTCCTTCGGCCAGTCCTCGTAACCGCCGCGTTCGAATTGCGAAATGATTTTGCGCGTAATTTCATACACGCCGAGCGAATGGGAGAATCGGCTGTGCTCCGCCCCATGGAAAGTCAAATACGAGGTACCCAGCTGACGAATGCGCCGAAGCCGTTGGAACTCTTTCGTGTTGATCAAATTCCATATCGTGCGGTCTTGCACGTAGATGTATTTATGCACCGGATCTTTAAAGACCTTCTCCTCCGCCAATGGCTGCAAGCGGCTATCCATAAGCCTCACCCTCCTATCTTCATTTCTCTTACCTAATAATACCTTTCAGCACTTTCAAATGCGAGAAACAGCTGGCAGAATTCAGCTATCATTCCGCTATTCGACAATAATTCGACACAATCCTAATATATTTGTCGAAAAGTGTCGCGCTTTAGTTTCCAAAACCCGACAAGATATTGTACGATAGATATAGCCCAAAACCCCTTTCTAGTGCCGAAACTTCGAGAATTGCCCAAATTTAACAGGGTTTTCGAGGTTGACTATTATGGGAAACGTTGGTACTATAGAGAAAAGAAATGATAGAATTTTGTCGAATAATGACGAATATATGTATTTGAGAGGAGCACGGACCATCATGATGAAATCGACTGGAATCGTACGGAAGGTTGATGAGCTCGGGCGTGTAGTTATCCCCATTGAGCTCCGCCGCACACTCGGCATCGGAGAGAAAGACGCGCTTGAGATTTATGTGGACGGCGAGCGCATCATGCTTAAAAAATACGAGCCAGCCTGCATCTTCTGTGGCAACGCGGAGAACGTGACTTACTTCAAGGGCAAAATCATTTGCCACTCTTGTTTGTCCGAAATGCCGGCGCCCGTTACAAAATAAGAGACAAATCGGAATTTATCGGTTATAATAGATTTATACCAACTTGTTAATTCTAACCTTTTTATAACTCCTTACTGCCTTCCTGGTCCGAACCCGACTAGGAAGGCCCTTTTTTTTGTAAGAGAAGACTGCCCTTGTCGCAATCTTACAAATACTGCTTGCCTCTTGCCTCATGAAACGCGTTCCACCGCCAGGTACGGCGAATAGGTTTCCCTTTGCCCCGCTATTTGCGCATTAATTCATTATACACATCCCGCTTCGACAATCCCCGATCGGCGGCTGCTTTCTTCATGGCTTCCTTCCGGTCACCCAGATCTGCTTCATAACGGTCCACATGCTCGGCTAACGTAAGCGGCTGCCACCACTGGGTGTCCTCATCATCTCCTGCGCGATCGCCATAGGCGGCGCCTTCGACAACGAGGCAGTACTCCCCTATAGGCGGGTGCTCGTCCAACCATGCCAGGCATTCCGATAGCGTACCCCGCGCGACTTCTTCATGCCGCTTCGTCAGCTCCCGGACCATCGCGATCCTGCGGTCGCCCCACACCTCCAGCATGGCAGCGAGCGTCTTGGCCACGCGATAAGGCGACTCATAGCAGATGATCGCGCCCTCTTGCTTCCGCAGCTTCTCCAACCAATCGCGCAGCGGCTTGCGGTCCCGAGGCGGAAAGCCCACGAACAGGAACCGCTCGGTCGGAAGCCCGGATACGATCAACGCCGACAGAGCCGCGTTCGCCCCCGGTATCGGTACCACTTTAATCCCCCGCGAGGCCGCCTCTGCCGCAAGATCGGCCCCTGGATCCGAGATGGCCGGCAAGCCTGCATCGCTCACGAGCGCGATCGACTGCCCGCTCTCCAACATTCGAATTAGCTCCGGCCCGCTTGCCCCTTTGTTATGTTCATGGTAACTGACGAGCCTTGTGGGAATTTCGAAGTGCGTGAGCAGCTTGCGGGTTTGACGGGTATCCTCCGCCGCAATCAAATCGACTTCCTTCAACGTTCGAATCGCCCGAAACGTCATGTCCTCCAAGTTGCCGATCGGCGTGCCGACCAGGTAGAGCGTTCCCGCTCCGTTCTCTTGCGGGCCGCTGAAACTACGCTGTACGATCATGATTCCTTCTTCTCCTGACCGGGGCGCGCGTCCCCATAATAGATGCGCATGAGCTCTTCCTTATACTGTCTTTCTTCATTATATACAATAAGCGGCGGGAGCAATCGAACCTCCGGCTTGCCGTCGCGGGCTGCTTCGATCAGCACGATGTTCGCTTCCGCCTCTTCATGCGGGTGCACGAACCGAATGCGTTTGGGCTCCAGCCGATGGCGCCGCATCGTCTCCGTAATTTCCACCAGCCGCGAGGGGCGGTGTACCATCGACACTTTGCCTCCGGTTCGGACCAACTTCGCGCAGGCTTGGACCATTTCATCAAGCGACCCGTTGAGCTCATGCCGCGCGAACGCATAATGCTCGTTCTCGTTCTGATCGCCATTCTCCGGGGGCAAATACGGCGGATTAATCGTAATCGCATCATAGCTGCCATACTGGCTGCGGTCGAAAAACGTGCGCAAATCCCCCTCGTAAATATGAATTTGCTCCTGCAATGCATTCCATGCCACGCTGCGGCGCGCCATATCGGCCAGTCTAGGCTGAATCTCGACGGCATCGATTCGCGCTTTTGTCCGGGTGCTTAGCAATAAAGGGATCACCCCGTTGCCGGTACATAGATCGAGCACTTTGCCTTTCGTCGGGATCCCGGCGAATCTTGCCAGAAGCACGGCATCCATCGAGAAGCTGAACACCTCTCGGCTTTGGATGATATGCAGCCCATAGCTCAACAAATCGTCCAGACGTTCGTTAGGTAGAAGCGTAATTTCGTTATTCACGCCGCGGAAACCTCGTTTCTATTGATCCTGATGTGGTTTGGCAAACCGAAAGGCCGCCCTTCGAGAAGGACGGCCCGACGCTTTCGGCACCTGCCGCTTCACCGAAGCGGCTGTACGTGATTATTTATTCAGAAAGGATAAGCAGAACAAACAATCGCCCTCCGTACGTAGGTGACCGTAATATACGTTGCAAATGTGGAAACCCTCATGATACAAGCGGGCCAAATTATCGTGTCCTTCACCTACGGCTGCAGCCTGATCGATCGGAAGCGCCAAGGGGAGCTCGGCCTGCTGTGCCCGGCTCGGCGCTGCTGCTGCCGCGTTGACGGCAATCGGCGCCGGCGTTTGCTTGCGAGGCTGTGGCGTTCCCGTGTGCGCGCCTGTTTCACGCTTCAGTACTTTGCGCAGCTGCTGATTCTCTATGGTGAGACGCTTATTCTCTTCGAGAAGCGCCTTGATCTGCTGCTTCATTGAACCGAGCTCTTGATGAAATGCTTGCGATTTCTTCTCCAGCTCGTCCATTTGGTTAAAAAGGTCGTTCTTGTTCATATTCTCCACCCCAAGACTGCTCGGCTTCGAAACATCATCCGACAAGATCTACTTCACTACAACATCATCGAGCGGGAGCTCTTTCGGCTTGCCGCCATCGAATAATTGCACATATACGGCCTTGGAACCCGCGTTAATTCCCGTCACTTTGCCTTCGCCGTATGAGGTAATCACGATTTTGCCTACTGCCGGCATCTCTTCGCGAACGCTTTCGTAGTTATCGTGCTCGTACTTCAGGCAGCACATCAGTCGACCGCACAAACCGGATATCTTCGTCGGGTTAAGCGACAAGTTCTGATCCTTCGCCATCTTGATCGACACGGGCTCGAAATCGCCAAGCCAAGAGGAGCAGCATAGCACGCGACCGCATGGCCCGATGCCGCCGAGCATCTTGGCTTCGTCGCGGACGCCGATTTGCCGCAGCTCGATTCGTGTGCGGAACACGCTGGCCAAGTCCTTCACAAGCTCCCGGAAATCAACCCGCCCTTCGGCGGTAAAATAAAAAATGATCTTGTTGCGGTCAAACGTAAACTCCACATCCACCAGCTTCATCTTCAACTGATGATCACGGATTTTGTCGAGGCACGTGGCGAAAGCGTTCTTCGCGGCCGTCTTATTCTCCTCGACGATCTTGGCGTCGTTGTCACCGGCAATGCGGATTACTTTTTTAAGCGGCAGGACAACATCCGATTCACCGACTTGCTTCTGTCCAACCACCACTTTGCCGTATTCGACCCCTCTTGCCGTTTCGACAATGACATGCTGGTCTTTCTCCACGGGAAGATCGACGGGGTCAAAATAATAGATCTTGCCCGCCTTCTTGAAGCGGACGCCAACGACGTTATACAACCCGTCACCCCTCTTGTATGCGTATTAGCAGCTGCTCGAGCGCGAGCTGGGGCGACACATGCGCGCGCATGCGTTTCCCGGTCTCCAGCGTATGCTCCATGCAGCGCACCCATCCTTCCGATGAACGGTTGTAGGCGTGCCTGCTAAGAAATTCAATCTGATCTATGAAAACAACCGACTCTTGTCTACCTGCTTGAACCTGTATGAAATCTCTATACCAGAGATAGAGCAGCGAAAGAAGCAACTGAGGCTTCTCGCCAAGCTCGCTCTTGAATACGTGCTGTTGGGCAGTCAACATCGCCGCGGTGAATCGGGTTAGACTATCCTTCCCTAATTGTATCACTACGTTTCTCATTTCTGCAAACCCATTCTGCTGGACGATCGCCCGGCAAGCGTCCATTCCAGATGCCATATGTACCGCCGCTCGTGCCAGCGTGGCAGGATGTCCTTCCTGCAGAAGCGCCTCCAGCATGTCCGTCGGTGAGAGCGGCATGAACGGCACCCATTGCGTGCGCGAGCGGATCGTCGGCAGCATCGCTTGTCCGTTATCCGTGAGCAGTATCGCCACGACGGGCGTCGTCGGCTCCTCTAGAAACTTGAGCAAGCTGTTCGCCGCTTGAAGGGTCATCGTCTCGGCCCGCTTCATGATATAAACCTTGCGATCCGTGCCGCTGTTCCGATACGCCATATCCTTTTGCAGTTCGCGAATTTGATCGATTTTAATTGAATTGCCGTCCGGTTCGACGATATGCAGGTCGGGTTGATTACCATGCTCGAATTTACGGCAGGCCAAGCATTCCCCGCATGCATCGCCCGTTCCGCTCGTACAGAAAATCGCTTTGGCGAATTGCTCAGCCATGGCCAGCCTTCCGCTTCCTGGCGGACCGCTAAACAAATAGGCATGCGACACTTTACCCGTCGTTAGCGCATGCTGCAAAATCCGTTTCGCATTCGGCTGGCCGGCAAGTTGTGCAATGCTCATGGCCTTCCGTCGTTCCTTTCTTAGAAAAACAAATTAATGAGCAGTCCTCGGATATCGCCGATTTTGTGCAGCAGATCGATCCTGCCTTCTTCGGTCGTGAGCAGTTCATCGCCCATCGTCACCAGCACGCCGTCGACTTCATCCAGGATTTTATAGCGTTTCGTGCGGCCGCGGCGGTCAAAGCCCTTCGTTTCCTTCAGCCCGACTCCGCGGCGCACAGTATCTTCGAGAAATTGCTTGACCATGTTCCGAAACACGGTCAGCTCCCGGACGGTCATGGATCGCGCCAAGCGCTCCCCTTGACTATGGATATCTTGAAGCTTTTGCTGGAGCTGCTCCATCGATCGTTGTTCGTCTTGATGTTGCATAATATCGGAGAAAGCTTTCGGCTGCAGCGGCTTCGAGCCGAGATCCGTCCGCGCGCGTTCCGCGCCAAGCGGACGCATGCCCGGGTTAATTTTCATATCCACTCACGTCCAATCAGAAATGTTCAAAACGTTCGACCGGCATCACGAATACGGCGGCTCCGCCCACCTGCACTTCGACCGGGAACGGAATATAGGCGTCCGTCGTGCTGCCCATCGGTGAAACCGGCGAAACCAGCTGATCGCGTACTTTGCAATTGGAACGGATAACCTGCATGACCTCGTGCACCCGTTCATCTTCGATTCCGATCATGAACGTAGTATTCCCCGCGCGAAGAAATCCGCCCGTACTCGCAAGCTTGGTTGCTCGGAAGCCTTCCCGGACGAGCGCATTCGATAACCGGTTGCTATCCTTATCCTGCACAATCGCGACAACTAACTTCATCCCAATCCCCTCCCATGTTCTGCCGGCCGAACACACGCGCATTCAGCCCTATCTATTATTTTGACACGGATAGCCCCTTTTCCTCTAATCGACGGCAAATGGCAGTCCATGCCGCTTCGGCAAGCGCCGTCTTCGGCTGCTCCGCATCCAGTTTCACAATACGTTCCGGCTCCGACTGATAAAGCTGCAAGTACCCTTCCCGAACCAGCTGGTGGAACGAGAGCGCCTCCAGATCCAAACGATTAATCTCCCGGCTTGCCTCCTCGCTCGCGTGAATACGGCGAAGCCCCGCTTCCGGGGTAATATCCAAATATAACGTAAGATCCGGCATCGTATCGTGGATGGCAAAAGCATTGATGGCGCGCACTTCCTCCAGGCCGAGTCCCCGCGCATGCCCCTGATAAGCAAGACTGCTGTCCACGAAACGGTCGCAGATGACGACTGCTCCCTGGGCGAGCGCAGGCTCCACCTTTTCGACCAAATGCTGACGTCGTGCCGCCGCATATAGCAGCGCTTCCGTTCTCGGATCCATCATCGTGTTGGCCCGATCCAAAATAATGCCGCGAATTTGTTCCGCGATCGGAATGCCGCCAGGTTCGCGCGTCTTCACAACCATCAGGCCGTTTGCTTCCAGTCTATGTGCTAATGTCTCGATGAGTGTCGTTTTGCCGGCACCCTCGCCGCCTTCGATTGTAATAAATATACCCGTATGCAAATGAGGTGAACTCCCTTGTCCGAATTTCGATTATCCCCGTATTGTAGCAAAAAGAAACGCAAACCGTAAATGACACGCAGATCTTTCGATGATTCTTTTATGGAACAAGAATCGATATCGTTCGCATGGCAGCATCCGATGACCCTTGAAATCGCGCACCAGATGCCGCTAACCCGCGAATCCGTTTAACAGCTTGTGGCGTAATGCATTCGCCTCGATACAATAGCGGGATCCCCGGCGGATAAGGGACGACCATCTCGGCCGAGCAACGGCCCACTGCCGCCTGAAGATCCACCACCATGCTTTGGACAGGGCTACGGTCGAACAGGACGGGTTCGCTTATTGCCGCTAGTTGCTCATCCAGCTCGTCCTCATACGCACCGGTGGCTACGGTCGACCAACCGTCGCCGCTGAGACCCGATTGCTCATCTTCAATATGACACAACGCCTTTATTAGACGTTCCGCATCAGCCTCTGTCGTTTGCGCGCCGAACAATAGGACTACGCGTTTCGGATCGGCCATCTCTGTCCAAATATTATGCTTCTCCAGCTGCTGTTGCATCTCAAATCCGGATAGCTTCCCAAGCTTGTCTTGAAGCAAGAGGCGCAACGGATCCATCCGGTACTGCTCGTGCTCAATCTGGACAGCCTCGAATCTTCCTCCCGCTGCATACAGCGCTTCTCTAACCTTTTGGACAGCCGCCAACCCGGGACCGAACCACGCTTCCCCATAAGTGTCCAACATTGCCCGGGCAATATCCAGCGATGCCAGAATCGGGTAGGAAGGGCTAGAGCTTTGCACCATTTGGAGCGCATGTCGAAGCGCGGCATGATCGATCAGCTCACCCTGCGTATGAAGCATCGCGCCCATGGTCAGTGCATGAAGCGTCTTATGCGTCGACTGAACGACCACGTCCGCCCCAGCTTGTACAGCCGATGTCGGAAACGCGGCGTGATGCCCATAATGAGCGCCGTGAGCTTCATCCACAAGTAATAACTTCCCCTTATCATGCAGCAGGCTGGCATAAGGCAATAAGTTTACGCTAAGCCCATAATAGCTAGGATTGGTCAATAATAAACCTTTCGCATCCGGGTAGCGTTTTAAGGCTTGTTCCACCACGGCAGGCGAAGGAGGGAGGGATAGTCCCGTGTTTTCCTCAATGGTGGGGTTCAAAAAAACCGCTTCTGCTCCGGCTAACATCAGTCCGTTGATCACCGACTTGTGCACATTGCGCTGCACCAACAACCGCTCGCCCGGTTTGCAACTGGCCAGAATCATCGCAATGTTGCCGGATGTGCTGCCTCCTACAAGTAAGTACGTCTTCTGCGCGCCAAAACAAGCCGCAGCAAGCTGCTCCGCTTCCGCGATTGCGCCAGAGGGGTCATGCAGATCATCGGAAAAAGACAGTTCGGTGATGTCGATCCCCATGACCTGCTTTAACGGAGCTAACAGATCAGCAGAAGGGATCCCCGGAATATCGTTAACCCCCCTCCCGAACTGGTGTCCGGGCACGTGAAAAGAAACTGGCCCTGTACGTTTATGTCGCTCAAGCATGACCGCGATAGGCGCATGCCAAGGTTTCAGCTCTCGATGGCGCATTCTAGTTCGTCCTCTCTCTTGACTCTCTTACCATCATACCGGATATCGGCGAAGAAACAACAATCCCCGTTCACGAGTGTTCGTGACGGGGATTATTAACCATTATGCATTTTTCTCCACCCAAAGCCGCTTGAGTTGATGAATAAAGAAAGGATACTTTGCGTCCTGTACATCCGTCCGAACCATCTCGGTCTCGCAAGCGTCGCATATGAACTCGCTGACGATGCAGATGCCGTTCACCTTCTCTTGGCCGCACACGATACAAAGTCTTTCGCTGCCTACTTGCCGTTCTGTCATGGCCGTTCACCTCGCCCATTATTCCCTTACTGCTAGTATGCCACAAACTCTAGCAACCTATACTTCTTTCATAGCCCATTTCAAATAGTAATACATTGTATGTTACTCCAACTCAAATGGTGCCCCTTTCACTTGTACCAATTCCGCATTGGTCTTCATTTTATGGAGCCAAATACCGATAATAGTAACGAAAGTCTGATTGAAAGGGCGTTGATGCATGAGGGGCACACTTGCGGAACAAGTGAAAGCAACGATTTATCAATACCAACTGATTCGCAAAATCAACATCCACAAAGAATACGTTTGGAGCTATTTCGTCATCGCGTTTGTCCTTATTTTGTTTCAGCTCACCATGTACCGAATGGATGGAGCAATCGCGTTAGGGATTGGGGTTGTGTTTACTCAGATCATTCATTTCCTTATCATCCGATTAACGCTCGTCCGAGTCGATGAACCAAATTATCGTCGTTGGGGATTACGGTTTGGCAAGCCATGGTTCGGTTACATTCCAACCGCGTTTATTGAACTTAGCCTTTATCGTAAAGTGCACCGGCACCTCTTATGGCTAGGCCTATGCGCCATCGGGGTTGCCTATCCATGGGCCAACGAAGCTCAAATGATAAGCCTGATCAGCTGGCATCTTTGGTTTCTAGCCCCACGGCTGCTTGTACTTCGACCCCTCCGCAAATGCCGCCCAGACGGTGTACTTAAGTTCCAACCGACCGAGGTAAGTTTCTATCATCGTTAAACGTAGTGTTCAAGGACCGTATGGGTAGATGCCCATACGGTCTTTGTTGTCATTGAGCCAAATGCGCTGCCGATGTCCAACTCTCCCATGACCCTGCAGTCTAAGAAGCAGAAATACAAATAGCCAAGTTTATTATTTGAATGCTACATCATTAATTGAATTCCGTCCCTTGCATCGGGGTTGTCTATCCATGGGCCAACGAAGCTCAAATGATAAGCCTGATCAGCTGGCATCTTTGGTTTCCTACCCCACGGTTGCTTGTACTCCCGCCCCTCCGCAAATGCCGCCCAGACGACTGTGGTTCGCTTCCAATACTTTTGACTCGGCTGCTCGTTTCTATGCCAGGACAAAACTAAAAACCGACCACATCACTGTGGTCGGCCATTCGTGCTTGGCGACGTCCTACTCTCCCAGGACCCTGCGGTCCAAGTACCATCGGCGCTGGAAGGCTTAACGGTCGTGTTCGGGATGGGTACGCGTGGTTCCCTTCCGCCATCGCCACCAAACATTCAAGGTGTTACACCCTGAAAACTGGATACGAAACTCAACACTTTAGCTGTGTTTGTCTAAGTCTTGTGAACTTAAACCTTTAGGATAAGCCCTCGACCGATTAGTATTCGTCAGCTGCATGCATTGCTGCACTTCCACCTCGAACCTATCAACCTGGTCGTCTTCCAGGGGTCTTACTAATTGGGAAATCTCATCTTGAGGGGGGCTTCACGCTTAGATGCTTTCAGCGCTTATCCCGTCCGTACTTGGCTACCCAGCGGTGCTCCTGGCGGAACAACTGGTACACCAGCGGTACGTCCATCCCGGTCCTCTCGTACTAAGGACAGCTCCTCTCAAATTTCCTACGCCCACGACAGATAGGGACCGAACTGTCTCACGACGTTCTGAACCCAGCTCGCGTACCGCTTTAATGGGCGAACAGCCCAACCCTTGGGACCTACTTCAGCCCCAGGATGCGATGAGCCGACATCGAGGTGCCAAACCTCCCCGTCGATGTGGACTCTTGGGGGAGATAAGCCTGTTATCCCCAGGGTAGCTTTTATCCGTTGAGCGATGGCCCTTCCATTCGGTACCACCGGATCACTAAGCCCGACTTTCGTCCCTGCTCGACTTGTGGGTCTCGCAGTCAAGCTCCCTTATGCCTTTGCACGCTTCGAATGATTTCCAACCATTCTGAGGGAACCTTTGGGCGCCTCCGTTACATTTTAGGAGGCGACCGCCCCAGTCAAACTGCCCGCCTGACACGGTCCCCCCACCCGATTCAGGGTGGCGGGTTAGAACTCCGATACGATCAGGGTGGTATCCCAACGGCGCCTCCACCCAAGCTGGCGCTCAGGCTTCAACGGCTCCCACCTATCCTGTACAGATCGTACCAAAGTCCAATATCAAGCTGCAGTAAAGCTCCATGGGGTCTTTCCGTCTTGTCGCGGGTAACCTGCATCTTCACAGGTATTAAAATTTCACCGGATCTCTCGTTGAGACAGCGCCCAAGTCGTTACGCCATTCGTGCGGGTCAGAATTTACCTGACAAGGAATTTCGCTACCTTAGGACCGTTATAGTTACGGCCGCCGTTTACTGGGGCTTCGGTTCATAGCTTCGGGTTGCCCCTAACCACTCCCCTTAACCTTCCAGCACCGGGCAGGCGTCAGCCCGTATACTTCGCCTTACGGCTTCGCACAGACCTGTGTTTTTGCTAAACAGTCGCTTGGGCCTTTTCACTGCGGCCCCCTAGGGCTATTCACCCTACCGAGGCACCCCTTCTCCCGAAGTTACGGGGTCATTTTGCCGAGTTCCTTAACGAGAGTTCTTCCGCGCGCCTTAGCATGCTCTGCTCGCCTACCTGTGTCGGTTTGCGGTACGGGCACCTTGACCTGGCTAGAAGCTTTTCTTGGCAGCGGGAACACATAACCTTCGGTACTGTAATTTTCCCTCCCCATCACAGCCCAGCCTTACGATGCGCGGATTTGCCTACACATCAGCCTCACTGCTTGGACGAGCTATTCCATCAGCTCGCGTTACTATCCTTCTGCGTCACTCCATTGCTCATAACGGCTACGGTGGTACAGGAATATCAACCTGTTGTCCTTCGACTACGCCTTTCGGCCTCGCCTTAGGTCCCGACTTACCCTGAGCGGACGAGCCTTCCTCAGGAACCCTTAGGCTTTCGGCGGACAAGATTCTCACTTGTCTTTTCGTTACTCATACCGGCATTCTCACTTGTATGCTGTCCACCAGTCCTTACGGTCTGACTTCAACCTACATACAACGCTCCCCTACCACTGCAACAAAGTTGCAATCCATAGCTTCGGTGGTGTGTTTAGCCCCGTTACATTTTCGGCGCAGAGTCACTCGACCAGTGAGCTATTACGCACTCTTTAAATGGTGGCTGCTTCTAAGCCAACATCCTGGTTGTCTTTGCAACTCCACATCCTTTCCCACTTAACACACACTTGGGGACCTTAGCTGATGGTCTGGGCTGTTTCCCTCTTGACAATGGATCTTAGCACTCACTGTCTGACTCCCGGTTATAAGTCGATGGCATTCGGAGTTTGACTGGACTTGGTAACCCTTGGCGGGCCCCGCACCCAATCAGTGCTCTACCTCCATGACTCTCAATACCGAGGCTAGCCCTAAAGCTATTTCGGGGAGAACCAGCTATCTCCGAGTTCGATTGGAATTTCTCCG
>NZ_JBHUHA010000002.1:2855000-2860000 GCF_042682185.1 Paenibacillus xanthanilyticus | reverse complement strand
ACTTGCATGTATTAGGCACGCCGCCAGCGTTCGTCCTGAGCCAGGATCAAACTCTCCATAAAAGAAAGATTGTGACTCATTTAAAACGTGACTTCATTCACTCGTTGTTCAGTTTTCAAAGAACAAATGCTTGTCCCGTTTTGCAACAGGAACTATATCATAACATGTCGGAAACTTAATTGCAAGTGTTTTTATTTATCCGATTGAGGGTACGAATCCCTTCAAGTAGATTACTCCGAACACTTCCTGCTCTCTCTTGCGGCAGGAATATTAGAATATCAGCTTTTAGGTCATATTGCAACCCTTTTATTTAAATAATCGGGATTATTCTTTTCGCAGCAAAAATGACTGATAGTTCATTTGTCTTTGTATGATCCCTTACATATTCGACAACGGTTTGACTCATTCTACAGGAGGCGAAATCATAATCAATTCAGGGGGATTCGTAAATATGGGTACAACTAGCCAAAACAGTGCTACCTCTCCGGAGGGGAATAATGAACAAACGGATACCAAACTAAAGTGGTGGCAGCTATCTCTGCTTGGAGTCGCTTTCACAATAGGAACAGGATATTTTCTCGGGTCTGGACTTGCGATTCAGATCGGTGGGCCTGGCGTGCTTTTTTGTTTTTTGCTTGCGGCTATCGGTACATATTTGGTGTTCGATGTCTTAGCACAAATGACATCCCGTGATCCACTGGAGGGTTCATTCCGTTCCTACGCCAAGAAAGCCTTTGGCCGATGGGCAGGATTCAGCAGCGGTTGGGTGTACTGGTCATCCGAATTATTAATTATGGGCAGTCAGTTGACTGCACTATCGTTATTCTCCAAGCTGTGGTTTCCTAATTTGCCCATGTGGATCTTAGCTATTGTCTATGCCGTTCTTGGACTTTTTATTGTGTGGTTAGGCACGAAGGGTTTCGAGCGCTTCGAAAACGTCTTCGCCATGATTAAGGTTGCGGCTATTGTCATGTTTATCGCTCTTGCCGCTAGTGCACTAATGGGATGGTTACACATAGGACAGGTACAAGCTTTTCCAACAACGGTAAGGGACTATTTCCCTCATGGAGGACTTGGCTTATGGGCATCGCTTTTGTTCGCCTTCTATGCTTTTGGAGGAATTGAGATTATGGGGATTATGGCGATGCGTCTTCAAGAGCCTCAGCAAGCGCCTAAAGCAGGCAAAACCATGCTTGCTCTACTCACGTCAATCTATCTGGCCTCGCTTGTATTAGCCATGATATTAGTGTCTTGGAAAAAATTTAATGGTGAACAAAGTCCATTCCTTCTCGCGCTGAAAAAATTCGATATACCGTTTGTACCAGACATCTTCAACGCAATCCTTATTATTGCCGGCTTCTCGACCATGACCGCTTCATTATTCGCGATCATAAAAATGCTTGTCTTGCTCGCCAAAGACGGAGATGCCCCTCACTTTCTAACCGTTATCAAACTAAATAGGCCGGTAATGGCTATTGGGTTAACCGCGGCTGGCATGGCCTGTTCTATTGTCTTCTCCATGCTTATGCCCGGAAAGATTTATGAGTACATTACAACTGCTGCCGGTTTAATGCTGCTCTATAATTGGATGTTCATCCTCATAACTTCAGGGCGCTTACTGGACTTAACGACATTCGGCAAAATAAAACGATATGCGGGGTTATTGATCTTGCTTGGAGCTGTAAGTGGTTCTCTTTTTCACTCCCTGAGTCGACCCGGTTTCTTTATTAGTCTTGGATTCGTTTCTGTTATTGGTGGACTGACGCTTTTTATGAATGCGAGATGGCGTTCGGGTTCCCTAAATGCAACCTCAGCCGGTAACATTCAAGCTATGTCAACCAAACATCAGCCGCGCGGCCTCAAAGCCAAAGTAAAGTCCAAAGCCAATAAGTGAGCAACCCGATACCGTGGCTACTCCGCGAAGAAGTCCATTCGATAGCCATCGGCGAAAAGAACTCGCTATACTGGCCATAGTAAGATCCCAGATGATAATACCGCCTAGAATTGCGAGGCTGCAGATAAGCAATTTCATCCCCGTATGGCTTACTGCTGCTTCCGCAATAACAGATCCATAAATACCGACCCAAAACAAGATCGTCATCGGATTCGATAAGGACATGAGAAACCCGGATACAAAAGATTTTAATAGCGGTTCTTTCACATGTGGATCAATCGCACTCAGCTGCAATTTCCCGGCGCGCATTAAACTCTCAACACCCGTATAGACGAGTACGAAGCAACCGAATAACCACAAGAAGCTCTTCATGAAGGGAATATCAATAAAATGTACAAAGCCTAAATATACGAGCAGCATGTACAGCATGTCCGCAACCATAGCACCGACACCAACAAACCAAGAGTGTAGAAAGCCTTTCTTAATTCCCGCATCAAGTTGTGCGGCGTTAATCGGACCGATCGGTGCGGATAAGGACAATCCAAGTAACATGTAACTTAGTAACAGACTCATAACTACAAACCCTCCTGAATCATTTTAAGGTCGGCGTTGCACATACCTTATTAATGTATTCAGGAGCATCTGCTTGTACGACTACTTCATTTGTTAATACCCGATCTCAATTACGTGCCAGGACAAAACAAAAAACCGACCACAGTAATGTGGTCGGTCATTCGTGCTTGGGGACGTCCTACTCTCCCAGGACCCTGCGGTCCAAGTACCAGCATTACAAATGAACCATCCGGTTCGGTCGGATGGCCATATGTAATACCGCTGGAAGGCTTAACGGTCGTGTTCGGGATGGGTACGCGTGGTACCTTATATCACACTGCATCATTTAACACAAATCGCTCCATTGAAGTCTCAAATTGAGCGATTGATGTTCGTTCAAAACTTTAATAATTCGGCAGCACACTTTACGCAGGCTATAAAACAAAAAACCGACCACATCACTGTGGTCGGTCATTCGTGCTTGGCGACGTCCTACTCTCCCAGGACCCTGCGGTCCAAGTACCATCGGCGCTGGAAGGCTTAACGGTCGTGTTCGGGATGGGTACGCGTGGTTCCCTTCCGCCATCGCCACCAAACATTCAAGGTGTTACACCCTGAAAACTGGATACGAAACTCAACACTTTAGCTGTGTTTGTCTAAGCTCTTGTGAACTTAAACCTTTAGGATAAGCCCTCGACCGATTAGTATTCGTCAGCTGCATGCATTGCTGCACTTCCACCTCGAACCTATCAACCTGGTCGTCTTCCAGGGGTCTTACTAATTGGGAAATCTCATCTTGAGGGGGGCTTCACGCTTAGATGCTTTCAGCGCTTATCCCGTCCGTACTTGGCTACCCAGCGGTGCTCCTGGCGGAACAACTGGTACACCAGCGGTACGTCCATCCCGGTCCTCTCGTACTAAGGACAGCTCCTCTCAAATTTCCTACGCCCACGACAGATAGGGACCGAACTGTCTCACGACGTTCTGAACCCAGCTCGCGTACCGCTTTAATGGGCGAACAGCCCAACCCTTGGGACCTACTTCAGCCCCAGGATGCGATGAGCCGACATCGAGGTGCCAAACCTCCCCGTCGATGTGGACTCTTGGGGGAGATAAGCCTGTTATCCCCAGGGTAGCTTTTATCCGTTGAGCGATGGCCCTTCCATTCGGTACCACCGGATCACTAAGCCCGACTTTCGTCCCTGCTCGACTTGTGGGTCTCGCAGTCAAGCTCCCTTATGCCTTTGCACGCTTCGAATGATTTCCAACCATTCTGAGGGAACCTTTGGGCGCCTCCGTTACATTTTAGGAGGCGACCGCCCCAGTCAAACTGCCCGCCTGACACGGTCCCCCCACCCGATTCAGGGTGGCGGGTTAGAACTCCGATACGATCAGGGTGGTATCCCAACGGCGCCTCCACCCAAGCTGGCGCTCAGGCTTCTCAGGCTCCCACCTATCCTGTACAGATCGTACCAAAGTCCAATATCAAGCTGCAGTAAAGCTCCATGGGGTCTTTCCGTCTTGTCGCGGGTAACCTGCATCTTCACAGGTATTAAAATTTCACCGGATCTCTCGTTGAGACAGCGCCCAAGTCGTTACGCCATTCGTGCGGGTCAGAATTTACCTGACAAGGAATTTCGCTACCTTAGGACCGTTATAGTTACGGCCGCCGTTTACTGGGGCTTCGGTTCATAGCTTCGGGTTGCCCCTAACCACTCCCCTTAACCTTCCAGCACCGGGCAGGCGTCAGCCCGTATACTTCGCCTTACGGCTTCGCACAGACCTGTGTTTTTGCTAAACAGTCGCTTGGGCCTTTTCACTGCGACCCCCTCGGGCTATTCACCCTACCGAGGCACCCCTTCTCCCGAAGTTACGGGGTCATTTTGCCGAGTTCCTTAACGAGAGTTCTTCCGCGCGCCTTAGCATGCTCTGCTCGCCTACCTGTGTCGGTTTGCGGTACGGGCACCTTGACCTGGCTAGAAGCTTTTCTTGGCAGCGGGAACACATAACCTTCGGTACTGTAATTTTCCCTCCCCATCACAGCCCAGCCTTAACGATGTGCGGATTTGCCTACACATCAGCCTCACTGCTTGGACGAGCTATTCCATCAGCTCGCGTTACTATCCTTCTGCGTCACTCCATTGCTCATAACGGCTACGGTGGTACAGGAATATCAACCTGTTGTCCTTCGACTACGCCTTTCGGCCTCGCCTTAGGTCCCGACTTACCCTGAGCGGACGAGCCTTCCTCAGGAACCCTTAGGCTTTCGGCGGACAAGATTCTCACTTGTCTTTTCGTTACTCATACCGGCATTCTCACTTGTATGCTGTCCACCAGTCCTTACGGTCTGACTTCAACCTACATACAACGCTCCCCTACCACTACACCATACGGTGCAATCCATAGCTTCGGTGGTGTGTTTAGCCCCGTTACATTTTCGGCGCAGAGTCACTCGACCAGTGAGCTATTACGCACTCTTTAAATGGTGGCTGCTTCTAAGCCAACATCCTGGTTGTCTTTGCAACTCCACATCCTTTCCCACTTAACACACACT
>NZ_JBHUHA010000002.1:2285000-2850000 GCF_042682185.1 Paenibacillus xanthanilyticus | reverse complement strand
TGGTCGCAAAGAAGAGGTATTTATCCGGTTCGAACGCTTCGACCGGAATAACGGCGTTTACCGTTTCACCTTGCTCGATCTGGATTAGATTTATAATAGGCGTACCTTTGGCCGTCCGGCTAAGATCCGGGATCTCATAGGCCTTCAAGCGGTACACCTTGCCTTTGTCCGTAAAGAACAGCAGGTAGTGGTGCGTATTGGAAACGAAGAGATGTTCGACGAAGTCGTCTTCTTTGGTTCCCATGCCGAGAATCCCTTTGCCGCCGCGCTTTTGACTGCGGTACGTGGTAACCGGCAGACGCTTCACGTAGCCACCATGCGTAATCGTGATGATGACATCTTCGCGAGGGATCAAATCTTCGTCCAAGATCTCGTCGTCGCTTAGCGTAATTTCGGTGCGGCGTTCGTCGCCGAATTTCTCGCGAACTTCGTTAAGCTCGTCGCTGATGATCTGAAGAACGAGTTGTTCGTCGGCCAGGATTGCTTTGTACTCGGCAATCTTCTTCTGCAGCTCTTCATACTCGGCCTCGATCTTCTCGCGCTCCAAACCGGTCAGGCGTTGGAGACGCATATCCAGAATGGCTTGCGCCTGATCGTAGCTAAGCGCAAATCTGGATATCAATCCGTCGCGCGCCTCTTCAGTCGTTCTTGAGGAACGTATCAAAGCGATGACTTCATCCAGGTGGTCAAGCGCAATGCGCAAGCCCTCCAGAATATGAGCTCTAGCCTCCGCCTTCTTAAGGTCGAATTCGGTTCTGCGGCGGATGACTTCGACTTGATGCTGCAGGTAATAATACAGGCAATCTTTCAGGTTCAACACGCGCGGTTCTTTGTTGACAATCGCAAGCATGTTGATGCCGAAATTGGTTTGCAGCTGCGTTTGTTTGTACAGGTTGTTCAACACGACATTCGGATTAACGTCGCGACGAAGCTCGATGACGACCCGCATGCCGTTGCGATCCGACTCGTCCCGCAAATCGGTGATACCTTCGATCTTCTTCTCACGGACGAGCTCGGCGATCTTCTCTACCAAGCGCGCCTTGTTGACCATATATGGCAGCTCGTATACGACGATACGCGCTTTGCCAGCATTGTCCTCGATATTGACGCGCGCGCGCATCGTAACCGAACCGCGGCCTGTCGTGTAGGCCTGGCGAATGCCTTCCCGGCCCATGACGAAACCTGCCGTCGGGAAGTCCGGTCCCTTGATATATTCCATCAGCTCAATCGGTGTAATATCCGGATTCTTGATGAGCGCCTGCACGCCTTCGATGACTTCCGTCAAGTTGTGCGGCGGAATATTCGTCGCCATGCCGACTGCGATACCCGATACGCCGTTCACGAGCAAGTTCGGGATACGGGCCGGCAAAACGGCCGGTTCATGTTCTTCGCCATCGTAGTTAGGCACGAAGTCGATCGTGTCTTTGTTAATATCGCGCAGCATCTCCATGGCGATCTTGGACAAACGGGCCTCGGTATAACGCATAGCTGCCGCAAAGTCGCCGTCGATCGAACCAAAGTTGCCGTGCCCATCGACCATCATATAACGAAGCGAGAAGTCCTGGGCCATACGGACCATGGACTCATAAACGGCCGAATCGCCATGCGGGTGATACTTGCCGATGACTTCGCCGACGATCCTCGCCGATTTCTTGTAAGGCTTGTCCGGCGACATGCCGAGTTCCGACATCGCAAACAAAATGCGACGGTGAACCGGCTTCAACCCATCTCTAACGTCGGGCAGGGCGCGGCTCACAATGATGCTCATCGCGTAGTCCATAAACGATTCGCGCATCTCGGTACTGATATCGCGGTCATGAATCTGCGATTGTTGTTCTTCCGCCATCGTAAACCTCCTAAAAGTTTCGCGTATGATTGTGCTTCGCAGCATCACCGCTGTTCAAGACGACCACACGCAAGTTGACTCCATGCGGGGGAGATCCGCGGCTTATCCTTCGCAAAGCTTGGTTGCCCCGCAATGATTTCGTATAAAAATGAAAGGGATAACATTACAGTTTGCCCATAAACCGCTGTCGCTTAAACCTCGTAACCGTGGGCGCATGCGCATGGATATTCGCCAATCTATCCGGGTCGATAGGTACAAACCCTCTCCACTCGCCTTGCTTCGACATAAACTATCCCCGGGGTACCAAAAAACAAACGAAAAATAGGCATTATCCCTGATATTATACCATTGTTTGCAGCCTCTGTCTTGTTTGTCTTGTGCCCCTACCAACTCCTGAGAGGCGGATTGACATTGGCTATTCAACGGGTTCGAAGCAAATGGGCCAAGACGAACGTCCTCCTGCAGTCGCCGCTCCTGGCTCCCCGGATACCGGATACAAAGCTATGGAGCCCAGATATGCTGGCCATCATGCTCGATCAATACGGGATGGTGTACGTAAAACCCGACGGCGGCACATTCGGCAAGGGCGTTATGCGCGTATGGAAAACCGGCGAAGAAGAGTATTATTTCCAGTCGGGAACGGTGGCCCATACCACCACGTCCGTTTCGTCTCTAGCCGAACAATTGGAATCGATCATGGGCGGACGCGGCTATCTCATTCAACGCGGCATCTCCTTGCTGCAGCTGGAGGGTCGAAGCTTCGACCTTCGCGTCATGGTTCAACGGAACGGAGCAAATCGCTGGGAGACGACAGGGCTAATCGGCCGCTTGGCGCAGGCGAACAAAATCGTGACCAACTATCATAGCGGCGGCACCCTCACCGAAGTATCTGTGCTGCTCCGTCCTTACTTGGACTTAGAGAGTCAGCAGCAGCTGTACGGGGAGCTCCGTCGGTTGGGCACCGATACGGCCAAACAGCTCTCCGGCACGTATCCCGGCTTGAAGGAAATCGGCCTGGATGTCGCTCTGGACGATCAGTTCCGTTTCTGGGTGCTCGAGGTCAACACAAAGCCGGATCCGTATATTTTCCGCGCGCTAAAGGATCCTTCGATTTTCCGAAAAATCTATCGCTACGCCGTGCAATACGGTCGGATTAAACGCTTCAAAAAGCGCCGTGCGGCAAAATAGCCGCCTTCATGCCTAACGCGATGATCCAATCAAAAACAAGCCGCCGGATGCCCGTGCGGCTTGTTCGCTAACTTCGCCTATTGCTATACGTCGAGGTTCTTCACGAACTTCGCGAATTGCTGTATAAAATCGCGGCGCGGCTCAACTTCGTCGCCCATCAGCGTCTCGAAAATTTCGTCCGCCTTGATCGCGTCTTCGATCGAAACCTGCAGCATGGTGCGGCTCTCCGGATCCATGGTCGTCTCCCATAGCTGCCCGGCGTTCATCTCGCCCAAACCTTTGTAACGCTGCACGTTGACTTTCGCGCCTTCTCCGAACTCGGCGATAATCTCGTCGCGCTCCCGCTCGCTCTGCGCATAACGCACAACCTTATTGCGCTCGATCTTGAAGAGCGGCGGCTGCGCGATGTAGATATAGCCTGCCTCTAGAATTTTGCGCATGTACCGGTAGAAGAACGTCAGCAGCAGCGTACGGATATGCGCGCCGTCGACGTCGGCATCGGTCATGATGATGACCTTGTGGTAACGCGCCTTAGCAATATCGAAATCGTCGCTGATGCCCGTGCCGAGCGCCGTAATGATCGCGCGAATTTCGGCATTGCCGAGGATTTTGTCCAGACGTGCCTTCTCGACGTTCAAGATTTTGCCCCGCAGCGGAAGGATCGCCTGGAAATGGCGATCGCGTCCCTGCTTAGCAGAGCCGCCCGCGGAGTCGCCTTCGACAATGTACAGTTCGCTGATCGAAGCGTCCTTGGAGGAACAGTCGGCCAGCTTGCCCGGCAGGGAGCTCACTTCCAGCGCGCTCTTACGCCGTGTCAGTTCGCGGGCTTTGCGCGCGGCCTCGCGCGCTCTGGCTGCCTGCAGGCCCTTGTCGATAATTTTGCGCGAAACGGCCGGATTCTCTTCGAGGAACTCCTGGAACTTCTCGGCAAAGAACGACTCTACGATTCCGCGCACTTCGCTATTGCCGAGTTTCGTCTTCGTCTGGCCTTCGAACTGCGGCTCCGGGATTTTGACCGAAATGATAGCCGTGAGCCCTTCGCGGACGTCGTCGCCGGAAAGATTCGAGTCGTTGTCCTTCACGAGATTCGTCTTGCGGGCGTAATCGTTAATGATCCGCGTGAGGGCGCTCTTGAAGCCGGATTCGTGCGTGCCGCCTTCATGCGTATTGATATTATTGGCGAACGAGTAGATGTTCTCCGTGTAACTGTCGTTGTACTGGAGCGCCACTTCGACATGGATGTTATCTTTGGCGCCTTCAACGTAAATCGGAGTTTCATGCAGCGCTTCGCGCTTCCGGTTCAAGTGCTGGACGAACTCGATAATGCCACCGTCGAACTTGAACGTATTGGATGTTCCGGTCCGCTCGTCGGTCAGATTAATCTCGATGCCTTTATTCAAAAACGCAAGTTCGCGAATACGTCCTTGCAAAATTTCATACTCATAAACCGTCGTCTCCGTGAAAATCTCCGGGTCCGGCTTGAAGCGTACGGTCGTTCCCGTCTCGTCGCTCTCGCCGATGATCTGAAGTTCGGATTGCGGCACGCCGCGACGATACTCTTGCTGGTGGATCTTGCCTTCGCGCTTAACGGTGACGACGACTAGTTCGGACAGCGCGTTCACGACCGAGATGCCGACGCCGTGGAGACCGCCGGACACTTTATAGCCTTCGCCGCCGAATTTGCCGCCCGCGTGAAGAACCGTCAATACGACTTCCAGGGTGGATTTCTTCAGTTTGACGTTCTCCCCGACCGGGATTCCCCGTCCGTTGTCGACAACGGTAATGCTGTTGTCCTCATGGATGGTCACGTCAATGCGTGTACAGAAGCCGGCCAGTGCTTCGTCGATACTGTTGTCGACGACTTCCCATACGAGATGGTGCAGGCCTTTGCTGCTCGTGGAGCCGATGTACATGCCCGGCCGTTTGCGGACAGCCTCTAAACCCTCTAGAACCTGTATCTGACTTTCATCGTAGGTGTGTTGATTCAACGACATGCTCGAATTCACTGCTCCTCTCGACTGCTATGCCCCAGCCCGGCTTCGGGCTGCTAAATGCAGGGCTGCTCGCTTCACTTTCCGCTGGAATCAAGTGGTCGCAAAATGATGCGATCTCTTCTTCAGCGTGGAGGACGAGATTGGCGAATAGTAGACTTTGTGCTGCGTCACAACGATCGATTTCGCTTCTTCTTCGCCTATAACTTCAACGTCTTTCCGCTTCCGGGCCTGCGCCACGAATTGTTTGGACAGCTTCGAGGATTGCTCGATCGAAATATCGAATATCGCCACGAGTTCCGCTGCGCGTATGATCTTTTCCCCGCCCAAATGAATATACATGGCTAGCACGCTCCCCGTAAAATTCCTTGGTAGTACCAGAAGCGCCGCTACCGCACAACCTGGCCGTCCCTCACCTGATAGATGCGAGAATCGTGCAGTTTGGCGATATTGACGCTCTCAAGCCCGGTCGTCGTAACGAACGTTTGTACTTTGTTCTGGAAGGTCTCAATGAGTTGGGTCTGCCGGTTCTGGTCGAGCTCCGACAAGACGTCGTCTAGCAAAAGCAGCGGGTATTCTCCGATCTCTTCGTGAATGAGCTCGATCTCCGCTAGTTTCAGCGAGAGAGCCGTCGTCCGCTGTTGGCCTTGCGAACCGTATACCTGCGCTTCCTTGCCGTTGATGAAGAAGGCAATATCATCCCGGTGGGGGCCGACAAGCGTTACTCCGCGGCGCAGTTCCTGATCTTTTACCTGTGTTAACTTTATCATAAATCGCTCGAATAAAACAGATTCATCTTTTGCATCTTCCGTCTCGAAGGAGGGGCGGTAGGCAATGGTGAGCTCTTCGGTCCCGCCCGTAATGCCGGCATGGATCTGCTGCGCCCATCTTTGCAGTTTATGAATAAAGTTTTCCCTTTTTTTTATAATTTTAACACCGTACTCCGCAAGCTGCATGTTCCAGATGTCGAGCATGGCCTGGTTGACGGACCCGGGAGTGGCGGTCTTGAGGTAGTTGTTGCGCTGCACGAGCACTTTGGAGTATTGGCCGAGGGAATGCAAATAACCGGGCTGCACCTGACCGATTTCCATGTCCAGAAACCGTCTGCGAATGCCCGGCGTTCCCTTCACGATCTCCAAATCTTCCGGCGCGAACATGACCACGTTGAGCGAGCCGACGAAATCGCTCAGCTTGCGCTGCTCCAGTCCGTTGATCTTCGCCTTCTTGCCTTGTCCGGATAGCGTTAAGTCTAGCGTCACCGAACCGTAACGCTTATCCACCTCGCCCCGGATCCTCGCGTCTTGCGACTGCCAGCCGATGAGCTCCTTGTCCTTGCTCGTGCGATGTGACTTGGTCAGCGCCAACACGAAAATGGCTTCCAGCAGATTCGTCTTCCCCTGGGCGTTCGGACCGACAAACAGGTTCACCTGGCTGTCGGTCCGAAGTTCCAGCTGCTCGTAGTTGCGGTAATGTTGCAATTGAATGGAATTTAAGAACACGCTGCCGCCTCCTACGCGCCTGTTATGCGGTGTCTTACCGCCGGACGACCCGGAACTTGCCGCAGCCTTCCACTTCGACCTGATCGCCGTCGTACAGCTTGCGTCCCCGTCTGTTATCCGGTTCCCCGTTAATGACGACCTTCGTTTCCTGCAAAAAGAACTTCGCTTCGCCGCCGGTGCTGATGCAATCGGCCAGCTTCAAAAATTGTCCGAGCGCAATATACTCGGTTGAAATCGAGATGTCTTTCATCGTGGTACGCCTCTTTCCTCTGCTCGCGATTCGTTAGCCGGTTGTCCGGTACGGCAAAATGAGATGCAAACTATGCGGATGATCCGTCGGTTTGATGATGATCGGGCTCATCGGACCGTTGAAACCGACGAACAAATATTCGCTGTCGATGACTTTGAGCGCATCGAGCATGTATTTGGAGTTAAATGCCACCCGCAGCGGATCGCCGGTGAACTGCTTCACTTCCAACTGCTCGGTCACGCGTCCAAGTTCCGTTGAGCTGGACGAGATTTCAACCGTGCCGTCATCTTGGGTCGCCAGGCGAACGATGTTCGTTTTCTCTTCGCGGGACATGAGATAGGCGCGGTCGATCGCATCGGTCAGCTTCTTCGTGTGAAGGACGAGTTCTGTTTTGAAGTTCTGCGGAATAATCTTGGAAGTATCCGGATATGTCCCATCCAAAATACGCGAGAAGAACAGCACATGTCCAATTTTGAACAACACTTGATTATCTGCGACGACAATTTCAACAAGACTGTTGTCATCCGGCACGAGCTTGGACAGTTCAACCAGCGTTTTACCGGCGATTACGACATTGGAAAAGCGCAGTCCACTCTCAGTGGACACTGAAGCGGTGCGGCTTGCCAGTCTGTGACGATCTGTAGCAACGAACTTGAATTGATCTTCTTGGAGATTCCATAACACGCCGGTTAAGATAGGCGTTTGTTCGCTTGTGGAAGCGGCGAATACCGTTTGGCGAATCATCGATTTGATCAGGTCGCCGGGAACCGAGATGCTTTCGCTTTGATCGATTGTCGGAAGCACCGGGAACTCTTCCGGATCCAGGCCGACCATTTGGATATCGGTGGAACCGGAGCGAACGAGGGTCTGATGGCCTTCCTTCACTTCGATTTCGACATTTTCGGAAGGCAGCTTCTTGACGATCTCGACAAAAAACTTGGCCGGAAGCACGACGCTGCCGGGTTTGTCGACGGATGCCACGATTTGTTGGCCGTCTTCGACAGGAATAAAGCTTTGAATGGAGATGTCGGTATCCGATGCGGTGAGCGTAACGCCTTGATGCGTTACGTCGAACTTGATGCCTCCCAAAATCGGTATTGCAGGTCTAGAGGACGAAGCTTTGGATACTTGTTGAATCGCGTCGTTCAGTTCGTCTTTGCGTATCGTTAGTTTCATGATTTCACTCCTCGTGATTATGGCGAACGGTCGATCGTTTTCGGGAGAAACCGACGTTGTTCTATTGATGATATTTCTTTAAAAAAAGAGTAGTCGTAGTAGTAGGCGCGGTGGATATGTGGATAAGCGGGTTTGGCCCGGATAAATCAAGCCTATCCACATGTTAATAGCTTGTGCATAGGCTTGTCCGTATAAACTATACACGCGTGCATAACTTTTTGTCGTTTATGACACGCGAATTGTCGAAGTTGCGCCGCTCCCGATGCGATCAGGAGTGGTTCTTTATTTTCTCCGTCAGCGTTTGGATGATCTTGAATAGATCCGGGTCGCTCTTCAGCTGCTGCGAGATTTTCTCATGAGCATGAATGACCGTGGTATGGTCGCGGCCACCGAATGCTTCGCCGATCTTGGGCAAGGAATAGTCGGTGAGTTCGCGGGAGAGATACATTGCGATCTGGCGCGGATACGCAACCGCCTTGGTACGCTTGCGCGCTTTGAACTCTTCCATCCGCAGCCCGTAAAACTCGCCTACCTTCTGCTGAATGTCCTGCATGGTTATCATTTTCGGTCGGCTGGCGGGAATAATATCCTTGAGCGCCTCCGCTGCCAAATGCGACGTAATGTCAGCATTAATAAGCGAAGAATAAGCGACGACGCGAATGAGCGCGCCCTCGAGCTCGCGGATGTTCGTATCGATCTGGTTGGCGATGTAGACCATTGCTTCGTTCGGAATATCCAGATTCTCGGCCTTCGCCTTCTTGCGCAAAATCGCGATCCTCGTCTCCAAATCCGGCGCCTGGATATCCGTGATGAGTCCCCACTCGAAACGAGAGCGGAGCCGTTCTTCGAGCGTCGGAATTTCTTTAGGCGGCCGGTCGGATGAAATGACGATCTGCTTGCGTTCTTCATGCAGGGCGTTAAAGGTATGGAAAAATTCCTCTTGGGTGCCGTCTTTGCCCGCTAAAAACTGAATATCGTCAATGAGCAGCACGTCGATGTTGCGGTACTTATTGCGGAAACTCTCGCCTCGGTCGTCCCGAATCGAGTTGATGAATTCGTTGGTGAACTTCTCGGACGACAAATAAAGAACGCGCGTGCTCGGATTATGCTCCAATATGTAGTGGCCGATCGCGTGCATCAAGTGCGTCTTGCCTAGTCCGACGCCGCCATACAAAAACAGCGGGTTATACGCCTTGGCCGGCGCTTCCGCAACGGCAAGCGATGCCGCATGGGCGAACCGGTTGTTGGCGCCGATGACGAACGTGTCGAACGTATATTTGGGATTCAGCATATGCTGAACCGTCTCTTCCGGCTGCGCAGGCACCGCCGTTACGACAGGCGCTTGAAAAGCTGGCTCCGGCGGCTTGTTCTCCTCGATCACGAACTTTATGTCAAATTGACGCCCCATATATTCCTGGAGCGTGGTGCGTACTAATTTGGTATAGCGGCTTTCCAACCACTCAACGGCAAAAGTCGTCGGTGCCGTCACAACCACCAGCGAATCGCCGTGCAGCGATGCTTTGGTTGCTTTGAACCATGTATCGAAGCTAGGTTTGCTCAGCTTGGTCTGTATGATCGACAGCACCTGCTGCCACATTTCGCTCGTATGGGCTTCCACAGATTGTCACTCCTTATCCAATTCGCCCTTATGCGGCGCAGACATGCGCTTGATGTCGAATAGACCCGTATAGGGAAACCTTCATCCACAGTATAAAGATTATTCGAGAGATAGATATCAATAGGGGAACGATGTTGTTCACAGTATTATCCACAGGTTGTTGATAAATAAGAGGAGATTGTATAGCTATCCACACCGAAAACATATCTATCATAGCAAAACAACCCCGCATTTTCAACGACTCTAATGGGTCTATCCACAAATTCTATAGGTTGTGTACAAAAGTTATCACCAACACTACATATTGTTTATAACTTGTTGGGATTCGACAAAAATCGCGGAGAGCAATTCACAGCCATCCACATGTTATTAGTTTGCGACGCATTATCCCGATTATTCTTGTTATCCACAGGCGGATGGCGTTCAATCCGTTATCCACGGTTTTGAGCAGCTGCTCGGCTGTTAGGCGCTGGAACCTTCGGTTGACATTTGGGCGAAGGCGTGGTTTAATTGAAAAAGCGTTTTTTTTATGTTAAAGATCCGTCGTTCGATCGGCGAAGTATAGAAAGTCGCTTGGCGAGGGAATATGGAAACAGGAGGTGCAATAATGAGACCGACATTTAAACCGAACGTTAGCAAACGCAAGAAAGTGCACGGATTCCGCAAACGTATGGCTTCGAAGAATGGACGTAAAGTGCTTGCTGCCCGCCGTCAAAAAGGTAGAAAAGTACTGAGCGCGTAAGAACAAGACCACGCACCGTGGTCTTTTTTTTATGCCTTGAACCGAAATCGGCTGCGAGATCGGGGACATTGCTGCTGTGATCGCGGCTTTTTTCGTATAAAATGAGGGAGCTTTCGCTTCTGCTCATGCTTGGATGCTGATCTATGGAAATCTTTCTTCATTAATGAGGGAAAAGTCGTTTAGGTTGGCGGGAGCGGGCAATAATTGAAATTAGCGCAAGAAGGTTGGTGAACGAAGAGCCGTGCAAAGGAAATTACGGTTGCGAAACCGGGAAGATTTTAGCCGGATCTACCGGCAGGGAAAGTCGTTCGCGAATGGACAGTTCGTCCTCTACTGGTCCCGGCAGCCGAAGGCGGAGCCGTTCCGGATGGGGGTGTCCGCCAGCAAAAAAATCGGCAATGCCGTCGTGCGAAACCGGATGAGACGGGTCGCCAAGGAAATCGTCCGGCTTCAGGCCGACCGAATCCAGCCGCATATCGATTTTATTCTAATCGTCCGCAAGCCGGCGGTCGGGATGACGAGCAAGGAACTGGAGCGGAGCATCATGCATGTGATGAAGCGGGCCGGACTGCTGAAAACGTCGAAATAGCGGCGGTTTTGGCGGTTTTTTGCTTCGCCTTGGCTTGTTTCTTTGTTCCATAAAATATGCTATAGTTTGTAATGTATGCATCGGGAGCGGGACGCTTCGTGCAGAAGCCCTTGGCGCTTGATTGCGATGGTTACTCTAGAGAGGAGTTTTTCTGTTGTCCCGTATTTCTAAACGCAGTTGGATCACCGTCCTCACGCTTGTACTTCTCGCTCTCTTCTTATCGGGGTGCGCGCCGTCAGCGGAACATGTGGTGAACACTGCCGATCTAAAGGAAGGCAACTTCTGGGAGAAGTATGTCGTGTATTACTTTGCGCAGACGCTCGATACGTTCGCCGATTGGTTCAATGGCGAGTATGGTCTCGCGATTCTGTTGCTGACGATTATCGTCCGCACGTTGATTTTGCCGCTGACGCTCAAGCAGTACCGGAGTTCGAAGGCGATGCAGGCCATTCAGCCGGATCTCGCCAAAATCAAAGAGAAATATAAAGACAATCCGCAAAAGCAGCAGGAAGAGACGATGAAGCTGTTCCAGCAGCATCAGGTCAATCCGCTTGCAGGCTGTTTGCCGTTGTTCGTTCAAATGCCGATTTTTATCGCGCTGTATAATTCGATCTATTGGAACCCGGCTATTCGCGACCACTCCTTCCTGGGAATCAAGATGGGGATGGCGGTCAACGAACAAGCTTGGTACGCGTATATTTTGCCGCTGCTCGCCGCGCTGACGACTTATATCCAGTCGAAAATGATGCAATCGCAGCAAAAAGGCAACAACCCGATGATGCCGGCGATGAATACGATTATGCTGATCTTCCCTGTGCTGATCTTCGTCATGGCGCTGTCGCTTCCGGCCGCACTGCCGATCTACTGGATCTTCAGTAACATCTATACGATCATTCAAAACTATTTCTTGTATATCCGCTCTGCAGAGAAGGACAAGGAGAGTGCACCTGCGAAATGAGGAAAATCGTCGCATCGGGCAAAACGATAGATGATGCTGTGCGCAACGGTTTAACGGAATTGAATACGACGATGGATCAGGTGGCGGTAACGGTGCTGGAAGCGCCAAGCCGTGGCTTGTTCGGCCTGATTGGGGTCAAGCCCGCCAAAGTCGAGATCGCGCTGATCGAGCGTCTGGTCGCGCCGGTTATCGCGGAAGCTCCGCCGGAGCGAAGCGAACCGGATCTTGGCGGCGCCGATCCGCTGGCTGAAGCCGAGCGTTTCATCGTCGACGTGGGCGCCACGATGGGATTATCTCTCTCGGTCGCGAGAAGCAAGTCGAGGGAAGGGACGACCCTTGCCATCCAAGGCCGCGGCGATCTAGGGCTGCTCATCGGACGCCGCGGTCAGACGCTGGATGCGATGCAGTATCTTGTCAATATCGTGGCCAACCGTTATTCCGACAGCCATCTGCGCATTGTGCTCGATGCGGAGAATTTCCGCGATCGCAGACGCAAGACGCTGGAGGACTTGTCCGACCGTCTGGCGGGACGCGTCATCCGGACGAAGAAGGAAGTCGTGCTGGAGCCGATGTCCCCGCAGGACCGGAAAGTGATTCACGCCCAGCTGCAAAACCATGCTCGGGTCAAAACCTACAGCAAAGGCGACGAGCCAAACCGGTGCGTCGTGATTACATTAAAGCAAGATGCATAAATAGAGATGAAGCAATGGCATGCAACAGTTGTCATTGCTCATTTTTTTAAGGGAGTATAAACCATCTATGATGACACAAGAAACAATCGCCGCGATCGCCACCGCGGTCGGAGAAGGCGGGATTGCCGTTATTCGCGTGAGCGGCCCCGATGCGGTGGCGGAGTCGGCGAAGCTGTTCAAGAGCGCCTCGAATATTGTGGAGGCGCCGTCGCATACGGTACATTACGGTCATATCGTGGATCCGGCCAGCGGGGAGAAAATCGAAGAGATTTTGCTAACCGTCATGCGCGGCCCGCGTTCGTTCACGGCGGAGGATGTCGTGGAATTGAGCACGCACGGCGGGGTTGTGGCGGTGAAGCGGGTGCTTGAGCTGTTGCTTCGGCAGGGCACGGTCCGGATCGCCGAGCCTGGGGAATTCACCAAGCGGGCTTTCCTTAACGGACGGATCGACCTGGCGCAGGCTGAGGCGGTCATTGACTTGATCCGTTCCAAATCCGACCGCGCGTTCTCGGTCGCGATGAAGCAGGCGGAAGGCACGCTGTCCCGCCGCGTGAAGGCGCTGCGCCATAACTTGGTGGAACTGCTCGCCCATATCGAGGTCAATATCGATTATCCTGAGCACGACGTGGCGGAGATGACGAACAACTATATCCGCCAGCGGAGCCAGGAGGCTTGCGACGAAATCGATCGGCTGTTAAAAACAGCGAGCGAAGGCAAGATATTGAGGGAAGGCATCATGACCGCCATCGTCGGTCGTCCGAATGTCGGCAAATCGTCACTGCTCAATGCCCTCGTACAGGAGAACAAAGCGATTGTCACCGATATTCCCGGCACGACGCGCGATGTCATTGAAGAGTATGTCACGCTTGGCGGGATTCCTCTTCGCTTGCTCGATACGGCAGGGATCCGGGAGACGAACGACGTCGTCGAACGAATCGGCGTAGAGCGCTCGCGCACCGCGCTAGAGGAAGCGGATCTGATATTGTTCGTGGTGAATGCCTCGGAATCGCTTCACGAGGATGACTATAAATTAGTGGAGCAGCTGCAGGGGCGTCCGGTAATTGTGCTGTTGAACAAAACGGATTTGCCGGTCGCGGTGGATGAAGCCGAGCTGGCCAACCGGTTTGCCCCGGAATCAATCGTGCGCTTATCGGTATTGCGCGAGCAAGGACTCGATCAACTGGAGAAGGTCATTCGCGGCATGTTCTTCGGCGGCGAGATCGATAGTGGTGATTTGACGTATGTCAGCAACGTCCGACATATTGCGCTGCTGCATCAAGCGCGGCAGTCGCTTGTGGACGCAATGGAAGCGACGGAAGCTGGGATTCCGATTGATTTGGTGCAAATCGATGTACGAACCGCATGGGAGCAATTAGGCGAAATGATAGGCGATTCGGTATCGGAGTCGCTTATTGACCAGATCTTCTCTCAGTTCTGTTTAGGTAAATAAGACAACAACGAAAGACATTCAAAACTGTCAGTTCTGGATTTGCAATCCTTTTCACGAAAAAGAGGGAGAAGAGGAGCTGGCAAGGAGGTAAATGAGCAAAATGGGATATGAAGCAGGAAATTTCGACGTCCTCGTTATTGGTGCAGGCCATGCGGGGTGCGAAGCGGCGTTGGCGTCGGCCCGGATGGGCTGCGAGACGCTGCTGCTGACGATTAACTTGGATATGGTGGCGTTCATGCCGTGCAACCCGTCGATCGGCGGTCCGGCCAAAGGACATGTGGTGCGCGAAATCGATGCGCTCGGCGGCGAGATGGGACGCAACATCGACAAGACCTTCATTCAAATGCGGATGCTGAATACCGGCAAAGGTCCGGCGGTTCACGCACTGCGCGCGCAAGCGGATAAATTTCTGTATCAACATACAATGAAGAAAACGATCGAAGAGACGGATCATCTGACGCTTCGTCAAGGGATGGCGGAAGAGCTGATCGTCGAGGACGGCGTTTGCGTCGGCGTTATTACGAAGACAGGAGCTATTTACCGAGCGAAAACGGTCGTACTGACAACGGGGACCTACCTTCGCGGGAAAATCATCATGGGCGAGCTGATGTACGAGAGCGGACCGAACAACCAGCAGCCTTCGGTACGCCTGTCGCAAAGCTTGCGCGAACTCGGTCTGGAGCTGGTGCGGTTCAAAACCGGTACACCGCCTCGCGTTCATAAGGATACGATCGATTTCGATAAAACGGAGATTCAACCAGGCGACGACAATCCGAAGTTCTTCTCCTATGAGACGGAATACTCCAACAACGAGCAACTGCCTTGCTGGCTGACGTATACGTCGGAGGAGACGCATCGCATCATTAACGATAATCTTCACCGCGCGCCGATGTTCTCGGGGGCGATTGAAGGGACGGGGCCGCGGTATTGCCCGTCGATCGAAGATAAAATCGTGCGTTTCGCCGATAAGCCGAAGCATCAGATTTTCCTCGAACCGGAAGGCAAAGATACGTCCGAGTATTACGTGCAAGGTCTCTCGACGAGCATGCCGGAAGACGTACAGTTGAGCATTCTACGTTCGATCCCGGGTCTGGAGCGGGTCGAAATGATGCGCACCGGCTATGCGATTGAATACGATGCCGTCGTGCCAACGCAGCTGTGGCCGTCGCTGGAGACGAAGGTCGTGCCGAACCTTTTCACCGCTGGTCAAATCAATGGTACGTCGGGTTATGAAGAGGCCGCTGGTCAAGGAATTATGGCCGGCATTAATGCCGCTCGCAAAGCCCAAGGCAAAGACCCGGTCATTCTGGATCGTTCGCAAGGCTACATCGGCGTGTTGATCGACGATCTCGTAACGAAAGGCACGAGCGAGCCATATCGTCTGCTTACCTCGCGCGCCGAATACCGCTTGCTGCTCCGTCATGACAATGCCGATCTGCGTCTAACGCCAACCGGTTACGAGATTGGCTTGATTAGCGAAGCGCGCTACGCGAAGTTTGCGAAGAAGAAGGAGCTCGTCGAGCAGGAAATCGAACGATTGAAATCAGCGAAAATCAAAGTGGAGCAAGGCGTGCAAGATATGCTGGCCGAGCTCGGATCGGCGCCGCTTCAGTTTACGACTGATGCGCTCACACTGCTTCGCCGTCCGGAAGTGACGTATGCGCATGTGGAACGATTCGTGCCTTCCCCCGTAGAACTGACGGATGAGATGAAGGAACAGGTCGAGATTCAAATTAAATATTCCGGTTACATCGAGAAGCAGCTGCTTCAGGTGGAGCGTCTCTCCAAAATGGAGAAGAAGCGGATTCCGGAAGATATCGACTATACAGCAGTTCACGGACTAGCTTCCGAAGCAAAGCAAAAGCTGACGAATATTCGTCCGCTCTCCATCGGTCAGGCATCCCGGATCGGCGGCGTCACGCCGGCGGATATCTCCATCTTGCTCGTCTATCTGGAACATTATAACCGCGTAACGGCGGCGCGGGGGTAAGGTAGCATGAATGATACGCCGCAGTGGTTTCCTTCGCTGCTGGCCGAGAAAGGGGTCGAACTGTCTGCGGAACAGTTAGAACAGTTCGACCTCTACTTTCGCCTGCTGGTGGAATGGAACGAGAAGATGAATTTAACCGGCATTACGGAGCGGGAAGCGGTATACGAGAAGCATTTTTATGATTCGGTATCGCTTGCTTTTTATGTTCCGATGGATGGGATTAGCAGTATCGCGGATATCGGTTCGGGCGCAGGGTTCCCGAGCATTCCGCTGAAAATTTGTTTTCCTCATTTGCGCGTGACGATTGTCGATTCGCTTAACAAACGCATATCGTTCTTGAACCATGTCGCTCAGGAACTTGGCTTGAAGGACGTGCAGTGCGTGCATGGCCGAGCCGAGGATATCGCCAGACAACCGGAGCATCGTGACCGCTATGACTTGGTCACCGCCCGAGCGGTCGCGCGCATGAGCGTCCTGAATGAGTTTTGCCTGCCTTTCGCGAAGAAGGGTGGCGCGTTCGCCGCGATGAAAGGGGCCTCCTTGGAGGAGGAACTACAAGTTGCCAGTCGAAGCTTGAATGAACTTCGCGGTAAAGTGCGGACGACGCATTATTTCCAGCTGCCGTTCGAGCAGTCGGAGCGCCATATCGTCATTGTGGACAAGCTGGACGCGACGCCAAAAAAATACCCGCGAAAAGCCGGCCTGCCATTAAAGCAGCCGATCGAGTAGGGCTGCAATCGGTCGCCTTCTGGGCGTGAGGAAGATTTGACGAGTAGGCATTCGCGACATGCGAGATTCAAGACGCTATAACTAGTTCGGAGATTTGAATTTCTATGGGGACAGGCGGGCAGAAGTGACCTATGCTTGTCTTCCGTTTTACATATATGTCGGGGCGAACGTGGTCGCTGTAGTGGAATTAAAATCGTTTTTATGTTAAAACACTTGGCGGGCAGCATTTTGATCACCTACAGCAATTAAGAACTGGCAGCGAATGATTTGCGAGTAATGTTCCACGTGAAACATTTTCCCGACTAATAAGAGGCAAGGCTTCTTGTCAAGCAGGAAATCATTTTGAAGCCAGAGAATATATATAAAGAAAGCATTCCTCTGGCACTTTGAATTCGGGTGGTAGTTGACGAGATGAAAGAACAATTTTCGCGTTTATTTGGTTTATCCTCAGATCCAAAGGGCGCCCAAGATGAAGTGAAGCAAATACCGATCGGCGAGATCGATACAAGCCCTTATCAGCCGCGCACGATTTTCGATGACGAACGGATTGACGAACTTTGCCAGACGATTAAGACTCACGGCGTTATTCAGCCAATTGTCGTTCGGATGCGGAACAACCGCTATGAGATCATTGCGGGCGAGCGTCGCTACCGGGCAGTCAAAAAACTTGGGCTGGACACTATTCCTGCTATCGTGAGGGAATTCAATGATTCGCAGGCTGCCTCGATTGCATTAATCGAGAATTTGCAGCGCGAAGGTCTGACGGCTATCGAGGAAGCAGTTGCGTATCAGAAGCTGATCGACCTTCACTCGTTAACACAAGAAAGTCTTGCACAGCGACTGGGTAAGAGCCAATCGACGATCGCCAATAAAATCCGGTTGCTTGGCCTTGGCGAAGCTGTGAAAAACGCGCTGATCGAGCGCAAAATCACGGAACGTCATGCGCGTGCACTGCTGGCGTTGGATTCGGATGAGCTTCAGCAGAAGGTGCTGGAGGATGTCGTTGCCAAAGAGTTGAACGTGAAGCAAACCGAAGCTCGGGTTGCCTTCTATAAAGAAGTCGCGAAAGCCAAAAAGTCGAAACGGGTTTCCTTTACCAAGGACGTAAGGTTGGCCTTAAATACGATCCGCCAATCGATCGACATGGTAACCGAATCGGGTCTGCAAATTAAAACAAACGAAAAGGATTTTGAAGATCACTATGAAATCGTCATTCAAATTCCTAAACGTTCCCGTGAAGGGTAGTCGTTTCACGTGGATTTAATACCTACCTGTATTTCTCCTCATTGAATGCTACATGCTAATTCTCGGATTGTGAACGCAATCGAATCCGGAATGAAATGCACCTTGCCGCGCTATTGGCCGGCGCTGTTTGTTTCATTTCATCTTGTGTGTAGCTATGAAGATGAGAAACATGCGAATATGTTAAGGTGATGCAGCCTTTAAGGCCAAGTCTAGCCGTCCTGATGAAGGGCGGCATCGCCGTTTTTTAGCAACCATACAACGCGATCGCGCGAAGGAATGTTCCGGCAACTTGAAATCCATGGGGTCGGAACGTTTTTTATATTCTCACGCAAAAGAGTAGGAGCCTGTGAAGCGCTGGCAATGCGGACAGGTTAAGCATCTCTAAGCGGGTGCAAGAGCAGCTGGAGAGTTGGTGTGGAGATGGAACGGCTGAAATCCCACACCAACCGCAGGCATTGAATTCTTCAACCGTACGATTTTCTCCTAAGCTGACAGGCTTGGGCGCGAGGGGCGAGAATGGCGTCAGTTTTTCTTGTCCGCCGTGGCCAAATGAAACAATGAGGTACGGTTGATCGAATTCCGTTCATGGATTATCGATGAAGCTTAGATCATTTCGTCCTTCGCTCAGATGCTGCTGGATTATGTTGTTTGCAATTAACTAGCATGTTTGATGTTGTGACTATCGTTTGAAGGCACGCGAAATTTTGTCGGTTAATTCTTGTCACGGATGAGTAATCTGCTATTCACTGCCGTTCCCGCCTTGGCGACAACTAAATATATGGGGCGCCAATCGAACGTTTCATTGAACATGACCGAATAAGCTTTTATAATGAATGTATCGATTACACAGTGAGCGAGTTTCAACAAGCTATCAACATTAGAGGTGAACGGTTTTGTCTAAAACGATTGCGATATCCAACCAGAAGGGCGGTGTCGGAAAAACGACAACGTCGGTAAATCTGGGAGCCTGCCTGGCTACGCTGGGCAAGAAAGTGCTTTTGGTCGACATTGATCCGCAGGGGAATACGACGAGCGGCATCGGCGTTAACAAAGCAGACGTGAAATATTGTATCTATGACGTGCTGATTGACGATGTGCACCCGAACGATGCGACGGTCGTAACCGCGATTGATGGATTGAGCATCATTCCCGCGACGATTCAACTTGCCGGGGCGGAGATCGAATTGGTATCGAGTATCTCGCGCGAGATGAAGCTGAAGAACGCGTTGAAAAAGGTGAAAAGCCAGTACGATTACATTCTCATTGATTGTCCGCCATCGCTTGGTATTTTGACCGTCAATTCCTTGACCGCTTCGGACTCGTTGATCATCCCGATTCAGTGCGAATATTATGCCCTTGAAGGGCTTAGTCAGCTGCTCAACACCGTGCGTCTGGTGCAGAAGCATCTGAACACGTCGCTCCAAATCGAAGGCGTGCTGCTTACCATGCTGGATGCCCGTACTAATCTGGGCATTCAAGTCATTGAAGAAGTGAAGAAGTATTTTCAACAGAAGGTATACCAAACCATTATCCCGCGCAATGTTCGTTTGAGCGAAGCGCCATCGCATGGACAAGCCATTATCACGTACGATCCGAGATCCAAAGGGGCCGAGGTTTATCTTGAACTCGCGAAGGAAGTGATCATGTATGAGCAAGCGGCTAGGTAGAGGACTTGATGCGCTTATTCCGTCTCTTTCAGTAAGCGAAGAAGATAAGGTCGTGGAGGTCAGCCTGGCAGAACTTAGGCCGAACCCATATCAGCCACGTAAAACTTTCGACGACGACGCGATAAAAGAATTGGCCGAATCGATTCGGCAGCATGGTGTCATTCAGCCGATTATTGTTCGTTCGGTGCTGAAAGGGTACGAGATTATCGCTGGCGAGCGCCGCTTCCGCGCCTCGCAGTTGTGTGGTAATGCAACTGTGCCGGCCGTCGTTCGCAGTTTCTCCGATCAACAGGTGATGGAGATTGCCTTGATCGAGAACTTGCAGCGCGAAGATTTGAACGCGATCGAATTGGCACTAGCTTACCAAGCGCTCATGGATAAATTCGATCTGACGCAAGAAGAGCTGTCACTTAAGGTAGGCAAGTCTCGTTCGCATATTGCCAACTTCCTACGTTTGTTGACACTGCCGGAGCAGATCAAAGAAAATGTTTCACGTGGAACATTATCGATGGGTCATGCGCGCGCGCTGGTCGGCGTGAAGGAAGAATCGCGTCGCAAAGAATTAGCTGAATTGACGATGACGAATGAGTGGAGCGTTCGCCAGCTTGAGGAAGCGATCCAAAGGTTGTCTCAGCAAGTGCAGCCGGAAAAGGCGAAGCAAATACTGAAAAGACGCGATCCATATATCGAGCAATTAGAGGAATCGCTGCGAGATCAGTTTAAGACGACCGTTAAGATTAAACAGCAGAAAGACAAGGGGAAAATCGAGCTTCTCTACTACAATAAACAAGACCTGGAGCGGCTGCTCGAGCTGCTGCAGCAAATGGCCTAATCGTCCGAATGGACTGCAAGCTAACCCTAGCACACAGTTGCAGCGAACGCGTGATTCGCTGCATGCTGTGTGCTATTATTGTATAGAGCGAAAATGGTCGGTTAGCATGGAAAGGGGTAAGCGATATGGCAGAGGGGCAAGAGAAACCATTCATCTATATGGATCATGCGGCGACTTCGTGGCCGAAAGCGCCTGGCGTCATAGAAGCGGTAGCGAAAGCGATGGAAGAGGATGCGGCCAATCCTGGTCGCGGCAGCCACAAGATGGCGGTTCGAGCAAGCCGTGTATTGTTCGATACCCGAAAGGCATTGGCTAAACTATTTCGTATCGCCAACCCCAACGATATCGCCTTTATGCTCAATACAACTATGGGTTTGAATCAGGCGATCAAAGGAATGGTTCAGCCCGGCGACCATGTAATCGCGACCGCCGTCGAGCATAATTCCATCCGGCGCCCGCTAGAATATTTGAAGGCGGCATTGGGCGTGGAAGTGACTTATCTGGAGACCGATGCGAGCGGGCGATTGGATCCGAATCAAGTTAAACAGGCATTGCGCAGCAATACGAGACTCGTTGCCGTTAATCATAGTTCGAACTTGCTGGGCTCAATCCTGCCTGTAGCGGAGATCGGCGAGATTACGCGGGCGCATGGCAGCGCTAAGCTGCTCGTGGATGCGGCTCAAAGCGCCGGGACGCTGGAGATCGACGTAGAGGCCATGGGCATCGACATGCTTGCTTTCCCGGGACATAAGGGACTGTTGGGGCCACAGGGTACCGGAGGCTTGTATATTTCGCCTCAGATCGATCCTGTGCCGCTTATGCATGGCGGAACAGGCAGTCAATCCGAATCGCCGGAACAGCCTCAGGTGAGGCCTGATCGCTATGAAGCCGGTACGCCGAATACCCCGGGCATCGCGGGTCTGAAAGTCGGTGTGCATTATGTGCTGAATGAGACGCCGCAAAAGATACATACTAAAGAGTGGGACTTAACCCAGCGAATGATTGAAGGATTGCTGCGCATCGACAGCGTGCGCGTGCTCGGGCCTGAACAGGGACGAAACCGGACGGGCATCGTATCCATCGTGGTGGATGGCATCGATCCGTCGGAGACGGCTTTTATTCTCGATCAGCATTACAACATCGCCGTAAGATCGGGGTTCCATTGTACGCCGCTTGCGCATGGCATGGCGGGGACGACGGGGACGGGAGCCATTCGGGCCAGCGTGGGGTATGGAACGACGGAGCAGGAAGCAGATGCCTTCGTCGAGGCGATCGCAGAAATCAAACAGCATTATCGTTGAAGTAGGGAATGGGAGCGAAGAAACATTGATGGAAGCATGGAACTTGCAGCCGATGGACGGGGTAACGATTGGTCTGGCGATCATCGTCTTGATCCTCGTGATCCGGTCATTCGCATTGGGCGGCAAATTGAAAAAACTGCGCAAAAGTTATACGCAGTTTACGAGCGGGTCGGGCGTAGAGGATTTGGAACACATTATTATCGCATTGAAGGAAAAACTGGCGCATCAGCAACAGGAGCATGTCGCCCTGCAGCAGCAGGTGATTGAGCTGCAGCGTCAAGCCAAAGAACAAAAAGGGCACGTCGGCATTCATCGTTACAATGCGTTCTCCGACGGAGGCAGCGACCTCAGCTTCTCGCTGGCTATCCTGAGCGAAACGGAAGAGGGCCTCGTGCTGAGCGGCCTGCACAATCGGGAGAATACATTCGTGTACGCCAAACCGATCCGAGAGGGCAGTTCCGACTATCCCTTAACTCCGGAGGAGAAGAAGGCCATTAATCTTGCGTTGAAGCGGGAATAGCCGGGTGAACCGACTTTACGATCGCCGAGAACAGGCTGTGCGCGATGACTTCGGACATTCGCATGACCAGATGCAGCCTCGTATTCTGCAAAACGAAGTATTCCATAAAGCCGCCCACATTGACGATGCCCGTTACATGGATGTCGCCGACGGGCGGCAGTTCTTTATTCACGCCGGCGCCGGGGCGAACCGGGCCTGTCCCGACTTGAATACTGCCGACGCTTGAGACTTGTCCCAAGCATGCATCGATGCCGATGACATAGGGGTGACGAACTTGTCTGTTGATGCGCTGGAGCGTGTCGTCCAAGTTCATCGCGTGCACGGGTTCTTCCAAGGTGCCGTAAATATCAAAGTAGCGGCTGCGATATTTGCTTAGGGACGTTCCGACGAGTGGGCCAAGCGCATCGCCGGTAGAGCGGTCGGTGCCAACGCACACAACGACAATACGCGCATGATCGGGCACATCGCTCAGCAAATAAGCTAAGCGATTAATGAGCAGACTTGTCGCATTCGGCTCCGAATAGGGTACCTTGAGTGGATTGTCCTTACTTGAAAACTTCATTGAAATCCCTCCCGCCTGATGGTGAGCAATGGCCCGCGCGTCGGCCCTACTAATCTATGACGATATCGATGCGAGCGATCCGAGAGTCGATAGGATCTTCGCTTATTTACTAGCTAGTATATGGATAAGACAGCCATTTTATACTTGCGGCACGCGAGAAATGATGAAGGAGGCGGGGCTGGATGCTGATTGCGTTCGATTCGACCCAACAAGCGCTTCGGGCGGAAATGCTGCTAGAATACGCAGACGTAGAAATAGATATTTGTCCAACGCCCAAAGAGATCACTGCGGGCTGCGCGTTATCGATTCATTTTCCCCAAGAGGATCTGACGACGGTCCAGACGGTGCTGATTCAAGAAAAAGTTGAAATTCGCGGCATATTTCGTCCCTTAGCAGGTGGAGGTTACGAGCCGGTCATCGTATAATGGGGATATCGTAGGACAAGACATCCTGGTCGGGAAAGGAGTGGCGGAAGCGGTTGGAACGGAAACAATTTGAACTCGGCGATATCGTCCAGATGAAGAAGCCTCATCCTTGCGGCACGAACGAGATGGAGATCATCCGGATGGGGATGGATATTAGGATCAAATGCGTTGGATGCAAACATAGCGTGCTTATCCCTCGGTTAAAGTTCGAGAAGAATCTGAAGAAGGTGCTTCGATCGAAAGCCGCGGAAGCCGGAGAAACGCAGGCAGAAGGCGGCGTCTAATTTTTTTGCGGACACCGCTTGCAATCGTCCAAGCCCTATGCTAAAATGAACTTCGTTGACTAATTGGAGAGGTACCCAAGAGGCCCAAGGGGGCTGACTCGAAATCAGCTAGGCGTGTCACAGCGTGCGTGGGTTCGAATCCCACTCTCTCCGTTCTCTAATTACTCCAATAACGCCTCCTGCAGATGATGCAGGAGGTTTTGTTATTTCCGGGATATGTGGCGCGCATGTGAGAGGCCTCCAAGGCAGATGACCGTGTAAAAGAAGCAGAAACGCTGCCTGAGGCTAGAGAGTCACCGCATGAGCCATCGTCGTGAGATGGCGGAGAGCCATCGTTAACTTTAGTAGGGCAGATGGCGGAGAGCGGAGTTCGACTGGTTTGAATGTCGGCAGAGGGACGATCAATAGCACTGCATGAACTCATAAAGGGTGCAGGGATTCCTTCGTGGTAAATCGGTGGATGCGATGATCTGTGAAGAGGAATGACGGGAATAGCTTGATGCCTAAGAGGGGTCCGATGCGGGGCTTCACCAGCTGTTTCCGTTTGCATACCATGAAGCTTTTGTGATAAGATACATCATGTTGATTACTCATGGAGAGGTACCCAAGAGGCCCAAGGGGGCTGACTCGAAATCAGCTAGGCGTGTCACAGCGTGCGTGGGTTCGAATCCCACTCTCTCCGCCATACATAACAAACGACGACTCCGATGGGGTCGTTTTTTTGTGCGCATTTACGGTTGTGCGACGGGGAAGGACTGTGTGGACCAGCACCACAGCTTCGGAAATAAGTCTCCATTTAGAAAAGGGAGAGCGATTAGACGCAGCATGGAATTGGGTCCACGCACGCGGGGGCAAAATCTCATGCCAGCATCGATCAATGCAGCTGCAGGGACAAACGAAAAAAGGACTCTTACGAGTCCTTTTCCGACGGTGGTTGATCGATTGTAATTCGTCATCACTATAACGTCACTTCTGAAACCACGGTCATCGGTTACACCGATGTGCTTGTGTTACAGACGATGTCTTTGGCACAACCCCTCGCTTCTTCGTAATCAGCTATTCGTGGACAAAATCACACTGCGGTCCTTGCGCATTCGCGTTCAACGGAACCACGCCTCTCTTCACACCGTCGAGAATAGATTGTGCGCCAGCGCTTCGTTTTATGCACCGGGCTGCGATTAGTGATTATGATGCAGTCGTTTCCACTTGCGGCCATCGTTTGACGTTTCCGGGAAACGCTCGCCTTTCTCCAAATGGACTTTCTGCGGATTCGTGACGCCCATATGGTACGAGTTCTCGCCGATCTCAATATACGTCCCTTCGTTCGGTGCCCGGTCGCCCGGCCGGAATTCGGTCCATTCACCCATCGTCATCAGCCTCCAAAGCGAATAATGGTCAACGGCCCGCAGATGCGGAGCCGACGCTTAGTGTATGTACCGACGAGAGCGAACATAAGCGGGAGAAAGAGCCAGGCGCTCGAATGCATGGTTTCACTTGTCAACGGATAGGCGACTCTGGTATAGTGTTATGGTATGCGAGAAATTACTTGCGAGAAATTACTCGCTCCTTGCTCCCTTTAGTGGGGGCCGTTAGTCCAAAAGGAGGTGAATCGAAATGCGCAAATATGAAGTGATGTACATCATTCGTCCAGATGTGGAACAAGAAGCGGTACAAGCTTTGACCGACAAGTTCCAAGCAATCATCTCGAACGGCGGAGAAGTTACGAAGCACGACGTGCTGGGTAAGCGCCGCCTTGCGTATGAGATCAACAAGATTCGTGACGGTATCTATGTCCTCGTTCATTTCAACGCCACACCGGCTGTTGTCGCTGAACTTGACCGCGTCATGAAGATTACGGATGAAGTTATCCGTTTCTTGGTTGTCAAAGACGTTGCTTAAGATGTCTAACTCACGCAAGGAATGTTCGATTGGAGGCGAAAGTCGATGTTGAACCGTGTTATTCTAATCGGCCGATTAACAAGAGATCCCGAGATGCGCTACACTCCGGCAGGGGTTGCGGTTACGCAATTCACGCTGGCCGTAGACCGTCCGTTCCAAAGCGGCGGCGAGCGGGAAGCGGATTTCATCCCCGTTGTAACATGGCGTCAGCTGGCTGAGCTGTGCGCGAACTATTTGCGTAAAGGCCGTCTTGCGGCGGTGGAAGGCCGTATTCAGGTACGGAACTACGAGAACAACGAAGGCAAGCGCGTCTACGTGACGGAAGTCATTGCCGATAACGTGCGTTTCTTGGAATCCAACCGCGAAGGTGGACAACGCGAAGAATCGGGCAGCTACGGCGGCGGAAACCAAGGCGGAGGCGGCGGCAACTATGGCGGAAGCCAGGGTGGCGGCGGTCAAAGCGGAGGCGGCTATAGCGGCGGAGGCGGAGGTTCTTACGGCGGAGGCGGTGGCCGGTCCGGAGGTTCCGGAGGGTCATCACGGAACGACAATCGTGATCCATTCTCGGATGACGGACGTCCGATCGATATTTCCGAAGATGATTTGCCATTCTAACTGAAAGGACGGATACAGATGAGCTTCAAGCAAAGAGAAGGCGGCGACGAGCGTCCAGAGCGCAAGTTCGGCGGTCGCAAAGGCCGTAACAAGCGTCGTAAAGTATGCTTCTTCACGGCTAACAAAATCACGCACATCGACTATAAAGATACGGACCTGCTCCGTAAATTTATCAGCGAGCGCGGTAAAATTTTGCCTCGCCGTGTAACCGGAACAAGCGCGAAATACCAACGTCTGCTGACGATCGCTATCAAGCGTTCGCGTCAAGTAGCGCTGCTCCCTTACACAACGGAATAGTAGGACACGCGTACTCCGGTACGCTGGACGATATACCAGGAAACAGCCGACAGCGATGTCGGCTGTTTTTGTTTGTTTTAAAACAGCTGCGATTGCCGCTCGGCGAACTCTCCGATAACCGGCAGCTTGAACCAGCGCCCTTGCATGGCGAGCACCATCATGGCGACCCATAAGATGAAGCACAGCGGCGCGAAGAATATGCCAAGAATCCAGCCGATAATCGGGAGCAGGCCGAGCACAATATTGATGATCATCATGGCCGCGGCGACCAGAATGGATTGCAGCGCATGAAATTTGACGAAGCGGCTCTGACGTTCGATGACGAGGAACAGCATGCCGGTTACGCAAAGGCCGAAGTAACAAAGCAATCCAACGAGCCGCGGATCGAGCCCGGTCGATGAGCGGTCAGGCATATATGGCTGCATAGACAAGGATCTCCTTCCCGAATATGTCCTAGTGTTACTTATTCGCCAATCAGGCAAACTATGCCCAGGTTGTACAGGTGGGGCAAGCCGAGCTGCTTTCCAGCGGAACACGCTCTTCGGAAGCCTGCACTGCGGCGTCCTCAGCAGAGCGGTTGGGCGAGTTGTCCCCATGAGGCAGCGAAAAAGGGAGAAGCCAAGCTGTTCCAACGAAAAGCGATTTGCGAAAGCCACTGTGCAATGGTTTGTAAAAAGGATGACGTAAGCTTTGTCCGTTAGGACAAAAGCGTGCCAAGCAGGAAGTCCGCCAACCGCGTACAAACGTACCCGCTCGCAGAAGGTGTCCAAAGGGAAAGTTCCCGGAGAATAACGGCTTCGGAAGCATCCACTCAGCCCTTGGAGCCCACTCGGCAGCGGGGTTGAGGGAGCGGCCATGTGTTACCATACTGTAACTTTCCGTCCGGCTGCGTCGTTTAAAATAAAGGTGGTTCGTTTATATAGATAAAGGGATAGGAGTAAACCATTCATGGCTACACAACCCCAACCAGAACGCAAATCACGCAGATGGAAGTGGATGGCCGCGGCGATGGCGTTCATTCTCCTGACGGGCACCCTTGGCTATCTCAACCGGGCGACGCTGGCCTCCTGGGGCTTCGACTTGTTCTTGGCCGATCAGGTGAAGAAGAAGCTCGATCAATCCTACAAGCCGCTCGAGGGCCGCGAGGTGAAGCGGATTGCGCAGACGAAGAAGGAAGATCCGTTCACGCTGCTGCTGCTCGGCGTCGATCAGCGGGATCAAGAGATCGGCCGTTCCGACACGATGATCTACACGGTCGTGCGTCCAAGCGACGGCGCGATGCTCATGTTCTCGATCCCGCGCGATACGTATGCCACGATCGTCGGGAAGACGAAGAAGAACGGCGAACCGTGGGAAGACAAGATTACCCACGCTTACGCGTTCGGCGGCGCGGCTATGTCGGTCCAAACCGTCGAGAAGCTGTTCGGCTCTCATGTGGATCATTACGCCACCATTAACTTCAATGGATTTCGCGACGTAATCGATGCCATGGGAGGCATTGCGCTGCCTATCACCGAAGATTTGGTCAACGACGACGCCGACCATGAGAAGTTCGTGGTGAAAGCCGGGCAAGACAAGTACAACGGCAAGGACGCGCTCAACTACGTCCGGTACCGCGAAGATGCGGGCGGCGATATGAGCCGGACCGGCCGGCATCAGATTTTCCTGAACGCGATCATGGAGAAAGCCTCGAAAGTCGGGCAATGGACGAAAATTCCGGAACTTATCGATATTATGGGTCATAACTTTAGCACAGATTTGACCTCCACGCAGATGATTAATTTGGCCAAAAGCATGCTGCAGACCGAATCGCGCACGATGTATAGCCACACGCTTAAAGGAGACGGCCACCGGAAATCGAAAGGCGGCGCGTGGTACTATTTCGCGGACGAAGCGGATCTGGATGCGGTTGGCGCATTGATCGAGGCCTGGCTGGACCCGAAGCTGGCCAAGAGCCAGCTGCCGCTGCCGGAGGAATATGAGAAGCGCAAGGCTGCGAACACTGCGGCGGAGGCGACGACTGCGCGCTCGACTGCGGTTGCCGAAGCGGCTAAGCCTTAACAAGCCGGCACAAGGTGAAACGGCTATCGCCGTTTTTGATGACGCAGCGCGTTCCATTCCGGATAAGCCGACTGGTTTGCGTTCACAATCCGAGGGATTGGAAATGCAGCATTCCGCGCGAGCGGCACATGCCAGGGGGTCAAAACTAGGGAGTAGGAGATCAACTGGATGAATATTGCCTTTTTCTTATTACCGAAACAAGAAGTCGTCTGCCTTTCGACCGAAGCGACGCTCCGGCAAACGCTGGAGCGGATGGAGCATCACCGCTACACGTCCGTACCGATTCTCGATCGCGACGGCTGCTATGCGGGCACCGTGACGGAAGGCGATCTATTATGGTATATGAAGAACAACCCGGAACTGACATTCGAACAGACGCACCGGGTCAAACTATCCGATGTCCAGCTTCGGCTGGCGCATCGGGCGGTGCGGATCGACGCCAATATGGAAGACCTGGTGTCACTGGCGAAGCTGCAAAACTTCGTCCCCGTCATTGACGATATGAACCGGTTCATCGGCATCGTCAGACGAAGCGACATTATCGACTACTGCGAGAAGCTCATCGTCAGCGGCGGGGCGGAGATGAAAGAGATCGCCGCCGGCTAAACGGGTTTGCGAATTATGTAGCGAAGTAGTACGATTAAGGAAACGGTTGGAAGCGTGGCAAACCACAAGCAATATGCAAGGGGCCGTCCTCCCGAGGGACGGCCCTTCTACATGTAGGAGGCGTAGGGAATGAGCAGCAGGCAGGATCGGAACAAACGGGGGCGCGGGTCGATGCGAGGCATTATGGTGATCGCCATCGTCCTCGTGCTCGGGTTCGCGGGTTATTTGGCCTACTCGATGGTGCAAGAGAACTCGCAGTCGCCGGGGAACACCGCGGAGCAAGGAGCGGGCAATAGCGGCGCAGGCGGGAACGCAGGCGCCTCTAATAGTGGGCAAGCCGGCGGTTCGAATGCCGGCAGCGGCAGCGAGAATGCCGGCGAAGGCGAGGGGAAGGGCGAAGAGGCGGACAAGCCGGAACAGACCCCGGCGGAGCTGCTGGAGGCGACCGTCACGGACGCGGATTTGGCGAAGGAATATGATATCGTCATTACCGGCGGTCGCGTCATCAACCCGGAGACGAAGCTGGATCAGGAAGGGCTCAATGTCGGCGTAACGGACGGCACGATCGGCGTCGTCACGTCCAAGGCGCTCAAGGGCAAGAAGACGATCGACGCCAAGGGGCTGGTGGTCTCCCCGGGCTTCATTGATAACCTGTCGTACGATCCGAATCCGCTTGGCGTCTGGCAGAAGATCGGCGACGGCGTGACGAGCAACATCGCGATGCATGGCGGTACGTCGACGCCGAAGGCGTGGTATGCTCATTACGAGCGCGATATGCCGCCGGTTAACTTCGGGGCGTCGTATTTCTACACGCAGGCGCGGAATCAGTTCAAGCTGAGCCGCTACGATGCGGCCAAGCCCGAGCAAATCGCGAAGCTGCGCGAGCAGGCGGAGGAAGCGTTGAACAACGGGGCGCTGGGCATCTCATTCAGTCTCGAGTACGTGCCGGGCATCTCCGCAGAGGAGATCATTCCGCTTATGGAGCTCGCGAACGAATACAACGTGCCGGTATACTTCCATGGCCGTTATTCCGACGCCGAAGCGCCGGGCACGGAGCTGGAAGGGACGCAGGAGCTGATCGACTACGGGGAGAAGACAGGCGCTGCGGTACATATCGACCATATCAACAGCACGGGCGGCACGTTCTCCATGCAGGAGGCGCTCGGCATGATCGAGAAGGCGCGCGCGGAAGGCTATGATATTACGGCCTGCGTGTACCCGTATGATTATTGGGGAACATACCTGAACTCCGCTCGCTTCGACGAAGGCTGGCAGCAGCGGTTCCGCATTTCGTATGAGGATCTTCAGATTGCCGGCACGTCGGAACGTCTGACGAAAGAGAGCTTCACGAAGTATCAGAAACAAGGGAAGCTCGCGGTTGCGTACGCCATTCCGGCCGAAGCGGTCGTGCAGGCTTTCCAGGCGCCGTTCGTCATGATCGGCAGCGATGCGATTCTGGAGCCAAGCAACAACAACCATCCGCGCGCTTCGGGCACGTTCGCGCGTACATTGGGGATGTATGTGCGCGAGCAGCAGGTCATGTCGCTCATGGACGGCATCGCCAAGCTGTCTCTCATGCCGGCTCAGCGGCTGGAGAAGCAGGCGCCGGCGCTGCGCAAGAAGGGCCGCATCGCGAAAGGCATGGACGCGGATATCGTCATCTTCAACCCGGATACGGTCACCGATAAATCGACGGTCGAGAATCCGGAGCTCATGTCGGCGGGCATCGACTACGTGCTCGTCGCGGGCCAGGTCGTGCTCGATCGCGGCACGATGAACAAGAAGGTGCGTCTGGGCGAACCGTTACGCAGCCAATTCCAACGCGTTGGCGCGAATACGGCGGCCGGCACGCTGCAGTGGGAAGGCGCGAGCTATCCGGTTCTGAGTTACAACCAAGCCAGTTATGTCGACGTTGAGGCGCTGGCGGAACACGGGTATACGCTGACGTGGGATGCCGTGTCCAAGACATTCGCTTTGGCGAAAGGCGAAGGCGGACAGACGGCCGGCACGGCGGGCCAGATGCCGAAGAACGGGGAGCTGATGCTCGAACGCGGCTATCGCATCGTATCGGGCGAAGTCAGCAGCGAGCTGCTGTCGATCGGCAAGCGCGCATTCGCGCCGGTGTCGTTCTTGAATTCGATCGGCCTGTCCGCGGAGAACGACGGCGATGCATGGACGATTGAATAACGGTCGTTAATCGCCAGAGGCAGTTTTATAGATACAGTAAGAGACGCTCCCGGCAACGGGGGCGTTTTTGCATCGGGCTGACTGAATCTCCGCTCGTTGGCGTGCTGACCATGGCCGGTATGGGACGAACGGGGCGGCGAAGGCGAGAGCGCAGCAGACACTCCGGAATGGGCATGGTGAAGCTGGCGCGCCGAAGCCCGCCTCTTGGCAGGGGTGTCGGCATCATCGGAACAAGCGCAAGCTGATTCCTTCTGCGGGCGTTCTTCGAAGCGCTGCTTCCATGCTCGCGCCCGCAAGCCGCGTCTTAGCTGACAATGCGGGTAATAGACTAAGCATATGGCTTAGTCTTCTGGTTGGCGGCCCAACAGGCACCATTCTAGTTGCCGGATGTTTTATGTTATAATGAGGACTACAGTTTAGGCATACAACTTCATACGTGCAAGAGGTGAACGGGCTTGAGAACCGGCATGAAATCTTTGTTATGGAGCGCGCTCCTGCTGGCGCTGCTGCTCGCCGTCGCCGTTCCGCTGCTGAACGCGCTAGCGCTGGCCGTGATGTTGGTTCCCGCGGTTCTGTTGTATGCGACTTTATCGAAGCCCATGTTCGCCGTTCATCTGGCGGCCGTATTCGGCATCGCGCTGACGATACTGGGCCCGCCCGCGCTTATCGTCGGGCTGTTCTTCGTGGCGCCGGCCATCGTGATGGGGCATTTGTACCGGAAGGGCGCTCCGGCGCGCAAGGTCATCACCGCGACGCTGCTGACGCTCCTCGCCGAGCTGATGCTGGAGCTCGTGCTCCTGGACCGGTTGTTCGATATGTCCCTGCTGACCGAGATCCGCGATCTCATTCTCCAGGTGACGGGCGATCTGGACGCGCAAGGACTGCTGCCGTCGACGTGGAGCGCGGATATGACGGATGCTTTCATTCAAACGATGATCCATTCGATTCCGATGACGATGATCACAGTGGCGTTCCTGTATGCGGTCATTACCCACGCGATCGCCCGGCCGCTGCTGCGCGCTTCGGGGCTTGAGGTTCCTGGCCTTCAGAAGGCGCGCGAATGGATGCTTCCGCGCATCATGGTATTTTATTATTTGATCGTGCTGTTCGCCGACTTGGTCGTTCCCGATCAGGGCGATTCTTTTCTGACAGTGGCATTGCTGAACCTCGTACCGCTCATGCGGCTCGCGTTTACGATTCAAGCGATCGGATTTTTCTTTTATGTGGCCCATCAACGAGGCTGGAGCAGAATCGTGCCGATTCTGCTGGGCGCGCTCGTCGTGGCTTTTCCTCCGCTCAGCTTGATTGGGGTATTCGATGCCGCATTCCCCATCCGCGCAGCGTTCAAGAAACCGTAAGTACAGGGGCGAAGTAAAGATGCCGAAGTTTTTGATTAAACGCTGGCACGGAATGCACCATCTATGGGCATTCGTGCTCATGCTGCTGCTCACGGTCGCCGTGGCGTGGTACGAATGGAAGCTGGGTCTGATCGGCTTGCTGCTGTCCGGCGCCGTGGGCGTGTACTCGTGGATGGCGGAGCGCGCGTTCCGGCGCGACCTGAAAACCTATCTGGGTACGCTCTCGTACCGGGTGAAGAAAGCCGGCAGCGAGGTCATCAGCGAACTGCCGTTCGGCATTATTCTCTATAACGAGGAGAAGACGGTCGAATGGCACAACTCGTTCGTCACGCACATGCTGGAGCGGGACTCGGTCGTCGGCGAATCGCTTACCGACCTGTTCCCTTTACTGGCCCAGGCGAAGGACAAGGAAGGCACCGTGGAAGCGGTCATCGGCCAAGAAGTGTATGAGCTGATGTTCCGTTTCGAGGAACGGCTGCTATACGTCCGCAATATTACGCAGCGCTGGGAGCTGGCCAGACGCTATGAAGACGAGAAGCTGGCGATCGGCATCGTCATGATGGATAACCTGGAGGAAGTGACCCAGGGGATGGACGACCAGCAGCGCAGCCAGCTTCTCTCCAAGGTGACGGCCGAGATTACCGAATGGTCGCAGAAGTTTCAAGTGTATCTGAAGCGTCTGACGAGCGACCGGTATCTCGTGATTACCGACCAGCGGACGCTGAAACAGCTGGAGCTGTCCCGTTTCGTGCTGCTGGACGAAGTGCGCGAGATGACAGCCGATCAGAAAATCCCGATGACGCTCAGCATCGGCTTCGCGGCCGGCGCGGAGACGATCGTCGAGCTTGGGCAGTGGGCGCAGACGAGTCTCGATATCGCGCTAGGCCGCGGCGGCGACCAAGCGGCGGTGAAGGTCGGCCAGCGGCAGACGTTCTACGGCGGCAAGTCGAACGCGGTGGAGAAGCGCACGCGCGTCCGTGCGCGGGTCGTGGCCCATGCCCTGCGAGATCTGATCAAGGAATGCGACAACGTCGTCATCATGGGGCACAAAATGCCGGACATGGACGCGATCGGCGCCGCGATCGGCGTGCTGAAGGCCGCGCAGATCTTCCATAAGGATGCCCACATCGTGCTGGAAGGGATCAATCCGGCCATTCAGAAGATGATGGAGAATTTGAGGGAAGACGAGAAGATGTTCAAGCGGTTCGTCTCGCCGGAGCAAGCGCTCGGCCTGATCGAAGCGGGCACGCTCGTCGTCGTCGTCGACACCCATAAGGCGTCGATGGTGAAGGAGCCGAAGCTGCTGCAGCAGGCGGGCAAAATCGTCGTGATCGACCATCACCGCCGCGGCGAGGAATTCATCAACAACGCGATTCTCGTCTACATGGAGCCGTACGCGTCCTCCACGTGCGAGCTGGTCACGGAGCTGCTGCAATATATCCATGACCGGGTCGTGCTGGACGTGCGCGAGTCGACGGCGCTGCTGGCGGGCATTACGGTGGATACGAAGAGCTTCTCGCTTCGCACCGGCTCCCGCACGTTCGAGGCGGCCTCGTTCCTGCGCCGCAGCGGCGCGGATACGACGATGATCCAGAAGATGCTCAAGGAAGACCTGGCCGAATACATCAAGAAGGCGGAGATGATCAAGCATGCCGAGATTCTGTATGAGCATGTGGCGATCGCCGTCACGGAGCCGGGCCGCAAATATTCGCAATTGCTGATCGCACAATCCGCGGACACGCTGCTGAACATGACCGACGTGCTGGCCTCGTTCGTCATCGGCGAGCGGCAGGACGGCTTGATCGGCGTCAGCGCCCGGTCGCTGGGTCATATGAACGTGCAGGTCGTCATGGAACGCATGGGCGGCGGCGGTCATCTGACCAACGCGGCCGCGCAGCTCGAGGGAACCGTCTCCGAGGTGGCTCACAAATTAAAGCAGGTGCTTCACGATATCGAAGAGGAAGAGGGGTTATTCGAATGAAAGTAATCTTTTTGCAGGACGTCAAAGGGCAGGGCAAGAAAGGCGAAGTAAAGGAAGTATCGGAAGGCTACGTGCGTAACTTCCTATTGCCGAAAGGGCTGGTCAAGCCGGCATCCGACGGCAACCTGAAGACGCTGGACATCCAGAAGGCCGCCGAAGTGAAACGCAAGGAGAAGGAGAAAGAAGACGCGCAGGCGTTCGCCGCGAAGCTCGAGGCGATCACGGTCGTCGTCAAGACAAAGTCCGGCGCGGACGGCCGCTTGTTCGGCTCCGTCACGAGCAAGCAGATCGCCGAGGCGCTCGAGAAGCAGGGCCATAAGATCGACAAGCGCAAAATCGAGCTGGAAGAGCCGATTCGCGCGCTCGGTTACACGAACGTGCCGGTGAAATTGCATCCGGAAGTGAAAGCGACGCTTAAAGTGCAAACGGTTGAAGAATAATACTACAGTGGGCAAAGGAGACAAGCGAAACCATGAGCGATGAACAGCTGATGTTTGACCGTGTTCCCCCGCAGAATACAGAAGCCGAACAGGCGGTGCTTGGCGCCGTTCTCATCCAGGCCGAGGCGCTCGTCACGTCTATGGAACGGCTGCGCAGCGAAGACTTCTACACGCCGTCTCACCAGTTGATTTATGAAGCCATGATCGAGCTGGGGGAAGCGAACCAGCCGATCGACCTTGTCACGCTAACCGCCCATCTGCAAGGCAAACAACAGCTGGAAGAGGTCGGCGGCGTCAGCTACCTGGCGAAACTCGCGGGTGCGGTTCCGACCGCGGCCAACGTGGATTACTATGCGCAGATCGTCGAAGAGAAGTCCCTGCTGCGGCGTCTGATCCGGACGGCGACGCAGATCGTCTCCAACGGCTATGCGGCCGCAGAAGATGTCGGCATGATGCTGAACGAAGCGGAGCAGCGCATTCTTGAGCTGTCCAACCGCCGTTCGAGCAGCGGCTTCGTCTCGATCCGCGACGTGCTCATGGAGGCGTTCGAGCGCGTCGAGACGCTCTATCAGAACAAAGGGACGTCGACCGGCATTCCGTCGGGTTTCGTCGATCTTGATAAAATGACCGCCGGATTCCAGCGCAGCGACTTGATCATCGTGGCAGCCCGTCCTTCCGTAGGTAAAACCGCCTTCTCGCTGAACATCGCCCAGAACGTCGGCGTGCGCGCGAAGGAGACGGTCGCGATTTTCTCGCTCGAGATGTCGGCCGTGCAGCTCGTCAACCGGATGATTTGCGCGGAATCGAACGTCGACGCGGGCCGTCTGCGGACCGGCTACCTGGAAGGGGACGATTGGGAGAAGCTGACGATGGCGATCAGCGCCTTGTCCGAAGCGCAAATCTACATCGACGATACGCCGGGCATCACGGTCGCGGACATCCGGGCCAAGTGCCGCCGCCTCAAGAAGGAACGCGGTCTGGGCATGATTCTGATCGATTACCTCCAGCTGATCCAAGGCCGCGGCAAAGCCGGCGAGAACCGTCAGCAGGAAGTCTCGGAGATCTCCCGTACGCTGAAGCAGATCGCGCGTGAACTCGAAGTGCCGGTCATCGCGCTGTCGCAGCTCTCCCGCGGCGTCGAGCAGCGCCAGGACAAGCGTCCCATGATGTCCGACCTTCGTGAATCCGGATCGATCGAGCAGGACGCCGATATCGTCGCGTTCTTGTACCGGGACGACTACTACGACAAGGAATCCGAGAAGAAGAACATCATCGAGATTATCATCGCCAAGCAGCGTAACGGCCCGGTCGGCACGGTGGAGCTGGCGTTCCTCAAGAGCTTCAACAAATTCGTTAGTTTGGACCGGACGCACCAAGAGCCCGGACAAGCCTCGTAAACCGCTCTTATTCGTTTTCGATATGTCATATTTCCGAACGATTGTATAGAACCCTATGCAATCGTTCGTTTTTTATTGACTTTGATTTTTAACATTGCTACACTAAGACTGCTGCCTTTTGCGACCGGCAGTAATTTTCGGTGTGTGCAAATACATCGAGTGGGGGTATGAGCATGTCAACGGTAGTTGTTGTCGGAACACAATGGGGAGACGAGGGCAAAGGCAAAATCACCGACTTTCTCGCAGAGGGTGCCGACGTTGTAGCCCGTTATCAAGGCGGTAACAACGCGGGCCACACGATTATGATCGGCAACAAGAAGTACAAGCTGACTATGGTGCCATCGGGTATTTTCAATCAGGATAAAACATGCGTCATCGGCAACGGGATGGTTATCAACCCGCAAGCGCTGATCGACGAAATTAACTATATACATGACAACGGCTTCAAGACGGACAACCTGCGCATTAGCGACCGCGCCCACATCATCATGCCGTACCATCTGGTGCTCGACGGCCTGGAAGAAGAGCGCAAAGGCGACAACAAGATCGGCACGACGCGCAAGGGCATCGGCCCGTGCTACATGGATAAAGCCGCGCGCAACGGCATCCGTATGGCGGACCTGCTGGACGCGGAAGAGTTCGAGTCGAAGCTTCGCCGCCTCGTCGTGGAGAAGAACCAAGTGATCTCGCAAGTATACGGCAGCGACGGCCTCGATGTAGAGAGCATTCTGACCGAGTACCTGAGCTATGCGGAAGTGCTGCGTCCATACGTCACGGATACGTCCGTCGTGCTGAACGATGCGATCGATTCGGGGCAGAAGGTGCTCTTCGAAGGCGCGCAAGGCGTCATGCTGGACATTGACCAGGGTACATACCCGTACGTCACGTCGTCGAACCCTTCGGCTGGCGGCGTGTGCATCGGATCCGGCGTAGGTCCGTCGAAGATTCAAGAGGTTATCGGCGTGGCGAAAGCGTACACGACGCGCGTCGGCGACGGTCCATTCCCGACCGAGCTGACGAACGAGACGGGCGACTGGATCCGCGAGCGCGGCCATGAGTATGGCACCGTAACGGGCCGTCCTCGCCGCGTCGGCTGGTTCGACACGGTCGTCGTCCGCCACGCGCGCCGTGTTAGCGGCATCACGGGCCTGTCCCTGAACTCGCTGGACGTTTTGTCCGGCCTCGAGACGGTCAAGATCTGCACGCACTACATGCTGCGCGGCGAAGTCATCGAGCATTATCCAGCGAGCCTGAAGCTGATCTCCGAGTGCGAAGCGGTATACGAGGAGCTGCCGGGCTGGAGCGAGGATATCTCGAACGCGAAGACGCTGGCCGACCTGCCGGAGAACACGCGCCGTTATGTCGAGCGCGTAGCCGAGCTGACCGGCATTCCGATCTCGATCTTCTCCGTCGGCCGCAACCGCGAGCAGACGAACCAAATTCGTCCGATCTATAAATAAGCCGAGCGTCTTGCGCATTCGGCAAGACGATAGAAGCCCCAATCCCTTCCAAGGGAATTGGGGCTTTTTGGCGTTCACCCGCATCGAGAACAGCTGATTTTCTATCACAAGCGCATCTATGGGAGCAAGCACATTTTCCCAGTGTTGGTGAATGGTTCCGCCAGTGCGTGCCCATACTAGGAAGTAGGAAACAGGCAGGCATTCGGCTGGATCGTCGGGTGCGCAAGCGGAAAGGTGAGGAAACATGATCTTGAAAATGGTCAGTTGGCTGGGAAAAACGGTGGCGGCGGGATTAATTATCAGCTTTTTGTCAATCTGGACGACGGGCTATGTCGTCAATAGTTATGTGGAGACGCTGCTCAAGCAATTCAACATCCCGCTCGAGATGAAGCCGATCGCGATGGACGGCGTATGGGGCGCCCTGTGGGGGGCGGACCCTGAGGTCAAGTCCGATGCCGGGTCATTAGCCGCGCAAGCCGATCAGGACGAGGGCGGCTCGGCGGAAGAAGGCGGCCCGTCGAAGGACGGCGATAAGGATGCGTCCGCCTCCACGCGCACGGAAGCGAGCAGCGGTTCCAGCGGATCGGAAGAAGCCATTGGCTCCGGAACGGCAGATACGGAAGGCGTAGGAAGCGAAGGCGATCCAGGCGGCGAGACAAGCGGCGAACCGCTCGCGGTGGATGCGTACGGCGAGCTGCCGGACGGCATCGTCACCGATGTCGGGGGCGGAACGGGAACGAAGGCGAACAGCGGCGCGACATCGGAGGATAGCGGCACGGCATTGGACGATGCCCAGGAGGGCGGCGTCGCGATGACGACGGAAGAGATGAGCGAAGCGAAGAACCGGATCAGCGCCGAGGATAAGAACGAGCTGTTCGACGTCATGATGAAGAAGCTGCCCCAGGAAGCGTGGCAGAGCATCTCGACGATGATGGAGAACGGGCTCACGGAGCAGGAAATGACGGACGTGGAGCAGCTGTTCGCCCAGCATCTGAATCGGGAAGAATACGATCGGATGACCGAGATTCTGAGCAAATATTAATGTTTTGTAACCCGCCGTTTGGTTGATCGCCCTTTCAAGCGTATGATACAGTAGACAACGGAGCCAATCGATGTAGATTTATGTCGAAATCGAGCAAAAGAATGTACCGTACACGAAAAGGAGACGATCATGTCTGTTTTTAACGAACCGGATCGGATCCGAAAGGGATGGAATTCTCTCCGGCAATCCTTTCGGCGCGCCCGATCTCAACCATCCAGCAGCGTAGAGCACGACAACGGCACGAACAAAGGCAAGCGCAATTTACATAGAAAACCGCTCCTGTTGGCCGGAGGCGCGCTCGCCTTCGTGCTGATCGCCGGATTCAGCGGTGCGGAATTTATGAAAGCCAATACGGTGGATTATTACGATGTGTACCGGAACGGCAGCTTGATCGGGTCGGTCGCGAAGCAAGAGCAGGTCGAGGCGCTCGTAGCGGAGCAGAAGAAAGCCGTCGCGGCAGCACATCCCGATGTCACGATGGTGCTCGACACCGGGACGATCACGTACAAAGCCCAGAGCGCCTATAAGGCGAGACCGGAGACGGATGCCACGCTGGACAAGCTGGCAGATCTGTTCGACTCGCATGCCACGGGCGTGGAGCTGAAGGTGGACGGCAAGGTAATCGCGGTCGTAAAGGATCAGGCGACGGCGGACAAAATTCTGGCCAGCGTACAGAACCGCTATGCGCCGAAGGCCGCGCAAGCCAAGACGGCAGTGACCGCGCTGGCATATACGGAAACGTCGAAGACGGCTTCGGCCAAGCCATCGACGGTCGTGAAGTCGGTGAAGATCATCGAGAACGTGACTACGACGGCGGCGAACGTCGATCCAAGCGCGATCGACGATGCGGGCGAGGTCTACACGAAGATGATCAAGGGTAGCGTCAAGCCGACCCAATATACGGTGCAGGCCGGCGATTGCGTCGGATGCATCGCGCAGAAGTTCGACATTTCGCCGCAAGTCATATATGAGAACAACAAATGGATTAAAGACGATATGATCAAAATCGGGGACGTGCTCGATCTCACGGTACTGCAGCCGGAAGTGACGGTGCAGACGGTGGAGCATGTCACGGAGACGGAATCGATCGAACCGATTACGGTCATCCAGAAGAACAGCAACATGCGCGCGGGCGAGACGAAGATCGTGCGCGAAGGCAAGGCGGGCAAGAAGAAAGTCGTCTATCAGTTGACGAAGCAGAACGGCTACCTCATGAACGAAGAGCTGCTCGGCGAGCAGGTATTGGAGCCCTCCGTCCCCGCCATTGTCATGAAAGGGACGAAGGTCATACTCGGCGAAGGAACGGGCAGGTTCGCTTGGCCGGTAAGCGGCGCCAAATTGACCAGCAGCTACGGCACGAGATGGGGAAGGCTGCACAAGGGCATCGACTTGATCGGGAATAAGACGATTTTAGCCGCGGACAACGGGGTCGTCTCTTTCGCCGGCTACAAGAACGGCCTTGGCAACGCGGTTATTATTAACCATAAAAACGGATATGAAACCATCTATGGCCATTTGAGCAAAATTAGCGTCGAGAAAGGCCAGGTTGTCCAGCAGGGAGACAAGCTGGGCATCATGGGCAACACCGGCCATTCGTTCGGGACGCACCTGCATTTCGAGATTCACAAGGGCGGCAAGGTGCAGAATCCGATCAAATATTTATAATAATGCGCGGCGCTGCCGTGACCCCAACGGGTCATGGCGGCGCTTTTTGGCGTAGGCAGGAAGGGAGCACGCATCGACGGAAAATATTTTCCAGATTGCGGCTTACATGAGGGAACTTTCATTGGGACAACCCCGGTACCTATGATAGAATAGATGAATAGCCAAGCGGCATGAATGCTGGGTTTGGCAAGCAAAATGACAAGCAATGCGACAGGCGGTGGCGTTAGTTGCACGGTAAAATATTGGTCGTCGATGACGAACAGCCGATTGCGGATATTTTGAAGTTCAATTTGGAGAAGGAAGGCTATCAGGTCATCTGCGCATTCGATGGCGGCGAGGCGGTCAAGCTCGCGTTCGAAGAGCGGCCGGACCTGATTTTGCTTGATTTGATGCTGCCCGTGAAGGACGGCATGGACGTGTGCCGCGAGGTGCGCGCGCGTCTGCAGACGCCGATTATCATGCTGACCGCCAAGGATACGGAGCTCGATAAGGTGCTGGGCCTCGAGTTGGGCGCGGACGATTACGTCACGAAGCCGTTCAGCACGCGCGAGCTGCTCGCCCGCGTGAAGGCACATCTGCGCCGGCAGAAGAACGAGCAGGGCGCAGGCGGACAGACTGCCGCCGCAGGCGCGGCTCAAGCGCAGGCGGAAGAGAAACAGGGCCTTTCCATTTTCAACTTGTTTATCGATACGGATATGTACGTGGTGTATAAGGATGGCGAACCGCTCGATCTGACGCATCGCGAATACGAGCTGGTGTATTACCTGGCCCGCAATAGCGGCAAGGTCATGACGCGCGAGCATTTGCTTCAGGCGGTCTGGGGCTTCGAATACTTCGGCGACGTGCGCACGGTGGACGTGACGATCCGCCGGCTGCGGGAGAAGATCGAGGATGACCCGAGCCGTCCGGAATATATTATGACGCGACGCGGTCTCGGCTATATGATGCGCAATCCGAAATCCGGAGGCTTCGGAGCCGGATGAACGGCGTTCGCTTCTTTCGGTCCATTCAGGTCAAGCTGATCATTATCTACGTGCTGCTCATTCTAATCGCGATGCAGCTGATCGGCGTGTATTTCATCAGCACGATGAAGACGTCGCTGACGTCGAATTTCACGACGAATATGAACAACCAGGCGGACGTGCTCGCGGGCTTCGCGGCCGACAAGCTGAATGCCCGGACCGAGAAGCCCGGGGAGGACGGACAGGCGGGGGAGGACGACCTCAGCTCGCTCGTGCGCAACCTGTTCAGCATCAACGAAGCGGAGATTCAGCTGATTGACGCGAGCGGCAAAGTATTGGCCACGTCGCTGTCGATTCATCAGGAATACGTCGGCAAGAAGAATACGACCCTCGCGGTCAGCCGCGCCCTGCAGGGCATACGGGACAACGAGGAAGAAATCATCGACGAGGATAACGTTCGCAAGAAGATCATCGCCAAGCCGGTGCTGTACGAGAGCAAAATCGTCGGCGCCGTCTACATGGTCGCTTCGATGAAGGAGCTCTACGCGACGGTGAACCGGATCAACCGGATCTTCATGTCGGGGATGCTCATCGCGCTCGGCCTGACCGGCGTGCTCGGCATTCTGCTGGCGCATACGATCACAAGTCCCATCAAAGGGCTGACGCGGCAAGCGGCCGCGGTCGCGGAAGGTCGGTTCGACAGACAGGTGCCGGTGCACGGCGACGACGAGATCGGCCGGCTGAGCGAAGTGTTCAACAACATGACGATGCGGCTGCGCGAAGCGCTCGAGACGAACGAGGAGGAGAAGGATAAGCTCGCCTCGATCCTCGCCAACATGAGCGACGGCGTCGTCGCGACGGACGAACAGGGCGTCGTCATGATCGCCAACCGGCGCGCGCGGGAGATGCTGCAGAGCGACTGCCAAGGGCGTCCGCTATCGGAGTTGTTCGATATGGAGGAACGGCATCTGCAGGCGATGCTGGGCGGCGGCGGCGAGTCGTCGACGGTAATTCATCGTCAGCATCCGGACGAGGAGCTCGACGAGGTCATGCGCGTGACGTTCACGCCGATCCATCGCCGCGACAAGGGCATCTCCGGCGCGATCGCCGTGCTGCAGGACGTTACGGAGCAGGAGAAGCTGGAGCAATCCCGCCGCGAGTTCGTCGCGAACGTCTCGCACGAGCTGCGGACCCCGCTGACGACGATCAAGAGCTATACGGAAGCGCTGGATGACGGGGCGATGGATGACCGCGAGCTGGCTCAGCGTTTCGTCTCCGTCATTCGAAACGAGACCGAGCGGATGATCCGGCTGGTGACCGACCTGCTGCATCTATCGCGCCTTGATTCCAACCAAGCGCCGCTGCGGCGCCAGTCGACGAGCGTGCCGGAGATGCTGGAGGAAGTGGCCGACCGGTTCTCGTTCCAAATGCGCAAGAAGTCGATCCGCTCGACCGTTCGCGTCGAGGACGGCATCAAGCATGTGCTGCTCGACCGGGACCAGATCGACCAGGTGCTCGATAATCTCGTCTCCAACGCGATCAAATATACGCTGGACGGCGGTCGAATCGAGATCGTCGCCAGCCGGCCGGACCCCAGTTCCATCGCCATTCGGGTGAAGGACACCGGCATCGGCATCTCGCGCAAGGATTTAAGCCGCATCTTCGACCGGTTCTACCGGGTGGATAAGGCACGTTCCCGCAACATGGGCGGCACCGGTCTGGGGTTGTCTATTGCCCGGGAAATCGTCAAGGCGCACGGCGGCACGATCGCGCTTGATTCGGAGCCGAACGAAGGCACGACCGTGACCGTCACGCTGCCCGCCCTTCAAGAGGGAGGTGCGGCATCATGATGGAGAAGATCAAGACGGTGCTGCTCGTCTTTCTGGTCGCGCTTAGTCTCCTGCAGAGCTATTGGCTGGCGTACAGCATGCCCGGCATCGGAGCGACGGTCAGTCAGAAGCAGGATTACGTCAAGGCCGATTTGAAGGGCGACGAGGAGAAGCTCGAGAATCTGATTTTCCCCGAGGATATCGTCCTGCACTTCGGCAGCAACCAGCACACGCTGCTCTATCCGGGGACCAACTTCTACGACTTGATCTTCGATCGGGTTAGAGGACGGGAGTTCAAGGACTTCCAACGCGACGCGCGCTTTGCCGTCGATTGGGACGAAGTGCGCGCCCAGAGCATCGGCGTCGAGCTGCGCTTCGGCACGGGCGTGCCGGTCGAGCTGCTGTCCAAGGTGTTGAAGCTGTCGGAAGGCGATTCGATCTTCCAGAACGACTCGATCGCGAATATATGGATATTCAAAAGCCCGGAGCGCGAGGAAGTGAGCACGTATTTCTTCAGCACGGACGGCACGACTGTCTACGAATCTGTGCGCGCGGATCTGACGGTGCGCGACGTTCAGAACTACGTGGGCTTCGGCCAGTATTGGACGCCGTATCAATATGTCGCGCCGGATCTGTATCTGGCGAAGGAGCCGCTGCAAGCGGTCGAGGCTCTCGTGGGCTTCAGCACGTATACGCCGGAGCAGATGCAGCATAACCTGTTCCTCGATCCGGGCGCGACGCGGGCGATCAACGACGAGAACGACGTGCAGACGTATACCGACCACAAGCGCGGCCTCCAGGTGGAGCAAGGCGGGCGATGGATAAGGTATACCGATCCGGCCCCGGCGCAGGATTCCGTCGTGGAGCGGGTGAGCGAGAACGTCTATGCTTCCATTCAGTTCATTAACGAGCACGGAGGCTGGGACGGCAGGCATCGGTTCATCGAGCCCGGCATGGAAGGCGGGGAGCAAACGATCCGCTATCAGCAATATTACGGCGCGTTCCCGATGCTGTCCAAGAAACCGTTCCTGTACGGCGAAATGCTGCTGCGGATGCAGCAAGGGGTCGTCACGGAGTACGAGCGTTCGATCGTGACGATGGCCGACATCGAAGACCGTAAGGAAGTGCGCTGGCTGCCGGGCGGCAGTCTGCTTAGTCAGACGCTCGCTGGCTACAGCCGGCGGGGCGAGGTGGAAGCGATATTCCCGGCGGTCGAGGTCGAATTGGTCGAAGGACGCACGGAAGCCGATGCGGACAAGCTCCGCGTGAAGCCGATCTGGGCGGTTCGGCTGCGCGACGGCTCGCAGGAGAAGCTGTTGTCTGCGGTGGCGGGCAGTCGCAAGCCGCTGGCCGGCGAACCGGGCGGAGCGGACAAGGATAACGCGGGAGCGCTGCCCGGCGGGCTGTCGCTTGGCGGAACGGCGGGCGGCATAAGCGCCGGCGGCGTTCAACTAACGGCCGGCGGCAGCCTGCTGGATATGCGGAGGTAACGGCGGATGGACTGGAGACGCGCGAAAAGCGTTTTGATATTGGCGTTCCTGCTGCTGAACGTGGCGCTCGGCTACCAGCTGTGGTCGAGCTACGGGGAAGGGTTCAGCGCGAGCGCGGACGTGAACGACCTGCCGCCGGAGACGCTGGCCGTCATCCAGGAGAAGCGGATCTCCGTGCAGGCGAACATTCCGGCGGAGACGCCGGAGCTGCGGGATTTGACGTACCGGGCGGAGGCGCCGCTCGGCAGCGGAGAACGTACGATGCTGGAGACGCCGGTCGCGAGCAAGGCCGTCTATAACGAGAAGGAGCTGAGACAGGCGCTGGGCGGGGCGATTCCGGATCTGGCGCAGTATCAGTTCGATCAGTCGGTCAGCCGCGACGGCGTGGATGGCGTGTTCGTACTCTACCGGATGATCGACGGGAGGCCGATGTTCGACGTGAAGCTGGAGCTGTTCTATAGCAACCAGCGCATCGTCGCCTACCGACAGGACCGCATCGAGCTGCTGCCCGCCGAGCAATCCCAGAAGCAGGAGGTGCTGCCGGCCACGAAGGCGGCGGCGAGCCTGATCGACCGCAACTATTTGCCGGTGGGGGCCGTCATTAAAGAGATCAAGCTGGGCTATCACCATGGCCAGATCTTCGACTCGCAGACCCAAGTATCCGCGCCTTCATGGCGGGTGCTGCTGGAGGACGGCACGGCGTATTACGTCTACGCGATCAGCGGCGAAGTTGTAACAGGCAAAGAAGAGGGACAGTAGACATCAAGGCGCCTTATGCAACCAGGGAGAAGGAAAGGACAGGTTAAACGAGCTATGGGGATGCGGTTTACCGTGCTGTCGAGCGGTTCGACGGGCAACGCCACCATCGTGCAGAGCGATGAGGCAGCGGTGCTTGTGGACGTCGGAATGAGTGTAAAAAAAATGGAGGAGCTCATGCGGGAGCGGGGCATCGCGGGCCATCACCTGGACGCGATTCTCGTCACGCACGAGCACTCGGATCATATTAAGGGCTTGGGGGCGTTCGCCCGCAAGTTCGATCTGCCGATCTTCGCGAACGAGGCGACGTGGGCTGCGCTGGAGCGCCATGTCGGCAAAATCGCGCCGGAGAAGCGGGTCATCATGCAGACGGGAGAAACGCTGACGTTTGGCGATTTGCGGACGACCTCGTACGCGATCTCGCACGACGCGGCGGAGCCGGTCGGCTACGTATTCGAGGACGAGGACGTCAAGCTGAGCCTGGCGACCGACCTCGGCTACGTGAGCGACAAGGTGCGCAAGATGATCGAGGATTCCGACGTGCTCGTGCTCGAATCGAACCACGACGTGGATATGCTCCGCATGGGGCATTACCCGTGGAGCACGAAGCGCCGGATCTTGAGCGACGTCGGCCATCTCTCCAACGAGGCGGCCGGCGAGGCGCTCTGTTATTTGATGACAGACCGGACGAAGCGGGTGTATCTGGCGCATCTCAGTCTGGACCATAATTTGATGGACTTGGCGAAGCTCACCGTTAATAATGTATTAGAAGGCAATGGGCATTTCTTCCGCAAGGACGAATACCCGCTGCGGGAGACGTACCACGACCGGCCTACGCCATGGGACGAAGTGAGGCGGAAACAAGCGTATCCAGATCTAGGTCGAGTGCAGTGGCTTTAAGCGCGATTTCCTCGCGGGTGAGGAGACCTTTCTCGACGAGGAGCTCGGTCATCGCGCCGAGATGGAGCAGTAGGCGGTAGTGATCCTCTTTCAAATCGGCCAGCTTGGCGGCTAAGTGGACCTGTTCCATCGCAGTGGATGAATGACGCGGTTTCATCAATATCGCTCCTTTGGTTTTGCGGCTACCGTGCGAGATGAAAATCTAGCATATATTTCCGCAATTCGTTCATACTCTATTATTAGTTTAGGCGATTCTTCCGATATCATTCCTAGATTCGTAAAAAAACAGTTCTTGATGCCAGCAGGACATCGAGAGGAGCGATTATAGATGAGCTTGTTCGACGACGATTTTTACTCGACCCGCGTCTCGCGCCGCGCCCGTTCTTCGTCCGATACGGAGGACCGTCGGTTCTTGACCCGTCCTCGCCGCAGCAGCCGGTCCTGGTCTCAGGTCCGTATTGCGGCGGCCTCCTCCCTTATAAGCGCGGCCGCGGTCGTGCTTCTGTTCGGCTTGTTCACCGGCGGCTTCGATCGGGGATCAGGTCCGCTGGCAGACGCGCGTCCGGCGGTGGCCACCGTGCAGACGACCGACCCGCTTGAGAAGACGGTGGAAGCGGCGGGCAAGGTCCGTCCGGCTGTCGTGAGCATCATTAACGAGCAGTCGCTCGCGGTGCTGCAGGGCGAGGCCCCCGAGGAGGCGGCCGGCGAAGAAGAGCTGACGCAAGCGGCGCTGGGCTCGGGCGTGATTTTCGAGAAGGTGAAAGGCAAAGTCCATATTATTACGAACGCGCACGTCGTGGCCGATGCGGCCGCCTTGAAGGCGGTGCTCAGCACAGGCGAGGTGCGCGAGGCGACGCTGATCGGCGCTGATACGATCACCGATCTGGCCGTGCTCGAGATTGATGCAGCCGGTATCGACACGGTCGCGGAAATCGGAGACTCGCAGGAGCTGCGCGCCGGCCAAGTGGTCATGGCGATCGGCAACCCGCTGGGCTTGTCCGACTCGCTGACGATGGGCATCGTGAGCAAGACCGAGCGCGTCATTCCGGTGTCGCTCGCGCAGGACGGCGTGTACGACTGGGAGCAGGAAGTCATCCAGGTCGACGCGTCTATTAACCAGGGCAACAGCGGCGGCCCGCTGATCGACCTGAACGGCCGCGTGATGGGCATCAACAGCATGAAGGTATCCGACTTCGGCGTGGAGGGTGTCGGCTTCGCGATTCCGACGAACGAGGCGATGCCGATCGTCCAGAGCTTGCTCGATTACGGCAAGGTGAAGCGTCCTTATCTGGGTGTCTACACGATGGACGTCGAGCAGTATTTGGCTCAGCAGGAGGCTGCGAACTTGGAGTCCGGCGGACATGAGCCTGAAGACGAGGGCACAGCGGGCGAAGACGAAGGCGCCTATGAAGCCGACGGCAGCGCGCCGGAAGCAGACCTTCAGCTGCCGCAGGAAGTCGATAAGGGCGTCATCGTGCTGGAGGCGGTCGGTCCGGCAGCCGATGCGGGACTGGAATTCAACGATGTCATCGTCAAGCTCGATAAGCAGACGATCGGCAGCACGCTCGATTTGCGGAAGTACCTGTACGAGTCGAAGGCGATCGGCGATTCGCTCGACGTGACGTACTACCGGGATGGAGAACGGAAGACGCTGACGCTCGAGCTGCGCGAGAAGGCAGAAGGCGAGTAAGCCATTCGGATGGCGGTCTGGAGCGATTGGGCTCGGGGCCGCCATTTTGCGCAGCTCGGGGCCAGCGGCGGCACACGAATGGCAGGGGCTGCATGCGGGATGTTGGGCATTGATCGGCGCTGACTGCGTTCGTTCGGCGTTGCCGACCCGGGCGACTGTGGTGTATATTGGAGAGCGACAAGTATTGCCTATACTGGCTAAGAACCGTCATATTGGTCGATGCTATGAAGTAGGTCAGATTATGAGAACCGAGGGACTTGAACGCATGTATTGTGTATGCAAAGAACATATTGAGCTGGCGATCGACAAATTCGTGGATGACTACGAAGACGCGCCGGATATCGTGGATTTGGCGACAACGAAGTTTAGCGATTGGGAAGCGCCCGCAACATGCGATATGTGCAGCAGCATTGCGGCGTTCCTGGTGGTATAGGGGCTCCGATTACTCCTGACCGCTCCCGTTAGTGCTCCGACTTCTCCCAAACGCTCCCGTTGTAGTCTTGTTTCCGGATTAGGTAACTCATCGAGTGGTGGAAACAAGGCTGCAAAAGTCGCTCATTGTGAGAAGTCTCCGCTGCAGGGTAGGGGGCTGGTTAGTGGCGTCCAGCACGAATGAGGAAACCTTGCACAGAAATCTTAGACATCACCTCAAGCGGTAAATGCTTACCGGACGATAGAGGTGATGTTTTTTGTTGTGGGATTGGACGAATTACACGGCCGCTGAACGGAATCGGAAACCCTCGGACCAATCCGAAAAAAATTTTCGCCTTGCGATGATAATAATTATCATTCTTGGTTAATATATAAGTGTGGCCGCGATGGAGCAATACAATAATGAATAAGCGTGAAACAAAACATATACATGCTTGCTTGTATTCAACGAAAAAGGACAGCCGGTCGCTCGGCTGCCCCATAAATGACTTCGTGAGTTAGATCTTCGATTCGAATGTTTTGCAATCCGTTTCCTCCGAATTGCTGGCCTGTTTGCCACGGTTGCTCACCACGTAAATGGAGGAAGCGTTGCAATGGTTGCCGGCGGCCCAGTACTTACAATTGTTCACTTCGCACAGAACATCTTTCGCCATGAGTATTCACCTCCTTGGCATTAGGATGGTCGAACGGTGTACCTCTTTATACCTCGGACAGCCTGCTTTGAATCTCTTTTTTGTAAGAGACAAAGCGGGCTTGTTCGAGTTGCGGCGCAAAGCGGCGTGACCGCGGTCGACGCTGGGAGCGGAGTGGGATAGAATAAGGGGAGTTACGCGCGAGTAGGCAGCGAGGCCTGAGACGGCCATGAAATAGAGCGGTAAAGGGGAAGCAGGACATGCATATTCAATTGATCACGGTCGGCAAGCTGAAGGAGAAGTATTGGAACGACGCGGTGGCGGAGTACGCCAAGCGGCTGGGCGCTTACGCCAAGCTCGACCTGCGGGAGGTGCCGGACGAGAAGGCGCCGGAGAACATGAGCGCGGCCGAGGCGGAGCAGGTGAAGCAGCGGGAGGGCGAGCGAATTCTAGCGGCGATCAAGCCGGACGCGCACGTCGTGGCGCTCGCGATCGAAGGCGATACGTGGACCAGCGAACAACTGGCCGCCCATTTGGACAAGCAGGCCGTATACGGCGGAGGGGCGGTCGCATTCGTCATCGGCGGCTCGTTAGGGCTATCGAGCGCCGTCCTGACGCGAGCGGATAAAAAGCTGAGCTTTGGCCGGATGACCTACCCGCATCAGATGATGAAGGTGATGGTGCTGGAGCAGGTGTATCGGGCATTTAAGATTAACCGCGGTGAACCGTATCACAAATAGTGCGAAATTTTATTGAAAATAACTTACGAAACTCTTTGAGTAGTCTACCCTTAATATTAAGCGATACTCAACTTTTTAATCGCTTCGCTGACAGTAGATGTCAGTGAAGTTGTTTTATAATGATGACAATCATTGATTACCGATTGATAGTTGGTATCACTTGATGAATTGTACAATAAGGGGTACTGCAAATGAAGAATACGGTATATCTTTATGTGTTTGACACAATGGCAGACTGGGAAATAGGTTACTTAACTGCCGAACTGAACTCGGGAAGATATTTTAAAAAGGGGCTGGCCCCATCCAAAATAGCCACCGTGGGGATGGAAAAGACTCCTGTAACTACAATGGGCGGATTGAAAATACTGCCTGACATTAAACTGGATGAGTGCAGCTTTGAAAGCACAGATGCATTGATTTTACCCGGTGGAAATACATGGACGGAAGCCATTCACCAACCCATCTTAAAAATCGCGCAGCGGTGTTTAAAGGAAGGTATATTGGTTGCAGCGATTTGTGGTGCAACAATGGGACTTGCCCAGGCAGGATTGCTGAATTCACGCTCGCATACAAGCAATGATCTGGAATACCTTAAAATGATCTGTCCCACTTACACAGGTAAAGAGTATTACAAAATGGAGTCTGTTGTAACTGATGGAAAATTGATTACTGCATCTGGAATAGCTCCGTTGGAATTTTCTGTACACGTCTTGAAAGCTCTGGGCGTGCTATCTTCACAAACATTAGATGCTTGGTATAGTCTTAATAAGACTCAGGAACCCAAACATTTCTATGAGTTGATGAATTCAATCCAGTAAAGGTATAAGCAAAGGATTGAGGATTTCTCAGAAGTAGAAAGTAGAATTGGGGCCGCATTCACCTGAGCGTAATACTTTTTTTCACATAATTACGCAAAGCTCAAATCAGCTTCATTTTCTCGAGAAGAAGAGGGTGCTTCCGATAGCGAAATGGGATAACATGCTTTCTATGCTTTGGATACTTAGAACCGGAAGGAAGATCACCGCCACGCAGATCGCGGACAGTTTGGAGATCAGCGTTCGCACCGTGTACCGATATATCGACGCATTATGCGCCAGTGGTGTGCCGGTCGTCGCGGAATCGGGCCATGACGGTGGCATTCGTATTCTGGAAAGCTTCAAGGAGACGCCATTGTTCTTCAACTCCGTAGAGGTGAAGGCGCTTGTGGATGCGTTTAAATTTGCGCAAGGCGCTGGTTATCCTTATACAGAGGAGCTGGAAAGCGCGCTGAAGAAGGTAGAGAATGGGCTGCACGAAGAGCAACGCCACGATCTGTCCCGTCGGTCGAATGGCTTGGATGTGATTTCTCCGTCGCGTCTACCTTCCGTCGTTCCGTTGTTACGTGACCTAGAGCAGGCGGCGGAGGACGGGTTAACGGTTCGCATCACCTATCGCAAAGCGAATGCGCAGCAGGACGACGGACGAGAAGTTGATCCGTACGGGCTGGCTTACGACCGAAACGAATGGTACGTTGTCGCGTTCTGCCATCAGTCTCAGGCGGTGCGGACGTTCCGCGTGGACCGCATCGCGCGGCTGGAGCCGACTGAAGCACGGTTCGAAAAGCCGGAGCGTTTCTCCGCGTCCGATTATTTCAGTGAACAGTCCGAACGGGAACGGGAGGCAGACGGACCATTGATGGTCATCCGCATCGAGGGAGAGCCCGACACGCTAAACGCGGTTTGCCGCCAATGGCATATGCGCCACTATTTGACGGAACGAACCGATCGGGAGGTGCGGTTTCTGCTCGACGTCCCGACGATGAACAAGTACCTTCCGATGTATCTAATGACGTTCGGCACAGCCATTCGCATTCGGGAGCCGCTGGAGCTGAGGCGTCAGATCCAGGAATTGGCCTATGGAATCGCCAAACATTACGACGAAGATCCCGAATACGAAAATGTTAACCTTCGATACGGTAGTAGGAGTGACTGAGCAGCGCTTGTAGAAGCGAATGGACAACTCCGTGACTAAGGATAGGGCGAAATGAATCGCTTAGAATACAGTCTGTAATAATGGAGTTGTGTCGAATGAATAAGAATACAAGTTCAGAAATGATACGTTCTTCAAAAGCAGAAAACATTCTATCACAGGTCAATAGTAAAACTAAGCTTGGCGACTTACGAAAAATCGCCAAGGACATTAAAAAAGATCACGAACTCGCGATGGAACTTTGGTCCACCGAAGCGTTTTTGCCCAGACTATTGGCCATTTTAATTATGGACAAAAACCTTCTTTCACAAGAGGTGCTAAATAAGCTTGATCAGGATATGCAGACGCACACATTTGATGAGCGTAATTACTTAATGGATTGGTTAATGGCTAATCAGCTCACCAAAGACAAGAAGACCATTGCTTTGATGGAGTCGTGGGAAACGAGTCCTTCTGCTCTACAAAGGCGAGCCTTCTGGTATTATAAAGCGCGATTGAGATGGACTGGACAAACACCGCTTGATAACAACGCAGACTTACTGGCTGCAATTGAAGCTAATATTGCGCAGGAAGAGCCGGAAGTTCAATGGGCGATGAATTTCACCGCAGGCTGGATTGGCGTTTATGATCCCAAGAATCGAGCACGTTGTATTAAACTTGGTGAGAAAACAGGTCTGTATAAAGATGAAATGGTATCAAAGGGCTGTACCCCCAATTATTTGCCGGCGTTCATTGCGATAGAAGTGAACAAACGAGCTAAATAATCCCCTCAAAATGTATTAGGGTTCGATATAAAAATAAAGAAAATTCAAAGCCTCAATATAAACAAAGGATCTGGAAGTAAGCCTCCAGATCCTTTTTGCTTTTGAGGACAATTTCAAAAGTTTCATCCGTTGAGACTTATTGAAGGGACCGTAAAGACTGACCATTACCAAATGTCCTAATTATTTAGGGGGAGATTGGTGCTGCGCTCCCCACTCACATAACCCTTCCAGCATGGGGAGTAGGGTTCTCGCTTTATCTGTAAGGCGATACTCCACTTTTGGAGGGACTTGGGGATATTCTTTCCGTTCCACCATCCCATCCTGCTCCAGCTCCTTAAGCTGTGAACTCAGCGTCTTATACGTGATCGCCCCGATTTGTCGCTTCAGATCGTTAAATCGAACCGGCTCGTTCTCCGCGAGTAGGTAGATAATGACCATCTTCCACTTGCCGCCAATGACGGACAGTGTATACCCGAACGGAGTATCTTGAAGCTGCTTCACTTTGCCCTTGTATTCAGCCATACCCACGCTGACACTATCCTTTCTGGTAGTACCTATCTATAAAGTGCGTACTACTTTATTATTTACCATCATCTTATACTAACCGTATGTTGAACGAAAGGAGAACAACGAATGAGGGTAGCCAAAACGTTTGATCACGGTGTTGCATGGGAGGAAGGAAGCGGTATATCCCAAGGGTATTCGATTAACGGGACGATCTATGTCTCAGGTCAATTTTCCCATGATATGCAGGGCACATTCGTCGGTGCGGGAGACATCGAGGCGCAGACCAAGCAGACGCTTGAAAATCTAGATCGCGTACTGGCGGGGTTCGGCGTCACGAAGTCCAACCTTGCTTATGTGGAAATTTACCTGACAGACGTGAAGGAGCATTTCGAGCCTTGCCTTCAGTTGTTTAAAGAATATATGGGGCAGCATCGTCCCGCCGGCAGTCTCCTTGGCGTGACAGCGCTGGCTTTCCCTGACCAATGGATTGAAATCAGTGCTGTCGCGCACACGGATTAACGAACGTGGTTGAGGGAGTGGCAAGCTGCGATAACGCTGATGAAGTCGCATAGCAAGTGTGAGACTGTGGAGGTCACCCGATTCGGGTGACCTTCATTTTGTTCATCAGCCTTGCGCTGAATCGTATCACAAGTGACGCAAATTTGGAGTCGTACATGCCATGGCCCCTTCTCCCCTGTTGAGTACTATAAGCCTCCTCCTGCTGTGGGATAAAACAATCAGGAAGTTGGTAGTTTAGTTGCATTTTTGAGCTGTGATAGCCCAGAGAAGGGGATAATTAAGCCAAATATGCTATAATAAAGAAAATCAAGAAACTTCCATAAATTAACGAAAATAAGTCACAGCCGTGAAGAAAACAACGAAGGAGAATGGAGATGGAGACAACACTTGCTAAGTTGGTTAGCGGGCCGATTATTGGGCATCTGGGCACATGCGATGCAGAAGGACGGATGTCCAGCGACATCTTTTGCAGTGCTGAGCTGCATGAGGATCCGGATCGACTCGTCATCCATATAGGAGATGCTGCACTTGAGGATGTGCGGCGAAATATCGCTGAAAATAACTATGGAGCGGCGATCCTTGCAGATGTATTGACCTACGAATCCATCCAGATCAAGGGGCCATTGACGCTTCGACCCGCGACGGAGGAAGAACGTCAGCTCAATCGTATGAGGGTACAGACCTTAGCGGATTTAGGGTACCCGGAAAGACTGCAGACGATGTCTAGCGACCCGCTTACCGCAATCGAAATATTGGTTCAAGAAGTATATAGCCAGACGCCAGGCGTCGGAGCAGGAGAACCCATACTTATCCTGAAGGGGGTTTAATTATGCTGACAGCAGCAATCCGTGCCGCGATGGAAGGTATATTTCCCGCGAATATTGTCACCAGCAGCAGTGAAGGCGTACCCAATATTACCTTGTTATCACAGGTATGGTATGTGGATGAGGAGCATATCGCGTTGAGCAACCAGTTCCTTAACAAAACGCGAGCTAACTTGATGGGTAATCCGAACGCGTTCCTTCGGATGTACAGTGAAGATCTTCGCCCCTTCGATTTACGAATCGAGTATCTTCGTACGGAAACGAGCGGAGAGGTGTTTAAACAAATGGCATTAAGGCTCGAAGCGATTGCGTCTTATATGGGCATGCAGGATGTGTTTGCGCTGCGAGGCGCAGACATCTATAAGGTTCTTGAAGCAAGGGAGCGTACGCATTATTGGCAGAGGCCGGAAGAAAAATGAAAAAAAGATTTTGTAAAACAAGCGAGGCCGAATTGATCAGCAGGAAACTGCGCGCCGTACGCGTCATTCAAGACCTTTACCTCGCTACGGACTCCTTTTGGCAATTACCCGATGTTCTCCAATTCATTTTGCGTTCGTTGGATGACGCCTTCTCTTTTAAGCAAAGTACGATACTTCTCGTTAATGAAGCGGGTGATACGCTGCACTTTCAGTCCGCATGGGGTTATCCGGAGGGTTATTACGTGAATCCGGTTAAGCTCGGACATGGATTTATCGGCGTGACGGCCCGTTCGGGTGAAGTGCTGCGTATAGGCAGCTTGCGAAGAAACATGATGTATATGAATGCCATTCGGACCGAAAGCGTACCTCAGCCGGATGCTCAAGCCGGTATGATAATGCAGGCAGCACGTCTGGGTCGGCCTCTTCCCGAGAGTCTCATGGTTGTCCCCTGTATTGCCCGCACGGGTGTGATTGGCGTCATCTTCGTCGAGAGCCAGCAAGCCATGGCTTTCGATGAAATCGATCAGGAGCTCTTGTTGATGGTCGCCGGTCAGACGGCTCGATTGATCGAGGAGGTCCGTCTCGCCGAATGGCAGCACCGCCGCAAGGAGGGGCTGTTGCAGGCTAAAGCTCATCTCCACCAATTTCATGTCTTCCTGGATATGATGATCTCCGTTTCGACACCATCCTCGGTCCATTACACCTCTGCCATGCAGAAGCAGCTTCAGGGATTCACCCATATCGGACAAGACCCTTTGCTCTCGCGCAGGTATTTCGAGGAGGCGGCCGAGCTGTTCCAGACGATCGGCATGATGCTCGAGATGGCTAGGAGTAGACTAAGCGCTGTGCTGCTGGCGCCTCCAAGCAAAGAGATGGAGGAACTGTTGGGAGGGTGTTTGGCCGCATTTGAAGCCTGCCACGCTTCCGAATATGCCGAGGTCACCCGTTCGCTGATCAAGCGTCTGCAGCATCCTCAGAGCGACCTCCCGATGTTAACGAATCGTGAGCTAGACATTGCCAGGTTAGTCGCGCAAGGATTATCCAATGCGGAGATCGCGCTTCAGCTCCACATTAGCGTAAGAACGGTCACTACACATCTGGACCGGATTTATAACAAGCTGGCAGTAGGGTCACGTACAGCGTTGATCTGCGCCTTGACCAATTGGTCAACGCCATAGAAATACGTAATTTTACGGATGCCGAATGGGAGGATGAACAGTACACTAATTAAAGCCATTGGAAATGTCGGGTTATAGATACAGAGTAAATCGAAAACACGGATGACTTAGGTTGGCAAGGAAATTGCGAGCAGCCTTGTCGATGTTATCGATAACTTTATTTCACATGGTTCGACATCGAGATGAATTCACAGGCCTTATTCAATCTTAAGTTAAGAAAATGGAGGAATTATTAATGGCAAAAGTTACGGTTGGCAAAGAGAATGGTCTTCCGGTTGAGCTTCACTACGAGGACTTCGGTTCGGGTAAACCCATTGTATTGATCCACGGTTGGCCGCTTAGCGGAAGGTCGTGGGAGAAGCAAGTGCCTGCCTTGGTGGAAGCGGGCCACCGCGTAATCACGTATGACCGCCGCGGGTTCGGACAGTCTTCCCAGCCATGGGACGGCTACGAGTATGATACGTTGGCAGCGGATCTGCATCAATTGATCCTGCATCTGGATCTTCAGGACGTGACGCTGGTCGGCTTCTCGATGGGCGGGGGAGAGGTTGCGCGGTATATTGGCACGTATGGAACGGAGCGAGTGTCGAAGGCGGTGCTTGCAGGAGCCATTCCGCCGTATCTGTACAAATCGGAGGATAACCCGGATGGTGGATTCGACGACGAAGCCATCAAAGGGTTCCAAGATGGCGTGAAGAAGGATCGCTTGGCGTTCTTGGATAATTTCGTAACCGGGTTCTTCGCTTCAGGGGATCGAACAGACTTGGTCAGCGAGGCGTTCCGTATTTACAATCGCGATATCGCGTCCGTGGCATCACCGAAAGGAACGCTGGATTGCATCTCGGCATTCAGCTATACCGATTTCCGTGGCGACCTGGAGAAGTTTACGATACCGACGCTTGTTATCCACGGCGATGCGGATGCAATCGTACCGGTTGAAATCAGCGGGCAAAAAGCGCATGAGCGCATCGCCGGCAGCCAGCTCGTCGTGATCAAAGGCGGCCCGCACGGCTTCAATGCCACGCATGCCGAGGAATTCAATGCAGCCTTGCTGCAGTTCTTGGAAGGCTAAGCTGTTTCGGATCCGCACCGATCAGCATCTTGGAATAGCGCTAGGAGAGTGAGTCTATGACTATCACAGATGTTCTCAATAAACAAATCGCTAACTGGAATATTTTATACGTCAAATTACATAATTACCACTGGTATGTCACAGGAGAGCAGTTCTTCACGTTACACACCAAATTCGAGGAACTCTACAACGAAGCAGCCGCTCACATTGATGTATTAGCCGAACGGCTGCTTGCGCTGGGAGGAAAGCCGGTTGCGACGATAACCGGTTACCTTGAACTCGCCTCTGTTCAGGATGCGAAAGGAAATCAGTCGGCAAAGGAAATGGTACAGTCTGTTTCCGATGACTTTGCTCAGGTTATCTCCGAACTGAGACAGGGGATGGAACTAGCCGCGTCCGTCCGCGATGAGGTTACAGGCGATATGCTCCTGGCCATCCACACCAGCCTGGAAACGCATGTCTGGATGCTGAATGCCTACTTAGGCAAGTAAATACGTTCCCGCATGACGAATCGTTACGAAACCTGCTTAGCAAGATCAAATAAAAATAGATAATTGGAGAAGTGGACATGAAACCATTCAAAAAAGGCACTGTGGCCGGCCTTGCGCTTGCCTTAACGATTACTGGATTGGGAATAAACGCTTATGCCTCGCAGGAAGTGCCGCAGGCGGATTCGCCGCAGGTGGTCTCACCTACGCCGAAAGTGGTGTTAGAGAAAGAAGCACAGGCCTTCGCTGATGCTACCAAGAACCCGCCGTATCTGTATCAGTTAAGTCCCGAAGAAGGTCGCAAGGCAGTGGATGCGGTGCAGTCTGGCAAAGTCACAAAGCCGGCCGCCGACATTCAGAACATCACGATCAAGGGGGGACCTAAGGGGTCCGTATCGCTGACCATCGTGCGCCCGAAAAATACGAAGAACAAGAAGCTGCCGGTCATTCTGTATACTCATGGCGCCGGCTGGGTCTTCGGCAATGCCCACACGCATGACCGCCTCATCCGTGAGCTTGCGGTAGGTTCCGATTCTGTTGTCGTATTCACGAACTACAGCCCGTCACCAGAGGCGAAATACCCGGTAGCAATCGAAGAGGTCTATACAGCACTGAAGTGGATTGAGGCACAAGGAAACAAGAATGGGATGAATCCGAAGAAAATCGTAGCAGCTGGCGACAGCGTCGGTGGTAACATGACGGCTGCGCTCACTCTGCTGACCAAAGAGCGTAAAGGACCCAAGATCTCCAAACAGCTTTTGTTCTACCCGGTAACCGATTCGGGCATTGATACCCCGTCCTACCATGAATTTGCTGAAGGATATTTCCTGCGCCGGGAGGCCATGCCTTGGTTCTGGGAACAGTATGTCAGCGACCCGAAACAGAAGACAGAAATCTACACCTCTCCGCTGCGCGCCACAAAGGAACAGCTGAAGGATCTGCCGGAAGCCTTGATCATCACCGCTGAAGCTGATATCCTGCGCGATGAAGGTGAAGCATATGGCAACAAGCTCCGCGAAGCTGACGTTCCGGTAACGACTGTGCGCTTCCAAGGGATCATCCACGATTTTGTGATGCTCAATGACCTGGCGGAGACAGAGGCGGCTCGTGGGGCGATGCTGCTGGCCAACGCCTGGATCAAACAAGAATAGATTAGGAAATACGACAACGACCTGCTCGCACTGAATGCGCGAGTCAGGTCGTTTTTTCACTTTCTTTTCACTTGCTACATGGTCGCTTTTACTTTGATTAACAATTTCATCAAAGTCTCGCTTTCTGCCTCGGTAAGACCTTGGGTAATGGTTCGTTCTACTTCCATGAAGATTTCGTTGAATTCTTCAACGAGGTCGGTTCCTTTTTGTAATAAATATATTTTTTTCTGACGCTCGTTATCTTCCGGAATCACCCGTTTAATGTATCCCTTTTTCTCCAGCCCTTGAAGCATGCTGGTGATGGTCGCTCCCTTCCGGTCGAAATGTTCGGCCAAATCCTTCTGGATCACGCCCTTATCCTGATGTTCAAAAATGTAGCCCATCATCTGCCCCTGTTGAGCATTGAGGTCCAATTCCGACAATCGGGCGTTCGCCATGCTTCTAATTTTCATGCCGATGGATCGGATCAAATCGGAATAGGGGGTATGCGAATTATGATTAGTCATCCTAGTGGCAGCTCCTTTCTAACGTAGACTTATAACGGTGAGACAAGCTTAATTATTATACTTCTAATTGTCAATCCGCATAACAATTTCATCTCAGTTAGTTTGAATATTGACAGTTAGAATTCTAACTGTTATAGTTCGATCTATAACATATCTAAAATAATTCCTTTCGGGAGGGAACGCCATGATTACAGCTATTACAAATGCGCGCATTTTTGACGGGGAGAAAGTGATCGGAGCCACAACGGTGCTAATCGAAGGCGAGAAGATTGTTTCAGTAGGCGGGGAAATACCGGAGGATGCGACGATTATCGAAGCAAATGGAGGAACACTGCTGCCGGGTCTGATTGATGCTCACGTTCACACTTCCATAGAGGGTTTACGGGATGCGCTGAAATTCGGTGTCACGACCGAGCTCGAAATGATGGGCGGGTTTACGAGAAACGGCCGCGAGACCCAACTAAAAGGGGTCGATGATATCGCCGATGTGCGTTCTGCGGGGATGGGGGTTACGCCTCCCGGCGGGCACCCGGATGAGCTTATGCCTGGAGACGGAGAAATTCCGGATTTCGTCTTAAAGGAGCTGGAGCGGATGAGCGAGGAAGACCGCAACGCCATGTTGGCCGCTCATGCACATGCTCATGGAGAGGCACCATCGGTCACGAGCCGGGAGGAAGCCCTGGCATTCGTGAGCGAACAAGTCAGGCAGGGTGCCGATTATATCAAGATCATGATCGAGGAAGGCACTGTGATGGCGGCACCCGGATTGCCTGTTCTAAGTCAGGAGATTCTGAGGGCGGCCGTCGAGGAAGCACATCGACATGGCAAGATTGCGATTGCGCATGTATTGACGGCCGAATCCGCCCAGCAAGCGATTGAAGTTGGGGTCGAAGGGCTCGCGCATTTATTCATCGATCGCCCGGATACCACTTCGGAGCTGGTGAGCATGATTGCGGATGCCAACGCTTTTGTCACGCCATGTCTTGTCCTAAATTCCTCGATTATCGGAAATCCGGCTTCGAGGCTAGCCCAAGATCCGCGCGTGAGCGCCAAGCTGAGTCCAGAATGGATCGATACCTTAAATGCAAGCTTCCATACCTATCCGCAAGGGAGTATGGAGGACAATTATCGGAATGTGATGGACCTTCACCGCGCCGGAGTCGATATATTGGTCGGAACGGATGTGTCCGTGCCGGTGCCCACCCTTGGCGGGCTTGCCCATGGCGCTAGCGTGCATCACGAGATGCAGTTATTAGTCGAAGCGGGATTCACGCCAGTAGAAGCTCTTCAGTCAGCGACTTCAAAGACGGCTCGCCGCTTTGGCTTGGATGATCGGGGATGGATCGTGGAAGGGGCAAGAGCGGACTTGGTGTTGGTTGAGGGCGACCCGACAACCCATATCTCGGATACGTTATCGATCCTTGAAGTTTGGCAGCGCGGTGAAAGGAAACTTAAGAGCGGCGATCATGTTCGCACAATCCCCGAGCACACGAGCTGATTCATGGTCTTTAAAGATGGGAACGCAGCTATGGCCCAAATCGGAGTTATTCTGGATGCGTCCCCTGAGTAGAAAGGACGTCGTAGCCGACAGACGGTATTTCGTGCTTGATGAACGCTTACGTGAAGCCGTTCTTCCGTTGTTGACCGCACAGAAAATCTTCACCACCATGGTGGGGATTTTTTCTATTTTGAGCCGACATTCAATTGAATCATTCTTGAGCGGATGGATCAAGAAGATCTCAAGGTCCTCTTCTTTGTTGAGATGAATCATTTCGGTAATACTACGTGCAGCAGGTTCGGTGTTAAGGCAGATGATGACTATAAATGGGGGACAGCATATGGAATCCAACACAAAGAGTACGAAAAAATTAACGTTGTTGTCCTTGGTATTAATGATTTTTACTTCGGTTTATGGCTTCAATAACATCCCCAGGTCATTTTATAAAATGGGTTATGCTGCGATCCCGTGGTTCATGCTTGCTGCCATCACCTTCTTTGTTCCATTTGCATTAATGGTCGCGGAGTTCGGATCCGCCTTCAAAGCAGAAAAGGGTGGCATCTATTCCTGGATGGAAAAATCCATTGGTCCGAGATTTGCCTTTCTCGGAACGTTCATGTGGTATTTTTCTTATATAACTTGGATGGTTAACGTCGCATCGGGTATGTGGGTTCCGGTATCGAACGCGATATTCGGGGAAGATACGACGCAAAGCTGGGCGTTTTTTAACCTTCAAGGACCGCAGGCGCTCGGAATTTTGGGCATGTTATGGATTGTTATCGTTACCTATACGTCGACCAAAGGACTGGATAAAATCAAGAAGGTTACCTCTATAGGGGGTACTGCAGTCTTGTTATTGAACGTACTGCTTTGGGCGGGTGCAATAGCTGTACTGATCGGCAATCAGGGAAAATTCGCGCAGCCGATTGCAGGATGGCAGGCATTCGCTCAAACACCAAATCCGATCTATGCAGGCGATCTCATTGCCGCATTAGCTTTTGTGGTCTATGCGCTATTCGCTTATGGCGGACTTGAAGCCGTGGGCGGGTTAGTAGATGAAACCGAACGGCCGGAAAAAACCTTCCCGAAAGGCATTCTTATTTCTGCAACGATCATCTCGGTGGGCTATTCATTCGGAATCCTACTCATTGGGATATTCACGAACTGGTCCACGGTAATGGGGATGCAGAACGTGAACCTGGGGAACGCAAGTTATATTGTGATGGCCAACTTAGGATCTTCACTTGGTTCAGCTTTCGGCGCGAGTCAGGCGACAACAACGGCTCTTGGCCTAGGCGTCGCAAGATTCGTCGGACTTTCCATGTTTCTGGCAACGTCGGGTGCATTCTTTACGTTGATGTATTCACCGCTGAAGCAGCTGATTGAAGGTACGCCTGCAGGATTATGGCCTGGTAAAATTGGCGTAACAAAGAATGGCTTACCCGTCCATGCCATGTGGATTCAAGCGGCTATTGTTTGCGTCATGATCGCACTGATCGCTTTCGGTGGAAGCACCATGGCGGCATTCTTCAACATTCTTGTCTCGATGACGAATGTAGCGATGACGCTCCCTTATGTATTCATCGCGCTTGCCTTCCCGCATTTTAAGAGGAAAGCTGCCATTCACAAGCCGTTTATCATTTTCAAAACGCAGGGCAGCGCCAATCTGTGGTCATGGATCGTAGTCCTAACCGTGGGACTTGCCAATTTCTTCTGCATAATTCAGCCAGCATTAGAAGGCGATGTGCAAACGACTGTCTGGAGTGTGGCGGGACCTGTTATTTTCTCGATTATTGCCTTGCTCATGTATGGCAAATACGAGAGAGGACTGCAAAAAGAATTGGCAATGGAAAAGCAAACAAGGTAGTACATGCCGTTCATTTCATCGTTATTTAACCTCGATTATGGGGTCCCATATTGCTGGTTTGGAGTGAAGAGGATTGGGATTTATACGAAGAGGAAAGGGCAAGCTCAGGCTGTCGTATCTGCCATCGAACTCGATCTATTTCGGTGTTTTATTAACGCTGATCGGCGGTTTTTTGGATGCGTATGCTTTTGTCACCCGCGGCGGCGTCTTCGCGAATGTGCAGACGGGCAACTTTGTTTTATTCGGCGTGGATCTGATTGAAGGCAAGGGATATGAAGCTTTTCGTCATATTCCACCGATTTTGGCCTTCGTGCTCGGCGTGTTGACCGCTGAAATGTTGAAGCATCAGAAAGAACTGCGGGTCATTGGCCTATCGGGCAGAATCATTATCTTGGCAGAAATGCTGCTGTTTACCCTCATTGGCCTGATTCCTTCGGACGTTTCGGATGTCGCCATTGCCGTTACGGTCATCCTTTCCTTCGCGGCCTCCCTCCAATACTCGTACTTTCGCAGAATTTCGAACTTCGTGTACAGCAACACGATGATCACCGGCGATTTATTCACGGCTACGAAGTCCATTTATCATTCCGTCAAAAAGCAGGATAAAGAAGCAACCGCGCAGTTCAAACACTTCATGATTATTATTGCTGCCTTTGTCGCAGGCGTTCTAATCGGTGCGTATTTGATTCAACTATTCGGCAGCCGGGCGATTTGGTTCGTGTCGATTCTTCTATTGATGATGGCCGTCGTGTACAGGTCAAGCTCGCAGGTCTAGATGGGGTCATCAGAAGGAGTCACTTCGTCTATATGAAGAGCCGTTCCGCATAGAAGGGGGTTCCCGCGGGAATCATTGTAAAATCAAGCAATGGTTTAATATTGTGCCGGCAGACGGTCTGTGTCACAATTACATTGTGAAAGTTTTCACGAAGCATATGACAAATATTCAGATCACAGGACTGTTTCAACCAAGAGGAGGAACCCTAGTGTTCAAAAAATTATTCGGCGTCTTGCAGAAGGTAGGCAAATCACTCATGCTGCCGGTTGCCATCCTGCCCGCGGCGGGAATGCTATTGGCGATCGGTGCCGCTTTACACAATCCTACTTTGTTAGACCTCGCCCCGTTTCTGGAAGGTGCCGGGGTGCAAAAGGTAGCTTCTATTATGGAAGCCGCCGGCGGCATTGTTTTCGGCAACTTAGCGCTATTGTTTGCGGTGGGCGTAGCGATTGGTCTCGCGAAGGACGGAGTAGCCGGACTCGCGGCTATCCTTGGTTATTTGATCATGAACGTCACCATGGGTACAACGCTCGGCCTAACCGCTGAATCAATTCAGGGCAGTATGAAGTATGCAAGCGTTCTCGGGATCCCAACGATGCAAACAGGCGTATTCGGCGGTATTATCGTAGGCATACTGGCAGCCTCGATGTACAACAAGTTTCACAATATTAATATGCCTTCGTTCTTGGGTTTCTTTGCCGGAAAGCGCTTTGTTCCCATTATCACGGCAGGTTCGGCAGTCATATTAGGATTGATCATGATCCCTGTATGGAGCCCCATTCAAAGCGGCTTGAATGCGTTCTCTGAAAACATGCTGCACTCGAACTTAACATTGTCCGCCTTAATCTTTGGCATCATTGAGCGGGCGCTAATCCCTTTCGGTCTGCACCATATCTGGTATTCGCCATTCTGGTTTGAGTTTGGAAGCTACACGAACCTAGCTGGCGATATTGTCAAAGGCGACCAAGCGATCTTTATGAATCAAATTAAAGACGGGGTTCAGAACTTGACGGCGGGCACGTTCATGACTGGTAAATTCCCGTTCATGATGTTTGGTCTGCCAGCGGCCGCTCTGGCCATGTATCACACGGCGAAGGATAAAAACAAAAAGGTGGTTGCAGGTTTATTGGCCTCCGCCGCGTTGACTTCATTCTTGACGGGGATCACGGAGCCCATCGAATTTGCCTTCCTATTCGTAGCACCCGTATTGTTCGGCATCCACTGTATCTTTGCCGGGTTGTCGTTCATGGTTATGCACCTGCTGGATGTTCATATCGGCATGACGTTCTCGGGCGGTTTGATCGACTATACGCTGTTCGGCCTGCTCAACCCTCAAACCCATGCATGGATCGTAATCCCGGTCGGTTTAGCCTTTTCCGTCATTTATTACTTCGGCTTCCGATTTGCGATCACCAAATGGAATTTGATGACGCCAGGACGCGAGGCGGACGAAGTGAAAACGGAATCAGCCGTCGCGGATGAGCTGCCAATGAACATTCTGCAGGCCTTAGGCGGGAAGGCAAACATCAAAGATCTCGATGCGTGCATCACGCGCCTCCGCGTTCAAGTCGTAGATATTAAGGCCGTAGATAAGAACCGCTTGAAACAACTCGGCGCTGCCGGCGTTCTGGAAGTAGGCGAGAGCGTCCAAGCGATCTTCGGAACCAAGTCGGATACGTTAAAGTCCCAAATTCACGATATCATGTCCAAATAAGCCTGGAGACGATAGACAGCTCTTCCTTTGGGGAGGGCTGTCTTTTTTTGCATATGATCCGGTATGCACCTTGATCTCGGATGGATAGGTACCCACTAACCTCCACTCCCGGGGGGACGCCATCGCTTCATTAAACCGAAGCAATGGGAACGATATATAAGGTCAATCGATCGCATGACACAAACCAATCGAAAGGACTGGGAACAATGGTTATGAGATGGTTCAGGGAAAACATTTGGGCGGCTGTTGCGGTCACTTTGCTGCGATTATATCTCGGTTGGCAATGGCTGCATCACGGCTGGGAGAAAGTGAAAGACGGGTTTGATGCATCCGGGTTCTTGAAAGGCGCCGTCGCCAAACCGGTATCGAATTATGCGACGCAAGAAGTGATTTATCCGAACTACACGTACTTTATCGAACACTTCGCCTTGCCTAATGTAAAACTGATCAACTTCCTTATTCCATGGGGTGAATTTCTCATCGGCCTTGGTCTTATTGTCGGGGCGTTCACGCTAGTCGCGGCCTTCTTCGCGATGATGCTCAACTTCTTGTTCCTCTTCGCCGGCACGGTAAGCTCCAACCCTTGGCTGCTGCTCCTTGCTTTCGTGATCTTTACGGCCGGCGCCAATGCCGGACGCTTCGGCGTCGATCATTATTTGCAGCCGCTTCTGAATAGAAGCCGAACGAAGCGAACTAGCCGAGAAAACTAAACGGCATTACCGGTATTTTCAACGTCAATCGCCCCTTGAGCCGGAATCGAAATGAAGATGGAGAGAAAAGCTATATCTGGCTTAACGAATGATAGGATTCTCGGAAGGGAGTACAATAATGGCCGTCAAAGAAAAAGAAGCAACAGAAGCAAAGATCGAAAAGGACGCCGCTTCGCAAGCACAAGACGAGGTCAACAAGTTAGTGGTTCAAGCAAGACGTGCCTATATCGAATACATGCTGCTTGATCAGTCCAAAATTGACGAAATCGTGCAAAAAATGGCTATGGCGGGCTTGGAACGCCATATGGAGCTTGCTAAGCTCGCCGTTGAAGAGACCGGACGCGGCGTGTACGAGGACAAAATCACGAAAAACATTTTCGCGACGGAATATATCTACCACAGCATCAAGAACGAGAAAACCGTCGGCGTCATCGAACAAAATCAATATGAGTCGTATCAGAAAATCGCCGAGCCGGTCGGGGTCATTGCGGGCATCACGCCAGTCACGAACCCTACCTCCACGACGATGTTCAAAACGCAGATCGCCGCGAAAACGCGCAATCCGATCATCTTCGCGTTTCATCCGTCGGCCCAGCGCTCAAGCGTAGAGGCGGCAAAAACGCTGCGAGATGCGGCGGTGAAAGCCGGGGCGCCGGAGTTTTGCGTGCAGTGGATCGAAAATCCTTCCGTGGAAGCCACGAAGCTGCTCATGAACCATCCGGATGTCGCGTTAGTGCTGGCAACCGGCGGGTCGGCGATGGTGAAATCGGCGTACAGTACCGGCAAACCGGCGCTTGGCGTAGGCCCGGGCAACGTTCCTTGCTTCATCGAACGGACCGCCCGCTTAGAGCAGGCGGTAACGGATCTGATCTTGTCCAAAACCTTCGATAACGGCATGATCTGCGCATCTGAGCAAGCCGTCATTATCGATGAACCCGTGTACGAAGCAACGAAAAAGCTGATGACCAGCCATGGCTGTTATTTCCTGAACAAGGAAGAGACGCAGGCGGTATCCAAGCTCGTTATTAATACCGATAAGTGCGCGGTGAATGCGGTCATCGTCGGTCAGCCGGCAACCAAAATCGCGGACATGGCCGGCGTTAAAGTACCGGCGAACACGAAGGTGCTCGTCGCGGAGCTGGAGGGCGTAGGCGAGGAATACCCCTTATCCGCCGAGAAGCTGAGTCCGGTGCTGGCGTGCTATAAAGTGAAAAGCGCCCAGGAAGGCATCGATCTTGCCGCAAGAATTGTCGCATTCGGCGGGATGGGTCATTCCTCGGTCATCCACTCGCATGACCAAGCGGTTATTAACGCATTCTCCGAACGGCTGCAGACGGGCCGGATTATCGTCAATTCCCCATCCACGCACGGCGCGATCGGCGATATCTATAATACGAACTTGCCGTCGTTGACGCTTGGCTGCGGATCGTACGGAAGCAACTCCACGACGTCGAACGTGACCGCGGTCAACCTGATCAACGTGAAGCGGGTGGCGTACAGAACGACGAATATGCAGTGGTTCAAGGTGCCGCCAAAAGTGTATTTCGAGAAAGGTTCGACCCAATACCTCGAGAAAATGCCGGATATCTCGCGCGTCATGATCGTAACGGATGAGGCGATGGTGAAGCTGGGCTATACGGAAAAAGTCGAATATTATTTGCGCAAACGGAAAACGCCAGTATCGATCGAAATCTTCGACGGGGTAGAGCCCGACCCTTCGACGGACACGGTGGAACGGGGCGCCAAAATGATGGCGCAATTCAAGCCGGACTGCATCATTGCGCTCGGCGGCGGATCGCCGATGGATGCGGCCAAAGCGATGTGGTTGTTCTACGAATATCCGGATACCGACTTCGAATCGCTGAAGATGAAATTCCTGGATATCCGCAAACGGATCTACAAATACCCGCGGCTCGGCAACAAAGCGAAGTTCGTCGCGATTCCGACGACCTCGGGAACGGGCTCCGAAGTCACGTCCTTCGCCGTTATTACCGACAAGAACAAGGGCAATACCAAATATCCGTTGGCGGATTACGAATTGACGCCGGACGTAGCCATTGTCGACCCTGAATATGTGTACACCTTGCCGAAGACGGCGGTCGCCGACACCGGGATGGACGTGCTGACCCACGCGATCGAAGCGTATGTGTCTATTATGGCGAACGATTATACGGATGGACTTGCCTTGAAGGCGATCCAGCTCGTGTTCGAGCACCTGGAGGATTCGTATCACAAGGGCGATGAGGTCGCGAGGGAAAAAATGCATAACGCTTCGACCATCGCGGGTATGGCTTTCGCCAATGCGTTCCTCGGCATCAATCACAGCTTGGCGCACAAATGGGGCGGACAATACCATACGGCACATGGGCGGACCAACGCGATTCTCATGCCGCATGTCATCCGGTATAACGGACAGAAGCCTTCGAAATTCGCTTCTTTCCCGAAATACGGCCACTTCATTGCGGACAAGCGGTATGCCGAAATCGCCCGTCTGCTCGGCTTGAAGGCAGGGACGACGGAAGAGGGCGTCAATAGCTTGATCGGGGCTATTCGCAAGCTTAATCAGTCGCTGGGCATTCCGGAATCGTTCCAGTCGCTTGGCTTCGACGCGAAGGACTTCGAGTCCAGAGTGGATTACTTGGCGGATCGCGCGTTCGAGGATCAATGTACGACTGCGAATCCTCGCATGCCGCTCGTGTCCGAGCTGGCTGATATTTATCGCAACGCCTTCTACGGCAAGTTCTAGCATGAACATGACGAGAAGCAGCTAAACATAAAAGGCACCCGTGGCGGGTGCCTTTTATGTTTGCCCAGTCATAATCGCATCGCTCTAGGCCTGACCTGCAGACTTTTCTTTCGCGATGTACCAGAATCCAACGCCGACGATTACGGCTCCTCCCAAAATATTGCCGAGCGAGACCGGAATTAAGTTGTGTACCATTCCGGCAAGCGATACCGTATCGGGGTGGGGAATGAGTAATGAGATGGATAGCAGCGTCATATTCGCGACGGAGTGCTCGTAGCCGGAGGTAATAAAAGCGAATAAGCACCAAAAGATCATGATGAGCTTTGCCGTTTCGTCCTTCAACTTAATGGAGCACCAGATCGCCAAACAAACCAGCGTGTTACAAAGAATGCCGCGCATGAACAGTTCGAAGTAAGGCGCGTTCATTTTGGCGCTCGATACCGAGTTGATGAAGTCGGCCACGCTGCCTTGGGGTAGTCCTGTGCCGACATAGATCGCGGCGATCAGGATCGAGCCTACAAAGTTGCCGACGAAGCTCAGCCCCCACAGCTGCAGGGTGGTGGACCATGTCGTTCTTTTCTCCAGGGTGCTGACGGTCAGAATGAAATTGCATCCGGTAAATAGCTCGCCGCCTGCCATAAGGACAAGGCTCAAGGCAATTCCGAAGGATACGCCCATGATGATTTTCGTGCTCGGCGCATGCTGCAGCACTCCGCCGATCGTGAAAATGAGGATGATCCCGAATCCGACGAATATACCCGCCATCATCGCCGACGTGAAGTATTTGCTAATACCTCTTTTCATGAGTGCGACTTTAGCTTCACCGGACGTATTTAATTTTTCGATTAGTTCCCTCACCTATCCGACCTCCAGTGTTGGCTATTGCTTGCGATTTTGACTCCCTCCTATTCTGCTCAGGCATACACCTTTTCATTTATTGTCGAGTCGCGCAGGGGGCTTCCCCGTGCATAAATCAACAAGGCCCAAACCAAACTAAGGACAAAAAGGATAAGGATGAAGGGACTAGGATGGAAAGAACATTTTTGATGATCAAACCCGACGGCGTTCAGCGGGGATTAATCGGGAAAGTCATTCAACGCTTCGAGGAGAAGGGACTGCAGCTGGTCGCGGCGAAACTGGTCCAAATTACGATGGCGCAGGCGGCGGCTCATTATGAGGAGCATCGGGACAAGCCCTTTTTCGGGGAATTGCTCGAATACATCACCTCGGGACCTTCATTCGCGATGATATGGGCAGGGGAAGAGATTATACAAGTCACGCGTGCCATCAATGGCAAGACCAATCCGGTCGAAGCGGCGCCAGGAACGATCCGGGGGGATTATGCGCTCCGTAAAGGCGTGAATGTCATCCACGGTTCGGATTGTCTGGAGAGCGCAGAGAAAGAAATTGCCAACTTCTTCACCCATGAGGAGCTTGCCTGCTTCTTATATCCAGCAGATCCGAAAGAAGGCATGACCACAACGCCGAGCTTCTGAAGCCCCAACGTCCGATGGAGATCGAAGCCCTTGTTCAATGCGTCTTATCGTCATCCTCGAATCAAAGCGGCAGCGGCGCAGAATCTGTGCCGCTATTTTGCATTTTTATATACCATTTGCAAGTGCGTATTTCTGCAGGAGGGCGCTTACTTTCGCATGCGGATTGCATCAAAACGTCGGTACGGAGAAACGCTATTCTAGCCGGCGTTATCCGATTTAAGGGTGGAACTCATGCACTTTTAGAGCAAAGTTGGTTATCCTGATTTCTATTTTGGGGAGGGTTTTGACCTTGGCGATCGTGGAAATGGAAGGGATCAGGGAGACGCGTTCCGTTACGCAGGACGGATGGCGAGGTTTCCGAACAGGCCGATGGCAGCGCCATATTGACGTGAATGAATTTATTGGGCTGAATATCACCCCTTACGAGGGCGAAGCCCATTTTCTTGCGAAGCCCACGTCGGCGACGACGCAATTATGGAATCGCGTCCTGGAGTTGATGAAGAAGGAACGGGAAAAAGGCGGCGTGCTCGATGTCGATACGGACACGGTGTCGACGATCGTCTCGCACAAGCCCGGCTATATCATCAAGGAACTGGAACAAATCGTGGGTCTGCAAACGGATGAACCGCTGAAGCGCTCCGTTCAGCCGCTTGGCGGCATCAAGATGGTCATTGACGCATGCGAAGCCTACGACTACGAGTTGTCTAAGGAAATCGAGCGGGACTACACCGAGACGCGCAAGACGCATAATCAGGGCGTATTCGATGCCTATACCTCGGAGATGCGATTGGTGCGTAAAGCCGGCATCATTACGGGGCTGCCGGATGCTTACGGACGGGGGCGCATTATCGGCGATTATCGCCGCGTGGCGCTTTATGGGGTAGATCGTCTGGTTGAATTCAAGAAGCAGGATTTGAAGCAGCTTGAGGATTACCCGATGTCGGAATCCGTCATTCGGGCGCGCGAGGAATTGACGGAGCAGATTCGCAGTCTGGACGAGCTCAAAACGATGGCCAAGTCCTATGGATTTGATCTCTCGGGTCCGGCGACAACGGCGAAAGAAGCGGTGCAGTGGTTGTATTTTGCCTATTTGGCGGCCATTAAAGAACAGAACGGGGCCGCGATGAGCTTCGGACGCGTATCCAGCTTCCTCGATATTTATATTGAGCGCGACCTGAAGGAAGGCACGTTGACGGAAGAACAAGCCCAGGAGCTCATGGATCATTTGGTCATGAAGCTGCGCCTGGTAAAGTTCCTGCGCACGCCGGACTATAACGAGCTGTTCAGCGGCGATCCGACCTGGGTTACCGAATCCATTGGCGGCATGGGCATCGATGGCAGGACGCGGGTGACCAAAAGTTCGTTCCGGGTGCTGCATACGCTATACAACCTCGGTCCTGCGCCAGAGCCGAATTTGACCGTGCTGTGGTCGACGAAACTTCCGGAAGCATTTAAAAACTTCTGCGCGAAGGTCTCGATCGATACCAGCTCGATTCAATATGAGAATGACGATATGATGCGGCCGCTTTACGGAGACGACTACGGCATTGCTTGCTGCGTCTCGGCGATGCGGATCGGCAAGCAAATGCAGTTCTTCGGCGCGCGGGCGAACTTGGCCAAGGCGCTGCTGTACGCGATCAACGGAGGCGTAGACGAGAAGCTGGACATTCAAGTCGGACCGGACTTCGGGCCGTTGACCGGCGACGTTCTCGACTACGACCAAGTGATGAAGCGTTTCGATCATACGCTGGAGTGGCTGGCCAAGCTCTATATGAACACGTTGAATGTCATTCACTACATGCACGACAAGTATTGCTACGAGCGGATCGAGATGGCGCTGCATGATACGGATATCGTGCGGACGATGGCTTGCGGCATCGCCGGCCTATCCGTGGTCGCCGATTCGCTTAGCGCGATCAAGCATGCCAAGGTGAGACCGATTCGCAACGAGAAGGGGATTGCCATCGACTTCGAGATCGAGGGCGATTACCCGCAATACGGCAACAATGATGCGCAGGTGGACGATATCGCCATCGAGCTGACCGAATCGTTCATGAGTAAGCTGAAGAAGCATCCTGCGTATCGCGATGCGGTGCATACGATGTCGATTCTGACGATTACCTCCAATGTCGTGTATGGCAAAAAGACCGGCGCGACGCCGGATGGGCGCAAGGCGGGAGAGCCGTTCGCGCCGGGAGCGAACCCGATGCACGGAAGAGACAAAAAAGGCGCGCTGGCCTCGCTGAACTCCGTGGCCAAGCTCCCATATATGAGTGCGCTGGATGGCATCTCCAACACCTTCTCCGTTGTGCCGGGAGCGCTGGGCAAAGAAGAGCCGACGCAAATCTCCAACTTGGTGTCGATGCTGGATGGCTATTCCACTAAAGGCGGGCACCATCTCAACATCAACGTGTTTAATCGCGAGCAGCTGATCGACGCGATGGAGCATCCGGAGAATTATCCGCAGCTGACGATCCGCGTATCCGGTTATGCCGTCAACTTCATTAAGCTTACGCGCGAACAGCAGCTGGACGTTATTAACCGGACGTTCCACGGCACGATGTAAAGTAAACTGGCGAATCTTTCGGAAAGGAGAGATATCCTCATGCATACCGGAAGAATCCATTCGCTCGAGACGTTCGGGACGGTGGATGGCCCTGGCATTCGGTTCGTCCTCTTCGTGCAAGGCTGCGCGCTCAAGTGCAAGTACTGCCACAACCCGGATACTTGGTCGCACACCACAGGCAAGGAACGAACGTTGGACGAGATCTTGAGCGAAATCGAGCCGTACGTGGAATATTATCAATCATCCGGCGGGGGCATAACGGTAAGCGGCGGGGAGCCGACCTTGCAGGCTCCGTTCGTGACCGAGCTATTTAAAGCCTGCAAGGAGCGGTGGGGCTTGCATACCGCGCTCGACTCGTCCGGCTTTTGCGACGTCGACAACGTCGCGCCGCTGCTCGACGTCACGGATTTGGTGCTGCTTGATCTGAAAATGATGGACCCTGATGGACACTTGGATTTGACCAGCCAATCCAATGAACGGATATTAGTCTTCGCGAGGCATCTCTCGAAGACCGGCAGGAAAATGTGGATTCGACGCGTCTTGGTGCCCGGTTGGACGGATGATCCGGATGAGCTGCGTAATCTGGGCCGGTTCATTGGCGAATTGTCGGGGGTCGACAAGTTCGAGATCCTGCCCTATCACAACATGGGCGAATACAAGTGGAGGGCGATGAAGCTGCCCTATCCGCTGGAGAATGTCCGGGAACCATCCGCGGAGGAAGTCGAGCAAGCCTACGAGCTCGTGCGAGAAGGCATGAACGAGGCGGCTCTGGTTACGAAGTGAAGAGACAGGACGATACGCGGAAGGCACAAAAGGGCACCCATAAGGGTGCCTTTTTGAATTTTGCCGTTAACGTTCCGTACTATCGGCCGATCGCATAATGCAGTTGAACCACGCCGCCGCCAAGGGGTCTGCAGCCAAGCAGCTCCACATGCTTGAATCGGTAGTGCTCCCTGTCGATTAACAGGTTGAGCCCCTTCCCTTCCAAGACGGGCGCGACATTGAGGACCACCTCGTCTACAAGTCCTTGCTCGAGAAAGGCGTTGTGGATGTCCGCGCCGCCGCTGATGAGAGCGGTCTGATGCCCCTTCTGCCTTAGGTAGGTCAACGCCTCCTGAGGCGATCTGACGACCTTCACGCCAGGGATGTCCGCGGCGTGCTTGGAAATCAGAACAATATCGACTTCTCCGAAGGACCCCGGTCCGCCGCCGTTACGCAGATTTTCAAAGGTCCGCCGCCCGACAATGAAATTCCCTGCAGCCGCAGCGTGTGTCACGAAATCAGCCAAGGCTTCTTTCGTCGGCGGGTTGTCAGGGCCGGATTGAGCATAATTGCCGTTGGCGGTTAGCGTTGCCCATAGTATCGTTTTCATCAAAAAACGCCTCCTCGTGTTCGTTCGGCCAATCTTCGAACGGATGCCGCCACCCGATCCGGTCGATCCTCTTGCACGTAGTGCGAGGCATCGTCGAGTACCTCGGTTTCGTGCAAAGGCAAATGGCGCTGCCATTTGACCATTTGCTTCATCGGGAAACCGGCGCTGTCTTTCGTTCCCCATAGAATTTGCGCAGGCAGGTCGCGTATGTTGGACAACTTCGCTTCGATCTCAGATAGCCATGCGCGCGCCTTGCGGATCTGCCGGGGGAAGACCCATGTCGGTATGCGGGACTTCGGAGTCGGGAACGGGTCGGTGTACGCTTGGCGCAAGCGATCCGTGACCTTGTCGGCCTGGTGGATCCCGTGCGGAACGAGAACGCTGGCGAAAAAGTTGCGTCGTGTCTGCAGCCAGTACCCGATCGGCCACCCTCCCATGGCGAGCGAGAACAGCTTCATCGGCAGAATCCTTGCGGGCCAGGCCCACGTATTCATTACGACGAGGCCGCGCAAATTCGCCGGATGCCGTACCGCATAGTTCAAGCCGATCGGACCTCCCCAGTCTTGAACGACGACGATCAAATCCTTCAGATTCAGCTGTTCGATCAGGTGTTGAACGGCCCCCGATTGTTCTTGCGGCGTATAGTGGTAGCGGCTGGGCGCCTTCGACATGCCGAATCCGGGATAATCGGGCGCGACGAGACGAAATTCCCCGCTGAGTTCTTTGATCACGTTCCGATACAGGTAAGACCATGTCGGGTTGCCATGCAGGAGAAGAACCGTCGGTCCCTGTCCTTCATCCAGGTAGTGCATGCAACCGTCTCGGTAGGGCAGCCAGCGATCCGTGAACGGATACTCCGCCGGATCCACGGCGAACGGTCTATCCATGGGGTTCCTCCTCTTTGGCGACAGGCGCGCCGCGATTTCGTTCTCTGGTTTACATGGTAATTCCAGTATGGTACTTTTGAAAAGTAGTTACATTTATGTGCAATAGTTTCAAAAAATGAACTATGGAGGGGCTGCGATGATGGATCGATCTTGTCCCGGTACCGTCGAGCCGATCCTGGAGATCCTCGATGGCAAGTGGATGCTTCTTCTCTTATTCGAGCTGTTTAACGGCAATCGGCGTTTCGGGGAATTGCGCCGCAAGCTTCATCCCATTAGTCCGAAAACGTTGACGGACCGCTTGAGGCTGCTCGAGGAGAAGGGCATTGTGACCCGTACGCTCTATCCCGGGGTGCCGCTGCATGTCGAATATGACCTGACGGAGGCCGGACTTGGCCTGCAGCCGATATTCGCCGCCATGTGGACGTGGACCCAAACGCACGGCGGGCATTTGCGAAGCGAGGCGAACGAGAAGGGTTCCGGGTCATAGCGCGGTGAACCATAACGGGGAGGACATGTGGATGCACACGAAAGAGAGCTTAACGAAGCAGATCGAGCAGTTGGGTATTGCCGGTAATGGAACGCTGTTGATTCATTCGTCGATGAAGAGCATCGGGCCGGTCGAAGGCGGGGCGGATACCGTCTTGGATGCGTTCACGGCGCATATGCGGGAGGGGCTGCTGGTATTGCCTACGCATACGTGGGCCACCATCAATGCGAACAATCCGAGATTCTATGTTGACGATTCACCTGTCTGCGTCGGGATTCTGCCCGAGCTGTTCCGGAAGCGTCCGGGCGTCGTTCGTTCCTGGCATCCGACGCACTCGGTGGCGGCGTTAGGACGGGATGCGGGAGCATTCACGGCCGACGACCATCGATTTGATACCCCTTGCGCGAGAGGCTCCTCATGGGGGAAGCTGCTGGACCGGAGCGCGACGATCCTGTTAGTCGGCGTCGACTTAAGGCGCAACACCTTTATCCATGGCGTAGAAGAATGGGCGGACATCCCGGGCAGGCTAACGGATGCTCCCGAGATGCTGTACACGGTATTGCCCGACGGATCGGAAATTGCCGCGCCTACCCGCAGGCATTGCGGATTGTCGTGGCATCAGCACTTCTGGAAAGTGGACGAGGTGTTGGAGGCGAAAGGCGCGATGCGGAAGGGGCAGCTTGGCGATGCGGTCGTGAGGGTGTGCGATGCGGCGGCTGTGGCGAACACGATTATGGCCATGCTCGAAGATAATCCGGACTTGTTCTCGGATAATAACCCGCTGCCGTAATAATCTTTCGCAAATAAGACAAAAAAGTGAATTCTTCCGGCATCTTTTTACGTATATCCATTGCCGGGTAAGAAAATATTACCTACATATGCATGGACCAGCAGGGTATAGTAATCACAAAGTGTAGTAGAGGGGAGAAATGCAAGTTGGATTCACTATGGTTAGAGTACGCATGGGCACTACTGATTTTGATCGGATTGGAAGGATTGCTGTCGGCGGATAATGCGCTTGTTCTGGCGGTCATCGCGAAGCATTTGCCGGAGGACCAGAAGAAGAAAGCGATTAATTACGGGATTATTATGGCGTTCGTGTTCCGCTTCGGCGCGCTGTTCGCGATTTCGTTCATTGCCAATGTATGGCAAATCCAGGCGATCGGGGCGGCATATCTGCTGTACCTCGGCCTGAAGCATATTATCAAGGCGAAGTTCGGCAAGGAAAACGAGAACATTCGCGAGGATATCAAGCAGGATTCGGCCGCTAAAAAATTCTGGCCGACGGTAGGCAAAATCGCCCTGGCGGATCTCGCCTTCGCGATCGACTCCATTCTCGCCGCGGTCGCGCTGGCGCTTGGCCTGCCTGATTCGCCGCTGGACGACTTCGGAGGCATGGACGGCGGCAAGTTCGCGGTGGTCGTGCTTGGCGGGGTTGCGGGACTGATCCTCATCAAATTCGCGGCGACGTGGTTCGTCAAATTGCTTGCGGAGCGCCCTGCTCTGGAAACGACGGCTTACGCCATCGTCGCCTGGGTCGGCGTGAAGCTCGCGGTGATCACGCTGGCGCACGAAGATATCGGCGTGCTGGACCACCACTTCCCGCACAGCACGGTGTGGACGCTTATCTTCTACAGCGTCTTGGTATTGATCGCGTTGGCCGGCTGGTTCGCTCCGGCGAACAAGAGTCGGGCGCAGACGGACGTTTAGCGCAATTGCCATAGAGTCGTTATTTTGCTGCCGCAGGCAGCAGAATAACGACTCTTTTTTGGTTTGCGTTGCCCATCGCGCTCCCGCTGTGACGCCTAATATGCAGGGAGGGTATCGACGACTTATGCAGGCGGTAGATTGCTGAGTATGAGGCCGACGACCGGCGCTAATAACGGATAACGAGTCCCGCACAGGCAGAGAACGGGGCTTGTTTGCGTTGCAAGCCTAACGTCCCCGACGCCACCCGCCCGGCGCCATCCCGTAGCGCGCCCGGAATAACCGGTGGAAGTACGCGTAGCTCCCCAATCCCGATTCGGCGGCGATCTGCTCCAGCGAGAGCGGGCTGTGTTCGAGCAGCGTGACCGCCCGCGCCAAGCGCAGCTGCTGCGCGTACCCGATGATCGATACGCCATAATGCGCCTTGAACAGGTGGACGGCGCGGGAGACACTGAGCCCGGTATGGCGGGCGACCTGCTGCAGGGAAAGCGGCTCTGCGGCGTGCTCTTCGATGTACTGGCGCATGCGCAGCGCGTGGTAGGCCAGCGGCGATTGGTCCTCCGGCGCTTCCTCAATCGCGCGGTCGAGCAGCAGGAGCAGCGCATGGACGAGCGCGGCGAGAATGGCTGGGTCGCCGCCGTCAAGCCGGCGCTTCTCGTGGATAATCTGCTGCCAGGCCGTCTTCAGCTGATTGTCGTCCGCGATGGCGGTATGCGTCGGCCGCTTCTTCCGCGCCCACCATTCGTCCACGGCAGGACCGCCGCACAACACGTAGTAATCGCTGGACTGCAAGGTGCCGGCATCGGGACCGATGCGCAGATCGTAGAGATCGCCCGGTCGGAATAGGAGCAGGTCGCCGGGACGTATCTCGCGCATCGCGCCATGGACGAGCGCTTGGCAGACGCCTTCGATCTGCAGGCGGATAATATAGGCGTCGAGCCCTTGTGCATAGGAATGGCGAAAGGGCTCTTTGTGCTTGGAATGATCGCTGAACGGGACGACGATGTCAGGCATGCGCGGGCTCCTTTGTCCTTCACGTGTGGAAAGGTTCAATCAGATCGTTGAGGTTTTCGACCATATTGTTTCTATTAGCGCGTAACGCTCCTCCATTATAATAAAAGTCATCCGCGCAAGTCATTCGGAGCACGAAGGAGCAGATAGACGATGACACAACCTACGCCGCGCAAATGGCTGACCCCGGACATTCTCCGGCAAGCCGACGAGATACTGGCGGGTCTCACCCTGGAGGAGAAAGTCGGCCAAATGACGCAATACGATTGGGGCTTCAACCCGATCAACCCCGAGACGGGCGTATCGCAGCGCGATCTGCTGCGGGAGGAAATCGCCCAAGGCCGCGTCGGCTCAATCTTCAACCTGTCGGGAGCCGAGGAAGCGAATGAGCTCCAGCAGTTGATCCAAGATCGGACGAACCATCGCATTCCGCTGCTCATCGGACGCGACGTCATTCACGGGTACCAGACGGTATTCCCGATCCCGCTCGCGCAAGCCTCCGCGTGGAAGCCCGAGCTGGCGCGCCGGACGGCGGAGGCCGCTTCCCGGGAGTCGATGGCGGACGGCGTCGCCTGGGTATTCGCGCCGATGATCGACATCGCGCGCGACCCGAGATGGGGCCGCATCGCCGAGAGCATCGGCGAGGACCCGCTGCTCGCCTCCGCCTACGCCAAGGCTTGGGTCGAAGGCGCGCAGGTGGATGATGGAGCGGGCGAGGCGGCGGCGAGCTGTCCGAAGCATTTCGCCGGCTATGGCTTGGCGGAGGCGGGCCGCGATTACAACACGGTCGACCTGTCTGACCGCGTGCTGCGCGAGGTCATTCTGCCGCCGTTCCGCGAGGCGGTGGAGGCAGGGGCGCTTAGCATCATGGCGTCGTTCAACGAGATCGACGGCATTCCGGCATGCGCCAACGCGTATTTGCTGAAGACGATCCTGCGCGACGAATGGGGCTTCGAGGGCGTCGTGGCGAGCGATTACAATGCGCTGCAGGAGTTGATCACGCACGGCGTGGCGGGCAGCGAGGAGGAGGCGTGCGAGCGCGCGATTCTGGCCGGCTGCGACATGGATATGCATGCGGGCATCTACATGCGCCACCTGCCGAGGCTCGTCCGCGAAGGGCGCGTGCCGGAGCGCGTCGTCGACGATTCCGTACGGCGTATTCTCGCCCTGAAGATCAAGCTGGGCTTGATCGAGCAGCCGTTCATTCGCATCCCGTCCGTCGAAGAGAAGCAAGCCGCGCGCGCGTCGTACACGGCGCTGGCGCGCGAGGCGGCGCGGGAATCGATCGTCCTGCTTCGCAACGAGGGCGACGTGCTGCCGCTGCGCCAATCGAACGCCGCGATCGCGGTGATCGGCCCGCTGGCAGACAACCGGAAGGACCCGCTCGGCTGCTGGGCGCTCGACGGCAATCCGGACGACGTGGTCAGCATGCTGACCGGCATTCAAGCCGCGGCCGGAGAAGGCGTCGCCGTCCTCCATGCCGAAGGCTGCGGGATTGACGGCGACGACGAGAGCGGCTTCGCGAGCGCGATCGAGACCGCGCGGGCAGCAGATGTGGTCGTGCTCGCCCTGGGCGAATCGCTCGAGATGAGCGGCGAGTCGCGCTCGCGCACGTCGCTCGACCTGCCGGGCATGCAGCGCAAGCTGGCGGAGGCGATAATCGCGCTTGGCAAGCCGGTCGTGGCGGTGCTGCTAAGCGGCCGTCCGCTAGCGCTGCCTTGGCTTGCGGAGCGGTGCCACGCGATCGTGCAGGCATGGCAGCTCGGCGTGCAGAGCGGACACGCCATCGCTGACGTGCTGTTCGGCGCACATAATCCGAGCGGCCGCCTGCCAGCGACGTTCCCGCACAACGTCGGTCAGGTGCCGATCTACTACTACCGCAAGAAAACGGGCCGTCCGCCGGCAGGCGTCTATTCCTCGTATTACATCGATTCGACGACCGAGCCGCTGTACCCGTTCGGCTACGGGCTCAGCTACACGCGCTTCGAATACGGCGCGATCCGTGCCGACCGGACGACGATGGGCGCGGAAGACACGCTTCGCTTGACCGTCACGGTCACGAACGCCGGCGAGCGGGCGGGCGAGGAGACGGTGCAGTGCTACGTGCGCGACGAGGTGGCGAGCGTAACGCAGCCGCTCAAGAAGTTGATTGGCTTCCGCAAGGTGGCCCTGGCGCCGGGCGAGTCGGCAGACGTGACCTTCGCCGTCGGCAGCGGCGAGCTGGCGATTCTGGATCAGCACATGAAGCTGACCGTGGAGCCGGGCGATTTTACGCTGTGGGTCGGTCCGCACTCGGGCGCGGGCGAATCGGTGTCGGTGAAGGTGACGGCGGCGGCCGTTCATGCGGAAGCGGGTCGCGTGTAAATACAGATGAACGAATGCCAAGAGCCTCCTGATCACGCATCGGGAGGCTCTTGGCCATGCGACCGCGGAGAACTCGGTCATGGACAGGAATCGGCCGGCATCATGGCGAATGGATACACCAGAACGGCCACAGGACAGACGGCTGGCCGATAACCGGGGGGATTCACACAATGGGAGATACGATGAACATGGCCGCATACATACCGTGGGGCGAACTCGTGGCGGTCGCGTACGCCATGTACAAGCAGAATCACACGACGCCCCAGACGCCGCCCGATTTTCCGCAGGACTGGGAGCGCATCGCTAATCTGACGATGACGCCGAGCCTGGAGTCGATCCGGGAGCGGGAGTTCGCCGGCTTCATCGCGCGGTCGAAGCGCGACCCGCTGCTGCAGGCGGTCGTCATTCGGGGGACCGAGAGCAAGCTGGACTGGCTGATGGACGCCGAGTTCCTCTTGGAGACGTTCCGCGAGGTGCCCGGCGGCGGCAGGACGGAGCGGGGCTTCACCAATCTGTACCGGACGATGACGGTCGAATACGCGGATGCGAGCATCCCGCCGCAGTCGCTGATCGCGCAGCTGGACACGCTGCCGGCGGGCACGCGGCTCGTGGTCACGGGGCACAGCCTGGGCAGCTCGCTGGCGACGCTGCACGCGTTCGTGGCCGGCAGCAAGAAGATCGACGTGGAGCTGATTACATTCGCGTCGCCGCGGGTAGGGGACAAAACCTTCGTGGAGGCCTTCGGGGCGCTGAACATCCGGAGCACGCGCATTTTCAACCACCCGGACATCGTCCCGCACGTGCCGATGGAAGTCGCGGGCTTTCGCCACCTGGAGCCGGGCTTGGAGATCAACTCGGCTGTATACCCGATTAAGCACGCCATTCCGTGCTACCATGCGCTGAGCACATACTTGTACGTGATGGGCGACGCCCAGGCGGACATTAGCGCATGCCGGAGCGGGCAGGCCGCCACGTAAGGGCTAATCCGGGCAAGAGAACACAACAAGGAGGCCTACGACACCGATGTCCAAGACGATCGTCGAGAAACTGAATTTGACCAAATACAACAGAATCGCCGTGCTGAATCAGCCCGAGGGCGAGGATCTGCTCGCGGGGCTGCAGCAGGCGGACAAGGAACTGGGCGAGGGCGGGTATGATCTGATCTTCGCGTTCACGCTCGACATGGAGGCGATGCAAAGCCTCGTGAACCGGGTAATCGAAGGTAACGCGCTATCGCCGGGCGGGTACTTGTTCATCGCGTATCCGAAGAAAGGCAACAAGGTCTATTCCACCTACATCCACCGGGACAGCCTGTTCGAGGGGCTCGGCGCGGACGAAGACGGCTACATCGGAACGAGCAGCTTGAAATTCGCGCGCATGGTCGGATTGAACGACGTGTTCACGGTGGTCGGCTTCAAAATCGAGAAGCGCATCGCGGCGCCGTCCAGCAAGCCGAGCCAGTGCGTCGACGACTACATCGCGATGATCCCGAACGTCGAGCAGGATTTGCAGGATGCGCCCGAGCAGCTGGCCTTCTATCAATCGCTTACGCCGGGCTACAAGAAGGATTGGGCGCGATTCGTGTACAGCGTCGTGCAAGAGAGCACTCGGGCGAAGCGCCGCGAAGAGATGAAGCACATCCTTGGCCAAGGGTTCAAAACGGCGGATCTGTACCGTCGGAGCGCGGCCAGCCGGGCGCAAGACGCGGAGTAATGTTCCTAATCGATCAGAACAGTAAGTTCGACAAGCGGCTCTCCCAACAAGGGAGGGCCGTTTTTTCTTTGTTTCATATGCTTCACTTCGATTCGAAGCCAGCTCCAAGCATGGATTTTATTAGCAGCGTCTTCTCGACTGGTACGAAAGTATACCATCCCTACCCTCCAAAGGAGAAACGGGAAATTACACCCATGACTGACGTGACAAATTGGAGCAGGCGATATAATGAGGACAGCGAAACGGAACGAGCCCAAAAGGAGGAGCGCCGATGAAAAGAAATAAAGCACTACTGTGGATCGCAGGCGTCTCGGTAGGGATCTCCTCCTTTCTAGTCATAAGCAGCGTCAACGCGCAAGCTAATGTCGGTTCGCTGATGTACAAATGGTATGCGGAAAAGTCGCATCAATTGAAAGAGACGTTGACCGACACATCGATCAACGAACGAGAGCAAGGTACGGCGGAAGTAAACGAGTATACGACCGATCTGTCGAAACGTTCGAGCGAAGAGCTGTCCATCGCGACGGATGCAGCCATGCAAGAGGTACAGCAGCGTATTAGGAATTATAGCGAGCATCATATCGAGCGCATCGATGAGGTCTCGGCCGAGCTTGCCCAGAACCTGAATGAGGAATTCGGACAATTCGCGACGACGGTCTCGAAGGAGCAAAACAAGCAGTTGGAACAACTTGCTGAGGACGCAATCAAGGAGCTCACACAGCAGCTGAACGGCAACGGCGCTCCGGTAGTCAGCAATTGAATCATAGGAATGTCATTCAAATACCAAAGAGGAGATGGGTCAAATGAAGAAAATGAAGGGCAAAGTCGTAGCAGGGGTAGTCGCAGTCGGAATGGTAGCTTCCATGGGAACGGCGTTCGCGGCAACGAACGCAGGCACGCAAATGAACAGCTGGTACACGAAGGCAACTGGAACGGTAAAAAGCATCATCACGGGTGAATTCGGGTCTTACTACTCGGAGCAAACGGCTAGCCATAACGCGGCTGTTAACAGCTCGGTCGACAAAGCCCGCCAAGATATTCGCGACGCGGGGAACGCCGAGCTCAAGAGAGCGAATAACGCCGTCAACGCGGAAGTGAACGCGTACGTTGCAGATATCCAAGGCGCCCAATCCGCGATTACGACAAGCATGCCGGCCGAGTACGATAACTTCGTCTCCACGACAAACCAAACAACGGATGCCGGTATCGACGCCATTGGCGAAGCAAACAAGAAATTCTTGAATAGCGCAGTTAAAAGCCACACAGGCGTATACACGGGCAGACTGACAACAGGTGTTGAGGCGACTCAAGAGGCAGCGGCTGCAAAACTTAATGGCCAAATCAGCGCAACGAAGGACGCATTAGACAAACTGCTGGCATCTGAGAAATCAGCAGCAACAACAGAAATCACAGAAAATCTGCAGAATGAGCTGAAAGCCTTGAAAGAAGAGCTTGCCGCGCTGCAAGAGACTGGCGTAACTAACGCGAAAACGACGATTACGGATTTGGGCGCTAAGCTCGAACAAGCAGCGAAAGACGAATTGTCGGACATCGTTACAGGTATTACTTCTCCTGTATCCCAACAATAATGAACGCCATAAACCGACGGAAGCCCTGTAACACACAGGGCTTCCCGGTTATATTTCAACCGAAAGGAGAGGTAGAGATGAAACGCGGCAGACGCCAAAAAACGGTATGGGCCAAAACGAGAAATAAGGTCGCAGCTGGAATTGTCTCTTTAACAGCCGTCATGATGGCAGCGGGCATTACGTACGCAGATATTGATCTGGCAGGCACGATGCGGGCATGGTTCGATCAGAAGACCGAGCTGGCTAAAAGCAGCCTTCAGCAAAGCATTCAATCCGAGACGGATAAGCAGAAAGCCCTGTTAAAGGAGCAATTGCAGCTTCGACTCCAATCGTCATCCGAGGAATTGGATGCGTACACGGAGGAAGAGAAGAAACTTCGCCTTGCAGCGATTCAACAATATGCGGCAACGTTATTGGAGAACCTCGACGTTCAGAATCACCAGGATCGAGAGCAGCTGCAAAGCAAACTGGACGCCATTGTGCAAAGCGCCCAAGCGGCGATGGATTCCCTTGCGGATAGCTATGAAGCGCCCAATGTGACGTTTGTCCCGACACCCGCAACCAAAACGGAGACTACACCGGAGGCGGTTGGGACAACTGCGACGGAAGCAACGCCGGAGACAGCGAAGCCGGCAGCACCAGCATCGGAGCCTAAACCTGAGCAGTCGACGCCGGGAACATCGGAAGCTTCGCAAGAAGCAACCAAGCAGCCGACAGACGAACCGACGCAAGTTTCGCCATCGGAGCCAACGACCCAACAACAACCTGCGCCCGATTCGCCGCCGGAACCGACGCAAGCGCAGACGCTTGCAGCGTCGCCGGAATTGCCGGTCGCCGCAGCCAACGAACAATAAACGAAGGCGAGGTACACCGGTTTGGAACAGCAGCACGACACGACGAACGGCAGATCCCCGGATAATAAAGAGAAGAACGGAATTTGGAGTTGGGTGAAGCTCATTCTCACCATTGGCGTGGTCTATCTGCTCGTCAACAATATGACGGGATTGGAGCGGGTATCCGGTAACTCGATGAACCCCACGCTGCAGAACGGCGATATTTTGGTGCTGAATAAGGTATCGCTGTTCTGGAGGCTCCCTGCATACGGGGATGTCGTCATCGTCGATGAAGAGCGTCTCGGCTACAGCATCGTCAAGAGAGTCATCGGGGTGGAGGGAGACCGCGTAGCGATCATGGACGGCGTTACTTACGTCAACGGCGCCCCGCTCGCCGAGCTCTATACCTACGGCACCTCCGAGGACATGAGCGAAATCATCGTCGGCGATAACGAATTGTTCGTGGTGGGGGATCATCGTAATCTGGGGGAGAGCTTGGACAGCAGAGATCCGAAGCTGGGGACGGTTCATCTAGGCGACGTGAAGGCATACGCATGGTTTTCCCTATGGCCGATGCATGGCATCTCGAAGCCGTTAGACCTGTAGAAACAAGTAAAATCCGACGGGAAACCGGCGGATTTTGCTTTATGTCAGGAGATATGGCTCAGCTCGAACCGGACGAGACCTTGCGAGAGCGCGTACAATGCGGCTTGCGTGCGATCCGTCAGCCCTAGCTTAGACAGAATTTGACTAACATGCTTTTTGACCGTAAATTCCGTGATATGCAGCTCGCTCGCCACTTCCTTGTTGGAACGTCCCTTGCCGAGCGACATCAGTACCTCCAGCTCTTTCGGGGTGAGCTCGTCCAGGCCGTGCTTCTCTTTGCTTGGCTTGGGTTCCATTAGCGAATCCATGCAAGCGGGGTCATAGTATTTTCGGCCGCGCGAGACGACGTCGATGGCATACAACAAATCTTCCGGCAGCGCTTCCTTCAAGCAGATCCCATCGATGCCCATCGACTGTGCCATCCGAAGCTCTTCGCTAGAGGCGGAGGAGGTCAACAGAATGTACTTGCAATCGTAATCCAATGTTCTAACGTGGCGGATAAACTCTAGTCCGTTGTCTCCTCCCAAGTTCAAATCGACCAGCATGATTCCGGGTTTAACCCGCTTCATCACGTCCAAGGCCTCCGCCTGGCTGGCGGCCTCTCCGACGATGTTGATCTTATTCTCGGACGATACGACTACCCGAATGCCATGACGGACAAGCGGGTGATCGTCCAGAATCATCAAGTTTATCATGCTAGGCTCATCTCCTCGATTAATCCATGTATGGTATACTTCAATTAGTAATATAGACCTATTATTTCCTCACTAGCATTGTAAATGAAGTGCGACCATTTGACTACTAATTTATTCTACTTTAGGAGAATTTAAGGATCGTGAATCGGATAAAGGGCGCGTCCCTCTCTATGATTTGGAAATGGATTCTGTTGTTGGCCTGTCTTACGACATACATGTGGCAGAATCCCGAAGGATCGGTTATACCGGTTCTGGCCGCGGCCGGCCTTCAAGCCGTGCACAGCATAGCGGTTTTGAGCCGGTCGTTAAATAGGTTTGCGGTTGCGGCGACTAGCGCAGATCTTCTTTTTCAAGCGTACTTGCTCTGGTCGACCGGTGGTTCCTCGAGCCCCTTTCTTGTATACACACTGGCTAGCTTGGCGTTTTTGAAAATAGATGTAGGCTGGAAATGGTTTTATATGGCGTCCGGGGCGTATCTTTCGGCGATTTCCGTTTTGTTTGCGATTCATGAAGGAATGCGAGTCCATTCTTTTTTGGGAAGCAACGGCCCCTACTTGATCCTTGTTTTTTTCTATTTTTCGTTCTCGGTTGCTGCTCAGTCCGGCACCGCGAATATATCCCGGCATATCCGCTCATTAGTCTATATCTATTCCGCCCATAGACTTCTGCCCCAATCTAGCACGCAGACCGCGGCTAGACACGCGGAGGGCATACTGCGAAAGATGCTGAAAGGCCGTGGGGTATGGCTTTGCATCGACGTACCGTCAGCGGTTAGAGACGAGCAAAGCTGGATGCACACCTACTACAGAAATCAGCTGGGGCAGCATGCGCCGATCGCGCGCAAGACATTCCTTCGATTGCTATCGCCTTCGGGGGAAGCGCAGATGCAGTTCGTTCGCTCGTTACGCACCCGTGGAGGCATCCAATACGGGTGGTTATTAATTGAAACCAATCCGGGAGAGCTATCACTGCTCGAACAGACTTATATTAATTTGCTGCTTCTGTCATTTGAGACGCATTACGAGATGAACAAACGGCTGGCCGAGTACCAAGACAGCGCGGTCACGATCGAAAGGGACCGGATTGCCCAGGATATTCACGATGGCATCGCGCAAGAGCTGTTTTTTATGTCCATCCAACTGTTCCAAATTAAAGGAGCGCTGCGCTCGGAAAACCCTGATGGAGCAATGAAGCAGCTGGCCGAGATGGAGACGCGCGTCAAGGAAAGCCACGCCGACATTCGGAAGCTTATTACCGAACTTAAGGGCGAGAAGCGGAAGTTCAACCTTCACGAGGCCGTGGGAAAAATGCTGCATCGCATAATCGATCATACCGGCGTTCAATTGGCATTCGAGCACGCCGGTTGGGTCCCGCGAGAGCGGATCGAAATCGAGGAAACGATCTATCACTTTATCGAAGAGGCCGCCAACAATGTCATCAAGCATGCACGAGCTAACAAGCTAACCGTGCGGCTGGAAGTAACGAGCGTCCAATGGACGATCGCGGTGATGGATGACGGTATTGGCTTGCACGATGCCGCTGCGCTTGAAAAGAACGGGAAGTTCGGGATGAAAGGCATGGCTAACCGCATTAAGGCGATGAACGGCTCCATCGGCATTCAGGCCGAGGAAGGAAAGGGAACGACCATTACGGCGGCCATCCCGCGGGAGAGGAGCTTGACCTATGTATAAAGTTGTCATCGCCGACGATCGTCCGAATGCCCGGCTAGGGCTTCGCATGCTGCTGAACAGCAGCGACGATTACTGCATCGTGGGAGAGGCTGCGAACGGCACCGAGGCGCTGCAGGTTTCCGAAGCGCTGCTGCCCGATTTGCTGTTGACGGATTTGAAGATGCCGGGTTTGCCCGTCATTGAGGCGGCGGAACGGATTAAAGCCCTCGATGCGAACGTGAAAATTATTATTCTCACCGCGCTAGACGAGTGCGAGGACATTTACAAAGCGGCGAAGGTGGGCGTAGACGGGTACTTGATGAAGGATACGGATCCCGGCCAGCTTTTGTCGGCCATACGGGATGTCATGGATGGCTCGACGGTCTATCAGACGAAAGAGAATCTAGCTATATCGAGCGGCGGGTGGAATGAACATGCTCACTAAACTGTTGGCGGAGCCGCCGCAACGATTGATTCTGCTGCTCATCAGCATCCTTTTATCCGCCCTCGTGGTATTTGCTTCTCTGGACGCGTGGCTCGGTGGCAGGTATTGGTCAAGCGACCTTATAACGACGCTATCGACTTTGACGGTCATTTCTTGGGGGTTGTTTTATGCGGATAAGCGGACGGACAGACTGAACAATCACCGATTGAAGCAATTCGCCATCATGTTGTTCTTTTTCATCATGATGGCGTTAACGTACTTCCATCCGCGGGTATTCGATCAAGCGTGGACCTTCATGCTCTTTTTTCCGGTACTTATCGGGTTGTTTACGAGCCCGAGAGAGTTTAGGTATTACGCCGCGCTCTATTTGCTTCTATTTGTCGGACTGGCTGCGGCTAGCATGACCGGTTCGGGGGTCCGGATAACCTCGCTGATGGAGACCGGTGAATTCCGAATCCTGATGGCCGTCGGCTGCGTGCTCGTCGGAGCCATTGCGGTCATTGGCCGCCATCAGCAAGCGAAGCGCCAAGTACAGCAGGCCTTCCAGCAGCAGAAACAGCTGGTGATCCATCTGCTTCAAAGCTTTATTTCCGTCGCGGAACGGAAAACGCAAACTTCTCGCCAAGAAATCAGCGAGATGAGTATGCTGCTCAAAGCGCTGTGGAAGGAGCATCAGGGGAACTCTTCAAGAGATTGGGAGATCGATTTGTTATCGCTGTTGCACTTCGTAAGCCGGGTCAAGCTGCCTGACTATATGTTCGAGAAAGAAGGAAAGCTGTCGCCGTTCGAGCTCGAGGTCGTCCAAGAGCATTGCTTCATGGCCAGAGAATTGTGCGGCGATATTCCGGGCTTCCAGGAAATCCAACACATTTTTCTTTACCATCATGAGCGTATCGACGGCAGCGGGTACCCGTACCGATTGAAAGAAAATCAAATCCCGCTGCTTTCGCAGATGCTCGGTCTAGTCGAGGTTTTCTTGGCCTTAACGACGTCGAGGTCCTACCGCGAAGCCATGTCCAGGAGAGATGCCTACGAGGAAATACGGGGCTTGGCGGGGACTGCTTTCAGGGCTGACATTATCGATGCTTTCGAACGGGTAGTGAAATAACGATCACGTAGCGGTCTCCAACAAGGAAGGCCGCTTATTTATCGTCACTCCGATATTATTGTATCATCAGACCTTCTCCTCATTTGGTAAAGTACCCAAATCCGTCCTTTGCACGGCCGGGTTTTCTGAAGGGATAGCAGAAGAGCAAGACCAAAAGCAGTCTGCTCGGGGCTTGAGGCCTCTCGGACAAGACTGCTTTTCGTCGATCACAAGTTGATGTACAGGGACATGGCCACCGTCATCTGCGACTTACTCGGTGCTTCTCTCCGGCTGCTCGCGTTCGCCAGCCTGCCAGTCCAGCGCTTTCGCCTCGAGCTCCTTCGCGAGCGCATCCTTGCCCTCAATATAGGCGTTCATGTCAGCCGGGAATTGGCGGGCTAGTTTGATTTTTAAATCTGCGTAACGCTTGGCCTCCTCGGGATGAGCCGTTAGGTAGTCGCGGAACGCCAGATGCCGGGTCACATGCCCGCTGCCGGTTTGAAAGACGTGCACGTGATGCGTCCGCTGCGCGCCGCCTTTGTTGAAATACCGGCGCAGCGGTATGCCGTTCTCGCCTTTCGGCTGATAGCCGAGCCGCCGCATCCCGTCGTTGTACGCATCGACGGCTTCGATATTCCGAACCTCGACGAGCACATCGATGATCGGCTTAGCGGGCATGCCGGGGATCGACGTGCTTCCGATATGATGAACGGCGACCAGCTCCGGACCGAGCACGCGCTGCAGCTTCTCGGCTTCCTCCCCATAACGCGTGGGCCAATCCGCATTCGGCGGGGCAATCTCGACCTTTCTCCGGAAACGTTCGTCGGCGGCCGCCTGAAGCAGCTCCTCCACGGCAATGCCGTTGATGCGAAGCCCGCCGATCTGGCAGTTCCGAATGTCTACGCCGGACAGATCGCACCCGATGAACTGCGCGCCCGGCAGCTCGCAGTCCACGAACGACACGGGCTTGTAAACGCCGTCGGCATTGTAGTTGCCGTCGCAGGCTTGCGGAAGCACCGCGCGCCGGAATTCCGTCCCGAACAGATGCACATGGTCGATCGTCGCGTGGCTGAGGTTCGCGTCTTGCATGCGGATGCCGGACAGATTGGCGTTCGTGACCGCCGCTCCCGTCAAATTCACGTCGTCGAGCCGCATACCGCTCATATTCGCATTATGAATGTGACTGTGCGCCAGACTAACATTGTCGAGCCTTAGTGATTCCGCCTTGACCTCCTCGAAGCGTGACCCAGAAATATCCCGCATGCGAATATCCAACCGTTCCGTGTTCATCTTGCCCACTCCCTTTTATATGGTATTGGAAAAATTATACACGAAATAATGGAAGGCTGGTCAACCCTTGTCCACAAGAATGAAGCTGCGCGAATTGCGCTCGATGCGCAGGGCATAATGTGAGACATCAGGGCGAAAAGGCGAAGTGCACGGCTGACATTTTATGCAGCCTTTCCCTTATTAGAAAGCCTTCAGAATCCCCCCATCCCGATTATCGCGTGTTATTATACTCCTCGGACAGCCAAACCAACACCAGGAGGTCATACAACATGACGACAATCAAATGGATGAAGAAAACGATCCTCGCGACGACTTGTTGCGTTGCCCTTCTGTCTGCCAACGGGCTGGTAGGCAACGCTTTCGTGGGACAAGCCCATGCGGCGACAGCGACAACGCAAGCGACGAAGGCGGACAGCATTATCGCGACGGCCAAATCGCTGCAAGGCAAAGTGCGTTATGTATACGGCACGAACAATCCGAGCCAGCTTATTTTCGACTGCTCGTCCTTTACGAAATACGTGTTCGGCAAGAGCGGCGTCAGCCTCAAGTGGGGCACGGCGAGCCAGAAGAAGCAGGGAACGTACGTATCGAAGAGCAACCTGCGCAAAGGCGACTTGATTTTCTTCAACAACGGCAGGACATCGACGATCAGCCACGTGGGCATCTATATGGGCAACGGCCAATTCATTCATAATACGATCGGCAGCAAAGTAAACGGCGTGGTCATCGCCAAGCTGAGCGATTACACGAAACGCTATTCGACGGCGCGCCGCGTGCTGTAAGGCCATGCAAAGAGAAAGCTATGACTAGCCGGACTAGTCATAGCTTTCTTGGCGTCTTGGGCCTGGTGCCTAGGAGCAAAGAAACGGTATCCGCCCCGGGAATGTGCTAGTATAGCAATAGAGCAATAGATCAGGATACATCGGCAAGTTGAAAGGAGTTGAAGCGGCCATGCCGAAAATCATACCCCCGACCTTCTTATTTATCGGCAATGAGCCAATGCTGGACTTTACGAACACGCGCATCATGGCAGGCGGGCAGCCGCTCGACCTGTTGACCGATTTCGACGCGCTGCTGGATTGGATGGGCAAGGCAGGTCTGCTCACCAAGGAAGCCGAGGCTGCGGCATTGACGTGGAGCGAGGAGGCGAAGGCACGCCTGCATGGCGCGGCCATCGAACTCCGCGGCCATCTGCTGGCCGTAATCCACAGCCTATTGGCAGGCGAGCAGGTGAATGTAGCGCATCTGGCGCCGATCAACCGCCTGCTCGACCATCAGGCATTCGCGACCCGGCTCTATCTGGAGAACGGCATTTTCCGAGAGGAACGCCGCCGTCTGGTCCGCGGTCCGCTGGATCTGCTCGCGCCGATTGCCGAATCGACGGCGCGGTTCCTGAGCCGGAACGAGCCGCATCTGCTGCGGAAATGCGAAAATCCGGATTGCGTCCTTCATTTCTACGACAACAGCAAGAACGGCATGAGACGCTGGTGCAGCCCCAAAACATGCGGCAACCGGATGAAAGTGACGGCTTACCTAGAGCGTCGGCGTGCGCAAAGCCAATCGAACAGCGAGACTTAGAAAGCGGGAGCTTTCGAGGTCTCGCTTTTTCATTGCCTCCGGAAAGCAGCACCTCATTTATTAACCTACAAAATTAATGTATACACATTAAATAATCATGTGTATAATACCCAATAAGACCATTTGAGCATTAAAAAGAGGTGGTTGTATGGCCAATCCTTATCATGACGGCGAGTTGGCGGTTCAGCGTATGGCCGGCGCCGAGATTGTCGCGCAGCAAAACGGCCGAAGCATTCGAGCTTCGATCGTGCCGGGTGCCGCCGCCTTCCTTGGTACGCAGACGCTCTTGATCGCGGCCGTGGGCGACGTCGGCGGGCGGATATGGGCGTCCTGCTTGACCGGCCCGCCCGGTTTCATCGCGGTACAAGGCGACAAGCGGTTAAGCGTGGCGTGGGAACCGGCGCAGGATCCGCTGCTTGCCGCCAGTCTGGCGGCGAATCCGCACATCGGCTTGCTGGCGATCGATTTGGGCAAGCGGTTTCGGCTGCGAATTAACGGGACCGGCACGCTTGCGCCGGACGGCACGCTCGACGTGGCGGCGGAGCAGGTGTACGGCAATTGCCCGAAATACATTCAGCAGCGAACCGCGCCGTCGTTCCCCGATGCGGACAGCTTGCCGGCAAGATGGACGCGTACCTCCCGGCTAAGCGAAGGCCAGCGACAGTGGATCGCCAGGGCCGACACCTTCTTCATCGGGAGCAGGAGCGCCGACGGGAAGATGGATGCTTCGCACCGCGGCGGCTCGCCGGGATTCGTCCGCGTCGTGGACGAGAGGACGATCGTGTTCCCCGATTATTTCGGCAACTCGATGTTCAACACGCTCGGCAATATTCACAGCCACCCGGGCACGGGATTGCTGTTCATCGACTTCGACAGCGGCGATGCGCTCCAGCTGACCGGCCGCTCCCGCATTATTTGGGACGAGGAGCAGATCGCGGCGTTCCCCGGCGCCGAGCGATTGGTGCGCTTCGAGCTGGCTGAAGCGCTTCATGCGCAGCGGGGGCCCGGGATCCGGCGAGCGTTCGTCTCCTATTCCCCGGTCAATCCGTCGCTGTAGCGAACGGAGCGACCGTCAAGGAGGTGGTGCGGGGCGCGGGAGCCCGGCAGGGGCAAGGTTCGATTCGAAAGTTTCACGGGTAGCCGGTAAGTTCACATTCATGAGGAGGAACGATCATGCCAGCGAACAAATACGTCCTTATTATTCAAGCGAACCAGCAGGATGTCGGCAAAGCCGTCCATGGCCTGCTGTACGGTCAGGAGCTGCACGAAGCGGGCTTCGAGGTCGACATTCTGTTCGACGGGATGGGCACGCAGTGGCCGCAGGAATTCGGCCGAGCCGACCATCCCTTCCACGCGCTCTACAAGCAGGTCATGCGGCTGGGTATCATAAAAGGCGGCTGTCAGGCGTGCTCCGGATTTTTCGGCGTGGAGAACGAGATGCAGGAGGCGGGCGTCGCCCTTGCGGGGAGCGAGAAGAGCGGCGGGCACATCCCGTTCGCGCAGTACGTCGCGGATGGGTTCCTGCCGATCGTGCTTTAGGTCAAATGCAGCCGCTTCGCTCCGTTGAACGGGAACCCCGATTTTGCCGCTAAAACGGGATATTCGCTTCCCTCGCATCTCGAGAGGCTTCGAGAGGCTGGGGGAGGCTTTTTTACGTCCTATCTCAGGTTTTTCGCAGCTTGGTCACTTGCAGAGATCGAACAATACCTCCCGCAAGATCGCCGCATTCCAATAAGTCATATGTAGTGGAATTTTATTCTCCGTGACTTTAGACCTATTTTCACTCCTCCATTCGACAACGTATTATAGATTCTAAGACGTACAACTAACTAACCAAGTGAAAAGGGCAAATCATGAGAAATCATGAGACGCAAAGCCATGGGCCTTAACCGCACGCGCGTGCGGCAGGCAGCCGGTTACCACAAGGCATCATAGACTAAATTCCTATGAACCTTGGCAGAGGTTTATTTTTTTTGCCCAATTTCCGGATTCGAAGAAAGGTAGGAAGAAGATGAGCGAGCGACAGGGTGCACGAAAACTATCATTGTTGGTTTCACTTTTACTTGTCATTCAACTGATGCTCCCAGCCGTGAACGTATTTGCGGCAGAGACCGCCAACAGCAGCATTTTGCCGCCGAGCAATGTCAGTTACCAGGTTACGGGGGCTGATGTTAAGTTAACGTGGAACACTGTATTCGGGGCCACCGGTTATCAAATTTATGAGATTACGGAAGGCCAACTCATTGTTCGCGGCACGACGGCGACCAACTCTTATACGATGAAGAGTATGAGCGAGGGGTCCTATACCTACGCAATCTCCACGCTTAGCGCGGAAGGCGAATCCGGACCGAGTGCTCCCGTAACGGCGGACGTCATCTATCCGGAGATGACCGCCCCGGTGCTTACCGTCTCCGTTCAGAATGGCAACGACCTTGTCCTGAACTGGACAGCTGCCGCCAATGCGCAGAGCTATAATCTATTTCAAATTCAAGAGGATGGCCAAGCGGTGCTAGTCCAAAACCAAGCTTCGCGCACATTCTCGGTAATTAACGTTACAGAGGGCACATACCGTTATGCTGTAAGCGCTGCAAATCCGTTATTCGGCGAATCGCCGCTTTCCGCACCGGCCGAGGTCACGGTTGTGTATCCCGTTATGGCGGCTCCTGGCAGCCCGAGCTTCACCGTAACGAATGTGAACGACCTCACGCTGAGGTGGGCGGCGTCCAGCTACGCAAGCAGCTATCGCATTTATCAACATATCAACGGCGAGAAAGTGTTGAAAACCACCACGACCGGCACATCGGCTGTTTTTGCAAATCATGCGGCCGGCGAATATGTGTACGAGATCCATGCCTATAGTGGTCGCTTTGGCGAATCGGCCGAAGGCAGCCGGATTACAGCAACCATCAGTTCTGTAACCATGACGGCGCCGACTAATTTTGAGGCAAAGCTGCAGAACGTGAATGATGTTCTCCTTACTTGGAAAGCGTCAGCCAATGCAACCAGCTATAAGGTGTATCAAATCGTGGATGGACAAGCCGTGCAGAAGAGCGTGGTGACAGGCACTTCCGTTACCTATACGAACCAGCCGGCCGGAGATTACCTCTATGAAGTGCGCGCCTACAGCGATCGCTTTGGGGAATCGGCACAAGGCAGCCAAGCCTCGCTTACGATCGGAGCGGTAGCACTGGCGCCCCCAAGCGGTCTTGCGTATAGGCTGTTGAACCTAAATGATGTTATTTTGACGTGGACAGCTAGCGCCAACGCAGAGAGCTATAAGGTTTATCAGATGGTCGACGGCCGGAAGGTGTTGAAAAGCACGGTGTCCGGCACAAGCGCGACCTACACCTTGCAGCCGGCCGGGAACTACGAATACGTTGTACATGCCTACAGCTCGCGTTTTGGCGAGTCGTCTGAGGGAAGCACGGTGACATTCACGATCGATCCCGTCCTCATGAAGGCGCCAGGCAACGTGAAATACGCAATCGCAAATGGGAATGACGTGACCCTTAGCTGGGATGCTTCGGAGTATGCGGATAGTTACAAGGTTTATCAGGTAGCCAACGGACAGAAAACTTTGAAAAGCACGGTAGTATCGAAATCGGTTACCTATTCGTACTTGCCGAAAGGGGATTACACCTACGAGGTGTATGCCGTCTCCTCTCGTTTTGGAACATCGGCGGACGCCGGCGCGGTGTCTTTCACGGTCGCGTGGCCGGTGATGGAGCCGCCTGCCAATGCGGTGCAGACGATTACGAACGCGACAAGCTTTACGTTAAGCTGGGATGCCGCCCCTTATGCGACCAGCTATAAAGTGTATCAAGTCGTCAATGGCCAGAAGGGGCTGAGAACCACAACATCCAGCCTGAATGTTACCTACACAGGCATGGCACCGGGGTCGTATACGTATATGATTCACGCGGTGTCCAACCGCTTCGGCGATTCATTGGAGGGTTCGACCGTCAATCTGACGTTGAACGGGCAGGTCATGGAAGCCCCGACGAACCTGGTCTATACCGTGACTAACGGCAATGACGTAACGTTGAAGTGGACTGCGGCGGAATATGCGACAAGCTATCGCGTTTACCAAATCATTGATGGCCAAAAAACGCTGAAAACCAATGTAAGCGGGACTAGCGTCACGTACTACAATCAGCCAGAGGGCGGTCTGGCCTACGAGGTCCATTCGGTTTCCTCGCTGCTGGGTGAATCCCCTGAAGGGGCAAACGTTTCGTTACAACTGACGTACCCGGATATGACTGCACCGGGTAGTCTAGCTCATAAAATTCAGTACGGCAACGATGTTCGATTAACCTGGACGACTGCCGCTTACGGCGATTATTACAAGGTTTACGAGTTAATCGACGGCGTTAAGGTCGTCAAGAGCTCCGTCACCACGTCTAGCACAACGTTGAGTAATGTATCGAGCGGCCCGCATACGTATATTGTTCATACCGTAAGCTACCGGTTCGGGGAATCCCCTGAAGGCAGCAAGTTAACGCTGAACGTCGAGTTCCCGATTATGGAAACGCCTACCGGCTTTACGCAAACGGTGAGTGGCGGCAACGATATTGTCTTGAAGTGGAATTACGTCAATTACGCAACGGCTTATCGCGTGTATCAGGTCGTCAACGGCGAAGAAGTGCTGGTGAAGACCCAGAGCAGCATGCCAGTAGCCTTATTAAATCAGCCAGAGGGCGATTACACGTATGTGCTGCGTGCCTACAGCGATCGCTTTGGCGAATCGCCGGAAGGCGCAAAGCTTGAGTTCCCGCTTGTATGGCCGACCATGCAACCACCGGCGAACTTGACGCATACCATCGTGAATGGCAACGACGTGTCCCTTAGATGGAACGCGGCGACTTATGCAACCGCCTATCGCGTGTACCAGGTCGTGGACGGTCAGAAAGTGTTGAAGAGCACGGTAACAAGCACGAATGCTACCCTCGGGAACTTGCCGGAAGGTGACTACGAGTTTGCGGTATATGCGTATAGCAACCGTTTCGGCGAATCACTCGTGGGCAGTACGGTTAACGTGAATTTAATATGGCCGACCGTAGTCCCTCCAGTAATCAAAGGAACGGTGTTCGATGCGAATAACATCACGCTGTCCTGGCCAGCCGTAACTTGGGTTAGCGAATATCGCGTATACGATGTAACGGACGGCAAGCGCCAACTGCTTTATAAAGGGACTGCGCTCAGCTACAAGATTTACAACCTGACTGAAGCCACGCATCAATATGAAGTGACGGCGTATCATACGCGATTCGGAGAGTCCGTGGCGTCCAACCGCATTAGCGAAACCATCGTGTTCCCGGTTATGCAGCCTCCGGTCGCAACCTTGAAGCTGCTGAGCACGACAAGCGCCCGGATTATCTGGAACTTCGTGACGTATGCCAACGGCTATAATGTTTATGAGCTTATTGATGGTCGACCGGTTCTGGTGGCCGAGAAGGTCAACAACCTTTCCTATACGTTGACGGATCTGACGTATAAGAACCATGAGTATTATGTAACTTCGGTTAGTAATTCGTTCGGTCAGTCAGCGCCTTCCAATATTGTATTGGCGAAACTCATCGTCGATACGGAAGCCCCGGTGACGACGGCTGCCGCCCTGACGACTTGGACGAACGGCGACCAGATCGTCAGCCTATCTGCGACCGACAACGAAACCGGCGTCGCCGCCACGTACTATGCCGTAAACGGGGGCGTCTACACAGCGGGAAATTCGTTCACGGTAGACCAGGAGGGGATTACCGAGATCTCCTATTACTCCGTGGATCGTGTGGGCAATAAGGAAGCGATAAAAACGATTGAAATCAAGATTGACCGCACGGCGCCAGCGACGACAGCGACCGCGCCAGCGGCATGGGTGCAAGCGGCCGCGGTGAAACTGGCAGCTAGTGATGCGCAAAGCGGCGTCGCGGCCACATACTACGCAGTCAATGGCTCCGAGTATCAAGAAGGCACATCGTTCATAGTCGAGCGCGAAGGGGTCAGCACAATCAGCTTCTACTCGGTAGACGCGGTAGGCAACAAAGAAGAGGTGCAGACGATCCAAGTCAACGTTGACCTTACGGCGCCAGCGACGACAGCGACCGCGCCAACGGCATGGGTGCAAGCGGCCGCGGTGAAACTGGCAGCTAGTGATGCGCAAAGCGGCGTCGCGGCCACATACTACGCAGTCAATGGCTCCGAGTATCAAGAAGGCACATCGTTCATAGTCGAGCGCGAAGGGGTCAGCACAATCAGCTTCTACTCGGTAGACGCGGCAGGCAACAAAGAAGAGGTGCAGACGATCCAAGTCAACGTTGACCGTACGGCGCCTGTGACAACCGCGGCAGTTCCTGACGGCTGGTCGAAAGACGATGTAACGGTTACGTTGACAGCGGCGGATACGCAAAGCGGCATTGCCCGTACGTTGTATTCCATTGACGGTTCTGCTCATGCAGAAGGCAGCACATTTACGATCGGCAGCGAAGGGATTCATCAGGTTACCTTCTACTCCGTAGACGCTACCGGCAATATTGAAGCGGCTAAAACAGCTATCGTCAAAATTGACAAATCGGCACCTGTGATCACCATGAACGTGAAAGACGAGTACGTGGCTAACACAAACTTGACGCTTAACTATTCGGTCGTAGACACGCTCTCCGGTATCGCGTCGGAAAACCTGACTGTAACCCGTCCAGATGGGACAGTGACCGACTTGAGCAACGGAAGTACGATTGGATTGAGTCAGCCAGGCGTGTATACCGTACTCGTGACGGCAACCAACGGTGCCGGGATTACGGCGACGGTGAAAAAACAAATGGTCGTTGCCCTTCAAGGCACCATCACGGTAACGCCGACGGTCATCAAAGGCAATAAAGGCGTGTTTACCGTACGCGTCGCGCTGCCAAACGGTTATAGCACGGAAGGCTTCGACCTGAATAGCGTTACGCTTAACGGCATAAAGGCGCTGAATAGCAATAACGGCTACTACAATCAAGCCTCGAATGGCCAGTTCAAGTTCGAGCGTTCGGATTTCAACTGGACGACAGATCAAGTGACCTTGTCTTTCCGGGGCTATGTAGACGGTAAGCTCGTGGTTGGTCAGACGACAGTGAAGGTACAAAAATAAAATAGCAGTTCTTGAGAAGAGGCTCCCTAAAATAGGGAGCCTCTTCTCGTATGTCCGAGCCCATTAGTCAGCTTTTCGCTGCGTAGGGCTGCAGAAGGACCGTTCCCGCGGGGCCGACGCCAAATAGCAATCTACCGGGTACCGGGCAGGCACAGGCCGACACAAAGACGCTTCCGACAGCATGCTAGCCGGCATCGGCGGCGGACGCGCCCTGCAAGCGGCTGCCCCGCACGATTTTGGCGCCGCCCGCCCATCGAATCGGGACGGACACGTGGTTGGCGTCGAACACCTCCATGTGGAGCATCGGCTGCAGGATCACGCCCGAGTTGCCGCAATTGCCGAGCCAATCGCCTTTTCGCACCGAGTCGCCGGGCTGGACGCGGAGAGAGCCGTTCTTCATATGCGCGAGGAAGCTGAACTCCCCGTTGCGGTGATCGAGTATCACGTAGTTGCCGAACGGCATGTCCATGCTCTCGTCATACACGCCGGCCATTTCGTTGTCCGCCGTTCCGTCTGCGGCCTCGATCACGACGCCGTCTTGCGGAGCGAGAATTTTCTGCCCGTAGGCATAATAGCTTTCGTTGTTCAATCTGTCGCTGCCGGGCTTGAAGGTGTATCCGTTGTTGGCGATGATCCAGTCTATCCCGTACCGGCGGAAATCGTCCTCGTACAGCTCGTTCATCAAGATGGAAGGGCCCGCCGATAGCGCCGTCCATTCGCCTTCAAACGGGGGATCGTAGGTGAGCTTCGTGAGAAGGCGGTCGCTATCGGGATGGGCGCGCATATCGTGAAAGGACAGGTTATCGAGCTCCCCGCGGGCTGTGACCCGCAGCTGGAGTCCTTTCGAGCCGTTCGCATAGGTCCACCCGTATGCAATCGTTCCGTTAAGCGGCAGAAGCGTCTGAAGCTTCAAGGAATCTAGGCCGGCTCCGTACGTCGCGATGGTGTCCGCAAATTGGTCCCGCGTCCCGAGCAGCTGCCGGTAAATCGGCTCCACGCGGGCATACAGCCAGTCGACGTCCTGCTTCCGAAGCGCTTGTTCGAGCTGCTGAAGAAGGTCGGCTTGCGGGGATAAGGGGAACATGAATGGCTTTGAAGCCGGAACGTCCAAGCCTCGATCGACCGGACTCGCGCATCCGGCGGCGAGAAGAAGTACGGATAATAGACAAGCATATCGGCGCAAGCGGATCGCTCTCCTTTATGTACGTTTCTCCACTCACCATAAGGTATAAATTGGAAGGAAACAAGGGTGAGTTTTGCTGCCAGCCAAGATGCGACCGATAGAGAAGCAGCCTCCCTCGCCGAACACGAAAAACTCCCGCCAGGGGCGGGAGTTAGTCTGGCATCCGGCACGCGGCGTCCGAATCCATGTTCGAACGCCGCATGTTCTTTTCTCTCAAGCCGTCTTTCCTTGCCGATGGAGAACGGTTAGAAATCCGCTGTTGCCACTTGAATATAACCGAATGTGGCACCGCCGCCGTTAGCCAAGAGCGCCGCGACGAGCAAGCCGTGCGTGACGACCGTCAGGCTGTTGAATGCTGGAATCGCGTACGAGATGACGGGCGCGTTCGCGCGTGTCAGGACGAGTTCGACTGCGAACGCGGAGTTGTTTTGCACCGTAACAGACGCGTTTTTGCCGCCCGTCAGATCCTCGTAGTACGATTTGCCGACGCCTGCAGCCAGATTAAAGAACTGTTGGGGAAGGAGAATCGCCATCGTCTATCAACCTCCTTTCCGTAGAGATAGCATATTCTATTCCAACTCTCGCAATCGGACCGGGGCATTGTCTTTCGTAGATTCGCACATTTGCTAGAGCCGCATCGTCTGCTCCTGCGAGCGTGTCGAGGTATTCGTCCTCAAAAAAAACCTCCGCGCTTCATGAAAGAAGCCGGAGGTTTCGTTGTGATCCGCTCGCCCGCTGCATGCCGGGACTTATCGCTAGTTCGGCGGCTGCGCGGATTTGCGCCGCTGGCCGGCGCTGGCCGTAACCCGGTTGCGCCCGTGCTGCTTCGATTCGAGCAGCAGCTGATCCGCGTAAATATATCCTTTCTCGATCGGCACATCCTCCTGCTCCGTGAAGAAATACAGGCCGAACGAGGCGGTATAGGCGATGTGCTTCGTCTCGTCCCGGAACTCGGCTTCGACCGTGTCGCGTTCGACCTGCCGCCGCAGCTCCTCGACGAGGGCCAGGCAAGTCTCGTAGCTTCGACCGCGCAGGAACATCGTGAATTCCTCGCCTCCGCTGCGAGCCAATAAGTCGTCGGAGCGCGCGCTCTCCTTCAACGCCGCCGCGAAGTGCTGAATGACCCGGTCGCCGACGCTGTGGTTGTACGTATCGTTGATCGTCTTGAACTTGTCGATGTCCGCCACGACGATCCCGATGGGCTCCCTCGTCTTCTCGAGCTCCTTCATCTTCATCTCCATGTAGGCGCGGTTGTGGAGGCCGGTGAGAAAGTCGGTGTAGGCCATGTGCTCGTACTTGTCCCGATCGTGCTTGTCCTGCGCGATTTGCGCCTTGACGAGATAGGATTGGCTGACCAGATAGTTGAGCACGAACAAGCCGATGATCGCCGTCCAATTCCGCTGTTCGAGCAGCAGCAGCAGCAGGCCATTAGAGAACGACGTCTTCGCCATGTCCAGGATGCTGCGCTCCTTCAGGAACGCCGTCACGTCCGCGCGCGTGCGAATATCGCCGAGCAGGCTGAACACCCCGAGCAGGAAGAGATCGGAGAGCACCGCCGTGACGGCAATGAGCAGGAAGACGAGCAGCCAGAAAGCGATCAGGTTCCCGTCGAACCAAGGGAGCAGCCACTGGTAGACATAATATGCGGCCGTGCCTTGAATGACGAAGGAGCCGACGTTGTAGAACGCCTGAATGCCTTCGCCGGGTTCGTCGGTTTTTGTCTTTTTCTTATAGAGATAGCCGGCGAGCCGATAGACCGCCTCGAATAGAAAGAGGCCGAACGGGCCGGTGAACAGGACCAGGGACACGCTATAATTAATGCCGTACTCGATGCTTGTGCTGCCTCGGCGGCTGTTGACCCGCAAGTGGTAGTACAGCAAGGAGAACAGCCAGTACACGCCCATGACCCGGAAGGTCAGCGAGGTGGCGTCGAATGTGGAGAATGTCGAGATAGCGATGAGGACTGCGATGAGAAATAGCGACAAGATGTAGACGTGAAGTCGGACTTGAGTCACAGTTATCATTCTCCTTTGTAGTTAATTATGCCCATTTCCCTTGTTTCGTCAACGTCTTGCCGAGAGGTTCTCGTTTCGCTTGGCGAGATTGCCACCTTTTGTGCAGTCGGTTAATCGCATTTGCCTCGGGTCCACGTGTCAAACTCCGATCGTCATCGCGCGTTGCCGCCAACAGCATGCCAAAAAAAAGACGGCCGCGGAGGCCGTCCTTTCGATTAGAGATGCGAGCCGCCCGTCGCGTCGACCATCTGCCCGGTTACCCAGCGGCCGTCGGCAGAGACGAGGAAAGCCACGACATCGGCGATGTCCGATGGCTGGCCGACGCGCCCCAGCGCCGACATGCTCGAGGCATGCGCTTGACCTTCGGGGGTGTGCAGCCAAGAAGCGTTCGCGTCCGTATCCACGATGCCGGGCAGCACGGCGTTCACCGTAATGCCGCGCGGCCCGAGCAGCTGCGCAAGATGAAGCGTGAACGTATTGATCGCGCCTTTGGTCACATTATAGGCCATAATGTGCGGATAGGCGATACGCGTGACGCCGGAGGAGATGTTCACGATCCGTCCGCCCTCATTCAGGAAGGGCAGCGCCTGCTGGACGAGGAAGAACGGCGCCTTCACGTTGACGGCCAGCAGACGGTCGAGCTCCTCCTCGGTCGTCGCTTCGAACGCGCTCGACGTGCCGATCCCGGCGTTGTTGATCAAGATATCGAGCTTGCCGCTTCCCGCGAGGGGAAGCAACGACGATTGTGCGGCCTTCATCAGTCCCATCGCGCCGGTCGTGGTATCCAGTCTGGCCCCGATCGCGATCGCTCGTCCGCCTTGCGCTTCGATCGCGCGCACGACCTCATTCGCGGCGGCGGCGCTGCTGCCGTAGTGCACCGCTACGATCGCGCCGTCCGCGGCCAGCCGCATCGCGATGCTTCGGCCAATGCCTCGGCTTGCCCCCGTCACCAGCGCGGTCTTCCCTGCCAATCGTTGCATCTTGCATCACTCCCTTGTTGGTTTGGCTCTACTGTACACCTTCCCGTAAAGGGGAGAGTCAAGCGCAGCACACGGGCAATAAGCCGGTACGAGCGAAACCGGCTTCGAAGGGGAGTGCGGCAATCAGGAGGTACGGCGCGATCCTGCCATGCCCATTCAAATCTTCGCTTCGAGCGGGATCAGGAGCTCTGCCAGACGCGCGGCGCCGTACATATCGCGGTCGGGGGTGAGATAGACCTCTCGCACCGGGAAGCGGCTCGCCGGCTGCAGCCCCTGCGACGCGAGCCAAGCCGACAGCCGATTCGGCGCATGACAGCTGCCTTGATAGGGGTTGCAGACATGCACATGGGAGGCGGCCACTGCATAGCCGGGGAGAAGTCCGACCTGGACGCGATCGCTGCCCGGTATCGATTTATCCAGCGGGAGCGCGACTTCAAGATCGCATTGACCGTCATCCGTTTCGTCATGCCACGTTACGACTAGGCGTTCGGCGGTCTGCCCATGCGCTTCGGCATAGGCGGTCAATTCGTTCAGCAGCAGGCACAGCTGCGAACGAGGCACGCGGTCTCGGATGGAAGCGGCCAACATCGGCTCGACTGCGCGAAAGCCGAATTCCGGTCTGGCCTCCGCGGTCTGCCGCGCCCGTTCCAGGCGCTGCCCGATCTCGTTAGCCTGACGAGACGCTTCCGCGACGAGGCGCTCGAGTTCGTTCTTCTTCGCCGCGAGCGCCGTTTGCACCTCGCTCGAAGGGCCGTCAGCTTCTAGGAAGGACCGGATTGCCTCCAGCGTGAATCCCTCTGATTTGAAGGCTTGGATGCGTTTGACGGTCAGCAGCTGCTCTTCCGCGTAGTAGCGATAACCGTTATGCTCGTCGATCGCGGCGGGCGCGAGAAGGCCGATATCGTCGTAGAAGCGCAGCGTTTTGACCGATACGCCGGCTAGTTTCGAGAATGCGCTGATTTTGTACAAGGCATAAACCTCCTTCGCGGCGGTTGTTCTAAGGCTATCATACGAGGAAACGGCTGCCAGCCGCTACGTAGGCAAGCTAATCTGCCCGAAAGGTGGTACACTAGAGAATAGATGGCTCGCCAGAGCCCTTATACGATCAAAGGACGTGAACGAACGTGATTACCATTACGATCCCGGAGCCGAACGTGACGATTACGAAGCAAGACGCGCCGGAGCTTAGCAATATCTATGGCTTTACCGACTTCCACCTCATTACGCGGGAGCACGGCGGCATCTTCATGTTCTACAACGCGAAGGACGAGCTGCTCTTCGTCGGCAAAGCCCGGAAGCTGCGCCAGCGGATCAAGAAGCACTTCGAGGATTCGGTATCCCCGATGAAGAAGCACCGCGACGAGGTGGCCAAGATCTCCGTCTGTCACGTTAGCGATCCGGTCGAGCGCGAGCTGTACGAAGTGTACATCGCCAACCGCCAGCAAGCGAAGTACAACCCGAACCGGGTTGAATATTAAGCCGATCCGAACGGGCAAAGGAAGGGGACGACCGCTTGACGAGCGACCGTCCCTTTCGTCTTTATTTCGGCGCGCCGTACGGGTTTCCGCATGCTCCCTCTTCTGCTTCATCCGTATTCGTGTTATCCTTAACCATTAGCCGTTATTCACTCGCGAACTCAGGCACCAATCCAAATAGAAGCAACTTAATAGGAGATCATATGACATTTGAATCGTTACAATTGAATTCCGCCATTCTAAAGGCGCTGCGCAAAGAGAACTATGAGACGCCGACGCCGATCCAAGCCCAATCGATCCCGGCCGCGCTCGCAGGCCGCGACCTGCTCGGCTGCGCGCAGACGGGCACGGGCAAGACGGCCGCGTTCTCGCTGCCGATCATTCACCGCTTGAGCGCCCAAGCCCGCAAGGGCGGCGGCAAACGGGTCATTCGCGCGCTCATCCTGACGCCGACCCGGGAGCTGGCGATCCAGATCATGGACAACATCAAGGCGTACAGCCAGTTCACCGATCTGCGCTCGCTCGTCATCGTCGGCGGCGTGCCGCAGAGGCCGCAGGAGCGGGACTTGGCGTACGGGTGCGACATCCTGATCGCCACGCCAGGCCGTCTGATCGACCTGATTAACCAGAAACACGTCGACTTGAAGGACGTCGAGACGTTCGTGCTCGACGAAGCCGACCGCATGCTGGACATGGGCTTCATCCACGACGTGAAGCGCGTCATCGCGAAGCTGCCGGCCAAGCGCCAGACGCTGTTCTTCTCGGCGACGATGCCGCCGGAGATCGCGCAGCTGGTGAAGACGCTGCTGACCGATCCGGTGAAGGTGGAGATCACCCCGGCGTCGTCGACGGTGGACCGCATCGAGCAATCCGTCTATTTCGTAGACAAGGATAACAAGCCGAATCTGCTCAATCATCTGCTGCAGGACCAGTCGATCGTCTCGGCGCTCGTGTTCACCCGCACGAAGCATGGGGCCGACCGCGTCGTCCGCGGGCTGTCCAAGCAGAACATTACGGCGCAAGCGATCCACGGCAACAAGTCGCAGAACGCGCGCCAGCTGGCGCTGAGCAACTTCAAGAGCGGCGCGACGCGCGTGCTCGTGGCGACCGACATCGCGGCGAGGGGCATCGACATCGACGAGCTGTCCCACGTCATCAACTTCAACCTGCCGAACATCCCGGAGACGTACGTGCACCGGATCGGCCGCACAGGCCGCGCGGGTCTGAGCGGAACGGCGATCTCCTTCTGCGAGACGGAAGAAATTCCGTACCTGAAGGACATCGAGAAGGTCACGAAGAAGAAGGTGCCGGTCGTCACCGAGCACCCGTATCCGATGACGGGCGAGATGCCGGCTGCCGCGCCGCAGCCGAACGCAGGGCAGCCGAACGCCCGCAAAGGCGGCGGAGCGAGCGGCCACGGCAAGGCGCAGCAGCAGCGTCAAGGCGGCGGGCAGCAAGCCGGCGCAGGCGCGAACAAGCCGCAGGGCCAACGCAAGCCGCAGCAGACGCAAGGCGGAGCAAGCGGCCAAGGCAGAGGGCAGCAGCGTCAGGGCGGCGGGCCGCAGTCCGGCGCGGGCGCGAATAAGCCGCAAGGCCAACGCAAGCCGCAGGCGCAAGGCGGCGGAGCAAGCGGCCAAGGCCAGCGCCGCGGGCAGCGCGGCGGCACGCCGGCAAGCGCGGGCCAGCGTTAGACGGGCTCCACTGCTTGGCGCGAGGCCAAGCAGCGAAGGGACATTCCATTATGCGGAATGTCCCTTTTTGCTGTGCCGCAATAGCTGCTCGGCCGCGGCGGAGCGGCAGCAGGTTCATCACGGTAAACCGGCGCGCGATGACGTCGGTCAGCCGCTCGATCGCCCCCGGGGACGCGCCTGCCGGCTTGGCCGGCGAAGCGCTCAGGAAGGAAGCGGTCGTCCGGAGCACGCCTTTCGGCGCGCCGACCGTGCCCGAGGTGAACAGCAGAATGAGCGGATCGGAAGGGGCCACCAGCCGGGCGGCGTCCGCGAGCGCCCGCTCGTCCGCGGGAGAGGCCGGCACGAGCAGGTCGTCATACGGATGAAGAGGCGCGGACAGGCGATCGTCTCCGTCCGCCACGTAGACGGCGCGGGGGAGCCATGCAGCGCCGGCATGCTCGCGAAGCAAGCTGCCGACGGTGCCGACGTAATCCATGCGATGCCCTTCGCTGCCCATGATCAGCACGCGGGGGGAGGCGCTTTGCAGGAAGGCGCACAGCTCGTCCTTCTTGGAGTAGGCATTGAGCGGCACGATGACGGCGCCGATGCAAGCGGCCGCGAACATGGAGACGATCAGCTCCTGCCGTCCGGTCATCCAGACCGCGACCGCGTCTCCTTTCTTCACGCCTTCCCGCAGCAAGCCCCGGGCAGCCGACCGGGCATCGTGCCAGAGCGTTCCCCAAGAGACGTCTTGGTTCGTCTGGGGGAAGCTATACCCGATATCGGCGGGGCAGGCCAGCGCGCGTTTGCGAAGCAAATAAGCGATCGTATCGGGGGCAAGCATCGCATCGTCCATCGTTCGTGCAGCTCCTTTAATCGTAAAATCAGGTATGTCTTATTCGTTATATAGGCATCACATCACCATTTTTTTGTTCTCAATAAAGAACAAAAACATCGAAAATAGCAAACGCGGCGTCGGCTCGCCATCCCCCGCAACTCAAATTTCCGAACATGGGTTAAAAACAAAGACAGGACATGCCATCCTGCGTAAGTCAGCGAACACCGGAAGCGGAGCTATCTTTTATTCATAAAGGAGGAGCGAGTCATGCAGTGGAAAGGGAGAAGAGGAAGCTCGAACGTGGAAGACCGCAGAGGAATGGGGGGAATGGGAGGCGGACGCGGCGTCATCGGCGGAGGTCTGGGCATCGGCGGGGTGATTATCGTCCTATTGGTGACGCTCATGGGCGGCGGCAATATCGGGGACGTCCTGGGCTCGCTGACCGGCATGGGGACGGGCTCGTCCATCAGCTCGGGGACCCAGACGCCTTACGCGGAGACCGCGGAGGAGCAGGAGCTGGCGCAATTCGTCTCGGTCGTGCTGGCCGATACGGAGCAGGTGTGGACCGATCTGTTCCAAGCGCGCGGCTTGGATTACGAGGAGCCGACGCTCGTGCTGTACGCGGACAGCGTCCAATCGGCCTGCGGGGCGGCGGGCTCCTCGGTCGGCCCGTTCTACTGCCCGGGCGACCATAAGCTGTACATCGACCTGAGCTTCTATGACGAGCTGCGGCAGAAGTTCCAGGCGCCCGGCGATTTCGCCATGGCGTACGTCATCGCGCACGAAGTCGGACACCGCGTGCAGACGCTGCTGCAGACGGGCAAAGGGAAGGGCGATCCGCGTTCGAACGACTACTCCGTCCGGTTCGAGCTGCAGGCCGATTATTTGGCCGGCGTATGGGCGCACCATGCCCAAGACATGAACGTGCTGGAGCAGGGCGACCTCGAAGAAGCGATCACGGCGGCGAGCGCGGTCGGCGACGATACGCTCCAGAAGCGATCGCAGGGCTACGCGGTGCCGGAAAGCTTCACGCACGGCACGTCGGAGCAGCGGATGCGCTGGTTCCGCAAAGGCTATGAGAGCGGCACGATCGAAGGCGGCGATACGTTCGGCGTCAAGCAGCCGTAAGCGCGCGGGTAACGCGCGGATCGTAGAGGAAGTCCTTCCGGGCAAGCGGGGTCGAGCCGCGCCGCGAAGGGCTTCTTTTTGCGTGCCAAACCGTTCTATATTGCCGCTCCGATGGATAACATGGAGCAACCAACGCTACGGAAGAGGTGCAGGAGATCGATGCTAAGCTCAGTCGACTTGATCCAACGGTGGCATGATATGGCGGCGCGCGGCGAGCCGCATGCTTCCATCCGCTTCGGGGATGCGTCGGCCGCCGTGATGGCGCATGGCGCCATATTGACGATGGACTTCATGCGCAAGCATTACCGTTGGCTCGACGATCCCGCCTACTGCGGCGTGACCCTTCCGAACGACGGGGCGCGCCGACGGCTCGTGGATTGCTTGCGCGCCGCCGATTACGTCGGCCATCTGAGGCAAACGGAACATTGGTACTTTAAGCCGCTCTTCGACATGTGCTTGACCTATTACGACGTCGCGCCGAAAGCCACGTTCTACGCGTTCGAGAATGTGTACATCGCCCGGTACCCGTTATTCTACGAACGGTTCCGCGCGCTGCCGATCGTCTTGTGCGGGGCGAAGTCCGTCTTGTACCGCGAGGTGCTCGAACGGCGCTACGGCTTCACGGGCATCGTCGGCACGGTGGATTGCCCCGACTGGAATGGGCTGCTCCGCGCGGAACAGGAGATGGAGGCGCTCTACGCGGCCTCGCCGTGGAAGCTGGCGCTCGTCTGCGCCGGCGCGCCGGGCAAGGCGCTCGTCGTGAAGGCCAAGACGCTCGGCACCGTCGGCGTCGACTTCGGCTCCGGCTGCGAGGCGGCGATTCAGGCGGATCGCGCGGGCCTCGACGCCTGGGACTACACCGAGCCGCTCAAGTACTAGCGCCGCGCATCCCGAATTTCCCCGCACACGCGAGCGGGCCGCGGCGGGTCGGCCCCGAGCTTCGCTTTGTCTCCGACCCGCGAAACTCCGTTCATTTCTATCAAAAATCAAGCCTCAGTGCTATTTTTTTCCCGAGGGCGGTGTGATACGCTTCGAGAGCAGTCATGCACGTACTACGGTGAACGGTACCAAGCGGGGAGGAAGCAAGCGTGAAGTTGCGTTTTGAAGGGGATTCGATTCCGGAGCTCAGAGCGGGGATCCTCGAATTGGCGAAAGAAGTCGCGTTTACGGAAGCCGAAGACGGCATTCCGGTGACCGTGCTGCCATCCGAGGGCGATCTGGAGGTCGGATTGACGGAGGGCCGGGCTTATATTCGCTACGGCGCGAAGCACCAGTTCTTCCGGGGGCTCGGCTTGCTTGTCCAAAAGGGCGGGGGCGGCGCGGAGTTCGCGATTACGGAGAAGCAGCAGTTCGATACGATCGGGCCGATGTTCGATCTGTCCCGCAACGGCGTGCTGAATATCGGCAGCTTCCAGTTCCTGCTGCGCAAAATGGCGCTCATGGGTTTAAATACGGTCATGCTCTACATGGAGGATACGTACGAGCTGGAAGGCGAGCCGTACTTCGGCTACATGCGCGGCCGCTATTCGCAAGCCGAGCTGCGCCAGATCGACGATTACGCCGACCAGTTCGGCATTGAAGCGTTCCCGAGCATTCAGACGCTCGCCCATCTCGAGGAATTCCTGAAGTGGGACTACGTGAAGACGTACAAGGATACGAAGGGCGCGCTGCTGGTCGGGGACGATAACGCGATGCAGCTTATCGAGAACATGATCGTCGCGGCGACGGCGCCGTTTCGCAGCAACCGGATCAACATCGGCATGGACGAGGCGGAGGAGCTGGGCCGGGGCAAATATTTGGATAAAAACGGCTATCGCAGCCGGCTCGACATCATGACCGAGCATCTCGACCGGGTGCTGGAGATTACGCGGCGCCGCGGGCTGAAGCCGATGATGTGGAGCGACATGTTCCTCAAGTTCGCCTCGGCGAACGGCGAAGAGCACTACGACAAGCACACGCAAATCCCGGAGGAGATGGCGCGCAAAATTCCGAAGGACGTCGACATGGTCTATTGGGATTACGCCCATCAGGAACAGGACGACTACGAGAAGCTTATTGCGAAGCACCGTCCGCTCGGCTGCAACCTTGCGTTCGCCGGCGCGGTCTGGGTGTTCAATACGTTCGGCGTTAACTACGGCCTGTCGCTCGGCGCGACGGACAGCGCGCTCCAGGTGTGCAAACGCGAAGGCATCCGCGAGGTGTACGCGACGATGTGGGGCGACGACGGCATGGAGAGCAACCCTTACATCGCGCTGCTCGGCTTGCAGTTCTATGCCGAGCACGCCTATACCGAGGGCGAGGTCGACTCGGCGAAGCTGGCCGAGCGGGTCAAGTTCTGCACGGGCATCGACGAAGAGACGTTCCTGAACGTGAAGTACCTCGACGAGACGCCGGGCGCGGAGCCGAACAACGTCAAGCAGAGCAACCCATCCAAGTTTCTGCTGTACCAAGACGTGCTGCTGGGCCTATTTGACAAACAGATCGAAGGGCTTCCGCTGAACGACCATTACCGGGAACTGGCACGCAAGCTGCATGACCGCCGCGACCCGTCCGCCGCGCTCGACTTTGTCTTCGAGGTGCCGGAGCGGCTGAGCGCCGTACTGGCGCGCAAGAGCGAGATCGGCATCGCGCTGAAGCGGGCGTACGACGCGGACGACAAGTCGGAGCTCGCGCGGATCGCGCACGACGTGCTGCCGGCGATCTCGCAGGACGTCCAGGCGCTGCGCCAGGCGCACCGCACGCAATGGATGCGCATCTACAAGCCGTTCGGCTGGGAAGTCATCGACATCCGCTACGGCGGCGTCGTCACGCGGCTGGATACGGCCGCCTACCGGTTGATCGAATACGCCGAAGGCCGTCTGGACCGCATCGAGGAGCTGGAGCAAGATCGCTTGTACTACAGCGCCGTCAACAAGTCCGTACCGGGTAAGGGGATCGGCTGGTGCAGCTGGTATTACCGGATGGCGTCGCCGAACGTCTTTTACCATGTGTTAAGTCCGTTTTGATCGTTGTAGGGAGACTTCCGTTTGGGGGTCTCCCTTTTGTGTTCCTCGCAGAGGGATTCACCCTCCTCCCACCTCCTCCGCCGAGGAGGCTCCAAAGGGCTTAGATAATGCTTCCGAAGCAGTTTTCCTCCGGAAAACTTTCACCTCTGGACACCCATTTCGAGCTGCGCGATCGGACAGTGGTCGGCGGGTGCTTTCGAGCGGGGCGCGCTCTTGTCCTGGCGGACAAAGCTAACGGTGAGTTTCCCCCGAGGGCACCTGCCCGGCGACGCCGCCTTGGCGGGGGCTTCCTCTTGTTTTACCCCCGGAATTTTGCGACAATACAGAGATCAGCCGCCATGTTCGGCTTATTTGCGAAAAGAGGAGTTCCCATGAACAAACCATCCATTTATGGATTAACATTAGAGCAATTAACCGGCTGGCTGGGCGAACGCGGACATAAGAAAGGCCGCGCGCAGCAGGTCTGGGAGTATCTGTACCGTACGCGCGTCACGTCGTTCGGGGGCATGACGGAGGTGCGGGAGGCGTGCCGGGCGCTGCTCGAGGAGCATTATTCGCTGCAGCCGCTGGAGGAGCATGTGAAGCAGCAGTCGGCGGACGGCACGGTCAAGTTCCTGCTGCGTCTCTCCGACGGCAACCTGATCGAGACCGTGCTCATGCGCCACAAGTTCGGCTTGTCCGTCTGCGTGACGACTCAGGTCGGCTGCAACATCGGCTGCAGCTTCTGCGCGAGCGGCCTGCTGAAGAAGAGCCGGGATCTGACGAGCGGCGAGATCGTCGGGCAGATCATGAAGGCGCAGCTGTTCCTCGACGAACGCGGGGAGGGCGAGCGCGTCAGCCATATCGTCGTCATGGGCATCGGCGAGCCGTTCGATAACTACGAGCACATGTCCAATTTCATCCGCGTCGTGAAGGACCATAAGGGGCTGGCGATCGGACCGCGCCACATTACGGTATCGACGAGCGGCCTGGCGGACAAAATCAAGGAGTTCGCCGATTCCGACCTCGGCACGAACCTGGCCATCTCGCTCCATGCGCCGAACAATGAGCTGCGCACGCGGATCATGATCATCAACCGCGCGATCCCGCTCGAGAAGCTGATGCCGGCGATCGACTACTACCTGGAGCGGACGAACCGCCGGATTACGCTGGAGTACATCCTGCTCAAGGATGTGAACGACCGCGTGGAGCACGCCCAGGAGCTGGCGGACTTGATCGGCGAGGGCAAGCGGAAGCAGCTCTCCAATGTCAACCTCATTCCGTACAACCCGGTCGACGAGCATAGCCAGTACAAGCGGACGGAGCAGGAATCGGTGCGGGCGTTCTACGACGCGCTGAAGAAGCGGGGCGTGAGCGTCAGCGTCCGGCTGGAGCACGGCGTCGACATCGACGCGGCTTGCGGCCAGCTGCGCAGCAAGCAGATCAAGAAGACGAACGGCAGCCAGCCGGAGGGCGTGGCGCTGTAATTGATCCAACACAAAGAGCCTTTCATCCCTGGCGGGTTGAAAGGCTCTTCTTCTATTGCGCTCGATTGTCATCCGGCCGCGGGGTCCTGACCCGAGGCCTGCCTGCCGCGTGCATGTAGGGTGCCGCTCCGCATGAACGGCGAAGATCGCGCGCGCCGCCCCCGCGGCGCGCCTATCCCTTCTTAATGGTGCCCGCGCTTGCGCGTCAAGAACACCAGGCCGCCCGCGACGATGAGCGCGCCGGCGATCATCGGCTGGCCGCCCATGACGGTGCCGAGCAGCGCGCCGACCGAGAAGACGGCGAAGAACAGCGCCGACAGCACGGCCAGAATGTTGATCGGGATGAGCAGCCACTTGTTGCGGCCGCCGAACCAATACAGCTCGAACAGACCGACGGCAGGCGCGAGCAGGAAGCCCGGCCACATGATGTGCCAGCTGTCGAACAGCGTGGCCAATTGACAGACCGCGCCGACGGTCAGCAGGATGCCTCCCGGCACGAGCACGCCGACGCCGCGGCGCTGCAGGAGGCCGAAGTACAGCCAGTGCATGAACAGGCCGGTCGGGATGACGAACAGCGTTGGCCAGAAATACTCGAAGATCGTACCCGTACCCCAGTCGACCTGCCCCCGGAAGAACAGGAATAGGCCGAGCAGGATGAGAAGCGGGCCGAGAATAGCGTTGCGATTCACGGACATGTCGAACACTCCTTATGTTGGGCTTTTATAACCTAAGCATAGCATGGCCCCGCAGGAGCGTCTTCCGGCCGAAGTATAGCAGCAAGATCGGGCTGGAGACCGATTTCTTCGAGCGATTTCCTGATAAAGCGCGATGCGCCGCCTTATTTCTTGAAAATGCCCATGGGCGCGCCGATCGGCAGGAACGCGCGGCCGAAATGCGCGTTCAACACGGACGCGCCGGCGCCGTACAGCGACAGGATGCCGATGCCAAGCTCGGCGTAAGCTGCGATGGCATGGAAGAAGTCCGCCATCACGCCGAAGGCGTCCATCGTCAGGCCGAGGAATAGAAAATCGATCAGGACGAAGATATAGAACAGCACTTTGTTCGTCTCCGTGGCGCCGATCGTCATGAATAGCGTAAAGACCAGATAGCCGGCGAAAGCGAAGCCCAACTGCTTCGGCTCCACGCCGGCGGCCAGCGTCTCGCCGAATACGCCGAGCTTGATCAGCCAGTTCGATGCCATGGCGAACCAGAAGAAGGCATACGCGCCGAACGCGGTCGTGCCGAACGTATTATTGCGCTTGGAGTCCTGCACGCAAGCGAACAGCTGCGCGCATGCGCCGAGAAATACGGCCCACGGGACGGCGTAGCTGAGACCGGTCGTGATGCCGAGCTTCTGCGACGAAGCGACCAGCGTAACGATGGCCAGACCGAATAGGCCGAGCGCGCTCGGATCCGCATTCGTGATTTTGATTGGTGTTGGTGTAGCAGCTTCTTTCTGCAAATCAAACAGCCTCCAATAATGTGTCTTCCGCCGGTCGCCGAAAGGCGTAACCGGTCTGGTGATGGTTAGTATACCCTGTCAATAGGCACACAGACTGTTAATTGTATCACGCGTCCTCGCTCCGAGATAGGGGAATTTTGAGCCGCGCGCGGGTGCCGATTTATTTTGGCAAAGGAAGCTACGGGAGCGCGATATGGGGTACAATGGGAAGATGGAAGCAAAATGAAAGGAATGGAACCGCAATGGCGAACGAAGAAGTGGTATTAACGCGCGAGGGCCTCGCGAAGCTGGAGGCGGAGCTGGAGGAGCTGAAGGTCGTCGGACGCCGGGAGCTGGCCGCTCGGATCAAGCTGGCGATCAGCTATGGCGACTTGAAGGAGAACAGCGAATACCATTCCGCCAAGGATGATCAGGCGCATATGGAGACCCGCATTCAGATTTTGGAGAAAATGATCACGAAGGCGCGCATCGTCGATGCCGACAGCTTGAGCGCGTCCTCGGTACAGATTGGTTCGACCGTCGTGCTGCACGATAAGGAATTCGACGAGAAGGTCGAGTACCAAATCGTCGGTCCCGCCGAAGCCGATGTGCTGGAGAACCGGATCTCGTACGAGAGTCCGCTCGGCAAGGAGCTGATCAACAAGTCGGTCGGCGATGTCGTGAGCGTCTCGGCGCCGATGGGCATCATTCAATACGAGGTGCTGGAGATTCGGATCTAGTGCCATTCGCGATAGGCTAAAAAAGAGGACGCCGCAGGCTGCGGCAGTCCTCTTTTTGGCATCTGCGAAGAACGCAATGCTGCTTACGGTTGCGACGTGAACTACGGGATCACCTTCCATACCGTCGCGCCGGCCGAGCCCGGCACTTCGCCTTGCGTCCACCATTTGGCTTCATAGTTGACGCCGTTATGCGTCACTTTGCTGCCGCCGACATAGGCGGTGGACGAGTTCCAGGCCGGATACGTCGTCTGCGGAGCCGGCGTCGTCACGCTCAGGCTGTTGCTGGCCGCGGAGACGTTGCCTGCCGCATCGACGGCTTTGACCGTGAACGCGTAGGTGGTGCTGCCGGTCAAACCGGTGGCCGTGTAGCTGGTCGTCGTGCCGGATACGGTCGCGATTAACGTCGTGCCTTGGTATATTTGATAGCCCGTCACGCCGACGTTGTCCGAGGATGCGCCCCACATGAGCGGCACGCTCGTCGCGGTCGTCGTACCCATGACGTGCAGGGCGCTAGGCGTGGTCGGCGCCGTCGTATCCGGGCCGGAGACGACCGGCGTCGTGAACGTCGCCGCATTGCTGGCGGCGGACAGGTTGCCGGCGGCATCGACGGCTTTGACGGTAATCGCGTAGCTCGTATTGGCTGCCAGACCCGACAGCGCAGCGCTTGTGGCCCCGCTCGTCGCCGCGATTTGGGTCGTGCCGTTATAGAGGCGGTAGCCGGTTACGCCGACATTGTCGGTCGACGCCGTCCAGGAGATGGTCGCGTACGTCGCGCCGATGTTCGACGCGCTCGCGCCGGTCGGCGCGCTAGGCGCGGCGGTATCGTTATTGCCGCCGAAATTCACGTCGATCACTTGGTAGAACGCGTTCTGCGTATCGGCGATTTCCCATACGGCCAGGATGACCTGGTAGCCGGTGCGGACCGGAATGTTGCACGTATCGGAGTAGGAGTTGCCCGGCTGGGTGCCGTTGTACGCGACGCTGCAGAACGGGGTCAGGTTGAACTGCGCGCGCGTCAGCGGGGAATTCGGATCCCAATCCTGCTTGGTGATGTAGTATTTCCAGCTCGACGTGGCGTGGGGCACCTTAATGTTCCAATGGAACGTCGTCGGGCCGGCGCTCACGTTCACCTTTGACCAGCGCGTGGCGGTTTGCTGATCGAGCGGGGCGAAAAGGCCGTTGGCGCTGGCGATTTTGCCATCTGCCGGACCGGCGGCCGGGAAGCCCTTATAAGCTTCGAGGCTGTACGGCTCATAAATAATCAGGCCGCAGTTCTTGTTGACGCCGCTGGCGCACAGCGCCGCCCGGCTGGACGGATTGTCGACATACCCGTGGGCGGAAGCTTTGCCTCCGAATAAGAGCAGCACGGCGGCGGCCATGGCCAGCATCAGGCCGGCGGTAAGCAGCAGGCGAGGGGACGATGCGACGGATAAACGAAGCGTAGACATGATTCATTCCTCCTTTGTCGTGTGAACGATCGGCTTGCATGATGCATGCAAGAAGCCGTAATCGGCGAACGGCGGAATCGTGCCGGACGCGGTCGGGACGCCCGGTTGGCCGTTCGATGGACATGCGCGGTCGATCAGCTCCTTTCTCGGCAAGCATGTATATAAACTCGCAAGGAGCTTATACCAAAGGGGCGCGTATAGACGGACACTGAGGTAAGCGGTTACATTCCAGAGAAAAAGCGTATGGACGCTAGGCGAGCAAGCGGCGGTAAATAGAAGATGGAATAAGATTGGCAAGGTTCTGAATCCAATCCATACTATACATTTTATGTAAATTATCAGCAATAGTCCGCGGGCTGCTGTTTTGTAGTCCCTCCCCCAAAGCCGGCGCAAGCGAGCGCGTGACATACGTCCGCTCCCGCCGCGAATGGTGTAAGCTGTCGTCATGGGTCGTCAAACGACGAAAGGGGCTCCGGCGATGGTCCTGGGGTTCAGGTCCGGTTGGCCCCGGCATCTCGGACGCGGAGGAGCGCCTCGCGCTCAGGCGGAGAATCCCTTTCTTGCGTTCCATACGGCTCTGAGCAGCCATGCCAAAAAAGCCCCGAAGCGCCGCGCTAGCGGACGTTCGGGGCTTGCTCATGCCGGCCGGCTAGCCGGATTGCAACGGTGCCGGCAATCGGTCGTGCGACGTTGTTCTAGAAAAACTTCAACAGCTCGCTCTTCACCGCATCGTTCGTGCCGTCCACGACGGTCTGCGACTGCGGCTTGTCGAACAGCGCTTGAATTTGCTCGGGATATGACTGCGTAATGCCGCGAAGCTCGATCGCCTCGTTGAACTTGGCCGGGTGGGCGGTGGACAATGCGATCGTCACTTCGCCTTCGCCCGCGACCGCGTCCGTCGCCGCGACGCCGCAGGCGGTATGCGGATCGAGCAGGTAGCCGTATTGATCGTAGTAGCCGCCGATCGCATCGAGGCACTCGTCGTTGCGCACGCCGTAAGCGGCGAAATCCGCCTGCACCTGCGCGAGCTTCTCGCCTTCGATGACGATGCGCCCTTCTTGCTTGAACGCGTTCATGTACGAGGCTACGGCCGCCGCGTCCCCGCCGCACAGATAATACAAGTACCGCTCGAAGTTGCTTGCAACTTGAATGTCCATCGATGGGCTGTACGTGCCGCGGAATTCGCCCGGCTGGTAGACGCCCTCGCGCACGAAGCGTTCGAGGATGTTGTTCTCGTTCGTCGCCAGGATGAGCTTGCCGACCGGCAGTCCCATCTGCTTGGCGAGGTACCCGGCGAAGATGTCGCCGAAGTTGCCCGTCGGTACGCTGAAGTTGACCGCGCCGGCCTGTCCTTCGTCCGCAAGGCGGAAGTACGCGTAGAAGTAGTACACCGTCTGCGCCAGAATGCGGGCGATGTTGATCGAGTTGATCGCGCGCAGATGGTATTGGTGCTTGAACTCGACGTCGGCGAACAGCTCCTTGATGATGCGCTGGCAGTCGTCGAACGTGCCTTCCACCGCCAGATTGAGCACGTTGTCGTCGGCGATCGTCGTCATCTGGAGCTCCTGCACGCGGCTCACTTTGCCGTGCGGGTGGAGGATGCAGATGCGGATGCCTTCCTTGCCGCGGACCCCTTCGATCGCCGAAGCGCCGGTGTCGCCGGAGGTCGCGCCGAGAATATGGATGGTCGCGTCCCGCTGCTTCGCGATATAGCCGTACAGGTTGCCAAGGAACTGCAGCGCGATGTCCTTGAAGGCGAACGTCGGGCCGTGGAACAACTCGAGCACGTGCAAGCCGTCATGGATGCGGCGCACCGGCGTGACGTGCGCGTCGCGGAACGTGGCGTAGCTGGCGTCGACGAGCTGCTTCAGCTCCCCGCGCGGAATTTCGTCGTTCGCGAACAGCGTGAACAGCTCGAGCGCAAGCTCCGGATAAGAAAGCTTCTGCCACGCGGCGAGCGTCTCTGCGGACAACTTCGGCAGTTCGGTCGGCACGAGCAGGCCGCCGTCGTCTGCCAGGCCCATGAGAATGGCGTCGATGAAGCCGATCGGGGCGACTTGTCCCCTTGTGCTGATGTACTTCATAGTAGTCCCCTTATGCGAGTGAATTTTCAATCATTTTAACAAAAAAACCGCCTCGTGCCTAACCCTGATTAAAATTTTCCCAGTCACTATCAGGTATTTATTGGCAGGGGGCGCGATAAGGGTTACTGTGGAGAGAAGACGTGGCGCGCCTGAAGCGCTCCATCAATAAGGAGGGTCTTACTATGGGCAAGCAATTCGCATCCATGCTGCCGGAGCATGAAGCATTTATCCGCAAGCAGCATCTGTTCTTCGTCGCCTCGGCGCCGCTGGCGGCGGACGGGCATGTCAACCTGTCGCCGAAGGGGCACGACGCGCTCCGCATTCTTGGCCCGAACCGGGTCGCGTACTTGGACATGACCGGCAGCGGCAACGAGACGAGCGCGCATGTGCTGGAGAACGGGCGGATCACCATCATGTTCTGCGCGTTCGAGGGGCCGCCGAACATTATGCGCCTTTACGGACGAGGGAGCGTCCATCTGCCGGGCACGGCGGAGTGGGATTCGCTCTATCCGCTCTTCCCGCCGCTTGCGGGCGCGCGCCAAATCGTCGTCGTGGACGTCGAGCTGGTGCAGACGTCGTGCGGGTTCGCGGTGCCGTTCATGGCGTACGAGCGAGACCGGGACACGCTGCGGCGGTGGAGCGAGCAGAAGGGCGAGCAGGGCTTGAACGAGTATTGGGCGCAGAAAAACAAAGTGAGTCTCGACGGGCTGCCGACGCCGATGGGATTGCGCATGGAGTCTTAGCCGGCAAGCCGCTAGCGCCCGCGGCGTGCGTCTCGCGTCTCGCGTCTTGGCTGGCGCGGCGGCATCCTTCTATGAAAGAGATTCGCATGAGACCAAAATCCAAATAATAAAATGAAATAGAAAATTTTGTTATACTTCCATATGTATTCTCGCAAAATCGACACCTTGACTATTGAAACAAGCCCACATAGCGTGTAAGATATACAAATAATTTCATACCCGCTCGTATAATCATGGGGATATGGCCCATAAGTTTCTACCGGATACCACTGCAATCATCCGACTATGAGTGAAAGCGCGGCGCGCGCGAACCGCTAAGGGCGGCAAACTTCCGTTTGCCGTGCGAATCGGCGCATGCGGACCGCCGTACGCCGCGAATAGCGTACAGGCCACAGGAGAACCTGGAGGACAGCCTTCACTTGAGATACGACTCTCTCAAGCGAAGCTGTCCTTTTTTATTTTCGACCAAGGGAGCGATACGGCACAGATGAAAGAACTTCAAGAACGGATACGCCAAGAGGGCCTGATTTTATCGGACACGGTGCTGAAGGTGGACTCCTTCCTCAACCATCAGGTGGACACGAAGCTGGCGCTGGCGATCGGCCAAGAATTCAAGCGGATTTTCGCGGGCAAGACGATCACGAAGGTGCTGACGATCGAAGCGAGCGGCATCCAGTTCGCGATGGCGGCCGGCATCGCGCTGGACGTGCCGTTCGTCTATGCGAAGAAGAAGAAAGCCGTCACGCTGTCGGAGAGCGTCTACTCGGCGCCGGTTCATTCGTTCACGCGGCAGGAGACGTATCAGGTGAGCATTTCGCAGAAATACCTCGGACCGGACGACAACGTGCTGATCGTGGACGACTTCTTGGCCACGGGCGCGGCGCTCGTCGGCCTTGTCGATATCGTGCGCGAATCGGGGGCGACGCTTGCGGGCGTCGGCTGCGTCATCGAGAAGAGCTTCCAGGAAGGCCGCGGGCTGCTGGAGGCGAAGGGCGTCCAGGTGCATTCGCTCGCGCGGATCGCGTCGATGTCCCCGGGGCACGTCGACTTCATCGAAGACGAGGAGCTGGCGCGCGTCTAGCGGATCTGCCGAGGCGCCTGCACGCCATTCTCGACCAACTCTAAATCCAACATCTAAGGGGCAACAATCCATGAGCGCGTTAAGCAAACGTAAAGTCATGACGCTGGGCATCCAGCATCTGCTGGCGATGTACGCCGGCGCCATCGCCGTGCCGCTGATCGTCGGCGGGGCGCTGAATCTGAACGAGACGCAGATGGCGTACCTGGTCGCGGCCGACCTGTTCACCTGCGGCCTGGCCACGATCCTGCAGGTCATGGGCACGCGGTTCTTCGGCAGCGGACTGCCGGTTATTCTCGGCTGTACGTTCACGGCCGTCGGGCCGATCATTACGATCGCGTCGACGTCGAATTTGGCTACCGCATACGGAGCTATCATTCTATCCGGATTATTCGTGGTGCTCGCCGCGCCGCTGTATGGCAAAATGCTCAAGTTCTTCCCGACGATCGTCACCGGCTCGGTCGTCACGATCATCGGCCTCTCGCTCATTCCGGTCGCGATGAACAACGCCGCGGGCGGACAAGGCAGCCCGGACTTCGGCGCGCCCCGCAACCTGCTGCTCGCGCTGATTACGCTGGTCGTCATCTTGGCCGTGAGCCGGTTCGCCAAAGGGTTTGTGAAGGCGATCTCGGTCCTCGTCGGTCTCGTCGTCGGCACCGTCGTCGGCTATTTCATGGACATGGTCCACTTCGGCGCCGTATCGGACGCGGCCGTCGTGAGCGTGGCCAAGCCGTTCTACTTCGGGGCGCCGGAATTCGCGATCACGGCGGTCATCACGATGATTATCGTGAACATCGTCAGCATGGTCGAGTCGACGGGCGTGTACTTCGCGGTCGGCCGGGCGACGGAGCAGAAGGTCGAGCAGAAGCAGATCGTGAACGGGCTGCGCTCGGAGGGCCTCGCGATCATGCTCGGGGGCGTCTTCAACGCGTTCCCGTATACGGCGTTCTCGCAGAACGTCGGCCTGATCACGCTGACGAAGGTGAAGACGCGCGACGTCATCTTTGCCGCCGGCGGCTTCATGGTCCTCCTGGGCCTGCTGCCGAAGCTGGCCGCGCTGACGACCGTCATCCCAAGCGCGGTGCTCGGCGGCGCGATGATCGTCATGTTCGGCTCCGTCGCGGTGTCGGGCATCTCGATTCTGTCCGAGGTCGATCTGCGCAAGGACAACAACCTGCTCATCGTCGCGGCGAGCGTCGCGGTCGGCCTCGGGTCGGCGACGGTGCCGGCGATGTTCGACCAGCTGCCGGACTTCGCGAAGATGCTGCTGCAGAACGGCATCGTCTCCGGTTCGATCACGGCGATCGCCCTCAATCTGCTGCTGTCGAAGAAAGCGCAGGCGTCCGCGGACGCCGAGCGGCCGCAAGCCGCATAACCTTTGCATGCAAGCGTCTCTTGCCGGAATCCGGCGGGAGGCGCTTTTTTGTCGTCCCCGCAGCCCTATTCGGCCGCAGGGAAGCGAAAGAATCCGGAGAAGAGCGTCAGGGTAATCTATCCTCGGGGTAAATAAGAGTGGCCGCGATCGGGCGGCCATTGCGGGCGACCGCTGCGGCGACGAGCTGCGCGGTCGCCCGGTAAGGAAAGGAGGAACGCCGTATGACATTCGAACCGCTGCATGCCAGCTTCTACGAGCAGCCGACGCTGGAACTGGCGCGGGCGCTGCTCGGCAAGCGGCTGGTGAAGGAGACGCCGGAGGGGACCGCCGCGGGATGGATCGTCGAGACGGAAGCGTATATCGGACCGATGGATCGCGCGGCGCACAGCTACAATCATCGGCGCACGGCCCGCACCGAGGTCATGTTCGGACCATCGGGCCATGCCTATACTTACGTCATGCACAGGCATTGTCTGGTTAACGTGGTAAGCGGTGGCGAGGGGAATCCGGAGGCCGTGCTCATTCGGGCGCTCGAACCGTTCGAAGGCATCGGGCTGATGATCAGCCGCCGGGGGCCGGTGAAGCAGGTGAGCGAGCTGGCGAGCGGGCCGGGCAAACTGACGAAGGCGCTCGGCATTACGCCGGCGGATTACGGCCTGCCGCTAACCGAGCCGCCGCTCTATATCGCGGAAGGGCGCGAGCCGGCGGAGATCGTCTCTGGCCCGCGAATCGGTATTCCCAATAGCGGCGAAGCGAGAGATTATCCGTGGCGCTTCTGGGAAGCGGGCAACCCGTGCGTCTCGGGACCGCGCCGATCGCGGACGGCGCCGGGTTGAATTCGATCGCGCTCGGCGTTTGGCGCTGGAGTTGTCCGGGTACTAGTTAGGGAACTGTTGAACCTAACCGGGAGGGAATAACGAATGAGCGAAACGCCAAATGCAAGCCGCAACCGCAAAGACCTGCAGCTGGATCAGTTCCGCGTCGACGACGCGGGTCAGAAACTGACGACGAATCAAGGGTTGAAAGTATCGGAGGACGAGTTCTCGCTGAAGATCGGCGAGCGCGGCCCGACGCTGCTCGAGGATTTCCACTTCCGGGAGAAAATGACCCACTTCGACCATGAGCGCATTCCCGAGCGGATCGTGCACGCGCGCGGATTCGCCGCCCATGGCGAGTTTCAAGTATACGACGATTCCATGAAGACCTACACGAAGGCGAAGTTTCTGACCGATCCGTCGCGCGTGACGCCGACGTTCGTCCGCTTCTCGACGGTCGCGGGCTCGCGAGGCTCCGCGGAGACGGTGCGGGACGCGCGCGGATTCGCGACGAAATTTTATACGGAAGAGGGCAACTACGATCTGGTCGGCAACAACATCCCGGTGTTCTTCATTCAGGATGCGATCAAGTTCCCGGACTTGGTCCACGCGCTGAAGCCGGAGCCGCACCACGAGATGCCGCAGGCCGCGAGCGCCCACGACACGTTCTGGGACTTCGTCGCCAATAACCAGGAGTCGGCGCATATGGTCATGTGGGCGATGTCCGACCGCGCTATTCCGCGCAGCTTCCGGATGATGGAAGGGTTCGGCGTCCATACGTTCCGGCTGGTGAACGAGCAGGGACGGGCGACGTTCGTGAAGTTCCATTGGAAGCCGGTGCTCGGCGTTCACTCGCTCGTGTGGGACGAAGCGCAGAAGATCTCGGGCAAAGACCCCGACTTCCACCGCCGCGACCTGTGGGAGTCGATCGAAGCCGGCAATTATCCGGAATATGAGCTTGGCGTGCAGCTGCTGCCGGAGGAGGACGAGTTCAAGTTCGACTTCGATATCCTCGATCCGACGAAAATTTGGCCGGAAGAGGACGTGCCGGTGAAGCGCATCGGCAAAATGACGCTGAACCGCAACGTGGACAACGTGTTCGCGGAGACCGAGCAGGTGGCCTTCCATCCGGGCCACGTCGTGCCGGGCATCGATTTCTCGAACGATCCGCTGCTGCAGGGGCGGCTCTTCTCGTACACGGATACGCAGCTCATCCGTCTCGGCGGGCCGAACTTCCACGAGCTGCCGATCAACCGTCCGGTCTGCCCGTTCTTCAACAACCAGCGCGACGGCTACGGCCGCCAGACGATCAACCGCGGCCAGGTGGCGTATCACAAGAACTCGCTGGCGGGCAACACGCCGGCGCCGGCTTCCGAGGCCGAAGGCGGCTACGCGCATTACCAGGAGCGGGTGGAAGGGCATAAGATTCGCGCTCGCAGCGAAAGCTTCAAGGATCATTTCTCGCAAGCGTCGCTGTTCTGGAACAGCATGAGCCTGCCGGAGAAGCAGCATATTATCGACGCGTTCAGCTTCGAGCTGGGCAAGGTGCAGAGCAGATCGGTGCGCCAGCAGGTCGTCGATATGTTCGCGAACGTGAGCGTAGAGCTCGCGGCCGCGTTCGCCGCGAACATTGGCGCCGAGCAGCCGCAGCCGGTCGCGCCGATCGAGGAGCGGACGAAGGTATCTCCGGCGCTCAGCCAGTTGAATACGGCGATGCTGCCGGATACGCGCAAGGTCGGGGTGATTATCGGCGGCGGCTTCGCCGGCTTGGAGGTGCAAACGGTGCTGCACGAGCTGGCGGCGGCCGGCATTCAACCGGAGCTCATCAGCGACAAGCTGGGTAAGGCGGCCGGCACGGACGGCGTGGAGCTGGAGATTAAGCACACGTTCCAGACGGCGCACGCGGTGCTGTTCGACGCGCTGTACGCGGCCGGCGGCAGCTGGACATCGCCGAAGGCGGAGAAGGACGCCGCCGAGTTTCTGCGCGAGGCGTTCATGCACTACAAGACGATCGGCGCTTCCGAAGCGGGCGCGGCGCTGTTCCCGGCCGCGGGCATCGAAGGAGGGCCGGGCGTGCTGACGGCGGCCGGCCATCTGACCGCCTTCGTGCCGGCGTTCATCGAGGCGATCGCGAAGCACCGCAACTGGGACCGCGTGTTGGCCTAACGTCCGAGGCCGCAGCCCCGGAATTGTGGCAGCTTCACCCCATCTTGAATAGGCTTCCGCGGCTAGACGCGCTAGCCTTGCGTTATCCAGCCCTCGGCGCCGCTACGGCGGAGCCGAGGGCTTTGCCATGCCGGCGGCTGGAGCGCCGATCCTCCGAATATGGTAGGATGAGAGCATCTTGTATGGAGAGGACGGCTTGCGGCGATGGCGATCAAAATAACGGCGGCGCTCCTCTACCTCGCGGCGGCGCTGCTGCTATATCGGGAGGGCGAGGCCATTCTGGCGTGGCTGCACGGCTCGGCGAGTTGGCCGCTGGCAGTCGGAATGGCCGTGTTGTTCGCGCTGTTCCCGGTGCTGCCTTACCCGATCGTCGGAGGTGTTCTGGGCGCGGCCTACGGCCCGGCGCTGGGCGGCCTATTGACATGGATCGGCTCTTGGCTCGCGTCGATGATCATGTTCATACTCGTGCGGCGCGTGTACCGGGAATGGGGAGAGCGGGTGCTAAGGCGACATGGACGAGCCGGGAAGCTTACCGTCCTGTTCGAGCGCAATGCATTCCTGGCGATCTTGTTCGCCCGGCTGATTCCGTTCGTCCCTTCGGTGCTCGCGAATGCCTACGCGGCGTTGAGTCAGGTGAGACTGTCCGTCTACGCGGCGGCCTCGGCGCTCGGCAAAATACCGTCCATGCTGCTGTTCGCGCTGCTCGGCGATCGGGCGATGACGGAGCCGTCGGGGGTGGTTCTCGTCGTCCTGATCTACGGCGCGTTCCTCGTCTGTATGCTCGGCGCCTATCGGTTGTGGCAGCGGCGAGCGGCATAGCGCGAGGACGAGAAATACGATAGCGGAAGCGGAGGGACGAGCATGCAGCCTTTTACCCGGGAAGTCGTCGAGATTATCAAGCGCATACCGGAAGGACGCGTCATGACCTATGGCCAGGTCGCGGCGTCGGCGGGCAGCCCGAGAGGCGCGCGGCAGGTGGTGCGGATATTGCACACGCAGACGAAGGCGCACCGGCTGCCGTGGCATCGGGTCGTGAACAGCAAAGGAGAGATCGCCCTCCAGGAGGATGAAGGGCGGATGAAGCAGATGATGTACCTGGAGAGCGAAGGCGTCGAGGTCGACGCGGACGGGCGCATCGATCTGGCGAAATACCGGCACGAACCGGACCCGGGGATCTGAGCGGGCGGGGAGCGGCCGCCCCCGCTTATTTACAGCCATTCCGGGCCTATGGTATAGTATCCGTAAATGCTTCATTGCATAAAAGCTTAAAAGCAAAGAAGCAACTCGACGACGGATTCATGGAAAGGACGAGGCGGCTGATGGAACGGCTTGAACTGAACGAACTGCGAGCGGGCATTGACAAACTCGACCGGGAAATTATCGCCCTGCTGGCCGAGCGGTATAAATTAACCGAGACGGTCGGCGAATACAAAGCAAAGCACGGCTTGCACGCGCAGGACCCGGAACGGGAAGCGCAGCAATTCCGCAAAATAACGGCGCTGGCGAGCCAATACGGCCTGGAGCCGGAGCGAGCGTCGCAAATCTATCGGCTGATCATGGACCTGGCGATCGCCCGCCACCGGGAGCTGCAGGCCAGCGTCTAAAGCGATCGGGCCAATCGGATCAATTGAACACCAAAAAGGGAAACCTGGCTGTATGGCCGAGGTTTCCCTTTTTTTTGTCGGGCCGATTCATTCGTTCGCGCCGCGGTTATCTCGTAGGCGAGGAGCTCCCCGCCTACCGGTAAGAAGGCGTCTCGCGTGTTGTTTCGTTCTGCTGCAGCCCGTAGGCGATCAGGCTAATGACGACCAAGAGCGCCGCCAGCGCGGCGAACAGCCAAGCCGATGCCGTCGCCCCGACCTCGTCGAGCATCCAGCCGGTCAGCAGCGGCAGCAGCGCGCCGCCGACGCCGCCGGAGGCGATCATGAGACTCGGCGTCGATTCCTCCGTGCCCGGCAGCAGCTTGCTCGAGAAGACGAGCGCGATGGAGAACAGCCCCGACAGGGCGAAGCCGAGCAGCAGGATGAGCGCGAACGCCGACCATGCCGCGCTCGCGCCCGGGAACAGAATCAGGAACAGCAGCGCCGCGAGCGAGCTGAGCAGCACGTAATTGCGATAATGGAACCGCTCGGCGACGTGCCCGGCGAACAGCCGTCCGATCGTCATCGCGACCCAGAAGCACGTCACGCTGAGCGCGGCGGCCGATTCGTTCAGACCGAGCTTCTCGATCAGCATGACCGGCAGGAAGTTCGCGAGGCTCATCTCCATGCCGACATAGACGAAGAAGAACAGCAGGAATAAGACCAAGATGCCGAGATTGCGGCCGGCGTAGAGAGGACCGGATCGCCTGCCGCCGCTCGCGGCAGCCGCATCCTCCTGGCGGCGCAGCGCCGCGTCGAGCGCGCCGAAGGAGCCGCGCGCCCACAGTGTGTATGTAACGAGGGCGAACAGCGCGATAAGCAGGAACGTGTAGCGCCACTGCTCCGCCGCGATCAAGACGCTCGCCGCCAGCGGCATGAGGAGCGCGCCGACGCCGAAGAATACCTCCAGCCGGCTCATGGCGACGGCGGTCTGATGCGTAACCGCGGAGATAATGATCGTGCCGATGACCGCCTCGATCGTGCCGAAGCCGAAGCCGGCGCAGACGGCGATCGCGTACATCCACTCCCATGGCGGGAGGAACGTATAGAGCAGCTCGGAAGCGGTCAGCAGACCGAGCGCGACGAGGAGAAGGCCTTTCTTGCCGAGCCGGCGGCTGAGCGCCGGCGTAAGCAGCACCCCGACCAGGAAGCCGGCGAATTGGGTGAAGATGAGCATGCCGCCGGCGCTGTACGGCCGATCGTAATGATCGAGCGCGACAGGCAGGACGGAGCCGAGGACGACGTGAGCCAGTCCGATCAGGAAATACGAGAGACAGCCTATGGCAATCAGCTTGTTCATGATGAGCTCCTTTGTATGCGCGAGTTGTTCCTCCCATTGTAATGGATTTCCGTTGAAGGCGCTGTCACGATCTTGTTCAATCTTTGTTCGATTTTGACCGACGCCCCGCGAGTGCGGATTTGGAGTGCTTGTCGGTTGTAAAACGCGGCGGAAGCGGGTATACTGAAACGTAAGTTTTTGACCGACATGTCAGAAGGTCAAAATAAGAGGTGATTCGATGTGTCCCCGGACGAAGGAGCAAAATGAAGCGATCCGGCAGCAGCGTCTGAACCAAATCCGGCACACGGCGGCCGAGCTGCTGCTGGAGAAGGGCATGCGCATGGAGATGGGCGACATCGCGGAGAAAGCCGGGCTGGGGCGCGGCACGGTGTACCACTACTACAACGGCAAAGTAGAGCTGCTGGAGGAGCTGTTCGCCGAAGCGCTGCAAGCCGGCGCGGGCATCGTCGCGGCCGCGATGAGACCCGAGCTTCGGCCGGCCGAGCGGCTGGCGGCATATGCGCGGGACAGCCTCTCCGATTGGGCGCGGGAACCGATCCATTTTATCCTGTACCTGTACGCGTTCCACTACGCGGAGCCGCTGCCGATCCAAGACCCGCAGCGGCTGCTGCGCGAGTTCCGCGACAAACTGCTTCAGCCCGTGCTGCATACGATAGAGGAAGGTATTCGGCTTGGGGAGCTGGCCAGCGCAAGCGCGCAAACGCTGTTCCAAACGTTCGTCGGCGCGCTCGTCGGCGCGGCTAACGCTTACATCCGAAGCGACGTGAACCCGGAGCGGGGGAGCGAGGCTTGGGCAGCCGACGTGGTGTCCGTCCTCATGAACGGCATGCGGGCCTAAAGGGCTCCGGCAAGATCAGACACGAGAAGGGAAATTAGGTGAACCGATATGATTATTCTTAAGACACGCGAACAAATCGAGATGATGCATAAGGCCGGCCAGCTTCTGGCAGCCATTCACCGCGAGATCGCCGGGATGATCCGCCCGGGCATTACGCCGAACGCGATCGACCGCTTCGCCGAGCAGTATATGCTCAAACACGGCGCGACGCCGGAGCAGAAAGGCTATAACGGCTACCAGTTCGCGACCTGCGCGTCGGTCAACGACGTCATCTGCCACGGCTTCCCGAACGATCGTCCCCTCGAGGACGGCGATATCGTCACGATCGACATGGTCGTCAATCTGAACGGCTGGCTGGCCGATTCCGCCTGGTCGTACGCCGTGGGCAACGTGAAGCCGGAAGCGCGGCAGCTGCTCGACGTCACGAAGGATTCGCTGTACAAAGGCATCGAGCAAGCGGTCGTCGGCAACCGGATCGGCGACATCGCCCACGCGATTCAGACGTATGCCGAAGGCTTCGGCTATGGCGTCGTGAAGGAATTCGTCGGTCACGGCATCGGCCAGGATATGCACGAGGAGCCGCAGGTGCCGCATTACGGACCGGCCGGCAAAGGTCCGCGTCTGAAGGAAGGCATGGTCATCACGATCGAGCCGATGCTCAATACCGGCACGTGGCAGAGCAAGCTGGACGCGGACGGATGGACCGCCCGGACGAAGGACGGCGGGTTGTCGGCGCAGTACGAGCACACGATCGCGATATTGCCCGAAGGCCCGCTCATTTTGACCCAGCAATAATACCGGGGACGCCAGGCCCGCTTTCTTCCTACGGAAGAGGGCGGGCTTTTCGCTGGCATCCCTTAACAACCACGCCCGAATTGGTGTATAGTCGATGACAACAGAGCCCGCGGGCGTCTCCGGCTTCAAGGCGGCGAATGCGACGGGACCCTAGGAGAAGAGAGGAAGCAGGCGTTCATGTGGACGGTCATAGGGGTGGCGCTGGTCGTGCTGGCCGGCTTGTCGGGGAGCAGCTTATATTTCTACGGAAAAGCGATCAAGCGCGCGAAGAAGGATTTTCTGGACGCCGATCCGGGCTTGGCGATGGAGCCGGGCGCGCGGGAGGCGAGCGCCGCGAACGCGGCGTGGTGGAGCCGGCAGCCTTTCGAGCTGTGGGAGATCGTCTCGCATGACGGCATTCGTCTGCGCGCGTTCTACCTGAAGGCGAAGGCGCCGACGAACAAGACGGCGATCGTCGCGCACGGTTATTCCGGGCAAGCTTCGCAAATGGGCGGCAAAGCGCGGCTTTATTGGGAGAAGCTTGGCTATAATATCTTGGTACCGGATGCGCGCGGACACGGGGGCAGCGGCGGGGCCTATATCGGCTTCGGTTGGCCGGAGCGCAAAGATTACGCCCAGTGGATCGAGCGCGTCCTGGAGCAGCATGGGGAAGATGCACGGATCGTGCTTCACGGGGTCTCCATGGGCGCGGCCACCGTCATGATGACGAGCGGCGAGCGGCTGCCGGGCAACGTGCGCGCGATCGTCGCGGATTGCGGCTACACGTCGGTGAAGGACGAGCTGTCGTACCAGCTGCGTCGGATGTATAAGCTGCCGGTCTTCCCGCTGCTGCATGTGACGAGCCTGCTGACGAAGCTTAGGGCCGGCTATTTCTTCGGAGAAGCCTCGGCGCTTGCCCAAGTGCGCAAATCCCGTACGCCGATTCTGTTCATTCACGGGGATGCCGACCGGTTCGTGCCGACCGACATGGTGTACCGGCTGTACGAGAGCTGCCCCGCAGACAAACGGATTTACATCGTGCCGAACGCCGGTCACGGGTATGCGGAATTCGCCGATCCGGAACGCTATCGGACGGAAGTGGCTTCATTCATTGAACATTACGTTGCGCAAGGGAGCTAGCCTATGACGGTATGGATCATTATTACCTTCCTGCTGCTGGTGTCGGTGGGGATTTGGTCGATGCTGACGTTCTACCCGACGTTCGGCGCACGGCCGACAAGCGAGGAACGCATCCGACATGCGAGCATTACCCCGTTCTATAAAAAAGGAAAATTCGTGAACGCCATTCCGACCGATATGCGGATGGACATGCGGACGATGCTGTCCGTCTTCCGCGACTTCAGCTGGCGGCAGCCGGGACGCAAGCCGGCCAAGCCGCTGGAGGTGGTCGATTGGGAGAAGGCGGAGCCTGCCTCGGAAACGGCGAACCGCGTCACGTGGTTCGGCCACTCCGCGATGCTGCTGGAGCTGGGCGGCAAGACGCTGCTGCTCGATCCGATGCTCGGCCGCGCGCCGTCGCCGTTCCCCGCGATCGGAGGCAAGCGGTACAGCAAGCGGCTGCCGGTCCGGATCGAGGCGCTGCCGCAGATCGACGCCGTGGTGCTGTCGCACGATCACTACGATCACCTCGATTACGGCACGATTATGCAGCTGAAGGGCAAGGTGCGCCGGTTCTTCGTGCCGCTCGGCGTCGGGAAGCATCTCGTTCGGTGGGGCGTCGATCCGTCCGCGATCCAGGAGTTCAGCTGGTGGGAGGAGGGCGAGTTCGAGGGCCTGAAGCTGGTCAGCGCGCCGGCCCGCCATTTCTCCGGCCGCGGGCTGGCGGGACGGAACTCGACGCTGTGGTGCTCGTGGGTCATCGAGGGCGGCGGTACGCGGGTGTTCTTCAGCGGCGACAGCGGATACGGCCCGCACTTCCGGGAGATCGGGGACAAGTACGGTCCGTTCGCCTTGACCTTGATGGAATGCGGCCAGTATGACGAGCGATGGTCGAACATTCATATGATGCCGGAGGAAACGGTGCAGGCGCATCGGGACGCGCAGGGCGGCGTGCTCATCCCGATCCACTGGGGCGCGTTCACGCTGTCCGTGCACGACTGGCGCGATCCAGCGGAGCGTGCCACGGCGGAAGCACGCAAGCAGGGCGTTGCGATCGCTACGCCGCGGATCGGGGAGGCCGTCGTGATCGGTAGCGACACCTTCCCGACGGAGCCGTGGTGGCGGCAGGTATAGCAGCGTTGAACGAAGAGAGAGAAGACCGGTACGCGTCCAGCGTGCCGGTCTTCTTTGACTTTCGCGCCTCCTAAGAATCGCGGCGCAAACAGTTCTGCCCCAAATAGTCGGCGAACGCGGCGGTGTTAGTCTCCCTGTGGCGATTGCTGCCCTCCAGTCTGCTCAGCATAATGCCGCCCTCGAGCAGGAACAGAGTGAAGCTTGCCAGTATATGAGAGGTTACGGATAGTATATTGCTTTATAAAATAAAGCGGCATATAATAGACGAGACTAAGAAGCGTGGACCCGCGGAAGCGAAGCGGGTGCTTCTACAGACTGGAGTGACGAGACATGCGGGTAGAGGTTTGGTCGGATTATATGTGTCCGTTTTGTTATATCGGCAAGCGACGTTTCGAGAAAGGATTGGCGGATTTCGCTCATCGCGAAGAGGTGGAAGTCGTGTACCGCAGCTTCGAGCTCGATCCGAATTCGCCGAAATCGGTCGACCACGACGTGCATCAGATGCTCGCTCTCAAATACGGCATGAGCCGGGAGCAGGCGATCGCCAATAACAAGAACGTCGGTCAACAGGCGGCGGCGGAAGGGCTGGCGTTCAACTTCGACGACATGGTGCTGACCAATACGTTCGACGCGCATCGGCTGAGCCATTTCGCGGCAGCGCACGGCAAGCGGACCGAAGTATCCGAGCTGCTGTTCAAAGCCTATTTTACCGATTCTCGCCATCTGGGCGAGCATGAGGTGCTGGCCGACATTGCGGCCGAAGCGGGGTTGAATCGCGAAGCGGCATTGGCGGTGCTGGCCGGCAGCCAGTATGCGCAAGAGGTGCGGGCAGAGGAAGAAGAGGGCGCGCGGCTCGGCATTCGCGGCGTTCCGTTCTACGTGATCGACCGCAAGTTCGGGGTATCCGGCGCGCAGCCGGCCCATGTCTTCCTCGGGGCGCTGCAGCAAGCTTGGGATGAGGGGCAATCGGCGGGAAATGAGACCCATGCGTCCGGCGATGCCGGAGGCGGGGACGCGTGCGACGACGGCTCGTGCGCGGTGAAGTAAGAGCAAGAAGCGGCAAAAAGCGGCTCATCGATGATCAAGGTCATGAAGGGATGGTTATCTTTATGAGTTTGATCGTGGATGGGCCGCTTTTTCGCGTTTAACGTTTTGGTTCGTCTTATCGGGCTTAACAGAGTGCCGTATGCGCCGCAAGCGAGGCGCAGCCAAGGTGACGACTGTCCGTGACGCCCCGGTTGTCATGCTCGTGCCTATGTGTTGCGCTTGTCGACGGGTCCACACTCGCGTGCTAGCTGCAATGGAAGCGGCTTCCACGATTGCTTGCGAGGGAGCATGGGTCAGGCTGCCAACTTCCGATTTTGCATTTTAGCATGGGTTTGACCGTCTCTTCTCCCTCTTTTTCATGAAAGAAACGTCATTTTCTTTCATCATGCGATGTTCTTCGCTCAGAAGTCGGAGGATGCGACGGGGTTCCTCTTTAATCACCACGATTCGCAGAATGATTGTTGTCGGTTGCCGTAAAGAGGTATCTGTTCAGGAAGCAGAATAGGTGAGAGCACGCACCACCGAACGGTTTGCATGGAAGTCATAGGGGAAATCGTACGAATAGGAGTCATAATACTAATAAGCGGGGAGTTATAAGGGTGCATGCGGTAGGTATCGGCTCATCAAGGGATGAGCCGCTATTTTTGCATCCGTGGTACTTGCTGCAAATGCCGACTGGCCCGAACTCCCGCCGTGCTAGCCGCCATTGCCGCTTGGTTCTTCGCGCTCGTGTAGTTCGTCGTACTTGCAGGAATCGGATTGGCTGTGATCGTAATCGTAATCGTAATCGTAATCGTAATCGTCATCGACATCGTCATCGTCATTGACTTTCGCTGTTGCGACAATTTCTAGCCGTTCCATCATACCGTTCAATCTGGGCGGGGTGTGATCCTGATATTCCCCAAGGTTGTTGTGCAGGTTATCGATCTAGGCCGGGCCGGCATGGTACGACGTGTGCAACTTTGTTCTGAATTGCTTGATTATTCCACCAAAAATGGTGAGGGAGAAGCGGGCAGCCATAGCAACATCCAATTTAGCATTTTGAGAGGTGTTTGACCGTCTCTTCTCCCTCTTTTTCATGAAAAAAACGTCATTTTCTTTCATTAACCGATTTTCTTCGTTCAGAAGCCGTTCGATGCGACGGTATTCGTTCTAAACCATCGGCATTCGTGCAGTATATGTCGGATGTCGCCCGATTATTGCACATCATGGATTCGTTCATTTGCGGTCTATTCGCTTCTTATGTAATGACGGATTTTAAGTAGTTGAGTTTGCGAGCATTCCATATAACGATCCATCTGGCAGGTGTATGGATATGGCCGACCGGCGGACTTCGAATTTCGCCCGAACTCACGATGCAGCCGTTTGAGCTCGCGCCACAATTCCGGCAATCCGCCTTGATTTCGGCTTACATCTGCTTTGAATATCAGCGGCAATTTCGCTTGAAAGCTTATCGCCGCCAGGTTGCTGTACCGGTAATACTCCAGTCGTAATATCAATTCACCATTATGGCGGGACATAGCGAGCAATGTTAGTATCGGCGCCGATATCGCCTTTTCTACGGTTACCATCCACGCCGGTCCCTCCTATTTCACACGAACCAACAGCTTGAATGTTCTATTTCTTGAATCTATACGCTCTTAACCTATATGTAAGGTGAAATGGTTATATATGGGCGAGCTTCCGTGAGGGAGCGCTCGGCATCCTCGGGTCCGCCGAATCGGGTCCGAAACGCCTCGTTTTTCACATCCTCTCCCTCTTTTTCATGAAAGAAACGTCATTTTCTTTCATTTTACGGTTTGGTTCAGCGGCAAACCAGTTGATCCGACGGCATGCGATCGGATGCGAATGACGAATACTGTGATCTGCCGTCGCTACCTGATGACTGCTTGGTTTCATGCTTACTTCGAAATTTCGATTCAGCCGCTTACTTAGCTGAAGATGGCTGTTTTTCTGTTCGTTCCGTATACCTTGCTGCTTGTCGGCATGACAACATGTCTTGCTGAAACGCCTCGACTTCTTCCTTGTTTTCGGAACTGTCGATCCCCATTCACCGGCTTGTTTACCGTTGCTCTTCCCCCATGTTTCCCTTATACTTGACCTGCCTATTAACCGGGGATTGCTCGCCATTGAGCGCGATTCGGCAAGTACGACTTTTATCGCGAAATTGCATTGAATTAACCTTGTATTCGACAACGATTCGGATATTAATTTTGCATATAATCACACTTTATATCGAAATGGGGCGAAAGGGCTGAAATCGTATCGCATTCTTCTGTTCCTTGTGCTCGCGAATCTGTTCTGGGCCGGTAATTACGTGTTCGGTAAAACCATCGTCGAGAGTATGACGCCGCTGCAGATGACGGTGTCGCGGTGGTGCGTGGCGGTCTGTTTTTTGTTCCCGATCACACAGTTAGTTGAGAAGCCGGATTGGCGCGCGGTACTGCGAAAATGGAAGCTGCTGCTCGTCATGTCCGTGTTCGGCATTATCGGCTACAACTTCTTGCTCTATGAGGCGCTTCGCTTTACGACCTCGATGAACGCGGCGCTCGTCAACGCGATGAACCCCGCGCTGATCATGCTGTTATCCGCCTTGGTGCTGCGCGAGCGCATCACGGCGAAGCATGGCTTAGGGCTGCTGTTATCGCTCTTCGGCGTGCTGCTCGTGCTCACGAAGGGACAGCTCGGCCAGCTGCTGCATTTGGATTACAACGAAGGCGATCTGCTCATGCTGCTGGCGATCCTCGTCTGGTCGATCTACTCCATCGTCGGTCGCCGCGCGGCTTCCATTCCGCCGATTGCGGCGACGGCGGTGTCGGCGCTGTTCGGGCTCCTGCTTCTTATGCCGTTTGCGATTGCTTTCGGCGCATTCGACTTCGAGGTGAACGGCGAGACGGCAACGGGCATTTTGTACATGGGCATCTTCCCGTCGGTCGGCTCGTTCATTTTCTGGAATGCGTCGATTCGGGAGATCGGGGCGAGCCGGGCCGGCATTTATTTAAACCTCATTACGGTATTCACGGCGATCCTCAGCGTGCTGATGGGCCAATCAATCACGGTGGCGCAGGTGCTCGGCGGCCTGCTCGTCTTCGCGGGCGTATACGTCACGACGCGGCAGGGGACGGGCGGCAACCGCAGCAGGGAGGCCCGCGCGGCGAATCGAGGCTAACGGCGCGATAGGCGCGCGAAGCGGATGAGTCATATGAGGAAGACAAGGATCGGATACGGAAGGAAGCGGAAGCGATGTTCAAAACAATCGGGATGTTCGCGCACGTCGATGCCGGGAAGACGACGCTGGCCGAACAGTTTCTCTACCATACGAAAAGCATCCGGGAGCGCGGCCGCGTCGATCACAAGGACGCGTTCCTGGACAGTCACGATATCGAGCGCGAACGGGGCATCACGGTGTTCGCCGATCAGGCGATCATGACGTACAAGGGCACGACGTATACGCTGATCGACACGCCGGGGCATGCCGACTTCTCGCCGGAGATGGAGCGCGCGGTAAGCGTCATGGATGCGGCGATCGTCGTGCTGAGCGCGGTGGAGGGCGTGCAGGGACATACGGAGACGGTGTGGCGGCTGCTGCGGTCCCACGGCGTGCCGGTCTTCTTGTTCATCAATAAGACCGATCGGACCGGCGCGGACGTCGAGCGCGTCCTGGCGGAGATCCGGCGCGATCTGTCGCCGGATGCGCTGTTGTTGGAACAGGTGCCGACGACAGGCTCATGGCCGGAGGAGCCGGCGGCATTCCTCGCGGAACGGGACGAAGCGCTGCTGGAGCGCTACATGGCCGGAGATTTCGACGCGGGGGCTTGGCTCGCGGCGGCGAGAACCATGGTTGGCGAAGGACGCCTCTATCCCTGCATGAGCGGATCGGCGCTGCAAGATGAGGGCGTGCGGGAATTTTTGGACGTGCTCGATCTTCTGACCGAAGCGCGGTGGGATGACGAGCGCGCGTTCGCCGGGCGAGTGTACAAAATCCGCCACGACCCGAACGGGACGCGGATCACGTTCGCCAAGGCGCTCGGCGGCCGGCTGCGGGTGCGGGACGAGCTCGATTACGGACAGGGACCGGGCGGAAGCCGGACGTCGGAGAAGATCACGGCGCTGCGTCTCTACAATGGCACGAAGTTCACGCCGGTCGAGGAGGTGCGCGCCGGGCAGCTGTTCGCGGCGGTCGGCCTGTCGGCGGCCGTGGCGGGCGATGGGCTTGGCGCGAACGCGGAGCGGACGGACTACGCGATCAAGCCGACGATGCGCTCGAAGGCCGACGTGCCGCCCCGCGTGCCGGCGAAGGAGGCGCTGCGGGCATTCCGCCTGCTCGAAGCCGAGGATCCGTCGCTTGCGGTGCAATGGGAGGAGACGCTGCAGGAGATCCAGCTGCAGGTGATGGGCTCGATCCAGCTGGATGTGTTGAGCCGGGTGGTCCGGGAGCGGTTCGGCTTCGAGGTCGCGTTCGGACCGCCGCAGATTTTGTACAAAGAGACGATCGCGGATACCGTGAAGGGCGCGGGGCATTTTGAGCCGCTCGGCCATTACGCCGAGGTGCATCTCCGGCTGGAGCCGGGCGAGCGGGGAAGCGGGCTCCAGGTCGCCAGCGAATGCCACCCGGACATGCTGCCCGCGCAATTCCAGCACTTGGTGCTGCAGCATCTCCTGGAGCGCGACCACCACGGGCTGCTGACCGGCTCGCCGGTCACGGATATCAAGGCGACGCTGATCAAAGGCAAGGCCCACAACAAGCATACGAGCGGCGGCGACTTCCGGGAGGCGGCATTCCGGGCGCTGCGGCAGGGGCTGGAAAAGGCGGACAACGTGCTGCTCGAGCCCTATTACGCGGCCAAAATCAAAGTGCCGCTCGCGCAGGTCGGGCGGGTGCTATCCGATCTGCAGCAGGCGCACGGCCGCTTCGATCCGCCGGAGACGACCGACGAGCACGCCGTCATAACGGCACGGGTGCCGGTGGCGACCTTCATGCACTACGGCGAAGAGCTGGCCTCCTACACCCAGGGCAAAGGGACGCTCGCGCTCGCGTTCGCCGGCTATGACCGGTGCCATAATGCCGAAGAAGTGATCGCGCGTCGCGGGTACGACAAACAGGCCGATCCTGCCTATTCGTCGACGTCGATCTTCTGCGCGAAAGGACAAGGCTACCCCGTCCCATGGGACGAGGCGGATGCTCATATGCACGTGTGAGGAGAGGCGCATGAACGACAACAAAGCCAGGGGCGCGAATCGCGCTCCTGGCTTTGTTGTTGTGCGGTATGCCCTTCCGCCCGCCTCCATGGCCGGTCGGGCAAGGACCACACGATGAACCTCGCCTTATTCCGCCGATTCCTCGAACAGTCGGGCGATCTCGATGATGACGTTCGTCGCCTTCACCATGTTGTCGGCCGAGATGTATTCGAATTTGCCGTGATAATTCTCCCCGCCGGTGAAAATATTCGGCGTCGGCAGGCCCATGTACGACAGCTGGGAGCCGTCGGTGCCGCCGCGGATCGGCTCGACGACCGGCGTAATGCCGAGATTGGTCATCGCCAGGTGGGCGATGTCGACGATCTGTTTGACCGGCTCGACCTTCTCGCGCATGTTGTAGTATTGATCCTTCAGCTCCAGCAGGATATTCTCGCGGCCGTAGCGCGCCTGGAACGCCTCGACGATGCGCTCGACGTTCGCCTTGCGGGCGGCGAATTTCGCCTTGTCGTGGTCGCGGATGATATAAGTCAGCTTCGCTTCTTCGGCCGCGCCCGTAATCGAGATCAGATGGTAGAAGCCCTCGTAGCCTTCGGTATGCTCCGGCGATTCGGCGTCCGGCAGCTCGGCGTGCAGCGCCATCGCGATTTTGGCCGCGTTGACCATTTTGCCTTTGGCCGTGCCGGGGTGAACGTTCGTGCCTTTGACCGTGATTTTGGCCTGGGCCGCGTTGAAGCTCTCGTATTGCAGCTCGCCGAGCGGGCCGCCGTCCATCGTATACGCGAACTGCGCGCCGAAGGCCGCCACGTCGAATTTGTGCGGGCCGCGGCCAATCTCCTCGTCCGGCGTGAACGCCACGCGCAGCTTGCCGTGCTTGATCTCCGGATGCTGGATCAGGTAGTTCATCGCCGTCATGATCTCCGCGATGCCGGCTTTGTTATCCGCGCCAAGCAGCGTCGTACCGTCTGTCGTTACGAGTGTATGGCCCACGTAACGGCCGAGCTCAGGGAATTCCTTCGGCGAGAGCACGACGTTCAGCGCTTCGTTCAGCACGATGTCGCCGCCCTCATAAGCTTCCACGATTTGCGGCTTAACGCCTGCGCCCGTGAAGTCCGTCGCCGTGTCGACGTGGGCGAGGAAGCCGATCGTCGGCACGTTCTTGTCCGTATTGCACGGCAGGGTCGCCATGACGTAGCCGTTCTCGTCCATGGTGACCTCCTGCATGCCGATGGCGGTCAGCTCCTCCACGAGCAGGCGGCCGAGCGTCAGCTGTCCCGGCGTCGACGGGCAAGTCGGGCTGTCGTCGTCGGATTGCGTATCGATCTGCACGTATGTAGATAAACGCTGGATTAATTCGTTTTTCATGCGTCTAATCATCTCCTTTGGGTCCATTGTAAAACAACGTCCGCGCCAATGGAAATGCGCCGCTGTACCGGGGCAAAGCGCGGCAAAAAGCCGGCTCGCGGGAGGCGCAGGCCGGCCAGGGGGAACGTTCATCAGGACTTCGGTTTGACCGGAATCCATACTTCGCAGCGATAGTCCGGCTCCGATGGGTCTTCATCCGGGTACAGCTCGAACTCCGGACCGCCCGCATGCTCGTAGTTCGAGGACGGGAACCAGTCTTGGAAGATGCGCTGCCAGACATCCTGAATCGCGTGCGGCATGGGGCCGACGGAGGTGAACACCGCCCATGTCGCCGCCGGAATCGTCCGCGTCTCGAAGCCGGAGCCGCGCGTCTCGGCCGCGTCCGGGGCGACCTCCGCCGCGATCATGTAGCGAAGCGTATCGTCGGCATGATTGAAGTCCATGCAGATGCCGAGCGTCTCGTGATTGGGCGCTTGCGTCGCGAGTTTAACCGTCGTGCCATTGGCGATATTCTCCTGCCAGAATTTCGGGATCGCCCGGTTGTTCTCGCCGTCCTTGCACGTCGTGACGAAGCTAACGCCGGCGACCTCGAAGGCGCCCCGTTCGATAATGCGATATTCCATTTCCTTCTCTCCTCTCAGCGATAGGTGGAACGAGATGCGGGGGAACGCTTTCAGCTTCGCGCCGGGCTGGCGCGCCTCCGACGGCGTGATGCCGTGCGCTTTGCGGAACGCCTTGGCGAACGACTCGGGCGAATCGTAGCCGTACTTGAGCGCGACGTCGATGACTTTGGCCTGCGAGGAAGCCAGTTCCTGGGCAGCCAACGACAGCCTCCTTTTGCGAAGATACTCGCCGACCGTCACGCCTGTGACCATGCTGAACATGCGCTGGAAGTGGAACGGGGACGAGCACGCCACCCGCGCCACCGCCTCGATATCCAGCTTCTCCTCCATTCGGGCCTCCATATAGTCCATCGCGTCCTTCATGCGCTGCAGCCATTCCATTGCCGCCTCTCCTCCAGTGCTCTCATCATACCGCGTGCCGCCGACCGCGGCCTGTTCCTCCGTGCGTTCGTTAGACAGGGTGTTGGTCTTTAGTGTAAACGGACAAGCCCGAGCGGTCTAGGCGAACAGGGCGGTTGCCGCCCAAGTCCGCAATCGGGAAGAAATCGACAGCGCGCCCCTCCGCCATAGGATCCGGCAGATGCCCTTCGATCCGAGGCCAGGGCGGACGATCGTCATGGGGAAGCGGGCCCAACCGTCCCGGGATTGGCCGAGCCAATGAGGGGGGCGGAAGCTAAGAAATCCGGATGTAAGCCCAAAACGGTCAATAGGTTGCAGAACATGGGACAAACGAGAGGTTTTCGACAAGAAATTTTTGTAAAATCATTTCATTCAATCGGACAAAAGTCAGAAATGCTTGCGAAAATAATAGCAATCGCGTGAAGTAAGGTGACATTGACGGCAATGTAGGACGATATTTTGTCTGAAAATATATGTTTATTCCATTATTTCTCATATGTTATTGTGAAATAACGTGACGTCACCAACCTTGTTCAATTTATTCGGCCTTAACATCAACGGCAACTCGCATCAGGTACCGGCCTCACTACAATGTGAAAGGGTGCATGATTTGAGAACTATCCCTGTCTTGAACAAAGTCGTATCGCTTCCGCTCGCAGCTCTTCTCGCTTTGGGGGGCGCCATGCCGCTCGCGGCGTCGGCGCAGACCGCTCCGGCCGTCCTGTCGGGGGAAGGTGTGCTGGACCGCAGCTTGCTCGCGCCGCTGCCGGCTTCCCATCTGAGACCGGCTTACGTCTCCCCGAATTTGAAGAACCGCCAGGACGAGCCGGTGCGCGTGATTTTGACGCTCTCGCAGCAGCCTGGCGCGGTAGGCCGATACGCGGCCAAAATGGGCGTCAAGTCGATGACCCAGCAGTCGGCCGAGCGCGCGGCGCAGCAGGAACAGACGGCACTGATCGGCAAGGCCGAGGCGGAAGGCCTCGACGTGCAGGTTAATTACCAATACGATACCGTCCTGAACGGCATGGAAGTGACGGTGCCGGGGGATCAGATCGACGAGCTTGCCGAGCTGCCGGGCGTAACCGGCGTGTTCGAGAACTTGACGTACTACAACCTTCCGGACCAGGAAGGCGAAGCGGCGGCGGAGCCGTTCATCGATTACGAGCCGCTGAAGCAAATCGGCGTGCCCGAGGCATGGGAGGCGGGATTAAGCGGCAAAGGACTGAAAGTCGGCGTCATCGATACGGGGGTGGATTATACGCATCCGGATCTGAAGGATGCATACGTGGGCGGATATAACGCGCATACGCATTCGAACGATCCGTACGAGGATATACCGGGCAAGCCGGAGGACAAGCAATACGGCACCGACCACGGCACGCACGTGGCGGGCACGATCGTCGGACAAGCTAAGAATACAACGTCCGATATTCAGCACAAAGGCATCGCGCATGGCGCCAAGCTGTATGCCTATAAAGTACTGGCATCGACCGACGAGCCCGATCGCGCCAGCGGCACGTCGGCGCAGGTCATCGACGGTATCGAACAGGCGGTGGAGGATGGCATGGATGTCATCAACCTGTCACTTGGTTCCGATATCGACAAGGATCCTAATTCGCCGGACGCGATCGCGGTGAACAACGCGGTGCTGGCGGGCGTCGTCACCGTCGTGGCCAACGGCAACGCGGCGGACTCGGGTCCTTATTATTACTCGATGGGTTCGCCGGCATCGTCGCAGCTCGCAATTTCGGTCGGCGCGGCGACGACGGTGTCCAAGCGGTTCGAAGCCAGTGTAGCGGTCGGCACGGCGAAGGCTGAACCGGCGGCAGGCGGCGCGGTTCAGCAGCCGGAAGCCGCTAAGCCGGAGGCGGAACAGCCGAAAGCCGAGGTGCCGGCGGCCGGACAAAAGGTGGCGGAGCAGCCGGAGATCGCGCTTGCCGTGCCGGACGCGGAAGGGACGCAGGCAGCGGCGGCCGAGGAGCCTGTGCCGCCTTCGAGCGGCGGCGTCGCAGCGCCGAGCAGCACCCCGATCGGCCTAATGGCATGGACGACGAACCAAGAGGACTTCGCATCCATTCTCGGCACGGAGCTGCTGAAGGGCGTCTATGTCGGGCTTGGCGCGGACGCCGATTACAAGGGCAAGGACGTCAAGGACAAGGTCGTGTTGATCTCGCGGGGCACGCTGACCTTCGTGGACAAGATCGCGAAGGCGAAGGCGCACGGCGCCAAGGCGGCCGTCATCTTCAACGGCAACGCCAAGGGCAGCGTGCCCGATCTGAGCGCGAGCATCCCGGGCCGTGACGAGCCGATCGGCGCGCTTGGCTTCCTGGGCGACAGCCCGGAATACATCCCGACGTTCGACATGGCGGGCACGACCGGCCGTGCGCTGGCGAAGCTGCTGACCGAGCAGCCGGGGACGTATCCGACCTTCACGTTCGGCGAGACGTTCAAGTCGACGACGGTGGCCGGCGATACAATGGCGAGCTTCAGTTCGCGCGGTCCGAACGGGGATCCGGCCTTCGGCATCAAGCCGGACGTCGTCGCGCCGGGCGTGGGCATCCTCTCTACTGTTCCCGCCTATGGCAAAGGCAATCCGGCGGCAGTATACGACGAAGAATCGTACGGCCGCAAGAACGGGACGAGCATGGCGAGCCCGCACGTCGCGGGACTTGCGCTGCTGCTGCAGGAAGCGCACCCGGATTGGACGCCGTTCGATATTCGCGCAGCGCTGGCCAATACGGCCGATTCGATCAAGGATGAAGACAATACGACTTATGACGTCTATTCGCAAGGCGCGGGCCGCGTGAACGTCGCCAAGGCGATCCAGACGCCGGCGCTGCTCCAGACGGTGGAGAACCTCAAGCTGCTCGATACGAATCTGGAGGAGCAGAATGTCGTCAATTACGGTTCATCCGCCAGCTTCGGCCTTGTGAAAGCCGGCGCGGGCGCCAAATCGGTGAAGCTCGTGCTGAAGAACTTCTCGAACGCGGACCTCACCTATACGGCATCGATCGTGAAGCATGCGAGCGTCACGGGCGATCCGAATGGGGAGGTCGCTACGCCGGACGGCGCGAATATCGACGTGCAGCTGGAAGGCACGGATAACGGCTCGTTAACCGTGGCGAAGTCCGGCGGCGCGGCTGCCCCGGGCCAGAAGGAATTCACGCTGACGTTGTCGCCGCAGGCGGATGCCGCGGACGGCGTCTATGAAGGTACGGTCGTGCTGCGCAGCGAAGGCAAGCCGGATCTGCGCCTGCCATACGTCGTGCACGTCGGCGACGAGGAGCCGAGCAACGGCTTCGGCGTCCAGGACGTGACCCCGTCGCCGCGCATCATTACGCCGGACGGCGACGGCAAGGACGACACGACCGACGTGAGCTACAAGCTGACGGCGGAAGACGTGAATTATATCGAGCTGCAGGCGTACGACCTGAACGACGAGCTCATCGCCGTACTGGCTTCGGCGCAGCAGCGGGACGACAAAGGCGCGTTGGTGGCGTTTAAGCCGGGCGACCGCGTCTTCGAGAACGTCGGTGACACCTACATCGACGACGTCGACGGAGACGGGGAGATCGACGTGGACGACAAAGGCCAGCCGATTCTTTATCACTTGAAGAAAGGGACGTATCGCCTTGTGGTCGACGCCCTGAGCATTACGCCGGACAACAAGCTGGGCGCCGAATATGTGGCCTTCTCGGAATTCCGCGTGGCCGACACATCCGAGCTGAACCTGCGGAACGTCGCCGTCACGCCGGAGACGATCACGCCGGACGGCGACGGCAAGAACGATACGACGGACGTGAGCTTCGACCTGAAGGCTGCGGACGTGAATTACATCGAAGTACTCGCTTACGATGACAAGAACAAGCTTGTAGGCGTGTTGGCCTCGAGGCAGGAGCGCGACGAGGAAAACAACCTCCAGTATATCAAGCCCGGCACGATCCGATTCGAGGATCTCGACGGAACGTATGAAGGCGATGCGGACGGCGACAACAAGCTCGACGTAGACAAAGACGGCAAGCCGATCCGCCATAAATTGAAGATTGGAACGTACAAGCTCGTCATCGATGCGATCGGCGTCCTGCCTAACAACACGCTTGGCTCAGCCTATCAAGCGACCGCGACGCTCAAAGTCGCCGAGACCCCGGCACCGCCGGTCACGCCGCCAAGCGGCGGCTACGTGCCGCCGGTCGTGACGCCTCCGGCACCGGCCGCGCTTGACGCATCCGCGAACGCGGTCGTGGGCCAAGGCCAGCAGCAGGTGCGCCTGACCGCGGCGGAAGAGAAGAAGGACGGCGCGTCGCTTGCGACCGTGAAGGATGCGGATCTCGAAGCGGCGATCAAGCAGGCGGGCGCTTCGCCGGCTTCGATCATCGTGCAGCTTGCGGCGGAGAAAGGGCAGCGCGCCCAGCTGACGCTGACCGCGAAGCAGACGGCGATTCTCGCCGGCGCGCCATCGGGCAGCACGCTGCTGTTGAGCAGCGGGGGCTCGTCGCTCGCGCTGCCGCTGTCGCTCGTCAAAGGGCTTTCCGCCGAGAGCGGACTGCAGCTCGTCATTACGCCTCAGAAGGATAAGGCTGCTCAATTCGGCAAGGCGGAATCCGGATTGACCGTCATCGGCGATCCGGTCGCCTTCGAAGTGAACGTTACGGATGCTTCGGGCTCGAAGCCGCTATCCGTTCCGTTCAGCACGCTCGTGAAGCGCTCCTTCACCATTCCGGGCAGCGTGAAGCCGAACACGGCCGGCGTGCTGTACGAAGAGGGCGGCAAGCTGCGCCCGGCGGCATCGACGCTGGCGCCGCAGGACAACGGGACGACGATCGTCACCGTCAGCCGTCCGGGCTTCTCGACGTACGCGGCCGTGAAGGCGGAGACGCAGTTCGCCGACATCGCCGGCAGCTGGGCGGAGCCGAAGATTCAGGCGCTCGCCGGCAAGCTGCTCGTGAACGGCACGGACAAAACGGCGTTCTCGCCGAAGCGGGCCGTGACGCGGGCGGAATTCGCCTCGCTGCTGGCGCGCGCGCTCGGTCTGTCGGGCTCGTCCAAGCAAGCGTTCCCGGACGTGCCGCAGGATGCGTGGTATGCCCAAGACGTGGCGGCCGCCTATGAAGCGGGACTGATTACCGGGACGCCGGAAGGCCGGTTCGCGCCGGATGCGTCGATTACGCGCGATCAGCTGAGCGTCATGCTCGCCCGCGCGATCAAGCTGCTCAATATCGCGCCGGCCGAAGGCGCGCCTACGCGCGTCGCCTATGGCGATGAAAGCCAGTTCCCGAGCTATGCGGCGGAAAGCATCGCGGCGGTGACGGATGCCGGCATTCTGCGCGGCGATACGTCGGGCGGGGTCGCCTACTTCCGCGGCCAGACCGTCGTCACCCGAGACGTGGCCAGCGTCGCGATTCTCCAGCTGCTTCAACAGGGGAAACTGACGGATTAACGGCGCAGGTTGAATAGACTGTAGACAAAAGCCTCCGTCCGCACGGCAATTGCCATGCGGACGGAGGCTTCTTGGCGTGATGTCTTTCAAGCGGGCGGGTACTCATGGGTCTCTTGGGTTAGTGACGAATCTCGAACGCATCGACCTTCACGCCGTCTACGTCGTACGCCTCGTAGAGCAGCGAGTCGCCTTTGATCGTGATGCCGGCGAACATCTGCTTGTTGTTCTGAAGGTGAACCTTGTGGTAGAACAGGTCCTCCTTCTTTTCGTTGAACTTAGGCCCCGCCGTGTTGGCGACGACGTAGACGGTGCCTTCGCGATCGCGAACGGGGCTCTCGCCGTCGCCCACGGTTTTGCCGCCGCGCAGCGGATAAGAGCGGCTGTATTCGTGATTATGCCCCTGGAGCACGAGGTCGACTTGGAATTGGTCGAACACCTCGACCCATTTGTCCAGCTTCTTGTAGGTGTTGCCTCCGTAAGGGCCGCGGTGCAGGGCGACGATCTTCCACGGCTTGTCCGTGAACGCCAGATCGTTGCGCAGCCAGTCGATCTGACCCTTCAGATTGGATTCCGTGTTCAGCACGACGATGTGCGCCGAACCGTAATCGAACGAATACGTCGTGCCGGGGATCGACCCGGCCGCCCCGTTGCTCGGCGCGTGAAAATGCGACACGAACCGTTCGGCGTTGCCCTCGATCTCGTCGTGATTGCCCGTCACCGGCATGAGCGGCACCGAAGGAAGGATGCCGGCCGCGCTGGCAAAGAATGACCGCCATGCGTTCTCGTCTTTCGGATTCTCCGTGAAATCCCCGTTATGCACGATGAAGCGCGAATCCGGGAAGACGTCGAACGCCCGGCTCAGCGTGGTGCCCCACAGCTTGAAGTCCGCCTCCGACGCGCCTTGCGAGTCGGTTACGTTCAGGAATGTGAAGGCGTCCGTCTCCACGGGGGCCGTCGCGAATTGCGCGGGTTCGCTCCATTCCCCTTCTTCACCGGTCCCGACCCGGTATGTATACCGCGTGTCCGGCTTCAAATCCGTGACGTTCACCTTGTGCACGCCTTGCTGGGAGCCTCCTTCGGCCAGCGGCTGCGTCGTGCCGGTGCGCGCGATAATCGTGCGGCTGCCGCCGTCGAACGCGGCGCTTGTCGCCTTGCCTTCGACAAGTTGAATCACGGTGCCCGCCTTCGGGTTATCCGTGAACCACGTGAACGCCCGCGTCGTTCGGGCATCTTCGTGAAAGGTCGTCACCAGCGATTCGGGTAGGTTCGATTCTCCGTCCTTTTGATCCCATAACAGAAATAGAAGTATGCCCAGCACGATCGCCGCGAGTACGGCGACCAGCGCGATATTTTGTGTTCGCATTAGCGTTTCCCCCTTTGTGAAGAAAATGTAAAAACACGCAGTCAGCGCTCAATTTGCGCGAAGGGAGCCCTCATCTTTGCTCGCTATTATCGATTCGTGAAGCGTAACGCGAAAGAAGGGGTGAATGATGAATCGGAAGCTGAAGTATCGGTATGAGTTGAAATATAGGATTAGCCACCATCAATTCTACACGATTTGGCAGCGGTTAAAAAATCGGATGCGTCTGGACGGCGACCGGAAGAAATAAGTTTTTGTCCTTTAAGTGGGATTCAGGCGGATTTTTTGATGTTTTTAAAACAAATTAAGTACGAAAAGAAAAAAATTATTGTTCACCTTTTGTTCAAAGGTGTAGAATAAAGAGAAGGTTCAATTTCGTTCTTGCCTGCTCAGCGTGATCGGAGCTCTCCGACCGCGAATAAAACGCGATATTAGAAGATCAGACTCGTCTGGTTTTTTATGTGAAAACTGTCACAAGGCGCTTGGGCCGTAACCGGAACAGGCCGAAGCAGGCACGCGAACTGGCAACCAAACCGTGATTTTCCGTAAAGGAGGACGTTTCTAATGTCAACACCTGAAGCTGTACAAACGGCTGAGCTGTCGGCCAGCAAGCAGTTGGATATTCTGGATCAGCTGATCAAGCCGGAGGTTCAAGAATCGCTAACCGTTCTGGTGGAGAACCTGCCGAAACTGGCGGAAATGGTCACCATGATGACCAAAGCGTATGATTTCGCGCAAAGCATCGCGACGGACCAAGTGCTCATCAATGACATGATGGGCGGCTTCGGCGAAATGGTGACTCCCGTTGTCGACAAGGCGAAGGGCATCGCGGCTGCGGCCATCGAAGCGAACGACCGCGCGCAAGTCGAGACGGCATCGATCGGTTTGTTCGGCATGCTGAAAATGCTTAAAGATCCGCAAGTCCAAAAAACGCTCCGTTTTGCGCAGGCGTTCCTGAACGCTATGGCAGAACGCGACCGGAACAAACTGTAAGGAACGGGGGATAAACATGTCCAGAGAAATTCTCATTCTTGGCGGCGGCTACGGCGGTTTGCTCACCGCATTGACGGCACGTCAATATCTGTCGGCCGAAGAAGCGACGATCACGCTCGTGAACCGCTTCCCGACGCACCAAATCATCACCGAGCTGCATCGTCTGGCTGCAGGCAGCATCGCCGAGCCAGCCGTATCCCTGTCGCTTGAGAAGCTGCTTCGCGGCAAGAACGTGAACCTGGTGATCGACACCGTCGCGTCCATCAAGCCGGACCAGAAGAGCGTGGAGCTGGCAAGCGGCGTCGTATACTCGTACGATGCACTCGTTATCGCGCTTGGTTCCGAGACGGCGTTCTTCGGCATTCCGGGTCTCGAAGAGAACAGCTTCGTGCTCAAATCCGTCAACGACGCGAACCGCATCCGCGCGCACGTGGAAGCTCGCCTCGACGCTTACAAAGCATCGGGCAACAAAGCTGACGCGCGCATCGTGGTTGGCGGCGGCGGTCTGACGGGCATCGAGCTCGTGGGCGAATTCGCCGACAAGCTGCCGGTCCTCTGCCGTGAGAAAGGCATCGACTTCAACGACATCGAGCTGTACTGTGTCGAAGCAGGTCCGTCCATCCTGGCCGGCTTCCCGCAAAACCTCGTTGACCGTGCTTACAAGTCGCTCGAGAAACGCGGCGTGAAATTCCTCGTGGGTCTGGCGATTACGGAAATGACGAAAACGACGGTCTCCCTCAAGGACGGCCAAACGATCGAAACGAACACGCTCGTCTGGACGGGCGGCGTAGGCGGCAACGCCGTTGTCGCGAACTGCGGCATCGAAGTGAACCGCGGCCGCGCGACTGTTACCGACACGCTGCACTCCACTTCGCACCCGGACGTCTTCCTCGCTGGCGACAGCGCGGTCGTCATCCCGAGCGAAGGGGCGCGTCCATATCCGCCAACGGCGCAGCTGGCTTGGCAGATGGGCGAAGTCGTCGGCTACAACCTGGCGGTGAAGTTCAAAGGCGGCGTCGAAGACGTGTTCACGCCGGTGTTCTCCGGTACGCTGGGCAGCCTCGGACGCAAAGACGCGATCGGCATGATCGGCGGCAACCAAACGCACCTGAAAGGTCTGCCGGCCACGCTCATGAAGGAAGCGTCCAACATCCGCTACCTGTCGCATATCCACGGTCTGTTCGCGTTGGCTCACTAAGAGCGCCGCAATACAAGCCGCTTATAAAGAAGAGGTCGCCTTTGCGGGCGGCCTCTTTGCGTTGTCATGCTACTCCGGCACGGCGTTAAGCTCGGCGCGGTCACGGTACGTCTCGCCCCATTGCTTCATGCTCATAATGATCGGCTCGAGCGTGCGGCCGAACGGCGTCAGCGAATATTCGACCTTCGGCGGCACCTGCTGGTACACCTCGCGGTGGACGATGCCGTCCTCCTCCAGCTCCCGGAGCTGGAGCGTCAGCATCCGCTGCGTAATATTCGGGCAGATGCGTCGGAACTCATTGAACCGTTTCGTGCCGCCGATGAGATGGTACAGCAGCACGCTTTTCCATTTGCCGCCGATGACGTCCAGCGTGAATTCGACCGGACAGCCTTCGGCGTTGGCGCAGTCGCTGAAGCCGTCGATGCGTTTGGCCATGAAAAGTCCTCCTCTGATGATAGGTATACAAAAAGTGTCTATATACGTTTGTGTTGTGTATATGCCAATTCTCTTAATACTATCATCTTTGCATGCGTTAATTAAGGGTTATCGACGCCGTCCCGCGCGAGATGCGTCTTTCCGCCTGCCGGCCGTGTTTTCTGCTAGGATAGAAGGAGAGGAGAAGGAGGAATCCGCATGCGGTGGGAGGACGGTTCGTATACCGTGATATGGCAGGGACAGGCGGTCAGCCTGCTTCCCAAAGAATACGCGCTGCTCCGGTATTTGCACCGGCACGCGGGGCAGACGCTGTCGCGGGAGCAGCTGCTGGATGGCGTATGGACGATGGAGTCGCCGACCGACCGGACGGTGGACGACCATGTGTACCGGCTGAGGCGCAAGCTGGAAGGCTGGTCGCCGAGCATCCGCATCGAGACGATTCGCGGACGCGGGTACCGATTCATCGCGGAGGAGCCGCCCGGCGAAGGCAATCCGCTTCCGCGCTTGGCCGAGTTCTCGGAGGATATGAAAGCGATCGCCGGGACGTATTTGCGTTATGGCCGCGGAGATGCGCTGTTGACGCTCTCGCGGAACAAGGAGGTGCTCGGCTTCGAGGCCGATCCGTCGTTCGCGCTGCTGCTTCGCATGATGGAGGGGAGGGACGTGCGGTTTATCGTGCGGGAGGAAGCGCCGTTCGCCGAACGGGCGTTTCTGCTGCTCTACCTGTACCAGCTCTTACGGCCGCTAGAGAACCGGGCTTACGTCGAAAGGGCGCTGGAGCGCCGCATGCTGCCGCCGGTCTGGCATACGGAGCTTGCCACGATGGCCATCATTGCGATGAGCATGGATTGGGGCGAATGGGATCAGGCGCGCGATAAGCAGGAGGAGCTTGCGGCGGAGGCGGAGCGTAACGGTTGGGAAGGGCTCATTCCGTATGCCGCGAACCTGCGGCTCGAGTATGTGATCCGGTCCGGACGTTGGCCGGAGCTATCGGAAGCGGCGGCTGACGCCGAGCGAAAGCTGGCGCAGTACCCGTACCAGCGCGAGACGGGACAATATCGCGTGCTGACAGGTATTGCGGCCTACCGCGAAGACGCGGATAAGGGCTTGGCGCGTATCGACCAGGGCTTGGAGCTGCTCCGGCAGTCGCGGTTCCTCGCCAATCTGATGAACGCCTATCATACGGTGGTGTCCATTGGCGGGGAGCCGGAGCTTGCCGGTCTCCGCGAGCGTTACGCGAAGGAATGGAAGCAGCTTGCCGATGATATAGGGCTGACGGAGATCGAAGGAGAGATCCGGTCGCAGCTTCGGCACGAGCTGGGCTTCGTCTGATATTCCTCTGACATGGATGCGGTAGGGTGATGGTAAACCCAATTGCGACCGGAGGAGAGAACCTATGACGTCACCGAAGACTGAGCCGCTGTGGCGGCCTCTTGAAGAGAAAGGCTACCGCCGGCTGTTCGCCGGACAGCTGTTGTCCGACTTCGGCAGCTGGCTGGATTTTATCGCGCTGAGCGCCATGATCGTCTACGCGTGGGGACATGGCTCGATGGCGCTCGCCGCGCTGTCGGTCTGCATCGGGCTGCCCTATGTCGTCGTCGGCCCGTTCATGAGCGTGCGGACGCATCGCATGCCGGGCAAGACGCTCATGATCGTCTGCGATCTGCTGCGCGCGGGGACCGCGATTGGACTGGCGTTCGCGCCGTCGCTGCCCGTGCTGCTGGCGCTCGTCCTCGTCAAGTACAGCGTCAGCGCGACCTTCGATCCGCTCCGGCAGGGTGCGGTGAAGCGGCTGGTCGCGCCGGCGATGCTGGCGCAGGCGTCGTCGCTCAGCCAAATGGCGGCGAATATGACGAAGATCGTCGGTCCGGCCGCGGGAGGCGCGCTATTGAGCGGATTTGGCGCATCCGCGCCGTTCTTCGCGTCGGCCGCGTTGTACGCGCTGTCTGCGCTCATGCTGGGTGCCATTCCAGCTTGGAGCGGCACGGGAGGCGGGGAACAGAAAGGCAAGGCAAGCCTTCGGGCTGCGTGGCGGCATATGGCGGGAAGACCGACGCTGCGCGGCGCCATTCTGTTCGCGTCGGCGATGTTTTTCCTTGTATTCCTGTATGACGGCCTATTCCCGCTCTTGACGAAGGAGGCCGGCATGGACGAGAGCCGGCTCGGCCTGCTGGTCGGCGCCGTGGGCGCGGGCAGCGTAGCCGGCGCGCTGGCAGCGGGGCAGTGGAGCGGATGGCAGCGCCGTCCGCTTGCTTACATGGCGGGCGCGAGCCTGGCATCCGGGACGCTGATCGTGCTCGTCGGTCTGGCCGCCGCGGGGCTGCTCGAGCTTCCGATTGCCGTCTGGCTGCTCGCGTTCGCGGGCCTTGGCTTCACCGGCGCGCAGAGCGCCGTGCCTCTCGGCTACGTGCTCCAGGCGGAGACGGACGACGTTACGATCGGCCCGGTATCCGCGCTCTCCGGGGCCCTGCAGACCAGCTCCATGCTGGCCGCTCCCGTGCTCGGCGCCGCGCTTGCCGGGTGGCTCGGCATCGGAGGCGTGCTGATCGCCGTCGGCGGGATCACGGTGCTCGCGGCGCTGGCGTGCCGGTTGACCGCCGCCGGGGGACAGGCGCCCGAGGAGCGGGCGGAGGCGGAGGGTTTATCTCCTTAGGCCTCTACGCGGATGGCGGCTCATATGGTAAAATGAGGTAATTGTAGGCTGGGCGATGGAGGCGCGGCGCGACGTGGCGCGGCTGCTCGTGACGCTGTTGGTGCTCACGCTCGTGATGTGCGCCGGGCACAAAGTTTTCCACGAGGACGACTAGCGCAAGGCAAATTTTGAGCTATCACGACGGCGCCCGTCCGCAGAAGCGGCTAAAGGGCTTACGCGCGGGATAATCGCTTGCAAGCCATCATCCGTCAGACTCGAACCGCTCGCGTTCGGGTCTCTTTGTCTTGACCGCTCCGCGCGCGTAAAATCCATGCCCGACATTGGAGGATTCCATTGTCATCCGGCGGGCAAGCGCCTATACTTGTTCTATTTTAACCCGACGGTTGTAACGGAGGTGTTCCGCACTTGTTGAAGCTCATGCGTTATTTGAAGCCCTACTGGCTCACGGCGCTGCTGGCGCCGCTATTCATGCTGCTCGAAGTCATCATGGACCTGCTCCAGCCGCGGCTGATGGCCAGCATCGTGAACGACGGCGTGACCGCCGGCAACCTGGATCATATCGTCCGGACCGGCCTCGTCATGCTCGGCGTGGCGCTCGTGGGCTTAATCGGGGGCGTCGGCTGCACGGTATTCTCCACGCAGGCGTCGCAGCGGTTCGGCACCGATCTGCGGCTGGCGTTGTTCGCGAAGGTTCAATCGCTCTCGGCCCCGTCGCTCGACCGTTTCGGCGCGGGCTCGCTCGTCACCCGGCTTACCGGCGATATCGCGCAGCTGCAGCAAATGGTGCTGCTGACGCTGCGCATCGTGGCGCGATGCTTGTTCCTGGCGGTCGGCAGCATCATCATGGCCGTGCTCATCAGCCCGAAGCTGTCGCTCATTCTGCTGGCGATGATCCCGGTGCTGGTGGTCTTCCTGGTCGTCATGACGAAGCTGACCGTGCCGATGTACGGCGCGGTGCAGGAGAAGCTCGACGGCGTGAATGCGGTGCTGCAGGAGAACCTCTCCGGCATTCGCGTCGTGAAGGCGTTCGTGCGGGGCGACTACGAGGAGCGGCGCTTCGGCGAGGCCAATGGCCGGTTCCTGGAGGCAAGCTTGAAGGCGGCCCGCGTCGCGGCGCTCAACGGCCCGCTCATGTCGGTCATTCTGAACTTCAGCATCGTCGTCGCGCTCTGGTACGGCGGCGGCTTGACCGAGAAAGGACTGCTCGAGGTCGGAAGCTTGGCCGCCTTCCTCGCCTACGTCACGGAGCTGCTGTTCGCGATCGTCGGGCTTGGCGGCCAGCTGATGATGATCGCGCGGGCGAAGGCGTCGGCCGAGCGGATCGCCGAGCTGCTCGACGCCCGGTCGGACAAGGCGGTGGATGAGCGGATGACCGCGCTTGTTGACGGTCGTGCCGGTCTAGCTGTCCATGCGGGCCAGCCGAGGGCTTCGGACATCGGTGTCCACGCGCGGCGCGGATCGCTGGAGTTTCGGCGGGTCGGCTTCTCTTATAGCGGGGCATCGGGACCGCGCGTGCTGGCGGATATCGATTTCCGGGCCGAGCCGGGCGCGACGATTGGCATCGTCGGCGTCAACGGCGCGGGCAAATCGACGCTGGTCAGCCTCATTCCGCGTCTGTACGAGGCGACCGAAGGACAAATTCTGATCGATGGCACGGACATCCGGGAGCTGACGCCGGAACAGCTTCACCGAGAAGTCGGCGTCGTGCTGCAGCAGGCGCTGCTGTTCACCGGCACGATCCGCGATAATATCCGGTACGGCAAGCCGGACGCCTCGGAAGAAGAGATGATCGCCGCCGCGCAGGCGGCGCAGGCGCACGACTTCATCGCGGCGCTGCCGGAGGGCTACGACACGGAGCTCGGCCAGCGCGGGGTGAATTTATCCGGCGGGCAGAAGCAGCGAATCTCGATCGCGCGCTCGCTGCTCGCGAAGCCGCGCATTCTCATTCTCGACGACTGCACGAGCGCCGTCGACCTGAACACCGATCGCCGCATCCGGCAGTCGCTGCAGACGCTGATGAAGGAGACGACCTGTCTCATCATCGGGCAGCGGATCGCGTCGCTCGAACATGCGGACCGGATTCTCGTGCTCGAAGAAGGACGCATTACCGCAAGCGGCACCCACGAGGAGCTGCTGCGCCGAAGCCGTCTGTACCGGGACATCGCCGCGTCCCAGCAAGGAGCGTGACTTATGGCAACCGCGACGACAACCAAATCGAATCCCGCCACCCTGCGCAGGCTTGGCGGTTATCTGCTGCGCCAGCCGCTGCGGCTGTACGGCGTCATGGCGGCGACGCTCGCGTCCGCCGGCTTGACGCTGGCGGCCCCCTATCTGCTCGGCCGGGCGCTTGACCGCTATATTATCGCGCGTCAGTTCGACGGCTTCCTGTCGGTCTGCCTGCTGCTGCTCGCCGCATATGCCTTGAGCAGCTTCGTGAACTGGCTGCAGGCGTATTGGCTGGCCGACGTCGCCCAGCGGACCGTCTGGCAGCTGCGGACGGACTTGTTCCGCCATCTGCAGCGGCTGCCGGTGCCGTTCTTCGCCCGGCGGACGCACGGGGAGCTCATGAGCCGCACGACGAACGACGTCGAGAACGTGGCCAATACGCTGAACCAGACGCTCGTGCAGCTGTTATCCAGCGTCATCATGCTGATCGGCTCGTTCGCCATGATGGTGGCGCTTAATGGCTGGCTGACGCTTACGGCGCTCGTGACCGTGCCGGTCATTCTCTTCGTCTCGAAGCGGATCGGCGCGGTGACCAAGCGGCAGTTTCGGGCGCAGCAGGAGCAGCTGGGCGCGCTGAACAGCTTTATTGAAGAGAACGTGTCGGGGCAGAAGGTCGTGACGCTGTTCCACCAGGAGCAGCGCGCGCTGGCTCGCTTCGGCGAGATGAACGGCCGCCTGATGAAGGCGGGCACGACGGCCCAAATTTACTCCGGCCTTATGGGACCGGTCATGAACATGGTCGGCCACTTCAGCTATCTGCTCATCGCCGCGGTCGGCGGCTGGCTCACGCTGCACGGCGAGGCGACCGTCGGGGTGACCATCAGCTTCATCGGCTATTCGGAGCAGTTCGGCCGGCCGCTGCGGGACTTGGCCAATCAGTTCAATCTGATACAATCCGGCGTGGCCGGCGCGGAGCGCGCGTTCGACATCATCGATACCCCTTCCGAGTACGAGGACGGCGCATCTCGGAAGCCAGGGCCGCTCGCCGGCCGCGTCGAATTCCGCGACGTCGCCTTCGCGTACTCGCCGGATAAGCCGATTTTGAGGGACGTCACGTTCACCGCGCAGCCAGGCCAGACGATCGCGCTGGTCGGGCCGACGGGCGCGGGCAAGACGACGATCGTCAATCTGCTCGGCCGGTTCTTCGACATTACGGGCGGCCGCATCCTCATCGACGGCATGCCGATCGACGAGCTGGACCGGGACGCGCTTCGGCGGCAGATCGGCATCGTCCTGCAGGATGCGCACCTGTTCTCCGGCACGATCCGGGAGAATATCCGCTACGGCCGCCTGGAGGCATCGGACGAGGAGATCGAAGCGGCGGCCGAAAAGGCGCATGCGCATGCGTTCATCGCCCAGCTGCCGCGCGGCTACGATACGGTGCTGACGCCGGAGGGCGGCAACGTGAGCCACGGCCAGCGGCAGCTGATCACGATCGCGCGGGCGATTCTGGCCGATCCGGCGCTGCTCATCCTCGACGAGGCGACGAGCAGCGTCGACACGCTCGCCGAGCTGCGCATTCAGGAGGCGATGAAGACGCTGCTCAAGGGCCGCACCAGCTTCATCATCGCCCATCGGCTCAGCACGATCCGCGGCGCGGATTGCATTCTGGTCATCCAGGACGGCCGTATCGTCGAGCGCGGCACGCACGAGGAGCTGCTGACGCTTGGCGGTCTGTACCATGAGCTGCACGGCCGGCAGTTCGAGACGGTGAGCAGCTAGTTCATCGTCTCCCTCCCCTCCGCCGAGGGGGCCAATGCTGTCAGGTTAGGGCTCCGCCCCTTTGACCCGAGTTTTATTGCTCCCTCCCCCCGCCTCCTCCGCCGAGGAGGCTCCAAAGGGCTTTGCCCAAGCGTATGCTTCCGAAGTGCGTTTTCCTTAGAAAACGCTCAGGACTCCCTATTTCGTGCTGGCGAGTTTGGTCGCGGTTGGCGGGGCGATTAGAGATTGGCACGCTTTTGTCCTAGCGGACAAAGCTTCAGTTGGTGTTGAAGTCCGTCCTAAGACACAAGCCTTATCAACTATAGCCATAAGTGGTTTCAGTGGAGGTTTTTCCTTAACCTGACAGCGTTGCCCTCCGCTGAGGGGAACAAAGGGCTGAGTGCATGCTTCCGAAGCCGTTTTCTTCCGAAAAACGTTGCCCTCTGGACTCCCTTTTCGTGCTGACTCGTTTGTTCGCTATCGGCGGGTTGCTTCGAGCTGGCACGCTTTTGTCCTCGCGGACAAACAAAGCTTCATGCGTGGACGCAATCCCTCTTGGACGAGGGACACCGAGCGCTGTACGCATGCTTCCGCAAGCAACGGCGCAAAAGCCGCTCCTTCCCCATCCGGCGATGGCGAAGGAGCGGCTTATTTGTTTTCCATACGAGGCCGCTGGCATTACGGCACCGCAGTCGTTTACATATTGTCGTTCTAACCGTCTCGCGTTAGTTTTTGCGCCAGACCAGCTTGCGCGGGTCTACGCCGCCTTCGGCGGATGGGCTGGCGTGAAGGCCGGCCGCGATCTGCTCCCAGCCGACGAGCTTGAAGTTCTGGTTCAGCTTCTTGCCGCCTTGCATATTGCGGTCGTCTTGGGAGACGAACAGGCCGTACGGATAGGCGCTGCCGAGGCCGAAGCCGACGACGTCGATGCCGTCTGTCTCGGTCGTGCCGTCGGCCGTCTCGCCATCTGCGATCGTGAAGCGCGAGAGGAACGGGTTGTTGCCTTGGCGGTCGTAGATGGCATAGCTGTTGCTGCCTTGGCTCGAGGCGATCAGATAACCGGTGCCGCCTTGGCCATAGTAGAGAGTCAGTCCCTCGATATCGTCCTGCACGCGTCGGCCGTCGGCGATGTCGACCGTCGCGAGCGGCTTCTTCGACCCGGACGGTTCGGCATCGTACTTCCAGATCGCGTAATCCTCTTCCGCGATATACAGCGTGCCGTACTCGTCGTCGGCGACGATGCCCTCGGACTGCGTCGCCAGCTGGAAGCTGCGTACGAGCTTGCCGACGATTTTGCCTTTGCCGTTGTCGCTGAGCAGGTATTGCTCGAATTCGCCATCCTTGCCGAGCGCGATCGCGTAGAATTTGCCGGTCTTGATGCTGTGATACAGGCTGAAGCCGTACACTTCGCCCATCGCCGACTTGATTGGCGCGGCCGTGACGGACTTCAGCGCGCCGCTCTTGCCGTCGATGGTGAAGACGTCGATCGTATTGCTCGTCCGGTTCGTGGCCGCGACGATGTCGACCTTCTTGCCGCCTAGCGGGAAGTTATAGCGGAGATCGATGTTGTTCATTTTGCCCAGCTTGTACGATTGGAGCTGCTTGCCCGAGAGGTCGTACACGAGGACGCCACCCGCTTTGTTCGTGGCGATCAGCTTGCTTTTGGCCGGATCCGCGGGATCGACCCAGATGGCTGGATCGTCCGCCGCGTCGTCGCCGTCGGCGACCGCGGACGTCTCGCCCTGCGCCTTGACGGAGAAGGCCGGAATCGGCTGGCCGTCGTATTTGGCATTGGCCGCTTCAATGCGGGCCCATAGCGATTCCGGCACGTGGATAATCCCCCGGGCGGCTTGGATCGGCTGCGCGAGCTTGCCATCTTTGCCGGCCAGGCGGTATTCCTTCTCGCCCAGCGTCACGATGCCGGCGATGCCGTTTTTCAATTTGAACAGGATGGCCTTGTCCTCTTCTTCCCACTGCACGGCGGCCCCGATTGCGGCCAGCTTCTCCCGCAGCGGCACGAGCTCTTCGGCTGCGGCTGGCGTGGCGGCGATCGCGCTGCCCGTCGGCAGCAGCAGCGAAGCGGCGAGAATGGCGGATGCGAATTTGTTCATGGTCTAATATCCCCCTTATTGGCATAACTGGATGCACCAAGCTTAGGGATGAAATGTATGCGCGATATTAAGCGAATATAGAGATGTTGTGAAGACAAGATGAGTTTCGATTTGTTTCGACAGATGACACGGGACGTTTGGCCTGATATACGGTTCCCACCCTACCCGAAATTAGGTACAATGGGTGAAAAGTCATTGTGGCGAAGGACGAAGTGGCATGAAGGTTTCGGAAATTGCATTGTTTCAAGGACTGTCGAACGTTGAGCTGTCCAAGCTGCTCGGCCGGCTGGCCAAAAGGCGCCTGCACGCCGGGGAGGCGCTGTTCGAGCAGGGCGACTTCGGCGAGAGCATGTTCATCATCGAGCATGGCGAAGCGCAGCTCTATTCCCAGGTCGGGGACACGCGCCAGCCGCTGGCCGTCCTCGGGCAGGGCGACAGTCTGGGCGAGATGGCGCTGCTTACCGGCGAGGCCCGCTCGGCGACGGTGGTGGCGATCAGCGAGATGGCGCTGTACGAGATCGACCGGGAGACATTCGACCGTCTGATCGCCGAGCACCCTTCGATCTCCGCGTACTTCATCCGCATGCTCTCGCGCAGGCTGACGGCGACGAACGGACAGCTGCACGATACGCTGCAGACGAAGAGCGAATGGGTGCTGCAGGAGCTGGAGGAGCTGCCGGAGCCGCTTGACCGGATCGTGCTGTGGCTCTCGGAGCTGCCGGCGGCGTCGTCGGCGCTCATCGATGCTGCGTTCCATTGCCGAATGGACGAGGAATACGCCAAGCACCCGGCCTTTGCGAAGCTGGCCTTCCACGATGCCGACGAATCAGCCGGAGGCGCGGGCCGGTACCGGATCCAACCGGCGTTCAAGAAGGAGCTGTCCGACCGGGGCTTGCAGCGCTTCGGCGAGGAAGGCAAGCGGGAATGGCGCGAAGAAGCGGCGCGCTTCTATCGCGCGCGCAAGCAGTGGGTGGAGCTGGCCGAACTGTATGCGGACGCCGGCGATTGGCCGGAGGCGCTGGAGGCGGCCGAACAGGCGGTCGCCTCCCTAGAGCCGGATGCCGGTTCGCTGCTGTTGTTCGAGGCGCTCCGCGTCTGCCCGCCGGTTCTGATGGGCGAATATCCGTCGGTGCTGGAGCGATGGCTGACGGCGTCCAAGGCGTTCGATCCCGAAGCGGGGCTGCGCATGCTGGAGGATGTAACCGCTTGCTGGCTGGACCAGGGCGAGATCGAGCGGCTTCCGCGTCTCTATGAGCGCGGAGCCGACCTTTGCCGTCAATTGGGAGACAATGAGCGGGCGATGACGTATCTTCGAATGGCCGAGGCCGCTGCTGATCCGCACGACCGGACATCGGCGCGCGGTTACGAGCTCACCCGGCAGGAACTCGCTGGAAGACGCAGCCGGGAGAAGGCCGAGCGGGCGCGACGTCTTGCAGGCGGCCCTTGGGCCGGCTGGGTCAGCGCGATCGCGGCGGCGCTGTGCGTGCTGTTGTTCGTTTATTTGCCGCCGGTGGGCGAATTGTCGCGGCACGGGATGATTTTCATCGGAGTCGGCATCGCCGCCGTGCTGCTCTGGATCGTGAACATCGTACCCGATTATATCGTGGCGCTCGGCATGGTGCTGCTCTGGGTGCTCGGCGGGCTGGTCGAGCCCGAGCAGGCGCTCTCCGGCTTCGCGTCGCCGACGTGGCTGTACATGATTTTCATCATGGCGCTGAGCGCGGCCATCACGCGATCCGGCATCCTGTACCGGTTCTCGCTGCACGCGCTCAAACGCTTCCCGCCGCATTACCGGGGCCAGCTCTGGGGGATCGTCGCGGGCGGCATCGTGCTCACCCCCCTCATCCCCTCCTCCTCGGCGAAGGTATCGCTCGGCGTCCCGATCGCCCGGACGCTGTCGGAGTCGATGGGATTTCGCGACCGCAGCGGCGGCGCGGCCGGACTCGGGCTGACGGCGATGATCTTCTACGGATTCACTGCGCCCTTCCTGCTGACCGGCTCGTACACGAACGCGATGGCGTACGGACTCGTGCCGGATGCGCCGGGCGTGTCATGGCTGTCGTGGGCGCTGTACGCGCTGCCGGGATTCGTCGTGTTCGCGGCGGTAATGCTCGGCGCGCTCGGCTTCATGTTCCGCGGCACGACGGCGGCGCGGCCGATCGAGGCGGGCGTGTTGGACGAGCAGCTGCGCCTGCTCGGACCGCTGACGAAGGCGGAGCGGGTGTCGCTGCTGACCGTCGCCGGCTGCATTGCGCTCATGATGCTCCAGCCGCTCCACGGCATCGACGGCACCTGGATACTCATGGGCGGGTTCGCGGTGTTGGTACTATCCGGCACGCTGGACCGGAACGCCGTGCTGACGGGCATCGACTGGCCGTTCCTGCTGTTCCTCGGCGTTGCGTTCAGCTTCGCCAACGCCGCCGAAGCGCTCGGCATCTCGGCCGCCCTATCGGACTACCTGGGCGCGCATATGGAGGTGTTCGTCGCTTCGCCGACGCTGTTCCTCTGCGCGGTCATCGCGTTATCGTTCCTGGTGACGCTGGTCGTGCGCGACGATCCGGCGGTCATCCTGCTCGTCACGGCGCTGATCCCGCTGGCGGAGAAGGCCGGCGTCGATCCGTGGATCGCCGTCTTCATCATTCTGCTGTCGACCGACCCGTTCTTCTTCACCTATCAGTCGCCGACGTATCTGACTGCCTACTACAGCTCGGAGGAAAGGGCATTCAGCCATCGGCAAGGCCAGCTTGTGGCGCTGTTCTATGCGGCGGCGGTCGTGCTGGTCGCGGTGCTCAGCGTGCCGTACTGGCGGTGGATCGGACTTATTCATCCTTCTTAATGCGGTTCCCGCCCTTCTCGACCGTCTGCGACAATCGCGGGGGCTCGATCTTATCCGCCGATGTATGTCATAATACGATAGAGTATATATAAAGGAGACCTGCACCATGAACCAAACGAGAATCATCATTGACTGCGATACAGGGATCGACGACGCGTTGGCGATTTTGTACGCGCTGCGCGCGCCGAACGTATATATTGAAGGCATCACGACCGTGTTCGGCAATACGCCGGTCGAACAAGCGGCGGATAACACGCTGCGCCTGCTGGCGCTGGCGAACCCCGGCTACGACATCCCGGTAGCGCTCGGCGCGACGCGCGCGCTCGTGCGGGAGCCGGGCACGTTCGCGCCCCACGTGCACGGCGAGAACGGCATCGGCAACGCGGTGCTTCCGCCGTCGCCCCAGACGCCGATCGACGAGCCCGCGGCGGATTTCATCGTCCGCAAGGCGAACGAACTGCCGGGCGAGATTGTGCTCGTGACGCTCGGACGGTTGACGAACGTAGCCCACGCGCTGGAGAAAGATCCGGAGCTGACTCGGAAGCTGAAGAAAGTCGTCGTCATGGGCGGCAGCGTCCTCGTGCCGGGCAACATCACGCCGGTCGCGGAAGCGAACATCTGGGGCGATCCGGAAGCGGCCGATCAGGTGTTCACCTCCGGTCTGCCGGTGACGATGGTCGGCTTGGACGTCACGCTGAAGACCCGCATCACGGAAGAGCATCTGAAGTACTTGAACCGCTTCGGCCGCGAAGAGAATAAGCCGCTTATCGCGTTCATGGAGCAGTCGCTGACGTATTACTTCAACTTCTACCGCGACGTGAACTATTACCTGGGCAGCGCGCCGATGCACGATCCGCTCGCCCTCCTCGTGGCGCTGCAGCCGGACATGGTGACCTACCGCCGGATGAAAGTGCGCGTCGAGACCCAAAGCCCGCTGACGCTCGGCATGGTCGTCGCCGATCTGCGTTCGCAGCCGATGGTCGGCTCGGAGATCGAGGTGGCGATCGACGTCGATCCGGAGCGCGCGGTGGGCGCGTTCTTGAGCGTCTTCATGTAATTCATCCAAGAAAGAAGGCCGAACAGCGCTGCGCGCTGTTCGGCCTTTTCTGCTTGCGGGTTAGAGGGTTGGCTTGGCGACTAGCGTCTTGTGCGTACGCTGAACCTGGGCTGAGCGCGGGCTGAAAGTTCGTCCCCATGCCCCTGATGAACAAAAAAACGCCCCGGCGTCAGCCGGGAACGTTTTCTCTCCAGCCTGTGCCGGGTTCGACGGCGTTGCGTCCGCTCCGCTTGGCGCGGTACAGCGCATCGTCGGCTTGGCGGAGCAGCGCGTCCAGCGTGTCGTGGGGCGCGTGGCTCACGGCCACGCCGAAGCTCGCCGTCAAGGGGAGCGACAGCCGCGCAAGCGGAAGCGGATGGCTCGCGATCGCGCGGCGGAGCTGTTCGGCCAGCAGCATCGCTTCGTTCATGTCCATGTCCGGCAGGCAGAGCACGAACTCTTCCCCGCCGTAGCGTCCGAACTGGTCGACCGAGCGCAGATGCGGCAGACAGTGGGCCACGACGTGCCGGAGCGCCTGGTCCCCTGCTTCGTGGCCGTGCTCGTCGTTGACGGATTTGAAGTGATCGATATCGAACAGCACGATGGCGCATGGCTTCCCGGCGAGAATCGATTTGGCCAGGAGCTCCTCCGCGCACCGCATGAAATACGCGCGGTTGGCGATTTGCGTCAGTCCGTCGACGGTGGCCAAATGACGCAGCTCGTCGTGCAGCCGGACGGATTCGGTCACGTCGACGAACACGATCGCCTTGCCGCCCAGCTGCTTCCTGGACCGCATGACCGGCCAGGCGTGCGCCTTGTACCAGCCGACCGTGCCATCCGCGTGCGTCCACCGCAAATCCCGTTCCTCTTCGTCCAGCGCCTCGAGCGACGGGATCAGCTCGGCGACGGACGGCGCGAGCGCAAGCTCCCGCAGCGTCCGGCCGATGGACGACTGGCCGAGCGGTGGAATCAGCTTCAGCGCGGCGCCGTTATAGTCCGCGACGCGGCCGGTCGGGTCGAGCACGAGCACGGCGTCGCGCATGCTCTCGAAGACCGCCGCCCGGGCGACCGGCGCGACCGTCAGCAGCCCCGACGTGACAATCGACCAGATATACAGGCCGTTCACCACGCACAGCGTGACCGGCACGAGATCCATGCCGTACGGCGTAAGGCCCATTAAATAGAGGAACGACGTCAACATCGGAATGTATAGGTTCGCGATCAGAATCGCCATCTGCAGCCGGTACGCGGACCGGGCGCCCCGCCACTGGCGGATGAGCAGAATGCCCCCGAACAGCAGACAGCCGAATGTATAACTGCCGTTAACGATATACCAAGGACCGATCTCGATGTCCAGGAATAGCGACGTTTCGCCCGGTCGGATATAGATATCGGCATAGAACAGATGATGGTACTCGTTCGTCAGCACCAATAGCAGCGTGATGACGGGAATGGCGAACATGAGCGTCAAGTTGCGCCGCGTCACGAACCGGTCCAACCCGATGTACTGCATGACCATGACGAGGCAGCAAGGCGCGAGGAACGGCATGCCGAAAAACTCCGCGTATGTCCACCGCAGCGCTTCCTCGTACGTCGTACTGGCGAGCTCCAGGGCGAAGCTGAACGTATAGATGGCGGAGAAGATCGAGATCCACAGGAAGGTTTTGATCCCGGAGAAGGTCGACTTGAGCGTATAGGCGTAAATCCCGAGCAGCACGCTGAGCACGCCGGACACGCAAATAATCACGATATAGTTATGGACGGCGTCGCTCATTCGGGTACATACCTTTCCATCGCGAACAAAATGTCGGAATTTGTTGAGCACATACCTGAATCGTAACATAGATCGAAAGCGGGCGGGAAGTGTTTTCGGCCTCGCCACGGCAAGAGCCTCCGGTTCCCCGTCAAGGGACGATCCGGAGGCTCAACGGCTCAGCACGTCATACGGTCTTGCGGGCAGCCGGCGGCACGCCATCCGACAATGATTGCACGATCCTACCCTTCGCCAAGCGGAATGCGGTATTGCGAAAGCTCCTCGACGATATGCTCGCCGCCCTGGTACACCCATTTGAAGCGGAAAACGGTGCCTTCATAACCGGTCCGCTTGCGGATGTCCGGCACGATGACCGTGTCCATATTGTCGAGGATCGTCTGCTGCATGGTGAACAGGCGCTGCTCGTTGGCGGCGCTTTGCAGCACGGCGGCGTCCTCCGGAAGCGTCTGCATATAGTACGCCTTGGCGATTTCGTCGTCGCTCAGCTCCTCGGGCAGCGGGTGCCCGGAGCCGCGGAACACTTCGCGCACGGTCTGAAGCCAGTCGCGGTATAAGTCGATGGTGATGTCGTACATGGGAAGATCCTCCTTCAGTCGAAATATGCTGACTCTATTATAAGGGAACGCGACGAGAGGCGAAATAACCCGCTTCCGAGCATAGGTAGAAGGTGTTCGGGGAAAGGATAAAGTAAAAGGGTGGGAAAAATCGCCATGCGTACAAAATCGTTCATCCTTGTACGATGTGTATTTGCACCCGACTACACCGTTCTACTCCCGATCGGAAATCGCATGAGCCGAAGGCGAAAGTTCGAGGCTTGGCAGCATGAACGCCAAAGGAAGTGGTGACAGCTGGAAAACTACCGGAACCTGGAAAATGAGCATCGACGGTACAAAGCCCATATCAGCATCGCGGGCACCACCCAGTTCCATTTGCGCAATCCTTACGTGATCGCCTGGTGGTCGGCGGCGTTTCCCGGCTTCGGCCACCTCCTGCTAAGCAAGTATTTGCGTGGACTGGTGCTGTTTATTTGGGAGGTCATTGTAAACAATCAGGCTCACATTAATCTGGCGATGGTGTATTCCTTCTCGGGGCAGATCCAAATGGCCAAGGACTCGCTAGACACAAGATGGATGCTGATGTATTTGCCCGTATTTCTCTTCGGAATTTGGGACAGCTATCGGACCTGTCTGGATATGAACAAGGTGTATTTGCTATCCGAACGGGAGAACGCGCCTTTCAATTCTTTCGTCATCGGCGCGCTCGAGATCAATTATTTGGACAAGCGCAAGCCGGCGATGTCCGTCTTCTGGTCGGCGGTCATGCCGGGACTCGGACAGCTGCATATCCATCGATTGTTAACGGCCTTCTTCGCCATGGTTTGGACGATCGTCTTTCTGTATTGCTCAAAGGCACTTATGGCGATTCAACTTCTATTTACGGGCGATATCGCCGCCTCGACGGCCGTTCTGGATCGACAGTGGATGCTGTACATGCCTTCCATGTGGGGATTTGCCATCTATGATTCTTACGTGAACACGGTGGAGAATAACAAACTGTACGGCAACGAACAGCGCTCCTATTTAATCAAGCATTTTCAGCGTCCTGGCTGCAAAGCGAAAAAGGGACGGATTGCGGGGGATTACGATTTATCAGGTGTACGCCACGTTTGAACATTCCGCCAACCTGGAACTGGCGATTAGCTCCTTGGAGAAGAACGGCGTCGGCAGGACCGATATTTTCGCCGTTCCGCTGACGAACCGCAAACTCGAGCGCAAATTATTCGATACGATCCACCATGCGGACGGGGTCTCGCTCATCAGCACCGGGGCGGCCTTGGCCACCGCCTTCTCGGTCATTGGCGCGAGCGTCGGATTTCGATTGGCATGGGGGCCGATTTATTGGGGATTGATCGGGGCTGGGGGCGGGTTCCTCTGCGGATTCTTAATCGACTTCTTCTATTACAAGGTCGTCAAGAAGCGGCAGCGGCTGCTCCGGGGCAAGAACTCGGAAGTCATTCTGATCGTGGAGTGCGAGGATGGTCTGTGCGACACGGTCGAGCGCATTCTATGGCATCATTTTGCGCTTGGGACGGCGAGGGTCGAGATCTGAAGTCAAAGGCGCAAAAACAGGGCCGCCCAATCTAGGCAGCCCTGCAATGAAGCGATGAACCCCGCTTGCGATCAAGCGGTCGCTCTGCGCAGCAGCAGATAGCTGAGCGCGGCGTAGACGACGGCGAGGGCCAGCGCCCACAGCGAATATTGGAACGCGGTTTGGCTGGCGAGCCAGCTGCCGATTTGCGCCCATTTGTCGTATTTGGTAATGAGGGCGGAGGCCAGACCGCCGAGCCCGACCAGGACGACGAGCACGGTGAAGGTGATGAAATGCCCGAAACGGCGGTTGAAGAGACCGGTGAGCATGCCCATGTAATACATGTTGAGCACGAGCGCGAACGGGATGAGCAATTGCTGGTACCAAGAGCCGTCGTTCAAGTAAGGCAGGTCGAAGAAATGAAGGTTGGCGCCCCAGTGTCCGGTAGCCTTCTCGAGGGCCGCCATCGCCAGCATCAAGGCGGCGGTGACGATGCCCACGATGATAACCATCGCGGAGGTGCCGAGGAAGTAATCGCGGCGCCGAATGCCGAACCCGAGCATAAAAGGAAACGTCTGCGCGACGGCTACAATGCCCGTGACGAACAAGTAAATATAGAGCGAAGCCATGCCCCCTGTATACATCCCCTGTTCCTGCTCGATCGAGAGGCCGATGATGACGTTGACGACGAAACTCATGAGCATGATGGCCCAAGGCATATAAAACCATAGGCTGTACTCCCGCAGGTGCAGCGTCAATACGCGCATGGACCGATTCATCGGGCATTCCCCGCTTTCTGCTGTAGTTTGCCGTTCGTCAAATACACGACCAGCTGTTGGAGCGATACCGGCGCAAGCTCGAGACCCGCCGCTTCCGCCGCTCTGCGGTCTTCCGCGCCGCGCTCGCTCCAGACGACCGCGGTGCCGACGCTGCCGAGCGATTGACGGTCGAGCACTTGGCGTCCTTGGAGGAACGCATCCAGCTTGGCGGACGCGCCGGACACGGTGAACGCTTTGCCGCGCAGCTCTTCGGTATCTTCATCCAGCAGCAAGCGGCCTTGATCGATGACAAGCACGTGCTCGAGCATCTGGCTGACCTCGTCAATCAGATGCGTGGAGAGCACGACGGTGCGGGGATGCTCCGCATAGTCCTCCAGCAGCCGGTCGTAGAACAAGCTGCGGGCGACCGCGTCGAGACCAAGGTAAGGCTCGTCGAAAATCGTCAGCGGCGCGCGGCTCGCCAGACCAACGATGATGCCCACCGACGACAGCATCCCGCGTGATAGCTTCTTCACTTTCCGCTTCAGCGGCAAGCGGAAATCCGCCAGCAGCCGGCTCGCGAAGTCTGCGTCCCAGTTCGGAAAGAACAGCGCGGCGGCGCGGAACACGTCGCAGACCCGGTAATGGTCGGGGTACTTCTGGCTTTCCTTAATGAAGCAGATGCGGCTGAGCACACTGTCGTTCTCGTAAGGCGCTTCGCCGAAGACGGCGATCTCGCCGCTCGTCGGGAACGTCTGCGCGGTGAGCATGTGCATGATCGTCGTTTTGCCAGCGCCGTTGCGGCCGAGCAGGCCGTAGATTTTGTCGGCCTCGAGCGAGAAGCTGATGCCGGCGACGGCCGCCGTGCCGCCGTAGAGTTTGCTTAAATGCGTAACTTTGGCGATTGCGTTCATTTGGACTCCCCTCCCTTGCGAATCATGTCCGTAAGCTGATCCGTCGTAATTCCGAGCTTCGCTGCTTCTCTAACCATAGCGACGACATACTGCTCATAGAACTGCTCCTGGCGCTTCTCCACCAATACCGCCCGCGCGCCCTGCGCTACAAACATGCCGATCCCTCTCTTCTTGTAGAGTATGCCTTGATCAACAAGCAAATTGACGCCTTTCGCCGCCGTGGCGGGATTAATCTGATAGAACGCCGCGAACTGCGTCGTGGAAGGCACCTGCGTCTCCTCGCCGAGCGCGCCTGCAATGATGTCGTCTTCGATCCGTTCGGCAATCTGCACGAAGATCGGACGGTCTTCGTCCATGTGGATCCCCACAGCCTCACCACCCAACTGGTTAATTACTCATGTAACTAACTATACAAGTGATGAAGCGTCATGTCAACAAGAGAACCGCCCAAAAACCGTAAGCCTGTCCATGGGGAGAGCGAGAAGGCGAAGAAGGAGGAGCGGCGTTTAGGCCAACCTAAATAAGCACCGGACTTCAAGCCTGACCGCAAGATTCGACGCCGAGAAGCTTCTTCGAGCTGCTTCGTGATCAAATGGCGTCTTTTGGAACGACCTCTATTTAATGCGGGTTCCACAAGTCGGCATTTCAGCACCGAGAAGGTTGTGAGAAGGCGAAGAAGGAGGAGCGGCGTTTAGGCCAACCTAAATAAGCACCGGACTTCAAGCCTGACCGCAAGATTCGACGCCGAGAAGCTTCTTCGAGCTGCTTCGTGATCAAATGGCGTCTTTTGGAACGACCTCTATCGCAAAAATGCGAGCATAAGTTCTACTTTTGGGCGTGAATTTCGACTATACTAGGGAGAGAGACCGGTACGGAACGTAAGGAGAACGACGTATGAACGAACAATTGCACGATTATTTGGAAGATGAATATGAATCGGGGGAAGCGAGCGAATCGGCTGCGCCCACGTTATATAAACTGCCGCTCGGCGCGGTAGAGAAGCGGATTCCGAAAGCCCGGATGGCGCAGGATGCCGGAGCGATTCGCCATGCGGCCGACGACGCGGCTTTCTTCGAGCGGTTGGCGCTGCACGGCATCCGGTTGAACGAAGCGCAGGTGAGGGCGGTGCGCCACGATACGGGGCCGATGCTGACGCTGGCCGGCGCGGGCTCGGGCAAGACGAGCGTGCTCGTCTGCCGGACCGCCTACCTGCTGACGGTGCGGAGGGCGGACCCGCGCAGCCTGCTGCTCATGACGTTCTCGACGAAGGCGGCGGCCGAGATGCGCGAGCGCATCGCCCGTCTGCCCGGCGTCGGCGAGGAGGCGGCCCGCGCGGTAGAGGCGAGAACGTTCCATTCCTTCTTCCTCTACATGCTGCGCAGGCAGGGGATTCGGGAAGACGTATTCAGCGAGACGCGGCGCCAGCATATTTTGCTGAAACAAATGATGCGCGAGCTCGGCTTGCAGGATACGTATCAGCCGGAGACGCTGCTCGCGGTGCTGTCCTCGTACAAAATGAACCTGATCGCCGTCTCGGACATGCCGGAGAGCACGGACGCCGAGCGAGAGACGAAGGCGGTCTTGCTTCGCTATGAGGCGTGGAAGCAGGAGAACGGCAAAATCGACTTCGACGATATTTTGCTGCTCGCGTACGGGCTCCTTCAAGAGCGTCCGCAGCTGCTCCGATCGCTGCAGAGCCGGTTCCGCTACGTAATGGTGGACGAGTTCCAAGATACGAACTTCCTGCAGTACGAGCTGGTCAAGATGCTGGTCGCCCCGCATCGCAACCTGATGGTGGTCGGCGACGACGATCAGACGATCTATTCCTTCAACGGCGCGCGGAGCGAGTTCATCCTTCAATTCGAGCAGACGTATCCGGGCGCCAAGGTCGTCACGCTCGATATCAACTACCGCTCGACCTCGGCGATCGTGGGTCTGGGCAACGCGATTATTCAGCATAACAAAGCGCGCCGGGCAAAAACGCTGCAGGCGACGAAGCAGAGCGAGGACGTGCCGCGCTACATGACGCCGAAGTCGACCGACGACGAAGCGTCCAAGGTGCTCGCCTTCATTCAGGAAGAGGTCGCCGAAGGGCGGCGGCAGTACGGGGATTTCGCGGTGCTGTACCGCTCGGCGAGCAACAACCGCGCGATTATGGAGCAGCTGCTCCTGCAATCGGTGCCCTTCATCGAATACGGCGACGGGCAGCTGCTCTACGAGCATTGGATCATCAAGCCGGTCGTCGATCATCTGCGCCTGGCGCTGTACCGGCGGGATTTCGAGGCGATGGAAGGGATGCTGCCGACGCTCTATATCTCCCGCGACCGGGGGATGACGTTCATACGCGAGCAGGACGCGATCCGCGCCAAGAAGGGGCCGCTTATCCATCTGCTAAGCTGGCCGGAGCTGAAGGAGTACCAGAAGGACAAGATCAAGGACCGGCTGCTGCTGATCAAATCGCTGGCCGCGATGAAGCCGGCAGATGCCATCGTGCATATCCGGCGCAAGTTCTACGACGGGCATATGGAGACGGTGGAGCGGCAGAACGCCACGCAGCATAAGGAGATGCTCCGCGAGATGCTCGACGAGCTGGAGGCGTCGGCCAGCCGGTTCGACACGCTCGAGGCGTTCTTGGCTTTCATTAGCGACGTCATGGAGAAGAGCGAGGAGCACGACAACAAGAAGCGGGAGGAGCAGGGCGACCGGGTGGCGCTCATGACGATTCACCGCTCGAAGGGACTGGAGTTCCCGGTCGTGCTGCTGATCGGCGCATCCGAGGGCAGCCTGCCGCACAGCTCGTCGCTCGACGCCGACAAGATGAAGGACACCTTCACGAAGCTGAAGAGCGGCGGTCAGAAAGCAGAGGAAGCGCTCGAGGAAGAGCGGCGGCTCGCTTATGTAGCCGTCACGCGCGCGAAGGAGCAATTGATCATTAGCTCGCCGGCCTATTATCGGGGCAAGAAGGCGGCGGTATCGCGGTTCCTGCTGTCGGCGTTCGGCGTCACGGCGCCGCCGAAGCGGGAGAGCGACGAGCGCAGAAGCGGCGGCTATAGCGCGTCCGGCCGAGGCAATTGGGGCGAGGATCGCAAGGGCGGCTCCGGCGGGTATGCGCGCCGAGAAGAGAGCGCCGGCATTCGCCGGCAGGACGGCGTCGCGCCGTCCATGAGCTGGCAGCGCGCGAGCGGGCGTGAACCGGAACGCGCCGTGCTGCAGAAGGACGGGGGAGCAGGAAGGAAGATCACGGTCCCGGCATGGCTGTGCGCGAGTCCTACCTGCAAGGCATGGACGCGCATCATGACCCAGAAGGATGAAGGCGCGGCCAGCAAGTCTTGTCCGCTCTGTAAATCCCCGATGAAGAAGGGGACGCGCGAAGTGCCGGCCGACTAGCGTTCGAGGCCCGGTCGAAGCGAGGCGGATGCTCGATTATGTTCATAGAGGAGATGGATGCATGCTGGTGGAGGTAATCGCAACGAACATCGCGGACGTGCGCGCCGCGGGAGCCTACGGAGCCGACCGGATCGAATTGGTGACGGGCATTGCCGAAGGCGGGCTGACGCCAAGCCTCGGCTTGATCGAGGCGGCCGCAGCCGTATCGGCGATTCCGGTGCAGGTGATGGTGCGCCCGCACAGCCAATCGTTCCGCTACGACAGCTCGGACTTGGCCGTCATGCGGCGGGATATCGCGGCGATCCGGCAGGCGGGCGCCGCGGGCATCGTCTTGGGCGCGCTGGACGAGCATGGCGCCGTCGACGTGCCTGCGCTCGAGAGGCTGCTGGCGGCGGCGGGCGACCTTGACGTGACGTTCCACCGGGCTTTCGACGAGGCGGTCGATCAGCTCGCCGCGCTACGGACGCTCGCCGCCTATCCGCAGATTCGGCGGATCCTTACCTCCGGCGGGCCGAACCCGGCTCCTCAAGCGGTCGCTCAGCTGGCGGCGCTGGCCGAGGCCGCCGCGGATACGCATCTGCGCATCTTGGCCGGCTACGGCCTGTCGGCGGAGACGGTCGCGAACGTCGTGCAAGGCAGCGGCGTGCACGAGGTGCACTTCGGCTCTGCGGCCCGCGAGGACGGGAGCTTCGCTCGGCCGATCTCGCGCGAGCGAATTCAGGCGATCCGAGCGGCTATCGGGTAAGCCAGCACGCCATCACCCCGAGCCAGCGCGGCCCCAACTAACCAGAACGCAAAAGCATGGTTCCGTACGCGGGAACCATGCTTTTTTTGTGGTTCGGGAAATGAGGATCGATGGAGACTCGCGGGTAGAGGGCGAAGCCCTTTTGTTCCGTTGGCGTCGGCTTGAGGTCCCCAACAAGCAAAGAACCTTCAAGCTACCTCTTCGGCAAGCTTGAAGGTTCTAAAGGATCGTCCGGCCGTCAGGCGGCGCTACAGCGAAAGCTGGGCGACCGCTTCCCGTACCGGCGGGAAATACCCGATCGATACCGCGTAGTCGATCATGCGCTTAATGAACGCCTGGTCGATCCGCGGGCAGGCGATCGTCGTCTCCTCGAGGAAGGCCGATGTGTTGGCGCAATCGTAGACGAGCGGCGAATCCTGCGCGCCGTCTCCGCCCAGCTGGCTCATGGCGATGCGCAGGCCCTCGGGGTCTTTCGGAATGCTCGCGTCGAGCAGCCATTCGGTATAGGCTTGCATGCTCATCAGCTCCACCGGATAGCCGCAATCGCGGATCATTCGGACCAGATCCGCATACAAAATCTGATGCGGGTTCACGATATGGAACACTTGGCCATCGGTCTCCGGCATCAGCGCGAGGCGCGCGATCGCGGCGCTCGCGAAGTCGATCGGCGTGAAGTCGACGTGCCAGTCGGCCATCGGCGCCTTGCCTAGCAGCAGCATCGCTTTGATGAGCTGGTAGAACGCGTTGCTCTCGATATTGCGCTGGAACCGTCCCGTGCCGGAATGGCAGGTCAGGTTGCCCGGACGGTGAATCGTCACCGGAAGGCCGCGCTCTCCGGCCGCCAGGACGAGCTTCTCCGCCTCCAGCTTGCTGCTGGAGTAGACGTTGTCCACACGCAGGTCTGGGGACAGCTTATTCTCCGCCTCGACTTGTGCCCACTGGCCGGATAGCGCCAGCGACTCCGGCACGCTGATCGTCGACACGTAGTGGAAATGAATGCGATGCGGCGCGTCCAGCAGCTTCAGCAGCTCGATGGTCGAGGCGACGTTCGTGCGTTCGAACTTGCGCGCATCCCCGAAGTGGCGGACGTCGGCGGCCGCGTGAATAATCGCGTCGATCTGGCGCGGCAGCAGCCGCATCTCCACGGGCGACAGCCCTAACTCCGGCTGCTCGAGATCCGATTCGACTACGTGTACGCGGCCGTTCATGAGCCACAAGACGGACGGGCCGAAATACATCATCATGACTTCGTTCAGCCGTTCCGTCGCCGCTTGATGCGTGGCGCCCCGCACGAGGGCGATGATCGTCGTGTCCGAGGTGGTCAACAGATCGTAAAGAAGGTGCGAACCCAGATAACCGGTGGCCCCGGTGAGCAGAATGTTCTCCGGCACCGGCGCGGCCAACACCGAGCGCGGCGACAAGCCGGCATGATTCATCGGCAGCTCGCGAAGCCGCTCGTAAGATTGAACGCCGGTCTGCTGCGGCGCCGGCTGAGCCGCGCTCGCGCCGGATTGTTCGGCGTAAGCGGCAAGCGATGCCAGCGTCTCGTATTGGAACAGATCGCCGATCACGAGCTGCGGGAAATGCGGCTTCAGCTGCACCAGGACGTGAATGACGTCGAGCGAGTCTCCGCCGGCTTCAAAGAAATTCGTAGCAGGCTCGATGCGCTTCGCGCCGAGCACGCTGCGCCAAGCGTCGGCAATTCGGCTCTGCGTCGGCGTCAGGGCGACCTCAGCGCCCGCTTGTTCCGGCTCTTCCTCGGGAAGCGGGAAGCCCGCGAGCAGCTTGCGCTCGACTTTACCGCTTGGCGAGAGCGGCATAGCCGCGAGCTGGACGAACTTCTTCGGCACATAGTAAGGCGGAAGCGACTCATGCAGCAGCGCGGCAAGCTTGGCGGCGGCAAGCGGCTGTCCGTCCTTGGACGTATAGTAGCCGACGAGCATCGTCTGGCCGCTTGGCTCTTTGCGGGCGATAACCGCGGCGGTGTGCACCTCCGGGTGCTTGGCCATCGTATCCTCGATGGCTCCGATCTCGATGCGATGCCCGCGGATCTTCACTTGGGCGTCGCGGCGTCCCACGTACTCCAGCTGGCCGTCGGCGCGCAGCTTCACGATATCGCCGGAACGGTAGGCGACTTCGCCTTCGGCGAACGGATTGGCGACGAAGGCCGCGGCGGTTTTGTCCGGTTGGTTCAGATATCCCCGCGCGATGCCGACCGTGGAGATATAGAGCTCGCCGGGCACGCCGACCGGGCAGAGCGATTGATCGGGTCCGACCACGTAGACTTGATAGTTGCTGATCGGCGTGCCGATCGGAATGTGCGTGACGTCCTCGGCGACCGGTCCGTCGATCCGGTACATCGTCGCGCAGACGGTGCACTCGGTCGGGCCATACAGGTTATAGATGCCCACGTTCGGCGAGAGGCGGCGCTGCAGGATGCGCACCTGCTCCCCGTACAGCGCTTCGCCGGCCGTCATGATGCTGCGGATGGACGCGAGCCGCGCGAACCCTTCCTCCGATAGATGCGCGGCGACTTCGTTGAAGAATACCGTCGGCAGCACGATGATGACGGTCGACTGCGTACGCTCGACCGCATGGGCGAACGCCTCGACGGAGATCCGCTCTTCCGCGCCGAGCAGATAGAGGGCGGCGCCGTTAAGCAGCGCGCCGAACGTCTCCCACACGGAAGCGTCGAAGCTGAACGTGGCGAACTGGGTGAGGATATCCGCCTCGGTAATGGCGAACTCGCGTCCGATCATGGCGCCGAGATTGACGACGCCTTCGTGCGCGATGAGCACGCCCTTCGGCTTGCCCGTCGATCCGGACGTATAGATGACGTAAGCGAGATCCTCCGGCAGCACGCCCGCATCGACGTTGTCCGTCGCCAGCTGCGTCAATTCCCCGTTATCGATCGGCACAATCGCTTTCACGCTCGGCAGCGTCTCGCACAGCGCCCGGGCTTTGGACGCATAGCGCGCGTTCGTTAATACATAAGGAGAAGCGGTGTCGCCGATAATATAACGAATGCGATCCTCCGGATGTTCGGGATCGACCGGCACGTAGACGCCGCCGGCTTTGAGCACGCCGAGCAGGCTGATAATGGTAGACAGGCTGCGTTCCATGAAGATTGTCACGAACTCGCCTTTGCGAAGGCCGCTGTTCAGCAGCACGCGGGCGACTTGATTCGCGCGCTCATTCAGCGACGCGTACGTGTAACGCTCTTCATCGGTGAAGATTGCGGTACGCGGGCCGAACGCATCCGCCATCCGCTCGAACACCTGATGGATGGCCGCGCCGCGCGTATAATCAGCCGACGTCGCATTGAAGCGTTCGTACAGCGCGTGCTCTTCGGCAGGCAGCAAGTCGACCGATCCGATGACGGCGTGCGGAGCTTCGAGCGCGGCCAGGAGCAGACGATCGTACATGCCGATATACCGCTCGGCGGACTGCGGTGCCAGCAGCGATTGGTCATAACGGAAGACGATGCTCCACGCGGACGGCTCCACGCGCAGCTCCGCGCGGAGCATTTCATTCGATGGCGCAAGGGCCGGTGCGTGATTCGCGCTTACATGGAAGGTGGTCGCGAACGCGCGCGTCGCTTCCGGCGTTCCGCCTTGAATGCCTGCGGCGACGGTCTTGCAGAGCGAGTCGAACGTATGGCCTTCGCCGGCGAGATGGAGCGGCAGCGGCAGGAGCTCGCCATGCAGCGCGATACCCATGTTAAGTTCTTCTTCCCCGCCGGAAAGCCGGTACATCAGCGCGGCGTAGGCGGCGCTAGCCACGCATGCCAGGGCTTCGATCCCCTTGAACCGTTCGGCTGCGAGCGAGATCATCCGCTCGTTCGGAATATAAGCGGCTTCGGCATAGCGGTATTGCCTTGCTTGCGGCGGCATATCCAGCGGAATATTCAATACAGGCGCATCCTCCTGCGAGGTTGGCGCGGCAGCGGATGTTGGCATCATATCGAGTACTACTCCCTTTCTTATCATGAATCGCGTAAATCTCGGATAACGCAACAATCGCCGCCCTAACGGACGGCGATGTAGGCCGGTCGAACGGGATTAGCGTTTGACGCGGAAATGTTTGACGAGCGTATTCAAAGCCTCGGCCGAAGCGGAAAGCTGATTCGAAGATTGCATAATCGCTTCCGTATGCTGCTTCTGCTGGCCGACGGATTCCGCGATCTCGTCGGAGTTGGATGCCGTGGAACGGATATTGTTGTTCAATTCCTCGGCGGTTGCCGAAAGCTCTTCGGTGCCGGCAGACATCTGCTGCGCAGCCGTCGAGACGTCCTGGATTTGCGTCGATACTTTGCGGGACAGCTCCAGAATGTCGGTGAACAGGCGTCCTGTCTCGTTGGCCAGCGTTGCGCCTTGGCCGACGACGCTCGTGCCTTTGGCCATCGCGTCCGCCGTCTGGCGGATTTCTTCTTGAATCTCGTGCACGAGGCTCGAAATTTGGTCTACCGAACCGCGGGACTGCTCGGCCAGCTTGCGCACTTCGCCGGCTACGACCGCGAAGCCTTTGCCGTGCTCGCCGACGCGGGATGCTTCGATCGCGGCGTTAAGCGCAAGCAGGTTCGTTTGGTTGGCGATGCCGGTGATCAAGCCGAGAATGCTGCCGATTTGCTGGGAACGCTGATCGAGCAGTTGCACGGTCGCCGACGTCGAGGTCACGAATTCCGTGATCAACTGCATTTGCTGCGCCATGCTGCGCACGATGACGTCGCCTTCGGCCGACTTGCTCTCCACGTCCTGCGCATCGCTTGCCGCGCTGACGGAGCTGTGGGCGATCGTCTCGATCGCGTTGGCCATCTCGTCGATGGAACGGGAAGCGTCTTCGCTGGAACCGGATTGATGCTCCATGCTTGCCGCGATCAGACGAATGTTGGCGTTGATCGTATCGGCGTGCGTGTTGTTTTGCTCGGAAGCGTGGAACAGGTCTTTGGCGGAGTCCGCCAGGTGGTTCGACGTCTCTTGGACTTTCAGCATGGTCGTGTTCATATTGGAGACCATTTGGTTGAACTTCTCGTTGATGACGCCGAGGTCGTCTTTGCCCGTCTTGATCGTGATATCCAGATTGCCCGCGCTTACTTCCTCAATGCCGTGAATCAGATCGCGGATCGGGGACAGCGTGCGGCGAACGATCAGATATTGAATTGCGAGAATCAGCGCCAGGAAGAAGCCGAGCAGCGACAGTCCGAAGACAAGCAGCTTATGCAGGCCGTCCGGAATAGCGCTTGCGTCCGTATCGACGCCGAAGTACGAGAAGATCTCGCCGCTGTCGTTCATGATCGGATACAGAATGGTGACCCAGGTGCCGTAATCGTCGCTGTAGTATTTCGTGAGGACCGGCTCTTTGGTCTCCAGCATCTCTGCCACCGCGTCCGCATGAATCTGAGGCTGCTCGTACAGGTCGCCGATGCCAAGGCCGCCTTCCTTCAGCGGTTCGACCAGATGGGTCGGGACCGCGACGAGCGACGTTTGCGTGCCGCCCTCGAGCTCGCTGCCGAATACGTAAGCTTGCGCGATGCTCGGATTATAGCGGCTGATCGTATCCATGATGTCGCGCAGCTTTGCCTGTACTTCGCCGTCGTAGCTACCTTCGTCGATCGCCGCTTGCACGGTGACCGGATCGACTGCTTCCGCCCACTGCCCGGTGACGGTCTTAATCTGCGAGTGCAGCTGGTCGACGAGAATCTTTTTCTCCGTGTAGTAGCTCGCGACGATCAGGACCGATCCGATCAAGACGATATTGATTGAGGACAGCAGCAGGTTCTTCGTGAAGAATGAAAGCTTGCGAGATTTCTTTTGGTCTTTTTTCTTTGTTTCCTTCATCGATTCTTTCATCGATTCTTTCCCTCCATTAGTCCTAGATATATAGTTGATTTTCTATCGACCACCCTCGTGTTTCCCTTTATCAGCCTCGTTTCATATATCGGTTTGATATAACAAAAGCATTACAGTTTTCTATAATACTAATCTATTTATCGACATAATGCGCGTTTTTTTAAGACTTTTTTGGTGGTGAATAATACTAGAGTCCCGGGTTTGCCTCGATCTGGGGGGTGTGGAAGAGAATGTAACGCCGACTGCCCTCACGCCTCTCAGGGCGAAGAGCCATGCTGGACAAAATGCCGGATTTGCCTCGATTCCCTTATACCTTTTGTCTAATGAGTCGGTCCGATGCGGTGTGTAGTATGGAAGACATCCCGACATGAGGTCGAAGAAGACGTTCGAACGCTTCCGTTCCAAAGCGTATGCTTTCGAAGTGCGCTTCCGTTGGAAGGCGCTCGCGTCACCAAATATAACGGGAGGGGGGAGTTGCGGTGGCTATTTCGGCGTTGACGAGTGACATTCCGGAGATCGAGCTGACGGATATCAGCATGCGGTATTCGGCGGCTTCGGAGGTACTGGCGGTGCAGCAGGTAAGCCTTCGGATCGGCAAAGGCGAGTTCGTCTCGCTGCTGGGACCTTCCGGCTGCGGTAAAACGACGCTGCTGCGGCTCATGGCCGATCTGCTTCAGCCGACCGAAGGGACGGTCGCGGTGTCGGGCCAGACGGCGAGGGAAGCGAGGCTGGCGCGCAAATACGGCATCGTATTCCAAAGCCCGGTTCTCTACGATTGGCGTAAAGTCCGCCAGAACGTGATGCTTCCCTTGGAAATGACGGGCATGCCGAAGGCGGAGCGGAAGGCGCGGGCCGACGAGCTGCTGGAGCTGGTCGGGCTGTCGAAATTCGCGGACCAGTATCCGTGGCAGCTCTCCGGGGGGATGCAGCAGCGAGTGGCGATCGCGCGGGCGCTCTCGGTGGAACCGGAAATTCTGCTCATGGACGAACCGTTTTCGGCGCTGGACGAATTTTCGCGGGAACGGCTGAACGAGGAGCTGCTGGCGATCTGGAGCAAGGTCGGCAGCACGGTTATCTTCGTCACGCACAGCATCCCGGAGGCGGTGTTCCTCTCGGATCGGGTGTGCGTGCTCTCGCCGCATCCGGGGCGTTTGAGCGCGGTGGTGGATATCCCGCTGCCAAGGCCGCGTACGCGCGAGATGCGCGGGAGCGAGGAATTCTGGCGGCTCGTCGCGGATATTCGCGACAGCTTCGAAGAGGTGTAGCGGTATGAGAGCCATGTTGGCGGACAAGGGACGCAGCGCGCTGCCGCTCTTCGTCTGGCTGCTGAGCGGGATCGCATTGTGGGAGCTGGCGTCATGGGTGCTGCTGGAGGGACTGCGCGTGCCGCTGGCGCAGTCGAAGCTGCCGTATCTTCACCGCATTGCGCAGACGTTCGGCGAATATGGCGGGACGCTGTGGCGGGAAGGGCGGGCAACCCTCGGGAATGCGGGGGCCGGCTTCGCGCTGGGGGCGGCGGCCGGGGCAGGGCTGGCGCTGCTGATGAGTCTCTCCAGATGGATCGAGCGGTTGGCTTTCCCCTACGCGGTCGCCTCGCAAATGATTCCGATCCTCGGTCTCGCCCCGATTCTGTACGGCATCGTCCGCGACGAGGAGACGGCGCGGATCTTGATCGCCGGGTACATCACGTTCTTCCCCGTGGCGCTCGGCACGCTGCGCGGGCTGCGGAGCGTGCACCCCTCGATGCTGGAGCTGATGCACGGCTATGCTGCCGGTCCTGCGGCAATCTATTGGAAGCTGAGGCTGCCGGCGGCGCTGCCCGGCTTGTTCGCGGGCCTGAAGATCGCGGCTCCGCTCGCGGTGACCGGGGCGATACTCGTCGAGCTCATGGGCGCGCAGCACGGCGTCGGCGTCATCATGCTGCGCAATCTCTATTACGGACCGTCGCATGTGTACATGTTCTGGTCGACGGTCGTGCTGGGGGCGCTGCTCGGCCTGGCCGCTTACGGCACGATCAGCTTGGCAGAGCGGCTGCTTACGCCGTGGCAGCCGGAATTCCGGGCGAAGGGAGGCGGGCGCTGATGGAGAGCAAAGCGGCAAGTCAAACGGAGCTGGCCGATCCGGCATTGGAGCCGCCAGCGCTGCTCGGGCCGCGGACCGGCATTCCTGCGCGGACGTCTTCCGGGCGGAGAAGGAGCAGGCGGGGAATCGCGGCGGCAAGCGGCGGCGCCATGGCTGCGGCGTGGCGCTTGGCGCTGCCGCTGCTCGCCGGGCTGCTGACGCTTGCGGCGTGGCAGCTCGAGCTGTTCCATCGGACGTTCGGCCTGCGGACATACCAGCTGCCGCTGCCTTCCGCGATTGCCGCCGCGATGCGGGACAACGCGGCGCTGCTGCTCGATTATACGGCGTATACGCTCGGCGAAGCGGTGCTTGGTCTGCTCGCCGGGTCGGCGGCCGGCTTCGGGCTGGCGCTGGCGGCGACGGCTTGGCCCAAGTGGGGAGCGCCCGGCATCCTGCTGGCCGCCGCGCTGAACGCGGTGCCGATCGTGGCGCTCGCCCCGATCATGAACCTGTGGTTCGGCGGCGGCATCGGCTCCCGCGTGGCGATCGTGGCCATCGGCACGATGGCGGCCATGGCCATTCAGGCGCACAAAGGAATGCGCGCGGTTGATCCGCTGGCGCTCGATCTGCTGCATGGTTATGCCGCGAGCAAATGGGACGTCTTTCTGCGGCTTCGCATCCCCGCCAGCCTGCCGTACGTGGCGACGGCGATGAAGATCGGGACGACGGCCGGCATGATCGGGGCGATCGTCGGCGAGTTTTTCTTCTCCTCGAAGGGGCTTGGTTATCTGCTCTCCAACGCCATCAAAGTGGCCAAAATGCCGCTCGGCTGGTCGTGCATCGTCATTGCGGCGGTCGCGGGCATCTTGTTCTACCTCGTGACAGAGGCGCTGGAGCGCGTGCTGATCCGGTGGCACCCTTCAAGGCGCGGGTAGCGGAACGTCATGGATAGAGCTAGCATTTGCCAACAGGCGGCGGTTGTATGCATGCCTGCCCGACGGCTGCTGGACTACGTTGCCGATGACATCCGCGCTCGCCGCTCGCCAGAAGAGCGGCGCGGGTTTATATAGAAGTCTAGAATGCCGGTGTCAGAGTGACCGGAGGTCGCGTGTTCGACGCCGGACTTAGATGCCTGCCGGTCTGGTGGCCTGCGGGCTGCACGAGAAGCCTCATAAATAAGGAGAGGGTTAGCGATGGAGAAGACTTCGGGGAGAACGCGGCGCGGCGCCAAAGCGGGTGGCGTGCTGCTGTTGGCCGGCCTGCTGCTATCGGCATGCGGCGGCAACAATGAACCGGCCTCGGGCGGCTCGGGGAATGCGGGCGGCGAGGCAGCAGATCCGGTGAAGGTCAAGCTGCAGCTCAAGTGGGTGCCGCAGGCGCAGTTCGCCGGCTATTACGTCGCCGAGGACAAAGGGTATTACGAGGCCGAAGGGCTCGAAGTGGAAATCGTCCCGGGCGGGCCGGATATCGTGCCGGAGCAGCAAGTGGCGAATGGAGCGGCGGATATCGGCGTCGATTGGGTCGCGAGCCTGCTCGCCAGCCAGGAGGCCGGTCTGCCGATCGTCGAGATCGCGCAGATCTACCAGGAGAGCGGACTTGTGCTGGTCTCCAAGAAGTCGGCGGACATTCAATCCCCGGCGGACCTGGCCGGCAAGAAGGTCGGCAACTGGATGGGCGGCAACGAGTTCGAGCTGTTGGCCCTCTTCGACAAATACAAGCTGGACCCGAACAAGGATCTCTCCTTCGTCAAGCAGGGCTTCACGATGGACCAGTTCCTCGCCGGCGAGCTGGATGCCGCGTCGGCCATGACCTACAACGAATATCCGGTCGTGCTCGAGCAGGGGGTGCCGGCCAGCGAGCTGTCCATCATCGACATGAACGAAGAAGGCGTGGCGATGCTGGAGGATAATCTGTTCGCGAACAAGGATTGGCTCGCGGACAACAAGGAGACGGCGGCCAAATTCGTGCGCGCATCCTTGAAAGGGTGGAAGGACGCGATCGATAATCCCGAATCGGCGGTGGACAGCGTGATGAAGTCGGCGGAAGAAGGGTCGACGACGCGCGAGCACCAGGTGACGATGATGAAGGAGGTCGCCAAGCTGGTCGCGCCGGATGGCTTCGATCTGGCGAAGCTGGGCTACATCGACGAAGCGAAGTTCAAGCAGACCGCCGACATCGCTCTGCAGTTCGGCGTCATTAAGGAAGCGGCCGACCTGAGCGCCGCCTACACGAACGAGATCGTGGAGATGGCGGCCAAGTAGCGGCGTGGGATTCAATGATTAATCAGGCAGCGGCGCGCTCCCGGCACATCCCGCGAGCGGCCGCCGCTCTTCCGAAAGGAGCGTTGGCGTATGGATACGGTGCAGATTGGCTTGGTGCAGACCAAGCATGAGGTAAGCGGCGAAGAGCCGGTCGCGGCGCACAAGGCGGCCGCGATTGAGAAGACGATCGGACTCGTGCGCGAGGCGAAGGCGCGCGGCGCCCAGATCGTGGGCCTGCAAGAAATTTTCTACGGCCCGTATTTCTGCGCGGAGCAGACGAACAAGTGGTACGAGGCGGCCGAGGAGATCCCGAACGGTCCGACGACGAAGCTTTTTCAGGCGCTGGCGAAGGAATTGGGCGTGGTCATCGTGCTGCCGATTTACGAGCGCGAAGGCATCGCCGCTTATTACAACACGGCCGCCGTGATCGACGCGGACGGCGCGTATTTGGGCAAATACCGCAAGCACCACATTCCGCACGTCGGGGCGGGCGGGGGCGGCTGCGGATTTTGGGAGAAGTATTATTTTAAGCCGGGCAACCTGGGCTATCCGGTGTTCGATACCGCATACGCTAAAGTAGGCGTGTATATCTGCTACGACCGGCATTTTCCGGAAGGGGCGCGCATGCTCGGGCTGAACGGGGCGGAGATCGTGTTCAACCCGTCGGCGACGGTCGCAGGCACCTCGGAGTATCTGTGGAAGCTGGAGCAGCCGGCTCACGCGGTGGCCAACGGCTACTACGTGGCCGCGATCAACCGGGTCGGGTACGAGGCACCCTGGAACATGGGCGAATTCTACGGCCAGTCCTACCTGGTCGATCCGCGGGGAAGCTTCGTGGCGATCGGCAGCCGCGATCAGGACGAGGTCGTGGTCGGGGCGATGAATAAGCGGCTCATTCGCGAGGTTCGCGAAAGCTGGCAGTTCTACCGTGATCGGCGGCCGGAGACGTATCAAGAGTTATCGAAATTGTAGCGGATGCGGCGGATGGGCAAGGGCAGAAGAGCAAAGGCGGTCGGGCGAGCGTGGATCGTTCGGGGCGCCAGTCTCGCGAGCGTGCACAATCCGCGAGGCTCAGGCGGCGCGCTGCCGCCCGTGCCCATGCCGTCCGGTAGGAATGAACGAAAGGGGATGCTGCCATGGTGCTGACCGCGCAACCGGCGAAACTGCGCAATTGGATCGGCGGGGATTGGGTCGATTCGGTGGCGACGGTATATGAAGAAGTGTACAATCCCGCCACGGGCAAGGCGATCGCGCAGGTGCCGCTGTCGACGGCGGAGGAGCTCGATCTGGCGGTGCAGGCGGCGTCGCAGGCGTTCGCCTCGTGGCGGAAGGTAGCGGCTCCCCGCAGGGCCCGCTATCTGTTCCGGTATCAGCAGCTGCTGTCGGAGAACGCGGACGAACTCGCCCGGCTGATCACGACCGAGAACGGCAAGGGTCTGGAGGAGGCGCAGGGCGAGGTGCAGCGCGGCATCGAATGCGTCGAGTTCGCCGCCGGCGCGCCGACGCTGCTGATGGGCAGCCAGCTGCCGGATATCGCGACCGGGATCGAATCGGGCATGTACCGGTACCCGCTCGGCGTCGTCTGCGGCATCACGCCGTTTAATTTCCCGATGATGGTGCCGTGCTGGATGTTCCCGCTCGCGGTCGCCTGCGGCAACGCGTTCGTGCTCAAGCCGTCGGAGCGGACGCCGCTGCTGGTGAATCGGTTGGCGGAGCTGTTCGAGGCGGCGGGTTTCCCGCCCGGGGTGCTCAACGTCGTGCACGGCGCGCATGACGTCGTGAACGCGATGCTGCAGAATGAAGACGTGGAAGCGATTTCTTTCGTAGGCTCGCAGCCGATCGCCGAGTACGTCTACAAGACGGGGACGTCGCACGGCAAACGGGTGCAGGCGCTCGCGGGCGCGAAGAACCATTCCATCGTGCTGGCCGATGCCGATCTCGACAACGCGGTGCGCAATATCACGTCCGCCGCGTTCGGATCGGCGGGGGAACGCTGCATGGCGTGCGCGGTCGTCGCGGTCGTGGAGGAGGTCGCCGACGAGCTGGTGGCGCGGCTCGTCGAGGCGGCGGACGCGATCCGCATCGGCAACGGGCTCGACGAAGGCGTGTTCCTCGGGCCGGTCATTCGGGAGTCGAACAAGGCGCGGACGATCCGGTATATCGAGCAGGGCGTGGCGGAGCAGGCCGAGCTGGCGCGGGACGGCCGACGGGATGCGGCCGCTTCGGGGGACGGGTATTTCGTTGGGCCGACGATCTTTGACCGGGTGAAGCCGGGGATGGCGATCTGGAACGACGAAATTTTCGCGCCGGTGCTGGCGGTCGTGCGGGTGAAGGACTTGGCGGAGGCGATCGCGGTCGCCAATCGGTCCGAATTCGCCAACGGGGCTTGTCTCTACACGGATAGCGCGCGGGCGATCCGCATGTTCCGGGAGGAGATCGACGCGGGGATGCTCGGCGTCAATCTTGGGGTGCCGGCGCCGATGGCGTTTTTCCCGTTCTCGGGCTACAAGAAGTCGTTCTACGGCGATCTGCACGCGAACGGCCGCGACGGCGTCGAATTTTACACGCGCAAAAAAATGGTGACGGCCCGCTATTAACGGCGATGGAGAGGAGCTGATCCGCATGCTGGATCTGAACGGGATCGATACGCAGGAGATGAAGGAGAAGGATCGGCGGTATTTGTGGCACGGCATGTCGCCGTACAGCGAGCACGACCGCCCGATGATCGTCGCGAGCGCGCAGGGGGCGTGGATTACGGACAGCGAAGGGAACCGGTACTTGGACGCGATGTCCGGCCTCTGGTGCGTCAACGTCGGCTACGGCCGGCAGGAGCTGGCGGAAGCCGCCTACAAGCAGCTGTCGACGCTGCCGTATTATCCGCTGACGCAGAGCCATCTGCCCGCGATCGAGCTGGCGGAGAAGCTGAATGAGTGGCTGGAGGGCGACTACGTGATCTTCTTCTCCAACAGCGGTTCGGAGGCGAACGAGGTCGCGTTCAAAATCGCCCGCCAATACCAGCAGCAGATCGGCGCGCACAACCGGTTCAAGTTCATTTCGCGCTACCGCGCGTACCACGGCAGCTCGCTCGGCGCGCTGTCGGCGACGGGCCAGGCGCAGCGCAAATACAAGTACGAGCCGATGACGAGCGGCTTCCTGCATGTATCGCCGCCGGACAGCTACCGCCGTCCGGAGGGGATGAGCGTCGAGGCGTTCAACCGCCAATGCGCCGACGAGATCGAGCGGACGATCGTGTGGGAGGGCGCGGAATCGGTCGCCGGCGTCATCCTGGAGCCGGTCATTACCGGGGGCGGCGTCATCGTGCCGGAGCCGGCGTATATGACGCGGGTCGAGGAAATTTGCCGCCAGCACGGCGTGCTGCTCATCATCGACGAGGTCATCTGCGGCTTCGGGCGATCGGGACAGCGGTTCGGGCATCACAATTTCGGCGTGAAGCCGGACATCGTGACGATGGCGAAGGGGCTCACGAGCGGCTACCTGCCGTTGTCGGCGACCGCCGTGCGCAAGGACATCTATGAGGCGTTCAAGGATCCCGAGCTGTACGGCCATCTGCGTCATGTGAATACATTCGGCGGCAACCCGGCCGCGTGCGCGCTGGCGCTGGCGAATCTGCAGGTGATGGAGCGCGAAGGCCTTGTCGAGCGCAGCCGCGTGCTGGGCGAACGGCTGCGCGCCGAGTTCGACGAGCTGCTGGCGCATCCGCTCGTCGGCGACATCCGCAGCTTCGGCTTCCTGCTCGGCGTCGAGCTGGTCGCGGATCAGGCGACCAAGGCGCCGGCGGGCGCGGACATCGTCAAGCGCATTATCGGCGGCTGCAAGCGCGCCGGCCTTATCATCGGCAAGAACGGCGACACCGTCGCGGGCTTCAACAACGTGCTCACGTTCAGCCCGCCGCTGTCGTGCACGGACGAGGACGTGGATTTTATCGTGCAGACATTCAAGCAGGTAATGGGAGAAGTTGCGGAGTAAGGCGGTGGAGGGGATAGGTCGGCGCCAATAGTGACGTGAGAGTCGCGATTGGCCGGTCGCAGTGCCGCGACCCGGCACAGACCGGCGAGCCCAGGGCTGTCTCGGCCCCGGCTCGCCATGTCTCGCGGATTACCCGCGCGCCACCTTGCGCACGGCCGCGGGAGAGGCGGCCGGGCGAAGCTTATCCGGATAGAGCATTTGGTAAGCGCGCAGGGCGACCTGGATCGCGATCCGGTTCTCCGGCGCCATGTAATGGTCGCCGAGCAGCTCGGCGATTTTCTCCAGCCGGTAGTAGAGCGACTGCCGGACGATGAACAGCCGCTGGGCAGCCAGCTGCTTCGAGCCGTCGTGATCGAGATACACGTTGAGCGTATGCAGCAGCTCGCTGCCCTTGCTTTGATCGTGGTCGATCAGCGGTCCCAGGTTGCCGCGCACGAACTGCTGCAGCGTCGAGCCGTCGTTCAGCCGCAGCAGCAGCTGGAATACCCCGAGCTCCTCATAGAAGACGATCTGCTGCTGGCAGGACGCGTGCAGCGCCAGCGCCTGCACCGCTTCCTGGTAGCTGCGGCTTGCCAGCGCGAGCTGCTCGCAGGCTCCGCCGATGCCGGCGACGAGCTTCAAGTCCTTCAGCTTCTCGTCGGCGTGCAGATCGCCGAGCGAGTCGAGCGCCTGGCGGATCCGGATTTTGGCCGGGAGCTTCGACTTCAGATCGAAGGCGAGAATGACGAGCCGGTTGTTCTTCATCGTCAGAAGCGGCCGGAAAGCGTGCCGCTCGAAGGCGGAGCGGAGCAGCAGCGACAGGTGCAGCCGGATCGACTCCCATTCCTGCTCGTTCATGCCGAGCTCCTCGTCGTACAAATTGTCGATCTCGATCAAACACGCGTGGAACCTGGATTCGCTCAGCTTTTTGTAATCGAGCCCGACCAGTATTCGAAGCTGTTTCTCGTCGCTCAGCTCGCCGCCGAGCAGCTCCGCGATCCACCGGTTCTCGGCGAACAGCTTGCGTTCCTCCATGTACCGGGTGCGCAGCAGCTCCTGCGCGATGGAGAGGGCAGCCGAGTCGAGCAGCAAATAATCGAATTCCCCCGGCTGCCGCGGACAGATCATGAGCAGCGACGCCCAAGTCTGATCAAGCGCGCCGATAGGCTTCAGCACCCAGTGCCGGCCATCGTGCTCCTCGACCAACGGGGCGCTGTCCGGCTTGATGCCCGCCGTCTCCGAAGCACGGGCCGCCGTCCGCTCCAGCAGCGACGCTTGTTCCTCCGGCCGCAAGGGCGGGAAGCAGGTCGGCTTGCCGGCCAACGGCCGGTAGACGAGCTGCGCGCCGGTGCTTTGGTAGAGCAGCTTCAGCACGTTGAGGGTGCCTTGCGAGGTCAGCGTCAGCCGATGGAACGCCCGGGACAGTCTCTCCAGCTCCTGGAGCATGAGGTGATGGCGGTTGATGATGGCGGAATGGAGGTCCTGCGTAATATCGACGTAGCGCACGGTGCGCGGGAAGACGATGAGCGGAAAACCGTGCCGATCGGCGAGCTCCTTCAGCTCGCGCGGCGCTTCCGGGAACTTCGGCCCGAGCTCGATGCACAGACAGGCGGCTTTGCGCCCGATCAATCCGCGCATGAAGGCGAGCGGAGAGTCGGCTTTCTCCGCGAATCCCATGCCGGTCGTCAAAATCATTTCTTCTCCGTGGATGAGCGTCTCGAAGTTCGTAATTTCGAGAATGTGCACCCAGCGTATCCGCCGATGCAGGCCGGCGGCGCCCGCCACGAGCCGCGCCCCTTCGAATAGCGGCCGTTTCAGCGCATCTCCGACCGTTAAGCTGCGTTCCGTCTCCATAATGCAATCCCTCGCTTTCCGCAATTTGATGGCAGAAAAGATACGGCTCCCTTTTGACAGGATGTCTAGTGAATCCGAATCGGATCCTCGGTATAGTTGGTTATGTTATATAATTTAACACAAATGAAGCGAAAAACATGTCGAATTAGCGTAGTTAAGAAAAAATACCGAAATAGCAGCTTGATTTATCTGAAAAATTCAAATTAAATGTTATATTATCTTACACAAAAGGATGAGGGAGGCGCTAAGATGCCCTTAACCGTTAATTCGGAACGCATTGCGGCCCGCATCGATCGACTGGCCCAAATCGGCAAAATCAGCGAAACCGGCGTTTGCCGCCTGGCGCTATCGAACGAGGATTTGGAAGCGGTGCTCGTCGTGAAAGGGTGGATGGAGGAAGCGGGTCTTACGGCGCGCATCGACGCGTTCGGCAATTTGATCGGCCGGCTGGAAGGCGCCGATCCGAATGCGCCGGCCGTCATGATGGGCTCGCATATCGACACGCAGCCGTATGCGGGACGCTTCGACGGCATCATCGGGGTCATCGGCGCGATCGAAGCGGTGCAGACGATGCGGGAGCAGGGCATCGCGCCCGCCGTGCCGATCGAGGTCGTCTCGTTCTGCGACGAGGAGGGCTGCCGGTTCAACAAAGGCTTGTTCGGCGTCCGGGGGCTGCTCGGCCAGCTGGAAGACGGCGAGCTCGAGCGGGTCGACAAAGACGGCGTGACCCGGCTGCAGGCGCTCCTCGCGTTCGGCGGCGATCCAGCCCGATTCGCGGAGTCGGTCTATCCGCCGGGCAGGGTCGGCTCCTTCCTGGAGCTGCACATCGAGCAGGGGCCGGTGCTGGAGTCGCTGAACAGCCCCGTCGGTCTCGTGACCGGCATATCCGGGCCGCTCTGGTGGACGATCGACCTCTATGGTTTCGCGGGCCACGCAGGCTCGGTCCCCATGACGCTGCGGAGGGACGCGCTGGCGGGGGCGGCGAGAATCATCACCGGGCTGCAAGCGATCGCCGGCCGCGATCCGGGTGCCCCGACAGTCGGCACGGTCGGATCGCTGCAGGTGTTCCCGGATTCGCGGAACATCATTCCGGAGCATGTCCGGTTCACGGTCGATCTGCGGGATATCGATCTTGCCCGGCGCGACCGGCTGGAGGCGGAGCTGCGCGCCTTGATCGACGAAGCGGCGACCGCGAACGGCTTGACGTATGCGATCCGCGAGGACACGAACAGCGAGCCGCGGTACTGCGCGGAGCGGATCAAGGACGCGATCCGCGCGTCGGCGGCTGATCTCGGCGTGGCGCTGCCCGAGCTGATGAGCGGCCCGTTCCACGATTCGCTGGCCATGTCGCGATACTGCGAGTACGGGATGATTTTCGTCCGGTGCAAGGACGGCATCAGCCACAACCCGAAGGAATTCTCGACGCAGGCGGACATCGCGCTCGGCTGCGAGCTGCTGTACCGGACGGCGCTGTCGCTGTGCGCGGCGGGCGCCCCCGCGCCGGCGGAGCCGGCATAGGGCATGCCGCGAGAAGGATCGGGGCAGGGGCTGCATCCTACCTCGAAGCTGCGAGCGCTCCGGCTGCCTGTTTCGGCCGCGTCTCGGAGACATGACGGCTTTGTCTAGCGGCGGCAATAACGCAATCATTCGTAAATTCCGGATTCGCTGGCATAAAGCCAGTCCAATCTTGCATACATGAAAGCATAGCCTTGGGAGGGATGAGAGATGGAGCAACGTTCACCGCTTCGCATGCTTGCGCCCGAGCTGCTCGCGCGCAATTTCGCGGAAGCCGAGCCGGGCCTTACGCGCAAGGCGGCGGTCGAAGAATCGAACCGCTGTCTATATTGCTATGACGCCCCTTGCATTCAAGCTTGTCCGACCGGCATTAACATCCCGTCTTTCATCAAACGGATCGCGACCGACAATCTGAAGGGCGCGGCCACGACGATCATGGACGCGAACCCGGTCGGCGCCAGCTGCGCGCGCGTCTGCCCGACGGAGATCCTGTGCGAAGGCGCCTGCGTGCTAAACGACGCCTCCGAGCCGATCATGATCGGCAAGCTGCAGCGCTACGCGACGGATTGGGCGATCGCGGACGGGCGCCCGCTCTTCAAAGCCGGCGCGCCGAACGGACGCCGCGTGGCGGTCATCGGCGGCGGTCCGGCCGGCCTGTCCGCCGCCCGGGAGCTGGCGCGGGACGGCTTCGCCGTGACGATCTACGAAGCGAAGCCGCTCGCGGGCGGTCTCGACACGCACGGCATCGTCTCGTTCCGGCTGCCGCAGTCCATCTCGCTCTGGGAGGTCGAGCAGGTGGAGAAGCTCGGCGTCGACATTCGCACCGGCGTGAAGGTCGGCGATGACGTTCCGGCAGAGCTGCTGCTGGACAGCTACGATGCGGTGGTGCTCGCGGCCGGGATGGGCGATGTGCCGCCGCTGGGCATCGAGGGCGAGGATTTGGACGGCGTGTACGATGCGATTCACCTCGTGGAGTCGACCAAATCCGCCGATCAGCCGCAGCCGGCCTTTGCAGGCGCGCGCGTGGCGGTGATCGGGGCGGGCAACACGGCGATCGACGCGGCGACTTGCTCCGTGCGGCTCGGGGCCGAGAACGTGCGCATCGTCTACCGGCGGACGCGGGCGGAGATGACCGCGTACGACTTCGAATTCGAATTCGCCAAGCAGGACGGCGTCGAGTTCGCCTGGCTGACCGCCCCGGTGCGGATCATCGGCGACGAGCAGGGCAAGGTGACGGCGCTCGAATGCGTACGGATGCAGCTGTCGGAGCCGGGGGCAGACGGGCGGCGCGCGCCGGTGCCGATCGAAGGCTCCGCGTTCCGGATGCCGGTGGACGCGGTCGTGACGGCAATCGGGCAGAAGCGCCGGGTCGCGCTCATCGACCAGCTGGGCCTCGCGCACGACCGCGGCGTTGTCCGGATCGATCCCGACACGCACGTCACATCCAACCCGAAGGTGTATGCGGCCGGGGACATCGTGTTCGGCGCCGGCCAAGGCGAAGCGATGGTCGTCTCGGCGGCCGAGCAGGGCAAGCGGACGGCGCGCGCGATCAGCCGGCATTTCGCGGAACTCGCCCCGGCGGAATCGGAGGCTGCGCCCGCCGCGCAGGGCGAAGATGAGCAGGGTAAGGTGGCGATGTAGCGGTATTCCGACGAGCTCGCATCGTCGTTCACCCGCCGCCTATCCTTCGGCCCCACGGAAATTGAACTTGAGTTCGGTCTGACGAATCGACGGCAGCGGATAGGACATGTCCATTTGGTTATCCATAACTTACGCGCGAAAGGGTTGGTCGCATGGCAGACTTACGCATTAACCTGGCGGGCATCGAGGCGCCGAATCCGTTCTGGCTGGCGTCTGCCCCGCCGACGAATACCGGCTACCAGGTGCAGCGCGCCTTCGAGGCCGGTTGGGGCGGCGCCGTCTGGAAGACGCTCGGCGAGCCGATCATCAACACGTCCGCGCGGTTCGCGGCGGTCCATTTTAATGGCCAGCGCGTCGCGGGGTTCAATAATATCGAGCTGATTACGGACCGTCCGCTCGAGGTGAACCTGAAGGAAATCTACGAGACGAAGAAACGCTTCCCGAACCATGCGCTCATCGCCTCCCTGATGGTCGAGCCGAAGCGGGAGAAGTGGCACGAGATCGTCAAGCGGGTCGAAGACGTCGGCGTCGACGGGCTGGAGCTGAACTTCGGCTGTCCGCACGGGATGGCGGAGCGCGGCATGGGCGCGGCGTCGGGACAGCAGCCGGATCTCGTCGAGATGCAGACGATGTGGGCGAAGGAAGCGGCCAAGACGCCGGTCATCGTCAAGCTGACGCCGAACATCACGGACATTACGGTGACGGCGCGGCATGCGGTCCTGGGCGGGGCGGACGCGATCAGCATGATCAACACGATCAACTCGCTGGCGGGCGTCGACATCCACTCCTGGCAGACCATCCCGCATGTAGCCGGCAAAGGCGCGCACGGCGGCTACTGCGGTCCGGCCGTCAAGCCGATCGCGCTCAACATGGTGGCCGAGTGCGCCCGCAATCCGCAGGTCGGCGTGCCGATCTCCGGCATCGGCGGCATCTCGACGTGGCAGGATGCGGTGGAATTCATGCTTATGGGCGCGACGGGCGTGCAGATCTGCACGGCGGCGATGCATCACGGCTTCCGCATCGTGGAAGAGATGATCGACGGGCTGAACAATTATCTCGACGACAAAGGGATCGCCTCCGTCATGGAGCTAGTGGGCAAATCCGTTCCGCGCTACTCCAACTGGGGCGATCTCGACCTCAATTACCGCGTCGTGGCGCGCATTAATACCGAGACGTGCATCAACTGCAACAAATGCCATATCGCCTGCGAGGATACGTCGCATCAATGCATCGACATGCTGACCGGCGATAGCGGCAAATACCTGCAGGTTCGCGAAGAAGATTGCGTCGGCTGCAACTTATGCTCGATCGTCTGCCCGGTCGACGGCGCGATCGAGATGGTGGAGGCGGCTCCGGCGGGGGCGCCGATGAGCTGGAACGACAGGCAGCGCACGCTGGCGAAGCTGAACGCCGGGGCGGCCGAGATGGAGGCGGTGTAGACGATGAAGAAGTTGATCAAGAACGGCACGATCGTGACGGCGGCCGATACGTATGTCGCCGATATTCTCGTGGACAATGGCGTTATCGCGCAGATCGGCGCGGATCTCGCCGCGCCGGCGGACGCGGAGGTCGTGGACGCGACCGGCCATTACGTGTTCCCGGGCGGCATTGACCCGCACACCCACCTGGATATGCCGTTCGGCGGCACGGTGACGGCGGACGATTTCGAGAGCGGCACGATCGCGGCGGCGTTCGGCGGGACGACGAGCATCATCGACTTCTGCCTGACGAGCAAAGGCGCGCCGCTGCGCGATGCGGTGGCAGCCTGGCATGCCAAAGCGAAGGGCAAGGCGGTCATCGACTACGGCTTCCACCTCATGGTCGGCGAAGTGAACGACGACGTGCTGCGCGAGCTGCCGCAAATTATCGACGAGGAAGGCATCACCTCGCTGAAGGTGTTCATGGCGTACAAAAACGTGTTCCAAGCCGACGACGGCACGCTGCTGCGCACGCTGCAGCTGGCCCGCCGGGAAGGCGCGCTCGTCATGGTGCACGCGGAGAACGGCGACGTCATCGCCTACCTGATCGACAAAGCGCTCGAAGAAGGCAACACCGATCCGATCTACCATGCGCTGACGCGGCCGTCCCTACTGGAAGGCGAGGCGACGGGCCGGGCGGTCAACCTGACGGAGCTGGCCGATTCCCAGCTGTACGTCGTGCACGTCACGTGCGCGGAGGCGGTGGAGAAGATTGCGGACGCTCGGCGTAAAGGTTTGCGCGTCTACGGCGAGACGTGTCCGCAGTACCTGACGCTCGACGTATCGTATTTGGAGAAGCCGGATTTCGAGGGGGCCAAATACGTCTGGTCGCCGCCGCTGCGGGAGAAGTCCCATCAGAGCGTGCTGTGGGATGCGCTGTGGAACGGGTCGCTGCAGACGGTCGGGTCGGACCAGTGCTCGTTCGACTTCAAAGGCCAGAAGGAGCTCGGGCGCGGCGATTTCTCCAAAATCCCGAACGGCGGGCCGACGATCGAGGACCGGTTCAGTCTCCTCTACTCGGAGGGCGTTGCGAAAGGGCGGCTGTCGCTGAACAAGTTCGTGGACGTCGTCTCGACGTCAAGCGCGAAGCTGTTTGGCTTGTTCCCGCAGAAAGGGACGATCGCCGTGGGCAGCGACGCGGACCTCGTCATTTTCGACCCGCGCGCCCAGCGGGCGTTATCGGCGGCGACGCACCATATGCGCGTCGACTACAACGCGTTCGAGGGGATGGGCGTGACCGGGGAGCCGGCGTCGGTGCTCGTGCGGGGCGAGTTCGTTATCCGCGACAAGCAGTTCGTCGGCACCCCGGGCAGCGGCGAATATTTGCGGCGGAAGCGGTTCGGGCAGCATGCGGCGAAGCCGAAGCGGCCGTCGGCCGAAGCGGCGGGGAGCGTGCAGCCATGAGCCATTATGCGGAGGTGCTGAAGGAGCAGCGGGCGATCGACGCGCTGTTGGCGGATGGGTACCGGATCACGCGGATTAGCGAGGATATGGACGGTTCGGCCGTGTCCTTCGCGAAAGCGGCGCCGTCCGACGAGCGGGCCGAGCTGCAGCTGCTGACGGCAGACGCGCGGAAGTACGTGGTGACGCTGCTTTTTGCGCGGATGCGGGCGGGGGGAGTCGGCCTCTGCGCCTGGTTCGCCGAATCGCTCGTATCTAGGAAAGGCGGAAGCGGGCACCGGCCAAGCGAATAGCGGGGAACCGGCGGGGAGCTCTGCGTGACCGGTAATCGGTTCGCAGTCGCGCGATGAACTGTCCAATCGCGTAACCCGTACTCGGGCGCGGCAGCATAGATTTAGGAGGGGCACTGGGGACAGTGCTCTTTTTGACGTTGGGGAAGCAGGCGGAATTTGGGTGAGTGTGGCGCAAGTTGCTGTCGCTTTCTGGATCCCAAAATCTTATCCTACGCGAGACATCCCACATCGGTCATCTGACGTCCGACATTAACTTCTCCGCCGAAAGTCCCCACGAACTACGTCCCCAACCCCGCGCCACTACGGCCTTCCGTCCCTCGACAGCTCGCCCGAGGTGGGTAAACTTCAGCCTACCTTAAATTTCCTCACCTTAAGAAATTAAACCTCTTCCCCTAAACTTGTCGCATTGTAAGGGTTATCATATCCGCGTCATAATAAGGACATAAATCAAACAAGGGGGATTACAAAGGTGATTAAACAATCCAACCTCATCAAACTGGTTTTGGCCGGCGTGCTGGCAGCAAGCTTGACGGCTTGTGGCAGCAACAACGGTGGCAATAACGCGAATAGCGGCGGCGAGACCGACGCGGCCAAGAACAACGCGGCAACGACGAACAACGGCGGCACGAACGCGCCGGCCGAAGAGCCGAAGAAAGAGAACGTGACGATCACGTTCCAGAATATCTATCCGGATCCGACCGATCCGAAGAACGGCATGCTGAAGAAGATCGTAGCCGACTACGAGAAGGCGAATCCGCACGTCAAAATCGAGCTCGACTCGCTGAACACGGACCAACAGAAGCTGAAGCTGAAGACGCAAGCGGCTTCCAAAGAAGTACCGGACATCACGATCGTCAACCCGGCCGCGCAAATGCAGCCGTTCGTGGAAGCGAACCTGTTCGCGCCGCTGAACGACATGGTCGAGCAGAACGGCCTGAAGGACACGTTCCAAGAAGGCATCCTCGACTGGTACACATTCGACAACAACCTGTACGCGCTGCCGGACGGCAACAACATCGGCCTCGTGTACTACAACAAAGAACTGTTCGAGCAAGGCGGCGTGAAAGTGCCGACGACGTTCGAAGAGATGGTCGACGTGGTCAAAGCGCTTAAAGCGAAGGGCATCCAGCCAATGGCGATCGGCGAGAAAGACTCCTGGACGGGCTCGTTCCTGTTCATGAACGTCCTGCTCCGCACGAACGGCCCGGGCTTCCTGAAAGACGTTGCCGCAGGCACCAAGACGTTCGAAGATCCGGCATTCGTCGAAGCGGTCGAAGCGTTCCAGAACCTGGTGCAAGCCGGCGCGTTCCAAGAAGGCGCGACGAGCTTCGACTACAACGCGGGCGAGAACCTGTTCAAGACGGGCAAAGCGGCGATGTACTACATGGGCAGCTGGGCAACGGGTGGCATCGAGACGTCGTCGGTTAACGGCAAAGTCGGCGTATTCAAATTCCCGACGGTGGGCGGCAAAGGCAACCCGAACGAGTTCATGCTCGCGCCGGGCTCCGCATTCGCGATCTCCGCGAACAGCAAGCACCTGCAAGAGACGAAGGACTTCCTGAACTACTTCATGCTGAACTTCCCGAAAGAAGCGTTCGCGGTCAAAGGCGCGGTAGGGCTGGCTCAGAAAGTCGAAGGCGACTTCAAAGCAGCCGGCTACTCCGACATGGCGATGGAAGTACTGGGTCTGTTCAAAGAAGTGCAAGGCGGCGACCTGAGCTTCGACAACACGATGAACCCGGGTACGTCCCAAGGCCACTTGACGAGCATCCAAAACCTGTTCGTGCAGAAGAAAGACTCCGCGGAAGTAGCGAAAGAGCACCAAGCGGCGTTCGAATCCAACAAATAATTAGCCATACCTAAATAGAGACAAAGTTCGAGGGTGCAAGGGGTCTGCCGTTAGCTGCAGGGACGGACCCCTGCGCCCTCGATTCATTTTGGTTAGGAGATGATTCCATGAACGTCTTGCGGGTGTCCAAATGGACGATTGCCGCTTTTGTGCTGCCGTGTCTGATCGTGTACGTCGGGCTGGTCTTTGTGCCGGTTCTCGTCTCGGTGTACAGCGGTTTGCTGGATTGGAACGGGATCGGCACCTCGAAGTTTGTCGGCTTGGACAACTTCAAGACGCTGCTGTTCGATGATCCGGTATTCTGGCCGTCGGTCCGCCGCACGCTGATGTTTGCCGTATTCTCCATGGCGGAGATTCCGGTCGCGCTGTTTGTCGCCATTTTGCTCAATCGTTTCGTCAAGAAACCGAATTTCCTCGTATCGGCTTACTTCATGCCGGTCATTCTCTCGGTCGTTATCATCGGCCAATTGTGGAAAACGATCTACAATCCTGCTGCCATGGGCGGCATGCTGAACCAGGTGCTGGAGGCCGTCGGTCTCTCCAGTTGGACGCATTCCTGGCTGACGGAACCGAATATCGCGATGTACTCGCTCTACTTCGTCGCGTTATGGCAATACCTTGGCTACCACACGCTCATCCAGTTTACGGGCATCCAGAATATCTCCGCCGATATTTACGAAGCGGCGCGGATCGACGGAGCCGAAGGGCTGAAGGCGGACTGGTATATTACCTTCCCGATGAATATTCCGATTTTCAAAATATCGATCGTTCTCGCGTTTATCGGTTCGCTCCAAGCGTTCGACATGGTCATGGTCATGACCGGCGGCGGCCCGGCGCACGCGACAGACGTCATCTCGACCCATATGTACAACATGTCCTTCCTGTCCATGAAATACGGATACGGCAGCTCGATCGCCACGTTCCTGGTCGCGCTTTGCTTGCTGGCCACGGTCGTCATCAATTTCATCTTCAATCGCCTGGAGCGTAAATACACGTAAGGAAGGAGGAGTTCGGTCATGAGTCAAACCATACCCGTCGCCGGCGTAAAGCCTGTTGCACAGAGAGGGAAGAAAATATTCCCGCTGGCGAAAATCATCGTGTTCATTCTGCTCGGCATTCTGCTCGTCACCCAGCTGTATCCGCTCCTCTGGCTGCTTATATACTCGCTGAAGAACAACGAGGAGATTCTCTCCGGCAGCTTCTTCTCGCTGCCGAGCAAGCTGATGTGGAGCAACTATACGGATGCGATCGCATCCGGCAACTATTTCAAATACCTGCTGAACAGCTTGATCGTCACGACCAGCACGATGGTGCTCGTCCTGCTGCTCGCCTCGCTCGTGTCGTTCGCGATCAGCCGCTTCCGCTGGAAATACGGCCAGCTCGTCATGGTGCTGTTCCTGATCGGGATGATGATCCCGATGCAGGCGACGCTGCTGCCGCTGATGCTTATTTTCAAAGAGATGAAAATTCTCAATACGCTCTGGTCGCTCATCCTGCCGTACGTCGCATTCCAGACGCCGATCGCGGTGTTCATCATGAGCGGCTTCATGAAGTCGATTCCGCACGAAATCGAGGAGTCGGCGGTCGTCGACGGCGCGAATGTGCTGCGCATCTTCTGGAGCGTCATCATTCCGGTATCGATCCCGCCGATGATGACCGTGTGCATCCTGACGTTCATCAACATTTGGAACGAGTATATTTTGGCCGCGACGTTCATCTCGAAGGAAGCGCTCAAGACGCTGCCGTTCGGCGTGAACAGCTTCGTCAGCCAGTATTCGGTCAACTACGGGGCAATCGGCGCTTACCTCGTGCTCGGGGCGCTGCCGGTTATCATCATCTACTTCCTGCTGGCGGACAAAATTACCAAGGGCATGGTGGCGGGCGCGGTCAAAGGTTAACCTTCCGCGAGACAGACGCTGTGCTACAATAGAGTCATCGATGAAGATGGCGAACGTCTAAGGTCGGGCGGCCGCCCGGAAGCGCGCATGCCTTGCGCGTTTTCGCCGGCGCCTGATCTTTGCGCTTGTTCGCCGGGGAAGGGAGATTGTACGAATTGGCACGGTCGCGCGGCAGACATTCGATTTATAACCGGCTGTTTCTGCTTTTTCTCTCCTGCATGATGACGCTCATCGTCATTGTCAGCGTGCTCTACTATCGCAAAACAACCGACATCATTCATACCAAGATCAGCGACATGGCCGAGAAAAACATCTCCCAGACCGTTGGTCTTTTTGATCTTCTGCTCGAAGGGTACGACAGCGTCACGAAATCGCTCAACAGCAACTATGAGCTGCTGCGGCTGCTGGAGGAGCGCGAGAAGGTGACGGATCCGGTGCTCAGCGTCATCAATGAGCGTTCGATCACCAATATTTTGGGCGCGGTGTATTACTCCCGAGACGACATCGTCGGCATTCACATCATCACCAGCTCCGGCAAGCTGTACAACTATGAGAAACGGTACGCCGGCGTATTCGACCTGAATTACAAAAAGACGGATTGGTACGCGCAGCTGCAGGCCTCGACCGGGGAGATGGTGTGGCTGGGCTTATACAACGGCTCGGTCATCAACAGCCTGCAGGAGGAGCGGGTGTTCGTCTTCGGCCGGGCGCTGTACGATCTGACGACCTATAAGAAAATCGGCATCATGTTCATCGAGACGAACCCGAAGCCGATCCTCTCCGCGCTCTCCAACGTCACGATCAGCCCGAACAGCCAGGTGTATATCGTCGATCGCCAGGATCGCGTCATCGCCTCGACGGGCAGCGAAGACGCCGCGATGCCGTCGTTCAACGGACTGCCGCGTCCCGCGCAGAAGGAGGTCGTCGTCGATGACGGGACCGACCAGCTGATCGTCTCGGCCAAGGCGGCGCTGGCGGACTGGACGGTGTTCGGCATGACGCCGAAGGCGGATATCGGCTCGGAGCTCAAGGATACGCGGCAGTACCTGCTCGTCGTCATCGCCGTGCTGATCGGCCTGTCGGTCGCGATCGCTTCGCTCGTCTCCCGGACGATCGCCTCGCCGCTCAAGCTGCTCATCCGCGAGATGAAGCAGGTGGAGCTCGGGAATTTCAAGGGCGGCGTGAACGTGAAGTCATTCGACGAGATCAACTCGCTGGTCGCGTCCTTCAACCGGATGGTGCATCGCATGGATGAGCTGATCGAGGGCATTACGCTCGCCTCGATCAGCGAGAAGAACGCGGAGCTGCAGGCGCTGCAGTCGCAGGTGAATCCGCATTTTCTATATAACACGCTCGATATGATCTATTGGATGTTGGACGAGCGGGAGAACGACCGGCTCGGCCGCGTCATTCTGTCGCTCTCCCACATGTTCCGCTACAGCAGCGACTGGCAGGAGGCGTCCCGCACGACGCTGCGCCAGGAGCTCGATCAGATGCGCCATTACATGACGATCATCGAGAGCCGGCTGGAAGGTCGCGTGACGACCGAGATTCAGGTCGAGGACCGCTGGCTGGACGCCGTCATGCCGAAGATGACGCTGCAGCCGATCATCGAGAACGCCGTCAAGAGCGGGCTCGAGCCGCTCGGGCGTCCCGGCAAGCTGCGCGTCTATACGGAAGTAGACGCGGGCGAATTGCGGATCGTCGTCGAGGACGACGGCGTCGGCATGGATGAGCAGACGCTCGCCTTCCTGCAGCACTCGCTGCTCGGCGGGCGGATCGTGCGGACGGAAGGCGAAGGGCCGGCGTCGGCGTCGGACACGACGGAAGGCTGGCGCGAAGCCGCCGCCGGCGCCGCAGGCGCGCACGGTCCGTCGGCTGTCGGCGGCGGCATACAGCCTGCGGCGCAGCGGCGCAAAGGCATCGGACTGCCGAACGTGCATCGGCGAATCGCGATTATGTACGGGGACCAATACGGTCTGCGAATCGATAGCAAACGAGGCGAGGGGACGACGGTTATCGTCGTCATGCCGCGATAAGAAATACAAGATGACTTCTTATATGCGTGAAATATATAACGCTTGTAGGTGAAGAAGGGGGTTCCAACCGATGGATATTCTCATTGTCGATGACGAAACGGTCATTCGCGAAGGCATCATGCGCACGCTGCATAATCGTTTTCCCGATCATACGCTCCACTTGGCCGCGAACCCGGAAGAAGCGGCCGCGCTGCTGCGCCGGCACCGCATCCATATCGTGCTGACCGATATTCTCATGCCGGGCATGACCGGGTTGGAGCTCATGAACCTCTCCGGCAAGCTGTACCCGCATATTAAGTGGGTCGTCATCTCCGCCTATTCGGAGTTCGCTTACGCGCAGGAAGCGGTGCGTCTTGGGGCGAAGGATTATTTGCTGAAGCCGATCGGGAAGGAAGTGCTCGTCGCCATGATCGAGAAGCTGACCGCCGAGGTGGCGGCCGAGACGGAGCAGACGGAGGAGGCGGAGCAGCTACGGCGCAGCCGGAAGTTTCTGCGCGAGGCGGTGTTCCAGCGCTGGGCGTCCGGACTTGATATCGGCGGCCTCGATATGAGCTCGTTCATGGAGAGCCATCCGCATTTTCAGCTGGTGCTGATCAAGATGGAGAGCGACAAAATCGTCCACCTGGAGCATTTCATTATCGAGAACGTGCTGGGCGAGCTGATCGGCAAATACGGCACCGGTTTCGTCTCGACCTTCGACGGCAAAAGCCTGCTCGGCCTCGTGACGCCGCGGGACGGGGAGCAGCTGAGCTCGCTCGTCGATGAGCTGCGCAGCCATCTTAGCCGTTATTTGAAGGTGCCGTTCCAGATCATGCACTCGGGCGTCATGACGGACGTGCAGGACGTGCCGGCGGAGGTGCGCCGCATGCGCCAGGCGTCGTCGACCCAAGTCTACGAACAAGTGGCCGGCGGCGGCGACCGCGCGATCGAAGTGGCGCTGCAGTATATGAAGACCCATTACCATGCCGATCTGTCGCTGGAGAAAGTGGCGTCGGTCGTCTATCTGAATCCGGTCTACTTCAGTCAGCTATTCAAGCAGAAGACCGGCAGCGGCTTCAAGGAATACGTCATCCAGCTGCGGCTGGAGCAGGCGAAGCAGCTGCTGCAGAACCCGAAGCTGAAGCTGGCGGAGGTGTGCGAGCGGATCGGCTACCAGGACATGCGCCATTTCTCGCAGGTGTTCCGGAAGAAGTACGCGGTGACGCCGACGGAGTATCGACAGTCGTTCGCCCTGCAAGCGGGGGACAAATAGCCGCCTCGGTTTTAGTTCTTAATTTAAAGGTGAACCATACATTTTGGCGGAGCCCACGACCCAAAGAACCTCTCTTCCCCCATTTCAGGCGGATGCAGAGGTTCCTTTTGCTTCACCGACTACGAGCATGTTCTTGCCTCTAGTTTTTTCTGTACAACAAATTCCGGGTGCGTCGGCCTGATCCGAATCGAGCAATGGTCCCGCCAACTTATCCGGCATTACTTCCATCGATTCTCCACTTCATTCACTCCTATCGCGAAATAAACCCTCGTTCTGGACATCCGCGTTGTCGGTCCTGGATCCAAACCGCGTTTATTATCCGCCATGTACGATCTGAAAGAATAAAGCGTATCCCGTCGAGCAAGAAAATGTGATCCGGATTAGAGGGCGATTGTCGACCTCATTGTGAGAAAACAGGCAAAATGTCGATTTATAACACGTTGTCCGATTTGCTCTGCTGTCGAATAAAACGATAAAATTTGGACGAGTTGACTCTCATCGTTAATAAATGGGTTAAGAAATGATAATAGCATTTCCATACGGTTTGTTTTACCCGTCAAGTCCCTTAAATTAATCTACAAAAAAACATAAAAACTCTAAGACCGTTTTCGGCAGACTTTCCACTTGGCGTCATGTAAACTGTGAACCATGCTGTTGTGGCTTTACCTGAATTACACGCCGCAAATCCATTACCCGGGGGGACTTCGCTTGGACATGACAACGATCCTGGCACTGATTGAAGCAGGCAAGACGCAAAAGGAAATCGCCGAACAGTTAGGCATACCGGTCGGAAGGCTCCGGTATCAGCTAACCAACTACCGCAAATCGCACGCGCCCCGAACGCAATCGTCCGCACCGCCGGAGGTAGACGATTACGCGCTGCTGGATGAGCGTTACGAACTGGACCGCTTGGTCGCGATGCCGCGGGATGCGGAGTCGTTGTACGTTTATTGGGAGCTGACGCCAGAGTTGATCCGCATGGTCGAGTCGCATTTCGGCTGCAGCTGGAGCGTGCTGCCGAAGCGGCTGCGGGTGTACGACGTGTCGTTCGTTCACTTTAAAGGAGACAACTTCAATCGGTACTGGGATTTCGACGTGACCCAGGAGGCGAACAACTGGTTCGTCAATGGCGTGGCCCCGGCCTGCTCGTACGTGATCGATTACGGCACCGTCGCGCTGGACGGACGCTTCATCACGCTGCTGCGCTCCAATTCGGTCCAGACGCCGCCGCGCGAAGAGCAGCGCGAGGGCGAATCGCGATGGGTACGGATGGAAGTATCGCAGGCGGCGGAGCCGCAAGCGGCCTGGCAGCCGCTCTTCAACGGATATTCGTTGTCCCCGGCGCAAGCCGATCTGGAATAGTCGCCCGCGCGCCTGGCGATGCCGCAGCGTCCTTCGGTCATGCCCCAGACAAGTCGCGCATGACCGCGTGCTCGATGAAGTTTGTTTCATTTCCCGCGAACGTTAACTAGGAGGGGTTCTGTTGGCCAAAGGGTACTTGTCTCTCGTCCTGCATGCGCATTTGCCTTTCGTTTATCATCCGGAGAGCGACAATTATATCGAAGAACGCTGGCTGTTCGAAGCGATGACGGAAACATACATCCCCTTGCTCGAGGTATTCGATCGTCTCGATCGAGACGGGGTGGATTTCCGCGTGACGATGTCGCTGACGCCAACCTTGCTGACCATGCTGGCCAAGCCGCTGCTCCAAGAGCGGTACGTGCAACATCTGGATAATCTGATCGCGCTGGCCACGGCCGAGTGCGAGCGGGTGCAAGGCGACGAAGCGCTCCTGCCGCTCGCGGAGCGGTATGCCGCGCAATTCATACATATGAAGCAGTTGTTTACGCAAACGTACGACTGCAATCTGATCCGGGGCTTCGAGCGTCTCCAGGCCGCCGGTTACGTGGAGCTCATCACATGCTCGGCCACGCACGCGTTCCTGCCTTACGTCCGGACGGAGCAGGCGCTTCGCGCGCAAATCGATAACGCGGTGCGCATCCATACGTCGAGCCTGGGCCGAGCGCCGCGCGGGATCTGGCTGCCGGAATGCGGGTACGTCGAGGGGCTGGACCGGATCCTGAAGGATTACGGGCTGGACTTCTTCATGACCGATACGCATCAGGTGCTGCATGCCCGTCCGAAGCCGGAGCTCGGCGCGTACGGCCCGGTCGTCACGCCGAACGGCGTGGCCGCTTTCGCGCGGGATCAGGAGACGAGCCGCCAAGTGTGGAGCTCGCTCGAAGGGTATCCGGGCGACCATGACTATCGCGAATATTACCGGGATATCGGCTACGAGCTGGATGAGGCGTATCTGAAGCCGTTCATGCATCCCTCCGGCGTGCGGCTGAATACGGGGATCAAATATTACCGGATTACGGGCGAGGGCCAGCCGAAAGAGCCGTACAATCCCGAGTGGGCCGCGGAGAAGGCCGCCCGCCATGCCGGCCACTTCATGTTCAACCGCGAGAAGCAGATCGAGCATCTGAGCGCGCACATGCCGCGCAAGCCGCTCGTGACCGCGGCGTACGATGCCGAGCTGTTCGGTCACTGGTGGCACGAGGGCCCGATGTGGATCGAGTACCTGTGCCGGAAAATCCACCATGACCAATCGACGTTCAAAATGATTACGCCGGTCGAATATTTGGCCGAATATCCGGAAAATCCGCAGGCGGAGCTGTCGTTCGCGAGCTGGGGCCGCGCGGGCTTCGGCGAGGTGTGGCTCGGCCAAACGAACGAGTGGATTTACCGACATCTCCACCGGATGGAGGAGCAGATGATCGAGCTGGCCGACCGGTTCCCGGATGCAGCGGGGCTTAAGCGAAAGGCGCTTAACCAGGCGGCGCGCGAGCTGATGCTGGCGCAGAGCAGCGACTGGGCGTTCATCATGGACGCCGGGACGATGGTGGAGTACGCGCTGAAGCGAACGAAGAACCATATCGTCCGTTTTCGCCGGCTGTACCGGGATCTGCTGCAGGGCGCGGTGGACGAGAATTGGCTCCGCGAGGTGGAAGCGCGCGATGCCATCAGTCCCGACCTCGATTACCGGATTTACCGCTCCAAGCTGCCGGCGGCGCGGGAAGGCACGGCGGTGCCGCGGCAGCTATCCGGCAGGCGGCGCGTCCTGATGCTCTCCTGGGAGTTCCCGCCGATGATCGTGGGCGGCTTGTCCCGCCACGTCTTCGATCTGTCGCGCAAGCTGGCGGAGCAGCAGGTGGAGGTGCATGTCGTCACCTCGCACGTGGAAGGGTATCCAGCCTACGAGATCAATCAGGGCGTCCACGTCCACCGAGTGGCGGCGTATCAACAGCAGAACATTTCGTTCATGGAATGGGTGTTCCAGCTGAACCTGGCGATGGCTTCGTACGCGAGCACCCTGGTCGCGAATTACGGCCCCTTCGATCTGGTCCATGCGCACGATTGGATCGTCGGCGAGGCGGCTAAGACGTTAAAGCACCGCCACGGCCTGCCGCTCGTCGCGACCATTCATGCGACCGAGCATGGCCGCAATCATGGCCTGCATAATGAGCTGCAGCATCGCATCCATGCGCTCGAATGGCAGCTGACGTACGAGGCATGGCGCGTAATCGTGTGCAGCGACTATATGCGCGACGAAGTGATGCGGCTGTTCCATCTGCCGCCGGACAAGGTGGACATGATTCCGAACGGCGTCGAGACCGCGGCGGTCGTCCGCGTCGAGCATAACGCGGCCGACATCCATGCGCGCTACGCGCTGCCGCATGAGCGCATCGTGCTGTTCATCGGGCGACTCGTCCGGGAGAAGGGCGTGCACGTGCTGATCGAGAGCGCGGAGCACGTGCTCGCGGGCTGCCCCAACGCCAAGTTCGTCATCGCCGGCCATGGACCGATGCTGGAGCAGCTGCGGCAGCTGGCCGAGCCGCTTATCGCGCGGGGCAAGCTCGAGTTCGTCGGCTATGCCGACGATCGAATGCGCAACGAGATGCTGCGCGTCGCGTCGGCGGCGGTATTTCCGAGCCTGTACGAACCGTTCGGCATCGTGGCGCTCGAAGCGATGGCGTCGAACACCCCGGTCATCGTCTCCGGAACGGGCGGCTTCCAGGAAATCATCCAGCATGGCGTCGACGGATTCACCGTCCTGCCGGGCGATGTCCCCTCGCTTGCCTCGCATATCGTCAAAATGCTGGAGTTCGAGGATATGGCCAAAGCGATGGCGAGGAAAGCCTCGCATAAAGTGGTGACCCGCTATAACTGGGACCGCATCGGCCAGCTCACGACGGACGTGTACGACAAGGTCGCGGGTTCGCCGGCCGACGCGCTGCCGTTCGACGGCTTGGCCGCGGCGGCGACGGGAACCGGGCAGTAGCGGAAGTCTATCTTCCACGCATGGATAGACGCAAGCAGGAACGTGCCGATGCGCTAGGCGCGAAGCGCGTAAGCTGCAAAATGGGCGAAGGCGCATGCGGTACGGGCGCCGTGCCGGGAACAGCCCTTCTTCGTCTCAAATCGAAAAGCCTTCCATTCCGCACACTGCGCGGGATTGAAGGCTTTTTTGGCATGCGCGCGCGGGTATGTCCGGCGATGCCGGTCGCGTTAGGCGGATGTCCGGCAGGGACGAGCGCGCCCGCCCGGCACGACGCCCTGAAAGCGCACCCTTTCCGAACATAGCGCATAGTCTATAAAAACGGATCAGCGAACCGTTTGTTTCTGCTAGATTCGGGTCACACTGGATAACAGAGAGATGAACTCTAATCGGGTCGTTTTTTACTACTTGGAGGAGGGATCGGTTATGTTGTCCGAAAGTTACCGAGTGCTGGAACAGCTGCGTTTGCCGCATGGCTTGTATGTGGCGAGTCCGTCGAACGACTATAAATATGTGTGGATCCGCGACTGCGTGTATATGGCGCTGCCTTATCTTGATAAACCGACCAAGGACTACGAGCAGACCTACTATAGATTGCTCGACTTGTTCCGCGAGTACGAATGGAAGCTGGACATTCTGTGCAAGCAGAAGCCGCAGTGGGAATGGGAGTACTTGCACGCCCGGTATTCCTACGAAGACGTACGGGAGATCCACGAGGAATGGGGTCATATTCAGCACGACATGATCGGCGCCTTCCTGTTCGGCGTCGGCCAAGGAGCGGCGCGCGGGAAGAAGATGCTTCGGGACAAGAAGGACCGGGAGGTCGTGCAGAAGCTCGTGTACTATCTCTGCAACGTGGAGTATTGGCACGATCCGGATAACGGCATGTGGGAGGAATGGCGCGAAGTGCACGCCTCCTCGGTCGGCGCTTGCGTCGCCGGCTTGAAAGCGGTGGATCGGATGGTGCACGTGCCGGACGAGGCGATTCAGGCGGGGCTGCAAACGCTGATGCGGCTGTTCCCGCGCGAAAGCCATGACAAGCCGGCCGACTTGGCGCAGCTGAGCCTGGTGTATCCGTACCGGCTGTTCACCGGCGTGCTCGGCGAGACCATCGCGCGCAACGTCGAGAAGCGGCTGCTGCGCGAACGCGGCGTCATCCGGTATGAAGGCGACAGCTACTACAGCACCTTGGAGCAGGAGCATGGAAGGGGCAAGCCGCTATCGTTCTATTATGGCACGGAGGCGGAGTGGACATTCGGCCTGCCATGGCTGGCGCTTTGCCACCGCGAGCTGGGCCACGAAGCGGAAGCGGCCGATTACGTCCGGCGGACGGAAGCGGTCATGCTGGAGCCGGGCAAGCTGCCGGAGCTGTACTACAGCGGCACGGCGGAGCCGAATCCGAACACGCCGCTCGGCTGGAGCTGCGCGATGTATATTTTGGCCAAGGAAGCCGTTAAAGATTCCGCGCGGGCGCTGCGCGGGTTGGCTTGATGGCATTTGCAGACGCGGTAGAGCATGCGGACAAAAGCAGCGGGGGGCTCCATGAGGAGCGCCCCTTTTCCCTGTGCTCGTTAACCGGATATAAAATCGCCGCCGTTCACATGCATCGTCTCCCCGGTCACGTAGCGCGAATCATCGCTGGCCAAATAGACGTAGGCGGGCGCGAGCTCGAACGGTTGGCCTGCCCGTTTCATCGGGGTATCGGTACCGAAGGTCGCCACGCGTTCGGCAGGGAAGGTCGCGGGAATGAGTGGCGTCCAGATCGGACCCGGGGCGACGGCATTGACGCGAATGCCTTTGTCGGCGAGATTTAGGGCCAACGAGCGCGTGAACGAGACGATCGCGCCTTTTGTCGCAGAATAGTCAAGTAGCATTTTTTCGCCTCGGTAGGCGGTAATGGACGCCGTATTGATGATGGAGGCGTCTTCCTTCAAGTGTGGCAGAGCGGCCTGGGTCATGAAGAAGATGGCGAAAAAGTTCGTTTGAAACGTATGGACGAGCTGCTCCTCGGAGATGTCGAGGATGCTCTCTTGCGGGTATTGAACCGCCAGGTTGTTCACGACGATATCCAGACAGCCGAACGTCCGAAGCGCCTTCTCGACCGCGGCATAGTTGTTGGCTCGCAGCCGAAGGTCGGCTGCCAGGAGCTCGGCCCGGCCGCCCAGCTGCTCGATGCGGGCCTTCGTCTCTTCCGCGTCGCGATGCTCGTCGAGATAGACGATGACGACGTTCGCGCCTTCCTTGGCGAATGCGATCGCCGTCGCGCGCCCGATGCCGCTGTCCCCGCCGGAGATGATCGCCGTCTTGCCCCGCAGCTTGCCGCTGCCCTTGTACGAAGGATTCTCGACGATCGGACGCGGGCTCATGACGTATTCTAACCCGGGCTGCTTGTTTTGATGCTGTGGGGGAAAGGCGATCGGCTGCACGGTGGTTTTGGTTACTTTGTCGTAGTAGGGGTAGACGGGGTACTGAGGGTGAAGCGGATTGTTGTACATGGGTACCTCCTGGTTGGTTCTAGGCTGGTAACCATGGTATTCGGAGGGCTGAATAGGGGTGAAAAGAAAAACCAAGACCGATTGCTCGGTCTTGGTTTTTTGTTAAGTGGTAGGAACGGGGTCGGGTGTTACTGCAACTTGGAAGACGTGCTTCACGGCGCCTTTGACGGCCGTCACGTAGAACGTAGAGCCGGCTTTGACGCCAGTGATATCTGTTTTGCCCGTGTCCAAGTTCGTGAAGCCGGACATGGCGACGGAATAAGCTTCGCCAGTCGTAACCTCCACGCCATATTGGTCTGTGGTCTTCAGTACATCAGTTGCAAGAGCCGCTACGCCAGAGTTACTCAATCCAAGCGTATTAAGGTCCCCTAAGTTGATCGAAACCAGAGCGTCATTTTGTTTGACAGCTTTTGATGTCGTGCCGTTAACGAGCTCGGCTTTGGTGTACACCACGGCTTTGTTCGAGACCGTAACCGCCTTTTCAAGCACGGTGCCTTTGCCGTCATCTACAGAAATGACGACGTTCTCGGTAAGCGTACCGGTTGCATCGAAGTCTGCTGCGAGATAGTTGGCATGTAGTTTATTACCGGTGACTACTAATTTATCTGATGCCGAGTTAACGGTATAGTAAGAGCTTGGCACTGTAACCTTAGAGCCGTTCGCCAGCTTACCGAATACCACGACTTCACGGTCATGGGCTGCGGAACCGTTCAGCAGCGTACCGACATCGCCCGTTTCGTACGACTGAATGTCTGCTTTGTTGACCGTATTAACTGTAAAGGTGTAGTTGACGTCAGAGACGTTGTTCCATGTTGTACCATTATATTGCTGCAGCTGCAACGTGTATGTCGACGTTCCCTTAGCCTTGCCAACAGCCGATATAGTCGTCGCGTCAGATAGAACACCACCGCTAATGTCCGATGCTGCGGGATTAGAGGATACAACAGTCAATTGGTAATCGCCCGATGCACTGCCCCACTTAGGCGTAATTTCCTTGTCGTACTGATCAAGGAATTTCACGTTATCGAAATCAAATGCGCCGGTTGCACCCACCGCCAACGTCGTCGTGAAGTCTTTAATCGAGATCGTCGTCGGTGTTTTGGCATCGGTAACGACAATCTGAAGCGACGACAGCTTATTGGTGCCGGAGATCGCGGTCAATTGATAGGTGCCCTTGTTGGCAATGCCATTAACAACGAGCTCCGCCTTACCTGTTGCAAGGTTTTTCGTGAAATTGATTTCTTCGCCTAGCTCGTAGCCATTGCTAAGCGTAATGGACGTAAATGCATTGTTCAGATCGTCTGCGGATGTAATCTCTTTGCCATCTGCATCAAGAGCCGTGAACGGAATGGTGAAGGACGAGCCTGCTGCGGCTACCTCTGGCGCAGACAGCGTAACCGTATCGGCTTTTACAATATCCTTCACAACTACATCGTACGTAGACGTTTTACCAGTCGACTTCGAGATGAGTGTGATTTTGGATGTGCCGGCTGTCAGCGATGTCGCTGCCGCTTGTTTATCGAGCGGCAGAACGAGTTTGCCTAATGTCGAATCGTAAGTAACGGTCGGACTAGATGATGTGCCTTTAACATCAACAACCGTAGGGTTCGAAACAGTGACGACCGTGTCGGAAATGAAGTCAGCAGCGTTTGTCAGATTGTTGCCATATTGGTCCTTCGCGCTGATCTGAAGCACGAAGTTATTAATCGATGCCGTATCGTTGACGTCCAACGTGTCGTTATCGGCGTTATACAATTTCTCAATGGTAATTTCCGAGACGTGGGCAGGCGCTCCAACGGTTACCGCAGCACTTGCAAACGTATTGGTCCCTGTATCCAGTGCCGTTACATTTACAGCATCTCCGATATTAAAATCGGTTGCTCCCTGAGCTGGAAGTGCGAGCGTAAGGGAACCCGTTGCATTAGCAGTAACTGTTGGCGCCCCTTTGCTTGCGGTAAACATTAACTGACTTTGCTTCGCTTTCGAAATGTCTTCGCCGTACTGGTTGGACACTTTGAAATTGACATAGGCAATTTTTGGATCCGTACGATCTTTGACAGCTTTGTCTGATGTGAATTCGATCTTCGAAATCTTTTCAGCCTCGGCCGTGAATTTCGTCGTCAATGCCTTGTCTTGGACGCCGGTAGCCGTTACGGTATATTCGCCTTTACCGATGTTGCTGGCAAGCGTAATCGTTGCCGTCTTCTTGTCGGCCGAGAATTGCGTATCGGATACAGTAAGCGCCGAACCTGTAGGGTTCTTAACAGTGATGGCCGTTTTGGCCGTATCGACGGCGCTATTGAAGGTGACTTCGATCTTCTTCACGCCGACCGGCTTGGCACCGAACTCCGTCGCTGCCGGTGTCTTAATCGCTGCCGCTGCTTTTGCAAGAGCATCCGCATTCGTCACATAACGGTCAACAACCACCGCCACTTGCTCGCGTGTTGCGGCGCCTTTGCCGTTAAATGCACCATTGCTGCCCTGCATCAGATCGTTCTTGACGGCGAACGCAACCGCATCCCGGGCGAAAGGTGCGATGGCGTCTTTGTCTTTGAGGGTGAGCGTATCGGCTTGCCCTTTAATGTCATCGGCTGTCAAGCCAAGGGAACGTACGAGAATCGTCGCGAGCTGCTCACGGTTCAGTTCGCCGGTTGGATTGAACGTATCTGTTCCTGTGCCGGTAATAAAGCCCTTGGCAACCGCGGTTTCGATGTATTGGTAAGCCCAGTGTGTTTTCGGTACATCTTTAAAAGTAGGTGTATCCGGATTGACCAGGTCAGCCGCCGGTACGATCGCTTTTACGATAAGCGCGGTGAAAGCATCGCGCGTCATCGTGCCCTGTGGATTAAAGGCGCCGGTCTCGTTTCCTGTAATGGCACCCGACTCCACAAGACGAACGATCGCGTCTTTGGACCAAGTAGAAGCCTTGTCAATGTCCGTCGGACCCGCCGCAGCCGCTTGCGCCGCGCCGCCGGCGAGCGGAATCGTACCGAGAACGACACCGCCGAGAACGACTTTGGCCACGGTAACCTTCAGGTTCGGATACTTTTTCTTGACGTAGTTGATGATGCTGGCCTTCGTCTCGCTGTCCGGGCCGCCTTTGCCGAGCTCTTCCGCGAACTCGGTTTGATCATCCGCTAAGTAAATGATGACCTCGTAGCCACCATTTCTCGATTTCTTCAGTTCGTCGCGCAAAATATTCAAAGCAGGTCCCTCCTGTATTCTGAATGTCCGCCCACGATTACTGTTTCCAGCGAACGAGAGAACCATTCGGGAAAAGAGTAATCGGGACGAAATTTTAATGCGGCGGCGCCGACAGCGGATCCGCCCCCCGGGAATTCGCCCTTCAACCCCGTAGCGCTATCTCCCGTCCTGCTAGTCTCCCCTCGCGCGAGTGCGCCATCCGAAGAAGACCGCCTCAATCAAAAAACGAACGGGCCTAAACATAGCTTTCGCCATTTCGGGAAAAAGTAGGAAGGACTCAAAAACGCCTGTGTCTTACCGCAACCGGTCGAATAGGAAGGGGGCGAACCGCGTGTCAGGCAGCGACAAGCAGCCGCCGATTCCGTTGGATGTTTCTTTGGAGGCGAACCTGATTACGATCCGCGCGGCCGTCGGCGGCAGCGGCGACATCATTATCCGCGAGTTCCTCGCCGGCGCTTCGGCTTCGGCCCCGGCGGCGCTCATCTATGTGGAGGGGCTGTGTGATGCATCCACCATCGAAGACCATATCTTGCGGCCGCTGCTCCGCGCGGACGATCAGGCGGCCGCCTTTGCGCGAGAGCTCCCGCGCTACGCAAGGACGCACATCCTGACGGTCGGCGAAATCGAAGAGGTCGGCGACCAAGCCAGCTTGTTCGCGGCCTTCCTCTCGGGTGCGTCCGTGCTGCTGTTCGACGGCTACGCCCAAGCGCTGGCCCTCGACACGCGGGGTTGGGAGCAGCGCGCCATCGAGGAACCCTCGACGCAGATGGTGCTGCGAGGACCGAAGGAAGGGTTCACGGAGACGCTCAAGACGAACATCGGCCTGCTGCGGCGCAAAATCAAATCCACGCAGCTTCGCGCCGAACACCTGAAGATCGGGCGCCTGTCCCAAACGGACGTGGCGGTCCTGTACGTGGAAGGCATCGTGGCGCCGTCGGTGCTCGACGAGCTGCGCCTGCGGCTGTCGGGCATCGATATCGATGCGATTCTGGAGTCCGGCAATATCGAGGAGTTCATTCAAGATGAGCAAATGACGTATTTCCCGACCGTCTTCAATACGGAGCGGCCCGACGTCGCGGCGGCGGGGCTGGCGGAAGGCCGAGTGGCCATTCTGGTGGACGGGACGCCATTCGTGCTGTTGGTGCCCGCCCTGCTGACGCAGTTTCTGCAATCGCCGGACGATTACTATCAGCGGGCGGACATCGCCTCGATTCTGCGGCTGCTGCGGCTGTGCGCGTTCTTCATCGCGCTGCTCGCGCCGTCGGTCTTCATCGCGATTACTTCCTTTCATCAAGAAATGCTGCCGAGCACGCTGCTGATCAGCATCGCAGCCTCCCGAACCGGCGTCCCATTCCCGGTATTCGTCGAAGCGATGGTCATGGAGATGACCTTCGAGCTGCTGCGCGAAGCAGGGCTTCGGATGCCGAAGGCGGTCGGCCAGGCGATCTCGATCGTCGGGGCGCTCGTACTCGGGGAAGCGGCGGTGCAGGCGGGTCTCGTCTCGCCCGGCATGGTCATCGTCGTGTCGCTGACGGCGATCACGACGTTCGCGATCCCGTACACGAGTCTGGCGACGCCGATCCGGATTCTGCGGTTCATGATGATGGGCCTTGCGGCGATGTTCGGACTGTACGGCATCTTCATCGGCGTGACGTACTTGATTATCCACTTGAACACGCTGAGCTCGTTCGGCGTGCCTTATCTGAAGCCGTATGCGCCGTTCGTAATGAAGGATCAGGAGGATGGCGTCGTCTTCCGCGCGCCCATCTGGAAGAAGTTGCTCCGTCCGTTCTCGATCCCCGTGCGCAATCAACAGCGGCAGCGCCCGCCAACGCCGCAAGGAGAGGAGTGAGTCGTCCATGAGGCGGATGGTCTGCGCCTGGGTCGCCATCGCCGCGTGCGTCCTGCTAGCCGGCTGCTGGGACCGCCACGAACTGAACGATCTGGGGATCGTCTCGGCGATCGGTTTCGACAAGAAAGGCGACAAAATCCAAGTCACGGTCCAGATCCTCGACCCCAGCGAAATATCCGGGGTCGCCGGCAAAGCCAGCGGCTCCGCTTCGGTCGTCGCCTACGAAGAGACGGGCGTAACGGTGGATGACGCGATGGGACGCTTGACGGTGAAGGCACCCAATCCGCTCTACCTCTCCCATACGCGGATGGTCGTGATCGGCGAACAGATGGCCCGGGAGGTCGGCGTGGGGAAGGTCATGGATTATTTGTCGCGGGAGCGGCAGATGCGGACGGACTTCTTCATCATCATCGCGAAGAAAGCAAGAGCTACCGACGTGCTCGGCATCTTCACGGCGATCGCCAAAATTCCCGGCAATAAAATGTACAGCTCGCTCGAGACGAGCGCGAAGGAGTGGGCGCCCGTGAAGGGCGTGCATTTGGTCGAATTAATCAACGATTTGGTGACGCCGGGCAAGCAGCTCGCGTTAACCGGCATCCGGATCGAAGGTGATCGGAAAAAAGGGATGACGCCCGCCAACATCGATAATATTCGCTCGGCGGCCAAGCTGACGTACAACGGTCTGGGGGTCTTCCATGGCGACAAGTTGGTCGGGTGGCTGAACGAGGAAGAGAGCAAGGGCTACAAGTACATCCAGGGGGAAGTCGTGCGCACGGTCGGTTTCGTCGAATGCGGGCCGAAAGAATACACGGTCTTCCGGATTATCCGGGCCGAGACGAAACAATCGCTGCGCATGAAAGGCGGCAAGCCGTTCGTCACGGTTCATCTGCGCATCGAAGGGGACGTGAACGAGCAGACGTGCGACATGGACCTTAGCAGGCCGGAGACGATTGCCAAGCTGCAGCGGATGGCGGAAGCCAAGACGGTTGGCATTTTGACGCGTACCGTGCGCCGAGCACAGTCGCTGCGCTCGGATATCGTCGGCTTCGGGAACCTGGTCGAGCGCAAAGCGCCGAAGTATTGGAAAGCGCACGAAGCCCAGTGGGCGGACATTTTTCCGAAATTGGATTTCGACGTGAAGGTTTCGTTCCACATTCGGCGCGTAGGCACGAAGGTAACGTCATTTTTGCAGGAGCAGGAGGAATGAGGCATGTGGGGAATCGTGGCGACGCTGGCGGCCTCTCTCGCGTTCGCGGGCTTTGAGCTGCCAAGGCTTGCGCGCGCGGGGCTGCGCAAGGAGCGCATCGTGTTTCTGGCCGCGCTCGGGATTGCCGCGACGCTTAACGTGCTCCATGCGCTGCAGGTTCCGCTGCCGAGTCCCTTCAAGCTGATCGAAGCCGTCTACGGGCCGATCGGCCGGGCCGTATTCGAGCTATTGAAATGAGAACGGGGGAGGGGTCGTATGCTGGAGCGTGGCAAAATCAACCGCATTCAACTGCTGGCGCTGGTCATGCTGTATACGCTCGGCGATACGCTGCTGGTCGTGCCCGGCTATGCGGCGATGATGGCGCGGCGCGACGGCTGGCTGTCCGGCATGCTGTCCCTGGCGATGGGGATGGGCGTGCTGCTCCTGTTTGCAATGCTGCACCGGCGTCATCCGGACCGAACGTTCGTTGAAATGTGCCAGTCGATGCTGGGCCGGTGGGCGGGCGGCCTGGCGGCCGGCGCGTTCGTGTTCTTCCTGCTGGTGCTGGCATCCAGCATGATCCGGGTGCTGACGGACTTCATGTCGACGCAAATCATGCCCAACACGCCGGTGCAGGTCATCGCGATACTGTTCTTGGCACTGGTCGTGCGAGCCTCGAGAGGGGGCATCGAGACGATCGCCCGCACGGCTGAGATCGCGGCGCCCTGGGTGCTCCTGCTGCTCAGCTTGCTCATCATGTTCGTCATCCCCGAGAGCCGTCTCGAGCAGATCGAGCCGTTCTTGTATGACGGATTCAAGCCGGTGGTGGCAGGGTCGATCACCTGCTTTACTTACGGGTTCGTGGAGTGCGGCTCGTTCCTTATGGTGTTCGCGTTCGTTCGCGGTGCCAAGCAAGGGATTCGCATGCCGCTGCTGCTCGGCGGCGCGGCCGGCGGGGCGCTGCTGGTCGCCATTATTTTCTTCTGCCTCACCGTTTTCGGTCCGGCGATTACGGCCCAAAGCACGTACCCGAGCTACATGCTAGCCAAAAAAATCGAGATCGGCGAGTTTCTCCAGCGCATCGAGGCAATCATGGCGATTGCTTGGCTGTTCACGATTTTCTTCAAGCTGACGGTCTGCTTCTACGGCATCTGTCTAGGAAGCGCCCAGCTGTTCAAGCTCGGCGATTACAAGCTGTTCACCTTTCCGCTCGCGATGCTGATCCTCGTCATGAGCGACCTGCTCGCCCCGAATATCATCGTGTTCAACGAGAGCAGCCGGTACTATCCATGGTTCGACTTGTCCATCATGGTCGGGCTGCCGGTGCTTCTTCTTGCGGTGGGCTGGGTCAAGGACCGGCGCGGACGCGGCGGCCCGAAGCGCGCGCGGGCGCAGGATGAATTGCGTTCGGCAGCCGGGAAGGAGGCGGAGAATGGACCAGGCGCGAATTGGTAATCTGCAATTTCTCGTCATCGGGGTGCTCTTCACGATCGGGGACGCGATTCTGTTCATCCCCGCGCTCGTGACGAAGGCGGCGCAGAGGGACGCCTGGATGGCCGGATTGCTCGCCGTCATCACGGGTCTGGGGCTAATGGTGTTCTATACGGCTCTGCAGCGGCGCTACCCACGACAGACGATACTCGCGGTCTGCGACCAGCTGCTCGGACGGTATGTCGGTCGCTTCTGTTCCGCGGCGTTCGTCTTCGTGTTCCTGCTGCTGGTGACAGCCACGCTGCTGCGCGAAGTGGGCGATTTCATGGCGACGCATATGCTGCCCAACACGCCTATTCAGTTCACCGAAATACTATTCCTGCTCATCGTCGTCCGGGCGGTGCGCGGCGGCGTCGAGACGATCGGCAGGACGGCGGAGATCGTGGCGCCCTGGGTGCTGCTCCTCCTGCTGCTGCTCATGTTGTTCGTCATCCCGAGCAGCCGCTTGGACAGGATTGAACCCTTACTCTACCAAGGCGTAAAGCCGGTCATCGGCGGAAGCCTGCAGATGATCGCGGTTCCCTATATGGAACTCGTGTCGATGGCGCTCCTCTTCCCGTACGTTCGGGATGAACGGCGCGTTAGACGGAATCTCGTGATCGGGGTCGCCATCGGCGGGCTGCTGCTCGTGCTCGTCATTTTTTTCTGTCTGGTCAACTTCGGGTCGATCGTCACCCAAGACAGCGTCTACCCGACTTATCTATTGGCCAAGAAAATCGAGCTCGGCGAGTTCCTGCAGCGGATCGAAGCCATCACGGCCATCGCCTGGCTGTTCTCCCTCTTTGTCAAAATGACCGTTTGCTTCTACGGTACCTGCGCTGGCGCGGCGCACGTGCTGGGCCTGCGCGACTATCGCCTGTTTGCTTTTCCGCTGGCAATGCTGCTGCTGCCGCTGGCCGATATGCTCGCGCCTAATATAATCGCATACTTCCAGATCGGCGAGTACTATCCGTTCTTCGCCGGCACTTTCGCGGTCGTGCTGCCGCTGGTGCTGCTGGCGGCGGGCAAGGTGCGACGCTGGGGGAAGGGAGAGGGCGCGCAAAGCTAGCCGGGGCGATGCTTGGGATAACTGCGGCTCGCTTGCGGCCCAAAGAACAAGCCCGTACGCACGGTTGTGCATACGGGCTTGTTGATGCAAGGGTTACTTGTAGCGGCGGATGAACGATACCGCCTTGCGGATATCCGAAGCGGGGTCCTCGCCGACCTCGCGCTCGATCGTCAGGTAGCCGGCATAGCCGATCGCCTGGAGCGCCGCGAAATAGCCGTCCCAGTGGACGTCGCCCTCGCCAAGCGGAAGCTCGACGAAATCGCGGCCGCCGGCGGCCATCTCCGCGATCTTCTCGTGGCTCATCGCGTCGTAGCCAAGATAGCCGTATACTTGGCGAGGGTCGACCTCGCGCAGGCGGCGTCCGTCCTTCACGTGCGTGTGCACGATGTAGTCCTTAAGCGTATGGACGCCCTTGACAGGATCGTCGCCGGTCACCATGACGAAGTTGGCGGGATCGAAGTTGACCGACACGCCTTTGGTGCTAAGCGTATCGAGGAAACGCTTCAGATGCGCGGCGGGCTCGGGTCCGGTCTCGATGGCGAAATACGCGCCAAGGCTCGTCGCGTAGCGGCCGAGCTCCTCGCAGGCCTCGTGCATGGCGGCGTAGATCGGGCCTTTCTCGTCGTCCGGCACGATACCGATGTGCGTCGTCACGATATTCGTGCCGAGGTCGAGCGCCAAGTCGAGAATGCGCTTGGACTTCTCCACCTTGGCGGGATTGACGGTCGCGTCCTGGAAGCCGTGGCCGGCCAGATCGCCGCACAAGGCGCTGATCGCAAGGCCCTGCTCTGCGATGAAGCGGCGCAGCTCGACGCGCTGGGCCGCGTCCAGATTGTCCGGATCCATCTCGCCGGATACGGCGTAAATTTGCACCCCGTCCGCGCCGACGTCCTTTGCTTTGCGCAAGCCTTCGCGAACGCCGATGCCGAAGCTGTCGACGATGACGCCGATTGGGTTGGTCAGTTTCATAAGTGGCGTGCCTCCTTCTGCAAATTCGTGCCTTCACCTGGCGGCCCGCTTTCGGTACAATGGGTAAGACATGTCCGATGAGGGAGTCCGCTCGTATATATCGCAACTATAGCACGGCGGCTTTCGACTGGTGAATGTACAGGGTAACAAAGCGCATGGACCATATGTTCAGTCCGCGGCGCGAGGCGAGGAATGGGGAAACGGAATGAAACACATAAGAGGGACAATGGCGTTGATCGTCGCCTTGGCCATCCTGCTCGGCGGCTGCTCGGGCGGCGGCGGGGCGGAAGGATCGCCGGAAGCGGCAGCATATTTGGAAAGCAGGGGCTATCAGAATGTGAGGCAGGAGGGACGGGTCGTTCGTTACGTCATTAACGGCCGGCTGCTGTCGAAGTCCCCGACTATGGAACAGTGGGGCCTCCAAGACGTGGACCCGTCCGCTTATTTCGGACAGACGATCGCGATCGAACGCTACGTCGCGACGGGAAGTCCGGTCGGGGAAGGCGAAGTGAGCGTATCCGTGTTCATGTCGGGGGACAAGCCGATCGGCGGCTTCGTGAATGTTCCCGGCGGAGACGAGGTCGGCTACTCGCTGGACGGCAAGACGCTGGAAGAAGTGTCGGGCAAGCCGTATGAGGCGTGGAAGCAGGATTGGCTCGCGAAGTACGGGGGGTAAAAAAGCACGGCGGCGATGATTGTACGCCACCGCGCGCCAATAGGCCGCTCGTCGTGCGTGTCTATTGCGCACAAGCGGCACTGGTCCGCGTCGGTCGGCGCGGCGGCGAGCTCGGGGGAGTCTTGCGGGCAAGGCGGACCATCCGATGCCGTCCAAGGTCAGACGGGCACATGGCCGGCGCGGCGGCCGTACTTCGCCCGACCGTACTTCGCCCGACCGCGATTTCCCCCTTGCGGCGCGAGTGGAAGCATACTATACTGGGAATAATTAAAGCGTATTAACTTTCACGGGGATACGCGTTATGAAATCGGAATGAAGACAAAAAGAAAGACGAGCTAACAGAAACAGTGGGGTTGGATCGAGCGTTAGCTTTTTTATTTGTTACGAAAGTTAAAGCGTTTTAACTTTGGTCATGGATTTCAACATGTGACCCGCAACACGAACGGTTCGCGCCTTCGGGCAGCAACGGCATCTTTCGGGAGGGAATGACGTGAAAGTAAGCATATTCGACGTCGCCAGGCGTTCCGGCCTTTCGGTCGTAACCGTCTCGCGCGTGATTAATAACGCGGAATCGGTCAGGCCGAAGAACCGCGAGAAGGTGCTGCAGGCGATGCGGGAGCTGGACTACCAGCCGAATGCCGCGGCCCGCAGCTTGGCCAGGGGCAAGACCGGCATCATCGGGCTGACGCTCACGACGCTGTACGATTCGGTCTTCGACGTCATCGTGAAGGAGATCAACGAACGTCTCGCGGAGCATGGCTACTTCCTGGCGATCTCCGTCACCCAGGAGAAGGAGGAGGGGGGCGCACGGCGCGATCTTCCAGGAGGACCGGGTAGACGGCGTGATCCTGCTCTCACCGGTGCGGGAGAACGAGTTCGTGCTGGAGCTGAAGAAGAAGGGCATTCCGTTCGTCATGCTCGACAATCAGCACCGCAATCCGTCGGTGACTTCGGTCATGGTGGACAATTTCAAGGGCGGCTACGAGGCGACCAAGCATTTGATCGATCTGGGCCACAAGGACATCGCGCACATTAGCGGCACGGACCTGTTCCTCAGCAGCCGGGAGCGCGAGCGCGGCTTCTTGTTCGCGATGGAGGAGGCGGGACTGACGCCTTTCGCAGTCGAACGCGGACGGTTCGAGGTCGTATCGGGATACGAGATCGCCTCCAAGTGGCTGGCGGAAGGCAAGCTTCCTTCGGCGGTCTTCGCCTCCGACGACCACATCGCCCTCGGCGTGATGGACGCGCTGAAGAATAGCGGGCTGCGCGTGCCGCAGGACGTCTCCATCGTCGGCTACGACGACCAGCTGCTGGCGTCGCAATTCCGGCCGAAGCTGACGACGGTCCGGCAGCCCGCGCGGCTGATCGGGCGCCATGGCGTGGAGCTGCTGCTGGATGCCATCAACGGCGAGACGAAGAAGAACGTCACGCTGCAGCTCGAGCCGCAGCTGATCGTGCGGGATTCGACCGCGCGCAAGGAATAAGGCGCCGCGGTGATCGCGGCGGTATACCCAGACAAGGAGTGATGAACGTGAACTATTATTTGGGCGTGGATGCCGGCGGGAGCAAGACGTATACGCTGATCGTCGACGAGCAAGGCACCGTTGTCGGCCGAGGCTCGGCCGGCAACGGCAATCATCAGCTTGGCTACGACGAGGCGAAGGCTAATATTACGTCTTCGGTCGAGGCCGCGCTTGCCGAAGCGGGTCTGGAACGCAAGGATATCGCGTTTGCGTATTTCGGGCTTGCCGGCGCGGACCGCGAGACGGATTACAAGATTTTGCGTCCGCTGATCGCGGGACTCGGCTTCCCGAATTACGACATCAACTGCGACACGGTCATCGCGCTGCGCGCCGGCACGGACCGCCCTTACGGCGTCGTGCTAATCTGCGGCAGCGGCACGAACAGCGCGGGCCGGAATTCGGTCGGCCAGTTCTATCAGTGTGGCGGTTTCTCCTATTTGTTCGGCGATTTCGCCGGCGGTCATACGCTCGCGAAGGAAGCATTCCGCGCGGTTATCCGCGCTTGGGACGGACGCGAGGCGCCGACTTCCCTTACGGGCGCGCTGCTGGCGCGGCTCGGCTACGAGAGCGTGCAGGCGATGTTCGACGATTATCTCGATCATGACAAATGCGACGTGCCGCTCGACGTCGCGAAGCTCGTGTTCGACGCGGCGCTGGCCGGAGACGCCGTGGCGCAGCGCTTGCTGCATACGCAGGGCGACGAGTTGGGCAAGGCGGCGGCGGCGGTCATCCAGCGGCTCGGCATGCAGGAGGACGAGTTCGATGTCGTACTCGCCGGCAGCATTGTGACGCGCGGCCAGGGGCCTTACGTTATTGACCCGATCCAAGCTTACGTGAGCGGAGCCGCGCCGAAGGCGAAGGTCGTGAAGCTGTCGACCGAGCCGGTGGTCGGCGCCGTATGGCTGGCGATCGAGGCGAGCGGGGGGCAAGTGACGGGCGAGGTGCACGAGAAGCTGAAGCGGATCTCCGATTACAACGCAATTCCAAGCCAAACGAAGAGGGTGTGAACACGATGACAAAGGGATTGAAAATCGCGGTAATTGGCGGCGGCTCCTCCTATACGCCGGAGATCGTGGAAGGATTTATTCGCCGGTACGACCGGCTTCCGATCCGGGAGCTGTGGCTGGTGGATATCGAGGCGGGACGGCAGAAGCTCGAGATCGTCGGCGGATTGGCGAAGCGGATGGTCGCGGAATCCGGTCTTCCGATCGAGGTGCACCTGACGATGGATCGCCGCGCGGCGATCGAAGGCGCCGACTTCGTCTCCACCCAGATGCGCGTCGGCTTGCTCGAAGCGCGCAAGTGGGATGAGCATCTGCCCAACGGACACGGCGTGATCGGCCAGGAGACGACCGGTCCCGGCGGCATGATGAAGGCGCTGCGGACGATTCCGGTGCTGCTGGACATCTGCCGGGACATCGAGGAGCTGAGCCCGAACGCGTGGCTGCTCAACTTTACGAATCCGGCCGGCATGGTGACCGAGGCGATCAACCGCTATTCGAAGGTGCGCAGCATCGGCCTGTGCAACGCGCCGATCGGTCTGCAGAAGTGGCTGAGCACCAAGTACGGCGCGGCGCCGGAGCGCATCTACACCGAGTTCGTCGGCTTGAACCATCTGCACTGGGTTACCCGGGTCGAAGTGGACGGTGTGAACCGGCTGCCGGAGCTGCTCGACAAGCGCGAAGAATATTCGGGCAAGAACGTGCCGGCGACAGAGTGGGATCATGAGTTTTTGATGTCCCTCGGCGCGCTCCCGTCGTACTATTTGAAGTATTTCTACATGCAGGATGCGATGCTCGAGGAGCAGCTGATTTCGCTGGCGAAGAACGGTACCCGCGCCGAGGTCGTGAAGAAGGTCGAGGATGAGCTGTTCAAGCTGTATCAAGATCCGAATCTCAAGGAGAAGCCGAAGCAGCTGGAGCAGCGCGGCGGCGCGTATTATTCGGAGGCGGCCGTCAACTTGATGGACTCCTTGTACAACGACAAGCGGGACATCCAGACGCTCAATGTCGCCAACGGCCGCACGCTTGATTTTCTCCCGGCGGACGCCTGTATCGAGGTGAACTGCGTCGTGACGGGCCAAGGGCCGCTGGCGCTGCCGGTCACGAGGGTACCGGAGCAGACGAAGGGGCTGATCCAGGCGGTGAAGACGTACGAGCGCTTGGCGATCGACGCCGCGCTGACCGGCGACCGCGCGCTCGCGCTGCAGGCGATGGCGCATCATCCGCTCGTGCCGTCCGTCTCGGTGGCGAAGACGCTGCTGAACGAGATGCTGGAGAAAAACAAGCTGTATTTGCCGAATTTCTACCCGGGCAGCCGGTAGGGTTGCCAATGAAAGCCGGCGTGTGATAAGTTAGAAGGGCTATTGCACTTATTTTTAGGAAAGCGAGGTGAAGGCAGGATGAATTTCGAAATGGTGAACGATCGTTTGAGCCGTCTGGTAGATATTATCAGCGGTAATGTGCATGCTTTTGCCGACAACGGGAGAAGTCTGTCCAAATTTACGGTCTCACCATTCGAGAAGATGCCTGCCTGATCCTTTTATACGGATATGAACGTCCGGATAAGAGCCGTGGGGGATTTTCCCGCGGCTCTTTTTTGCGCTTTTTTTGAAGCCGAATGAAGGCTCGAGGTCAGGGTCTCTCCAACCTTAGGAGGAACTGACAATGACATTGATGATAAATAGCCAACAAGCGAAGAAATATCACGGCGCGCAGCTGGTGCTGGAGAATGCCACGTTCGAAATCCATGACGGGGAGCGGATCGGACTCGTCGGCCGCAACGGAAGCGGCAAATCGACGCTCATGCGACTAATTGCCAAGGCGGAGAAGCCGGACGAAGGACAGCTGACGGTGCGGAAAGACGCGACCATCGGCTATTTGGCCCAAATCCCGGCGGAATGGGAGTCGCGGACGGTCTACGACGCGCTCGCCTTCGGATTCCAGGCGCTCCTCGAATGCCGCGAGCAGATGCGGGCGCTCGAAGCGGCCATGTCGGGCCCAGATGCCGCGGCATCGGGCGACTTGGATGCCCTGCTTCGTCAATACGCGAAGGCGCAAGAGCGCTTCGAGCAGGGCGGCGGCTATGAGCTGGATGCTCGGATCGACGCGGTGGCCAGCGGACTGCAGATTGACCGGGCTGTATACGCGCGCCGATTCGGCACCTTGTCCGGCGGGGAGAAGACGAAGATCGGCCTGGCGTCGCTCCTCGTCCGGCGGCCGGAGCTGCTGCTGCTCGACGAGCCGACCAACCACCTGGATCTGGCCGGCATCGAGTGGCTCGAATCGTTCTTGAAGCAATACAGCGGCGCCTGTTTGATCGTCTCGCATGACCGTACGTTCCTTGATCGGGTCGTTACGAAGATTATCGATCTCGAAGACGGCGAGACGACCGTCTACCATGGCAATTACACTTGGTACGCGAAGGAGAAGGAGGAACGCCTGCTCCGCCAGTTCGCGGAATTCCAAGAGCAGCAGAAGCAGATCAAGAAGATGAAGGAGACGATCCGGCAGCTGGAGGAGTGGGGGCGCGTCGGCGGCAACGAGAAGTTCTTCCGGCGGGCGGCGTCGATGCAGAAGGCGCTGGATCGGATGGAGAAGCTGAAGCGTCCCGTGCTCGAGCGGCGCGGCGCGGCGTTCGACCTGCGGCAGGCGGACCGTTCCGGTTCGCGGGTGCTGCACTTCGATGACGTGCGGAAGGCATACGGCGGCAACCAAGTGCTGCGGGGCGCGGACGGCCTGCTGGAGTACGGCGAGCGGGTCATGCTGATCGGCGGCAACGGCGCGGGCAAATCGACGCTCGTCAAGCTCCTGCTCGGCCACGAGCAGGCGGATGCGGGCGTGCTGCAATGGGGGGCGCGGGTCGACATCGGCTATTTGGCGCAGCAGGACTACCCCGAGGACGGCAAGATGAGCGTGCTCGCCTATTTCCGGGAGGCAGCTGGTTTGGAGGAAGGCGAGGCGCGTTCGCGGCTGGCCAAGTACCTGTTCTACGGCGCGGACGTGTTCAAGCAGGTCGGCCAGCTGTCCGGCGGGGAGTGGACGCGGCTGCGGCTCGCGCTGCTCGTCCTGCGGAAGCCGAACGTGCTCATTCTCGATGAGCCGACGAACCATATGGACATCGCCTCCAAAGAAGCGCTCGAGGAAGCGCTCGACGATTACCCCGGCACGCTGCTGGCCATCACGCACGACCGGTATTTCATCAACCGCTTGGCGGAGAAGGTGTGGGTGCTGGAGCAAGGCCGGATTACCGCTTATCTCGGCGGTTATGACGACTACGAGGCGGAACGCGGGAGAAGGAAGGCGACGGAGTCGGGAGAGACAGAACCCGTGGGCGCAGGGGTGCATACGGCGCGCGAAGCAGACTCACCTTCCGAATCGGATGCGACGAGCAGCCATGCGCAGACCCGGGCGGTTAGCGGCGACGGCGCAAGCGTGCGGCCCGATCGCAAGAGCAAACCGAACCTGGCGCTGCGCGAGCGTCTGGAGCGCAAGATCGCGCAGGCGGAGGAACGGCTGGCGCGGCTTGACGAGGCGCTGAGCGGCGAGAGGGTCTCGGGCGACCATGCGGAGACGGAGCGGGTTTGGACGCAGCGGGAGACGGAGCAGCAGGAGCTGGACCGATTGTACGAGCGGTGGCTGGCCCTTGAGGCGCTCGAAGGATAGCATACGAACGGCCATACTAAACCTATGGGATGCGATTCCCATAGGTTTTTTTGCGCTTACTGGTGACCGAGGGCATTCAAAGGAAGGTTGACGGACTTAGTTGCTAGTCATATAATTGCTACAGCAAGTAATTGAGTGGAGCGTGCAAACATGCAAATCGACGACTCGTTAGGATTTATGATCAATCATGCCGGGCGACGGCTTACGCTGCTGCTCGCGCTGCGTTACCAGCCCTACGATATCACGACCGAGCAGTGGAGCGTCTTGAACCGGCTCTACGAGCAGGATGGCATCAGCCAAAAGGAGCTGGCCAGACGATCCGAGAAGGATCAGACCAACATTACGCGCATCCTGGATCAGCTGGAGCGCAAGGGCTTGGCGGTCCGCAAGGCGAACGAAGCCGACCGGCGGTCTTTCCTCGCGTACATCACGCCTCGAGGCCGCGAGCTGAACGAAACGCTGCTGCCGATCGAGAAGGAAGTTATTCAATCGGTGCTCGGCGGATTGAACGGCGAAGACGTGGCGCAGCTTCGGCGCTTGCTCAAGCAGGTCACGTTATCGGCCGAGAGAGCCATTGAACAATGGGGGGAATAAACAACATGCGCGAACCGAACGCATCTGTATCCAAGCCGAAGCTCTGGAGCCGCGATTTCGTCGCGGTCTGCTTCAGCAGCTTCTTTTTGTTTATGACCTTCTATATTCTGGCGGTCACGCTGCCGATCTTCGTCACCGATACGCTGGGCGGCGGCCAAAACCAGATCGGCCCCGTGATGACGGTGTTCGTCGTCGCAGCATTGATTTTCCGGCCGCTTGCGGGCAAGTGGCTGGACGAGGTGAACCGGCGTTCGCTGGTGTTGATCTCGCTGGCCTTATTCTTCGTCTGCAGCGGCCTCTACCTGCTGGTAGACAGCTATGCATGGCTGCTGGCGCTGCGGCTCGTCCACGGCATCAGCTTCGGGATAGGCGCGACGGCGATCGGCGCGATCGCGATGGACCTGGTGCCGGCCGCCCGCAAAGGTGAAGGCGTCGGCTATTACAGCCTATTCATGAGCTTGGCCATGGTCGGAGGACCAGCCATCGGCCTCATGATCGCGGAGACCGGCTCGAACCTGCTGCTGTTCGGTACTTGTTTCGCGCTGGCGCTGTGCGGGCTTGCCTGCGGGCTGAGCGTCCGCATTCCCGCGCGCCTGCCGCGCAAGCCGGGGCCTTCGCCGAAGGGCTGGCGCCGGTTCATCGAGCCGGCCGCCGTGCCGATCGGCTTGACCGGGGCGGTGCTCGCCTTCTCTTATGGGGCCATCACGACGTTCCTCTCGGTCTATGCCAAGTCGCTGGGCTTAAGCGCGTACGCGAGCGTCTTCTTCATGGTGTTCGCGCTCATGATCATCCTGTCCCGTCCGTTCACCGGCAAAATGTACGACCGTTCCGGCCCGCATCCGCTCGTCTATCCGGGCGTCGTTCTGTTCGCGCTCGGCATGATGGGGCTCGGCGGCGCGCATTCGCTGCCGATGTTCCTCGCGATGGGCGCCGTCCTTGGCCTCGGCTATGGCGCGCTGTTCCCGAGCTTCCAGACGATCGCCATCCAATCGGCGGAGCCGCACCGCAGCGGCTTGGCGACGGGGACGTTCTTCCTGCTGTTCGACGCCGGCTACGGCATCGGCTCCTCCGTGCTCGGCATGGTGTCGGCCCGAACGGGCTACCACACGATGTATATCATCGGCGGCATCATCGTCGCCTGCTCCGGCGTCATGTATTACGTGCTGCATCACCGCAGAAATAACAATCGTTCGTCCGCGATGACGACCGCGCCGCACGCTTAAACGGTCTGCACAACCGAGACTCTTTCAGGGGCTCGGTTTTTGTTAATTTGGAACGATAATTGATGGAGACTTGTGAATAAGTAAAGCATGTCCGCGAGGTATGAAGCTTTGTCCGCAAGGACAAAAGCGTGCCTAGCTCGAAGCAAACCGCCAACCGCGAACAATCGAGCTAGAACGAAAAACGGGTGTCCAGAGGGCGGAAGCCCTTTGGTTCCCCTCGGCGGAGGGGGAAGGGGGAGGGAGAAAGGAGGTTCTCGAAGGGCGCAGCCCTTTTGTCACTTCACCACCAGCGTCACGTAACGCGGCACGTCGTAAGCATAGAAGGCGGACGTGAACGGTCCCCGGTCTTCGAACGGAATCCCGGCCTCGCGCAGCAAACGGTGCAAGCTCTGCTGCTCCTCCGCTCCCTTGTTCGTCACGATCAGCACGCCAGGCTGCTCCAGCTGGCGATACGCATGCTCGATCAAGCGGGCCGGCTGGAACGTGGCGAGCGGCAATCCCCAATGCAGCAGCGGGTCCGGCGTCACGAACGGCAGGAAGAGCGTGCAGACGTTATAGGCGGCTTCCGCTCTCATGAAATCCACGGCCTCGTAACGGATGACGTCAGGTTCATTCAGCTCCCGCAAATAAGCCTGCGCGTAATCGTAGGCCGTAAAGCCGTTGGGGTAGCGGCGATACGCGTCCAGCTCGATGCCCGTCAGCGACTCAACCTCGTAATGGCGGCGGAAGAAGCGGAAGAGCGCGGGCGCGTAATAGAACGTGCGGCTGCCGACGTCGACGATCCGGAGGGCGCGCGGAAGATGCGGCTGCAGCTCAGGCTGGAGCCAGCGCAGGAAATCCAGGTGGTACAGATTGAGCTGGTAGTCGGAGAGGCCCAGCAGTTCGCGCCAGCGACCGAACTCATACGTCTCCAGCAGCTCGCGTTCTTGGCGTTTCGTGGCGGCGTCCGGGTACAAATGCGCCTTCGGCGCGGGTTTCAGCCGTACGCGGCCCAGCCGGATGCGAAGCCGGCTTCGCAGGGCGAAGCGGACGGCGTTCCACCCGCTGGCCAGCCGCATTTTCCAATCGGTCATCGGATGCAACGCCTCCTGCGGCTGTCATGATCTTGTGCTAGTATATCCAGATTCGGTGCTCCTCCAAGCATAGAAGCGAGGGTAGTCCATCAACGTCAAAAGGGCTGCTATTGCAGCAGCCCCAGTCGTCTCGCTTGCTCTTCGGTCAAAATAAACTCCTCGCCCGGCCACATCTCTTCCTCGGCGTCGCGCCCGAAAAGCCTCAGAATGTCCGGCCAAATGTTCCGTTCCATCGCCTCGGCGACCGTGATGATCACTTTCATTCGTGGGCCCCTCCTCGTATTCTCGTCTACCGATACTGTACCCGACAGAAGGCGTGGACAAACGCGGCACTAGCCCGGTCGGTCGCCCATCGGACGCCTATGGAAGCGAACGTGCGCGAAATAAAAAAAGTCTCTGCCGCTGGCAACAATGCGCGCAGGGCAGAGACGTTATGCGTGAATGTCTTTCGAGGCGTGCCGCCTTAGCCGAACACGACGCGGTCGTCGGACAGCTTGTGCCCGCTGATCCGCTCGAATTCGCCGAGCAGCTGCTCGACGGTCAGATCCTTCTTCCGCTCTTCGCTGACGTCGAGGATAATGCGGCCTTTGTCCATCATGATGAGGCGGTTGCCGAGACGGATCGCCTGCTCCATGTTGTGCGTGACCATAAGCGTCGTCAGCTTCATCTCGCGGACGATGCTCTCGGTCAGCCGTGTAATCACTTCCGCGCGGGCCGGGTCGAGCGCGGCCGTATGCTCGTCAAGCAGCAGAATTTGCGGCTTGGTGAAGGTCGACATAAGCAGGCTGAGCGCCTGGCGTTCGCCGCCGGACAGCTGGCCGACTTTGGCGCGCATCCGTCTCTCCAGCCTAAGACCGAGGCGGCCGAGCTGCTCATAGTAGAACTTGCGCTTGCTGCCCGTGACGCCGATGGAGAGGCCGCGGGATTTGCCGCGCGTATGCGCCATCGCGAGATTTTCCTCGATCGTCATGTTCGGCGCGGTGCCGGCCATCGGATCCTGGAACACGCGGCCGATCCACCGGCTGCGCTTATGCTCCGGTTCGCCGGTAATATCGGTGTTCGCGATATGGACCGTGCCGATGTCCGGGGTCATGACGCCGGAGATGACGTTCATCAGCGTCGATTTGCCGGCGCCGTTACTGCCGATGACGGTGACGAAATCACCGGGATTGAGCGTCAGGTTGATATTCACGAGCGCGACCTTCTCGTCGGGCGTGCCCGGGAAGAAGAGCTTGGATACGTTCGATAGCTGCAGCATCTTAGCGCGCACCTCCTGCGGACTGACCTGGATGCGAGATCGGGGCGGCGGACGCAAGCTCCGCCGCGCGCTTCTTCGCCATGCTCTTCTGTTTCACCGAACGGCGGACGGTCGGCAGCAGCAGCGCGATAATGACGATGATGGCGGTGATGAGCTTAAGGTCCGACGTGTCGAGCCACTCCACGCGCAGCGCGAGGGCGACGACGATCCGGTAGACGATAGAGCCGAGCACGGCCGCGAGCGTGGCGCGCAGCACGGTGCGGGCACCGAAGATCGCTTCGCCGATGATGACGGACGCCAGGCCGATGACGATCATGCCGATGCCCATGGAGCTATCCGCGAAGCCGGTCTGCTGCGCGATCAGCGCGCCGGAGAGCGCGACGAGGCCGTTCGAGAGGCTGATGCCGAGAATTTTGGTCGTGTCGGTATTGGCGCCGAAGCTGCGGATCATGCGGGCGTTGTCGCCCGTCGCCCGCAGCGCGAGGCCCATATCGGTGCGCAGGAACGCGTCGAGCAGGAATTTGATCGCGAGGACGCACAGCGCGATGACGACGAGCTTCACCCAGATGTTCTCGATCGACGTGAACAGCGGGTCGGTGTCGAGAATCGAGACGTTCGGCCGGCCCATGATGCGCAGATTGATCGAGTAGAGCGCGATCATCATCAGGATGCCGGACAAGAGGCCATTGATGCGGCCTTTCGTATGGAGCAGGCCGGTAATGGAGCCGGCGATCGCGCCGGCGAAGAACGCGACGATGACGGAGAGCCAGACGGACGTGCCGTGCGAGATGAGCACCGCGGCGACGGCGCCGCCGGTCGTGAAGCTGCCGTCGACGGTCAAATCGGGAAAGTCAAGGATACGGAACGTGATGTAGACGCCCAGCGCCATCAGCGCGTAGAGCAGCCCCATCTGCACCGCCCCGGTCATGGAGTCGATCATGGTGGATAACCTCCTGGAAGAGTGGGATTTTACGAACGAAAACAAAAGAAGAGGGTGAACTTCAAGGACGTTCACCCTCGTGCGTGCTTATTGAATCAGGTTCTCCGCTTGATCGGCCACGGCGCTCTTCATCGCGTCGGTCAGCTCGATGCCGTAATCGGCAGCGGCCTTGGCGTTAATGATCAAGTCCAGTTTCTCCTGCATCATGACCTTCATCTCGCCCGGGTTCTTGCCGTTCTTCAGCACGTCGACCGCCATTTGGCCGACTTGGTAGCCATGGTCGTAGTACTTGAAGCCGACGGTGGCGAATGCGCCTTTCTCGACGGTATCGCGGTCGCTGGAGAAGAACGGAAGCTTCTCTTTCTTCGCGATTTTCAAGATGGCGTCCGCGCCCGTAACGACGACGTTGTCGAGCGTAATGTAGAACGCGTCGACGCGGCCGATCAGGGATTCAGCGGCCTGCTGCACTTCCGAGGTGTTCGTGACAGCGGCTTTCACGAGCTCGATGCCTTTCTTGCCGAACTCTTCTTCCGCTTTCTTGGCCATGATGACGGCGTTGGTTTCGCCTTCGTTGATGATCAGGCCGACCTTCTTGACGTTCGGGAAATTGTCGGCGATGAAGCTGACGAGCTTCGTCGTCGCTTCCGGGTTCGTGTCGGAGGCGCCGGTCACGTTGCCGCCCGGCTGATCCAGGTTGTCCACGATCTTCGAAGCGACGGGGTCCGTCACGGCCGCGAACAGCACCGGGGAATCGGTAATATTCTTCACGAGCGCTTGCGCCGAAGGCGTCGCGATGCCGAGCGCGAGGTCCGGCTTGTCGCTGGCGATCTTCTGGGCGATCGTCGTGTTGTTCGTCTGGTCGTTCTGCGCGTTCTGGTAGTCGACCTTCAGATTCTCGCCTTCGATCAGGCCGCCGTCTTTGAGCGCGGCGAGGAAGCCTTCCCGGGTCGCATCCAGCGACGGATGCTCGACGATTTGGGAGATGGCGATCGTGTACGTTTTGTCATCGGCGGCATTGGTGCCGGAAGCGGCGTTCTCCGTTTGCTCGCCCGCGCCGCTATTGGCGTTCGCGTTGGTGCCGGTGTTTTCGTTCTTGCTGCCGCAGCCTGCAATCAGGAGGACGGCGGACAGGACTAGCGCAAACCAGGTCGTCTTTTTCAAAATGAATTCTACCCCTCTCTACATGTGACGCAATGTGGCGGCGCGGCATTAACGCTTTTGCTCATAAAAGCAAAAAAGTAAAAAGAAAAAGCATTCAGCACAATAAAATAACTGTCATGCTTTTCCAATTATCGCTAGCTTGCCGGACGCAAAAATTGAAATAATTCGATTATTTTTATATTAAAGCCGGACTCTAGTTTCGTCAATCGTATATAAATAATGTAAATATATGAAACTACTATATGTGCGAGTTCAACAAGTCGACATTTCGGCACCGAGAAGGTGGCATGACGGCGAAGAAGGAGGAGCGCAGTTAAGGCAGATCTAAATGAGCACCGCACTTCAAGCCTGAACCCAAGATTCGATGCCGAGATACGCCTTGATCTGCTTGGTGATCAAATGGCGGTTATCCGCGCTCCTGCATCTGTTTGCGGAATTCGCCCGGCGAGCAGCCGGTCTGCTTTTTGAACACCTTGCTGAAATATTTCTCGTCCTGGAAGCCGCACTTCTCGGACACTTGGGAGATGCGCAGCTGCGGGGAAGCGAGCAGCGCCTTCGCCCGTTCGATGCGGACGCGGGTGACGTAATCCGAGACGTTCTCGTTCATGACCTGCTTGAATTTGCGCGAGATGTACTCGCGGCTGAGGAAGAACCGGCTCGCGATCGTCTGCAGCGAGATGTCCTCATGCGCGAACTGCTCGATGTATTTCGCGATGTCGTGGATGCTGCCGTGCGTCTGGCGTTCATCCGAGCATGCGAGCGCCGCCTCGCCGACCTCGTCTATGACGAGCCGCTGCCACGCCGTCAGATCGAAGACGCCCTTCTCGTCGGCCGGCAGCTGCAGGGCGGCCGATCCGCCGTCCCGCTCGAGCTTGCGCTCGCGCAGCCAGACGGATTTGGCGACGGCGATCTCCTGCCGCCACAGCTGGAGCTGCTCGGGCGAGATCCACTCCGCCGCGCGCATCGCGTCGAACCAAGGCGCGAGCGCCGCTTCCGCCTGGGCGGGCTGGCCGCTCTGCACGGCATACCGGACGCGTTCCTCGTAATCGTTGAACAGCGGCGCGTCCGTCTTGGCGGCCGCTCCCGCGTACCGATGGCACCAAGCGCCGGCGTCCAGCAGGTTGCGGCGGGCGAGCGCGGCTCGCGCCTGGCGGTACGAGACGCTAAGCTCGGCGGGCAGCGCGGCGTGATCGCCGATGCCGAAGGCGAACCGCGTCTTCAGCGTTCGCCGGATCGCCGCGTCGATCTCGGCAAGCACGCCCGCCGCGTCCTCGGCCTCGCCCCAGAAGAGAAGCGCAATCTCGCCCTCGGAGCCGCGGCATCGGAAGGCGTATCCGATGCGCCGCTCGCGCAGAAATTCGTTGCAAATGTTCAAGAGCGCGAAGTACAGCAGATCCCAGCCGGCGGCGAACTTCTGTCGGATCGCGTCCGAGGCGGGCTCGAGACTAAGCAGCGCGATGCGTCCGCGCGCGGGCGCCGTGTCGAGGCCGAATTCCTGGCGAAGCGTCTCGCCGGCCCCGGAGGAAGCGCTCGGATCGGTGACGAGCGAGGAGAGGAACTGCTCCAAGTAGACCGGCTTCAGCTGATGGATTTGGCTGCCGTGATGCTGGTCGCGCCGGCGCGCCTCCTCGTCCGCCCGCCAGCTGGCGATCGCCCCTCCCAGCGCCGTCGCCAGCTGTGCGGGATCGATCGGCTTCAGGATGTAGTCGATGCCGCCGTGCTTCAGCGTCTGGCGGACGAACTCGAAGTCGTCGTGCCCGCTGATGACGATCACCTTGCTCTCCGGCGCATGCCGCGCCGTCCAGGCGAGCAGCTCCACCCCGCCCATATTCGGCATCATCATGTCCGTGAATATAATCTCCGGGCGCTCGGCCATGATCGTCGCGGTCGCCGCTGCGCCGTCGGACGCCTCCAGCACCGTGCCGATGCCGTGCGCCTCCCAGTCTACCAGCAGCTTGACGGCCTCCCGGACGTGTTTCTCGTCATCGATAATCAATGCTTTCATCGGCTACAGCACGGCTCCTTCCTCAAGCGGAATATGAATCAGTACGCCCAAGCCGTGCGGCTGCACCGCATACAGCTCCAGGGTGGACGACGGGTGAAAATGCAGCCGCAGCCGCGACAGCACGTTGCGCAAGCCGATGCCGCCTTCGTCGATATGCGCCACGGCGCCGCCCTGCGTCAGCGGCTGGTCGCCGGCGGCGAGCGCCTGCGCGGCCGCTTCCAGCTGGGCTTCGGTCATGCCCTTGCCATTATCCTCGATCCGGATGGACAAGCTGCCGTCCTCCAGCAGCTCGCTGACGAGGAGCAGTCGCGCCGGCTCCGCCTCCGAAGGGACGAAGCCGTGCTTGAAGAAATTCTCGACGATCGGCTGCAGGATCATTTTGGGCACGAACACGCCCTTGGTCCGCGGATCGATGCGCAGCGTCGCTTCGAGCCCGGTGTCGAACCGCTGCTTCTGGAGATCGAGGTACGCCTGCACGTAATCGAACTCCTTGGCCAGCTCCACGACGGCGCTCTCGGTGCTCATCTGATAGCGCATCATTTTGCCGAGCGAGGTGAGCAGGGAATACACCTGCATGTCCTTGTGCTGCAGCGCCACGGTGCCGATCGATTGCATCGCGTTGTACAGGAAATGCGGGTTCACCTGCGCCTGCAGCGCCTTGAGCTGATTCGTCTTGCTGGCGATCTCGAGCCGGTATTCCTTGAGAATCAGGTTGTTGATCGTCTGCATCATGGAGCGGAAGCGCCGCGCGAGCAAGCCGATCTCGTCGCTGCTCTGAATATCGATGTTGACGTTCAGATGGCCGGTCTCGATCTTGTTCACGTAGCCGATCAGCCGCTGGAGCGGGCGCGTGATGCGCAGCGAGACGTACAGCGTCGCGAGCACCGCGATCGCGAGGAAGCCGATGGTGACGCCGGCGTTGATCCGCGCGAGGCTGCCGGCCCGCTCGTACAGATGCGTGTAGGGCGACAGCTTGACCAGGTACCACTCCATGTAATCGGTCTGGATGCGGTCGTAGAAGATCATCCCCTTGAAATCGCTGCTCTTCTGGTCGATATAGCCGCTGTCCGAGTCGGCGCGGCGGACCTTGGTGAACCACTCCAGCACCTCTTCCTGCTTGGCGTCCTGCGAAGCGAGCACCACCCGGCCGGACTTGTCGACGATGTAGAGCCGTTCGGCTTCGTCGTACAGCTGCCGGTTCAGATCCTGCAGCACGGACAGCTTCACGTCGATCGACAGGCGGGCGAGCAGCTCGTCGCTCGGCGCGCGGAAGATCGGGCGGTGCAGCGTGAAGACGGGCTCCTCCGGCTGCGAGGTCTTGAAGGTCAGGCCGTACAGATGGCTCAGATGCGTCGGCTCGATGGACGTTTTGCCCGTATATTCGGCGTCGCGGGGCAGCTTCTCGGTCTCCCCGACCTTCATGTCGCTGTTGCGCAGCAGGTAGGTCGCGTTCGTCTTCACCACGTACAGCCGCACCTGGTGGAACTCCTGCACGCTTTGATAAATGTTGTACAGATGGTCCTTCAGCAAATTCCGGTTGCGGATGACGTCGGTCAAATCGTTCGGGAACACCTCGTCCTCCATGTCGTGCTCGAGCAGGTAATAGAGCGACCGCGGTACGTTCATCGCGTTGTAGACGGCGAGCGATTTCTGGTTGATGTTGTTCATGTAGTTGACGATATTGGTCTTGCCGAGCGACAGCAGACGGGTGTTCATGGCGACGGATTCTTCCGTCACCGACGACTTGGTCGCGTTGTAGGAGATGATCATAGAGGTCGTGATCGGCAGGATGGTTGCCGCGAGGAGCAGCAGCATGAGCCGGTTGCGGATCGTATTTTTAAAAGGAACAATGCCGGACATAGACGGGTCGACCACACCTTTCCGTTGCTTCGAATGCGCTTACATTTTGCGAAGCATGCGGCGGCATGCCGCTTTGCGCCGCTGGTGCTTCAGTTGGTTAAACAGTAACCGATCCGACGCCGGAGGTCAATATATTCCACCTAGCTGTTCATCATCCTCGGTGTGACGGGGGCGCGCCGGATTTTATACTAGAGTCAGATAGAGCGTATATGGGGAGGGGAATCGCGCGTTATGGTGAAACGCAAACAATGGAGCGAATGGATGCAGCAGACCGTCTTCGTCGGACCGGGTCTCCTGTTCTTCGCCCTCATTATTTTACTGCCGTTCTTTATGGGCTTTTACTACACGTTCACGAACTGGGACGGGGTCGATAAAGCCGATTGGGTCGGCCTGGATAATTTGACGCGCATCTTCACGGACGATGAACGGTTCTGGTCGTCATTCTGGTTCACGTCCAAATTCACGGTAGCGGCGGTCGTCGCGACGAACCTGATCGCGTTCGGACTGGCGCTGCTGCTGACCCGCAATTTGAAGCTGAAAGGCGTGCTGCGCACGATTTTCTTCCTGCCGAACGTCATCGGCGGCCTTCTGCTCGGCTACATCTGGTATTTCATCTTCGTGCGCGGCTTCGCGTCGATCGGGGAGAGCACGGGAATAGGATTCTTCGAACTGCCGTGGCTCGGCACGCCGACGACCGGCTTCTGGGGCATCGTCATCGTGTTCGTCTGGCAGACCGCCGGCTACATGATGCTCATCTACGTCGCGGCGATCCTCAATGTACCGAAGGAGCTCATGGAAGCGGCTCGCATCGACGGCGCCAGCGGCTGGCGGATATTGCTTAGCGTCACGCTGCCGCTGATCATGCCGGCGATCACGATCTGCTTGTTCCTGACGACGTCGAACGCGTTCAAGATGTTCGATCTCAATCTGGCGCTCACCGGCGGCGGTCCGGGCAACGCGACGGAATCGATCGCCCTCAACATTTACAAGGAAAGCTTGACCAACGGCCGCTACGGTCTGGGCACGGCGAAGGCGATGATCTTCTTCTTCGCGGTGGCGCTCATCACGCTGCTCCAAGTATGGACAACGAAGAAACGGGAGGTGGAGGCATAGTGGAGGAGAAATACGCGAAGCGCACGTTCGGGCTGGAAGCGCTCGGCATCGTGCTGGCCCTCGTCTTCCTGGCGCCGTTCTACTTCCTGCTGAACAACTCGTTCAAGAAGCTGCCGGAGATTCTGCTCAATGCGGCGAAGCTGCCGGAGGCGTTCAGCCTGGACAACTTCCGACGCGCTTGGGTCGCGATCGATTTCCCGACCGTGCTCATGCACTCCGTCGTCGTGACGGGTCTCAGCGTCTTGGCGCTCGTCGTCGTCAGCTCGATGACGGCCTACCGGCTGGTTCGCCGGCCGACGCTGTTCAACAAGGTGCTGTTCAACGTGCTGGTAGCCGCGATGATCATCCCGTTCCAATCGATCATGCTCCCGCTCATGAAGGTGACGGCGATGTTCAACCTGCGGGGCGAGCTGCACGGCATCATTATCTGTTACCTCGGCTTCGGCCTTCCGCTCTCGATGTTCCTCTACCACGGCTTCATCAAGTCGGTGCCGCTGGAGATCGAGGAGGCGGCGGTCGTCGACGGCTGCTCCCCATACGGCGTGTTCGGGCGCATCGTGTTTCCGCTGCTGAAGCCGATTACGATGACCGTTATCATTTTGAACGTGCTGTGGATCTGGAACGACTACCTGCTGCCGGTGCTCGTCATCAACGATTCGTTCACGACGATTCCGCTTGCCGTGCAGAAGTTTTTCGGGCAGTATTTACGAAAATGGGATTTGGCGATGGCGGCGCTGACGCTGTCCACGATTCCGGTCGTGGCGTTCTTCCTGCTGCTGCAGAAGCATATTATCGCGGGCATCACGGCGGGGTCGGTTAAAGGCTAGGCGGAAAATGTTCAACATTTTCCACCTCAACCGTTCAATTTTCTCGGTGTCGGCGTGAAGCGCTTCCAACTTATAATGACGATGTAATCACGGATTCGCACTGATGATTAGGAGGGTTTACAGGATGAAAAAGGGGATCACGATGCTGCTGACCGCTGCGCTGTTCGTTGTACTGGCGGGCTGCGGCAATGGCAACAACGGCGGCAACGCAGGCAACAACCAGGCGGGCACAGCGAGCAATACAGAGACGAACGCCGGCCAGACGAACGCGGAGAAGCCAGCAGAAGAACCAAAGAAAGAGAACGTCACGATCAAAGTATTCCAATTCAAGGTCGAAATCGCCGAAGCGCTGCAAAAGATGGCCGAGGCGTACGAGCAAGAGACAGGCGTGAAAGTCGAAGTCGAAACGCACGGCGGCGGCGAAGACTACAGCGCGCTGCTCAAGGCAGAGCTTGCGGCGGGCGAAGAGCCTGAGATCTTCAACTCCGCGGGCTGGGCGGGCTTCGATCCTTACGTGGACCGCGCGACGGACCTGAGCGGCGAAGCATGGGCGAAGGATCTGGTCGAAGCGTCCAAAGCGCAAATCTCGCGCGACGGCAAGCTGCTCGGCATGCCGATGAACCTCGAAGCTTACGGCTTCACGTACAATAAAGACCTGTTTGCCAAAGCGGGCATCACGGCGCTGCCGCAAACGCTCGACGAGCTGGAAGCGGCGACGAAGAAGCTGCAAGACGCGGGCATCACGCCGTTCGCGCTGACGAGCGAGTGGTGGTCGATGGGTATTCACACGCTGAACATCGCGCTGGCGAACCATGAAGATCCGGCGACGTTCATCGAGGACGTGAAGGCAGGCAAGGCGACGTTCAAAGACGATCCGGTCATGAAAGACTGGCTGCGCCTGGTCGACATCATGTTCGCGAACGGCCAGAAGAACGCGCTGACAACGGACTACAACACGCAAGTGGCGGAGTTCTCGGCGGGCAAATACGCCATGATCCAACACGGTAACTGGATTCAAGGCATGGTGGACGAAGTGAATCCGGAGCTGAACCTGGGCATGATGCCGGTACCGCTTGGCGCGAAGCCGTACATGTTCACGGGCGTGCCGAACAACTGGATCGTCAACAACAAGTCCGCTCACGCGGAAGAAGCGAAAGCGTTCCTGAACTGGATGGTAAGCTCCGAGACGGGCAAGAAATACATCGCGACGGACTTCAAATTCATCCCGGCCGTATCGACGATCGCGCCGGACACGGCGGCCATCGGCAAAATCGGCGGCGACTTCGCGACCTTCGCGCAAGAGCATGCGGATCAAGTCAAAGGCTGGAACTGGGACCGCTTCCCGGACGGCATCACGCAGCAATGGGGCTCCGCAATGCAGGAGTACCTCGGCAAGCAAATCAGCGGCGATGAGCTGCTCGGCAAGCTGGACAAAGCCGTTGCGGATATCGTCAAACGTTAATCGCGCGACTATGGCACGGCATTCCTTCGGGGATGCCGTGTTTTTTCTATAGAAAAGAAGCGCACGACAAAAAGGCTGGCGCGCGTCATGGCGATGACGCAGGCCAGCCTTTGTGCTGCCGTAATAAGGATGATTAATGCGCCGCAGCGGCTGCCTCGGCGGGGCCGGGCTCGACGAGCGATCGGCTCTCCCAGCGGCGGCTGCGCCAGCGTACCCACATGATGACGGCGCGGAGCCATTCGTCCGCGGCGATGGCGAGCCAGATGCCGACCAAGCCAAGATCGAGCTGGAACACGAGCAGATAGCCGAGCGGCAAGCTCATGAGCACCATCGAGATAAAGCCCATGTAGACCGTGAACTTCGCGTCGCCGGCCGCGCGCAGCGCGTTGACGAGCACGAGATTGCCGGCGCGGCCGGTCTCCAGCACGATGCTGATGAGAATGACCTGCGCGACGATCGCGACGATGTTCGGATTGTCGGTGAACAGCCCGGCGAGCGGATAACGGAACAGCATGGCCAGCACGTCGACGATGACCGTAATGCCGACGCTCCACGCCACGCTGGAGATAACCCGTCGGAAAGCGATCTCCTTCTGCTTGGCCCCGACGAGTCTGCCGACGATAATCGCGGTGCCCATGCCGATCGCCGCGCTGAACAAATACACGTACTGCGAGATGGAGTTCGCGTAGTTGCGAGCCGCGAGCGCCTCCGAGCCGAGGAAAGTGACATAATAAAGAAAGACCGTTTGGCAGGCATGGTAGGTGACCTGCTCAAGCGCGGACGGTATGCCGATCCGCAGGATTTTCTGAATATATTCCTTCGTGAATGTCAGATAATAACGGAAGGCGATGCGCACTTCCATGACACGGTAAAGCAGCCAGAGGAACACAAGAAACGCGACGCCGCGGCTAATGACGGTCGACACGGCCGCGCCGGCCACGCCCATCTCCGGGAAGCCGAGATTGCCGAAAATCAGCGCATAGTTCAGCCCGATATGAAGCACGTTCATGCCGAGCGCGACATACATCGATTCTTTCGTAAAGCCGTAGGTGCGGATGAGGCTCGCGAACACGTTGATTAGCGCTTGAATGAAGAGGAAGCCGCCCACGATGCTCATATACGTCTTGGCATAGGCGAGCACTTCGCCGTGCAGGTTCATTTCCCCGAGAATCATATTGCCGAAGATGAACAGCGCGCCGCTGACGACCAGGCCGAGAAGCAGGTTAAGCGTGACGGCGAGCCCGGCGATCTTCGACGCTTCGAGCATCCGCTTCGCCCCGATGTACTGGGCCACGACGATGGCCGCCCCGTTACTGATCACTTCCATAATAAGAATACAAATAAATAAGTATTGGTTGACGACGCCGACCGCGGAGACCGCATCGTCGGATACGCGGCTGAGCATGTAGATATCGGCCGTACCCATCAGCATGAACAGGAAAACTTCTAAGAAAATCGGCCATGTTAATTTATAAAGGCTAAGGCCTTTGGCGTCACCCGTAGATGCGCTTGACAACGTATACCACCTGCGCTTTCGTTCCTTTTATGCAATGGGGCTATCGTAACATAGACCTATTAGCTTTGCATCAACTACATGTTAAAAATAAGTGAGCAGCTTTCAATTTTTTAATGGAAGCGGAACCATATGCAATAAAGCGGATATCCCTTGCAAAGCCTACGCAGCACGACGATCAGGCGACTTGGAAGGGGTGATTTGGATCTTTCGCACAAATGCAGCCAAATGGTGGGAAGGCCCGTTTGAGCGGGGGACAAGGGTAGACGAGGTTAGGAGGATCGGCCTATAATAGGACTAAACAACATGATGTTCAGGGCAAACCGCTCCGAAAGGACGGGACGCAAAACTATAGGGGCTTACCGGAGCTTGTCTCCCGTTGCCAGCCAGCTGCCGCGCAAGGAGAACCCGCGGAGGTTCTTTTTTTTATCCCTCGGCATTTCGTCCCTTACCATGAAAGCGTTTGTCCCCCGATTCCATAGAAGCAAGCCGGTATTGGCATCATAACTTCTTAGACTATCAACGACGTGGAGCTGACTCCGATGCAATTATGGATTGTTTCCATTCTACTCCTTCTCCTTCCAAGCTATCTGCTGTTCTATATGGGGGCCGAAATTTATTGGCGCAACCCTCGGCATCGGCTGCACCAGCTGACCATGGCGCTCATGTTCTCGCTGGGGCTGATGCTCGTCCTGCAGTTCGCCATTTATCACTTTATTCCGTTGTCGGCCAGCGAAATGGCGGCCCGGCTGCGGTTCACGATGGCCTTCCTGACGATGGGCCTCGCGCTGCTGTTCTTTCGCCATCTGACCGGGGGCAACCAGACGACGAGAATCGGCCTGGCGCTCGCCCTGATGCCGTTTCTTTGCGCGGCGCTCTCGTTCCTTCCCCTATTCGCCAACGACGTCCGTCTCGAGGTGCACGACGGGCACCGGTACGATTCGTTCGGTCCCGTCTACGGGCTGCTTCTTGGTGCGGGGCTCGCGTATACGTTCTTGGGCGTCGTATTCATGCTTATTCACAAAATCTTGTATGCCGTTTATCGCAATACGACGGAGATGAAGCGGTTCAGCGCGATTCTGTGGGGAACGGTTTGCACTGTGCTCGCGGTGATTGTGGCCGTGGGCATCAACTTCGTGCTCGTCTCTAGAGGCGTATACACGTTCAATTTCCTCCCGACCTCATGCGTCGTGATCTGGGCGTTCGCGCTTCGTTACGCCATGGTCAATCACGACTTTCTGGCCGCGACCGGTAGAAGGTACGAGCTGCTCTTCAAGCTGTCGCATCACGGCATCGTGCTGCTGGACAGCCAGTGCCGCATCGTGGAGGCGAACGCCTCGTTCCATAAGCTGGTCGGCCTTAGTCCGGAAGGCAGCCTGCACGGACGCCGGTTCTCGGGCTTGCTGCGTGCCAGCGAACGGGAGGCCTTCGAGGCCGACTACCGGCAGGCCAGCGAGACGCTGACGCCGCTGCACCGGGAGCTGGTGTTGATCGGAGCCTACGGCCAGACGCACCTCGTGGAGGCGCATAGCGATTATATCGAGATCGAAGGCAGTCTGTATTCGTTCCTGCTTGCGCGCGATATGACCCGTCAGAAGGAGGACGAGGCACGGCTCGCCCAGCTCGCCTATGAAGACGAGCTTACGGGACTGGGCAATCGCCGGCATTTCTCGGACCGCATTCGGCAGGATCTGGCCAGCGGGCTGGAGCTTGGCGTCATGCTGCTCGATCTGGATCAATTCAAATGGGTCAACGACACGCTCGGCCACTCGGCGGGCGACGCGATGCTGCAGCAGGTGGCGGGCAAGCTTCGGGCCGCCTCCGGAGGCTTCGTGGCCCGGCTCGGCGGCGACGAGTTCGGCGTGCTGGTCCGCGGCGGGCGGGACGAGGTGTTACGCCATGCGGAGGCGCTGATCGCCGCCATGAAGGAGCCCGTCATGCTGGGCGGCAAGCCGTATGCGATTACCGCGAGCATCGGCATTAGCTTGGCGCCGGATGACGGCCGCGACAACGAGACGCTGCTGCGGAGCGCCGACACGGCGATGTACGTGGCCAAGAACGGCGGACGCAACCAATATCAGCTGTTCCAGCCGCAATTGAAGACGAACGCCGACAACTATATGACGCTCGTCAGCGGCTTGTCCTCCGCGCTTGGGCGGGGAGAGCTGCAGTTGCACTTCCAGCCGCAGATCGATCTGCCTGCCGGCGGCGTATACGGCGCCGAAGCGCTGCTGCGCTGGCATTCGCCGGAGCTCGGCGCGGTGCCGCCGGACGTGTTCATTCCGGTCGCCGAAGCGAACGGGCTCATCGTGCCGATCGGCCGATGGGTGCTCGAGGAAGCCATCAAGCAGGCGAAGCATTGGGTTGATCGGGGCTGCCAAGAATTCGTCGTCTCCGTCAATCTCTCCGCGATCCAGCTGCGGGATGCAGAGCTGGCCGAACAAGTGGCGGGGCTGCTGGATCGATACGGCTTGCCGTCTCATAATCTTTGCCTGGAGATCACGGAGAGCACGGCGATCGCCGACGTGGAGACGTCGTATCAAATTTGCAAGGCGCTGGGCGAGATGGGCGTGAAGCTGGCCATCGATGATTTCGGCACAGGCTATTCGTCGCTGGCGGTGCTCGGCCGATTCCCGTTCGACTTCATCAAGATCGACCGCTCGCTCGTCCGGGATATCGCCACGAACAAGAAGGATCTGGCCGTTATACGTTCCGTCGTCGCGCTTGCGCGCGATCTGGGGCTGCAGGTCGTCGCCGAAGGCGTCGAGACGGCGGAGCAGCACGAGATGCTCCGCGGGCTGGGCTGCCATGAGGGACAAGGCTATCTGTACGGAAGGCCGATGAGCCGAGATGACATGGACGCCTACTTGCAACGCAAAGGATGCTGCGGACAGCTCGGGACGGCTTAAGCCCGAACGGCCGGCCCGCCAATAGCTGGAGAACGCAAACAAGAGGCTGCCGGATGGCAGCCTCTTGTTGTTGGAGCTATATTCGGAGCGGGGGCGGTTAGGATTTGTCGCCCTTGTCCGCCTGGTACAGGCTCATCAAATGCTGCACCTCGCCGCGGCTCTCGCGGATATCGGCCGTGATGTCCTGCTGGTTCGCGCTTTGCTCGCCGACCGTCGCCGACAATTGATCGAGCGTCGCCGACAGCTCTTCGATGAAAGCCGCGAAATCGGCGGTGGCCGTCTTCACATGGGCCGATTTCGAGCCGATGGACTTGGTCTGCTCGTGATTGTGCTTGATGGTCTCCGTTAAGATGCCGATGGCCGCTTCGATCGTGCGGAACGTGCCGCGCGTCTGATCGGTCATGTCGACCGATTGGGTCATCTGCTCCACGTTGCGCGACATCAGCTCCTGAACGGAGCGCGTGTCGAGCTGGATTTTGCCGATCTTGCTCATCATCTCGTCCGCAAGCGCCGTGCTCTGCGCGGCGAGCGAACGAACCTCCTGGGCCACGATCGCGAAGCCGCGCCCGGCTTCGCCCGCGCGCGCCGCCTCGATGCTGGCGTTGAGCGAGAGGATGTTCGTCTGGGCGGAGATGTCGTTGATGGAGCGGACCGAATGCGTCACTTCCGCGATGCTGGCCTGCAGATTCGCCATCTCTTGGTGCATGACCTCGAACGAACCGCTGAACTGCTGCATCGCGCGGGATAGCGCCTCGACGCGCTCGGAGCCGTCCTGGCTCGCCTGCTCGGACTCGGCGGCCTTCTGCTCCAGCGTGTCCGACTGTTCCACCATCCGGGCGACCATCCGGTTCGTCTGCTCGAGCTCTTCGGTGATGTCGCTGATCGTCTGCGCCTGCACGGTCACCCCGGAGGCGATTTCTTGGAAGCCTTGATTGATTTCTTTCATCGATTCGGCGTTTGTGGCGTTCTTATTGAAAATACGCTCGATGTTCCCGGACAACGTCGCCGAAGAGGCGCGCAGCTGTTGCTCGCGTTCTTGCTCGAGACGAAGCAGCTCTTCCGTCGCGGAACGGCTCTCGTCGATGTCGGCGAACATCTGGGAAGCGATCTTCTCCTTCAGGAACAAGATGACGGTGACGACCGTGTACGTCATCAGGTGGATGATGACCGTCCTTGCGGAGCCGTCGAGCATCGGGTCGCCTTGGTGGTACCAGAAGAAAGCGCCGTAGATCAGGAAGCCGGTCCCGAAGTAGGCAAGCATGATGCCTCGGCGCAAATAAATCGATCCGGTCGCGACCAGCATGTACAGCATCATCAGGTTGGACATGGCGGCGCTGCGGAACAAGAAGACGACCACGACGGCGGCCATCAGCACGAGACCCGCGTACGGGAATAGGGCGACGGCGACTTGGCGCCGATTAAGCGCGATGAGTCCGATCACGATCGCGGTGCTGACGAGCATCATGATTTTGAGCGACCAGGGATTGCTTAAAGCGAACTGCGCTAATATGCCCATCACGCTCGCGAACATCAGGGCGGCTCCGGCCAGCCTGTTTTTGCGGCGCATGTCGAGCAGCTGCAGGGTATTCAAATCCATTGCGGTTCCTCCTTGCGCAAAGTAGGTATTACTGCTTGTTATCGGCATTTCGTCCGCGAACGAAGAGATCAACGTGACGCTAAAATGTTCCGATTCATCCTAAGGCTGAAGGCGCTCCGAAGACATGGTACAATGGAGGGAACAAACGTTCCTGGCGGAAGGAGAAATGGAGGCGACATGACGACGACGATCACGATCGCGGTTCGGCCGCTGGTGGAATATGCCTATTCGAGCGGCGATATCGACACGGGATTCCGGACGGCGACGGCGCTGACCGAGGGGACGAAGGCGCACCAGCGGGTACAAAGCCGCTATAGCGAACGGGACCAGAAGGAAGTGTACGTGAAGACCGAGGTGGCGTGCGGGGAGCTGCTCTTCGTCATCGACGGCCGCTGCGACGGCTTGCTGGAGGCCGAGGACGGCGCGATCACGATCGACGAGATCAAGTCCACCTCCGGGGAACTCGCCAATATTGCCGAGGACAGCTATCCGGTGCACTGGGCGCAGGCTTATTGCTACGCCTTCATCGTGGCGCACGAACGGGGCTTGGCGGCGATCGGCGTGCAGTTGACCTACGTGCAGGTGGACAGCGAGGCGGAGAAGCGGTTCAAGCGGGAGCTTACGCTGGCGGAGCTTACGGCGTTCGTGCACGAGACCGTGGAGAAGTACGCGCCGTACGCACGTATGCGCACGGCGCACGAGGCCGCCAGAGACGCGAGCATCCGCGAGCTGCCGTTCCCGTTCCCGGCTTATCGGAGCGGCCAGCGCAAATTCGCCGGCGCCGTCTACAAGTCGATCGAAGCGGGGACGAAGCTGTTCGCCAAGGCGCCGACAGGCACGGGCAAAACGATCTCGACGCTCTTCCCGGCCATCAAAGCCGTCGGCGCGGGCGTGCTCCAGCGGCTCTTCTACCTGACGGCGCGGACGATCACCCGCACGGCGGCGGAGGAAGCGCTGGCGCTCATGGAGACGAAGGGATTGCGGATGCACGCGGTGACGATCACGGCGAAGGAGAAGGTTTGCTTCCAAGAGGAAGTGCGCTGCTCGCCGGAGCACTGCCCGTACGCGGACGGCTATTACGACCGGGTGAACGGGGCCGTGCTGGACATGCTGGAGCACGAGACGATCATGACGCGGACGGTCATCGAGGGATATGCGCGCAAGCACCGGGTATGCCCGTTCGAGTTCTCGCTGGACGCGGCTTACGCGGCGGATGCGGTAATCTGCGATTATAATTACATCTTCGATCCGCGCGTCAGCCTGAAGCGGCAGTTCGAGGAGCAGAAGCGGAAGACGGCGCTGCTCGTCGACGAGGCGCATAACCTGGTCGAACGGGCGCGCGAGATGTATTCCGGGGAGCTTGCGAAAGCCATGTTCCTGGAGCTTGGCCGAACGTTCAAGACGACGGAGCGAGAGGTCGCCGCGGCGGCGAAGGCGGTCAACGACTACTTGCTCGCGCGGCGCAAGGCGATCGGGGAGCGGCTGACGGAGGTGGAGACGGCGAAGCCGGAGCCGCTGCTAGCGCTCGTCGAATCGTTCTCGGCGGCTGCGGAGCGGTACTTGGCCCGGGGCGGGGGCGAAGATGGATCCGAAGCGGGCGCGCAGCTGTTGGACGCATTCTTCGCGGCGCAAGCCTTCCTGCGTACGGCCAAGCTGTACGACGAGGAGCGCCATGTCACGTATACGGAATGCTTCAAGAGCGAAGTGAAGGTCCGGATGTTCTGCCTGGACCCGTCGCAGCAGCTGCGCCAGATGACAAAGGGGTACCGCTCGCAGATTCTATTCTCCGCGACCCTCTCGCCGCTCTCGTATTACATGGACATGCTGGGGGGCGGCGAAGAAGACTACTCTGTCGCGATCCCGTCGCCATTCACGGCCGAGCAGTTGGAGGCGCGCCTCGTGCCGCTCTCGACGCGCTATCAGGACCGGGAGCGGACGCGCGAGCCGCTGGCGGAACTGCTGGCGGAGCAGGCGCGGCGTCACGAAGGGAACGGGTTGTTCTTCTTCCCGTCGTACGCGTACATGGCGGACATCTACGAGCGGTTCGAAGCGCTGCTCGGCCCGCTGATCGAGGAGGGCAAGATCGAAGTCATCGTGCAGCGCACGGCGATGTCGGAGGCGGAGCGGGAGCAATTCCTGGCCAGCTTCCAGGCGGAGCGCGGCGTGCCTTTGTTCGGCTTCGCCGTCATGGGCGGCATTTTCTCCGAAGGGGTCGACCTCGTCGGCGACCGGCTGACGCTCGTCGGCATCGTCGGCGTCGGCCTGCCTCAGATCGGATTCGAGCGGGATTTGCTCAAGGCGCACTTCGACCGGACGCGCGGCAGCGGCTTTGAGTACGCGTACGTCATCCCCGGCATGAACAAGGTGCTGCAGGCGGGCGGGCGGCTCATCCGATCGGAGGACGACCGCGGCACCCTGCTGCTCATCGACGACCGCTACCGTCAGGGGCAATACCGGCGGCTGCTGCCGGAGGAGTGGCGGCAGGATCGGGAGTTTCGTTATGCGGCAGTGGACGAACATGGACAAGAATACCGGCAAGGACGGAGAGGAGACGAGCCATGAAGAGCTCATTGTGGGAAGAAGCGCATGACGACTATTACAAAGGCGAGTTCGACGAGGACACGCTTGCGCGTGTGCAGGAAGCGCTGAAGGTTGTGCTTCCGGCCTCGTATGTCGAGCTGATGAAACGGCGGAATGGATTCCGCTGCGCTCGGAAGTATTTTCCTTGCCCGGAGCCGACGAGCTGGGCGAACAATTCGGTGCAGGTCGACTTTCTCTACGGGATCGGGGAAGATCCGGGTATACTGGACTCCTTGTACTTGCGGAAGGAATGGGGCATTCGCAGCGGCCGAATCGTGCTGCTCTCCGCTGATCCGCCGATGTTTGTCGGGCTCGATTACCGGAGCGCGGGCAAACGGGAGCCGTCGGTTGTCTTTATCGACGTCGAGCGCAAGCAGGACATCCGGCTTGCCGCGACGTTTGCAGCATTTGTAGAAGGCCTCGAATCCAATATTGAAGAAGATGAGCAGCAAGCGGATGGTGTGGTTACCGATGAACAGGAAAGGACGCTCCGCGCCAAGATCGATCAGGCGATGGAGGACGGGAAGCCGGGGGAAATCGACAAGCTGTTCACGACGATTCTCTCGACGAACAGGCAGCTGATCCGTTACATGGTTGAGCGGATGAGGGGGCATGCCAATCCGAAGGTTCATTTATACCTGATGCTGTTCCTGATGTGCTGCGCGGAAGGCGACAACCCGGGGATGATCGAGGACGAAGCTTTGGAGGACATGCTGATCGGTCTTGCGGATTCCCGGAACAAGGATGTGCGTGCGCTCGTCGAATATAGTTTGGAGAAGCTGCGCAAGCGGCTCGGGAATGGCAATTCGCCAGCATGACATGACAAAGAGGGTCCCACGGCTTGAAGCCGATTCGGGACCCTCTCGTTATATAGTCGATTACAGCACCTGCTCCAGGAACCGCGCGGCGCGTTCGCTCTGCGGGCTGGCGAAGAACGTCTCCGGGTCGGCGCGCTCGATGAGCCGGCCGGCGTCGAGGAAGTAGATCGTGTCCGACGCCTCGCGCGCGAACTTCATCTCGTGCGTCACGATCAGCATCGTCATGCCGGAGGACGCAAGGTCGCGGATAACCGCGAGCACTTCCTTGACCATCTCCGGATCGAGCGCCGAGGTCGGCTCGTCGAACAGCATGATATCCGGATCCATCGCCAGCGACCGGGCGATCGCCACGCGCTGCTTCTGGCCGCCGGAGAGCTTCGACGGATAGACGTCGGCTTTCTCGGCGAGACCGACGCGCTCCAGCAGCTGCAGGCCTTTGGCGCGCGCTTCTTCCTTGCTCAGCCCCTTCACGCGCATCGGCGCGAAGGTAATGTTGTCGATGACCGTCATGTGCGGGAACAGGTGAAAATGCTGGAACACCATGCCGATCCGCTGGCGAACCTGGCCCATGTCGGTCTTCGGATCGGTCAGCACGGTGCCGTCGATCGTGATGGAGCCGCTCGTCGGCGTCTCCAGCAGGTTGAGGCAGCGCAGGAAGGTCGATTTGCCCGAGCCGGACGGCCCGATGATGGCGACGACCTCGCCCCGTTCCACCGTGGTCGATATATCGTGAAGGATGGCATTTTTGCCATAGGATTTGTTCAGATGCTCGACTTTAATCACTGCGGCGCATCCTCCTTTCCAGCAGCCCGGCCAGCGACGTTAGCGTCAGGACGAGCACATAGTAGATGGCGCCGACGAGCAGCAATGCTTCGAACGCCTTGAATGTATTGGCCTGCACGACGTTCGCGCGGCGCATCAGATCGGCGACGCCGATGATCGAGACGAGCGACGATTCCTTCACGAGCGCCACGCATTCGTTGACGAGCGCCGGGAGGATGTTCTTCACCGCCTGCGGGAAAATGATGCTGATCATCATCGTCTTGTACGGGATGCCGAGGGCGATCGCCGCTTCGCGCTGCCCTTTGTCCACGGCCATGATGCCCCCGCGGATCGTCTCGGACAAGTAAGCGGCCGAGTTGAGGCCGAACGCGAGACCGGCCGCCAAGAGCGCCGGAATGTCGTAGTTGAACAGCTGCGGCGTCGCGTAGTAGATCAGGAGCAGCTGCAGCAGGAGCGGCGTGCCGCGGAAGATCGACGTGTATACGGTCGCGAACCAGCGCAGCGGCGCGATCGACGAGATTTTGAACAGGGATAGAATGCCGCCCCAGATGAAGCCGAACAGGGCGGAGACGAGCGTGAACAGCAGGGTGACGAAGATGCCTTTGAAAATATAGCCGACATAGCCGCTCAGCACGCTGAAATCGATGCCCTTCTTCGTGCTCTTCACATCGGACTTCGTATTGAACCACTTATCGACGAGCGTCTGCAGCTCGCCGCTGTCTTTCATCTTCTGCAGCTCGGCGTTGAACGCCGGCGTCAATTCCGAACCTTTCGGGAAGGCGATCGCATACCCGAGGTCGTCCGGATTCGGCTCAAGCATCGTGAAGATCAGATCGGGATTGGCGTCCGTATAGCCCGCCGCGACCGCATCCTCGACGATGACCGCATCAAGGCGGCCGGACTTGATCTCTTGAATCAGGTTCGGCAGCTTGTCCAGCTTCTTAATCTCGCCGAGCCCTTCCATCTTCATGACCGCTTCTTCCTGCGTGGAGCCGAGCTGCACGCCGACGCGCTTGCCCTTGAGGGCGTCTTCGGTCGTCAGTCCGCTGTCCTTCAGAGCGACGATCGTGTTGCGCGCCGCGTAGTAGGAATCGGAGAAGTCGATGCTCTGCTTGCGCTCCTCCGTGACGGACATCGCCGACATGACGAAGTCGACGCGCTGCGTCTGGAGGGCGGCGATGAGACCGCTGAAATCCATGCCGGATATTTCGAGCTTGTAGCCCAATCGTTCGGTAATCGCTTTGGCGATCTCGATATCGAGACCGATAATTTCTCCGCCGTTCTTGGCGTCGACGCTTTCGTAAGGCGGGTAATCGGGCGAAGTGCCCATAATGATCGTTTTGCCGTTATCGGAAGTCGATTCTCCCGCGGCCAAGGCCAGCCCGGCATCGCCGGTCAAGCTCGCAAAAAAGCCGCCAAAGCCCGTGCCGCCCGCGATTCCCGTGACGAGAATTAGCGCGGCGAGCGGGGTGACGACCCATTTTAACCATCTGCTCATTGGATTGTCCTCTTCTGTATAAAGTCTGTATAAATATGCGCACTTGAATACTATACCCAAATCGAACGCAACTCTCAACACCGGATAATGTTACCAATGTGTGTCCGCTTTGACGGATGCATCGATTTTAGCCGAGTGTCGCATCAACGTGAAAAAGCCTGTAACGGCGGGCCTCGGCGAATATTTCGACAACGTTACGGAGGACGGGGCGTCAGCGCGATCGGCCTGCCGAAGGGCGCTGACGGTCAAGGCGGCAGGGGCAGGCGAGCGGCGCGGAACGTCGAACAATGGTGGCGTATTCGGACGCATTTTGACAACCGCAGGTACGCTAGAACTACAGCAAAACAGGGAAAAGGGATCGATGTACACCACACCGATCATCGCCTATACTATCGGCAAGTGATAAAAATTAAACCGGTTATACTTTCAAGCCGTTCCAACTCCGCTCCTATTCAAACCACTCTTGCTTTTCGGCCCATATTCCGCCAATTATTCGATCCCAAAAGTTAAACCGGTTTTATTTTAGTTCCCTTGAAAGTAGTCACGACTGATTATTTTATGCACAAGGAGCAATCGCGCTAATGAAAGCCAGCATTTACGATGTCGCCAAACGGGCGGGATTGTCGGTCGTCACCGTTTCCCGTGTCCTTAACAACGAATCGACCGTGCGAGAGAAGAACCGGCTGAAGGTGCTCGAGGTGATGAAGGAACTGGATTATCACCCGAAGGCGGCGGCGCGCAGCCTGGCGAAGGGGAAGACGAACCTGATCGGCATGATGCTCTCGACGCTGGACGATTCCTTCTTCGACGCCGTCATCAAGGAAATTAGCGACCGTCTCGCGGCCAAAGGGTATTACCTGACGCTGGCGGTCGATTCCGACCTGTCGCCGATGCTGTTCCAGGAAGATCGCGTCGACGGGGTCATCCTGCTCTCGCCACTCAACGAAATCGCGTACATGCGCGAGCTCGACAAGCGCAAAATTCCGTATATCCTGATCGACCATCAGCACCCCGCCCCGTCGGTATCGAGCATCGTCGTGGACAACTATGCCGGCAGCGTCATCGCCGCGAACCATCTGCTCGAGCTCGGCCATAAAGAGATCGCGCATATCACGGGGCCGCCGCTTTTCTTGAGCAGCCGGGAACGCGAACGCGGCTTCCGGCACGCCATGCAAGAAGCGGGTCTTGCGCCCTTCGCGGTCCTGCCGGGCGAGTTCCAGATCGCCTCCGGCCTCGAGGCCGCCGACCGCTGGCTCGCCACGGGCCGACTGCCGACGGCCGTGTTCGCCGCCGACGACTACACGGCGATCGGCGTCATCTGCGCCTTGCAGGCGGCAGGCGTGCGGGTCCCGCAGGACGTGTCGGTGATCGGCTTCGACGACCAAGTGATCGCGTCCCAATATCGCCCGGCGCTCACCACGATCCGGCAGCCGGCCGAGCCCATCGGCCGGCAGGCGGTGGACATCATGCTCGCCACGCTCCAGGGCGAGCTCCCGGCTCCGGCGAAGGTCGAGCTCAAACCGGAGCTCGTCGTCCGCGCCTCGACGGCAAAGCCGAGGGGGATGGGGGAGGAACGCCGCCAGTGAGCCTTGTTCGAAAGCAACCGCTTGCCACCAACCTAAAGTGCCCGAACGAAACGGGAGTCCAGAGGGCAGCGCCCTTGGAGCCCCCTCGGCGGAGGGGGTGGGGGGAGGCAGACTCTGGGAGGCGGACTTTGGGGGAGGCAACTTTTTAAGGAGGTGATGCCCACCTAATCAAGGGGGATAAAGAAAGCGCGTAACGATCGAATTCGTCATCCTATCATCGAATCCAAGGAGGCAAGTTAATGAAAATGAAATTTAAGGTGCTCCTGTTAAGCGGACTTTGTCTATCGCTCCTGCCGGTCGGCGCGGCCATGGCGGCCGGCGAAGCCAAGCCGTTCCCGCAGCATACGACGTACACGGCCGGCACGATCAAGCCGAGCAACGTGACCCAGACGACGATGGACAACGCGGTGAAGAGCAAGTGGACCACGTGGAAGACCAACTACTTGAAACCGGCGGGTACAGGGAAATATTACGTGAAATACAACAGCGCGGGCGAGACGGTGTCGGAAGCGCACGGCTACGGCATGCTGCTCGCCGTCATGATGGCCGGGGCGGACGTGAGCGCGCAGACGTATTTCGACGGGCTGTACCGGTATTTCCGCGAGCATCCGAGCGCGATCAACGCGAATTTGATGGCGTGGAAGCAGAACAGCAGCTTCCAGAACATCGAAGGCGAGGATTCCGCCACCGACGGCGACATGGACATCGCCTACTCGCTGCTGCTGGCGCATCGTCAGTGGGGCAGCGCGGGGGCGATCAACTATTTGGCCGAGGCGAAGAAGGTCATTAACGCCATTATGCAGAGTGACGTGAACCAGACCCGCTGGACGCTGCGGCTCGGCGACTGGGCGACGAGCGGCAACTGGGGCAGTGCGACGCGTCCGTCGGACTTTATGCTGAACCATATGAAGGCGTTCAAAGCCGCGACCGGCGATGCCAAATGGGATAATGTCACGAATCAAACGTACGCCATCATCAACAGCATTTTCGCCAACAACAGCTCCACGACGGGACTGATGCCGGATTTCGTCATCTATCAGAACAACGCGTTCGTGCCAGCGCCGGCCAACTTCCTGGAGAGCGGCAACGACGGCAGTTACTATTACAATTCGTGCCGCACGCCGTGGCGGATCGCGACCGACTATCTCATCAGCGGCGACAACCGGGCGCTGAACCAGCTGAATAAGCTGAACAGCTGGATCAAAACGAAGACCTCGAATAATGCGAACAACATCATGGATGGTTATACGCTAAGCGGCACCACCGTAGGCGGTTATAACAGCGGCGCGTTCTACGCCCCGTTCGGCGTCAGCGCGATGACGAGCTCGGCCAACCAAAGCTGGCTCAATTCGATCTGGACGAAGACGGCGGGCAGTGCGTCGGAAGGCTACTACGAAGACAGCATCAAGCTGTTCTCCATGCTGGTCATGTCGTCGAACTGGTGGACGTACTGACGTAGTCAAGCGAAGGCGCAGCGCCATGCACCCCTCGGCAAACCGGGCCCTATCGGGGCAGCGGCAGTTGCAGAGGGGTGTTTTGGCGTTGAATCAAGCGGGCGGCGATGCTTTGGCCGCGATCTTCCGGAAGATGGTTCCCAATCGCCCCCAATTCCCTTATGATGAGGGAGCAGGTAAGAGCATTGTAAGATTTTCGCAACTCGCATCGGGCATGCGCATATTGGGATGGAAGGGGCGGATGGCAGTGGAACGATGGGAGACGGCGGCGGCCGATTTTTTGCTGGCGTGGACAAGCCGCAGAGACGTGATCGGCGCAATGCTGTGCGGCAGCTATATTACGGGTAACCCTTCCCGCCGCTCGGATTTGGACATTCATCTCATCTTGTCGGAGGATGCCGAGAGCCGGGAGCGCGGCAATCTCGTCCGGGGCGGCCTCATGATCGAATATTTCCTGAATCCGGCGCAGCAGATTCGCGCGTATTTCCGGCAGGATTTCGAGGCGGGCAGCACGATGTCGATGGTGCAGTTCGCCACGGGACGGATCGTGTACGATCCGTCCGGCGTCACGAACGCGCTCAAGGCGGAGGCGAAGGCGTGGTTGGCGAAGGAGCGGGAGGGCTTGACCGGCGCGGAGCTGGAGCTGGCGAAATACGCGATATGGGACGATATGGACAATGTGCTGGACAGCTACGAGCAGCGAAGGCCCGACTATTCGTTCGTCTGCCAGCAGGCGATGATGCGCCTGTTCCAGACGTACAGCCGTTACCTCAAGCTCGCTTCGACGCCGCATCATCAGGTGCTGGCTTATTTGAAGGATCCCCGGTATGTGGGCAAATATTTGGCGCCGCCCTTCCCGGATGAAGAATTCGCGCGCAAGATGGTGCGTCTCATCCAGGACAACGATCCGTACCGGCAGGTGCAGGAGTACGAACAGCTGGTGCAGCACGTGCTTCGTCAGATGGGCGGGTTCGATCCGAACGGCTGGCATTTGCGCACGCCGCTGCGTTTGTAATAGGATGGCGTCGGGGAGACAAAGGACTTTCGGCGAACCGATTGGTTAAACATAGAGCAAGGCGCCTGGGGTCGGTCCCATGGCGCCTTGCTTCGTTCATGGGCGGCCGCGCGGGGCATGTCGGGGCGCTGCGCGTTATTCGCCCCAAGGCACGTCCGCTTGCGAACCGTCCTCGTATTTCGCATGATAATAGAAAAAGAGTTCAGCGCTCGAACAAGGAGGACGCCTCATGACCATCGCAATGCGCAACGTCGGATTGTTCGCCCACGTCGACGCCGGCAAAACCACGACGACGGAGCATATGCTTCACTTGAGCGGCCAGCTGCGCGCCCCTGGCAGCGTGGACAGCGGAACCACGCAGACCGACTGGCTGGACGTGGAGCGGGAGCGCGGCATCTCCGTCAGGGCGGCCGTCACGCGTCTGCAGTGGGACGGGGTGCCGATCAATCTGGTCGATACGCCGGGGCACGTCGATTTCCTGTCCGAGGTGGAACGGACGCTGCGCGTCATGGACGGCGCCGTGCTGATCGTCTCGGCGGTTGAAGGCGTGCAGGCGCAGACCGAGGTAATCTGGGACGCGCTGCGCCAGCTCGGCATTCCGACCTTGATTTATATGAATAAAATGGACCGGATCGGCGCGGACCCGGATGCCGTGCTCGCGCAAATCCGGCGGCTGCTGTCGCCGCAGGCGGCGCCGCTCGTCTCGCCGGACGGGAAGGAGAGCGGGTTCGCCGGCACGACGCCGCTGCTCAGCGGAGTGGGCGGCTTCGCGACCGGGGCAGCCGGCTACCGGGAGCTGCTTGAAGAAGCCGTCGCCGAAGGCGACGAGGCGGCGATGGAAGCCTATCTTGCGGAAGGCGGCCTGACGGACGGGCAACTCGAAGCGGCGCTGCCCGAACTCGTGCGCCGGCGCGCGCTGTTCCCCGTGCTCTTCGGGGCGTCGAGCCGCGGCATCGGGGTGAAGGAGCTGCTGGATGCGGTCGTCGCGCTGCTGCCCTCGCCCCAAGGCTCGTCGGAGCGTCCCGTGTCGGGCGTCGTGTTCAAGATCGAGCGCGATCCCGCCATGGGCCGCATCGCTTACGTGCGGCTGTACGACGGCGCGATCCGCAACCGGGATACGGTGCGTAATCATTCGCGGGAGCTGGAGGAGAAGGTGACGCAGATCCGCCGTCTGAACGGCCGGAAGACGGAGGATACCGGCCAACTGGAGGCGGGGGACATCGCTGCCGTGTACGGCTGGAGCCGGGCGCGGATCGGCGACGTGCTCGGGACGGACGCCGCCGTCCCCGGCGAACGCCGGCTCGCGGTGCCGCTGCTGACCGTACAGGCGCGGTGGAAGAACGACGCGGACTATCCCGCCGTCATCGCGGCCTTCCAGGAGCTGGCCGACGAGGATCCGCAGCTGGATCTGCAGTGGCTGCCGGAGGAGAGGGAGCTGCACGTGAAGGTGATGGGCACCATCCAGATGGAGGTGCTGGCGCATGTCATGCGCAGCCGGTTCAAGCTCGAGGTCGCCTTCGACGAGCCGACCGTTATTTATAAGGAGACGCCCGCCGCGCCCGGGGAAGGGTTCGTGGCCTACCTGGCGCCGAAGCCGTGCTGGGCGATCCTGCGCTTTCGCATCGAGCCGGGCCCGCGCGGCAGCGGTATCCGCTACCGCTCCCTCGTGCGAGGGGAGCGGCTGCTCGAGAGCTATCAGCACGAGGTGGCGCGGCGCGTGCCCGAAGCGCTCCAGCAGGGGCTGCTTGGCTGGGAGGTCACGGATGCCGAGATTACGCTGGTCGAGGGCGAGCATCATGTGTGGCACACGCATCCGCTCGATTTCGTCATCGCGACGCCGATGGGCATCATGGACGGGTTGGCGAACACGGGCACGAAGCTGCTGGAGCCGCTTCTTCGCTTCCGGCTGTCCGTGCCGGAGAAGTACGGCGGGAAGCTGATGAACGAGCTCATGCTCATGCGGGCGGTATTCGAACCGCCTGCGGTACAGGGCGAACGGATGGAGATCGAAGGCATGCTGCCGGTGGCGACCTCGCTCGATTTTCCGGCCAGGCTCGGGTCGTTGACCAAAGGACGCGGGACGTTGTCCGCTTCGTTCGCCGGCTACCAGGAGAGTCCGCCGGACGTACGGGCCGAGCGGCGAAGAAGGGGCGTCGATCCGCGGGACCAGGCGAAGTATATCCTTACGGCTCGCAGCGCGTTAGCTAGCCAGTAACCATGCCCGATTATGGGAAAAAATTAACGATGGAATCCCTATTTCACTATGATACACTGGCACTAGAATAACTAGAGGCGGTGTACATCCATGTCGGAATGTCGGAGCTGCCTGCCCGGAGAACTGCATTATCGGGTGACGGCGGGAACGGGCGCAAATGAAAATGTGATGCAGGAAATCTTGCCGTTCATGCGGGCTGCGGGCGTTATAGCCAAGGAAGAGGAAGGCATGGTTACGGTCCGCGAATCGGGCATGGCGGATTTCATAGACTTTTGCCGGGATCATATGGATACGTCGCGGATGACGTTCCAGCTGGACGGAGAGGGCGAGCAACGGCCGTTCGAGGCGCTGGCGCCGCTGCTGGACGCGCGGTGGATCGATTCCATCGTCTTTGAGGGGCGCGTCGTGCCGTATTGCCAGCCGATTCTGGACCGGGAGGGCAAGCTGTTCGCGCACGAAATATTGTCCCGGTTCGCGCGGGAGGACGGGACGCTGGCGCCGCCGGGCGAAGTGTTCCGGGCCGCGAAGGCGCGGGGACGGCTGTTCGCGCTCGATCGGGTGTGCCGCATGTCGGCCGTGAAGTGCGCCGAGCTGCCGGGCAAAGTATTCATCAACTTCATCCCTACGTCGATCTATGCGCCGGAGCATTGCTTGCGGTCCACGGTCGCGCTGGCCGGGGAGCTTGGCATCGATCCGTCTCGCTTCGTCTTCGAAGTGGTGGAGACCGAATACGTGGAGGACCTGAACCATCTGAAGCGCATTCTCGATTATTATCGCCAGCGGGGCTTCCAGTATGCGCTGGACGACGTGGGCGAAGGCTTCAGCACGGTGGAGATGCTGCGCGAGCTTCGGCCGCATTACATGAAGCTCGACATGGGCTATGTGCGCGGCGTGGCGGACGATCCGCAGAAGCAGGAAGTCGCGCTCAAGATGCTCGCTGCCGCGCGCGAGACCGGCGCCGTGCCCCTGGCGGAAGGCGTAGAGGCGCCGGAGGATTATGACTGGCTGCGCCAAGCGGGATTCGAGCTATTTCAAGGTTATCTGTTCGGCAAGCCTGCGCCTGTTGCGAAGGAGCAGGGTTAACGTCGTTCAAGACGGGAGATGAAGGCATGGCCGTAAGCCGCGAAACAATCGGGCAAGTCGGAATGGAACTCATTTGGAAGCGGAAGTGGCATCCGAGCGGAACGCGTGTCCGGGCACCACGGACGAACGGTCTGCCGGACAGCAGGCTGGCCGCCTACTTGGACTATCACCCGGATGCGATCATTCTGCTGAACCGCGAAGGAATGATACTGCGCGTCAACCGTACCTTCGAAACGATGTTCGGTTATACGAGAGAAGAGGTCGAGCACACGCTCGCGTACGAATGCCCGATCGTGCCGGCATCCGAGCTGCCCGGCATCGCGGATCGGCACGCCCGGGCGCTGAACGGCGAGATGGTCGCCGGCGTCGAGACCGTGCGTATCGCGAAGGATGGCCAAAAGGTCGATGTCGTCGTGACCGTAAGGCCGCTGGTACGCGGCGAAGACGGCGACGACATCTGGATCGCCGAGTTCCGCGACGTCACGTGGCAGCGCGATTGAGCTGTCACCGAATATGAACAATTTCGCCATCAAGTCGCCACCTGCAGGCCCCGGAAGACGGGGCCTCTTTGTTATATAATGGGGATAATTCCGGTGGGACGCCAGAGGCCCCTCCGACAACCAACAAGAGAAGGTGACCGAAGTGGAGCAGTGTGAGACGGCTCGGCATGAAGAGCTGGCCGAGGAAGCGGTACGCTTCATCGAGAGCTGTTACCGGGAGCTTGGCCGCACGGAGCTGGAGACGGCGGCAAGGGTGAGCGACGTGCGCGCCTCTATTGCGCGTGCAGGCACCTATACGCATACGCCGGAGGAGCTAGTCCACGGCGCCAAAATGGCGTGGCGCAACAGCAACCGGTGCATCGGGCGGCTATTCTGGGAGACGCTGCACGTCTTCGACGCGCGCGGCGTCGCGGATAGCGACGGCATGGCGGAGGCGATCTACCGCCATATGGCGTACGCGACGAACGAAGGCCGCGTACGTCCGGCCATCACGATCTTCGCCCCGGCAGACGCGAACGGCGCGGGACCGCGGATCTGGAACGCGCAGCTCGTCCGCTACGCGGGCTACGAGCGGGCGGATGGGACGGTGCTCGGCGATCCCATATCGGTCGGACTGACGAAGCGGTGCGAGGCGATGGGCTGGCGCGGAGCGGGCACCGCGTTCGACGTACTGCCGCTCATCCTGCAAGCGGGCGGCGGCGCGCCGAAGCTGTACGAGATGCCGGAGGAGCTCGTGCTGGAGGTGCCGCTGCGCCACCCGGACCTCCCGGCGTTCGGGGAGCTGGGGCTCAAATGGTACGCCGTCCCGTTCGTCGCGAACATGCGGCTTGCGATCGGCGGCCTGTCGTACACGGCGGCGCCGTTCAACGGCTGGTACATGGGGACGGAGATCGGCGCACGCAACCTCGCCGACGGCTTCCGCTACAACCTGCTGCCGCGCATGGCGGAGCTGATGGGGCTGGATACGCGGAGCGAGGCGACGCTGTGGCGGGACAAGGCGCTCGTGGAGCTGAACGCGGCCGTGCTCCATTCGTACAAGGAGCAAGGCGTCTCGATCGTCGACCACCATACGGCGGCCAAGCAGTTCGCCCGGTTCGAGGAGCAGGAGGCGCAGAAAGGCCGCGACGTCACCGGACGGTGGTCGTGGTTGATCCCGCCGCTCTCCCCGGCGACGACGCACGTGTTCCACAGCCGCTACGATGCCACCGAGCGGACGCCGAATTATTTTGCGCAGGATGAGATGGCTTAACGCCAGGGAAATGAACAAGGCAGTGCCAGCGGAGAGCTGCCACTGCCTTTTGTTCTCTTGTACGCAAGAGTAAGCTTTGTCCGTAAGGACAAGAGCGTGCCGCGCACGAAAGCAACCGCCGACCACCAAACGACCACATTTTCGCGAAAAGGGAGTCCAGAGGGCAAAGCCCTTGGATCCCCCTCGGCGGAGGGGGTGGGGGGAGGTAGAATTGGGGGTGAGGAAAATCAAAGGTGAGGGGGACCCCCCTACTCTAGATACAGCTTCTTCAATTGCGCGCGCTTCTCCGCCGTCAGGCCAATCGCCTTCTCCAGGAAGCCGTCCACCGAGCCGTACGTCTTGTCGATCTCATCGAACGCCGCTTCGATATATTCCGGACGCACGTCCATGAGCGCCTTGAATACCTCGATCGTCTTCTCGTCCGTCAGCTTCAGCTGCTTCACGATGCCGTCGACCGCCGCTTTGTTATACGCCTCGCGGTAGGTGTTGCTGAGCAGGAAATCCTCCACGACCGTCTCCTTCGGCACGCCGAGCGCGAGCAGGATGAGCGCCGAGCCGAAGCCCGTGCGGTCTTTGCCGGCGGTGCAGTGCTGGACCAATGCTTGGTTCGCCGGATCGAGGATCAGCTCGAAGAGCGTCTTGAACGCTTCCGGATTTTGCACCATTTGGCGATTGGCCTGAATCAGCAAGTCGCCCGGCTCGCCTAGTTGGTCGAGATGGCCGGAGCTGATGAGCGAGACGATGTCCGTGCCGCTGCTGTCGTCGCCGCTGCCTTCGGCTTCGTTGAACGCGGGATTGCTCACGTACGTCACGCCGGCGATGACCGGGTCCGGCTTGGCCTTCACTTCGCTGCTCGTCCGGTAGTCGACGTTGGTCTTGAGCCCGAGCTTCTGCAAGAAGGCGATGTCGGCTTCCGTCAGCGCGGCCATCTCGTCGGCGCGGAACAGCTTGCCCCACTTGACGGTGCGTCCGTCCGTCGTGCGGTAGCCGCCGAGATCGCGGAAGTTCGTGACGCCCTTCAGCGGCAGCTTGCGTTCCGAGGTGACGATGGTCGCGCCGCTTCCGCCTTTGATTTTGAAATAAACCGGGCTGCCCGGGCTCGGATCGGCCGCTGCGAAGCCGTTGTACCGCGCGTACGTCTTGGCGAGCTCTTTCCAACCGCCATTCGGGCTGGTGCTCCAATAGACTTTCGCGGCGCCGAGGTCGGCGCTTGCGTTCCAGCGGATGAGGAGCGAGCCGTCGGCCTTGCGGACGACGCTGGCGTCGGTGAAGGCGCCTTGCTTCGTCGCGGCGGTAACGGCATTGGCGGCGGGAACGGCGGTTTTCCCGGCCGCGAAGGCGGCCGCGGGAGTGAGGGAGAAGGCGATCGCTGCGCTGAGCAGCACGGATTTTTTCAGCATGGTGAACAATTCCTCCATTATATAGGTATGTGTGGGTATGTAACCGGTATACAAGTTGTATTATGCGGACGGTATGTTTCCGGATCGTCAAGGACATGTGTAGGTTTCGTTAAACGGGGGCTTGCTTGCAAGCGGGCGGGACAAAACGTACAATTTTGTTAACAGATCGTGGAAATGAGGATTGGAGAATGACGATTTCATTGGCGGATCACATCTATGCCGGGCTGCGCGCCAAATTGGTGCAGGCGGAGCTTATGCCGGGGATGCTGCTGTCCGAGAACGAGCTGGCCGCCGAATTCGGCATGAGCCGGACGCCGGTGCGCACGGCGCTGTCGCGGCTGGAGACGGAAGGGTTCGTCGTGTCGCTGAAGAATCGCGGCATTCTGGTCAAGGAGCTCTCCGGCAAGGCGGTGCTCGATATGTTCGAGACGATCGCCGGCATGCAGGCGTTCACCGCCGAGACCATCGTGCAGCGGGGCGGAGGCTTCAACATTCCGGCGATGGAGCAGACGCTGGAGCAGCAGCGTGCGGCGACGGCGCGAGGCGATTACGCGGCGCATATGGAGCATTCGCTAGCTTTCACAACCCTTTACTTGGCGGCATCGAACAACCAATTCATGCTAAAAATCATGGAAGAGTGCCGGGACAAGCTGATGATGGCCGCGATCGTGAATTTCAAGCGCACCCCGCATCAGGAGCACTTCTCGTCCGATGCGGTGAACGAGCGGATGATGGAGCTGATCAAGGCGGGCGACTACGGCGCGCTGCGGCAAGCGGCGCTGGACAGCTACGCAGCCGTCCGGGAGCGGGCGTTCCGGGCGGGACACTTTTAACGAAGAATCGGGGATGAGGAACATGACGGGGAAAATCAAATTCGGGATCGTGGGCGGCGGCTGGCGCGCCGAGTTTTATTTGCGCATCGCCGAGGCGATGCCGGAGCGGTTCGAAATTACGCGGATGCTCGTCCGCAGCGAGGAGAAGGGCACGGCGCTGACGGCGCGGTGGGGCGTGCCGACGGTGCGGGATATGGAGGCATTCCTGCGGAGCCGGGATTTCGCCTTTGCGGTCGTATCGGTCTCGAGGAGCGTCTGCCCGGATTACATCGCGGCGCTGGCGGAGGCCGGCGTGCCGGTGTTAGCGGAGACGCCGCCGGCCGAGGGACTGGACGAGCTGCTCGCGCTTCACGCGCGCATCGGCGCCGCCGCGCGGGTCCAGGTGGCGGAGCAGTATTTGTTCCAGCCGATGCATGCGGCACGGCTGGCGGTAGTCCGCTCGGGCAAGCTGGGCGAGGTGTCGCACGTGCAGGTGTCGTCGGCGCACGCGTATCATGGCGTAAGCTTGATCCGCCAGTTCCTTGGCCTTGGCTTCGAGGACGCGGTCATCCGGGGCGAGCGGTTCAGCGCGCCCTTGATCGGCGGACCGGGCCGCGGCGGGCCTCCGGCGTCGGAGACGGTGGCCGATTCGGTGCAGGACTTGGCGATTTTCCGCTTCGACGATGGGCGCGCGGCGGTGTTCGATTTTGCCAAGGAGCAATATTTCTCCTGGATTCGGAGCAACCGCCTGCTCGTACGCGGGGGGCGCGGCGAGATTAAGGACGACGAGGTCCGCTATCTGGCGGATTACCGGACGCCGCTTCGGATGGCGCTGACACGGGTAGATACAGGGCACGGCGGCAATTTGGAAGGCTATTACCATGCGGGCGTGACGCTCGGAGCGGAGTGGGCGTACCGCAATCCGTTCGCGCCCGGCCGGCTCTCGGACGATGAAATCGCGATCGCGACGGTGCTCGCGCGCATGGGCGAGTATGCGGAAGGCGGCCCTTCCTTCTACAGCTTCGCGGAGGCGGCGCAGGATCATTATTTGTCGCTGATGATGCAGCAGGCGCTTGAGACGGGCGAAACAGTCCGCACGAAGGCTATGCCGTGGGCAATTCGGGAATAAAGGGTCTTATGGATGCTTTTGTGGTACGATAAAGGGAGCTGTGGGCTTGTTATCGGAGCGTATGAGCAAGAATAGATAAATGAGGTGGCCATTTTGGCGGATTTTGTACAACTAGGGATATCACAGGAGCAGGCGGCGGCGCTGCGCAGCGGAGGCATCGTGGAGCCGACGCCGATTCAGGAGGGCGCGATTCCGGTCATTCTGCGCGGGGAGGACGTCGTATGCCAAGCGCAGACCGGGACGGGCAAGACGCTCGCGTTCCTGCTGCCGATGCTGGCGAAGCTCGATCCGAAGAAGCCGAAGCTGCAGGGACTCATCCTGACGCCGACGCGCGAGCTTGCGCTGCAGATCACGACGGAGCTCAAGCGTTGGCTGGATAAGGAAGCCGGCTTCCGCGTGCTCGCGGTCTACGGCGGTCAAGACGTCGAAGCGCAGATGCGCAAGCTCGAGAACGGCGTGCACATCGCGGTGGCGACGCCGGGGCGTCTGCTCGATCACCTGCGCCGGGAGACGATCACGCTCGGGGGCGTGTCGATGCTGGTCCTGGACGAGGCCGATCAAATGCTGCACATGGGCTTCTTGAACGAGGTGGAGCAGATTATTTCGGGCATTCCGACGCGCCGGCAGACGATGCTGTTCTCGGCGACGATGCCGCAGGGCGTCCGCTCGCTCGCGGCGCGCTTCATGCGCGATCCGAAGGACATCACGGTAAAGGCGCCGAAGGTGACGGTCAAAGGCATTCGCCAGCTCGTCATCGAGACGACCGACCGCGGCAAGCAGGATGCGCTCATCCGGATGATGCACGAGAACACACCATATTTGGCGATGATCTTCTGCCGGACCAAGCGCCGCGCGGTCGCGCTGAACGAGGCGCTGCAGGAAGCCGGCTACATGTCGGACGAGCTGCATGGCGACTTGTCGCAGGCGAAGCGCGAGCAGGTCATGAAGCGGTTCCGCGAAGCGAAGCTGCAGTTCTTGGTCGCGACCGATATCGCGGCGCGCGGCCTCGACGTGGAAGGCGTCACGCACGTCTATAACTACGACGTGCCGCATGACGTCGAGAGCTATATCCACCGGATCGGCCGCACGGGCCGCGCCGGCGCGGAAGGGCTCGCGGTGACGTTCGCGACGCCGCGCGACGGGCATGCGGTCGAAGCGATCGAGCGCGGTATCGGGCAGACGCTGGAGCGCCGCCGCGTCGACGGCACGAAGGTCGCGGTTGCGGCCCGGACCGAGAGCAGCTCGGCGAAGGCGGGCGGCAAGCGCCGCGCCGACGACGGCAAAGGCGACCGGAAGCCGCGCCGCGGCGCGGATGCGCCGGGTCGCTCCGGCGGACGCGGCGACCGTGATCGTTCGGCCGGCGGGCGCGCAGGCGCCAAGGGCGGACGCGGCGCGGCAGGCGCCGGACGCAGCGTCGCGCAGCTGGAGGAGACGATCAGCGGCTGGGCGGGACGCCAAGACGCGGCGGCGCGCGCCGAGCGCGGCGAGGCGCCGGTTCGCGGTCGCGCGGCCGGCGGTCGGGCGGCCGGTGGACGTGGCGAGCGTGAAGGCGCGGCCGTCCGCGGCGGCGGTCGGGCTGGGCGTCCGGAAGCGGGCTCGGCTCGCGGACGCGGCGAGCGCGAGGAATCGGCCGGCCGCTCGGGCGGCTGGGCTTTCCGCCAAGAGGCGGGTTCGGCACGCGGCCGCGCGGCGGCGGGCAGCCGCGGCGAGCGTGAGGAGCAGACGGGCCGTGCAGGCGGCTGGGCGCGTCAGGATACCGGCGTTGTGCGCGGCGGGGAGATCGGCGCGACAGGCAAGGCGCGCACGGGCATTTGGGGCGGCGGCCGTGAAGGCGGCGGCGCTCGCGGCGGTTCGGCCCGTCAAGGCGGCGGTTCCGCGGGCGGCCAGAAGAGCGGCCGCGGCTCGGCTCCGGCCGGCGGCAGACGCGGCGGCGGCGCGGCCGGCAAGAGCGGTCGTCCGCAGCGCCGCGGGCGGTAAGCGGTAGGGAACGGCAGAACGCGTGGAACGTCGACATGACGATCCACGCGTTTTTTGGTGTGCGGATCGGGAGCGGCGACGGCCCGGCTCGTGGCGAGTAGCAGCAGCGACCACCGACTATTGGCGACGGAGAAGGCAGTGCCGGAGCAATAGTGACCTCTCTCCAAGCGTTTGGATGACTCTATGATCACGCTCGTTCCTAAGTAGTATCTGAGGCGAAACTGGAAGTAAGCTAAATGCCTTCTGCCGACGTAGGTCCGTCCTTATTTCGCTAGGACCTATCGCCCAATTCGGCGGCGGGCCGTTGCCTTTCGGCGCCCAATGCGGTATTCTCTTCTGCAAAGAACATTTGGGAGGGATGGAAAGATGAGGAAGATGATGGCGCGCAAACGCAAATCCGCTCTCTTTCTTTCCTTTTCCAATGCAACACCAAGGCCAGCCATGGCTTTGGTGTTTTTTATTTCCCTTAAAATCCAGGAGGTGCACGCAATATGGTGAAATACAAACGGGTGCTCATTAAACTAAGCGGCGGCGCGGTCGCCGGCGAGGGCGGTTCGGGCTTCGATCCGGCGCGGATGAACCGCATCGCGGACGAAATCATGTCGGTGCTGGAGCTGGGCGTCGAAGTATCGGTGGTCATCGGCGGGGGGAACATTTTCCGCGGCAATCTGGCCGACAACTGGGGCATCGAGCGCGCGGAGGCGGACAACATCGGGACGCTGGCGACTGTCGTGAACAGCCTCATGATGCGCGGAGTGCTAAAGGCCAAGACGAATCGCGAGGTCCGGGTCATGTCGGCGGTCCCGATCTCGGCCGTGGCCGAGCCGTACATCCGGCTGCGGGCGATCCATCATCTAGAGAAAGGGTATATCGTCATCTTCGCCGGCGGCAACGGCCAGCCGTTCGTGACGACCGATTATCCGTCCGTGCAGCGGGCGATCGAGGTGAACAGCGAGGCGCTCATCGTCGCCAAGCAGGGCGTGGACGGGGTGCTGACGGGGGATCCGAAGAAGGAGCTGCATCTGCGCAAGTTCCGGACGCTGCATTACGACGACGTGCTGCGCCATGATTTGAAGGTGATGGACCAGTCCGCGTTCATTCTGGCGCGCGATTACCGGCTGCCGATCCACGTCGTCGGCTTCGATACGGCCGGATCGCTGCGGGCGGTGTGCGAGGGCCGCGAGGCGGGCACGCTGATCAGCAGCGAGAGCGAGTTGGCCTACGACGACGAATTGCCGGCATAGTCTTGCCAAGCCCAGCCCCTCTTTGGGAGCTGGGCTTCTTTGTGCGCCATGCAACAAACCTACAGCATTGTGCAACAAAGCGAAAAAAGGTAGTTTTGACCAGCGATGGCTTATATGATGGGTTTGAGAGGAGGAGCTGGCCCGTGAAAGTCATATTCGGATCGGACGCGAGCCTCGAGAGGAAGCTCGCCAAAATCATCACCAACCCCGCGGAACAAGCGGACTGGAGCAAAATCGAGCACGCGATTCGCGGCATGGAGCACAAGATTGTCGTCATCAACGCGAAGAACGGCCGCAACGTCGAGGTTGCGCGAAGCGCCATCGCGGTCATTCAATCGGAGGATCGGATGTCCAGCGTGCGTCTCATTACCGGCGAGATGTACCTGTTGAATAAAAGATTGAAATATGTGGAGGAGGAGATGGACCCCGCCGAGTTTCTCAAAATCAACAACCAAACCATCATTAACACCCGGTACATTCAAGAGTTTTTCTCGACGGAGCACGCAAGGGTGGAGGTCATCCTGCAGGATGGGTCGAGCTATTTCGTCAGCCGTCACTATATGAAATCATTTAGGGGGAAACGTTCATGATCAAAGAGTTGAGACAGTCGTTCTTTCAAACCTTCACCTTGACGTCGCTATGGGTCACGCTGCTGCTATCCTTGTTCTATAAGGATCAACCGATCACGACGTCCTATCTGTGGAGCGCCGCGGGCATTGCCTTGATCGCCGCCTTCCTGTTCGGCATGATGTATAACGCGCTGTGGAATTACTTCACGTTGAAGCCGGCGTGGAACATCCTGATCGCCTCGACCTTGAATATCGCCGGCGGCCTTACGATGGTCTGGTTGTTCTCGCGGGAGATGTACGACAGCGTGATCGCGTGGTGGCCGGGCATGCTCGTGTTGTCCCTTGTGCTGCATACGGCGGCCTTCTACTTCTACGCGAAATCAGAAAGCAAGCGGAGCGCCGACGAGCTGAATAAGCGGTTCAAATAGATCGTTCGCGAAAGACTGCTCTTAGGCGGTCTTTTTCAATTTCCGCCGGTCGCCTTCCCCTGGCGCCTGCGCGCGTTGCGCTTTCCTCCCGGCATCGTGTACAATTCTAAATATTAATAGGTTACTTACAAAACTAAATTGTGATGGGAGTGTCGCTTTCTCATGCCGTACTTGGATCAACCGTTCACACTGGGCAATCTTACGCTCAAAAACCGGATCGTCATGCCGCCGATGTGCCAATACGCCGTCGAGGCGAAAGACGGCATCCCGAACGAGTGGCATTACGTCCATTACGTCTCCCGCGCGATCGGCGGGACGGGGCTGATTATTATCGAAATGACCGATGTCGAGCCGGACGGCCGCATCACCGATCACGACCTTGGCCTATGGTCGGATGAGCAAGTGCCGGCGTTCGCCCGCATCATTAAGGAGGCGCAGAAGTACGGCGCGAAGGTCGGCATTCAGATCGCCCACGCCGGGCGCAAGGCCGAAGACGCCGCCCAGCCGGTCGGTCCGTCGGCGCTGCGCGTCGACGAGAACTTCAAGGTGCCGCGCGCGCTGACGCAGGACGAGGTCGCGGGCATGGTGACCAAATTCGCGGACGCCGCGCGCCGCGCGGTCGAAGCCGGCGTCGACACGATCGAGCTCCACGGCGCCCACGGCTATCTGATCCACCAGTTCCACTCGCCGTCCATTAACGATCGGACGGACGTATACGGCCAAGACAAGGCGCGCTTCGGCGTCGAGGTCATCCGCGCGGTGAAGGCCCGGATGCCGGCAGGCATGCCGCTCATCATGCGCGTGTCGGCCATCGAATACATCGACGGCGGCTACGAATTGAGCGACTTGCTGCCGGTGCTTGAGCAGTACAAAGCGGCGGGCGTCGACGCGTTCGACGTCAGTTCGGGCGGCGAAGGGCCGGCCGGCAAGCGCAAGCCGGGCAATTACCCGGGCTATCAAGTCGCATTCGCGCGCGAAATCAAGCAAGCGCTCGGCTTGCCGGTCATCGCGGTCGGCAACCTCGACGATCCGAAGCTGGCCGAATCCGTCGTCGCCAGCGGCGATGCGGATCTGGTCGCCGTCGGGCGCGCGATGCTGCGCGACCCGTACTGGGCGTACCACGCGCTGCGCGCCAACGGCGAGACGCGCCGGGGCATTCTGCCGAAGCCGTACTTGCGCGGCGAGTAATCGCGGGCTCGACGCATTCGCACTTCCACAGGCCATCGCCCGCGCCAACAGCCATGTTCCGATCGGGAGCATGGCTTTTTGCCGCATATCCCTTCGTCGGCCGCAGGACGGAGGAGAGATTTCCGTTTTGACATCGGCTAACGTCGGGCGCATAATATACAATGGTTATTCGGTTTACCGGCGTAAGGCAGATTGTTTGGGAATAGGGAGGTGCGAGCATGTCCTTATCGACGACGCATCGTCTGATAAGCGCGCGGCCATTCGTTTTTTTTACGATTATTTTGCTCCTGAAAGGCTATTTGGCCTGGTTCGTCATCTTTGATACGACGCCGACCTGGCAACCGCTCGTCACGGAGCTGCCGTTCGCCTGGCTGGCATTCTGCCTGCTGGAATGGTTCGCGTCCAAGCGGAAGCTCCTCTATTACATGGCGCTCAATTTGTTGTTTACGAGCATCTTTTTCGCGGTCATTATGTACTACAAATATTTCGGCGTCATCGTCACGTACCATGCGCTGGAGCAGGTGAATCAGGTGACGGCGGTCAAGGACAGCGTGTTCGAGCTGCTGGACCCGTATTTCCTGTTTATTTTCACCGATATTATCTTGATTCCGCTCTTGATCTACCGGAGCGCCAACTCGCGGCTCTGGCGCAGTCTGAGCGCGCGTAAATTGAAGCGGAGCACGGCGAGCGTGCTGTTCGTCGTCTCGGCCGCCCTTTGCCTCCTCAACATTTGGCCGAACCGGGCCAGCATGAACGAGATCAAGAAAGCCGAAGAGATGGGCATTCTCAACTACGAAGCGTTCACGGTCGCCGATCAGCGGGACGAGCCGCTCGTCCCGGTCGACCAGATCACGCAGGACGCGATTAACGCCATGAAAGGCATTCAGGACCCGCAGTCGCCGAACCTGGCGGGTGCCGCCGCAGGACGCAACGTCATCATCGTGCAGCTGGAGGCATTCCAGAATTTCTTGATCGATCTCAAGATCGAAGGCCAGGAAGTGACGCCGAACATGAACAAGCTGGCGCGGGACAACTTCTACTTCCCGCATTTCTTCCAGCAGGTCGGGCAGGGCAACACATCCGACGCGGAGTTCGTCGTCAATACGTCGTTCTACATTCCGCCGCACGGCGCGGCCGCGATGCAATACGCGGACAAGGCGCTGCCGAGCATGCCGAAGCTGCTGGCGGAGCATGGCTACGAATCTTACAGCTTCCACACGAACGATGTCGCGTTCTGGAACCGGAACAATCTTTACGATGCGCTCGGCTTCACGCGCTACTATGACAAGCCGTTCTTCACCGAAGAGGATAAAGTCTTCTTCGGCGCGTCGGACGAAGTGCTCTACCGCAAGACGGCGGAGGAGCTGAAGCAGAAGCAGGACGCGGGCACGAAGTTCTATGCGCACGTCATCTCGATGACGGCGCACCACCCGTTCTCCATTCCGGCGGAGAAGGACAAAATCACGCTGCCGGCGCGATATCAAGACACGTTCGTCGGCGATTACATCCGCGCGCAGAGCTATGCCGACTACGCGCTGGGCAAGTTCATCGAGGAGCTGAAGGCCAATGGGGTGTGGGAGAACAGCATCCTGCTCCTCTACGGCGACCATCTCGGCCTGCCCAAATACTCCCTCGACAGCAGCGACAAGCGCTTGATGGAAGAGATCTACGGCAGAGCGTATACGTACCATGACATGATCAACATCCCGCTCATCATCGCAGGCGACAACGTGACGTACCCGTCGCGGCAGCAGCAGATCGGCGGCCAGTCCGACGTCATGCCGACGGCGATGAACCTGCTGGGCATTTCGTTGGGGGACCATATTCATTTTGGACAGGATCTGCTGAACCAGAAAACACGCAATGTGCTCCCGCAGCGCTACTACCTGCCGTCGGGCTCATTCCTGAGCGGGGAATCGCTGTACATTCCGGGCGTCGGGTTCGAGGATGGCGTGGAATACCCGCTGACGGGCGGCGAGGCCAAGCCGGTCGAGAGCGTGACGGAGCAAGATTACGAGAGCGCGCTGAACCTGCTGAAGTATTCGGACAGCTACGTCGAGCAGCTGCCCGATCGCGAGAAGTAGGGGCATGCAGTCTCACCCATACGATAAAAAAAGCAGGGTACCCATGGGGTCCCTGCTTTCTTGCTGTTTAGGAAATGATGCAACTAACCATTTTGAAACTAAAACGTAAAGCGCGTCCGCGGAAGCGGACGAAAGCGAAGGTAGCTAAGAGTGTTCTGGCGGAAAACGTGCTTCGGAAGCATACGCTGGGCCGGGCTCTTTGGTTGCCCTCTTTAGGAGGGCCATGCTGTTGGGTTAAGGAAAAGCGTCTACTGAAGCTTTGTCCGCGAGGACAAAAGCGTGCCAGCTCGAAGCAACCCGCCGACCGGGAACAAATATGCCAGCACGAAATAGGGAGTCCAGAGGGCGAAGTCTGAGCGTTTTCCAACGGAAAGCGCACTTCGGAAGCATATGCTTGGTTCCCCTCAGCGGAGGGGGAAGGGGGAGGAAGCCCCCCTTATTTCTTCAAATGATACGGCACCGTCGTGATGATGACGTCCCGGCGATACAGCAGATGCGCGCGGATGAGCAAGCTTGACTGGTTATGCAAAATATGGTGCCAGCCTTTCTTCGGAATGAATTGCGGGATGACGACGGTCACCTGCACGTTCATCTCGCCCGCTTTACGCTGCACCGTATCGATGAATTTCGTCAGCGGCTGGATGATGCTGCGGTACGGGGAATGCAGCGTGACAAGCCGCACGTCCGGCTGCCACTGCTTCCACTTCTCCTCGAAGACGGCCTCTTCCTCGCGCTCGAACGGGACGTGGACGGCGATGATCTGCTCCGGCTTCAGCGATTTGGCATAACGCAGCGAGTTCTCCACGACGTGGGTCATGCCCGCCACCGGCACAATAATAACGTTGCCCTCGATCGTGATCGGCGGTTCGCACGTGGACAGGCGGAGCTGGTCGCCGACGGCGTCGTAGTGCTTGCGGATCTGGCGGAAGAGCAAAATAATGAGCGGCAGGAAGACCAATACCGGCCAGACCTGCTGGAATTTCGTCAAGAAGAACATCAGCGTCACGACAAGGCAGATGAGCGCGCCGATGCCGTTGATCGCCAGCTTGAGCCCCCAGCCCTTCGGCTTCTCGCGAATCCACTTCAATAGCATGCCGGTCTGCGACAGCGTGAACGGAATGAAGACGCCGACCGCGTAGAGCGGAATCAGATGCTCGGTCTGGCCCTTGAATAGAATAATGAGCAGAATCGACGACAAGCCCAGCATGAGAATACCGTTCGAATACCCGAGGCGGTCGCCGCGCACGGTGAACATCCGCGGGATGAATTTATCCTTGGCGAGACTGACCGCCAGCAGCGGGAACGCGGAGTAGCCGGTATTGGCCGCTAGGATGAGGATCAGCGCCGTCGTGCCTTGGATGACGAAGTACATCGCGTTACGGCCGAACGTCTGCTCCGCGATCTCCGAGACGACCGTCACCTCGGGGTGCGGCGTAATCCCGTAATACCACGCCAGGAAGACGATGCCCGAGAAGAGGAGCGCCAATAGCAGGCCCATCGCGGCGAGCGTCTTCGCCGCGTTGTTGGGCGCGGGCGACTTGAAGTTCGGGATCGCGTTGGAGATCGCCTCTACCCCCGTCAGGGCGGAGCTGCCCGAGGCGAACGCCTTCAGCAGCAGGAAGAGGCTGATACCCGCGACGGGCGTGCCGAGGGAAGCATGCAGCTCGCGCGGCACATGGCCGCTGGCGATGTCGTAGATGCCCACGCCGATCATGATGAACAGCGCGAGCACGAATAGATAGACGGGGTACGCCAGCACCGAAGCGGATTCGGTCACCCCGCGCAAATTCAAGACCGTGATAAACAAAACGAACGCGATCGCGATCGGCACGGTATAGTCATGCAGCGACGGAAAGGCGGACGTAATCGCGTCCGTACCGGCCGATACGCTGACCGCCACCGTGAGGATATAGTCGACGAGCAGCGAGCCGCCGGCCACGAGCCCGGGCAAGATGCCGAGGTTCTCCTTGGAGACGACGTAGGCGCCGCCGCCGTGCGGATACGCATGGATAATTTGCCGGTACGACAGAATAAGCGCCAGCAGGAGCACCAGCACGCCGATCGCGATCGGAATCGAATACCAGAACGCGATGGGGCCGGCGGTCATCAGCACGATTAAAATTTGTTCCGGTCCGTAAGCGACCGAGGAGAGGGCGTCAGAGGACAGAATCGCCAGCGCCTTCGTTTTGTTCAGTTTTTGTTCGCCGAGCTCAGCCGATTTCAGAGGGCGCCCGATCAATAAACGTTTGAGTGCAGTAAACACCCGCATCACCACCCGGAGAATGTCATTGTCATTTCTTTACCCGCGCCCGCGCGCGTCCAAATAACGGCTTTACAAAAGAATGCTGCGCCTGGACCGCGTTTGGGGGCATGCCAAATAACGCAGAGGAAATACCCCTGCGTTCAACGTGCGAACGCCTAAGTTTTACCCCCCTCTAATAACGCTTACGAGGTTAGCTGACGGATTCGGGCGGTTAGAGTCGCCCTACGGCCTGCGCGCTTCGTGCGCGGATGCCGATTCACCCCTGCGAGCGCCGGCTTGCGGCGTCGCGTTTGGTTCCCCCGTTTTCCTGTTCGGAAATTCAGCGAATGTTGGATGCTGTACGCAAGCTATCATACTCCCGTGGCGCGCAGGGTGTAAAAGGACGAAGAAACGGCCGCTCCCGGGTGTAAGGCGGATTCGGACGGAAGCAGCGCTTACATGCGTCGTTATCGCAGCCAAGCTGTCTTTATCGCGGCGTTTTTCGCCTTTTCGCTGAAAACGGGCTGGAAGACCTACAAACAAGGCAAGGCCGGTAAACGAGGGGGAATGCGGCAGACCTCGGTCTGCGGGCGGCTTCTCTCGCGGCGAGCAATCGGCTGCCTGAATAGCCGGTCGTGTTTTTGGGAAATACCAAACGGGTATTAGATGGAAGCACAGTCCAAGTTAGTTAGGAAGGGGCAGGGGATATGGCACAAGCAAACGGGCAGGGGAGAGTTGAAGGGAAGGTCGCGGTCGTCACCGGCGCGGGATCGGGCATCGGACGCGCCGCGGCGCTGCGTCTGGCGGAGCAGGGCGCGAAGGTGGCGCTCCTCGACCGGGAAGAGGACCGGGTATCGGCCGTCCTGGCGCGCATCGAGAAGGCGGGCGGCGAAGCGCTTGCGATCGGCGCGGATATTTCGAGCAGCGAAGACATGGAGGCGGCGTACCGGAAGGTGGCCGAGAAATGGGGGCGGCTCGATATCGTATTCGCCAACGCGGGCATCAACGGCGTGCTCGCGCCGATCGAGACGATGACGCCGGAGGAATTCGGCACGACGATCGATATTAACCTCAAAGGCACGTTCCTGACGGTGAAACACGCGATTCCGGCATTGAAGGAGAACGGCGGGAGCATCATCGTCACGAGCTCGATCAACGGCAACCGCGTCTTCTCGAACATCGGCTTCAGCGCCTACAGCACGTCCAAGGCCGGACAAGTCGCCTTCACGAAGATGGCCGCGCTCGAGCTGGCCAAGTTCGGCATTCGCGTCAACGCGATCTGCCCGGGCGCCATCACGACGCATATCGACCAGAACACGGACCGCAAGCCGGAGCTTGACGAGGTAACGATCCCGATGGAGTTCCCAGAAGGCGATCAGCCGCTCGAGGATGGTCCGGGCAAGCCGGCGCAGGTCGCGAATCTGGTGCTGTTCCTGGCTTCCGACGAGTCGAATCATATCACGGGGACCGAAGTGTTCGTCGACGGCGCGGAGTCGCTGCTGCGGGGCTAAGCGTCGTGCCGCCGCATCCGCTTGCCGGCGAAAGAAGGCTGGCGGATGCAAGCAGCGGACGCGTTGTCCCGGCTGGGCCGAATTCACGCCGCAACCAAAGAAGGGCTGCTTCCGCACGTCGTCATCTCGCGATGACGTGCCGGAACAGCCCTTCTTGCCATGCAAACCTCCGTAAAATCCTCGCTTACCCTACATGGTGTCAAGCAAACGGTAACGCTGCAGCAGCCGCTTAACGGCTTCGAATTGCAGCGGTTTGGCCAGAAAATCGGCCATGCCGGCTTCCAGGCAGCGCTGGCGGTCGGCAGGCAGGACGTTGGCTGTCATGGCGACGACCACCGGCGTATGGGGCGCTTCGTTCGCGGCGAGCACCTGCCGGGTCGCCTCCAGTCCGTCCATGACCGGCATGCGCATATCCATCAGAATGAGCGCATACCGGTTGGCGGCCGACTTGGCCACCGCTTCCCCCGCCGTCCGCGGCGACATCGGCCCGGATGCCGAGCTTCTCCAGCATGCCAATTGTCAGCTTCTGGTTGATCTCGTTGTCGTCGGCGACCAGCACCTGCGGCGCCGCGGCGCCGATCGCCGGCGAGGTCTCTTCCGGGATAACCTCGAGCGTGCAGGAGAGCTCCCGGCTGCCGGCTTCGAACAACGAGGCGAAGCTAATCTCCGGAATGCGCGAAGGCGCCCGGCCTTCCAGGCCCGGCCTCTCGGCTCTGGCGGACGGTCTGCCCGCGCTTGCGGCAGGGGTGCCCGCCGGCAGGGTAGCGGTCAAGCCAGGCGTAGCCGCGCTTGCCTCCAGCACCATCGCATCGGCAGAGCCGACTAAGGTTAGGGCGTCAACCGGGGGCTCGGTCGCGCCTACGGTCGGTTCCGCTTCGGACAGCGCCTCATGGAACCAGCCCGGCGGCGTCATCCATGGAGTCAGGTCGGTGCCTTCCTCCTGGTTCCAGTAGCCTTCCTCGCCATATGGCTTGACGGTGACCGTGAAGCGGAAGGTGGCCCCGGCGGCTTCATTCGTCTCGACGTGAATCGTGCCGCGCATCAGCTCGACGAGGTTCTTGCAGATCGCGAGGCCGAGGCCGGTTCCGCCGTAACGCCGGGTGAGCGACGTATCCACTTGCGAGAATGGCTGGAAGAGCAGCGGCAGCTTCTCTTCGGGGATACCGACGCCCGTGTCGTGCACGGCGAATTGCACTTCGATCGCGTCCTCGTCCATGCGGCCCAATTTCGCTTCGACCCTAATGGAGCCCTTCGGGGTGAATTTGACCGCGTTGCCGACCAGATTGATCAGCACTTGGCGAAGCTTCAGTCCGTCGCCGATGACGATCTTTGGCAGCCCGGGATCCAGCTCGTATGCAAGATGCAGACCGAGCTGCTTCGTCTTGGCGGTGAACAGCTCGAATGTCTCCGAGACGATGAGGTCCAATTGGAACGGCATCTCTTCGACCTCGAGCTTGCCGGATTCGATCTTCGCGTAATCGAGAATATCGTTAATGACCGAGAGCAATGCATCGCCGCTCTTATGGATAATCTCGGCGTAATCCTGCTGCTCGGGCGATAAGCCGGTCTCCAGCAGGAGCTCGGTCATGCCGAGCACGCCGTTCATCGGCGTGCGAATCTCGTGGCTGACCATGGCGAGGAAGTCGGTCTTCGCGCGCGCCGCGATCTCGGCCGCGTCCTTCGCCTTCATGAGGTCGAGCTCGAACTGCTTCCGCTCGGTCATATCGCTGATCGTGCAGGCGTAGATCCGGTCGTCGTCCACCGTGGCGACGCCGACCTGAATCTCCGCCGGGAACCGGCTGCCGTCCTTGCGCATCGGCGCCAGCTCGATCCGCTTGCCGGTCGGCATGCCGGATTTGGCATCCCCCTCCGGCTCCTTGAAGCCGCCGCCCTCGAAACAGGGAATCAGGTGCTCGATCGGCGTCCCGATCACTTCGCTCTCCAGATAGCCGAACATCGCCGTAAGCGCGGGATTCACCGCCAGAATGCGCCCTTCGCGGTCGAAGGTGACCATCGTGTCGCTGCTGGTCTCCTGCACGGCGCGGGCGAGCGCCTGCGTTTTGTTCAGCTGGTAGGCGGTGCGCATCAGCTCGCGGTTCATTTTCTCCAGCTCCCGCGTCTTCTGATGGAGCAGCTCGGTCTGCAGCTGAAGCGTCTTCGTGCCGATGTACATCCGCACGAAGCCTTCGATTTTCGTCCGCAGGATCTGGGGCACGAAAGGCTTGAGCATATAGTCGATCGCGCCGACTTCGTAGCCGGTGAAGAAGTGCTCCGATTCCTTGCTGGTGGCGGAAATGAAAATGATCGGCGTCTCGCGCGTCTTCTCTCTCATTTTGATCAGGCGCGCCGTCTCGAAGCCGTCCATCTCCGGCATCTGCACGTCCAGCAGAATAACGGCGAATTCTTCCCGCAGCAAGCTGCGCAGCGCTTCCTCGCCCGAGAGGCACTTGACCAGGTTGTAATTCAAATCGCCGAGAACGGCCTCCAGCGCGAGCAGATTGTCGGGGTGGTCATCCACGAGCAGGATGTTAATGGGTCCGTCGTATGTTACCATCGCCTTCACGTTCACCTGCCTCTACTATTTCATCTTCCGGTACAGCCTGCTGTAGGCATCCAATTCTTCATAAGCGTCCGCGTGCTTCGTAAAGTTGATCGATTCCTTGGTGCCGAGCGCGAGCACCCCGAAGGTGCTGAGACTGTCGTACAGCAGGCTATGCACATGGTTTTGAAGCTCTTTATTGAAATATATCATGACATTGCGGCAGAAAATGACGTTGAACTCGTTGAACGAGCGGTCCGTGACCAAATTATGCTGGGCAAAGACGATATTCTCCTTCAGCTCCGAATGGAACAGGACGGAGTCGTAGCGCGCGGTATAGTACCGGCTGAACGCGTCTTTGCCGCCGGCCTCCATGTAATTGCGGGTGAACGTCTGCATCCGATCGATCGGAAATACGCCTTCCCGCGCGAGATCGAGCACGCGTTCGTTCATATCGGTCGCGTAAATACGCGTTTTGTCGTATAAGCCTTCCTCTTTGAGCAGGATTGCCATCGAGTAAACTTCCTCGCCCGTCGAGCAGCCCGCATGCCAGATCCGAATGAACGGGTACGTCCGCAGCAGCGGCACGACATGTTGGCGGAAGGCGAGGAATACTTCCGGATCGCGGAACATCTCGGTGACATGGATCGTCAGATCCGCTAATAGCCGATTCATCGTCTCGCGGTCGTGCAAAATCCGCTCGGTGAGCGCCGTCACGTTCGGCAGACGTTCCGCCTGGACGCGGTGCCAGATGCGCCGGCGTACCGAGGAGAACGCGTAATTGCGAAAATCATAGCCGTACAGTTGAAAGAGTCCTTCGAGAAGCAGCGTGATCTCGATCCGCTCCCGTTCGCTGGCGTCGCTATCCATCCATTCGTTATTTATATAACCACACCCTCATCAATGACAGCAGTTGATCAATATTGACCGGCTTGGCGATATAGTCGGACGCGCCGGCCTCGATGCATTTGTCGCGGTCTTCTTTCATTGCTTTGGCCGTGATGGCGATAATCGGCAGCTTCTCGAAGGCCGGGTTGGCGCGGATGTGCCGCATCGTCTCGTACCCGTCCATGTCCGGCATCATCATGTCCATCAGAATGAGCTGCGTCTCCGGATTCTTCTCCAGCGCCTCGAGCGCCTCTCGTCCGTTCTCGGCAAAGCTTATATTCATCTTATACCCTTCAAGCGCGCTCGATAACGCAAACACGTTGCGAATATCGTCGTCGACGATCAGGATGTCCTTGCCTTCGAAGATCGCTTCCACGCTGTGCAGCTGGCGCAGCACGTTGCGCTTGTCTTCGGGCAGGTCGGCGACGACCCGGTGCAGGAACAGCGTCGTTTCGTCGAGCAGCCGCTCGGGGGACTTCACGTCTTTAATAATGATCGTTTCCGCGTATTTCTTCAACTGGAGTTCTTCCTTTTTCTCCAATTCGCGGCCGGTATAGATGATGATCGGCAGATCGCGCAGACTCTCGTTGCGGCGAATCGCGTCGAGCAGGGCGAAGCCGGAGATGTCCGGCAGTCCCAGATCCAGGACCATGCAGTCGTAATGCTGGGCGGACAGCTCCTCGAGCGCGGCCTTGCCGGTCGAGACGGCCTTGATGACGACGTCGTCGTGCCCGATCAGCTCCATGATGCTGGTGCGCTGCGCGTAATCGTCCTCGACGACGAGCAGATGCTTCAGATCCCGTTCGAGGAACGATTCGATCTGGCCGAACAGGTGGTCGAGCTTCTCCTTGGCGGCCGGCTTCTTCAAGTACGCGATGGCGCCCATCGACAGCCCTTGCTGGACGTCGTCCATCATGGAGATGACGTGAACCGGAATATGGCGCGTATCCGGGTCGTGCTTCAGGTGATGCAGCACCGACCAGCCATCCATGACCGGCAGCATGATGTCGAGCAGGATCGCATCCGGTTTATACGTCTTGGCGTTGGCCACGCCGTGGTCGCCCTGCAGGGCGACGATGCCTTTGAAGCCGCGGCCGCGCGCGATATCGAGCAGGACGCGGGCGAAGTTGGCGTCGTCCTCGACGATCAGCACGACGCGGTCTTCCGGGCCGATCGCTTCCCGGTCGTCGGCGACGCGCTCTTCCGGCGGCGCCGGGGGCGCCGGCGGGGACGCCTCCGTGGAAGGGGCGGCGAGCAGCGCCGCCGCGCTAGGCAGGATGGCGTCGGCGAGGACCGCCGCGGCCCCTTCGCGCTCGGTCGCCCGGAGCGGGTCGGCGACGTGGTACTCGGGCAGCAGCAGCGTGAACGTGCTGCCCTTGCCTTCGGCGCTCTCGAGCGTGATGCCGCCGCCGAGCAGGCCGGACATGTCCCGGCTGATCGCAAGGCCCAGGCCCGTGCCGCCGTAGACGCGGCTGGTCGTGCCGTCGACCTGCTGGAACGCTTCGAAAATAATATCCTGCTTATCCGGTGCGATCCCGATGCCCGTATCGCGCACGTCGAAGGCGATCATCCGTCCGGCGTCGTGCGCTTTGCCAAGCCCGGCGGCTTCCTCCGCCGTCGCCAGACGCGCCGCAAGCACGACGCCGCCTCGATGCGTGAACTTGAAGGCGTTGGACAATAGATTCTTGAGCACCTGCTTCACCCGGTGGCTATCCGTATAGATTTCCTTCGGCATATCCGGCGCGATCTGCACCTCGAAGCTAAGCTCCTTCTGCTGGCCGACCGGGGTGAAACTGCGGCGCATGGACGACAAAATGTCCGCGACCGGCACGTGCTCGGTGACGAGGTTCATTTTGCCCGCGCCGATCTTGGACAGGTCGAGAATCTCGTCGATCAGCTTAAGCAGGTCGCCGCCGGCGGAATGAATCGTCGTGGCGAACTCGATCTGCTTGCCGGTCAAATTGCGCTCCTTGTTGTCCATCAGCATCTGCGACAGAATGAGCATCGAGTTGAGCGGGGTGCGAAGCTCGTGAGACATGTTCGCGAGGAACTCGGACTTGTATTTGGACGCGAGCGCGAGCTGGACGGTCTGCTTCTCGAGCGCGTTCTTCGTCTTCTCGATCTGCTCGTTCTTCTGCTCGGTCTGGCGCATCTGCAGCTCGAGCAGGTGGGTCTTCTGCAGCAGCTCGTCGTTGGTCTGCTCCAGCTCCTCCTGCTGTGACTGCAGCTGCTCCTCGGATTTCTTGAGCGCGCGGGTCTGCTCCTCCAGCCGGTCGTTGGAGCGGCGCAGCTCTTCCTGCTGGCTCATCAGCTCTTCGGACTGCACCTGCATCTCCTCGCTAAGCGCCTGCGACTCGCGCAGCAGCTCCTCGATTCGCATGCGGCCGAACAGGTTATTCAGAATAATGCCGAGCGCCGTGGCCAGCTCATGCAACAGCTCGCGCTGGCGCGGGTCGAACGCTTCGAACGAAGCGATCTCCGCGACGCCGAGCAGGCGGCCTTGGTACATGACCGGGACGAGCAGCAGATGAAGCGGACTCGTCTCGCCCAGGCCGGTCATGACCTTGACATGGGAAGCCGGCAGATCGTCCAGCTGAATCGTCTCCTGCGAGACGGCGCATTGGCCGACGAGTCCTTGCCCGAACGCGAACGATTGCTCGAACAGCTCCGGATCATGCGGGGCATAGGCGCCCGTCAGCTTCAGCCGGTTCTCGTCGCCGAGTCCTTCGCGGATGTAGAGGCCGCCGTAGGTCGCGCCCGTGATCGGAATGAGCTGCTCGATGAAGGTTTTGCAGAGCGGCTCCAGGTTCTGTTCGTTCTGCAGGAGGACGGAGACGTTCGCCAGATTGGTCTTGATCCAGGCTTCGTCCTCGATCTTGCGGTTGTAGGCAAGCTCCGCCGCCGTCTTCTCCTCGAGATCGTCGGCGAGCGCATTGAAGGCTCGGGCCACCGTGCCGAATTCGTCGCCGGTCTCCGTCCGCTTGCGGACGTTCCGGTCGAGCGTGCCTTGCGCATAGGCGTGAATCAGTATCGTCAGGTTGTTCAACCCCTTGGTGACGCCGGTCAAATTCCACAGCATCGTCAAGATGCCCAGGAACAGACCGACGATGGAGGCGGTGATCAGGACGGCGCGCGCTTCGGTGTTGGCCTGGCGGGCGGAGTCGACGGCTTCGTCCATCGCGCTGCGCTGATAATTGGTCAATGCGTCGATGGCGGCGATCGCCTCGTTCTGGAACTGGAGGCCTTCCTTCTCGCGCAGCGCGATCGCCTCTTGGCTCTTGCCCTGCCGAACGAGCTCGATGACCTGCTTTTCATAGCTGAAGAAATTCTCCACGGTGCGGTTGACGTCCGCGAACAGCGTCTGCCGGATGTCGTTCGTGACGATGTCGCGGAGCTGGGCGATTCGTTCGCGCGCCGCGGCCGGTTCGTCGACGAGCAGCGCCTCGTTCTTGATGAGATTGGCGGCCGTCGGCATCGTCAGGATGTTGACCAAGCCCTTCGCCGTATTCTGGACGTAGCCTTTCAATTCAAAAGCGAGCACGAGCTTCTGGTAGCGATTGTCGTATACCTCGTCCAGCTTTTCCCCCATGCGCGTCACGTTGTTCAGCCCGGTCATGCTCAAGAAACCGAGCAGCAGAATGATCGCAATGAAACTGATGGATAACCTCGTCTTTGTCTTCACGTCGTTCGCTCACCTGCGTCCTTTTTGGTTGAAATATAAATGCGCACGTGCGAACAGGCCGCCGACCCGAGGGGGTTTGCGACCGTTCGCACTATGGTAGATACGTTCTTCGTTATTGTACGTTCGTAATGACTAGCAGTCGGCCTTGATCGAGCTCTTCCTCGTAACGCTCGGCCTCCGATTCGGGGATGCCGATCGCTTGAAGCTTGGCGCGGATTTCGTCGCCTCTGGAGCGGAATACGTTCGCCATGGACGTGAACGCGCCTTCCTCGGCCATGCCGATTTCATTCGCGTCGGTGGCGTCGGCCAGCGTCTTGGTCTCGTCCCGGTCGTGCGCCATCACGTAAATGTTGTCCTGACGGAAGCCTCGGCGGTTTAGATCCCGGACCGCGTGCAGGGCATCCATCGCCGTCGTTACGATTTGAACGTTCGGTGTTTGCTGCATCGTCCATCCCTCCGCTTTTAACTGTAGGTTTGTTGGTGCGGGATAGCCATCTGGCTTCGATGGTATCGCCGCCGCTTGTGGGCCTATGGTCATATACCCGGCTGCATGCGGCTTGAAACAAGCTCCTATCGTCAAATCGGCGCCGCCTTGCATGTTGCCGCGCACCCGATTCAGGCCGCCGGACGAGGGTGTAAGTGTGTACTAAACATAAGCCGCTTTTCCACCGCCGGCTGCTTGCGCGGGGACGCCGTGCGGCGCTTGCACAAGGAGAAGCAGCGGTTTTTCATCACGCAGAGGAGAGATGCGCATGCAATGGGAGTGCTTTCATCATTCGCCGCGGAGCAACTGGGCGTATGCTTACGACAAGGATACGATTCATCTGCGCGTGCAGACGAAGCGGGACGATGTCGAAGAGGTCACGGCCGTCACGGGCGACAAGTACGACTGGGAAGGCTGTCACGAGGACGTCCGGATGGAGAAAATTGCTTACGACCACTTTTTCGACTATTGGGAAGCGGCGGTCAAGCCCAAATACAAGCGGTTCTCCTACGGGTTCCGCATGCGGGCCGGCGACGAGACGGTATTCATGACCGAATCCGGCATCGGACCGGATCAGCCGGAGCCGCCGGGCGGCTATTACGAATTTCCGTACATACATGAAATCGATATTTTCACGGCGCCGGAGTGGGCGAAGGAAGCGGTATTCTACCAGATCATGCCCGACCGGTTCGAGAACGGGGATCCGAGCATCAGCCCGGAGGGCGTATGCGATTGGGGCGGAGAGCCGACGCGGGAGAGCTTATTCGGCGGGGATCTGCAGGGTATTCTGGAGCGTCTTGATCATCTGACCGATCTTGGCGCGACCGCGATCTACCTGACGCCGATCTTCGAGGCGCCGTCCAACCACAAGTACGACACGGTGAACTACATGAAGATCGACCCGCATTTCGGCGATACGGCGATGCTGAAGAAGCTGGTGCGCGAGTGCCACGATCGAGGCATCCGGGTCGTGCTGGACGCGGTGTTCAACCATACGAGCGAGCAATTCCCGCCCTTCCAGGACGTGCTGCAGAAGGGCGAGCAATCGAAATACGCGGACTGGTTCCACATCCGCGAATTCCCGCCCGAGGTTCGCGACGGCGTGCCGACTTACGATACATTCGGCTTCTACGGCAATATGCCGAAGCTCAATACCGCCAACCCCGAGGTGAAGGCGTATCTGCTGGACGTCGCGGCGACGTGGATTCGGGAAGCCGATATCGACGGTTGGCGGCTGGACGTCGCCAATGAGATCGACCACCATTTCTGGCGGGATTTCCGCAAGACGGTGAAGGAGATCAAGCCGGACGCCTACATCATCGGCGAGGTGTGGAGCGAATCCCGCCCATGGCTGCTCGGCGACCAATTCGACTCGGTCATGAACTATCCGTTCGCGGACAAGGTGCTCGGCTTCTTCGCCGAAGACGCCTTCGACGGACGCACGTTCGCCGAGCAGATGAACAACCTGCTCATGCGGTATCCGCAGCAGACGAACGAGGTCATCTTCAACCTCCTCTCGAGCCACGACACGCCGCGCGTGCTGACCCGCGCCGGAGAGGACAAGCGCCGGCTGAAGCTGGCCGTCGTATACCTGCTGACGTATATCGGGACGCCTTGTATTTTTTACGGCGACGAGGTGGGGCTGAAGGGCGGCGGCGACCCGGATTGCCGGCAGTGCATGGTGTGGGACGAAGAGCGGCAGGACCGCGACCTGCATGACTTCTACAAGCTGCTGATCGACCTGCGCAAGTCGCATCCGGTGCTGCGCAGCGGGCGCTTCCGCTTCCTGAAGGCCGACGAGGGCGACTCGCGCGTGATCTACGAGCGGCTCGGGGAAGGCGAGCATTTCATCATCTGGATGAATAACACGCCCGAGGAGACGCACATGGAGCATCCGCTGGAGACCGACGACTGGGAGGACGCGCTGACCGGCGAGCACGTACCGGTCGAGGACGGCGTTCAGACGATCAAGCTGGACCCGTACGGGTACCGGATTATGATGCGGAAGCTGTAAGCGGGGGCGGGAGGGAAGAGGGCTAGGCTGATCAGCCTAGCCCTCTTTTGTTGTAGCGCGAGCGCGTTCCAAGCCCCTCTTGGTACGGCATAATAGCATGAGGCAAAAAGAACCAAATCGTTCCATTTACCACTTTTTCAGGCTTCTGAATCAGCTTCGAACGAGGCGGCCCGCATTATTTTTTTGTAAGTCCGGCGCGGGTTTCAAGCCTTGGGGGGAGGTGTATAAACGTTATACCAAACACGTCGGGAGGAACAGTAACATGAATACGAACGAATGCATCGCTATGCTTCTTGCCGGGGGCGAGGGCCGCAGACTGGCTCCGCTGACGACGCATCTGGCCAAACCTGCCGTCCCTTTCGGCGGGCGGTGCCGCATTATCGATTATACGCTCAGCAATTGCGTGAACTCGGGGATTTCGACGATCGGCGTGCTGACCCAATATAAAGCAGAATCGCTTCATGCCCATATCGGAGACGGCTCCTCTTGGCGTCAAACTAGCGACGGCCGGGAAATGGACATCGCCCTGCTGCCGTCGTCGCGCATCGGCCGCGAGGAGTATACGGGCACGGCGGACGCGATCTGCCAGAATATCGATTTTATCGACGCCAAGGCGCCGGAGCATGTCATCGTTCTCTCCGGCGACCATATTTACCATATGGATTACCGCGAGCTGCTGGAAGCGCACAAGACGTCCGGCGCGGCCGCGACCATCGCGGTGAAGCGCGTGCCATGGAAGGAGACGAGCCGCTTCGGCATCATGAACGCGGACGGCAAGGGACGCATCACCTCGTTCGTGGAAAAGCCGGCCAAGGCGCAGAGCAACCTCGCCTCGATGGGCATTTACATATTCCGCTGGGCGGATCTGCGCGACGTGCTGCTGGCCGATTGCGCCGACAAGCAGTCGAGCCACGATTTCGGCAAAGACATCATTCCGCGCATGCTCGAGGCCGGCGAGCATTTGGAGGCCTACGCATTCGACGGCTACTGGCGCGACGTCGGCACCATCGATAGCCTGTGGGAAGCGCATATGGATATTCTCGACGGCACACTGGACGCCTCCTGCGAAGCTTGGCCGATCGCCACGCGCGATCGCAAGCCGGGGTTCCGCTCGTATGTTAGCCCGCACGCGGATATTTTGACGTCCTACGTCCATGAGGGCAGCTCCGTCGAGGGCGATCTGGAGCGTTCCGTCGTGTTCGGCGGGGTGGCGATCGGCCGCGGGACGGAGGTTCGCGAAGGCATCGTCATGCCGGGGGCGCGCATCGGGCGGCAGGTGCGGATTACCCGCGCGATCATCGGCGAAGGCGCGGTTATCGAGGACGGCGCGGTCATCGGCAGCCCGGACGGCGACATCGTCGTCATCGCGGCGGGGGAGCGCGTGGCGGGCAACCCGCTCTACCGCAAATGGCCGCTCATGCTGCCGAAATCGATGTACGACGTCAACGGATCCGCTTTTGCGGGTGCCGGTGCGACCAACGTATCGTGGGAGAAGGCATAACCATGCAAGGGAACGGGAGAAGAGCTTCCGACCGGCCGATTGCGGCAGGCGGAAGCTCTTTTGCCTTTGGTCGCGTCCAATAGGCGAGGTCCTCCGCGGCGGCGTCCGGCGAAAGCGATATCCGCAGCATCGGAGCGGCTTCACAACGTCGAACAGACACCGTTCGCCGACTGCGAAAGGTGTCTGTTGACGGTTGTTCATTAGAAGCCCCAGCGGAGCGACATGCGCAGCGAGCAGCCCTCGGCCTCGAGCGTGAACGTAACCCCCGAAGGGGTGTAGGTCGTCTGGATCGGCGTGCCGGATCCGACGCCCTTCAGCATGCTGTCCACCGTATCTTGCTTGCCTTCTTGCGAGGCGCTCATCAGCTGATGCGCGAACCCGGGGTCGCTGAGCTTCTTCAGCAGCAAGGAACCGTCGCTCATCAACTTGGAGAAGCTGCTGACCGACGCTTCGAAAATTTTCGTGTCGACCTGGGGAAACGCCCGGACGCCGGCCGAATGGACCGAAGCGTAAGAGGGAGTCGCCGGATATTCCGGATATGCCTGGCCGTAAGGATAATGAAGATAAGAGGAACGATAATTATACACGTCAGCACCGCCATTACGTTGGGATTCGTTTTGCTACCCCATGGTATGTAGGCGGCCGCGGAGGCGTGCATGGCCGGATCGCGGCGTGCCTCGGTCTTATGCCCCGAACCTTACGATTTCGGCTCGCTCTTGCCGTCGTACCGTTTCGTCCACTCGGCGAGAATCGCGTCGCGGTCTTTTGCCGCCTGCTGCAGATCGTATTGGATCAGCTGGTCCAGCGGGTTTTTCGTATAGCCTTCCGGAATCGCCGCGCCTTCGCCGCCCACCGCGATGATCGCGTAGTTCTTGTTGTATGCCTTCATCGCGTCGTCTGTAATCGCCCAGTCGAGGAAGTCTTTGGCGACCTGCTTGATCGCGTCCTTCTTCACGAGCGCGTTCGCCTCGACGTCCCAGCCGGAGCCTTCTGCCGGGAACACGACTTCGACCGGCGAGCCGCCGCTCTTCTCCTTGATGGCGCGGTAGCCGAACGAGATGCCGATCGGATATTCGCCCGTGCCCGCCATCTTGGCCGGCTTAGAGCCCGAGTGCGTGTACATGCCGATATTATCGTGCAGCTTGTCCAAGTAAGCCCATGCCGCGTCGGCGCCTTTCAGCTGCACGAGACCGGATACCGTCAGGAAGCCTGTGCCGGACGAAGCGGGATTCGGCATCGTGATGAGTCCTTTATACTCCGGCTTCAGCAGATCCTCGTAGGATTGCGGGATGGCGATGCCTTTCTTCTCGAGTTCGACCGTATTGATCGCGATCGCCGTCTCCCAGGCGTCGATGCCCACCCAGTGCGCCGGATCCGCGCTGTCCTTGAACGACGCGTTCACGCGCTCGATGCCCTTCGGCGAATAGGGCTCGATCATGCCGTTCTGGTCCAGGACGAGCAGGCTCGTCGCGGCCGTGCCCCAGACGACGTCGGCTTGCGGGTTGTCCTTCTCCGCGAGCAGCTTCGCCGTGATGATGCCGGTCGAATCGCGCACGATGTTCAGCTTCACGTCCGGATGCTGGGCTTTCCAAGTCGCCAGGTAAGCCTCGATCTGATCATCCTCGAGCGCGGTGTAAATCGTCAATTCCTTGCTCTCCGCGTCGACGCCGGCATTGGCGCCGCCCGCGTTCGCCGCTGCGCCGTTGGCTTCTCCGGCGGCCGAGCTGCCCTCGCTGCCGTTGTTTCCGGCGTTATTGGCCGTGCTTCCGCAGGCAGTCAGCGCGATTAGGACGATCAGCAGCAGCAGTGCGGTCAAACCACGTTTTTTCATTGATTTCGCTCCCCATGAATTGTTATTCCTCACCATTTCTACTTTAAGGTTGGTTCTTTAAATTAAGGTAAAATACACGTTAATAAATTGTATTCATTTGTGTTTAAGTTGTTGTTCATTGTGGTGTCAGCGGGGATGCGACGATCCAATGGATGTCCTTCTCTTCCAGCCGGGCATGCCATTCCTTCGGCGGGGCGACGTCGCTGACGACGATATCCACCTCTTCGAGGCCGGCGATGCGGCAGTAATGGTTCGTGCCGATCTTCGTATGATCGGCGAGCACGATCGATTGCTTGGCGTGCTTCATGAACGTGCGGGACAGCATGGCGCGCTCGTCCTCGTAGGCGGTGACGCCGCCGTCGATCTGCAAGCCGTCGGCGACGAGGAACGCTTTGTCCACGTGAAAATGGCTCATGAAGTGGATGGCGAGCGAACCGGAGGTGCGGTAATGCTTCGTGTTGACGCGCCCGCCGATCAGCACGACGTCCCCGTCGAACACGCCGCGATTGCGGTAGCCGATCAGCAGATTAAGCGTATGGACGCTCGTCACGAGCACGGTCAGCCCTTTGCGCATGACGAGCGTGTCGATCATCTTCAGCGTCGTGGTGCCGTCGTCGAGCACGATCGTCTCCCGGTCCTGGATGAGCGACGCGGCCGCGTGGCCGATGCGCCGTTTCTCCTCCGCCTGCAGCACTTCGCGCTGGACGTAGGCCGGCTCCTCGCGTTCGACGTTGATTTTGACCGCGCCGCCGTAGACGCGCTTCAGCTTCGATTCGCCCTCGAGCTCCTCCAAGTACCGGCGCACCGTCTCGGAGGACACCTCCAGCGTGGCGACGAGCTCCGGCGTGCGCACCTTGCCCTGCAGCTGCAGCAGGTTCAAGATGACTTGTTTGCGTTCTTCTCCCGCTAAGGACATGGCTTCTCGCTCCTATCTCAATTAATGGGGAGGCCTCTACAACGACTCGATCGTCTCGTGGATATGAATATCCCGCTTGCGCAGCGCTTCGAAAATAACCCGCGGCTTGAACGCCTCCTCCGGCGTCACGATGCCCGGACGGTCCGCGCACAGCGTCTCGCCTTTGGCGATCAGCTCGGTCGCAATCGCCAGCGGAATGCCGACGTTGCGGGTATAAGCTCGCAGCCCTTCCCAGCCCGGTATAGAGCCGTCCGAGCTCGGATGCGTATGGGTTAGCGTGTGTCGCATGAGGCGACCGCCGGCGATACCGGTCACTTCGACGTGGAGCGCGTAGCCGTAGAGCTCGGTCGCGCGGCCTTCCGGCGCTTCGCACAGGTAGGCGCCGATCGCGTCCATGATGCCGATCTGCGTATCGCCGACCGTAATCGTGTCATTGCGCATGAATCCGTATTCGTACAAGGCGCGCACCAAGCGCATATTCTGCTGCGGCCACGTGCCGCGCACCTCGATCAGGCGCACGCCCTTGGCCTCAAGCGCCGCCGCCAGCGTCCGCGTCTCGGCGTGGGGGATGATGTACTGCACCGCCGTGCCGTAAGGCTCGGGCAGCCGGATCTCGCGGGGGCGGGCGAACGGCGGCACTTGCAGGAAGGCGCCGTTCTCGTACACGACGCGTCCCGGCAGCTGCGGATCGTATTCGTAGGTCGTCGTCTCGGCGATCGACTTCGAGAAGGCGATCGGGCGGTAGGAGCCGTGGCTGACGCGCACCTCGCGCACCTCGTCCAGCTGATTGGCCGCGTGCATCGCCATCATCTGCGTGACGCCCGGCGTCATGCCGAAGCCGGGCAGGCAGGTGCGTCCGTGGCGGACGAAGCCGTCCTGGCTGCGGTCCTCGTCGCCAAAGCCGTTCAAGTTGATGCCGTGGCAGCCGGCTTCGGCGATGCAGGCGGTGGACAGGCCGTTCAGCGTGATGGTCGTGCCGTCCATGACGATATCGTAGCCGCGCAGCTGGGCGACGGTCGCGTCATGATCGCGCACGTTCACCCGCACGGCGTCGACGCGCGGATCGTTCAGTTCATCCGCGACGCGCTGCGCCTCTTCTATATTGAAATCGCCGATCGTAATGCGTTCGAATTCGGAATACTGTACGAGATCGAGCACCGCTTCGCGGCAGATGCGGCCCGCGCCGCCTAGACAGAATACGTTCATGGATCGATATGCCCCTCTCGGAAAATGGTGAACGGTTACGTCCGCGTGCGGCTTGCTTGGTTCATGCGGCGCTGCACAGCTTGCGTCAGACGCGCCATGTCGGCTGGCCGCACGTCGCCGATGCTGCCGATCCGGAACGTGTCGGCGGCCGAAATTTTGCCCGGGTAGATGACGAAACCCTCGGCTTTCAAGTCGCTGTAGAAAGAGGCGAAGTCGAAGCTGCCTCGCTCCGGGTAACGGAACGCCGTGATGATCGGCGATTGCCACGAAGCGGGCAGGAGCGGCGCGAAGCCGGCCTGGGCCATGCCCGCGGCGAGCGCGCGCTGATTATCCGCGTAGCGGCGGTGGCGCGCTTCGATGCCGCCTTCTTCCGCAAGCTCGATCAATGCCTGGTCGAACGCGCGGACGACGTGCGTCGGCGAGGTATAGCGCCATTTGCCGCCCTGCTGCTCCATCGTGAGCCATTGGTCGTACAGGTCGAGCGACAGCGAGCGGGCGTTGTCGCCGCATGTCTCGATGACGTCGCGCTTGACGAGGACGAAGCCGAAGCCGGGCACGCCCTGGATGCATTTGTTGCTGCTGCTGATGAGCCAGTCGATATCGAGCGCCGCCATGTCGAGCGGCACGCCGCCGAAGCTGCTCATCGCGTCGACGATGAAGACGAGACCGCGGCGCTTGACGACGGCGGCGATCTCCTCGAGCGGGTTCAGGATGCCCGTCGTCGTCTCGCAGTGGACGAGCGCGACGTGCGTAATGGCCGGATCGGCCGCCAGCGCCGCGTCGAGCGCGCGCGGGTCGGCCTGCGCCACCTCGCCGAACGCGACGGCCGTATGGTCGATGCCGAGGCGTCCCGCGATCTGAACGATGCGGTCGCCGTAGGCGCCGTTCGTCAGCACGGCGAGCTTGCCGCCTTGGCGCGGGAGCGCCGTGCCGATCGTCGCCTCGACGCTGAACGTGCCGCTGCCCTGCATGAGCACCGCCGTGTACGGCGACGGATCGGATGGGGCGGCGAGCGCCGTTAGACGGCTGCGAATCGATTGAACGAGCGCGTTGTATTCTTTATCCCATGTGCACCAGTCGCGGAGCATGGCGCCCTTCACGGATGCGGTCGTGCTGAGCGGGCCGGGCGTGAGCAGCAGGTACGGGTTCTGGATGGTTAACGCCGCGTCCTCTTGAGGGACGACCGCGGAGGCAGGCTGCTGGCTCATGGGCGCTCCCCCTTGGCCAGACGGGCTTCGATGGCCGGGAACAAGCCGTCCAGCTCGCCGATCTCGCGGATAACGTAGTGCGCGCCGGCAGCGGTCAGTCGCTCCGCGATGTCGTTGAACAGACGCCCGCGTTCGCCTTCTTCCAGCGACGCGGTCTCCGCCTGCGACAGGCCGAGCTCGTTGCCGCCGAAGACGACGCCTACGGTCCAGACGCCCGCCGCGCGGCCTTCCTGCATGTCGGCTTCCGTGTCGCCGCATTTGACGACCGCGTGCATCGGATAGACGCGGAGCGCTTCGGCATTGCGCAGCAGCATCCACGGATGCGGGCGGCCGCCGCCCGGCGTCTCGTCCGGCGTGACGGACGAGTCCGGCGCATAGCCGCGGCGCGCCGCCTCGGGCATAAGCAGGTCCATCATCGGCCGGGTGTAGCCGGTCGTCGTGCCGATCTTGATGCCCGCCGCGCGCAGACGGTCGACCAGGGCGAGCGCGCCCGGCACCGGCTCGGCGAATTCGCGGACGATCGACATGAGCGCCGGTTCGAAGGAAGCATACAGCTCCTGCACGTCGGCCTCGCTGGCTGGCGCGCCGTATCGGCCGATCCAGGCGTCTTGCACCGCCGGCTGGGCGCAAATATCGCGCAGATGGTCGATTTTCATCCGGCCCATCGGCTTGCGGATATCGGCGTCGGAGACGGCGATATCGCGCTCCTCGAACAGTTTGCGGAACGCGGCGACCGGCGCGAAGCTTCCGTAGTCGACCATCGTACCGGCCCAATCTAGCATGACAGCTTTTATCATGGTGAGTTCCTCCTCGAATTTCGGTGTGCGTGAGTTGAGCAAAAGCAGGATTGCAAATCGTCACATGCTGCGACCTAGCCACCGGAGAAGCTTGCGGCGGGGTGCGGTTATCGGCTGCGCCACCCCGAGGTCCGCTTGCGCAGCAGCGCCGAGACGCCTTCGTAGGCTAGCCGCGCCAGCAGGTTGGCGGCGACGATGAGCACCGACATGGCGGCGGCTTTGGCCGTGTCCCCGGCGTCGTCCATACTGACGATGGCGACGGAGGCGAGCTTCAGGTCGGCCCCGTATAGGAAAATGACGGCCGAAACGGTGACCATGGCGTTCACGAAGAAATACACCAGCATCTCCAGAATCGCCGGCAGCGATAGCGGCAGCGCGACGCGGACGAAGAACCGCGGCCAAGAGACGTTCAGCGAAGCGGAAACGTGGGCGAACTCCTTGTCCATCATCTTGAGCGACGTCGTCGCCGTCATGAACGGCACCGAGTAGAAGTGCGCCACGTTCGCCAGCACGAGCACGGCCATCGTACCGTACAGGACGTGCAGCGGATTCGCCGGGTCATTAAAGAAGAAGATGTACGCGAGCCCGATGGCAAGGCCCGGCAGCGCCAGCGGCACGATCGCCAGGAAGTAGCTGGCTTGGCGGAGCGCGCGCAGTATCCGAATGTTCTCGATCATGTACGCGGCGGCGAACGTGACGAACGTGCCGGCAAGCGCGGTCCAGGCCGCCATCCGGACGCTGTTCCAGAACGGGGCGAGTCCGCCTGCCGCCGCGTCGGCGAACTGGTACTTGGCCAGCGTGAGCGACAAGTTATACGGCCACGCCTTCACGAGCGATGCCATGACGACCGCGCCGAGCAGCAGCAGCATGACCAGCGCGATCAGCGACGCGTACGAATGGGCGAGCGCGTTGCGCAGTCGTCCCGGACGTACCGCATACGGCGTGGAACGCGAGGTGACGTAAGCTTGCTGTCTGCGCGCCACCATGCGGTCGATGATGAATGCCGCGACGGCGGGCAGCGAGAGCACGATGCTGACGACGGCGCCCAGCGCCATGTTCTGCTGGCCGATGACCTGCTTGAACATGTCGGTCGCCAGCACGTTGTAGGGGCCGCCGACGACCTTCGGCGCGCCGAAGTCGGTGAAGCTGAGCGTGGCGCACACGATAACGGCGCTGATCAGTCCGTATTTGACCGAAGGCAGCGTGACCGTGAGCAGCTGGCGGAGCTTGCCCGCCCCGAGCGTCTCGGATGCCTCGTACAGCCGGTAATCGCTAATGGCGAGCGCGGCCGATAAGATCAGGAACGCTTGCGGGAACGTATAAATGACCTCCGCCATGATAATGCCGACCTTGCCGTACAGCGGAATGCGCAGCTCGAACGGCAGCCAGCCGAACAAGCCGGTGGAGATCGCTCCCTGGTTCCCGAACAAGTAGACGAGCGCGATGCCGTGCATCATGGTCGGCGCGAACAGCGGGAGCAGCGCCATCGCTTTGTAGACGGATTTGCCCCGGATGTCCGTGCGCGCCAGCGCGTAGGCCAGCAGGAAGGCGAGCGGCACGGCAATCACGGTCGTCATGAACGAAATGAATGCCGTATTGCCCAGCGATTGCAGCAAGGCCGGCGATTCCAGATACGCCCGGATATAGGACAGTCCGGCGAATTCGCCCTCCGGCGTCAGGAAGGCCTGACGGAACAGCGCGGCGAGCGGCAGCGCGACCAGCACCGTCATCCCGAGCAGCAGCAGCAGAAGCAGGATCGCCTGCAGCCATTCGGCGCGTCCCCATCGGCGGCGATGGCGCTGGGCTGCCGCGGTGCCGGACGGGCGGTAAGCGGCGGCTTCGAGATCGGGCATCAGGAGGACCGCCTTCCTGGCGCGACCAGCGCCTCGGCCGGGTAGCGGAGCGGCCCGCCGGCCGGCAGCTGCAGCCGAAGCGGCGCGCTGCGCGTCAGGTTCAGCTGGCGCGCGAGCTGGGCGGGCACGTCGACCAGCACCGGCGCCGCGTTCGCCAAGGCGTGCTCGGGCAGCAGGCTGACCCGGTAATACGCGCCGCGGAATTCGGCGTGTGCGACCGTGCCGGCGAGCACGGCGCAGCCGGCCTCCGGCGACTCGAGCGGGCCGAGCGGCTTGATCTGCTCCGGCCGCACCGCCTGTACGCCGCCTGCCGCACCGCCATCCGGGATGAAGTTGATCGCGCCGATGAAGTCGGCGACGAACGGCGTGCGGGGGCGCTCGTAAATCTCTTCGGGCGTGCCCGTCTGCGCGACGCGTCCTTGGTCCATGACGACGACGTGGTCGGCCATCGTCAGCGCCTCCTCCTGATCGTGCGTGACCATGACGGTCGTAATGCCGAGCCTCTCCTGCAGCAGGCACAGCTGCTCGCGCAGATGGACGCGCACCTTGGCGTCGAGCGCGGAGAGCGGCTCGTCGAGCAGCAGCACCTCCGGAGAGAGCGCCACCGCCCGCGCGAGCGCCACGCGCTGCTGCTGGCCGCCCGACAGCTGGGCCGGGTAGCGGTCGTGAATATCCGGCAGGCCGACCAGCTCCAGCATCTCGCGTACCTTGGCTTTGACTTGGGCGCGGGGCAGCTTGCCTTTCAGCCCGTAGGCAATGTTGGCGCCGGCGGTCAGATTCGGGAACAGCGCGTACGATTGGAACACGATGCCGAAGTTGCGCTTCGACGGCGGGAGCGGGGTCAGGTCCCGGCTGCCGAGCCGGACGGCGCCTAGATCGGGCTGCTCAAGGCCGGCGATAATGCGCAGCATCGTCGTTTTGCCGCAGCCGCTCGGGCCGAGCAGACACGTGAACTTGCCTTTGGGAATCGTCAGCGTGACGTCCTTGAGCGCTTCGAACGCGCCGAACCGTTTGCGTATGCCTTCAAGCGTGAGGGAATCCATATGCGCGCTTGCGACCTCCTTTGGAGTGAGTTGTGTTTTAAGCCCCGCCGTCGGCGGGAAGGACTTGACCGGCAGGGGCGATACATCTTCAATGGCCTAAAGAGCGAATGATCGATTGTGTGTTAGGTTGCGTTTGGTCGTTGATGTCTTGGTTGTACAAACTCAGTGTAGGCGGGAAATGTAAAACGAGCGTCAACCTCATATTAAGATTGTGTGTTTTATTTTGTTTTATTGGTTTTTGTTGATTTTAGTTGGCGTTGGGGGAGCTCCGTCTGGAGACGGAGGCCAAAATCCGTGCGCAGTATGATTGGCTGACCGGCGCATAAGGATTACAATATGAATAAATGGATTGACGAGAGGGTGGCGCGCGCATGTTTCAGTGGGGGCGTTTGAGCAGGTTCAAACGGTATGGCGGACCGTGGAACGACGGGCAGGAGATCGACTATCAATGGCCGGCGACGGGATTCCCGGTCGTGCGCATTCGGCTGGGCGGCATGCGGGGCGGCCGGCGCAAAGTGGCCGTCGGGCTGATCGCGATCGGCGACGTGGCGGTCGGGCTGATCGCCCTCGGCGGCGTCAGCGTCGGCGTGCTCGCCTTCGGCGCGGTGGCGCTCGGCTGGGTGCTGGGACTGGGGGCGGTCGCCATCTCCAGCCTGGCGGGCGGCGCGGTCGCCATTGGCGAACTGGCGGCAGGGGCGGTCGCCATCGGGAAATACGCCATCGGCGCGGTCGCGATCGGGGAGCAGGCGCTGGGGGCGGTCGCCATCGGCAAGCAAGTGCTCGGGGCGGTGGCGATCGGCGAAACCGCCTACGGCGGGGTGGCGATCGGCGAGCACGGCTTCGGCATCCTGCCGTTCACCGCGGACGTGTTCAATTTTATTAAAGGCCTGTTCGACTAGGCCGGCGGGGAGCGAGTGGGTATGCGGCTTTACAAAGGCGAATCGCTGTTTCGGCAAGGCGAAGAGGGGCCGCTGTTTCGGATCGAGAGCGGCCTGCTCAAGGTCGTGCGTCTCCACCCGGACGGCAGCGCGTTCATTTTCAACCTGCTTACGCCCGGCGAAGTGATCCCCCACCATTCGCTGATCAGCCCCAAAGAATATCACGGCACGGCCATCGCGCTGACGACCTGCGAGGTGACTGTGATCCCGCCGGACGAATGGTATGGCGCAATGGAGCGTGACCCGGCCCGCTACCGGGAGGCGGCGCTCCTGCTCCAGGCGAAGCTGCGGATGATGCAGCAGCGCATCGACCAGCTGACGGCGCTGGAGCCGGCGGAGAAGCTGGCCCGGCTGCAGGAGTGGTTCGGCGCCTACGTGCAGGACACGCCGCTCGGCGACCTGCTCACGCAAGAAGAGATCGGCCAGCTGCTCGGTCTTCGCCGCGAGACGGTGAACCGGCTGCTGCGCGCGAAGAAGCCGCAAGCGTCACGAAATGCGTGATGCTTGCGGCTTTTTTTGTCTCGCGGTGAACCAAGAGTTGTTTCTTTTGTCCGAGACGACTTCTCCCTAAGCGCCTCCGGCCTAGTCCCCGTCCACGCTGGCGGCCGGCCCGAAGAACTCATAATGGATGCGCTCCGGCGGCACGCCGTTCGCTTTCAGGCCGCGGTATACATGCTTGATAAATTCGGCCGGTCCGCAAATATAGCAATCTGCCGCTTCCTGCGGGAGCGCGGCGCGGAGCCACGCCTCGTCGATGCGACCGAGATGCGCGGCGCCGTCTCCGGCGGCGCGATCTTCGTCGCTCGGACGCGTGTACGCATAACGGACGTCGATGCCGCTTCCATCCTCCGCCAGCTGCCGCACTTCCTCGCGGAACGCGTGCGCCGCGCTGTTCGGCGAAGAGTGGATGAAGACCGCCGGCCGTCCTTGGCGCTTCAGCTGGTGCAGCATGCCGATCATCGGCGTAATGCCGGATCCGGCGCTAATGAGCACAACCGGTCCATCACCCTCCGAGGCGGCTAAGGTGAAGTTGCCCGCCGGCGCGGACAGCTCCACCGTATCCCCTTCGTTCAAGCGCTCGTGCAAAAAGTTGGAGACGATGCCGTCCGGCTGCCCGGCGCCGCCATCCTCGCGTTTGACCGTAATGCGGTACGCGCTTTGCCCCGGCTCTCCGGAGAGGCTGTACTGGCGGATGTGCGTGTACGTCTCGCCCGGCACGGTCAGCTTGACGCTGACATATTGGCCGGGCGCGAAGGCCGCCGGACGCGAGCCGTCCGCCGGTTCCAGATAGAAGGAGGTCATGACGCTGCTCTCGGCCTGTTTGCGCACGACCTTGAACGGCTTGAAGTCGACCCAGCCGCCCGCTTGCTGCTCAGCCTGCGCGTACATCTCCGCTTCGACGCCGATGAAGGCGTCGGCGATGACGCCGTAAGCTTCTCCCCAAGCGCCTAGAATCTCATCCGTCGCGGCGTCGCCGAGCACGTCTTTGATCGCCCCGAGCAGATGCTGGCCGACGATCGGGTAATGTTCCGCTTTGACGCCGAGACTGCGGTGCTTGTGGGCGATTTGTTTGACGACGGGCAGAATCGCTTCCAAGCGGTCGATGTGGACGGCGGCGGCGTAGACGGCATTGGCGAGCGCGGTCTGCTGGCGGCCCTGCTTTTGATTGGCGTGGTTGAAAATGTTCAGCAGCTCGGGGTGAGCGGCAAACATCTGTTGATAGAAACGAGTCGTAATGGCGGTGCCGTGTACCTCGAGTACCGGGACAGTCGATTTGATGATGGCGATCGTCTTTTCGCTAAGCATGCGCATTCCCTCTTTCTTCCCCTATTGGATATGTCATCATTGTAACGGGTCGAAGCGATCAAACCTGTGATTCAAATCACATGGAGTGGGGCGGTTTTGTGAAGCCTGGCAGGAGTCCGCGGTGAGTAGGGCATCCTTCCGAGCGCCTGAACCACGCAAAAAGGAAACGAGCGGCCATAAGCGGCGCATCGCTTCCTTGGAAGGGGCTTGTCCTATTTGTCCGAAGACGGCGGCGTGAACGAACGCGCGGCGAACTCGTTGTCGAGCATGTAAAACGCGTTGCTGTCCTTCTCGATCCGCTTCAGCTTGTTGATGATGCTGTCGAACATCGCTTCTTCTTCGACCTGCTCGTCGATGAACCATTTCAGGAACTGCATCGTCGCATGCTCGCGGTCGTTCAGGGCGAGGTCGGACAGATGGTAGATGCGGCTGGTCACGACTTTCTCGTGCTCGTACGCGTGCTCGAACACTTGCAGGATCGAATCGTAATCGTTCTGCGGCGTCTCCATGCCGGCCAGCGTGGCGCGGTGTCCGCGGTCGTTGAGGAATTTATAAATTTTCATGGCGTGAAACCGTTCTTCCTCCGCCTGCACGATGAAGAAGTTGGCGAACCCGTCCAGGCTTTCGCCGGAACAGTAGGCGGCCATGGCCAGATAGACATGGGCGGAATAGAACTCGAAGTTCATTTGGTCGTTTAACGCGCGGCTGAGCATTTCATTCATGAGGACTTCACGCACCTTTCCTACGTCGTTGTGTGAGATAAAGCAGCGGCTCCTTCGCGGTATGCTTGTCGCACGCCAGCCAAGGAGCCCGCATTCGCTTCTATAGTGTACCACACAAGTTCGGCGTTAGCCCACCGCGCATGGGTAAATTACCCAATACGGGCCTTCAGGATGCCGTACAGCGCCTCGGCCGTCGGCGCCACGACGACTTCTTTCTTGCCTATCGTGACCATGCACTGTTTGGCGCACATCCGGCAGTTGCCCAGGCAGTCCTTCTTCTTCTGCTTCAGCTCGGGAAATTCGCTCTTCAGCGTCTTGTACACCGACTTCGAACCGGTGCGGAAATTGCGGCAGCAGTATTTGATCTTCTTCATCGTCCGTACCCAGCCTTTCACGGTTGGTCTGTATGTATATTCTCAATGATATTCATTCTCACTCTGGCTGTCAACGTGAAATCGGGAGGGGTTGTACGACTTCCGCTCAGTCCACTGCAATCGCGAACGTCTTCGACCACGTTGCGCCGCCGTCGCGCGTGGCATAGACCGCGGAGCCGGTCAGGCTCGTGACCGCGAGCCAGCCGGACTTGGCTGAAGGGAACGAGAGCTTGCCCTCGAAGCCGGGGACTGCGGCGCTGTTGCGCCATGTCTTGCCGCCGTTCTGCGTACGGCCAAGCGAGAGATTGTCCATCGCGCCGCTTCCGGTCAGCAGATAAGCCGCGCGCGGGTCGGGCGTCGCCAGATCGGACGGTCTGCCCGGCGGTCCGGGCAGCTTGCCGGCCTTCGCGACCGGACCCGGGGCGGGTCCGCCGCCTGCCGTGGCATTCGAGACGACCTGCTCCCAGCTCGCGCCGCCGTCCTTCGTATGGAAGAGCGAATAGGACGTCTGCGACATGCCGGAGCCGCCATACAGCAGTATCCAGACATCGCGGCTGTTCGCGCCGTAGACGGCGCCGCCCGCGCCGGCGGCGGAGGCGGCGGTAAGGCGTGTCGTCCATGTACGCCCGCCGTCCGTCGTGCGCTTCACCTGATAGCCGCCCGGGACGAGCGCGACCGCCCAGCCTTCCTTCGGCGAGAAGAATTGCGCCCCGCGCGTATTGGGCGGCGTCGGGAGCTTGCTCCACTTCGCTCCCGCATCGGCCGTATAATAAGCGCCGCTGTCGTTGAACGCATAACCGAAGCCTTCCAAGGCCGTCCGAAAATCGATGCGCGCCAATCGATGGCCGCCATTCGGCACTGGTTTGTAACTCGCGCCGCCGTTCGCCGTCCGCAGCAGCATCGCGGGGCCGTCGGGGGCCGTGCGGGCCAGAACGTAGCCGAGCGAGTTCGTCACGAAATCCATTTGCGCGAAGGTGAGCTTCCCTTTGTAGATCGACTGCCAGCGGCATCCGCCATCCGACGTGCCGAGCATGAAGCCGTTCCCAGCCGCCCTGCCCGTGGAGACGTTCAGAAATTGAATGGATGTGAAATGCGGCGATTCGCCCGAGACGTCCGCCGTCAGCTGAATGCCATGATCATCGGTTCGGCAGCCTGCCGCGGCGGCATCGTGGTCGCCATGCGCCGGCACCAGCGCAGCCGCAAGCAAGGCGGGCGCCATGCAGGCGCACAGGCGGGCGATCAAGCCGCGGCCGTCGCGGCGGACAACGTGCGCCCCATGGTAACCTTTCGTCCTTATGCATTCCTTCATCGTCATCACCTCTTCCTTTATCTTACCCCGATGCCAGGGATCGTCATGTAGGCACCGAGATTCGATAGCGAAGATGCGGCAGAGGGGGCGCGACGACATGGAGGCTGGCCCGGCGCGGGGACGATCCTAAACGGCGCAAAAAAGAAGCCGGACGGTCGCGGCTTCTTGGTTATAGCGGATTATTCGCGTTCTTCCTGGGCCATGCGCCGCAGGTTGCCGATCAGGGCGTCGAGCTTGTGAAAGCTGCCGGCGATCTCATCGGCCATTCCTTTCTGGTGGTCCATGCTGGAGGAGATTTGCAAGGCCAGGGCGCTGGATTGCTCCGTTACGCCGGCGATGGTGTTCACCTCGTCGATAATGTGATCGGAAGAGCGCTGGATCGATTGGTTCTGGCGCTCTACCTCCGAAGCTTCCTCCAACACTTGCCCCGCGATGGCGGAGATTTGGCGGAATACCGCCTCGGAGGCTTCGGCCGCTTGCTTGCTGTGCCCGATCGTCTCCTCGACCTGCGCGAATTGGCGAATGAGCGCGCTGCTTTTACCTTGAAGCGAGGTCAGAATGTCGCCGATTTGGGACGTGGACGCGTTCGAATGCTCGGCCAGCTTGCGCACCTCGCCGGAGACGACGGCGAAACCGCGGCCGTGCTCGCCTGCACGGGCCGCTTCGATGGCGGCGTTCAGCGCGAGCAGATGCGTCTGAGCGGAAATCTCGGTGATCGTGGCGAGAATGTCGGCGATTTGGCCGTTCTGCGTATTCAGCTCGCGCAGCGTCCCTTTGATTTCCGTCGCCACGCTATCGACCTCTTGAATCCTCTCCTTCAGCTCCAGCACGCGGCGATGCCCCTCCGCCGTCGCGGCCGCCGTCTCGACCGAGCTGGACTTGACCGCCTGTGAACGGCTTGTCACGTGGCCGATCGCTTGATTCGTCGTCTGCAGCAAGCCGGAAATATCCGCGATGCTCGTTGCCTGCTGCTCGGAGCCTTGCGACACTTCGCGCAGCCCCGTCGCGATCAGGCCGGTATTGGCCGACGCGTGCGCGACGCTATCACGCAGCCGTTCGTTCAAGTCGCTGAGGACGCCGATCGCCTCCTGCATATTGGCCATCAGCTCGTCGCTCTTCGCTTTCTCCCGCGCGAACTGCTCGCCGCGCCGGAACAAGCTGCGCAGCATGCGCGCCGAGAGCAGGCTGATGATCGTCATGGCCACGGCGCCGATGACGAGCGGCAGTACGACCGTGGGAATCAGTTCGCCTTTATTGGCGGCCGCGCCGGCATCGCTGTCGAAATAGCGAACGAGCAGGAAGACATTGCTCGCGATGGCGACGATGTAGTACGACAGCACCGGTTTAAAGGAAGGATACAACAGGAAGAGCGTAGCGAACGCGAGCGTCGTGCCCGGATTGACGGGCGCCGCGTCGGTCCCGAGTGCCGTTTGCAGAAAGACGTTCAGGAAGCCGAACATCAACACCGCTACCGCAGGACCGAACTTGACGGTGGCCGCGCGTTTATTCAGTAGCGTGATCGCGACGCTCGGCGCAAGGAAGGCGGCCATAAGCACCGGCGCTTCCGCGTTTGCGAAGCCGCTGGCTGTATAGGCGACCAAATTACCTAGGAATAGAAGAAAGAACAGGACGGCCACGATCCGGTTTCGCGAAGCGAATAGCGCGGTCAATTCATCGAGATCGGCGGCCGGCCGGGTCATCGAGCCGTAAATCGTACGTAGGTTAGCTGCCAAGTTAATTCCCCTTTCGATTGTCGTGGTCTACTTTTTATCGGCGCGTCATTCGGTAGAAATAAGAGCCTTTCGGTAAATACGCGCATCGGATTTGAGCGGCTGCGTTCGGAATGGTACGCTAGAAGTCAAAACGCGCATATAAAGGAGATTTTTATCATGAGCACGAACGGACAACAGCGCGCGGCGATCCGGCCGGGCATGACCGTCGATATCGTATTGAAGCAGGACCAGCCGACCGGCAAGCTGACGCGCGGCGTCGTAAAGGATTTGCTGACGAAGTCGCCTAACCATCCGCACGGAATCAAGGTTCGCTTGCAAAGCGGCCAAGTTGGCCGGGTGAAAGCCATTCTAGACCAAGGCGGTCCGTCCGCCACCTAAACGACGCCAAAATCGCAGCGCCCTCTCGAGCAAGAATGCAGTTGGCAGAAAGTATCCATTGCTAGACTCGCCATGATTCCGTTATAACTGAGCTACGGAAACTAAACACCATGTCGAGAGGGGCAATCATAGTTGAACAACAAGGCAATGGTTTTATCGGCAGCGCTGCTGCTTGGCGTAATGTCCGCGGCGCAGGCTGCGCCTGTATCCGCAAACGGTAAGGGGTCCGATAGCATCCAGCAGGAGCAAACTGTGGAGGCGACGGTCACAACAACGACGACGGACGAGACAGCAACGGAAGAAGTCGAGGCAACAACCGAAGCAGAAGCAAACGGCGAGACTGCCGTAGAAGGCGAAACGGAAGTCAAGGAAGAAGAGGCTGAAGGCAAGAAGAAGAAGAAAGGCAACCCGCATGGACTGCAGAAAGCCTATGAAAATACGAAGGACAAGCCTGCCGGTCAGCGGATCGCCGAGCTGCTGAAAGCAAAATACGGCATCGACGTGACGGCCGAGACGCAAGCGGAAATCGAGAAGGTCGTCGCCGATCTGGAAGCGAAGGGCGAGACGGAAGCGGCGGAAGAAACGCAAGCCGAGCTGGTCGCGGAAGATCCGACGAACGTGGAACTCTACGTGAAGCTGGGCAAGATCAAAGAAAAGAACGGCAAGAAAGGCGTTAAAGCGTACGTGAACGGCAGCGAGCCGAACTTCGACGTGGCGCCGGTGAAGAAGGACGGCCGCGTACTCGTGCCGTTCCGCGCCATCGCCGAAGCGCTTGCAGCGGACGTGAAGTGGGATGCCGCTACGAAGACGATCACGGTAAGCAAGGACGGCGTCGAAGTGAAGCTGACGCTGGGCAGCAAGGTTGCGTACGTGAACGGCGCTGAAGTCAAGCTGGACGTGCCTAGCCAAACGATGAACAACCGCGTACTCGTGCCGCTGCGCTTCCTGAGCGAGGCGCTGAAATCGAACGTCGTATGGGAGCCGGAGACGTCGAGCGTTATCGTGAACGACGAGGCGACGACCGAGGCGTCCGCGGAGACGGCGACCGAGCCGGCAGCGGAATCGGCGACGGATGCGGCGGCAACGACCGAAACGACGACAACGACGGAAACGACGACAACGCCGGAAGCGGCTGCAGCGTCCGAGACGACGGAAGCCCAACCAACGACGACGCCGTAATCATTCTCTATCTTCCTGCAATTGGCACGTGTGGAAAAGCGCCTCCCGCGCCATCCTATCCTTGAATAACCGGCTTTATGTCCGGACTTCGAGGAGGATGGACGGTGCGGCGCTTTTTTGTCGCGTTGATCGCGATCGCAACGATAACGGCGGGCGCGGGAATCGCCCCGGCTTCGGGAGCCGACGGTTCCCGCCCGTTTCACTTTGGCTTCAAGAAAAGCAAGAACGGCGAGCTGCCGTCGATCGCGCAGGAAGGCTTCATGGACATGCTGAAGCGGCACGGTTCGATCTTCTTGGGCGACACGGCGAGCAAGGAGCTGTATCTCACGTTCGACAGCGGCTACGAGAACGGCGTCACCCCGCAAATTCTCGACGTGCTGAAGGCGAAAGGGGTGCCGGCGATCTTCTTCATTACCGGCCATTACGTAAAAGACCAGCCGGAGCTCGTGAAACGGATGGTCGCGGAAGGCCATCTGGTCGGCAATCATTCGTGGAGCCATCCGGATATGACGACGCTGCCGGACGCGCGAATCGTCTCGGAGCTAAGCCAGGTGAAAGATGCGGTGGCGCAGCTGACCGGGCAGCAGGAGATGGCGTATTTGCGTCCGCCCCGGGGCATTTTCAGCGATCGGGTGCTCGGGGCGAGCAAGGGAGCCGGTTATACGAACGTGTTCTGGTCGGTTGCCTATAAGGATTGGGACACCAAAGCGCAGCGCGGGGCAAAATACGCCTATGACAGCGTCATGGCGCAGCTTCATCCGGGCGCGGTCATCCTGCTCCACTCCGTCTCGACGGATAACGCGGGGGCGCTGCCGCAAATCATCGACGACGCCCGGGCGAAAGGGTATACGTTCAAGAGCTTGAACGAGCTCAAAGTGAAGCAGTATCGGTAACGTCCGCAACGCGGGCGAATCCTATCCCCTATCCCGGTGCGGCATGCCGCTCATGAGAAAAAGCTTCGGCGCACGAAGAAACGTGCATCGAAGCTTTTTTGGCATGTGCCTCCTGCGCCGGGCTTAGGCCTTCGGCTTGCGAATCTGCGCCGTCAGCGCGAGGAAATGATCCAGCACCCGGTGGATGCGGTCGCCGATCTCGTGTCCGACCTCGTATTCGTCCGGCGTCGCGGTCTCGAACCAGCGCCGCTGCGCGCCGCCGATCGAGAGCCATTCCGGCGCGTTGATGCCGTGCAGATTGCGCACGATCGCCTGCAGCTGCTGGAGCGAGCTGACGCCCACGGCGCCGCCGGCCGAGCTGACCGACAAGACGGGCTTGCCTTCGAAGTGTTCTTGGCTAAGGAAGTCGAGCGCGTTCTTCAGCACGCCGCTGATGCTGCCGTGGTATTCCGGCGTAGCGAGGATCACAGCGTCGGCATCGAGCACGGTCTGCTTCAGCGCGACGACTTGCGGATGCGTCGTGCCGTATTCGTCAGGGGAGAAGAAGGGCAGCTGTTTCTCGTGCAGGTCGAATAGGGTAGCCTGGAAGCGGTTGCGCTCGATCTGGCGGGCCAGATAGGCGCTCAAATGGGTGCTTGTGGCGTTCTTGCGGTTGCTTCCCGCGATAATGGCGATTTTCATCTGGATTCATCCTTTCGCTCCTTCGATTTAACCTAATCGTACATGGAAAATCGGGCGTCCGCGTCGGCAGATGGATGGAATTTCGGCAGGCGCTTGCGTCCGCCGTTCGGATGAAGCGCATACGACTTTGGATGGAGAGCGGAAGCCGCCGCGCGCGCCGTTCCGTCAAAAGGTCGGCTCGCCCAGTCCGTGGCGAATGGCCAAAATCGCAGCTTGGGTCCGGTCGGACACGCTCAGCTTGTCGAGCAGGTGGCTGACGTGCGTCTTGACCGTCTTCTCCGTGATGTGCAGCGCGTCGCTGATCTCCTTGTTGCTGAGACCGCGCGCGATCTGCTCCAGCACGTCGCGCTCGCGCGGGGTCAGCTCTTCGAACGGATTGCGGGGCGCGGGCGCTGCGGGCGCCGGCGGCGCCGACTCGGGCGCGGCGACGACGCTCATGAGCGCGCTGGCCGCGTCGGGATGGAGCTCGACCTGTCCGTGGTGGACGCGATGGATGGCCCGCACGAGCTCCTCGGGCTCGATATCCTTCAGCAAATAGCCTTTCGCGCCTGCGCGTATGGCAGGCAGCACATGGTCCTGGTCGGAGAACGACGTCAGGACGATCACTTTCACCCCGGGATGGCCGGCGGTTAGCTGCCGCGTCGTCTCGATGCCGTTCAGCACGGGCATGTGCAGGTCCATCAGCACGACGTCGGGCGCGTGAAGCGCGACCTGCTCCAGCGTTTCTTGGCCGTTGGCGGCTTCGCCGACGAGCAGCAGATCCGGCTGGGTCTGCAAGAACACCTGCAGCCCTTTGCGCACCATCGCATGGTCGTCCGCGAGCAATAATCGAATGGTCATCTCTCTTCGCTCCTTCAGCTTCGGGGGGATAATGGTCCGTGCCGCAGCGGCACGGTCGCTTCGACCGCCGTGCCGCCGCCGGGCGAGGGCGCGATCGTCAAGCGTCCGCCGAGCGCCTGGGCGCGCTCTCGCATCGTCGAGAGCCCCAGCGATCCGTCCTTGGCGGCGCCGGAGGCGATGCCGGCGCCGCGGTCGGAGACGCGAAGCACGGCCGTGTCCGCCAGCAGCTGAAGATGGACTTCGGCTTCCGCGCAGCCGGCGTGCTTGCGGACGTTGTTCAGCGCTTCTTGACCGATGCGCCACAGCGCCTCCTCCGCCGTGCGCGGCAGCGTGCTTAAGCCGGTCACCCGGGTCGTGATGTGCAGCCCCAGCTTGGCGCCGTACGCCGCAAGCGCGGTGGCGAGCCCGGCCTCCAGGCCGGCGGGACGCAGCTGCATGATCAGCGCGCGCATCTCGCGGAGCGCATGCTGCGCCAGCGATTGCATGTCGCGCACGGAGGCGAGCGCTTCCGCCGTCGCCTCGCGGCCGAGCAAGCTCTCGACGCCCTTAGCCGTCATCGAGAGGGAGAAGAGCATCTGGGAGACGGAATCGTGCAGATCGCGGGCCAGCCGGTTGCGTTCGGTGAGCCGAGCCAGCTCGCGCCGGTTGTACTCCAGCTCCGCGCCTTCGAATACGACGGCCAGATGCTCGCCGAGCGCCTCGACGACCTCGCCCTGCGCGCAGTCCGGCTTGCGGCCGTGCTTGTCGCCGACGAGCAGCAGTCCGGCGTCGCGGGCGCTGCCGGACGGGATCGGCGCGGCGAGCAGATAGTGGAGCTCGGAGAGGATGCCGCCGAGCTCGGGGAGGGCGCCCAGCGCGGCGGCATCCTCCGCCGGCTTGACGGAGTGGGCGCGCCCTTGCGCCGCCTCGCGCAGCCATGGCGCGTCGGCGAGCGGTATTGCCGCGTCGGCGTACGTGACGCGGCCGTTCGCGTACACGGTGCGGACGGTTAGCGTCTCGCCTTCTGTCGTCAGCAGCGCGGCGAACGGCCACTCGAAGTGCTCCCCGATCAGCACGGCGGCCTGCGGGTAGAGCCGGCACGGCGGATCCTCGAGGTCCTCGTCTGCGGTGGAGTCGGCTGCATCGACGGCGCGTCCGGAGACGCTTGCGGGCGCGCCGCCTGGCGCCGCCGCCGATAGGTCGCGCGACGGCGGGCGTTCATCGTCCCCTCGCCCGGTCGCGACGGCCGCGCTCAGCGTGCGGCTGAACACGCCGAGCTTGGCGAACAGCGCCGCCCGCTGCTGCTCGGCGGCGTAGAGCCGCATCCGCTCGATCGCGCCGCCGATCTGGTACGCGACCCCTTCGAGCAGCGCCAGCTCCTCGTCGTTGAAGTGCACCTTGCCGGGCGCCGCCACGTTCAGCACGCCGTACTTGCGGTCGCCCGACCGGAGCGGGACGGTGGCGTGGTGGGTAATGCCCTGCGTGTCGCCCCAGTCATTCTCCTCCGCATCCTCAATCCGCTTGCAGTTCAGAATGTTGACGGCGCGGTTCAGCCGGCCGTCCCGGAACCGGTCCACGCACCAGCAGGAGCCGCACCGCATCGGCGCTTTGTCGAAGGCCATGAGCGCCGGCGGCAGCGCGAAGTCGGAGGCGCATTCGAACGCCGTCTCTTCTATAAATAGGATCCAGCCGCTCGTCAGGCCCGAGAGGGCCAGCAGCTTCTCGAGCACGCCGCTGAGCAGCTCCGGCGTCAAACCGCCCGACTGGTTGAGCATTTCGGCAATCGTCTTCAGCGTCACCAGCTTCTGTATGCGGGGATCCGCGATCATCGTATCCGCTCCTTCGAAGCCGCCCGGGGCGGCGTTGTATAAATCGCGTTCACCTTCTATTCCCCTCGAATGGTGGAGGGGGCGAGGGAGTAAAGAAACGCGCCGTGTAGAGGGGGAAAATCAAGTAAGCTTTGTCCGCGAGGACAAAAGCGTGCCCCGTTCGAAAGAACCCGCCGTCCACCAAACTACCAGGTCAGCACAAACGCGGGAGTCCAGAGGGCAGCGCCCTTGGGGCCCCTCCTTTGGAGGGGGGGGAGGCAGCTTCCTGTTTCAAGGGTAAGAGAGCGGACCTACGATTGTCAATTGCTGGGCGACCGTCGTAAACTGGAAGAAGCAGGAACGAGATGAAGGGGGAGCATCCGAATGATCCATCTAAGCGGGGAAACGCTGACCGACCGCGTGCGCCACACCCGGGACAAGCTGCGCAAAATGACGCTCGCGGCGGTATTTGATGAGTTTGACGATAAGCTGATGGGGCTTGACCGCAAGAAACGCGCCGTGAAGTACCGCAAAATGGCGGAGACGCCGTTTTCCTTTTTCCGCGGCAGCGCCTATCTGTTCTACTTCGACGTGACGCGGGCCTGGTTCCCGTACCATACGTCGCCGGAGCGGCCGACCTGGATTCAGGGCGATCTGCACATGGAGAATTTCGGCGCGTTCCGGAGCGGGTCCGGCAAGCTGGTCTACGACGTGAACGATTTCGACGAAGGCTATTTGGGCTCGTACTTGTACGATTTGCTCCGGATGTCGGTCAGCATCGCGCTCGTTGCGCGGACGAAGGGACTGGACAAGCCGGCGCAGGCGTCCGCCATCCGCGCTTATTTGGAAGCGTACGGGTCGCAAATGCGGCGGTTCGCCAAACGCAAGGACGATCCGCGCGATTTCGCGATTGACGAGGAGACGGCGGCGGGGCCGGTCCGCAAGCTGCTGCGGAAGCTGCGCAAGCGGCAGGATAACCATTTGCTCGAGAAGGTAACGGCGATGATGCAGCATCAGCGGCAATTCGCCGAGACCGACGAGCTCGTGCCGCCGACGGCCGAGGAACAGGAGGCGCTGCTCGCCGCATGGCCGCAGTATATGGAGACGGCGGAGATGCGCGAGGCGCACGCGGTTCATTTTCAAATCAAGGACATCGCCGTCAAGCACGGCTCGGGCACCGCGTCGCTCGGATTGGACCGCTTCTACGTCCTGATCGAAGCGACCGCCGCGGAAGAGGGGGCGGTCGATACGGATGACGCGGTGCTCGAGGTCAAGGAGGTGCGCACGCCGATCCCCGCGTATTTCATGCCGTACGAAGAGGAGTTCTGGACGCGGTTCGGCGGTCATCAGGGACGCAGGGTCGTGCTGACCCAACGCGCGATGCACCACGAGGCCGACCGGTACCTGGGCACGCTGTCGATCGGAGACCGCCAGTTCTACGTGCGCGAGCGGTCGCCTTATAAGAAGCGGTTGAAGCTGGACGCCCTGGAGACGACGGACGAGCTTCATGCCGTGCTGGAGGCGATGGGCCGGTTGACGGCCAAGCTGCATGCCCGCGCGGACGCGGACGTGCAGGAGGGGCTGCTCGGCTACCACAGCGAAGACGAGATCGTGCGGGCGATGGGCGACGACGAAGCCGCGTTCTGCGCCACCGTCGGCAACTGGGCGTTGTCGTACGCCGATCAGACGGAGCGCGATCACGCTTTGTTCACGCAGTGGTCGGCCGCCAGGCGGAAGCCGAAGCCATAAGCGCTTGGTGTTGCGCCGGGAATCCGGTTTACGATACGATTAGGACGAGGCCGCCTTCCGAGCGGCAAGGTGAAAGAAGGTCGCATATCGATGAATTTGAATTTCAACCTGGCCCAGCTCCAGTTCTCGCATATGGCATCGATTCTGATGTCGCTCCTCGTAGGCGGCGGCATTATTGCGATGCGGCTGCGGGCGGCTAATCGTCCGGTCTCGCTGCGCAAAATCATCATTCCGCCGCTGGCCATGTCGACCGGATTTCTCATGTTCGCCGTGCCGGATACCCGGGTTCCGTGGCTGTGGGCGTTCTATGCGTTCGCGGCGGGCGCGCTGCTATTCGCCTATCCGCTCATCCGCACGTCGCGGCTCGAACGCCAAGGCGGCGAGGTCGTGCTGAAGCGGTCGAAGACGTTCATTGTCATTCTGCTGGCGTTGTTTCTGATCCGTCTGCTCCTGCACGACGTGCTCGAACAGGTCGTCAGCATTCCGCAGACCGCGGGCCTGTTCTTTATTTTGGCGTTCGGCATGATTCTCGTCTGGAGGCTGGCGATGCTGCGCGTCTTCCTGAAGCTGGCGAACCAGCAGGGATAGAAGACACGGCAAGGACGGACGGGCGCGTTCCGTACCGTGATTATGGGCTTGCCGGGGATGTCGGGATATGCCGCCCCGAGCCATCAACCAGATCTTAACGCGGCGGTGACATTGCGCTGACCTGCGCTTGTTATCGTGAACGCATCACCTACCCACTGGAGGAACGATGCGGGATGCTGAAACGATTGCGCCGGTGGCGCCGGCGGCTTCGGCTCAATCTGGCGTGAGCGGATCTTAACGCCATGGCGATGGAAGCGCGAAGAGCGCCTCGACCGTGAACCTGATCGGGTTCCGGGCGAGGCGCTCTTTATTTGTCGCGGGCGTCCCCGTTACGTCGGCGCCGCTTCAAGTTAGAGGGCGCAGCGTTCGATTTCGAAGCCCAGGTCTTCGATCATCCGGTGATCGTCTGCAACGTCCTGGCCGCTGGTCGTGAGGTAGTCCCCGACGAAGACGGAATTGGCTGCGTATAACGCAAGCGGCTGCAGCGACCGGAGATTCACCTCGCGGCCGCCCGCAACCCGTATTTCCTTGGAGGGGCACGTGAAACGGAAGAGCGCGAGCACCTTGAGCGCTTTCATGGCGGGGGTGCGCCCGGCCTTCTCGAGCGGGGTGCCGGGGATGGCGTTCAGGAAATTAATCGGGATCGAATCGGCATCCAGCTCGCGCAGCGCGTGCGCCATCTCGACGATCTCCTCGTCCGACTCGCCCATCCCGATAATGACGCCCGAACAGGGCGACATGCCGCCGGCCTTGGCCTGCCGCACCGTCTCGGTCCGCTGATCATACGTGTGCGTCGTCGTGATCGCGTCGTAGTTGGTCCGGCTCGTGTTGATATTATGGTTGTAACGGTGGACGCCGGCGTCGGCCAGGCGCTGGGCTTGACCTTCCTTCAGCAAGCCGAGGCAGGCGCAAATTTTGAGCGGCATCGTCGCCGTGATCTCTTGGACCGCTTCGATGACCTGGTTCAGCTCGCGTTCCGTCGGGCCTTTGCCGGAGGCGACGATGCAATACGTGCCGGCTTGGCGGTTCATGGCTTCCCGGGCCCCCGCGAGCAGCGTCTCCTTGTCCAGCAGCGAATACTTGGGCACCGGCGCCGTGGAGACGATTGATTGCGAACAGTAGCCGCAGTCCTCGGGACAGAGGCCGCTCTTGGCGTTGATGATCATATTCAGCTTGACCTTCTTGCCGTAATAATGCCTGCGAACGGCAAAAGCCGCATGAAGCAGCGGCAGCACCTCGTCATCCGGTGCTTGCAGGACGGCGAGTCCCTCTTCCGGCGTGGGCGGCTGCCCGGCCAGCGCTCGGTCGGCGAACCGCATCCAATCGCGGCGGGTTGACGTTAACGTCATGATCGCGTACCTCCTCGTCGTTTGGTTGGCGGGGGATGTTAGATGCATTCGTTTGATTGTTAACCTACATAAGGAGATTAGGTTAACAATTGATCTGGTGCCATTTTAGCAGACGAGGCCGAGGGCGGCAACCACTTTTATCCAAATATTCGGTGGGGCTATGCAGCCGACAAGCGCAATCGAAGCCCCAATATTGGCCCTTGAACCTGATTAAGCCGCATGGTTCGCTCCAAAAAGGGATAAAATGGTGAGGCGTGAGACGTTGCTCTCAGCGGCAGAGGATTGACAACGCGAGATAACAGTTATAAAATTAAATTGTATAAAATTAAATTGATCCGTTAGCAGCATGTGCAGACAGGAGGGAGCATGGACGCGAATCCGCTCTTATTTCTCGATAATCAGCTCTGCTTTGCCCTCTACGCAAGCTCGCGCGAGGTGACGAAGCTATACCGTCCGTTCCTGGACGAGCTCGGACTGACCTACACGCAATATGTGACCATGCTCGTGCTGTGGGAGAAGGACGAAATTCCGGTGAAGACGCTCGGCGAACGGCTGCATCTGGATTCCGGCACGCTGACGCCGCTGCTGAAGAAGCTCGAGGCGGCCGGACTCGTGCTGCGCGCCCGCGACCCGCAAGACGAACGCAGTGTCATCGTGCGCTTGACCGAACAAGGGCATGCGCTCAAAGCGAAGGTGGAGGATCTGCCGGCGCGCGTGTTTTGTCAGACGCAGCTGTCGCCTGACGAGATCACGAAGCTGCGCGACCAGCTCCACGCGTTGACCCGGACGCTCGGCGACCTTGCGGGCTGCAAGACAGAGCGCGAGTAAGCCGCGCTCGAGATGCCGGCGGCGTCCGCGCACCCGGCCTATTCCGCGCGGAACGGCCGATGCATGCGCATGCGCAGACCGCTTAGCGGTGCACGGCGAAGCATCCACTCTCGAAGGCAGCCGGCGAACGCTCGCCGCTGTCCGAGGTCCATTACATTTTCAGGAGGTAGATGAGAAATGTCGAACTTATATGATTATCAAGCCGCAACGATTAAAGGCGAGTCCCGCTCGCTGGCCGATTTCAAAGGGAAAGTGGTCGTCGTCGTCAATACGGCGAGTCAATGCGGGCTGACGCCGCAATACGAGGGACTTCAGGAGCTGTACGAAACGTACAAGGACCAGGGCCTCGAGATTATCGGCTTCCCGTCGAACCAATTCAACGGCCAAGAGCCGGGCACGAACGACGAAGTGGAATCGTTCTGCAAAGTGAACTACGGCGTCACGTTCCCGCTGTTCGCGAAGACGGACGTACGCGGCGAAGACGCGCACCCGCTGTTCCAATACTTGACGGAAGCGGCGCCGTATTCGGGCTTCCCGAACGATCCGGCGGGCGAGCGGATGAACGCGTTCCTCTCCTCGAGCAAACCGGACTGGATGACCGACAATTCGATCAAATGGAACTTCACGAAGTTCCTTGTCGACCGCGAAGGCAATGTCGTGGAGCGGTTCGAGCCGAGCGTCGTGCCGGCGAGCATGAAGGCCTCGATCGAGAAGCTGCTGTAAGAAGCGGGAGCCACTTCGCGGTGCTGAATAGTCGACTTTTTGAATGCGCACGATAATCGGCGCGAGCCGCGTACGTGAAATATTTTTCCGCCGCCAACCGGCGCTTGCATGACCATGTTACTTCTGCGAGAATAAGATACATTAAGCGCGTTCTCAAATGGGAGGTAAGTTGACATGGTTATGAACGACACAGTGAGACGTCAATTAGCTGCATTACCGAAGGCTGACCTCCACGTGCATTTGGATGGAAGCGTCAAGCCCGGGACGGTTCTCGATCTGGCGGCCCGAAAAGGCATTGAGCTCCCCGCGGATACCGCGGAGGGGCTTCTGCCGTATATGCGGGTGACCGACGAGTGCGAGAATCTCGTCGAATACTTAAGCAAGTTTCAATTCGTGCTCCGCTTCATGCAGGATGCCGAATCGATCGAGCGGATTGCCTTCGAGCTGATCGAGCAGGCCGCGGCGGAGAACGTCATCTATATCGAGGTCCGGTTCGGTCCTCATCTGCACACGAACGAAGGGTTGACGCACGACGAGGCGATCGCGGCGGCGCTGCGGGGGCTCAGACGCGGTGAAGAACGTTTCGGCATCGCGGTGGGGCTGATCGTCATTAACATGCGCCACGAGTCGGAAGAGGTGAACCGCGAGGTCACCGCGGCGGCGCTGCGCTTCCGGGGCCAAGGCGTCGTCGCGGTCGACCTGGCCGGCGACGAGGCGGGGTATCCGGCTTCATTGTTCCGCGAGCTGTTCCGTCCGGCGCGCGAGAGCGGCATGCCGGTGACGATCCACGCGGGCGAAGCGGCGGGCGCGGCCAACATCGAGGAAGCGGTCGTCGGTCTCGGCGCCGCGCGGCTCGGCCACGGCGTCCGGCTGCGGGAAGACGGGCGGGTGTACGAGCTCGTCCGGGAGCGGGGCATTCCGCTTGAAATGTGCCCGATCAGCAACATGCAGACGAAGGCCGTCGCGGGCTGGGAGGCCTACCCGCTGCGCGATTATTTGCGCGATGGGTTGAAGGTGACCGTTAATACGGATAACCGGACCGTGTCGGATACGACGTTGACGAAGGAATACGAGATGCTGATTCTACGCTGCGGGTTGACGATCGAAGAGATTGCCGCCACCGTCCGGAACAGCCTGGACGCGGCATTCGCCGAGCCGTCCGCGCGGGAGGCGCTGAAGGCGCGGCTGCAGTCGGCCTGCGTGGAACTCGGCATCGCCTTGTAACGCCTGTTTGCCAAGACTGCCTACCGAGGAAGGAGAGGGATGCCCATGAACGTACGCAAGCTGCGTTTGTTCGATACCGAAAATGTATTTTCCAGCGAAAACCGCGACGAATACGAGAAAGACTACGCCAGACTGATTCAGTCCCCCGCCTTCCGGCGGCTGCAGGGCAAATCCCAGGTGTTCGGGGCGGGGACGGGCGATTATTACCGAACGCGGCTGACGCACTCGCTCGAGGTGTCGCAGATCGCGCGCGAAGTGGGACGCCGCCTCAACAAGACCGAATCGTTCCTGGCGCTGCGCGAGCATCCGGGGCTGGTCATCGAACCCGAGGTCGTCGAATGCGCGTCGCTCGCCCACGATCTCGGCCATCCGCCGTTCGGGCATAAGGGCGAGGAAGTGCTGCACCGTCTGCTGGCGGCCGATTACGGGCTGAACTATGAAGGCAACGCGCAGAACTACCGCATCCTGATGTTCCTCGAGAAACGCGCGGGCAGCGACAGCGGCCTGGATCTGACGAGCGCCGTGCTGCTGGGGATCAACAAGTACCCGTTCAGCCTTGGCGATCCGGGCCGGATGAAAGGCGTCTATCCGATGGAGTGGGAGGACGGCATCGCATATATGCGCGAGCAGTGGAAGATGCCGAAAGGTTGCGCGACGCTCGAGGCCCAGCTGATGGACCTATGCGACGACATCGCGTATTCCACCCATGACATCGAGGACGGCATCCGCGCCGGCAAAATCCAAATGAACCGCAGCTTCTTCGAGGATGACCGTCTCGTGGCGCACACCGTGCAGGAGATCGTCGAAGACCAGGGCAATTCCGCGGTCGGGTGGGATCAGGTCGACATCGCGGGCATGGTGCGCCAGGTGTTCACGCTGTACTTGGAGCAGTGGGAGGCGATCTACAACGCGTGCGGCCGGGAGACCTCCCGCGCCCGCCGCGAGATGAAGGCGCGCTGGGTGAGCCAGTTCGCCGCGCGGGTCGGCATCATCGACGATCCGGCCAACGGCTGGAAGAAGGTGACGTTCGTGCGGGATGGCGAACAGGACCTCGAGCTGCTGCGCACGATGGAGATTCTGAAGAAGCTCGCCTGGGTCACGTTGATCAAGGATTTCCGCGTCCAGCGGCTGCAGAAGCGCAGTGAAATTTTGCTCCAGCGGCTGTGGGAGAGCTTCAAGGACGAGACGACCGGGCGGCTCATCATACCGCCGGATTGGATCGAGAGCTACGAGCGGCAGCAGGACGTCTGGCCGTGGCCGAGAATGGTGGCGGACTACATCGCGGGGATGACGGACGCCTATGCCGAGAAGGTATACGGCGAGCTGTACGCGAGCCGGACGGGTTCGATCTACGAGCGAGACTAAGCGATAAGATTGGGACCGGCAGCAGCGGATATGGAATAATAGGCAGCCCCTTCGATTGACGACCCGGTCGGACCTGGTCGTACATTCGAAGGGGTTTTTGGGGTTTGGCTGCCAAGGGAGCGGCGGTCCTCATGCCAATTGATCCGAGACGGCGACGCCGATCCGGCGCAGCTTCTTCATCGCGCGGTCGCGCTGACGCTCGTTCCTGCCGCCTACGGCCCTGCGCGGGATCGTCACGAGGAAGCCCAGCCGCAGCGCGGCCGTCGCGGTTCGGGCGACGCAGCCCTCGGCGAATACGCCGGCGATGACCAGCTCGGAGACGCCGGATGCCGCCAAGTAGCCGGCCAATGCCGGATTGGAGAAGGCGTCGCCCTGCCGCTTGGCGAAGCGCAGACCGCTCGCGATCCGCACGCGCGCGTCGAGCTCCGCGCCGGGCGAGCCGGCCACGGCGGCCTGCTGTCGGAAGGCATTGCCGATGATATCGTAGGGCGAGAACTCGTTCATGATGTAGAGGATGTCCGAGCCCTCCTGCGCGAAGTCGTCGACGAGCGAGTTGACGTGCTCCAGCAGACCGGGCATTTGACCGGAATCGACGGGCATGCGCGCGTCCTGGCCGATGTAATCCCGCTGCAGATTCATGACGAGCAAAGCGCGGTTGCGCATGCCGATCGGCTCCTTTCGGGGACGTAATAGCACTAGTATAGCGGGGCGATACGGCCCTGCCATCGGTCGCGGGAAGGGAGCCGAAGTCGGCCTGGCGCCGGGCTTGGCAGCTAGACCTCTATGGAATGCGGCCCGAGCCGCCGCTTCCAGTCGGCCCGAGCCGTTCACCGTACGCTTTGCCTTCTATGGGGCGCTCGGCTGTAGTATGCTTTTAGGGAGGCCTGTCACAAAATCCCTGCTTCCAAGCAGCGAAAGAGGTGCGTTGATCATGCCGATCCGGCAGTTAACAAGCGAAGAGTTCGAATCGTTCATGGAGCTGGCGCAATACGCGTTCCAAATCCATTTGACCCCGGAGCAGCGGGAGGAGCGGCGGGAGAAGTTCAAGCCGGAGACGGTATGGGGCATGTTTAACGGGACCGATCTGGAGGCGCAGCTTCGCATTATTCCGTTCGAGCTTTATTTGTACGGCCGCAAGCTGCAAATGGGCGGCATCGCGGCGGTGTCCACCTGGCCGGAGCAGCGCCGCAAGGGACATGTGAACGAGCTGCTCCTTCACGCGCTCCAGACGATGCGGGAGGCGGGGCAGACGATCTCCTGTCTGGCGCCGTTCGCGTTCCCCTTCTACCGGAAATATGGCTGGGAGCTGTACACGGAGTATAAAAAATATACGATCAACACGGCTCTCCTGCCTCCTCGGGTAGCCACGGCCGGCCGCGTAGAGCGGACCGAAGGCGATATCGCGGAGCTGAGCAAGGTGTACGAGCGCTATGCGGCACGCTATAACGGGACGCTGGCCCGTACGGAGTCGTGGTGGCAGGATTCCGTCTTCAAACGGAAGAAGAAGCTGGCGGCGGTCTACAAGGACGAGGCCGGACAGGCGACGGGCTACATCCTATATGAGATTGCGGAGCGAACGTTCAACATCAACGAGATGGTCTATTTGGATGATACGGCGCGTCAAGCGCTGTGGACCTTCATCGCGAACCACGACTCCATGGTCGAGAAGGTCACGCTCGAAGCGCCGATGGACGATAATTTGCCGTACCTGCTGCCGAATCCGCGCATCGGCCAAGAGATCGTGCCGTATTTCATGGGCCGTATCGTAGATGCGCCGGCGTTCGTCGAGCAGCTTCGGCTGCGCGTGCCGGAGGGCGCCGAGGGGAAGGAGCCGTTCACGATCCATATCCGGGACGAGCATGCTCCTTGGAACGACGGTTATTGGCGCCTAGACGCCGATGACGAAGGACTTTTGTCGCTTCGGCGGGCCGCTGCGGGCGGCGAGGGTGAAACCGACGCGGCGTTATCCTGCGACATCGGCACGCTGACGGCAATGCTGATGGGCTATCAGCGGCCGGAGCGGCTGCTGCAAGACGGGAAGCTGTCCGGGAGTCCCGAGGCGGCAGCGCGGCTTGAACGCAACATTCCGAGAAGTCAAACAAATTTGCTTGATTTCTTCTAAGAGCTGTTTTACCATAGGTCAAGTTGCGTCTTGGCATTGACATGCTTGGCATTGACATGCTTTGCCTTGGGTAATACTACAACATAGATTCTGCAGAAGAGGTGAGGCATCGAATGAATTTTAATTCTGGCAATACGAATGGCGCCGGTAGCGAAGGGCAGGACAACAAGGCTGGCCAGTTCTCGCGATGGGGATTCATCATGGCGGCGATCGGCAGTGCGGTCGGTCTGGGCAATATGTGGAAGTTCCCCTACATTACCGGCAAGTATGGCGGTGCGGCATTTTTTCTCGTCTTCATTATTTGTTTGATCGTCGTGGGACTTCCCGTCCTGCTGGCAGAGATGGCCGTCGGCCGCGGCGGGCGGGGCAACGCATCCACCTCGATGGTGCGTCTCTCCGGCAAGAAGGCATGGGGCGGCTTCGGATTTATTTCGATCTTCGGCTCATTCATGATCTTCTCCTACTATGCGGTCGTGGCGGGCTGGACGCTTCATTACGCGTACCTTTCCTTCACCGGCCAATTGTTCGCGTCGAATGACTTCGGCGCGACGTTCGGTGATTTCATCGGCGGTTCGCTGCCGGTGTTCTGGCAGCTGATCGTCGTGCTGTTGACGGCGTGGGTCGTCGCGGCGGGGATCTCCTCGGGTATCGAACGATTCAACAAAATCCTGATCCCGGGTCTGGTCGTGCTGCTGATCATCCTCGTCATCCGCTCGCTGACGCTGGATGGGGCCGGGGAAGGCGTAAGCTTCTTCCTCGACCCGGACTTCAGCAAGCTGACGCCGACGGCAATTCTCGTCGCGCTCGGACATGCCTTCTTTTCCTTGTCGCTCGGGATGGGGGTCATGATCACGTACGGCGCTTATGTAAGCAAGAAGCAGTCGCTTAGCGGAGCGGCGCTCGCGGTTGGTCTCGGCGATCTGCTGTACGCCTTCTTGGCGGGCCTAATCATCTTCCCGACGACCTTCGCCTTCGATCTGGAACCGACGCAGGGAGCCGGCTTGGTATTCGTCGTACTGCCGGTGGCGTTCTCGGCGATGCCGCTTGGCGCCTGGTTCGGCGGCTTGTTCTTCATCTTGTTGGCGGTCGCGGCGCTCACTTCGGCCGTATCGCTGCTGGAGGTTGCAGTGGCCTTCGTCATGGAGAAGTGGAAGACGAGCCGGACCAAGGCGGTCTGGACGACGGGCATCATCGCGTTCCTCGTCGGTCTGCCTTCGGCGATGTCGGTCGGCGGTGCCGTGGATTTCCTGAATTTCGGCGGCAAGTCGTTCTTCGATTGGATGGATTTCCTCTCCTCGAACGTACTGCTTCCGATCGGCGGGTTGATCGTCACGATCTTCGCCGGCTGGGTGTGGAAGGGTGCCTATGAAGAGGCGGACCTGACGCCGGGCTGGTACAGAGTCTGGCGGTTCACGCTGCGCTATATCGCGCCAATCCTGGTTGTGGGCGTGCTCCTGATCTCGGCGGGCGTTATTTCCGAGTAAGCAATTGAATGACAAGCGGCCCTTGGGGGATAGCGGAACGAATCGTTCCCGCTGCTCCTCCAAGGGCCGCTGTTTTTTTTGAAATCCAAGAAGCTGCACCTTTCGCCCGCATCCATCCTCTTGGATTCGAGACGATGAAACGCGCGGACGCCGCGAAGGCGACGCTGGCGTTTCAGACGAACGACCTTGTTTCCTTTCGCGCCGGCTTACAGCTTGCCGATCAGCAGGATAACAAGTGCCCACACGGCTGCCGAGAACCCGATCGCGGCAAGGAAACCCCAGTTGATTCTTCTCATACTGGTCATCACACTCCACCACTCCATCCCATTCAAGCGTTATTTTGCTGCTTCCCTATCGATGGTGTACGCTTGTCCTTCTGCATATCCATATTATGGGGATCTTAAACCCATCATATCCGATTCGACAAATTTTGCAGGGTGCCGTTAGACCTAAATGCGAAATAAAATTTAGGAAATCGTGAGTGCATAGCGGTTTGCGGTCTTACGGCGGCGATTCGTGGAGTGCTGGAATGAACGCGTCGTAGGGGTTATCGGCTTATTGGTTTCTGCGGCATCTAAAAAAACTCCCCCTGACTCGCTCGTTGAGCGGGAGGGGGAGCAGCGGTATCGCGTTGGGCAGGGGAGCTATACGGCGTCGATCGCCGCTTGCGGCCTTCCGCTGAATTGGCTCTGATACAGGTCGGCATAGAAGCCGCCTTGCGCCAGGAGCTCTACATGCGTGCCTTGCTCGATAACCGAGCCTTTGTTCATGACCAGAATCAGATCGGCTTCCCGGATCGTCGAGAGCCGGTGCGCGATGACGAAGCTGGTGCGCCCTTCCATAAGGGTGTTCATCGCCCGCTGGATATGCGCCTCGGTCCGGGTATCGACGCTGCTCGTTGCTTCGTCGAGGATAAGGATGGCCGGATCGGCAAGTATTGCCCTGGCAATCGTCAGCAGCTGCTTCTGCCCCTGCGAGATGTTGGAGGCCTCTTCGTTCAGCACGGTATCGTAGCCTTCCGGCAGCGTGCGGATGAAATGATCGGCATGAGCGGCTCGCGCCGCCCGCACGACATCCTCCTCGGTCGCGCCGGCCCGGCCATACGCGATATTGTCGCGGATCGTGCCGTTGAACAGCCACGTGTCCTGCAGCACCATGCCGAACAGGCTTCGCAGATCGCCGCGCGCAAGCTTCGTGATATCGGTGCCGTCGATCGTGATGCGTCCGCCGTTCAATTCATAGAACCGCATGAGCAGATTAATGAGCGTGGTCTTGCCGGCGCCGGTCGGGCCGACGATGGCGATCGTCTGACCGGAGCGGACGTCGATGTTCATGTCCGCGATGAGCGGCGCGTCTTCCTTGTAGCCGAACTTCACGTGCTCGAAGCGAACGTTGCCTTGCGAAGCCGATGAGGTTCCGGCCTTGGGGCTGGCCGCGACGGCAATTGCATTCGCAATTTCCGGCACCTCTTCCGTCTCGTCGAGCAATTCGAATACCCGCTCGGCCGAGGCGATCGTCGATTGAATAATATTGGCGATCTGGGCGGTCTGCGTAATCGGCTGCGCGAACTGGCGCGAATACGAGATGAACGCCTGCACGTCGCCGATCGTAATCCGCTGATGCAGCACGAGCAAGCCGCCGGCGACGCTGACGAGCACGTAACCGATATTGCCGATGACGCCCATGATCGGCATGATCATGCCGGAGACGAACTGCGCCCGCCAGCCGGACTGGTACAGCCGCTCGTTCACGCCGTCGAATATGGCGACGGACTTGCGCTCATAACCGAATGCTTTGACGACCGGATGGCCGGTGTACATTTCCTCAACGTGACCGTTCAGCTCGCCGAGCGAGGCTTGCTGGTCCTTGAAATACGTCTGAGACCTGCCGGCGATCGCCTTGATCGCGATGAAGCTGAGCGGCAGCGTCACGATGGTGATCAGCGTCAGCAGCGGGCTGATCGTCAGCATCATCACCACGACGCCGACGAGCGTGACGATCGAAGTGATGAACTGCGTCAAGCTCTGCTGCAAGGTGCTGCTAATGTTGTCGACGTCGTTCACGGCCCGGCTCAGAATTTCGCCGTGCGTGCGAGAGTCGTAGAATTTGAGCGGCAAGCGTTCGAGTTTCTCGTTCACGTCCTTGCGCAAGCTGGCGACCGTCCGCTGGGCGACACCGGCCATCACGTACTGCTGAATGTAGCCGAACAAGGCGCTAATGACGTACAGGACGGCGAGCACGAGCAGAATATCGGCGATATAGCCGTAGTCGACGGCCGATTTGCCCATCAAGCCTGCGAACAGCTCGGTCGTCGCCTCGCCCATGATCTTCGGGCCGAGAATCGAGAACACGGTGCTGAGCACGGCTGTCACGAAGACGACCAGGAGCTTGCCGCGATACGGCTTCAAGTAGCCGATCAGGCGCCGCAGCGTCTCCTTGAAGTTCTTCGCCTTCTGGACCGGCATGCCCATGCCGGCCGGACCGCCGCGTCCCGGGCCGAAGCCGAAGCTGCCGGGCCCCATGCCGCCTTGGCCGGGTTTGCCTGCGCCGCTCGGACCGCCGGGTCCGGGCGCGCCGCCGCGTTGTTGTTCACTCATGCGATCTCCTCCTCGGACAGCTGCGACATGACGATCTCGCGATAAACCTCGCAGTCCGCCAGCAGCTCGCGGTGCGTGCCGATGCCGGCGATTTTGCCCTCTTCGAGCACGATAATTTGGTCGGCGTCCATGACAGTGCTGACCCGCTGCGCGACGATGATCAGCGTCGCGTCCGCCGTCTCGGTCTTCAGCGCGGCGCGCAGCTTGGCGTCCGTCTTGAAGTCGAGCGCGGAGAAGCTGTCGTCGAACAGGTAGATGGACGGCCGCCGGACGAGCGCGCGGGCGATGGAGAGCCGCTGCTTCTGGCCGCCGGAGACGTTCGTGCCGCCTTGGGCGAGGACGGAATCATAGCCTTCCGGCATGGAGCCGATGAAGTCGGATGCTTGGGCGACGGCGGCCGCGTGGCGGATCTCCTCGTCGGTGGCATCCTCCTTGCCGAAGCGGATGTTCTCCGCGATCGTGCCGGTGAAGAGCAGCGCCTTCTGCGGCACGAGGCCGATCGCATCGCGCAGCTGCTCCTGCGAGGCGTGGCGCACGTCCTGGCCTCCAATCCGCACGGCGCCTTCGGAGGCGTCGTAGAAGCGCGGGATCAGATGGATGAGCGTGGACTTGCCGGAGCCGGTGCCGCCGATGATCGCCGTGATCTTGCCCGGCTCGGCCGTGAACGAGATGCCCGAGAGCGCCGGCACTTCGGCGCCGGGGTAGTAGAAGGTCACGTTGTCGAACGCGACCGAGCCGGCCCGCGCGGACAAGGACTGCGGCGCGTCCGCGTCCTGAATCGCCGGCTGCATGTCGAGCACCTCTTGGATGCGTACGGCGGAGGCCGATGCCCGCGGGACCATGACGAACATCATCGAGGCGAAGATGAGCGCGAACATGATCTGCCATGCATATTGAATGAAGGCGATCAGGTCGCCGACGGCGATGCCCTCTGCCTCGATGCGCTTGCCTCCGTACCAGATGATCGCGATGCTGGCGAGGTTCATGACGAGCATCATGATCGGCATCAGGCCGGCCATCAGCCGGTTGACCGCGATGGCGGTCTGCGTCAAATCCTCGTTCGCCGCGTTGAACCGCGCTTGTTCGTGACGGGTGCGGTTGAAGGAACGAATGACGCGGATACCGGTCAGGTTCTCGCGGAGGACCAGGTTCAGCTTGTCGATCTTCGTCTGCATCGACTTGAACAGCGGGATGCTGCGCATGACGACGACGAGGATGATGATCGCCAGCACCGGCACGACGCCGATGATGACGAAGGATAGCTTCACGTCCTTGGACATCGCCATGATGATGCCGCCGATGCACATGAGCGGGGCCATGACCATGACGCGCATCAGCATCGTCAGCACCATCTGCACTTGCGTAATATCGTTCGTCGTCCGCGTGATGAGCGAGGCGGTGCCGATTTTGTCGAATTCGTTCAGCGAGAATTGCTCGACGTGCGCGAATACCCGGCTGCGCAGATCGCGGCCGAACGCGCCGGCGGACTTGGCCGACAGGTAGCTGGCGCCGACCGCGCAGACGCCGCCCAGCGCGGCGATCAGGAGCATGAGCGCGCCGATTCGCCAGATGTAGCCCGTATCGCCGGTCACGACGCCGCGGTCGACGATGTCGGCCATCAGCGTCGGGAGATACAGGTCGGACAAGGTTTGGAGAAACACGAGGACGAGCGTGAAAATAACGGCCGTGCGGTACGGCTTCATAAAACGGAATAGCTTCAACATGGCGCTGGATTCACCTTCATTCGGATGGTTTGGGATCTGGGGCGCCGCTTTCGCAGGAGGGAGCGTCCGTCTCTGCCGCGGCTTGCGCGCTGTAATACTGAAAGACGTCTTCGAGCAAATCGACAAGCTGCCGCGCGCGATCATGACCGAGGTGCTGCAGGAGCCCCTCGAGTCCGCGGCGCATCGCTTGATGGGCGAGCTCGGTTACGCGCTCGCCCTCGCCGGTCAGCGTAATGCGGACCGCCCGGCGGTCGGTCGGGTCGGCGGTGCGCGCCAATGCCCCGCGCGCCACGAGCAAATTGACCATCTGCGTCACCGAAGGCGTGGCGATTCGCATATGCTGGCTGATCTCGGATGGCTTCAGTCCATTCGGGTTATCCTGCTGGCTGCGCCGGACGCAGAACAGCAGCATCGTCTCTCCGGGCGTGTAGCCCTCGATGGCGTGCTGGCCGCGCCAGTTGATGTGGCGGAGCTGTCGGAAGGCCCGAATCAGGGCAAGGGCGTCGGCGTCGTTCTCGGTGTACATGGACATCGTTCCTTTGCGTGGACTGCAGGTGAACGCCTAACTTGTGTCCGGCGGCGTTCGTCTGCTGTCGGCGTGTTATTTACTTAGGTAACCTAATTGTATATCTCTAAAATGATTCGCGTCAATCGGTCCTGGGACGGACGTACGGCGTATTTGAATACGCCTTATGCCGGAGTGAGAGCTGACTTTTCCTGCGTTCGCGGAACTCCCTATTTATAATCTCCCGGAAAATTGTGTATTATAGTAGGATAGAAATTTACGCCGGAAGGATTGGTCGAAGTGGAGAACAAGACATCATCTTCGAATTTTATCAAGAACATCGTCGAAGCCGACTTGAAGTCCGGCAAGGTAAGCGAGATCGTGACCCGTTTCCCGCCGGAGCCGAACGGCTACCTGCATATCGGGCATGCCAAATCCATCTGTCTGAACTTCGAGCTCGCCGATGAATATAAGGGCCGGACGAACCTGCGGTTCGACGACACGAACCCGGTCAAGGAAGATACCGAATACGTGAACGCGATCCAGGAGGACGTGCGCTGGCTCGGCTTCGAATGGGATGAGCTTCGGTTCGCCTCCGATTATTTCGAGGAAATGTACGAGCGCGCGGTACTGCTGATCAAAAAAGGCAAAGCGTACGTATGCGATTTGTCGGCGGAGCAAATCCGCGAAACGCGCGGCACGCTGACCGAGCCGGGCAAGAACAGCCCATTCCGCGACCGTTCCGTCGAGGAGAATCTCGACCTGTTCGCCCGCATGCGGGCGGGCGAGTTCAAAGACGGCGAGCGCGTCCTTCGCGCGAAGATCGACATGGCGTCGCCGAACATCAACCTTCGCGATCCCGTGTTGTACCGGATCGCGCACGCCCATCATCACCGCACGGGCGACGCGTGGTGCATCTATCCGATGTACGACTACGCGCATCCGCTCGGCGACGCGATCGAAGGCGTGACGCATTCGATCTGTACGCTCGAATTCGAGGATCATCGTCCGCTGTACGACTGGGCGATTCAAGAGTGCGAGATGGAATCGACGCCGCATCAATACGAATTCGCGCGGCTGAACGTGACGAACACGATTATGAGCAAGCGGTATCTGAAATCGCTCGTTGACGAGGGCGTCGTGGACGGCTGGGACGATCCGCGGATGCCGACGGTCAGCGGTCTGCGCCGCAAGGGCTTCACGGCGGAGGCGATCCGCGCGTTCTGCCGCGAGATCGGCGTGGCGCGGGCGTACAGCGTCGTAGACGAGCGGATGCTGGAGCATTTCATCCGCGAAGACCTGAAGCTGAAGGCCTTGCGCACGATGGCGGTGCTGCAGCCGCTGAAGGTGGTCATCACGAACTATCCGGAGGGCCAAGTCGAGATGCTCGAGGCCGAGAACAACGCCGAGAACGAAGAGATGGGCACGCGCCAAATCCCGTTCTCCCGCGAAATCTACATCGAGCGCGACGACTTCATGGAGAACCCGCCGGCGAAATATTTCCGTCTGTTCCCGGGCAACGAGGTGCGCCTGAAGCATGCGTATTTCATCACGTGCCAAGAAGTGATCAAGGACGCGGACGGCAATGTGACGGAGCTGCGCTGCACCTATGATCCGGAGACGAAGAGCGGATCGGGCTTCACGGGCCGCAAGGTCAAAGGGACGATCCACTGGGTGGAGGCGTCGCAGGCGATTAAGGCGGAGTTCCGCCTGTTCGAGCCGCTGCTGGTCGACGGCGATAACGACGACCGTCCATTCCTGGAGCGCCTGAACCCGAACTCGCTCGAGGTGCTGGAAGGCTTCGTCGAGCCGAACATGAAGGACGCGCAAGGCCAGGACAAATTCCAGTTCTTCCGCCACGGCTACTTCAACGTCGATCCGAAGCTGTCGGGCGAAGGCGGCATCGTCTTCAATCGCATCGTGTCGCTGAAGAGCTCGTTCGATCCGGCGAAAGGCTAACGACAACGAAAAGGTACGGCCAGTCGGCCGTACCTTTTTTCGCTAGCGGAACGCGCTTGGTGAGCGTCCGGCTTGTATCGGGCTCAAACGGGCTCGCCATCATCCGGGACATCGGCATCCTCCGCGGCCTCAACGTCGGCTGCGGCGAAGACCTGCTCGACCTTCGCGATCGCCACGTCCAGATCCTCGCGGCTGATCGTCAGCGGCGGGGCGAAGCGGATCGTATGCTCGTGCGTCTCTTTGCACAGCAGACCGAGCGCCATGAGCCGCTCGCAATACGGGCGGGCCGGCACGCGCAGCTCCAGGCCGATGAACAAGCCGCGACCGCGCGCCTGCGCGATGTCCGGGTGTACGATGGCTCCGAGCCGCTCGCGCATATAGGCGCCGAGCGACTGCGACCGCTCCGCCAGGCGTTCCTCTTCCGTGACGGCCAGCGCGGCGAGCGCCACCGCGCAGGCGAGCGGATTGCCGCCGAAGGTGGAGCCGTGCGAGCCGGGCTCGAACAGCCCGAGCGTCTCGGGGCCGCCGACGACGGCAGAGACGGGAAGCACGCCGCCGCCGAGCGCCTTGCCCAGGACGATCAGGTCGGGCTCGACGTCTTCGTGGTCGCACGCGAACCGGCGGCCGGTACGGCCGAAGCCGGTCTGGATCTCGTCGGCGATCAGGAGCGCGCGCCCTCGCGTACAGATGTCGCGCACCGCGCGCAGATAGCCGTCCGGCGGAATGACGATGCCGGACTCGCCCTGGATCGGCTCGATCAGCACGGCGGCCGTATTCGGACCGATGGCGCGTTCGATCGCTTCGGCGTCCCCGTAAGGGACGAGTTTGAACCCTGGCGTGAACGGCCCGAAATGCGCTTGGTATTCGGGGGTTGAGGAGAAGGACGTGACCGTAATCGTCCGCCCGTGGAAATTGCCGTCGCAGACGATGATTTCCGCTTCGCCGTCCGGTACGCCTTTTACTCGGTAGGCCCAGCGGCGAGCGGCTTTCAGCGAGGTCTCCACCGCCTCCGCGCCGCTGTTCATGATAAGCGCCAGCGGCTTGCCGGTGTAGGCGGCCAGCCGCTCGCACAAGGCGGCTAGCGGTTCGCTATGGAAGGCGCGCGAAGTTAACGTGACGAGGTCGGCCTGCGCCTTCAGCGCGGCGATGATGCGCGGATGCCGGTGGCCGGCATTCAAGGCCGAGTAGGCGCTGAGCATGTCGAGATACCGGTTGCCCTCCGGATCGGTCACCCAGGCGCCTTCGGCCTCGGCGATTACGACGGGCAGCGGATGGTAGTTGCGCGCGCTGTATCGCTCCGTCCGCGCGATGGTATGGCTGGAGCGGCTCGTCGCGCTGCGAGACGCGTCGGAATGAGAAGCATGTTCTTCGGACATGGGCAACTCCCCCTTTCCATGTATGCATATGCGAAGGCGGGAGGGATGCATGAATCGGCAGGAAGGGGTTTGATGCGAAAATGAAGGAGAAATACCGCTTTGGCGGAAGCGGGCTCATCCTCGCGGGCGGCCTAAGCTCGCGGATGGGAACGGATAAAGCAGCGCTCTTGATTGGTGACAAACCGCTGCTCGTCCGACTGGCGGAAGGCATGGCGCGTGAAGGATGCGGCCCGATCGCGATATCCGTCGCGGACGAAAAACGCGAGGCGCTCTATCGAGGCCTGCTGCAAGATAGCCCGGTCGCGCGGCGGGTGCAATACGTTCGGGACGTCTATCCGGGGAACGGTCCGCTCGCCGGTCTGCATGCCGGGCTATCCAGCCTGCCGTCCGGTTATGTCTTCGTGATGGCCTGTGATATGCCTGTGCTGTCCGTGCCGCTTCTGCGCCGGATGGAAGCGGCCGTCGCCGCTCGGGGGAAGCGCGGCGACGCGGGGCCGGATGTCGTCACCGCGCCTCGGCAGCCTTTCCACGCGCTCTATCATACGCGCACCGCGCCGCGAATCGAACGGGCGCTGGCGGCCGGTGATCTTCGCGTGATGAAGCTGCTCGGCGAGCTCGATGCATACGAAGTGGATATCTCGCCCGAAGAAACGGCGGCTTTCCTGAATTTGAACACGCCCGAGGCGTACGGTGACTATCTGAAGCGGTATGCTGACGGCGTATAGCCGTGACAGAATTACCAATTATTACATGTCCTCCATAGCAGGTCGGCGTGTAGACATCGCAGAAAGCTCGTGATATAAAAGAATCAGGACTATATACCTAAAGTAACCTAACCGCATACCGAATATGAGAAAAGCAAACTGCGTGAAAACGCACGACGCAAAGCTAGAGGGGCTAATGGTCGAACGATGAACCGATGCCAGCCAGCTGCCGCTTTAAGGCTTGACGCGAAACCTTGAAGCCCAGGGGTTTCCTGTACTTCGCGCCAATCGTCTTAATCGGGAGCTGATTCTTTTGTCCACCTCGCTGTTTTTCCCCGTTCTCAATCAGTTGCTTCCCTTCCTGCTTATCTTTTGCTTGGCGGTCGAGATCGTCGCCCGCAATCCGGGCAATCGTCTTCATTGGGTCACTTCCGCCTTATTCTTTTTCCTGGGATTTGTATTCCTGGGCGACTTTCTGTTCGCCGCGCTGCCGCACGAGGCGGCCTACGAAGCGCTTCGGTTCATGAAGTTCCCGGCCGTCTTTCTGACAATGACCGCGGCGCTGTATTTCTTTGTCATGGTCAGCAAGCTCGGCATTCGGAAGCTCTGGATGCACGTCATCTGCCTGTTCCCGGCGATAGGGCTTGTGCCGCTTGTGTCCGACCCGGATGCGGTTGCGATGGAGCAGCGGGCGGTCGGGCGTGTCGAGCAGTTCAGCGGCTCGTTCATTGCCCTCGAGGTGGTGCTCGTCTGTTATTGTTTGCTTGGCGCGTACATCCTGCTCGCGCGGGCGGGCAGGCGAACGGCGGGGAAGAGATGGATGCAGAAGGAGAGCCAGCGCATTCGGATTATTCTCGCGGGGTGCCTGCTTGTCGGCCTGCTGCTGGGCGGGGGGCTGCTGATCGTCGCCGCGTTCGAGCAGGGCGGGCAGCGCGTCTTTGATTTCGTCTCCTCGTATGGCGTGCTGGTCTGGGTGTTCGCGATCCGGCAGTCGATGATGAAATACGATCTGCTCTCCTTCGCCGGCAAACGGTATGAGCTGGTGTTCGAGCTGTCGCCGAACGGCACCGTCGTCCTCGACGAGAAGGGGGGCGTCGTCGAAGCTAACAGCGCGTTCCGCAAGCTTGCCGGCGTGAAGGACGACGAGTTGATCGAGGGGCTGTGCCTGTCGCAGCTGTTCGGCGTGAACCAGGCGTTCTTGGCGGCTTACCGGCAATCGTTCCAAACACAGACGCCGCTTGCGATGGAGCTGGAAATCGTCAATAAAGCCGGACGCGTCATGGATGTCGAGTTAATCGGCGAATTTATGGAGACGGAAGAGGAGCAGCTCGCTTTCTTCATCGTCATTGATATGACCGAACGGAAGAATGCCGAGCGGATGCTGGCCAGACTGGCTTACGAGGATACGCTAACCGGACTGGGCAACAGCCGTAAATTCTATGCCGCGATCGAGGAAGAGCTGACGCGCGCGTTAGCGGGAGAGAACCGCCTGGCGCTGCTGCTGATCGACTTGGACCAATTCAAGTGGATTAACGATACGCTCGGTCACAGCGCGGGGGATCGGCTGCTCAAGCAAGTCGCCGATCGGCTGCGCGAATCGCTTCCCGCGGGCGCAAGCGCCTACCGGCTGGGAGGCGACGAATTCGCGATTCTGCTTCCCGTGCGGGAGGAGGATGCCGAAGCCGCGGACTATGCGGGCGGACTGCTCCGGATGCTCGTGGAGCCGATGCAGCTGCGCGGCAGCTTCTATAGCGTATCGGCCAGCGTCGGCATCGTCATCGCGCCGGAGGACGGCCAGGAGGTCGAAATGCTTATCCGTCAAGCGGATACGGCGATGTACGAGGCCAAACAAGGCGGCCGCAACCGGTACCATCGCTGCACGCCCGAGCTTAACATCAAGGCCCAGAAACAGATGAAGCTGATTCAGGGCCTGTCCACGGCGCTAGAGCTGAGGCAGTTCGAGCTGCACTATCAGCCCCAGGTGGATGCCCGCACGGGGGAGACTGCGAGCTTGGAGGCGCTGCTTAGCTGGTGTTCGCCGGAGCTGGGCCGTGTGGCGCCGGCCAAGTTCCTCCCGCTCGCCGAGGAGAGCGGGGCGATTATTCCGATCGGCAGCTGGGTGCTGGAGGAGGTCGTGAAGCAAATCCGCGTCTGGCTGGATAAGCAGTGCGCCCGCCCGGGCATGACGGTAACGGTCAATATCTCGGCGCAGCAGCTGCGGGAGGCGGGGTTCGCGCAGCGGATCGAGGCGCTGTTGGCGCGTTACGAAGTGCCGCCGGGAACGCTTCGGCTGGAGATTACCGAAAGCACGATGATTACCGATATGGCACGGACCCGGCAGGTATGCCAGGCGTTGATGGGGCTTGGCATAACGCTCGGCATCGACGACGTGGGCTCCGGCTACTCTTCGCTCAGCATGCTGAACCGGTTCCCGTACCGCTACATTAAACTGCACCATTCGCTCGTGCGCGGTATCGCCCAATCCAGGGAGGATTACGTCATCGTCCGCATGCTGGTCGAGATGGCGATGCAGCTGGGCAAGGAGGTCATCGCCGAAGGCGTCGAGTCGGAGGAACAGCTCGAGCTGCTGCGTGATCTCGGCTGCCGGGAGCTGCAGGGCTACCATATCGGCATGCCGATGAATGCCCTGGAGATCGCCTATCATCTGAAGGCGGGCGGCGCAAAGACCGCGCCGCCCGCGATCTCATAAGAAGAAGCGCTTGGACAGTCCCTGGGAGGGGCTGCTCAAGCGCTTCTTTGGCTTATATGGATCAAGCAACTATGGCGAACTTGGTTCGGGCTGCGGGGCCACAGCCGGAGCCGGAGTCGGAGCCGGAGCCGAATAGCCCGGCGCCGTGGAGATGGAGCTCGTGTCGGCCGTGGTGCCCCACCAATCCACGGCATCCAGCCATTCGAACGGTTCGATCGCGTCGAATGCTTCCATAGGCGCGCCCCTCCCTTAAGATGCGATGCTGGCCGAGGAGCTGGCACGGGCTTTGCCGCCATTGTCCAGGAACGACCGCTTCCACGAACCTTGAATGATGAAGATGAGGACCACGCAAGCCAGCGCCACGCCGCTGACGATCAGGAAGCCCGGTCCGTAAGAGCCGGTGGACTGCTTAAGCGAACCCAGTATTTTCGGCAGGAAGTAACCGCCCAGGCCGCCTGCCGCGCCGACGATGCCCGTCACGATGCCGATCTCGTTCTGGAACCGCTGCGGAACGAGCTGGAAGACGGAGCCGTTGCCCATGCCGAGCGCCATCATGCCGGCGAACAGCAGCGCGGTGACGATGCCGAGGCTAGGCAGGGTAGAGATGCAAGCGAGCATGAGTCCCGCGAAGCCGTACAGCAGCAGCAGCATCCGGATGCCGCCGAGCTTGTCGGCCAGCCAGCCGCCCACGGGACGGAACAAGCTGCCCGCGATGACGCAGATCGTCGTGAAGTCGGCCGCGCGGACCGGGTCAAGGCCGTACTGCGTGTTGAAGAAAATGGTCAGATAGTTCGACAGGCCGACGAAACCGCCGAAGGTGACGCTGTACAAAATGCAGAACATCCACGTATCGCGCTGTTTCAATACGGCGCCGTAATCCGAAAGCTTGCGCGGCGCGGGTTGGTTCGGGCTGTCCTTGGCGAGCAGCGAGAAGACGATGAACACGATGGCGATCGGGATGAGAGCAAGGCCGAAGACGACTTCCCAGCTGCCGTAATGCTGGGCGATGCGGTTGGCGAACAGCGTCGTGAAGACGGTGCCGCTGTTGCCTGCGCCTGCGATGCCCATGGCGAGACCTTGATATTGCGGCGGGTACCAGCGGCTGGCGAGCGGCAGGGCGGCCGCGAAGGACGCGCCGGCGACGCCGAGCAGCAGGGCGACGATATACAGCTGGCTTAACGAGTTAACGAACAGCCAGCCCCAGACGAGAGGAACCATCGTCAGAATCATGCCGATCTGGCCGGTGCGCTTCGGTCCGATGACATCCGTGAAGTACCCGAGCACCAGGCGAAGAATTGAGCCGCCGAGGATGGGCAGTGCCACGAGATTGGCTTTCTGCGCCGCATCCATCGGATAATCGTTCATGATGATGACCGCAAGCGGCCCGAGCAGCACCCAAATCATGAAGCTGGTGTCAAAGTACAAAAACGCGCTGAACAGGGACGGGGTATGCCCGCTCTTTAAAAAACCTTTCTGATCTGCCATTCGAATCTCTCCTCTCGACGTATGGGACTCCTATCCCGCGTACTTGGTCGTGCTGCCCCTCGTTCTCTTTGTGTTTGGGTTCTCATCAAGCTGGGTTTGGATCAAAAAAAGCCGCATGGCAGCCTTGGGAGCTGCAATGCGGCGTCGTTGCCGGGCGGCTTAGCACATCGTTGTGCGAAGCGCGATTCATTCCATCTGAATCACATCGTTGTGTTCATATTGAATTATAGGTGTGATGCAGCTACGTGTCAACTATCCTGACATAAAAATTTGTGGATGTATTCTAATGATTGCCGCCAATGTAGAGGTGGAAGCCATATAAATTATCGAAAGTTCACAAAACCCGCCCTGAACGCAATAAACATCAGCATAAGTTCACAATAATTTGCCTAAAATCAAAGGACTGCAAAGCAAAAACGGCAATGGAAACAACGAAAAAAGAAGGCAACGACCGTCACCTAAGGTAACGCAAATGCGCCGGACGTGAGAAAAAAGACGTGATTTAGACGAATATGTGAATCATTCACAATGATAAAGCGAGAACATCATGTCAAGATTGTTGACATTTAATAATCGGCGGGCTTATACTCGGGATAACCAGGAAACAATTGCCGCAAGGGTCGGCGCAAGCCGGGCCGTGCCGGATTTTATATAAGAAAAATTGATGGCCACGCTTCTTGCCTGGCTTAGATTCAGGTGTGATAATGGGTTCACTGAATGGACGCATGGTTTGGCTGCAAGGAAAGAGATGGATCTTGGGACGTTCATGCTCGCGTCGTGCCTTGCGGCGGGCGGGCGTAACCGAGATCGACAAAGGGAGTGGAGTCCGATGTCCAAGCTGGAAGGGGTAACAATCGCCGTCACCGGTCCGCGGAAGGCGGACGAGATTAGCCGGATGATCGAGAAGTTTGGCGGGCGCGCCGTAATAAGGCCGACGCAGGGCACGGTCTTCCTGGACGATACCCGGCTCGAGGGGCAGCTGGAGCGGTTGATCGACCAGCCGCCTGATTGGATCATTTTGACGACGGGCGTGGGGACGGAGGCGCTGCTGCAGGCGGCGGAGAGCTTAGGCAAGCGAGAGGCTTTCGTCGGTATGCTCGGCAGAACGCGGATTGCCGCGCGCGGCTACAAGACGGTGAACGCGCTGAGGAAGCTGGGGCTTGCGCCGCTGGTCAAGGATAATGACGGTACGACGGCAGGGCTGCTGCGGGAAATGGAGGCTCATGACCTGGCCGGAGCGTCGGTGGCGCTGCAATTGTACGGCGATCCCGCGCCCAAGATCATTGATCGGCTCATCGAGCGGGGCGCCGCTTGCGAGGAAATTTTGCCTTACCGTCATATACCGCCGGAAGGCGATGGCGTAGACGCCTTTATTGAAGAAATTATTGCAGGCGCAGTCGACGCGGTGGCGGCGACGAGTACCCCGCAGGTGCGTTATTTGATGCAGAAGGCGGACGAATTGGGACGACTCGCGGCGCTGAAGGCGGCGTTCGAGGGACGCGTGCTGGCCGTTGCTGTCGGGAAGGTGACGGCGGAATCGTTCGCGGAGGAAGGCATCTCGCGGGTGCTCTATCCGGAAGAGGAGCGAATGGGCAGCATGGTTGTCGCCATGAGCAAATATTTCGACCGGCAGGCATTCGAGGAATCGGCTGACTAAGGCGGCGGGGAGGAAAGCGTCATGTTCGGAAAAGTATACCTGACGGGGGCGGGGCCGGGAGATCCCAAGCTCATCACAATCCGGGGGCTGGAGACGATCCGGGAGGCCGACGTCCTCATCTACGATCGTCTGATCGCCGAAGAGCTGCTGAACGAAGCCCGGGCTGACGCGGAGCTGCTGTATGTCGGCAAGGCGTCCGGTCACCATACGTTGAAGCAGGAAGAGATCAACGCGCTCATTGCCGACCGCGCGATGCGGGGGCTGACCGTAACCCGGCTCAAGGGCGGCGATCCGTTCGTCTTCGGCCGCGGCGGCGAGGAGGCGCTCCATTTGGTGGAGCTTGGCATCGAGTTCGAAGTGGTGCCGGGAATTTCCTCCAGCATCGCGGCTCCGGCTTATGCGGGCATTCCGGTTACTCACCGGACGCTGGCCGCGTCGTTCGCGGTCATCACCGGCCACGAGTCGGCCGAGAAGGATCGCGCGAGCGTCGATTGGGCGTGGGCTGCCGGGGCGGAGACGCTAGTTATTCTAATGGGGCTTGCGGCGCTCCCCCTGATCGTGGAACGACTGATGGCGAGCGGCAAGTCGGGAGAGACGCCGATTGCCCTCATTCATAGCGGCACGCGCAAAGGCCAGCAGGTCGTGGTCAGCACGCTGAACGCCGTTACGGACGATCCCGCGGCGAAGGCGCTGAAGAGCCCGGTTGCGATCGTCGTCGGACCGGTCGTCCATATGCGCGATCAGTTGGCTTGGCGCAAGGTAGAAGAAGTGATCGGATGAGCGTGCTGCAGCGCAGTTGCATATGGCAAGGCATGAACATGGTTCTCTTGGGGGAACCATGTTCTTTTGTTTTTTATTTCTTGCGGCGTTGGGGCATATATAAAGTGGCGAATTGTAAGGTGTAAAACAAGGGGCGATGCGGAGGTGTGGATGTACATGAATATGCATTACATTGCATAACTTTACGAAGGATTCGCCGTGAAATTACAAACTGTGACAAAATTCCGAATTAAAATTTACAGTAAATTACATTAAATATCTGATTATTATTAACTTTCTGTTACTTTGGGGCTATTTGCTAAAAAAAATATATTGCTCTTCATTGGGCGAAAGTGTAATATATATCAGTAAGCGTTTGCAGTTAATTCGCACAATTTAGTGGTTAAAAATGTCAGTTCTGTCTATTAAAAGACAGAAAAAACCTGACATGATAGTGACATTAACTCCCATTAAAAGGGATTATGAATCAAAAGAAATGAAAATTTCTAAGATTCTATTGTCACATCTATGTAAGGCTGATATAATTCCACGTATAACTCGTGAGAGAGGTGTAAGGTTGATGAAAGCAAAGCTAACATTGCTGCTCGTGCTCGTCGTGGCAACGGTCGCTATCCTGTCCGGCTGCGGTAACAACAACAGCGGTAACACTGGCGGCAACACAGCCGGCGAGAACGCAGGCGAAGCAAGCAACAGCGGGGGCGCTGAACAAGTATTCCGCATGAACCTGGGCGCGGAGCCGCCAACGCTTGATCCGGCTCTGATGCAGGACCAAGTATCGTCGACGGTTATGTCCGGCCTGTTCGAAGGTTTGACTCGCATGGAGAACGGCGAAGCCGTTAATGCGATGGCTGAAGACATCCAAGTAAGCGAAGATGGTCTGAAGTACACGTTCAAAATCCGTCCGGACGCCAAATGGTCCAACGGCGACGCGGTAACCGCGCACGACTTCGAGTATTCCTGGAAACGTACGCTGGATCCGAACCTGAACCCACCGGCTCCATACGCTTACCAACTGTACTACATCAAGAACGCAGAAGAATATAACACGGGCAAAGGCGCTACGGTCGACCAAGTCGGCGTCAAAGCAATCGACGACGCGACGCTTGAAGTCGAACTGAAAAACCCGACGCCTTACTTCAAGAGCCTGCTTTCCTTCTATACGTACTATCCGGTGAACAAAGCCGTCGTATCGGCTAACCCGGCTTGGGCGGCAGAAGCAGAAACGTATGTATCCAACGGTCCTTTCAAACTTGCATCGTGGGCGCACAGCGACTCCATTGATCTGGTTCCGTTCGAGAACTACTACGGCAAAGGCGACATCAAACTGTCGAAAGTGCATTTCGTTATGATCTCCGACGCTAGTACGGAGTCCAACATGTACGAAACGGACGAGCTTGACTGGTCCGGTAAGCCAACCGGTCAAATCCCGACCGAGCAGCTGGCTATGCTGATCCAAGATAAAAACCCTGAGCTGGTATCCCAGCCGCAGGCGAGCACGTACTACTACAACTTCAACAACACGAAGAAGCCTTTCAGCAACGTAAAAGTTCGTAAGGCGCTTGCAATGGCGATCGACCGCAAAGCGATCGTAGAGAAAGTGACCAAAGGTAATGAAATCCCGGCTTACGGCTTCGTGCCACCAGGCATCCACGGCGTAAACGGCGACTTCCGCGACGAAGTCACGACAGAATACTTCAAAGAAGACGTAACGGAAGCGAAGAAGCTTCTTGCAGAAGGTCTTGCAGAAGAAGGCATGACAGCTATTCCAGAATTCGAGCTTTCCTACAACGAGAGCGACACACACAAAGCGGTAGCGGAAGCAATCGCCGACATGTGGAAAACGAACCTGGGCATCACGGTCAAAACGCAAACGGTTGAATGGAAAGTCTTCCTGCAAAACCGTACGTCTCTTGCATACGACGTTGCACGTGCAGGTTGGGGCGCCGACTACAACGATCCGATGACGTACATCGACATGTGGATCACGAAAGGCGGCAACAACGACACGGGCTTCAGCAACGCAGAGTATGACAAGCTCGTTAAAGAAGCTTATGCGACTAGCGACCAACAAGCTCGCGTAGACGCAATGGCGAAAGCCGAGAAAATCCTGATCGGCGACAACATGGCGATCATGCCAATCTTCTACTCGTCCGTCAATACGTTGGTCAAGCCTTACGTGAAGAACGTAACGATCGACTACAAAGGCGATATCGACTACACGAGAGCATACATTGAGAAATAATTAGAAGGAACCGATCCTTCTTCGAACAAGCTAGTGGAAATACGTAGGTGACGTCGTATGACATTGCCTACGTATTTCTACGTTTCATAATCTGAATGGGAGGTGGTGGATCATGTTCCGTTATGTGCTAAGAAAGTCGGTTAACATCTTGCTTTCGCTGTTTGTCCTGGCAACGGCAACATTCTTCCTCATGAAGGCGATCCCGGGCGATCCGTTCATGCAGGAGAAGAACGTTCCGGCGGCCGTGCGCGAGAACTTGATCAGATACTACGGGTTTGATAAGCCTCTTTGGCATCAATACCTCATTTACTTGAAGAACCTGTTTCAACTAGACTTGGGGATGTCCATGCGTCAGCAGTACCAGAGCGTCGTCGATATCATCTCGCGTTCGTTCAAATACTCGCTGCAGCTCGGTCTAGTCGCGATCGTCGTGTCGGTTGTCGTCGGCATCGCGGTCGGCTTGATCGCCGCGCTGTATAACCGCAAACTGATCGATCGTCTGATCATGCTGTTCGCTACCCTCGGCATCGCCGTTCCGAACTTCGTGCTCGCGACGCTAGCGCAGTATTATTTCGCGAACAAGCTCCGCTGGTTCCACGTCGCCGGCTTGCACGGACCGATGGACTACGTGCTTCCAACGATAGCGCTATCCGTGCTTCCGATCGCCTTTATCGCCCGCTTGACCCGCTCGACCATGATCGAAGTGCTGTCCGCGGACTACATCCGTACGGCGAAAGCGAAAGGTCTCGGCTCGCTGACGATCCTCATCCGCCACGCGCTGCGCAATGGTCTGCTTCCGGTCGTCTCCTATGTAGGTCCCATGACGGCCAACATCATCACCGGCTCGGTTGTCGTCGAATCCATTTTTGGAATCGCCGGCCTTGGGAAATTTTTCACAGACAGTGTTTCGAACCGTGATTATACGCTCATTATGGGGATCACGCTCTTCTATGCGGCAATTCTGATGTTCTCTCGTTTCATAACGGATATCGCTTACGCGCTTATTGATCCGCGCATTAAAATTTCCAAAAAAGGAGGCTGAGGCCATGCAAACGACAAACATGGATACGAACAAAGGGACGATCGATCCCGCCAAATTCGCCAAACTCGAAAAACGGCCCAAGGACGTCGTCGAGTCCGGTTCCAAGAGTCGCTCTGCTGGTCAAGAGATTCTTTACCGCCTCTACACGAACAGCTGGGCAATGGTTTCGCTAGGCATTCTGCTCGTTATTATTTTCTTCGCGATTTTCGGTCCGATGATGACCGAGCACAACTACTATTCCAACAACCTGGACGCTCAGAATCTCGCACCATCCAGCGAATACTGGTTCGGCACAGATAGTCTCGGGCGCGACTTGTGGTCCCGCGCTTGGAAAGGCGCTCAAATTTCCCTCACCATCGGTCTCGTTGCCGCTTTGGGCGACCTGCTGATTGGCGTTTTGATGGGCGGCATGATGGGCTATTTCGGCGGTAAGGTCGACGAAGTCCTCAACCGCTTCTCCGAAGTCCTTTACGCGATTCCATACCTGCTGGTCGTTATCCTGGTCAGCGTCGTATTGGGTTCGAATATGTGGACGATCATTTTGGCGATGACAATAACCGGATGGATCAACATGTCGTGGATCGTCCGTGGACAAATTATGCAGCTCAAAAATCAGGAGTACGTGCTCGCGGCTCGTTCGATGGGCGCAGGCGGCTTTCATATTTTGCTCCGCCACCTGATTCCGAATTCCTTGGGACCGATCATCGTTACATTGACGCTGTCGGTGCCGTCGGCGATTTTCGCCGAAGCATTCCTCAGCTTCCTGGGTCTTGGCGTGCAATCGCCAGCCGCTTCGTGGGGCGTTATGATCGACGACGCGATCAAGACATGGAAGTACTACCCGTGGCAGCTGCTGATCCCAGCCGGCTTGCTCACGATCACGATGCTTGCGTTTAACATTTTCGGCGACGGCCTGCGCGACGCATTCGATCCGAAAATGAAGGTGTAACGGAGGTGACGGACATGAGTAAACAAGATACGGTATTATCCGTGAAAGACCTCGAGGTGCAGTTCAACACCCGCGGGGGCGTCGTCCAAGCGGTCCGCAACGTCACGTTCGATCTGAAGCGCGGCGAAGCGCTCGCCATCGTCGGCGAATCCGGCTCCGGCAAGAGCGTCTCGGCGCAAACGATCATGCGTCTGATTCCGACGCCGCCGGGCAAGATCAAGAGCGGCTCGATCATGTTTAACGGACAAGACATCCTGAAGAAGTCGGAGAAGGAGATGGAAGCCATTCGCGGCAAGGAGATCGGCATGATCTTCCAAGACCCGATGACGTCCCTGAATCCGACGATCACGATCGGCAAGCAAATTACCGAGGTGCTCATCAAGCACCAGAAGATGAATAAACAGCAAGCGAAGGAACGCGCCATCGAGATGCTGCGCCTGGTCGGCCTGCCGAATCCGGAGCAGCGCTACGCGCAGTATCCGCACGAATTCTCCGGCGGCATGCGCCAGCGCGCGATGATCGCGGTCTCCCTGGCCTGCGACCCGACGCTGCTCATCGCCGACGAGCCGACGACCGCGCTCGACGTGACGATCCAGGCGCAAATTCTGGAGCTGATGAAAGATCTGCAGCATCGGTTGGGCACGTCGATCATCATGATCACGCACGATCTCGGCATTGTCGCCGACATGTGCGACCGAGTAATCGTCATGTACGCCGGCAAAGTCGTCGAGGAAGGCACGAAGGAAGAGATTTTCAAAAATCCGAAGCATCCGTATACGCGCGGCTTGCTCCGTTCGCTCCCGCGTCTGGACCAGCCGAAGGATGAGCCGCTCATTCCGATTGACGGCACGCCGCCGAACATGATGCACCCGCCGATCGGCTGCGCATTCTGCGACCGCTGCGGCGACGCCATGAAAATTTGCGCCGAGCAGGATGCGGAGATCACGCGTCATAGCGAGACCCACGCTTCCCGCTGCTGGCTGAACCAAGTGGTATAGAAAGGAGGGCAACGCAAGTGAGCAAATCCAAGTCTGATGCACTTATCCAAATCGATGGCTTGAAAAAATATTTCAACGTCGGGGGCGGCACGCTGAAGGCGGTCAACGACCTGTCGCTCAGCATTCGCCAAGGCGAAACGCTCGGCGTCGTGGGCGAGTCCGGCTGCGGTAAATCGACCGCCGGCCGCACCATTCTCCGGCTGTACGAGCCGACGGCAGGCTCCGTGCTCTTCAACGGCGAGAACATCTACAAGATGAGCGGCTCCAAGCTGAAGGCGGCGCGCCGCAATATGCAGATGGTCTTCCAAGATCCGTATGCGTCGCTGAACCCGCGCTGGTCCGTCGAGAGTATTATTGCCGAACCGTTCAAGCTTCATAATCTGGCAGGCAGCCGGAAGGAGCTTCGCTACAAAATCGAGCAGCTGCTCGACGTCGTCGGCCTGAAGCCCGAGCATGCGGACCGCTATCCGCACGAATTCTCCGGCGGTCAGCGCCAGCGGATCGGGATTGCCCGCGCCCTTGCGGTCGATCCGAGCTTCATCGTGTGCGACGAGCCGATCTCGGCGCTCGACGTGTCGATCCAGGCGCAGGTCGTCAACCTGCTGAAGGATCTGCAGCGCGACAAAGGCTTGACGTACATGTTCATCGCGCATGACCTGGCGATGGTCAAGCACATCTCCGACCGCGTCGCGGTTATGTATCTGGGCAAAATGGTCGAGCTCGCGGACGCGGAAGAACTGTACGCCGACGCTCGCCATCCTTACACGCAAGCGCTGCTCTCGTCGATTCCGATTCCGGATCCGGACGTGGAAGCGAAGAAGGAACGGATCGTGCTCAAGGGCGACATTCCGAGCCCGGTCAACCCGCCGAGCGGCTGCCCGTTCCGCACGCGCTGCCCGGCTGCGACGGAGCGCTGCGCCTCCGAGGTGCCGGCGCTGCGCGAAGTGAAGCCGAACCACTTTGCGGCTTGCCACTACGCGTAAGCTTCAATCATCATGATCATAAGCGTCGTCCCTTGGGACAATGTCATGAAGGTTAACCTTCACTTCATGACATTGCCCGTGGACGGCGCTTTTTTTGCGCGCGATCGAACACGGACAAGCTTGATTCGGCAGCCGTATTTCCGCTACACTGCTCGTATCAAGGATAGGAGGGTTCCTTATGCTGCCCTATACGATGCTGCTCGTCGACCGGCTGAGCAGCCATGCCGACCCGGCGGCAGCCGCGCCGATGGCGGCTTATATGCGCGATCAATTCCCGTTTCTGGGCTTGAAGAATCCGGAGCGCGTGGCGCTGACGCGGGCGTTCCTTGCCGAGCACGGCATGCCGGCCGGCGAAGAGGAGCTGCTTCGAGTGGCGGAGGAGCTGTGGGCGCTGCCGCAGCGGGAATTCCAATATACGGCCATGCTGCTGCTGGAGAAGCGGCTCAAGCAGGCGCAGCCCGAGCGCATGCCGCTCATCGAACGGCTAATCACGACGAAGTCGTGGTGGGATACGGTCGACATGCTCGCTGGCAAGCTGGCAGGTTCGATGTTCGCGCGCGATCCGGCCCTCGTTGGCGAATATGTCCCGAAGTGGGCGGAGTCGGACAATATGTGGCTGAATCGGAGCGCGCTGCTGTTTCAGCTGCATTATAAGGAACGAACGGACCGGGAGCTGCTGTTCGCGCTCGTCCGCCGGTTTGCCGGTCATGAAAATTTCTTCATCCGCAAGGCGATCGGCTGGGCGCTGCGGGAATACTCGAAGACCGATGCCGCGAGCGTGTCGCGATTGGTGGCGGAGGTGCCGCTCTCGTCGCTAAGCGCGCGCGAAGCGTTGAAGTGGCTGCGCGGACAGGATGCAATTGACGATTGACGGCAGTGGCGCAGCCGTGCTATCCTAATACCAAGTAAATTGGTGTGAATTATAGGATATAAGGTGGTGCGCAACGATGAACCATTCGATTACGATTCAAAGCGGCGATGTGCAGCTCTCCGGCGTTCTGCAGTATCCCGATCTTCATAGAGAGACGCGCGGTATGCGCAAATACCCGATCGTCGTCATCTGCCACGGCTTCATCGGCAACCGGATCGGCACGGACCGGCTGTTCGTCGAAGCGGCCGAGCGTCTGACGGCGCAGGGGTATCTCGTCCTTCGCTTCGATTACGGCGGCTGCGGCGAGAGCACGGGCGATTACGGCAGCGGCGGCTTGGACGTGCTGATCGAGCAGACCCGCACGGTGCTGGATTACGTATCGGGCCTCGATCTGGTCGATCTCGATCGCATCATCCTGCTGGGGCACAGCTTGGGCGGCGCGGTAGCCGTCTTGACGGCCGCTCGCGACGCGCGGGTGAAGTCGCTTGTCATGTGGGCCCCCGTTGCGCACCCGTACATGGATATTCGGAATATTATCGGCACGAAGGCGATCGAAGAGATCGAACTGACGGGCAAGAGCGACCATATGCATTATGAGCTGACGAAGCGATTCACCGATTCGCTGGCTGAATATCAGCCGCTGACGGAGCTTCGCGGCTATATGGGCGACGTGCTGATTGTACACGGTACGGCAGATACGGTCATTCCGGTAGACTACTGCTTCCTCTATCAGAAAATGTTCTGGCTGCGCAAGGAAGGCAGCTGCGACAAGGAAGTCATTTTGCAAGCCGACCATACCTTCTCCTCGAAGGCGGCGCGCGACCAAACCTTCGATATTACGCTTCGGTGGATCGATGCCTTGGGCAAACGGCGTTCGGACTGGAGCTTGTGGACGATTTAGATCGACAGCTATCCCCTGTGCAGGCTGACGCAGCCGCGCGGGGGATTTTTGTGTTAATGAACGGTTTGCGCACGGGGAGAAAGGAGAAGAAAGGGCGCGCGCGGAATATGTGGTTAACCGTTAAGGAAGGGGATAGACAGATGCAGATGGTGGCATTCGATGAAGCGCGTCATTTGACGAAGGTGCACGAAATCTATAATTATTACGTGGCGAATACGACGATCTCGTTCCATACGGCGGAGGTGACGCGCGACGAAATGCGGGCTAACGTATGCCATCCGAATCCGCGCTACAAGACGTACGTGATCGAGGTCGAAGGCGAAATGGCCGGCTATGCCTTGTTCACGCAGCATAAAAACAAGCAGGCGTACGACGTCACCGCGGAAGTGACGGTCTACGTGGCACCCGAACGGATGGGGAACGGAATCGGACCGGCCGCCATTATGTTCCTTGAGGCAGAAGCGCGCACAATCGGGTTCCATACGCTTGTGGCGACGATCTGCACGGAGAACGAACGCAGCATCCGGCTATTCGAGCGGCTTGGCTACGAGAAATGCGCGCATTTCAAGGAAGTCGGGTACAAGTTCGGCCGCCGGCTCGATATCGCGAGCTATCAGAAGGTGCTGGGCGAATAAGCGCCATCTTGCGCCCGAGCGGCCGCTGCGGGCAACTTTTGGCAGGGTGATCTCGTCACATACATATTGGGTAAGGGCTTCGGCCGAGCTGCGGCACGTATGAACGGGAGGCCGCATGGCCGACACTGAAGCTACTACAGAGGACGGGAGCGAGGTAGATGCGCGAGCAAGTCAGAAGAACGGCGGCTGCTGCCGCGGCGATGCTGCTGGCGGCGGCGGTAGCCGGCTGCGCCGGCGGCCAGCGGCAGGCGGTGGAGACGAGCGGCGCAGTGAGCGCGAACGACGCGGCCCACGCGCCGCTAGCGGGCGAGCAAGGCCTGGCGGCGCAATCGGGAGAGTCCGATCCAGCGGCGCCTAGCGGCGAGTCCGTCGGGGGCGCGGCGGCGAGTGCCCCGAGCGGGACTTCCGATGCCGTCGATACCGAAGCGGCCGGGAGACCGGGAGATGCCGAGCTGCTGCAGCAGATCGCCGGCATGACGCTCGAGGCGCGCATCGGGCAGCTGATCGTGGCCGGCGTGGACGGCACGTCGGCGGATGCGGGCGCGAAGCGGATGATCCGGGAGCAGCACGTGGGCGGCGTCATTTTCTACAAAGACAATCTGGCGTCGGCGGAGAGCGTCATTCGGTACGTCAATCAGCTGAAGGCGTGGAATGCCGACGGCGCGGCGCCGCTGCTGCTATCGGTCGATCAAGAAGGCGGGAAGGTGAGCCGGCTGCCGGCGCTGAAGAAGCTGCCCAATGCAGGCGTCATCGGCGATACGGGCGATGCCGCGCTGGCCGAGGACGTCGGCGAAATTCTGGCGCGCGCCTGCGCCGAACTCGGCCTGAACGTCGATTTCGCGCCCGTGCTCGATATTAACAGCAACCCGGCGAATCCGGTCATCGGCGCGCGGGCGTTCGGCAGCGGCGAGCAGGTCGTTACGGAGATGGGGCTCGCGACGATGAAAGGCATTCGCTCGCAGGGCGTCATTCCGGTCGTCAAGCATTTTCCGGGTCATGGCGATACGGCGGTCGATTCGCACTTGGATTTGCCCGTGGTGAACAAAGGGCTGGACCAGCTGAAGGCGTTCGAGTGGAAGCCGTTCGAGGCGGCGATCCGGGAAGGGGCCGGGGCGGTCATGGTCGCGCATATCCTGTTCCCCAAGATCGATCCGGACTACCCGGCATCGTTATCGAAGACGATCGTCACCGAGCAGCTGCGAGGCATGCTCGGCTTCAAGGGGGTCGTCATCACCGACGATCTGACGATGGGCGCGATCGCCGACCATTACGGAATCGGCGAAGCGGCCGTGCTGTCCGTGAAGGCCGGCGCAGACCTGGTGCTCATCGCCCATAAGTACGGCAACGTCGATAAGGCGATCGCGGCGCTGGCATCCAGCGTCAAACAGGGCGTATTGACCGAAGCCCGGCTGAACGAGAGCGTGCTGCGGGTGCTTCGGCTGAAGGCGGATGGGAAGCTAAGCGACGAAGCGATCGGCAGCCCGCAGCTTGCGCCGGTGAACGAGGCGATCGCCGAAGTGCTCGCGCAGGCGGCGCGGCCGTAGTCTTTTCGCGGAAGCGCCAAGGCGATGATAGAATCGGCTGCTCCAGAACCGTAAAGGGGAAGGGCGGCCTTTTCTTTGCGCGGACAGGACACACAGGGAGCCAGGCCAATCGCAGCGTAGAAAGCCATATATTTCAACGGGGCGTCAGTAGGAGTTTGTCAAACCTTGTCGAATTAAGTCTGGAGCGCGGCGAAAAAGCCTGACCGGGAGCACATGGCTGTCCGGAGAGATGCTGCGTCAGACTGGATAGAACGGAGCCAACATCATGAAACGGCTGTTCAACCGGCGTTCGCGTCCGAATACGCTTCATCGCAAATTCCGCAGGCAGACGATGCTGCTTGTGTTGTCGGTCGCCATCACGTGCATGGCGGTGTTTACGTATATCGAATATAGCCATCATAAAAAGAAAGCGATCGACCAGCTGAAGCAAACGGTCATGCTGGAGCATGCGTTCCTGGAGAAGTGGCTGTTCGAGCGTATGGGGGATATCCATATGCTGGCCCATTCCCAATCGGTCAAGACGCTGGATCAGAGCGTAATCCGGGGCGAGCTTCAACAGGTGCTGGCCGGGCAGGAGGAGTTCAGCTATATCACGTTCGTGAACAAGGACGGCATTGGCGACCTGCACGGCAAAACGACGAACCTGACGGATCGCGAGTTTTATCAGAAGGGCAAGCTGCTGAAGGAGAGCATCTCGGGCACGCTGATCTCCAAGTATAGCGGCAAGCCCGTCATTATTTTCGCCTCGCCGATCACGGATAAGCACAACGAGTTCGCCGGGTTGATTACCGGCGCGGTCGAGCTGAGCACGATCGAAGGGCTGATGAAGCAGTTCCAGTATGGGGCGGACGGCGAATCGTACTTGGTCGCGCTCGATGGAACGATGATTACCGGCACGCATCTTGCGTTAGGCGAGATGATGGAGACGCCTCTGACGCAGGCGGCCGCGAGGGGTCATCAACTGGAAGATTCCTACGTCAACTATCGCGGGGACGAAGTCTACGGGGCCTATGCTTGGACCAATGACGGTCGGTGGCTCATCGTCGCGGAGGCGGGCATCGAGGTCGTCCTGAAGTCGATCTACGCGCAGTTGGTCATGACGGCGCTCATCATCCTGGGCGCGCTGCTGGCCGCCGTTTATATCTCCTCCCGCATGGCCGCGCATCTGAGCCGGCCGATCGAAGAGCTGCTGCACGGTGTCCGGGGCATTCAGAATGGTCGGTACGGCTACGTGATCGACGCGGGCGCGACGAAGGATTCCTCGGTCGAGATGGACGAACTGCTGCAGGTGTATAACGGCATGTCGGTCACGCTGGGCAAGACGGTCGAGAAGCTGCAGGTCGAGCAGGCTTTCGCGGATTCGGTACTGAATACGGCCGCCTCCTTCATTATTGTGCTCGATCACGAAGGACGGGTCGTGCGGTTTAACCAAGCCTGCGAGACGCTGAGCGGACACACGGCGGACGAGGTCCGGGGCCGGCCCCTGCACGAGCTGCAGTCGCTGCCGAAGGAGCGGGAGGATATCCGCCTTCATATGGAGCAAATGGCGCGTACGGGCGAGATCATCCCGCATTTCGAACAGCGGTGGGAGGCTTGGGACGGGCGCATCCATTGGGTTGCGTGGTCGAACGCGACGATGAAGGATGCCTCCGGCCGCGTGCAATTCGTGATCGCCACGGGTATCGATATTACCGAGCAGCGCCTCGCTCAGCGCGAGCTGGCCAAGAATGAAGAGCGGTTCCGCTCGGTTGTCAACTCCGTCGACGAGACGATTACGATCTTCGACGAAGACATGCGGGTGAGCGGCATGTTCGGCCGGCCGGTGCATGAGCTTCTCAATCCGGTCGAGTTCTTCTTGGGCAAGAGCTTGGATGAGCTGCTGCCGAGCGAGGCGGCGGAGCCGCATAAGGAGGCGCTGCGCCAGGCTTTCGAGGGCAAGCCGTCCGTGCAGGAGTGGTCGCAGCAGACGTCGTCAGGAGGCGTGCGTTATTACATCACCTCCTATTCGCCTTTCATCCAGACGGATGGGCGTATTACCGGCATCGTCTCGGTCGGCCGCGAGCTGACCGAATTCAAGCAGGTTCAGGAAGCTTACCGAAAGTCGGAGGCGTCGCTGAAAAATATATTGGAGAGCATTACCGATACGTTCGCGGTCGTCGACCGGGAGTGGCGATTCACGTACGTGAACCAGGAAGCCGAACGCTACTTGAGGCGCACGGCCGAGCAGCTGACCGGGCAGGTGTTATGGGAGCTTTATCCGGGCATCGCGGAGTCGGCTTTCGGAGCCGCTTACCGCAAAGCGATGGCCGAGCAGGTCAAGGTGTCGTTCGAGGAATATTCGGTGCTGTTCGGCGCCTGGTTCGAAGCGGATATTTACCCGTCCAAAGAAGGGCTAACCGTCTACCTGCGCAACGTCAACGAGCGCAAAGCGTTGGAGCAGAAGGTGGAGGAGGCCAAAGACCGGCTTGATACGATCATCGAAACGGTGCCCAACGGCATTCTCGTGTTCAACGAAACCGGCGCGATTACGCTGGCGAATCATATGGCCGAGAAAATGCTGGGGATTCAAGCGGTCGGCAGCGCGGACAAGGGGGACTTCTGCCTGTGGAACTTGGCCGACCGCGGCGGCGAACGGTTCGGGGAAGAGGGGCCGCCGTTCCTGCGCGTCATGCGCGACGGCAAACCGATGAACAACCTGGAGCTGACCATTCACCAAGGCGAGAGAGACTCGATGATCGTCTCCTGCAACGCGGCCCCGTTCAAGAATAAGCAGGGCGAAGTGAACGGCGTGCTCGTCTCGTTGACGGACATCACGAAGCGGGTGGAGAGCGAGACGGAGCTGCAGAAGGCGAACGAGTCGCTTGTGCGCCTCTCCTCGATGGACGGGCTGACGGGCGTCTACAACCGCCGTTACTTCGACGCTCAGACGGAGGCGGAGTGGGCGAAGCGCAGCGGCCGGGACGGCGGTTTCGCGATCGCGCTGCTGGATATCGACTGCTTCAAACTGTACAACGACAACTACGGCCATCAAGGCGGCGATACGGTGCTGAAGCGAGTGGCGCAGCTCGCCCGGGACATGCTCGTCCTGCCGGGCAGCTTCATCGCCCGGTACGGCGGCGAAGAATTCGCCTGCGTGCTGCCGGGCGCGTCGGAGCGGCAGGCGCTTGAGCTGGCGGAGGCGATCCGCGACCGCGTGGAAGAGGACCGCATCCCGCATGCCAAATCGACGGTCAGCCGCTACGTCACCGTCAGCATGGGCGTTGCCGCGGGCGCGGCGGATAGCTGGGAAGAGTTAGTGGCGGCTGCCGATCTCGCGCTTTATGAAGCCAAGCGCACGCGCAACAGCGTCGCGGCGGGTCATTTGCAAGGGCGGTAGGCACGGCGTATGCGACAAGAGGAAGACCCTGAAGGAGGCGGATGGCCGCTTGCTTCAGGGTCTTTTTTGGCGTGAGCGCTTATTCGGGGAGGGCGGCAATCATGCCGCTGCGGGTGACTTGCCGGACATGGGGAGCGAGCTCGCGAAGAAGCGCGTCGATCTGCCCGGGTTCGCCGGACGTCTGGAGCAGCAGCGAGGCTCGGGAAGCGGAGACGAGTTCGCACCGACCGTAGTGGCCCAACGCCTGAACGCGTAATACCGACGCCTCGCAAGCATCGAGACGAACGAGCGCGATTTCCCGCTGAATGGCGCCTTGCAGCGGGAGTTGAACGATATCGGTCACGTCGATCAGCTTATCCAGCTGATGCGCGATCTGACTAGGGGCGGCATGGACGTCGCGGGCGGTCTGCAGCGTAATGCGGGAGAAGCCGATCCGTTCGCTCTCGCCGACCGCGATGCTGTCGATGTTGATGCCCCGCCGGCTTAATAGCGCGCAGACGCGCTGCAGTACGCCGGGACTATCGGCGGCGAGCAGGGAGAACAGCATGCCGCTTTCCGCATCCGGGGGATCATGGGGCTGTGCGGTGTGCAGTGGAGTGTTGTTCATTGCGGAATCCCTCCTTTCGGTTCGAGGACGCCGGGGACTTCGGTGATCATGTCCGACAGCGAGCCCCCTACGCGAATCATCGGCAGCACGAGCTCCTCCGGATCGATCCAGAAGTCGAGCAGGACAGGGCCGTCATGGGCGAGCGCTTCCTGCCAGACGCGTGCAGCCTCCGTCTTGTCCGAAGCGCGCAGCCCCTTGACGCCGTAAGCCTCGGCCAGCTTTACGAAATCGGGACTGCCGGACAGATCGATGTGGCTGTGGCGTCCCTCGTAGATGACTTCCTGCCATTGCCGGATCATCCCGAGCGTGCGGTTGTTGAGCACGACGATCTTGATCGGCAGCCGATGGATGCTGCACACGGCCAGCTCCTGGGCGCACATCTGTATGCCGCCGTCGCCGTTGACGGAGACGACGAGCGCGTCCGGCCTCGCGATCTGCGCGCCGATGGCCGAAGGCAGGCCGAAGCCCATCGTGCCAAGTCCGCCGGAGGTGAGGAAGGAGCGGGGGCGCTCGTAGGCGCAGAACTGCGCGGCCCACATCTGGTGCTGGCCGACGTCGGTCGTGACGATGCGCCGCTCCGGCTCCGTGCGGCTGATCAGCTCGATGACGAACTGCGGCTTCAGCCGGGCGGGGTCATGGTCGTCATAGCGAAGCGGCTGGCGCTCGTTCAGCTCTCGCAGCTTCGTCAGCCAAGGCGCGCAGCGGCTGGGCTCGAAGCGGGCGCTCCGGTCAAGCAGCATGCCGAGCACGGCGCTTGCGTCGGCTTGGACCGACAGGTGCGCGGGAAGAATCTTGCCAATCTCCGCCGCGTCGATATCCACATGAATGATGGCGGCGTCCGGCGCGAAGCCGGCCAGCTTCATCGTGACGCGGTCGTCGAAGCGGGCGCCGAGCGCGAGGAGGCAGTCGGTCTCGACCAGCGCGCGGTTGGCGGCGACGCTGCCGTGCATGCCGGGGAAGCCGATCCAGCACGGGTGGCTGGCCGGAAGGGCGCCGAGCCCCATCAGCGTCGTGACGACGGGGATGCCCGACGCCGCGGCGAAGGCGGCGAGCCGCTCCGACGCCTCGCCGTGCACGATGCCGCCGCCGGCGAGGATGACAGGTCGGCGCGCCTCGGCCAGCTTGGCGGCAATCGCCTCGATGCTCGCGGCGTCCGGCTCGCCGGGCAGACGATAGCCCGGGAGATCGATCTCGCCGGGGTACGCGAATTCCGCGTTCTGCGCGGAGACATCCTTGGGGATATCGATCAATACGGGTCCTTTGCGGCCGGTGGATGCGATATGGAAGGCCTTGCGTACGGTCGGCGCGATGTCCGCGGCATGCCGCACGAAGAAGCTATGTTTAGTCACCGGCATCGTCATGCCGACGATGTCGGCTTCTTGGAACGCGTCGGTTCCGATCTGGTCGGTCGGGACGTTGCCTGTTATGACCACGAGCGGGACCGAGTCCATATAAGCGGTGGCGACGCCGGTTACCAGATTGGCTGCGCCGGGACCGGACGTCGCCAGGCAGACGCCGGTGCGGCCGCTGGCGCGCGCATAGCCGTCGGCGGCGTGGATGGCGCCTTGTTCATGCCTCGCGAGCACATGACGAAACTGATCGTTGCCGTGCATGGCGTCGTAGATATAGAGCACTGCGCCGCCCGGATAACCGAAGACGCATTCCACGCCTTCGAGCAGGAGCGAGCGCAGCAGGATTTCGGAGCCGCTTAGCGGACCGGGCGTCTTCAGCCGCTCGAGCGCGGCCGCGTCGCCGGCTAGAAATTCGGTGTAAAGCGTATGCATGATCGAAGTTCCTCCGTTCGTAAGCTGGTGGCGGGTTCCCTTTCAGCATACAGGTCGCGGAGGAGGGCCGGGCAGTATACCGCGGTATCGAAAAGGCTACACGCGGGTATCGGTCTGTAGTATACTGTGAACCAAAATCCGTGGAAGACGTGGTGATGGAGAATGCGAAGCGAGGCAGGCAAAACGCCGACTTGGGGCGATTCGTTGACGGATTGGGAGGCGCGGCTGCTGGTCGGCCGCAGACGGGAGACGGAAGAGTTCCGGGCGTTCCTGCGCGGCGATGGCGACCTCGGCGGCGCGCGCCTGCTGAACGTCGCCGGCGCGGCCGGCATGGGCAAGACGCGCCTGCTCGCCGCATGGGGGACGATCGCGGAGGCCGAAGGCGCGCATTGGCTGCGCGCCGATGCCGGGGAGCGCGCGACGGCGGACGATTGGCTGTCGACGCTGCTGCGGGCGCTGGGCGCCGCGATGCCGGCAGATGGTGCGGCTGGCGGGCGGGTCGAAGCGAATAACGGCGGAACGGAGGCGCTCTTGGAGCGGGCGCTGACGCTGCTTGCGAAGCTGTGCGCAGAGGAATCGCGCGGGGCGGCGGTCCTGCTGGCGATCGATGCCCATGAAGCGGGCGGCGCATTGGATCGGTGGCTGCGCGAGACGATGCTCCCCCGCGTGCCGGCGCGTCTGCGGGTGGTGGCTGCCAGCCGGCAGCCGATTCGATTGTTCGCGCGCGAGCCGGGATGGGGGCGCCTGCTCAGCACGCTTACGCTGCGCAGCCTGTCCGAGGGCGACGTTCGGCTGTATGCGCAGCGGTTCGGGCTGAGCGAAGAGCGCGGCGAGCGGCTGTGGCTCGCGTCCCGGGGCCATCCGCTTACGATGGCGCTCGCCGCGGAGAGCGCCCTTCGGCACGGCGAGATAGAGCCTCCGGCGGGAGCCGCCGAGCTGCTGGAGCGGGCTGTGCAGGGATGGCTGGCCGAACTGCCGGACGAAGAGACGCGCGAGGGACTGCTGAACGCCGCGTTGATGCGTTCGTTCCAGCGGGAAAGCCTGTCCGCCGCCATGGGGCGCCCGATCGGATGGCTCGCCTTCGAGCGGCTGACGGGGATTTGGGCAGCGGAGCGTGCGAGCAGCGGCTGGACCGTCCAACCGCAGCTCAAGGAAGCGCTGCGCGCCTTATACAAGCGGACGGCGCCTCTGCAATATGAAGAAGCGAGGGCGCGCGCAGCCGCCTACGCGCTGGATTCGCTGCGCGAGCGAGGGAGCGGACGCGCGGGCGCGGCGGGCCGCAGCGGGGAAGCGATGTCGGAGCTGCTCTATTATGCGGAGCACCCGATCCTGCGGGCGCATTATCACGCGGGAGAGTCTTCCCATTACCGTTGGGTGGATCTCGAGGAGCGGCTGCTGCCGCTGGCCGATGCCTATCTCGCGCGCCGGCGCGAAGGCGCGGCGCCGCAAACCGTCGCCTGCGCCGATCCGGCCTGCGGCGGCGTGTTCCGCTATTCGCTGTCGGCTGAGGAAAGCGTGCTGCGTCTTGCAGGCATCAGCCCGGAGGAACTGCGCGATGGGGGCGCCGTCCGCAAGCTGCTGCTGACGGAGACGGGCGAGGCTGCGGGGCTGGCCATCATTTGGCCGATCTCACCTTCAACGGAACGACTGCTGCGCCGCAATCCCTTCATCGCCGCATACATGGCGTCGAGATCGCCCGCCGATCTGGAGGCGTTATACGGCGGACAGAGCGCGTTCATCCGCACGATTGACGTAGCGGATTTGTCGGATGATGGGCTGCGCCACGCGTCCTTCCGGCTGCTGCTCGATTGCTTGTACGCCTACACGACGCTCGCGGCGTCGCCGCCTCCGCTGGCTTTTTACACGGACAGTCATCACAGCGTCGGATTCGAGCCATTGGCCGGCATCCGGCACGGGGCTTACGGGGAGGGGTATAGGCAGGCGGATGTCTACGAGCTGCGGCTATCGGGAGAGGCGTTCGTCCGCTATGCGCGCCGAATGATCGGGATGACAGCCGAACGCGAAGCAGCCGACGCGGCTGAAACCGCGGCGAGTCAGGCCGATCATCCTCCATTCGCGCTCCCGGCGGCGCAAGAGCCGCTCACGGAGCGGGAACGGGAAGTGGCGCTGCTGCTGGCGGAAGGCCGGACGATCGCGGAGATTGCCGGTACGGTCTTCGTCAGCGTCGTTACGGTGAAGAAGCACGTAGGCGCGATCTACCGGAAATACGGCGTCTCAAACCGGGCGCAATTCATGGGCGTTCTGCTGAAACAAAACTAAAAAAGCCTGCAGGGCAGGCGGCGTATTGCCGCTCTCCTTGCAGGCTTTCTGTTGTTTAGGTTGTGGATGCAAACGTAAAGCGTGTCCGCGGAAGCGGACGAAAGCGAAGGTCAGCACGGAGCCGCATAGAGCGCACGATCCCTGTAGGATACCACCCCAAGGCCAACCGTCGCGAACGAAGCTCGAACAAAAGCTTTGTCCCGAAGGACAACGCGTGCCCATCGCGAAAGCACACATCAAGGACGGCCGCGAACCGAATCACGCCTATTTGCGGAGTCCAGAGGGTGCAAACTCTCTGGTTCCCCTCCGCTGGAGGGGGAAGGGGCGAGGGTGAAAAAAGGGTTCTCGAAGGGCGAAGCCCTTATATTACAATTGCCCCTTCTCGGCCAGCATGAAGACCGTCAGCACGAACATCGCATGTGACCAGGTGAGCGGCACGACCCAAGCGGTCTCGCCCGTCACTTTGTCCACTTGCTCCGGCAGGAGGCCGGTCTGCGTGCGGTGGTCCATCGCCCAACGCAGATGCTTCTTCGCTTCGTCGTATTGGCCGTTCGCGATCCGGTAGTGAGCCAGCCACAGCGTCGTCAGCACCCAAGGGTTGCCGCCCGCGTACGTATCGTCCTCGTAGCGCTTAATGCCGCCAACGCCAGGCATTGTCAGCTCGCGCTCGACGACGTCGGCCGTCTTCTGCATCCGCGCGTCTTCCGCCGCAACGGCGCCGAACGGAACGGAGATGCCGAGGAGGCTAATGTCGATAATCGGGTCATGCTGCACGTGGTGCGTGACGTAGCCTTTCGCGCTCGTCTTCGTGAATACTTGCTCGCCCCGTTCAGCTGCTTCATGGTACACGTGCGGGTACACGGTAAGCTTAAGGGCGCGGTAGAAGCTGTCGCGCGCTTCGTTCCAGCCGTGCGCATCCAGTCCGGCCGAAACCTGGTTCGCCGCGGCCGACCATTGCGCGGCCAGCTCCGCTTGCCCTTGGAGATCGGCGAAAGACGCGGCGGCGCTCAGCCCGCCGTAGACGGCAGCGGCCGAATACGTGTGTTCGGCTTCGCGCTCTTCCCACAGATCGCGGCTCGGACGCGGAAGGCCCGTCTCCGGATCGAGGGTGGTGACGAGGAATGCGGCGCCTTTGGCGACCGCCGGCCATACGCGCTCGGCGAAGTCGCGGGAGCCGGTGTGCTTGTAATGCTCCCACATGCCCCAGATGAGCGATGCGCCTTCGTCCAGCTGAATGCCCCACGACGGCGCCAGGCTGCCGTCATGGAAGTGACGCTGCTGCCACGAGCCGTCCGGATCCTGCGCGGTGAGCGCCCAGTCGTAGAACTTGTCGGTCAGACTGCCGAGGCCGGCTTTGTCGAGCGCGGTCGTGATGAACGCCGCGTCGCGTCCCCAACAGTAGGAGTAGCCGCCGCAGCGGGAGAAGTTCTCGTCGAACTCCGGCGCCGCGACGATGCTGCCCGTCTTCTCGTCGGACATGAGCTTGAACATGAGCAGGGAGCGAACGTATAGGTCCTTGATCTCCGGATCGTCGGTCGGGCAAGGCGTGGCCGACGAGACGAAATCATGCCAGTATTGCGACGTCGTCGCGAACCACTCGGTCGAAGGTTTGGATTTCGCCTTGGCCAGCGCCGCCAGCGATTCGAAGCGGTCGTTGCCCGCCGCGATGTACACAGGTATGGTGATAGAAGCACCTGGAGCAAGCTCAGATACCTTCCAGCTCAGCCCGCCGTCGGTCGTCATCTCGATTACGCTGCCGCGCAGCGCGCCCGTGTCGGCCGCTTCCCATGCGAAGCCAGCCTGGAAACCTGTGCAAACGTTTGAACTACCAATTGAAAAAAAATACCGATGACGGTAATGAACGATCGCGTCTGCCTCTTCATCGAAGAACACCGTGTTATACAGCTTGTTCTCGGTGATGCTGAAAGACGAATAGAACATGAATTGGAACGATACGGGCTCGTCGCTCGTGTTCGTGAACGTATAATCGCGTACGTGAAAGTCCTCGCCCGGCACGGCATAATCGACCGTGACGGCCGTTACCGGCAGCGAGCGGTGGCTCGCCGCAACACGGAAGATATTCGTATCCGGAACGTAAGCCGCTTCGTGGCTCCAGCCGTAATCCGGCTCGTCGAACCACGACGTGCCGCCCAGCCCGTTCTCGAAGAACAGGCCGCTGCGGATTTTGTCCACGTGCTGCGGGAAGTCGATGTTCGGCCACCACAGCCGGTACATGCGGCCGGTATTGCCGAGGGAGGCGAGGAAACGGGAATTGCCTGTAATCGCGTCAATCAGATAAGGTTTGTCGTTAATCAACAGAACTCACGTCCTTTTGGTATTAGGTTGAATGGAAGATTCGCGCACGATAAGGCGGTGCGGAATGACGATCTGATTCTGCGGGAGCGGCTCGTCGTGAACGGCGCGCAGCAGCGAATGCGTCGCGGTGTAGCCCAGCTGGTAGGTGCCGATGTCGATCGAGCTGATCGGCGTCGAAGCTAGTTCCGATAGCGGGAGATTGTTGAAGCTGACCAGGCTCATGTCGCTGGGAACGCTGTAGCCGAGCTCGGTCAAGCCGCGCAGGACGCCGAAGGCGAGCAGGTCGTCGAAGACGACGAGGGCGGTTGGCCGCTCGGGAAGACTCATAAAGAAGGACATCGCTCGGAAGCCGCTTTCCTGCAGCACGTCGCCTTCGACGATCCACTCGCTCCGGCTCTCGAGGCCGGCTTCCTTCAACGCCTGCATATAGCCAAGCTGGCGGTCTTGGGAGACGACAAGATTCGGCGGGCCGCTGACGAATCCGATCCGCTCGTGCCCTTGCGCGATGAAATGGTTCGTCGCCTCGAAGGCCGCCTGCACGTTGTTGTTGTCTATAGATATGATGTCCGGAAACTCTTCGCTTCGGCCGACAAGAACGAATGGAAAGTTATGCTGCTTCAGAAACTCGATGACGGGGTCGTGCTTGCGGGAGGATAGCAAGATCAAGCCGTCGACGCGCGCGCCGCGTACGAGGCGCGAGATCGTCTCCAATTCGTCATGATCCGACGTAACCGTCGTCATGAGCATGTCGTAGCCGGCCTTCGTCGCTTGCGTCACGATCCCGCGGATCAGCTCGCCGAAGAAGAAGTTGAGAAACAGCTCCTCGGCCGGCCGTGGCAGCAGAATGCCCAGCGTTTGCGTCGTTTTCGAAACCAGGCTCTTGGCCATTATATTCGGATGATAGCCAAGCTCGTCCATGATCTCTTTCACCTTGCGCGTCGTTTCCCTGCTGATTCTCGGATTGCCCGAGACGACTCTGGAGACGGTGGAAGGCGAGACCCCCGCGATTTTAGCCACATCTTTGATGGTTACCATAGTGTTAATCCCCCGTTAGTGCAAACGTATGCACAAGGTAGTCCTCTAATATATTTATGTTAAACGAGCAAACAGAAGATGTAAATAGTGAAAATAACTGCAGCTGCTTTCATGGGAAATTGTGATTTCCTTCGAAAAATAGAGAAAAACGAAGCATTTTAAAGAACGCTCCGCACTTTTTCGCTAAAACGAACCGTGCAAACGTTTTCCCAAAAACACTCGGTTGTTGTATGATAACGACATCGGTAAAACGCTTTCTTCTATAGGTTTCACGCTGAAAACGATTTCCGAAACCTTTTTTGTCGAAAAATGCACAAACGTTTGCACAGCTTGTGCAGGTTCCGCAGCCCCCGCTGCAGAAGGCTTTTGTACCCTTTACAATTTGCCATTTACCCGCGGTTTATTCCCCCGGTGTCCTCTAAAAGGCAGATTTGTAAATCGTGTAATGGTCCGGCTGTTTTTGGGGAAGCTACGGTGGAAGCCATAAGACAATTGGCGACCTAAGGAGACAAGCGGTAGCCGGCGAACCCGCCGGAGCAAAGAGAACAGAATTCGAAAGGGGTTTCTTGCAATGAAAAAAGGCATCGCTCTGGTCAGCGTGCTCGCCATGTCGTTGACGCTGGCTGCATGCGGCGGCACGAACAACGAAGGCACGAACAACACCGGCACCAACGCAGGCACGACGAACGAAGGAACGAACGCGGGCACGAACAACGCCACTGGCGGCGAGACGGCAACCGAAGAACTCGTTCCGGAAGAAGGCGCGTCCCTGCTCGTTTGGGAAGCGAAAGAAGAGCGTCCTTTCGTCGAGCAAATGGCAAAGGAATTCAAAGAAAAATATAACGTCGATATTCGCATCGAAGAAGTCGGCGCAGGCGATCAAGTGACGAAGCTGACGACCGACGGTCCTGCAGGCATCGGCGCCGACGTCGTACTATTCCCGCACGACAACCTCGGCCGCGCGGTATCCGCTGGTCTGGTTCTGCCGAACGATTCGTACGCGGAGCAAGCGAAGGCGGAGAATGCCGAGAACGCGGTATCGGCCGTTACATACGACGGCGTACTCTACGGCTACCCTCGCTCGGTCGAAACGTACGCGATGTTCTATAACAAAGACCTGATCGCAACGCCTCCGACGACGTTCGACGAAGTGAAAACTTTCGCGAAGACGTTCAATGATCCGAAAGCGAACAAATACGCGTTCATGTGGGATATCGGCAACTTCTACTTCAGCTACCCGTTCCTCGCAACGACGGGCGGTTACGTGTTCGGCGGCGGCGGCCAAGACAAAGCCGACATCGGTCTGAACAATGCTGGCGCGGTTGAAGGCGCAACATACTTCCAATCGCTGAAAAAAGAAGTTCTGCCGCTGAAATCCGGCGACGTGAACTACGACATCAAGAAAGGTCTGTTCACCGGCGGGACGCTGGCCATGAACATCGACGGCCCTTGGGCGATCGGCGACCTGAAGAAGTCGGGCATTAACTTCGGCGCGGCTCCAATCCCGAGCATCAACGGCAAGCCGTCCGTTTCGTTCTCCGGCGTTAAAGCTTGGTACGTCAACACGTTCACGAAATACCCGAACGCGGCGAAACTGTTCGCGCGTTATGCATCGACGAAGGAAGCGCAGCTGGCTGACTTCAAACTGACGGGCGCGATCCCGGCGAACAACGAAGCATCCGCTGATCCGGCCGTGTCCGGCGACGAGCTGATCAAAGCGTTCGTCGAGCAGTTCAAGAACTCCCAGCCAATGCCGTCGGTTCCGGAGATGGGCAACGTCTGGACGCCAATCGGCGCGGCGCTCTCCGACATCTGGAACGAGGGCAAAGATCCAAAGACTTCGCTTGACAACGCTGTGAAGCAAATCCAAGACGCGAACGCTGCGCAAGGCAGCTAATCCGTCTGAATGCCCTGCAAACCATACTAAATAACACGCTGCCCGCCCCTCTTCACGAGGGGCGGGTGACGTGACATAAAGAGAAAACTGACAACAATGGGAAAGGAGCTGGGAGGGATGCATAGGCATCGTAACACGGCAACGGTATTATCCGTCCTGTCTATGGGACTCGGACAACTGTACAACCGCCAGTTCTTGAAAGGACTTCTCCTGCTGCTCGTCGAAGCCGCGGGCTTACTGTATTTTCTGCCTCGCTTGGGCGAAGCGATCTGGGGCGTTGTCACGCTCGGCGACAAACCGCTTCATATGGAGAAAATCGGGGGAAAAATGGTCCCGGTGGCGGATCACTCGATTCAGCTGCTCATCAACGGATTGATCGTCTTGCTCATTCTCGCTATTTTCATCTGGATTTATATTTCCAACGTCAGGGATGCGTACCGAACCGGTAAGCATCGCGATGAAGGCGGCGTTCCCGCATCGTTCAAGGACACTATGCATTTCACGCTCGATAAGCGGTTCCCGCAGCTGCTGCTGACGCTGCCGGGCATCTCGATCCTGTTCTTGACGATCATGCCGATCATTATGGCGATTCTGCTGGCATTTACAAACTACTCGGCTCCGAACCACATCCCGCCGGCTAAGCTTGTCGATTGGGTCGGATTCCAGACGTTCCTCGATTTAATCCGTCTGAAGACGTGGAGCCATACGTTCTACGGCGTCTTTACGTGGACGGTCATCTGGGCGATTATCGCGACCGTCACGACATACTTCGGCGGCTTGCTCGTTGCGCTCCTCATCGATCAGAAAGATATCAAGTTCAAGGGGTTGTGGCGCACGATCTTTATCGTGCCGTATGCGATCCCGCAGCTGATCTCCCTGCTCGTCATGCGCAACCTGTTTAACGGACAATTCGGTCCGATCAACCAGTACCTCGGCTATTTCGGTCTCGGCGGCTTGCCGTGGCTGACGGATCCGTTCTGGGCGAAAGTGACCGTCATTCTCGTCAATATGTGGGTCGGCATTCCGGTCTCGATGGTGCTCATTCTCGGCGTGTTGACCGCCATTCCGAAAGATCTGTACGAGGCGGCCGACGTCGACGGCGCGACGCCGTTCCAGAAGCTGCGCATCATTACGCTGCCGTTTGTCCTTTTCGCGACGGCGCCGGTGCTCATCATGCAGTTTGCGGGCAACATCAACAACTTTAACGTGATCTTCTTGCTGACGAACGGCGATCCGGTCAAAGGCGACTATCAATACGCCGGCGCGACGGACCTGCTCGTCACGTGGCTCTATAAGCTCACGCTCAACCAAAGCAAATTCAACATGGCATCGGCAATCGGGATTATCATCTTCCTCGTCGTGGCATCCCTGTCCATCTGGAGCTACCGCCGGTCCAAATCGTACAAAGAGGAGGACATGATTCAATGAGCCAGAAATCTCGCGGCGTCTTCCGCTTAACGTTGTCCTATATCATCATTTTGTGCTTGGCGGTGTGCGCGCTGTACCCGGCGGTATGGGTGCTTTTCTCCTCCCTGCGTCCGGGCAGCTCGCTGTTCGCGCCGACATTCTTCCCGGAGAATCCGACGTTGGAACACTTCAAGGGGCTGTTCACGAACCCGAGCTTCCAGTACGGCACGTGGTACCTGAACACGCTGAAGATTGCGACCGTCACGATGATTCTCTCGACGCTGCTGACGACGATCAGCATGTACGCCCTGTCGCGCTTCCGCTTCAAGGGCCGGAAGAACATCCTCACATTGATGCTCATTCTCGGCATGTTCCCGAGCTTCATGAGCATGGTGGCCGTGTACATCCTGCTGCTTCAGCTGAACCTGCTGGATACGCACACGGCGCTGATTTTGGTGTATTCGTCCGGCTCGGTGCTGGGCGGCTTTATCGTCAAAGGTTTCTACGACACGATTCCGCGCAGCTTGGACGAAGCGGCCCGGATCGACGGCGCGAGCCACTTTACGATTTTCTGGCGCATCATGCTGCCGCTGTCCCGTCCGATGCTGACGTACATCGCGCTGACGACGTTCACGGGCGCATGGGTCGACTTCATCTTCGCCCGCCTCGTGCTCCGGAGCAAAGAGAACTGGACGCTCGCGGTCGGCATGTGGGATATGGTCGCCAACTTCCAGAACTCCAACTTTACGATGTTCGCCGCAGGCGCGGTGCTCATCGCCATTCCGATCATGATCTTGTTCGCCTTCCTGCAGAAGTTCCTTGTTCAAGGACTGACGGCGGGGGCATCGAAAGGATGATCAACATATGCGCGTAAAGGGTATCTATACACGCGCTTGGATCGGGGCTGCGCTTAGCGCAGCCCTGCTTCTTGCGGCGGTAGGCTGTGCCTCGGACAATAACGGGGGCAAGACGGGCAATGGCGAGCAAGCGGCCGCAAATGCAGACAAGGCCGGCAATGACGCGAAGAACGGCCAGGCGGCCGTACAGACGGCCGCGATCGACGAGCAGCCGTCTAGCGTCTACTATGAGATTTTCGTCCGCTCGTTCTACGATACGAACGGCGACGGCATCGGCGATTTGAACGGCGTGACGCAGAAGCTGGATTACCTGAAGGATCTTGGCGTGGAAGGCATCTGGCTGATGCCGATTAATTCGTCGCCGAGCTATCATGGCTATGACGTCACGGACTACTATAGCGTCAATCCCGAGTACGGCACGATGGACGACTTGAAGAACATGCTGGACGAAGCGCATGAGCGCGGCATCAAGGTCATCATGGACCTCGTCGTCAATCACACGAGCAAGGAGCACCCGTGGTTCAAGGAAGCCGCGGCCGATCCGAACAGCCCGTACCGCAATTGGTATACGTTCAAGGACGCATCCGAACAACTGCCGGGCGACGGCGCGACAGGCGGCAACCCATGGCACTCCGCAGGCAGCTACAAGTATTTGGGCGTCTTCTGGGAAGGGATGCCGGATCTGAACTTCGACGAGCCGGCGGTGCGTGCGGAGATGATCAAGGCTGGCCAATACTGGCTCGATCAAGGGCTCGACGGGTTCCGTCTGGACGCGGCGAAGCATATTTACGGCGATTTCAAATCGTCGATCAACACGCCGGACATTCAGAAGAAAAATCAGGCGTGGTGGCAGGAGTTCCGCGCCGCCATGACCGAGAAGAAGAAAGATGCCTATCTGATCGGCGAGGTGTGGGACTCCCCGGTCATCGTCGCGCCATATCTGGAGAAAGCGCTCGATTCCGGCTTCAACTTCGACTTGGCGACGAAGCTGCTCGACGCGGCCTCCACCGAGACGAATCCCGACGTGGCGTTCTCGCTGGACCGGGTGTACGGCATGTACGAGAAAGCGTCGGGCGGCGCGTTCGTCGACGCGACCTTCTTGGGCAACCATGACCTGAACCGGACGATGAGCGTGCTGCAGGGCAATGTCGACCGTGCCAAAATGGCGGCGGCGCTGCAGTTGACTTTGCCGGGCAATCCGTTCATCTACTACGGCGAGGAAATCGGCATGCAGGGGATGAAGCCCGACGAGGCGATCCGCGAGCCGATGCCGTGGTACGCGGCCAAGGAAGGCGGCGAAGGCCAGACGAAGTGGGAGACTTCCCGCTATTGGAAGGAAGGCGCGAACGTCGAGACGCAGCTGAAGGACGAGAACTCGCTGCTGGCTTTCTACAAGGAGCTCATCGCGTGGCGCAAGGAGCTGCCGGCGCTGCGTAACGGCGGCATCAAGGAATACAAGATCGACAACCCGCAGATCGGCTCGTACCTGCGCGTGACGGCGGACGATCAAGCGCTTGTCGTCCACAACATGGGCGGCGCGGAGCAGACCGTTCAATTGACCGAAGGCGAGTTCGCCGAGATCGCGAAGCAGAGCAAGGACGGCGCGAAGCTGGACGGCGCGACGCTTGTGCTGCCGGCGTACAGCACGGTCGTGCTGCAATAGAAGATCGCGTATCAAAGAAGCATCCATAATCCCCGGAATTCGCGCGTGCTGCCGAGCCGGGGATTTTTGTCGTCCCGCGGGGGGGCGGCCTTCTTCCGGATGTTTCAGGATGCGACCAATACTTTATAAGAGAAGGAAGGGACGACCCCCGCAGGGACGATTACGCATAGATAGGGGCGTTGAATCATGAGCTGGTATATCCATTTGACGTATAAACGAAAGGAGACGGACGCCATGACGAGTTCGAAGCGGGAAGAGGAGCAAATTCGCGCGCAGAAGAGAGAGGTCGACGCCGGCGGGAACGCCGGAAATCGCGATCATCCGGAGCAATATCCGACCGAGAAGCCGAGCTTGTTCGATATGTGGGAGAGCGAGCGCAACGTCGATCCGATCCCGGTCGAGGAGCTGAACATCGGGGTGAACGACGAGCGGCGCAAGTCGCATACGAAGGACGAGTCGTCGAGTCCAGGCAAGTATCATTCCGGCTTTAAGCACTAAGCGCGGCGGTTGGCCGCGGGAAGAGAAACGCGAAGACGCCTCCATGGCCGGCCGGACCGGCGTTGAAGGCGTCTTCGTCGTACGTTCTGCGGCAAGGGCGCTTATTCAGCGGCCGCTTGTTTCATATAAGCTTCATCGATGATGGCTTTGGGGTTGGTCTTCCAGTATGTATATGCGGCATAACCCTTCTCGCCGGCGAGGGTAAAGGTGCTGATGGGCGTGAATCGGCTCTTCGTCTTATCGAGACGATACGTGACGAAGGCGTACTCCTTCGTGCTCTCGTTGTATTCGACGTTCTGGAATTGCCCGTCGAAGCCGGTCGGACGGATCGCGTGGCTGATGCCGTAGCTAAGGCCGAGCACCTTCTTCAGCTTGCCGTTCACCATGGTGAAGATGTTGTAGCTCGATAGCGGTCCGGTCTCGCAGGTCGAGAAGACGAGCAGGTTCGGCTTCGCTTTGATCGTGTACACGAACGAATATTTGCCGGTCAGCGCGAAGCTGCCAGGATCGATGATTTCGGCCTTCGACGCGCCTTTCTTGAAATAGGCGACGCGATACTGGTTCATATACAGGTTGGTGCCCTGCGCGGGGCAGGCGGCCGGCTTGGCTTTGATATTCGTCTCCTTGCCGATCGGATAGACGAACACGTTGTAGGTTAGCGAGCCTTCGGTCTGAAGGGTCGAGAACCGGCTTTTCTTGGTGTAGGTCGCGATAAGCTTGTCGTAGGCGGATACCGCTTTGGTCGCGGCTTCCGCAGGGACTGACAGTCCAAGCATAACAATGAGACTGAGCAGCCCCCAGGTCGTCAGCTTCTTCATAGCCCTCTCCCTTATCCATACAATATTACTTACATAATTCGCCATTATCCATCATTATACCAACAATTCAGGACTGAAGAAATGGGAAGGTAGTCATGAAAAAGGACAGCCCTGGGCATATTGGAATGCCGGGGGCTGTCCTTATCGCATTCATAGCCTCTGCCCGTCTAGCGGGGCGAGGTTACGGCTTTCTAAGCGTCTAACAGCTGTAGAACGGTGAAGCCGTATTCCGGCAGCGCGAACGTTACTTCTTTGTTGACTACGCTCACGGTTTCGCCCGTGAATACGTTGCGCCAGGAGCCCGTCTGCGCGGGTGCCTTCACCGTGCGGGCGCGTCCGCCGGCGTTCATCGCGATCATGAAGCGCTCGGAGGCCGTCTCGCCCCGGCGCTCGAAGACGATCGCCGCATCGCGCGCTTCCGCGTGCAGGAAGCGGATGTCCATGGAGCGAAGCGCCTGGTGGTTCTTGCGCAGCGCGATGAGCGTGCGGTAGAAGTGGAGCAGCTCGCCGTTCTGCTCGGCTTCGTCCCAGACCATGCATTTGCGGCAGTCCGGATCATGTCCTCCGCTCATGCCGACCTCGTCGCCGTAGTAGATGCAAGGCGTACCCGGGTAGGTGAGCTGGAACAGCGCGGCCAGCTTCATCCGGCGCTCGTCGCCGCTGCACAGCGTAAGCAGACGCGCCGTGTCATGGCTGTCGAGCAGGTTGAACGCCGCTTCTCCGACCTGCTGCGGATAGGCGCCGAGCTGTTTGCCGATCGCGTTGGCGAAGCCGGCGCCGTCGATTTTGCCGTAAGCCGCGTAGTCGAGCACCGCGTTCGTGAACGGATAGTTCATGACCGCGTCGAATTGGTCGCCTTGCAGCCACATCATGGAGTCGTGCCAAATCTCGCCGAGGATGTACGCATCCTTGTTGGCGGCTTTGACCGTCTGGCGGAATTCGCGCCAGAACTGGTGGTCGACCTCGTTGGCGACGTCCAGGCGCCAGCCGTCGATGCCGATCTCCTCGATCCAGTATTTCGCCGCGCCAAGCAGGTACTTCTTCACGTCCTCGTTCTCCGTGTTCAGCTTCGGCATGATCGGCTCGAAGGCGAACGTATCGTACGTCGGAATGCCGTTCTCGACGCGCAGCGGCCAGTCGCGCACGTGGAACCAGTCCGCGTATTGCGATTGGGCGCCCTTCTCCTTCACGTCGAGGAACGGGCCGAACGTCGCGCCCGCGTGGTTGAACACGGCGTCGAGCAGGACGCGGATGCCGCGCTTGTGGCACGCCTCGACGAGTTCCTTCAGCTTCTCGTTGGAGCCGAAATGCTTGTCGACTTGCATGTAGTCCTGCGTATCGTATTTATGGTTCGTCGTCGCCTCGAAGATCGGACAGAAGTAGATCGCGTTGATGCCGAGGTCGGACAGGTAATCGAGATGGTCGAGAACCCCCTGCAGGTCGCCGCCGAAGAAGTTGCTCGGCGTCGGCTTGCCGCCCCATGGCTCTACGCTTGCCGGGTCGTTGGACGGATCGCCGTTGGCGAATCGCTCCGGGAAGATCTGATAGAAGATCGCATCCTTTACCCAGGCCGGCGGCTCGAACACGTCGATCGGGTTGATGAACGGATAGTCGAACGCTTCCAAGGAATGCGCCGGCTGGTTCTTCTCGAACCCTTTCTCGGTCAGCCACAGCTTCTTCGTGCCCTTCTCAAGCTGGAAGAAGTAGCGCAGGCGGCGGTAGGGGGGCTTCACGGCCGCTTCCCAGTAATCGAACAGCTCGTCCGAGGCGAAAATGCGCATCGGCACTTTGCGGACGGTCGTGTCCCAGGCGTATTTGTCGCCGGCGACGGCCACGACGCGGTCCATGTCGCCGCGCTTCGTGCGGATGCGAATGTGGATGGTCTCGCGGTCGTAAGCATAGGACCAGTTTTGTTTGGGGCGGTGGTAAATGGCTTCTAGCTGCATGTCTATTCACGCTCCTAAGTCGGTTCGGTGAGGCCATTGCGATGACGCAAAAAAGGTACAGCCTCGTTATTGGGATAAGAGGTTGTACCTTCTGGTAGCATGGCCTTCATGTTGTGTTTTTATTATACCACGGCGGGCGCGGCGATCAACGGGGGGCGTAGGTAAAAGTTTGTGCGATTTTGTCCTGGGCGGCGCCCATGGCTCGGTCGTTGACACGGGGGATGCTCGACGTTACAATCATGTGAGGCTAACGATCGTTAGGCGGGTTTCGGCCGGCACTGCACATGCGAGCGTGATCAGCTGCCGGAGACTTGACCTGTACGGAAATTGGGGGATTCGCATGACGGCCAATAGAATCAAACAAGCGGCGATGACGCTGTTCACCGAATCGGGTTACGAAGGCGCGTCTCTATCGGAGATCGCCAAGCTCGTGGGCATCAAGACGCCGTCGATCTATGCGCATTTCGACTCGAAGGAGCAGCTGTTCCAGGCGCTGCTGACGGATGTGATCGCGGAAGAGCGCAGCCGCTTCGCGGCCTTGCTCGCCGATACCGAGGACGCGGCGCCGATCGACCGGGTGCGCGCCGCGTTCGGGTTCTTCAGCGATGCTGAGGCGACGAAGGCGTTGTCGTTCTTGAAGCGGGCGATCATGGTGCCGCCTCGGCATTTGCGCGACCGGATCCGATCGGATTTCGCGGCGTACGAACAATTCCTCGACGAGCGGCTGACGCCGTTGTTCCAGGCTTGCTTCCGGGATGAAGCGGATGCGCCGCGCGACGTGAGGCCGCTCACGGCGCTGTTCTACGGCTTGGTCGACGGGTTGATCGTGGAGCAGGAAGCTTACGAGGAAGCGGTCTACCGGGAGCGGCAGCAGATGCTTTGGGAATGGTTTCGAAGCGCGCTGGCTGGAGAGCGAAGATAGGCGACGAGCAAGGGCTTAGGCTGGCGGTAGCCGCTGGGCTAAGGCAAGCTTTTGGAAGGAGGAGAGCATGTATGGGTTCACGTATGGGGTGGGTGTATGTTTTTGTCGGCGGCCTGTTCGAGATTGGCTGGGCCTACGGGCTGCGGGCATCCGAGGGGTTCACGAAGCCGCTGCCGAGCGCGCTGACCGTCATTACGCTGGCGATCAGCTTTTATTTGTTCGCCAAGGCGATGCGCATGCTGGAGATCGGGACGGCGTACGCGGTCTATACCGGCATCGGGACGGCGGGCACGGCTATTATCGGCATGCTGGTGCTGGGCGAGCCTGCGGGGGCGCTGCGCATCTTTTTCGTCGCGCTGCTGGTGGGCGGCATTATCGGCATTAAGCTTATTTCGGACGACGATAAACCATCGGATGCGGACGATGCTCCAAAGCCGGCGAGTACGCGGGAAAGCGGCGAGCAGGCGGGGCTTTAGGCGGTGCAGGCTGTGCGGGCTGCTTTCAGAAGTGATAGAGGAACGGCGAATCGCTCGGCCGCAATAGGCGGGCGGCGCGTGCTCGCGAATTGAGGAAAGGAAGGGATCGAGATGGCATGGGTGTTTTTGCTGCTGTCCGGGCTTAGCGAGATGAGCGGGGTCACGTTCATGAAGCTGTCGGACGGCTTCCGGAAGTGGAAAGGGACGGTCGGTGCGATCGTGTCGGGAATATTCAGCTTCTACTTCCTGTCGCTGGCGCTGCGCGAAATCCCGATCAGCACGGCGTACGGCGTGTGGACCGGGATCGGCTCGGCCGGGAGCGTCGTGCTCGGCATGATGCTGTTCGGCGAATCGCGGGACCGGCGGAAGTTATTGTTTATCGCGATGATTATCGCGGGTGTGGCGGGTCTTCGGATCGTCGGCGGCGGACATTAGGTCCGGGTGCAGGCGGTCTTTCTTTTTGACTGGAAGCCCCTTACAATGGAGGCAGGAAAACAGAAGGAGCGGCCGTCAAGTGAGCGAGAAACGCGATTGGGATCACAGGAAGAACCGAGAGGAACAAGGCGACATGGAGGGGGATGCCGGCAAGACGAGCGGAAGACCGGATGCGTCGGCCAGCGATGCCGGCAAGATGAGCGGAGATCGCGGCATGAGCGACCGGGATGACGGGCAGCAAGGCGCCGGCGGCAGCGCGACGGATTGGGAGGAGCTGCGGGCGTTTATCGAGCGGGATCTGCTGCCGGAACTCGAGCTTGCGAGCGTCGATCCGACCGAGCCGATCGTCGTGCGCAAGCAGCCGCGGCAGTGGGTTCGGCTCGGGGCGGGCAACTATGCCGGCGTCTTCACCCATCCGAAGCTGGCGGACTGGGTGGTGAAGGTGTACGCGCCGGGACGCGAAGGGTTCGAGGCGGAGACGGAGGTGTACCGCCGGCTCGGGGAGCATCCCGCGTTCGCCAGCTGCAAGCTGTCCGCCGAGGCGGGCGGCCATCGCTATCTGGTGCTCAAGCGGCTGCGGGGCAAGACGCTGTACCAATGCATGCTCGACTGCACGCGAATCGCGCCGAGCGTTATCGCCGATATCGACGAGGCGCTCGACTACGCGAGGAGCAAGGGGCTCTACCCGCACGACGTCCACGGCAAGAACGTCATGCAGCACGAAGGCCGCGGCATCGTCGTCGACGTCTCTGATTTTCTGAAGACCGAGCCCTGCCGGATGTGGGACGATCTGAAGGGCGCGTACCACCGCTTCTATGTGCCGTACTTGTCCAAGCTGCCGTTTCCGATCCCGGAGTGGATGATGGACGGCGTGCGTAAGGGCTACCGGCTGATCCGGGGCAATCGGAAATAGCGGCGAGGGAAGGACAGCCTTGCGTTCAGGGATCGAGCGAGGATGAGGGAGTGGAGCAGCAGAGTGGGCTGCAGCCGACTATCCCGACCGACGCGGCACGGAGGCGAGCGTATCGAAATAGCGGGCGCTATGGCCGACTACGCGCGCAGCCTTGACGCCGCTGTCCTGCCCGCCATCAGCTTTGCGCAGCCCGGCGCATCGCCTGCAGCAGCTTATCCGGCGGATAAGCGCCCGACAGCGCGAAGCGGCTGCCGAAGACGAACAGCGGGCCGCCCTTGACGCCGAGACGAGCCGCGACTGCGCCGTCCGTGGCGACGCGATCTTCGCCCTCTCCGCGCTCCAACGCCTCGATGACCGCGATGGCGTCCGCGCCGAGCGAAGCGGCGATCGCCTCGATCTCCGCCAAGGCCGCGATGTCGCGGCCTTCCTCGAAGACGGCGCGGAACAACGCCTCGACGGCCCCGGCCTTGAGCGGCTCCGGGAGCAGCGCGACGAAGCGATGCGCCAGGCGCGTATTCGGCATCCGCGTGATAAGCTCAAAGCGCAGCGGCAAGCCGGCGGCCTCGCCGGCTGCGGCGACCTGCCGAAGCGCTTCTCCCGCTTTGCCGTGCGCGGCGTGCCGGAACGGCATGCCCTCCGGAGGCAGCGTGGGATCGAGCTGATAGGCGCGGTACGCGAGGCTGAACTTCTCGCCGCCCTGCGCATGCCAACGGTCGATCGCTTCTAGGAGATATTTATGGCCGATGCGGCACCAAGGGCAGAATAGATCATAATAGAAATCGATTTGCATGGGTGCTCCTTTGCAGCTCGGTTGACGCTATAGAACATCCCCGAGCGTCGTACGTCCATTAACGGACGAGCCTTTGTCCTCCATGCTACGGCAGGGGGAAGAAGCGCGCAAGGTCAGAATGCGTCGAAACGGGTACATTGTTCATCAAGACGGCCTTTGCGCGCAGGATCAGGGGTGATTCGCACATGATCAGAATCGGACTATGCGGATGGGGCGACCATCCGACGCTATATAAAGAAGCGAAAGAGAAGAACAAGCTGGCGGCTTACGCGAACTGGTTCCCGGCGGTGGAAGTCGACAGCTCCTTCTATGCGGTGCAAGCGCCGAGGCTGGCCGAGAAATGGTCGGCGGAGACGCCGGCGGACTTTCGTTTCGTCGTGAAAGCGTACCAGGGGATGACAGGCCATTCGCGCGGAGGCGCGAACAAGCCGTTCGAGAGCGAGGACGCGATGTACAAGGCGTTCCGCGAATCGATTGAGCCGATCCGGAAGGCGGGGAAGCTGGACGCGGTGCTTTTTCAATATCCGCCGTGGTTCACGTGTACCCGGTTTCATGTGGAGGAGCTGCGAACGGCCAAGCGCAGAATGGCGGACATCCCGTGCGCGTTAGAGTTCCGCAACCAAAGCTGGTACGCGCCCGGAACGCGAGAGAGGACCGTCGAATTCACCAAGCGGGAAGGATGGATTCACACCGTATGCGACGAGCCGCAGGCCGGGGAAGGCTCCGTACCGATCGTGGAGGCGGTGACCGACGAGGGACTGGCGCTCATCCGGCTGCACGGCCGCAACGTCTCCGGCTGGAACAGCGCCGGCCAGCCGAATTGGCGGGACGTCCGGTACCTATATCGGTACAGCGAAGAAGAACTAGCGGAATGGGCGGAGCGCATCCATCGGCTTGAACGGGAAGCTGACCAGGTCGTCGTGCTGTTCAACAACAACTCCGGCGGGGATGCGGCGGACAACGGACTGGCATTGATGCGCATGCTGGACTTGTCGCCTCCGCGCGGCAGTTTCGAGCGTCCCGCCCCTCCCGAGCCGGAACCTGTCGAACAGCTCGATCTGTTTGATTTGACTTGAACGTGGTAAGGTATGGTAGGCGCGTCTATTGCGGAGCTCAATCTTGGATTAGGCATGCCGCGCAATCCGCGGTGGCTGGATGCTGCACTCTCAATCTCGCAATTGCGAACGCAAACCAATCAGCCTTGAATGCTGCATTCCCAATCTAGGATTGTGAACGCAAACCAATCAGCAGTGGCTGAATGCTGCATTCTCAATCTCACGATTGCGAACGCAAACCAATCAGCTTGAATAGGCCAGACGAGCTTTCCGTACAATAAGAAAGACCCGCGTTGACAAACACAACTGTAACTGATATTATTACAGTATAAAGCGGGGTGGCCGTAGCAGATGAACAGCGAATTTACGATAGCCGTGCACAGTCTTGTTTATTTGGCTTATTTGCCGGAGCGGATGGCGCCGAGCGAAGTGATTGCCGAGAACGTCTCGACGAACCCGGCGCGCATTCGTAAGGTTATGAGCCATTTGCGCAAAGGCGGGTACGTCGATACGCGCGAAGGCGCCGGCGGCGGATATCGGCTTACGCTTGATCCCGCTGTTGTTTCGCTGGCCGATATTTACCGGCTGATGGCGCAGGGCTCGGTCATTCCGAGCTGGTGTTCGGGCGATCCGGATTCCGACTGCGTGGTCGGTTCCAATATGCGGTCGGTCATGAACGGCATATTTTGCACGGCGGAGAAGCAGCTCGAGAGTTATTTCGGCGGCATTACGATCGCGGATGTGCTCGGGCGGATCAAAGTGTGCAAGTAAGCTCAATTACGGCAGGGCGGGTTCCTTCATCTTGACCCGTAGCCCGGCGCAGTGAAGGTTCCCTGTTATACAAGTACCCTATATTCGTTGGAGAGGATGATTGACAATGGCAGTAGCATTGACAAAAGATACGTTTAACCAAAGCATCGAGAGCGGCGTAACGCTCGTGGATTTCTGGGCGCCATGGTGCGGTCCTTGCAAAATGCAGCTCCCGATCGTAGAAGAGCTGTCCACCGAGCTGTCCGGCACGGCGACGATCGCGAAAATCAACGTTGACGAAGAGCCGGAGCTGGCTTCCCAATTCGGCGTAATGAGCATCCCGACGCTGATCCTGTTCAAAGACGGACAACCGGTCGACAAAATGGTCGGTCTGCAATCGAAAGATTCCCTGAAAAACAAAATCCAAGGCCAGCTGTAAGCCGGTCTTGATCGCAAGACGGACGGCTGCCGTTCGACTTGCTCCGAACCCGATGGCGCGCATGTGCCGTCGGGTTTTTGCGTTAATGGGCATGCCGCGTGCGTTCGGGGAGACTTGAAGTCGCGTAAGAATGCCGCGGTCTATTCGCTAGCCAGCGGTTTAAAATGCATTGACCGTGTTGTTTGTTTGAGGTATATTCTACTAAAACCACAAAAACAGTCATTAACCAAAATAAACGGTCAATGGAGGCGGCGGAATGGGAAGGACGATCGTGCTGGTGCTGGATGGGCTTCGCTATGATGTCATGCGGTCATCAATGGGGTATTTGAATCATTTGATAGAGAAGGGGCAGGCAGCGGTCTACAAGGTAAAATCCGAGCTGCCGAGCTTGTCGCGGCCGCTCTACGAGGTGCTGCTGACCGGCACGCCCGCGCATGTGAACGGGATCGTCTCGAACGCCGTCGCGCGTCTATCGAATCAGGAAAGCATCTTCCACTTGGCCCGGAAGCAGGGATTGACGACGGCGGCCGCTGCCTACCATTGGGTCAGCGAGCTGTATCAGAAAGCGCCGTTCGAGTACGCCGACCGCGTGCAGCTGAATACCGACAGGCCGATCCAGCACAGCATGTTTTATTTCGACGACCGGTATCCGGATTCGCATCTTGTGGCTGACGCGGAATTTCTGCGGACGTCGTTCGATCCGGATCTGCTGTACATCCATACGATGAACGTCGACGATGCCGGGCACAAATTCACGTCGGATTCGGCCCAATATCGCGGGGAGGCGCTGCGACTGGACGGGACGCTGGCGATGGTGCTGCCGGCTTGGATCGCCGCTGGTTACAACATCGTCATTACGGCCGACCACGGCATGAACGCGGACGGCCATCACGGCGGAACCGGCGAGGCGGAGCGCGACGTTGGCTTGATCGGCATCGGCGAGGCGTTCATTCCGGGCGAGTATACGGATCGATACGTGCCGCAGCTGGCGGTCGCGCCGCTGATCTGCCGGCTGCTCGACATCGCGCCGTCACCTGTCATGACGGACGTCTCGTTCCCGGGTCTGCGGGTGGAAGCGGCGGCCAAGTAGACGGACCTGCGCGCGGGCGGATCGGATGAATTATTTCCCGGAAAATGATGAGCCGTGTCGAGGCACGTTCACGGCGGAAGCGAGGACGGGATGAAGGCATTCACGGAGCGTGAGGAACAAGCGGGATATGGCGAACGCGATGAATGGATCACGAGCGTGGGCTTGGATCTGGGAACGAGCACGACGAAGCTCATCTTCAGCCGATTGCGGATTGCCAAGGTGTCGGATGCCGCTTCATTGCCGGCATACCGGATTACAGAGCGGGTGATCGACTATGCGAGCGCCATGCACAGGACGCCGCTTGATGGCGAAGATCGGCTGGATGTGGAGCGAATCGCCTCGCTATTGGCCGACGAATATCGTCTGGCGGGGCGCAGTCTCGCGGACGTCCAGTCCGGCGCCGTCATTATTACCGGCGAGACGGCGAACAAAGCCAACGCCGCCGAGGCGCTGCATGAGCTTGCGGGGCGCGCGGGCGATTTCGTCGTGGCGACGGCCGGCGCGGATTTGGAGGCGGTGCTGGCGGGGAAAGGCTCCGGCGCCGAAGCGTACTCGGCTCGGACCGGGCAGGCCGTGCTTAACGTCGACGTCGGCGGCGGGACGGCGAACGCGGCATTCTTCCGGAGCGGCGAGCTCGTCGCCACTGTCACGCTTCGCATCGGCGGGCGGTTGATCGAACTGGATGCAGGCGGCGAAGCGGTCCACGTGGCGACCGCCATCCGCCCTTGGCTGCGGGCGATCGGATTCGACATTGCGCGCGGCCAGCGGTATGCGCTTGGCGAATACGAAGCGGTCGCGGCGTCGATGGCGGACGCCCTGCTCGGTTATTTGACGGGGCGAACCGCCAGCGGATACGTCAGCACGCTGCTCGTGGGCGAGGCGCCGCCTCTGCTGCCGCCGTTCGATGCGCTAGTGCTGTCGGGCGGCGTGGCGGCGCTCGCGGAGCGGGCGAAGCCGGAATCGATCGCCGAGGCGGCCGCGTACGGCGACATCGGTCTTCTGCTCGCCGCAGCGCTCGTTCGCGCCGCCGATCGCATGCACTTGCGCCGTGTTCCGGCCGCGCATACGTCCAGGGCGACGGTGATCGGCGCCGGGACGCGGACGGTCGAGATTAGCGGGGCGACGGTGCACGTCGCGCCGGGCGTGCTGCCGATCCGCAACCTGCCGGTCGTGCGCGTCGCGCTGCCGGATTGCCTGGATGCGATGCGGGTCGAAGCCGAGATTACGGGAGCGACGGAGCTCGCCATGCGCAGGTATGGCGAAGCGGCCGCGCATGAGGCAGACGGTTCGATGGAAGGACCGGGCGCCCCGTTGTTCGCGTTATTGCTGGCGAGCGGCAGATTGTTGTCCTATGCCGATTTGCAGATAGTCGCGGATGGGGTCGCGTCGGCCTGCCGCAGCTATCTTCCCGTTGCGACGCCCGTGGTCGTCATATGCGAACGGGATATGGCCAAGGCGCTCGGACAATCGCTGTCGCTGCGGCTGCGCTCTGAGCGAAAGGTCGTCTGCATCGACGGCATCTCGGCGGGCGACGGGGATTATCTCGATCTCGGCGAGCCGCTCGCCGGACGCGCGGTCGTTCCGGTCATCGTCAAGACGCTGGCTTTTGCGGCCGGTCAGAGTGAGGAGGAGACGCCTTGAAGCTGAAGACGACGGTGCGGGGGCGGACGTACGCGTTCGCGGACACAAAGGAATTGCTGGCGAAAGCCAACGAGGAGAAGTCCGGCGATCAGCTGGCGGGCATCGCCGCGGCGGATGCCGCCGAACGGGTGGCCGCCAAGCTGGTGTTGGCGGATTTGCCGCTCTCCGCGCTGCGCGAGCAGCCGGTGCTGCCGCCGGAGGCGGACGAAGTATCGGCCATCATCGACGGCGGCGTGGACGAGGCGGTTTACGCCGAGATCAAGTCGATGACCATCGGCGCCATGCGGGAGCGGCTGCTCGCCGCGAGCGGAAGCGAGCAGCTGCGGCTTGGCCGGGGCATGACGAGCGAGATGATCGCGGCGTGCGCCAAGCTGATGAGCAACCTCGATCTGATGCGCGCGGCGCGGGCGATCGAGGTCGTCACGCATTGCAACACGACGATCGGGCAGCGCGGCGTGCTCGCCGGGCGCGCCCAGCCCAACCATCCGGCCGACGACCTGCGCGGCATCGAGGCCTCGTTATTCGAAGCGCTCGCTTACGGCATCGGCGACGCGGTGATCGGCATCAACCCGGTTATCGATACGCCGGAGAGCGTGCGGGCGATTTTGCAGATGACCCGAGAGACGGTAGACCGCTTGGCGGTGCCGACGCAGAACTGCGTGCTCGCGCACGTGACGACACAGATGCGGGCGATCGAACTCGGCGCGCCGATGGATCTCATCTTCCAAAGCCTTGGGGGCACGCAAGCAGGCAATGCGGCGTTCGGCATCGGCAAGTCGCTGCTCGACGAGGCGGATGCGATGATTCGCGAACGCGGCACGGCGGCGGGGCCGAACCGTTGGTATTTCGAGACCGGGCAGGGCTCGGAATTATCCGCCGAAGCGCATCGCGGCATCGACCAGCTCACGCTGGAAGCGCGCTGCTACGGGCTGGCCCGTCATTACCAGCCGTTCATGGTCAACACGGTGGTCGGCTTTATCGGCCCGGAATATTTGTACGACGGCAAGCAGGTGACGCGGGCGGGGCTGGAAGACCATTTTATGGGGAAGCTGCACGGCCTGCCGATGGGCGTCGACGTCTGTTACACGAACCATATGAAGGCGGATCAGAACGACATGGACAATTTGGCAGTGCTGCTCGGATCGGCGGGCGTCAATTTCTTGATCGGCGTGCCGCTTAGCGACGATTGCATGTTGAATTACCAGTCGACGAGCTATCACGACATCGCGACGGTGCGGGAGCTGTTAGGACTGCGACCGGCGCCGGAGTTCGAACGATGGCTGGAAGCGAGGGGCTTATTGGAGAACGGCGTGTTGACTGATGCCGCCGGAGACCCGACCATTTTTCGTTGAAGGGGGCGTTCGGCCATGACTTGGCAACCGAAATCCGCCGAGCTGCTGCAACGGCTGCAGCGTTCGACGCCGGCTCGGATCGGCGTCGGCCGGGCGGGCAGCAGGCCGACGACGGCGGAGCTGCTCAAGCTAAGGCTCGATCACGCGGCGGCCGTCGACGCGGTGTATAGCGAAGTGCCGGATGAGCTGTTGAAGGAGCTGGGCTGGTTCGCGGTCGATACCCCTAGCGGCGACAAGGAAACGTACCTGAAGCGGCCGGATCTTGGGCGTAAGCTAATGGCAGAGGCCGAAGCCATGCTCCGCAACCGCTGCACGATGCGCCCGCAGGTGCAGATCGTCGTCTCCGGCGGCTTGAGCGCGCAGGCGATCGAAGCGAATATTCGCGATATTTACCCGGCTTTGCTCGATTCGCTGCGCGTGCTCGGCCTGTCTTGGGGCACGACCTTCTACGTGCGCAACGGACGGGTGGCGTGCATGGACGCGATCGGCGAGCTGCTTCAGCCGGAAGTCATGGTGCTGCTGATCGGCGAGCGGCCCGGCTTGGCATCGGCGGAATCGTTGAGCGCATACATGGGCTACCGCCCGCGTCTGGGCGCCTTGGAGTCCGATCGTAACGTCATCTCCAACATCCACAAGCGGGGCACGCCGCCCGTCGAAGCCGGGGCGCATATCGGCACCGTGCTGCAGGCGATGCTGGACCAGCGGACGAGCGGCACGAAGCTGCGAGTTTAATCGCAAGGCAGCGGGCGGAGAAGGGCCGCATCACGAAAGGTGATGCGGTTTTTTGGCGCGCTCGGGCCTATTGCGTCTGTGCGCGGTTATGGGGCAATGGTGGGCGAACTATAGTGACCTGTAGAGCGCTAACGGTTGCGTGGAGCGTCAGCGGGCGCGAAAGCGACTTGCAGATCGTACCCGGGTGCGTGAGGTGGCGAGAGGGGCGAACGTCGAGAATTTCATGCGCTTCACCCTGCAGCCACCGCCATTTTTAAACGAAATTTAACTTCCCATTCGCCCGGCGATTTCCTATGATGAGGGCACGATAAGGCTGACCCGGCGAGCCGGGGCTTCCTTCTACTTCCTACGAAAAGCTGGTGATCCGCGACATGCGAAGCGTGCTTTATATAGAAGACGATCTTGAGATCGGGCGATGGACGAAAGGGGATCTGGAGGCCCGCGGTTATCAGGTGGCGTGGCTCACCTCGGGTGATGGCGCGGCGGAGCGGGTGCGCGAATCGGATATCGTCGTGCTCGACGTCATGCTGCCCGGTCTCGACGGCTTCACGGTCGGCCAGAGGCTGAAGCGGGAGGCGCCGGACGTGCCGATCCTGATGCTGTCCGCGCGCAGCTCGGTCGACGACAAGCTGCAGGGACTGCAGTTCGCGGACGATTATTTGACCAAGCCGTTCCATCCCGAGGAGCTGGCCGCCCGGCTCGAGGTGCTGCTGCGCCGCTTCGGCCGGGACGAGGAGCGCGACATCCGCATCGGCCATCTGGCGATCGATCCCGGCCAGCCATCGGTGGTCGATACGCGCAGCGGCGAGGAAATCGCGCTGACCGCCAAGCAGCTGCAAATTCTGCTGTACTTCCTCAAGCATCCGAACCAGATCGTGACGAAGGAGCAGATCTATGAGGCGGTGTGGGGCGAGCCGTACATCGAAGGCGACAAAACGGTCATGGTCCACATCCGCTACCTGCGGGAGAAAATCGAGCTTGATCCCGGCTCGCCGACGATTCTAGAGACGATTCGCGGCTTGGGTTACCGGGTGAAGCGATGAGGCGACTCCGGTTGTTCAAGCTCAAAGACTCGCTGCTCTCCAAATACGTGCTCATCATCTTGTGCGCGATGGTGCTGCTGCCCATGATCCTGCCGATCATCTCGCTGCTGACCTACATGCCGCTCCAATGGCGGGAGTCGCTCGGCGTGACGGATGAACGCTACCGGGACGCCGCGACGCTGGAGAACATGTGGCACGAGGAGGCGGCGAAGCTGGGCGGCGCCAGCGAGCGAACCATCGCCGCCCGCCTGGGCGCGATTCAGGCGCGCTACCCGAAAGCGGCGGTATTCCGCGTCGACGCGCAGGGGCGGACCGGATATCAGCTGCCCGTGGATCCGAAGCGGCCGGCCATATGGACGCCCGCCTATACGGTCGCGTTCATGAAAGAACGCTTCTCCGGCGACCCGTTCACCGTCATCGCGTTCGTCGGGGACGATCGGACGCAGGGCTTCATCGGCTTCGAGCTGCCGCGCAGCGCGATGAGCCCGAGCGGCGCCGCGTCGCGGTATGGTTCGGCGTGGCTCGGCGTGTCGGTCGTGCTCGGCGGCTCTATGCTCATTCTGGCGGTGTTCCTCTCGATTTCGCTGCTCTTCTTCTATCGCATTCGGCGCCGGCTGGTGCGTCTGCAGGCCGCAATGACCGACCACGCGGCGGCGGGCGGCATTCCCGCGCAGGTCGCGGTGCTCAACCGGGACGAGATCGGCCGGCTGGAGCAGGCGTTCAACGACATGGTCGCGAAGCTCGCGGCGAGCCGCGCGCGCGAGGCCGAGGAGGATGCGCTGCGACGCGAGCTCATCGCGAAGCTGTCGCATGACCTTCGTACGCCGCTCACGGCCATCCGCGGCCATGCGTATAGTCTGCGGGCCGAGCGCTTGAGCGATCGCGGCGCGGAGTCCGTCGCCTTAATCGAGAGCAAGACGGGGTATCTTGGCCAGCTGATCGAGAACCTCTTCTCGTACTCCCTGCTGTCGGCGGGCAAATATCCGTATCGCCCGGAGCGGACCGATGTCGCGCGGCTGGCGCGCACCTTCTTCATCGGCTGGTACCCGGTTTTCGAGCAGGCGGGCTTCGAGATTGATCTGGAGCTGCCCGAGGAAGCCGTCTATTGGGAGGTCGACCCGCAGTGGCTCGGTCGCGTGCTCGATAATTACTGCCAGAACGCGCTTCGTCATGCGCGAAGCGGGCGGTACGTCCGTTTCGCGCTCCATCCGCAAGCCGGGGGCCGCCTCGTCATCGAGGACCGCGGGCCGGGGATGAGCGGCAGCTCGCCCGAACGCGGGGCGGGACTGGGGTTGTCCATCGCCGCGCTGATGCTGAAGGAGATGGGATTGCGCAGCGAGGTGCGCACCGGCGAGACCGGCACGCGCATCGCGATCGCGCCGCTTTTTTAAACGAAGCTTAAACAAGGCGGGCATGTTCCTTTAACCTGGCTTCGCTATGCTGGATAGCGAGGTGAAGAACATGAACGAATGGATTTTGCAAACGAATGGGCTGACCAAGCAGCTGGGCGGCAAAGCCGTCGTGAACGACGTCAGTCTGCGTATCAGGCAGGGCGATATTTACGGATTCCTGGGGCCGAACGGCGCGGGCAAAACGACGACGATCCGCATGCTGCTCGGCTTGGCCAAGCCGACGCAAGGAAGCGTGCATATATTCGGCAAGGAACTGAAGCGGGAGAGGATGGCCATCCTGCGCAAGGTCGGCTCGCTGGTGGAATATCCGTCTTATTACGGGCACCTGACCGGATACGACAATCTGGAGGCGCTCCGCCGCATCCTGGACGTGCCGCGTCAGCGGATCGACGAGGTGCTCGCGATCGTCCGGTTGACCAAGGATGCGCGGCGGGCGGTGAAAGGCTACTCGCTCGGCATGAAGCAGCGCCTCGGAATCGCGTCCGCCCTGCTCGGACAGCCGGACCTGCTCATTCTCGACGAGCCGACGAACGGCCTGGACCCGGCGGGCATTCTGGAGATCCGCGAGCTGATCAAAAGCATGCCGCAGGCGCACGGCGTCACGATTCTCGTCTCCAGCCACCTGCTGTCCGAGATCGACCAGATGGCGAGCCGTGTCGGCATTATCGCGAAAGGGCGCATGATCTTCCAGGACGAGATCGGCGCGCTCCGCCAGCGGTCGCAAGCCCGCATCCGCTTCAGCGTCAGCGAGCCGGAGGCGGCGTGGAAGCTGCTGCTGGCCAGCGGTTATCATGCCGACTGGGACCGCAGCCGGCTGAGCGCCGAAGGCGGCGACGACCGCGCGGTGGCGGCGATGGTGGCGAAGCTGGTCGAGCATGATTTCGCGGTGTACCGGGTGGAGGAGGAGAGCGCTTCGCTGGAGCGCATCTTCCTGGAGATGACCGGCGGGGAGGGGAGCCTCTGATGCTCGCGCGCATCCTCTCCGCGGAATTCCTGAAGATCCGCGGCAAAATGCTCTGGTTCCTCGCAGTGCTCGGCCCGCTCGGCGTGGCGGGGCTGCAGGGCGTGAACTACGGCCTCCGTTATGATTACCTGATGAATGTGTACAAAGACGATCTGTGGGGCGGACTGATCAGCAACGTAAGCGCCATCACGCTGCCGACCTTATTCATCGGCCTGGCGATTCTAGCGTCGATGGCGGCGGGCATCGAGCATCAGACGAACGCGTGGAAGCAGACGCTCGCGCTGCCGGTGCCGAAGACCGCCGTATTCGCGGCGAAGGCGCTGCTGAACGTCCTGCTGCTCTTCGTCTCGAGCACCTTGCTCTTCATCATGACCATCGCGCTCGGGGCGGCGCTCGGATTCGACCTGGGCGATCTCCCTTACGGCGAGCTGCTGCAGACGTTGTATTACCCGTACGTCGCCGCCTTGCCCTTCATGGTGCTGCAGGTGTGGCTCAGCGTGACGCTGGCGAACCAGGCGGTGCCGCTGACGGTCGGCATTGTCGGTATGATAGTCGCGATGTTCGGCTCGCGCTTCGATGATTGGGTGCCCTACAAATGGCCGCATCTGCTCAACGGTGCCGGCGAGCCGCTCTACTCCGTCCTGGCCGGCGCGGCCCTCGGCGTCGTGCTCCTGTTCGCCGGGATGGCGCAGTTCGCTCGAAAGGACGTGAGCTAGCATGCTGCGATTGATCCGATCGGAATGGATGAAGCTGAGACGGACGGTCATCTGGGTCGTGGCGGGAGCAAGCCCCCTGCTGGCCGGTCTTGTCGGCTATGTCGGCGCGCGAGGGGGCGGCGAAGACGCCGATTGGCTCGGTGCGCTCGCCTTGATGGCCGCGCTGCACGCGATGCTGTTCCTGCCGCTGCTGACCGGCGTGTTCGCTGCGCTGGTGTGCCGCTTCGAGCACGCGGGCGGCGGCTGGAAGCAGCTGCTGGCGATGCCGGTATCTCGCACCCAGCTGTTCGCGGTCAAGTATATATACGTCATGTTCCTGCTGCTGCTGACGCAGCTGCTATTCCTGGCGGCGCTGCTCGGCGTCGGCGCGGTGCTCGGCTTCCCGGGCCCGGTGCCGTGGCTGGCCATCCTCCGCTCGGTCGGCGGGGGCTGGGTGGCGTGCTTGCCGCTCGCCGCGCTGCAGCTCGGCGTCTCGACGGCGCTGCCGAGCTTCGCCGCGCCGCTGGCGGTCAACGTCGTGCTGACGATGCCCAATTTGCTCGTCATGAACTCCTCGACCTATGGACCGTATTATCCTTGGGCTCAGCCGCTGCTGGCGATGATCCCGATGGAGGGGCACGGCATGGCGGCGATCAACTTATCGCCGACGACGCTGTTCGGCGTCATTCTTGGCAGCTTTGCCGTGTTCCTGGCGGCAGGCTGGGCGTATTTCATGCGCAAGCCGGTGTGAGTCGGGACGGCTCCGCACGCTAGCAATAGGGAAGGCGCGAACGCGGCACGATACCGCGGCGCGCCTTTTTTGGCGTCCGGCACATTTCCTGCATCCTCTCGTTTCGTCAAGTCTTGCCCTTCGCGTCCGGCTTTGGTAAGGTCAGGGCAAGATAAAGGAACGCGAAGGAGGAAGCGGGCATGAAGCTGGATCGTCTGCTGGCCATCACGATGCTGCTGTTGAACCGCCGCAGAGTGAGCGCCAAGGAGCTGTCGGAGCGGTTCGAAGTGTCGCTGCGCACGGTCTACCGGGACTTGGAGACGATCAATCAGGCGGGGATTCCGGTCGTCTCGTACGCGGGGGCGTCGGGCGGCTACGAAATCATGGACCAATACCGGCTCGACCGGCAGTTCCTGTCGATGGAGGAGCTGCAGTCGATCATCATCGCGCTTCGGGGCATCCGCTCCTCGATGGAGGAGCAGGATATTCCGGCGCTGCTGGACAAGGTCGGGGCGCTCGTCGCCAAGTCGGAGCGCGGAGCCGCAGGTCTCATGAGCGAGCAGGTCGTGATCGACATGAATCCGTGGCAGGGCGGCGCCGCGGTGAAGGAGCTGCTCGCGCGGCTGAAGGACGCAATCCGGGAGACGCGGGTCGTCCGCTTCGTCTACACGAGCGGACGCGGCGAAGAATCGGGGCGCGACTGCGAACCGCTCGGCGTCGTGCTCAAGGGTTATTCCTGGTATTTGTACGGCTACTGTCGGCTTCGGCAGGATTACCGGATCTTCCGTCTGAGCCGGATCGAACGATTAACGACGCTCGAGCAGCGCTTCGAGCGCCGCGAATCGGTTCCGCAGGAAATCACGTACGACCGGATCGGAGCGGGCGACGTGACCGAACCTCATGTCAACCTGCTGCTTCGCTACCAGCCGAGAGCCAAGGCGAGAGTGATGGATTATTACGAGCCCAGCCAGATCACGATCGAGCCCGAAGGCACGCTGCTCGTCGCCGCGACCCAGCCGGAGGAGCCGTGGCTGTACAGCATGCTGCTGTCGTGCGGGACGGACGTGCAGGTAGTGGAGCCGGAGCATGTGGCGAAGGAGCTTGCGGCCCGCGCCCGGGCGATCGTGTCGCTATACGAGCGGGAGACCAAGCTGGCCGTGGTACAGACGGACGCGTGAGGCGGCGGCGGGATGCGGTTGGAACGTCGGTAAACGGCCGATCGCCATCGCGGGTGCCGGTTCACGAAATTCCCGTAGACGAGTCCGAATCGCTGCCATACTGTTGTCAGTAGAGGTTGGGTATGCTGTTGTCGTGCAGGCGGGACGACCGCCGCAACTACGGACAATAGCTAGGAGGAATTCCTTATGTTTACTTCGATCGCAGCTTTCGAGGCCGGCTGGATCCACGAATCGAAAGCGACTCAACGGGTGATGGACGCCCTGACCGACGCGTCGCTGGTCCAGGCGGTCGCGCCGCAGCACCGTACGCTCGGCCAGTTGGCCTGGCATATCGCGTCGACCCCGCACGAGATGCTCACCCGCACGGGACTGGAATTCCCGGCGTCCTGTCACGAGGAGAAGGCGCCGGACTCGGCGAAGGCAATCGCCGAGGCTTACCGCTCGACGAGCGCGGCGCTGCTGGAAGCGGTCAAAGCGCAATGGAACGACGAGAAGCTGCAGGAGTCGGTCGACATGTACGGCGACCAGTGGCAGAACGGGCTGACGCTCCATATCCTCATCATGCACGAGGTGCATCACCGCGGCCAAATGACGGTGCTGATGCGGCAGGCGGGGCTGCGCGTGCCGGGTCTGTACGGCCCGACGCGCGAGGACTGGATCGAGTGGGGACAGGAGCCGCTGCTGTAACCGCGAGGAGACGATGCGAGAGGCGAGGAAGGCCGGGCGGCGAGCCCGGCTTTTTGGCGTGCTTGGCGGCGTGCTTGGCGGTGTGCCTGGCGGCGCGTTCGGGACGGCTCGCCGCGCCGGGGTTCTCGTCACGGCTCGACGCTCGCGGACAGCGTCGTTCACAGTCTTTCTCGGGCGGACGTTCACCGCGACGGATCTCCGCCTCAGGCGGCCTCATGAAGAAACACTTTTCCCGCGATCAGTCGCGTTTCGGTGATCCAATATGCCTTAGTTTGCGTCTATTTATATATAATAGAGGTAATGGCGGTTAGAGGAGGCGGAGGCGAAAGTGGGGAATTGGCTAGCGGGAATTCGAAAAGGATACGGGCGCAAGCTTGCGCGGCTGCATGCCTGGAACGGATGGCTCGTCGTGCTGCTGGCGCTGAGCGGGCTGGTGCTGTTCGGCGGCTTCTGGCGCGGCGTGCTGGGCGAAGGGCGCGTGTGGGTGCGATGGCTCCATATCGGGGCGGGAATCGCTTCGCTCGTGCCGGTGCTCTATTACCTGGTGCTCGCAGGCAAGCACTGGAAGCAGCTGCGGGGCAAATTCGCCCAGAAGGCGAACGTCGTCATCGTGCTGGCGCTGCTGGTCGGATGGCTGATCTCGGGCCTGGCGTTGTGGCAATTCCGCTTTGTCGGCCCCTTCTGGTCGAACACGGCGCTCGCGGTGCATGATTTGCTCACGTGGGTCGGACTGCCGTACGTTATCTACCATTCGATCACGCGCACCAAGTGGTTGAAGGAACCGCACCGCCGTACGGTTAAGACAGACGGCGGCGTTCCGTCGAGCGCGGGACTTCACCCCGCCGCAGGTCCGCAGTCGCTCCTGACGCGGCGCGCCTTCATCAAGACGGCGATCGGCGCGGGCCTCGCGGTGACGCTCGGTCCTTCATTCCTTCGCTGGGCGGGCGGCATCCTCGGCCCGGGCGCCGCCAATACGGAGGAGCTGATCCGCAAGGACGCGAATCGGCTGACGCCAGCGCCGCAGCCGCTCCCCGAATCCGTCGCGCCGATCGGAGGCGGAAGCAAAGGCAGCTTCCGGGTTTACACGGTGACCCCGATTCCTTCCTTCGACAACGCGACTTGGTCGCTTAAGGTCGACGGGCTGGTGGAGAAGCCGCTCGTCTGGAATTGGGAGCAGTTCGTCCAGCTCAAGCGGACGGTGCAGGTGAGCGATTTTCATTGCGTGACGGGATGGTCGGTCTATTCGAATACGTGGGAGGGCATTCCGCTGAAGGAGCTTCTCCGCATGGCCGGCGTCCGCGCCACCGCGCGCACCGTCAAGCTGTACTCCGGCGACGGCGTGTATACGGATTCGCTTACGCTCGAGCAAGCCGCGATGGACGACGTCATGGTAGCGGTGCTGCACGACGGCAAGCCGATTCCGAGCGATCTCGGCGGGCCGGTACGGCTGGTCGTGCCGAAAATGTACGCGTACAAGTCGGTCAAGTGGTTGAACCGCATCGAGCTGATCGACACGGACCATACCGGCTACTGGGAAGAGCGGGGTTACGCGAAGGATGCCTGGGTGTAGCGGCTTTGGATAACGAGAATAGCGAAAAACCTCCACCCCTCGCATACATACGGGGGATTGGAGGTTTTTTTAATACAAGCCGGTGCTGACGGTTTAGGGTCAGATGTTATTTATCTGTTTTGTTCTTCGTCGTCTGGAAGTTCGTCACGGACTTTGCGTCTTCGATCGTGTCGTTCACGAACGCCATGTCCTGATTTTTGGCGGTCATGTTCGTGGTGCCTTTATAATTGCCGGCATGCGATTTGTTCTCCATGCTCTCACCTCCCGTAGTCTTGGCAGCGATAGTATGCCCGGAGCGCATAGCGGACATTCGCCCGAGCGCGAGCAAGCCGGCGCCTGCGCGCCTTTCCATCGCTGTCCGCTTCGGGTATAATGTCCAAAGAACTGTATTTCGTGAGCTGAGGTGTCTATCTAATGGGTTTGAAAGCAGGTATCGTCGGATTGCCGAACGTCGGCAAATCCACGTTGTTTAACGCAATTACGCAGGCGGGCGCAGAGTCCGCGAACTATCCCTTCTGCACGATCGATCCGAACGTCGGCGTCGTCGAGGTGCCGGATCCGCGGCTGGACAAACTGACCGAGATGGTGACGCCGAACCGCACCGTGCCGACGGCGTTCGAATTTATCGATATCGCCGGCATCGTGAAAGGCGCGAGCAAAGGCGAGGGTTTGGGCAACAAATTCCTCGCCCACATCCGCGAAGTCGACGCGATCGTACAAGTCGTGCGCTGCTTCCAGGACGAGAACATTACCCACGTGGCGGGCAAGGTCGATCCGATCTCGGATATTCAAACGATCAACCTGGAGCTGATCCTGGCCGACGTGGAATCCGTCGAGAAACGCATTGATCGCAGCCGCAAGAACATGAAGGGCGGCGACAAGAAATACGCGCAAGAGGTCGAGGTGCTCGAGCGGATCAAAGAAGCGCTGTACAACGACCAGCCGGCGCGCAGCGTCGAGCTGACCGACGACGAGAAGCTGCTCGTGCGCGAGCTGCACCTGTTGACGATGAAGCCGATCCTCTATGCAGCCAACGTCAGCGAGAGCGAAGCGGCGAACGCGGACGACAATCCGTACGTGAAGCTGGTGCGCGAATACGCGGCGACGGAAGGCGCGGAAGTGGTGCCGATCAGCGCGAAGGTGGAGTCGGAGATCGCGGAGCTCGAAGGCGAGGACAAGGCGATGTTCCTCGAAGAGCTTGGCTTGGAAGAGTCCGGCTTGAACCGCCTCATCCGTGCGGCTTACAAGCTGCTCGGCCTGTATACGTACTTCACGGCCGGCGTGCAGGAAGTGCGCGCATGGACGATCCGTCAAGGAATGAAGGCGCCGCAAGCGGCGGGCGTCATCCACACCGATTTCGAGCGCGGCTTCATCCGCGCCGAAGTCGTGGCGTACGATGATCTCGTGGCGGCGGGCTCCATGAACGCGGCGAAGGAGAAAGGCCAGCTCCGCCTCGAAGGCAAGGAGTATGTCGTGCAGGACGGCGACGTCATGCACTTCCGTTTCAACGTGTAGCGCGAACGTCTTGAAGGAAGGACCCGGGAAGCCGGGTCCTTCGGCGTGTGTGCGGACAGGGGGCATGGGGGACAAGCGCCTGCCCATAGAAGGCAGGGCCGCATGTGCATCGCCGTTTGACGGCGTCCGGGGCAAGAAGCGCCCAGAATTCGCACATTTATGGAGCGGCCTGCGTTATGTTATACTACTAGATACGACACTAACGAAATTATACGATTTAGGGGTGAATGCACGTGTTAGACCGTTTGCAAGCAGTCGCCGACCGGTACGAGAAATTGAGCGAGCTGTTGTGCGATCCCGATATAGCGAGCGATCCGAAGCGTCTGCGCGATTTCTCGAAGGAGCAGTCCGATCTGCAGCCTTCGTACGAAGCGTACACGGAATACAAGCAAGTGCTCGAACAGCTGGACGACGCGAAAGTGATGCAGGGCGAGAAGCTGGACGACGAGATGCGCGAGATGGTGAAGATGGAGATCGAAGAGCTGACCGAACGCAGGGACCAGCTCGAAGAGCACATCCGCGTTCTGATGCTGCCGAAGGACCCGAACGACGACAAGAACGTTATCGTCGAGATTCGCGGCGCGGCGGGCGGCGACGAAGCGGCTTTGTTCGCTTACGAGCTGTACCGGATGTACTCCAAGTATGCCGATTCCCAAGGCTGGCGCGTCGAGCTGATGGAGTTCAGAGAGAGCGACCTGGGCGGCTTCAAGGAAGTTATTTTCATGGTGGCCGGCAAAGGCGCCTACAGCAAGCTGAAATTCGAGAGCGGCGCGCACCGCGTGCAGCGGATTCCGGTGACGGAATCGGGCGGCCGCATCCATACGTCCACGTCGACGGTCGCGGTCATGCCGGAGGTCGAAGAGGTGGAAGTCGAGATTCTCGACAAAGACATCCGCATCGACACGTTCTGCTCGAGCGGCGCCGGCGGCCAGTCCGTCAACACGACGAAGTCCGCGGTTCGCGTCCTTCATGTGCCGACGGGCATCATGGCGACGTGCCAGGACGGCAAATCGCAGAACGAGAACAAAGCGAAGGCGCTGCAAGTATTGCGCGCGCGCATCTATGATATCCGCCGTCAAGAGGAAGAGGCGAAATACGCGGGCGAGCGCAAGAGCAAAGTCGGCACGGGCGACCGCAGCGAGCGGATTCGCACGTACAACTTCCCGCAGAGCCGCGTCACCGATCACCGTATCGGCCTGACGCTCCACAAGCTGGATTCGGTCATGAACGGCGACCTGGATGAAGTCATCAACGCGTTGACGCTGACCGCACAGACGGAATTGTTGGAGAAAGAAAACCTCGCGTAAGCGACACGGAAGGCTGCCGTCCCGCAGAGGGCGGCAGCTTTTGTTATGCGCGGCGCGAACGGCCCGGGCAGGCAAGGCAGAGGATAGCCGGAAGGCGGAAGGATGTGAGGTGGACATGACGACTACGGGATCGGCGGGTTACGGGGGCGGAAGCGCCCCGAATGATACGATCGGCGCGCGGATCGTGGCGGCCGTGCGGATGCTAGCGGAGCGGGGCATCGGCGAGCCGCGCGAGAACGCGGAGCGGCTCATGATGCATCTGCTCGGGGCGGACCGCGCCCGGCTGTTGATGGATTGGGGCGAGCCGCTCCCGCCGGGGCGCGCCGAAGCGTGGCAGGCGCTCGTGGCGCGCAAGGCGGAGGGCGAGCCGCTGCAGTATATCGTCGGCGAGCAGTGGTTCTACGGCTTGCCGTACATGGTGACGCCGGCGGTGCTCATTCCGCGTCCGGAGACGGAGCTGCTGGTGGAGGCGGTGCTGGAGGCGGTCGACCGTCTGTGGCCGGGGGCGGAGGGATCCGCCGACGCTCCTACGGCTGATGCGGGCGCGGCGCCGACGGTGCTCGACGTCGGCACCGGCAGCGGGGCCATCGCGGTGACGCTGGCGGCGCTGCGTCCGGCGTGGCGCGTGGTCGCGTCCGACCTGTCGCCGGACGCGCTCGACGTCGCCCGCGCGAATGCGGCGCGCCATGGCGCGGCGGCGCGCATGCGCTTCGCGCAGGGCGACCTGCTCGCGCCGTTCGTGGCGCGGCGCGAGGAAGAGGCGGGCGCGGACGGCGGCGACGGGGTCGCCGGCCTGCGGATCGACGTCCTCGTCTCCAACCCGCCGTATATACCGGCGCGGGATATCGAGGACCTCCAGACGGAGGTGCGCGATTACGAGCCGCGCCTGGCGCTCGACGGCGGCGAGGATGGGTTGAATCCGTACCGCGCGATCGTGGCGCAGCTGCCCGAGCTGGCCGCGCTGCCGCGGATCGTGGCCTTCGAGCTCGGGATGGGGCAGGCGGAAGCGGTCGCGGATCTGCTCCGCGGCCTTGGCGCATGGCCCGAGATCCGCGTCATTCGGGATTACGGCGGCATCGACCGCCACGTCATTGCCATCGCCCCATAGCTAAAGGGTAGCTGTTCGTCGACCCCCCGCGTCTATGCGAAGACGCGGGGGTTTTTAGGTTTGCGCTTATTTATATCGGCAGGCTGCGATCATGGCTTTCGTGGTTTCTTCCAGGGTTTGCCTATCGTTCGATACGCCGTTTTCTCAGCCGACGTTGCCTTTGTCGACCGACGCATGCGCGCGTTCCGACTTGCATACAAACGCGCTTTTATGGCAACCATCCAACTATGAAAGAATGGTCGGAGGCGCAAATGGAAATTACGGTTATAACGGGCATCTCCATGCTCCTTCTCGTTACCCTGCCGGTCATCATGCAGCGCGTGCATCCGTTCGAGGGATTCCTGGTATGGGGCTGGATCTTGTTCCTGCATAGCAACTATATGTGGCTGCTAGGTCTGAACGGGGAGCTCTTCGCGCTGCCAAAGCTGATGCTGGCTGTCGTTGCGCACGCGCTAGCCGTTCAAATTATTTTCCCGGTCATCGTCTTGTTATGCATTCGCTACGGAACCGATGCCGCTAGCGGCCGAGCTAAGCACCCGCTGCTCCTTGCGGCGGTAACGCTCGCCTTGCTGGCCGGTTTCGAGCAGCTTGAGGTGCTGCTGGGCGTCATCGACCTGAAGGCGAAGTGGCATTTCGGCTATTCGCTCGGATATTGGTGCGTCTTTGCGTTGTCTACCTATGGGGTGTGGCGGGGCGCGCGAAGGCTGGCACGGAAGGAAGTCGGGCTATGAGACTGGATTGGCCGGCGCAGTTTGACGCGAACGAATGGTTTCTGCTGCTTTCTCTATTGACGGTCGGCGGGTGCTCCTTATGGCTGCCGCGGCGGTTTCCGTCGATCATCACGGCCCTTTTGTACGCGATGGGGCCAATCATGGCGATGAATGCCGACTTCCTGCTGGGGGTACCGCCGATCGACGTCTACAACATTAACGATTCGGGCCGTTACGAGGTATTCGACCTGTTGTTCTATATCGTCTATGCGCCGTTCTCGTATCTGTTCATCTATGCCTTCGACCGATGGCGCGTGCGGGGGCTTGCGGTCAGCTTATATATGCTCGCGTTCTCCGCGCTCGGCGTCGGCTATGAGCAGATCGCCAACTGGTGTCACGTCTTCCGCTACAAGAACTGGAACCTTGGCTATTCCTTCGCCATTTACGTCTTCGTTCAAACGCTATACTTGGCTCTCGCATGGGGAATCCGGCAAATATACGAGCATACAAAGCGCGAGGACGCGCCGGAGTGGCCGTGAAACGAACGAAACCTCCGCGTTCCGATCGGCGCGCGGTCGAAGTCTGCCTCATCTAGTAGGAGATGTTCGATCGCGCCGTCGATGGGCGCGGAGGTTTTGTTTGTAGCCCGGATGATTTCTGGGGCGGCTAAGTCGTAAGTTTTTCGACCGTTAACCTGTGCAGTCATCCTGTCCGGCAGCAGCCGCGCTTCCAGCACCATGACGATGGAATCCGGCAACTTGCTGACGAGGGGGAGAATGGTCATACCGCGCCGGCTTGCTCATCTGGAGCGCGTTCACGCGCTTGAGGTCGCGTTCATCGTTAAATGCTATACGCTTCTTGTTCTTCGTGGTGCTCGAGCTTCTCCAGCACGAGCGTCCGCAGCTCGGTGAACGACCGCCCGGTTCGCTTGCGCGGGTAGGGGAGATCGATCGGCACGATCGCTTTGATGCGGCCGGGACGGGCATCCATGACGACGACGCGGGTGGAAAGGAAGACAGCCTCGTCGATGTCGTGCGTCACGAGCACCATCGAGGTCCGGTTCGTCTGCCAAATATCGAGCAGCGCTTCCTGGAGATGACCGCGGGTAAAGGCGTCGAGCGCACCGAACGGCTCGTCGAGCAGCAGCACCTCCGGCTTGCGGAGGAGCGCCCGCGCGATCGCCACGCGCTGGGACATGCCGCCCGACAGTTGGCGCGGATAGGCTTTCTCGAATCCGCCGAGCTTGACGAGCTTGATCAATTCGTCGACGCTGCGGCGAACGTCCGGGTCGCGCAGCGACAGGTCGGCGGCGATATTGTTCTCGACGTTCAGCCAAGGGAACAGCCGGTGCTCTTGAAAAATAAACCCCTTCTCCTGCGACGGCTTCGTCACCGCCTTGCCCTTGAGCAGCACTTCCCCCTGAAAATCCTGGTCCAGACCGGCGATAATCTTCAGCAGCGTGCTTTTGCCGCAGCCGCTCGGTCCGATAATCGTCGTGAAGTCGCCGTCATGCACCGTCAAATCCAGCGTGTCCAGCACATGGGTCGCCCCTTGTTCGCCGTGAAAGGTTTTGCTGACACCGCTTATCGCCAGTACGGGTCCTGCCGTCATGAGCCCATTCACTCCTTCATCTCGCATATGAGCATAAAAAAAGAGACCGGCAGCATGAAAAAACGCGCTGCCGAATCTCCAGGTAGACTAGTCGATTCGTTCGTTATAGACTGACTCATTCGTTACGATGTGCCCTATCTTAGCATTGCGACCGGTTTATCGTCAATACCCGACTAAACGGGTAGGAAAATTTAAACTTGGCTGTCGGGATGGAAATCGGCAGCGAAGCTCTGGTAAGATAACGGGGATTCAACGTCAACGGCGACAGGAGGAACATATGCCACGAAATCCGGAACGAGACCAGCAGCAGCGCGAGGAGAGGCGCAAGCACATCCTCGACGCCGCGGCCCGCGTGTTCGCCCGCCGGGGCGTGCTGACGAAGATGGTCGACATCGCGGCGGGAGCCGGGATGAGCCATGGGCATTTATATAACCATTTCGCCTCGAAAGAGGAAATATTGCTGGCCGTCATCGAACGGGGACAGACGATGTACGGGACGATCTTGCGAAGGGCGATCGCCATGCCCGGCACCGCGGCGGAGAAATTCCGCTATGTTGCGACTCGATCGCTGCCCGGCGTCGGTGACCCCGATATTTATCTCGTGCTGCTGCAAGCGGTGTTCACGGACGTGCTGACCGGCGAGGAGAAGCAGATGATCCTGGATCGGGCCGGGCAAAATCTGGCGCTGCTCATTCAGCTGATCGAGGAAGGCCAGCAGGACGGCACGGTCATGGAAGGCGACCCGGTTCAACTGGCGACGCTGTTCGGCACGCTGATCCAGAATCTGATGCTGCTGGAGATGCGGGGGTACGCGCCGGCGACGCCCGAGACGATCTCGCTGCTCCTGACGATGCTTTCCCCCAAGCGAGAGACGGAGACGGCATGTGGTTCGGGCGTATGGGAAAAAGAGGGTTGACAATGTGTTTTGCCCCCTGCTACGATTTGTTCACGCCACAAGCTGAACGGAAATTCACCCTGTAAGAGCAGAGCGGCTTGAGGCCCCATATGTACCGATCGCATCGGAATCGACTGGACGACCAGAGATTCGGCCGCAAGCCTTGAATCTGCGCGTGGAGTCTTTTTTTATACCAAAATCCTATTATTCGGGTAAGAATTTAATTAATTATGAAGGGGCGTTTACTATGAACATAACGACGACCGATTATTTATCCCGCGAGTATCTTCCGGTTCGTGAAATTCGTGCAGGAGCCCGCCATTTGCAGCGATTGCCGGAGGGGGTGGAGCCGCAGCCGTACACGCTGTTCACGCTGAAGCCGCTCGGACCGATTATCGGCGCGGAGATCGAAGGCGTCGATCTTGGCCAGCCGGTCGGGCCGGAGCTGAAGGCCGAGCTGCACCGCGCTTTCCTGGAGTGGAAGGTGCTCTTCTTCCGCAACCAGACGATCGACAGCAGCCAGCAGCTGGCGTTCGCCAAGCTGTGGGGCGAGCTGGAGAAGCATCCGTTTCTACCAAGAGGCAGCGCGGAAGAGGTGACCCGCTTCGAGAAAGGCGCGGATATGACGGGCAACGAGAACGTCTGGCATACCGATGTCACGTGGCGTCTCGACCCGGCGCTCGGCTCGGTGCTGCGGTTATCCGAAGTGCCGCCGCACGGCGGCGATACGCTGTGGGCCGACATGGCGGCGGCGTACGATAATTTGCCCGAAGACGTGAAACGGCGAATCGACGGCTTGACGGCGATCCACGATTTCACGCCTAGCTTCGGCCGACGTATGACGCCGGAGATTCTCGCGGCGAAGCAGGAAGAGTTCCCGGCGGCGGAGCACCCGGTCGTCCGCACGCATCCGGAGACGGGCCGCAAGACCTTGTTCGTCAACGCGGCGTTCACCGTGCGCATCGTGGGGCTTGCGCCGGAGGAGAGCGAGCAGTTACTGAACTACTTGTTCCGTCAAGCACAAATTCCGGAATACCAAGTGCGTTTCCATTGGAAAGCCAACTCGATGGCATTCTGGGATAACCGCGCGACGCAGCATTACGCGGTGTCCGATTACTTCCCGCACCGCCGCGTAGCGGAACGCATCTCGATCGCAGGCGACCGACCTTACTGATCGGGCGTGGCAAAATGTAAGCTTATGCTTCCCATCTTACCCATAATCGGCGGCCATCCGCCCCAAGGAGGAAGAAGAGAATGAGTGAAATCGTGAAGAGCCAAGCGGTAGCGTTGGAAGTCGTGCCCGTCGCGGGCCGAATCGGCGCGGAGATCCGCGGCGTGGAGCTGTCCGCGGATCTAGCCCCGGAGGTCGTCGAAGCGATCGAGGAAGCGCTGCTTGCCTATAAGGTACTGTTCTTCCGCGGTCAGCATCAGCTGGACGATGCCGGCCAGGAGGCGTTCGCCAAGCGGCTCGGCGAGCTCTACGCGCATCCGACCGTCCCCGTGAAAGCGGGCACGAACGCCGTCCTCGAGCTCGACTCCGAGCATGGCGGCCGGGCGAACTCCTGGCACACGGACGTGACGTTCGTCGAGGCATACCCGAAGGCGTCCATTCTTCGCGGCGTCGTCATTCCGCCGGCGGGCGGGGACACGGTATGGGCGAATACGGCGGCGGCCTACGACGATTTGACGCCGGAGCTGCAGGAGCTGGCGAACGGGCTGCGCGCCGTGCACTCCAATGCGTACGACTACGCGGCCGTCATTCGCCGCGACGTAACGGCGGAGGACATTCGCAAGCATCGGGCCGTATTCGCCTCGACGGTGTATGAGACGGAGCATCCGGTCGTCCGCGTCCACCCGCAGACGGGCGAGCGCCATCTGCTGCTCGGGCACTTCGTGAAGCGGATCTCCGGTCTCAAGTCGGCCGATTCCGAGCGCATTCTGGCCATTCTGCAGGAGCATGTGACGCGTCTGGAAAACACCGTCCGTTGGCGCTGGGCGGCAGGCGACGTCGTCATCTGGGATAACCGCGCGACCCAGCACTACGCCGTGAACGATTACGGCAGCGCGCACCGCGTCGTCCGCCGCGTCACGATCGCCGGCGACGTACCGGTCGGCATCGACGGCCGCCGCAGCGTCTCGCTGCTGCCATTGCCGGAGCAGAACGAAGAGGAAGCCGTGTAAACCGGCGTATAGGCGCATGAAAAAGCTCGGTCCGTTTGGCGTAAAGCCGTACGGACCGAGCTTTTTGTTGGCCTTCATAGGGATAGGCGCGTAACGCCGGCATGTCTGGGCGATGCCTTAGAAGCAGCCGCCGTCTGGCCAGCGGCCGGATAGCTCGCTAAGCCCGCCAGTCTGCTTCGTGGCCGTACTCTCTTGGTTTCTTAGTTCCCCGTCTGCAGCAGCGCGGCGATCTCGCCCACGATCTCTTCTTGCAGCCGATCGCGGTTTTCCCACGTCACGGGCAGCACGCGCACGCCGGGCAGCGCTTTGAGCGCATCGGCAGCCGCGTCGCTCTCCTCCATAATGCTGCCGAGCAGGATGCCCGGCTCCGGGCTCGCGATCAAACCTTGGATGTAGGGGAGAAAATCCGGATCGCTCAATTGCATCCGGCCGATCTCGTCCGCCACGACGATTTTGCCGCTGTCCTTCGTTTCGGCCAGCGACCGCCGCACCTCCTCGTTGAACCACCCGGGACGCACGCCGTACCGGCCAACCCGGTGCGGGCTGTTCAGCCCGACATGGGCCAGCGGAAGCGTCCCGCCCCCGAGCAGCACGCACGTAAAGCCCATCCGCTCGGACGCGTCGCGGATTTCTTCCGTATAGAAGCCGCCGAAGCGCTCGGCGCCCACCGTATCGATGATTCGCTTCAGCAGCGTCGTTTTCCCCATCTGAGACTTGCCCGTCAGCAAGATTGTATGCATGATGCATGCCTCCCCGGTATCATAATCGGCATCCGGCAGTGACCTGGATGGTACCATTCTATGACAAACCGCGAATGCCTAACTCTATTATTTAACCGCTAAAGTATGTTGCGCAACACCCTGATTTTGGGAATCGAGCCGGACAACCCTTGTCAGGAGAGGCCATATTCGGGACACCAGAGCCTCTCAACCTGCCTCGTTAAATTTCATAGAGCCGCTAGGTTTAAGCGCGAGATTCACGGACATACTGGGGATATAACGTTCCGGGACGCAAGCCAAGTGCACCGACGGGTGCCGCGAAGGAGCTTGTGTATATGATCCGCACTTATACCCGTTTTCCTTATCAAAAGTCCTTTGGTTACCTGTTCGTCATTCTTGCGATTTTGTTCATGAGCTGGGAGAGCCAGCGCGCCGATGCGGCCATCGCCGGCGGCGATATTCCCGAGGAATCCATTCGTCTGCGCATTCTCGCCAATTCCGACAGCGCGATCGACCAGTCGGTCAAACGCCATGTCCGCGACGCGGTCGTCGAAGAGATGGGGCGCTGGGTGAACGCCCAGCACTCCATCGAGGAAGCGCGCCTGACGATTCATGCCCATATGACCGATATCGAGCGCGTCGTGGCGGAGGAGCTGCAAAGCCGCGGCTTCGAGTACGGGTTCAAGGCCGAGCTCGGCATCGTGCCGTTCCCGACCAAGATGTACGGCAGCAAAGTCTATCCGGCCGGCGATTACGAAGCGCTCCGCATTACGCTGGGCAGCGGAGAAGGCCAAAACTGGTGGTGCGTGCTGTTCCCGCCGCTCTGCTTCGTGGATGCGGTCAGCGGCGAGGCAACGGCGGCAGCCGCAACGACGGTGACGGCGGACACGCAAGACGGCGGAGCAGTGGTCAAGGCGGGAAGCGAAGGGGCAAAGCCTGAAGCAGGCGCGTCGGACGCGGACGCCCAGCAGGCGCCCGAAGTGAAGTTCTTCCTGTGGGAAGTGCTGGCGTCGATCTTCTCGTTCTTCAAAGGCCTGTTCGCTTAAAGACGCATTCTCGCAGATGGTGCAAGCCCCGCCGGGCGACGGCGGGGCTTTCGTTTGCCTGCCGGGTTCTGACGCGCGACAGGCTTCCGGCTGGACAGGCTGTGGTATACTAGAAGTCAAACGATGAACGCGACAAAGGATTGAACGCAGATGAACAGAACGATAGAATGGCGCGTCGACGCGGACGCGCCGAAGTCCGAGGAGCTCATGGAGGCCGCCCGCCTGCTGCGGGAGGGGCAGACCGTCGCCTTCCCGACGGAGACGGTATATGGCCTCGGGGCCGACGCGCGCAGCGACGAGGCGGTCGCCCGCATCTTCGAGGCGAAGGGACGGCCGTCGGACAACCCGCTGATCGTCCATATCGCGGACCGTGCGCAGCTTGGCGCGCTCGTGCTGCCGTGGGGAGAGCTGGCGGAGCGTCTCATGGACCGTTTTTGGCCGGGGCCGCTTACGCTCGTGCTGCCTGCCGCGCCGGGCGCGGTGTCTCCGCGCGTGACCGCCGGACTGGATACGGTAGCGGTGCGGATGCCTTCCCATCCGGTAGCGCTGGCGCTGATCGCGGCCTCGGGCTGTCCGGTCGCGGCGCCGAGCGCGAACCGTTCCGGCCGGCCGAGTCCGACGCTTGCCGCGCACGTGGCGGGCGATCTGGCCGGCCGCATCGCCGGCATCGTGGACGGCGGCGCCGCGGGCGTCGGTCTGGAGTCGACCGTCGTCGAGATCGAAGGAGAGACGGTGCGCATTTTGCGCCCGGGCGGCGTCACGGCGGAGGCACTTCGCGAGGTCGCCGCGCGCGTGGAATACGACGCCGTCGCCGCTCCGGGGGCGGCCGGCTCCGCAACCGCGATCGGGCAAGCGCCGGAGCGTAACGCGCCGCCGCGCGGGCCAGGCCACACCAGCCTCTCTGCCGCTCCGGCCGTCCAGCCGGCCGCCGACACCGCGCAGGCGCCCGCCCTATCCGCCGACGCCGCCCTGGCGCCGCGCTCGCCAGGCATGAAATACGCGCATTACGCGCCCCGAGGCGTCATGGAGCTGGTGCAGGGCGAAGCGGAGGCCCGCCGCGCCTATATCCAGCGCGAGGCGCACGCTGCCCGGGCGCGCGGCGAGCGCGTCGGCATCCTCACATTCGACGAACACGCCGGGCTCTATGACGCCGACGACGTTATTTCGCTCGGCAGTCTGTCGCGTCTGGACCACGCGGCGCAGGCGCTGTATGCCGCGCTTCGGGCATTCGACGACAGAGACGCGCAGCGCATATGGGCCGAAGCCGTCCCGGAGACGGGCATCGGCCACGCGCTTATGAACCGGCTCGTGAAGGCGGCGGGTCACAGGGTCGTCCGCGTCTAGCCATGTCCTGCCCCAACCCGCCAATCATGTTTCGCCCCTTGTCCGCATATGCTCTGATGAGACTTGGACAGGGGGTATGACGATGATCGAGGCGAGCTTGCAGACCGGCCAATTGTTGACGCTCATCATCATGGCGGTGGCGCTCGGGATGGACGCATTTTCACTGGGAATCGGAATCGGGTTGAAAGGAATCCGGCTGCTTGATATTGTAAAGCTAAGCGTCATTATTGGGCTTTTTCATATTATTATGCCGCTGCTGGGCATCTTCACGGGGCAATATGTCGGCTCGCTGCTCGGCGGGGTGGCCACGGTCGTCGCCGGCGGACTGCTGCTGCTGCTGGGCGGGCATATGATTTACAGCTCGCTGCGCGGAGAGGAAGTGCCGTCGTTCAACCACCGCTCGGTGTTCGGCTTGACCGTGTTTGCGCTGAGCGTGAGCATCGATTCGTTCTCGGTCGGCATATCGCTGGGCATGTTCGCCGCCGACGTGCTGCTGACGGTGCTGCTCTTCGGCTTTATCGGCGGGCTGATGTCGATTCTGGGGTTGCTGCTGGGTCGCAAAGTGAGCAAGGGGCTGGGCGAATACGGCGAGGCGCTCGGCGGAATTATTTTGTTAACCTTCGGCATCTTGTTTATACTGTAGGCAGTGGCACGAACGAACGTCTCGTGAAGGAAGAATCGCCTAGACGGCGCCGCTTTTCGGATGACGAAGGAGGGGGACTTATGCTGAAACGGATTTTGTTTGTATGTACGGGTAATACCTGCCGCTCTCCGATGGCGGAGGCGATGCTGCGCGAGCAGGCGCGCCTCCGCTCGCTGCCGATCGAGGTTCGCTCCGCGGGCGTCTCGACGGTCGACGGCTTGCCGGTATCCGAGCACGCGCGCGCGGTGCTTCGCGGCCGGGGCATCCCCGATGACGGCAGCTCCACCGCGATCGGGAGCGATTCGGTGGAATGGGCCGACCTGGTGCTTACGATGACGACCGGACACAAGCGGCATCTGCTGCAGCGTTTCCCGAACGCGGTGGACAAGACGTTCACGCTGAAGGAATACACGCAGACCGACGAGTCGGTCGTGGCGGATATCGCGGAGCTCGAGGCGCTGTACACCGAGTGGCATATGAAGCAGGCGCTCGGCGGACAGCTGTCGCCGGAAGAGCGCAACCGGCTGCTCGAGCTGGAGCGCCGCATCCCGGGCTTTGATATCGCCGACCCGTTCGGCGGCTCGCTCGAGATGTACCGGATTTGCGCGGACGAGATCGCGCAGTCGATGGACAAGCTGCTCCTCAAATTGTACGGCGAATCGCCGAAAGCGGATTGATTTTAGACCCGCGATCAAGTATGATGAAAGCAAATAACGGTTTCCGATGTGACTGGCGACGAAAGTGGATCAAACCACGGTGGAGCATCGGAATATACGGCCGGTCGCCTGGGCAAAGAGCATCGCGCGTTTTTTAGCGCGCTATGCTCTTTTTTCGTCTTTTGGGCGTTAATGGGGTATAATGGGACCAATGTAATTCGACTTTTTCCGCCCTTATGCGGATCATGCGGGAGGTAACGTTCCTTATGAAAATCGCTATTGGTGCCGATCACGCCGGCTACCGCTTGAAAGACGAAATCGTGCCGTTCCTGCAATCGCTTGGCCATGAGATCGAAGATTTGGGCTGCGATTGCGATCAATCCGTCGACTACCCGGACTACGCGGTGCCGGTCGCGGAACGCGTGGCGCAGGGCAAGGCCGACCGCGGCATCCTGATCTGCGGCACGGGCATCGGCATGTCGATCGCCGCGAACAAGGTGCCGGGCATTCGCTGCGCGCTCGTGCACGACATGTTCTCGGCGAAGGCGACCCGCGAGCACAACGATACGAACGTGCTGGCGCTGGGCGAACGCGTCGTCGGCCCGGGTCTCGCACAAGAGATCGTGCGCATCTGGACCGAGACGCCGTTCTCCGGCGGCGAGCGTCACGTCGGACGGTTGAACAAAGTGATGCAGCTCGAAGCCGCCAATGTCATCCATCCGTAAGGGGGAACCGGCCATGAGCGGAGAAAAGCGGTTGGCGGCGATCGAGCGGGACGTGCGGCAGGCGGTGCTGGAGCTCGCGGAAGCGGGCGGTCTGCGCCCCGGACAGCTGCTCGTCGTCGGCACGAGCACGAGCGAAGTGATCGGCCAGCGGATCGGGACTTCCGGGACGCTGGAGACGGCTGAAGCGATCTATCGCGGCGTCGAAGCGGCACGGGAGAAGGTCGGGTTCTACCCGGTTTATCAATGCTGCGAGCATCTGAACCGGGCGCTCGTGCTCGAACGGGCCGCGGCGGATCGGTACGGGCTGGAGCTCGTCTCGGCGATTCCGGTGCCGAAGGCGGGCGGCTCGATGGCGGCCTATGCGTTCCGTACGCTGGACGACGCGGTATTGGCGGAGACGGTGCAGGCGCACGCGGGCATCGATATCGGCGATACGTTCATCGGCATGCATCTGCGGCGCGTGGCCGTTCCGGTGCGCGGCTCGGTGAGGCGGATCGGCGAAGCCCACGTGACGATGGCTTATACGCGGCCGAAGCTAATCGGCGGCGAGCGGGCGGTGTATACGCGGGAGGCGGCAGGACTGGCCCCTGCCGCGAGCGGCGGGACGGTTGGCAAGACGGATTCGGATAATGGCATGTGCGACTGACATTTTGACTAGCTTCACGATATAGAGGAGGACACGTCCAATGGAAAATCTGCGCAAACAAGACCCTGAAGTATTGAAAGCACTCGGCCTGGAGCTTCAACGCCAGCGCGACAACATCGAGCTGATCGCATCCGAGAACATCGTCTCCGAGGCGGTGCTGGAAGCGGCTGGCACGGTATTGACGAACAAATACGCGGAAGGTTATCCAAGCAAACGTTACTACGGCGGCTGTGAGCACGTGGATATCGTCGAGGACATCGCCCGCGAACGCGCGAAAGAAATTTTCGGCGCGGAGCACGCGAACGTACAGCCGCACTCCGGCGCGCAAGCGAACATGGCGGTCTATCTGGCTGCTCTCAAACCTGGCGACACGGTACTGGGCATGAACCTGGCGCATGGCGGCCACTTAACGCACGGCTCTCCGGTCAACGCGTCCGGCTTGCTCTATAATTTCGTGGCCTACGGCGTCGACGAGAACACGTTCACGATCGATTACGAAGAAGTGCGCAAAGCGGCGTTCAAGCATCGCCCTCGCCTGATCGTGGCCGGCGCATCCGCGTACCCGCGCATCATCGATTTCGAGAAGCTCGGCCAAATCGCCAATGACGTAGGCGCGCTGTTCATGGTCGACATGGCGCATATCGCAGGTCTGGTCGCGGCGGGTCTGCACCCGAGCCCGGTACCGCATGCGCATTTCGTTACGACAACGACGCATAAAACGCTGCGCGGACCGCGCGGCGGCATGATCCTGTGCCGTCAGCCGTGGGCGGCGGCGATCGACAAAGCCGTCTTCCCGGGCTCCCAAGGCGGACCGCTCATGCACGTCATCGCGGCCAAAGCCGTCGCGTTCGGCGAAGCACTGCAGCCGTCGTTCAAACAGTACGCGCAGAACGTCGTCGACAACGCGAAGGCGCTGTCCGAAGAGCTCGTCGCGCAAGGGCTGAACCTCGTGTCCGGCGGCACGGACAACCACCTGATGCTGATCGACCTGCGCAACCTGAACATCACGGGCAAGAAAGCCGAGCACGTGCTGGACTCCGTCCAAATCACGGTCAACAAGAACGCGATTCCGTTCGACCCGACGAGCCCGTTCGTGACGAGCGGCATCCGGATCGGCACGCCGGCGGCGACGTCGCGCGGCATGGACGTCAGCGCGATGAAGACGATCGCGCAAGTGATCGCGCTCGTGCTGAAGAACCCGGACGACGAAGCGACGCTGGCCAAAGCGCGCGGCATGGTGTCCGATCTGACGGCGCAGTACCCGCTTTATCCTGGCATGACGTACTAATCGAACCTTTTGTTTACGGCCCCGATGCGTTCCATGGCGAACGCGCCGGGGCTTTCTTTTTGGCTTAACTTTACATAAAGTGGATGTGGTGCCAGTTGGGCGCATGGTAGAATGGGGGTACAACGAATAGAGGCAGGTGGCGGCACGCATGACTCCGACAGGGTTCATTGTAATTCTCGTAATCGCATTACTACTCTCGTTTGTCTTTCGTTCCCAGAGAGGGAGAACTAGCCGGCCGACGGGAGGCGCGCGCTCCTCGCACGGCGCAAGATCGACGTCGTCCGCTCATCGTACCGGCCCGCCTCCGGCGAACCTCGGCGTTCCGCGGGAGCACCCGGCGTACCAAGCCGCGCTTCGGCTGGAAGCGGCCGTGCCGGAAGGGCTGGAGGCGCGCGTGAAGGATCGGGTGCTGGGGCGCGAGCCGGGCATGTACGAGCTGGAATGGCAGTGGCGCTGGTTCGAGCTGAAGCGGTATTTCCTGCTGTGCGGCGTGCTGCGGTCGGTCCCGATGTACAGCGAGAAGGTCGACGACGTCTGGCACGAGCTGCTCATGTTCACGCGCGAATACGATCAGTTCTGCAAAAGCTTCTGCGGATCGCTCATCCATCATGCTCCGCATGGCCCCGGCGGGCAGCCCGAGGCGGGCGAGCGCGCTTGGTTCGATTGGGCCTACGGCGAGCTGTTCGTCCCGTATGCCGCCAGCGAGCGGTTGTGGAGCGCGTTCTATCGGACGCCCATGCCGGCCTCGCGCATGGATGAGTTCATCGAGCTCTCCGACGAAGAATTGGCTGCGCGGCGGTTCAACGGGCGCGCGGGCGACGCCTACGCCGATCTGGGCGACGTCATTGGCTATTTGATGCATAGAGGGCGGACGCTATCGCGCGAAGCACGCCAAGGGGACGAGGCGAGCCGCGTCCGATACCGGGAGGAATATCGACGGCCGCGGCACGACGGCTGGAGCGATACGATGATGATGACCGGCGTGATGTCCGGCTTGTTCTTCACCTCGTCGCTCGCGCCGGACGACCAATTCCAGCGGGAGATGGACGAGGCGCGCGAACATGAGCGCGAGGAGCAATACGGTTCCTACAACGGCGGCTATGCGGGCGATGACAGCCGAGACGACCGCGACGACGGCTTCGGCGGCGGCGGAGACGGCGATTCCAGCGATGGCGGCAACAGCGATTGGGGCGGCGGTTCGTCAGGCGGCGACAGCGGCGGAAACAGTTCGGGGAGCGACGGCGGCAGTGGCGGCGGTTCGTCCTGCGGCGGCGGGTCTTCCTGCGGCTCGTCATGCGGGGGCAGCAGCTGAATCGGATGCAGCTTGGCTGATATCCGGAGGGCTGCTAATGATATCGCGTTTATGGTTCGTTCTCATCCGAGGACGAACCTTTTTCCTTTAAAATATAAGAAATTATAAGTTTCACATTTGTAATTAGGCTTCGATTTCACCGGAATGAAACGCGATTCGCCGCTTAAGACGGCGAAGCCGTTTCACCTTGATTACATGAGGCGAGATCGCTGTTTCGAGCGTATTTGACAGCAAAAAGTGCGATACCGCAGGCATTTTCCGAAAAAATGGCGAACTTGTGCAATTCCTGCGCTTGTGGTGCTATAATATACAAGATTGAAAATGAAAACGCGTAACTGGGGGATTTTACCCGGCGCGGAAGCACCATCAGGAGGACGATATTTTGAGCAAATTAACCATTTGCGATCACCCGCTCATTCAGCATAAGCTGACCTACATTCGAGACAAGAACACCAACACCAAAGACTTCCGCGAGCTAGTGGACGAAGTCGCGACGATGATGGCGTATGAAATTACCCGCGACCTCCCGCTCGAGACCATTCCGGTCGAGACGCCGGTCACGACGGCGCAAGGGAAGGTCATCTCCGGCCGCATGCTCGGCCTGGTGCCGATTCTGCGCGCGGGACTTGGCATGGTCGATGGCATGCTTCAGCTCATCCCTGCGGCGAAGGTCGGCCATATCGGGCTGTTTCGCGATCCGGAGACGCTGAAGCCGGTGGAATATTACGTCAACCTGCCTTCCGATGCGGCGGAGCGCCTGCTCATCGTGGTCGATCCGATGCTTGCGACCGGCGGGTCCGCGAACGCGGCGATCGAGACGCTCAAGAAGCGCGGCTGCCTGAACCTGAAGCTGATGTGCCTGATCGCGTCGCCTGAAGGCGTTGCCGCCGTGCAGGAAGCGCATCCGGACGTGGACATTTTTATCGCGTCGTTGGACGAGTGTCTGAATGATCATGGGTATATCGTGCCTGGATTGGGCGATGCCGGCGACCGCATGTACGGGACCAAATAATCCGTTAATGGGAGTGACAGAGATTGGCTAAACTGAAAGTAATGACGATCTTCGGCACGCGCCCGGAGGCGGTCAAGATGGCGCCGCTGGTGCTGGAGCTTCAGAAGTACGAGGACGAGATCCAGTCGATCGTATGCGTAACGGCCCAGCATCGCCAGATGCTGGACCAGGTGCTCGACTTTTTCGAGATTGTCCCGAACTACGATTTGAACGTGATGAAGGACCGCCAGACGCTGACAGAGACGACCGTGCGCGTGCTGGAGGGCCTTGACCCGGTCCTGCGCGAAGCGAAGCCGGACATCGTGCTCGTGCACGGCGACACGCAGACGACGTTCCTGGCAAGCTACGCCGCGTTCCTGCAGCAGATCCAGGTCGGCCACGTGGAGGCAGGCTTGCGGACGTGGAACAAGCTCTCTCCTTACCCCGAAGAGATGAACCGTCAGTTGGCCGGCGTGCTGTCCGACGTTCATTTTCCGCCGACGGATTGGTCCGCGGACAACCTTCGCAAGGAGAACAAAGCCGAGTCGAGACTGTACGTCACGGGCAACACCGCGGCGGACGTGTTCCAATACACCGTCGATCCGTCTTTCTCGCATCCGGTGCTCGAATGGGCGAAGGGCAAGCGCATGATCCTGATGACGGCGCACCGCCGCGAGTCGCTCGGCGAGCCGCACCGGAATATATTCCGCGCGGTGAAGCGCATCGCCGACGAGTTCGAGGATGTCGCGATCGTCTACGCGGTGCATCCGAACCCTGCCGTCCGCGAGCCGGCGAACGAAGTGCTCGGCGATCACCCGCGCATTCGCCTGATCGAGCCGCTCGACGTCTTCGAGTTCCACAACTTCTATCCGCACACGTACATGATCATGACCGATTCGGGCGGCATGCAGGAGGAGGCGCCATCGTTCGGTGTGCCGACGCTGGTGCTGCGGGATACGACCGAGCGCCCGGAAGGCATCGAGGCGGGTACGCTGGAGCTGGTCGGCACGAACGAAGACTTCGTATATGAACGCGCCCGCGCGCTTCTGACGGATGCCGCGCTCTACGAGCGGATGAGCCAATCGGCCAATCCTTACGGCGACGGACAAGCTTCCGCCCGCATTGTGCAGGCGATTCTCCATCACTTCGGCCGCAGAGCCGAGAAGCCGGAACCGTTCACAAAACGTTCATAGTTGACGCGTTAAAGCGGTCAAGTACCTGAAGTTCACAGCATACAGTGATGCTGTACGGTTTTGATGAGGCGAAAACCTAGTAAAATCAAGGGTTTGAAGGGTGCAGTTCACGGAAAGTTTTATTTTATCTGAATTGACAAACCTTCTCAAGCTTCGATAAAATGTATGAGGATTGACAGGGGACAAACCATGAAACCAAAGAGCAGTGGGGATAACCCGTGGCGAGCACTCGCCCTGGTCGGCGCACTAGGCTTTGAAGTCGCAATCTGTACCTTGCTCGGCTTCTGGATCACCAAGTGGATCTTCGGAACGACGGGATGGATGATCACCGGTATTTTTATCGGTCTCGCCGCCGGCATTCTGGCTGCCGTTTGGCTGGTGAGGAAGGCGTTGGAGGGTTCAGATGAATGAGGTTTTGCAGAAGGCGGCGCGGGTTGCGGTTTACGCGATATCGTTAGCGCTGTTGGTATGGGCTTTTGCGCCGGAGTGGCGCGCCGTTGCGGCTGGCATTATGTTGGGTGTGTCGGCAAGTTTGATGAATGCGCTCTTATTGCGTAGAAGAGTCGATTGGCTGGGCAAGGTGACGATCGAGCAAGGTCCGCGGAGAGTGGGACTTGGATTGGCCGGCAGACTTGCGACCGTGCTGCTTGCGGCGCTGATCGCACAACGCTACCCGGAGCAATTTCATTTGCCAACGACACTGTTCGCATGCTTCTTCATGCCCTTTGCAAGTTTGATATTCGCTTACATGCAAAGCAAGAGACAACCTTAGCGGAAAGGGGTGAAACACGGTATGCATTTATTCCCGGTCATTACCATCGGGGGAGTGGAGATTGACTTGTCGTCGATCATCGCCATTACGGTATCCGCCATCATCACGCTGGTACTCGCTATGGTAGCGGTTCGGAGATTGTCGGTCGATAATCCGTCCAAAATCCAGAACTTCCTGGAGTGGGTGGCGGAATTCGTTCACAACACGATCGCGAGCACGATGCCGATGAACAGGGTGAAACCATTCATGTCGCTCGGTATGACGCTGATCATGTTTATTTTCATCTCCAACTTGCTCGGCCTTCCGTTCGGTATTGTGACGGAGACCCATCATGTCAACGAGACGTTCGGCATCACGCAGGAAGTGCTCGACGAGCACGGCGGCCATGCGGAGATCGCGTGGTGGAAATCGCCTACGGCGGACCTGTCCGTTACGGCTGGCCTTGCGCTCATCGTATTCGTTCTCGTAAACCTGCTGGGACTGAAGATGAACACGAAAGGTTATCTGAAGTCGTACTTCCAGCCATTCTGGTTCTTCTTCCCGCTGAAGCTCATCGAGGAGATCGCGAAACCGCTTACGCTTGCGCTTCGTCTATACGCCAACATTTTCGCGGGCGAGGTTCTCATCGCCACGATTCTGATGCTCGGCGTTGTCGGTACGCCTTTCCTTATTGCATGGCAGGGCTTTAGTTTGTTCGTCGGCGCGATTCAGGCGTTCTTGTTCACAATCTTGACGATGGTGTACATTTCCCACGCAATCGTCTCGCACGACGAAGAGCACGAACATCATTAATGCATGAGCAATAAGCTTCGTAACGGTTCGGACGATCGGCCGCATCGGGCTCGGAGATTATGGTATACCCATCAAATACTTAACTACCCTTGAGGAGGATTTCAAAAATGGAAGTATTGGCAGCAGCAATTGCAGTCGGTTTGGCAGCGCTTGGCGCAGGTATCGGTAACGGTCTGATCGTAAGCAAAACAGTAGAGGGCATCGCTCGTCAACCAGAGAACGCAGGCAAGCTTCAAACAACAATGTTTATCGGTGTAGGTATCGTCGAAGTTGTACCTATCATCGGCGTCGTTATCGGCTTCCTGGCGTTCTTTAGCTAATAGAAACTATGACGGAACGATGGCGGGGAAGGCCTTAGCCCTCCACGCCATCGTTTTGATTAAGAGGAATTCTGCGGACGGAAAGGAGTTGCAGCTATGGATTTGCATTGGACATCGACAGTCTACGCGATTTTGGCGTTCGTAATCTTGTACCTGCTGTTGAATAAATTTGCGTTTGGTCCATTGTTCAGCATCATGGAGAAACGCCGCCAGCTCGTGCTGGAACAGATGAGCATGGCGGAAACCGCGCGCAAGCAAGCTTCCGCTCAGATGGAAGAGCAGAAGCAAGCGCTGCAAGAAGCACGCAAAGAGGCTTACGAGATCATCGAGAAAGCTCGCGTGACGAGCACGAAGAACGCCGATGACATCGTGCAAGCAGCTAAGAACGAAGCTAACCGCCTGAAAGAAGAAGCGGTGCGCGACATCGAGAGCGAGAAGGACAAAGCGATCGCTTCGCTGCGCGGCCAAGTGGCCGGCATGTCCGTCATGATCGCGTCGAAGATCATCGAGAAACAAATCGACGAGAAGTCGCAAGAGCAGCTCGTTGATCAATACCTGAAAGAGGTTGGAAGCAAATGAGCCGGGCGACTGTCGTAGCGAAACGCTATGCGCAAGCGCTGTACGAGGTGGCTGCGCAGCAGAACATTGTCGCTGAAGTCCTCGAACAGCTGGGGCTCGTTGTGAAAACCCTGCAAAGCGATGCGGAGATCGAGAAGTTTCTTTCCTTCCCGAGCATCGAGCAGAACGTCAAAATCGAGCTGATTCGTAAAGCTTTCGCGGATCAAGTCTCGGCAACGCTTCTGAATACGCTGGAGATGGTCATCGCCAAAGGGCGTCAGAATCTCCTTGGTCATATTTATACAAGTTACGTCAAGATCGCCGGCGAAGGCCTCGGCCAAGCGCAAGCTACCGTGTACACGGCTAAGCTGCTGACGGCGGAAGAACTCAAGAACGTGGAAGCGACATTCGGCGCATTGGCTGGCAAGCGCATTGTGGCCGATCAAGTGGTCGAACCGTCGCTGCTCGGCGGCGTACAGGTTCGCATCGGCGACCGCCTGTACGACGGCAGCCTGTCCGGCAAGCTGGCACGTCTTGAGAAATCGTTGAAAAGTCAAGCACTGTAGATAGGGGTGAGCGGAATTGAGTATCAGACCTGATGAAATCAGCACGCTGATTAAGCAACAGATCGAACAATATAAATCCGAGATTCAAGTCGTGGATGTCGGTACGGTCATCCAAGTCGGTGACGGTATCGCCCGCGTGCACGGCCTCGAGAACGCCATGGCCGGCGAGCTGCTCGAATTCTCCAACGGCGTTGTGGGCATGGCCCTCAACCTCGAGGAAAGCAACGTCGGTGTCGTAATCATGGGACCTTACACGGGGATCCGCGAAGGCGACCAAGTAAAACGCACGGGCCGCATCATGGAAGTACCGGTAGGCGAAGAGCTGCTCGGCCGCGTCGTGAACGCGCTGGGTCAACCGGTTGACGGCAACGGTCCGATCAACACGACGAAATTCCGTCCGATCGAATCGCCGGCACCAGGCGTAATGGCTCGTAAATCGGTCCATGAGCCGATGCAAACCGGCATCAAAGCGATCGACGCGATGATTCCGATCGGCCGCGGCCAACGGGAATTGATCATCGGCGACCGCCAAACAGGCAAAACGCAAATCGCGATCGACACGATCGTCAACCAGAAAGGCAACGGCGTTATTTGTATCTACGTTGCCATCGGTCAAAAGCAATCCACGGTTCGTACGGTCGTCGAGTCCCTGCGTAAGCAAGGCGCCCTCGAGTACACGATCGTCGTAACGGCGAGCGCTTCCGAGCCGTCCCCGCTCCTGTACATCGCGCCTTACACGGGCTGCTCGATGGGCGAGTACTTCATGTACAACGGCAAGCACGTACTGGTTATCTATGACGACCTTTCGAAACAAGCGGCAGCATACCGCGAGCTTTCCTTGCTGCTCCGCCGTCCTCCGGGTCGCGAAGCATATCCGGGCGACGTATTCTACCTGCACTCCCGTCTGCTGGAGCGCGCTGCGAAGCTCAACGACGAGCTCGGCGCCGGTTCCCTGACAGCACTTCCGTTCATCGAGACGCAAGCGGGCGATATCTCCGCGTACATCCCGACGAACGTAATCTCCATCACGGACGGCCAGATCTTCCTGGAATCCGACCTGTTCTACTCGGGCCAACGTCCGGCGGTTAACGTCGGTAACTCCGTATCCCGCGTAGGTAGCTCGGCGCAAATCAAAGCGATGAAGAAAGTTGCGGGCACGCTGAAGCTTGACCTGGCGCAATACCGCGAGCTCGCGGCATTCGCTCAATTCGGCTCCGATCTCGATAAAGTAACGCAATCCCGCTTGAACCGCGGCGAGCGTACGCTTGAAATTCTGAAGCAAGGCGTTAACCAACCGCTTGCCGTAGAACGTCAAGTCGTATCCCTCTTCACGGTAACAAGAGGACATGTGGACGATATTCCGGTGCAAGACGTTCGCCGCTTCGAAGCTGAATTCTTGGCTTACGTGGACGCCAACAAACCGGAGATCTTCACTTCCATCCGCGATACGAAAGACCTGACATCCGATAACGAGAAAGCACTCGTCGATGCGATTGCCGCATTCAAGAAGGGCTTCTCCACTTCGGTATAATAAACGCGTCTAATGTGCCGGGGTTGTCCTTTGCGAAGGGCAAGCCCGGTAATAAGGTGGTGACAACGATTGGCTAAAGGAATGCGCGAAATTAAACGCCAGATCAAGAGCAAACAGAATACGAAGCAAATTACGAAGGCGATGGAGATGGTCGCGGCCGCCAAGCTGAGACGTTCGCAGGACTCGGCGCTGGCAGCACGTCCGTACACGGAGAAAATCCGCGAAGTCGTAGCCTCGATCGCATCAAGCGGCGGTTCTATCAAGCATCCGATGCTGGAGACCCGCGAGATCAAACGCACCGCTTACCTCGTTATTACTTCCGACCGTGGCCTTGCTGGCGGCTACAACGTCAACGTACTTCGTAAAGTGTCGGCTGCCTTGCGCGAGCATAAGTCGGCCAACGAATACTCGATCTTCGTCATCGGACGCAAAGGCCGTGATTTCTTCAACAGACGCGGTATTCCGATTGCGGAAGAAGTAACGGGATTATCCGATTCGCCGAGTTTCGCCGACATCAAGTCCATTGCTGCAGCAGCAGTACAGGGCTTTGAAGCCGGGAAATACGACGAACTCTATATCGTTTATAACCAGTTCCACAATGCCATCACGCAAACGCCGGTTCTGAAGAAGCTCCTCCCGCTTGGCGATCTCGAAACGACTGGTTCGAAGGCGTCTTACGAGTATGAGCCAACCCCAGAAGAGGTACTGAACGTGTTGCTTCCGAAATACGCGGAGACGGTCATTTACAGCGCGATTTTGGAAGGCAAAGCGAGCGAGTTCGGCGCACGCATGACGGCAATGGGCAATGCGACGAAGAATGCGACGAAGATGATCGCAGGCTTGACACTGACGTACAACCGTGCGCGTCAAGCGGCGATTACCCAGGAAATCGCGGAGATCGTCGGCGGAGCGAACGCACAGCAATAACCGAAGGTTTGGCTCTCAAAGCCAATCCGACTTTTAGGAGGGACACACATGAGCAACGGGCGCGTTGTCCAGGTTACAGGTCCAGTTGTCGACATTGCATTCGACAGTGGCCATCTGCCGGACATCCTTAATGCGATAAAAATTGAGAAAAAAGCTCAAAACGAGAACGAGCGCGACGTCAGCCTGACGGTCGAAGTTGCGACTCACCTCGGCGACAACATGGTTCGCTGCGTCGCAATGTCTTCCACGGACGGTCTTGTCCGCGGTACGGAAGCCATCGACACAGGCAAACCAATTACGGTACCAGTTGGTCCAGCAACACTGGGCCGCGTGTTTAACGTACTGGGCGACCCAATCGACAACAACGGTGACGTTGATCGTACGATCGCGAACCCGATCCACCGTCAAGCTCCGGTATTCGAAGAGCTGTCGACACAGCAAGAAATTCTCGAAACAGGCATCAAAGTTATCGACCTGATGGCTCCTTACGCCAAGGGCGGTAAAATCGGTCTGTTCGGCGGTGCGGGCGTAGGTAAAACCGTAACGATGCAAGAATTGATCCACAACATCGCGCAAGAGCACGGCGGTATCTCCGTATTCGCCGGCGTCGGCGAGCGTACTCGTGAAGGTAACGACCTTTACCACGAGATGAGCGACTCCGGCGTTATCTCGAAGACGGCGATGGTATTCGGCCAGATGAACGAGCCGCCGGGCGCACGTCTTCGCGTAGCCCTGACGGGTCTGACGATGGCGGAATACTTCCGTGACGAAGAAGGCCGCGACGTACTTCTGTTCGTCGACAACATCTTCCGCTTCACGCAAGCCGGTTCCGAAGTATCCGCCCTCCTCGGCCGTATGCCATCGGCCGTAGGTTACCAGCCAACACTGGCAACCGAGATGGGTCAGCTGCAAGAGCGGATCACGTCGACGAAGAAAGGTTCCGTAACGTCGATCCAAGCGATCTACGTACCGGCGGATGACTATACGGACCCGGCTCCGGCTACGGCGTTCGCTCACTTGGACGCAACGACGAACCTGGAGCGTAACATCGCTGCTATGGGTATCTTCCCGGCCGTTGACCCGCTGGCTTCGTCCTCGCGGATCCTGGCTCCGGAAATCCTCGGTGAAGAGCACTACCAAGTCGCGCAAGGCGTTAAGAAGCTTCTTCAGCGCTACAAAGAGCTTCAAGACATCATCGCGATCCTCGGTATGGACGAGTTGTCCGAAGAAGACAAACAAGTCGTTCTTCGCGCGCGTCGCGTTCAATTGTTCTTGTCACAGCCGCTGCACGTTGCCGAAGCGTTCAACGGTATGCCGGGCGTCTACGTACCGGTTAAAGACACGGTACGCAGCTTTAAAGAGATTCTCGAAGGTAAGCATGACGATCTTCCAGAACCGGCCTTCCACAACGTCGGATCGATTGAAGGCGCAGTCGAAAAAGCGAAGAAACTCGCTCAAGGGCTGTAATAAGCCGCTGATGGAGGTATCCGCATGAGCACCTTTACATTGGAAATCGTAACGCCTGAGCGTAAGGTCTACGCTGAGGACGTCAACATGGTCATCGTGAAAGGCGCAGAGGGCGAGCTGGGTATTCTGGCGAACCACGTTCCGATGGTAACGCCGCTGCGTATTTCCTCGATTACGATCAAGAAAGACCGTGCCGATCAAATTCTTGCCGTAAGCGGTGGATTTGTCGAAGTACGCAAAGATAAAGTCGTTATTCTGGCCGAGAGCGCCGAGCTTCCGGAAAGCATCGACGAGGCTCGTGCACAAGCCGCGAAGAAACGCGCGGAGCAGCGCCTCGCCGGCAATGCCGACGAATACGACTTCCGCCGCGCGGAGCTTGCGCTCCAGCGCGCCATGAACCGTCTGACTGTGAAGCAGCGCGGTTAAGGGTAGGGAACGAACACCGCTGTGGACTTATGCTGGTGCATAAGGCTGCAGCGGTGTTTTGTTTTGTGAATAATTAGAGCCTAAATCTATTTTGCTAGTGAAAGAATAGATTGTTGTTGTGAATATTGTGGATGTAGTGTGGACAACTTTGTGGATAGTAGTGGTTTGGAGAGAATAATCCACTTGTGGATGAATGAGTTGGCGAGATCAAGCGTACATGGGTGAGTCTTGATTTGTATCGCCTAACATATGATGTCTACTACAAATTACCACCCGTGAAATCATTGTGAAAAATCCCAGTTCCTGTAGCTGCTATGCTATAATACGGGAACAGTGAACCGAAGTAGGAGGAAAGTATGATTGACATACACACGCATATCCTGCCAGGGATTGATGACGGTGCGCCTGATTGGGACACTTCGCTTGCAATGGCGCGTGCTGCGGTGGAAGAAGGGATTACAGGCCTTGTCGCGACGCCTCATCATGCGAATGGAAGATATGACAATCCGAAGACGGTTGTGGAGAGTCTTGTAGAGGAATTGCAGACGCGCTTGAATGCGGAACGAATTCCGCTGACTGTCTACAAAGGGCAAGAAATCCGCGTAAATACTGACTTGCTGGAAGGCATTGAGACGAAAGAGCTTCTTTCGTTGGCGGGATCTTCGTATGTTTTGCTAGAGATGCCGTCATCGACGATTCCGGAACGGATGTCGGAATGGATCTATGAGCTCAATTTATTAGGCATCAAACCTATCATTGCGCACCCCGAACGAAATGCAGAAGTACTGCAACATCCGGATCGTTTCCAACGTTTAGTAGAAGAGGGTGCATTTGGACAAGTGACGACGCATTCTTTGCTTGGCGCATTCGGTAAGAAGATCGAGACCTTCAGCTGGAAAATGTGCAGCGAAAGCTTGATTCATCTTGTTTCTTCCGATGCGCACAATCTTAGCATGCGCGGCTTTCGATTAGCGGAAGCTTATGAAATGATAGAGCGAAAATTAGGACCGGCGTGCGTCCAGACCTATCAAACTAATGCGAGATTGGTCGTTGAGAACGGCGATCTTGAAATTCCGCTCATTTTCGACAAAACAAAGCCTAGAAATTGGAATTTTTTCCGAAAGTTATTCGCAAATCGTTGACCAAAATTAAACAAACATGATAAAATTACTAGTGATTTCTGCCCAGCTAGTATACATATCAACCTATTATCTAATCGAGGTGGACCTAAAGTGAAATTGAAGAAGAAAATTGTCGTCACAACCGTCGCAGCAAGCGTCGCAGCATCGGCTTTCGCCGGTATTCCGTTCAGCTCCAAAGGCTTGGCAACACAACTGGGCGTCGTGAACGTAGCTTCTGCTGCGGAAGCTAGTTTCGTAGATGCGACGACACTGGATCGTCTGCAGAAGCTCCATGCCGAACTGGCCAAAACGCCTTCCACACTGGAAACAATCCGCAAAGCACGCAAAGTCATTCAAGATGAGCTGGACAAGCAAATTGCGGCGAATGACTACTCGGTTGTCAAACCGCTCGTAGATAAAATTAACGCGGAGTATCCAGGTCTTCTCACTGATGAGGACGCGAAATACCTGCTCACGTTGGTTACTAGACTTGCGAATGTAGCCTACTATGATCCGCAAGCGAAAGAGCTTGAGAACCTTCGCAATGACACAGTGGTTCGCAAACTGGTACAGAAGCTGGCGAATCCGAACAACCCGGATAACAATAAACCAGGCGTTGCTTATGTGGATGTGAAAGTTTCTGATTTCACGGCCTTCGCATTGGCTGTTGAAGCGGAAGTGAAGAAAGCTGTCGGCACGAAGACGTTCACGCAATTTGCGGCTGAGTATATGGACACAGCGAAAGCGAGCGGACTTGCACAATCGGTTATCAGCACGGTTCTCGCCAACAAATCGCTGACGTTCAGCAAAATCGCCGATCAATATGATTTCGAGAAAGAAACGCTTCAAGAAGTACTCGATCTTTACCAAGACAAAATTCCTACCGTAGACAAAGGCACGCTTAAAGCGGCTGGTGTGTTGATTGCGGAAGCCTACTACAATCTGTTCCTGAAAGAAACGTCGACTGGCTTCCCAGGTGGCGGCATCTTCGTTCCTACGACGCCTTCCGTAAATGCGGATACGGCTGTAAAAGCGATCGAAGCGTTGAAAGACGCGATTGCAAAAGCTACTGGTGAAGAAAAAGACAAATTGATTGCTCAAGCGGTACAAGAAGCAGCTAAGGCAATCGCTGCTCTCGCAACTGTTGATGTGTCCGCGAACGTTAAAGTAGTAGATGGCAAAGCGACGCTGGCGCTTTCGAAAGCGGATATCGAAAAAGCGATTAACGACATCGTTAAAGTTGTGAAAGCGTTAGAAGCTGTAGCACCTGAAGCTAAAGCGAAATTGCCTAAGGTCGCAATTGCGGTGAATCTTGGTTCGGTAACAGCTGCAAGCACAGCCGTGACGCTGGCGGCAGATGCCGTGAAGCTTGCAGGTGATAACGGTATCGCAGGATTTGAATTGAAAATCGCTAGCTTCTCGGCAACAATTCCGGTCGGCGGCGCATTCGCGGGCGAGATCGCATTCGGCGTATCTAACAAAGCGGCGGACAGCGCAACTGCAGGTACGTTGAAATCGGCATCCGATGTTTACGATTTCTCGCTTACGGTCGATGGCAAAGCAACGTCTGAGTTTGTGAAGCCGATTATTGTGAAAATCCCGCTTAAGAATGTTGAAGGTCTGGACAAAGAGCTTCTCTCCGTTGCGAAACTCGATAACGGTAAGTTGTCCTTCAAGGGCGGCGTAGTAGATGGCAACTCGATCACGGAAGGACGCGATACGTTCTCTTCCTATGTAGTAGTCGAGAACAAAGTTTCCTTCACGGATACGGCATCGGTCAAAGCATGGGCTGGCCGTCAAATCGAAGTAATGGCTGCGAAGGGCGCTATCGAAGGCCGTGGTCAAAACAACTTCGCGCCGAAAGACAGCGTGACTCGCGCCGAGTTTGCAAAAATTCTTGTAAGCGCGCTGGATTTGGAAACACACGGCGCCAAGTCGAGCTTCAGTGACGTGAAGGGGTCGGAATGGTTCGCGCCGTACGTAGCTGCAGCAGCAGACCAAGGTATCATCAAAGGTCGCAGTGCTACGCAATTCGCGCCGAACGCTACAATTACACGTGCTGAGATGGCGACGATGGTTGCACGCGCGCTTGAGGCTTCCAAAGGCTTGGATACGACAGTCGATGCGGCTGCTGAGCTGAAAGAGTTCTCCGATGCGAATGCAATCCAAGCTTCCCTGAAAGACGGCGTAGCTTTCGCGGCAAGCAAAGGCCTTGTCATCGGCAACAACGGTAAATTCTCGCCAACGGCGAACGCATCTCGCGCAGAGGCGGCTGTTATCATTTATCGCGCATTTAATTTCAAAGGATAGTACAGCTGAATAGTCGTACTTCATCTCTGCATAGACATCCCCTGCTCATTACTGGGTAGGGGATATCTAATGCGCTTAGAATGTCGAAAAACGTTAGAATGTGTTCTCGTGAAGGCTGACTTGTTAAATGTATGGAGGAATATAGTGTGCAAATGGAATTGGAACTCCGGGATTACATCCAGATTATCCGTAAGCGGATATGGCTGATCATTGCGACCGTACTGCTATGTTCGCTCGCTGCCGGAGTATTTAGCGTGTTCTTTATTGACCCGACCTATGAAGCTAGCACCAAGATTATCGTCAATCGCACCGCTTCCGAAGCCCAACCGAACAATCTGGATTTGAATGAAATCAACTCGAACCTGAGCTTGATTAACACATATAAAGAGATAATTAAGACGCCGGCCATTATGGATGCGGTGGCGCAGCGGTATCCTCAGTTCAATATGACGGCGGATGAATTGATTAAGAAAGTTAGCGTAAGCTCGGTCAATAACACGCAGGTCATGACACTGGTGGTACAAGACGGTTCTTATCGTCAAGCAGCGGAGATCGTGAATGCCGTATCGCAAGTGTTTAAAGATCAAATACCTTCAATTTTCAAAGTGGAAAATGTCTCGATTCTGAACCTTGCCAATCTTGAACCGAAGGTTGCTCCAGGACCTGTTAAACCGAATACGGTGCTGAACATCGCGATCGCATTTGTAGTATCGCTTGTGGTTGTAGTAGGTATCGCGTTACTACTCGAGTATTTGGACGATTCCATCAAGACGGAGGCCGATGTAAAAAAACTGTTGGGCGTTCCGGTTATCGGCCAAATCGTTCGTTTGGATGCGGAGGAGCTTCAGGAGACGACATCAACGAAAAGTACTACAAAAGCGGGGGAAATAAACCATGTCCAAGTCGGAAAATAAACGACCGCTAATTTCGCTCCTTAATCCGAAATCGCCCGTAACAGAGGCTTACCGTTCCATTCGAACGAATATTGATTTCTCTTCGCTGGATAACAACGTGCAAGTCATCATGTCGACTTCCGCCACGCCAGGCGAGGGCAAATCGACGACGATTAGTAACCTTGCGGTCGTCTATGCGCAGTCGGATAAGAAAGTCGTGCTTATTGACGCGGATTTGCGTAAGCCGACCATGCATCACACCTTTAAACTGTCGAATCGATTCGGGCTGTCTTCCTTGCTTACCCGCCAAGTCGATTTGGCAAGCGCGGTTCAAGAGACAGCCGTGCCGAATTTGTCCGTCATTACCTCGGGACCGATTCCGCCCAATCCATCCGAAATGGTAGCTTCCGGGCGTATGAGCGCATTAATCGAAGAGCTCCGAGGGCAGTTTGATATTATTCTCATAGATACGCCTCCTATGCTGGCTGTTACCGATGCACAAATCATCGCGACCAAGTGCGACGGAGTTGTGATTGTTCTCGATAGCGGTCGCGTCAAGAAGGATATGGCGCTTAAGGTGCAGGATCAGCTGAATCAAGTGAATGCGAAGATTCTAGGCGTCGTGTTGAACAATGTGAAGAAGAAAAATGGCTCAGGCTATTACTACTACGAATATACTTAAAGTTAACCTAAAATTTAGAACAATACTGGTTTGAATGGGAAGTTTGACCTATTTTAGTATATGAAGTATTGTCGAATAATGATAAACTTGGATTTGGAAATACTTCATTTTACTAGAATTTAAGGCATATGGGGGCTTAACAATGATTCTCAAGCGTCGGTCGATGTTGCTGTTAGTAGTGGACGTAGTAATAATCGCTTTAAGTATCTGTACCTCTTACTTATTGGAATCAAGTGGAGCAATTCCAAGCAGTGAGCTTAATCAGATGCTCATCTACTTTATCGTCACGGCGGTGATAAGCGGAATTACCATGACGTATTTCCGCTTGTATAATCGGTTGTGGCAATATGCGAGCATTGAAGAGATCTTGGCGATTGCCGCTTCTGTGGTGTGGAGCTGCGTCGTGTCTCATGTATTAATGGCCGCTATTTTCGGGGAACGTATTCCGCTTGCGATCTCGCTTCGCACGATGGAAACGATGCTATTAGCGATTGGCGCAACCCGGTTTGGATGGCGGGTATTTAACAAATACCGGAGAAACACCAGCAGCAAACGGAAAGCCATCATTATTGGCGCGGGGGATTGTGGCGTCATAATCGCGAAAGAAATTATGAATAACCCCAATGCAGAGCTTCAAATTGTTGGTTTTATCGATGATGATGCCAAGAAGATTAAAACACGGATCTTCGGTATTGCCGTTCTTGGGGATCGTAATGACATTGCCGATGTGGTGAAGAGCACGAATGCAGAAGAAATCATTATTGCCATGCCATCGGTTGGCAGGGAACAAGTGTCGGAGATTATCGAATTATGCAAAGATACATCGGCTAAGACGAAAATCATCCCAGGCTTGAGCGATTTGATAACAGGCAAGGTATCCGTTACTTCTTTGCGAGATGTCGACGTAGAGGATCTACTAGGGCGCGAGCCGGTGCGACCGGATCTCAATGGAATTGCAGAATACGTGGAAAATAAAATCGTGCTGGTCACAGGCGCCGGCGGTTCGATCGGCTCGGAGCTTAGCAGGCAGATTGCGTCGTTTAAGCCGAAGAAGCTGCTCTTATTGGGTCATGGCGAGAATAGTATCTACTCGATTGAGATGGAGCTGCGGTTTAACTATCCGAGTTTGCAACTGGAGACGATCATAGCAGATGTTCAGGATCGTTCGCGCATTGACGAGGTATTCCGTTTACATAACCCGCGGGTCGTTTTTCATGCAGCAGCGCACAAACATGTACCATTAATGGAGAGAAACCCAGCGGAAGCTGTTAAGAATAACGTGTTTGGCACCAGAAATGTTGCGGACGCCGCAGATAAATATCAAGTAGAACGATTCGTTCTGATTTCTTCGGATAAAGCGGTAAACCCTTCGAGCATTATGGGCGCTACGAAGCGAATGGCTGAGATGTATATTCAGAGCATGGATGCAACCAGCAAGACGAAGTTTGTTGCAGTTAGATTTGGAAATGTGCTGGGGAGTAGAGGCAGCGTAATTCCGCGATTCCGCGAGCAAATCATGAATGGCGGACCTGTAACCGTCACGCATCCGGATATGGTTCGCTACTTTATGACGATTCCGGAAGCCGTACAGCTGGTAATTCAAGCGGGTGCTTTCGCACAGGGCGGCGAGATATTCGTTCTGGATATGGGAGCGCCGGTGAAGATTCTTAATCTGGCCGAGGATGTCATTCGCTTATCCGGGTACGAACCGTACCAAGATATCGATATCGCGTTTACGGGGATGCGTGAAGGCGAGAAGCTGTTTGAAGAGTTACTTCTCAATGAAGAGGAAATCACGAAGACCAAGCATAATCGGATCTTTATTGGTCATCCGCTGATGATCAACCGTGGTGAGTTGGAGCTGCAATTCAAACGACTTGAGCGAGCAATCGGTGAAGGGCAGCAGTCGGTGCGGGATGTAATTGAGTATATTGTGCCGATGTATAAAGTTCCGATCGCAACCTAGCGAAAGAAAAGAAGGGAATGAGCAGCCATATGAAACGTTGGAAGAAAGTTGTCATCTGGATAAGCTCGATCATTGTTGTACTTGGAATTACAGGATTACTGGTTGCTAACTATATGATTGATCGATTCTTAAGCTCGTTGGCAACAGAGGATGTTGTAGTAGCAGAAGTCGCTGGAGTCAATAATCAGATCGTTGAAGAGAAGCCGGAAGTAACGGTGAATCCTGACACTGCTGAGAAGGATACAACGGGAGCCGTTAAACAGGATGATGCAGAGGTTTCGGCTGAAGGGGAAACATCCTCTAAAGTAGAGGATAAGAAAGAGGAACAGGATACTTCTTCAAAAGATGCGGTAGATAAACAATCTGGTTCGAAAAAAGAAGAGACAAATGAGAACAAACCGAAACTAGATACAAGTTACTCCGCTGAAGTGTCCAGCTCTAAGGCAGAAGCCATAAAAGAAAACGTGACGGTTAAAGAAAAAGCTCAAGTGACTTCTATATTGTTGGGTGAGCTCGATATGGATGATATTAAGAAACTTCAAGGACTAGCAAGCGGTGGATTATCGGTCGAGGAGAAGAAGGAAGCACGCAGAATTCTTCTCGAGAAAATTTCCCCAGACCAGTATAATGCTCTATCCTCTATTGCGAAAAAATATGGAGCAAGTGAAGGGAAAAGCTATGATCAGGTTTCAAAAGAAGAAGGACTTACTGAATAAATCATGACGAGCGAACATTTATAGTATAAGTATTACGAACGACGACTTGAAGATCATTGTTTGTGACTGGCGTTCGGATAATGAGGAATCGTCACAATTGTGACGGTTTTTATTTTTAATGATAGTTCAATTAATTTGGACGACATTATATTAATTAAGGGGTTATTTGATGAAAGTTCGTAAGGCCATTATACCTGCGGCAGGACTAGGTACGCGTTTTTTGCCAGCAACAAAAGCCATGCCTAAAGAAATGCTGCCAATTATAGATAAGCCAACCATACAGTATATTGTAGAGGAAGCCGTCGCATCTGGAATAGAAGATATCATTATCGTAACAGGTAAAGGAAAAAGAGCTATAGAAGACCATTTTGACAATTCATTCGAACTTGAACTGAACCTATTAGAGAAAGGTAAGCACGACCTTTTAAATGAGGTACAGCGGTCGTCCAAACTAATAGATATCCACTACATTAGACAGAAAGACGCTAAGGGACTTGGTCATGCTGTTTGGTGTGCTAGAAAGTTTATAGGTAACGAACCTTTTGCCGTCTTACTTGGAGACGATGTTATTAACTCCGAGAAGCCGTGCTTAAAACAAATCATAGATCAATACATACAACTTAATGCTTCAGTAATTGGTATTCAGTCCGTACCTAATGAAGATGTAAGTAAGTATGGAATCATAGATGCAGACGGGATAAATGAGAGGTTATTCCGAGTGAAAGAATTGGTGGAGAAACCAAAGAGAGAAGAGGCACCTTCAAATTTGGCGATAATCGGAAGATATATTTTGACTCCACAAATATTTGAGATTTTAGAGAACCAGTTGCCTGGAGCAGGTGGGGAAATACAACTTACTGATGCAATAGAGAAACTCAATCAATTGCAGCAAGTCTACGGCTATAAATTTGAAGGTTCACGTTACGATGTAGGAGATAAGTTAAGTTTCATCAAAACGACAATTGATTTTGCACTTGAACGTCAAGATCTTAAATGGGACTTATTGGAGCATTTGAAGCGATTAATACAAAATGTCTGAATGTGAAGCACATAATGAATATGGGCAGGAGGGGTTCATTTGTACAGAAAGTTTTTCAAAAGAATGATAGATTGTCTTGCGGTAGTGCTGGCAATGCCTTTCTTACTAAGTATCATTTTGATACTGGCTATTCTCATTAAGATTGACGATGGAGGTCCAGTTTTTTATCGAGGGGCAAGGCTGGGTAAACATGGAAAAGTATTTAAGATGTTTAAATTGCGGACCATGAGGGTGAATTCACCGGATTTAAGAAATGCCGATGGATCGACGTATAATTCAAGCCATGATCCAAGGTTAACTAAAATCGGTGGAGTGCTGAGAAAAACAAGTTTGGATGAGTTACCACAACTTATTAATGTCTTGTTAGGTGATATGAGTCTCATCGGGCCAAGACCTGATTTGCCGGAACATCTTAATTATTATGAAGGTAATGAAGGAAAGAAGCTCGAGGTATTACCAGGACTAACGGGATATAATCAAGCGTATTTTCGTAATGGAGCAGAGTGGAAACAGAGAATTCAAAATGACATCTATTATATTGAAAATCTATCTTTACTTCTTGATATCAAAATAACATTTAAAACTATTCATAGCATCATTAAACAAAATGGGGTATTTACTGAAACTGGGAACAGTTAAGGTGGAGGTGGATATGATGGGTAACGGTCAATCTTTCTATCTACAAGATTTAGAATGGGATACAGATTACTTTGGGGTTAAGACGAGTAAATTAGTTCTATCTGGTGAGCTAAATGAGAACGATACGCAATTGGTAATCGAAAATTTGAAAAGTCACGATTTTATAGTAATAGCTAACAATCAAAACAACTATAAAAATAACTATTGGATCTCGCGGAATACCACGGCTTTTTTAGTGGACATGAATATTCAGTTTATCAAAAAAATAGATAGACAGATACTAGTAACGCGCAACAATGATGATGTTGTTCTTTTTGAAGACGATGAGGAAGTTAAAGCTGAAATAAAAAAAATTGCTGCTCAAAGCTTTCAATTCTCCAGATTCTTTAATGATCCCTACCTACCCAGAAACAAATCACATCGAGTTTATGAGGAATGGATTAATAATTCATTTGGAGCTACGAACAAAAAAAATTTATATATTAAATGTGATAATGAAGTGGCGGGCTTCCTGTTATTTTCGTTTAATAGCGAATTGATTATAACCATAGAACTCATCGCTATATCTTCAAAATTTCAAGGTAGAAAATTGGGGCAAATTTTAATGCATGAACTTGAGAAATTTTCGCTTAAGCTTGGTTCATCTGAGTTAAGAGTTGGAACACAGATCGATAACAGTCCTGCGGTTAATTTTTACGCAAGAAATGGATTTCAATATACAGGCTGTCATTCCATATACCATTACTGGCCAAACAAATAACATAACTTGGGGTGTTTATATTATGCTATATACGAAAAGAGGACATTTTCTCCCATACTGTCTCCCTGATATTACAGATTGGGAAATAAATGAGGTTGTTGAAACGCTTAAATCAGGCTGGCTAGCTAAGGGACCTAAAACGATGCAGTTTGAAAAGGAATTTGCAGAGTATGTCGGCGCTAAATATGCAGTCGCAGTAAATTCGGCTACTGCTGCCCTTCATATTTCTCTTATCGCAGCTGGTATTGGTCCTGGAGATGAAGTTATTACAACGCCGATGACGTTTGCAGCTTCGGCTAATACGATTATACACGCCGGTGCAACTCCTGTTTTCGTGGATATTGACCCGATGACAGGATGCATTGATCCCAAGGAAATTATTAAAAAAATAACTAAAAAGACAAAAGCAATAGTTCCCGTACACTATGCAGGACAAGCATGTGATCTCAAGGCGATATATGAAATTGCAGATCAGCATGGATTATTTGTTTCAGAAGATGCAGCCCATGCTATTTACACTCGTTATGACGGTAACTTGATTGGCTATAAACCGAAGGGGACAGTCTCGTATAGTTTTTATGCAACTAAAAACTTAGCAACCGGTGAAGGCGGTATGCTCGTAACAGACGATGAGGAAATTGCTAACAAAGCAAGAGTGCTTATCACTCATGGTATGAGTAAAAATGCATGGAACCGCTATTCCAAAGGTGGCTCTTGGAAGTATGACATTGAAGTGCCAGGATATAAATACAATATGTTTGATTTGCAAGCGGCTTTAGGAAAGATACAGTTGGCCCGGATCGAAGAAATGCAAGCGAGAAGGGCAGAAATCGCCGGTATGTACGACAAAGCTTTTAGGGGGTTGAAAGGCATTGATCTCCCTGAAGTTCATCGGGCTACAACTACACACAGCTGGCATTTGTATGTTATTAAACTCGCTCTGGAGAATCTAAGGATAGACAGAGACCAATTTATTGATGAGTTAAACGAGCGAAACATTGGCACCTCGGTTCACTTTATCCCTGTTCATTTAATGAGCGCATTTCGTGAAAGATATGGTTACAAAATGGGGGATTTTCCAAAAACAGAGGATTGGTTTGAACGAATTATATCTCTTCCATTGTATCCGACAATGAGCAATGAAGATGTAAATGATGTCATTGTTGCGGTTAAAGATATTATTAATCTACATAGTTGAGAGGGCCGACAGAATAATGAAGCGGATTTTAGTGGTTGCTCAATTTACCCAACTTCCTGGCGAGTCAGGTAATAACAGAAGCAGATTCAAATATATTTGTGAACTTTTATCGACTTGCGGATATCAGGTGACCCAGGTAACAAGTCGTTTTCGCGACTTGGATAAAGTCCAGCGTAAACTAACGAGTGACCAATTCGAGAATATTCCATATGATATTCAAATTCTAGAAGATCCGGGTTATAAAAAAACGGTAAGCCTTAAGCGTTTCTATAGCCAGAAAGTATTTGCGAGAAATCTAAAAAAATGGCTAAGTACGCAGGATGGATACGATTTGATCTATTGTTCCGGCCCCCCTGCAGAAGGAATGTTGGTGGCCGGTAGTTATGCGAACGAGCGAGGAATACCTTTTGTCGTAGATATACAGGATCTTTGGCCAGAGGCGTTTTATACAATAGTTAATTCCAAGCCGTTAGCGGATTTGCTTCTCTATCCAATGAAGTCACAAGTCAATCGTGCTTATAGAATGGCTGACGGGATTGTCGGGGTGTCAAAAACTTATTCGCAACGTGCAGCAAGCGTGAATAAGAATAACCCTATTGTCGAATCTGTTTTTATTGGAACGAATTTAGATGATTTCGATAAAAGTTCGAATGAAGTTATCGAGCGAATAGAAAAACAGGATAACGAGTTTTGGGTAACGTATGCAGGATCTTTAAACTTAAGCTACGATATTGAAACACTGATTCGGGCGGTAAAAATCCTATCGGATCGGGATTACCATATTGTAAAGCTCGTTATATTAGGCAGCGGAATTATGGAAGAAAAATTCCGAAAATTGGCAGAAACAATGCAAGTTAGTGTGCTTTTTACTGGGTGGATCGACTATGGCACAATGGCGGCCTATTTAAGGAAATCGGATCTATTAGTAAATGCTATTCGGGAAAAGGCCGCTCAAAGCATTACAAATAAGATTGGCGACTATGTATCGGCAGGGGTTCCAATTATAAATGGCAGCAAGAATCAGGAGTTTATGGATCTTGTGGAAGAATGGGACATGGGGATCAACTATGAACCAGAAAAGCCGGAGGCAATGGCCAACGCTATATTGGAAGTTTATCGGGAATCCCCGGAAAGACGCAAGACGATGGGGCAGAATGCAAGGAAATTAGCTGAAGAGAAGTTTGATCGTAAAAAAACATATTTGAAAATTACCGATTTAATCGACAAGTTACTAGATGGTCAACGAGGAGATTGAACTGAGTGCCAAGGAGTAGATAAATGTATTACTATATATGTGTTTTTGATATGGATCAGAGGCATAAAAAAATTGCGAGAACTTTGAACAATCTGTACCAACGTGATTTCACCTTAATCACGAATAATAAGAACAAAGTAAGCTCAGACATAAATGTCGAGTATATCCCATTTACTTATACGCCGGGAAGAAATTACTTTTCTAAAGTGATTGATCTATTAAGAGCAAGTCGAGCCATTAAGTTTGCACATTCTAGTGAAGGCTCCACTAACATTGTTATTTGCGACTCCTTATTGTCTATGTTTTTCTATAAAGTAGCTTCTTTCATGAGACGGACCAATAATAAAGTTGTCTATTGCGTTCCAGATATCCCGAATGATTCTTTCGATAATCGACCTGGAATAAAAAATCGACTCCTTTTCAATCTCATTAATCTCTTAGAGAAGTTTAGTGTTAAAGGGATAAAACACTGCATTTTTACTTCGGAGGGATATGTACAATATTACAATAAAGTAATAAAAGGTGATTACTCCTATTTTATTTTGGAAAATAAGCCTTCTAGCTATGATGTTGATTTTACGCACGTAAAAACAGAACCTTGCGCGGAGAACACACTAAATGAAATCAGTAGCCCACTGAGAATTGGCTACTTCGGCATTATAAGATACAAGGAAATATTACTCAATCTAATTGAGGTTTCACAAAAGTTTAACGTGGAAATTATTATTGCTGGAATTTGCGGGTTCTCAGAAGAGTTGAAAAAATATTCTAATGTTCATCTTTTTGGCGAATACGACTACAATCAAATTGGTTCTTTATATAGTAAGGTGGATCTATGTCTTGCTATGTACGATAGAAAAATGCTGAATGTCAGACTAGCGTTGCCTAATAAGCTCTACGAATCGATGGTGTATGATACCCCTATACTGGTATCAAAAGGAACCTACCTTGGTGAAATCGTAGATGAGAAGCGCATTGGGTACTCCGTTGATCCTTATGATAAGGATGAATTGGAGCAATTGCTTAGCTATCTAACCTCGACTGAAGGCCGTAAAGAGCTTAGAACGCGATCAAAACATATCCACAACAGTTCTAACGAGCTTTATTTCGAAACCCAGATAAATGATCTTGAAACCTATCTTAATCAAGTTTCAGATAAAGGATAAGCCAAGAGGTGCACCTAATGGTTTTTTATGCCAATTTAATAATGATGTTAATACTTCTAATAATGGAGGTTTATAAGACCTTCCGACGAGGGTTTATAATCTCGATTCAAATTTTATTAACCGTGGGTACGTTTATTTATTTGTTTATTAATCCGGTGCTCAATGAAAATATGGAGATGAAGGATGAACTTTTCAATCTCCATATCAGCGCCGCCATAGTTGGCATTTTTGTAGCTTGCCGGTTAATTCCTTATGATTTGATAAGTAAACGATATACCAATAATAAACCCAATATTGTGAAATATTCAGTTAGAAAAGAGTGGTTAGTTGCAGGCACCTTGCTGTATGGCTTGTATATGGCATGGGATATATTGACTGTGATTAGACAATATGGTTCAATCACGGCCGTATTTAGCGCTAATAGGCTTGATGCTGGTTTGGGGGAAAATTATTTTAAAGGAAATACATTATTACCTATTACCCTGTTTTTGAAAATATTATATTACATTAATGTTGGGCGATACTTTGAAGAGAAAAAGTATACCAAATTTTTACTTTTGTTTGCCGTGCCAATGATTCATCATCGGTTCGTAGCCTTAACGCGATTCGACTTTGCGAGTATGATTTTGACCTTGCTCATTTTTTTGTTTGATGAAAAGCGAGATAAGATCACGACGACATTTAATGGTACTGTAGCCTTCTTAAAAAGGAGAAAAGTCAAAGTTGTTCTTATGTTCCCGTTGATCTGCTTGGTCGCTTTTCCCTTGCTTATTTATATGCAAATCTCGAATAGTCAACGTGCAGGAATTAAGGTGGACTACAGTAAAATCTTTGATTTTAGTTTAATGAGATCAATCACGGTTGATCTGAATTATTATTATTATTTTTATGATCTATACACGGCAGTGAAAACACAAATAATCCACATCGAATACGGAGCATCATGGTACTACTATCAAATGATGACCTTTATCCCAAGAGCGATATGGGATAGTAAGCCTGTCACGGCATTCTCACCAAGATTGACCGAACAAATTTACTGGGAGTTGGGAACAGGGGCACCAGTGGTAACCTTTACGATATTTGGAGAGGGTTTTCTGCAATTTGGTATTTTGGGCTGTTTCCTTGTACCGATTATATTCGTCGTGACTAGATATAAAAGCATGCAGGTTTTCAAATCGATCAGCGGAACGAAAATTTACATTATTCTAACACTATTGTCCATGTTTACTTTTTTGAGAGCCGAGTTGCCAGTAATCTATGTTATTCTTGATATTTGTTATGCGTTCATTATTAAGCTCTTTCTCTCAACTAGTAATAAAGAAACATAAGGGGATACACTGTGGAAAAGCTGTTAATTATTGAACCTTTATCGCCTATCGGGCATCGGGACATCAATCAAGTAACGATCGAACTTCTCAAGAATGATTATTGTATTACCTATGTTTCGAAAGAAGATTACTTGGATGAAGCGGTGCTGAGAGATATAAACTTTTGTGGTATACCGGCTGCTTTATTTGAGCCGTCCGGGAAAATTAAAACAAGACTAAACAATCTGAGAATCCTTGACTATATAGCTGAAAAGGTGAATTTGGAAGACTATAATAAAGTGCTATTTATGTCCTATGAAACGGTAACATTTAGTCTGTATGCGAGATTGCATTTTAGAAAGTTAAATCACATTTTTGTCTTGAATCATATGAATATAGATGAAGTAGTTTTTAATCGTGTGAAACGAATGTTTTTCAAACTTATTCCAATGCAAATTGTACATTTAAACTATGCAAGTTTCATAACTGATTATGTGAAAGCAGAATTCAAAAAAAAGAGCGGTACGATTCGGCATACATTAAATACGTACAAGTTGAAGGATATAAGCTGTGAAAACGACAGACTTCTTGATTTTCTAAATGACGAGTACAAGTTAATAGTTGCGCCTAGCAATAACCGACTTGATAAGAAGTTGGTGGAGAAATTAATCGAGTTGGATCAAAGCGGGGAACTAGAAAAGAGTAAGGTTAGACTGTTTTTGAAATCAAAGGACACTAAGTATCAAGGTAACAATCTGCAGATTGTAAACCTCTATCTAAAGGATTCCGAGTTTAACTTTTTGGTTGATCGTGCGAATTATGTCTTTCTTCCTTATATTGAGACAGAATATTTCTATAGAGTAAGCGGTGTGTTTTATGATTGTATAACCTTTAATAAACCGATTATTTGTTCGCAAATGGAGTTTTTCAAATCCATGTTCGATTCATCCGGAAAAATCGGTTATATGTATCGATCCATTAAGGATCTCGATCTTTTCTTGAGAGAAGGGATTAATTCAACTCCATATTCTTCTTTTCTCCATAACATGAATGCATTGAAAAAAGAGTACAGCGATGAAAATATAAAAAGCGATCTGATGCTGCTTTTTGATAGGATGTAATTTAGGACCAAGAATTCGGAGGGAAATATGAAAGTATTGTTCATTAGTACATCTATTCCGCCATATACGGATATGCAAACCATTAGGAATGCTTTTTTGCTGCAGTCGCTGTACAGTAGAGGCCATGATGTGACCATTGTTTCGGCAGACCACCCTTGGGGAGATAGTTCGTTGTTGAATATGCTTCCCTCTGAGCTTAATATCGTAAGAACCAAAGTTCCGTTTTTTGTGGGGCTGCAGCGATTCCTAATGAAAAGCGCGATTTTTAAACCATTATTGAAGGTATTCAATGTTGCTTCTAATATTATTTTGATACCTGATATACAAATGCTATGGGAACACCAAGCAATAAGAAAGGTGAAGCAGCTTCTTAAAAGTAAAAAATATGATGCGGTTATTACATCGTCTGGTAGCTATACCGCCCATATTGTCGGGAGCTGGGTCAAGAAAAATCATAATATCGTTTGGATTGCTGAATATGGAGATCCGTGGGGATTCGATCTTTACGGGAATATTAAGAAAACAAATTATAAAATCGAGCAGAAACTGCTGCGTAATTGCGATGGGCTTGTGTTTACGACCGAAACAACAGGTGAGGTCTATCAAAAAAATACGAGCTTTACAAAAGATTCTATAAAGATAGTGCCTTGCGGCTTTGAATATATAATTGAAGATATGCTTCTGCGAGAAAAAAAAGATAAAAAAATAACCTATACCGGTGTGGCTTACGCCTCCTCTAGAAATTTATCTAATGCAATACGAGCAATAGGAAGAAGTCAATCTCCAGAAGGTTTACAGTTAGAAATGGTGGGTACTTTTAGTGATAAATATAAAGATGAGGCAGAGAAGCTCGGCAATAAAAAGATTATATTTACGGGAAGAGTCAGCTATAAAAAATCACTTGATATCATTGCTGACACAGATATTCTGCTTCATATCGGAAACAAGGGAATCATGCAGGTGCCTGGCAAAACCTATATTTATTTAGGAAGCAAGAAACCGATTCTATATATACGTCAGGAACAAAACGATCCAACCTTTGAACTACTCAAAAAATTCGGCGGCGTCGAGTGTTGCGAGAATGATGAGAATAGTATTCTGCAAGCATTGAGTAAAATTTTGAGCAACTATACTAGTTACAAGGAAGCTGCAGAACGTAGAGCAATGGATAAGAAACTGGAGCGATATAAATGGTCTAGATTAGGGCAGGAATTTGCGGAGTTCGTTGAGAATTCGGCATTGAAATAAGGTCTTATTCAAAGTAACTGATGGTAGCATCTGTGGGGTGTTTCGAATTTTTTTTAATATCAAAGCTGTCAAATTGAAGGGAAGCAGAATTTATAACGTCGCGGTTTCGGCTTTCTGGTTAATCGCTGGTGTAGGGATCGGTAAGGTTCTAGCTTTAGTCTCCACTTATTTTCTTACGGGAATTCTAATGGCAGAGGGATATGGAAAGCTAGGCATCGTTTTAAGTACTGTAGGTCTCTTCTCCACTATTGGTGGTATTGGGCTTGCTTCCGCAGCTACGAAGTATATAGCAGAATACAAACTAGCAGACAAATTGAAGGCAGCGAATATTGTCGTATTGTGTGAAATCGTTATTGTGGCGACTAGCGGCTTTATGAGTGCCATGTTCTTTCTGTTATCCCCAATTATTGCTGAAACAATTTATAAGGACTCTTCCCTTGTAGATTTATTGCGTATCGCTTCTGTCTATATGTTTTTCTTGACGATGAACACTGCCCAAATTGGAACCCTTGCCGGGTTGGAAGCTTTCAAATTAATTGCAATTAATAATCTATGTTCCTCGTTGATCGGATTTCCATTAATTATTATGTTATGTTACCATTTCGAATTAACTGGCGTCTTAATTGGTTATAGCGTCATGTGTCTTGGTCAATATTTCTTGAATCTGATATCAATTAAGAAAAAGTGCAAAGAGTATGAGCTTGTATTGACGTTTAAAGTAAGCGGCTTAATAGCAGAGTGGGAGATTATCAATAAGTTTATCATTCCTACAGCATTAAGCGGATTCATCTCAATGCCTGTTGTATGGCTATGTGATACTATGCTTGCGAAAGCTGATAATGGTTACTTGGAAATGGCGATTTATAGTGCAGCAAGCCAATGGAGGGCCTTTATCTTATTTATTCCTCAGAATATTGCGATTGTACTCTTACCTGTACTGTCCAGTTTGTTTGGTGGGAAAAATATGAGAGAATACAAGTACATGTTTAATATAAGCATAATCTCAAATTTTCTGATTGCTGCATTAACGACCGTTCCTTTATTGATCTTCTCTGAGAAGATCATGTCGGGGTATGGTGCAGAGTTTTCATCTAGAGGTTCCGTGTTTATGGTTACGTTGGCGACGTCCGTAATTATGGTGTTAAACGAAGTTATCGGAAAGTCGATTGCAAGTCAAGGTAGAATGTGGATGGGGTTTGCATTTAATTTAGCGTGGGCAATTGCCTTGTTAGGATCTTCTTACGTATTGGTCGTCCAAAATGATTATGGTGCAGTTGGTCTAACTACTGCATATTTGATTGCGTACATACTCCATAGCATCTGGCAGTATGTATTCGTTGTTAAAAACGCAAAGAATCTTGAAATGTAGCATTTTCTAGGGGGATATCTTTTGTTATTTGCAATAAAGCTCCTATATGGTTTTTTATTGCCACCAGGCCTGTTTATTTTAATTCTCTTCTTTTTTTGTTTCTGGCTGTACAAAAGGAACATGAGATTTTCAATCTATTTATCAATTGTTACCTTACTCCTTTATATCTCATTGACTCCTCTTGCAGGAGAACTATTAATAAAGCCACTGGAGCATCGATATGTTACACCAACTAATATCAAGGGGGATGTAATTATATTACTTGGAGGTGGCGTCACCCTAGATACTCGGGATATTGATGGCGTGGGCCATCCTATGCCTTCTACCGCAAATCGAATTCTAACAACAGCGCGAGTTTATATGAAAACGCAACTACCTGTCATATTATCAAGCGGGCAACTTTACCAGGATGTTGGGAATGAGGCTATTGTAGATAAGCGTTTGTTAATGAGTCTTGGGGTTCCGGGAGATAAAATAATTTTGGAGGCTCAAAGTTTATCGACAACCGAAAATGCGGAATTTACAGGACAACTGTTGAAAAACCACAAATTTAAACAACCTATTTTGGTTACTTCTGCATATCATATGCCTCGTGCAATTATGAATTTTACCGAAATTGGGGTAAGTGTGCTTCCAATACCAACAGATTATTTAACTAGTCGTAAGAATAGTTTACATGTTAACAAATTTTCACCTACCAGTAACCTATCCTATATAGCACTAAAAGAATATTTAGGCATGTTGTATTTAAAAATCTTGAACTGAATATAAGGACGTGTGAGAATGAGGCTCGTACTTTTATCTGGAGGTTCGGGTAAGCGATTATGGCCGATCTCTAGTGATGCTAGATCAAAGCAATTTCTTAAAGTCTTGGAGCGTGAAGATGGAATAAAGCAGTCAATGGTTGAGCGGATCTGGGGACAGTTGCAAGCTGTCGGATTGTCTAACTCATCCGTTGTATCAACTAGCAAAGCCCAGTCTAGTATGCTGAAAGATCAATTAGGGCAGGAGATACCTTTGGTTTTAGAACCGGAGAGAAGGGATACTTTTCCGGCAATTGCGCTAGCAGCTTCTTATTTATTCTCGGTCCAACAAGTCAACCTAGATGAAGTGATCGCTGTATTGCCTGTCGATGCTTATGTTCACGATTCTTTCTTTGAAAAGATAAAATCATTGGAGGGAATACTCCTGTCTACGGATGCAGAGTTAGCATTGATGGGAGTAAAGCCAGTCATTCCCTCCGAGAAGTATGGCTATATTGTACCGGAAGATCCATCTCTCAATGAAGATTACTATAAAATTAAGAGATTTCAAGAGAAACCAAGTCAAGGCCATGCCAAAGAATTAATAAAGGAAGGTGCTCTTTGGAACTGTGGTATATTTGCTTTTCAGTTGAGAAAAGTGATTATGCTGCTTAAAGAAAAAGGCCTGGCTACAGATTACGAGTCATTGGTGAACCAATACAGCCAACTACCCAAAATCAGTTTTGATTACGAGGTTGTTGAGAAAACAGAGAACGCTATCGTCATCCCGTACGAAGGGTTCTGGAAAGATCTTGGAACCTGGAACACATTGACGGAAGAGATGGGTTCCACTCTTCTCGGCAAAGGGGCAATCAGCGACGACTCTTTGAACACTCATGTCATCAACGAGTTGGATATACCGATTGCGGTTCTAGGGTTGTCAGATGTTGTTGTCGCCGCAAGTCCTAATGGCATATTGGTCAGTGATAAGGCAGCCAGCCCTCGAGTCAAGGAAATCTCCGGTTTTGATCAACCTCCGATCTATCAAGAGAAGCATTGGGGTTGGTATAAGGTTTTAGATTATACGACAACGCCAGATGGCCAGGAGGTCGTGACCAAACGAATTTGTATTAAGAAAGGGAAGAACATCAGTTATCACTTCCATTGCAAGCGCGCTGAAGTATGGATGGTGATCGGCGGTGTTGGTGAGTTCATAATCGATGGGGAAATCGGACAGGTAAATGTTGGTTCTATGATTCAAGTTCCCGCTGAGACAAGACATGCTATTAAGGCAATAACCGATTTAGAATTAATTGAGATTCAGACCGGGAAAGAAGTTATGGAAGAGGACATTGTTAGGGTAGCAATGGAGTGGGAGGAAATATTGTTCGAGGCGGTCAAAAATTTGTGTAGCCCTTAAAAAGTTGTTCAATTGTAAATCAGAGATACAATCATAATTAAGAGGAGCGGAAATATGCGTTTATTAAAAAACAGTAAGCTACTTATTGCCTTAGGTGTTACTTTTTCAGCCATTTTAACCCTACAAACTATGGTTGCAGCAGCTCCAACAACAACGCAACCCAAAGTAACAACAGGCGCATACCAACTTGTTTTCGACGGTAAAGTGCTTCAATTACCAGAAGGTCAGCATATCTTCGCCTTGAATGGGACTACATACGTTCCAATGCGTTTCGTTTCTTACGCGCTGAAGAAAAGCGTGCAGTGGGATTCCTCCAGCAACCGCGTGACGGTCAAGGATCCCACAAAGTCCGAAACCATTGCGTTGAATGAGTTCTTGATGAATGCGATGGGAACTGGCCTAAATAAGGGTGGATCCACGGTGCAAGTCAAGCCGGTAGCCGCGAAGTTTGTATTCGATGGCGCAACCAAGGCTCTTCCTAAAGGTCAAGGCGCCTATGCCCTGAATGGGACGATCTATGTTCCGCTTCGCTTTATGTCCGAATCTGCTGGTTCCACGATCTATTGGGATGCCAAAGCTCAACAAATTTCGGCGAGATCGAAAGGCTTTAATCCGAATGCAGGCACTTCGACAGGCGGTAACGGTATTTCGGGTTCAACAGATGGCGGACAAGCTAACAACAACGGACAAACGTCGGGCGGTACTAGCGGTTCAACAGGTGGCGGTACGGCTTCCAAGCCAAGCTATGAATCGATTACCTCCAATGCCCAAGCTCGTCTGACTAACTTGCAGAATAGCTGCCAGGCTGCGCTTATGGATATCGGCATTCAGTACATCAGCACGGAGGATGCGAAGACGAAAGAATCGCTGAAGAACAAAGGTTACGCGCAATTAGATTCGTGCACCTCTTCCTTCAACCAGGTTCTGACTGAAACGGAAGCTCAGCTCACTGCCAATGGATATAGCACGGCCATCCTAGCTGATTATCGTCAAACCTTCAATGCGCAAGTGGAAAAAGGCAGAGAAATTATGGCGGGTATGCTATAAAAAGTTAAAAACTTCTCGCTCTTTCGGGAGCGAGGAGTTTTTTTGTTCATACATAATGGCAGGATGAAGTATATCACGCGGCCTAGATTGACGATAGACTAGTCACTGGTCGCTCCGAAGTCCCCGGTGACCGGCATCAGCGTGAAGTTTGATCCGCTGTTCGAACGGCCAACCACGGTCCATTCGTTTGCCACGTCTAAGCCGCTGTAGTGGACGTATTGCCCACGGCACAATAGAAAAAAAAGACCTGGTTGTTAACCAAGGTCTTAAATGAACATTAAGCCGCAGTAGTCCTCTGATTCTTTGTGGATCTCTCTTTACCAGTTAGGTATTTTCCAAAATTCATGGACGGCTTTTCCACCAGGTAATACATGACAGTCGAGACAATTAAAGAGACAACAAAGGAAATAACTAAAATTATTTCAATATTCATCCAACCATGCAGTAGATGCGTCAGTGACAATAAAACAACCATATGGTACAGATACAAGCTATAAGATATCTTACCGAGGAATTGTATTGGCGACAGTAAAAGGACTCTTTCTAAAGTTATTGACCCAAATGCTATGCTGATATAAATGGATCCACCAATTGTTATTGCCCACTCGTTAAATAAATAATTGTGAATTAGGGACCAGTTAGGCAAAACAGTCTTGAAATTGTACAGTAGGAATCCGATCAGGAGCATGATCACTTTTACAATTCGCGATTTTCCCCTAATAAATCTAGATATCTCACTCATATGCTTTGCCAGTAATGCGCCAACCATAAAAATAGCAGCATAATGAATCGTTATATACATATTAACTAGGCTGCTTGGATTCAATACCGATGTAGCAGCGATTCCCAACACCGATAGGGCACAAGCTAGCGCTACACTGAACAGTGTTCTCCAGCGTACTAAGACAAACATTAGAAAAGGAAAAATTATAGATATGCGCATTTCATGAACAAGGGACCAAATCGGTGGATTGATTTTGTCTGTATCGAACACACCAATGAATCCCAATGCTGCTAAAACGTCTTTGACATCAATCGGCATATCCCACTGTCCATTAAACCAACTGCTCATATGAGTTATTACACTAGGAGATGAGATGAAATACATTACAACCGCAAACAAAAGAGCTATAGCAAAAGGAATGTATATCCGACATATTCTCCTAATGAGGTACTGACCGTATCCTGTGTTAGTCTGTTTAAAGAATGGAAGGGAAAGGACGAATCCGCTCAACAAGAAAAATAGGATAACAGCCTCGTGCCCAGCACCAAAAAAACTCAATGGTGTGTATTTAAAAAGGTTTAAAATCACATGATCTTCATTACCCGTCGTGTTTGTACAGGTGCAGAAAATCAATATCGAAGAAGCGAAATGTCCAAGTAATACTGTAAGTGCCGCAATTCCTCTTATAGAGTCTAACTGGTGATACCTACTTCCCATTATATAAAACATCCTTTTTGTCGTTTCTTGTTATTTTATAGGAAGTAAGTTGCAACTGTAAATTAATAAATTAATCCGTGTAGTATGACACTTCACTTATCGATAACTCGCCTGCACCACCTTCTGCAAAGACTTCACTAGTCGACATAACAACAATTCTGCAGTTGTAGATGTCGATCCGCTGGCAACCGCAAATTCTATCCGTTATGAGGTCTATATAAGCCCCCTCAGTTACCTCTAGCAGTATCTTTTTCGGTAACTAGCAACCGTTTTACTTGGTGCGTTGATCACCCATCCACTTGTGAGCGTAGGTGCGTTCCATCCCTCAACATGTATCTGGTTAGATCGAACTGCGTTACCATCTCGTCCAAGAAATCTGTTGTTGTTTCCGTTATCTGTTACATTAGAGGTCGAGCATCCGTAAAAGAGATTTGACGAGCAATTCTTCAACTAGCGTGAGGCTCTCATCAGCTTACACTTGATTATTAGATGCATGCACCCCAAATCGAATTGAACATCCTCCTGCGACCATGCTAATGAAACGGTTACCGGGTCCGATATTTGAAAACTGAACTGGACGTGAAAACATAAGGTTCGAAACGATATTTCGAAGGTATACACAAGTCCGCGCAATATGTCTACCGGGTCAACGCGTAATATTTCTGTTCCCGCATCCCCAGTTGACGGTCGAAGGGTTATTCTGAGCCGGCTAAGGGACAATCGATCCCCTTCAATCAAGAGGTCGTCTGAAATAAAATCGAATTGCATATGCTTGTAATCTAGATCCACGTCAACTCGAAGCCCATGGCAGCGCATAGACGTCGTAACCAGCCTTTGTTATAATAATGGCACAACTTACCAGTTTATGAGGCTGTGCGGAATACGTTCCGAACTTGCTTGAAGCAAAGGTTTACATGTTGTCCGACGACACTCCTACGGAGGCGATAGCGTGGAGAAGTACATCAACAATTACGTGATTGTGACGATCTTCATTCTGCTGGGCATCCTGCTTCCCGTTGTCGCGCTGACCGCCGGGCGGATCTTGCGTCCGCATAAGCCGACCAACGAGAAAGAGACAACGTACGAAAGCGGCAATGAGCCGGTCGGGGAAGGGCAAGTCCGTTTTAATGTGCGCTACTATTTGTTTGCGCTTATGTTTGTCGTGTTTGATGTGGAAACCGTTTTCTTGTATCCGTGGGCCGTTGCGTATAAGCAGTTGGGCCTTTTTGTGCTGGTGGAGATGGCGATCTTCGCGGGATTGCTGCTGGTTGGTCTGCTGTATGCCTGGAGAAAGAAGGTGCTGAAATGGAATTCGATCTAGCGTCGATTTCCCCGGAGGAGCGCCGGGAGCTGGAGCGTAACGTGTTCGTGGGTACGCTGGAGCAATTGAAGGCTTGGGCGCGCAGCAATTCGCTATGGCCGCTCACGTTTGGGCTTGCTTGCTGCGCGATCGAGATGATGGGCACGGGTGCGTCGCACTACGACCTGGATCGGTTCGGCGTCATGTTCCGCACCTCGCCAAGGCAGTCCGATGTCATGATTGTCGCGGGGACGGTGACGAAGAAGATGGGCCCGCTGCTGCGGCGATTATACGACCAAATGCCGGAACCAAAATGGGTCATCGCGATGGGCTCCTGCGCGACGGCTGGCGGTCCTTACGTGAAGTCGTATGCGGTGATGAAAGGCGTCGATCAGATTGTGCCGGTTGATGTGTACATACCTGGTTGCCCGCCGAATCCGGCGGCGCTTATCTATGGCATTAATAAGCTGCAGGAGAAAATCCGCTATGAAGCCAAGACTGGAAAGCGGGTGACGAACCGATGAGCGACGAGGAGAAGTTGGAAGGCGTGAAGGATGGCACTGCGCCTGTTACGGACATGGGGCCGAAGCGGAGTAACGATTCGAGCGACAGCGCCGCAGCGCCGGCCGACTCCGAGCGCGAAGCAAAGCTCGCAGCCGCGGCGGAAGCCCGCGCGGCCCGCGCCGCCGCCAAAGCCGCCGAAGGCGGCACGCCACCAGCCGCTGCCGACGGCGACGAACAGCCGCCAGCCGCACCATCGCCAAGGCAGCCCGAGCTCGACGAGCTAGTTGCGTTCATCCGGGAAGCCGCCGGTCCAGACGCCATCGAGTCCGCGGCGCTCAACGAACTGAACGGCGACCTGCCCACCATCATCGTTCAAGCCGATCATCTTATCGCTACTGCGAACGCCTTAAAATCCTCCCCGCAGACGCGCTTCACCTACTTACGCAACGTATCGGGGGTGGATTACGAAACACACCTCGAGGTCGTCTACCATCTCGTCGCGCTCGCGACCGGACGCGAAGCGGCGCTCAAGGTCAAAGCCGACCGCGAGCAGCCGCAGCTTCCATCGGTCACGCCGGTATGGGCGACCGCCAACTGGAACGAGCGGGAGATCTACGACCTGCTCGGCATTCATTTTACCGGACATCCGGATCTTCGCCGCATCATGATGCCGGACGACTGGGAAGGGCATCCGCTCCGCAAAGACTATGCGCCACTTGATCCGGAGGTGTGACAAGCCGTGATACGTACGGAAGAACTGCTGCTCAATGTCGGCCCCCAGCATCCGAGCACGCATGGGGTGTTCCGGATCATCGTCAAGCTGGACGGCGAGGTCATTACCGAAGCGACGCCGGTCATGGGGTATTTGCACCGGGGAACGGAGAAGCTGGCGGAGGAACTCACCTATACGCAAATCATCCCGTATACGGACCGGATGGATTACGTCTCCGCGATGACGAACAACTATGTGCTCTGCCATGCGGTGGAGACGATGATGGGGCTGGAAGTGCCGGAGCGGGCCGAGTTTCTGCGGCTGATCGTGATGGAGCTGCAGCGCGTCGCGAGCCATCTCGTCTGGTGGGGGACATACCTGCTCGATATCGGAGCAATGAGCCCGTTTCTGTACGCATTTCGCGATCGGGAGACGATCGTCAACCTGTTCAACGAGCTGTGCGGCGCGCGGCTTACTTATAACTACATGCGGGTCGGCGGCGTCAAGTGGGACGCGACGGATGCGTGGCTCGATAAGGTCCGAGATTTCCTCCCTTACATGGAAAAGAAGCTCGTCGAATACGACCATTTGGTCAGCGGCAACGAAATCTTCCTCGCGCGCATTCGCGGCGTAGGGCGTTATGATGCGGAGACCGCAATCGATTACGGCCTCTCCGGCGCCAATCTGCGCTGTACGGGGGTCGATTGGGATCTGCGCAAAGCGAAGCCGTACAGTCTCTACGACCGCTTCGAATTCGATGTTCCGGTCGGCCGCAATGGCGACTGCCACGATCGCTACCTCATCCGGCTGGAGGAAATTCGCCAGTCGCTGCGCATCCTGAAGCAGGCGCTGGAGCAGTTTCCTTCCGGGGGGGAGACGATGGGCAAGGTGCCGCGCGTTATTCGGCCGCCGGCCGGCGAGGTATACGTTGGCATCGAATCGCCGCGGGGCGAGATCGGCTGCCATATCGTGTCCAAAGGCAAGCAGGAGCCATACCGGCTCAAGTTCCGCCGCCCGTCGTTCGTCAATTTGCAAATCCTGCCGAAGCTGCTCGTCGGCGAAACGATGACGAACCTCATTACCATTTTGGGCGGGATCGATATCGTCGTCGGGGAGGTCGATTGCTGATGGGCGGCATGCTGGACGAGACGCTGACGTGGGGCAATGCGTTCGTTTTTCTGCTATGGGGCGTCGTGCTCCTCGCGCTGGTGCTCGGCTTCGTGACGTATGCGATCTATTTCGAGCGCAAAATCCTCGGCTGGATGCAGCTGCGGATTGGTCCGAACCGGGTCGGTCCGCTCGGCCTGCTGCAGACGGTGGCGGATATTTTGAAGCTGCTGATTAAGGAGGACACGATCCCGCGCAAGGCCGACCGGGTGCTGTTCATGCTGGCGCCGGCGCTGGCGTATGTGCCGGCCTTCGGCGTACTGGCGGTCATTCCGTATACGCAAAACCTGTATTTCGCGGACATCAACGTCGGGCTGCTCTACTACGTGGCGCTGTCCGGCATCACGACGATCGCCATCGTGCTCGGCGGATGGGCGTCGAACAACAAATACGCGCTGCTCGGCGGCATGCGGTCGGCGGCGCAAATGATCAGCTATGAGGTGCCGCTCGTCATTTCGGTGGTGGGCGTCATTATGATGTCAGGCACGATGAACCTGCGCGGCATCGCGGAGCAGCAGGGGGATTGGTTCTGGCAGTGGAACTTCCTCCCGCAAATCATCGGCTTTGTCGTCTTCGTCATCGCGGCCGTCTCGGAGCTGAACCGGACGCCGTTCGATCTGCCGGAGGCGGAGTCCGAGCTGGTGGCGGGGTATCACGTCGAATACAGCGGCTTTCGCTTCGCGTTCTTCATGCTGACGGAGTATGTGTACATGTACGCGATCGCGGCGCTCACGACCGTGCTGTTCCTCGGGGGCTGGCAGGCGCCGCTGGCGTTTCTTGATTTCGTGCCGGGCATCGTTTGGTTCCTGCTCAAGTTCGCCCTGGTCGTCTTTTTCCTCATTTGGCTCCGGGGCACGATGCCGCGCATCCGCGTCGACCAGCTGATGGGACTCGGGTGGAAGGTGCTGCTGCCGCTGGCGATTTTGAACGTGTTCGTGACAGCGGTATATCTCGAGCTCTTCGTCAAATAACGCCAACCAACCGAAGCCGACAAGAAGGGGGCACGCCCATGAAAGGCCTGTTGAAAGGATTAGGCGTCACGTTCAAAGCGATGACGAAGCCGAAGGTGACCATCGCGTATCCCGACGAGCCGCTGGTGATGCCGGATCGGTTCCGCGGCATTCAGCATTTTATACCGGAGCTGTGCATCGTCTGCAATCAATGCGCGCGCGTCTGTCCGACCGACTGCATCACGCTGACGGGCAAGCCGAACCCGGACCCGGAGAAGAAGGGCAAGGTCATCGACACGTTCGATATTAATTTTGAAATCTGCATCCTGTGCGATCTGTGCACCGAGGTATGTCCGACCGAAGCGATCGTCATGACGAATAACTTCGAACTGGCCGCTTACAGCCGGGACGATCTGTTCAAAGACCGCCAGTGGCTGACGGACAACAACCAGAATGTGCGCCAGGACAACAACAACATCGGGGCGCCGCAGCCGGGTAAAGGGGGCGCGAAGTGAGCCATGGGTAACGTAGAGCTGACGGGAGAGTTCGTCGCGTTCTTCGTGTTCGCCGTTATGATCATCTCCGGCTCGGTGTTCATGATCAGCCTGACGAAAGTGGTGCACATGGTGCTTTCGCTGCTGGCGGCTTTCATTGGCGTGGCGGGGCTGTTCATCCTGCTGGAAGCCGAATTTCTCGCCTTCGTCCAAGTGCTGATTTATGCCGGGGCGGTGGCGATCCTGATGATCTTCGGCATTATGATGACGAAGCATCAGGAGGAACCGGCGCAGGCGGCGACGCGTGCATGGCAAGAAGGGTTGGCGGCCGTGGGCGCGCTCGCGCTGTTTGGACTGCTGTTCTTCGCGATTCGTACGTCGGAGCTGCCGCCGGCGCAGCCGTTCGATGCCGGCGAAGACAACGCGCTGGAGATTGGCAAGCTGCTGTTCACGAATTACGTCATTCCGTTCGAGCTGGTATCGGTGCTGCTCACCGTGGCCTTTATCGGGTCGATCGTGCTGGCCAAGAAGGAGGCGGAGTAGCGATGGAAGTTTGCGCGAGAATGGAAGCGGCCTCGTTGCGTTCGCCGTTAGGCCGCCGCTTGCCTGCCGGGCGGAAAGCGATAGGGTTCTCGGGGATGGCGTGTCAACCGCGTACCACGATGCTTCCAAAGGAGGCATGCGCATGCTCGCTTCATATCTGACCCTAGCGGCCATCCTGTTCTGCGTCGGGCTATATGGCGTGCTGGCCAAACGCAACGCCGTCGTGGTGCTGCTGTCGATCGAACTGATGCTGAACGCGGCGAACGTGAATCTCGTCGCCTTCTCCAAATACGGCGTCGTCCCGTCGCTCTCCGGCCATATGTTCGCGCTCTTCTCGATCGCGGTCGGCGCGGCGGAAGCGGCGGTAGGGATCGCGATTCTGATCGCGCTATATCGGGCGCGCGGCACGGTGAACGTGGACGACTATGACGAAATGAGGGGGTAGGAGCCATGGATACGATTTTTACGCAGCTGGGCTGGCTCGTGCCGTTATTCCCGCTTGCGGCCTTCCTCATCCTGACGGCGATGGGGCGCGGCTACCGGACGCTGGCCGCATGGATCGGGACGCTGGCCGCCTTGGGCGCTTTCGTGCTATCGCTGCTTATCTGGACCGAGCGGCTGGGGCGCGACGTGCAAGATTACAGCGACGGCTTCCGCTGGCTATCCGCCGGATCGCTGCAGCTGACGCTGGGCTTCGAAATTACGAACCTGACGTCGCTCATGCTGCTGGTCGTCACCGCCGTGAGCGTGCTCGTCAATCTGTATTCGGCGGGGTACATGAAAGAAGACGAGCGGGCGACGGTCTTCTTCGGCTATGTCGCGCTTTTCACGTTCTCGATGCTGGGGCTGGTGCTGGCCGATAATTTGCTGGGACTCTATGTATTCTGGGAGCTGGTCGGCGTATGCTCCTTCCTGCTCGTCGGGTTCTGGTTCACGAAGCCGGCTGCGCGGGCCGCAGCCAAAAAAGCGTTCATCGTGACGCGGATCGGCGATGCGGGGCTGCTGCTCGGCATCATCCTGCTGTACTGGCAAATGCCAAGCCATTCGCTCGACTTCGCGAGCATCCAGAACGTGTTCCAAAGTCAAGGCGGCGCCATCGAAGCCGGGATGACGACGCTCATCGCGCTGCTCATCTTCATCGGCGCGGTGGGCAAGTCAGGCCAGTTCCCGCTGCATGTCTGGCTGCCGGACGCGATGGAAGGACCGACGCCGATCAGCGCGCTTATCCATGCGGCGACGATGGTCGCGGCGGGCGTCTTTCTGGTCGCGCGGACGTTCGATATTTTCGAAGCATCCCAGGCGGCAATGGACACGGTGGCATACATAGGCGGATTCACGGCGATCTTCGCGGCGACGATCGCGGTGGCGCAGCAGGATATGAAGCGTATTCTCGCGTATTCGACGGTGAGCCAGCTTGGCTATATGATGATGGCGCTCGGGCTCGGCTCGCTGACCGGCGGCATATTCCATCTCGTGACCCACGCGTTCTTCAAAGCGCTGCTGTTCCTCGGGGCCGGCAGCGTCATTCACGCCGTCCATACGCAGGATATTCGGCAGATGGGCGGGATCTGGCGGCGGATGCGGGTGACGTCGATTACGTTCGGCATCGGGGCGCTGGCGCTATCGGGCATTCCGCCGTTCTCGGGCTTCTGGTCCAAGGATGCGATTCTACATACGGCGCTTCAGGAGAAGCCGGTGTTGTTCGCGCTGGGGCTCGCGGCCGCTTTCCTGACCGCGTTCTATATGTCCCGCCTCTTCTTCTCCGTCTTCACCGGCAAGGCGCGGGGCAGCTCCGGCAAGGTGAAGGAGTCGCCGTGGACGATGACGCTGCCGCTAGCGGTACTCTCGGTACCCGCGGTAATGGCCGGGCTGATCGAGACGCCATGGAACAATACGCTCGGGCACTGGCTCTCCGGCGGTACGGAGACGACGCATACGGGCGGCGGGCTCGTCATGGTGGCTTCGGCCGCGGTCGGCGTGCTGGGGATTTATATCGGCTGGTTGACGTATGCGAAGGGCACGATCAACCGGGAGACGTTCACCGCTCGCGTGCCCAGACTCGTGCGGCTGCTCGGCGAAGGCTACGATGTGGATCGGCTTTACAACGCGGTATTCGTCCAAGGCGTGCGCGGAATCGGGCGCCTATTCGCGGCGATCGACGAGTATATCGTCGGCGGCGCGGTCCGTCTCGTCGGCGGGGCCGCGCTGCTCCTCGGACGCGGCGGTACGCGCCTGCATAACGGCCAAGTGCAAACGTATGGCTTGATTACGCTGTTCGGTCTCCTGGTCTTGCTCGTATCGATTGCCGGAAGGGGGTGGTGGTAGTGTTGGAGGAACTGCCGATTCTATCGATGATCACCTTCTCGCCGCTGCTTGGGCTGCTCCTTCTTCTCGTGCTGCCCAAGCAGCGAAGCCGTTGGCTGAAAATAACGGCGATCGCCGCAACCCTCGTTCCGCTCGCGCTCTCCTTATGGCTCTATGCGGATGCGAGCATCCGCTCGTCCGAAGGCATGTCCGGGTACGGCGAGTCGGTCACCTGGGTAGATGTCTCGCTCAATAAGGAAGCCGTGGGCGATGTGGCGTCGTATTCGTTCAAGCTGGCCTACCAAATGGACATCGATGGCGTATCCTTGCCGCTCGTGCTGCTGACGACGATCGTGAGCGCGATGGCGGCGTTGGCCTCGGTGCATATCAAGAAACGGTGGAAGGCGTTCTACTTTTGGTTTTTGCTGCTCGAAATCGGGATGCTGGGCGTGTTTATGGCGCGGGATTTGTTCTTATTCTTCATCTTCTTCGAGCTGACGCTCGTTCCGATGTTCTTCCTCATCGGCATCTGGGGGTTCTTCGGGCGGGAGAAGGCGGCCAGCCGGTTCTTGATCTATAACGGTCTGGGATCGGCGATCATGCTGGTCGCGTTCCTACTGCTGACGGTCACGGCGGGCTTCCATCAGGTGGAGACGGGGAGCGGGGGAGGCTTCCGGCTCGAATATAGCGGAAGCTACGCGGTGCTGCAGGAGAGCTTCGTGAACCCGGATTCGTTCATCAATCAGGCGCCGGCCGCCGGCGGCGATACCGCGATGACGACGGTGCTCAATCCGTTCTATCTGTCCGAGGCGATGCGCTGGACGATTTTCCTCCTCCTGCTCGTCGCCTTCGGGATCAAGCTGCCGATCGCGCCTTTCCACACGTGGATGCTGCGCGTGCATGCGGAGGCGCCGCCTTCGGTCGTCATGATTCATTCGGGCGTGCTGCTCAAAATGGGGGCCTACGGCCTGCTGCGCTTCGGTCTCTTCCTGTTCCCGGGGCAGGCGAGCGAGGCGGCGGTCGCGATCGCGGTGCTAGGCGCGGTCAACGTCCTGTACGGCGCGATACTGGCCATCGCGGAGAAGGATCTGAAGCTCGTGCTGGCCTACTCTTCGATTAGCCATATGGGTATCGTGCTGCTCGGCATGGCGTCCTTGAACGAGATCGGGCTGGAGGGCGCCGTCGTGCAGATGGTATCGCACGGCCTCATCTCCGCGCTGCTCTTCTTGATCGTCGGCAGCCTGCAAGAGCGGACGGACACGACGGAGCTTGCGCAGCTCGGCGGCTTGGCCCGCAGCATGCCGTTCATGAGCGGCGTCCTGCTCGCGGCGGGCATGGCGTCCCTCGGTTTGCCGGGGTTATCCGGTTTCATTGGCGAATTTCTGTCGCTGCTCGGTCTGTTCGACACGCAGCCGATTATCGTGGCCATCGCGGTGCTGGGCGTCGTCCTCGCGGCGGTCTATGTGCTGCGCGCGGTGCTGGCCATTACGTACGGTCCGCTTCCGGAGAAGTTCACGGCGCTGCGTGATGCCAGATGGATCGAAGCGGTGCCGATGATCGTGCTCCTGGCGCTGATCGTGCTCGTCGGCGTCTATCCGGCCATTCTGACCGATCCGATGGCGCATGGCTTCGACGCGCTCATTCAATTGCTGCCGGGAGGTGAGGCGTCGTGATCGCGAATCAAGAGACAACGGTGACGGCCGGCGCCTTCACGTGGAGCGATGCGTTCTATTTGGCGCCGGAAGGTCTGCTGATCGTCGTGGCGCTGCTGCTTATTCTAATCGACCTCATCCTTCCGAGCGCGTTCGGCAGGAACAAGTTGGGCTGGCTTACGCTGGCTGGACTGCTCGGATCCGGCGGGCTGGTCGTGTGGCGGATGCTGGAGATGGCGGATACGCGGGCAGAGGGGACCAGCGGCAGCGGCGTGATTCGAGTGCTGGCGGACAGCTACCGGATCGACCATTTTGCCAGTACGCTCAAGCTCCTCTTCCTGCTCGCCGCCGCGCTCGTCGTTCTCCTGAGCATGGGGGCGATGAAGCGGGAGGAGACGCCCAACCGGGGCGAATATTACTACTTGGTGCTGCCGGCCGTCGTCGGCGCGATGATCATGGTGTCCTCGGGCGATCTCATCACGCTGTATGTCGGCTTGGAGCTGCTCAGCGTCACGACCTACGTGCTCGTCGGCATGCGCAAGCTGGGGACGAAGTCGGCGGAGGCCGCGTTCAAATACGTCGTGACCGGCGGGTTGTCGTCCGCGTTCATATTGTTCGGCATGTCGTATTTGTACGGCGTGGGCGGGTCGACGAACATCGGCGCGATCGCGGGCGTCTTCCAGACGCAGGGCATCGCGGGCCTGTCGCCGCTGCTGGGCGTTGGCTTGTTCATGCTCGTTGCCGGGTTCGGCATCAAAATCGCGGCCGCGCCGTTCCACGCCTGGGCGCCGGATGTTGTGGAAGGGGCATCGTCGCCGGTCGCGGCTTTCTTGGCCGTGGTGTCCAAAGGGGCGGCGCTCGCGGTCGTCTTCCGCATCGTGTACAATATCGTCTTTTTTGCGGATTCCCCGGACGACGACGTCGCGGCGGATACGTTCCTGCTGCTGCTCGTACTGGCCGCGGCCTCGATGCTGATCGGGACGTTGACGGCGCTTCGACAGCGGCAGCTGAAACGGCTGCTCGCGTTATCCGGTGTCGCGAATGCCGGCTACCTGCTCGTGCCGATCGGATTATCGCTGAAAGGCATGCACGCTTCGAATTTCGGCGAACTGATCTTTTACTTGCTCGTGTACGCGCTCATGACGATCGGCGCCTTTGCCATCGTGGCGGCCGTGACGCAGGCGACGGACGATGAAACGTTCGGCAGTTTCGCCGGCTTGTATCACCGGGCGCCGTGGACCGCGACCGCGATGCTGGTGCTGCTCCTCTCGCTGGCGGGGCTGCCGCCGACCGGCGGATTTTTCGGCAAGCTGTTCATTCTATTCGGCGCGGCCCAATCCGGCGCGTATTGGCTGGTAGCCATCATGGCCGCGAGCAGCGTCATTTCGTATTACTTCTATTTCGCGATTGCGAGGCAAATGTTCATGCGCACCGAAGGCGAGGATACGACCGTCCCCGTATCGGGCGCGACAGGCGCCGTCATTTGGATTTGCGTGGTCGGGACGGTGGTCCTAGGCATTTGGCCGGACATGGTGTTCGACCTGGTCAACGCGCATTTTTCGATTGTTGGCGATCTGCTGATTCGGTAAGCAGTACGTCGAAGAGGGGTAGAGAGGCTTTCCTCGGGAGGGGAAGGTCTTTTTTTTTGTGAACTCGACACGGCTATGACAAGAAACTGCCGAGTATCGAACACTCTTGCAGTCGGAAATAGAATCGTCGACCGCGATTTGAAATTGCGAGATATTGCTAGCTCGCATGCTAGAGAAACTCCCTAAAAATATGGCGATTTGCATGGTATAAAGGTGAGGAACTTCGCATAGATTGGTAAGATTTACAAGATAATGGAGGCGTTGGAGAGGCGTCTTTAGCGATAATTAATATGGCTGTCTTGGGGATAAGAGGACTTATCGGGCGAAAAGTTTCATAATAACAAATTGCGGGTTAAAGGCTCAGTATGATGAACCAAATTCCATGGAGATCAGGATCACCAGATTGACGCGCAGCAATGCATCCAAGGCGGGACGATCGCCCGTGGAGGACGCGCATGGAGCCGCATGAAGATAAAGGTCAGGCGAACTGGCGGCGCGAATAAGGGCTCCTCAGCCGGTGGTCAAGGGAATGGCCAGGGCAATGGAGTAACACCTAGACAGACCTAAGCAGTGAGGGGCGCAAGGACATAAGGATATCGGATAGCCTTCATGCTCAAACGTAGTGCGTACAATGCCGATTAAATCGGGAGTTAAAGTGGAGTTTGAGATTGGGGCGGTTCTAGCAGCATCGGTCAGGTAAACAGATCTGCGGCGCCTCAGGAGGCACGAAGGATTGCGAAGTCATGAACTCCTGGTTCTTTTGACCCATGGTTTCGGTATTGGACCGATATCGCGATCAAGGTCGCGAACCCCACCCTCGTCGACTGAATTGGCTGCAGATTCGGTGAGCGAGATGACTGCGAACCGAAGGCATGCAGCGGGGGCAAGTTGTACGCGATACACAACGAGGAAGGGGCGGAAACATTTTCTTGGCGACTATCGTCTAACATCCTGGGGCGCTTCCGGCAAAGCTTGTTTGAGCGAGGCAGGTGCACTTAACAGACGATCCGCCAGACGTTTCAAGCATGATACGGGTATCTAAGGCAGGCCTTTTTCCTTACTGGCATACCGCGCGCATTCTGTTTATAATGAAACGATGGCAAAGCGGCCGAGAGCGCGCGAGCAATAAAGGCGGAGGCTAAGAAATGGACGCGGTTGTAAACGATTTTGCGGCGAGAGCCGGCATGCAGGGACTTCTTTACATCATTATCGATTTAATTTGCATTACGGTGGCCTGGTTCGTCGTGCAGGAGATTCGTCTCGACGTATTTATGAAGCGGGCTCGCAGCGTACATACGAAAACGCTCCAAATCATGTTGGCCGTTATTTTGGGACACCAGTTCGCCCGGTTTGTCCTGGATTACTGGCAATGGTCGAACCTGCTGCGGGGACTTGTCGAATAACAACATTGAAACATGTCAACAATGGGTAATACATGACGGTACGAAAAGAACTTTGGCTTACGAACAACTATTATTTACATGATTCGACAGATTTAAATTAACGCTTGTCGACTTATGTATCACGATGATATGATGAGGAATAGTGGCGCTGTTTGGGTGCCAGTTATAGGTAAAGAAAAACTGCGCGCGGAGGGAAACTTAAAGATGAGCAAAATAATCGTCCGCGGCGGTCAGCGACTAGTCGGAAACGTTCGTGTCAGCGGAGCTAAAAACGCTGTACTGCCGATACTCGCGGCCGCGTTACTTGCACAAGATGGAGAAAGCGTCATCGCCGACGTTCCATTCCTAGACGATGTAAATACAATCCAACAAGTGCTTGCCGCACTCGGGGCAAGTCTATCATACGAGAACGAAACCATGCGCATCTCCGCGCAGCAGTTGTCGTCATATGAAGCGCCTTACGATTTGGTACGCAAAATGCGCGCGTCCTTCCTCGTGATGGGGCCGCTGCTAGCGCGGCTTGGCTGCGCGAGAATTTCGCTGCCGGGCGGATGCGCCATCGGCACGCGGCCGATCGACCAGCATCTCAAAGGGTTCGAGGCCATGGGCGCCGAGATTACGCTCGGCCATGGCTTTATCGAAGCGCGCGCGAACGGAAGATTGAAAGGCGCGAAAATTTACCTTGATGTGGCCAGCGTCGGCGCGACCGAGAATATCATGATGGCCGCGGCGCTCGCACAGGGTACGACCACCATTGAGAACGCGGCGAAGGAGCCGGAGATCGTCGATCTGGCGAACTATCTCAACGCCATGGGCGCGATCGTTCGCGGCGCGGGCACAGGCGTGATTCGCATCGAGGGCGTCGAGCGTATGACGGGCGTTCGCCACACCGTCATTCCCGACCGGGTCGAGGCCGGCACGTATATGATCGCGGCGGCGATTACCGGCGGGGACGTACACGTGGAAGGTGCGATCGCTGATCACCTGGCGCCGGTCATCTCGAAGATGGAAGAGATGGGCGTCGAGATCACCGAGACGGACACGGGGCTTCATGTGCGGGCGAGCAAGCCGCTGAAGGGCGTCGACGTGAAGACGCTCCCTTACCCGGGCTTCCCGACCGACATGCAGTCGCAAATGATGGCGCTGCTCATGGTGTCGGAAGGTACCTCCGTCGTCACGGAGACCGTGTTCGAGAATCGCTTCATGCACGTGGAAGAGTTCATGAAGATGAGCGGCAGCATCAAGGTGGAAGGCCGCACGGCGATTATTAACGGCGGCGTGCCGCTTGTAGGCGCCAAGGTGTGCGCGACGGATCTGCGCGCTGGCGCGGCGCTCGTATGCGCGGCGCTCGTCGCCGACGGCGAGACAGAGGTCACGGGCATTCACCACGTGGACCGCGGTTACGTCGATATTACGGGCAAGCTGGCCAGCTTGGGCGCGATCATCGAGCGCGTCGAGCAGGCAGCGGATGCGGTGACGGCATCCGAGAAGCTGCAGACGCTGGCTTCGGGCATCGAAGCGGCCGTGAGCGCGGTAGCGGCGCAAGCGGATACGGTTCTGACGGCCGCATTGGCCTCCGATAGCGTGTCCGAGAAGAAACGCGACAAGGACGTTAGCCGATTGAAGCCGCAGCCGACATGGGCTGTGACGTAAGCGAACGAATAGACGAAAGAACCTCCATACCAGGTATGGAGGTTCTTTTTTTTGCCTCGAGTAAGCGATCCTACAGCCGTTGGCGCCGGCGCAGCAAGCGGCACAACCCGTAAGCGCTGAAGATCCCGATGGAGTCGATCAAGACGTCGATCAGCCGCCCATCCCGATTGAAGAAGGGCTGGAGGAGTTCGGTCAACAAGGCATACAACACGGCCCAGATCAGCCCGGACGGTTGTTTGCCGCCTTTCGTCAGCAGCAGCGACAGAATGAAGAAGCCGGTGACGTGACCGATTTTCTGAATGACGTACAAGTCGCTCTCCGGCATGATATCCATCAGGAATAAATCCGTTAGACGCCCGTGCGTCGTAAAGTCAAAGTGGACGTAAAAATCGCTGATCAGAAGGCTCACGCTGACCGTACAGGTCCCCACGAAGAGAACGCCGCACCACAACATAATCGCTATCATTCGCACTGGAATCACCTCTTGCCGCATCGAAATACCCCTTATATCCCTATATTCTCTAGTATTAACGCATCTTATGGACAGCTTGCCACATAGGGCGCGAACGCCAACCTACATGCAAGAAAGCCGCATCTGCCTATCTTTAGTGCAATACTATAGCACACACCGACGGGCTTCTCAAATTTTCCCCTTAAACTGACAAATCGTGGAGGCCTCTATTGCGTTCTATCCTATCATCGGGCTTCATAGGCTTATAGTGCAGGAAAGGCGACCGCTATGCTGTTGAAGCGAGGAAGGAGAGATGAGCGTGAACCGGGTCAAATGGCCATTATCGAGACGCCGCGGCTTTCGCGCGGGCAGGTGGCGTTGGTGGGCGGGTTTCGCGGCAGGTCTGTTGATGATTGGCGCAGTCAAAGGGCTGCTGTTTCCTAGTGTGCAGCCTGCCGCGTTCGATCCGATCGGGTCGATGGGGATACAGGAATCGGCCCCGCTGGAGCCCGAGAGATCGGACAATCCGAAGCTTTCTACGGGACAAGCTCCCGATCAGCCGGCATCCGCGTCCTCGGAACCGGTCGTGAACGGTCAGTCCTCAAGGGCCGAAAAAGGACCGTCCGCGTCGACGAAGACCCTCACCGACTACGAACGTCTCCGCGTGAGCGTATACATCACCGAAACCGATCGCATCGAGCGCCTCCCGATCGAGCTCTACGTGCGGGGCGTGCTGGCGGGCGAGATGCCGATCGATTTTGAATTGGAAGCGTTGAAGGCGCAAGCCATCGCGGCGCGGACTTACATTTACCGCCGATTAATGAGCGGGGACCGCAGCGGAACGCCGGACGAGCGGGCGAACGTGACGAATACGGTCCAGCATCAGGTATATATTCCGATGGCGGAACTACTGACCCGCTGGAAGGGACAGCAGAAAGAAGACAATCTCGCCAAGCTGAATCGGGCCGTCGAGGAGACGAAGGGGCAAATTATCACGTACGCGGGGGAGCCGATCCAGGCCGCGTTTTTCTCCACGAGCAATGGATACACCGAGAACGCGGCCGACTATTGGACGCTCGACGTGCCGTATTTGAAGAGCGTCGCCAGCCCGTGGGACAAGGCGATCTCCCCGCGATACAAAGAGACCGTCACCATGAAGATCGCCGATTTGGCCGACAAGCTGGGCGTGAAGAAGAGCGCGATCAGCCGCATGCGGGTGCTGGAGCGGACCGAGGGCAAGCGTATCGCGGCGGTGTCCGTGGGCGGAGAGAAACTGAGCGGGCGGGAATTTCGCGAGAAACTAGGATTAGCCTCCTCGCAATTCGCCTGGCAGCTGGACGGCAGCGAGATTCATATTACGACCTACGGATTCGGGCATGGAGTCGGCATGAGCCAATGGGGCGCGAACGGGATGGCGCAAGCCGGCGCGGACGCCAAGCGCATCCTGCTCCATTACTATTCCGGCACGCAGGTGGAGCAGGTGTCCAAATTACCCAAGGGGCTCTAGCAACTTGCAAACTTACAAGCTTGAAATTGTTGAAAGCCTCACGTATAAACTGCTAGCTTCTGGCAACAATGCTTGATGAGGTGATTAAACAATGAATGATCAAAACAAAAAACCATCGCAAGACGCTCCTAAAAACGTAGTGGGAGCCAGCAACGCCAACACATCCGCCTGGAGAAAACTGTTCTCCAAGAAATGGGCAGCACCGGCAGCATTCATGGCAGCGGCGGCAATTATCGTAACCTTAATGTGGGTCTATCAGGGGCCGGACGAGACGCCGACAATGTCGACTACGCCGGATACTGTAGCCACCACGCCGGGTACGACGGCCGAGGAAGCGACGACGCAGCCGACTGAAGAAGAAGAAGAGATTATCGTGAAGTCCGGCACGGAGACGATGCAGTGGCCGGTCGCCGACCGCAATGCGGTGAAGGTCGCCAGATCGTTCTATGACATCAACGCAACCAAAGAAGAGCGCGAGAGCGCGCTGGTGCAGATCAGCGCGGACACGATCGTCGGCAGCACGGGCATCAGCCTTGCGGCGGCGGAAGGCGACAAGTCCTTCGACGTAGCGGCGGCGCTCAGCGGCAAAGTGTTCTTGGTGGATAAACATCCGACGAACGGCAACATCGTCGAAATCAAGCACGCGGACGGACTGAAGACGGTCTACCAAAGCTTGAGCGACGTCCAAGTGAAAATCGGCGACGAAGTCGAGCAAGGCGCGATCATCGCCAAAGCGGGCCGCAACGAAATCGAGCGTCAACTGGGCAACCACCTGTTCTTCGCGGTATACCAGAATGGCACGGCGGTCAATCCGAGCACGCTGCTGGACCAACAAGCCGAATAAGCGAATGCATGTTCGAAGCAAGCCGGTCAGCCGGCTTGCCGTAAGGGCAGGGGATCCCCCTGCTCTTGCGTTATTTTCGGCCGAAACGACCCTTGTCATGAAAATATTTGCATTCCTGGGCTTGTCACGCTTGACCACAAAGAATATCTACCCGCCCCCCTCATATAATGTACCAAACTATCTCGAGTAGGGAGGCGGGAGCGTGCACGACTACATCAAAGAGCGTACGATCAAAATCGGCCGGTGCATCGTGGAAACGAAGCATACGGTGCGGACGATCGCCAAGGAGTTTGGCGTGTCCAAAAGCACGGTGCACAAGGATTTAACCGAGCGCTTGCCGGAGATAAATCCCGATTTGGCGGACCAGGTGAAACACATCCTGGAGTATCACAAATCGATCCGGCACCTCAGAGGCGGAGAAGCCACCAAAATCAAGTATAAGAAGAGCACGGGACGCAAGCGCGAAGTGGTGGCCGCGGCAAAAACGTAAGCGATTTTTTCTACAAGAATAGAGGAATTTCGTTGATTTTAGCGAATACTGTACGATATGTTACTCGGATCGACAACTATTCGCTTTGGAGGATTTCAGACGTATGTTTAGCAAGGATATCGGGATTGATTTAGGCACGGCGAACGTGTCCATTCACGTGAAAGGGAGGGGCGTCGTACTCGATGAGCCTTCGGTCGTCGCGATCGAGAGCGAGACGAAACGCGTGCTCGCCGTAGGCGAAGAAGCGCACCGGATGGTAGGCCGTACGCCAGGCAATATCATCGCCATCCGGCCGCTTCGCGACGGAGTCATTGCCGACTTCGAGATTACGGAGATCATGCTCAAGGCGTTCATCGACCGGATTGGCGGCCGCTCCTGGTACAGCCGTCCGCGCATTCTCATCTGTGCGCCGACGAACATTACATCCGTGGAGCAGAAGGCGATTCGCGAAGCGGCTGAACGCAGCGGAGCCAAAGACGTCTTTTTGGAAGAGGAGCCGAAAGCGGCGGCCATTGGCGCAGGCATGGATATTTACCAGCCGAGCGGCAACATGGTCGTCGATATCGGCGGCGGGACGACGGATGTGGCGGTCCTTTCGATGGGCGACGTCGTGACCGCCTCTTCCATTAAGGTCGCGGGGGACAAGTTCGACTCCGCGATCATGCGGTATATCAAGAATAAGTACAAGCTCCTGATCGGCGAACGGACGAGCGAAGATATCAAGATCAAGATCGGCACGGTATACGACACCGGACGCAAGGAAGAGATCGACATCCGCGGACGCGATATGGTCTCCGGCTTGCCGTTGACGGTGACGATTCATTCTGATGAAGTGCGCGAAGCGTTATGGGAGCCGGTGTCCTCGATCGTCGCGGCCGCGAAATCCGTCCTGGAGCGCACGCCGCCCGAATTGTCGGCGGACATTATCGACCGCGGTGTTATCCTGACCGGCGGTGGCGCGCTGCTGGGCGGACTGGACGCACTGCTGGCGGAAGAACTGAAAGTACCGGTGCTGATCGCGGAAGATCCGATGCACTGCGTCGTCAAAGGGACAGGCCTGCTGCTCGATTATTTGGACCGGTCGCCCCGAAAAAGATAGTATAAGAGCGGCAACTTCTGGCAGAACGTAGAGGTCGGCAGGGCGGACAAGCCCAGTGTCGGCGCGGGTAGGGCGCTTAAGGGGAGCGCGCCGAGGCGCCGATTGGACGCAAAAAGACGTGTTGCAGCTATTCAACTAGAACGGATGCGTGCCGATATAACAGATATCGAAAGCCAGACTTACGCTTATTATGCTTGCCACTGCGGGGAATCCGCCAGAGGCACTACGGGGAGGATCACCTCATGTTAAGAGGCTTATATACGGCAGCGGCGGGGATGACGGCTCAACAGCGCCGCCATGACGCGGTGACGAACAATATCTCCAACATTAATACGCCGGGGTACAAGCAGTCCAACGCGGTGACGCGCTCGTTCCCGGAGATGATGATTGCCTTGACCGAAGGCAATAGCAAGACGCCGATCGGCCGCCTGAATACGGGCGTTTTCGCCGAAGAAAGCTTATCCGTGCAGCTGCAGGGCGATCTCATGCAGACGAACCGCTCTTCCGATTTCGCGCTCATGTCGGATATCGAATTACCGGGCGTCGCGTTCGACGAGTCGGGCAAGTCCGTATCCGAAGACGGCGAGGTGACGTACCAGCCGCAAGCGTTCTTTACCGTACAGGATGCCTCCGGAGAGACGACTTATACGCGCGGCGGACGATTTACGGTGGACGACCAAGGCTACTTGACGACGGGCAACGGTTCGCAGGTGATGGGCCAAGACGGCAACCCGATTCGGCTGGCGCCGGATCAATCGATGGACAAGCTGACGGTCACAAGCGATTTCCGTCTGGTGGATCCGCTCACGGGCGAGCAGGTCGGCCAATTCATGATTTCTCGCATCAATAACCCGAACAACCTGGTACGCGCCGGCAATGGCCAATTCGCCCTGCAAGGGGACGAGCAGGCGCAGGTTGTCGGAGCCGGCGAGCGCGTCGAGCTGCGGCAAGGCTACTTGGAGCGCTCGAACGTGGACTCCGCCCAGTCGATGGTGGATTTGATGTCGGCGATGCGCGCCTACGAGGCAAACCAGAAGGTCATCCAATTCTACGACAAGAGCTTGGACAAAGCCGTCAACGAAGTAGGCCGCGTCAATTAATGTCCGTTCCGGATCAGAGTCGTCATCAAATTATTAGGAGGCATGCAGCATGAACAGCTCGATGATCAACGCCATGGTGTCGATGAACGGCTTGCAGCAGAAATTAGACCTGCTGGCGGATAACATCGCGAACGTGAATACGGTAGGATATAAACGTAAAGAGGCATCCTTCGAGGATTTGCTGACGACGATGACGCAGCAGCCCGACGAGTTCGCCCAACCGGGTCGTCGCACGCCTCTTGGTCTGAACCAAGGCTGGGGCTCGCGCCTCGTGTCGATCCAGCCGGATCTCTCGCAAGGTCCGCTGCAGCAGACGGACTTGCCGTACGATCTGGCGATAACGGGCAACGCACTGTTCGAGGTCATCACGGATGACGCCGGCACGCGGGCCTACACCCGTAACGGCGCGTTCCAGATGACGAACGACGCGGCGGGTGAAGCGATCTTGACGACGAAGGACGGCTATCCGGTCGTGGGCGCGGACGGCAACCGCATCGTGCTGCCGACGAACGCCAAGTCCGTCCGGATCGACCCGGACGGCACGATCGTGACCCAGAATCAGGCGGGCGAATTCGAAGAGATCGGCCAGCTTCGCCTGGTACAGGCGCAGAAGCCGGCCATGCTCTCGCAAGTCGCGGATAATTTATATGCGGTAAGCGACAGCTTGAACGTCGCCGACGTATTGACGGACGTCACGGGAGGCGTTGGCGGCGATATTTCGATTCGCCAAGGGTTCCTGGAACAGTCCAACGTAAATTTGACGGATGAAATGACTGAATTGACCACCGTGCAAAGGGCGTATCAGCTCACGGCAAGGGCGTTAACGTCCAGTGACACGATGATGGGGCTGGCCAACAACCTGCGCGCGTAAGAAATGAGTGTTACGGATGGATACGAAGAACGACACGGTTGTATTTGAAGGATTGGGAGCGGCGGCGGAGCGTGCCGCCTCCGCGCCGCAGGAGAGCGGCTCGGAAGCGGCTGCCGGCAAGTCCAACGGACGCACGAAGAAGCAGCAGAAGCGTGAAGCGCGTGCCCGAAGGCATCCGGCGCTTCGCGTGCTGCTGTGGGTGCTGCGCAAAAGCATCGTGCCGCTCCTGTTGCTCGCCGCGCTCCTGGGCGGCTTGTACATCGGCTACACGAAGCTCGGCGGCGGTTCGGGCGAGGACGTGTTCGAGTGGTCCACGTGGAAGCATATGTACGATCTTGTTTTTTCAAATGCATAGCCTAATAAAACCGTTTATCGCGGATTCTCGCGTTAAACGGTTTTTTTGTGCTTAGAAATCATCTTGAGTAGTTCTTAAGATCTATGAATGGTGCTAAAATGAGAGGGGAATGTATCCAATGCGCTATTAAATAGCAGTAGATTTTGTCGAATTGTGCCATTTATCATGTAGTAGATGGGAGAAAAACGACATTTTGCTTCAATTTTCATAGCGCGAGACCGATATAAATAGCATTGAAGCAGTTGGGGGAGGTACGCTCTTGAAAGCAGGATGGAAGATAGTACTGGTGGCCACGTTGATGATGACCTCGATCTATAGCCCAAGCGCGGTCAACGCGCAGCAGAGCAAGCTTGAATCGCGGCAGGGGATTCTTACCGATATCGAGGCCATTTCAATGGAGAAACAGAAGGCGATCCGAGAAGCGGTTGCGCTCGGTCTGATAACGGGTTACCCGAACGGCGAGTTTCGGCCGGAGCAGACGTTAACTCGGCAAGAGCTGGCGGTATTGTTGGCGAAAGCGCTCAAATTAGACGTCAGCACGCCGAAGTCGTCCACGTTTACGGACATCGAATCGGGCAATTGGGCCGTGAAGTACATAGAAGCGGTGAAAAACGAGGGGGTGATGGGCGGCACGGGGGCGAGCTTTCACCCTGAGCAAGGCGTATCTCGTGAAGAACTGGCGACTGTCTTGGTGCGCGTCGTGGGTGGTCTCGGGACGAAGGGGGGCAACGCCGTCCAAGCGAATGATCTGAGTACCGCGGGACGTTGGGCACAGGCATCGGTGGAAGCTTCGCTTCGGCTCGGACTGATGGATGCGGATGGCGACGGATTCGCACCGAAGAAGCCGCTCCAGCGGCAAGACATCGCCCAATTGCTCGTGGATATTTTCCCTGAAAGGGAGACGACCGGAATCATTACGAAGATCGAGGGCGACGTGATTTTCGTCGACGGCAAGCCGACGCTCGTTACGGAGGATTTGCGCCAACTGCTGTTGAACAGAGAGAATGTAGCGGCATTGGAAGGCGCGGTGCTGCGATACAAGACAGCGGTGCGGAATGTGAAGGATTTATCCGAGCTGGAGATCTTGTCCACGGGGAGCGCGAACGCGCCCGTTCCGTTGAATACGGCTGGTATGCCGGCCGGCGGACAATTGAAAGTTTCCGGGGACTATGTATCGATCACCGGGGGCGGCAGTGTTTCAGCGTTGATTATTTCGCCAAGCGCGAAGGTGACGCTCGGTAAGGGTATACATATCGAACAATTAATCATCCCCGATGGAGCGAGCTTGTCGAGCGTAATTGCGAATTACGATCAGGTGCGGGGCCAGATCGGAAAGGTGGAGACGGACAAAGGGATCGCCGTCACGCCTCCGATAACGTCAATATCAACGCCATCCGCGCCAACAACGCCATCCGTCTCCCAAGATGAATTAGACCGGCAGGCGGTAGCGGTAGATAAAGCGGCGCTCGCAATCGGCTACGCAAGCGGGGACGCGGCGAGCAACGTCACGCAGGGGCTGACGCTGCCGGTAAACGGAGCGAACGGCACCACGATTACGTGGGTAAGCGATGCGCCTGGCGTCATAACGACGAATGGCACGGTGGTGCGCCCCGCCTACACCGCGGCGGACGCGACGGTGAAGCTGACGGCGACGATCGCCCGCGGCGGAGCGAGCGAGACGCGCGAGTACACGGTGACGGTAATCAAGGCGCAGATGACAGATGCCGAGGCGGTAGCGCTAGATAAAGCGGCACTCACTATCGGTTATGCAAGCGGCGACGCGGCGAGTAATGTCACGCAGGCGCTGACGCTGCCGGTTAGCGGAGCGAACGGCACGACGATTACATGGACGAGCGACGCGCCTGGCGTCATAGCGGCGAACGGCACGGTGGTGCGCCCCGCCTACACCGCGGCGGACGCGACGGTGAAGCTGACGGCGACGATCGCCCGCGGCGGCGCGAGCGAGACGCGCGAGTACACGGTGACGGTAAGCAAGGCGCAGATGACTGATGCGGAGGCAGTAGCGCTGGACAAAGCGTCGCTCGCCATCGGCTACGCAAGCGGCGACGCGGCGAGCAACGTGACGCAAGCGCTGACGCTGCCGGTTAGCGGAGCGAACGGCACGACGATTACATGGACGAGCGACGCGCCTGGCGTCATAGCGGCGAACGGCACGGTGGTGCGCCCCGCCTACACCGCGGCGGACGCGACGGTGAAGCTGACGGCGACGATCGCCCGCGGCGGCGCGAGCGAGACGCGCGAGTACACGGTGACGGTAAGCAAGGCGCAGATGACTGATGCGGAGGCAGTAGCGCTGGACAAAGCGTCGCTCGCCATCGGCTACGCAAGCGGCGACGCGGCGAGTAATGTCACGCAGGCGCTGACGCTGCCGGTTAGCGGAGCGAACGGCACGACGATTACATGGACGAGCGACGCGCCTGGCGTCATAGCGGCGAACGGCACGGTGGTGCGCCCCGCCTACACCGCGGCGGACGCGACGGTGAAGCTGACGGCGACGATCGTCCGCGGCGGTGCAAGCGAGACGCGCGAGTACACGGTGAAGGTAATCAAGGCACAGATTACCGACGCCGAGGCGGTAGCGCTAGATAAAGCGGCGCTCGCTATCGGCTACGCAAGCGGCGACGAGGCGAGCAAAGTTACGCAGGCGCTGACGCTGCCGGTGAGCGGAGCGAACGGCACCACGATTAAGTGGGCGAGCGACGCGCCGAGCACGATCGCGGCGAACGGCACGGTGGTGCGTCCCGCCTACACCGCGGCGGACGTGACGGTGAAGCTGACGGCGACGATCGCCCGCGGCGGTGCAAGCGAAACGCGCGAGTACACGGTGACAGTAAGCAAAGCGCAGATGACTGACGCCGAGGCAGTAGCGCTGGATAAAGCGTCGCTCGCCATCGGCTACGCAAGCGGGGACGCGGCGAGCAACGTTACGCAGGCGCTGACGCTGTCGGTGAGCGGAGCGAACGGCACGACGATTACGTGGGCAAGCGATGCGCCTGGCGTCATAACGACGAACGGCACGGTGGTGCGCCCCGCCTACACCGCGGCGGACGCGACGGTGAAGCTGACGGCGACAATCGCCCGCGGAGGAGCAAGCGAGACGCGCGAGTACACGGTGACGGTATCCAAACTCGCGAATCAAGCTCCAATGGTCGCGCTACCGATCGGGGCGCAGACCCTCGTACTAGGCGATGCGATTAGTCCGATCCCGTTAAGCGGCGTATTCACGGACGCGGACGGCGACTCGCTGACTATCGTTCCGGTGTCTTCGGACGCGTCGATTGCGACCGTTACGATCAACAATGATGAGCTCAACATCACGGCCAGCGCCACGGGCGCGGTTACCATTACGCTCACGGCCAATGACGGAAATGGCGGGATAGCGACCTTGATGTTTAATATCACGGTTACATCCGGCACGGTGCAAGCCAAACAGTTGTTTATTTCCGAGCTGCATTGGGGAGAAGGCTTTACGCAAGCGATCGAATTCTTTAATCCGACGGGGGATGCGGTGTCATATTCTCGCATAAAGCTGCTCATCGGCGGCGAGGAAGTTGATTTCTCGCAGGTGAACGGAACGGAGATCGCAGCGGGCGGAACATTGGTCGTAGCCAACAGTCTAGGCGATTTTACAGATTCGGATTTCTACTATACGTTTCTATCGTTCGATCTTGAGAGCACGGATCCGGTCATGGTCGCCTTATATTGCGATGATCAACTGATCGATACGGTCTATCTGACGCCGCAGTTCAGCCAGCGACGCGACCCGGCTACCTTCATCGGCAGTACAACCTACGATTCTGCCCAATGGACAGTTCAGCCCCAAAATACGGACAGCGCAGATTTGGGTAAGTTCGGCGTAGAATAGCGGCAATCGCCCATCGGTTCAAGCAGCCTTAGTTCCTCAACGAGCTAAGGCTGTCATTTTACGACAAAGAGGAATCACCGTGAAAAAACTTCTTATGATTAGTCTGGCCGCAATGGTCGCCTTCGCTGCCCCCCTAGAGCCATTAGCCGTAAAGGCGGCGAACCCTGCCTTGAAGGTCGCCGAGCCGTCCTTCAAGGACTTGGATCAAGTCCCCGCCAATCTGAAGACGGCCATCCTGACAGCCGTCCAGAAAGGCTTGCTTAGCGGCGGAGCCGATGGCCGCTTTCACCCAGAAGCGGGTCTCACGCGCCAGGAGCTGGCCGTTATCATTCAGCGTGCCTTGCAGCTCCCGGCACCGAAGAACGTGTCGGCATATGCCGACGTCAAGGCTTCGGGATGGTCCGCTCCCGCAATAGAAGCGGTGCGCAAGTCTGGCATCATGCTTGGAGACGGCAAGAGGAAGTTTAATCCCGCTGCCCTGGTCACACGCGAAGAGCTAGCAGTGCTGCTGCTTCGGGCGTCGGGCGTGGAGCCATTAGCAAGTCAAGCGGAGCCGACGCCGATTGCCGATCTGGCGAACGTGAAGACATGGGCTCGCGCGTCCGCGCAAAAAGCGGTCGAACTGGAGATTCTGAATATGCGCGGCGGTAATGTCTTCGAGCCGACCGGCACGGTTATCCGGCAAGAGGCCGCATTGGCGTTGTTAAATACCTTCTACCCTTCGGATCGGGCAAGCACGATCGGCGCCGTGGAAGGGAAGCGCGTGCGGATCAACGGCATCCCTTATGCCGTCGGAGCGGGCGTCTCGAAGCTGATTACGGCCGGCAATGCGACCGTGCTCAAGGGAGCGCGCATCGAGTTCGAGGCGTCCGGCAATACCGTCAATCGGATCAGATCGCTGACAATCGTCGCGGACGGTAAGCCCGCGCGCACGGGATATGCCGAGTTTAGCGGCAACCTGGTTCTTGAAGGCGGGGCGTCCGTCATTGACGGAGACTTGACGGTATCAGGCGATTACATCAGCATTCGCAAGCTCGACGTGAAAGGCAATTTGTCGATTAGTCCCGAGGTGCAAAACGACTTCTACGCTTCCGGCCTTCGCGTCTCCGGACAGACCGAGGTGCTTGGCGGCGACAGCAATACGGTGGTGTTCGAGTCGTCGCAACTGGGCAACATGATTGTCGGCAAAAAGGAGGTCCGCGTAGTAGCGTCCGGCACGACAACGATTGGGGACGTGAACGTCAATACGAACGCGACGATCACGGCGGCCGACGGTGTTAAATTGCCGCAAGTTACGCTGGCGGAAGGGGCCTCGGCGGTCAAACTGCAAGGGACGATCGATACGGTCGTCGTCACCAACACGCAGCCGACGACGTTGAGCGGAACGGCGAATGTATCCACGTTATCGGTTCAATCGCCGTCCGCCGTCACGCTCAACGTAGCGGGTACCGTGAATAAGCTGCAGGTAACCGATCCCGCCGCGAAAGTGAGCGTATCGCCGAATGTGACCGTGACCACGGTTGCGCTCGGCGCGGGAGTACCGACATCGGCCGTGGCCAGCGTCAGCGCGGCATCCGCGCCGATGGCGGAGCCGGTAAATACGGCGCCTTACCTGGTCACTCCGATCGCCGATCAAATCATCCAGTTGACCGATACGGGACTCACGTATAATCTCGTGCCTCATTTTAAAGATAACGAACAGAGTCTGCTGAATTACGCAGTCGGCTCGGCAAGCCCGAGCATCCTCAAAGTGACGGCCAACGTGGATGGCGTACTGACCTATGCACCCGTGAAAGGCGGCAAAGCGCGGATTTCGGTGGCGGTCGACGATTTTCGTGGCAAAAGGACGAATACCAGCTTCTTCGTTACCGTGAATACGGCGCCTGCGGACGCGGCGGTGTCCGACCAGAGCCTGAAGATTGGCGTGAGCGATTTGCTGCTGCCCTTGAACCAATGGATTATGGATGTCGATAACGATGTGCTCGCATATGAAGCGACTATTCAGGATCCGAAGATAGCCGCCATTGAGCTTAAGGGAACGAATCATGACCAACTTGCCGTCAAAGCATTGAAAGTAGGAGTCACGACCATCACCCTCAAGGCGGTCGATGGCAAGGGCGGGACGATTCTCCGATCGTTCCAACTAACAGTGCCGAATCAGGCGCCGGTCGTGGCGAATGCGCCTGCGGATCTCGTACTGAATCTGGGGCAGTCGGACACGAGCAGCGATCTGGCAACCGTATTCGGCGAACCGGACGGCCAAACGATGACCTATTCGGTCTCGTCGGCCGATCCCGCAGTCGCATCGGCCGCGCTGAGCGGAACGCGGCTGACGATCGAAGCGCTTGCGGGCGGTATGGCCTCCGTCACGCTGACGGCGAAGGACGAAGCCGGATTGACGGTCTCTGCAGACTTCGTCGTGACGGTCAATACGAAGCCCATCGTATCCAGCATGCCGGTCGATCGGGCGCTGCCGGTGGGCAGCGAGGATGCGAGCTTGGATCTGTCGAACGTATTCGCCGATACGTTGGGCGACGTGCTGACGTATCGGGCGGAGGCGGCCGACGCCTCTATCTCGGCTGTTACCATGAACGGCTCGAAACTGACGCTTCGGGCGCTCGCTTCGGGCGTGACGGCCATTACCCTGTATGCGACCGACCGTAATGGCCTGTCAGAGCATGCGGTGTTTCGGTTGAGAACCAGCCGCAATCCGGCTGTAGCGGTTCAGCCGCAGGACCTGCTCCTGCTTCAAGGGACGAATGATGCGCGTTTGGATTTGGCCAGCATTTTTCGGGAACCGGATGGAGAGAGCATGACGTATGAGGCGGATTCCTCCGATACGGGGACGGCATCGGTAGCGTTGAACGGATCCATACTCTCTATTCAAGCGAGCCGAACGGGCACGGCGACGATCACGCTGACCGCAACGGACGTCAACGGCTTCAAGGGGACGGCTGCGTTTCAAATCAAAGTCAATCGCAAGCCGGTGGTTGATCTGCCGCTAACGGATAAGACGATAATTTTAGGCGCGACCGATACAAGCTTAGACCTGGCGGGCGTGTTCAGCGATCCGGATGGAGAGACGCTAACTTATGCGGCCGAGTCGTCGGATACGGCCGTTGCAAGCGTCTCGCTGGCGAACGCCCGACTCAGCATCGATGCGCTTGCGGCAGGGACGGCGATGATTACCTTAACAGCAACGGACGTGAATGGCCTGGCGCAGACGGCCATCTTCCAGGTGAAGGTCAATCGTCAACCGGTTTCGGCGGGAGCACCCGCGGACAGGCTGGTATTGGTCGGCGATAGCGAGTCGGCCATAGATCTGGCGAGCGTGTTCAGCGATCCGGATGGAGATGCGCTGACCTATGATGCCGAATCCTCGGATTCCAGCACGGCTTCGGCTACGCTGAACGGTTCGCAGTTGACAGTCGCAGGCGTAGCGACGGGCACGGCGACGATCACGCTGACCGCAACGGACGTCAACGGCTTCAAGGGGACGGCTGCGTTCCAGGTGAAGGTTAACCGGAAGCCAGTGGCGGACCTTGTACCGGCAGACCGGACGATCAACCTGGGCGCGACCGATACAAGCCTAGACCTGACGAGCGTGTTCAGCGATCCGGATGGAGAGACGCTAACTTATGCGGCCGAGTCTTCGGATACGGTAGTTGCAAGCGTCTCGCTGGCGAACGCCCGACTCAGCATCGATGCGCTCGCGGCAGGGACGGCGGAGATTACCTTAACGGCGACGGACGTGAATGGCCTGGCGCAGACGGCTATCTTCCAGGTGAAGGTCAATCGTCAACCGGTTTCGGCGGGAGCACCCGCGGACAGGTTGCTATTGGTCGGCGATAGCGAGTCGGCCATTGATCTGGCGAGCGTATTCAGCGATCCGGATGGAGATGCGCTGACCTATGATGCCGAATCCTCGGATTCCAGCACGGCTTCGGCTACGCTGAACGGTTCGCAGTTGACAGTCGCAGGCGTAGCGACGGGCACGGCGACGATCACGCTGACCGCAACGGACGTCAACGGCTTCAAGGGGACGGCTGCGTTCCAAATCAAAGTCAATCGCAAGCCGGTGGTTGATCTGCCGCCAACGGATAAGACGATAATTCTAGGCGCGACCGATACAAGCCTAGACCTGACGAGCGTGTTCAGCGATCCGGATGGAGAGACGCTAACTTATGCGGCCGAGTCGTCGGATACGGCCGTTGCAAGCGTCTCGCTGGCGAACGCCCGACTCAGCATCGATGCGCTTGCGGCAGGGACGGCGGAGATTACCTTAACGGCGACGGACGTGAATGGCTTAGCCGAAATGGCCGTCTTCCAAGTGAAGACGAACCGGCAGCCAATGCTGAATCTCTCGCTAACGGATCGTTTGATCGTTGTCGGCGAGAGCGAATCCGCGCTGAACGCGGCAACAGCTTTCATCGATCCGGACGGAGAAGCGCTTAGCTACGAAGCGGTATCCTCGGATACGGCCGTCGTGACGGCGACCATGGCAGGCGGGCAATTGACGCTGGCTGGCAACGCGACTGGCGTGGCGACAATCACGTTGACCGCGACGGATCCGAATGGATTTGCTAAATCCGCCTCCTTCGAGGTGCGAGTCAATCGCAAGCCGCTCGCGGCGAATCCGCCATCCGACCTTCTCGTGAACATCGGCGGTACGGATACGAGCATTGATTTAGCGCACGTGTTCCAAGAGCCGGACGGAGAGACGATGACGTTTACGGCGGTACCGGCGGATCCGGCGATCGCGACGGCGGGCGTGAATGGCGAGCAGTTGACCATTCAAGGGTTGACAGGCGGATCAACGGCAGTCGTCCTAACGGCTAAGGACGGCTACGGTCTGTCTGCTGCGGCTGCCATTCAGGTCGTCGTTAACCGGCCGCCGGTCGCCGCGAATCCTGTAGAGGACAAGACGGTACCTCTGGGCCAGACGGACGCAAATGTCAACTTGGCGAATGTCTTCGCGGATCCCGACGGCGATATGCTTAGCTATACGGCGGTCTCATCTGATCCATCCGTTGCAACGCTGTTGATTAGCGGGAATCAGTTGAGCATCCAGCCGGTGGCGGAGGGAACGGCAAGCATTACACTGACGGCAACCGACCCTCATCAGCTTAGCGTCACCTTGACCTTCGCGGTTACGGTGATTCTGAAGGCTAACCAAGCGCCGACGGCGGTCAGCGCGATTTATACCCAGGTGCTAACGCCAGGCGTTACCAATGACCGTACCTACGACCTTTCGCAGCTCTTCGAGGATGCGGATGGGGACGCACTGACGTTCAGCGTTGTGAGCAGCTCGGTGGCAGGCGGTCAAGCTGAGGTGAACGGTTCTACGATGACCATTCGCCCGGGAACGGGGGTCGGTCAGGCGACGCTGACGATTACCGCGACCGACGGCAATGGCGGGCAAGCCACGTATAACCTGCAGGTTAGAACCGCGCCGCTGGCTACAGGAGGCAACATGACCATCCGGACGAAGTCCGGCGTGAAGGATCCGATTACGGTTGACCTATCGGCGGTATTTCCGGGCGAGACGTCCTTCACGGTCTACACCGGCACGCCGGACAGCACGATTACCGGACCGGTTACGCAGCATGGAACCAGTTGGACATGGGATGGCATGCAAGGCCTTAAGACGTGGGTCATCGGAGCCAACGGTCAAGCGGTGGTCATTCAGGTGATAATCGAAGCGCAAGGCGAGTCGGGATTGTATTTCAGCGAATACCTCGATGGCGGAGATGGCCGTATTGCCATTGAGATGTTTTCGAACCCGAATGGCGATCCGAATGCAAAGGTCGGCGGCTACTCAATCGATGTCTATCAGCTCCAGAAGAGCACGAATACGGTGACCATCCAGAACACGCCGTTTGCCAGTGATTTATATCGAGGTATGCCGGCGATTGCCATCAACAATATTTTCTATGACTTTTTCGATCTTACTGTGGCGCAGTATTACAATCTGGAAGTGCAAGCGTACAATCCAAGTCAATATGTGGTGGTTGCGATCGCGCTGAAGAAGAATGGTGTCATCGTGGACATGCTCGGCGACCCGAACGCAAAGACGCCATTTTTGCCAAACGGCGGAACGCTCGTGCGCAAGGCCGGCATCTATAGCGGCTCCACGACTTATTCACAGAATGGAGAGTACACGCTTTATCCGAGAGGCTCTTATCAATTCATGGGCAGACATACGCCATAACCGCGCGACTTCGGTCGCCATGCAAAAAAAACCGTCCCGGTCAGCTGTTCGCTGGCCGGGACGGCTTTTGTTTGTTCTTAAGGCTTAATCGTCACGCGAATCGTCGCGGTTTTGCCCTCGTAAGCGGCTTTGATCGTCGTCGCGCCTTTCGCCAGCCCCACGACCGTGCCGTCGTTTACGGAGGCCGTTGCCGCTTTAGACGAGGTCCAAACCGCGCTTTGCGTTACGTCGACGGATTTGCCGTTATCATATTGGGCAGTCACCTTGAACGTTTTGGCCGAGCCCGGGGCCATCGTGAACGATTTCTCGGAGACGATCAGCTTAAGCAGCTTCGGCTTCACCGTAATCGTCGCCGTAATCGTCTTCGACTGGTACGTGCCGGTCAGCGTGACCGTTCCTTCCGCCAAGCCTTTTACGGTATTGGAATTGACCTTTGCGATCGTCTCGGAATTGAGCGACCAGTTCATTTTCGTGCTGAGCGTCACGGTTTGCCCGCTCTTGTACACGCCCGTGACTTTAAAGGCCTTCGTCCTGCCGATCGTCAGCGTAACATTCGATGCACTAATGTACAGCTTGGTGATCTCCTCTTCGATCGTCACTTTGAACGTGATCGATTTGCCGAGATAAGAAGCCGTCAGCGTTACGTTGGATTTCACGAGGCCTTTCATTTTCGGCTCGTTGAGCAGCAGGTTCGCCGAGGAAGCTTTCCACGTAACCTTGCTGGTGACATCCTCTTCTGTACCGCTTTCGTTGATGACCTTGATCGTCGGCAGATCGGCTTCTTTGCCGATGACAAGCGACAGGTTCGTGTTCTCCGAGGTCAGCACAAGCGGCTTCTCGCTCACTTTCACCGTCACCTCGACCGACTTCTCGCCGATAGTGGCGATCATCTTCGCTTCGCCGACTTTTTTGCCGATCCATACGCCGTCCTCCGACTCGACGATGTCCGTCGTGCCGCTTGTCGTCCACGTGACGAGATCGTCCGCGTCGAACGTTTGGCCCGCCAGCGAGGTTGCCGTAATCTTAGGCAGCTTCACGGCTTCGTCGACGAACGCGTCGACCGTTTCTTTCGCGGCTTCCATCGTGTCGATCGTCGGATACACATGCACCAGCACGGACTTAACCAGCCCTTTGTACGTGGCCGTAATCGTCGCGCTGCCGATTTCTTTCGGGGTTACGATGCCCTTATCTACAGTTGCCGTATAGATGTCGCTGGATACCCAAGTCGCCATGTCCGTCACGTCTTCCCACTCGTCGTTCTCGGGAATCGTCACCGTCAGCTCAATGCTGTCTTGGCTGTGGATCAAAATATGCTGCGTGTCCGATGGCGTGATGCGCATGGCTTCATAGGCCGGACGTACGACAACCGTCACCGACGCGCTTACGCCCAAATGCGTTGCCGTTACCGTTGCTTTGCCCGGCGCGACCGGCGTAATTTTGCCGTCCTCGACCGTGACTACGCCTGCGCTGCTGGTCGTCCACGTCGCGACGTCCGTTACCTTTTCGCTAACGCCCGACGTTGTGGTCGCATTTGCAACCAGTTGAGCAGCTGTTTCGCCGACTTTGAATTCTCGAATGGCTAGGCCGTCGATTTTCATTTCCTTATAAGGGGAGGCGACCGTCAGCTTCACGGTATCTTTACGTCCCTTATAAGAAGCGGTGATCGTCGTGGTACCCGCCGCGATTAGCGTGACGGCACCCTCGTCGTCCACGGAGGCGACCGATGCATCGGAGCTTGTCCATGTCGCGTCGGCGACATGATCTGTCGACGTGCCGCCTTTGGTAGCCGTTAGCGTGAATTCGAGATCGTCGCCAATTTTCATGTTCAGGCTATCGCCTGCTGCAGAGCCGTCTTGCTTGATCGTGACGCTATCGTACATATATTCACTCGTCATGTCGATCGAGACTTTAAAGCCGCTGTACTGCGCGCTGATTTTGGCCGTGCCCGTCGCGAGCGCGGTTAGCGTGCCGCCGCTGACTTTAATGACCGCCGGATTGGAGGAGGTCCAAGTCGCGCTCGAGGTGACGTCTTTTTTCGTCGTGGAGGATGAAACGGTTGCCAGCACGTTCAGTGTCATCGTTCCGTTGCTCATATACATCGTCGTCGGGTAGGAATCCTCGAACTGAAGGCCTGATACCGTCTCGTCCGCGGCGAACGTCATGCCGCTCATTAAGGTTAGCATCATCACAAACGCAAGCATGGCCGACACCGCGGAACGGGAGTTAAAGCCGATCTTGCTTTGCTTATCTGTTTTCCTCAACTTGTTCTCACCTGCTTTGTTTTATTTCGTTGCCTTCTTCTATTAACGGCAGGCGCTTCGTGAAAATGAAGGTATTCGAACGTTTTGGATGAAAATAGAATGGGAGATTCGGAGAAAAAGGGGCTGAAAGCCGCGGTTTTACGGGATTTTCGCATGGTTTTATTTTTCATGACGGAGAGGTATAATGATGGAGGAACTTGAACCGCCAGAAAAAGGTAAGGGGGCATGACGGTGTGAATGTGCCAAACATGCTGACCACGCTGCGGTTCGCGCTCATTCCGGTTTACATCGTAGTCTACGCATCCGGTCATATGAAATGGGCTTTCGCGGTGGTGGTATTGGCCGGATTGACGGATATCCTCGACGGATACCTCGCCAGGCGACACGCTCAAGTGACGGCCGTCGGGGCAATGCTCGATCCGCTCGCCGACAAGCTAATGATGATCGCGGTCATCGTCTCGCTTCTCGCCACCGGCCATCTCCATTGGGCGGCTTGCGCGGCGTTCTTCATTCGGGACATCGGGATGATTGCCGGATCGGCGTTCTTTCATTTCCGCGGCATGAAGACGGTGCCGGCCAATTGGATGGGGAAATTAACGACCGTTTTGTATTATGCGGCCATCGCGTTTATATTTTTCGAGCTCCCCTTTGCCCAAGCCTACCTGTGGGGCGTGATCGGGTTTTCGTTCGTCACGTCGTTTATCTACATTATATTGTTCGCGCGGCTTAACCAACGGGAGCGGCTCGCCGGACGGGCGGGGAAGCCGGATGTGGGCATGACGGCCGACCAGCCCAAATAAACGCACACAAAGAAGTCCGGCCGTCCCGGCGCTTCGGGCCAAGACGGTCGGACTCCTTATCTTAAACCCCCATGACTGCAGTTTCACGAAGGATATGCCTATTGTGGCACAAAGCGAAACAAAATATTACGCCAACAGGCGCGAAAGGAGCACTTTTCACTATGCTCGATATTCAACAAATCCAACAAATCATCCCGCATCGCCCGCCGTTCCTGCTTGTGGACCGGATCTTGGAGGTCGAAGAAGGCAAGCGAGCCGTCGGTCTGAAGAACGTCACCATGAATGAGCCGTTCTTCACCGGACATTTTCCGGAATACGCCGTCATGCCGGGCGTGCTGATCGTCGAGGCGCTGGCGCAGGTCGGGACGGTCGCGATTCTGATGGTCGAAGCGAACAAGGGCAAGATTGGCTTCTTCGCCGGCATCGACAACTTCCGTTTCCGCGGGCAAGTGACACCGGGCGATACGCTCATTCTCGAAGTTGAAATCACCCGTCTGAAAGGGCCGATCGGCAAAGGACAAGCCACCGCCAAGGTGGGAGACAAAGTCGTGGCAGAGGGCGAGATCATGTTCGCGCTGCAAGATCCGAAGAAGGCTTAGGCAGCGAGCGCCGAAACCATTCGGCGATCGAAGTCGTCCAAAAAATTGTACATACATGAATGACACCTATAGATACGAATAGACAAAGAACAATTGGAGAGGCAGGAAATGGAGACAATGACACAAACAGCGGTTGAACGTTACGAAGCATGGTTGAACGACGCGACGATTGATGCGGCGACGAAGGAGGAGCTTGCCTCCATCTCGGGCAACGCGAAAGAAATCGAAGACCGATTCTACCGTGATCTTGAATTCGGTACGGGGGGATTGCGCGGCGTCATGGGCGCCGGTACGAACCGAATGAATCCATATACCGTAGGCAAAGCAACGCAAGGGCTGGCCAACTGGCTGCTGCAGCGCGCGGAGAAGCCGTCCGTCGTCATCGCGCACGATTCCCGCAACAACTCGCCGGAGTTCGCGCTCGATTCGGCGCTCGTCTTGGCGGCGAACGGCATTACGGCTTATTTGTTCCCATCGCTTCGCCCGACGCCGCAGCTGTCGTTCGCGGTTCGTTCGGTCGGCGCTACGGGAGGCATCGTTATTACGGCCAGCCATAACCCGCCGGAATACAACGGGTACAAGGTCTACGACCAAAATGGCGGCCAGCTCGTACCGGCCGATGCGGAGCAAGCGATCAGCGCGATTCAGCAGGTGACGGGCTTCGAACAAGTACGCCGCATTTCCCGCGAGGAAGCGGAAGCGAAAGGGCTCCTTCGCTGGCTTGGCGAGGAAGAAGACCAGAAGTATATCGACACGGTCGTATCCCAAAGCTTGAATCGGGACCTGCTGAAGAGCGGGCTCGGAGCAGCGGTTTCCGTCGTCTTTACGGCGCTGCACGGTTCGGGCAATCTGCCGGTGCGCGGCGTGCTCGAGGCAGCAGGCTTCTCGAACGTTCATATCGTGCCGGAGCAAGAGCAGCCGGACGGCAATTTCAGCACGGTCAAGTCTCCGAATCCGGAGGAGCGCGAAGCGTTCACGCTGGCGATCAAGCTGGCGGGCGAAGTCGGCGCCGACATCATTATCGGCACGGATCCGGATGCGGACCGCGTCGGGGCGGTCGTGCGCAACAACGAAGGCGAATACGTCGTGCTCTCCGGCAATCAGTCCGGCGCGATTATGGTCTACTACCTCCTTTCCACGCTGAAGGAACGCGGCCAGCTGCCTAGCAACGGCGTCGTCGTGAAGACGATCGTGACGAGCGAGATGGGCGCCGACATCGCCCGTCATTTCGGCGCGGACGTGGTCAACACGCTGACCGGCTTCAAGTACATCGGCGAGAAAATGAATCAATACGAGCAAAGCGGCGATCGCACCTTCCTTTTCGGTTACGAGGAGAGCTACGGGTACCTGGCGGGCACTTATGCGCGCGACAAGGATGCGGTCATCGGCGCCATGCTCATCGCGGAAGCGGCTGCTTACTACAAGAGCCAAGGCAAGACGCTGTACGACGTGCTGCTGGAGCTGTACGAGCAGTTCGGTACGTACTTGGAGCATCTGGAGTCCCGTACGCTCAAAGGCGTGGACGGCGTTCAGCAAATTCAAGGCATCATGAACGATTGGCGTTCGAACCCGCCGGCCGAGGTCGCGGGCGTCGCCGTTACCAAAGTGCTCGACTATGCGCCGGGTCTGGACGGATTGCCGCCGGAGAACGTATTGAAATTCATGCTGGCGGACGGCTCGTGGTTCTGCCTGCGTCCATCCGGCACGGAACCTAAAATCAAAGTATACTTCGCCGTCAACGGCGGTACCCGGGAAGAAGCGGCGGCCGCGATCGGCCGTCTGATCGAGTCCGTCATGACGCGGGTAGACAACAAGGCTTAAGGAGTGGAAGGCGTGCAACAATCTTGGCAGCAATGGAATCGTAAAGCGCGCGCATTCATGTGGGTGCTGACGCTCGTCGGCGTTCTGGCGGCACTGCCGCTGGGCGCCACGCGCTGGCAAATGGAAGATTCATCGTCGAAGAACGTGGATTTCGTGTTCGACTACCGGGATCTCGTGCAGACGGCGTCGTATACGGCGCATCCGCGGCAATATATTGCCGACGAGCTCCTCAAAATGAAGGATGCCGGCATTACGTCGATGGCCATTTTCGAGTCGTCGTTGGAAGAACTAGTGTGGGCGGATTATTTGTCCGTGTACAATTCCGCCGCGGCCGCCGAGCTGCAGGATCAGCCGGTCGCCCCGGACGAGAATTACACCTATCTTCTGTTCGCGGGGGAAGAGGAAGAAGCGGCGCTCTCCCCGATGATCGAGCAGACGTTCGCGAATTGGGAAATCGCTGTGAAGCCTTGGTCCTTCGGAGGACGCACGGGATTGATTTTGGAGACGCCGGTCGAGAATGCCATGCTCAAGCCGATGAATCCCGATCCGATCGCGCTGCAAGCAATCCATGCGGCAGGGTTCTCGATTGTTCCGCGCCTCTCCGACCGTATTCCATACGATCAGAATATGGTGGACGCGCAGATGGCCGAGCTGTCGAAGCTGGGCGTCACCCGCATCCTGTTCGAGGGCGATGCCGTCAAAGGGTATAAAGACAACGCGGAGAAGAAAAGCCTTTCGGGCTTTGCCCATATCCTGACGAAGTACAAAATTGGTATTGCGGCCATCGAGAATTCGAAAGCGCAAAAAGGGATGAATTCGCTTGCGTATTTGACGCAATATAATATAGCACGATTGTATTCGCTATCGGATTCCGATGCGGCGACCATGGAGCCGGAAGCAATCGCGGACCGGTTCCGGCTTGCGGTGAAGGACCGGAATATCCGGATGTTTTATTTGAACACGGCGCCGACGCGCAGCGCGGCCAAGTCCGCGGTCGTCAACTCGCTGCCGAATATTTACGATTCGCTTCAGGGCGAGCAAGGCGCGATTCGCAAGCTTAGCGATTTGGGTTATGAAGCGGGTCCTGCCCAGCCGTTCGATTACGAATCGCCATCGTGGCATAAGCCGCTGAAGGCGTTGGTCGCGTTGGGCGCGGTAGCGCTGATCACGCTGCTTGTCAGCGCCTTTATTCCGGGCGTGGTCATTCCGGTATTCCTGATCGGGCTGATCGGCAGCGCGGGATTGTACGTGCTGTCCAAGCCGACCTTGGAGCAAGGGCTAGCGCTTGGCGCGGCGATCAGCGCCCCGACGCTCGCGATCATCTGGGCGATCAGCCGTGTCAAAGCGCACACGACCGGCTCGCTTCGTCCCGTTGGCGGCACCGGAACCGTCAAGAGCGGCTTCGCCGGCCTGAGCTGGGTATTCCCGGGACTCTCGGCCGGGAGAAGGCTTGCGATGGCGCTATCCATCTTCGCGATGACTTCCGTCATCTCGCTGATCGGCGTGCCATACGTATTCGGCTTGCTCAACAACATTACGTATTCGCTCGTGCTTGAACAGTTCCGCGGTGTCAGCCTGCTTCATTTGGCGCCGATCGGCTTGTCCGCGCTGTACGTGTTCTTGTTCACGAGCGGATCGTTCGGCGGCAACATCAGACGGATTCTGAACGCGCAAATCACGGTGCTTTGGGTCGTCGTGGCCGGCGTTCTCGGCATCGTCGGCATGTACTACTTATCGCGCACGGGCAATGCCGGACAAGCTTCCGCGCTGGAGCTCTTTACCCGCAATGTGCTGGAGACGACCTTCGGGGTTCGTCCGCGGTTCAAGGAGTTTATGCTGTCCCATCCGTTATTTTTGCTCGGGCTTTTCCTTGCGCTTCGTTACCGGGCCGCATGGGTATTCTTTATCATAGGTTCGATCGGCCAATTGTCGATGGTCGATACGTTCGCGCATATTCACACGCCGCTTTATATCTCGCTAATCCGCGTGGTGCTCGGTCTCGTATTGGGCGCAATCATCGGCCTTGTCGGCATTGGCGTCTGGCAGGTGTTGGAAGGGGTTTGGAGAAAATGGGTGCTTCGCTACGTCCCGATGCTCAAAATCAACCAGAAGTGAAGCGCGTCGTCATCTCCGGTTACTATGGTTTCCGCAACAGCGGGGACGAGGCTGTATTGAAGTCGATTCTGTTCGCGCTGGAGGAGGAAGCCAGGCAGCAGGGAGTGCGCATCGAGCCGGTCGTGCTGTCGATCGATCCCGCATGGACGACGCAGATGTACGGCGTTGAAGCGGTGCATCGGATGCGGCTTGCGGAAGTCATTCGCGCTATCCGCAGCAGCGACGGCTTGATTAGCGGCGGTGGAAGCTTGCTGCAGGACGCAACGGGCGCGCTCACGATTCCTTATTATACCGGCGTACTGAAGCTCGCCCAGCTGCTCCGCAAACCGACGTTTATTTACGCGCAGGGCATCGGACCGGTCAACCGGAGATGGATGGACCCGCTCATTCGCGGCGTCATGCGCCGCAGCGCTTATGTCTCGGTGCGTGACGCTGAATCGGCCGCGCTTCTGGGACGGATCGGCGTGTCGGCCGAGCGCATTGACATCGTGCCCGATCCGGTCATGGGACTTCCGTTGCCAGAGGGGATGGCGGCGGGGAGCAATTCCTCCGTCTCCGACGAATCGGCGGCGCCGGTCATCGGCGTTTCGCTGCGGCACTGGCGCAAGGACGGCGCCGATCTCACCCGCGCCGCCGAGGCGCTCAGGGCGCTTGCCAGAAGCCGCGCGGTACGGCTGCGGTTCCTTCCCTTCCACACGCCGTCTGACGTGGAATCGTCTCGCCTGGTGATGGAGCAGCTTGGTGAACTAGGGCCTGGCAGTTCTGCGGAAATCGCATCGCCCGGAGACGACCCCCAGCATATGCTGAAGGCGGTTAGCGAATGCGACGTTCTGTTCGGCATGCGGCTTCACGCGTTAATCTACGCGGCCAATCAATCCGTACCGATGCTGGGATTGTCCTACGATCCAAAGATCGATCAATTCCTGAAGCGGGTCGGTTTAACGGCAATCGGAACGACGGAGCAATTGAACCCGGACATGTTCGTGGCCGAGGTAGGCCGTCTCCTTGACCGTCGCGAAGAATGGTTATCTACGCATAAGGCGGCCATCGAGCAACTCAAGCAGGAGGCAAGAAGACCGGCGAAACAAATCGCCAGCCTTCTTCGTCATAACAAATAGAGGTGACAAGCGGACATGAGTCAGTCAATAACGCTGCGGACGGAGCGTGGGGCGGGCGCTGCGGCAGCAGCCGTGCCCACCGTCTCCATTTACGGTATTCCATTCTCCAAGCTTAATATGAGGGATACGGTCAACCATTTGACGGCGCGCATCGAACAACAGATCCCGACGCACGTCGTGACGGGGAATCCGATTATGGTCATGGCCGCGCTGGAGAGCCCCGTGTTCGACCAAGCGCTGCGAAGCGCCGAATTGGTCGTGCCGGATGGCACCGGCGTCGTGTGGGCGGCTTCGCGAGTCGGCCAGCCGGTTGCGGAGCGCGTGGCGGGTTACGATCTGATGCATGAGTTGTTCCGCATCGGCCAGCAGCGCGGTTGGCGCGTATATTTGCTCGGCAGCACCCAGGAAGTCATCGAGACGTGCGCAAGACGAATCGCGGAACAGTACCCGGGTCTGATCGTCGCAGGATATCGGAATGGATTTTTCGGCGCCGAACAAGACGGCGAAGTGATTTCGGCTATACGCCAGTCGCAAGCCGATCTGCTGTTCGTGGCGCGTTCGGTGAATACCCAGGAACCATGGATTGCCGCGCATAAAGCCGAGCTCGGCGTTCCCGTCATGATGGGCGTCGGCGGCAGTTTCGACGTCATCGCGGGCGTGGTGAAGCGCGCGCCGAAGCTGTTCCAGCGCCTTCGGTTGGAGTGGTTCTACCGGCTGCTCAAGCAGCCTTCGCGCGTGGTGCGCATGCTCGTATTGCCCAAATTCGCGCTCAAAGTGATGCGCGACAAAGAAAACGTGACAAAATATCGCAATGCGCTGTGAAAACTAGCGAAAACGGTGAAAATTGCTTGAAAAAGAGTATGGAGTTTCTTTTTCAAACGGAGTATAATTCATTCCGGCGATAGTCTTAGGCGAATGAACCCTATTCGTCATCCCGTTATTTACTGTCGCAGGTGTGAATCGGGCACGGCCTGTCCACGTACATAGCAAGCGGACGCCAGCGGCTTCGATTTACGAACATGAGAGGGAGATGAAGATGGCTGAGGGCTTTCTTTACGGAATCGGATTTATTATCGCATTATGTTTAGCATTGGCGGTGACTCCGTTAGTCATTAAATTGGCTTATGCGATCGGCGCGATCGACAAGCCGAACCATCGCAAAGTACACACGAGAATTATGCCCCGTATGGGCGGTCTTGGCATATATGCGGCATTCGTTGGCGGATATTTCGCCATCAAGCCTTTCCTGCCGGAAGGCTTGCTGCGCAGTTACGACACGAATTTGATTAACGGTCTGCTTGTCGGCGGCACGATCATCGTGCTGATCGGCGCCCTGGACGACCGGTTCGAACTATCGGCGAAAGTGAAGCTGCTTGGTCAGATTATCGCGGCATCCGTCGTCGTGATCGGTTTTGACATTAAGATCGACCTGCTGAACATCCCGTTCGGCGAAGCGATGCAGCCAGTCGCGGCATGGATCAGCATCCCGCTGACTATCCTGTGGATCGTCGGCGTCACGAACGCGATCAACTTGATCGACGGTCTGGACGGCTTGGCGGCCGGCGTATCGGCTATCGCGATCGGTACGATCGCCGTCATGGCAGGCATTATGGGCTTTGCGCCCGTTATTCTGCTCAGCACGATTCTGCTCGGCGGGGTAATCGGCTTCCTGGCGTATAACTTCCACCCGGCGAAGATTTTCATGGGCGATACCGGCTCGTTGTTCTTGGGCTTCAGCCTGGCGACCTTGTCGATGATCGGCTTCAAGCAGGTCACGATCGTCTCGTTCGTCACACCGCTCCTCATTATTGGCGTGCCGCTGTCGGATACGTTCTTCGCGATCGTGCGCCGCTGGATCAACAAGCGTCCGATTTTCGCGCCGGACAAAGGCCACTTGCACCACTGCCTGCGCGAGCTAGGCTTCAGCCACCGCCGCACGGTGCTGATCATTTACGGCATCGCAGCTTTCTTCGGCGCTTGCGCGATTGTCCAATCGACGATCGTACAGTCGGCGGCCGCGAATTGGGTCACGTTCGTCGTCATCTTGGTGCTGGTCTTCGTGCTCCAGATTGGCGCAGAGCTGATCGGCATCGTCGACAAAACACGTCGTCCGGTACTCAACTTCCTGCAGCGCGTTCGGATGCGCGCGGAAGGACAGCGCTCGAAATAGCATATCCTGGATATGGAAGCCTTGGTTCCTTCGTGGAACCGAGGCTTTTTTTGACATAGAGGAAAGTATTATTTTCACGTTTATACTTCAGCCTCTATGTCTTATCGCGGAATGCTGCATTCCCAATCTTGCGATTGTAAACGCAAACCAATCCGCTTATCCGGAACGAAACTTCTATCTCCACAAGTTTCGTCTTGCGTAAAAGGTTCCATTTTGCCGCAAGTGTAAACTTTCCGCCTGGTACGTCCGATAAATCTAGTACAACGACGTAAACAATGTCATGGACTATAAGGAGGTTCACCGTGTTTAAGAAACTAGGTTTATGGCTGATGCTCTTCAGTCTCGTGATTCAACTGCTGCCTCCAGGCAGCGTGAATGACGTCGCGACGGCGGCAACGACCAACTTCACCTTCCCGGGCGAGAGCGCAACGAGCAGCTCGCCGCGGACCGTTACGGATGAACGGATTACGCTCTCGGGTACGATCAGCAATGTCGATGCCAGCTCCATTTCTTACTCTGTCTATCAAATTGTAGATCCAACGGAAGCAACGGAGCCCCCGAACAAAAGAGAGGGTCTGACGAGTAACGTATACGTCGAAGGTTCCTCCATTAAACTTTATAATGTTCAACTGTTTCCGGGGTTGAACAAGATTACGTTCCAAGGCACGAAGAGCGGCGGACAAGTCTCCAACTCGATCTATATCGAATACCGCAACTCTCCGATTCTGTACAATCTGACGGCCACGCTGTCCGGCTCCAGTTTCCCGCTTACGGAAGCGAGCTCGACGATCGTGTACTCGACTGCCACCAATGGCAGAACGACGGCAGATATCAGCATCACGGGCAATGCGCCGAACGCTTCAACCATCTCGGTCAGCGTGAACGGCAACACGAAGTCCTTCACGGTCAATACAGCCAACGGCAATACGTTTGCCGCATCGCCGATTACGCTTCAGAAGGGCAAGAATACGGTCACCTTCAAAGTGAACAACGGCACACAGATCATTAGCTCGACGCGCAATATTACGTTTTACAATGGCAGCGTAACATTTAGCGATATCAGCTTGAACGAAATTAAAAGTGGGGTAACGGCACAGACGGTCGATTTGGCCGACACGCCGACGATAACAGTCGATACAACCACCAGCACCTATACGATCACCGGTAAAGCAATCATTCCGAATAAGTATGATTCCGTGACGGGTAGGGCAAACCCGGATATCACTAACACGACGACTGTCTCTTCACTGATCGCGGGCGTGCTGAAGAGCTCGGTTACGCCTCTGAATGTGGTCACAACAGCAACGACAACTACCGTTCAGACAGCAACCAAGACGGATTCATACTTTGTATTTGATTTTATGATGACTGTTCCGGTAATCGATAATGCGCAAACAACCCGTCTTCACGCGAATGAACAATTTAACGTGCAATTTACGGGAAACAACCCGATGACGAGCCAGTTAGAGTCGAGCAATACGTATCGGTTCAAATTGGTAAGCGGCACGGATGCGTTTATCAAAGAAGTCAATTACCTGCCGGGCTTTAAAACAGGCGTATCTTTAGCGAATATCACGCCGCTTGCGCTCGAGGGAAGCAAGGTTTACGGTTTGCCTTTGGCAGTCGAGGTCTTGGTGGGGAATTATGTTGACGGCACGACGAACGTCACGCCAGCGACCATATCGAACTTATTTGGCAAGAATCAAGCGCTTGTGGTGAACACGGACTATACGCTGCTGACTCTCGCGGACTCCGATAAGACGGTAACAAAAGACGGCGTTATTTATCGCCGATTGGTATATGTATTTGCCAAAATGCCGTTCGAAGGAACGCAGACGCTGAAAGTCAATTATTCCAGCGGCGGCACGACGTTATCCACATCGACAACATTCAGCATGCTCTATGGTCCTTATGTTAGCTATAAGAGCATCTATGATGCGATGATCATTAACGATAACACGGTAGCTTCGCAAACGACGCGCATCAATGATATTATCAATCGTGCGTTTAGCAATTTCGAAGGCGAATTTTCGAACATCAATGACACGAGCGAAATCCGTTACACGGTCGATACATCGACTAATCCGAAAAAGCCGCAAACTGTTTTCTTTTACATCAATAACGTTCAAATTCCGTTAAAGATGAAGGGTACTGATGAGCGTCAATTTGTCATGGATCCGGCAGTTACGATGCTTACAAGCGGTGGTGTGACGAAAAGACTAGACGAGATTGCTTTCGGGGCGCTTATCAACGGCGAGAACTCGATTCGTATCGTCTTCCAAGGAACGAAGAGCTACTACGAGAAGACAATCAAAGTCAACATTATACCGAACAACCTGCCGAAGATTCCGGTGGATGATGCAGGCGTATTCCCATTCACCCATACTGCAACGGATACGGTGGATGTAATGCCGGTATACAACGATACCAACTTCAAACTGGCCAATGGCATTTACACGACGAAACAGTCCTACGTGAACCTTTACGGCACGTTCGACTTTATCGATCTCGGCGAAAAGAACGAGAATTTGTTTAGTGATGTGCAGGATGCCTTGGCGGCGATATCGCAACCGGAGAAATATCTCTTTAAAATCACATCGACATCGTCGAAAATGGATATCCGATGGAATCTGAGATACCCGCTGCACGTATACAAAGGGACGCTGAAACTCGGCGTTCTGAATCCGCTAGATCCTTCTGGCGTGCCACTAGCGGGCTACGACCCGGATCTGATCGTCCGTTATAATACGGAGACGCAAAGCTTCTCCTTCGTGCTGAAGGGCAAGGAACTGAACGCGGACGGCAGCGCAAGCGTATATTTGTTTAACGTATATAATGATGGCGAATACGGTCCGAAGGCCTCGTACCGGGTTGAGATCGACCCGACGGCGCTTCCGTACAGCATCGAACGTCCGATGCTCCCGCAAGAAGGGATCATCAATAAGAACTATCTCGAAGTTATTATTAACGCGAATGGTGCCGATTCCGTCGTCATCAACAAGATTAACGCCAAGAAAACCGGCTACGATACCGATAACGACGGCGATATCGATAAGCCGAACGCTTTCCGTGCCACGATTACGGGCTTGAAGACGGGCGTGAACAAGATCAGCTTCACGATCACGAACGCGAACGATACCGTATCGGACACGTTCCAAGTGACATATCAGCCGACGAACATCCCGGGTGCGGAGTTTATGGAGGACATGAAGAGCTCGCACAAAGTCTTCGACGGCACCTTGTCCTTAACGTTCGCTAAAGGGACGTCGCTGATCCGCACGGACTACGATTCGACGAACAAACTGAAAAACCAAATCTATACGGGCCATAAGCTGCTGTTCGGCATCGCCAACCCGACAGACGGCGTGTTGAATCGCAGAGAGTATGACGTATGGCCGGCGAACTTCAGTCAATTGATCGAGAACTACGGCACGCGTTTCAACGTTTCGTTCCCGACGCGTTTCGGCAAGGCGAGCCCGGTTTACTGGATTGACGGTGGACTGGCGGATAACCTTTCCACGGCTTCTTATGATCCGGTAATGACGGGCGTGGATCCTTATCAGTTCCCAAGCTCGGATATCCCAACCTACGATTTACGTCCGGATGACCGCGAGCTGGTGACGTCGAAGGTCGGCAAATTGACGCTTTCCTTTGATCCGAACATTCGAGACAGCGTAGGCACGATAGTAACGGTGTACCACTACGATGTGAGAAACAAGTTCTGGGTGAACATGGGCGGCGTGGTCGACACGAGCAAAAATACGATCACCGTTCCGTTCGAGCAATTCGGTTATTATGTGGTGGGTAAGCTGTCCTACTCGTACAGCGACGTATCCAACCATCCTTATGCGCGTAACTACATGGAGGCCATTTACTCCAAAGGCTTGATGAATTCGTCCAACTATGACGACTTTGGCGCCGACATGTACGCCACGCGCGGCGAATTTGCAAGAATGATCATTCGCATGCTCGATATTCCACTGAACTACAAAGGCAATCTGCACTTTGATGACGTAGCGCCGATTACGAACGTCGACGCGCTGTGGGATTATCGCTATATCGAAACGGCGGCTCGCGAAGGCATCATTCGCGGTACGCAGCCAAGAACATTCGAGCCGAACAACAGCTTGACACGCGGAGAAGCGGCCGTCATCCTGGCGCGCGCCCTTGACCTCAAGCTGGATACCGACTCGGATAAGATCGACAAGGCGCTTCAGAAGGCGTTCAAAGACTATGCGAACATCAGCTACTACTCCAGATCGTCGGTCGTGGCAATCGCCAAGAAGGGCTACATCAAAGGTTCGCCTGTAGATGCATCCGACTTGTCGAAGGGCTACGTATTCGAATCGCAGTCGTATCTGCTTCGCTCCGATGCCGCCATTATCGTCGGCAAAGTCATGGCTGACTTGAAAAAGCTTCCGAAAATGAACTAATCGTTTTCGCATGAACAACAATAAGCGGCTTGCTCCCCGAGGAGCAGGCCGCTTTTGCGCATTCTATCGAAATTTGTCTATATCGATTAGGATTTGTTTAAGGTTCAAAGCGCAAGGTTATACAACCTATGTGAGCCCATATTAATCAGATAGCTTGGTTGCGAACCGAAGCGTCTTAAGGGGGAGTTCGGGGAAAAACAATCAAGATCAGGGTATAAAAAAATAAAAAATAAAAAAGTTTGCAACACCCGCAACTTTTACCTGACTACTGCGTCTATATACGTGAACATCACAAAACGACAGGAATACAGCGGCGAGAATGAGAGATTTTTCTATAGAATCTCTTTACCTAGGTATTTCGCCATTGTATAATGTTAAAGTGTGCTAGTTCCCAAGTAGTTTTACATTATTCATTTGTTTACTAGTTTCTGCGACGGCTTTCGACACTCGTTCGGCGCATGTTCGTAGACATTCTTTTTGGGAGTATTTCGCTTTAGCTCCTATGGTGGCTGATGGCAAGATACTTCTACAAACAAAGTGCACCACAATCGAGGAGGAGAAAAAAAGGTTATGAAGAAAAGTCTATCCGCAATTCTCGCTACATCCATGGCTTTCTCGATGTTCGCATCGGCAGCATTCGCTGCAGATCCGCTGACAACAGAAGCAAAGTTCCAACAATTGAAAACAGCTGGTGTCTTCCAAGGTATCAACGGTGAGTCCCACCTTGATCAATTGATGACGCGCGCTGAGTTCGCGAAAGCACTCGCTACGCTTCTGAAGCTCGAGAACAAACCAGCTGCTGCAGCATCGTTCAAAGACGTAACTGCAACGCACTGGGCAATCGGCCAAATCGGCGCGCTTGCTGAAGCAAAAATCATCGAAGGCATCGGCGCTGGCAAATTCGGCCCTAAAGCTAACGTTTCCCTGGAGCAAGTTGCGAAAATCGCAGTAACGGCTCTGAAACTTGAAGTTAAAGACGATGCTAAAGTTGAAGGTAAAACTTCCGCTTGGGCTACGAAATACGTTGCAGCAGCAGTGGCAGCTGGCCTGATCCAAACTTCCACTGACTACACGAAAAACGCAACTCGCGGCAACCTTGTTGACGCTTCGTTCGAAGTGTTCTCCAAAGTTTCCAACTCCGTTAAAGAAGCAAAAGTAATCGATGACAAAAACATCGAAGTTACATTTGCTGACGGCGGCGTAGTTAAAAAAGAACTGACGACTGCTCTTGAAGCTGGCAAAGCTACAAAAGTAGAAGTTGAATACAAAGGCAACAAATACACGGTAGAAGTAACGCTTGGCGCTATCTCCCTCGTGAAAGCTGCACAAACAAATGCACGCGAAATCACGGTTGACTTCAACCGTCCGCTGTCCGCTACTGAAAGTGCGGCACTGACTTATGAAGTTAAAAACGGTCTTATCAACTACACAGTTACTCCAAAATGGTCGGAAGACAAAAAGTCCGTTGTTCTTACTTCGACTTTCCTTCCTGCTGCTGAATATGATCTGACGGTCAAAGGCTTCCCGGCACAAAAAGTCAAAGTGGAAGACGAAAAACCTTCCAAAATTGACATCTCGGCTACATCCGTTCAAAAAGTTGACGGTCAAAGCCTGGGCGTTAAGCTTCTGAACCAATTCGATAAAGAGATCACAAATGCCGCTGTAACGGTTACGGTCTTCAATGCAACTAAAGGTGCTACGATCAATCCGGCATCCGGCACAGGCGTTGGTGCGAAATACGACCTGAAGAGCGATGACGTTGCTAAAGTTGACGACAGCATCGTTGTAACGGCTACTCACTCGAGCGGTATTACGGCTACTAAGACTTACAAAGTTGTAGCTGGCAGTGCAGCAACGAAAATCGTCCTCGGTACGGTTGCTCCACTCAAAGACAAAACTCGTATCACAGCAGGCGACGCTGGACTGGTTGTTCCAACTGAACTGACTGATCAGTATGGCACTAAGATTACCCTTAAAGAAACAGCAAAAACTGCAATTGCAGCAGATGCTAACAACTTTGTAGTATCGGGCATCACTTTCATGATTAACCAATTGGATACAATCACTCACTTCGCAGTTGACAAAGACGGCGTTCTGACTATTGACACGAAAGCTGGAAAATCCGGTACGATCGTTCTGAATGCGGTTAACCCTGCAACAGGTGCAAATGCAAGCACGTCGTTCAAAGTTGAAGCAACTACTAAAGTTAAAACGCTTCAAATCTCCGCTCCAGGTTCCGTTGTTGCGGCCGGCGAAGATGTTGCGTTTGCAATTGCTGCAGTAGATCAATTCGGTGGCCAAATTGCGGCTAAAGACGTTAAAGTAACTACGGCTACAACTCCTGCTGCTGGCGAAGTGAAAATCCAGTCCAACATTGCACTGACTAAAGCGGTAATCAACGCTAAAGGTGAATTGGTTCTGCGTTTTGCTTCCGAAGGCGTAGCATATGTATATGCATATGTTGACAACGAGCAAGTTGGTTCCGTGCAAGGTCTGACTGTTAACAAAGCGGCTACAGCTGTTAAAGTGAGCGGTGTTAAAGACGTTGCTACCACAATCGCAGCTGGTGTATCCGTTGACTTCGACGAAGACAACATTCTCTACATCGACAGCTACAACCGTACTAAGAACGTTGCTGCTGACGCATATGAAGTTAGCCTGGCAGCAAACACTGGCGTTCTCAGCTACACTGGCGGTAAGCTGGTTGCTGGTGCAAACGCTGGTACTGTCGAAGTTACTGTTAAGCTGAAGGGTGTTGCAACGGGTTCGGAGTACAAATTCAACGTAACAGTTGTTAAGACAGACGACGTTAAGTCCTATGCTGTTAAAACAATTGGTACAGTTTATGGCGGTAAAGAGAACGGCGCTGCTATCGATTCGGATTCCAAATATGCTGTAACAGTAAACCTGGTTGGTAAACTGCAAAACGGTACAGAAGTTGCTATCAACCAAACAGGCGCTTACAACTTCTTGACTTCTTCGGATACTTCCGTACTCGCAGTTAGCGGTACTAAAGTATACGGTCTGAAAGCTGGTACGTCCACAGTTACTGCTTATGATGCGAGCGGCACTAAACTTGCTGAACAAGTTGTAACAGTATCCGAGGCTGCTCCAGTCGCTACAAAAGTAGAATTGGACAAAACGGAATACAGCGCAGCAGTTGCTGGTACAGCAACAGTCAAAGTTGTGGTGAAAGACCAATACGGCGCTTCCATTGCACCTAACGGTACATTGGTATCCAATGACTCCAAAGTAGCTACAGTTGCAAGGGTTGATGCCGCAACGTACACTATTACAGGTGTAGCTGTTGGTACTGCAACACTGACTTACTGGACGAACAACGCAGTTCAAGGCACGGCTACTGTTGCTGTAAACCCATAAGAACTCTCATTTATCAAAAGACAGGAAGAGTTTAGACTCTTCCTGTTTTTTTATGCGCAGAATAAACTTCATGAGCACAAATTCTCATTAAACAACGAAACAAACTCGCAACCAAAGGCGTCTATATTAATATACAAGACGCAGGAGGAATGAATGTGAAGAAGAAGTGGATCCAGAACGGAATCGCCACGGTGACCGCGACCACGCTGCTCGTCGGAACCGTAGCCCTTTTTCCGACGGGAGGACCTGTCTCGGCAGCGGCTGCGACAACGCAAGCAACCGCTAGTCTGGCGAGCAAGATCGTTAAATTGAATGCTTCGAGCACTCTATATATTCGAGATGTCAACTTTTTGATGCAAGACAAAGGAAAGGTACTTGCCTTCTCGGTGGCCATCACGAATAACGGATCTTCGCCATTGGATCTGATGGACTATTGGTTGCGCGTGAAGTCCAAATCCGGCAAAACGTTCAAAGCCGTTGTTGTCGAAGGGGACAAAGAAAAGCAAAGCGTCGCTCCTAAATCCACTACTTACGTGACCTATTATGCGGTAGTGGACACGCCGACCCAGCTGAAAGACTTAAGTTTCAATGTCATCAAGTGGGACTTCACGGTCGCGAACTACGAACGGACTTTGGGCACGATTCAATATCCGGCCAACAGTACTGACCAAGTCGCGGCATTTAAAGACAAGGTCATGCTGATTAACAATGGTAAAATTCGCGGTGCGGTCAAACAAACGCTTATAACGAAGGATGCAACGAACGGCTATTTAACCGTCAACTTCCTGCTAGAAAATGTCGGGCAGCAAGCGATTGACATTTCGAAATTAAATTTCTTCGTCCAGACGCAAGGCCTGTCCGTCTACAGTGTAACGTCTTCGAGTACGGACCAAACGATGTTGCAGCCGAAAGAACGCAAAATCATCACACTTCGCGCGACTCTGCCAGTAGCCGTTGCGGGCAAACCGCTCTCGTTCGTCGTTGCGCAAAATGACGAAGCTTCGAAGGTGCTCCTGGGCGCAGGTAATTTTGCATTGCCCGCAGCCGCAACGCTAAGCGCGACGCCGGTTGGCAAAACACGGTCCATTTTCTTGGGCGGCACCACGATAAATACGCAAGCAGGATCTGCATTTGTTACCCAAGGCGCGACGAAAAACGAGATCTCATTGGAGTACAAGATGACGAACTCCGGTGCGCAAGATATTAAATTCCCTGCCCTGGATTTCTTCATCGTGACGAAGAGCGGTACGAGTTACCCGCTATCGTATACCAAAGAAGAGAACGCTTCGATACTTCCGGGGATTGAGAATACGATCACATTGAGCGGTTCGCTGCCTTCCACAGTGAAGGTCGAGGAGTCGCAATTGGTCATGAAGAGCACCGCAACCGAGAAAGAGAAATCCTACGTCATCTCCAATTACTTGATCCGTACAGCATCGCAGCAGGGCGGGGTAGGAAGCTCGTTCGCTTACAATGACTACGGTATTAAGCTGAACTCGATCGATCGCTCGCCATATGAAGACAATGATATGCTCGTGGCGAATCTAACGATTACGAACAACAGTGACGTGACCAAGCAGATTCCGAGCCTCGGTGGCTATTTCATGGTTAATGGCGTCAAGGTTGGGACGGAGAAAAAAGCCGTGGCCCTCGACAATGCAATTACAATTGCTCCAGGCGCTTCGGCAGAGTTTATCGTCAATACGGAAATTCCGTATACGACGACATTTAATAACATTACCTTTGTCAGCACAGAGCCTGTACAGGATAAAGCCGGCAAGCAATTATATCAATTTACGGGACAGCGGATTAATGAAGCAAGTTTGGCAAGTAGCGAAACACCATACGTCATCTCTAATGTAGGGAAGAAATCATCCACTAAAATTCTACGCACTGCGGTGTTCACAGGTGAGCTTAAAAATAACTTCTACGCGGAGTTCGAAGTGACGAATAATGAATCCAGGGCAGCCTTGATCTCCAAGCTCGGCGGCTACATAAAAGACAAGAATGGCATCGTTGTTCCGATTCAATTCGCGGAAGTGAAAGAAAAGGTTAGCCCTGGAAGCAAGGTGCTGCTGTCCGCATGGGCTGCAATCTCGAAGAGCTTCGACACGTCATCGTATTCGTTATATCTCGGTCAAGCTTATACAGATAACACAAGCGCCGGCGGTGGGACTCCAACCACTGGTGGCGAGAATACGGTTACCGCAGCAACCAGTATCGTCGTAAAGCCAGTGGCTTATTCTGTCTCGTCATCCGCGCCGGCAACCAAGACCGAACTTCGTAATGTAAATTTCGCTGGCTATGTTTTGGACCTGTATCGCATTAATGCCTACTTGGATGTAGCTGGAGAATTCAGTGTAAACGGTCTGAAAATGGTTATGGATTACACGCTGAAAAAAGATGCCCAATACGAATATATCGCTGGCGATCATAAGGTCATGTTCGAATTTGTAAACGATGATGATCAGAAGGTGACCTACAGCAAGCAGTTCGCCTTAACGTCTGCCGCAAGCGGTGAAGAGTGGTTAAAAGAAGCGATCACTTCCCCACTCTCCATGGTATTCCAGGATTCGGCGATTCAAAGCAGGATCACCAAATACGATAACTACACAGTCAACGTGTACGATGTCTTCCAAAACACCAAGTTGCTAGTAGCAAGCAAGAAACTCCGCTGGTTTAGCGTCAACCCGTAATCGACAGGAAATAGATCCCGGCCTCAACTTCTTGGTCCGGGATCTATTTTTTCGTGCTAGAAGGACGAAAGAGAATCTAGTATGCTAATAGGGATGGACGAAAGGAGTGAGGGAATGAAGCGCAAGCTCTGGGCAGTGGTTGTGATCATTCCATTAACCATTGCGATATGGTCCGGAGTGGATCAGCTGCAATCTAAAGCAGATGGTAATTCGGCAACGCCGGGCTCAGTAGAGGATCCGGTCGTGACGAAGAGCTACGTTGATCAGAAGTTAGCCGAACTTGGCGGATCCATTAAGCCGACTACGCCGGAGAAGGACGAACCTTCGCAAGCGGGCACAGCCCTTGAAATCGTCACGGTTCCGGTAGGGAAAGTGTTAGTGGCCGGCGCAGGTGCGGAGGTCATATTACGGAATGGCAAAGCCGCTGCCTATAGTACGGATGCCAACGGCATTTCCGACGTGACGGACGGCGTGGACATAGCAAACGGTAAATCGGTTCCTGCCAATCATCTGGTGATTTTCCCTCGGGCTGGTAGGGGTATTATGCATGCCGCGGATTCCAAGGGGACTCTGACTGTCATGGTGAGAGGCAATTACGAAGTTAAAGACCTCCCTACGCAGAACTAAGCGTGGTCAACGCGACCATTCTTAAGTGGTAATCGATGTCTCATATTAATTGAAGGACTGACAATGCCGTTTGTCAGTCCTTCTTATTTTTCCCCCTGCAGCCAACATGTTATCCGGGTCAAAGCATGCGTTCGCGTACACAATACGGATATCAACTACAGGAGGTGCATGACGAAATGGCAAGACGTCGGAGCAACATTGTAGTGGTACCCGAAGCACGCGCGGCGATCGATCAAATGAAATATGAAATTGCGGCAGAACTCGGGTTGACGGCAGGCGCGGTGACCCCGGACCGGCTGGGCATGACGGAGTTTGCGGCAGATGATTTCGGCTCGGTGGGCGAATCGAGCAATCCGGCCAGCGTACCGTGGTCGCGGCTCGCGACCCGCGATGTCGGCTATATTGGCGGCTCGATTACGCGCAGATTGGTCGAGCAGGCCGAGCGTGTTCTGAACGGCTTGTAATGGCGCCTAACACAAGACAACAGCCATTGACACCAAGCGACAACTTCGGTATCATACTGTTTTAGAGAGTTGACTAGCGACCTTTTCCATCACCGGAAAAGGTTGATTTTTTGGATGAGACGTTTCGTTAGGTCCATGTGTGGCGTGTTGACTTTTCTATTGTTTCGAACCCATGCATGTCTTATTCTTCATACTTACCTTTATTTTGAGTAGCAGGAGGTTGAAAACATTGTCGATTAAAGGACGGCATTTGTTTACTTCGGAATCGGTCACTGAGGGGCATCCCGATAAGATTTGTGACCAAATCTCGGACGCAGTATTGGACGCGTTCCTCGAGCAAGACCCTTACGCGCGCGTAGCGTGCGAAGTATCCGTAGCGACAGGTCTGGTACTCGTCATCGGCGAGATCAGCAGCCGCGCGGATTATGTGGACATCTCGGCGATCGCGCGCAAGACGATCAAAGAAATCGGCTACACGCGTGCCAAATATGGCTTTGACTCCACGACTTGCGCTGTATTGACTTCCTTGAACGAGCAGTCCGCGGACATCGCGCAAGGCGTTAACGCCGCGATCGAGACGCGCGACGGCAAAGACATCCGTCAAGAGAACGAAGATATCGGCGCTGGCGACCAAGGTCTGATGTTCGGCTTCGCGACGAACGAGACGCCAGAACTCATGCCGCTGCCAATCGCGCTGTCCCACCGGATCGCGCGTCGCCTGTCCGAAGTGCGTAAGAACGGCACGCTCGAATACCTCCGTCCAGACGGTAAGACGCAAGTCACTATCGAGTATGTAGACGGCAAGCCTAAGCGTGTCGACACGATCGTCGTATCCACACAGCATGCCGAAGAAGTCACACTCGAGCAAATCCAGAAGGACATCATGGAGCACGTCATTAAGCCGGTCGTGCCTGCAGAATGGCTGGACGAGCAAACCAAATATTTCATCAACCCAACAGGCCGTTTCGTTATCGGCGGTCCTCAAGGCGACGCGGGTCTTACAGGCCGCAAAATCATCGTCGACACGTATGGCGGTTATGCTCGCCATGGCGGCGGCGCCTTCTCCGGCAAGGATCCAACGAAAGTTGACCGTTCTGCGGCATACGCGGCTCGTTACGTGGCGAAGAACATCGTAGCGGCTGGCCTGGCGGACAAATGCGAAATCCAATTGGCGTACGCGATCGGCGTAGCGACTCCGGTTTCCATTAACGTCGACACGTATGGCACGGGCAAAGTAAGCGAAGAAGTGCTGGTTGACGTGATCAAGAAAAACTTCGACCTGCGCCCGGCGGGCATCATCAAAATGCTCGACCTTCGCCGTCCGATTTACGGCAAAACAGCGGCTTACGGTCACTTCGGCCGCACGGACATCGACCTTCCTTGGGAACGCGTCGACAAAGCTGAGCAGCTGAAAGCAGACGCGCAAGTAAACGCCTAAGCATAGAAACGAACCGCACCCGATCGGGTGCGGTTTTTTTTGTGCGTAGATAGCCGATCCATGTTATTTTCTGGCGCTATCTTCACTTTTCTCACAGCCTGGCCGACAAATATAGTACAGATGTTTAAATAGATTGGGGAGTGAAAAGACGTTGATACGCAAATGGATCGTATATGTTCTGTTCGCAGCACTATTAATCCAAACCGGATTGGCCGGCCATAATTACGAGATTGCCTACGCAGATACCGTCGGTCCCCAAATCCTGGTGAAGACACCGACGAATGCGGCGACGAATGTCCCGGTCAATGCGAATTTGGTCCTGACGTTTGACCAAAGCGTCAGGAAGGGACCCGATGCTTCGAAGATCGGCATTTATGAGATGGATAACACCGTGTTCACGGAATACGCGGTTTCGTCGAGCAAAATTACCATTAATCCATCCAATCCGACGATCGTCACGATCGCGCTGCCGGATAACAAAAGCTTCGAATTGGGCAAGAGCTACTATGTCAATATTGCGGAGGGCGCATTCGTCAGTGTCTCGACGAGCGCGAACTATGCAGGTATTAATAACACATCGGGTTGGAACTTCACGACCACGTCGAACGCGGCGGATACGCAAGCCCCGCAATTGGCCGTATCGACGCCGCTTGCGCCGGTCAACAATGCGACGAACGTCGCCGTTAGCACCCAACTCGCGATTCAATTCAATGAACCCGTCTATACCAACAGCGGCTTCATTACGCTGCATAATAGCGACAACAGCAGCGATACGCGCATGATTCCCGTTACGTCTTCGAGCGTGGGCGGAAGTGGCACGAGCACCATTCGGATCACGCTTCCATCTAACCTCAGAACGAACAAGACCTATCAAGTTGAAGTGCCGAATACTGCTTTCGTCGATGCATCCGGGAATGCATTTGCGGGGATTGCGCGCAGCAACTGGTCGTTTACGACAACGCCTCCTCCGCTTGGTACGCCGGTGCTTTCGCCTGCCGATGGCGCTTATGCGGTCAACATTCGGTCGGCGCTGACGATGACGTTCCCGAAGCGCCTTACGCGCAATATCGGGCAAATATCGCTTTATCGCATTGCGGACAACGGTTTAGTCCAGCATTTTGACGTCTCCTCGTCGAGCGCGGTCCAAATGAACATTAACTCGTCGACGAACGAAACGACGGTTACGGTGCAGCCGTCTTCACCGCTTGGCGCGAACATTGGCTATTACGTGCTGGTGGATGCGGGAGCGTTTAGGGACAGCTCGAATGTCTCGTCCCTCTACGAAGGGATGCTGGATGCGGGCGAGTGGAACTTTACGACCGGATATGGCGATGATGCGGCTGCGCCTGTCCTGACGACGAAGGTTCCATCGAATACCTCAACCTCAACATCGTCCACATTGGAACTTACGTTCAATGAACCCGTTTTCCAAGGCAACGGCAGCATCGTCCTGAAATCAGCGCCGAACGGCACGACGATCGCGTCCATCCCGGTCACCGATGCCAAAGTAAGCGGGGGCGGCACGACGAAGATTACCGTTACGCCGGGCGTGACGTTAGTGGACGGTACCACCTATTATGTCCAAATCGGTTCGCAAGCGTTCCGCGATGCGAGCGGTAATAATTTCGCGGGGATGCTGAGCAACGATACGACGACCTGGCGGTTTACCGTCAGCAGCGATAAAGTCAAGCCGACGATCGTGACGCTTTCACCTGCGAATGGCGTGGAGACCGTCCCGACGACGGGTGGATCGTTCAGCATCATGTTCAGCGAACCGATCAAGTTGATGAATGCCAGCGGGGTTAGTTTCAGACCCGTATCTTCGAGTTCTTCGGTATCGGCTACGATGGCCATTGACCCGGATAATAACCGGAAGCTGAACATCACGCCACAGCTGTTTTCGGCGAATACGAATTACTATGTGGAAATTGCGGCTAACGCGATATCCGACCTGGCGGGCAATACGTTCGACGGCATTTTGAACACGTATCAATGGGCGTTCAGAACGTCTGCGGCGACCGGGACGCCAACCGTAACGTCCGCTGCGATGTCGGGCAGCAGCAGAATCGCCTTAACCTACAATCAAATGCTCGACAGTGCATCCTTGCCGTCGGCGGGTGCGTTCTACGTCACGGTGAACGGTACCTATCGTGCCATTACAGCCGTTCAGATTGTGGATACGAACGTCTATCTGACGCTGCAGAGCCCGGTAGTCAACGGACAAGAGATCCGCTTGTACTACACGGCTCCGACCGAGTTGAATGCGGGGGCGATCCGCAGCCTGTCTACGGCGACCAAGGCGGCAAGCCTATCGAACCAGCTCGTCACCAATACGCCGGATACGACGGTACCGAGACCGATTAGCGGCACGGTAGCGGGCAATTTGATCACGATGACCTTCAGCGAAGAGCTGAGCGCCATTTCTTCGTCGGCGTTCACGCAATTTTACGCTTATGTGAACGGCAGCTATCGCACCTTCTCCAGCGTTGGAGGCACGGGAACGTTGATGACGCTGTATATGAGCGGCAGTGAAGTGTCGGTTGGCCAAACCGTTACGCTCTCGTATACGAGAGGTAGTCACCCGCTAACCGATGTTTCGGGTAACCCGGTTGCGAGCTTCTCCGCCTTCCAGATTCTGAACGGGGTGGATACGGCCGTTCCGGTGCTGCAAACGGTGACGGTCTCGGGCAATAAATTATCGCTGACCTATAATGAAGCATTAAGCACGACGACGAAGCCGGCCGCCAGTGACTATGCAGTCCTGGTGGATGGCGTGGCGAGAACGGTCAGCACGGTGACGGTAGTCGGTTATCAAGTCGATTTGACGCTGTCATCCGCGGTGTCGAGCGGACAGACGATTCGCGTCAGCTACACGCGACAGACGCCGTATTTGACGGACTTGGCCGGGAATCCGGCGGACTCCTTTAGCAACATGGGCATCTCCATCGCCGGTTCAACGTTGACCGTAATCGGCGCGATTGCCAAAGGGAGTACGATAACGCTGAATTTCTCCGAAAACCTAAGTTCAAGCGCGATCCCGCTAACCTCGCAATTCACTGTGAGGTCCGGTAATTCCGTGCGTTCGATCTCCAACGTTCAAGTAAGCGGAAGCTCGGTGGTGCTCACATTGGTGACGCCGGTGTCGATCGGCGATGCCGTCAAAGTCAGCTATCTGACTAGCGGCGGATCGATGCTGCGCTCGTCCGGCGGCGTAACCGCGGAAGGGTTCACCGACTTGACGGCCGCGAATCAGACGACATGGTCCGACGATCCGACTAGCGATTTCGAATCGGTGACCGGCGGGGGCATCGGATTGAAGAAGCAGGTTGCTTCTACGGCGCCGACGACGACGCCGGGCGGGAAAAGCGTCAATAAGTACAGTCTCCCCGAGAGCAAAGTGAAGGCGGCTTTCGATACGATTACCGGGATCGGCGGAGAACCGCGGCTGTCCTTTACGGTGCCGTCGACCGAAGCGGGCGCAAGCGTCGCGTTCCCGTTGACCCCGCTGAAGGCGGCCCTGGATAAATTTCCGAAGGCCAAAGTCGTCGTGAACTACAAGAACACCAGCTACGAAATGCCGCTGGATCAGGTGCCGCTGGACGGTTCCGCCGCTTCGTTGTCGGGCTCGTTGCTCGTGACGATCGACATGGGCTCGAACAGCTTGACCGATCCGCTGACGACGTCGATTAGCGCGGCGGGCTCCAAGCTGATCGGCGAACCGGTGAATATGGAGACCTTCATCGTCAACAACAGCGGAGCGACGAAGATTAGCAATTTCGATGGCTATGTCAAACGTTCGATTACCGTCGACCAAGCGCTCGAGACGCGCCAGACGGCCGTGGTCTGGTACGACCCGGAGGTTGGCAAGATTTCATACGCGCCGACGCACGTGGAGACGGCCAACGGCAAATCGGTCGTGACCTTCCAGCGCAAGGGCAACAGCGCCTACGCGGTCATCAAAGGCAACGTCGTTTATAATGATTTGGGCGCGCACTGGGCGCGCAACGACATCTTGCTCATGGCGAACAAGTATATTATCGATGGGCGGACGCCGACGACGTTCGAACCGAAGAAAGCCATTACGCGCGCCGAATTCGCAACCTTTATTTCCAAAGGATTGGGGCTCTCCGGCGACAAAACCGCGGCCGCGAAATTCCGGGATCTCAATACCGGTCATGCGGCAATGGCCTATATCGGCGCCGCGGCCAAAGCGGGCATCATCCAGGGCATGACGGACGGCAGCTTCAAGCCGAACAGCCCGGTGACCCGCGAGCAAATGGCTTCCATGATGGTTCGGGCAGCCGAGTACGTGGGCAACAAGGCGGATCTGTCTCAGAATGCAGCCACGATGCTCAAGCGTTTCAAGGACAGCGCCAAGATCGGCACGTGGGCGCAGGTCGACGTGGCCAAGGCGGTGCAGATGGGTGTCATCAATGGCATGTCCAACGGTAATTTCGGCGCGAAATCGAACGCGACGCGCGCGGAAGCCGCCGTCATGATCGAGCGGCTGCTGAATCTCAACGGGCTGATGGACACCTAAATCGACCAAGGTATCGAAGCGATCTACCAAGCTATCTCTCCTCATCAAGGAGAGATAGCTTTTTCTTTTCAACTTGATAATGCCCGATAGGAGCTTTCTATCGACCGTAACTTTCTTGCTAGTTTCGGAGTCTATAACAGGTAGATTTCGAGATGGGAGAGTTGCAACCAACATGACGAAGCTTACGAAACAACGGGGAACCGTTCGCATACAACAGCCAACGAAGAGACGGACAAGCACGACCATTGTCGCGGTGGCCTTGGGAACCGCGCTGCTGCTCCAGCCTGTCGCGCTGCTGCTGCCCCCTGCCTATAACGTCGCGGCCGCAGCGACGACCGCGCAGGCGCTCAAGGCGCTAAACGAAGAGATGATCACCTCCGGCGCGAAGTTGATTCACTATCAGTGGACGCAAGGCGACGGCGAGATATCGAATGTTCATGTCATTGAGGTTGATTTGACCAATCCGTACGTCAAGCTGGACGTGATGAACGGCAAGACGGGTGCAATCACGGGCAAAAGCTCGGTCGGGAATATGGTGAAAACGACCGGCGCGGTGGCGGGCATCAACGCGGATTTCTTCGATACGTCCTCCGCGGCCAAGGGCAATCCGATGGGAGCGCAGGTGAACGAGGGCCAGCTCGTTACGAGCTCCTCGCAGCTGAACGGGATGTACGCGTTCGCGGTGACGGCCGACCGCAAACCAATCGTGGACCTATTCACGTTCCAGGGGACGATCGTGGCGCAGGACGGCGCGACGTTCCCGCTGGCGGGTCTGAATAAAGGCGCCTACCGCACGGATCCGAGCCAGGGGTACAGTCACGCGAACGCGGCGCATATCTACACGAGCGCCTGGACGGCGGCGCGGCCGAGCGCGGCGGAATCGTCGGCTACGCCGACGGAAGTGCTCATTGTAGACAATGTGGTACAACAGATCGCCGTGAACAGCATGATCCCGGGTACGCCGCCTGCGAACGGCTTTATTTTGCGCACGCACGGTACGGCGGCTAAATTCGTTGCGGAGCATCTGCCGGTCGGTTCGACGGTCAACGCCAACTATTCGCTCGTCGCGTCCTCGACGGGCCAACCGGTCGACACCGCCTCGCTTCAGATGCTCGTCGGCGGGCATACGATTCTGGTCGATCAAGGCCGGACGACGGCTTTCTCGCGCGATATTACCGGCGTGAGCGGCTCGTCCGAGGTGTCGCGCACGACGGTTGGTTATTCGCAGGACGGCACGAAGGCGTATTTGATTACCGTGGAGGCGGCCGGTGAGAGTGAAGGCATGTCGCTGAAGGAGCTGCAGACGATGATGGTGCAGCTCGGCGTATGGAAAGGCATTAACCTCGACGGTGGCGGTTCGACCACGATGATCAGCCGTCCGCTCGGCGATACGGAGACGACGCTCGCGCACGAGACGCAGAATGGCTCGCAGCGCGCGGTAACGAACGGACTCGGCATATACACGTTGGCGCCAGCCGGCCAGCTGCGCGGTTTGTCCGCGAGCGGCAGCACGGTCTTGTTCGTCGGCCAGCAGGCGTCGTATTCGCTTAAAGGGTACGATACCTTCTATAACCCGATCGATGCCGGTGCGGTCGCGGCGACGTGGACGGACGCGCAAGGACTCGGCACGTTCAGCGGCAGCACGTACACGGCGAAGAAGGCGGGCAAGACGTCGGTCAAGGCGATATCCGGCAGCATTAGCGATAAGCTGGAGATCGAGATCATCGGCGGCGAACAAATCGAGGAGATGACCATCGCAGCCGGGGCGCCGGTGCTGGAGGCGGGCAAATCGTTCGAGGTGCCGGTCAAAGCCGTGCTGGCCGACGGGCGCAAGGTGACGATTCCGGCGGGTTCGGTGAAATGGGAGCTGAGCGGATTCGCGGGCAGCGTGAAGGACGGCGTGCTGACCGTGCAGAGCGCGGCCGCCGGCAGCGCGACAGGCTATGCAATCGCCCGGTACGACGGATTCTCGGCCATGCTCGTATTGACCGCGGGTTCGAACATGAAGTTCGAAGATTTTGAAGCGGCGACATACCCAATTACGTTCCAAAGCACGAATGCTGTAACGGGGGGCGTGGCCCTCGTAAGCGATTTGCCGGAGCAAGCCTCGGCGAAGGCGCTCCAGCTGGATTACGATTTCTCGCAAGTCGCTTCGGGTACGAAAGCCGCCTATGCGGTGCTGAACGGCTCGGGACGCCAGGTGGAAGGCAAGCCGTCCAGCATGACCGTCGACGTGTACGGTGACGGCAGCTTGAACTGGCTGCGCGCCGAATTCATCGATGCGGCAGGCAAGGCGTATCCGGTTACGTTGGCCGACAAAATTACCTTTGCCGGCTGGAAGCAGCTGAAGGCGGATTTGCCGGCGGGCGTGACGTATCCGGTCAAGCTGAAGCGGCTGTATGTCGCTTCGCTGCAGGAGGACCAGGATGAGCGTGCGCTGACGGGCCAGGTGGTGTTCGATAACATCGGCTTCCAATACCCGGCATCGGTCGAAACGAAGGCAAGCCCGTCGATCCAGCTGACGTTGGGCTCGAAGACGGCTTCCATCGGCGGCAAAGCGACGAAGCTGGACGTGGCGCCGATCGCGCTGGAGGGCACGACCTATCTGCCGCTGCGCTTCGTGGCGGACGCAATGGGCGCGAAGATCAACTGGGAAGGCACCCTCAAGCGTGTCACCGTGCTTCGCGGAGACCGTTTGCTGGAGATGTGGCTGGGCAAGTCCTCGTTCCTGCTGAACGGCAGCCGCTCGGAATCCGAGGTGGCGCCGATCTCCAGAGGCGGCCGTACGCTCGTGCCGATTCGTCTTGTTTCGGAGCAGCTTGGCCTGAAAGTAGGCTGGGATCCAAAAACAGGGGTGATCTCCGTCGAATAATTCGACGTTGACTGGCCATTCTGTGGTATGATAAGGGCAGAATGCGTGTCATAGAAAGCGAGCCGATGCAGACGTGGACTATCGCATTAACGATATCGACCGTGTGATCAAGAATGCGGTTAATGTGATGGAAGAAAGCAAATACCAAGTGTATGAAATATGCGAATCGGCGCGCAAGGAGTTGTTCTCGCTCAGCCAGGAGCTGACGGATATTCTGGCGGAGACGGCTGAGATTATCGAGAAGGTCGACAAGCTCGAGATCGAATACCGCCGTGCGCGCGTCCGGCTGACGGAGGTCAGCCGGGATTTCGTCCGTTATAAAGAAGAGGATATCAAGAGCGCTTACGAGAAGGCGACCCAGCTGCAGCTCGACCTGATGGTGTTCCGCGAGAAGGAAACGTATTTGCGGGCGCGACGGGACGAGCTGCAGAAGCGGGTTCGCAACATCGAGCAGTCCATCGAGCGCGCGGAGACGATTGCCTCGCAAATTAATGTAGTCCTGGAATATTTATCCGGGGATCTGAACAATGTGACGCGCATATTGGAATCCGCCAAAAATCGACAACTCATTGGGATGAAAATCATACTCGCCCAGGAAGAAGAGCGCAAGCGGATCGCCCGCGAGATCCACGATGGTCCTGCACAATCGATGGCGCATCTAGTGCTTAGGACGGAAATTGCGGAAAGAATGCTGCACAAGCAGGAATTTCAAATTGTCCAGGAAGAATTAGTAGAATTGAAAAAACAAGTGCGCTCCGGTATCGAGGAGATTCGCAAAATTATTTTCAACCTGCGTCCTATGGCCTTGGATGATCTCGGATTGGTACCGACGCTGCGCAAATACGTTCAGGATTTCGAGGAGAAGACCAAGATTCGGACGATCTTCGATACCATTGGCAAGGAGATCCGGCTGCCCTCCGCGATGGAGGCCGGTATTTATCGGATGGTACAGGAAGCGTTCAGCAATGCCTACAAGCATGCCAACCCTTCTTTCGTTGCATTGGAGATCACCTACCAGGCGCAGATGGTGAAAATCGTCGTCCGCGACAATGGCGTCGGATTCCGTGTCGACCAAGTCGAAGCCCGGACCAAGGACAGCACGCATTTTGGCCTTATCGGCTTAAGGGAGCGGGTTGAATTGGTTGAGGGGAGGCTGGAAATCGAATCGGCGATTAACGAAGGGACGAAGATTACGATCCATATCCCGATCAATGCGGAGGAAAGAAAGGAGTAATAGATGATGGAAGCTCAACCAACGAATGGCAAACGCAAAATTAAAATATTGATCGCCGACGACCATCAGTTGTTCCGCGAAGGCTTGAAGCGCATACTCAATATGGAGGATGACCTGGAGGTTATCGGGGAGTGTAACGACGGCATTCAAGTGCTGGAATTCTGCAATCTGAACAAACCGGAGGTCGTGTTGATGGACATCAACATGCCGATCGAGAACGGGGTTATCGCCACGGAGCGGCTCCGCGATATTTTTCCCGACGTCAAAGTTATTATTCTGTCCATCCATGACGACGAGAGCTACGTCTTCGAGACGCTGCGCAAGGGCGCATCCGGTTATCTGTTGAAGGACATGGAGGCGGAAGCCCTCGTGAACGCAATCCGCTCGGTCGTGAGCGGCCATGCGTATATTCATCCGAAAGTAACGGGCAAGCTGATCAACCAGCTTCGCCGTATGACATACCTGGACGAGATTGGCTCGGTGTCCGGCGCCGCCGCGACGCGCGAAGCCGGCGTGAAGTTCATCCCGAGCGAGAACAACCCGCTGACGCGCCGCGAAGCGGAAGTGCTTCGTCTGATGGCGGAAGGCAAGAGCAACAAGATGATCGGCGAGTTTTTGTTCATTAGCGAGAAGACGGTCAAGAACCACGTGAGCAGCATCCTGCAGAAGATGGAAGTGGATGACCGCACGCAAGCCGTTATCAACTCCATCAAATTCGGCTGGGTCGAATTATAATCGCATCGTTTCGTTCGAAGGCCTCCGCATGCCAGCGGGGGCCTTTTTCCATGCTGGATAGCCGCGCACGGTGCTGATGTTCATTACGTTATTACCTCCAAAAAAAGATTTGCGAAACAGGCAGGGGTGGAGGCGTCGAGGTTCGTCTTATATAGAGAAGGAAAAACGGCGTGATCAAGGGGAAGGGAGGGGAGCGGCATTGCGAGCTGGCGAAAGGAATCCGTGCAGAACGAGGAAAGAAGCGAGTTAGACCGGCTTCCGGCACGGATGCGGTCGACCGGAACGGACGCGAACGCGGCACAAGGACAAGACTTGAGCGTGGACGAGCGGGAGGCCGACAATAGCGACGAGAAGATCGTCGGCCGCGTGCTGGCCGGAGATCGGGAAGCGTTCCGGCTGATCACGGTCCGCCACCGTCAGCGGCTGTATGCGCTCGCGTGGGGCGTGCTGCGGCATCCGAAAGATGCGGAGGACGCACTACAGGAAGCGCTGGTGCGGATGTTTCTTTCCCTCCCTCACTATAAGGGGCAAAGCTTCCAGGCGTGGTCTGCCCGGATCGCGGTCAATTGCGCGATTGATCTGCGGCGGAAACGGGAGCGGACACGGCAATTAAACGCGGGACCTGCGAATGGTACGGAGCTGCGGGAGAACGTGGAAGGACGGACCTCTTGGACAGAGCGGGTGGAAGCGGCAACGGCCGCCGGATCTCTGGAAGGTGACTATAGGGATGGATGCGCGCCGCCGGCGGAGACGGAAGCACTGAGGCGCGAACGGGAACAACAGGTGCGCGACATGGTGGATGCGATGCCGGAAGGCTACGGCGCGGTCGTGCGCGCTTACTATTTCGAGGAGAAGAATCAGCGGCAGATCGCCGAGGAGACGTCGCTGGCGGTGAAGAGCGTGGAGTCTCGCCTGTACCGGGCGAAGCAATGGCTGCGCAAACGCTGGAAGGAGGAGGATTTCACATGATGCATCCGGCGCGGGAACGATGGGAGCGCTATGCGGCGGGAGCGCTGCAGGGCAGCGAGTGCTTGGAGCTTGAACATCATTTGGCGGGATGCGAAGCATGCTTGCTCGCGTACATGGAGGCGGTCGGCGGTATGGCCGCAATGGACCCGAAGCGGGCGGATGACGTGACGGATCGCGTGATGCTAGCTGTTGCCGCGATCGCAGAGGGGGCTTCGCGATCGCAGACGATGGGGACGGCGGCGGCCGGGGCTCGATCCGCGCTGCCGGATACGGACGGCGCACAGGCTGCGAACGACGCGGAGCTTGATAAGGCAAGCGGAGGTCGGAGTAGGCGAATCGTCTGGGATGCGGGACGCAAACGCACCCTCATCCACTACGCCATCGCCGTCTGCGTCATGCTGCTCATGATGTCCACCGGCGTATTTGACCGTTTGGCGGCGCAGCCGGAGCAGTGGAAGGCCGAACGTCAGCAGGAGCAGGGCGGCTCGCTGAGCGATGCTCTCATGGCCAAGACGTCGCTGGTGATTGATAAAGTGCTCGATAGCGAGCGTCCATGAACGGAAGCCGCGGGAGTCGAGCCGATAAGATAAAGGAGATGGAATGATGGTACGTAATCCGATTGTCATTTTGCTGCTCGGCCTCGTGCCGGGACTTGGCCATTGGGCGGCCGGCCGGAAGGGCAAAGGGTTTATTTACGCGTTCTTCGTATTCGGTATCGCGGCGGGCGGTTTCCTGCTCGGCGTAGGGGCCAATGAGATGGAAATCTTCGCGATGGGACTCGTCGTCGCTTTCTTAGTCTGGCTTCTGAATATGCTGGACTTGGTCATCTATTTGCTGCGCTACCCGAATGGCAAGCCGGCGCCGGAACATCACGCGGCTTACCCGCTGCATGGTCCTCAGTCTTACCCGAGTTATGGAGCGGCGGGCTTCGGGGCAGCGGCGAACGGGGCGCCGCCGCCGCCTTCCGCGTTCGACGGCAGCGCGAATGGTTCCGCTTCCGGATATGGGTCCGGCCAGTCGCACGGCACAGGTGCATTTGGACCGCCGCCGCCGAACTACGGCATACCTGCGCGGCAGGATGATGCGGGCGAGCGGTTTCTGACGATTTTGCTATCCTTCATCCCTGGCTTGGGGCACTTGAGTCTCGGCTTGATGCAGCGCGGGTTAACGTTCATGATCGGTTTCTTCGGCTTGCTGACGATGATCCTGTTCGTGACGGCGCTCTCCGGCGAAGGCGGATTTCTCGTGTTCCTCGGCGTGCTGCCGATCATTTGGCTGTATGGCCTGTTCGACGCGATCCGCATGGTTCAGCGCAAGCAATCGGGGGAGCCGCTGCTGGACCGTTCCATCATGGAGGATTGGGACGATCACCGCGCGGGCGGACGCCGAAGCCGGCTGTTCGCGACCGTGCTGTCCATTTTGCCGGGCGCGGGGCATATGTACTTGGGACTACAACGTAGAGGGCTGCAGTTCATGGCCGGGTTCCTGCTGTCCATCTATTTGCTCGATACGCTGGAGTTGTCGCTGTTCCTCTTTCTCGTGCCGATTTTATGGTGCTACGCGTTTTTTGATTCGCTGCAAATGCAGTCCCGTTACGCGATGGACGGCTTCGTGCCAGACGTGCCGATCGTAAGCGGCCTGATGAATCAGCGCAAGTGGCTGGGCCTCGCGCTGATCGCCATGGGCTTGTATTATGTGGGCGACCGGCTGCTGCTGGACGTGTTCGACGTGTTCGGACTCAACTATTGGGCGCATGAGCTTCGGTATTATTTTAAGACAGGAGTCACGGCGCTCCTGCTGCTCGGTGCCGGGGTGAAGCTGCTGTTTGGCGGCAAGGCAAGGGAAGGACTCGCGCAGTAGGGCTCGGGCGAAGGGAAGAGGTTTTTCAGCGAATGCTGAGTTGGCGTTACGGCTGCGGGAAGACCGCCACTGCAGGCTCTATATGATGGAATCGTGGAACGAAACCGTTCGGGAATGGGAACCCGAGCGGTTTTTTTCTTTTGAGGGGGCTGTGGATTCGCCGCCTTACGCATGGAAAGGGGGGCCGCCTAACCGCGGAACTTGTCTTCTTCTCCGGAACCCCTGGGCGCCGCGGTGCATAAACTGGCATAAAGGAGGTGGCCGCCATGATCGAAATTTTGCTGTGGGTGATCGGGTGTTATCTGGTGGCGGCGGCTCTCGTGCATGCGGCATTCCGGCTCAGGAAGAAACCGAAGGCGGAACATTATGTTTTGCTTGCGGGCAATGAGCAGCAGCGGATGGAATGGTATATGCGCGGGCTGCGCCGGTATTCGCACCGAAGCGGAAAAGAAGTGCAGGTGACGATCATCGATCGAGGGTCGGAGGACGATACGGTTCGAATCGCGAGCCTGTTCGCCAAGAAAGGCATGGACGTTCAGTTGAAGGACGGGACGAAATTCGAGGGGAGTTTTCAACCGACTCTTCAGGGGGCGCTGCATGAACATCCGGCAGCAGGCATCGAGACGGGAGACGGGAATCTCCCGAAATGGAAGCGTTTACTAAGGGTTGGCAAAAGGCGCCGCCAGAATGGCGCGCGCGCGAAGGCGGAAACGTTCGAGCCTACGCATCTGATGTGGATGCTGCAGGCGGAAGGCATTATTACCGAGCCGGAGCATGCGGTGCTTGTGGATTTGCGCGAGCCTTCGGATTGGTCGAAGCTGCCGCAGTAGAACATTGTCAGCGACCCGGAGGCGGGTTATAATGAGTGGCAATAGGAAGACGGACGAGTGAAGCACACCCGTGCGCCGCATCATGCGGCGGCATCGGTGTGCTTTTTTTGTCGTCCGGCGCTTGCGGAGGAGGATGGCTCGATGAAGGTGGTTGTATATGCGCTGTTGGAGGAGCGGGCAAGCTCGTGCCGATGGACGCTCGACCCGGAGACGGATCGCAGGTTCTGGCTTGCCCCGGGCGGAGAGCGGATTCGTGGAGAACAAGGAGGAGACGGCGAGCGGAAAGAGCGGCCGCAAGCGGGGCATCCGTCGGGAGGACGGGCAGAACGCATGAGCAGCATCGAAGAGAGAGGGATTCGCTTTGACCGCAAGATGCTGGTATGGGACGAGCCGCTGCCGCTGGGTGTCGCGATCGAAGTGACGGCGCGTTGGAGCAGGATGACGTCGGACAGAGAGCAGGAGGAGTCGGCCGCGGAGGCGGCGCTTCGCCGCTGCGTGCGGGAAGCGATGGAAGCGGAAGGGAGCTTAGCTGGGAGTCGAGACGGGGAGAGAGACGGATGCAGGGCGGATTACGCGCGGCTAATCTTGAAGTGGGAATCGCATCGCGCCAGCTGCTCGCGCGATGGAGAGGACAGGGATGACGGGGAGCCAGATGTCGCATCCAGACTCGCTGCGCCTGGCGCAGCCTCGGCCGGCAGGCTTGGCGCATATGCCGCGTTGGCTCGGCAGGCGAGGCGGGACGCCGAACGGCTCCGCGGCCGCGCCTTGCACGTCACCGAGGCGCTCGCGCTGCTAGGCGTCGCCGAGTGGCGCGAGCTTGCGCCGCGGCTTCAGCTCGCCGCGCTGCTCGGCCTCGCTCGCCTGGAGGCGGCGGTTGCGCCTGCGCCGCCTCAACGCCGCCCTCGGCTGCGCGCGGCCGGCACCGCGCCGCGGCCTCGCCGCTGCCAGCGCTGCGGCAGCGGCGAGGCGCAGCTGAGGCGCACGCCTTGCGCCGCATGCGGGCGCCGCGCGTGCGCGTACTGCGAGGCATGCCTCGCCATGGGCCGCAGCCGCGAATGCGGGCTGCTCATCCTCGGCACGCCATCGCCTGCCGGCGCGGCGCCAACGGCCGCCGCGCCGCAGCTCTCCATGGCGGCCAGGCTCGCGCCATGGGACCTGAGCCCTGCTCAGCAGGCGGCCGCGACCGCCGCGCTGAGCTACATCGAGCACGCGCCGCCGGAGGCGAGGCGGCGCGCCAAGCCCGCGGCTCGGCTCCGCGAGGCGTGGCGGCCACTCGCCGCCCGGTTCGCCGCGCTGTCGACGCCGCTGCTTACTCGAGCCTATCCGCGGCTGCCGGGCTTGCTCGCCCCGGCCATGAACCGTCTGCGCCTTCTGCAAGCGGGAGGGAATCGTGCAGACGGCACAGGTCCCGAGACGCGTGCCGCGCTGCCGGCGCCGCATCCGCCACCTAAGCGAGGCGAAGCGCGGTGTGCTCCTTCCACGGCCCCTGATTCCGCTGGGCTTCCTCGGCGTCCGTTTCTCCTCTGGGCCGTCACGGGCGCCGGGAAGACCGAGATGATCTTCCCGCTGGTCGCCGCCGCGCTCGAGCGGGGCGGTCGCGCCCTTATCGCGACGCCGCGGCGCGACGTCGTGCTGGAGCTGGATCCCCGCTTCCGCCGCGCGTTCCCGGCGGAGCGGGTCGTCACGCTGTACGGCGGCAGCACGCAGCGCTGGGAGAGCGGAAGCATTACCCTCGCCACGACGCATCAGCTATTCCGCTTCCGGGAAGGCTTCGATCTTGTTATTATCGATGAAATCGACGCTTTCCCTTACCATGGCGATCCTCAGCTGCACTATGCGGCGAGCCGTTCGTTGGCGCAAGGCGGCGCGACGGTGCTGCTGTCCGCCACGCCGCCGCCGGAGCTGCGGGTACAGGCGAAGCGGGGAATTCTGCCGCACGCGCGCGTGCCAGTTCGCTTCCATGGCCATCCGCTGCCGGTGCCGGCCATGCTGCGCATACCGGCCGTTGACCGCTTGCTTGGCGGGCTTCGATTCCCGCCGGCGCTGCGAAAGGCGCTCCAGCGCTCGCTGGACCGCGGCGCCCAGCTGTTCGTGTTCGTGCAGCGGATTCGCCACGTGGCGCCGCTCGTCGCGCGGCTCCGCCGAGAATTCAAGGGCGTCGCCATCGAAGGCACATCCTCGAAGGACGTAGAGCGGGCCGACAAAGTCAGAATGTTCCGAGACGGCGCCATCCGGCTGCTGGTGACGACGACGATCCTGGAGCGGGGCGTCACGATTCCGCGAAGCGACGTCTTCATTCTGGACGCCGACGGCCGGCTGTTCGACGATGCGTCCCTCATCCAGATGGCGGGCAGAGCGGGGAGGTCGCTGCACGATCCGGCGGGCCGCGTCTACTTCGGCGCGCCCGCCATCACTAACGCGCAGCGCAGCGCGGTGCGGGAGATTCGGGCCATGAACCGCATCGCGGCGAAGAAAGGGTACTTGAAGGGAAGCGGAAGCGGCAAGCCGTTCGATCCGCTCCAACCGCGTAACCCCGCCATACCTTCTGTACCTATGCCGAACGCCCTCTCCCCTCACGCGGAGGCCAACCGTTGAGCGCCGCGGAATTGGCGGCGAGGGCGCTGAACGCGATCCGCGGCGCGGTCGCAGTTGGCTGTTCGAGCGCGCTCGCCATGCTATCCCCTTCGAACGCTGCTTGCCCGGTATGCGGACGAGCCTTCCGCAATCAAGGCAAGGTCTCGTTTGCCGGCTTATGTCCGGCCTGCACCGAGGCGATTCCTTGGATTCGGCGGATCGAATGTCCGGTATGCGGCAGGCCGGAGCGCTGCGGCGACTGCGCGCGCAGAACCGCGGCCAGCTTCGTCGCCAGCCGCAGCGCCGTGCGGTACGACGCATCCGTCCGGAGCTGGCTGGCGATGTACAAGTACCGGGGACACGAGGCGCTGATGCCGGTGCTGGGCGAGATGATGGCGGAAGCTTGCCGCCATTTGCTTGCGGAGCGTCGAGCAAGATATTCTCATTTTCGCTTCGATGCGCTCGTTCCCGTGCCACTGAGCGAGGAGAGACTGGCGGAGCGGGGATTCAACCAGGCGGAACAGCTGGCATCCTACGTGGGCGCGCGTTGGTCCATTCCGGTTGTGGAGGCGCTGCGCCGTACGCGGAACAGTGGCAAGCAGAGCTTTATTTCCCGGCGAGAGAGGATGCGGAACACGTTAGGGTTGTTCGCGGCGGATGATTTACGATTACCAGCGCTGCTCCTTCCGGACCGCACTCGCAATGCCGTGCCGATCGTCGCCACCTTTTGGTCCGAATTCCGAGCGCCTCAAGCCTGCCCCGCCCGCGAGCCGCTCCGCCTGCTGCTGGTCGACGATATTTACACGACCGGCAGCACGATCGACGCTTGCGCACAGGCGCTCGCCAAGGCCCTTCACGGTCTTCATCCTGGTATATGCGTTGAGATTTATGCGCTAACGCTTGCCCGTTCCTGAAAGTACCACGTAGATCGTGCTTCGGATATATCAAATTATGATGTATTTTGTCGATACAACTGATAGAATAACGATATCTGCACCAAAGGGGAGGAGGCATGGACAATGAACATTGCGAACTGTCCGCGCTGTGGCAAACTGTTTACGAAAAACTTTAGAGACGTATGTCCGAATTGCATCAAGGAAATCGATAAAGAGTATACATTGTGTTCGGAACATCTTCGCCAGAACAAAGGCATTACGACGCACGAGCTGTCCGACGCGACCGGCGTGTCTGTGAAGCAGATCACCAAGTTTATTCGCGAAGGGCGGATTTCGATTATCGGGGCGCCTAACCTCGGCTATCCGTGCGAAGTGTGCGCGACGATGATCCGCGAAGGGAACATGTGTCAGGATTGCCGGACGCGCCTCGTCAAGGACGTAGGGCAGATGAATGAACAGATGAGAGCCGATGCGCTGAAAAATGCGGGGTCCGCAATCTACCGGACGAAAAGTTAAATTTAAACAATGCTCGAAATCATATAAATTTTCTTGTAAAATTGCCGATAATATCTGTATACCACAGATAAATCGGCTTTTTTATTTGGCTGTTTCCACTATGGAGGGATTGTCCCATGAAGATTAACGATATGCGCCGCATTAGCGGAGTGAACCCTTATCAGAAGCAAAACGAAGTGCGCGCGGCCGCCAACACGGAGCGGAAGCAGCAGAAAGATGAAGTTAAGTTCTCAGCGGAGGCGATGGAGATGCTCTCTACGAGCCGTTCGAACGACGCTGAACGCACGCAGCGTATTCAAGAGCTCAAAGCGCAGGTGGCTTCGGGCACGTACCACGTAGATGCCGGCAAGTTAGCCGACAAAGTATTGCCATTTATCAGATAGCGTCTGACAACCGATACAAGGGAAGGGGCCGTTGCCAACATGCAAGAGGTCGTCAAAGAGATCGTAACCGTTCTGCAGGGATTGATCGAGGTGCACGAGCAGCTGCTTGTGATTGGGAAAGAGAAGCAGCAGGTGATCGGAGCCGGCGACACGAACGGCTTGTCCCGCGTGACGAGCCAAGAGAAGAAGCTGCTGCAGACGCTCGTCGACCTGGAGCAGCATCGCAGCGACCTTGTGCGGGATTATTTCAAGCAAACCGGTCTTGTCGTCGTGCGCAAATTCAAGATGGAGCATCTGATTCAAGCCGTGTACAGCGCGGAAGAGAAGCGGCTGCTGATCGAGACGAGCGACACGCTTCGTAAGCTGATCGACAAATTGAAGGATTTGAACGATTTCAATCAGCAGCTATTGCGGATGCAGCTCAATTACGTGGACTACTCGCTGGACCTGCTGATTGGACCCGTTGAAGAAGACGTGACGTATCACCGCGCCTTGCAGGCGAACGGTTATAGTCGTTTAAATAAATACGATACAAAGGCTTAAAGCGAGCGTTCAAAAAGTCGACATTTCAGCACCGAGAAGGTTGCAAGAAGGCGAAGAAAGAGGAGCGGAGTTTAGGCAAACCTAAATGAGCACCGGACTTCAAGCCTGAATGCAAGATTCGATGGCGAGACACTCCTTGATCTGCTTCGTGATCAAATGGCGATTTTTTGAACAACCTCTTAAATAAAGGAGAGTGCCGAGTTGACCTCAACATTTCATGGGCTGGAGACCGCACGGAGAAGCTTATTTGCGCAGCAGGCATCGCTCAATACGACCGGGCATAACATTGGCAACGCTAATACGGAGGGGTATACGCGTCAGAAGGTGAATCTGACCGCCTCCAAGCCGATGGAAGCCTTCGGGCTGCAGCGCTCGACCTCTGCCGGCCAGATCGGCACCGGGGTAGAATACACCTCGATTACCCGCATCCGCGAGAAGTTCCTCGACGACCAGTTCCGAAACGAGAATAAGTCGCTTGGCAACTACGAAGTGCAGCAGGACGTGCTGGAGAAGCTGGAGAAAATCATGAACGAGCCGTCGGATACCGGCATCCGGACCGTCATGTCGAACTTTTACGACGCATGGTCGGACCTGAGTAAGACGCCGGAGAGCGCCGACGGCCGCAAGATCGTCCGCGAGCAGGCGCTTGCCCTGGTCGATGCCTTCAACCAGACGGCGAAGCAGCTTGGCGACCTGAAAGGCGACATTACCGAGAACATCGCGATTCGCTCGGATCAAGCCAATGCCTACTTGAATAACATTGCGGAGTTGAACAGCAGCATCCAGAAGATCGAAGCGCTCGGCAACGACGCGAACGACCTTCGCGACCAGCGCGATTTGATGACGGACAAGCTGTCCAAAATCATGAACATCACGGTAAGCCATGCCACGAACGGGTATCGGATTTCGATGGGGGGGGACCGAGCTGGTGAACGGCTCGGCGGTGACGCCTTTGTCGCCGGAGACGCTCACGACGGCGTTTGCTTCCGGCGATTTGAACAGCGGCGAACTGTACGGGATGATCGAGTCTCGGGATCGATTTGTGCAGGGGTATATTTCGGATTTGGACAATATGGTCAATTCGATGGCCAACGGCGAGGTCGAGGTGACGATTCCGAAGGGGGCCGTCCTGCCGGATGGCACGACGCTGAACAACGTGACGTACACGGGGGCGAATCGGACGCTGACCGAGGATTTGACCGTGAAAGTCAACGGTTTGAACGGGCTGCATCAGCTCGGCTATAACTTCACGTCGAACTCGACGGGCATCGCCTTCTTCACGAAGGCCGACGGCACGACTGAAGGACTGACCGCCGAGAACCTGCGCCTCAATCCGGATATCGAGTCGAACGCCAACAAAATCGCCACATCGATGCGCGTGACGATCGGCGCGAGCGCCGACACCGTCGTGACGGGCAACAACTCGATGGCGGTGATGTTCTCCCAAATGCGGGATGCGAAGTTTAACTTCGGCACCGCGGTGGACGCGGACCTCAACACGGGCGATGCGTATTTCCGTTCGGTTGTCGGTCAATTGGGCGTGCAGGCCGAGGAGGCCAACCGCCGCTTGTCGAACCAGCAGTCGCTGGTCGACCAAGTCGATTCGAACCGTCAGTCCGTAAGCGGCGTTTCGCTGGACGAAGAGATGTCCAACCTGATCAAATTCCAGCATGCGTACAACGCCGCTGCCCGCAACATGACCACGATCGACGAGATGCTGGACAAAATCATCAACGGCATGGGCCGCGTAGGCCTCTAATATTTACACCATAAACCACGGAGGTAATTAGCGATGTCATTACGCGTCACCCAATCGATGATGAACGCCCGTCTCCTTAGTAATATAACCGGAAATATGAATCGTATGAATACACTGCAGGATCAACTTTCTTCCGGCAAACGCATCAACAAGCCATCCGACGATCCGGTCGGATTGACCTTCGCGATGCGCTACCGGAGCGAGCTGCAGGCGAACGACCAGTACGAGCGCAACGTCGATGCGGCGACATCGCTGCTCGAGTACACGGATACAACGATGGGCGAAGCCATGGATGTGGTGCATCGTGTTCGTGAACTGATGGTGCAAGGCGCGAATGGCGCACTTCCTCAGGACGCCCGCGATTCGATAACCGTTGAGGTGAAGCAGTTATTCAGCCAGCTCGTGGAGATTGGCAACAGTCAATTCAATGGCAAGTACATGTTTAACGGCGAACAAACGCAAACCGCTCCCTATTTGAAGCGGACAATTGATGAGGCGGCAGCGGTAACACCAGCTCAACTGGCTGCCGATCCGACGGCTAACTTCTTGGCCCAGAATGTAACGAGCGATACGGGGCAAATTAAGTATGAGCTGTCGACCGGGATGACAATGGCCGTCAATGTGACCGGCAACGAGTTTTTCGGGGAGCAGGTTTTGCCAGGGCAAGAAACGACAAGCGACAATATTTTCAACGTGCTTACCCAGATGGTGAAAGCGCTGGATGCCGGCGATTCGACAGCTGTATCCAACATGATTAGCAAAATCGACAGCCGCATGAGTACGATGCTGGAGAAGCGTTCCGAGGTTGGTGCACGCGCCAACCGGATTGAGCTCATCACGAACCGCTTGGCGAATAACAACATCAATCTTCAAAGTGTGTCCGCGAAGACAGAGGATGCAGACATGTCGCTCGTCATTACGAACTTAAAGATGGAGGAGAATGTGTACCAGGCTTCTTTGTCGGCAGGTGCTAAGCTCATCCGTCCAAGTCTAATTGATTTCCTGAGATAGAGGTGAAATCTAATGCGAATTCCGCAGATACAAATTCATCAGGAATACGCGTGGATTGGGATCCAAACGACGTCGGCCAAGCAGGAGATCGAGCAGCCCCAAGCGACGGTCGAAATAAAGCAAACCTCGGCCCAGCTTACGATTGAGCAACCTAACGGAGAGCTCGCAATCGATCAAACTCGGGCAAGAGATGCGCTTGCGATGGGGAATAACCTCGAGATGATGAAGCGGATCTATCAGAAGTCGGCAGAGCTGGCCCTTCAAGGGATATCTCGGATTGTAGAGAAGGGTGATCGAATGGCCACCATTCATGACGGCAGCAATCCCATCCCTGAGATGGCCATGGACTGGCGCCGTACATTTCCCGAATTTGCATTTGAGGGGCCCGCATCCATGGATAATGTCGACATTCAGTATACGGCTCATCGCCCTATTATTGAGTGGAATTTGGGCGGTGTCGAATATAACGTTACCACGCATAAAGCAGAGCATCAGTATACGCCAGGCAAAGCCGAGATTTATCTTCGCCAGCGTAATAGCGTCGAGTTTACTCTGCCGCAGGTGGACTTGACGTTATAATTGTTTTAGCTATAGGCAGAAGTTACAGATAGGGCGACCTTGAAGTAAGCTGCCTATAGTTTTTTCTATATTTAAGACAAAGGGGAAATGGATGGAGATGGATACCACACGGCTAGGAGATGTAACCGTAACCGGCTCGCGAGAACTGATCTTTGAGCATGGCATTCCGGGATTTGAAGACCTTCGCCGGTTTGATTTATTGGATTTGGAGATTGATCTGCCGATCAAGTTGCTGCAGTCGGCAGATAATCGCGATATTTCCTTACTGGTCGGAAATCCGTTTCATTTTTATCCCCACTATGAATGGGAGCTTGCCGAGAGTGTGCAGCAGGAGCTTGGTATTACGGATGCAGCCGAGCTTGAAATTTGGTCAGTCATTATTTTGCCAGCTAATGCAAGCGCCGCTACCATTAACCTGCAGGCGCCGATCGTGGTCAACCAGAAGACGGGAGCTGCCAAGCAGATTATTTTACATAACAGTATCTATAGCCACAGGCACCCGTTGCTAGAAGAGAAGTCCGTGGAGAAGACTTCACAAGGGCAGGTGGAGTAATGCTCGTATTATCTCGGAAAACAAACGAATCGATCATGATCGACAATCAGATTGAAGTTGTCGTAGTCAGCGTGGAAGGTGACGTCGTCAAGCTGGGCATTAGGGCGCCCAAGGAAGTAGAGATCTTTCGAAAAGAAATTTACTTGAACATTCAAGCTGCCAACAAAGAGGCGTCCACGAGCAGTCTCCAATTGCGACAGCTGTCCAAGTTGTTTGAGAATGACGGTGATTCCTCACCGAAAGCGTAATTTCTTTGCTTCACGAGCAAATACCGAAACCCCGAGTCCTGCGACTCGGGGATTTTTCGTTTTCTGGTGGAGGGGTTCGAGAATGTATAGAAAACAGAATACCAGAATTGCACTATAAACAATCCTCTTATATGGCCGATATATATAGTATCGGGTCGAGAGCGTACAAAACCTCATCTACCACGATAAAACACAGGCACCGCAAGGAAGCGGAGCCTTAAATTCAGGGAGGAAATAACAATGCGTATTAACCACAACATCGCAGCATTGAACACACATCGTCAATTGGGAGTCAACACGGCAAACCAAAGCAAAAACATCGAGAAACTGTCGTCCGGTCTTCGCATCAACCGTGCAGGCGACGATGCGGCAGGTCTGGCCATTTCCGAGAAAATGCGCGGTCAAATCCGTGGTTTGGATCAAGCTTCCCGCAACGCGCAAGACGGCATCTCGTTGATTCAAACGGCTGAGGGCGCCCTGCAAGAAGTTCACTCGATTCTGCAAAGACAAAGAGAACTGGCCGTCCAATCCGCGAACGATACGAACGTAACAGCCGACCGTACAGCGCTGGAAGCTGAATTTGATCAGCTGACTGCAGAAATCGGACGAATCAAAGACAATACAACCTTCAATACGCAGAAGCTTCTTGATGGCTCTGCTACGGCTGACCTGAAAATGCATGTTGGTGCAGACGCTGCTCAAACGATCGACATTAATCTCGACACAGCAGGTGTTGATTTAACGGCAGTACACACGGCTGCGACAGGCGCTACTATTGCGACACAAACAGATGCAAACACAGCGATTACAACGATCAACACGCAGCTGGAAAGTGTATCGGCTGGCCGTTCGTACCTGGGTGCGCTGCAGAACCGTTTGGAGCACACCATCAACAACCTGAACAACGCATCGGAGAACCTGACGGCATCCGAATCCCGTATTCGTGACGTAGACATGGCCAAAGAAATGATGGAGCAAACGAAGAACTCGATTCTTTCTCAAGCTGCTCAAGCGATGCTGGCTCAAGCGAACCAACAGCCGCAAGGCGTACTTCAACTTCTTCGTTAATCTTTGGTAAAGAGAAGAGACCTTAGTTGATCTAGGGTCTCTTTTAATGAGCGAATACCACCATCAAGTATGGATGAATTCATATAGACCCCTGGGGTCAAACTACAGGAAGAGGAGTGGTCTATTTGCAGAAATTCCCTGCGTTAATAGCGAACTACATGAAAAATTTTAAATGCACGGGATCTGCTTGCGAAGATACCTGCTGCAGCGGCGGATGGACAATTCCTGTAGACAAAGTGAGCTACGAGCGCTATCAGAAGGATGACGAAATTAAACGTAACGTCGTACGTGATACGGCCAAAGTAACGGGTCAGTACGCCTACATGAAATTATCAGAGGATAAGCTTAGCTGTTCGATGTTATCGGAAGACAAGCTTTGTACCATACAAGCAAGACTAGGCGAAGGCGCATTATGCAAGACGTGTTATATTTACCCGCGGAACTATAACTACGTCAATAAAAATCTCGAGATTTCGGCTACTTTGTCCTGTCCCGAAATTGCTCGGCTTGCGTTGCTTCAGAAGGATGGAATCGACTTCGATTACTTCGAAGAGTATCCCCTTTTGCGGGAAGTTCAAGTTCAGAACAGTGTAGAGACGTATAGCCACGATAACGAACTTAAATACTTGTGGGATCTGCGGAGTTTTTCAATCGGTCTTCTGCAAAACAGAGCGTATAGCTTAAAGGAACGGTTGATCTTGCTCGGCATGTTTTTTGAAAGTGTAAATAAAGAAATCGAAGCCCAAAACTATGCAGCGATTGGACAATTCATCGATCGTTATACCGAGCTGTTGGATCACGGATTATTAAAAAATGAGATCGACAGCATCAAGCCCAACATCGCGGCCCAAATTCAAGTGTTAACCCAATTGACGGAAATCGGCGTGAAATATATTACGCCAGGCAATGACCGTTATCGGGAATGTGTGATTGAGTTTATTGATGGCCTGGTTCATCCGGATCATGCAGGTGACAAAAGTATTTTGGACACCTACGAAGATGCATATAACCATTATTATGTGCCTTTTATGAAACAACATGAATATATTTTAGAGAACTATTTAGTCGATCTCGTCTTCAAAAATGTTTTTCCGATTACAGACGGCAAGTCATCCATATTTGACGAATATGTCAAATTGATCTGTCACTATGCGATTATCAAGTTTTTGTTAATTGGGATTTCCGCCCACGATAAAGGGCTGCAAATAGATAAAGTAATCAAAGTCATTCAATCGTTCTCCAAGAGCATTGGGCACAATAAAAGTCACGTGAGCAGTATAATTGCGAAAATCAAGGAAGAAAAGAATAATAATTTGTATTATATGACTTGTCTGGTCAATCATTAATAACCCGTATTCAAGCTACAGGACGAATTTTGTTCTGTAGCTTTTTTCTTGAGAAAATTCCTTTTTTAAAGAAATTTTTTCTAAATGCTATAAAACTTAACGGATAGCTTGTCGATATAAATATTGGTAGCTACAAATAGAGGGCGGCCGACCTCGATCTTAGTAGTAATCATCATCCACACGGACGTGGGTACATAACCATTTCAGGGAGGAATTATCATGCGTATTAACCACAACATCTCTGCACTGAACACACATCGTCAATTGGGCGTCAACACGGCAAACCAAAGCAAAAACATCGAGAAACTGTCTTCCGGTCTTCGGATCAACCGTGCAGGTGACGATGCAGCAGGTCTGGCAATCTCCGAGAAAATGCGCGGACAAATCCGTGGTTTGGATCAAGCATCCCGCAACGCACAAGACGGCATCTCGTTGATTCAAACGGCTGAGGGCGCCCTGCAAGAAGTTCACTCGATTCTGCAAAGACAAAGAGAACTGGCCGTACAATCCGCGAACGACACGAACGTAACAGCAGACCGTACAGCGCTGGAAGCTGAATATGATCAGCTGACTGCAGAAATCGGACGCATCAAAGACAATACAACGTTCAATACGCAGAAGCTGCTTGATGGCTCTGCAACCGCTGCTTTGAAAATTCATGTTGGTGCAGATGCAACCCAAACGATCGACATTGATCTCGACACAGCAGGTGTTGATTTATCGGCAGTCGCTACTGCAGCTGGTGGTGCAACAATTGCGACACAAACAGGTGCTAATGCAGCGATTACAGTGATCAACACGCAGCTGGAAAGTGTATCCTCCGGCCGTTCGTACCTGGGTGCGCTGCAAAACCGTCTGGAGCACACGATCAACAACCTGAACAATGCTTCGGAGAACCTGACTGCATCCGAATCCCGTATTCGTGACGTAGACATGGCGAAAGAAATGATGGAGCAAACGAAGAACTCGATTCTTTCCCAAGCCGCTCAAGCGATGCTGGCTCAAGCGAACCAACAACCGCAAGGCGTTCTTCAACTTCTTCGTTAATAGCAGTCAACAGAGGAGAGACCTGAGATTATCTTGGGTCTCTCTTCTTGTCACCCGCGGGGTTCATTTCGCAGGGTAAATATACCAGAAACAGTGCTATAATTATTGCTCTTAACGAGCCGATATATATATTAGCGGGGACGAGAGAGTAGAAAAACAAAAACCTCAAGTGGACCGCAACACTAACACAGGCATCGCAAGGAAGCGAGCCTTACACTCAGGGAGGAAATATTCATGCGTATTAACCACAACATCGCAGCATTGAACACACATCGTCAATTGGGAGTCAACACGGCAAACCAAAGCAAAAACATCGAGAAACTGTCGTCCGGTCTTCGCATCAACCGTGCAGGCGACGATGCGGCAGGTCTGGCCATTTCCGAGAAAATGCGCGGACAAATCCGTGGTTTGGACCAAGCATCCCGCAACGCGCAAGACGGGATCTCCTTGATTCAAACGGCTGAGGGCGCCCTGCAAGAAGTTCACTCGATTCTGCAAAGACAAAGAGAACTGGCCGTACAATCCGCGAACGATACGAACGTAACGGCAGACCGTACAGCGCTGGAAGCCGAATTTGATCAGCTGACTGCAGAAATCGGACGCATCAAAGACAATACGACGTTCAATACGCAGAAGCTGCTTGATGGCTCTGCTACCGCTAACTTGAAAATGCATGTTGGCGCAGATGCTGCTCAAACGATCGACATTAATCTCGACACGGCAGGCGTTGATTTAACGGCAGTCGCTACTGCAGCTGGTACGGCAACAATTGCTACGCAAGCAGGTGCAGATGCAGCGATTACATCCATCAACACGCAGCTGGAAAGCGTATCGGCTGGCCGTTCGTACCTGGGTGCGCTGCAAAACCGTCTGGAGCACACGATCAACAACCTGAACAATGCTTCGGAGAACCTGACTGCATCCGAATCCCGTATTCGTGACGTAGACATGGCCAAAGAAATGATGGAGCAAACGAAGAACTCGATTCTTTCCCAAGCCGCTCAAGCGATGCTGGCTCAAGCGAACCAACAACCGCAAGGCGTTCTTCAACTTCTCCGTTAATAGCAGTCAACAAAGGAGAGACCCTAGATTATTTAGGGTCTCTTTTCTTATTTCTACTTCTGTATATCAGGGGTGCGTTCGGATAAATGTACCAGGTATCGTGCTATAATCAATCCTCTTAACGAGCCGATATATATAGTATCGGGTCGAGAGCGTACACAACCTCATCAACCGCGATAAAAACACAGGCATCGCAAGGAAGCGGAGCCTTAAACTCAGGGAGGAAATAACAATGCGTATTAACCACAACATCGCAGCATTGAACACACACCGTCAATTGGGCGTCAACACGGCAAACCAAAGCAAGAACATCGAGAAACTGTCGTCCGGTCTTCGCATCAACCGTGCAGGCGACGATGCGGCAGGTCTGGCCATTTCCGAGAAAATGCGTGGACAAATCCGTGGCTTGGACCAAGCATCCCGCAACGCGCAAGACGGCATCTCGTTGATTCAAACGGCTGAAGGCGCCCTGCAAGAAGTTCACTCGATTCTGCAAAGACAAAGAGAACTGGCCGTACAATCCGCGAACGACACGAACGTGACGGCAGACCGTACAGCGCTCAAAGCTGAATTTGATCAGCTCAGCTCCGAAATCGGCAGAATCAAAGACAATACAACATTCAATACGCAGAAGCTGCTTGATGGCTCTGCAACCGCTGATCTGAAAATGCATGTTGGCGCAGATGCTGGTCAAACGATCGACATCAATCTCGACACGGCAGGGGTTGACTTGACTGCAGTCCAAACAGCAGCAGCGGGAGCTGATATTTCGACTCAAGCAGGTGCAAACACGGCGATTACAACGATCAACACGCAGCTGGAAAGTGTGTCCTCTGGTCGTTCGTACCTGGGTGCGCTGCAAAACCGTTTGGAACACACCATCAACAACTTGAACAACGCATCGGAGAACCTGACGGCATCCGAATCCCGTATTCGTGACGTAGACATGGCCAAAGAAATGATGGAGCAAACGAAGAACTCGATTCTTTCCCAAGCCGCTCAAGCGATGCTGGCTCAAGCGAACCAACAACCGCAAGGCGTACTTCAACTTCTCCGTTAATAGCAGTCAACAGAGGAGAGACCCTAGATTATCTAGGGTCTCTTTTCTTATGCTCCACCCCATAAGGGGAAGGTTTATCTTTAGGATTCTTGATTTTACCTGAATCGTACTATAAACAATCCTCTTAAATGGCCGATATATATAGTAGCGGGTCGAGAGCGTACAAAACCTCATCAACCGCGATAACAAACACAGGCATCGCAAGGAAGCGAGCCTTACACTCAGGGAGGAAATATTCATGCGTATTAACCACAACATCGCAGCATTGAACACACATCGTCAATTGGGAGTCAACACGGCAAACCAAAGCAAGAACATCGAGAAACTGTCGTCCGGTCTTCGCATCAACCGTGCAGGCGACGATGCGGCAGGGCTGGCCATTTCCGAGAAAATGCGCGGACAAATCCGTGGTTTGGACCAAGCATCCCGCAACGCGCAAGATGGCATCTCGTTGATTCAAACGGCTGAGGGCGCCCTGCAAGAAGTTCACTCGATTCTGCAAAGACAAAGAGAACTGGCCGTACAATCCGCGAACGATACGAACGTAACAGCGGACCGTACAGCGCTGGAAGCTGAATTTGATCAGCTGACTGCAGAAATCGGACGCATCAAAGACAATACGACGTTCAATACGCAGAAGCTGCTTGATGGCTCTGCTACCGCTAACTTGAAAATGCATGTTGGCGCGGATGCTGGTCAAACGATCGACATTAATCTTGACACGGCAGGTGTTGATTTAACGGCAGTCGCTACTGCAGCCGGTACGGCAACAATTGCTACGCAAGCAGGTGCGGATGCAGCGATTACATCCATCAACACGCAGCTGGAAAGCGTATCGGCTGGCCGTTCGTACCTGGGTGCGCTGCAAAACCGTCTGGAGCACACGATCAACAACCTGAACAATGCTTCGGAGAACCTGACGGCATCCGAATCCCGTATTCGTGACGTAGACATGGCCAAAGAAATGATGGAGCAAACGAAGAACTCGATTCTTTCCCAAGCCGCTCAAGCGATGCTGGCTCAAGCGAACCAACAACCGCAAGGCGTACTTCAACTTCTCCGTTAATAGCAGTCAACAAAGGAGAGACCCTAGATTATCTAGGGTCTCTTTTCTTATGCCCCGCGGGCTTCATTGCACAGGGTAAATATACCAGGAATAGTGCTATAATCGATGCTCTTAACGAGCCGATATATATAGTAGCGGGTCGAGAGCGTACACAACCTCAACAACCGCGATAAAAACACAGGCATCGCAAGGAAGCGGAGCCTTAAACTCAGGGAGGAAATAACAATGCGTATTAACCACAACATCTCGGCTTTGAACACACATCGTCAATTGGGCGTCAACACGGCAAACCAAAGCAAGAACATCGAGAAACTGTCGTCCGGTCTTCGCATCAACCGTGCAGGTGACGATGCGGCAGGTCTGGCCATTTCCGAGAAAATGCGCGGACAAATCCGTGGCTTGGACCAAGCATCCCGCAACGCGCAAGATGGCATCTCGTTGATTCAAACGGCTGAGGGCGCCCTGCAAGAAGTTCACTCGATTCTGCAAAGACAAAGAGAACTGGCCGTACAATCCGCGAACGATACGAACGTAACCGCAGACCGTACAGCGCTGGAAGCTGAATTTGATCAGCTGACTGCAGAAATCGGACGAATCAAAGACAATACGACCTTCAATACGCAGAAGCTGCTTGATGGCTCTGCTACCGCTAACTTGAAAATGCATGTTGGTGCAGACGCGGCTCAAACGATCGACATTAATCTCGACACAGCAGGTGTTGATTTAACGGCAGTACACACGGCTGCAACAGGCGCTACTATCGCGACACAAACAGATGCAAACACGGCAATTACAACGATCAACACGCAGCTGGAAAGCGTATCGGCTGGCCGTTCGTACCTGGGTGCGCTGCAAAACCGTTTGGAGCACACCATCAACAACCTGAACAACGCATCGGAGAACCTGACTGCATCCGAATCCCGTATTCGTGACGTAGACATGGCCAAAGAAATGATGGAGCAAACGAAGAACTCGATTCTTTCCCAAGCCGCTCAAGCGATGCTGGCTCAAGCAAACCAACAACCGCAAGGCGTTCTTCAACTCCTTCGTTAATAGCAGTCAACAGAGGAGAGACCTTAGACTATCTAGGGTCTCTTTTCTTGCCGCCATCGCTTCATACCAGATGGGGTTTGGCTGGTTATCTTTAGGCCTTATCATTTTGCCGAAAATTGCATTGTATCAATTCGATGAACACACTGCGTAAATTTCGACATTATCCCCTGAGAGGCGAAAGTTTTAGAGGATTGCTCTAATGCATTCGCGGAGAATAGCCGATATATGAATTATAATCATTCCAATGGGGGATTGGGAGCTATGAATATGAATGTATCGGGTGTGAATAGCGGCATTTCGGAACGTGGCACCCACGCTGAGTCGGCTCAGAAATCAAGCGGAGCATTACAATCCAGCGTGCCGGACCCGATCACGCAAGCGCATATTCAATCGTTAAGCGATCTGAAACAAGCAGAGATGCGTGGAGAGAATTACACGCTCAGCGACGAGCAGGTGGTCAAAGCGGTAGAACGCGCGATTAAAGCGATGCAGGGAAAATCGACGGCGCTGGAGTTTACCGTGCATGAGAAGACCAAGCTGATCGCGGTGAAGGTGCTCGATAAAGAGACGGGTGAGATCATCCGTGAAGTGCCGCCGGAGAAGACACTCGACTTTGTTGCGAAGCTTTGGGAAATGGCCGGTTTATTAGTAGACGAGAAGAGATAAGGGTTAACGAATTTTAGAGAGGAGTGGTCCGAATGGTTGGAGTAAACCGTCTAAGCGGTCTTGTTTCTGGTTTGGATACCGACTCATTGGTAAAAGCACTCGTAAGCTCGAATTCCGCAAAAGTCAACAAGTATAAGCAGAAGCAGGATATGCTGGAGTGGAAACGTACCGATTATCGGGAAATGAACAGTAAAATCCTGGATTTCCGAAATAGTGCTTTTAATATGAAACTGCAATCCAGCTACATGACGAAGACAGTAACATCCTCGCAGGACAGTGCCGTCTCCGTCAGCGCTTCCACGAGCGCGAATACAGGACAATTTAATATTGAAGTGTCCAGCTTAGCTTCAGGAGCGTCGCTAACATCGGCCGTTCTTGGCTCGAATCCAGATTTCACTAACAAAAATTTGACCATTAATGATTTTAATGGCAATCCAGTAGATATTCTTTCTGCTTCTGGATCAAACACGAAACCAGCCGATCTTGTGAATTTAATCAATGCCAAATCATCGGAGACAGGCGTAAAAGCTTCTTATGACAGCACGATGCAGCGGATATTTTTCACGACGACGAAAACCGGGGAGAACGCGGAGATCACGCTCGGGGGCTCGGCGGTTAGTGTATTAAATACGGTTAATAAGGTTGGTGCGGCAAGTACCTCGGAAAAAGGAACGAATGCGGACGTCACATTCAACGGGGTATCTGGCTCATACGAGACGAACACGTTCTCGATAGCGGGCTTGAACATTACCGCTAAGGCTGTTACGACTACGCCGGCGACAGTAACCGTCAATCAAGATTCGGATGCGATATTTAATACAATCAAAGGTTTTGTCGATAAATATAATGAACTGATCGAAACCGTGAATAAAAAAATATCCGAAACCCATGAGCGCAGCTTTGAACCGCTAACTAAAGAGCAGAAGGACGCCATGAGCGAGGATGAGATCAAGAAGTGGGAAGAGAAAGCAAAGGCTGGCTTGCTGTCCCGAGATTCGATACTGACCAGCGGCTTGTCCTCGCTGCGTCAAGCGTTCTCGGAGAAAATTGACGGCATGCCTGTCGATCTGGACAGCTTGGCTAAAATCGGTATTTCGTCGACCCTCTCTGCTGGCGGCGGAATTGCGGGTTCTTATATGGATAAAGGTAAAATCTATATCAGTGATTCGAAGCTAAAGCAAGCGATTGCCGATAACCCGGACGAGGTCATGAAGCTGTTTACGGCGAACGACGGAGACGATAAGGCAAGCGGCGGCGATGGACTGGCGGTTCGTCTATATGACCGGGCGAACGAGATCATTAACAAAATTACGGCCAAAGCGGGTTCAACCGGTTCCGTTTCCATGACATCGTATAGCATGGGCAAAGAATTGCTGGAGCTTAAGAATCGTATTTCTACGGAAGAGACACGAATCAGCGATTTGCAGGAACGTTACTACAGACAATTTTCCCGGATGGAATCATACCTGAGCAAGATGAACTCTCAGAGCAGCTGGATGGCAGGACAGACAGGACAATAATAAGGGGATGAGAGATGATGCAATATTTGCAGCGCAATAAGTATCTCGAGACGACGGTGCAGACAGCAACACCAGCACAATTGCTTCTAATGTTGTTTGATGGCGCGATTCGTTTCTGCAGAGGGGCGATCGATGCCCTACGTGCGAAGCGCAATGAAGAAGCCAATGAGCTTCTGATTAAAACACAAAACATCATTTCAGAATTCATAATTACCGTTGACCGCAATTCACCGTTAGCTCAGAGCTTGCTTTCGCTGTATGAATATTACAATCATCTTCTGGTCCAAGCTAACATTAAGAAGGATGTGGAGCCGGCAGAAGAAGTGCTCGGTTACCTGGTCGAAATGAAGGCAACCTGGATAGAAGCAGCGAAAGCAGCGAATGCGACAGGAGCGATCCCGAATGGAACAGCCAATCGTACGGCTCAAACGGTTGTCGGCTGAGCTGGTCAGCCGGTTGGGGGAATGTGAGCTGGAGGATTTTGACCAGTACATGACCGAGCGGGAAGAGATATTCGAGAACTTGATGCAAGGCCAGCTTAAGCCGGAGGAACACGAGGACGCGAAACGGATCCTTGAGCTGGATAAGCAGATTATCATTCGCATGCTTCAACTGAAGAATGAAGCGGCAGAGGAGCTTGAAAAAGTACAGCAAGGTCAGCGAAGCCGAAATTTATATGATAGCAGCTACGGCGCCCATCAAGACGAGAGCTTATTCTTCGACCGAAGAAGATAGCTCTCTTCTTCTTTTTATATACAGGCATGAATAAGTTCACGTTTTTTCATAAACCTTGTATTTCTCCGTGCTGATGCGACCTTCTCAATCCTCGGATGTGAAAGCAAACGAATCAACTTATGCGGAATGTAACGCAACGCGCCGTTAAAAAACGGCGACAGTCGGTACACCTTGCATCTCGTGTTAGCTCCCGTTTTCATGAAAGTAAAACGCTTCCACAACATCGTTGACAATTGTGTGACAACGATGGTATAGTCGATTTGTGAGCCACATTCGTGTGTGACCTCGCAGCATTTGAAGATGAAGGGAATGTTTATGCATGCAAGGAAAAGTTAAATGGTTCAACGCTGAGAAGGGCTATGGCTTCATCGAGACTGAACAAGGCGGCGACGTATTTGTTCACTTCTCCGCAATCCAATCCGAAGGCTTCAAAACGCTTGAGGAAGGTCAAGCTGTAGAATTCGACATCGTGGAAGGCGCACGCGGACCACAAGCTGCAAACGTAGTCAAACTGTAATCATCGGCTGACTTCAGCCCACGATAGATGGTTCACGCTTGACGAACTAATGCAAACACAACCGCAGCCCTGGGCAACCAGGGCTTTTTTTTATTTTCGGATATCTTGCGCAGGCGAGCCGCGTCGACATCGCTTGCGATGAACGAATGCGGCTCGGCATGATGCATCAGATCGCCGATATTAATTCCTTACTTCTTTGTCCACCTGGTCAGCGCGCCGCGGGAGCAGAACCCTGGATTCTCAGCACGTTTCCGGATTTTCATGCATGCGGGCTCGGTCAACCTCACCTGCTCGCAAACCAATAACAATCCATTTCCTCGCGGCTGCAATTACCAATCTTTCCGTTTCATTAAAGAACTAACTATCCCCCTAAGTCCCTCACGCGCTTCCTTACCATGTCGCGTTCATTAATCGGCCAAACTATTATCTAAAAATTCTAATAATACAGAAAATACTTTGGGAAAACGCCTTCAACTATGATATAATGAGAGCATGTAAAGGAGGAGTGCCCCATGAAATACAATGTTCGAGGTCAAAACATCCAAGTGACAGACGCGATGCGCGAATATGTCGAGAAGAAGCTCAGCCGCCTGGAAAAGTATTTTGAAGCGCCCGAAACCTCCGAATTGAATACGACGATGTCCGTGACGAAAGGCAGACACGCCGTCGAAGTCGCGATTCCGCTCCAGGGTACGATGTTAAGAGCCGAGGAGAAGAGCGACGATATGTATGCTTCGATCGACGTGGTGGTGGACAAACTCGAACGTCAAATCCGCAAATACAAAACCAAGGTCAATCGCAAATATAGACAGGAAAGCGGCATTCGAACCTTATTCAGGGAAGATGCGGCGCCCGTGCGGGTTCACGAGGACGAAGAGGACTGGGAGCTGGTACGCACCAAGCGTTTCACGCTGAAGCCGATGGATGTGGAGGAGGCGATCCTCCAAATGAACATGGTGGGACACTCGTTTTTCGTCTTCGCCAACGCCGAGACCAAAGAAGTGAACGTGGTCTACAAGCGGGGCGACGGGCGTTACGGCTTAATTGAACAGAACTAATCAACTTGCTTATAAACAGGGCATCGTTTCCTACCGGAAGCGCTGCCCTTTCATATTATACGGGCAGATGGGGAAACACATGAACAAGGTGCTAATCGGTTTTTTAACCGCGGCTGAAGCGCCATTGTTACATAGCCGGCTTACCGTCATCAATTCCGCCCGGACGGGCGCTTTCGAACGAACCGGAATCCGCGGCTCGGCAAGGTTTAAAGGTGACATGCATTTCGCCATGCGCTCCCGTCTAACCGTCGTCTTACATTGCGATACGCGCCGCAAACTGTTACAATTTACCCAAACATGCTTTTGCAGCGAAAGGGGAAGACCATGCTCGGACTTGTGAAGAAAATTTTCGGAGACGCCAACGAACGGGAAGTCAAGCGTCTGCTGCGCACTGTAGAGCAAATCAACGGAATGGAGTCTCAAGTGTCACAGCTTTCGGACGATGAGCTCCGCGGGAAGACCGATGAGTTCAAGGCGCGCCTGGAGAAGGGCGAGACGCTCGACGATCTTCTGCCGGAAGCGTTCGCGGTCTGCCGCGAAGCGTCCAAGCGCGTGCTGAACAAGCGTCACTATGACGTGCAGCTGATCGGCGGCATGGTGCTGCACGAAGGCAAAATCGCGGAGATGAAAACCGGTGAAGGCAAAACGCTCGTCGCGACGCTGCCGGTTTATTTGAATGCGCTGGCGGGCAAAGGCGTGCATGTCGTCACGGTCAATGATTACTTGGCCGAGCGCGACAGCAGCTTGATGGCGCCGTTATATACGTTCCTCGGTCTGACGGTCGGCTGTAACTTGAGCGGTCTGTCGCACGAGGAGAAGCAGCATGCATACAACTGTGACATTACCTACGGCACGAACAATGAGTACGGCTTCGACTATCTGCGGGACAACATGGTCCTGTATAAGGAACAAATGGTACAGCGTCCGCTGTATTATGCAACCATTGACGAAGTGGATTCCATTCTCGTGGACGAGGCCCGCACGCCGCTCATCATCTCCGGACAAGCCGCGAAATCGACCGAGCTGTATTTTGCGGCCGACCGGTTCGTGAGCCGTCTGGTAGCCGAGGAAGACTACACGGTGGACGTGAAGCTCCGCAGCGTTACGATTACCGAGTCCGGCGTCGAGAAGGCGGAGAAGGCATTCAATATCGAGAACTTGTTCGACCATGCGAATGTGCTCCTCAACCATCATATTAACCAAGCGCTGAAGGCCCACGTAATCATGAAGCGCGACGTCGATTACGTCGTGCAGGATGATGAGGTCATCATCGTCGACGAGTTCACAGGTCGACTGATGGCAGGCCGCCGTTATAGCGACGGACTTCACCAGGCGATCGAGGCCAAAGAGCAGATCAAGGTCCAGAACGAGAGCATGACGCTCGCGACGATCACCTTCCAGAACTACTTCCGGATGTACCGCAAGCTGTCCGGCATGACCGGTACGGCGAAGACGGAGGAAGAAGAGTTCAAGAAGATTTACGGCCTCGAGGTCGTACAAGTGCCGACGAACCGCCCGAACATCCGTCAGGATATCGCGGACGTCGTCTACAAGACCGAAGAGAGCAAGTTCAAGGCGGTCGTTGAAGCGATCGTCGAGCGCCATAAGCTCAACCAGCCGGTTCTCGTGGGCACCGTCTCGATCGAGAATTCGGAGCGTCTCTCTGACATGCTCCGCAAGAAGGGTGTACAGCATAAAGTCCTGAACGCCAAGTACCATGCCGAAGAGGCCGAGATCGTCTCCCGCGCGGGTCAACCGGGCGCCGTCACGATCGCCACGAACATGGCGGGCCGCGGCACCGACATTATTTTAGGCGAAGGCGTCCACGAGATCGGCGGTCTGCATATCATCGGCACCGAGCGCCATGAGAGCCGTCGGATCGACAACCAGCTGCGCGGACGCGCCGGCCGTCAAGGCGACCCGGGCTCGTCGCAGTTCTACCTCTCGCTCGAAGATGAGCTGATGCGCCGTTTCGGTTCGGATAACATTAAAGGCATGATGGAGCGTCTGGGCTTCGAGGAAGACCAGCCGATCGAGAGCCGCCTCATCTCGCGCGCGATCGAATCCGCGCAGAAGCGCGTCGAGGGCAACAACTTCGACCTTCGGAAGATCGTCCTGCAGTACGACGACGTCATGAACCAGCAGCGCGAGATCATCTACAAGCAGCGCCGCGAGGTGCTCTTCTCGGAGAACATCCGCGATGACGTGCATGAGATGATCAAGCCGGTCGTCGAGCGCATCGTCGAAGCCCATTGTTCGGACGACGAAGTGCCTGAGAACTGGGAGTACCAGGAGATCATCGATTATGCGCAGGGCACCTTCCTGAACGAGGGTATGCTGACCAAGGATGATTTGTGGGGCAAAGAAAAGGAAGAAATCATCGAGTTCCTGCTCGATAAAGTGATGAAACTGTACGAAGAGCGCGAAGCGGAGATTGGCGAAGAGACGATGCGCGAGTTCGAGAAGGTCGTCGTGCTCCGCGCTGTCGACAGCAAGTGGATGGACCATATCGACGCGATGGATCAGCTTCGTCAAGGTATTCACCTTCGCGCGTACGGCGGTACCGATCCGCTTCGCGAGTATCAATTCGAAGGCTTCGAGATGTTCAAAGAGATGATCGAGCACATCCAGGAAGAAGTCACGAAGTACGTCATGAAGGCGCATGTGGAGAACAACCTGCAGCGTCAAGAAGTGGCGAAAGGCCAAACGAGCAGCGGCGGAAGCAGCGAGACGGGCGTCAAGCGTCCGGTGAAGCTGAAGGAAGCCGACCGAATCGGCCGCAACGATCCTTGCCCTTGCGGAAGCGGCAAGAAATACAAGACCTGCCACGGCGAGCAAGCGTAAGCTTGCCGCCGGCATAGGCGGGCCAGACATATTTTGAGGTGAAGCAGTCATGATCGACGCAAGCGTGAAGCACAATCTGCGCGAGATGGCAAAGCGGCTCCAAGAACTCAGGGGGTCTCTTTGACTTAGATCTTAAGCAAGAGATGATCGCGAACTACGAGGAACGGATGACGGCGCCCGATTTCTGGGACGACAACGACAAGGCGCAAAGCACGATCGCCGAGCTCAATGCCGTCAAATCGGTCGTCGAGCAATACGAGCGGTTGAATACCGAGCAGGAAGATCTGCAGACGATGCTGGAGTTGGCGGAGGAAGAAGGGGACGATTCCCTCGAAGCGGACATCGTCTCCGGCACCGCCGAGCTCGTTCGCAAGGCGAACGAATTCGAGCTGCAGCTGCTCCTCAATCAGCCGTATGACAAGCTGAACGCCATTCTCGAATTGCATCCGGGCGCGGGCGGCACCGAGTCGCAGGACTGGGCGCAGATGCTGTACCGGATGTATACGAGATGGGCGGAGAAGCGCGGCTTTAAGGTGGAAGTGCTCGATTATTTGCCGGGCGACGAAGCAGGCATCAAGAGCGTGACCATCATGGTCAAAGGTTATAACGCGTACGGGTATCTGAAAGCCGAGAAGGGCGTTCACCGCCTCGTGCGGATATCGCCGTTCGACGCTTCGGGCAGACGCCATACGTCGTTCGTCTCCTGTGACATCATGCCGGAGATCGACGATGATATCGAGATCGACATTCGTCCGGAAGACCTGAAGGTCGACACGTACCGAGCAAGCGGCGCGGGCGGCCAGCACGTCAACAAGACGGAATCCGCGATCCGGATTACGCACATGCCGACCGGCATCGTCGTGGCGTGCCAGACGGAACGCTCGCAGATTTCCAATCGCGATCGGGCGATGAAGATGCTGCGTTCGAAGCTCTACGAACGGAAGATCGAGGAGCAGCAGAAGCATCTGGCCGAAATCCGCGGCGAGCAGTCCGACATCGCGTGGGGCAGCCAAATTCGCTCTTATGTATTCCATCCTTACAGCATGGTCAAGGATCACCGCACAGCGGTGGAGACGGGCAATGTCGGCGCGGTCATGGACGGCGACCTGGATGCGTTCATCGATGGCTATCTGCGCAGTCAGATTCGCACCGATCGCACGGAATAACGGCCGCAAGGCAGCGATAGGAATAGGTTGAAGAAGGAGTTCTTACGTCGAAATGTCGGCGTGGGAGCTCCTTCTTGCGGTATAGGGGTGCGTTGACGCTTTAATTGAACATAATAGAAGGTATCGGGTAGCATACAGCGGGAACGTGGGAAGGATGTCGGCAGTGAAGGCACAAGGGGAACGAAAATCGGCTTTGAATCGAAACGGCGCAATTGCGGCAGAGGAGCAGATGGGCATGATTACGCAAGGAAGAGACGAGCATGCTCACGAACCGCGTCGAGAGGGGCATTTGCCTTCGTGGGATGACATAGATAGTCAGGCCGAATCTGCCCTAACGAACAGGGAGAATACGCCTTTGGATAAAGAGGAGGGGGCGCGTTTGGCGACGCTGGCCTCGACCGACCGGGTGCGATCGCTAGAACCCGACGTTAGCGGGCATGCGGACAACGGGGAACGAGAGGCGAGAGCGCTGGTGTCGCGTCTGCTGCAGGAGAAGCCTGATAAGGAGGCTCGCGGCACTCGCGCCGAATCCACCCCGGGGATGGCTTCGGGAGCCAAACCCGGGAGTGGGCAGTCCCGCACCCGACGACGGCGTGGGGGCGGTACGGGCAATCCGACGCTGGCGGCGGTGTTGAACGTCGCGCTGCTGCTGATCGGCTCGTTTATCATCGCGGTCAGCTTCAATATTTTCCTCGTCCCCCTTGGCATCGCCTCGGGCGGCGTGTCAGGCATCTCCATCCTGGTGGAGCGGCTTACCGATATCCCGCCGGCCTATACGCAGTGGGCGCTCAACGTCCCGCTGTTCCTATTAGGCCTGTGGCTGCTCGGCAGACGCTTCGCCCTCAAGACGGCGCTCGGCTCGTTCATTCTGCCGCTGTTCGTCCTGCTGACCTCGCATTGGGAGGCGCCGACGGACAACGCGATGCTCGCCTCTATCTACGGCGGGATCGGGGTAGGGGCGGGGCTCGGTCTCGTGTTCCGCGGCCGGGGCTCAACGGGGGGGGCTTGATTTGGCGGCGCAGCTGCTGCATAAATTCACGGGGATTCGCCTAGGACTTGCCGTGGCATGCTTCGACGGGCTGGTCATCATCGCGGCGGGTCTCATCATCAAGCCGGAGAACGCGCTCTACGCGCTCGTCGGCCTGTTCGTCACCAGCAAGACGATCGACTTTATCCAATCCGGGTTTTCCATGTCCAAGGTCGCGTTTGTCGTCTCGAATCATTCGGACACTATCGCGCAGGTCGTGCTGCACGATTTGGACCGCGGCCTGACCAAGCTGGGCGCGCGTGGCGGCTACACCGACGCGGAGCGGACGGTGCTCATGATCGTCGTCAGCCAAGGCGAAGTGTCCAGGCTGAAGCAGCTCGTGCGCGCGGCCGATCCGGACGCGTTCGTCATCATCAGCGATACGGCGGAGGTCGTCGGACAAGGCTTCAGCTTGCCTTAATTTATCGCTTCGATTTTCAACCAATGGCCACTCGAACCAGGCGCGAACGCTGGGTGAGATGGCCATTTTTTGTATTGTATTTATATAATGCGCTATGTATAATAATACACGTCCCTGAATAAATCTCTCGCTTCATGCATTCATCGTAAGCATCCTAAGGCGGGCGGGCATAAAGAAAGCTCGTGATCATCGGGACGTTTGGTTATAATTGGTTCAGCCCGGTGCATCGCATGCTGCCAAGGGAAGCTAAGGAATGGGAGAGATTTGCGTATGAACGAGAACGTAAAAGTTGCAATTATCGGTTCGACCGGTTACGGCGGCGTGGAATTGATCCGTCTGCTGGCCAGCCATCCGCGGGCGGAAGTTACCTCGGTCATTTCCTCCTCGAGCGCGGGCGCGCCGATCGCGGAAGGCTATCCGCATCTGACGGAAATCCGGACCGACCTGCTGGATGACGTCGATCCGGCGCTTATCAAGGGCAAGGCGGACGTCGTATTCCTGGCGACGCCGGCAGGCGTGGCGGCGAAGCTCGTGCCTTCCCTGCTGGACGCGGGACTGAAAGTAATCGATATATCCGGCGACTTCCGGTTGAAGTCCCGGGATTCCTATAAAGAATGGTACAAGAAAGAACCGGCCGACCAATCGTACATCGACCAGGCGGTCTATGGGTTGGCGGAGGTCTACGGCGGAAGCGTGAACGGCGTCGACTTCGTATCCAACCCAGGCTGCTACCCGACGGCGACGCTGCTGGGCTTAATTCCGGCCGTATCCGCCGGTTTCATCGACCCGTCGACGATCATCATCGACGCGAAGTCAGGCGTATCAGGCGCCGGCCGCGGCGCGAGCCTCGGCACGCATTATTCCGAGCTGAACGAGAATTTCAAGGCGTACAAAATCAATCAGCATCAGCACATTCCGGAGATCGAGCAGACGCTGTCCGACATCGCGGGCCGTCCGGTCGTGACGACGTTCACGACGCACTTGGTGCCGATGACGCGGGGCATCATGAGCACGATGTACGCGACGATTCAAGGCGAGCATACGGCCGAGGATTTTATCGACCTGTACCGCCAATATTATGAAGGACGCAAATTCGTCCGGATCCGTCCGCTCGGCGTAACGCCGGCGACGAAGGAAGTATGGGGCTCCAACTATTGCGATATCGGCTTCGCGGTCGACAAGAGGACCGGGCGCGTCACGATCGTGTCGGTTATTGACAACCTGGTTAAGGGCGCTGCGGGGCAAGCGATTCAGAATCTTAATTTGATGATGGGCTGGGACGAGACGCTCGGGTTGCAATTTGTCCCCGCTTATCCGTAAATCACGAACCTTTATCGAGCAGAGGAGAAGCGGACATGGGACAGGAAACCGTGCAAGAGACGGCTTTTACGATTGTGCAGGGAGGCTCGGTCACGACGCCGCGCGGCTTTCGCGCGGGCGGCTTGCACTGCGGCTTGAAGAAGACGACGCGCCATGACTTGGGCGCGATCGTGTGCGAGGTGCCGGCGGCGGCGGCGGGCGTCTATACGACGAACGTCTTCCAGGCGGCGCCGATCAAAGTAACGCGCGAGAGCATCGCGGCGGGCGGCGTCCTGCGCGCCATGCTCGTGAACAGCGGCAACGCCAATGCGTGCACGGGCCAACAAGGAGAAGCGGATGCCTACGAGATGCGCGCCGTATTCGCGGACGCGATCGGCGTTCCCGCCGAGCAAGTGGCCGTTGCATCGACCGGCGTTATCGGCGAGCTGCTCAAGATGGATCGCGTGCGCGGCGGCGCGGTGGAGCTGCCGGCGAAGCTGGGCGATTCCTACGAGGCGGCCGATGATTTCTGCCAAGCGATTCTGACGACCGACTTGGTTAAGAAGGAAGCCTGCGTCGCCGTTACCATCGACGGACGCACGGTGCATATCGCAGGCGCGTCCAAGGGGTCGGGCATGATTCACCCGAACATGGCGACGATGCTCGGCTTCGTCACGACGGACGCGAACATCGGCAGCGAAGCGCTGCACGGCCTGCTGCGTCAAGTGACGGACGTGACGTTCAACATGATCACGGTCGACGGCGACACGAGCACGAACGATATGCTTGTCGCGATGGCCAGCGGACTTGCGGGCAACGACGAGCTGACCGTGGCGCATCCGGACTGGGCGGCGTTCGCGGAAGGGCTCCGCTACGTGTGCGAGGTGCTCGCCAAGGCGATCGCCCGCGACGGCGAAGGCGCGACGAAGCTGGTCGAGGTGCAGGTGCGCGGCGCAGTGTCGGATGACGCGGCGCAGGCGATTGCGAAGACGGTCATCGGTTCTTCGCTCGTGAAGTCCGCGGTATTCGGCGCAGACGCCAACTGGGGCCGGATTATCGCGGCGGTCGGTCGCGCGGGTCAGCCGGTCAATCCGGACACGGTCGATATTCGCCTCGGCGATATCGTCACGCTGAAGCAATCGGCGCCGGTGGCGTTCGACGAAGACGAGGCGCTTGCTTACTTGAAGGGCGATACGGTCGTCATTCACGTCGACCTGAACATGGATAACGGCTCCGCGACGGCTTGGGGCTGCGACCTGACGTACGATTACGTTCGGATCAACGCGGCTTACCGGACCTAATCGGCTCCGGCGAGCGCGAAGCGCGGTTCGAATTCGAGGAGATAGAGAGGAACGGACGACATGGAGCAACGGTTTGTGATGAAATGCGGCGGCAGCACGCTCGCCGCGCTGCCGGATTCGTTTTTCGCCGACCTGCGCAGTCTGCAGGAGAGCGGCGTGAAGCCGGTCATCGTGCACGGCGGCGGTCCCGCGATCTCGGAGACGCTGACGAAGCTCGGCATCGAGAGCGAGTTCGTGAACGGACTCCGCAAGACGAGCGACGAGGTGCTGGACGTCGTTGAGATGGTGTTGGCGGGCCGGATCAACAAGGAGATCGTCCGGAAGATCCAGCATAGCGGGGCCAAGTCGATCGGCCTCTCCGGCGTCGACGGCAAGCTGATCAAGGCACAGCCGGTCGCCAGCGCGGCGGAGATCGGCTTCGTCGGCGATGTGACGGACGTCAATGCGGACATCATCGCGGGCATCATGGAGATGGGTTATATTCCGGTTATCGCGCCGATCGGCATCGACGACGCCTCGCAGCGCTATAACATCAACGCCGACACGGCGGCGGGCGCGGTCGCGTCCCATCTGGGCGTGGAGCGGATGATCGTCGTCACCGACGTGCCGGGCATCCTGAAGACGGTCGACGGCCAGAAACAGGTGCTCCCGTCGGTGACGGTTGAAGAGATCGAAGCGATGATCGCCAGCGGCGAGATCTACGGCGGGATGATCCCGAAGGTTCGCGCGGCGATTCAATGCATCCAAGGGAAGGTGCGAGAGGTCGTCATCGTGAACGGCGACGAGCCGAACGTGCTGAGTAAGGCGGTTTTGGAAGGCGGCATCGGCACGCGCATCGTGCGCTAGACGACAAGCGTCCCGCGGCCTATCCATATACATGTTCCGCTGGTTGAACAGCCATAATGAGAGAGGTGAACCGAAGATGAGCGAACAAGCTAACGCAAGCTCGTTGTTTCAGAACTATGCGAGATACCCGATCACGCTGGTCAAAGGGGAAGGCAGCTGGCTCTGGGACGACCAAGGCAACAAGTATCTGGACTTCATGTGCGGCATTGCCGTGACGAATCTGGGCCATGCCCCGAAGCCGGTCAAGGATGCGCTCGTGAAGCAGCTCGATGAGCTGTGGCACGTATCGAACCTGTACCATATCCCGAACCAGCAAGCGGCGGCGAGACTGCTGACGGACAACAGCTGCGCGGACCGCGTCTTCTTCTGCAACTCCGGCGCGGAGGCGAACGAGGCGGCGATCAAGATCGCGCGCCGTTATCAGCAGAAGGTAGCCGGCAATGGCCGCTACGAGATTATCACCTTCCACAAGTCGTTCCACGGCCGCACGCTGGCTACGCTGACCGCGACGGGCCAAGAAAAGGTGAAGGACGGCTTCCTGCCGCTGCCGGAGGGCTTCGTGCACGTCGAGCTGAACGACGCGCAGGCGCTGGAGGCGGCGATCAACGAGCGGACGGCGGCGATCATGCTGGAGCTGGTCGTGGCCGAAGGCGGCGTCTATCCGGTGGAACCGGCATTCGCGGCGCACATCGCGCAGCTTTGCAAGCAGCACGGTCTGCTGCTCATCGTGGATGAGATCCAGACAGGCATGGGGCGCACGGGCACGCTGTTCGCGTATGAGCAGTACGGCATCGAGCCAGACGTGTTTACGCTGGCCAAGGGGCTGGGAAGCGGCTTCCCGGTCGGCGCGATGCTCGCCAAGGAATACGTCGCGGAAGCGTTCAGCGCGGGTACGCACGGCTCGACCTTCGGCGGCACGCCGATCGCGACGGCGGCGGTGAAAGCGACGATCGAGACGATCGTGGGCCAAGGCGTGGCGGCGAAGGCGGCCGAGGCGGGCGCGTATTTGGTTCAGCAGCTGAAAGAGAAGCTTGGCGGGCATCCGCTCGTGACCGATGTTCGCGGCAAAGGGCTGCTCATCGGCATCGAGTGCACGCAGCCGATCGGCGAGCTGATCACCGAAGGACAGAAGCGCGGGCTGCTGACCGTATCGGCAGGGCCGAACGTCATCCGTCTGCTGCCAAGCTTGCTCGTCTCGAAGGAAGAGATCGACCACGCGGTTTCGATACTAGCCGGTATTTTTGCGGATCGTACGGCGGCCGTATAAGGCGATCCTGAGGAAGGGAGTCAGATCAGAATGACGCAAACGCTATTGAACGAAGAGTTGGCCTTGAACCTGAAGGGCAGAGATTTCCTAGCCCTCGTTGACTATACGCCGGAGGAAGTCCGGTACTTGATCGATCTGGCGATCGAGCTCAAGCGCAAGCAGAAGGCGGGCGAAGTCTACCATCCGCTGCTCGGCAAGACGCTCGGCATGATTTTCGAGAAATCGTCGACGCGCACGCGCGTGTCGTTCGAGGTGGGCATGTACCAGTTGGGCGGGCAGGCGCTGTTCCTGAGCAAGAACGACCTGCAGATCGGACGCGGCGAACCGATTGCCGATACGGCGCAGGTGCTCTCCCGTTACCTGGACGGCATCATGATCCGCACGTTCGCGCACCGTACGATCATCGAGCTGGCGCGGGCTGCGACCGTCCCGGTCATCAACGGCCTGACGGACACGAACCATCCTTGCCAGGCGCTCTGCGACTACCAGACGATTCTGGAGCACAAAGGCCGCCTCGAAGGTCTGAAGCTGGCTTACATCGGCGACGGCAACAACATGGTGCACTCGCTGTTGATGGGCGCCGCGAAGCTGGGCGTGAACATCTCCGTGGCGACGCCGGAGGGCTACGAGCCGGACGAAGAGATCGTGCAGCTGTCGAAGCAGCATGCGAAGGAGACGGGCGCGCAGATCTATCTGACGCAGGATCCGAAGGAAGCCATCAGCGACGCGGACGTCGTGTATACGGACGTTTGGGCGAGCATGGGCTTCGAGCAGGAGCAGCAGGAACGCGAGAGGGCGTTCGCGAACTTCCAGGTGAACGAAGCGCTGGCGAAATACGCGAAGAGCGACTATCTGTTCATGCACTGTCTGCCGGCACACCGCGGCGAAGAAGTGAGCGAGGGCGTCATCGACGGCAAACACTCGATCATTTTCGACCAAGCGGAGAATCGCCTGCACGCGCAGAAGGCCATCATGGCCGCGACGATGTAACACGTTTTTTTGCAAAAAGGGGATCCATTTAAGCTGCGGCTATTTTTCGATATATGAGGAGCGTTGGGAGAAACCATGGCGAAGGAAAAAATCGTACTCGCATACTCGGGCGGTCTGGATACGTCCGTAATTTTGAAATGGCTCAAAGAAACGTATGACGCCGAGATCATCGCGTTCACGGCCGACATCGGCCAGAAGGATGAGCTCGACGGCCTGGAAGAGAAGGCGCTGGCGACCGGCGCGTCCAAAATCTACATCGATGATCTCCGCGAAGAATTCGCGAAAGACTTCATCTACCCGATGTTCCAAGCCGGCGCGCTGTATGAAGGCCAATACCTGCTCGGCACGTCGATCGCGCGTCCGCTTATCGCTAAGCGTATGGTCGAGATCGCCCGCGCGGAAGGCGCCAAGTTTATCGCCCATGGCGCAACGGGCAAAGGGAACGACCAAATCCGTTTCGAGCTGACGGCAGCCGCGCTTGCGCCGGAAATCGAAGTGATCGCCCCTTGGCGCATCGAGCAATTCCGCGAGGAGTTCCCGGGTCGCGCCGAAATGATCGCGTACGCCGAGAAGCACAATATCCCGGTTCAAGCGTCCGCGGCGAAGCCGTATTCGATGGACCGCAACCTGCTGCACATCAGCTTCGAGAGCGGCATGCTCGAAGATCCGTGGTTCGATCCGTCGGCCGACGACAACAAAGGCATGTACGTGCTGAGCGTCGCCCCTGAGGACGCGCCGGACCAAGCGGAATACGTGGAGCTGACGTTCGAGGCGGGCAACTGCGTCGCCATCAACAACGAGCCGCTGAACCCGCTCGCCGCGATGGAGAAGCTGAACGAGCTCGGCGGCAAACACGGCATCGGACGCGTTGACATGGTCGAGAACCGTTTCGTCGGCATGAAGAGCCGCGGGGTGTACGAGACGCCGGGCGGTTCGATCCTGTTCGCCGCGCACCGCAAAATGGAATCCCTCACGATGGACCGCGACGTCATGCATCTGCGCGACTCGCTCATCGCGAAATACGCATCCCTCGTGTACAACGGCTTCTGGTTCGCGCCGGAGCGTCTCGCGCTGCAGGCGCTCGTGACCGAGAGCCAGAAGAACGTGACGGGCGTCGTTCGCCTGAAGCTGTACAAAGGCAACATCATCGGCGCCGGCGTGAAGAGCCCGGTCAGCCTGTACAATCCGGATATCGCGACGATGGAAGCCGATCCTTCCAAAGCCTACGACCAAGGTGACGCGACCGGCTTTATCCGCCTGAACGCGCTTCGTTTGAAAGTCGCGTCCGGCGTGGAGCAGAACAAGAAGTAATCCGATTCGGCACGATGAAGGCCCTGGTCGTTCGCGACCGGGGCCCTGCGTGCATCAACCGAACGATTTTCAAGCGCATGAGCATGGGATAAAGGAGCGGACCAACGTGAGCAAACTGTGGGGAGGCCGGTTTACGAAGAAAACCGACCAGCTGGTGGAAGAGTATACGGCATCGATCATGTTCGATAAGGAACTGGCCGAGGAGGACGTGCAGGGCAGCTTGGCGCATGTGACGATGCTCGGCAAGCAAGGTATTTTGCCGGCGGACGACGTCGAGACGATCAAGCAGGGCCTGACGCGCGTCCTGGAGAAGGTGCGCAAAGGCGAAATCGAATTCTCCATCTCCGACGAAGACATTCATATGAATATCGAGAAGACGCTGATCGACGACATCGGTCCGGTCGGGGGCAAGCTGCACACGGGCCGCAGCCGCAACGACCAAGTCGCAACGGATATGCACTTGTACCTGCGCAAGCGCGTCGTCGAATTCGTCGACCTGCTGCACAAGCTGCAAGCGGCGCTGATCGAGCAGGCGAAGGCGAACCTCGATACGATCGTGCCGGGCTACACGCATCTGCAGCGCGCGCAGCCCATTTTGTTCGCGCATCACCTGATGGCCTATGTCTCGATGTTCGGCCGCGACGCCGAGCGTCTGCAGGACAGCTACAAGCGGATCAACACGCTGCCGCTCGGAGCGGGCGCGCTTGCGGGCACGACGTTCCCGATCGACCGCCATTTCGTCGCCAGCCAGCTCGGCTTCGACCGCGTCTACGAGAACAGCCTCGACGCGGTGAGCGACCGCGACTTCATTCTTGAATTCCTTTCGCACGCGTCGATCATCATGATGCACTTGTCGCGTCTGAGCGAAGAGCTCATCCTGTGGTCGAGCACGGAGTTCCATTTCGTCGAGCTCGATGACGCCTTCTGTACGGGCAGCAGCATCATGCCGCAGAAGAAGAACCCGGACGTGCCGGAGCTTGTCCGCGGCAAGACGGGCCGCGTCTACGGCAACCTGATCGGCCTGCTGACGGTTCTCAAGTCGCTGCCGCTCGCATACAACAAGGACATGCAGGAAGACAAGGAAGGCATGTTCGACACGGTGCGCACGCTGCAGGGCGCGCTTCAGCTGTTCGCGCCGATGATCGCGACGATGAAGGTGAACAAGGACCGCATGCGCCAAGCGGTCAACCAGGACTTCTCGAACGCGACAGACATCGCGGACTTCCTCGTCGGCAAGGGGCTGCCGTTCCGCCAAGCGCACGAGGTCATCGGCAAGACGGTGTTGTACTGCATCCAGCAGAACAAATACCTGCTCGACCTGACGCTGGACGAGTTCAAGCAGTTCTCTGACCTGTTCGACGACCGGATCTATGAGGTGCTTCAGCCGGAGCAGGTCGTCAACGCGCGCAACGTCTACGGCGGCACCGCTCGTTCGCAGGTCGCCGAGGCGATCGCCCGCGCCGAGCGCGAGCAAGATCAGACCGCCTCGTGGGTGAAGGAGTATAGCGAGCGCAGCCAGTAATCGCGCGGAGCTTTCGCAATAGGCGTTGCCATTGAACGCTCGCCATAAGCATGGAATAACAAGAAGCCGTTTCGACCCGACCGGGAAGAGACGGCTTCTTGTTATTCTCCAGGCACGCATGGAGCTTGCGGCAGGCTGCCCAATACTGGCGCTGAGTGAACCGCCGCCCCTAAGCGCATCCTAATGCGTAACGCCATCCTCGACGACTTCCTTGCGCGACCTGCCGAGCTCCTGCATGCCGTGCGGATGCGCGTTCTCCGGCGCGATCGCGTAGACGGCCGGCTGCGCTTTATACTTGTCGCGCGAGATGCGTTCGACCGCCACCGCTTTGCCGTTCACCAGCTTCGTGCGGAACGTCTCGACGATATAGCCGGTTTTGCCGGGACTCATGAGCAGACGGCTGCCCGGCTGTACGGATGCCGAAGGAATTTCTTTGATGCCAGGGGCGATCTCCTCGACGGTCTTGGACTCGAGCTTGTAGGCGACGTTCTTCGGCAGCGTGCCGAACAGCTTGACCGTCAACTTGCCGCCCGAGGTCTCTGTCCGGATGAGCATATGCTTGCCGGTCGTGTTCTTGAAGCGGAAATCGATCGAACCTTCGGCGAAGGTCGCGTCGCGGCCCATCGGCAGGTACGACACCGGCAGCGAGTGATTGCGCCGATCCGTCATATGAAGTCCGGCCAGCAGCGCCGCGTTATAGAGCGTGCTCGACACTTGGCATATGCCGCCGCCGATGCCGGGGACGAGCTCGCCGTTCAGAATGACGGGCGCCTCCTTGAAGCCGTAGCTTTCCCGGGTCGCCTTAATGACGGTGAGATAATCGAACATTTCGCCGGGGGCCAACTCCCAGTCGTGCAGCGATTTGGCGGCCGAAATGACGTTATGCGCCCGACCCTCGCCGCTCGTGCTGAAGTCGGTCGTGAACGACGCGATCAGCCGCTCGACGCCCTGCGCCTTCAGCTTCGCGAGCGTCACGTTGGGGTGCACGACCGCAAGCGGCAGGGCAATTACGCCCGACGCGGCAATCGGCCTGCCTTGCGCGGTCGCCTCGAGCGCTTGTTCGACCCGCGCGCGGATCGTTGCCGTTAGCGAACGCATGTCCAGCCGATACGCGTCGTGATGCGGCGTATACGAGACGGTGTCGTTCCCCCGGATCGTCCGGGTGGCGTTGACCGGTTCGTGGGCCTCCAGGAAGCCCCACACCGCGCGCACCTTTTGATCCAGCTGCTTCGTATTCCAGGCTATCTTAAGCGTTAACTTGTCGGGAAAATGATACCGGTACTTGGCGCGCGCCCACACGCCGCCTTCCCGCAGCTTGTTAAGCGCCTGCTCGGCGCCCGACGTATCGACGGACAACCCGAGCTCGGCCATCGTCCACGTTCGTTTCACCTGGCTGCTGCCTCTCGTCTGCAGGGATACCGTCATGCCGGTCAAAGCGGCAGCCTGCCGCTTCAACCGTTCTTTCGCGTCGTCGATCGTCATCTCGCCTAGCTCCAGGGCACTCTTGTCCGTTACGCGGAGAACCCCCTCCGATGGTTGAGGTCCCGCCCGCGTCCCCTCCGGCACGACGTCCCGTTTGGCGTACAGCCATAATCCTCCCCATACGACCGAGATTGCCAACAATACCGCAAAAAAGGCAATGCCGATCACATGCCACTTCTTCATGCCTCATCACCTCTGCAAACCCGCGATTATCGATGTATATGCGGACGCGTCGCAAATCTGAATCGCGAATTGGAAAGGAAGCAGCGCTAAATTTTGATTGAACCGTCGGCGAACAAAAAAAGCTATACTAGAACCATAAAGACGAAACGTCGAATGATGGAACCTGAAGACCATCGGCCAGCCGCACGTTTGTCGAAAAATATGCGAAGAACGCATCGTTGCCTTGCATCCGGGCAGCATTAGAATTATGAAAAATGCGGAATGAACCGCTTTACTAGAGGATTTACCCAATTTCTGTCGAATACCAATAAGCTGACTATCTACAGGATGTGATATTGTGATCGAAATGCAGGACGTCTGGAAAACGTACGCGGATGGGACCCATGCCCTGCGCGGCGTTTCCGTTCTTATAGAGCGCAACGAGTTCGTTTACTTGGTCGGTCCTTCGGGAGCGGGCAAGTCGACGTTCATGAAATTGATTTACCGGGAAGAGGTGCCGACCAAAGGCCAGATTTCGGTCAACGGCTTCAACATCGGCAAGCTGAAGCCCCGCAAAATCCCGTTCGTGCGCCGCAACATCGGCGTGATCTTCCAGGATTACCGGCTGCTGCCGAAGCTGACTGCCTACGAGAACATCGCTTTCGCGATGGAGGTCATCGAGGCGCCGCGCCGGATCATCAAGAAGCGGACGATGGAAGTGCTGGAGCTGGTGGGTCTTCGCGGCAAGCACGCTTCCCTGCCCGCGCAGCTGTCGGGCGGCGAGCAGCAGCGGATCGCGATCGCTCGCGCGATCGTGAACAACCCGTCCGTCATCGTAGCGGACGAGCCGACCGGCAACCTGGACCCCGAGACTTCGTGGGGCATCATGAATCTGCTCGAGGAGATCAACTTCCGGGGCACGACGATTATTATGGCCACGCATAACAAGGAGATCGTGAACACGCTGCGCAAGCGCGTCATCGCGATCGAGAACGGCCTGATCGCCCGCGACGTCGTGAGGGGAGATTACGGCTATGAAAATTAGCACGCTGCTTCGTCACTTCCGCGAAGGCGCAAAGAACATTTTACGCAACGGCTGGATGTCGTTCGCTTCGATTAGCTCGATCGTCATTTCCTTGTTCATCCTGGGCGTCTTCCTGCTGCTCGCCCTGAACGTCAACAACCTGGCCAGCCAGATTGAGAGCCAGGTTCAAATTCGCGTGTTCCTGCAGCTGGAGACGTCGCAGGCGACGATCGATTCTTTGCAGACGCAGATCAAAGCGATTCCTGAAGTGAGCCAAGTCGAATTCGTCTCCAAGGAGCAAGGGCTCGAGCTGCTGCGGGAGTCGATGGGCGAGGAGAACGCCGATCTGCTCGAAGGGTACGACAACGAGAACAACCCGCTGCCCGATTCGTTCACGGTCGAGGTGCTCGACCCGCAGACGATTTCGTTCGCCGCGAAGAAGATCGAGGCGCTCGGGCAGACGAGCGAGGCCAATCCTTTCCTGAGCATTAAATACGGCAAAGGGACCGTCGAGAACCTGTTCCGCATCACGAATGCGGTTCGCAACATCGGTCTCGTCATTGTAGGCGGCCTCGCGATCACCGCGATGTTCCTCATTTCGACGACGATCAAGATGACGATTCTCGCCCGCCGTCGCGAGATCAGCATCATGAAGCTGGTCGGTGCGACGAACCATTTTATTCGCTGGCCGTTCTTTATCGAAGGCGCGCTGATCGGCTTGTTCGGCTCCGTCTTGACGACGGTCGTGCTCTTGTTTGGTTATAATCGCTTGATCGAGGCGTCGCAGTTCGACTTCGGCCTCATGATGATCAAGCTGGTGACGTTGAAGGAAGTCGGTTTCTTGGTCAGCGTGCTGCTGGTCGGTCTCGGGACGATGATCGGCATCTGGGGCAGCACCATTTCCGTGCGCAAATATTTGAAAGTATAGGAGGAGTGCTTACGTGAAAAAGGGACTAGCCGTCCTGGCCGTCATATTGCTCGCCGCGTTCGTGTTTCAGCCATACGGGGGGCAGGCCGCATCCTCGCAGGTCGACAAAATCAACAAAGAGCTTCAGAAAGTGCGCGCGCAGATGGAAGCTGCTTCGAAGAGCCGCGTCCAAGCCGATCAATATAAGCAATATTACGAGAAACAAAAGGAGCAGACGACGCAGTCGGTCAACGAGATTTTGGCGCAGATCGACTCCGTCAGCACGCAGATGAGCGGCGTCCAGACACAGATCGAAGCGACGGAATCGAGCTTGCTTAAGGCGGGGGAAGATTTGCAGACGGCTGAGGAACGCATCGTGTCCCGGGACAAAATGCTGCAGTCGCGCATTCGCCTTATGTACACGAACGGTTTCGTCTCGTATATGGACGTGCTGCTCAGCTCCACGAGCTTCACCGATTTCCTCGACCGCTTCGACTCGCTGACGTCGATGCTCGGTCAGGATCGCGATATTCTCGACAACCATAAGAAAGACCAAGCGCTCATCGCCGAGAAGAAAGCCGAGATCGAGAAGCAGCTCGGCCAGGTGCGCACGATGTACGCCAAGCTGGAAGACTACCAAGGATTGTTGGTCGATAAGGAACACCAGAAGGAAGTGCTCGTGCAGCAGCTGAACGAGAAAGTCGAGGAATCCGAGGAGATTAGTGAAGAGCAGGAAGCGCTGCTCATGCAGCTGGCCAAGAAGGTCGCCGACCTCGAAGAGCAGAAGCGCAAAGCGGCGAAGAAGAAGAAAGTGACGTATTACAAGGGCGGCAAGCTCGCCGTTCCGCTGAAAGATTCGTACCGCCTGTCTTCCTCGTACGGTTACCGGACGCACCCGGTCACCGGCAATCGCAAGCTGCACGCGGGCATCGACATGGCAGCGCCGAAAGGCACGCCGATCTACGCGGCTGAGTCCGGCACGGTGCTCGTCGCCCAGAGCTGGAGCGGTTATGGCAACTGCGTCATCATCGACCACGGCAACGGGATGTGGACGCTGTACGGGCATATCCGGACGGGCGGCATCATGGTCGAGAAAGGCCAGTTCGTCAAGCGCGGCCAGAAAATCGCGGAGGTTGGCTCGACGGGCGTTTCAACGGGCAACCATCTGCACTTTGAAGTGCGGATTAACGAGAAGACGGTCGATCCGGCGCCATACTTGAAATAACCCCTGCACTTATCTTACCCTATAAGCAGCGATCATATCGCTCTGCGCGGACAGCCGACATTCTTGTTGGACTCCGAGCCGGGCAAACCGACATGCCGTACCCGTTTCGTAAATAAATGGGTGCGGCTTGTCATATACTAGGAAAGTTGCAACTCGGGTACATACACATAGGACTTACTCAAGGAAGCTGGTGACCACATGCAATTTAGAGGACGTACGGTAGCGGCGTTCGTCGCCCTGACGATGGCGGTGACGGTGCTGGCGACGCTGACGCTCAGCGATCAGTGGGTGGCGCTGGGTAGCGGGAAGCCAACCGCGGCGGCGGACGGTTCGGGCCAATCCGGACTGACCGGCGCGGAAACGGGCAAGCTGGGCGCGGTTATGAACTTGATCGAGCAAAAATATTTCCGCGAAGTCGATCGTGCCAAGGTCGTCGACGGCGCGATCTCGGGCATGATGGAGGCGCTCGGCGACCCGTATTCGGTGTATATGGAGAAGACGAGCGCCCAGCATTTTTCGGAATCGATCGAAGGCTCCTTTACGGGCATCGGAGCCGAAGTGACGCTGCAGGACGGCAAAGTGACCGTCGTCTCGCCGATCAAAGGCTCCCCGGCGGAGAAAGCCGGCGTGCTGGCGAAGGACGTGCTGATCTCCGTCGACGGCGAATCGCTCGAAGGCGTCGCGCTGAGCGACGCGGTGGCGAAGATACGCGGGCCGAAAGGCACCAAGGTGAAGCTCGTCATTGCGCGTGCGGGCGTCTCCACGCCCGTTCACCTCGTGCTCGTGCGGGATGACATCGATTACGAAACCGTCTACGCGAATTTGCGGGATGATGGCGTCGGCGTCATCGAGATCCGTCAGTTCTCGCTCAACACGGGCGAGCGGTTCCTGGAGGAGCTGGCGTCGCTGGAGAAGAAGGGGATGAAGGGACTCGTCATCGACGTGCGCAATAACCCGGGCGGCGTGCTGCCGGTCGTCGTGTCGATCGCCCAGCCGTTCGTGCCGAAGGGCAAGCCGATCGTCATGGTCGAAGATCGCACGGGCGAGCGCGAGAAGACGTTGTCCAAAGGGACGGGCAAGGACTATCCGGTCGCGGTGCTCATGAACAAAGGCAGCGCGAGCGCGTCGGAAGTGCTCGCCGGAGCGCTCAAGGAAGCGGGCGGCGCGGTGCTGGTCGGCGAGACGTCGTTCGGCAAAGGCACGGTGCAAGTCAGCTACGACAAGGCAACGGGCGACGGCAGTCTGGTCAAAATGACGATTGCGAAGTGGCTCACGCCGGACGGCAACTGGGTGCATGAGAAGGGGCTCAAGCCGGACATCGAGTCGCTGCCGCCGGATTATTACACGGTTGCCCGTCTGTCCAAGGCGAAGACGCTGGCACCGGATACGATCGGCGAAGACAATCGGAGTCTGCAGATTATGCTGGCCGCGCTCGGCTACAAGATCGACCGCAAGGACGGCTACTTCTCCGCGAAGACAGCCGAGGCCGTGAAGCAGTTCCAGAAGCAGGCGCAGCTTCCGGTCACGGGCGAGGTTGACAAGACGACGGCCGAGAAGTTCGAAGAGGCGCTCATCGCGCTCATCCGGAACGAGCAGAATGATAGCCAGTTGAACAAGGCAATCCAAGTCGTCTCGCAGAAAGCCGCGAAATAGAAAGCCAAGGCAGGATTTTATGTCTAGGATGTCGAATGTATGGAAGGTTGAAGCTTTGCGCCTAACGGCGCGGCTCAGCCTTCTTTTTATTTGAAATCCAGCTTTAGACGATTTCGGTTTTTGAAGACAACCATGTTTAAATTTACGGTGATTGCGTATTTTGTATGTTTACATAGCTGATCGCGCCGGCCGTAGAGTGCGCGACAGCCGTTTCACTTTGAGCTATCCAGTCAATCGCGCGACTTTCGAAGGAGTGAACGCTTTGGACGCGGCTTTGGATCTGCTCCGGCAGACGTTGGAAGGGATCGGGCAGCTGCTGTTGTCGCCTTTCTATTATGTGGGAATTTTGCTGGTCATGCTTCAATATAGGAGGCAGACGCTGTTGGAGCGGGCGCTCTTCCACGTTCGGCTGCACGCATGGCCGCTGCAGCTCATCCGCACGGTCGTCGCGGGTCTGCTGGCGGGCGCGCTCGTATCGGTCGCGGGACTGTTCCTCGGGATTAACGTCACGGGCGAAGCCGTGCTCTGGATGTGGGGGATCGCCGTGCTGCTCGCAGCGCTATCGGTCCGGTACCTCTGCTTCGCTTACAGCGTCGGGGTGCTCGGCGTGCTGCAATTCATCGTCGGTTGGACGCCGCTCGCGGAGCAGCCGAATTGGATCGGGGACGCGGCCGTTTCGCTGGCGTCGCTGGACATTCCAGGTCTGCTCGTCCTTGTGGCGGTCATGCACGTGGCGGAGGCGATTCTCGTTGGCTCGCAGGGAGCTGGATTCGCCAGTCCCCTCTTCCTCGAGGGAAAACGGGGCAAGCTGGTGGGCGGCTATATGCTGCAGGGTTTTTGGCCGGTCCCGCTCGTGCTGCTCGTACCGGGTTCGGGAGCGGGAGAGGCGCTGCCTTGGCAGACGCTGCTCGGCGGCGGATGGACGCAGAGCGGTCAATGGGCGCTGCTCGGTTTTCCGATGATGATCGGGTTCTCGGAATTGACGCGCACGATGCTCCCTCAGGAGGCGGCGAAGGCCGCGGCGCGCAAGCTGGTCTGGTATGGCCTTATTGTGGGCGGAGCGGCCGTAGGCGCCGCATATTGGTCGCCGCTTACGCTCCCTGCAGCCATTGCCGCGCTGCTGCTGCACGAGGCGATGGTTTGGCTGAGCCTGCTTCAGGAGGAACGGCGCAGTCCTTATTACGTCAACGATGGCAGAGGCCTGCGCGTGCTTGCGGTCATTCCGGGTACGCCAGCCGAGCAGCTCGGCATCGCGGCCGGGGAGATTTTGCACAAGGTGAACGGCTTGCCCGTCCGGACGAAGGAAGAGCTGCATGCCGCGCTTCACGTCAATTCGGCATTCTGCAAGCTCGAGGTGCTCAACCTGGAGGGGCATGTGAAGTTTCTGCAGCGGGCGCGCTATGCGAACGAACATCATCAGCTTGGCGTTGTGCTGGCCCCGGACGATCGGGCGGGCATGTACGCCGTGCCGAAGCCGGTGTCGCTGTTCGGGCTGCTCAAGGCCAGGAACCAGGCGAAGGAACGGGGAACAACGACGCATATGTAGCGGGATAGACGGGCGGGGCGAGGAGCCGTACGGGGGAGAAGTCCTGCCGGGCGGCTTTCTCTTTGCCCCGGAATGGCAGATGGGGCACTCAGCCACACTAGACATGAAACGGGGGATCGACAATGAATCGAGAGGACATCGAGCGCATCGAGTTGGAGATCGCCGTGTTCGTCCGCCGGGCGGAAGCGGCGAGGATCGCATATTTGAAATACAAGGATTTCGACCGTTCCACTTATCTGCTCCTGCACCGTCTCGACGAGAAGGGAGCCCAGGGCATCAAAGCGCTCGCCGATGCGTTCCAACTGGATCTGTCCACGCTCAGCCGGCAGACGGCGTCGTTGGAAGCGAAGGGGTTCGTCGAGCGCAAATCGGACGTCCGCGATGCGAGGATCAACCTGCTTCACATCACGCCATACGGCCGCGAGCAGCTGTACGAAGTGCGCGAGGCGCGGCAGGAGCTGTTCGGCAAATTGCTGGGCGACTGGTCCGACGAAGAGCGACGCTCGCTGGGCGAATTGCTGGAGAAATTCAACCGGACGACCGAACATTATTTGGCACTAAAGTAAGGCAGCCTTTTTTGACGGAAAGGCTGCTTTCGCGATATTTAGTTGTATGGCGCAACATTATAACGTGAATGGTGGAGGGGGAGGAACGGCTTGGAGCCGCGCCTCCTTTTTATTTTGGCGGGCAATTGCAACGGAGGAACGAAACCGATATAATGAGATGGATGAGAACACATATTCTTATGTTGTCCCGTTGCTGTTAATTTCAGCAAGTTATTTAGAGGGACTTAATCGATATAACCGTCTAACCTAGCGGTGTTTATGGGTATACCAAATCATAGAGCCTTTTGATAGAGGCGCGGGAACGGGGGTACGGAATCATGAGCGGAAGCAGCGAGGACAAGCGGATTTTTCAGTTGAAATCGCCTTACACGCCGCAGGGCGATCAGCCGGAGGCGATACGCCAGCTGGTGGAGGGCGTGGAGAAGGGCATGAAGCATCAGACGCTGCTCGGCGCGACGGGCACGGGTAAGACGTACACGATCGCCAATACGATCGCGGCCTTGAATCGCCCGACGCTTGTCATTGCGCACAACAAGACACTGGCAGCGCAGTTGTGCAGCGAGTTCAAGGAATTTTTCCCGGATAACGCGGTATCGTATTTCGTTAGTTACTACGACTACTTCCAGCCTGAAGCCTACATCCCGTCCACGGATACGTACATCGAGAAGGATTCCAGCATCAACGACGAGATCGACAAGCTGCGTCACTCCGCGACGAGCTCCCTGTTCGAGCGACGCGACGTCATCATCGTCGCCTCGGTCTCCTGTATATACGGCCTCGGTTCGCCGAAGGAATACGGCAACCTGGTGCTGTCGCTGCGCGTCGGGATGGAGAAGTCGCGCGATCTGATTCTTCACAAGCTCGTCGACATTCAGTATCAGCGCAACGATATCAACTTCGTGCGGGGCACGTTCCGCGTGCGCGGCGACATCATCGAGATTTTCCCGGTTGCGAACAACGAGCGGGCGATGCGCGTGGAGCTGTTCGGCGACGAGATCGAGCGCATTACGGAGATTGACGTGCTGACGGGCGAGATTGTCGGCGAGCGCGATCATGTCGCGATTTTCCCGGCGTCCCACTTCGTTACCCAGGAAGAGACGATGCGCGTGGCGCTGAAGAATATCGAAGCCGAGCTGGAAGCGCGGCTGGCCGAGCTGCGCGAGCAGGGTAAGCTGCTGGAGGCGCAGCGGCTGGAGCAGCGCACGCGGTACGACATCGAGATGATGCAGGAGATGGGCTTCTGTTCCGGCATCGAGAACTACTCCGGGCCGCTCACGTTCCGCGAGCGAGGGGCGACGCCGTATACGCTGCTGGATTATTTCCCGGACGATATGCTGTTCGTCATCGACGAGTCGCACGTGACGCTCCCGCAGATTAGAGCGATGTACAACGGCGACCGGGCGCGGAAGGAAGTGCTGGTCGACCACGGATTCCGATTGCCGTCGGCAATGGATAACCGTCCGCTTCGATTCGAGGAATTCGAGGGGAAGATTACCCAGATGATCTACGTCTCCGCTACGCCGGGACCGTACGAGATGGAGCACTGCCCGACGATGGTCGAGCAGATCATCCGTCCGACGGGACTGCTCGATCCGATTATCGAAGTCCGCCCGACCAAGGGGCAGATCGACGACCTGCTCGGCGAAGTCCGGGATCGGATCGCGAAGGATGAGCGGGTGCTGCTGACGACGCTGACGAAGAAGATGGCCGAGGATCTGACCGACTATCTGAAGGAGGTCGGCATCAAGGTCCGCTATCTGCATTCGGACATCAAGACGCTGGAGCGCATGGCGATCCTTCGCGATTTGCGGCTGGGCACCTTCCACGTGCTGGTCGGCATCAACCTGCTGCGGGAAGGCCTCGACCTGCCGGAAGTATCGCTCGTGGCCATCTTGGATGCCGATAAGGAAGGCTTCCTCCGGTCCGAGCGTTCCCTCATCCAGACGATCGGTCGGGCGGCGCGGAACTCCGAAGGGCGCGTCATTATGTACGCCGACAAGATTACCGACTCCATGGATAAGGCGATCAAGGAGACGGAGCGGCGGCGTACCCTGCAGATCGCGAATAACGAACGGCTCGGCATTACGCCGCAGACGATCCGCAAGCGGGTGCACGACATCATTGAAGCGACGAAGGTAGCCGAGCAGAAGAGCGATTACTTGGCGGGCGTCGGCACGGCGAAGATGTCCAAGAAGGACCGTCAGTCCCTCATCCAGCGTCTGGAGGCCGAGATGAAGGAAGCGGCGAAGAACCTGCAGTTCGAGCGGGCCGCAGAGCTGCGCGACGCGCTTTTGGAGCTGCGCGCGGACGCGGGTTAACGACATATCATCACGATAATCAGCGGCGAATGTCTGTTAACAGGCATCGCCGCTTTGCATAGCGGGAGTAGGTACGTCCGTCAGCAGTGGATGGGCGGGAAGCAATGTTTAACCAAGGATACGAGGGCCGGGCGGCACGGATGTGCGCGCATATGGCTGGACGTACAGGAGGAGAGAAACCAAGTGGCAAGCGAATCGATCGTAATTAAAGGGGCGAGAGCCCATAACCTGAAGAATATCGACGTCACGATACCGCGGGACAAGTTCGTCGTCCTGACGGGACTGAGCGGATCCGGCAAGTCCTCTCTGGCCTTCGATACGATTTACGCCGAGGGGCAGCGCCGCTACGTGGAGTCGTTATCGGCCTACGCACGTCAGTTTCTGGGGCAGATGGAGAAGCCGGACGTCGATTCGATCGACGGTCTGTCGCCGGCGATTTCCATCGACCAGAAGACGACCAGCCGCAATCCGCGTTCGACCGTCGGCACGGTCACGGAGATTTACGACTACATGCGTCTGCTGTTCGCCCGGATCGGCAAGCCGCATTGTCCGGAGCACGGCATAGAGATTACGTCGCAGACCGTGGAGCAGATGGTGGATCGTATCATGGAATATCCGGAGCGGACCAAGCTGCAAATTTTGGCGCCGATCGTCTCCGGCCGCAAGGGCGAGCATTCCAAATTGCTGGCCGACGTGCAGAAGCAAGGATTCGTTCGGGTGCGCGTGAACGGCGAGATGCGCGAGTTGAGCGAGAAGATCGAGCTTGAGAAGAACAAGAAACATAATATCGAGGTCGTCGTCGACCGGATCGTCGTCAAGGATGATATCCAGACGAGGCTTGCCGACTCGATCGAGACGGCGCTTAAGCTGTCGGACGGCAAGGTGCTCATCGACGTCATGGAGAAGGAAGAGCTCATGTTCAGCTCGAATTTGGCTTGCCCGGAATGCGGATTCAGCATCGATGAACTCGCGCCGCGGATGTTTTCCTTCAACAGTCCGTTCGGTGCATGCCCGGATTGCGACGGATTGGGCGCGAAGATGATTGTCGATCCGGACCTGCTCGTACCGGACGCGAGCCGCTCGATCGAAGAAGGCGCGTTCGAAGCTTGGGCGGGCAGCACGTCGAACTACTATCCGCAGTTTCTTGAGGCGGTGTGCGTACATTTCGGCATTCCGCGCGACGTGCCGGTCGGCGAGCTGACGAGCGAGCAGATGAAGAAGCTGATGTACGGAACGGGCGGCGAACGGGTGCGTTTCCGCTACGAGAACGATTTCGGGATGGCGAAGGAAGCGTACGTGCCGTTCGAGGGCATCGTGCATAACCTGGAGCGCCGCTATCGGGAGACGGCTTCGGATGGCATCCGGGAGTACATCGAGCAATATATGAGCGCCAAGCCGTGCGGAGGCTGCAAGGGCCAACGTCTTCGCAAGGAAAGCTTGGCCGTCACCGTGGGCAAGCAAAATATTTCGCATGTGACATCGCTCTCGATCGGCGGGGCGCAGCAATTTTTCGATCAGCTCGACCTGAGCGAGAAGGACCGCACGATCGCGAATTTGATCCTGAAGGAAATCAACAGCCGTCTGGGCTTCTTGACGAACGTAGGCTTGGAGTATTTGACGCTCAGCCGCGCGGCGGGGACGCTCTCGGGCGGCGAAGCGCAGCGGATCCGCTTGGCCACGCAGATCGGTTCGAGCTTGATGGGCGTGCTCTATATTTTGGACGAGCCGAGCATCGGACTTCATCAGCGCGATAACGACAAGCTGATCAAGACGCTCGAGCATATGCGGAACCTCGGCAACACCCTCATCGTCGTCGAACACGACGAAGACACGATGATGGCCGCGGATTACATCATTGACGTCGGTCCGGGCGCCGGCGTTCATGGTGGACGCATTATCGCGCAGGGGACGCCGGAAGAAGTCATGAAGAACGAGAACTCCCTGACCGGCGCCTACCTGAGCGGCCGCAAGTTCATTCCGGTGCCGCTCAAGCGCCGCTCGACTGGCGATAAGTGGCTGGAAGTGCGCGGGGCGAAGGAGAACAACCTGCGCGGGGTGAACGTCAAGATTCCGCTCGGCGTATTCGCTGCGGTCACCGGCGTGTCCGGTTCCGGCAAGTCGACACTCGTGAACGAGATTCTGTACAAGACGCTGGCACGCGATCTGAACAAGGCCCGTGTGCGTCCCGGCGAGCACAAGGAGATTCGGGGTCTGGAGCATATCGACAAGGTTATCGACATTGACCAATCGCCGATCGGCCGCACGCCGCGCTCCAACCCGGCTACGTACACGGGCGTATTCGACGACATCCGCGATCTGTACGCGTCTACGAACGAGGCGAAGGTGCGGGGATACAAGAAGGGCCGGTTCAGCTTCAATGTCAAGGGCGGCCGCTGCGAGTCCTGCCGCGGCGATGGCATTATCAAGATCGAGATGCACTTCCTCCCCGACGTGTACGTCCCGTGCGAGGTGTGCAAGGGCAAGCGTTACAACCGGGAGACGCTTGAGGTGAAGTACAAAGGCAAGAGCATCGCGGAAGTGCTGGAGTTGACGATCGAGAACGCGACCGAATTTTTCGTGAACGTGCCGCGCATCCACCGCAAGCTCCAGACGCTGATGGACGTCGGTCTCGGCTATATGGATCTGGGTCAGCCGGCGACCACGCTTTCCGGCGGCGAAGCGCAGCGCGTCAAGCTGGCTGCGGAGCTGTACCGCCGCAGCACGGGCAAGACGATGTACATTCTCGACGAGCCGACGACCGGACTTCACGTAGACGATATCGACCGGCTGCTTGTCGTCCTTCATCGATTGGTCGAATCCGGCGAGTCCGTCCTCGTCATCGAGCACAATTTGGACGTCATCAAGACGGCCGACTATTTAATCGACCTGGGTCCCGAAGGCGGCAGCGGAGGCGGCACGATCGTCGCGACCGGCGCGCCGGAGCAGGTCGTCAAGGTAGAAGGTTCCTATACGGGCCGTTATTTGAAGCCGGTCTTGGAGCGGGACCGCAAGCGGACGGAAGAAGCGCATCGCGCCGCCGAGACGGTAGCGGCCGCGCAGGCCGAATAGCAGTAACATGCCGGTTCGGCAGGCGTGCCGATTGGTTGCAAGCGTGGATCGTGCGCCTTACGCATGCGGGTTAGAGCGCTAGATAACCGTTCGGGTATGGCGACAACGCGGGAGGATTGCCCGCCCGACGCGTCCAAGGCATCTTGTCCGCTCGCACGGCGAGGTGCCTATCCGGAAGAGGCCCCTACTGCGTCTATCGCAGCAGGGGCCTCTTTTGCGTTCGCGGCGATCAGCCTAGAATATACTGGCTCAACTTCGCGTAGATCTCATTAATATTGACCTGCTTATTGAATTTCTTGACGATCGGCATCGACTGGCCGCTTAGCCAGATTTTCAATTCCGCGTCAAGGTCGAACGTGCCCGCGCTCTCGCGGGAGAAGCGGATAATACTTTTGTACGGAATCGAGAGGAGTTCCGTCTTGTTGCCCGTAACGCCCTGCTTGTCGATCAGGATGAGTCGCTTGTTCGTGAAGACGATGCCGTCCCGAAACACCTTGTACGCTTTCTCGACCTGCTCGCCAGGCGTCAGAACAGGGCGGAGCTCCTGCTGAATTTCGCCGACCGGTATTTCCGATGCATTCCCCATCATGCTGTCGAACAGTCCCATGAAAATCGCTCCCTTGGGCCTTATAAGGCTCTATTTTCAGTTTATGTGTCTTGCGTTGCGGAAATGCGGATGCTAAACCAACTGAATACCTCTCTTCTGTGAGGATGAGTTGCTGCAGGAGGCCATTGTCGAGTGACGCTGGCGGACGAGTAAGTGAAATGCTGGGTTAGTCTGTTATAAACATTGCCGCTGATGGACAATTTATTGTTACAGGGAAGAATGAAGCAATCAAGGCTCATCAAGCAGAAGTCATGGATATAAAGCGTATCCGAGCGTCATCACGAGTCACTCGACGAGGACGGCAAGCGGACAGCCGGTTTCAATCGCGCTGTTCCCTAAAGTTTGAAGTTGTTCGCCTTCAACGATGGGTTCACGTAATGATTACCGGAGTGTGAAGTTGACTATCTGAATCTCGCATTCGATTGTGACGGATTCTTCAACGGCGGCCCCTTACTTTTGTACAAAGAATAGCAAAAAATGAGGGGCATGCCTTAAAATCGAATCGTCAAGCGTGAAATGGTGACAAACTTGTTACGAATGTGAATATGGACTTGCCAGACTGACCGGTAAAAGCTAACATTAAGTTAATATAGGCTACGTGCGAAAATAAGGAGGTCCCCTATGTTTTATCTCGCAGAGGAAGCTGCTGCGGAAGCGGCAACATCGACAAGTCTGTTCGATCCGTACGACATCGTGATGCTTCTCTTTACGATCGTCATCTTGATTGGCCTCTTCCGTTTGGTGAAGCAGCGCAACAAGAACTATTTTGCAATCGGCTTCACGCTTCTTGCCGCCGGCGTATTCCTGTTCTCGGACTACGTCATGATCCAAGGCTGGTAATCAGCTGCTGATCTTCAGCTACTGCAAGCTTTACCCGATATAGCCGCCGGTACCCGGATTTCCCCGGATGCCGGCGGCTTTTCTATGTAAACGATACGACAAGCCCCATTGTTCGGCGGAAGTTCCTTCCGCCGAACAATGGGGCTATTAATCGTTGCTATGAAGCTGGGCTTACACCCACCACATCTCGCCGAGCGGCTCGCGAATCAGCACCTGCTGGAGGTTCTGAACCGCTTTGGTGAAGCCTTCGTCGACGGACATGAGACCGTCTTCATGCTCGATGCTCACGACATAATCGTAGCCGACCAGACGCAGCGCGCTGATGATGTCTGCCCATGTTTTCAGGTCGTGCCCGAAGCCGACCGTGCGGAACTGCCAAGCGCGGTCCAGCATAAGCGCATAAGACTGCATATCCGTTACGCCGTGCTTGTTGACGTTGATCGGGTCGATCGACGTGTCCTTCGCGTGGAAGTGATGAATCGCGCCGGCGCGGCCGAGAATATGGATCGCTTGCACCGGATCGATGCCTTGCCACCACATGTGGCTCGGGTCGAGGTTGGCGCCGATGGCGTCGCCTGCGGCTTCACGCAGACGAAGCAGCGTAGCTGGGCTGTGGACGGAGAAGCCGCCGTGCAGCTCGAGACCGATTTTCACGTTGTTCTCGGTTGCCAGCTTCGCGATTTCGGTCCAGTAGGGGATAACCTTCTCTTCCCATTGCCACTTCAGAATATCCTGGAATTCGTTCGGCCAAGGCGCGACTGGCCAGTTCGGGTATTTCGCGTCCTCATGGTCGCCCGGGCAGCCGGAGAACGTATTGACAACCGGAACGCCGAGCTTGCCGGCGAGTACGATCGTTTTGCGGATAATGGCGTCATGCTCGCTGGAGATCGCTTTTTGCGGGTGGAGCGGATTTGCATGACAGCTGAGGGCGCTGATCGTCAGGCCGCGGGAAGTGACCGCTTCCTTGAACGCGTTCAGTTTGCTCTCGTCGGCCAGCAGGACGTCCGGATCGCAATGCGCGTTGCCCGGATAGCCGCCCGTTCCGATTTCAATGGCTTCGAGGCCTTTCGACGCGATATAGTCGAGTGCTTCTTCAAAAGGTTTCTGTGCGAACAGCACAGCAAAAACACCAAGTTTCATGGATCGATAAACCTCCCAAAATGAGATGTGCAAGAATGGTTTCATTATAACATGACCAGACGGGCGGCATAGCGATCAATGGACAGAATGGCAAAATCACACAATAAAAGGGCAAAAAGATAAAAGCGCTGTCATGCGGAAGCCGCAAGGAATAAGGGAAAATCGATAAATAGGTGAGAATCGGCTCGGGTCAAAATCGTATCCAAACCCATAGCCCAACCTTCGCAGGCACGTATTGGTTTAGGTGGACGCAAGAAATAGTAGTAACCTCATTATGCTAAAAGTACAAAGGACAAAGGATGAAATCCGTGATTATAGGATGGGGCTGTTGCCGGAGGATTCCGTGCGACATGGCAAACAACCACGATCCGGTCGAGAAAGCCTTCAAACCTTTACGATTTATTAGACCGCGCAACCGCTCCTATCAGCTTGTTCCATAGCGAGCGGTTTTGGTTTCCCGCTAGCGATCAGCCGCTTGGAAACGGCTGTCGGTGGAATCGGCCGCGGCACTCTGGTACACTTAGAAGAATAGCAATGGACAAAGGGTGGCGGATTAGAAGATGACAACAATAACGCGTGCAGACGTTGAACTGCTCGCGCCGGCAGGCGATTGGGACTGCATGCGCGCGGCGGTGGCGAATGGCGCAGATGCGATATTTTTCGGCGTGGAGAAGTTCAACGCGCGGGCAAGAGCGAATAACTTTCAAATGAGCGAGCTGCCAGAGATCATGGCGTTCCTGCACAGCTACGGCGTAAAAGGGTTTCTCACCTTTAATATATTGGTGTTCGAAGACGAGCTGCGCGAGGCGAAGCAGCTGATCGAAGCGTGCATTGACGCTGGCGTCGACGCGGTGATCGTGCAGGATTTGGGGCTGGTAAAGCTCATTCGCGAGATGTCGCCGGATTTCCCGATTCACGGTTCGACCCAGATGACGATCACGTCGCCGGAGGCCGTCGAATTCACCAAGCCGTTTCATATGGAACGCGTGGTGCTGGGCCGGGAGAACAACCTGAAGCAAATTAAGACGATCGGCGATCAGGCGAAGCTGCCGATGGAAGTATTCGTGCACGGCGCCCTGTGCGTGTCGTATTCGGGTCAATGTTTGACATCCGAAATGTGGGGCGGTCGCTCGGCTAACCGCGGCGAGTGCGCGCAGGCATGCCGGCTGCCGTACGACCTGATGGTCGACGGAGAGCACAAGCCGATGGGCGATGTGGCCTACTTGCTGTCGCCGAAGGACTTGGCCGCGATCGACATTATGCCGGAGCTGATCGAAGCGGGCGTCACCTCGTTCAAAATCGAGGGCAGACTGAAGAGCCCGGAATACGTGGCGAATGTGGTGAGCAAATACCGCGCCGCGATCGACCGATATTTCGACGGCGATCGGTCGGCCCCGTCCAAGCAGGAGATCGAGGAGCTGCAGCAGAGCTTCTCGCGCGGGTTTACCCACGGCTTCTTGAAGGGCACGAATAACAAAATGCTCGTCGAAGGGACGTTCCCGAAAAGTCGCGGCGTATATCTCGGACGCGTCGAGCGCGTGCTTCGCGACGCGGTCGTGTGCCGAATCGAAACACCGCTCAAACGCGGGGATGGCATCGTGTTCGACGCCGGGGACCCGACCAAGAAAGAAGAAGGCGGCCGGATTTACGATTTGCGCCGGCAAGGCGTGAAGATCGAAGGAGAAGCGCAGGACGGCACGCTGCTCGAGATCGTGCCGGGACGCAATGACGTCGACCTGCGCAAGGTGCATGTCGGCGACCGGATTTGGAAGACGAATGATCCGGCGCTCGACAAGCGGCTGCGCGCCACGTTCGAGACGGAGAAGCCGTATCGGGTGTTCCCGCTTCGGGTGAAGGTGCTTGGTACGCTCGGCCAGCCGCTCAAGACGTGGTGGACGGATGTGGACAAAGGCACGACCGTGGAGGTCGTCTCCGAGCTGGAGCTGGAAGCCGCGCAGAAGCGTCCGATGGATATCGCGCTGCTCGAGGAGCAGTTCGGACGCCTAGGCGGCACGCTCTATCAATTGGACAAGCTGGACGCCGAACTCCAAGGCGACCTGATCGTGCCGGTTCGCGAGCTGAACCGAATGCGGCGTGAGGCGGTGGAGCAGCTGGCGGGCGAACGTCCGAAGCCGCCGGTATACGTGAAGCATGAGGTCGACGTATATGCCGATGCCGAAGCGCGCGAGCGCAGGGTCGTCCTGCCGATGCCGACATCCCAGGCGGCGGCATCCCGCCTGACGGCGCTCTGCCGGACGCTGCCGCAGGTCGAAGCGGCCGTTCGCTCCGGCGTGGGGATGGTCTACGCGGATTTCGAGTTTATTAAGCAGTTCCCGGCAGCGCTAGAGATCGCGCGCCAAGCGGGCAAGCCGATCGCGCTGGCCACGCCGCGCATCCATATGCCGGGCGAGAACGGCTACCACGCCAATATTCTGAAGCTGGCGCCGGATGCGGTGCTCGTTCGGAATACGGGGGCGTTGTATTACTACATGCGCGCCCGCGCGGAACGCGGCGGAGAAGGGTTCCCGCGTTTGATCGGCGACTTCTCGCTGAATATCGCCAATCATAAAGCGGCGGATTTGTTCCTCGAAGCGGGCTGCGATTTCGTAACGCCTTCGTACGACTTGAACGTACAGCAAATGTTCGACCTGCTGGGCCGCTCGGACACGTCCAAAATGGAAGTGGTCATCCATCAGCATTTGCCGATGTTCCACACGGAGCACTGCGTGTACTGCACCTTCATGAGCGAAGGGACGGATTACACGAACTGCGGCCGGCCGTGCGAAGAACAGCGTGCTTCCCTCCGCGACCGGATCGGCATGTCGCATCCGGTGCGCGTCGACGAAGGTTGCCGCAATACCGTGTACAACGCCATCGAGCAATCCGGCGCCGAATACTTGCGTCAATTCGCGGATCTTGGCGTAGGTTCCTTCCGCATCGAATTTTTGGAAGAGACCGCCGAGAAGGTAGAGGAGGTCATCGGTCTTTATACCGATGCGCTCAGCGGGCGTATTAACGGCACGCAAGTTTGGAGAAGTCTGAAAGCGATCAATCAGCTCGGCGTGACGCGCGGACAGCTGGTGAAATAGCAACGAGAGAAACGGGGGCCGAGGTCCCCGTTTTTTTGCGTTCAGAAAGCAAGACTTTAGCGCGACAGGCAGGTATTTTGGCGTATGGAAGCGAAATAGAGGAGAGATTACAATGACAATCGAACGTGGGGAACCAACGATGGAATATAATGGAAAATTATCCCAAAACGCGGATGCATGGACAGATAGCGTATTATCGCTGGAACGAGCGATATTGGACGGCAGGCGCGTATCGGCGGACATGTTGGCCGTCATACCGGCCGCCATTCGGAATAGCTCGCCTTTGCTGCTGCAAGCGGAGTGCGAGGAAGGGCTGCTTCAAGGGCGTTTGGGCGATGCGAAGCGGTTGATCGAAAGCGCGCTGCGGGCGTTCGCCGCGCAAGCGAACGAGCAGGCAATGCTGACGCTGATGGGGATGCTGGGCCTATTGTATCAGCAGGTTGGGGATCGGTCGGATTCCACGCCCGTGATCGATTTCTTGCGGACGGAATGGGCGCATTCCGGACAGGCGTGCAGCGGCTTCGTGCCGTGGGCGCTGGCGCGCGCGTTGGCGGGAGGCGGATTGGGCGAACAGGGCGGCTTAACCGCGCCGGAGGAGTTGTTTCAGGCGGCGGCGTACCGGTTCAGGGAAGAGGGGAAGCCGCTGTGGGCGGCGATCGTCATGCTGGAGCGGCTGTTGTATGATCCGCAGCGCGATGCGCTGGCCGATCCGGAATGGCGATTGCTGCTGCAGTGGCTGGGCCGCAGTCTAGATGACACCTCGCTCGGAGAAGCGTTGAAAGAGACGCTGAATGCGGGCGGCAAGCCGAAGGATGAGACGATCGAACTCCTACCGGCGAGATACGTCTACTTAGTTAACGCGATCTGCTTCGGTCGAGCGAATCGAAGGCCGCCGCGCTCCCTCGATGACGATATCGAAGTGCAGTTTTACGCGGCGGCCGCGGAGCTTCGCAGAGGCTTGCAGCGTGGGGACGATTCGCGCGCGAGAGAACTGTTTCAGGCTGTGGAAGGGTATGCCGCGCTCGTGTCTTCGCCGGAGATCAAGCGCCGCTTGATCGAATTGGAGGAGCTGCGCATACAGTCGATCCGGGAAGAGGCGGCCGAGTCGGCGAGAACGCAGCCGGATGCCGAGGAGCAGCAGAAATTGGCGGAGCAAGAGCCGCCGTCCGTGCCGGCAGATCGGCGCTGGCGGGTTCAACTGATCGACGGGTTGCGCTTCAGCGCCGCGGACGGTCAAGTGGCCGAGCCGGTATGGAAGCGCCGCAAGGCGGGAGAATTGCTTGTTTATCTGCTGCTCCAGCCTGCCTACAAAGCCAATCGCGAGCAGGTGCTCGAGCGCGTATTCGGCGAAGGCGAATCGGCCAAACAATCGAACCAGCTTTACGTTACGCTGCACGATTTGCGCCATACGCTTCGCGAGATGGGAATGTCCGATCCGGTCTACGTCAAACGGGGCGTAATCGGGTTGGACGAGCAGATTATCGAGCATGTAGACGCGGAGGCGTACATGACGTTGTCCAGGGTCGGGGATCAGCTGTGGAACGATGACCGGGAAGCGGCCTGCCGCCTCTATGAGGAAGCGCTGCCGTTGTACGGCCAGCTGGCGACGGAGCTCCCGAACGTGGAGTGGCTGGAGCGCACGCGGGAACAAATGCTGGATAGGCAGACGAACATGCTGAAACGGCTGGCGATTTACTATACCGAGCTTCGGGATGAAGTGAAGGCCGAGCAAGCGCTAAGCGAATGGATCGGGCTGCGTCCGAAGCAGGAAGAAGCTTATGAAGCGATGATTCGCCACTGTCTGGCTAAGGGACACCGGGCCGAGGCGATCGGTTGGTACAAGCGCCTCGAGCGCATGTACGAAGAAGAGTTCGGTTCCGAACCGTTGGAAGAGACCAGACGCCTGTTATGGAACTGATGCGGCGATCCTTGAGGGATACGATGTCGCCCGCAATGTCCATAGCGTGGAGACGGTTGTATATGAGGCTGTTCGCGGCCCAAACCGCGGCGGTACTGGCAGGCCTCTTGATATTTACCGTCAAAAATCATATCGTGTCGCATCGGCTCCTTCCGCACGTCGAAGGCGAAGGGATGCCCTACCCTCTCGTCGTCGTTTCATTGATCATCGCGGCGCTCGGCATTCATTTAGCCTGGCGGCTCCACACGGTCAAGCGGCTGTTAGGCCAACGAGCGAAGGCGCATTCGGCGGTCTGGAGGCTGCTCCGCTATCCTTATCAGATTTCGGCATCGATGTTAATCGCGGGCCTAGTCAGCAACGGGGTGTCCGTTGCGCTTGGCGTGGAAAGGGATCGCGTTCAGGCTTACGCGGACATTCTAACCGGCGGTATCGGCATGTCGCTAACGATGGCGGTCCTACTGTTCGTCGCCGTGAGAGGCGTGCTGCGAGAGACGGTGCTGCAGCTGCGAAGAGAGCATGGGAGCGACCGCAGCCTCCCCATAATCTGGCCGCTGTTGACCACCTACTTGGGCATGTTCCTAGCCGCGATGTTGAATGTGCTGCAGCTTATGCTGATCCAGAGCAATCAGCCCGGCACCCTCGACTCGGGAGCTTTTATAGGCGCGGCAGCGATCGACGCGGCGCTGGGCTTGTCGCTGGCCGTCTTGGTGACGACGCGATTTCGCGTCGAATTTCGCCGCATGATCCGCAGTCTGCGGGAACTAATCATGCACGAGCATCCGGGGGCGCCCAGAGCGAAGGGGGACCTGGAGGGCGTGGCGGGCGATTTAGCGCACGTGTTCCATGAACTTCAGACACGCGCAAGGCAGCGATACGAGCAGTTCGAACGGGAGCTGCGGCTTGCCAACAAAGTGCAGCAGAAGCTGCTGCCTCCGGGCGATATGACGATCGGCTCCTACCGGATCGCCGCGAGAAGCCGGCCATTCCATGAGGTGGGAGGCGACTTTTTCGACGTGCTCAGCTTGGGGCCGAACCGGTTCGCCATCATGATCGGCGACGTATCGGGCAAAGGCGTTCCGGCGGCGCTCTTGATGTCGGCGCTGCTGATGCTCTTTCGCGCGGAGATCAGGCGCAATGGGAATCCGGCCGAGGTGATGATGCGGATCAACGAGGAGCTGTGCGAGGCGCTCGGCGAAGAAGGGGCGGTCACGATAGGCATTGGCGTCGTCGATTCGGTTCATGACACGCTTCAGTATGTGAGCGCCGGCCATCTGTCTCCGTATATCGTAAGCGAGTGCGGCAGCATCAAGGCGTTGGATTGCAGCTCGCTTCCCATCGGCATCGATCCCGAGACGCAATATGAGTCCATGGTGCTCAAGCTTCAGCCTGGCGATCAATTCGTGCTCTATACCGATGGCTTGATCGAAGCGATGGATGAAGCGGGACGGATGTACAGCTTCGACGGGTTGGAGCAGGAATTGGCGCGGTGGGGGCCGGGCCTCGACTTGCCGGAGCGGGTGGACGACTGGCTTGGACGCATGGATGCCAAGTATGCCAAAGACAACGACGACCGTACGATCGTCGTGCTGGAGCTTGTTCACGCCTATTGGCTTCAGGCGGCCGAGCGTGAAGCGGCAGCCGCCCTGCACGGCGCCTTGTTGGACGAGCTGGCGCCCAGCCGTTTTTATGCGCATGACTGGATGCTGGGCAGTGCGGAAGGCACCGAGCGGATGGTAGCGGAGCAAGTGGGCATGTTGGTGTCGACGTTTTGGCCGGAGACCGTACTCGGCGAGGACGTGCAGAGCGCCGTGTCAGAAGGAATCATGAACGCGATGGAGCATGGCAATCGGCGGAGGCCGGGTTCAGTCGTCGCCGTGCAAGCGCAGGTGGGCAGCCGGATTACGGTCATTCGGATCTACGACAGCGGGGGAGGCTTCTTCCCGCACGTGGCGCGCAACGAGGAGGAAATGGCCCGCAAGCGGGAATCCGAGGATCCGCGGGGCTGGGGGCTGGTGCTCATCGACGCGTTATCCGACTATTGGGCGACAGGGCGGGACGAGCGGGGCTTTTACCTCGAAATTTATTTTATGCGTAAAACGCGCGCTTAGCGCGCACAACAAAGGAGGCGACGGTAGTGCAACAGCCATTGGTCATCGAGAAGCGTCAGTTTCCCGGGGGCTGCGTCATGCAGCTTAGGGGCGAGCTGACCCGTGCATCCGAGCATGAAATATTGGACGGATTCGCAGCCGAATTCGCCAGCGAAGTGCGTTATTTGGTTTTGGATTTAACGGGGATTACCTATATCAACAGCGGCGGCATGGCCGTACTGATCCGATTTGCGCGGACAGCCAAGAAGGCCGGGATGCACACGTTCGCATGGGGGATCACGCCGCATTACGAGAAGCTGTTCCGGATGGTCGGCTTGACGGAATGGATCATGATGTACCCGAACGAGTTTTCCGTGATGCAGCGCATCGAATCGTTGTAAGCGGCATCCTTGGGAAGCGCAACTTAGAAAGGAATGCGATGATTAACATGCAAAGCGAAATTTACGCCGAATGGCGGCACGTCTTCAAACTCGATCCGGAGCGGGAAATCTCGGATGAAGCGCTGGATGCAGTCTGCATGTCCGGCACGGATGCGATCCTCGTCGGAGGATCGAGCGGCGTCGATTACGACAACACCGTGGAACTGCTGTCGCGCATCCGCCGCTACGAGGTGCCGTGCGCGCTCGAGGTGTCGAATATAGAGGCGGCCGTACCGGGCTTCGACTGGTATTTTATCCCCCTCGTCCTGAACACGCGGCGAGGCGAATGGATCGCGGGCAATCAGATCGAGGCGCTGCGTAAATTCGGTCCGTTCGTCCCCTGGGAGATGACTTCCGCCGAGGGGTACATCATATTGAATCCGGACGCGGAAGCAGCCAAGGTAACCGGAGCGGACGCGATACAGGATGCCGAGGGCATCGCCGCGCATATTTACATGGCGGACAGGCTCATGCGGCTTCCGGTGGTGTACATCGAGTACAGCGGTTCATTCGGGGATATGTCGCTCGTAGATCGAGCCGGCAAACTGCTGACGGGCGCGCGATTATTTTACGGCGGCGGGATCGACGGTCCCGAGCGAGCGGGCGAAGCAGCCGCGCTTGCCCATACGGTCGTGGTCGGCAATGTCGTGTACGACCAACTGGACGCTGCGCTCGCGACAGTCGCCGCCGTCCGCCGAACGGCCTGCAAACTAAAGCAAGCCTAGCCAGCGATTGATAATACATACAGCTCCCCATCATCGGATCGATAAGCCAAGACAGCCGAGCAGGGGGCTGTTTTCTTTTTCATGGCGCTGTTGCGGTACCCAAATGGCAGCGTGCAAGGGATATTGACGCAATCAGCAGCCTCACGCCTCTCCGATTATGCCGAAACGCATATGTCGCGCGGGCGATTGCTGAAGTCCTGCCAAATGTCTGCAAAACCCAGAATCAAATTGACACCGCAGGCGCGGTTGTCTAGACTGGGAATAGGCGAACAAATGCGAACAAAAGGAGCTTTATTCCTCATATGTTAAACGAATTCAGTATCGAACAGGCGGTGCAGAAACTGAATCCGCCGCAGCGGGAGGCCGTGCAGGCCACCGATGGTCCGTTGTTGATTATGGCCGGAGCGGGCAGCGGCAAGACGCGCGTGCTGACGCACCGGATTGCGTACTTGATCGAGAAGCGCCGCGTAGCGCCATGGAGCATTTTGGCGATCACGTTTACCAATAAAGCGGCAAGGGAGATGCAGCAGCGCGTTTCCGCGCTCATCGGGCCTTCCGGCCATGATATCTGGGTATCGACGTTCCACTCCATGTGCGTGCGAATCTTGCGCAGAGACATCGGACGGATCGGATTTTCGCAGAGCTTCTCGATTCTCGATTCGGCCGACCAGCTGTCGGTCATCCGCAACATCATGAAAGACATGAACCTCGACACGAAGAAATTCGAGCCGAAGGCGGTTCAGGCTAAGATCAGCGCGGCGAAGAACGAGCTGCAGACGCCCGAACGGCTGGAGAATAAGATCGGCGACTATTTCGACGGCATCGTGGCCAAAGTATACGCGTCCTACCAGAAGCGGCTGAAGTTCAACAACTCGCTCGACTTCGACGATCTGATCATGAAGACGATCGAACTGTTCACGGATGTACCCGAAGTATTGGCCTTTTATCAGAATAAATTTCGTTTTATCCACGTGGACGAGTATCAGGATACGAACCGCGCGCAGTATATGCTGTGCAAAATGCTGGCCGATCAGCATCACAACATTTGCGTCGTTGGCGATAGCGACCAGTCGATCTACCGCTGGCGGGGCGCGGACATATCGAACATCCTCAATTTCGAAGAGGATTACCCGGAAGCGCGGACCATTATGCTGGAGCAGAACTATCGCTCGACGTCGAACATCCTGAACGCGGCCAACGCGGTCATCAACCTGAATACGGGTCGCAAAGCGAAGAAGCTGTGGACCGACCGGGGTGAAGGGGAGCCCATCACCGTTTACCAGGCGGAATCCGAGCACGAAGAGGGCTATTTCGTCACCGGCGAGATTCAGAAGAATATCAAGCAGGGCAAGAAGTACGCTGACCACGCGATTTTGTACCGGACGAACGCGCAGTCCCGCGTAATCGAGGAAACGTTGATCAAATCGGATATCCCGTACCAGATCGTCGGCGGCATCAAGTTCTATGATCGCAAAGAGATCAAGGATTTGCTTGCTTACCTGCGGTTAATTTCCAACCCGGACGACGATATTAGCTTTGAGCGGGTCGTCAACGTGCCGAAGCGGGGCATCGGCGATACGACGGTCGCCAAGCTGGCCGATATCGCGGGCTCGCGCGGCATTTCGATTTTCGCGCTGCTGGAAGAGCTCGACTGGATCGACGTGACCGGCAGGGCGCGTACGGCGCTTCGCGAATTCCGCGACATGATTTCGAATTTGACGCAGATGGTGGAGTATCTTTCCGTGACGGAGCTGACCGAGAAGATTCTCGAGATGAGCCAGTACCGGCTCGAGCTGCAGCGGGAGAATACGCTCGAATCCACGGCGCGGCTCGAGAACATCGACGAGTTTCTGTCCGTGACGCAGGACTTTGAGAAGCGCAACGACGACAAGTCGTTGGTTTCGTTCCTTACCGATCTGGCGTTGATCGCGGATATCGACTCCGTCGATAAAGACGAACCGGAAGGCGGCGTGAAGGACGCGGTCATCCTCATGACGATGCACAGCGCCAAAGGTCTGGAGTTCCCGGTCGTGTTCATCATCGGCATGGAGGAAGGCGTATTCCCGCACAGCAGGGCCTTTATGGACAACGAAGAGCTCGAGGAAGAAAGAAGGCTGGCGTATGTGGGCATCACGCGGGCGGAGAAGCAGCTGTTCATGACCTGCGCGCGCGTACGCACGTTGTTCGGACGGACGAACGCGAACAAGCCCTCTCGATTCCTGGACGAGGTGCCGGATGAGCTGAAGAAGGATGCGTCCATGTTCGGCCGCGCAAGCAGCCGTCCGTTGAACGGCGGATTTGGCGGGGGCAGGAGCAGCGCATCGGGCGGCGGATCCGGCTTTGGATTCCGCGGCGCGTCGGGCAACGCCGTTTCTCGACCGAGCACAGGTGCCTCGACAGGTGCCCCAAGTGCGGGAGGCGTTCGGGTGACGACGCCTGCGGACGCCGCTCGCATGGCTTCCGGAGGCGCGACATCGGGAGGCTCCAAAGACTTTAAGGTGGGAGATCGCGTGTCGCACGGTAAGTTCGGGGTCGGGACGGTCGTATCGGCGAAAGGCGCGGGCAACGAAATGGAGCTCAATATCGCGTTTCCGGCTCCGGTCGGCATCAAGAAGCTGCTGGCCAGCTTTGCTCCGATCACCAAAGTAGAATAAAGCAGGTACTGCATCATAAGAGAGGCGCTGGCAATGGAAGTAGACGCGGGCGTCTCTCTCTTTACATAACGAAGCAGGCAATTTATACGGATTTAGAAGAGAGGCGGATTAGGCGATGGTGCAAGGACAAGGCGCGGAACCGGCGCAGCTGGCGCGCATGCGCGAGTTGGCGGCGTTGATCGAGGAGCATAATTATAACTACTACACGCTGGATACACCTACGCTGAGCGATAAGGAGTACGACGCGTTATATGATGAGTTGACCGGTTTGGAGACGCTGACGGGCGTCATACTGCCGGATTCCCCTACGCTGCGCGTGGGCGGCGATATATTGAAAGGATTCGAGCCTCATCGTCACCGGGCGCGGCTGTGGAGCTTGGATAAAGCGCAGGACAACGAGGATCTGTTGGCATGGAACGCTCGCGTCCGCAAGGCGATTACCGACTATAATGCCAAAAATCCGGAAGGCGTTCCGCTTCCCGATCCAAGTTACGTTGTCGAACTGAAGTTTGACGGCCTTACGCTTAACTTGACCTACGACGACGGTCGGCTTGTCCAAGCCGCCACAAGGGGCAATGGCGTTGTGGGGGAAGGCATCTTGGCGCAAGTGAAGACGATCAAGTCGATCCCGCTGACGATCCCGTTTTCGGAGGGAATTATCGAAGTGCAAGGCGAGGGCATTATGAACCTGTCGGTGCTGGAGGCGTACAACCGGACGGCGGCGGAGCCGCTCAAGAATGCGCGCAATGCCGCAGCCGGAGCGCTTCGCAACCAGAATCCGCGCATCACGGCCGAGCGCAAATTGAACGCGTTTTTCTATAATATTGGCTACGCGGA
>NZ_JBHUHA010000002.1:2220000-2280000 GCF_042682185.1 Paenibacillus xanthanilyticus | reverse complement strand
ATCCGCACATCGTTAAGGCTGGGCTGTGATGGGGAGGGAAAATTACAGTACCGAAGGTTATGTGTTCCCGCTGCCAAGAAAAGCTTCTAGCCAGGTCAAGGTGCCCGTACCGCAAACCGACACAGGTAGGCGAGCAGAGCATGCTAAGGCGCGCGGAAGAACTCTCGTTAAGGAACTCGGCAAAATGACCCCGTAACTTCGGGAGAAGGGGTGCCTCGGTAGGGTGAATAGCCCGAGGGGGCCGCAGTGAAAAGGCCCAAGCGACTGTTTAGCAAAAACACAGGTCTGTGCGAAGCCGTAAGGCGAAGTATACGGGCTGACGCCTGCCCGGTGCTGGAAGGTTAAGGGGAGTGGTTAGGGGCAACCCGAAGCTATGAACCGAAGCCCCAGTAAACGGCGGCCGTAACTATAACGGTCCTAAGGTAGCGAAATTCCTTGTCAGGTAAATTCTGACCCGCACGAATGGCGTAACGACTTGGGCGCTGTCTCAACGAGAGATCCGGTGAAATTTTAATACCTGTGAAGATGCAGGTTACCCGCGACAAGACGGAAAGACCCCATGGAGCTTTACTGCAGCTTGATATTGGACTTTGGTACGATCTGTACAGGATAGGTGGGAGCCGTTGAAGCCTGAGCGCCAGCTTGGGTGGAGGCACCGTTGGGATACCACCCTGATCGTATCGGAGTTCTAACCCGCCACCCTGAATCGGGTGGGGGGACCGTGTCAGGCGGGCAGTTTGACTGGGGCGGTCGCCTCCTAAAATGTAACGGAGGCGCCCAAAGGTTCCCTCAGAATGGTTGGAAATCATTCGAAGCGTGCAAAGGCATAAGGGAGCTTGACTGCGAGACCAACAAGTCGAGCAGGGACGAAAGTCGGGCTTAGTGATCCGGTGGTACCGAATGGAAGGGCCATCGCTCAACGGATAAAAGCTACCCTGGGGATAACAGGCTTATCTCCCCCAAGAGTCCACATCGACGGGGAGGTTTGGCACCTCGATGTCGGCTCATCGCATCCTGGGGCTGAAGTAGGTCCCAAGGGTTGGGCTGTTCGCCCATTAAAGCGGTACGCGAGCTGGGTTCAGAACGTCGTGAGACAGTTCGGTCCCTATCTGTCGTGGGCGTAGGAAATTTGAGAGGAGCTGTCCTTAGTACGAGAGGACCGGGATGGACGTACCGCTGGTGTACCAGTTGTTCCGCCAGGAGCACCGCTGGGTAGCCAAGTACGGACGGGATAAGCGCTGAAAGCATCTAAGCGTGAAGCCCCCCTCAAGATGAGATTTCCCAATTAGTAAGACCCCTGGAAGACGACCAGGTTGATAGGTTCGAGGTGGAAGTGCAGCAATGCATGCAGCTGACGAATACTAATCGGTCGAGGGCTTATCCTAAGAACATTCGGAGAATGTTCACTTCGGAAGCATATGCTTGCTTCGGAGCGGCATCTTCGAACAAACACAGCTAAAGTGTTGAGTTTCGTATCCAGTTTTCAGGGTGTAACACCTTGAATGTTTGGTGGCGATGGCGGAAGGGAACCACGCGTACCCATCCCGAACACGACCGTTAAGCCTTCCAGCGCCGATGGTACTTGGACCGCAGGGTCCTGGGAGAGTAGGACGTCGCCAAGCACGAATGACCGACCACAGTGATGTGGTCGGTTTTTTGTCGTTACCGCGTATTATCCCCATGCGGATAACCTGGAGCGTTTGATGAGACAATAAAAGCGTCCTTATTGACGGCATACGCTTGAGGTGATAACGAAGATCGTTTCCCTTAGGGCATATGTTTTCATTTTTTGAATCCTGCTAGTTATTAACTTGTTGATAACTGGACAAAATACTTATAATACTAGAATGCAGGATATCAGATAATAACCGGCTAGGTAACTTCGCGTGTAAGCAGTGTTCGAAGATCTAGATGTTTAGCTCTGCAGGCGTACAGGGTAATAATGAGCGGCTGTTGACAACGGTTGTCATTAGGTTTCGATTCTCGTAGTTCAGCGAAGGCTGAACTTAGGCAATATTTTGCGCGCGGTAGAGCAAATATGACTAACCTCTGTTGGTGTTGGCCTATCCTGGCGTATAAATGCGCGCGAGCAGCCCAACCTATTCAGTGTGCAGATTCCTCAATGCGAGCTCTTGACCTTTGGATAAATTCGCGTATAATGTACTTAAAGTCAAAGAAAGTCAAAGTCAACTAAACTGATTTGTTTGACTTTTCCGGCATTGGCCGGCGGAATCGTTGTTTGTCAGCTGTAGGGAGGTTGGCGACGTGCGCAACATTTCCGATTTAATCGAGCAGTATTTGAAGGGCATGCTCCAAGAAAGCACGGACGGGGCGGTAGAAATTCAGCGAAACGAGCTGGCGGACCGATTCTCATGCGTGCCTTCGCAAATCAATTACGTCATTAGTACCCGCTTTACATTGGAGAAAGGATACTTGGTGGAGAGCAAACGAGGCGGCGGTGGATACATACGCATACAACGCGTTGAACTTCCGACGCTCAAGGCGATTCAAGGGCATATCGCGCAGACGATTGGCAACGAGGTCGACCAAGCTGCTGCTGAAGGACTGATTTATCAGCTGGAAGAGGCGGAAATGATCTCGAAACGCGAAGCCAATCTGATCCGGGCGGCCGTAGCACGCGATGTTATCGCGCTTAAGCTTCCCCTGCGAGATGAAGTCCGGGCCAGATTGCTCAAAGCCATGCTTATTACGCTTCTTGTGAAATGAGAACTCATCCCACAGACGAAGCCTCATAAGCCATCCGGTTCCGTGTAAAGGACATGTATGGATGCGAAGCTTTAGGCGCATGCTTTCGAAGCGAGTTTTGCGTGCTGCAGAACGTTTAGGAGGGATACGCAACCATGCTTTGTCAGGAATGCGGCAAGAGGCCGGCCACTCTCCATTTTACGAAGATCGTCGGCGGTGAGAAGAACGAATTTCATATTTGCGAAGCTTGCGCGCGCGAGAAGGGCGAGGGTATACCCGGGACAGCCAACGGATTCTCCATTCACAGTCTGCTCTCCGGGTTGCTCGATTTCGAACCGAGCGGTGGCGGTGCAAATAGTGGATTCGCGGTCAAACAAACCGTCCGCTGCGATAAGTGCGGACTGACCCATGCGCAGTTTAGCAAAATGGGACGTTTCGGTTGCAGCAAGTGCTATACCCAATTCAGTGATAAAGTCGACCCCATTCTAAAACGCGTTCACGGTTCAACGACACACGTCGGGAAAATTCCGAAACGGGCGGGCACCACGATCCAGCTGAAACGCGAAATCGAGACGCTGCGACGCGAGCTTCAGGATCGCATCGAGCGAGAAGAATTCGAGAATGCTGCGCAATTGCGCGATCGGATACGAGAGCTGGAACGTAATGTTGCCGAAGGGTAGAAGCTGCAGAAGGGAGGAATAGCCTTGTCTAATCGATCATTTGCTCAACATGCGTTAAGTGACTGGATGCAGGGCACGGGCCCAGAAGCCGATATCGTCATTAGCAGCCGAACTCGGATTGCACGCAATCTCAGGGGCCATCCTTTCCCGATGCTGGCTACTTCGGAGCAATCCAGCGAGGTGATGGAGCGGCTGTTGACCGTCCCCGAGGGCGGAAGGTTGAATGGAATTGGGGAATTCGAGACGATTCGACTGTCGGAGCTGAGCGAGCTGGAACGAAGAGTGCTTGTCGAGAAGCATCTGATAAGTCCGAATCTAGCGAACGAATCGCGCAGCGGCGCAGTCATTCTGAGTCGCAACGAGTCCATTAGCATTATGGTCAACGAAGAGGATCATTTGCGGATCCAAGTGCTGTCACCGGGTTTTCAAATTACGGAGGCATGGGAGCTTGCGAGCCGCATTGACGATATATTCGAGGAAGTGGCGGATTACGCGTTCGATGAACGCCGCGGCTACCTTACGAGCTGTCCGACCAACGTCGGGACCGGCATCCGGGCTTCGGTCATGATGCATTTGCCCGGCTTGGTGCTTACTCATCAGATCAACCGGATTTTAACGGCGATTACGCAGGTGGGGTTGGCGGTTCGGGGGATCTACGGCGAAGGCAGCGAAGCGCTCGGCAATCTGTTTCAAATTTCGAATCAGATTACGCTGGGACAATCCGAGCATGAAATCATCGATAACTTGCACGGCGTCGCCAAACAAATTATCGATCACGAAAGGGCAGCCCGCTCGCGTATGCTGCAGGAGTCGAGAATTCGGCTTGAGGATCGGGTGTTCCGTTCGTACGGTATTTTGTCGCATGCGTCCATTATGGAATCGAAGGAATCCGCCCAGCGGCTATCCGATGTTAGGCTTGGTATTGATCTCGGTTTGATTCAGCATGTGACACCGAAGGCGATGAATGAATTAATGGTATTAACGCAGCCCGGTTTCCTCCAGCAGAATTCTGGGGAGAAATTGACCGCCGAACAGCGGGATATCCGGCGCGCTGAACTAATACGTCAGCATTTGCAAAGCGAATCCAATCATGGGGGTGTATGAACATGATGTTCGGAAGATTCACGGAACGTGCGCAGAAGGTGCTCGCGCTTGCACAAGAAGAGGCAGTGCGGCTTGGTCATAACAATATTGGCACAGAGCATATTTTGCTCGGCCTGAACCGCGAAGGGGAAGGCATTGCGGCCAAAGCGCTGATCGGCCTTGGCTTAAGCTTGGAGAAAATCCAAGACGAAGTGGAAACGCTCATCGGCCGGGGGCAGGAACAACCGACGAACATCGCGTATACGCCGCGCGCGAAGAAAGTTATTGAGCTGTCGATGGACGAGGCGCGCAAGCTGGGCCATACTTACGTCGGCACGGAACATATCCTGCTTGGTCTGATTCGCGAAGGCGAAGGGGTAGCGGCACGTGTGCTCAATAATCTTGGCATTAGCTTGAACAAAGCGCGTCAGCAGGTGCTGCAGCTGCTGGGCAGCAGCGAAGCGGTCTCCAGCAGCCACGGCGCGCCGGCCAATGTCAGCACGCCGACGCTCGATGGCCTGGCTCGCGACTTGACGGCCTACGCGAAAGAAGGCAATTTGGATCCGGTTATCGGACGCAGCAAAGAAATCGAGCGCGTCATTCAAGTGCTTAGCCGCCGGACCAAAAACAATCCGGTCCTGATCGGTGAACCGGGCGTCGGTAAGACGGCCATTGCCGAAGGTTTGGCGCAGAAGATTATTGCTGGCGAGATTCCGGAAACGCTGCGTGACAAACGCGTCATGACGCTCGATATGGGCTCGGTCGTGGCGGGGACGAAATACCGCGGCGAATTCGAGGATCGTCTGAAGAAGATCATGGATGAAATCCGCCAAGCCGGTAACATCATCCTGTTTATCGACGAGCTGCATACGCTCATCGGCGCAGGCGGCGCGGAAGGCGCAATCGACGCATCCAACATCCTAAAGCCATCCCTGGCTCGCGGCGAGCTGCAGTGCATCGGGGCGACGACATTGGATGAGTATCGCAAATATATCGAGAAGGACGCTGCGCTGGAGCGCCGTTTCCAACCGATTACGGTCGACCAGCCATCGCCGGAAGAAGCTATTCAAATTTTGACCGGCTTGCGTGACCGTTACGAAGCGCATCACCGCGTGAAAATCACGGACGACGCAATCGAAGCGGCGGTCAAATTGTCCGACCGTTACATCACGGACCGTTTCCTGCCGGACAAAGCGATCGACCTGATTGACGAGGCTTCCTCCAAAGTAAGACTGAAAACTTATACTGTACCGCCTAACCTCAAGCAGCTGGAGAACCGTCTGGAGGATATCCGCAAGGAGAAAGACTCCGCGGTGCAAAGCCAGGAGTTCGAAAAAGCAGCGGCGCTGCGTGATACGGAACAGAAGCTTCGTGAAGAACTGGATGTAACGCGCAACCAGTGGAAAGAAAAGCAAGGCCGCACCGATTCTGAGGTAACGCCTGAAGATATCGCGCAAGTCGTGGCAAGCTGGACGGGTGTGCCGGTCAGCAAGCTGGCGGAGGAAGAAACCGAGCGTCTGCTCAAAATGGAGGATATCCTCCACGATCGCGTTATCGGTCAGACAGATGCCGTCAAAGCGGTTGCGCGCGCGATCCGTCGCGCCCGCGCCGGTCTGAAGGATCCGAAGCGCCCAATTGGGTCGTTCATCTTCTTGGGTCCAACAGGCGTTGGTAAAACCGAGCTTGCCCGCGCGCTTGCGGAAGCCATGTTCGGCGACGAGAATGCGGTTATCCGTATCGATATGTCCGAGTACATGGAGAAGCATTCCACGTCCCGTCTGGTTGGTGCGCCTCCGGGATATGTCGGTTACGAAGAAGGCGGCCAGCTGACCGAGAAAGTGCGCCGCAAACCGTATTCGGTCGTCCTCCTCGATGAGATCGAGAAGGCGCATCCGGAAGTGTTCAACATCCTGCTTCAGGTGCTCGAAGACGGCCGCTTGACCGATTCCAAAGGCCGCGTCGTCGACTTCCGCAATACGCTTATCATCATGACGTCCAACGTCGGGGCGGATCAAATCAAACGCAATTCGTCGCTCGGCTTTACGGCCGTGCACGATGCGGGCCGCGATTTCTCCCAGATGCGGGAAAAGGTCATGGGCGAGCTGAAGAAAAGCTTCCGTCCGGAGTTCCTGAACCGGATCGACGAGACGATCGTGTTCCATTCGCTGGAGCAAGAGCATATCGCCGAGATCGTCACGCTCATGTCCGAGGAGCTTCGCAAGCGTCTGCGCGAGCAGGAAGTCGACTTCACGCTGACGGATGCGGCGAAGGCGTTCCTAGCGAAGGAAGGCTTCGATCCTGCGTATGGCGCGCGTCCGCTGCGCCGCGCGATTCAGAAGCATATCGAGGACCGTCTGTCCGAAGATCTGCTGCTCGGCAAAATCAGCAAGGGCGACACGCTCGTCATCGACGAGAAGGACGGCCAATTGACCGTCACGCATACGACGCCTGCGCAAGAAGAGCCGGCAACGAAATAAGAACGCACGAAGAGGACTCTCCCGCTCCAAGCGGGGAGAGTCCTTTTTGCGTTTTTTGCGTTAAATTGGATCAACTGATAAACTGGTACGGGACGGGAACGTATGATCGTGCCCTCTGTATATGAATCGAAGTTTAATGCGAACCGTAATAAAAAGTAGCACCATGGTTGCATCCAATGGTAAACTTTGAGATGTACCCTTGCACATGAGAAGGAGCCGAAAATGGCAAAACTTAAAGTGAAATTCGCTTGTACCGACTGTGGAACAGAGTCGCCGAAGTGGCTGGGCAAATGCCCGGGCTGCGGCGCTTGGAACACGATGGTGGAAGAGAAAGAAACGGTCGTCAAGACGCAGGGCATGGGCTCTTCGCTCATTCAGACGAAAGAAAAGCCGCGTCCCATCATACACATAGAAAGCGGGCAGGAGCCCCGAATCGAGACCCGGCTGCAGGAGCTGAACCGCGTCCTTGGCGGCGGCGTCGTGCCGGGATCGCTTATTCTGGTCGGCGGAGATCCGGGCATCGGCAAATCGACGCTGCTGCTCCAGACCTCCCACGCGTTAGCCTCTAAAGGATTGAAAGTGCTTTACATTTCGGGCGAGGAATCCGTACGCCAAACGAGACTGCGCGCGGATCGTCTCGGCGCGCTTACCGATAAGCTGTACGTGCTGTGCGAAACCAACATGGATCAAGTGAACGAAGCGATTGAGGCGGTGGCACCCGACTTTCTCGTCATCGACTCCATCCAGACGGTGTACGACCCGACCGTACAGTCCGCGCCGGGAAGCGTATCGCAGGTGAGAGAGTGCACGGCGCATTTTATGCGGGTCGCGAAAATTAAAGGCATCGCTACCGTCCTCGTCGGCCATGTGACCAAAGAAGGAGCGATCGCCGGACCGCGGCTGCTCGAGCATATGGTAGACTGCGTTCTTTATTTCGAGGGCGAGCGCCATCACAGCTATCGGCTGCTGCGCGCCGTGAAGAACCGTTTCGGTTCTACGAACGAAATCGGCATTTTCGAAATGGGCGAATCCGGTCTCCGCGAAGTAAGCAATCCGTCAGAGCTGTTCTTGTCGGAGCGGCCGCTTGGCGTATCGGGATCGACGGTCGTAGCGAGCATGGAAGGCACCCGTCCCGTATTGGTTGAGCTGCAGGCGTTGGTCGCGACTACGAATTTTCCGTCGCCTCGCCGGATGTCCACGGGCATTGACCATAATCGAATGGCGCTCATTATTGCGGTGTTGGAGAAACGGATGGGCATGTTTTTGCAGACGCAAGACGCTTACCTGAACGTAGCCGGCGGCGTGAAGCTCGATGAACCGGCGGTGGATTTGGCCGCAGCCGTTAGCATCGCTTCCAGCTTCCGCGATGCGCCGACAAGGCCGTACGACGTGATTTTCGGCGAGATCGGATTGACGGGCGAAGTCAGGGCGGTGGCGCGAGCCGAGCAGCGGGTGAAGGAAGCGCATAAGTTAGGATTCAAACGTGTAATCATGCCGGAGAAAAGCCTTAAAGGCTGGAGTCCGCCGTCCGGCATTGAAATTATCGGCGTCGAAACGGTTTCGGATGCGCTGAAGGCAGCGCTTGGGTAGAGGGGGCAAATAATGAGGGAGCCGAGTCAACAGGAAATAATGAACCAGCTGCTGCAGATGGTTGCACCCGGCACGGCATTTCGGGACGGGTTGGAGAATGTGCTTCGGGCGAAGACAGGCGCGCTCATTGTCGTCGGGTATAGTCCGGAGGTGATGGAAGTCGTCGATGGCGGCTTTTCGATCAATTGCGATTTCTCCCCGAACTATTTGTACGAACTGGCGAAGATGGACGGCGCGATCATCCTCAGCGAGGATCGCAAACGGATTCTATATGCGAACACGCAGCTGATCCCGGACAGCTCGATATCGTCGAGCGAGACGGGCATTCGGCACCGGACGGCAGAGCGGGTGGCCAAGCAGACGGGGAAGCTGGTTGTATCGATCTCCCAGCGGCGCAACGTTATTACGCTCTATCAAGGACAATTGCGCTATTCGCTGAAGGAAATGGGCGTTATTTTGACGAAGGCGAATCAGGCGATTCAGACGCTGGAGAAATATAAGGCCGTGCTCAGTCAATCGTTCACGAACCTGTCGGCCTCCGAGTTTGAAGAGCTCGTCACGCTGCAAGAGGTTGCCCATGTCATTAAACGGGTAGAAATGGTTATCCGGGTCAAGATGGAAATCAAACGCTATGTGAATGAGCTGGGGACGGAAGGCAGACTGATCTCCATGCAGATGGAGGAACTTGTCGGCGGTGTTGAGGAAGAATTGTGGTTTCTGCTGAAGGACTATGCCAAGGAAGCCAGCGAGGACCGAATCCGGGACATTCGCAATAGCATCCGCAAGCTGACGAGCGAGGATTTGCTGGATGTGCCGCCAATCATCAAGCTGCTTGGTTACGCCGGAACCGGGGCAGAGGACATGTTGGCACCGCGCGGGTATCGATTGCTGAGCAAAATTCCGCGGCTGCCGTCGGTTATTATGAACAACCTGGTGGAACACTTTGAACATCTCCCGCACGTCCTGATGGCGACGATCGAGGAGTTGGACGCTGTAGACGGGATCGGCGAGGTTCGCGCCCGCGCGATCAAAGAAGGACTCAAGCGGATACAAGAGCAGATGTTCATTGACAGGCAAATTTAAATCCCATACAATGTGAAGATGCGCCATAATGGTTGGATTTTACAGGTGAATAGACGCGAGCGTTTGTTCACTTTTGGGGCATAGTAAAGATGAGGTGGAGCATAATGTTTACGAAATCGATACCGAGTCTTTTCACCGTGGCGAATTTGTTTCTAGGCATCGTCGCGATTATCCTCATCTTCCCGGAGAATGCGCGGTACGATTTGGCTGCGATGATGGTCATCATCGCCATGCTCATGGACGGGGTAGACGGACGGGTCGCCCGCGCGTTGAACGCGCAGAGCGAATTCGGCAAAGAACTCGATTCCTTATCCGATGTTATATCATTCGGCGTAGCGCCGGCTTTCATTATGTACAGCGTAGCCTTTCAGGAATTAAGCGCGGCACCGGCTTGGATCATCACCGCGTTGTTCCCGATCTGCGGCGCGCTCCGCCTGGCTCGCTTTAACGTCATCACCAGTCACGCGGGTTACTTTATCGGTCTTCCGATCCCTGCGGCGGGCGGCGTACTCGCGACGCTCGCGCTGTTTCACAAAGAGATCCCGGTCGTCGTGCTCATGGTTAGTACGCTCGTGTTGTCGTTCCTGATGGTCAGCACGGTGAAGTATCCGAATTTCAAGAAGGTGGGCATCCCCCGCAATGCGGTTTGGGTCGTACCGATCGTCGTGCTGATCTCGGTCGGATTAGCGCTCTGGCTGCCGCAGCATTTATCCAAAATCATATTCGTGCCGCTCGTGCTCTACGCGCTGTACGGCCTAAAAAAAAACGTTGATCGCCGCCTCCCTTGGCGAAGTCGCAAACAACGCAAAGAAGCGCAGGAAGACGTTCAGTCGGAACACAGCGCTTAAGCGAACGTGGATCAACGGTTTACAACCCGGACATAGTCGAACCGCCCTGCTCATCCTGAAGGATGAAGCAAGGCGGTTCTTTGCGTTGCGACAAGATCAACGTGACCTTCTTATCATGAGTCCGGTAGATGTAGAAGAAAGGATCGGGTAAAGCTTAGGTTAAATTGAACAAGCCCAGCGTGGCGCATTTGTTCGATTCGTGCGACACGACTTCGTCGAGCTTGATGTCCAGCAAGTTGCACATGGCGGACATGTAGAACAGATTGCGGCCGAGCTCGTTCTTGATGGCGTCCTTGCAATGCTCGCACAGCTCGCCGGAAATATGGTGATGCAGCTTCGTCTTTGCCTGTTCCAAATTGACGTCGTCGGGATATTCCTGTTTGCGCGCGTTCAACTCGATACATCCACATTCGGTTACGGATTTCGCAACGGCACGGTTAACGGCCGCGCCGGATTGGCCGTACTTCGATAACACATCCAGCAAGCTCCGGTGCCGCAGCAGAAGTTCGGATACTTGCTGCTGAAATTGCTCCAGCGTCGGGGTGCTCATCGATTCCACCTCATTTCGGGATTGGCAGTGCTCCCCTCTATTATAAGGCCCGCGAGCAGTCATTTCAAAAGACTTTTATCACGTTGACTTTCCTCCAAAAAGTGTAAGTCGCCTACGGTTAACCTGAGAAATATTGGCGCATAATTGTAATGGAGGTGGATTCATGTGATGAAAAGAATTATTCAAACCCTTGGCTTGGTGTTCGGCGCAATGGCCGGAGCACAAACGTATGGGTGGATGAATGCGGGCGCGGTGTGGGCTTCCCAATCTTACGGCATGCTCCAACGGTCCGGAAGTTATTATTTGAATGCCGGCATCGGCGCGTTGTGCGGTCTTGTCTTGGCAACCATGCTGTCGGGCACGATTATTCGATTGGTGGAACGGGGTGCGGAGCGGACGTCTTCGCTGCCGATGGGACAGCTTCTCTCCGGCGGGGCTGGACTTGCAGGGGGACTTGCATTGTCGGCGTTGATTTACCCGGCCGTATCGGGCTTGTCTGGCATCGGGCTATTCATACCGGTATGCATGACGTTATTCTTCGGTTACTTCGGCTTGCGGATTGGACTGAGCAAACAAGCGGAGCTGGAAGCGGGCGTAGGGGCTTTGCTTGCGCAGCGCGCAAAAGCTTCGGATCCAAGCGAGGACAGCACCTACGAGGAACATAAAATTTTGGATACAAGCGTCATCATCGACGGCCGGATCGCCGATATCTGCAAAACCGGTTTCATCGAAGGGACGCTCGTTATCCCGGAGTTCGTCTTGGAAGAACTGCAGCATATCGCGGATTCATCGGATTTGCTCAAGCGCAACCGGGGACGGCGAGGCTTGGACATTTTGAATAAAATCCAGAAGGAACTCGACGTCAAGGTGCTGATTTACGAGGGCGATATGGAAGATGGCGAGGTCGACAGCAAGCTCGTTAAGCTGGCGAAGGCGCTCCACGGTAAAGTCGTGACCAATGACTTCAACTTGAACAAAGTGTGCGAGCTCCAAGGCGTATCGGTGCTGAACATCAACGATTTGGCCAATGCGGTCAAGCCGGTCGTGCTGCCGGGCGAAGAGATCGTCGTACAGGTGATCAAGGATGGCAAGGAGCACGGCCAAGGCGTTGCGTATCTGGACGACGGTACGATGATCGTCGTCGAAGGCGGCCGCGACTTCATCGGCACGACGATGGAAGTGCTCGTGACGAGCGTACTGCAGACGTCGGCGGGACGGATGATATTTGCGAAGCCGAAATTGTTGGAAAAAGCGCTGTAACACGGTATGATAGTAATCGTGCGATGCTGTACGTGAGGCATGGCAAGTTTACAGCGAGGCGGTTGAAGGGAATGCCGGTAACGAAGGCGCAATGGGGCGTCGTCATCGTGGCTGCGGGTCGCGGCACGCGGATGGGGACCAAAGAGAGCAAGCAATACTTGCTGCTGCAGGACAAGCCGGTGCTTGTACATACGATGGAGCTGTTCCAAGGCATGGACGAGATCGCGGAGATCGTGCTGGTCGTCGGCGGCGATGACGTATCCCGCTGCGAGGCGTTCGCGAACGAGTATGCGCTCTCGAAGGTAAAGGCGGTCGTGCAGGGCGGAAGCGAACGTCAGCATTCGGTGCTGCGCGGCTTGCGCGCTATCGGGACGGAATGGGTCATGGTGCATGACGGCGTAAGACCGCTCGTCACCGCCGAAGCGGTGCGCCGGTGCATGCGCGAGGCGGAGCGCTCCGAGGCTTCCGTGCTGGCCGTTCCCGTTAAAGATACGATCAAACAAGTCAATGAAGCCGGCGTGATCACGGCGACGCCGGACCGGAGAAGCTTGTGGGCGATTCAAACGCCGCAAGCTTTTCGGCATGTACGGCTCGTGGAAGCGCACGAGCGCGCGGAGGCGGATGGCTTCGTCGGCACGGACGACGCGGTCGTGGTGGAACGGTATGGCGGCATAGCGGTCACGGTGGCGGAAGGCGAGTACACGAACATTAAGATTACGACGCCGGAGGATTTGCCGTATGCGTCTTTCCTGCTTGGCCAGCGGGGCTAAGCGGAACGATAGGAAGCGGGAACAGCCGCGCCAGCTTATAACGGTATAAGGGAGAGGACGAACATGATTCGAGTGGGACAAGGCTTTGACGTGCATCAATTAGTAGAGGGGCGTCCGTGCATTATCGGCGGCGTCACGATTCCGTATGAAAAAGGGCTGCTCGGTCACTCTGACGCGGACGTGCTGCTGCATGCGATCAGCGATGCGGTGCTCGGCGCGCTGGGCTTGGGCGATATCGGCAAGCATTTCCCGGATACGGACGAAGCGTTCAAGGACGCGGACAGCTTGAAGCTGCTCCAACATGTGTGGAGCTTGGCGAAAGAGAAGGGCTACAAGCTCGGGAACATCGATTCGACGATCATCGCGCAGCGTCCGAAAATGGCGCCGTATATTCCGCAGATGGCTCAGGTCATCGCCGATGCCCTCGAGGCGGAGGATCTCTCTCAGGTGAACGTCAAAGCGACGACGACCGAGCAGCTCGGCTTCACCGGACGAGGTGAAGGGATCGCCGCGCAGTCGGTTGTCTGCCTTGTGAAGAGTGTGCTATGATCGTGGGATAAAATGAGGTAGAAACGAAAAGGAGCTTGAGCGCGATGTCTGATCAAATTCGGGTGCGTTACGCGCCGTCGCCGACGGGGCATTTGCATATCGGCAACGCAAGAACGGCCTTATTCAACTATTTGTTCGCCCGCAGCCGCGGCGGCAAGTTCATCATACGGATTGAAGATACCGACCTGAAGCGCAATATCGCAGGCGGCGAAGAGAGCCAGCTGACTTATCTGAAATGGCTTGGCATCGACTGGGACGAGAGCGTCGATATCGGCGGCGGTTATGGACCGTACCGCCAGACAGAGCGTCTGGACATTTATAAGGAATATTGGCAGGACCTGCTTGATCGCGGCTTGGCGTACAAGTGCTACATGACCGAGGAAGAGCTGGAGCGGGAGTTCGAAGAACAGAAAGCGCGCGGCGAAATGCCGGGCTATTCCGGCGCGCATCGCAATCTGACGGACGAACAGCGTCAGGCGTTCGAAGCCGAAGGCCGCGTGCCGACGATCCGGTTCCGCATCCCGACAGGCCGTACATACACGTGGGACGACATGGTTAAAGGAACGATCAGCATCGAAGCCGAAGGAACGAACGATTTCGTCATCGTGAAGCGCGACGGCATCCCGACGTATAACTTCGCCGTGGCGGTGGACGATCATCTGATGGCGATCAGCCACGTGCTCCGCGGAGAGGACCATATCTCCAATACGCCGCGTCAGCTGATGATCTACGAAGCGCTCGGCTGGGAGCCGCCGCTGTTCGGCCATATGACGCTCATCGTCAACGAGAACCGCAAGAAGCTCAGCAAACGCGACGAGTCGATTATCCAATTCATCGAGCAGTACGATTCGCTTGGCTACTTGCCGGAAGCGATGTTCAATTTCATTACACTGCTCGGCTGGTCGCCGGAAGGCGAACAGGAGATCTTCACCCGCGAGGAACTCATCCAAGCATTCGATCCTTCCCGCCTGTCGAAGAGTCCGGCCGTGTTCGATACGAACAAGCTTAGCTGGATGAACAACGAATATCTCAAGAAACTCGAACTGTCGCGTGTGGTCGACCTTTGTCTGCCGCATCTGCAGAAGGCTGGCCGTTTGCCGGAGCAGCTCGAGCAAGAGCAACGCGAATGGGCTAGCGCGCTGATTGCGCTGTACCAGGACAAGCTGCGTTCGGGCTCCGATATTGTACCGCTCACCGAACTGTTCTTCCAGCCGCAGGCAGTCGACGAGGAAGAGGCGAAGACGGTTCTGGCGGAGGAGCAAGTGCCGGCGGTGCTGCGCGCGTTCGCGGAGCAAGTCGCGGCCATCGAAGTCTTTAACGCGGAATCGATCAAGGCGGCGATCAAGGCAGTCCAACAGTCGACCGGCTTTAAAGGCAAGCAGCTGTTCATGCCGATTCGCGCCGCGCTGACTGGACAGACGCATGGGCCGGACCTCAACGAGACGATCGCCCTGCTTGGCCAAGCCAAGGTGCAGACTCGTCTTCAAGCCAGACTGTAAGCTTATTAGGGAGCGCTGGCCCTTGTGTAAGAGGGAGGTGCTCCCTTAATTTTTGTTGCAGGCCTTCTATAGAGGGGAGAAGCCGGACGCTCCGCTCACTGGATCTTCCGTGGCTAAACCTTACCCACTTGTCAGGCGGAAGCGCCTCCGCTATACTTGAGATACTTATTTCTTATCGGTTAATGGCATTGAACAGGAAGTTCATTTCGTGAAAGCAAGATTTCGCACAGAGAGGGCGACCTTTCGCATGGAGCCGCTGCCTGGTTATTTGGCGGTCCGTCCGAATGGCTGGGAGTCGGCCGGGAATCTGGAGATGAACATTGCGCCTGGGAGCCGCGCGTTCCGATCCGGTCCGTCCATGTGACGGCAGGGGTAGGGGGTGCCGTCCGTCCGCGTTAAGGACATGAAGAAGGAGACCTGCGCCCCCGAAGCGCGGCGATCCAAGCAGAGTGGAACCGCGTGCTACGCCTCTGCAGCCTTAACGGGCTGCGGAGGCTTTTTTGCATCGTAAGAGACGTACTTCCCGGATTACAGCCTCGCGTACATCTTAATCGTGGCGAGGATGTTGGACCAGGGGATCGTCGTGCTTCAAGCGGTCACGTTGGAGAGGAGCTAACCGCCATGTTTCGCCAGATGAGAATCGATATTGAGACGGTGCTGGATAACGATCCCGCAGCCCGAAGCAAGTTTGAAGTGATCTTTACCTATTCGGGTCTGCATGCGATATGGGCGCATCGCGTCGCGCATAAGCTGTATAAGCGCAAATGGTATACGCTGTCCAGAATCGTATCGCAGGTGAGCCGCTTTTTTACGGGAATCGAAATCCACCCCGGCGCGCGCATCGGCAGTCGGTTGTTTATCGACCATGGCATGGGGGTCGTGATCGGAGAGACTTGTGAGATCGGCGACAACGTCGTCATCTATCAAGGCGTTACGCTGGGCGGTACGGGCAAGGAACGCGGCAAGCGACACCCGACGATCGGCAATAACGTCGTCATCGGTTCAGGTTCGAAGGTTCTTGGATCGTTCACTGTTGGCGATAATGTAAATATCGGGTCTAACGCGGTCGTGCTTCGTCCTGTGCCTTCTAACAGTACCGTCGTGGGCAATCCGGGGCGGGTCGTCAAACGCAACGGCGAGCGGGTCGGCGATCGTCTGGATCATACGCAGCTGCCCGATCCGGTCATCGAGATGCTTCGCGACATGCAGCGCCAAATCGACGATTTGAAATCCGAGCTTCGCGCCGAACGGGCGTTAAGACGGAGCAGCACCAATCCAGAATTAATACCTGAAGGAGAACCTACGCTATGAGCTTGCACATTTACAATACGATGACGCGCGAGAAGGAAGAGTTCGAGCCTCTCGTCCCCGGCAAGGTGAACATGTACGTCTGCGGCCCGACCGTGTACGACTACATCCATATCGGCAACGCGCGTCCGGCGATTTTCTTCGATGTCGTCCGTCGTTACTTGGAGTCTTCCGGCTACGAAGTGAACTATATCGTCAACTTCACGGACGTGGACGATAAACTGATTCGCAAGGCCGAGCAGATGGGGACGACGGTTCCCGACGTGGCGGAGCGATTCATCGCGGCCTTCAAAGAAAACATCGCCGGCATGGGCGTGCACGAAGCATCGCGCAACCCGCGCGTAACGGAGCATATCCCGGAAATTCTCTCGTTTATCGAGGAACTGGAGCGCAAAGGCTATGCGTACGAAAGCGGCGGCGACGTTTATTTTCGGACGAACAAATTCGCTGAATACGGGAAGCTGTCGGGACAGAATATCGAAGAGCTTCAGCTCGGCATCCGGATTGAAGTGGATGAGCGCAAAGAAAATGGTCAGGATTTCGTGCTCTGGAAAGCGGCGAAACCGGGCGAAATCGCTTGGGATAGCCCTTGGGGACCGGGGCGTCCGGGCTGGCACATCGAATGCTCCGCTATGGCTCGCAAGTACTTGGGCGATACCCTCGACATTCATGGCGGGGGGCAAGACTTGCAATTCCCGCATCACGAATGCGAAGTAGCCCAGTCGGAGGCGTTGACCGGCCAACCGTTCGCACGCTACTGGATGCATAACGGCTATATTAATATCAACAACGAGAAGATGTCGAAGTCGCTTGGCAACGGGATTACCGTCAACGAGCTGCTGAAGCGGGTCAAACCCGCAGCCATCCGCTACTTTATGCTGTCGTCCCACTATCGCAATCCGCTTAACTTCAACGACGAGACAATCGCGCAGGCGGAGAATAGCGTAGAACGCTTTGCCAACGGTTACGGCAATTTGAAGCACCGTCTTCAAGTAGCCGGCGACGTAGCGGACGAGGATTTCGGCATGATCGAGGAGCGGGTCGAGACGATCATAGCGCAGTTCCGCGCCAAGATGGACGACGATTTCAATACGCCGGACGCGATCACGGCGATGTTCGAGCTGGTCAGCGAGGCGAATCAGTACCTGCAGCGCCCGGTCGTGACCGCGCAGACGTTGAATATTTTCTTGGCGGCGTTCGAAGTGATCGACGACGTGATCGGACTGTTGCCGGGCGAGACGGAAGACGGATTGCTGGATGATGAGATCGACGCTTTAATCGTCGAGCGGACGGAAGCGCGCAAGTCCAAGAACTGGGCGCGCGCGGACGAGATTCGCGATTTACTGGCGGAGCAAGGCATCGTGCTGGAAGATACGCCGCAAGGGATACGGTGGAAACGCAAATGAACAAATGGAATGAAGAGACCGTGGTTTCCGAGGCGGTACGGGCCGAGGATGGTTTGTGGATGCACGAGCCGTCCAAGACGCCTCAACTTTTGAACCCGGTCGTGCTGGCTTACATGGGCGACGCGGTTTTCGAGATGATGGTGAGGCAATTCTTGATCGCGCAAGCCAATCACAAGCCGAACCATTTGCACAAACAAGCGACCCGCTATGTATCGGCGAAAGCCCAGCGACAGCTGTTAGAGCGTTGGGCACCTCTGCTGACGGAGGAAGAGGCGGACATCGTGCGCAGGGGACGCAACACTAAGTCCGGCACGCCGCCGAAGAACGCCGATCCGGCCGATTACCGGCAGGCCACGGCGCTCGAATGTTTGGTCGGGTATTTGTATTACGGGAGACAAGTGGAACGTTTGCGGGAATTAATGACCGTCGCGTTCGAGACGAACGAAGGTTAAGTGCTTCGCATTAGGAGGATACATCAATGACGGAACGGGACGACGCGCAGCAAGAATGGATCGCGGGGAAGCACCCAGTTATGGAGGCGCTGCGGTCAGGGCGCGAAATCAATAAAATTTGGATTGCCGAACAAGCGCAAAAAGGCGCCGGCGCGATTATCGCGGAAGCGAAAAAAGCGGGCATCATCGTGCAGATGGTCGACAAACGCAAGCTCGATCAAATGGTCGAAGGCGTGCCGCACCAAGGGATCGTCGCACAGGCGGCGGCATACCGCTATTTTGAGCTGGACGAGCTGATCGCCCGCGCGAAAGAAAGCGGGGAGACGCCATTTTTCTTGCTGCTCGACGAGATCGAGGATCCGCATAATCTCGGCTCAATCTTAAGAACGGCGGAATGCACGGGCGTACATGGCGTAATTATACCAAAGCGCCGTTCGGCGTCATTGACCGCAACGGTTGCCAAAACCTCCGCAGGCGCGGTCGAATACGTGCCGGTGGCCCGCGTGACGAACTTGGCGCAGACGATCGACCGGTTGAAGGAAGAGGGCATCTGGATCGCGGGGACGGATTTGCAAGCCGAGCAGGATGTGTACCGCTCCAATTTCGATTTGCCGCTCGGCATCGTAATCGGCAACGAAGCGAAGGGGATCGGACGCCTTATTCGCGAGAAATGCGATTTTCTCGTGAAGCTGCCGATGCACGGCCAGCTTAATTCATTGAACGCGTCGGTCGCAGCTGGCGTTCTCATGTACGAAGTGGTGCGGCAGCGGCGGAAGGGCTAATGAAACGGCGCGACGACGTCCTGCTTGTGGACGGTTACAACATGATCGGCGCGTGGCCGGTGCTGGCCCGGTTGAAAGACGACAATCTGGAGGATGCCCGGGACAAGCTGCTTGATATGCTCGCCGATTACCAAGGTTATACCGGCATGGAGATTGTCGTGGTGTTCGACGCCCATCAAGTGCCAGGTTCGGGGGCCATGTTCAAGCAGCACCGCGTCACGGTCGTATATACGAAGGAGAAAGAAACCGCCGATGCTTGCATTGAGCGGCTTGCGGTCGAGAAGGCGAAGCGAAGCCGTAATTTGTTCGTCGCGACGTCGGATCTGGTCGAGCAGCACGTGGCGTTCGGCAAGGGAGCGCTTCGCATTTCGGCAAGGGAGCTGCTAACGGACGTGCAGCAGAACCGCAAGTCGATCGAGAAGGCGCTGGAGCGGCCGCTGTCCAACCACCGGAACGAACTGGACAATGCCTTGAGTTTAGATGTGAGGATGAAATTGGAGCGGATGCGCAGAGGCGAGTCATAGCGCGAATTTTGCTTTATTGCGTCGCGAGTGTTAATTATGTTGACATCAGCAGGCGGAAAATGCCATTTTTTCTATATAAATATAGTGTATCGCCTCTCAAATTCGTTGACGCTCTAAGATTGCATCATGTATACTGAAACTATGTCTTTAGACAGGTACGTGTGTAATCGTCTTTTATCGATTGGTCTTGCCAAGCCGCTCTGTTACGGGTTGATTGGCCGATTCCGTCATCCTCATTACTTTACTAATGCACGCCTTTCGAACCGGAGGGATTGTTCGTGAGCATCGACCTCAAAGAGTGGAAAACGCTGGACTATGACTGCAGAACGGACGAGGACGTAGTAGAGGCGGTTCGTGAAGGTGATGGCGAAGCGCTCGAATATTTGATCAACAAATATAAGAATTTCGTCCGGGCTAAAGCACGCTCCTACTTCCTCATCGGGGCCGACCGCGAAGATATCGTGCAGGAAGGCATGATTGGCCTTTACAAGGCGATCAGGGATTTTAAAGGAGACAAGCTGGCGTCATTCAAGGCTTTTGCCGAGCTGTGCATCACCAGACAGATTATTACGGCAATCAAGACCGCGACCCGTCAGAAGCACATCCCGCTTAATTCTTACGTTTCGCTGGACAAGCCGATCTATGACGAGGATTCCGACCGGACATTGCTTGATGTCATCTGCGGAACTAGAGTTTCCGATCCAGAAGAACTCATCATTAACCAGGAAGAGTTCGTCGGGTTGGAAGACAAAATGTCCGAGATCCTAAGCGACCTCGAGCGCAAAGTGCTCATGCTTTACTTGGACGGACGCTCCTATCAGGAAATCGCGGTTGATTTGGATCGTCATGTGAAATCGATCGACAATGCCCTGCAGCGCGTCAAACGCAAGTTGGAACGTTATTTGGAAGTTCGCAATATCGGAGGCTAAACGCCATTATCCCTGGAGCGCCAATCGGTGCTCCTTTTATTTTGGGCCATTCGCAGGTTTGAATTACCTCAATTTGGACGATACTGACGAGTGCCAATCGGTGAATAGGGGAATCGCGTGAAAAGGCGGAAGAATAAAGGGTTTAAGGGTGATTGCGAGCACGCCTCGGGGGCCGTGGAGCGCGCGATTCGATAGGAGTTTATCATTGACACTGCTATATCGCTTGTGATAAAGTGTTTTGAGTAGCCCTAAATAGAGGTGTTTATTTATGGTGGGCTTTGAATCACCTTGTCGAATCGGTATGATTCTTGCTTTATCGCATAAAGAAAGCATCGAATTTAGGTTCGCGTAACGGCTTTCTTTCCCGATGATAAACCTACCTTGTCGTCGCGATCGTAATGGTCACGATATGGGGTTTATGTGAATTGCTAGCTCAGGAGGTGTACCAGAATGCGGGTTATTATTACGTTGGCTTGCACAAGCTGCAAACAAAGAAACTATGCGAGCTCCAAAAACAAACGCAATCATCCGGACCGCATCGAGATGAAGAAGTTTTGCAAGTTTTGTAACGAGCATACTCCTCATCGCGAAACGAGATAGGATCTGGAGGTGTTGACATGGCATTTCTGGCTAAGATGAAGCAAAGCTTCGGGTCGACGTTCTCCTTCTTCTCCGACAGCTACGCAGAACTTAAGAAAGTTCGCTGGCCAAGCCGTAAAGAGCTGACAAGCTATACGCTCGTCGTGCTTTTCACGATCGTGGTGATAACAGTTTACTTCTGGGTTCTTGACATCGGGATCTCCGAATTGGTCGAACTGATTGTGTAAGAAGAGTCAGAAGGTGGCTTGTTATGGAAAAGAGATGGTATGTAGTTCATACTTACTCCGGCTATGAGAACAAGGTTAAAGCGAATTTGGAACGTCGTGTCGAATCGATGGGCATGGAGGACAAGATTTTCCGCGTGCTCGTGCCAATGGAAGAAGAAGTGGTGAACAAAGACGGGAAGAAGAAGACCGTCATGCGTAAAGTTTACCCCGGCTACGTCCTTGTCGAGATGATTCAGACGGATGATTCGTGGTATGTTGTTCGGAATACGCCGGGCGTGACCGGATTCGTCGGTTCGACTGGTTCGGGCTCAAAGCCGACTCCGTTGCTGCCAGATGAAGTGGATCAGATCCTCAAGCATATGGGCATGGAAGAGCCGAAGCCGAAGATCGAGTTCGAACTGAAAGAAACGGTTCGCGTTATGGTAGGTCCATTCGCCAACTTCGTTGGAACGGTGGAAGAGATTTTGATCGACAAGAGCAAACTCAAGGTTCATGTCAACATGTTCGGCAGGGAAACGCCGCTTGAGCTGGACTATACTCAAGTGGAGAAGGTATAATATCAAGTTTGTAGGTCGTCTACATAGGCGTCTTGCGTTTGAGGTTTACCGTTCTTGCTGCGGTTGATTATTTGTTGGAGGAGGTGTACAACATGGCAAAGAAAGTCATCAAGTTGGTCAAACTGCAAGTACCAGCAGGTAAAGCGAACCCGGCACCGCCGATCGGTCCTGCGCTTGGTCAAGCAGGCGTTAACATCATGGCGTTCTGTAAAGAATTCAACGCGCGTACAGCTGATCAAGCTGGCCTGATCATTCCGGTCGTTATCACTGTATTCGAGGATCGTTCCTTTACGTTCGAAACGAAAACGCCTCCGGCTGCCGTTCTCCTTCGCGTTGCCGCGAAAATCGAGAAAGGTTCCGGCGAACCAAACAAGAAGAAAGTTGCTACCGTTAAGCGTGCGCAAGTTCGTGAAATCGCGGAGCAAAAAATGCCTGACCTTAACGCAGCTTCCGTTGAATCGGCAATGCGTATGATCGAGGGCACTGCGCGCAGTATGGGCGTTGTCATCGAAGACTAATTCTTCGAAGGCAGTTCATGGGCATGCATAAGGCACGCCAGAGTGCGTTGCCTGCCGCGCGAGCGGCAAGTGGGAGGATCTCCGCAACATGGGAGCTTTTCCGTTAAAACCACATAAGGAGGAGAACTTCAAATGGCTAAACACGGCAAGAAATACAACGAAGCTGCTAAGCTCATCAATGGCGAAGCAACTTATGAAGCAGCAGAAGCGATTGAACTCGTGAAAAAAGCCGCGACTGCAAAGTTCGACGAAACGGTCGAAGTTGCTGTTCGTCTGGGCGTTGATCCGAAGAAACAAGACCAAGCCGTTCGTGGCGTCGTCGTACTTCCACACGGAACTGGTAAAACGAAGCGCGTTCTCGTTTTCGCGAAAGGCGAAAAAGCCAAAGAAGCGGAAGCGGCAGGCGCAGATTATGTTGGCGATGCTGACGTAATCAACAAAATCCAACAAGGCTGGTTCGAATTCGACGTTTGCGTCGCAACTCCGGACATGATGGCTGAAGTTGGTAAACTCGGACGTATTCTCGGTGGTAAAGGTCTCATGCCGAACCCTAAAGCGGGTACAGTAACGTTTGACGTTACGAAGGCTGTTCAAGAGATCAAAGCCGGTAAAATCGAGTACCGTCTCGACCGCGCAGGTCAAATCCACGCTCCAATCGGTAAAGTATCGTTCGACGCAGAGAAGCTTGGCGATAACCTCAAAGCGCTTATCGACGCTCTGAACCGTGCTAAACCGGCTGCGGCTAAAGGGGTTTACCTGAAAAACATTGCAGTATCCTCGACAATGGGACCAAGCGCTCGCGTGAACGCGGCAGCATTCCGTTAAGAGATACCGCTACTCAACATTCGAATATGCATACCGTAGACAGTAGGTGCCTATTGCAGGCTTAATTTCCTACCGAGGTGTTATGATAAAGCGTTTGTATTGGATTTGGATCGCAAGATTCGAATGCAGTGAACAGACCGTCATGGCCTTCGCTACTTGCTAGAAGCGAAGGCCTTTCTCATGCATCGAGGAAGAAGGAATTTGTCGCTACACGGGATGCCTCACAATCTTACAGGAGGTGTACAGTTTGGCAAACGCAAAGATCATCCAAGGCAAACAACAAGCCGTTGATGAGATTACGTCGAAACTGCGCGAGAGCGCTGCTACTGTAGTAGCAGACTACCGCGGTCTGAACGTTGCGCAAGTAACCGAGCTCCGTAAACAGCTGCGCGAAGCAGGCGTTGAGTTTCAAGTCCTGAAAAACTCGCTTGTTCGCCGCGCGACTGCAAATGCAGAGCTGACGCAACTGGATGACGTTCTGACGGGTCCAACAGCTGTCGCGTTTAGTAAAGACGATGCCGTAGCACCGGCAAAAATCTTGAACGACTTCGCGAAAAAGAACGACGCGCTGAAACTGAAAGGTGGCGTAGTAGAAGGAGCTATCTACAACGCAGACCAAATCAAAGCACTGGCAGAACTTCCTTCCCGCGAAGGCTTGCTCTCCATGCTCCTCAGCGTACTCCAAGCGCCTATGCGCAACTTCGCCCTTGCGGTTAAAGCTGTCGCAGAGCAAAAAGAAGCTTAAGCAACGCATGCAATGCCAAGGCAGCAGTGCTGCGGCATAAACCAAAAATAAACCAATCTATGGAGGTTCAACCATGAGCAAAGAGCAAATCCTTGAAGCCATCAAAGGCATGAACGTTCTTGAACTGAACGATCTCGTTAAAGCAATCGAAGAAGAATTCGGCGTTACAGCTGCTGCACCAGTAGCAGTAGTAGCAGGCGGCGCAGCTGCAGTTGAAGAGCAAACTGAGTTCGACGTTATCCTCAACAACGCTGGCGCTTCCAAAATCAACGTTATCAAAGTCGTTCGCGAAATTACAGGTCTCGGCCTGAAAGAAGCGAAAGACCTGGTAGACAACGCTCCTAAAGCGCTGAAAGAAAAAGTAAGCAAAGAAGAAGCAGAAGCTGTTAAAGCGAAACTCGAAGAAGCAGGCGCTTCCGTAGAAGTGAAGTAATAACACGCCAACGCGTACGGTCGAACCCCTTGAAGCGATTGCTTCAGGGGGTTCGCTTTATTGCAACGGTCATGGCTATAAACGTTCGCCATACCGGTTAATTGACAGCGCTGCTACGACGAACGTTTATCGTGTTGAATGACTAAAGGATGTGGAGGGCAGCTCGTGGCAGATCATTATTATGAGAAGGCGCCGACGGCCAAACATGATCGACAAATGCACGAAACCGTTCTGCGCGGACAGAAGTTTCGTTTCATGACGGATGCTGGCGTATTTTCGAAGACGGGGATCGATTACGGGAGCCGCGTCTTGATCGATAACGTTGAAGTGCCGGCGAACGCAGAAGTGCTAGATGTCGGCTGTGGGTATGGACCGATCGGGCTTACGATGGCAAGACTTGTGAATCAAGGGCATGTCACGATGGTCGACATCAACGAGCGCGCAATCGAGCTGGCGTCGGAAAATGCTAAGATTAACGAAATATCGAACGTAACGATTGTTCAAAGCGATGTGTTTGAAGCTGTGCGGGACCGGAAGTTCGATATCATCGTTACCAATCCGCCGATTCGAGCAGGCAAAGCAATCGTGCATCGGATCTTGGAGGAAGGCGCCGAGTTGTTGAAGCCTGGCGGCTCGATGTGGGTCGTAATCCAGAAGAAACAAGGAGCTCCATCGGCGGAAGCAAAGCTGGAGACGGTATTCGGCAATGTCGAAGAAGTGACCAAAGATAAGGGATACCGAATATTAAAAGCGGTTAAGGAATAAAAGTGCTGCTGGTATCAAGTTGACTTGATTTTGTCGATGTGGTATCATTATAAAATGTCAGTATAAAATGGGCTCAATCTCTTTAGTTAACTAAAATGTCAAGCGGAAATTTTGATGAATAGATTTCTTGCTAATGACGTATAATGTTTACATTTTGGGCAAAATTACTTGATAAGAGACTTTCGCGCTTGTGCGGAAGAGGACTGACGGAAGCACGCTCTTTTTTCGAAATTTCGATAAGGGCTTTTCTTTATTGGATCAGAATTTGCATGCTGCACATCGTTTCCGGCAAAGGGTAAAGCTCGCGGCGCGTTGAACTGCGAGGAATTACGCATGCCGGAAATATGTCGCGTTCATTTCTGTGAAGTAGACATGAGGGGTGAGGTTAAGTTGGCAGGACAACTTGTTCAGTATGGTCGGCGCACGCGCAGAAGCTATGCTCGTATCAGCGAAGTGCTCGAAGTTCCGAACCTGATTGAAATCCAACAAAAATCGTACGAAAAGTTTTTGGAGAAGGACTTGCTTGAGCTTTTCCAAGACATTTCGCCGATTCAGGATTTTACAGGCAACCTGATGCTCGAGTTTATCGACTATTCGCTTGGCGAACCAAAATACTCCGTCGATGAATCAAAAGAACGCGACGTTACTTACGCGGCTCCGCTGCGTGTCAAAGTTCGGCTGATTAACAAAGAAACGGGCGAAGTCAAAGAGCAAGAAGTGTTCATGGGCGATTTTCCGCTGATGACCGAAACCGGAACTTTTATCATCAATGGTGCGGAACGGGTTATCGTCAGCCAATTGGTTCGCTCGCCTAGCGTATACTTCAGCACGAAACTGGACAAAAACGGCAAGCGTGCATATGGCGCTACTGTTATTCCTAACCGTGGCGCATGGCTGGAACTCGAGACCGATGCTAAAGACATTATCTATGTTCGTATTGACCGTACGCGCAAAATTCCGGTGACGGTACTGCTTCGTGCGCTTGGTTTCGGTACGGATGCGGAGATTCTGGATCTGCTCGGTCATGACGAATATATCCGCAACACGCTCGACAAAGACAATACCGACTCTACGGAGAAAGCGCTCATCGAGATCTATGAACGTCTCCGTCCGGGTGAACCGCCAACGCTCGATAACGCGAAGAGCTTGCTCGTCGCGCGCTTCTTCGACCCGAAGCGGTACGATCTCGCGAATGTCGGTCGTTATAAAATAAACAAAAAGCTGCACATCAAAAACCGTTTGTTCAACCAACGTTTGGCTGAGACGCTTGTGGATCCGTCCACGGGCGAAATCCTCGCCGAAGCTGGTCAAATGATCGATCGCCGTTTGCTGGATGAAATTCTTCCGTACCTGGAGAACAACGTAGGGTTTAAGACCTATCACGTTGCGAACGGCGTTCTGGATGCGGATAGTATTCCACTGCAAACAATCAACGTATTCTCTCCGGTCGAGGATGGCAAAGTGACGAAAGTCATTGCAAACGGAATGATCGACAAAAGCGTGAAGCATATCACGCCAGCGGACATTATTGCCTCGATCAATTATTTCATTAACCTGCTGCATGGCATCGGCAGCACGGACGATATCGACCACCTTGGTAACCGTCGTCTGCGCTCGGTAGGCGAATTGCTGCAGAACCAATTCCGGATCGGCTTGTCCCGTATGGAACGCGTCGTACGCGAGCGCATGTCCATTCAGGATGCGAATGCAATCACGCCGCAAGCGTTGATCAACATTCGTCCGGTTATCGCATCGATTAAAGAGTTCTTCGGCTCCTCCCAGCTTTCGCAGTTCATGGACCAAACGAACCCGCTCGCAGAACTGACGCACAAACGTCGTCTTTCCGCGCTCGGCCCAGGCGGTCTGACACGCGAACGCGCGGGCATGGAAGTTCGAGACGTCCACCATTCGCACTATGGCCGGATGTGTCCGATCGAGACGCCGGAGGGACCGAACATCGGTTTGATCAACTCCCTGTCGACGTTTGCACGGATCAACGAATACGGCTTTATCGAAGCGCCTTACCGGTGGGTCGATCCGAAGACGAGTATCGTAACCGAACAGATCGCGTATCTGACGGCGGATGAAGAAGATAACTACGTTGTCGCGCAAGCGAATGCGAAGTTGACCGAAGAGGGCAAATTCGCGGAAGATATGGTTATCGTTCGATATAACAAGCAAGCCGATAACATCCTGACCATGCCGAGCGATCGTGTCGACTACATGGACGTATCGCCGAAGCAGGTCGTGTCGGTTGCAACGGCGCTCATTCCGTTCCTCGAGAATGACGACTCCAACCGCGCGCTCATGGGTTCGAACATGCAGCGGCAAGCGGTGCCGCTTCTCATTCCGAAGGCGCCGTTTGTTGGTACGGGTATGGAGCACAAGTCGGCGAAGGACTCAGGCGTATGCGTCGTGGCTAAACATGACGGCGTCATTGAGCGCGTCACGGCGAACGAAATTTGGCTGCGTCGCATGGAGCTCGTCGACGGCAAGCCGGTAACGGGTGATCTTGTCAAGCACAAGCTTCACAAGTTCATGCGTTCCAACCAAGGGACGTGCATCAACCAGCGTCCGATCTGCCAGAAGGGCGAGATCGTCAAGAAAGGCGATATTCTCGCGGATGGTCCTTCCACGGAGAAAGGCGAATTGGCGCTGGGCCGCAACGTCGTCGTTGCCTTCATGACATGGGAAGGCTACAACTACGAGGATGCGATCCTGCTGAGCGAGAAACTCGTGAAGGAAGACGTGTATACGTCCATCCACATCGAGGAGTACGAATCCGAAGCTCGTGATACGAAGCTCGGACCGGAAGAAATTACGCGCGACATTCCGAACGTCGGCGAAGAAGCGCTCCGCAATCTTGACGAGCGCGGCATCATTCGCGTCGGTGCGGAGATCAGCGCAGGAGATATTCTCGTCGGCAAAGTAACGCCGAAAGGCGTAACGGAACTGACGGCGGAAGAGCGTCTTCTCCACGCGATCTTCGGTGAGAAAGCGCGCGAAGTGCGCGACACGAGCTTGCGCGTACCACACGGTACGGACGGTATCGTCGTCGACGTGAAAGTGTTTACCCGTGAGAATGGCGATGAGCTGCCTCCAGGCGTAAATCAACTCGTTCGTTGTTATATCGCCCAGAAGCGTAAAATCTCCGAAGGCGACAAAATGGCCGGACGTCACGGTAACAAGGGTGTCATCGCGCGCATTTTGCCGGAAGAGGATATGCCGTTCCTGCCGGATGGCACGCCAGTTGAAGTCGTGCTTAACCCGCTGGGCGTACCATCTCGGATGAACATCGGTCAGGTGCTCGAGGTTCACTTGGGCATGGCGTGCAAATACCTCGGTTTCCACGCGGCAACGCCGGTTTTCGACGGCGCGCGCGAGTACGACGTATTTGATACGATGGAAGAAGCCGGCATGCAGCGCAATGGCAAAACGGTTCTCTACGATGGACGTACGGGCGAAGAATTCGAACGCGAAGTAACCGTAGGCGTCATGTATATGATCAAACTGGCGCACATGGTCGACGATAAAATCCATGCTCGTTCGACAGGCCCTTACTCGCTCGTTACGCAGCAGCCGCTGGGTGGTAAAGCGCAGTTCGGCGGTCAGCGTTTCGGCGAGATGGAAGTTTGGGCGCTTGAAGCATATGGCGCGGCATACACCCTGCAAGAGATTCTTACCGTCAAATCCGACGACGTCGTCGGCCGGGTGAAGACGTACGAATCGATTGTCAAAGGGGAGAACGTGCCTGAGCCTGGTGTACCGGAGTCGTTCAAAGTTTTGATCAAGGAGCTTCAATCGCTCGGTATGGACGTCAAAATCCTGACCGAAAACGAAGAAGAGATCGAAATGAAAGAGATCGACGACGAGGATGACGGCCAAAGCGACAAGCTGAACCTCAACCTTGAAGGCGCCGAAGTCGGAGCCGAGTAATCAATCGTTTGAACAACGCCGAGCCTCTTGCGGGAGGCGAGAAGATCCGTGATTTGATGCAGATCAGATCACGGATTTTTCCGGCATTACAGTATAACGCCTTTCAATCATCGCTTGTCTGCAACAAGTGAACCATAACGAAGGAGGGTTGCTCCTTGTTGGACGTGAACAACTTCGAGTACATGAAAATCGGATTGGCGTCTCCGGACAAAATCCGTTCCTGGTCCCGCGGTGAAGTCAAGAAGCCCGAGACGATCAACTATAGGACGCTGAAACCAGAGAAGGAAGGCCTGTTTTGCGAGAAAATTTTCGGGCCGACGAAGGACTGGGAGTGTCATTGCGGCAAATACAAACGCGTGCGCTATAAAGGCGTCGTGTGCGATCGCTGCGGCGTCGAGGTTACTCGCGCGAAAGTTCGTCGCGAACGCATGGGCCATATTGAACTGGCAGCGCCGGTTTCGCACATCTGGTATTTCAAAGGCATCCCAAGCCGCATGGGCCTGGCGCTCGACATGTCGCCTCGTTCGCTTGAGGAGATCATCTATTTTGCATCCTATGTGGTGACGGATCCAGGTGATACGCCGCTCGAGAAGAAACAGCTCCTCTCCGAGAAAGAATACCGCAGCTACCGTGAGAAATACGGCTACGGGTTCCAAGCTGGCATGGGTGCGGAAGCCGTCAAGAAGCTTCTTCAAGACATCGACGTTGAACGCGAACTGGAGACGCTCAAAGAAGATCTTCGTACCGCGCAAGGCCAGCGTCGTAACCGTGCGATCAAGCGTCTGGAAGTCATCGAGGCATTCCGCAACTCCGGTAACATGCCGGAATGGATGATTCTCGACGTGCTGCCGGTCATTCCGCCGGAGCTTCGCCCAATGGTGCAGCTGGATGGCGGCCGTTTCGCAACGTCCGACTTGAACGACCTGTACCGCCGCGTCATCAATCGCAACAACCGTTTGAAGCGTCTGCTCGATCTGGGCGCGCCTGACATCATTGTGCAGAACGAGAAGCGGATGCTCCAAGAAGCTGTCGACGCTTTGATCGACAATGGTCGTCGCGGCCGTCCGGTCACAGGTCCGGGTAACCGTCCGCTCAAATCCCTCAGCCACATGCTGAAGGGTAAGCAAGGCCGTTTCCGTCAGAACTTGCTCGGTAAGCGCGTTGACTATTCCGGCCGTTCCGTTATCGTCGTCGGACCAAGCTTGAAGATGTACCAATGCGGTCTTCCGAAAGAAATGGCGCTTGAGCTGTTCAAGCCGTTCGTCATGAAAGAGCTGGTCAACAAAGGGCTGGCGCACAACATCAAGAGCGCTAAGCGCAAGGTTGAACGTGTCAGCGCGGAAGTATGGGACGTTCTTGAAGAAGTCATTAAAGAACACCCAGTTCTACTTAACCGTGCCCCTACGCTTCACCGTCTCGGCATCCAGGCGTTCGAACCGATTCTGGTCGAAGGGCGCGCGATCAAGCTTCACCCGCTCGTCTGTACGGCTTACAACGCCGACTTCGACGGTGACCAGATGGCCGTTCACGTTCCTTTGTCCGCCGAAGCGCAAGCGGAAGCCCGTCTGCTTATGCTCGCCTCCGGCAATATCTTGAACCCGAAAGACGGTAAGCCTGTCGTAACGCCGTCTCAGGATATGGTTCTCGGCAGCTACTATCTGACGATGGACAACAAGGAAGCCAAAGGCAGCGGTTCCGTGTTTGCGACCGTCAACGAGGCGATTTCCGCTTACCAGCGTGGTATCGTATCGCTGCATGCTCGCGTATTCGTACCGGTGCGCGTGCTGAAGAAGCAGACATTTACGGAGCAACAGCAGAGCTCGCTGATCAGCACGACGGTCGGTAAGATCATTTTCAATGAAATTTACCCGGATACCTTCCCGTATATTAACGAAGCGACCAAGTTTAACCTGCTTCACGGTACGCCGGACAAATATTTCGTGTACGAAAAAGGTACCGATCTGCAGAAGTTCATGAACGACCTGCCAATCGCGCCTGCAGTGGGTAAGGACTACCTGGGCAACATCATTGCCGAAGTCTTCCGTATTTACCACACGACGCTTACGGCTGTAACTCTTGACCGGATCAAGCAACTCGGCTTTACGTATTCGACGCGTGCGGGGATTACGATCGCCGTCTCCGACGTTATCGTACCGCCAGAGAAATTCGAGGTTCTCAAAGAATCTGAAGAGAAGGTCAAAGTCGTCACGAACCAGTACCGCCGTGGTCTGATTACGAACGAAGAACGCTACGACCGCGTTATCGGCATCTGGGGTCAAACGAAGGACCGCATTACGGATATCCTCATGAAATCGATGGACCGCTACAACTCCATCATGCTCATGGTTGACTCCAAAGCGCGGGGTAACAAATCGCAGATTACGCAGCTCGGCGGCATGCGGGGCCTCATGGCCAACCCATCCGGTCGGATTATCGAGTTGCCAATCAAATCGAACTTCCGCGAAGGTCTGACGGTCTTGGAGTACTACATCTCCACGCACGGTGCCCGTAAAGGTCTCGCCGATACGGCGCTTCGTACCGCGGACTCGGGTTACTTGACCCGTCGTCTCGTCGACGTCGCGCAGGATGTTATCGTGCGCGAAGACGATTGCGGCACCGACAAAGGCTTCGCGGTTAGCCGCATTCAAGACGGCAAAGAAGTCATTGAGGATCTGTATGACCGTATCGAAGGTCGTTACTCGTTCGAGACGGTTCGTCATCCGCAGACGGGCGAAGTTATCGTTAGCCGCAGCGAATTGATCGATTCCAACAAAGCGGAAGCGATTATCGCCGCAGGTATCGAGCGTCTTCAAATCCGTTCGGTACTCAGCTGCCGCGCGCGTCATGGCGTATGTAAGAAGTGCTACGGCCGCAACTTGGCAACCGGCAAATTCGTCGAGATCGGTGAAGCGGTCGGCATCATCGCGGCGCAATCGATCGGCGAGCCGGGAACCCAGCTCACGATGCGTACATTCCATACCGGCGGCGTTGCCGGCGACGATATCACGCAAGGTTTGCCGCGTATCCAAGAGCTTTTCGAAGCCCGTAACCCGAAAGGTCAAGCGATCATTACCGAGTTTGACGGCGTCGTCAAAGACATCCGTGAAGCGAAGGACCGTCGCGAGATCGAAGTGCAAGGCGAAGCGGAGAGCAAAGTCTATGCGGTCACCTACGGTTCCCGAATTCGCGTCGTCAAAGGTCAGCACCTAGAAGCTGGTGACGAGCTGACGGACGGTTCGATCGATCCGAAAGAAATGCTGCGCATCAAAGGCATCCGCGGCGTGCAGAACTATATCCTTCAAGAGGTTCAGCGCGTTTACCGGAACCAAGGCGTAGAAATCAACGACAAGCACGTCGAAGTCATGATCAAGCAGATGCTTCGCAAAATCCGCATCGTTGATGCGGGCGATACGCCGCTTCTGCCGGGCTCTTTCGTCGACATGCACGAATACGAATCGGCTAACCGTGATGCGATCCTGTCCGGCCAGGAGCCGGCTGTTGCTAAGCCGGTACTGCTCGGTATCACCAAAGCGTCGCTGGAGACCGACTCCTTCTTGTCCGCGGCTTCCTTCCAAGAGACGACTCGCGTACTTACGGACGCGGCGATCAAAGGCAAGGTTGACCAACTTCTCGGCTTGAAAGAGAACGTCATCATCGGTAAACTGATTCCTGCAGGTACGGGCATGAACCGTTATCGCAGTATCCGGTTTGCTGGCATGGAAGACGAGACAGAAGGTTTGGACGACACGCTGGAGACCGAAGCGGTTTCGGTTGAGTCTTAAGCATAGCTGTTTAACTTAAGGGAACTGAATTGACAGGAAGAGCGTGCCGGCCGCACATGAGATCCAGTCCGTCCGGCCGCTCTTTGGCCTGTCATTCGTAACGCTAGCGATTGCAAAACAGGCTTGAAAGAATAATATATCTGAACAAGCTTGACATACGACTGGGCGTAATGCTAATATGTCGTAGTGTGCCATTTTGCATGACCCCTGTAAGAGCAACCAACCGTATAATCGTCGCCTTAGCTGGTATCGAGAGGATTGGAAGGAAGGGACCGCATGCAATATATCATTGGCAGTAAACAGACGACGAAGATGGTCGAGCAGCGCAAGGCTATCGAAGTCTACGTTGCGCAAGACGCGGATCCACGAATGAAGGACAGCATTGTCCGACTTTGCGAAACGGCGGGTGTGCCGATTACCTGGGTCGATACGATGAAAGGTCTCGGGGAAACCTGTGGCATTGAAGTCGGGGCTGCTATGGCGGCTGTAATACCGGAAATCGAATAAAGAACTTTCGTTTTTACTGGGTGAGAGTCTGGTAGAAACTTTCGTTTGCTTCTTTATGAACCGCCTGGGTCTGTGGGCTTAAAATAAAGCCGAAGTTTTTCTTGTTTTAATTATGGGAAGGAGGTGGCAGCATGCCAACAATTAACCAGCTGGTACGCAAAGGCCGTCAAGCGAAAGTAGTGAAATCGAAATCGCCGGCATTGCAAAGAGGATTTAACGCACTGAAACGGGAAGCTACCGACATCAGCGCTCCGCAAAAACGCGGTGTTTGCACACGTGTAGGTACGATGACGCCGAAAAAACCGAACTCCGCATTGCGGAAATACGCTCGTGTTCGTCTGACGAACCGCGTTGAGGTTACGGCTTACATCCCAGGTATCGGACACAACCTGCAAGAACACAGCGTTGTACTGATCCGCGGTGGCCGCGTTAAGGACCTTCCGGGTGTACGTTACCATATCGTTCGCGGTGCGCTCGATACTGCAGGCGTAAACAACCGGAAACAAGCTCGTTCCAAATACGGTACGAAGCGTCCTAAAGTTAAGAAGTAAGATATGACCCCCATGGGGTATCGCAATACCGAACGAAGTGAATAATTGAGAAAGGGGGGCACCCTCATGCCACGCAAAGGTCCAGTACCTAAACGTGACGTTCTGCCGGATCCGCTGTACAATAGCAAACTCGTAACTCGTTTGATCAACCGTATCATGATCGACGGCAAGCGCGGCGTTGCCCAAACGATCCTGTACGATGCGTTCACCCTGATTAACGAGCGCACGGGTAAAGATCCGATGGAAGTATTTGAAACAGCGATCAAAAACATCATGCCAGTTCTGGAAGTTAAAGCCCGCCGTGTCGGCGGTTCGAACTACCAGGTACCGGTTGAAGTAAAACCAGAACGTCGTACTACTCTTGGTCTCCGTTGGCTCGTGAACTACTCGCGTAACCGCGGCGAGAAAACAATGGTAGAGCGTCTGGCAGCTGAAATCATCGATGCATCGAACAACACCGGCGCATCCGTGAAGAAGCGCGAAGACACGCACAAAATGGCGGACGCGAACAGAGCATTCGCTCACTACCGCTGGTAGGATCGAGACAGGATACGCCGCTTAGCGTGAGCGTATCTTGCTTATGATTCGCATAATCGAAAGGAGACGAGATCATGGCAAGAGAGTTCTCCTTGAAAGATACACGTAATATCGGGATCATGGCGCATATCGATGCTGGTAAAACGACTACGACCGAGCGGATCCTGTTCTACACAGGCCGTACCCACAAAATCGGCGAGGTGCACGAAGGTGCAGCGACGATGGACTGGATGGAGCAGGAACAAGAGCGCGGCATCACGATTACGTCTGCCGCGACGACTGCTCAATGGAAGGGTCACCGCATCAATATCATCGACACCCCGGGGCACGTTGACTTCACCGTTGAAGTTGAACGTTCCCTGCGTGTATTGGACGGGGCTGTAGGGGTTTTCAGTGCAAAAGAAGGCGTTGAGCCTCAGTCCGAAACCGTATGGCGTCAAGCGGATCGCTACGGCGTTCCACGGATCGCATACGTCAACAAAATGGACATCATCGGTGCAGACTTCCTGAATGTCGTAAAAGACATGCGCGAGCGTCTGCAAGCGAATGCTGTCGCAATCCAACTGCCTATCGGTGCTGAGAACGAATTCGTAGGCGTAATCGACATCGTTGAACGTGTTGCTTACGTGTACAAAGACGATCTGGGCAAAGACCCGGTTAAAGGCGAAATTCCTGCGGATCTGGCTGACAAAGTCGAAGAACTCCGTTTGGAATTGGTAGAGAAAGTTGCAGAACTGGATGAAGAGCTGATGATGAAATACCTGGAAGGTGAAGAAATCACGATTCCAGAAATCAAAGCTGCACTGCGCAAAGGCGTAGTTGAAGTTAAGATCTTCCCAGTTGTTGCAGGCTCCTCGTACCGCAACAAAGGCGTTCAGCTTATGCTCGACGCGGTTGTAGATTACCTGCCGGCACCAATCGACGTTCCAGATATCAAGGGTACCCTTGAAGATGGCACGGAGACGACGCGCAAATCGGCAGACGATCAACCGTTCTCGGCGCTGGCGTTCAAAATCATGACTGACCCGTTTGTCGGTAAGTTGACGTTCTTCCGCGTGTATTCCGGCGTCTTGAGCTCCGGTTCGTACGTATTGAACTCGACGAAAGGCAAGCGCGAGCGTATCGGTCGTATCCTTCAGATGCACGCGAACAGCCGTCAAGAGATCAGCGATGTTTACTCCGGTGATATCGCAGCTGCCGTAGGCCTGAAAGATACAACGACGGGCGACACGCTTTGCGACGAGAAAAACCCGGTTATCCTTGAGTCCATGAACTTCCCTGAGCCGGTTATCCAGCTCGCGGTAGAGCCTAAGACGAAAGCTGACCAGGACAAAATGGGTATCGCGCTGCAAAAACTGTCTGAAGAGGATCCGACATTCCGTGCGCACACGGACGAAGAGACTGGCCAGACGATCATTGCAGGCATGGGCGAGCTCCACTTGGAAATCCTCGTTGACCGCATGCTTCGCGAATTCAAAGTCGAAACAAACGTCGGTAAACCGCAAGTTGCTTACCGTGAGACGTTTAAACAGGCTGCGAAAGTCGAAGGTAAGTTCGTTCGCCAATCCGGCGGCCGTGGCCAGTTTGGTCACTGTTGGGTTGAGTTCGAGCCACTCGAGGCTGGCGAAGGCTTCAAATTCGAGAACAAAGTCGTTGGTGGTTCGATTCCACGTGAATACATTGCTCCAATCCAAGCTGGTATTGAAGAGTCGATGAAGAACGGCGTCCTTGCAGGATTCCCGCTCGTTGACATCAAAGCAACGGTATTCGACGGTTCCTACCATGACGTTGACTCCTCGGAGATGGCGTTCAAAATCGCAGGTTCGATGGCGCTTAAAGCAGCAAAGGACAAATGTGCTCCTGTACTGCTTGAGCCAATCATGAAAGTTGAAGTTAGCGTTCCAGAAGAGTATATGGGCGACGTAATGGGTATGCTTAGCTCCCGTCGTGGCCGCATCGAAGGCTCGGATACAAAGCATGGTTCGTTGATCGTTCGTGCTAAGGTACCTCTTGCCGAGATGTTCGGTTACTCGACGACGCTTCGTTCCGGTACGCAAGGCCGTGGCGTATTCTCCATGGAGCTTTCGCACTATGAAGAAGTACCACGTTCGATCTCCGAAGAGATCATCAGCAAGTCCAAAGGCAACGCGTAAGCGTAGCGACTTAGACTAGCCGTATCATAAGTTGTCCTTTGGTCGGAAGGTGGACTGACCTTAACCGGCAGCCGACTCCGACCGCTAAACATATAAAACAATTCCGTTTTATTAAGGAGGAAACAGTTCAATGGCTAAGGCTAAATTTGAACGTAATAAACCGCACGTTAACATCGGTACTATCGGTCACGTCGACCATGGTAAAACAACTCTGACTGCTGCCATCACGACGGTTCTTTCCAAGAAATACGGCGGTGCAGCAATCGCATTCGACCAAATCGACAAAGCGCCAGAAGAGCGCGAGCGCGGTATCACGATCTCCACAGCACACGTTGAGTACGAGACGCCTAACCGTCACTATGCTCACGTTGACTGCCCAGGCCACGCCGACTATGTTAAAAACATGATCACCGGCGCAGCACAAATGGACGGCGCGATCCTCGTTGTATCCGCAGCTGACGGTCCAATGCCACAAACGCGCGAGCACATCCTGCTCTCCCGCCAAGTAGGCGTACCTTACATCGTCGTATTCCTGAACAAATGCGACATGGTTGAAGACGAAGAGCTCCTCGAGCTGGTTGAGATGGAAGTTCGCGACCTTCTTAACGAGTATGAGTTCCCAGGCGACGACACGCCAATCATCCGTGGTGCAGCTCGTGAAGCGCTGCAAAACCCAGATGGTCCTTGGGCTGACAAAATCGTTGAACTGTTCGAGCAAGTTGACACGTACATCCCAACTCCAGAGCGTGACGTTGACAAGCCTTTCCTTATGCCTGTCGAGGACGTATTCACGATCACTGGCCGTGGTACGGTAGCAACTGGCCGCGTTGAGCGTGGTGTGGTTAAAGTCGGCGACGAGGTAGAAATCGTTGGTCTGGCTGAAGAAACTCGTAAATCCGTATGTACGGGCGTTGAGATGTTCCGTAAACTGCTTGACTCCGCTCAAGCTGGCGACAACATCGGCGCACTGCTTCGTGGCGTTGACCGTAAAGACATCGAGCGTGGTCAAGTTTTGGCTAAGCCAAACTCCGTTAAACCACACACGAACTTCACGGCTCAAATCTACGTTCTGACAAAAGAAGAGGGTGGCCGTCACAAGCCTTTCTTCACAGGCTACCGTCCACAGTTCTACTTCCGTACAACTGACGTTACGGGCATCATCAACCTGCCAGAAGGCACAGAGATGGTTATGCCAGGCGACAACATCACAGTAACGGTAGAAATGATCTCGCCAATCGCGATCGAAGAAGGTACTCGCTTCGCAATCCGCGAAGGCGGCCGTACTGTAGGCGCTGGCGCAGTAGCAACGATCCAAAAATAAGCAATAGCAGCTTAGGCTGCTATTGAGGAGGCCCTCACTTCGGTGAGGGTCTTTTTATGTGGAAAACAAAGGAAGGGACGTTTAGCTAGCGCAGTTGAGGTCAACAATGGTATGATGGTTAAATGTGAGTTTCTTCTATGAGAATAGAAGGAGAACTTACCCCTTTTTAAGGACAGCAAAGGACGACAAACCATCATAGCCCGTAAAGGTCAGAAAATACACGGCAGCCCAACATTTTTGTTGCATTTGCCCTAGAGATTAGATATAATATTTTCTGTTGGTCTGTGACGTTGCGATGATGTGAGAGGTTGTTGACACACCCGGCTCCTTTGCCATGAGGAGCGTGTCGAGTTTTTCTCACGGAGTATGTCCGATACTAAATTGGGCGATAGAAGGAGGGAACTACAATGGCAAAGCAAAAGATTCGTATTCGCTTGAAAGCATACGATCACAGAATTCTTGATCAATCCGCAGAGAAAATTGTGGAAACTGCGAAACGTTCCGGTGCAGGCGTGTCGGGTCCGATTCCGCTTCCGACTGAGAAGCAAATCATCACCATTCTGCGTGCGGTACACAAGTACAAGGATTCTCGGGAACAATTCGAAATGCGCACACACAAGCGTCTGATCGATATTGTTAACCCAACGCCGCAAACGGTTGATGCACTGATGCGTCTCGATCTGCCATCCGGTGTAGATATCGAAATTAAGCTGTAAAGCATAACGGAAACAGGATAAGAAAAGAGGTGTCAACATGAAAGGTATCTTAGGGAAAAAACTCGGCATGACGCAAGTGTTTACGCCTGAAGGCAACGTAATCCCGGTAACGGTAATCGAAGCTGGCCCGAACGTCGTCCTGCAAAAGAAAGACCAAGAGAACGATGGCTACGAAGCGATCCAACTCGGCTTCTCCGATAAGAAAGAGAAGAATGCAACAAAACCGGCTATCGGCCATGCGAAAAAGGCTGGTACGGCTCCTAAGCGCTACGTTCGCGAAATTCGCGGAATTAATCTCGGTGAGTATGAAGTTGGCCAAGTGATCAAGGCTGACCTGTTCGCAGAGGGCGAATTTGTTGACGTAACGGCAGTATCCAAAGGTAAAGGCTTCCAAGGTAACATCAAACGTTGGGGTCAAAGCCGCGGTCCTATGGCGCACGGCTCGCGTTACCACCGTGGTCCGGGTTCGATGGGTTCGATTCAAGCGAACCGCGTTCCTAAAGGCAAACATCTTCCAGGCCACATGGGTCACGAAACAGTTACAATTCAGAACCTGCAAGTTGTACGCGTTGACGCTGAGCGTAACGTACTGCTCGTAAAAGGTTCCGTACCAGGCGCGAAAAACAGCTTGGTTAAAGTGAAAATCACGGTGAAGAAATAATCGTTCTGAAGAAAGGAGGAACTAGCAATGCCAACAGTAGAAGTATTGAATGTGAGCGGCTCTAAGGTGGGCGAGCTCGAGCTGGCAGAAGGCGTATTCGGAATTCAACCGAACGTACACGTTCTGCACAGCGCGGTTCTGCTTCAGCAAGCTGCTGAACGTCAAGGGACACATAAGACGAAAGGGCGCTCCGAAGTTCGTGGCGGCGGCCGTAAACCTTGGAAACAAAAAGGTACGGGTCGTGCACGTCAAGGTAGCATTCGTTCGCCGCAATGGGTTGGCGGCGGTACTGTATTTGGCCCGGTGCCACGTACTTACGGCTTCAAGCTTCCTAAGAAAGTTCGCCGTCTGGCGATTAAATCCGCTCTCTCTTCCAAAGTGATTGCGAACGACATCATCGTTTTGGATCAACTTACGCTGGCTTCGCCGAAGACGAAAGAATTCGCAGCCATCCTGAACAACCTGAAAGTTGCACGCAAGGCGCTTGTTGTAACGGCTAACTACGAAGATAACGTAGCATTGTCCGCACGCAACATCCCGGGTGTTAAGTTTGTAGCAGCTGACGGCATTAATGTTCTGGACGTACTGGTTCACGATAAGCTCATCATCACTAAAGAGGCTGTAGCGAAAGTACAGGAGGTGCTTGCGTAATGAAGGATCCACGCGATATTATCAAGCGCCCGATTATTACGGAGCAAACAAGCGACTTTATGGCGAATAAGCGTTACGTCTTCGAAGTGGATATCCGTGCGAACAAAACGGAAATCAAAGAAGCCGTTCAACAAATCTTCAAAGTAAAAGTCTCGAGCGTTAACACGCTGCGTATGCCGGCTAAACCGAAGCGTTATGGCCGCCACAGCGGATATACATCCGAATGGAAAAAAGCGATCGTTCAACTGTCCGCGGACAGCAACGAGCTTGAGTTTTTTGAATCGGTATAAGGAATTAGGCGGAGCGCGTTAGCGCATCGGCCGCCTGGTCCCTTAAGACAACGGTAAGGAGGGAATCGAAGTGCCAGTTAAGAAGTATAAACCGACTTCCCCGGCCCGCCGTGCAATGTCCGTCTCGACGTTCGAAGAGATCACGACAAGCACACCGGAGAAATCGCTTCTTGCGCCGCTTTTCAAAAAAGCAGGTCGCAATAACCAAGGCAAAATTACGGTTCGCCATCATGGTGGCGGCCACAAACGTAAATATCGGATTATCGACTTCAAACGTAACAAGGACGGTATCGTAGGTAACGTCGCGACGATCGAATACGATCCGAACCGTACGTCCAACATCGCGCTGATCCACTATGTGGATGGCGAGAAGCGCTACATCATCGCTCCTAAAGGTTTGAAAGTTGGCGATCAAATCGTATCCGGCGTAGGCGCTGACATCAAAATCGGCAACACGCTCCCACTGGAAAACATTCCGGTTGGTACGGTAATCCACAACATCGAACTGAAACCTGGCAAAGGTGGTCAGCTGGTACGCGCAGCGGGTACGGAAGCTCAGCTTCTTGGTAAAGAATCCGAGTACGTATCGATCCGTCTTTCCTCCGGCGAAGTTCGTCGCATTCTGAAGAAGTGCCGCGCAACAATCGGTTCTGTTGGCAACGAAGATCACGAGCTCGTGAAAATCGGTAAAGCCGGCCGTTCCCGTTGGTTGGGCAAACGTCCTGAAGTTCGCGGCGTCGTCATGAACCCGAACGATCACCCACACGGTGGTGGTGAAGGCCGTGCTCCTATCGGACGCAAATCGCCTATGTCGCCTTGGGGCAAACCGACTCTCGGCTACAAAACGCGCAAGAAGAAAAAAGCATCGAGCCAATACATTATTCGTCGTCGCACGAAGTAATCATTGCTTTGAAGCTGCCGCGTGACGCAGGTTACGCAATCGTCTCTTGAAGGGAGGACAAACCATGGGTCGCAGTTTGAAGAAAGGTCCGTTTATCGACGGCTACCTGCTCAAAAAAGTTGAGGTTCTCAACGAAACAAACAAGAAAGTTGTTGTGAAGACTTGGTCCCGTCGTTCGACGATTTTCCCGCAATTCATCGGACACACGTTCGCGGTTTATGATGGCCGTAAACACGTGCCGGTTTATGTGACGGAAGATATGGTTGGCCACAAACTCGGTGAGTTCGCGCCAACGCGTTCGTACAAAGGCCACGGCAACGACGACAAGAAAACGGGCCGTCGTTAATCGGCAGCCCTCTACTTAAGTTTTGATGAACGAGAGGAGGTCCTACCATGTCACAAGCTAAAGCGCATGCTAACAACGTTCGCATTGCACCGCGCAAAGCCCAACTCGTTGTTGACTTGATTCGCGGCAAGAAAGTAGGCGAAGCGATCGCAATTCTGCGTCACACGCCGAAAGCTGCTTCCCCAATCGTTGAGAAGCTGCTGAACTCCGCAATCGCTAACGCTGAGCACAACCACCAGCTGGACGCGAACAAATTGGTTGTCGAGCAAGTGTTCGTTAACCAAGGTCCTACGATGAAACGTTTCCGTCCGCGCGCTATGGGTCGTGCTAGCCGGATCAACAAAAGAACTAGCCACATTACACTAGTGGTATCCGAAAAATAAGGAGGGAAAACGTGTGGGTCAAAAGGTAAATCCCGTCGGTCTTCGTATCGGTGTTATCCGTGACTGGGAATCCAAATGGTACGCAGGCAAGGACTTCGGCGATCTGCTCATGGAAGACGTAAAAATCCGTGAGTACCTGAAGAACAAACTGAAAGACGCAGCTGTATCCCGCTTTGAAATCGAGCGTGCAGCTAACCGCGTTAACGTAACGATTCATACTGCGAAACCGGGTATGGTAATCGGTAAAGGCGGTTCCGAGGTTGAAAATCTTCGTACGGAACTTGCTAAAATCTCCAAAGGCAAAAAGATTCACATCAACATTTCCGAGATCAAACATCCGGAACTCGATGCGATTCTCGTAGCTGAAAGCATTGCACAACAACTTGAGCGTCGTATTTCGTTCCGTCGCGCGATGAAACAATCGATTCAACGGACAATTCGCTCGGGTGCAAAAGGGATCAAAACATCGGTCAGCGGTCGTCTGGGCGGTGCGGAGATCGCACGTACGGAAGGTTACAGCGAAGGTACAGTACCGCTTCATACGCTGCGCGCAGATATCGACTACGGCACAGCAGAAGCGCATACGACTTACGGCCGCATTGGCGTAAAAGTATGGATCTATCGCGGTGAAATCCTTCCGTCGAAGAAGAAAGCAGCAGCTCCCCAGGAAGGAGGCAACTAAACCATGTTGGTACCAAAACGCGTCAAACACCGTAAACAACAACGCGGTAACATGAGAGGTCGCGCTAAAGGCGGCACTGAAGTAGCCTTCGGCGAATACGGCCTGCAAGCTATGGAACCAGGCTGGATCACGAACCGTCAAATCGAATCCGCTCGTATCGCGATGACACGTTACATCCGTCGTGGCGGTAAAGTTTGGATCAAAATCTTCCCACACAAACCAATCACTCAAAAGCCTCTCGAAGTGCGGATGGGTAGCGGTAAAGGTAACGTGGAGAAGTGGGTTTCCGTCGTAAAACCAGGCAAGATCATGTTCGAACTTGCTGGCGTTTCCGAGGAAATCGCACGTGAAGCAATGCGTCTTGCTGCTCACAAACTGCCGGTAAAAACGAAGTTCGTGAAACGCGAAGAAGTGGGTGGTGAAGCAAATGAAAGCTAGTGAATTTCGCAACCTGACCTCTGCTGAGATCGAACAAAAAGTCGCTGGTTTTAAAGAAGAGCTCTTCAACCTTCGTTTTCAATTGGCCACCGGTCAACTGGACAACCCGCAGCGCATCAGCGCCGTACGTAAGGAAATTGCTCGTGCTAAAACCGTTCTGCGTGAAAGAGAACTTGGAATCACCAGCTAAGGGCCGATTCTCAAGTGATAATAGCGTGACCGCCTAAGGAAGGAGGAAGAACATGAGCGAACGTAATGCCCGCAAAGTTCAGGTCGGTAAAGTAGTTAGTGACAAAATGGACAAAACGATCGTAGTTGCTGTTGAAACATACAAAAAGCACGATCTGTACCATAAACGCATTAAGTACACGAAGAAATTCAAAGCGCATGACGAGAATAACCAAGCTAAAATTGGTGACACGGTGAAAATCATGGAAACTCGTCCGCTTTCGAAAGACAAACGGTTCCGCCTGGTCGAAATCGTTGAAGAAGCAGTAATTCTTTAAGATGCTTGATCGTAAGCATTTTCCCGAAAGGAGGACGTTAAAATGATTCAACCATTTACGCGTTTGGCCGTCGCTGACAACTCCGGTGCGAAGGAACTGATGTGTATCCGTGTACTGGGTGGTACGGGACGTCGTGTTGGCCATATCGGTGATCTGATCGTTTGCTCCGTCAAACAAGCAACACCAGGCGGCGTTGTCAAAAAGGGCGACGTAGTTAAGGCGGTTATCGTTCGTACGAAGCGTGCAGTACGTCGTAAAGACGGTTCGTACATTGCGTTCGACGAGAATGCAGCCGTAATCGTTAAAGAAGATAAGAGCCCACGTGGTACTCGTATTTTCGGACCAGTTGCCCGCGAGCTTCGCGATCGCGACTTCATGAAAATCGTATCCCTTGCTCCGGAAGTTATCTAATAGCACGAATTAAGCTTGCTGAAGGCAAGCATGCAGGAGGTGTAACTCATGCCACGTTTGAAAAAAGTGTTGGAATCCCACAACAATAAACTGCACGTGAAAAAAGACGATACCGTTATCGTCATCACGGGTAAAGACAAAGGCAAAAAAGGCCGCGTCATCGCAGCTTATCCACGTGAGAACCGTGTACTCGTTGAAGGCGTTAATCTGGTGAAGAAGCACTCGCGTCCGTCCCAAGCGAATCCGCAAGGCGGCATTATCGAGCAAGAAGCACCGATCCACGTATCGAACGTTATGCACGTTGATCCAAAGAGCGGCAAAGTAACCCGTATCGGTTACAAAGTGCTCGAGAACGGCAAAAAAGTCCGCGTAGCGAAAGCTTCCGGCGAGATCATCGACTAATTGATCGCTTAAAGAAAGGAGGACCACTTTAAGATGGCAATCAGAATGAAAGAGCGTTACCTGAACGACATCACTCCTGCTCTCATGCAGAAGTTCAACTATACAACGGTTATGCAAGTGCCGAAGATTGAGAAAGTCGTTATCAACATGGGTGTTGGTGAGGCCGTTTCGAACTCCAAAGTACTTGACGTAGCAGTTGAAGACCTTCGTCTGATCTCCGGTCAAAAACCGGTCATCACGCGTGCTAAAAAATCGATCGCAGGCTTTAAGCTTCGCGAAAACATGCCAATCGGGGTTAAAGTAACGCTGCGCGGCGAGCGCATGTACTACTTCCTCGATAAACTTTTCAACGTTTCGCTTCCACGCGTTCGCGACTTCCGCGGCGTATCGACGAAAGCGTTCGACGGTCGCGGCAACTACACGCTTGGCCTTAAAGAACAATTGATCTTCCCAGAGATCGAGTACGATAAGGTTGACAAAGTACGCGGTATGGACGTCGTCATCGTCACGACGGCAAAAACGGACGAAGAAGCTCGTGAGCTGCTGACCCAATTGGGCATGCCGTTTGCGAAGTAATCCACAGGAGGTGTAATACCAAGTGGCAAAAACTTCGATGAAAGTGAAGCAGCAACGTACCCCTAAATTCAAAGTGCGTGCTTACACGCGCTGCGAGCGTTGCGGCCGTCCACATTCCGTTTTGCAAAAGTTTAAAATTTGCCGGATTTGTTTCCGTGAATTAGCATACAAAGGCCAGATCCCTGGCGTTAAAAAAGCAAGCTGGTAATCAGCCTAGTACGGGAAGGAGGTACAATCAATGGTTATGTCTGATCCAATCGCAGATATGCTGACACGCATTCGTAACGCGAACGTTGTCCGTCACGAAACTGTGGAAATGCCGGCTTCGAAAGTAAAGAAGCAAATCGCCGAGATCTTGAAGCGCGAGGGCTTTATCCGCGATGCCGAGTATATCGAAGATAACAAGCAAGGGATTATCCGTATTTTCCTGAAATACGGCGCTAACCAAGAACGCGTAATCACGGGGCTGAAGCGTATCAGCAAACCGGGCCTGCGTGTTTACACGAAAAGCAACGAAGTTCCTCGTGTCCTTGGCGGTTTGGGAGTAGCTATCATTTCTACGTCCCAAGGCGTTATGACCGACAAAGAAGCTCGCCAAGTGAAATCCGGCGGCGAAGTTCTCTGCTACGTTTGGTAATTGACTGCACAACGATTGGAGGTGTAACAAATGTCTCGTATTGGCCGCAAACCGATCCAAGTACCAGGTGGCGTTAACATCGACTTGGACAACAGCGTTATTACAGTTAAAGGACCGAAAGGTACGCTTAGCCGTAACATCCACAAAGACATGAGCGTGGTTGTTGAAGAGAGCGTGATCAACATCGTTCGTCCTTCCGACAATAAATTGCATCGTTCCCTTCACGGTACGACGCGCAGCGTAATCGCGAACATGGTGACTGGTGTAACTGATGGTTTCTCCAAGAACCTTGAACTCGTAGGCGTTGGTTACCGTGCTAGTAAGTCCGGTGACAAAATCGTACTGAACGTTGGTTACTCCCATCCGGTAGAAATCACGCCGGAAAGCGGAATCGAGTTCGAAGTTCCTTCGAACACGAAAATCATCGTTAAAGGTATCGACAAAGAGCTCGTTGGCGCAACGGCTGCAAAAATCCGTTCCGTACGCGAACCAGAGCCGTATAAAGGCAAAGGTATCAAGTATGAAGGCGAGCGCATCCTTCGTAAAGAAGGTAAAGCTGGTAAGAAGAAATAAGAAGCGTTCCCTTTGGGCGCTTGACCGGATAGCTTCATAATCCATACAAGAAAGGAGTGTCTTCGAATGATCACTAAAGGCGATAAAAACAAAGCTCGTTTGAAACGTCACCTGCGTGTTCGTAAGAAAATCAGCGGTACGGCTGCACGTCCTCGTCTGTCCGTATTCCGTTCCTCCAAGCACATCTACGCTCAATTGATCGACGATGTGGCAGGCGTAACGATTGCAGCAGCATCGACGCTCGACAAAGAGATCACGGAAATCGGCAACGGCGGCAACGTGGAAGCAGCTCGCAAAATCGGCGAACTGATCGCGAACCGTGCGAAAGCTAAAGGCGTAGAGCACGTTGTATTCGACCGCGGAGGATACCTGTACCATGGCCGTATCCAAGCGCTCGCTGATGCAGCTCGCGAAAACGGTCTTCAATTCTGATTCACATTTCTTATTAAGGAGGTAAGACGACTTGCGTATAGATCCGAATGCGTTAGAACTTACTGAAAAAGTAGTTCAAATCAACCGCGTAGCGAAAGTTGTAAAAGGCGGACGCCGTTTCAGCTTCAGCGCGCTTGTAGTAGTCGGCGACGGTAAAGGTACTGTCGGCGCAGGCATCGGTAAAGCCGGCGAGGTTCCTGAAGCGATCCGCAAAGGCATCGAAGATGCGAAGAAAAACCTGATCCAGATCCCGCTTGTTAACACCACGATTCCTCACCAAGTGCTCGGACATTTCGGCGCAGGACGCGTGCTTCTCAAACCGGCATCTGAAGGTACCGGTGTGATTGCGGGTGGTCCTGTTCGTGCTGTTCTCGAGCTTGCAGGTGTAGGCGATATTCTTACGAAATCGCTTGGCTCTTCCAACTCCATGAACATGGTAAACGCAACACTGGAAGGTCTGTCCCGCCTCAAGCGTGCAGAAGATGTTGCTAAACTGCGTGGAAAAACTGTACAAGAGCTTCGGGGTTAAGGAGGGGAATACGATGGCAAAACTGCAAATCACCCTCGTTCGCAGCCTGATCGGCCGTAACGAGAAGCAACGCGCAACGGTCAACACGCTTGGCCTTCGCAAGCTTCATCAATCGGTTGTCCATGATGACAGCCCGGCCATTCGCGGCATGGTGAACCATGTAAGCCACTTGGTTAAAGTAGAAGAAGTACAAGCATAATTAATCGCGTCAGCGATGCTTGAAGCGATGCTTTTTTATGGGAGAGCAGCGCACTAACAATGCAGCTGTACCGAAGGCGTCCCACGCCTTAAGGCAGATTGCGGCGTAAAAATGAAGGAGGTGCAACGTACGATGAAATTGCATGAGCTGAAACCAGCGGAAGGTTCGCGTAAAGAAGGCTTCCGTAAAGGTCGCGGTATCGGTAGCGGCAACGGTAAAACAGCAGGTAAAGGCCATAAAGGTCAAAACGCTCGTTCCGGTGGCGGTGTCCGTCCAGGATTCGAGGGTGGTCAAAACCCGTTGTACCGTCGTTTGCCTAAACGCGGATTCAACAACCCATTCCGTAAAGAGTATGCGATTGTGAACATCGAAGAGCTGAACAGCTTCGCAGCAGGAACGGAAGTAACGCCTGAACTGCTTCTGGAGCAAGGTATCGTTAAAAACCCACAGAGCGGAATCAAAGTTTTGGGTAACGGCGAGATCACTGTACAGCTTACGGTGAAAGCAAACAAGTTCTCTCAATCTGCGGTAGAGAAAATCCAGGCTGCCGGCGGTAAAACCGAGGTGATCTAATTGTTCAAGACCGTGTCCAACATTTGGAAAGTTGAAGATCTCCGTAGCCGGATCCTGTTCACTTTGTTTATCCTGTTGATTTACCGTATCGGTTCTTTCATACCGGTTCCGGGCGTCAACACGGATGTATTCAAAGAATCAGGTAACAGCGGTACGGATCTCTTCGGACTGCTCAATACGTTTTCCGGCGGCGCGCTCTTCCAATTCTCGATCTTCGCGATTGGAATCATGCCGTACATCACGGCGTCGATCATCGTACAGCTGCTGTCGATGGACGTCATCCCGAAATTCGCCGAATGGGCGAAAGAAGGAGAAAACGGAAAACGCAAGCTTGCGCAAATTACGCGTTATGGCACTGTTGTACTCGGTCTGATTCAAGGCTTCGGTACGGCAGTTGGCTTTAACCGTCGATACGGTTTAGAAATGATCCCAGGTGCGACGTTCACGGATTATCTGACCATTGCGATCATCCTGACGGCGGGCACGGCTTTTCTTATGTGGCTTGGCGAGCAAATTACGGAGCGCGGCATTGGCAACGGGATCTCGATCCTCATCTTTGCCGGTATCGTGGCTGCGATCCCAGGACACATCCGTACGCTCTACCAGACCCAAATCGCCGACCTGCCTAGCGACCAGCTGTTCTGGGGTATCCTGAAACTTGTCCTGATTGTCATCGCGGTCGTCGTGATGATCGTCTGCGTTATCTTCGTTCAACAAGGTATCCGCAAGATTCCGGTCCAGTATGCGAAGCGCGTGGTAGGCCGCAAAATGTACGGTGGTCAATCGACTCACATTCCGCTCAAAGTAAACGGAGCAGGCGTTATCCCGGTCATTTTCGCGGTATCGCTTCTCATGTTCCCGGTTACGATTGCGCAGTTTTGGTCGACACAGTCTTGGGCTGACTGGATCATCAATCACATGATGTACGACAAACCGCTTGGTATGGTGCTTTACATCATACTGATTATCGGTTTTACGTTCTTCTACACCTTCGTGCAGATCAATCCGGTTCAAATGGCGGATCAAATGAAGAAGAATGGCGGTTATATCCCGGGCATTCGTCCAGGCAAACCAACCTCCTCTTACATTACCCGCGTAATGTCCCGGATTACGCTTAGCGGCGCTATCTTCCTGGCCATTATCTCGATTACGCCGGTTGTTTTCGGCAAAATCGCGGGTCTTGACCAGTCGATTCAGCTGGGCGGCACTTCGCTCTTGATCGTCATCGGCGTCGCGCTCGACACGATGAAGCAGATCGAGACTCAATTGATCAAACGCCACTACAAAGGGTTTATCAATAAATAACGATAGGTTCGGATTCGGGCTTCCGCGCGCGCTTCGTCGTTGTGTCGGAACCCTTCTGCGGCCTATTGGCGTAAAGCGAGGAAGGCGCTAATGAACATCTTATTCATGGGTCCTCCGGGCGCAGGTAAAGGCACGCAGGCCGAGCGGATCGTCGATACGTTTAACGTACCGCATATTTCGACCGGTGATGCTTTTCGCTTGGCAATGAAACAAGGAACACCGCTTGGCCAAAAAGCAAAAGAGTTTGTTGATCAGGGCTTGCTCGTGCCAGACGAGATAACGAACGGCATCGTTCGCGACCGTCTTCTGGTGGAAGACTGCAACAACGGCTTTTTGCTCGACGGATTCCCTCGTACGCTGCAACAAGCGGAAGCGCTGGACGGAATGCTGGCCGAGATGGGGCGCAGCATTGACCATGTCGTGAACTTGAAAGTTGATCGCGGTCTGCTGCTTGCGCGTCTGACCGGTCGTCGCATTTGCAAATCCTGTGGCGCAACTTACCACGTAATGTTCAACCCGCCGAAACAAGAAGGCGTATGCGATAAATGCGGCGGCGAGCTGTATCAGCGGTCAGACGATACGGAAGCCAAAGTTGGAACGCGTCTTGACGAATACATCTCGAAGACGGCACCGCTGCTCGACTACTACTCGGGCAAAGGAACGCTTCGCGAAGTAGACGGCGAGAAAGAAATCGATGATGTTACTGCAGAAATCGTAAGCTGCTTGCGAGGATCTGCCGAATGATCATTTGCAAGTCCGATGCGGAATTGCGTTATATGAGGGAAGCTGGACGTATTGTCGCGGATACGCATCGTTTGCTGAAACAAGCGATTCGGCCGGGCATTACGACGCTGGAGCTCGATGGGATCGCGGAAGCGTACATTCGCAGCCAAGGCGCAACGCCTTCTTTCAAAGGTTACAATCAATTCCCTGGAAGTATTTGCGCTTCTGTTAATGAAGAGCTGGTTCACGGCATTCCTGGACCGCGCAAGCTAAACGATGGCGACATCATCAGCATTGATATCGGCGCGCAGTACGAAGGCTACCACGGCGATTCCGCCTGGACTTACGGGGTCGGCGATATTAGTGAAGAGAATCGGCGCTTGCTGGAAGTGACGGAACGGTCGCTTTATGCAGGACTCGAGCTTGTCAAGCCGGATGTCCGGCTGTTTACGGTTTCGCACGCGATTCAGAACGTCATTGAATCTGCTGGTTTCTCGGTCGTTCGCGAGTATGTCGGTCATGGCATTGGCGCAAGCCTCCATGAGGAGCCGCAAATTCCGAACTACGGTACGCCGGATCGCGGCCCGCGCCTGAAGCCAGGCATGGTGTTGGCGATCGAGCCGATGGTCAACATTGGCGAACGGTACGTACGAACCTTGGAAGATAATTGGACAGTTGTTACGCAGGATGGTTCTTGGTGTGCGCATTTCGAGCATACAGTAGCTGTTACGGCGGATGGCTGCGAAATTTTGACGCTAGGGCGGGAGCAAGCAGAGTGAGTGGAACTGAACACGTGCCAGAGATTGGCCGGATCGTCAAGGTGACAAGCGGGAAAGACGAAGGCGGTTATGCCGTCATCGTCGGTATCGTCGATGAACGGTTCGTTCTTGTTGCCGATGGCGCAAAGCGGCGCTTTGATGGGCCGAAAAAGAAGAACGTGATGCATCTTCTGATGCAGCCGGTCGTCAGCGTGGAAGTTGCGGACAGTATGCGGGAAACCGGTCGTGTGACCAACGCCAAGCTGCGTTACGCAATTCAGAAGTATGCGCAAGGGAAAGGAGAATGACTGTGGCCAAGGAAGACGTGATCGAAGTCGAAGGTACGGTCGTCGAGCCGCTACCCAACGCTATGTTTAAGGTGGAGCTGGAGAACGGACACCAAATTCTCGCCCATGTATCGGGCAAGCTCAGAATGCACTTCATCCGCATTTTGACCGGAGATAAGGTTGTTATTCAGCTGTCGCCATACGATTTGTCCAGAGGACGAATTACCTATCGGAAGTAGACCTTCTAAGAGCGGGTCTTCTGACGAAGAACTCGGGAGGTAATCACAATGAAGGTTAGACCATCGGTCAAGCCAATCTGCGAAAAATGCAAAGTCATTCGTCGCAAAGGCAATGTTATGGTGATTTGTGAAAATCCGAAACATAAACAAAAACAAGGATAAGGGAGGGATAACTGTACATGGCACGTATTGCTGGTGTAGACTTACCGCGTGACAAACGCGTAGTCATCGCTTTGACGTATATCTTCGGTATCGGCAACACGACTGCTCAACGGATCCTGAGCGAAACAGGAATCAACGAGAGCACGCGCGTTCGCGATCTGACGGAAGACGAAGTAAGCAAACTTCGCGAAACGATCGACAAGTCCGTTAAAGTGGAAGGCGACCTGCGTCGCGAAATTTCCCTGAACATCAAACGTTTGATCGAGATCGGCTGCTACCGTGGCGTTCGCCATCGCCGTGGCCTGCCTGTTCGTGGTCAACGCACGAAAACCAATGCTCGTACGCGTAAAGGTCCTCGCCGGACTGTAGCGAACAAGAAGAAGTAATAAGGGGGGATAACTGAAATGGCAAAACCGAAAAAAGTGGTTCGTACCAAACGTCGCGACCGCAAAAATATTGAGTCGGGCGTCGCGCACATCCGTTCGACGTTCAACAATACGATCGTCACGATCACGGATCCGCACGGTAATGCGATCTCCTGGGCAAGCTCCGGCAACCTTGGTTTCAAAGGTTCCCGTAAGAGCACGCCATTCGCGGCCCAAATGGCTGCTGAATCCGCAGCGAAAGCGGCAATGGAGCATGGCATGAAAGCGGTAGAAGTCATGGTTAAAGGTCCGGGCGCTGGCCGTGAAGCAGCAATCCGTTCGCTTCAAGCAGCAGGTCTCGAAGTTAACCTCATTAAAGACGTCACGCCAGTTCCGCATAACGGATGCCGTCCGCCGAAACGTCGTCGCGTATAGTCTGCTTTCATGTGGTATCAAATTCCTGCAACTTGTGAATAATGGTTGTGAAGGTTTGCCATACTACATGATTTACGACAAAGCGACCATGGTAACGGAGCGACGTTTTGAAGGAGGGTATATAAGTGATTGAGATCGAAAAGCCGAAAATCGAAACCGTAGAGCTGAGCGAGGATGGCACGTACGGACGTTTCGTTGTCGAACCGCTGGAGCGCGGATACGGCACGACGCTCGGGAACTCGCTGCGCCGAATCCTGTTGTCGTCGCTGCCTGGTGCAGCTGTCACCTCGGTTCAAATCGACGGTGTACTGCATGAATTCTCGACGGTTCCTGGTGTGTTTGAGGACGTTACTGAAATCATTCTCAACCTGAAGAGTCTATCGCTCAAGATCCACTCTGATGAGGAGAAGGTTCTGGAGATTGACGCTGAAGGCGAAGGTAACGTAACGGCGGGGGATATTCGGGCCGACAGTGATGTCGAGATCTTGAACCCTGATCTTCATATCGCAACCTTGGCCTCCGGTGCTCGGCTCCATGCGCGGGTTTTCGCCAATAGAGGACGTGGGTACGTACAATCGGTCCGCAACAAGCGGGAAGATCAACCGATCGGTGTCATTCCGATCGACTCGATCTATACACCGATTACGCGCGTGAACTACAGCGTCGAAAATACCCGTGTTGGTCAAGTGACCAACTACGACAAGCTTACGCTTGAAGTATGGACCGACGGCAGCATTCGGCCGGAAGAGGCTGTTAGCCTCGGGGCGAAAATTCTTACCGAACATCTCGACCTGTTCGTTGGTCTGACCGACGAGGCGAAAGACGCCGAAATCATGGTGGAGAAGGAAGAAGACAAGAAAGAGAAAGTCCTCGAGATGACGATCGAGGAACTGGATCTTTCGGTCCGTTCGTACAACTGTTTGAAACGCGCGGGCATCAATACCGTTCAAGAGCTCATCACGAAAACCGAAGAGGACATGATGAAGGTACGTAACCTTGGTCGCAAGTCGCTCGAGGAAGTTCAAGAGAAGCTCGAAGAACTCGGTCTTGGCCTTCGCATGGAAGAATAGCACCACGTATGACTAGAACGCGGGCGTTCAGCCTGCGATGTGAGATTTGCGCGTGCAAATCTTTAGAAGGAGGGGAAAATCGATGGCATATTCTAAGTTGAGCCGTGACGCTAGTTCGCGTAAAGCACTGTTCCGCGACCTCGTCACCGACTTGTTCCTGTATGAGCGCATCCAAACGACGGAAGCGAAAGCAAAAGAACTTCGTCCAATCGCGGAGAAACTGATCACGCTGGCAAAGCGTGGCGATCTTCACGCTCGTCGTCAAGTAGCAGCTTTCGTTCGTCGCGAGTCGATCAACGGTGAGCAAGACGCAATCCAAAAGCTGTTCTCCGAACTGGCCACCCGTTACTCGGAACGTGCGGGCGGATACACGCGGATTCTGAAGCTGGGACCACGCCGTGGCGACGCTGCGCCTATGGTATATTTGGAACTGGTGGATCGTGCGTAAATGAGAAAGGGTGGACCTTGCGGCCACCTTTTTTTGTTGCCAACGCGGTAAGCCGATGAATCGGAAAGGAGGGGCAGGATGAAAAACGTCAGAATGACCGTAGCCTATGACGGAACGCAGTATCATGGCTTTCAAACGCAGCCGAGCGGAAATACGATTCAAGACCAACTGGAAGCCGGAATCCGCATGTTGACGGGCGAGGAGATCCGGATTCATGGATCCGGGAGAACGGATGCTGGCGTCCATGCAAGGGCGCAAGTATTCAATTTTCACACGGAATCGCGAATCCCGATCGACCGTTGGGCGATTGCATTGAATGCCAGGCTGCCGGATGATATCGTGATCCAATGCGCGGAAGAAGTGCCGGAAGATTTCCATGCGCGGTTTTCTGCCAAGCGTAAGACATACCGGTATGCTATCGATACAAACAAATTTCCGAATGTGTTCACGCGCCATTACCGGTTTCATCATCATGCCCCTCTGGACGTGGCGGCTATGCGAGAGGGACTTGCCGCGCTTGTAGGCGAGCATGACTTTACGTCGTTCGCATCACCGCAATCGACGCAGCTCAGTCACGTTCGTACGATCTACGAGGCGTCCATCGTACAGAATCAAGACGGGCTTGACCTATTTGTCACCGGTAATGGTTTTCTGTATAACATGGTGCGGATCATTGCAGGTACGGCGATCTGGATCGGGGAAGGGAAAATGTCGGCAAGCGATATTCCCGCTATATTAGCGGCTTGCGACCGGACGAAAGCAGGTCCGACGGCCATGGCGCATGGCCTTATGTTGTGGCATGTGGAATACCCGGAATAGTTGCTTTAATATCGGTGAATTTTGCTTGCACATGCAGCCTGGTTATAGTAGAATATAACTTGTGCTTTCTAAGTGGCTCTCCCACAGCCCCGACTTAGATCGCCGCCTGTAAGACCTAACCAATAGCTAATAAACGTCGAGACGTTCACGTTTCTACGATACATGAGAATGAATTGTGATATGAACAAGGAGGATCATCCATGCGCACCACCTTTATGGCTAAGCCGAATGAAGTAGAACGCAAATGGTACGTCATCGATGCAGAAGGCAAAACGCTTGGCCGTCTGGCAAGCGAGGCTGCAAGCCTGATTCGCGGTAAACACAAGCCGCAATTCACGCCGCACGTTGACACTGGCGATTTCGTCATCGTAATCAATGCAGAGAAAGTTGTCCTGACGGGCAAGAAGCTGCAAAACAAAATGTACTACCGTCACTCCATGTATCCAGGCGGTTTGAGAGTAACATCCGCTGCGGATATGCTTAATAAGCACCCAGAACGCGTTCTTGAGTTCGCGATCCACGGCATGCTTCCTAAGAACCGCCTCGGCGACAAAATGAAGCTGAAGCTCAAAGTTTACGCAGGTTCGGAACACCCGCATCAAGCACAAAACCCGGAAGTTTACGAACTTCGCGGCTAATTAGAGGGAGGACAGTTTCATGGCTCAAGTACAATACTATGGAACCGGTCGTCGTAAACACTCCGTGGCACGTGTACGCCTTGTGCCGGGTGAAGGACGCATCGTAATCAATAAGCGTGACCTGAACGAATACTTTGGTCTCGAAACACTCAAACTGATCGTTAAGCAACCGCTCGCGCTGACTGAAACAGCAAGCAAATACGATGTAATCGTAATTGCACACGGCGGCGGCATTTCCGGTCAAGCTGGCGCAATTCGCCACGGTATCTCCCGTGCTCTGCTTAAAGCAGACCCTGAGTTCCGCGGTTCCCTGAAGCGCGCAGGCTTCCTGACTCGTGACCCACGTATGAAAGAACGTAAGAAGTACGGCCTCAAAGCAGCTCGTCGTGCTCCTCAGTTCTCAAAACGTTAATATTTATTTGGACAAGGCCTACTCTGTAACAGGAGTGGGCCTTTTTCATATATTGGCGGATATAAGCATTGAACAATAGAGCGATTGGACGTATAATCAAAGCAATAATTGATCAACTTACTTGGAATTCAAATAATGGAGGTACAAGCGATGAACCTTTTCGAAAAGGAAGCGCTCGTAAAGCAGAAAGCCGAAGAGCTGGAAAATGCGTCCCCCCAGGCGATCTTGCAATATGCAGTAGAGACGTTCCCGAATATCACATTCGCGTGCAGCTTTGGCGCGGAAGATGTCGTACTTGTTGATATGTTGCAGAAGATCAGCCCGAAGACGGATATCTTCTATTTGGATACGGATTTTCATTTCAAAGAAACCTACGAGACGCGCGACAAAATGATCGAGCGGTACGGGTTGAAATTCGTGGAAGTCAAACCAGCGATTACGCCGGAAGAACAAGCGGAGCTGCATGGTCCGGAGTTGTGGAAATCGGATGCGACGGCTTGCTGCAACATTCGTAAAGTAGAACCGCTGACAAGAATTCTTTCGAAATACGAAGCATGGATTACAGGTATTCGCCGCGATCAGGCGCCTACGCGCGCGAACGCGAAGAAGGTCGAATACGACACGAAATTCGGCCTTATTAAATTCAATCCGCTTGCGAGCTGGACGAACGATGACGTATGGAATTACATCCGGGAGAACAACGTAATATACAATCCGCTGCATGACAACAACTACCCAAGCATCGGTTGCGAATATTGCACGCGTCAGGTAATGCCGGGTGAAGATCCTCGTGCAGGACGTTGGTCAGGTCAAGAGAAAACGGAATGCGGCCTGCACAAATAAGAGCGCGACGAATGCATGAGCAGCATTTTGCCTCACGGCGGCGTACTGGACGGCGTATGTCCGCCACCGGAATTCTCTTGGACGGAAATAACCACAATTCTCATTGAAGGCATGTACGTACAGCCTGCTAATGTATAAGGTATAACTGACCACCTCGTCCCATATAGTGATAAGGAGTACAAGGCTGCATAGCCGGAACTTCTTATTGCTTGGGATCGGGGTGGTTTTGTTATGAAGCGCGGGATACGGAACCGGTTTGTGGTGTGGATAACTTACCGGGGCGCGGTACGGGTAGGGCTTGGCATGGTCGCGGTGCTGCTTACCGTCATTTTGCTATCCCAAGATGTACCTTCGACGCGCACATGGACGTATTGGACGATGCCGTTATCGGGAAAAACGATCGTGCTCGATGCGGGTCACGGTGGCGTGGATGGCGGAGCGGTTAGCAAACAAGGCGACATTGAGAAGGACCTGAACCTCGCGATTTCGCTGCAGCTACGGGATTATTTGCAGCAGGCGGGGGCGATCGTCCACATGACGCGCGAAGACGATCATGACTTGGCGGGCGAGGACACAAAGAAGATAAGCAGACGGAAGACGGAAGACCTCGTGAGACGCGCTCAATTCGTCAAGGAGCAGGGGGCGGATTTGTTCGTGACCATTCATATGAATAGCATTCCGTCGCCGAAGTGGTCGGGGGCGCAGACGTTCTATTACCCCAATCTGCCCGAGAACGAAAGGCTTGCGGCGCTAATTCAGGACGAGATCCGGCGGAATCTAGAGAATACCCAGCGGCTTGCGGCCAAGAAGAACGACATTTATTTGCTGAAGGCGATGGATTCCATTCCGACCGCGCTCATTGAAGTCGGATTTTTATCCAACCCGGGAGAAGCCGCGCTGTTGGCGGATGCCGATTACCAGAAGAAAGTAGCCGCGTCGATCTACCAAGGAATCCTTCGTTATAGCGCGGGGGAGAAATGGGGCTCGGCGGCTCCGGCCAAGCCAGGGGCTTAATGCCCGTGCTCTTGGAAGCCCTTTAAACTATGGTATAATAACCTTACGTACATAAATCATAACCAGCAGCACGAGCGCATCAGCCGGAAGAGGAGACGAATGCAAACATGTTGACACGTGAGGATATTATGCGAACAGCCGAGCAGGTGGCAGCCAATGCGACTGGCGGCGCGCCGATCGGGATTCGGGATGTAGTCGTGAAAGAAAATAACGTTCAGCTTACGGTACTCGGTGCAAGCGAAGAAACCCGACAGACGCTGGAGGCGAGTCTGCAAGCCGCCTTGAAAGAGCTGGGAGCGGCATCCGTTCATTTCCGGTTCAAGGGTGGGGATACGGCAGAAGGGAGCTCGACCGCCTCCTCTGGAGGCGCTAGCGCTGCGTCAAGCGCACCTGGACAGACGGAGCCGGTTCGCGGGCATGCGGCAGGCATGGAATCGCACAAGCTGCTGAACGAGCGCAGCGGCGTACATTTCATTGCGGTGGCCAGCGGCAAGGGCGGCGTAGGCAAATCAACCGTCACGGTTAATTTGGCTGTAGCGCTTGCGCGTCGAGGCAAACGGGTGGGCATTATCGATGCGGACATTTACGGATTCAGCGTGCCGGACATGATGGGCATCGAAGAACGGCCGGCGGTCGTGAACGAACGCGTCATTCCGATCGAGAAGTTCGGCGTCAAAGTCATGTCGATGGGCTTTTTCGTGGAAGACAACGCGCCAATTGTATGGCGAGGACCGATGCTGGGCAAAATGCTGCGTAATTTCTTTGCTGAGATCGAATGGGGAGAGGTCGACTACATTCTGCTCGACTTGCCGCCAGGTACGGGAGACGTTGCGCTGGATGTGCATCAGATGATTCCACAGAGCAAAGAAATCATCGTGACGACGCCTCATGCGACGGCAGCGTTCGTTGCGGCACGCGCAGGCGCAATGGCCATTAAGACAGAGCACGAAATCATCGGCGTCGTGGAGAACATGAGCTATTACATTACGAAGAGCGGTGAGCATGAATACGTCTTCGGCAAAGGCGGCGGGGCGCGTCTGGCCGAATCGCTGAATGCCGAATTAATGGCTCAAATCCCGCTCGGCGCGCCGGATAACCACGTGTCAGAATCTGATTTTTCGCCCTCCGTCTACAAAGAAGACACCACGACAGGGCAGCTGTATTTGGAAGTCGCGGACCGCGTAATCGCGAAATGCGAAGCGTAGGCAGCCTAACGGCGCGCTCATCGCAGAACATACTCTCATAGTTACATAAAGAAGGCCCGCAGCTGGCATAGATGACAAACCGCATGTTCATCATCTATGTTAGCGCGGGCTTTTTCTTTACGAGGATCCGCCTTCCCCCGATTCGCCCATCCCTTCGGACTCGCCGGATTCGCCGCCTCCGCCTTCCTCTTCGCCTCCGCCTTCTTCGGCCGCTTTCTCTTCTTCGCCGCCGCCTCCAGCTTTCTCCAACTTCTCATTCGGCTTCACTTTCAGTTCTTCTTGTACCGCCTTCTTCAACAAATCAAGGATTTCTAACCGATAAATCGGGCTTTGCATCGATTCCTGCATGATCGTGGTAATTTGCTTGCGATACTGCGTGCTGTTCATCACTTCGAGGATCATCTTCTCCATCTCGGGATTTTTCAGCACTTTAATTAAATCTGCCTGGTAAGAAGGATCTTTAATTAAATCTTTGTGAAGCTGTTTGTTTTGCTTGTTCACCGCTTTGGCGAATTCGCCGGCGAATCGCGGGTCGGTCATGAGCTGTTCGATGACTTTGTAATAGTCAGGCGAGACCAGCGTCTCTTTTACGGCAAGCCGGACGTTCTCCTGGTCCTGCACAGTCAACAGCTTTGAGGTAAGTCCATTATTGCCCGTCGTGTTGACGGCGGATTCCTGCAGTGCCTTTTGGGCGTCTTCCGTTTTTAAGATATCAATGACCATCGACTTCATGTCCTTATAGCTCATCGAGTCGCTGGCCGAGCTTTGCGGCTCAGAACCGCAGGCGGCTAACATGAGCGTCGTCATCACGCACAGCGTGAGCCAAACTATTCGTTTGCGCATTCAACAAGCGTCTCCCTTCTGCGTAGGGGTAAGGATGGATGGGCTTATTATGCGACATTGTTCGACGGAATATCATACTCGCGGCGTAGCTTTTTAAAGCGAACATGGTAAAATAAAGCGTACGTGCATCTTCATCCCGTATAGGCGAAACAATGGCAACGTCAGGGCGGTTGATCCGTATCAGTCTTTGGGACATAGGACGAATTTTCGTATAGGAGTGACAGAAAGTGACACTGCGCAAAATGTGGTTTTTGCTGTGGAGCACCACCTTGATCGGAGCGGGCATAACGGTCGTGGTCGGCTCGATCATGCAGATGTTTGACCATGACTTCGGGTTCATGGATATGAAATCAACCGGCTTTAACATGTTAAACATGGCACTGGCGGGCTTGCTGTTCGGCGTCTTTAGCCAGTTGGGATTTTTCGCGTATCTGACCATTAACTACTTGGCGCTTGGCATGCTGCGGAAGAAGTACCTGTGGAATACCCTGCAGGCATATTGCACGTTGTTCGCAGTGGGGGGACTGGGCTATAAATTGTACGGCACAAGCGAGCTCCATCAGAACAACTGGTTC
>NZ_JBHUHA010000002.1:2030000-2215000 GCF_042682185.1 Paenibacillus xanthanilyticus | reverse complement strand
GAGACGGATCCTGAGTACGGCGGGACACGTGAAACCCCGTCGGAATCCGGCAGGACCATCTGCCAAGGCTAAATACTCCCTAGTGACCGATAGTGAAGCAGTACCGTGAGGGAAAGGTGAAAAGCACCCCGGAAGGGGAGTGAAATAGAACCTGAAACCGTGCGCTTACAAGAAGTCAGAGCCCTCTATATGGGTGATGGCGTGCCTTTTGTAGAATGAACCGGCGAGTTACGTTCACGTGCAAGGTTAAGTCGGAAAGACGGAGCCGCAGCGAAAGCGAGTCTGAATAGGGCGAATGAGTACGTGGTCGTAGACCCGAAACCGTGTGATCTACCCCTGTGCAGGGTGAAGGTGCGGTAACACGCACTGGAGGCCCGAACCCACGAATGTTGAAAAATTCGGGGATGACGTGGGGGTAGCGGAGAAATTCCAATCGAACTCGGAGATAGCTGGTTCTCCCCGAAATAGCTTTAGGGCTAGCCTCGGTATTGAGAGTCATGGAGGTAGAGCACTGATTGGGTGCGGGGCCCGCCAAGGGTTACCAAGTCCAGTCAAACTCCGAATGCCATCGACTTATAACCGGGAGTCAGACAGTGAGTGCTAAGATCCATTGTCAAGAGGGAAACAGCCCAGACCATCAGCTAAGGTCCCCAAGTGTGTGTTAAGTGGGAAAGGATGTGGAGTTGCAAAGACAACCAGGATGTTGGCTTAGAAGCAGCCACCATTTAAAGAGTGCGTAATAGCTCACTGGTCGAGTGACTCTGCGCCGAAAATGTAACGGGGCTAAACACACCACCGAAGCTATGGATTGCGACTTTGTCGCAGTGGTAGGGGAGCGTTGTATGTAGGTTGAAGTCAGACCGTAAGGACTGGTGGACAGCATACAAGTGAGAATGCCGGTATGAGTAACGAAAAGACAAGTGAGAATCTTGTCCGCCGAAAGCCTAAGGGTTCCTGAGGAAGGCTCGTCCGCTCAGGGTAAGTCGGGACCTAAGGCGAGGCCGAAAGGCGTAGTCGAAGGACAACAGGTTGATATTCCTGTACCACCGTAGCCGTTATGAGCAATGGAGTGACGCAGAAGGATAGTAACGCGAGCTGATGGAATAGCTCGTCCAAGCAGTGAGGCTGATGTGTAGGCAAATCCGCACATCGTAAGGCTGGGCTGTGATGGGGAGGGAAAATTACAGTACCGAAGGTTATGTGTTCCCGCTGCCAAGAAAAGCTTCTAGCCAGGTCAAGGTGCCCGTACCGCAAACCGACACAGGTAGGCGAGCAGAGCATGCTAAGGCGCGCGGAAGAACTCTCGTTAAGGAACTCGGCAAAATGACCCCGTAACTTCGGGAGAAGGGGTGCCTCGGTAGGGTGAATAGCCCGAGGGGGCCGCAGTGAAAAGGCCCAAGCGACTGTTTAGCAAAAACACAGGTCTGTGCGAAGCCGTAAGGCGAAGTATACGGGCTGACGCCTGCCCGGTGCTGGAAGGTTAAGGGGAGTGGTTAGGGGCAACCCGAAGCTATGAACCGAAGCCCCAGTAAACGGCGGCCGTAACTATAACGGTCCTAAGGTAGCGAAATTCCTTGTCAGGTAAATTCTGACCCGCACGAATGGCGTAACGACTTGGGCGCTGTCTCAACGAGAGATCCGGTGAAATTTTAATACCTGTGAAGATGCAGGTTACCCGCGACAAGACGGAAAGACCCCATGGAGCTTTACTGCAGCTTGATATTGGACTTTGGTACGATCTGTACAGGATAGGTGGGAGCCGTTGAAGCCTGAGCGCCAGCTTGGGTGGAGGCGCCGTTGGGATACCACCCTGATCGTATCGGAGTTCTAACCCGCCACCCTGAATCGGGTGGGGGGACCGTGTCAGGCGGGCAGTTTGACTGGGGCGGTCGCCTCCTAAAATGTAACGGAGGCGCCCAAAGGTTCCCTCAGAATGGTTGGAAATCATTCGAAGCGTGCAAAGGCATAAGGGAGCTTGACTGCGAGACCCACAAGTCGAGCAGGGACGAAAGTCGGGCTTAGTGATCCGGTGGTACCGAATGGAAGGGCCATCGCTCAACGGATAAAAGCTACCCTGGGGATAACAGGCTTATCTCCCCCAAGAGTCCACATCGACGGGGAGGTTTGGCACCTCGATGTCGGCTCATCGCATCCTGGGGCTGAAGTAGGTCCCAAGGGTTGGGCTGTTCGCCCATTAAAGCGGTACGCGAGCTGGGTTCAGAACGTCGTGAGACAGTTCGGTCCCTATCTGTCGTGGGCGTAGGAAATTTGAGAGGAGCTGTCCTTAGTACGAGAGGACCGGGATGGACGTACCGCTGGTGTACCAGTTGTTCCGCCAGGAGCACCGCTGGGTAGCCAAGTACGGACGGGATAAGCGCTGAAAGCATCTAAGCGTGAAGCCCCCCTCAAGATGAGATTTCCCAATTAGTAAGACCCCTGGAAGACGACCAGGTTGATAGGTTCGAGGTGGAAGTGCAGCAATGCATGCAGCTGACGAATACTAATCGGTCGAGGGCTTATCCTAACGTTTAAGTTCGCAAGAGCTTAGACAAACACAGCTAAAGTGTTGAGTTTCGTATCCAGTTTTCAGGGTGTAACATGCCTGAATATTCCCTGATAGCTCAGTTGGTAGAGCACTCGACTGTTAATCGAGTTGTCACAGGTTCGAGTCCTGTTCGGGGAGCCATTTCTGCTCTCATAGCTCAGTAGGTAGAGTGCATCCATGGTAAGGATGAGGTCACCGGTTCGATCCCGGTTGAGAGCTCCAGTTTTTAGGCCCGTTGGTCAAGGGGTTAAGACACCTCCCTTTCACGGAGGTAACAGGGGTTCGAATCCCCTACGGGTCACCATATTTCGGAGGCTTAGCTCAGCTGGGAGAGCATCTGCCTTACAAGCAGAGGGTCGGCGGTTCGATCCCGTCAGCCTCCACCACCTATTGGGGATTAGCCAAGCGGTAAGGCAACGGACTTTGACTCCGTCATGCCAAGGTTCGAATCCTTGATCCCCAGCCATTTTATTACGAGCCATTAGCTCAGTTGGTAGAGCACCTGACTTTTAATCAGGGTGTCGTAGGTTCGAGTCCTACATGGCTCACCATCTTTTTGGAAGATGGGATTATATCGCGCGCGTATGGCGGAATTGGCAGACGCACCAGACTTAGGATCTGGCGGGTGACCGTGGGGGTTCAAGTCCCTCTACGCGCATCAGGAAGAAGCTCTTGCATAGCAAGGGCTTTTTTGTTTTATCCCGTTGAAACTAAGCTGCTAGCGGCTGAATCTCATAGTGGACTTCAACTTCCTTGAATGGTGCATGGGGCAATGAGATATAAGCAATGAACTTGCAGATACAGACCATTAGATGGATTGGTTTTCTCAAGTGTATTGCCTCAATGACCAAGCGCCTGTTCAGGAGCTTGTCTGCATCTGAATGAACATTAATAGTCAGTTCAGTTGATCGTTTATTGTGCTAATAATAATTCAGCTAAACGGAAGAATAAGTGGCAAATGCGGATTAAACATTGACGAATCGATTGAGAATCGTTATCATAATAATTAATGAGAATACTTATCATTATCATTATGCAACTGTTCATATAAAGTGAATTTTATGCTTCACGTACGGGGACATTGAAGGGAGAAGATGCATGTGATTCGTTTAACGACATCGGGACTTAACATTGCTTATGAAGAACGTCTGATCGTTGAGGATTTGAACATTGCCATTCCACAAGGTAAAATTACGGCATTAGTTGGCGCGAACGGGTCGGGCAAATCGACGATCCTGAAGACGATGGCACGGATCATGTCGCCAGCCGCCGGCGCGGTCATGCTGGATGGCAAGTCGATTCATAAGCAATCGACCCGTGAGGTGGCGAAGCAGCTGGCGATCTTGCCTCAGAACCCGACGGCACCGGACGGACTTACCGTATCCGAACTCGTTTCGTATGGTCGTTTCCCGTACCAGAAAGGCTTTGGCTCGCTTTCGAAAGATGACCGGGCAATCATTAAGTGGGCCGTAGATGCGACACGCATGACGGAATTTGCCGATCGCCCGATTGATCAGCTATCGGGTGGTCAGCGCCAACGGGCCTGGATCGCGATGGCGCTTGCGCAGCAGACGGATATTCTGTTCCTTGATGAACCGACGACATTCCTGGACATGGCGCATCAGCTTGAAGTTTTGGAGTTGCTCCAAGAGCTTAATTCGACCGCTAACCGTACGATCGTCATGGTCGTCCATGACTTGAACCATGCTTCCCGTTATGCGCATCATATGATTGCGATCAAGAAGGGTAAGGTTGCAGGGGAAGGCTCGCCTGTTGAAGTGATGACGCCGGACATTTTGCGCGAGGTCTTCTCGATCGAAGCGGATATTTTGGTCGATCCTCGGAGTGGTGTTCCGCTTTGCTTACCTTATGCGCTGGCCGGTTCGAATGCTCCAATTCCACAAAAGAAACGAGCGGACGAAGCGGTCGTAATGCGTGCAGCTGTATCCGTCTAGCGTAAGCTTAACGGGAGGTTGACGATACCGCACAAGACTACCTGGTAACTTCTCCTCGAATCGTATATTGCTTCAAAGTGATACCGTGGCTGCAATTGCCTCGGTATCTTTTTATATTTAGGTGTTGCATTTCTCATCAGAAGGTGATATATTATTACTTGTCGCTGCGAAATATTGTGATGAATTAAGTATGCGGAAGTGGCTCAGCGGTAGAGCATCGCCTTGCCAAGGCGAGGGTCGCGGGTTCGATTCCCGTCTTCCGCTCCATAATACGCGCCCTTAGCTCAGCTGGATAGAGCGTTTGACTACGAATCAAAAGGTCAGGAGTTCGAATCTCTTAGGGCGCGCCATTTTATAACGGGATGTAGCTCAGCTTGGTAGAGCACCTGGTTTGGGACCAGGGGGTCGCATGTTCGAATCGTGTCATCCCGACCATCTTTAATCATTATTGCGGGTGTAGTTCAATGGTAGAACTCCAGCCTTCCAAGCTGGTAGCGTGGGTTCGATTCCCATCACCCGCTCCATACATAAATGTTAAAAGCCTTGGATTCTAAGGCTTTTTTTGCGTTTAAAAATAGTTGGGTACTCACAGGATCATTGGCAAACTTATCAGGGTGGAATACCCATAAAAAAGCTTCAACGGGCCATTATTTTGTAGTATGATGTAGAAAGTGAAAAATTGACTGCTGGGACATCCCTGACACTGCACAAGAAGCGGATTGCCGCAAGCCGTGCTTTCGCTCGTACAGGAAACCGTCACTGCCAAGGCAAATCCTGAGGAGGATCATCAATGTCGGAACAGGCCTCATCAACGTTAACGGCAAATCGGCCGCAATCGAACAACAACCTGCTGCGCCGAGATGTACGTTTTCTGGGGAATATTTTGGGTGATGTGCTCGTGCACCAAGGCGGGCGTGAATTACTCGATATCGTAGAGAAAATCCGCGAAATGAGCAAGGCGCTGCGCGCGGAGTTTATCCCGGAGCTTTTTGCAGAATTCAAGCAGGTCATCAATAATTTGAATCCGGAGATTCGTCACCAGGTGATCCGGGCGTTCGCGATTTATTTCCAATTGGTGAATATCGCAGAACAGAACCACCGGGTACGCCGGAAGCGCGACTATGAACGTTCTGCCGGAGAGACCGTTCAACCGGGCTCGATCGAGAGCGCGATTCAAGTGTTGAAGGAACAGGGGATCGCGATTGAAGACGTGAAGGCGATGCTCGGCGAAATTTCGCTGGAGCTCGTTATGACCGCGCATCCAACAGAAGCCACTCGCCGGGCGGTATTGGACATTCACCAGCGCATCGCGCACGATATGATGGAGCTGGATAACCCGTCCTTAACGTACCGCGAACGCGAGAAGCTGCGCGAGAAGCTGATGAACGAAGTGCTTACGCTGTGGCAGACCGACGAGCTGCGCGGCCGGAAGCCAACCGTCATTGACGAGGTTCGCAACGGCATGTACTTCTTCGACGAGACGCTGTTCGAAGTGCTTCCGAACGTATATGAAGAACTGGAACGCTGTCTGGCTAAGTATTATCCGGGCGAGAGCTGGCATGTGCCGACCTACCTGCGATTCGGATCCTGGATCGGCGGCGACCGCGACGGCAACCCTTCGGTTACGGCGAAGGTTACTTGGGAGACATTAACGCTTCAACGAGGTCTCGCACTAAAGAAGTACGAGGAGCTGCTTAAGAACCTGATGGGTCTGCTCAGCTTCAGTACCAATCTCGTCGAGGTTTCCGACGAACTTGTGGAGTCGATCAAACGCGACCGTGAAGTCGTGGAACTCCATAACGTCGATATTTGGCGCAACGACAATGAGCCGTATCGCATTAAGCTCGGCTATATGCTGGAGAAGCTTGCGAACACGCAATATAATGGCGCGAAGGAACAACGCTACAACAGCCCTGATGAGTTGAAGGCGGATCTGCTTATTATCGACAGCAGCTTGCGTCACCATTACGCGAACTATGTGGCGGATACGCATATTCGTAAAATTATACGTCAAGTGGAACTGTTTGGTTTCTATCTCGCGGCTCTCGACGTGCGTCAGCACAGCAAAGAGCACGAGAACGCGATGGCTGAGATTTTGAAGCATATGAGCATCGTTGACGATTATGCGGCGCTGGGCGAAGAAGAGAAGATCGAGCTGCTGTATAAGCTGCTGACTGATCCTAGGCCGCTTACGAGCCCGCATTTTGAATATAGCGAATCGACGCGCGAATGTCTGGATGTGTACCATACGATTTATCGCGCGCAGCAGGAGTTCGGCCGCAATTGCATCAACAGCTACCTGATCAGCATGACGCAGGGCGCGAGCGATATGCTCGAGGTGATGGTGTTCGCGAAGGAAGTCGGACTGTTCCGCATCGAGGCGGGCGGCAAGGTACGCAGTACGATCCAATCCGTGCCGTTGTTCGAGACGATCGACGATCTGCACGCGGCCCCGGGCATTATGGATACTTTGTTCAATTTGCCGGTCTACCGTCAAGCGGTAGAAGCGACGGGCAACCTGCATGAAATCATGCTCGGTTATTCGGATAGCAATAAAGACGGCGGAGCGGTAACGGCCAACTGGGAGCTGCGCGTCGCGCTCAATACGATTACGAACACCGCGAAGAAACACAACGTAAAGCTGAAGTTCTTCCACGGCCGCGGCGGCGCGCTTGGTCGCGGCGGCATGCCGCTGAACCGCAGTATTCTGGCGCAACCACCGCATACGATCGGCGGAGGCATTAAGATTACGGAGCAGGGCGAAGTGCTCTCTTCCCGTTACTCGATGCAAGGCATTGCTTACCGGAGTCTGGAGCAAGCGACATGGGCACTCATTACGGCAGCCCGTCTTGCGAAATATCCGGAGCAGCAGGTCGCCGACGTCGCGGAGTGGGATGAAATCTCCAAGGGCATTTCGGAAGCGGCGCAGACGAAATACCAGGATCTTATTTTCCGCGATCCGGATTTCATGACGTACTTCAAGGAATCGACCCCGCTGCCGGAAGTCGGCGAGCTGAATATCGGCTCCCGTCCTTCGAAGCGGAAGAACAGCGACCGATTCGAAGACCTGCGCGCTATCCCTTGGGTATTCGCATGGACGCAAAGCCGTTACTTGCTGCCAGCGTGGTATGCGGCGGGCACGGCGCTCGAAGGCTACGTGCAGGGCGATGTGGCTCGTCTCGATACGCTCCGTACGATGTACGCGAAATTCCCGTTCTTCACGTCGCTCATCGATAACCTGCAGATGGCACTCGCGAAGGCGGATCTCAATATCGCGAAAGAGTATGCGGGCATGATTAAGGACGATCAGGTTCGCGGACGGATATTCACGCTCATCGAGGAGGAATACGCGCGTACGTCGTCGCTTATTCTCGAGATAACCGGCCAGGCCGAAATTCTGGATAACGTTCCGGTTATTCAAGAATCGATCCGGCTGCGCAATCCTTACGTCGATCCGCTCAGCTACATGCAAGTTCAGCTGCTGACCGAGCTGCGGGCGCTTCGCGACAAAGGCGAAGATGACCCGGAATTGCTGCGCGAAGTGCTGCTTACGATTAACGGCATTGCTGCTGGGCTTCGGAATACGGGCTAATACGTAAATCATACCGATAGGCCGGGTGGCCGGACGGCAATAACGTCCGGCCACCCGGTTTTTTTAACACATAGGGAAGTATAAGTTGTACATCAATACAGCCCGCTATGTTTCTGCAATGAAACGCGCATCGCAGCAAAAGACACAGGCGTTTCGCCTAATTCTCGAGCGAAATCAAATAGGGGCGGTTACGCTGTTCAGCAGAGAAAACGTTCGGCAACGTGTTGCATTTTTAGTTCATATGGATTACCATTTTGCTGGATGGCATGTAAATGCCGAATCGGCCAAAGCCCGTGGGAGCTAGCCGGTTGTCATGGTAAGCCTCCCAGCCGGACCGGTGTTTTTCGCATCGTAAGGGTGGGGAATGGGCATTGCCGGACTGTCGCGACACGCACGTGAAGCGAAAGTCAGCATATGTGGAGGAGAAATGGTGAAATCACTGGAAGCGCGTCTAGCGCGATTGGCGTTAAAAGGCGATCAAAGCGCTTTTGCCGAGATCGTGAGTTTATATCAGGACAAATTGTATCACATGGCATACCGGATGCTGTACAACCGTCAGGAAGCAGAGGACGTCGTGCAGGATACGTTCCTTCGCGTATACAAAAATTTGGACCGGTACGACGACACGATGAAATTCTCGACGTGGATCTACCGGATCGCGACCAATCTGTGCATCGACCGTCTGCGCAAAAGGAAGCCAAGCTACTCGCTCGACGCGGAATCCTCCGAACACGAGGGGCTTGACGGCTATTCGATGATTCCGAGCGACAATCGGACGCCGGAGAGCGAGACGCTGCTATCTGAAACGCAGCGCATCATTCACCAGGCCATCGAGACCTTGCCGGCCAAGTATAAGAGCGTCATGGTGCTGCGTTATCTACAGGATATGTCGCTGCAAGAGATCGGCGACGTGCTGGATATGCCGGTGACGACGATCAAGACGCGCGTTCACCGGGGCCGGGAGTTTCTGCGCAAGAAGCTCGAGCATAAGCTGTAGAGAGTAAACTAAAAAACGAAACCGTCCCTGGCCAAGGTACGTATCGTATACAAGCAACACGATTGTAAATCGCTTCCGCGGTAAGGCCGCGGGTTTCATCTAAGACGAAGAAAGGAATGGCTGCTATGAACTGCAACGTCGCCATCGTATGGATGCATGATTATTTAGACGGCGAACTGCCCCGCGATGATATGGCGGCTTTGAAGACGCATCTCATTGCTTGCCCATCCTGCCGCTCGCGATTTGAACAGCTGCAGCAGACCGAAGCGATGGCTTTCGGAATGGTCGGATCCGGCATGGATGCGGTATTGGACGAGAAGCAATCCGCACTGCTTACCGAACGGATCATGAACCAGCTGCCGGCCAAACGGGCCGGAAAGCCGAACGCCTTCGCGGCATGGATCCGCAAGCACCCGGCCGTTACGGTCGCGGCGGTGTTCGCTTTCGTCATGCTGGGAAGTTTCACAACCATGTGGGAACAGAATACGCAGCTTTCGGTCAGCGGCACCGATCTGGCGCAAGTCGTCATCGAAGGCGATACGGTTACGATTCCGGAAGGGGCTCGCGTGAAAGGCGACCTGACGATCGAGAACGGCAAAGCGAACGTGCTCGGCGACGTGGACGGGAACGTCACGGTCATCGACGGACAGCTTTACCAGGCATCGACCGCACACATCGCGGGACAAACAAAAGAAATCGATCAGGCGTTGGACTGGTTCTGGTATAAAGTGACACAATCGATCAGCAAACTCGCGTACTGATCGGAGGCCTCCCTTTAAGGGAGGTTTTTTTGTAAAAATAAAGGATTTGCAACCCCGTTTCTAGAAGACAATAAAGTTAAGAATTCCAAAAACACGCTGATCGAAAACCAATGCAATCGGTCGTCCGGGGGTTGTCGCATGAGCTATTTTGCCGATTTGACATGGAATGAATGGATTAAGGATATAATCGACGTCGCCATCGTCAGTTACATTATTTATAAAATGATTCTGCTCGTCCGAGGCACGAAGGCAGTCCAGCTGTTGAAAGGGATCTTCGTGCTCGTCGGGACATGGGCGATCAGCACCTGGTTCAACCTGTACACGCTGAAGTGGCTGATGAACCAGATGTTCACCTTTGGCGTCGTCACCGTGCTGATTATTTTCCAGCCGGAATTGCGGCGCGCGCTCGAGCAGCTAGGACGCGGCAAATTGTTCAGCCGTACGTCGGTCGTGGAGCGGGATGTCAGCGACCGGATCAATGAAATCATCAAGGCGATTCAGTACTTGGCCAAGCGCAAGATCGGGGCCCTCATCGTCTTCGAACGGAGCACGGGCTTGAACGATTACATTGAATCCGGCATTCAGATGGAGTCGCGAACGAGCTCGGAGCTGCTCATTAACTTATTCATCCCGAACACGCCTTTGCATGACGGCGCGGTGATTATCCGGGGCAACCAGATCATGGCGGCTGGTTGTTATCTGCCGCTCTCGGAAAATCCGTTCATCAGCAAGGAGCTGGGGACGCGGCATCGCGCGGGTATCGGCATTACAGAAGTATGCGATGCCGTATCTGTCATCGTATCCGAGGAAACCGGACAAGTATCGCTCGCCGTAGGCGGCATGATCGTTCGCGACATTAAAGAAGAATCGCTCATCTCGAAGCTGTTCGAAGAGCTCAATCCGAACGTGAAGGATAAGCAGCCGCTGACGTCCAAAACGCCGTTCTGGCGGAAATGGAGAGGAGGCGGCCAAGATGGATAAGTGGCTCAGTCATCCGACCGCGATCAAGATCATTTCGCTCGTCATCGGGGTGCTGCTGTTCGCGGTCGTCCATTTCGATTCGGAGCGGTCGCCCAGCACGGTGGCCGAGCTAACGGCTTCGGAAGAGTATGATATTAACGTCGAATTTACCGGACTTGGCGAGAATTATGCGCTTCGCGGCATGGATCCGGCGACGGTGCGCGTCAAGCTGAGGGGGACTCGCCTTGATTTGATGGAAGCGTCGAGGGAGACGAAGGCCGTCATCGACTTGACGGGCATCGAAGCAGGCGTGCACGATATGCCCGTGACGATCACGAAACCGGGCACGGTGGAATTGACGAGCTTTACGCCGAGCCATGTATCGGTTCAAATCGAACCGCTCGTCACAAAGAGCTTCACGGTCGATCTGAAGACGGACGGCACGCCGGCGCAAGGCTACAAGACGGGCGTACCCGTTCTGACGCCGGGCGAGGTGTCGGTAACACTGCCCGAGGACCGGATGGACGAGGTTGGATTCGTCGGCATCGTCGTCTCGATTCAGGACGCGGACGAGAACATTAACGAGAAGAAATCGGCGATCGTGGTGCTCAACAAGGCGGGAGAGGAAATTACGGAGGCGGTCATCGAGCCGGAGACCGTGGAGGTTCAAATCCCCGTCTCGCTGCCGTCCAAGAGCGTGCCGATCTCGTTCGATTATACGGGAAGCGCTCCCGATGGGCTTGCCGTTGCCGCTGTCCAGGCGGAAGTTGAGCGCATTACCATCTATGGCCCTCAGGAGCAGCTGGACAAAATAAGCACTTATCCGTCCATTAACGTCGATCTCTCCAAGCAAGCCGAGACTGGCGAACTGGCCGTCACGATCCCGGTGGCCGAGGGCATTGCGGCGGTTGAGCCGACGAAGGTGAACGTGAGCGTTACGTACGCCACGACAGAAACGAAGATCATCCAGCAGGTGCCGGTCACGATCAGCGGGCTGGGCAGCGGACTGAAAGCGCAATTGTCAGGTGCGAATACTGTGGACGTTACGGTTAGGGGAGCGCCGAATGTATTGGCATCCCTCGGGGCCGCTAATGTGGAGCTCGTGGCGGATTTGACGGGGCTTGGCGTCGGTAATCATGCGGTGATGCTGCGAGCGGAGCTGCCGCGGTTCGTGTCGCTAGCCGGCAGTAGCGGGCAAGTCACGGTGGCGATTACCGACGGCACGGTCGAAGAGCCGTCGGTGAAGACCGGAGGCGAGGAGCCGTCTGCCAGTAATGGCGAGAATGGCAATGCCGGAGACGGGGCGACAGCGCCGAACGGGAGCGACAGCACGGTTCCGAATGCCGATGGAGATGGAGAAGCGGACGGCATGGTAAACAGCAGCGGAGACGCGGCCGATCCGAGCGAACCGATCGCGGATCAGCAAGGCGGATCGGAAGAAAGCGAATAGATGGGTGACAAATGACGATTCGCGTCGTATCATAACGAATACGCATTAGATTATTACTAACAAAGGGGTTAAACGGAAAAATGGGGAAATATTTCGGAACAGATGGGGTCCGCGGCGTCGCGAATCGAGAGCTGACACCGGAGCTGGCCTATAAAATCGGCCGCTGCGGCGGATACGTATTAGCGGGGCAAGCGGAGAAGCCGAAGGTAGTCATCGGTCTCGACACGCGGATTTCAGGCCCGATGCTGGAAGCTGCGCTGACGGCCGGTCTGCTGTCGATCGGCGCGAGCGTCATCCGTATCGGCGTCGTGTCGACGCCGGCGGTCGCGTATTTGACTCGCGTGCTTGGCGCGGATGCTGGCGTCATGATTTCGGCCTCCCACAATCCGGTTCAAGATAACGGCATTAAATTTTTCGGCGGCGACGGCTATAAGCTGTCCGACGAGACGGAGAACGAGATCGAGCGTCTCATGGACGCGGAAGTCGACGAGCTCCCTCGTCCAGAGGGCGGCGACATCGGAACGGTTACGGTCGATGAGCATGCGAAGCGACTGTACCTTGACTTCCTGAAAACGACGGTGACGCATTCGTTCGCGGGACTTAAAGTCGTGCTCGACTGCGCGAACGGCTCGGCATATTCGCTAGCGCCATCGGTGTTCCGCGAGCTTGGCGCGGAAGTTATCACGGTGGGCGCAGAGCCGAACGGCTTGAATATTAACGACGGCGTCGGCTCGACGCATCCGGAATATCTGCGCGAGGAAGTGCTGAAGCACGGGGCCGACCTGGGTCTCTCCTTCGACGGCGATGCAGACCGTTTGATTGCCATTGACGAGAACGGCGAAGAGGTCGACGGCGACTTCATCCTGTGTATCTGCGGCGACGCCATGAAGCGCGAAGGCAAGCTGAACCACGACACGGTCGTCACGACGGTCATGAGCAACATCGGCTTCTTCAAAGCGTCGGAGCGAATCGGCCTCAAGACGGCGCAAACGGCGGTCGGCGACCGTTACGTCATGGAAGAGATGCGCAAAGGCGGCTATAACCTGGGCGGCGAGCAATCCGGCCATGTCATCTTCCTGGACTACAATACGACCGGAGACGGCATTCTGACGGCGCTGCAGCTTGTCAACACGCTCGTGGGCGCCGGCCGCAAGCTGGGCGAAATGAAAACGCTCATGCGCAAATACCCGCAGGTGCTCGTAAACGTTCGCGTCGCGGACAAGAGCCAGTACAAGGACAACGCGGCGATCGCGGCGGCAATTGCCAAAGTCGAACAAGAACTGGGCGACAACGGACGCGTGCTCGTGCGCCCATCCGGAACGGAATCGCTCATTCGCGTCATGGCGGAAGGTCCCGAGAAGGACCAGGTAGAAGCGTACGTGGCGGCGATTGCCGACACGGTTCGCGCAGAGCTTGGCAGCGTATAGCGGCTGCTAACGCGTCCCAGAACCGCAAGACGACAATAGTGTCAGAACAGCGCCGCCGAGTAATCGGGTGGCGCTGTTCGCGTTGTGGGCGGACAGGGGAGCGGGAACTAGGTCAGCAGGGGCATTGTCGGTCGTGGCAAACTCGGGGGATGGCTCGTTTAGACGGGATGGCGGCGATTGGTCCAGGGCCTGGAGCTGAAAAACTAAAAAGCGATGAAACTGCCCATGAAACGAGCAGATGAACCACATCAGAAGCAGAAGAAAAGGGCATGTGGATGCGCCCAGAGGATCCTAGGACAGGAGACTGGGTCTCTATTCGCGGTAAGTGAATCTAGGTAATGGGCAGCATAATAGGGAGAATGAAGCAGCGGCCAGAGTGGTCTTTCGTAAGTTCTCGCATGAACGCAGGAACGGAAGCGGGAGAATACGAAGCAGCGAGGCAGTCGCGGACAACGCGAAGACAGGCAGGCGTACAGAACGTTGGTGATCTCATACGAGGGCATCCTCGCGAGTAAACCAGGGGTGGCAGCACGGCGTTATTTTGACAAAACAGACAAGGCCTGAAAATAATCGTGAAAATTAGCGGTTGCGTACGGGCATCAAAATGAATATGATAGGATATGTATTCCGGAAGGAAAGAGAGGGTAGGAGAAAAGTACCACCAAGCGCCAGAGCTCGCGCGAATGGTCGCCGCTGCTGCATGCAAGAGGATAGGCAGTCGGAAGACGTTCGGCAAGCTGACGAGGTGGAGGTGTTCGAAATTTTCGGCGGGGACCTCCCGGTTGTGCATTCCAACCGAAAGCGAATTTCGAAAACGAACGGGCGACCGGTCGCACAAAGAAATCGCGCGAATGATTCATAGGCAAGTAAACGCAGATTCGTTCGGCAACGGAGGCCGTCCGGGATCTGCATGGGTTGACCTTATTTATGTGAATGCTATGCATACCCGGCAGCAGCAAGCGACGAAAGGTTGTTTGTGTACTGTCCTGATTCGACTTGATTGCGCAGGCTTGTTTCGACAGCACGCCGCGCTTAGTTTCTTATTGTCTTTTTCCCGATTGCTTACGATGCCGTCCTGTTGCTTGCGGCTGGAGCAATACGGTTACTTGCGAGAACAGACATCATGTTAACGTTAGCTAACCTCATATGGCTTAGTCGCCGCATTGTGGCAGAAGCATCCGTAAGAAGCGGGCATTATCCCCTTATACGGAGGTCTATTTAATTATGTGTGGAATCGTAGGATATATCGGTAAACGCGAATCGCAGGACATTTTGATCGAAGGGCTGAAGAAGCTCGAATACCGTGGATACGACTCGGCCGGCATCGCCGTGTTCACGAACCAAGGTCTTGAAATTCGTAAATCCATTGGCCGTCTGGCGAACCTGGAGGAGAAACTCGAAGGGCAGCCGCTGCACGGATCGGTCGGCATCGGCCATACCCGTTGGGCGACGCACGGCAAGCCGTCGGACGCGAACTCCCATCCCCACACGGACAATTCGCAGAAATTCTCCGTCGTGCATAACGGCATTATCGAGAACTACATCGAGCTGAAAGAAGAGCTGATCGCGAAAGGACGCCGTTTCGTATCGGAGACGGACACGGAAGTCATTTCGCATCTGGTCGCGGAAGAATATGATGGCGATATCGTCAAAGCGGTACAGCGCGCGGTGAAACGGATGCGCGGCGCGTTCGCGCTCGGCGTCCTGACGGAATACGAGCCGGAGCGTCTCGTAGCAGTGCGGTTCGCAAGCCCGCTCGTCATCGGCGTCGGCGAAGGCGAGAATTTCATCGGTTCGGATATTCCGGCGATTCTTGAGCATACGCGCAACGTATACATTTTGAACGATGGCGAAATGGCGGTTCTGACGCAGAACGGCGTCGAACTGATGACGATCGAAGGCGAAATTATTTCCAAGGAAATATTCCATGTCGATTGGGATCTGGTGACGGCGGAAAAAGCCGGATACGATCATTTCATGTTGAAAGAAATCTACGAGCAGCCGAAAGCCTACCGCGATACGATGATGGGCCGGGTAAGCGAAGACGGCAAGTCGGTCGTCCTGAAGGAAATCGGCATGACGGCAGAGCAAATTAAGGCGATCCGCAAGGTTCACATCGTCGCTTGCGGCACCGCATTCCACGCCGGCTTGGTCGGTAAGACGATCATCGAGAACTTGGCTCGCATTCCGGTGGAGACGGACGTGGCATCGGAGTACCGCTACCGCTCGCCGATCATCACGCCGGATACGCTCGTCATCGTCGTCAGCCAATCGGGCGAGACGGCGGATACGCTGGCCGCGCTGCGCGAAGCAAAACGCAACGGCGCACGCGTGCTGGCCGTGACGAACGTCGTCGGCAGCTCGGTTGCCCGCGAAGCGGACGATGTCATCATCACGCAAGCCGGACCGGAAATCGCGGTTGCGTCGACGAAGGCTTATACGTCCCAGTTGATCGCATTTAGCTTGTTCGGTCTGTACCTGGCGGAAGTGCTGGGCACGAAGGACGGCGCATGGGTAGCGGAAGTGCTTGACGCCATGCATCGACTGCCGGAGCAGGTCGAAGCGATTCTGGCGCAGGCAAACGTACTGAAGCAAGTCGCGGAGTCGATCTCGAAGCACGACAACCTGTTCTTCATCGGCCGCGGCGTTGACTTCGCGGTCGCGCAGGAAGGTTCGTTGAAGCTCAAAGAGATCTCGTACATCCACTCCGAGGCGTATGCGGCAGGCGAGCTGAAGCACGGCACGCTGGCGCTGATCGAAGAAGGCATTCCGGTCATCGCGGTTATCACGCAAGAGGATCTGTACGAGAAAACACTCAGCAACATCAAAGAAGTGAAGGCTCGCGGCGCGCACGTGCTGGCGATCGTCAACGAAGGCATGGAGCATGAAGTGGCCAAATCGGTCGACGAGACGTTCGTGATTCCGAAGACGCTGCAAGTGCTGGCCCCGGCGCTGTCGGTTGTGCCGCTCCAGTTGATCGCGTACTACGCGTCGCTGGCAAGAGGCAACGACGTCGACAAGCCGCGCAACCTTGCGAAAAGCGTCACGGTCGAATAAGATAGCTTCCAATATGACGAAAAAAAAATGACTGATTACAATAAAGTATTGTTCTAAACAAAAAAGTGCTGTTCCAACACATTTTTTACAATAAAATGTTGTTCTAAACTCATTGCACCCTGAAGTCAGTCCCGATGATATCTCATCGGGACTTATTTTATTGAGGAGGCGAAGTATGAATACCATTGGGAATCGGATAAAAGCAGTTAGAAAAGCGATTGGATATAATCAAGTTGAGTTTGCGAATAAGATCGGTGTTTCTCAAGGAACACTCAGTGAACTTGAACAGGATAAATACAAACCCTCAACTGACACCGTAATTGCACTTAATGAGAACTTTAAGACCGACTTAAATTGGCTGCTTACTGGTACATCTGATGTTCTAGCTAACAAGATGAGTCTTGTTGAAAATAATGACATGAAATTTATTGAACATCTAAGAAAGTTAAAGAGGGAAGATCAAGATGACATTCTTACGTTTCTCGAAATAAAATTGAATCGGGCTAATAAACACTAATACGTTAATCAATAGTGTTCGGTGAATGCGTTAAATATTGTTTGTACTGAAAAATATGCATTGTAACTGATTAAAAGAAGTTTGTAACTGCAAAATAGAATATGTAACTACGGGGCTGTCCCATAAGTCATCATAGATGACGATTGGGACGGCCCCATTTCATTTTAGATCATGTTTGGTTACCAAATTCACTGTGCAGTCAAATGTTCTTCCTCTCGCTGTTGTTCGGGGATTCCTTGAATGAATAGGCTAAAGTGGGAATCCCCTCACAAAGGCGATCGCTGGCGCTTCTCCAGAATCATTTGACCTGCTCCGTTTTGGTTTAACCTTCAAAATTTTAAAAGCAAAAGAAGCCTCCCCCTTGTTAAAATGTAAGTGCGACCAAACACTAACAAAGGAGAGGCTTCTTTTGTACAAAGAATATACCGTGGACCAGCTGTCCTTGCCAATGGACTTGCAAGAAGATATCCCTCAAAACCATCTCGTCCGCATCATCAACGACGCCGTCAACCGTTTAAGTATGAACCTCTTCACCAAAGCTTACCCAGGCGGCGGCCGGGACAGCTATCACCCTAAGATGCTTATGAAAGTCATCATCTATGCGTACACACAGCGCATCTATTCCTCTCGGCAAATCGCCAATGCCGTGCGCGAGAATATCATGTTCATGTGGCTTGCCGCTAGACAGCGTCCAGATTTTCGTACCATTAATCGCTTCCGTTCCGAGCGAATGAAAGACGTGCTGGAGTCTGTTTTCACCACCGTTCTTCAGTTTCTCGCCGAAGAAAAGTACGTCAATTTGGAACACTACTTCGTTGATGGAACCAAGATCGAAGCCAACGCGAATCGGTACACGTTTGTCTGGGGCAAGGCCGTCGTCAAACATAAAATGAAGCTGCAAGAAAAAGTGCGAACCTTGCTCGTGACGATCGAAGAAGCTGAGAAGCAGGAGGAGGCTGCACTGAACGGCCTAGATCGCAGTGAGCTTGGAGAAGTCGCGGGCATTACAAGCGAAAAGCTGGACCAAGCAGTTAAACAGCTTGAGGCCAAACTGGACAAAAAACCGAAGGACAAGCCGCTGAAGAAGGCCGTCCGCCTTGTTCGGAAAGACTACTTGCTGCCGCGCCTTCAAAAATACGAAGAGCAGCAACAAATTCTCGGAACACGAAACAGTTACTCCAAGACGGACCACGACGCGACGTTCATGCGCATGAAGGAAGACCACATGCGGAATGGCCAGCTGAAACCAGGATATAACGTGCAGATCGGAACGGAAAATCAATTCATCATCGGATATAGTCTTCATCAACGACCAACCAACACGCGTTGCTTGAAGCCGCATTTGGAAAAAGTGAAAACTGCACTTGGCCAATTGCCAGGAACCACCATCGCCGATGCGGGGTATGGCAGCGAAGAGAATTACGCCTATCTGAATGAAGAAGCATGTAACGCGGTTGTTAAATACAGCACGTATCACAAAGAAAACAGCAAATCCTGGAAAACAGATATCAGTAAAATAGACAACTGGACATACGACGAAAAAAGCGACGCCTGGACCTGTGCAGCTGGCCAAAAACTTGTCTTGCGCTACGAAAGCATAACGACGACAGAAAGCGGTTTTGAGATTCAAACTCGTCATTATCGGAGTTTAACATGCGACGGCTGTCCACTGAAGCCAAAATGTACAAAGGCAAAAGGAGATCGTGAAATACAAGTCAGCATGAACTACCTACATATGAAACGGCGAGCCCGAGAACAACTAAAAAGCGAAGAAGGCTATGCCCTGTCAGTTCGGCGCATGCATGAACCTGAGAGTGTGTTTGAGCAAATCAAAAACAACCGAGGATTTCGAAGGTTCCTGCTTCGAGGCTTGCCAAAAGTGAGCCTGGAGGTCGGGTGGCTTTCGCTTGCCCATAATCTGCTGAAGAAAGCAGCAACAGATAAAATAGCAAAAGTGACCGTGCAGGTTTAGGACCCGCTCGGTCACTTTTTTGTTCAAATCGAGCTTTTTAAGGGTCACAAGAGTGAAATTGAACCCTTTTGGGACAGCCTCTTTTTTGTATCATATGACAGTTTATAAGCCTTTCTGAGGGGATTAACATCTAAGCATGGTATAGGTGTGTGTTAATCCTCATTAATGTATTTCTAAGCCTTACAGAGCGCTAAAAGGTCTTTTCAGTTGAATGCCTTAGTTCAAAACAAAGAAAAGTCACCAAATAAGACAAGGCGCAAGTAATCTATGAATTAAGATAGAGTTTCCTGCACTACTAAAGCTTGCAGAAATCCCTCGTAGTACGTTTTATTACTGGACACGAAAGTTAAATAGTCATCACTAAAGCAACTGGTCCAGTCCATTTATGATGAGCATGAAGGCCCGCTATGGCTATCGTCGTATTCGTGATGAATTGTTTAATCAGGGACATCGAGTTAATCACAAAAAGGTGCAGCGTTTGATGAAGGAACTAGGGTTAAAATCCGTGGTTCGTATGAGGAAATATCGTTCCTATAAAGGCACCGTAGGCAGGATTGTCCCTAACGTACTAGATCGCCATTTTATAGCCGAGAAGACGAATCAGAAGTGGGAATAACAAACGGATTAAGACAAAATTAAAAGGTATGAGTCCGATACAATACCGGACTCATACCTTACGAGTAGCTTAACGAAAGTGTCTAACAATTGGGGGTCAGTTCAGCAACGATCGGCTGCTTTTCTTGTTACGCTTACGTAGGATAATACACTTATTAAACGGGCAAACTTTGTTTAAATCAACCAAGGATGGGGTTTATTTGCACATTGCATTAACAATAATGGGCTCTAATTGCAGCATGGAAATGGGCTAATTGGGGACGGTGGTGGGAGTTTCTTCCTACAATATACTACATGGTTAGCATGAGTTTGCTATATCAATACATTGCTCATTCTACGCATCATCTTTGGCATCATGAGCGAAATATCCCCAACGAACTCGTAACAGATAATTTACACAGCTTTATCGTTTTCCCATTTACTATTATGCTTTTTCTGTCCAACTATCCAATTAAGAAGGTCGCCATAGTCGGCGACTCTTATTAAAATGGATATTTATCTATTCATCATTAGAATGGATTGGCAAAGCAAATGGTTTTATGACTTACCATTATGGTTGGTCTTGGCCTTTGTCGGTGTTGTTTAACTGCATGATGTTCCCTATGATTCGCCTACATCATTTGCGACCACTCTATGCAATAGCGATATCTTCTATCATAATATTCAAGCTGTTGATGATTTTCTATTTTTAGATCATTTGCCGTTAAGCTAAACATTCCTGTAGAGCTTAAGGTATGAGCTTTATAAAAAAGGGAGCGCCTCCGGTATGATGGGTTTGTCCACAACACATCAAGGAGATGCTCTTACTATGAAGTTTAAGCAATCAGGCGCTCAAAATCAACGAATTGAACGAATTACCACCTCGTATCTCGTTGTTGGGATCGACATGGCCAAAGAAATACATGTGGCACAGGCTATGAATTTTCGAGGTATTGTCATCTCAAAACGGCATCTCTCCTTTTCGAATTCCATCGAAGGGTTTGAAAAACTAAATCGGTGAATGACCGAATTACTGCAATAATATCAACTAAAGAAGCTCATTATCGGCATGGAGCCAACCGGTCATTACTGGTTTAATCTAGCCAATTGGTTATCAGATAAGGGACTACACGTGGTAATGGTAAACCCTTCGACGACGAAGCGAAATAAAGAAAATCGAGATAACAGTCCATCAAAGAACGATCCAAAAGATGCGCTTGTCATCGCAGACTCCGTAAGTCGCGGCCTTCTACTATGATTACACGCATCAATCGCAGGTGTTTCAGCGGTTGCGGACCATCATGAGTGACCGAGAGTCCTGGATCACGAATAGTGTTGGTCTGCAGAATCGAATCGTACGATGCCGGACATTCGTTTCCCTGAGTATCCGTCTGTGTTCAAAGATTGGACCTGTAAGAGATGATTGGCGACCCTAAAGACATTCCCGTGCCCAAAAGATTTAGAGAGCTATACAGCATCGGATGTAATCCAGGCATGGCGAGTTCATATGCAGCGCGTTGGAGGTTTTACCGGTATAGAGAAGGCCGCACAGCTCTTGCCCCGGGCGAAACGCAGTGTCGGGGAGCCAACCGCTGCAGAAGAAGCAAAGGCAGATTTAAAGCGTCTCATAGAAGAATACGAACGCATTACCAACATGCTTTAAGAGATGGAGAGGACATCGAAGCAATGCTCTCTGAGATTTCGATGGCACAACAGCTTTGTACGAATAAGGGGCTTGGGAAGATCTTCACAGCGGAAGTATTAGCTGGTACTGGCGATTTAAGACAGTATGTGCACGGACGCCAAGTATTACGGAACATCCTCCGAACAAGCAACGACAGCCATTTGTCCGCTCCATACAGCATCCAGCCTGCAAGTGTCTGCCTAGACAGTACAAGACCCAACCGCGCAAACTGCTGCTCATGCCGGTACAGCGGCTGGCTGTACACATACTTCTGGCTCATGACGTACGCTATGCTAGACGGCGAAGCTAGGCTGCCCGGATAAACTGGCTTTGGCATCGGTGCGGTTACGATCGGCGTGCGAATTTCTTCCCGCTCGCAATGACGGCAAGCGTAGACCTTACGCACATGACGAGTGACCTTCACCTCAGGCGGGATGATCGTTATTTCGTTGTGTGTCTCGGTGCTCATTTCGTGAAGTGCACCACCACAGCACGTACAGTCCTGCTCGGAAACGAGCAATCATTATGAATGGTTTCAACGGGAAACGGATCTAGCTTCGCTTCGTGGCCGCCCGGTTTCTTCCGGATGTACGTGACCGATTCGAACGGCGTTTCTTCATTAACAGCAGGCGCCAGCGTCACGGCTTCATTGAACAGGTTCAGCTCCAGTTGGTCGGGATGTATCTTCTCGCACCGAGAAGAGATGGACAGGGTGGTCTCGTTTGATGAAGGCCACTGAAAAGTTCCCCGTTCAATGCGACGGTAGAAAACCCAAAAGCCGTTATGCTCCCAGCAGAGGATTTTGAGCTTGTTGCGCTGGCGGTTGCAGAACACAAACAAACACGGTGGAAATGGATCAAGGCCAAAGCTGGTCTGAACCAGTGCATCAAGGCCATCGATCGATTTGCGTGGTTTGGTCGCACCACAAGCGAGATAGACGCGATGGGCAGAAGAAAGGCTCAGCATGACGAGGTTTCTTCCAACAGACGAATGACGTCAAATACAGGTTGGACGTCGATACAGCATTTCCTGACACGAACGACAAGAGAAGGTTGCGGCCATCGTCATTCCGCTAGAGCGGAACTCGGTGATACGCTCGGCCCATTGCTAGCAGAGTTGTTCTTTCGTGGACATAGAGGCAGCCTCCTCGATTGGATTGCCTCTATATTCTCATATATGGAGTCACCGTTGAAGGTGTGGTGGATTTGACGCTTACGTCTCTAGTTATTGTGATGGCTTAATATGCAACGCATCGGAAATTTTTAACCGTATGTAAGAGGATATCCTTGCTTGCTCCTGTCTCGATAGAATCGGCACTCTTTATAGGTGAGCTTTATCTCTTCGATACACTTTCTTTTTTATGATAGAACGCTTTCCGTTGTTGTCAAATGAAGTGTGCTCCTCTTCGCTAAGATGGAAAGTATCTAAATTATGACCAGCTATTTTGTTACCTCGCAGCAACAGCTCAATTGGTTTGCTAAACAACTTGATGCGATAATCCAAGGCCAAAAGGGAAATTAGCCAGTAAACGATTATACAAACTGAAACCGTAATTATGTTCGGGAGTGATTTTGTCAAACTATACGATGTGATATTAGCTAAGATCGCTCCCGCTATTATTGCGTACACAAATTTAAGTATAGTCATATTTGTAATCAATGGATTACCAATGGATTTCGAAATTATCAATAACAGCACGAAAACAATAATGCATCTGACTAAGATCATTAAATACTCGTACATCTCGACCTCCAATAAATGACGTTGAGATATAGCGTATCCTTTTTTCCATATTGTATTCATTTTGTTTCCAATTTTTAATTGCCCCAATGAAGAGATCAGTTATTTTTTGAGTTGGGGATAGCATAGAACAACTAGTTTGACTGGATGCATAATGTTTTTTCTGTCAGTATGTATTCCTCCTTTAACAGTTAATAATAAGAAAAAATGTATTGGATGAAGGAGGGGCGATCTTGTTTCTTCAATTAACAATCAAATTAGTCGTCGGATTTGTTGTCTTGTTTGTTGTGACGAAATTCATAGGTGGGCGTGAATTAAGACAGTTAAATGTGTTCGATTTTATTTCTGCCATTGTGCTATCGGAGCTCGTGGGGAATGTGCTTTATCAAGATGAGGTGAATGCACTTCACATGTCATATGCCCTTTTGTTATGGACCACACTTATCTATCTGATTGATAAAATCACACTGAAGTTTGACAACACTCGTAAGTTACTAGATGGGGAAACAGAGCTTGTTGTTGAAGAAGGAATTATTAACAAGATGGTTTTAAAAAACATCGAATGGAAGTAAATGAACTTTTAGGAATGTTGAGAGAGAAAGATATTTTTTCAATCCGGGAAGTGCGCTTTGCTTTTATTGAAACAGATGGGAACGTGAGTGTAATAAAGGGGGAAAAGCTACAATATGGACAAGCGGGTCTCAGTGAATTACCGACCCCCTTAATTATGGATGGAAGAATTGTCCGAAAATCGTTACAGCGGCTTAGGAAAAGCGATTCTTGGCTCTACCATGAGTTAAAGAAGAAATCAATTGATGACATTCAGGAAGTTTTCTATGCCGAATATTTAGAGGGACATGGATTATTAGTCCAAACGCAGCTAAAATAGTGAGTATCCAAAATTGAAAACGATTGTTTGCTAAAAAGCTTTTGAACTATGGGAAAGCAAGTATCAACCGAAGGCGATTTGATGGCAGAATGGTTTGAGTTACAGTAAACATTATCATCTTTTACTTGCTCTTTCTCAGGTTAGCCGTACAGAAAAGAGCAATCTTTCTCCCTTTACTGCGTAGGCGCATGCCCATTTTTCAATCCTTTATTTAGGCAGCTGCATAGTATGAAAGTCTACATAAGCGCTTAGTTTTCGGTCCATAAGCTGAAAAGTGGGGGAACTAGTAAACTGGGGCGAACCCGAGTCCGTCAGCTAACCTCGTCAGCAGTGGAAGGGTCTTCATCTTTCGTATTTAGCAATTTCAACCAGATCGCTTGTTTGAGGGCCTCTTTCTGTTTGCTTTGACCCTTATTGGAAGGTCTCTTTCTGTTTGTTTTGCCCCTACTGGCGGTGAAGCGTTAGCTTTTTGACAATATGGCTCTCTTACACCGTTTGGAGATAAAGGAGAGATGGTTGTGCAGAAACAGAAGGTGATGTATATCACAATTGTACCACCATTACATCTACTCAAAACAAGGGTTCTCACTTCACTCTAGTTAGGTTTGACCTCGAAGCCAGGAGATGTAAACATATGCAAGTAAATTCAACGCCGAAAGTATGACGCAAGCCAGTATACCTTTTTCTCCTTTTCTACGCAAATAAATACCATAACCTATGGTATAACTGACGACTGCTAGCAAGGGAATAAGCCGGCTTAGGAACAAGACCCATAGATGCATCATGGAGTGTCTCCCGTAGTTGGCATTAACTCTCTGCCAGTACGTCGAATATGGATATCATAGTTCACGGTTATTTCGGCCTCGGGAAAGTTCTTGCTCCACTCCTTGCTTTTCCACTCCTCATCCGTCAAGCACTTCAGTCTAGCCCTTTTATAAAACTCGAAGAGATCCCCTTTAAATTTGATCTGGGATTTATTTACTAGTAGTTCTGATTCCCTTTCAAATTTTTGGTTTGCAGCGTCTTGTAACGATTTGATCCCTTTTGGGCTCATTATTTTATCGAAGTCCGCTTGAATGCCATTAAGATCCATTTCAATTTGTACCTTCACATGTATTTTGTACGGTTTTTCGTTCATATCGATATGAATCAACGGCTCGGTCTGTTGGGTAAATGTTCCAACGAATACCTTGTTCTCATATCCTGGTACATTTAAGCCTGTCTGGAATGTCCTGAGCTTCTTTCCTTGGAGAGTCATGGCAATCCGACTTTCTTCCCCTGTTAATTGACCAATCATTTTTTGTCCTTTATAAACGGCTGATCCCAAATATTGAATGGGATTTTCACTTCGTGTTGCAAACTGGCCAGGCAAAGTATTTTTCGTGTCTGGAGACTTAGAGAAATCTTTATTACGTCGAAGTGATGCAAGTGTAGTCATTGCCAGTCCGTTAATGCTCTGGGTCTCCATTAGAAATTCCTGGAGCTTCACATTAGGGATATTTCCAGTTAATTTTCCGGTTTGAAGGATCAACTCATACTGTTTGTATAAGAGTCGTTCCATCTGTGGATTATTCTTTTTGATAAATTTTTCGGCTGTTCCCTTACAGGTAATGATCACGATATCGCGGCGAAACTCCCTGTCTCGTATCAAAGATCCAATGGTAGAGATCATATTTCCCTGTCTGGCATACTCCTCCGATACAATTAGAAATTTGGTGTGCAGCAAGCTAAGCTTACGGCTGACCGTTATGTTGATCAAGTCCCTGCTAAGATACACATATGCAGTTTCTAATGTAACGATTTCTGAAGATCGTTCTGCTTTAGGGGACTCGTTGATCATAACAGGCTTGGCAAGATTATAAGTGACCCTTACAGTATTAGGTCCCCCGGACGATGTACCTTTATCAATGCCAATAATTGTTGCAAATGCTCGTTCCTCTAGTTCCTGCCGATCCCAACAACCTGTCGTAATCATCGATATTAATAGAATGGACAAGCAACTAACGAAAGGAACCTTTTTGCTTGCAAATCGCCCAAAATCCAAATAGAAAAAGCATGCCATAAGTGGAATACCCCCCCCCATTTTATTAATTCACGTTCCCAGATCAGTGTTTGGTAAAAGAAGGTCGGAGAAAGAGCTAATAGGAAGTATAGACTGGCGAATCCAATCGCAAGTGGGCGATAGTGGCTCACGGAAAAGATCGTACAAAAAATGTAGGTAATAAAAAACATATTGATTCCCATTTGTGTAAAGTCCATCATCAGCCAAATAGTTGCATAGAAACCTTCCAGATGCTGAATAAATCGATTCACATAGATGTAGCGTGTCATCTCTACAAAAGGAAATGTAATATTCACGCTTGACGGGGTGCCCATGGCTAACTGATAAACCAGGACCAATCCACTTATCATTAGAACCGAGTAGATTGTTCCTCTCCATAGGCCTTTCTCAAAGTCCTTCTGTTCGCGTACAAGATTGGCTAGTAAGCAAAGACCCAACGGTTCACCAAAGTACAGTGAGTGAGAGATCCCTTTTTTAACCAACTGTATAATACCTGGACCCAATAACGGGGAAATATTGTACAGACTTAGATGCTGATATAGCAGCACAACAAGAGTGAAATACATTAATACAAGCCATGGTACAAGAGTCGCTGCCATTCGAGACAAAGTCTCAATCCCTTTCACAACCAAAAGAACTACAAGACCTAATATCAGTAGAAGAATGACAGAGAAGGGGGTATTTGGCATGGTAACGATTTTGATCTGATCAATGCTTAATCGTAAATGGAGAAATCCACTTACGATCATGAGCATGAATACGTTCACTCCATATAACTTTGAAGCCCAGTTTCCAACTTTCGTTTGTAATATAGTCAAGAAACTTTCACCAGGATTTGAACGCATAAAGCGGATAACCGCATAAACAAATAATAGATTAAAGCCCCCACCGATCAAACTGATTATCCATGCAGTTTGTCCCCCTTTCTCAACTAGAAGGTGACTTGAGGCATCGAATATCTTCACAGTTTGCGTAAGTACGACCAAACAAATCCAGCCGTTATACCCAATATGACCATCTTTAATCATGGTTCCTCCCTAGTGTAGCGTGAGCGAAGCCAATTAGTAACCTTCTGCGGACTTCGCTCCTGAAGTTTGGGACGTGTGTGCTGTCCATAATGACTCTGTTTCCACAAAAAACCGCGAAATATAAAGTCAAAATTAGCTTTCATTCTTGGATACATCGGTGCCATAAACGGTACTCCAAAGGATTGATGTGAAGCTAAATATGCAAGTAGGAATACCATTCCGTATGAAATTCCGAAAAATCCTAAAGTGGAACCTAGAATAAAAAAAATAAATCGGCCTATCCTTACTGCAAACGAAAGATCCTGATTGGGGATAGCAAAAGATCCTAATCCGGTAATGGAAACGGTAATGACCAATAGTGGAGAAATGATGTTCGCTTGAACAGCAGCTTGTCCAAGGATCAATGCCCCTACAATTCCGATCGTAGACCCGATAACAACGGGGATCCTTATTCCAGCCTCACGAATTAATTCAAAGGAGATCTCCATAATCAGAACCTCAAGAAAGCTTGGGAATGGTAAGGTTTCCCTGCTTCCCGCAATGTGTAGCATTAGATCAGTTGGGATCATCTCTGGCTGATAGTTCGTAAGCGCAATATATATACCAGGTGTCAATAAGGCAAAGAATATAGCTAATAATCGGATCAGACGGATAAAATTGCTGTAATGCGTACGAAGAAACACATCGTCGGACGTTCCGATTAACGTCCACAATGTTGTCGGACAAATAAGAGCGAATGGCGAACGTTCGGCCATAACAATGACATGTCCATCCAATAGCATACCGGCGGCCCGGTCTGGACGCTCCGTAACCGAAAGTGTAGGGATCAGCGATTTCGGTTCATCTTCCAGCAGTTGTTGAAGGACACCTGTCGGAAGCAAAAAATCAATCTTAATACTTTGAATTCTTCTTTTCACTTCTTCGACCAATTTAGAATTAGTTAAATTCTCCAGATAAAATACACCTGTACTTGTTTGGTTTAGATTTTGATGCATAATGTACTCCGCAACCAAATGTTCTGAGCGTATATAATTGCGAATCAGGGCCGAATTGATTTCCAATGATTCTGTGAAACCTTCATGTGGCCCAAAAATGGTTCTTTCATTTTGAGCATTCTCTACATTCCTTCCTACTTTCAGTCCAGAATCAATTAGGATGGCGCGTCCTTCCATAGGGAGAAGAATGGCTACTTTCCCCATGGTAATCGCCCGCTTCACCCCGTCAATATCATTGCATTCCGAATACAATGGCGCTAGTAAAACGGTACTAAGGACCGTTTCGAACAAAGGTGAACAGGGATCAATCCGTGATTGAATCAGTGGTTTTAGAACTAAATTCTCAATTTTAGCCTGGTCTGATACACCCTTGAGAAACAGCAAATAGCCCGTTGCGATGGAGCCGTCTGTGAAAGTTAAATTGAAGTTGCGTGTAATGAAATCATGATTTTTATGAGCAGAAAAAAGCAACCGGAATACTTTAACGTTCTCATCCAGATCTTCGAGCAATCTCAGGGGGGATAAGGCATCATCTGGTACTGCTGAAGAAGTCTGCTTTCGGTCCCCCAGACTAAACCGATTCTGAAGGGAACTGCCTGGATCGTACAATTTGCTAAATAGTTGCTTCCAAAAATTATCCAAGTTTTTGCATCTCCCTGTTGTAATTTATTTCTTATGATTTCTCTGGAAGTCGCTAATTATACACCATAGTGATTAATCTATAGTTTTGTTGTTTCTACCTGAGCAGCGGCGTTATGCTAACGGATTACCGACGTTACATGTATCGTTGGGGAGAATAATAATAAAATTGATCATTAATGGAGAAGTCATTATGAATGAACAAACCTTAGAGAAGGAAAGCAAGCGCACGATGAAATTGCACAAGACATTGATATTATTGCGGTATTTGTTAATGAGATGCTCTTCACAGTTGGATGGTGGATTAAATTAGCTGAGGCGTTAATACCTTGGATAGTGTGGATTTATGTACGTAAGAGAGACTCTACAAGTCGTCTACTTGGATTTTTTGGGCATTTCTTATGGATTGTGGAGATATCCAGATAAACTAACTCCCAATATTCCATCTTACGTACCATGGGATTTTTCAATGATGCCGTTGCTATAATTCTTCTCATTCAAACAAAGCCTCGAATCCACTACATGTGGAAGGCTTTGTTTTTCAGCTCCATTACATGGTTTGTAGCAGAACCCTTTTATACTTGGATTGGACACTGCGATCCAAAAGAATGGAAATATTATTATTCTTTTCCACTCTATTTGGTAATTTATCTTGTAGCCGATAGGTTAAGCAGGGCAAGTAGTTTTGCTCCAGTAAATATGCGGTAAAAATTGATTGATAAGGGTATGTTAATAGTAAGGAACTGATAAGAAAGGATACATTTCAAGTATCACTGCGGCACACGATATTTCGGAGGGGGAAGAGGGCAATTAAGGTAAGGTCATACGCATTAACAAATTGAGAAAGCCCTTGATCCAGAGAATCGATTGCCGCCTTCCAGGAAGACGGCAGGGCCTACATCCAGATAAGATAAGCGCAAGACCGATACTCGTCATCTGAGTTAGTTTTGATTTGGGACGTCGTGAAGAGACTATAGGGTGGCTCTTCTCGACTGCTATTACGACCTATTCATCGTGGGGAAAAGAATCGAGCATTTTAAGAGTTAAAGGCTTTTATTCTACGCTGTAACTCATCAAATTTAAGTTTGGAGATATGAGCATACTTTTCGCTATTTACGAAGAAGGCGATATAAGTTTGATTTTTGGCTTTAATATGGCTAATTTTAGTTAAATTGATGATGTAAGAGCGGTGCGATAAGAAAAAAAGATCGGAAGATAGGTGTTTAATCATATCACTTATGTTCTCATTCGTTGTAAAACAGCTAAGACTGGTATGAATTTCACACTTTCCACCGACTTTCTCAATAAATAAGATATCTTGGGTTGGAATAAAGTAATAGTCATTGCCGTCCTTAATAGCTAAACGTTGAGCAATGGTTCCAATTGTCTCCGTACGGGCGCCCCGATAGCGTATAACCTTCTCCATGGCCATAAATAACCGAGTCTTTTCAATTGGCTTTACAATGTAATCAACAGCTGAAAGCTCAAAAGCCTGAACAGCATATTCATCATAGCTGGTAATGAAAATAAACAAAAGATGCGGATTAATGCGAAGACAGCTCTGAATAGCATCCATTCCGTTGAGACGGGGCATATTAATATCGAGTAACACCAGATCCGGCATTTGTCTCGCAACCGAATCGATCAGTTCTTCTCCGTTACGGCACTTGTCAATAATAGTGAACTGAGGCAGTTGTCCAATATAAAATTGCAGGAATTCCAACGAATCCTCATTATCGTCTACAAGTGTTACTTTTAGTGTATCCATTGCTACGTCCCTCCTTTAGATTTGTTACACAACAGGTTACTTATTCTGTGATGAAGGAAGGGTAAACCAAAATTTACTTCCTTGATTTTGCTTGCTGTCCACGCCGATTTCTCCGCCCATTAATGAAACATAGTTCCTTGCTATTGTTAGTCCGATTCCAGTGCCTTCAATATTATGCAAGGGATCATAAATGCGAAAGAAGGGTTCGAAAATATCATGAAAATTATTTTGGGGAATGCCAATCCCGGTATCCTCAATACTAATTTTAATTTGATTTTTCTTTTCCTCTAGAGTGCTTCGGATTGTGATTCGGCCGTTGTTGTAGTTGTATTTGATGGCGTTCGAAAGTAAATTAGTTAAAATTTGACGCACACGTATTAGATCCCCAATAACAATGCAAGAGGGCTTGATTCGGTTTTCAATTGTAATATTTTTATCCTTTGACATGGGCTCAATTAATTTTATCGTATCTTCAATGACCTCACTAAGATTGATGTCGGTCAGCATTAGATTAGGCCCTGACTCCGTCTGTGCATGATCTATAATTTCATTGATGAGCTCCATCAAATGGCGGGCGGACTTTAATAATTTCGTCGCTCTTTCAAGCTGTATGCCATTAAGCTGATGTATTTCGTCATCAATCATCATTTGAGAATAGCCGAGTATAGAATGTAACGGTGTTCGCAATTCGTGACTCATCATTGATAAAAAATCGGTTTTAGCTTTACTTGCCTGCTCGGCTTGTTCCTTCGCTTCAATAAGCTCGAGGGCGGTCTTCCGTTTAAGGGTAATATCTCGAAAAATAATGATTTGTTCTCCGGAAGTCCCTTTGTTAGTCACGGAGTACTCAAATATCTTCTTGAGTCCATTCCACACCAGAAGTGTGACTTCTCGAATGTTTTTATCTAAATTTATAATCTCACAGTAGTCAAAAACATTCTTCGAAATCAAATAGCTTGGATCAAGCCCTAGCATATAATAAGCGGAAGGGTTAGCTTCTATAATGTTGGAATCCGCATCGAGCACAATAATTCCATCATGCGCTGCATTAAAAATCTCCGTAAATTTGTTCTCGCTGTATCGAAGTTTGTCATAATTAGCCAATAGTTTCTGATTCGTGGCCTTCAGTTTAGTAATTAGGAAAACTCTCTCAAACGCCATTGCGCATTGGTTTGATATGGTCTCCATTAATTCAAGCTCCGTCCGGCTAAAGGTTGAGCGGGTAGATGAGCCGAAGGATAATGTCCCGATTAACCGTCCATACGAAAGGAGCGGATGGCACGCATATGTTTGAATACCAAAGCCTTTGATGAGTTGGACCCGAGGATCCTCCGATTGCTGAATATTCTCCACAATCATTTTTGTACGTACTTGCGCAACAGTACCACACACAGCCTCGCCGAATTCGAGCCATTTAATCGATTCGGCGGTTTTGGAATCAATGCCTGCGTAATTCATAAGTGACAGCTTATCGGCATTTGGATCATAAATATAATTGAAGTAGACATCAAGTTCTAGATAGTTTGATAAATCTGCAAATAAAGCATCAAGCATTTGTTTTGGCTCTTCGTTAAAGATGATGTGATTTGCAGCTTCGGCAAGAAGCAGAAGTTGTTCATGATTCTTTTGAATCTTGCTCCCTACTTCCTTTTCTGGTGTAAGGTTTTTCATATAAATAAAAATAACTTCCTTTTCAATAAAAACATTCAATTCTATCCATAATTGGGATGGAGAATATATGACATCCTGAAAAAAAGAGTTATCAGAAGATCGAGTAAAGTTCTCTTGCGATTTATAGATAATTTCAATCATCCAATCTGGTAGAACCTGATTGCTTGCACTAACGAAATTTGAAATCTCCAGCAGATACAGCGCAATGCTGTCTGCATTCCGAATTCGATAGTGATGATCGACAAGCAGAAATCCGGATGAGCGATCTTCCAGCGGGCTGCGCACACTGGGGATAAGTGATGACATGAAGTATCTCCCCTCAAGATTAGCGATAATATATTCGGATTCCACATAAATAATGTTACACAAAACAAGCGTAAAATTCTTTATGCAAAATATTCTTCAATTATCTTCTCTAATGTTAAGGAAAGGAATGGACTTCTGGTGTTAGTATAGAACAACAAATATGAAGAGGAAATGGTAACAGTTGAAATGAAAAATCCAAGCAATGAATGGATGAATTTGGTCTGTGAAAAGAGGGGGGAGTGAAGATGGAAGCACCTATTTGCAACCTATCGAAAAGATTATATCGAGCTTTGAAATGCACGAAGAGTATCTCCCTGATGATAGTTTTTTGCCCCCAATCAATTCGACTCGATTCGACAAGATAACAATTGTGCGCTATGATTCGAGTAATCCGAAACAATTCCATATCCAAATAAACATTGGGATATTAAGTGGTCTAGTTACGCATGTGTGTTGTAATCCCTGTCCCATCACATCATAAATAAGAGGGGGGTGAAAAGATGGCGAGAGTATTATTAGCAGATGATAATGAAAGCGTTCTCTTTTTGTTGAACGAGGTTGTGTCCTTCCTTGGACATGAAGTTGTCGCATGCTGTAGAGACGGAGCTCAGGCTAAGGAGGCTTATATGAGCTGCCTGCCTGACATCGTCATCATGGATTATAATATGCCCAAGTTGAACGGTATCCAGGTAGCAAAGTGGATGATGCAGAATAATGAAAGCATGACGAAAATTATCATATGTTCAGGAGATATTGAGGCCGAAATAATCCGACCCATCAGGGAATATTATGAGAGAGAATATCACTGTTACCGCAAAAACAAGTAAGGAATCTAAGTTACTGCTTTCAAGGAAGACTGAATTAATTATGGTAAGCGGTCAACTGCGGGATACTTTATACGGTTTATCATTGGCAAAACGAGGGATTTGGGAATACATCGATACGCTGGTGCGAGACCCTTCGATCTCCCCTTAATGCCCCCCGAGTCTTATGTAAGTGTTACCACTAAGAGGATGCTAGCAGAACAAGCAGATTTATGCGAACAAGGTCAATTTATAATCGAGTGTCGGGAACGAACTGGAAGCAAAAAGTTTGTCGAAGTCTTTACAATAAATAAACACATCGGCGATCAGATATTCGTCTATGGAACCATGATTGACATCACGGGTTCGATACATTCACAAGCTGAATTGTCATTGAGCGAACAAAGGTATCGATCCTTATTTGAGTATAATTCGAATTTAATCTATTCATTCGATCTTCAAGGTAAATTTGACAGTATGAACCCCATGGTGACGAAAACATTGGGATACAGCTTCGAGGAATTGATCCATGTTGATTTTAAGACCTTTATATACCCTGATGATTTGCCGCACACCATGTCCAATTTTATGGATGTGATTAAATATGGCGAGCATCGTGCTTACGAAACGAGAGTTATCCATAAATCGGGTGAAATCAGACATGCCCATATTATTAATCTTCCCATTTATGTAGATAATCAAATTATCGGGGTATACGGTATCGCACAGGACATTACTGATTCAAAACGATATTTAGCAGAAATAAAGAATTTAGCCTATAAAGATCATTTAACGGGTTTTCCCAATCGAAGACGGTTTGAGGAGACCTATCAGGATTACATCTCGACAGGCACGCCTGTTGTAGTGGCAATCGTTGATCTCGATGGCTTCAAGATTGTAAATGATCTCTCCAATCCTTGATGCATATTAAGTATCCGTCGGGATCAATAGGTTAAAGAAACGGCGTCGGCCTGCTGACTCTTGTTATTTAAACAACGAAAATGACATAACGAGGATACCCAAGAAATTAAGAATGACCCGTGGGGTACCGTCGTCATTCCACCTGAGGTTTTATTAATTAACCAGGATGGGCTAGGGCCATCCGGTGAGATACGGACGGACGATGGCCGAGTTGGAAGTTATTCGGCGGATCGGAGCTATTCCAGATTCGCGTGATTGCTGAACATGGCTGCGCCCTCAAGCGCCTTTCTCTCCATCAGATGCATGATGATCGTATCGAGCAGGAGCAGCAGCGTTTGTTCGAACAAGCTGCCCATTGGCTGTCCGGAAGCGGCTGTACCGGCTGCGCCATCCTTGGTCGCGGCCGGCACGACGACGCGGTCGGACGCCAGCCGGCCTAAGGTCGACTCCGGCACAACGGTCAGGACGGCGACCACCGCGCCGAGGCTCTTGGCTTTGGCCGCCATGGCGACAAGGGTTTGGGTCTCTCCCGAGCCGGAGCCCACCACGAGCAGATCGTCTGCGGCAATGCCCGGCGTCACGGTCTCCCCTACCACATAGGCGCGAAAGCCCATATGCATCAGCCGCATCGCGAACGCGCGCATCATGAATCCGGAGCGGCCAGCCCCGGCGACGAATATCGCCTGGGAACTTGCAACCCGCTCCGCAAGCGCCGCGATTTCGTCCGGCCGGACGCCTTGAAGCGTCCGTTCCAGCTCTTGTAAAATGGACGATGCAGCGGTTAGCATCCGCATCGCGTTAACCTTGCTTGATCAACCGCCGCATTTGAGCGGCGACCGCCTGCTTGTCTTCCGAGCTGGTAATGCCGCCGCCGACAATTACGAGATCCGGCTGCGCGCGGATCACCTCGGGCAGCGTTTCGAGCTTGATGCCGCCGGCGATCGCCGTCTTCGCCTGCTTCACGACGCGCTTGATCGTGGCCAAATCCTCGAATGAATTTTTGCCTGCTGCTTGGTGGTCATAGCCCGAGTGGACGCAAATATAGTCTACGCCGAGACGATCGATCTCTTGCGCCCGACCGGCGATATCCTTCACGTTAATCATGTCGACCATGATCTTCTTGTTTTGCTTACGCGCTTCAACGACGGCGCCCTGGATGGTCGCATCGTCCGATACGCCGAGGACGGTAATGATATCCGCGCCCGCTTCAGACGCTTTCATGACCTCGTAGCCCCCAGCGTCCATGATTTTCAGGTCGGCGAGTACTTGCAGCGACGGAAATTCGTCCTTGATCGCCTTGACGGCGTGAAGCCCTTCGTTGATGACGACCGGCGTGCCGATCTCCACGATATCGATGTACGGCGCGACCTCCTTCACCACTTGTTTGGCCTCCGCGATGTTCACCAAATCCAATGCCAGTTGCAGTTTCATATTTAGCCTCTCTCCTTTAATCCATGTTGTTAAACGATGTTAAACGGCGATGGATTCATAGTAGGGCATACCTGAACAATTAAGAAGTACGCACTTTCAAGTAAGTCCGTATCCTCCAGGAAACTTAGGGATGCACAAAAGCAGACCCCATGCGGGATCTGCTTGCTTGAGCGATACGGTTAATAAGCCAAATTCACAGCGGTACGGCCGCCGGCACGGAGTCTCGGCCGAGCACTTGCTCGCCATAACCTTTACCCCACTCGTACATCAGCTTTAGAATGGGCACTAAGCTTTCGCCGTGGGCCGTCAACTTATATTCTACCTTCGGCGGAACGACAGGGTAGACCGTTCGTTCGACCAGCCGGTCTTCTTCCAGCTCCCGGAGCTGGTTGGTTAATATCTTCTGCGTAATCGTGGGAAGGAGCTTCTGGAGCTCGCTGAACCGCTTCGTGCCCTCGATGCCGAGATGCCAGAGAATGATGAGCTTCCACTTACCGCCGATTAGAGCGAGCGTGAGTTCTTTTTCACAGTTGATTTGGTCGATCTCAATACGGGAACGGATATCTTTTGCCAATGCCGAACGCCTCCCTTGGTTGCTGTCGTGTCCCTTAGATTAACGCATTCGATCGAACCTGTCTACTTCAAGGGCCTTGAGGCAAAGTAGGGAACGAGGGTTCCGGAGAGTTTTTATTACCTGAAAACGCTACTGACATGCTGTTGTCAGCAGCGTTTTTTTATACTCGGGTTATAAGCACGATAGAGGCTAAGTGGATGAGCAACATGATTCACGACATGAATCGGAAGGGGGAGGACAAATGTCGAACGTGAAAAATCAGCAACGCCGCTGCTGGGTTGGCGTTGTATCTGCTTCGCATGTGGAGCGGGCTGTTACGGGGGGATTCGTGCAAGTCTGTCACGGGAAAGCCGCTCCTTTACGCCGAATGCGTGCCGGTGATGGGTTCGTCTACTACTCGCCGCGCACGGACATGACGAATGGAAAGCCGCTTCAAGCTTTTACCGCCATCGGGCAAGTCGCGGGCGAGCATGTTTACGAGTATCGGATGTCTGACACGTTTGTGCCATTCCGCCGAGAGGTGAACTTTATCTCCTGCCAGGAAGTAAAGATTGCCGATCTCTTGCAACAGCTTTCCTTCACGCGCGGCAATCGCAATTGGGGGCATCAATTCCGTTTTGGCCATTTCGAGATCGGAATCGCCGATTTTTTGACCATCGCCCGTTCGATGGTAGGCGACCCGCAAGACTTCCGCTCGATCTCCGACACGTTCCTCTGACTCTGATGCCGTCGCTCGGTCGGCAAGCGCAATGAAAGTCTCGATGTTGATCGGGACTTTCGTATGCCGCAACAGAAGAAGACTTGCATACAAGGAACGCTGGATGGCCACAATGTAACTACAGTTGGCGATACAAATGAGGTGGCCGGGTGGATCTTCTGGTACGGCAGCAGTTTCTGCTGATGATTCGCGCGTTGTATGCGTATGTGGAAGAGGAATGGGAAGAGATGGGCAAGCAGTTCGGCATAACGCCCGCGCAGCAAATGATTCTGTTCATCCTGTCGACGCAGCCGGGCGCCTTGACGGTGTCCCAAATCAGTCAGCTCGGCAGCTGGCATATCTCGACGGTAACGCGATTGCTGAAGACCCTGCTTGATCGCGGGTGGCTCGACATGAGCTACGACCGGACACAATCGAAGAACAAATACGTGACGATTACGCCGGCCGGAAAGCAGAAGTATATGGACCTGGTCGCGTACGTCAAAGCGACGAAGGATTTCCCGATCGAATTCTCGATGCTGACGAAACAGGAGTTGATGACGTTCATGAGCATCGGGGATAGAGTGCTGAGCAAAGGGAAGGACAAGCGGCTCGCCGATTGGGTGAGGAACGCCAAGGCAGAGGGTGTTCAATATTAAGCCCGTTCAATATGAATCTCGACCAACATTAACCCCGTTAAACCTTAAACTCGTCCATCATTAAACCCATCAATATTCAATATTTAAACCTACCGCCTTTAGCCGACCATGCCATTTGTGGCCCAATGGACCTCCAAGGTCGCGTTCCGGGTCTTATTCGCGTTGGTGCGTAAAGCGCCGGAAATTGCGCATAATAGTTCTCGTTCGGTACCTGACGCAAAGGGGCTTCCAAGCATGCATGTGGGAATGGCGGCTTTCATGGTTTGGTTGAATTGGCGGTACAAAACATATCGCCGCTGGCGGGAGTTTCAGCCCACGATGCTGTACGTTGCGGCCTGCGATTTGCTCTATCAGTGCATATGCGGTCGCTATCGCTTGTGGACGTATGTTCCGAAATGGCCGGTTCATCATCAATTATTAACGGATTATGGCTATACGTTCGTCTTTTTGCCGGCAACCGCGCTCTTCTACTTATCCCGTTACCCGAACGAAAGCCGTCTGTACGCGAAACTGTTGTATGTGCTCAAGTGGTATGCCGCGTTCGTGATCGGCGAGTGGGTGTACGTAAAGACGACCTATATGGCGTATGATCACGGTTGGACGCTAGGGTGGTCGATGCTGTTCAATGTCATGATGTTTTTGCTGATGCTGCTGCATCATATGCGGCCCTTGTGGGCGTACCTGTTCACTTTAGGGGCGGCGGCTTTTTGGGTGATCGTTTTTCGAATACCTTTTTCCTGAAACACTAGGGACGGCGCTTGCGTGCTCCCTATTCCTGGACAAGTTGCCCCGACTCAACTCTCTTCACCGCTCCAAACTCTATTTCCCCGGTCGAACAGTTCTAAGAGGGGGCAACACTGTTTCTCTAGACCCACACGAAACCGCTTCTGTATAATGGTTCGAGTGCCGCGGGAGATGGCATTTCCCGTGCGATAGAGAAGCAGGAGGCAACGGAACGATCATGGATTCATCGCAAATGCAAACGCAATCGACCGTCGCCATCTGGGTCAGCCTGGTCAGCAACGTCGTGCTGACGGTCATGAAGCTGGTGGTGGGGCTGCTGTTCGGCAGTCAGGTGCTCATCGCCGACGGCATCCACAACGCGGGGGATGTATGCGCGACTGCGGCTGCCCTCATCTCGATGATGATCTCGAAGCGGCCGCCCGACGAGGATCACCCATACGGACATGGCAAGGCGGAGGTAATCGGAGCGGGCATCGTCGCCGTCATTTTGATTCTGGCGGGCTTGTTCATGGGCTACCACTCCGTGCAGGCACTGATGGAGCCGGCGCATGAAGCCAGCTTGCTCGTGCTGGTCGCGGCGGCGATCTCGCTCGTTTGGAAGCAGTGGCTGTATCTGTACACGATGCGAATCGGGCGCAAAATAAACAGCAGCGGTCTTATCGCCACTGCCTACGATCACCTGGCTGACGTCTACGCGTCGCTGGCGGCGGTGCTTGGGATCAGCATGGCGCTTGCGGGCGATTATTACGGCATCCGGTGGCTGATGTACGGCGATCCGCTCGCCGGCATCGTCGTCGCGTATTTCGTCGTGCGGCTGGCTATTCATATGGGGCGGACCTCGATCGACGTGCTCATGGAGAAGAACGTCAGCGCGGAGACGCTGGAGGAAATTACGCAGCTGGTGCTGGGCGTGCCCGAAGTGAAGCGGATCGACCGCATTCGAGCGCGGGAGCACGGCCATTACATGATCGTCGACGTCCGCGTCGGCATCCCGGCGCAGTTGAGCGTGCAGCAGGGGCACGATGTGTCGCGGTCGATCAAGAAGGCGATCGCCTCGCAGATGGACGGGATCGAGGAAGTGCTGGTTCATCTGAATCCGTGGTATGCCGATGAGCAGGAGGAGGTCGGCCGGCGGGGGAGCGTGCGCTCAGAAGGAGAAGGGCGCGAGTGAGGAGACGTTCGTCGTCAACCCCGAGGCGGTAGCGTTGCGCGGAGCCCATGGGGATGAAGCCGCGCCGCGGAGCGGATGACGCCCCAGCAGCGTCGAAGTCAGGAAGGAAGGGAGCGGGCCGAATTGCGGCTGCGCTCCTTTTTTGGTTCGGCACGTGTTGTATCGCCGGCGTGCGAGCGGTGCCGGGAGCTGCGGGATGTTCGCAACAGCGGGGCGGTGTTCAACCCCTAGTACCGTGCGATTGCGACAGGGTTGGGGGATTTATGGTAAAGTATGGATGATGATCGGCGATAGGTGGAGTACGAAGAATCAGAGGAATGGATGTTTACCAGAGAGGAGCGTGCATCGGATGAAAAAATTGCCGTTCCCCATGGCGGCTATGCTCGTGGTGCTGGCCGTCGTCCTCGTAGCCGGCTGTTCGCGTTCGGACATGAAGGAGCCGGAAGCTGCGGGTATCGCGGTCGGGATCGAGGTTCCGGAATCGATTCGGGCCGGCGAGAAGTTTCGGGTACAGGGGACGTTGACCAATAGAGACAAGCAGTCGCGCACGATCCATCATGGCGCGGATCTGTTTGCGTTCGAGGTCGTGGATGCGCAAGGTAATCCCGTTCAACCCGCAGTCGGGGATCGAATAATGAATGGGATCGGCTATATGATCACGCTGAAACCCGGGGAAACGTACCGGTACGACTCGGAGGCGCACGTACTCCCGCGGCTGGACGAGCTCACGCTTGCGGCGGGCCGTTATGAAATCGTGGCATTGGCCCAATTCCGGGTCAAGGATGGAGGCGCGGAGCAGGCGAAGGAGGTCCGGTCGGAGCCGGTGAACGTTACGGTGGAGTAGAATGTTCTTTACAAGCGAACATACATTCGGTTATTCTGGTTAATGGGTTTATTTCCCATAAGGAGTGATTAGCCGATGACGATCGTCAAAGCCAAGATTGAGAATTCGCTGACCGTCCTGCTCGTGTCTGATTTCGAGCGGTCCAAGATGTATTACGAGAAGGCGCTCGGCTGCGAAGTGAACGAGCATTGGGCGATCCGGGACGATTTCGGGCTCGGGTTCAAGCTAATCCAGGCGGCCGATCCCGCGGACGTCCGGCCGAATAAGGGGACATGGAACACCTACGCGTACATGCGGACGCACGAGGAGCTTGATGCGCTGTTCGCGGAGTTCAAGGGGCATGGGGCTCTCATCGTGACGGAGCCATTCGTGACCGAGCACGAATGGGGCGTATGGAAGGAGTTTGCGATCCGGGATATCGACGGATACATCATCGGCTTCGGGTCGGGGAGCAAGAAGGCGTAAAGCAAAAGCGAGCGGCAGCCAATAGGGCTGCCGCTTCTGTGTTTCGCGTCGAGGCGGCGCCCAGGTTGAATGAGGGGCAGGGCTAATCCGAGTAAGCGGCCGCATTGAAGCTCTCCGGTCCGACGCGAAGGCATCCGATGGTTGAAAATAAAACGAGCGAGTAGACGAGTTCATTCGACGGCGGATACGGCACGTTGTAGTCGGAGATGGTGATGTTGAGAATCTTCACGCCCGTATCCAGCGCGGTGAGCGGAATCGCTTCGTTCCCGACAACCGTCTCGTCCGTTCCCGTCCCGCGGACGACGGCCAAGAGAACCACTTCGCCCGGCGGAATCTCGCTCGGCAGACTAAGCGTGGCGATTCCGTTCAGGATCACCCGGATGAGGTCTCCAGCGCCCGTGACATTCAATCCGACGATGCCGATGACGGCGGGCGTATTCGCCGCGAGCGGGATGCTGATGGAGTCCGCGAAGCTGGCGTTCTGGGACGTGCGCGCATCTAGTAATTTCGTCAATCTTAACACCTCCCGATTGCTATATTCATAGCGTATTCGCGAGGGTCTTGATTGGTTCTGCTCGTCCGCGGGGCGGAAGGTTCTTTTCTGAGCACCCTTTAGGGTGCTTTTTTGGCGTACAAGCATGTTTAAGCGGAATTCGGGGGAGAAAGGACATATGTCCTTTCCCTTCGCCTTCGAATCGCTTTTAATAAGTGAAGCAACTTATAATATGAGGTGAATGAACAACATGGGCGCTATATTTGCATTTTTAGGCGGGGCTTTCATTACGCTGCAGGGCGTCGCGAACGCGCAGATCAGCCAATCGATCGGCACGTGGCAGGCGGCGGCGCTGACGCAGTTTACCGGTTTCGTCGTGGCCTTGATCATGCTGCTGCTCGTGCGCGACGGCAAGCTCCGCGATTACGGGCGGGTGAAGCCGGGCTATCTGTTCGGCGGCGCATTTGCGGCATTGATTATTTTCGGCAACGTAAAAGCCATTGGCCTGATCGGCGTGACGATCTCGAGCGCGTCGCTGCTGATCGCGCAGCTGGGCTTGACCTTCGCCATTGACAGCAACGGCTGGTTCGGCGTGGCGAAGCAGCGCATGCGCTGGCCGCATTTCGCGGGCATCGGGATGATGATCGCAGGCGTCGTGATTTTGAGCGTGTAAACAGATCGAGGAGATGAAGGAGGCGCGCGGAATGTCGGAATCGTTGGACTCGCGGCTGCTGCACGATTACTTGCGGGATCCGGAGCTGGCGCGGGTATTCCCGGAGGCGCTCATTCCCCATATGTCGCTCCGCCGGTTCGAGCAAGGGGAGCTGGTGTGCGTCCAAGGCGAGCGGATCGAGGAGCTGTTCGTGTTGGTGAAAGGGAAGCTGAAGGTGTATACGAACACGGCGGAAGGCCGGACGTTGGTGCTCTGCTTCAAGACGCCGCTTGAAGTGATCGGGGACTTGGAGTATTTCAGCGAGACGGATGTTCACAATACGGTGGAGGCGGTCGGGACGATCCATGCGATCGCGATTCCGCACAAGTGGCTGCGCAAATACGGGCATGATCACGCGCCGCTGCTGGATTTTCTGCTTCGCATCCTGACGCGCAAGTTCCTGGTCAAGTCCAGCTCGACGAATCTCAACTTGCTGTACCCGGTCGAGGTGCGGCTGGCCAGCTATCTGCTGTCGGTCTGCTTCGACGAGACGGATACGGCCTTCCACGGGCGGCTGCCGGTGCGCCGGGTGAAGGACGCGGCGAATTTGATGGGCACGAGCTACCGGCATTTGAACCGGGTCATCCAGCAATTTATCGAAGCAGGATTGATTGAACGGGAACATGGCCATCTCGTGGTAAAGGATAAAGCGGGGCTGCAGGCAAAGGCCGCCGATCGCAATATATATGAATAAGTGGGGGAACGAAGATGATACTCGGATTGCTGCTCGCGATGACCGCGGGGGCGCTGGTGAGCGTGCAAAATATTTTCAACAGCAAGGTCAACGAACGGACGGGATCGTGGGCGACGACGACGCTCGTCTTGGGGATGGGTTTTCTCGCGTCGCTGACGTTCGGGATTGCATTCGAAGGGAAAGCCATGTTCCAGGTCGAAGGGATGCAGACGTGGTTCTACTTCAGCGGCATCATCGGCGTCGGGGTCGTGACCTGTCTCGTCAAAGGCATTCGGATGCTCGGACCGACGTACGCGATCGCCATCGCGCTGACGGCCCAGCTCCTCTGCGCGCTCGTCTGGGATTCGCTCGGGCTGTTCGGATTGGAGCGGGTGCCGTTCACGCCGAAGCAGCTGATCGGGGTGCTCGTCATTATCGGCGGCGTCATCGTGTTCAAGCTGGGCGGGGCCGAACGCTCATCCACAGCTTCATCGACAATATCCACAAGTCCACATGTGGATAGATCGTGAATAACTAACGTTTTGTAAAAGGGAGGCGGCGGTGTGATACTGGTCAGCTCTTGTTTGGCAGGACTCAAGGTGCGTTACAATGGCACGGATTGCTTGGATGACGCGATCGCGGAGCTGATCGGAAGCGGGCAGGCGGCTACCGTGTGTCCGGAGCTGCTCGGCGGCCTCGCCATCCCGCGCGAGCCGGCGGAGATCCAGGGCGGCGACGGACATGACGTGCTGGACGGGCGGGCCAAAGTGGTCACGCGATCCGGGGAGGACGTGACGGCGCTGTATGTGAAAGGCGCATACGAGACGCTGCGGCAGGCGCGCGAAGCGGGCGCGGAGGTCGTCGTGCTGAAGGCGAATAGCCCGTCCTGCGGCAGCGGGATGATCTACGACGGCACGTTCGCGGGCGTGCGAGTGTCGGGGGATGGCGTGACGACGGCGCTGCTGGCGCGGAATGAGATTCGCGTGTTGTCGGAGGAGGAGCTGCCGGGTTTTTTGGCGGGGAGAGCGTGAGTGGGATAGGAAGTGTAGGTTAAGGCAGCTCCAGTGGGGCTGCCTTTGTTGCGTGTTGGGGAGATTGCGTGTTAGCGAAGGCGGGGCTAGAGAGGCGTAGTAGGAGGCATGTTGACGAAAAAGAGATATGGGGAGGGAAGGGGGCTTAGTCGATGCGCGGAGGATTCGGGAAGTCGGGGGGCGAATGTAGTAGGCAAATGGTAAATATGTATGCGGCTTCTGAAGGCGGGGAATCGGAGAGCGCGAAAGGCAGGGAAACGGATGGATCAAGGCATGAAATCGCGGTTGGACGGTTTGGAGCAGATGGAGATGCGGCGGCTGCTTCGCGACATGGTGGACCTGGCGGAGAATGCCGCCGCGGCAGGGGAGACGGAGCGGCTGACGCTGGCGGACGATCTGTTGGAGCTCGCGGATCGGGCTGTAGAGCAATCGCAAGGGATAGTGGCGAAAACCGATGCAACGCGGCGGAACGTGCACCTCGTGTTCAGCATGTCCGATGCCGGGTCGTTGAAGGTGACGCTGAGCAAGCTCGGGATGCGGGAGGAGAGCCAGGTGCTCGCCTTCGACGAGCAATTCTCCATTGCGCCGATCTGGCGGTTGGACACGAAGGAGGGTCAGCAGCATCGGGAGCTTTGGCTCATGCAGCATATACCGGAACTAGGCTTCCGGCTTTCGAATAACCGAGACCATCGAATAGGGCGCATGCTGGAGACGATCTATGCGATTCCGGCGAGCAAGACGATCACGATCTGGTGTGCGGACAATGCTCACGACCAGACGGGGGTGCGATTTGTGCTTCATCTCCTGAGAGGCCGGAAGCAGGCGATCAGAATCGCGAACGTGTCGGAAATGTTCGTGGAGGCGTTCGGGGATGAAGGCGGACGGTTCGAGCCACCTTTTGCGCAGGGGCAGATGGCGCGTGAGCAGTATGTGGAGTTGGTCCGGCGGAGCATTGAGCTGCCGTTGTTGGGAGAGGAAGAGCGGCGACGTTATGAAGCGGAGTGGCTGGAGCTTGCAAGGGGGCAGGAGGCGCTGCGCTTATGGAGGGACGGCCGGATTGTTAGCTGTGCGGTGGATGAATTGGATGAGGTGATTCTTAATACGGTGGCGGAGCTGCAGGCGGGGACGAGCGAGGATGGGGCGTACGTGAAGGCAGGGACGCTGCTGGTTCGCTTGCTCGAACGCGAGCGGCAGGCTTTGGGGGATTCCTTTTTGCAGGAGCGGCTGTGGCATTTGATTGGGGAAGGGAAGCTGGCGTTTAGTGGGCTGCCGGGGGCGGTGCATCGCTTTGGGGTGCGGGTTAGGTGAATATAGCAAAACCAAATGCAAGCAGAAGCTAGCCAGTAAGCGGGCGTTTTTAAGATTAATCGCGGGGAACCGTATCACAAATGAGGCGAAAATAAAAACAAAAATGACCCCCATCAATCGGGGGCCGCTTGGACATTTCGAAAATATTGGTCAATCGAACATGCAGGCCTCGTCGACTGCTTCGCGTATGTTGTCCATTATAACATATTATGTTTGCTTGTTAGGTGTTACGGAGCCGTACCATATGTAGAGCGAAGTAAAGGGAAGGATAAACGTTGATTTTGTCGAATTTATACATGACATGGAGACATAGAAAATTTTCTAGGAGACTAACATGTTTTTTCGATTGATGTATCATGTTGTTTTACCTTTATACATAGGTTTCGTGGTCGTCGCTTCCATCTCTATGAGCAAACAACTGAACAGTCTCCTACTTATCGCGTTAGGTATCATGTTCACATTCAGTATTATAATAGAGAAGGCTTTTTCAAACTGGCCGTTGCGGATGACAATTGCTCAGGTTCTTCTTCTGGTTTGCTTTCATGAAGTCAGCCAGCTAAACTGGTGCTTTACGATTTACATTATTCTACTGACGAAGGTACTATACCAACAAGTCCAAGGGACAATCAAAGCTGTGCTTCTCGGCTTCGGATTTATTTTTCTTTATACGATTATTCGCGTCTCCTATACCCCTTTCAGTTCCTATAGCTTGCTCGCCTCCGGTTCGGATTTTCTAACTTCGCTTGCGGTTGTACTGATTATCCAATATATCGTCGAAATGGAGCGTCAAAAGAATGCGCTGAAGGAAGCAATGAAGAGGGAAGAGATGATGTTCGAGCATGAGAAAATGCGGTTGGTGGGAGAACTGGCGGCAGGCCTTGCGCATGAAATCAGAAATCCGCTTGCGATTCTTCGAGGGTTCCTGCAGCATTCGAAGCAGCGTCAGTACAACATTGAGCCTTGGTATGGTCTCATGATCGACGAAATCATCCGTATGAACAAGCTGACAGTGGAATTTCTACAGTTTTCTAAGCCGGATCCCTCTTCGTACGGCATACACTCCCTGCATGAATGCTTACAGAAGGTCGTGTTCCTGACGGGACCGAAGGTGGCCGATTTGGGACTGGAGCTCGCGTATATTGTTGATAAGTCGGATACACAAGTTCGGATCGATATGAGTAAGATGGTGCAAGTTTTTGTAAACATCGTGAATAACGCGCTTGAAGCGGAGGCTAAGAGCGGTAACGGTACAGTTACGCTGAAGCTGTCAAAAGAAGAGTCCAGAGTAGTTGTTGAAGTGCGGGATATGGGAATGGGAATCCGGGAACAGGACATGAAGCAAATCTTTAACCCGTTTTTTACGACAAAGGCGGACGGAACTGGCTTGGGACTTTCAATAAGTAAGAAAATCGTTCAGGACCACGGCGGAGATATCGAGGTTTCCAGCAGTCCGGGTCGAGGGACAACCTTCTTCGTTTTTCTGCCGGTTGTAAGCGGCTAGGGTGCAGAGACTCGAATTGATGATTGATCCAACAAGAAAGGACAGCGGCACTCGCCCTGTCCTTTCTTCATGGAGAAACCGGACCAAGGATTACAGCTCGACTTTCCAGTTTCCCATCATCTTGGCGACTTCCGGATCGCGGTACGATAAGAATAGACTCTCCCGCGTATCGAGGGCGGAGATTTTCCCCATATCGTCCGCATCCAACGCAAAATTGAAAATGTCGACGTTTTCGACGATCCGCTCTTTGCGTACCGACTTTGGAATGACGACGACTTCCCGTTGAACAAGCCAGCGCAATACGATCTGGGCGACGGATTTGTTGTGTTTTTCCGCGATTGAGGTCAGCACTCCGTTGCTAAACAGGTTATTGCGTCCTTCAGCGAACGGCGCCCACGACTGATGCTGCACGCCCTGCTCGTTCAAGAAGGCAGCGCTCTCCGTCTGCTGGTAGAACGGGTGCGTTTCAATCTGGTTGACGGCGGGCACGATTTCGTTATGCACGATGAGGTCCATCAGACGATCCGGCATGAAGTTGCTGACGCCGATGGCTTTGATTTGGCCTTCGCGGTACAGCTCTTCCATCGCGCGCCAAGTGCCGTAGTAATCGCCGAACGGCTGGTGAATTAGGTACAGATCGAGATAGTCGAGCTGCAGCTTCTTCAGGGATTTGGCAAACGCTAGATTGGCACGCTCGTAGCCGGCATCCTGAACCCAGATCTTGGTCGTGATGAACAGCTCCTCGCGCGGTAAGCCGCTGCGCTTGATCGCGCGTCCGACCGCTTCCTCGTTAAGGTAACCGGCGGCGGTGTCGATCAAGCGGTAACCGGCCGACAGCGCCTCGTACACCGCGTTCTCGCACTCTTCGGCATCGGGAATCTGGTACACACCGAAGCCTAGGATCGGCATTTTCACGCCGTTGTTCAACGTTACAGTTTGCATTGCGATTCCTCCTAGTGTCAAATAGTTAGCAGCAACCGGTGCGTATCCCGGAAATCTGGGGCTGGAGCTGGAATTCCGATTGCGGCTCGGTTGCCTTACAATAAGCGTAGTACCTTCGTGTTACACGAAGGCAAGAGGCTGTTATTCTTTTTTCAAGGAGGCTTTCACATGCACACGGTCAAAGAAGCCGCTCAGATCACGGGACTCACCGAGCACGCCATCCGCTTTTACACGGATAAAGGGCTGGTGCCAAGCGTACAGCGCAATGAGAATAATATCCGATTATTCGACGAAGAATCGATCAACTGGCTGCATGGGATCAAATGCCTCAAGCAATCCGGGATGCCGATCGAGGTCATTAAAATGTATATCGATTTATGTCTCGAAGGGGACTCGACCATTCCGCAGCGCTACACGCTCATGATGGCGCATAAAGAAGCTGCGCTCGCTAAGCTCGAAGAAGCCAAACTGCACGTAGCCCATTTGGAAGAGAAGACAGTTCTGTATCAGGCCATTCTGGAGAACCGCTCTCCAGACACGACCAATCCCGCCAACTGGGGCAGAATCCAGCATATGCACGGGGACGTGTTTTATAAGGCTTCACGAACAGTCTGAATGTTGATATCTCAAGGTAAGGCAAATTTAAGCAACGACGAATTGCTCTGGTAGTGATTACCCGTGAGAAAAGATTGAATAGGCGCAGCAAGTACATGAGCCCCGACGTGATGCGGGGCAATTTGAAGAACTGCGCCGGGAAAAATGAAAACGGAAAGTGATCCGAGATGAAAATCAAGGTCATTGTTGCCGACGACAACTCTTGTGTGGCGAAATCTTTTCGAAAAACCAAGGGATATATACAAACGAATAGAGGGAGGGAGATTCCAAGAATGTAAAGAAAGGCCATCTCACGGAAAGATGGCCTAGCTTTCTTTTTTGTGTCCATCAAACCACCGAATCCTTATCGCTTCACCACAGGCACCCAAAATTCGCCGTAGAACGTACCGTCGCCGTTAGCTTTGCGATACGTTGCGTTGGGACCGCCAATGTAGGCATAATCCGTGATGTGGGACAAAACTTCGCCAAAAGCCAGGTAAGTCAGCTGATCAAACAAAGCTTCTTTCTCCCCGGTTCCCGCGACCACGATATACTCGCTCTCGGGAAACTCGATGATGCGCGTTGCGTCACCCACGGATTTTCCAGCCTCTACCGCAAAATAATTCCACGGTTTGCCTTGATAAACCTCGTTGACCGACCATTCGCGATCGTTTTTTGCGGCGTCTTTGAGCTTATCAAAACGTCCATCGGCCTTGAGTTTGCCCCAAAACGCGGCCTTTTCCTTTTGCAAAGCCGACATGTCTTGGAAGTTCGACCGGATGGAGAACCCATAAGCGGTCAAGGTGAATGATTTTTTGCGTTCAATCGTGTAATCGGTCATGCGAGCGCTCCTTCATCCGAGAGATTAGCCTTCGACTTTTTTTACGCGAAGCCACATTTCGCCGTAATATTCGCCATGATCAGCTGCTTTGACGAAGGTGGCGTTACCCGGGCCCACGTACCTGTAGTCTGTGATTTGCTGCAACATCCCGCCGAAAACGTGGCCTGTGATCTCGTCAGCGAGACCGTCTTTGTCAGCGCCTGTGCCAGGCACGACGAGGTAGTCGCCGGCGAGGAAATCAAGGACGACCGCGCCTTCCAGATCGAACTCGCCCATCACGCCGAAGCCCCGCCAAGCCTTGCCGCCGAGGCTGTAGTTGATTTGATATTCTTGCCCGTCGGCGAGCGCGAGCAGTTCGGCAAGCTTGCCGTTTTCCGTGATTTCAGCTTTTTTCGCTGCCGTTTTTGCCGCATTGCCTGCCCAATCGTTGTAGTCTTCCAGTGTAACACCGAAAGCCGTCATTTTGTAGTTTTCCGAGATGGATTGAATGGAGTAATTTGACATCTTGATCGCTCCTTTGAGGTTTTGGTTTACAAAATTGATTCTATTGGTCAAATGTATCAAAAAATGATACTATTTATGGACCATGAAGAAAACCGAACGAATTAACCTCATCATGCGCTATATCAATAACCGCGCGCATTTTACGATTGCCGAGATTCAGCGGGAGTTCAAGATTTCCCGCGCGACGGCGATTCGCGACATTACGGAGATTCAGGCGCTGGGTTTTCCGCTGACGACCGAGCTTGGGCGCGGCGGCGGCTACTATGTCTTGCAAAATCAGTATTTGCCTGCCGTCCGCTTCACGCCGGAAGAGCTGAAAGCGATTTTTATCAGCTTTATCGCCTCGAAAAATTCGCAGCTGCCTTATCTGCAAAATCGCCGCTCGATCACGGAGAAGCTGATTGGCATCGCGTCGCAAACCCAGCAAGACGAGCTGATCGAGCTGAATCATATCGTGCTTTTTGAGAATACGAATCCTGCGAATCCGAATCTTCTGGAGCTCGATGATGCGGCGCCCCCGGAGCTGAATCAACTGATCTCGCTTGCCGTGCGGGATAAGCACTTGCGCTTGACCTATGAGCTGAGTCCCGGCTGGCCGCAGTTGATGGACGTTTTTTTGCTGCATATTTTCAACTCGAACGCGCAGTGGCTGGCCGAGGTGTATGATTTGGATACGGACGAGTTTCGTTATTTGCCTGTTGAGATGCTGCGGGATTCGGCCATTTCCGAGCAGAAAATGAAATGGTCTGAGCAGGAGATTCTAAATAAAAAACGGCTTCGCGCACGGGCGTCCAATCTTGTCGTGAAGCTGGATGCGACCGGGATTCGGCGCTTTAAGCGCATGCACCCGCCGGGAATCGTGCTGTCCCTTACCGGGATGTTCCAGTCGAGCGGGATTTTTCATGTTCAATTGGATGTGTCCGATGCGGAGGCGCTGGCGTATTATGCGGATTGGCTATTGTTTTTGGGGGAAGGGGTCGAGTATGAGCGGATTCCCGATGAACTGCGCATAATGTTGGAAGAGCGGTTAGCCAAACTGAAATTCCCTTGAATTTTATCCGATCCGACAAAGAACAGGCTCCAAGGGGAAGGATTTGGAAGGGGTACAAATCGATTGAAGTTGGTTGTAAACGGTGTTACGCTAACAACGGTAAACTTAAACCTCTCTTCCGCAAAAACATCTCATGACAATCCCTACACTCGTTATCAAGAAAGGGTACACAATGATAAAAGTTGAACGCTTGTCCTTCTCATTTCCGCAAAAAGAACTCTATCACGACATTTCCTTTACGTTGGAAGAAGCCCAACATTGCGCCTTTATCGGAGCAAGCGGCAGCGGGAAAAGTACATTGATCGATATGCTGATGGATCCGGAACGATATCTGTTCGATGGCAAATTGGAGATAGACCCCGATTGTACAATTGGCTATGTCAGTCAGTTCTCGGAACTAGACAACACGAAAGAGCCAACGGTTTTTGAATATATAGGCGAACGATTTATACAGATTCAACAGGACATTCAATCGATTTGCACGGAAATGGAAACGTCAACAGACATCGAACCGCTGCTGGAAAAGTATCAACTCGCATTAGACGCATGGGAGGCCATGGGTGGGGAGGATTTTGAAAGTCACATTCATAAGCAGCTCAATCTAGCCAACCTCATGAAGCGAAGAGATACGAAGGTAGCGGACCTGAGCGGCGGGGAATTCAAACTGATTCAAGTGATGAAGGAAATGCTGAATCGTCCCGACCTCATGATCATGGACGAACCGGATGTATTTCTAGACTTCGACAACCTCAATGCGCTGAAAAAACTAATTAATGCGCACAAAGGCATGCTGCTCGTCGTGACGCACAACCGCTATCTATTGAATCATTGTTTCAACAAAATCATCCACCTGGAAAACAGGGAGATCCAAGAGTTCGACGGGCGATACATCGAGTACAACTTCTCCTTGCTGCAGACGAAGATTGAGCTGCAGGAACTTGCAGTCGCGGAACAAGAAGAGATGGAGCGAAACGATACGATCATTCATAATCTTCGCGTGATCGCCACTTATAATTCAGACGCTTCCAGAGGGCGAGCGTTGAAAGCGAGAGTTAGATTTCAAGAACGATTGGAAGCGCGTCGAATTAAAGCGCCATTCGTGGATATCAAGCAGCCGACGATTCGTTTTGGCATGAATCATGAAATGGAAGAAGACGCCACGGTTGTAAAGGTCACGAATTATCGTGCTGCCTTTGATGAATTGCTTTTAGACAACGTTAACTTTGAGATCAAATCGACGGATAAAGTCGCCATTATTGGTGCGAACGGTACCGGGAAAACGACGTTACTCCGCGATATCTTTCAAAATCATCAGGATTCCATTGCAATACATCCGGACGCGAAAGTGGCGTATTTATCTCAGCTTCAAGGCGAAATGCTAACGGATTCGAATACGATACTCGAAGAATTCATCGAGGCCGGGTTTAACACGTATGACGAGGTTAGAGCGTATGTGTCAAACTATGGCTTTGAAGGAGAAACCGTTAATCAGAAGATCGCCTCTTTATCGGGCGGCGAAAAAAACATGCTTCAATTGGCTAAAATTGCCGCCAGTCAAGCCAACGTATTGCTTCTTGATGAACCGACAAGCCATCTCGACACCTATGCCCAACTCGCGCTGGAGAAAGCCATCGCAGACTATAAAGGCGCGATTCTCATGATTTCTCATGATTTCTATTCGGTCGTAAACGGTATGGATTATGTGTTAATCATTGACGATAAGACGATTAGAAAAATGACGATGAAAAAATTCAAACAGATGATTTATGCGAGTCATTTCAATCGAGACTATCTGGAAACGGAACAAAAGAAAAGATCCGTTGAAATGAAGATCGAATTGGCGTTAAAAGATACTAATTTTGAACTTGCAAAAGGATATGTTGATGAGCTGGAAGCGCTGATTAAGCTGCTTTAAGTTAGAGTCTGTGATGCGAAAAGGCCATCCCGCCAAGGATGGCCTTTCTTGCCGTTACAGCGGGCACGCTGAATCGCATCACCTATAAGCACGAAGGCGTTCTTCGCGGGAGCGCAGCTCTCAACCCTGTTCGCGGGGTGTCTCCAACACCTCCACTCTCTCCCGCAATCCCTCCACAACTTCCCTCGGGATTTCCCTCACCTTGATATCTCCGCCTATGTGAATCGAGTGTTGAAAGAAGAACGCGGGATCGAGTTTGCGGCCCAGCCGCTGGAAACCTCGCGTTTTCAAGTGGAGAATATCCAATGGGCCTTCGTCTTCTATGAGGACGGCCTGGCGGTCAACGCCCTGTATACGGTGGATGACCCAAGAAGCGTGCCGTAGGGTTTAAGCTATCCGAGGGGATGGAAGTCCCTAAGGAGCTGGAAGAGAAGAAATTCAAATTCGCCAGACAGAAGTCCAAACTGGCCGGGACCATCCGAGGGTCGTTCTTCGTGATTAAAGGAGAATATGGAGTTGAAGGGGCATAAAACGATTCAGAGACAATGGGTTACCCATTGTCTCTATTTTTTTATCCTACTTGCGCAGATCGGGATGTTCGATGAGCTCAATCGCCCTCTTTTTTTACATCATTTCAGAACACTGACAATGAGATGTCATCTTTTCCCGATATACTACATGTATCACAAGAAGGAGGTGTTGATCCCATGTTTAATCCAACCGATTTTCCCAAACCCGCCTTTATTTCAGTCAACGGTGTGAAACTCGAAGTCTTTGAAGCAGGCCGGCAAAATGCCGGAAAACCCATTGTCCTCTGTCACGGGTGGCCAGAGCATGCCTTTTCTTGGCGCCATCAGATGGCCGCCCTTGACGCAGCGGGCTACCATGTTATCGTCCCCAACCAGCGGGGCTATGGCAACTCATCTCGTCCGACCGAAGTAACAGACTATGACATTGAACGCTTGTCGGGTGATCTCATCGCACTTCTCGATCACTACGGATACGAAGACGCCGCCTTTGTCGGTCATGATTGGGGGGCAATGGTCGTTTGGGGACTGACCTTGCTGCATCCCGACCGTGTGAACAAAGTGATCAATCTGAGCTTGCCTTACCAAGAGCGCGGAGAAAAACCCTGGATTGCGTTCATGGAAGAAATACTTGGCGGCGACTTCTATTTTGTTCATTTCAATCGACAGCCCGGCGTTGCGGACGGCGTATTGGAAGAGCATACATTCCAGTTCCTTCGCAACCTATACAGGAAGAACGAGCCCCCCGCAGAGCCTCAGCCAGGTATGGCGTTGATCAATCTCGCCAGAGCAGAAACACCACGGGGCGAGCCCTTGATGAGCGACAGCGAGTTGGCCGTTTTCGTCTCCGCTTTTGAAACATCAGGGTTCACGGGCAGCATAAATTGGTACAGGAACCTTGATCGCAACTGGCGCATATTGGCGGAGGCGAACCCAATCATCCAACAGCCGACCCTGATGATTTACGGCGACAGGGATGCGGTCTCAAGGTCTGAAAACCTGACAACGTTCGTGCCCAATGTGGAAGTGGTCCATCTGGATTGCGGCCATTGGATCCAACAAGAAAAGCCGGAAGAAACAAACCAAGCGATTTTGAGCTGGCTGGAACGGCAGGATGCCACCTAGTGAGGGGATGGAGTAGACGCGTTAAGCGGGACCTAATGAACCTGCCAACATGCAACAAGAAATCCGGAGAGGGTAGGATTTCTCGGGTGTTACATCTTAGTAGTCCAGCCGGTCCGTAATATACCCGGATACATGCCAGGTGTTCGTGCTGTTATAGAATTTAAAGTAATTGCCGACCGGTTGGCTTAAACCGTATACGGTGCCGGGAATGGCCGCGGCGACCTTCACATAGTTCTTGTAAATATCGAATTTGCCATTGATCTGATCGACGGTCGTCGAGCCAAGACTGACGAGACGGAATTCATAGCGGTCGGTGCCGACTTCCGAGATGGCATTGAAAAATGCCTGATTTCCTGAGGCCAGCGGAGCTTCCGTCCAACTCGCTATTGCATTGCCGCTTGTCGAAGTCAGCCAATTGCCGGTCGTTCCATCCAACACATACAACGGTTTTTGCGAAAAAATACCGTGGACATACGTGGACGGTGCTGCCGAGCTGCTCATACTGATCCCCATGACAAAGATGGCAAATAGAAGGACAACCGAATAGATCAGCCTTTTTTCATTATTTCACTCCTTTAATCGAAAATTCCCTCCCCAACATGGAGCACATGATGAGTAGCCTCATTTATACATAAATACAAAAATAAGGTTAAGTTATCGAGACGTTTTCAATAGAGCCACGACTTTGGCATACAGTAATGCACGACACTTCATGTTTATTTAACGGCCGTTGATCAGTATTATATTGGGAAAGGGAAGTCTTTCCTGCATCCTCCCGCTTTTATGGCGGAGCAAGCCGGGGGGGGACTTGAGCGACACGACATTTGTGCGGGTTAACGGAGGTTTCGATCTGATGGAAGTATATAAAGAACCGATTGTTTATCACGATCCGCTGCTTCGGATTCAAGTGCGCAGCTTTCACGGGACGGTGATCTGTCAGCATGGGTGGCATTCCCATCCGGAGCTAGAGATGATTGCGGTACGATCGGGAACCATGGAAATTCATACGCCATATGATGTCTATCACTTACGGGCCGGGGATGTGTTCATTTTGGGTTCGGGCGAGCCCCATCTCGACCTGAGACAACCTAACCAAGTGGTCGATTATGTGGTGATTCAATTCGAGCTGGAGGCCTTTTTGGATTCCAACATGATGCCTTTCCTCTATTTGTTTCAAGAATCCTTGCTGCCTTTGGTCACGTTAAATACTTTGTTTCGAGCTAATTCGGAACTACGGAAGCAATTCCATGACACCCTATTAGAATTGCATCGGGAACATGAGCAGAGGCAAAGAGGCTATGAGATGGCGATTAATTATCTGGTCAAGAAAAGTCTCTTCCTCTTATTGCGCCATGACAATGAGGGGAAGTTGGATCACAACCGATCGATGAACTATGCCAAGCTCAAATTAGTGTTCGATTATGTGGAAGCTCATTTGTCCGACAAAATAACGGTTGAGCAGGCCTGTCTTCTCGTCAATTTCAGCTATACCTACTTCCTCAAGTATTTCAAACAAACCTTGGGCATGACGTTCACGGACTATGTCATTCATCGCAGAATCAAATATGCCGAACGCCTGCTGCTGACCGAAGATCTCAGCATTGCCCAAATTGCCGAACAGGTCGGCTTGCCGAATCTCTCGCACTTCTACAAGTTGTTTAGACGCGTCCATCATTGTTCCCCTAAAAGCTTTAAAGACGCCATCCTGGCCAGAGCGAATGAAACCATACACGGTAGGAGCGTATGATCGCAATCCACGACAGAATAGCATCATGATGGAGCGGTATCGGATATTGGAAGCCCATCCCAATACAGATACGATAGACGAAGAGAGCGAGATAAAAAATCTTCGGGGTGACTTCATATGGTGCAGCAAGCAGCGGTTAAACGGAAATGGTGGAAAGAAAGCGTCGTGTATCAAATTTACCCGAGAAGTTTCATGGATACCAATGGGGATGGCATTGGAGACCTGCAAGGGATTATTTCGAAGCTGGATTATCTCCGTGATTTAGGCGTTGACGTGATTTGGATCTGTCCGTTCTACCAATCGCCCAACGATGATAATGGTTATGATATCAGCGATTATTATGCGGTGGCCGAAGAATTCGGAACGATGGAAGACTTGGACCAATTGTTGGACGAAGCGCATCGCAGGGGAATCAAGGTGATCGCCGATCTCGTCTTAAACCATACCTCGGACGAGCATCCATGGTTCATCGAAGCCCGTGAATCCCAAGACAGCCCGAAGCGGGATTATTACATATGGAAGAAAGGGAAAGAAAACAACGAGCCGCCCACCAACTGGGGGTCTTTCTTCGGCGGTTCGGCCTGGGAATTCGATGAACAATCCGAGGAATATTATCTGCATATTTTCAACCGCAAGCAGCCGGATCTGAATTGGGAGAATCCGCTCCTCATCGAAGAGCTTCATCGCATGGTACGCTGGTGGTTGGATAAAGGCTTGGATGGATTTCGTATCGATGCGATCAATCATATCGTCAAGATGGACGGTTATCCGGATGCCGAAGCACCGGCTCATGAGAAAATCGTATCCGCGCATCATTTCTTCTCGAATCTCCCCAAAGTACACGATCATATTCAACATCTCCATCGGGAAGTGTTTCGTCACTATGACATCATGACCGTCGGGGAAGCGGCTAACACGGGTCCGGAAGAAGCGTTGTTGTATGTAGGCGAGAATCGTGACGAGCTTAATATGGTCTTCCACTTCGAGCATATTAGCATGGACAGTACGAATAAAGGTCTTGAGGGCTGGGAGAAGACGCCTTGGCAGTTGTCTCGGCTCAAAGAGATTCTCAATCAATGGCAAACGAAGCTGCATGCCAAAGGGTGGAATGCCAACTTCTGGAGCAACCATGACCAACCGCGGGCCGTTTCCCGTTTTGGAAATGATCAGGAGTTCCGTATTGAGTCCGCGAAGCTATTGGCAACCCTGATGTTTATGCTGGAAGGCACCCCGTATATCTATCAAGGGGAAGAGATCGGCATGACGAATATCAAGTTGGATGCCATTGATGACTATCGGGATAGCGTGACCCATCAATTTTATCGCCTGGCGCAAAAGGAAGGTTGGACGGAGGATCGCATCATGAGGGCCATCCATCAATCCAGCAGAGATAACGCCCGAACGCCCATGCAATGGAATGACCAGCCTCATGGCGGGTTCACGACCGGAACGCCATGGATTCAAGCGAACCCCAATGCGAGCTGGATTAATGTGGAGTCTGCCGCGCAAGATCCCCATTCTATCTTGAACTATTACAAGCAACTCATTGCGCTTCGCAAACAACATCTCGTTGCCGTGTATGGCCAATATGAACCCCTTCTCCCTGAACATGCGTCCATTCTAGCCTTTACACGGACGTTAGGAAATGAACAATTGGTCGTGGTGATGAACTTCGCAGCCGAATCGGCACACTTGGAAATCCCTGAAGCAGTAGCCGATAAATCGATGAAATTACTGTTATCCAATGTACAATCGGCTACAGATGAAACGCTGCTTGACGGCTATCTCCAGCCCTATGAATCAAGAGTCTATTTCAGGGAGGTCATCCCATGCTAACTACATATCCAACAAAGGGCTCGAAGGGCGTGCGATTCGTTTATTATCCGGACGCTCCTGTTGATAGCGTTGCCCTAGCAGGCACTTTTAATAATTGGAATGGCGATCGGAATTACATGAACCGAATGGAAGAGGGGACCGGTTGGGAGATTGAGTTGCCTATTCTTAAGGGAAGACATCTTTACAAATTCGTGGTCAATGGGGAAGCGTGGATCGTAGACCCGCTCAATCCGAGTATTTCGGAGGATGCGCAGAATAACTCGGCGATCACGGTAACCGAAGATGGCGACGTGCTCATCCGAACGAATGCCATTTCAAAAGACAACCCGGGCTATATGTATGAGAACTTCACGGCGCTCTCCAGTCCGGAATGGCTTAAGAAAGCGGTCATTTACGAGCTTCATCTCCGTGCGTTCACGGACGCCGGTTTCCGAGGGCTGGCCCATAAAATCGACTATTTCAAAGAACTGGGGATCAACACGCTTTGGCTGATGCCGTTTAACGAAGTGGGGCATGAACGCAGAATTGGCACATACGGCGATCCCTATGCGGTCAAAAATTTTTATTCGATCGATCCGCAATTCGGAACCAAAGACGACGTGTTGTTCTTTATGCGCGAAGCCCATGAGAACGGGATCCGAGTTATTCTGGATTGGGTCTTGAACCGCGCCAGCGTGGATCATATTCTGACACAAAGCCATCCGGAATATTTTACGCATCATGAACAAGGTCAGCTCTATTATGATGTGCCTAATCGCGAATATTTTGCCGGTTTGGAATTTAGCAATCGCGACATGAGGCACTATGTCATCGAGGCGATGAAGTACTGGATTACCGAGTTTGATTTTGACGGCATTCGATTGGATGATTCGGACATTACGCCTTATGATTTCCTCACGGAGATCAAGCAAGCCTTGCAGGAAGTCAAAGCGGATCTGATCCTGATCTCTCAGTCCTACGATGAATATCACCATCTGGAATCGTGCGATTTGACCTACAATGGCAATCCTCGCATTCTGATACGCCAGATGATCGACGGCACGATTACGCAGCAAGATTTTATAACGATTCATAATTCGTACACGTACAGCTTTCCTAAGCATGCGTTGAGGATGAATTGGCTCGAGGATAAAGAACAGTCCAGAATCTGCGCGTATTTAGGCGCGGAGCATGCAGCACCTGCCGCTTCGATCTTACTCACGCTCGAAGGCGTACCCCTCGTCATGATGGGACAAGAGTTCAATGAGAATACGATGGAGACATGGACGTCCTTATTCGATGCCTATCAACTCAACTGGGATTCGTTCGATACCAGGATGTTCGAGCACTATAAGTTCCTGATCCGCCTTCGTACCCATGAGCCGGCATTCTGGGCGGGCGAATTCGAATTCGTACGGAATTCCAATAGCATGGTGTTGTCCTACATGAGGCAGCACGAAGGCGTTAAGTTTTTGATCATCGTGAATTTGTCGGCGGATCCCATGCGCGTTCAATTCGATCCGGCATCCCTCGCAGACGAGTTTACTAAAGATAGGCGTCATCTGCTCTATCGTACGGGAAGGGACGATCTTCATGCCGATGAAGACGGTTCGGCCTTATGGGCGGATCGCTACGAGACGATCATCTATAAAATGGACGCATGCATGAAAGAGAGGGGCCTCTAGGATGCACCCGTCATTTGATTTGACCGGCAAGGTTGCCCTGATCACGGGAGCGAGCAAAGGGATCGGCTTCGGGCTTGCAAAAGCATTGGCTCACGCGGGCGCGAAGGTTGCCGTGGCGGCAAGAAACCGGGAACAACTCGATCATTTAGTATCCGAAATCCGGACTCACGGGGGCGACGCTGCAGCTTTTACGCTGGATGTTCGGAATGTGAAGGAGATCGATGCGGTCTTCAATGAGGTAAACCTGCACTTTGGGAGATTGGATATTGTAGTTAACAATGCCGGACTGGGCGACAATCATCCGGCAGTCGAGGTTACGGAAGAAGACTGGGACACCATGATGGACGTGAATCTCAAAGGCGTGTTCTTCTGTTGTCAATCGGCAGGGAAGCTGATGCTTGCTCAGGGATATGGCAAAATCATCAATATGAGCTCGCAGGCGAGCGTCGTCGGGATCGTCGATCATGCTGTCTATTGTGCTTCCAAAGGCGGGGTTAATCAGTTGACGAAAGTGCTGGCTTTGGAGTGGTCGGCCAAGGGCGTGAATGTGAACGCGGTCGGACCAACATTTACCTACACCCCAGGAAACGCCGAGCGCTTGGATGATCCCACATATTTAGAAGGGGTACTGGCGCGAATACCCAATCGACGTTTGGCCGATATTCGCGATGTCGCAGGCGCGGTCATCTATCTGGCTTCGCCGGCCAGCGACATGGTCACGGGCGTCACGCTCATGGTTGACGGAGGTTGGACTGCGCAGTGAATGACCTAAGCCCCGCATCACGCATCACGAATGAGGGGAGATAACGATATAAACCTTCGAAGGGCATCCTAAATGGGTGCCCTTTACATTTCGCCATTAGAGAAGCAACGTATGTTTTTTGGGGGAAGGCGATTGGCTAACGGTCAGATAGCATAGCATCATCAGGTGCCGTACCCAAGCGACCACCGGACAAACGCACCTTTTTCTCTTGTCCACGTCTGTCCCTGACCAAAACGCTTCACTTGCATTATATGAATATATCAATCATAAGGGAGGTTTTGAGGATGGGAAATAGAGGACCTGGCGGTTATGACCCTGTTCAAATTGCAAACTCCACTCCGTATAGCGCAGTTGGAAGAATCGAGTATGCCTCCATCTTTTGTAGTAACGACAATTATAGCGTTGCGGCGGGCAGGACGTTCACGGCTCCTGGCCGCGGCGTCTGTTTGCTGACGAGAATCACCGCAACGGTTGCCACGCCGAGCGGAAATATCGAAGCGGAGCCTTATACGTCTTCCGGCACTTCTTTCAGCCAGTTTGCCATTATTCAGGTCGGGGAAAACCGGTTCCAAGTGACGCGCGTTGTAACGGCGGCCAAAAAGCGCCGGTAACATCCCCAAGCGGGGTGAATGTTCCGAGAATAGGTAATAAAACCTGAAAAGACGACCGGCCAACGATCAAAGGCCGGTCGTCTTTTTGCGCATTAGTGTCTCTTATACCATAAGATTCGGCGAAGCATCGAGCGATCTTTCAAGCGCCGGAAAGGGCGCAAGTCCGGGTGATAGTTGCCTTCGATGATCCAGATCCGACGTCTTCGGTCAATGCCGATATCGAACCCGACCTGTCTAAGCTTGGGGTAACGGGCACCCAGTCGTTTGGCGGCCAATAGCGCGATCCGTTCCGCTTGGGCAAGCAAGCGCCGATCTCCGATTCGGGCTAGTTGCAGCGCCTCAAGCACGGGAATGGCGCGTCGGGTCACATTCGTGACGAGATAGCCTTGCGCCGCCACTTTCGCATAGGAGCCCGTGACCTTCCAAGCGGATGAAGCGCCTTTTTTGCGCTGTACCATAATCCGGATATCGAACGGCTTGCGCCCGATTCGAGCGAGCTGCAGACGTCGTTGGACAATATAGCCGCGACGTTTGTTTTTGTTGCGGAGCCATTGGAGTAACTTAGCGGTGCCTCTCGTGGTGGCCGCATTGTTTTCATGATGAATACGATAGACGTTCGCGCCGTTCCGGTTCATGAACACGATATCCTTGCCGTAGCTCCCGTTCCGAGGTTTCAGTACGACGCCTTGATAGTGAAGCAGCATCTTCGATAACGTCTTCTTCTGAAGCAACCGTGTTTCGGGCAACCGCTTGGCGAGAGAGGCCCCTTTGCGCAGGATGCGATATTGCAGCCATTTGTCTCGTTTGATTACGATTGGAATCACAGCCTTTGCCATCGTTTACGGTAATTCTAAGTCAAATTAGCAATCCGCATAAGCGATTATTCGTCTATATTTAGGAGCCGGAGCAGGGCGGCGGAACCCGTATTTCGCGATGTGGAGCTCGTGATTGGTTGGTAGGCGGTGGTACAGGCAACACTTCAGTTGCCTGTGCTTTACAAGCAACCGGTAAGTTGCGTATAATGACAGCATGAACGGGAATAAAGATCTAATATTCAAGGCTCTTGACGATGCAACGCGGCGACTTATGCTGGACGAACTGTCCGAACGCAACGAGCAGACGATGTATGAACTTACGGCACGGCTCATCATGAAGCACAATCTGTCCATTTCAAGACAAGCCATTGCCAAACATGTGGCCGTATTGGAGGGTGCCGGGCTCGTAAACTCAGTCAAAAAAGGGAAATATCGCATGATCGTCTTCAACAACGAACCGCTTAAACACTTGCTGGATGGCTGGTTGAAGTGAGTTTAGCAGAACATCAGGGACCTAGATACGAGGAGGCAGAAACGATGAAAATCATTGTTACCAGTTTATTCGTTAGCGATCAAGACAAGGCGTTGTCGTTCTACACGGAAACGCTGGGCTTTGTCAAAAAGCATGACGTTCCATCAGGTAAGTTCAGATGGATCACGGTCGTGTCTTCAGACGACCCGGACGGTACCGAACTCGTGCTGGAACCGAATGAGCACCCTGCCGCAAAAGAGTACCAAAAGAAGCTGGTGGCCGATGGCATCCCGGCGACCATGTTTGGCGTTTCCGATATCGATAACGAGTACCAACGATTATCGGAAAAGGGCGTGAAGTTTACGATGAAGCCGACAAGAATGGGTGAATTCGCGATCGCCGTCCTCGACGATACATGCGGCAACCTTATTCAGATTATCGAGAAGTAACGCCAACGTTAAGGAATTTACTCGCGATTGCAGACATCGCGGTAAACCGCATATCGCCCGCAGGGCGACAAAAAGACCCTCCCGGTCGTCGGGAGGGTCTTTTGGATTCGGTCATTTTGCAAGCTGAAGACCGAATTCACGGTCCAGTCCGTTCATCCCTTCGGGGGTCACAAGAATAGCCCTGCCTTGAGGAAATCGCTCCATCCACTTTAGCTCGAAAAGCCGCTTCGCGATCGCTGCCCCGAGATGTCCCGCCAAGTGAGGGCGTCGTTCGCTCCAATCCAAGCACTGCCTTGCATAATGGCGGCGCTTGCCCGCAGCCTCATCGGTCTCTGCTCCCCATGCCTTCAATCCGTCTGCGCCCTGCGCGGTAAGGGTAAAATCTTTGCCCGACGCCTTCAGCCATCCCAGATGAATAAGCCGATCGGTAAGCGCGACTCCCACCGCTCCGGCAAGATGGTCGTAACACGTCCGGCAATGCCGCATCCGCTTCAGTTCATCGGATTCTCTTAGCGAAACCACCGGTTTCGAAGGGGAAATCGCGAGCAATGCCTCGAGCGCGTGCGCGACTTCATGATTGGCGAGCCGGAAATATTTATGCCGGCCATAACGTTCATGAACAAGCAGGCCGCCGGCAACCAGCTTGGCTAAGTGAGCGCTTGCCGTCTGAGGCGATATGTTGGCACTGCGAGCGAGATCGCTCGCGGGCAGCGCCCTGCCTCCGAGCAAACTCATGAGCATCGCCAATCGAGAGGGATCGCCCATTAATTGAGCGGTATCCAGCACATTCGGATTCATTTTTTCTTCTCCTTTGCGTAGATCATTCGGCCGCGGTCGAAGTATTCCAATGGTAACATGGAGGCATATTCCACGAAAGAGGTTGCCGCTATGAATCGTTCACTGTTCGTATTCCTTGTGCTGCTTGCCACATCGCTTATGGGGTCCTCTTTTGCGGTCGGCAAAGTCGGCTTGTCTTACGTATCGCCCTTATTGCTAGTCGGGATTAGATTCGTGCTAGCCGGGGGCATACTGGCGCTTGCGGTCCAGTTGCAAAGTCGGCGCTTACCAGACAACCTGAGGGATTGGTCGAAGCTTCTTCTCATCGGCGCCTGCCAAACGACAGCGGTGATGGGCTGTATTTTCTTAAGCATGCGCACGATCCCGGCCGGAGAGACGTCGATCCTCACGTTTATGAATCCGCTGTTCGTAGTCGTCTTAGGCGTTCTGTTTATGAGGCTCGAATACCGATTCTATCAATGGCTGGGGGTTGCCGTCGGATTTGCGGGCGTTTTCATTACGCTTGGATTTCATCTGCAATTATCTACGGGAACGATACTCGGGCTTGGATCGGCGGTGGCATGGGCAATCGCGACGTTGCTGGTAAAAAAGTGGGGCAGCGGCTTCGATAATTGGGTCTTAACCGCCTATCAGATGCTATTTGGCGGCGTCCTGCTGCTGTTGCTCGCGTTCAGCGCGGAAACGCCACGGCTGGTTCTGAATTGGACGTCGCTGGGCGTCATCCTGTATCTCGCGATATTAGGTTCCATCGTGCAATTCGCGACGTGGTACCACCTGCTTCGAAAAGGGGATCCGGGGCGAACAAGCGCTTTTCTATTCTTAGCGCCTTTCTTCGGCGTGCTGTCCGGCTGGTTGATTCTAAGAGAAAGTATCCATTGGTACGCTTATGTGGGCGGACTGCTTATTTTCGTCGGGATTTTTCTGGTCAATTGGACTGGCGGTAGGAACAAGAAGTAGGAGAAATAATTTCCGGTAAGGGGAGCTTTTGTTGCGACTAAGACCCGTACCGCCGTCCATTCATATAGAAATTATCCTCGCGGCCAACGCGGAAGGAAATCTCCAGATCCGGGATACCCAGCGACCGGACATGCCGATCGATCGCCTCGGCCATCTGATCGCGCACCTCGTCCCCCCGTTCAAACCACCATACGTCGATGACCGGGTACGCATCGGTATATTTCCCGTCGAATATCGCGGTGACGTGCAAGCATTCCAAGGTGAAATTATCCGTTCCGCATTGGCAGATCGCGGCCATCTCTTCGACGAGCGGGATGCTAATGGCACGTATGCCTTCGGCTGGAATGCCTCTGAATATTAATTGCGGCATCTAGGATCCTCCTGTAGATAAAATATTAGCGTGTGTCATGTTCTTCATTGTATAGGGGCCCGTCTATCGGTGGCAAACGAATCGTGATTTCGATCCGATAACCGCCCAACGGCAACAATGACCGCCATCCCCCAAATACCACATTCACCCACACGACAAAAGCCATGACCGCCTCACTCACGTAAGGCGTCATGGCTTTTCGCATCAGTCGCTTATCCGCTTTCCTTCAGCCGGATACACTCATTGTCGAGGGCCTGTACCAATACTCCAGGAACCCCATGTATCTGGGATTATTGGTTGCCTTGACCGGGGTGTTTATTTTACCGGGGGCGGTGACCCCCGTCCTGTTCGTGCTCGGTTTCCTGATCCTGACCAACCAATGGTATATCAAGGTGGAGGAGAGAGCCATGACGGACAAATTCGGCATACGTGCGTGCAGTACAAGGCAAGGACTCGAAGATGGATTTAGGTAGGGCGGCGAGGCGTGAAAAGCCATATCGTTCTAGATCGTAGCGATGGAGCCGAGCATCGAATAGACGCGCATAAGCCATGACAGACTCACAGGCGTGAGCAGTCATGGCTTGTCGTCATTTTATCTTCATGAGGGATAGATAGAATGCACGCGGACAAGAAGTTCCATATTCTGCTTGCGTTCTTCCCGCTTTGTTGGTATTTTAGATAGTAACAAATTGTTATTATCATAAAGTTACTAACGTATAGCGAGAGGCGGAGCAACAATGGAGAACGCCAAGGCGTTGAACATGAATCGCGCATGGAGAGGCTGGAACGGATTCGAAATCGCCTGGCTGGGCTTGTTCAGCGCGATTGCGGTCGGCATTACGGTCATTACGAAAGATTCGTTATTCGGATTTACGGTTTTCATGACCGGGGTGCTGTGCGTCGTGCTCGCGGCCAAAGGAAATCTGATGAGCTATGTGTTCGGGATGTACAACACGCTCGGTTACGCCTACTTGGCTTACGTCAACGGGCTGTTCGGCGAAGTGGCGCTGAATCTGCTGTTCTTCGTGCCGATGAACGTCGTCGGCTTCTACATGTGGAAGAACCACCGGCAGGGCGGCAAGCTCGTCATGCGGCAGATGGGGCTGAACGGTCTGCTGCTCGTCGCGGCCGTTTGTCTCCTCGGCAGCCTGCTGCTCGGCTTCGGATTATCGTTCATCCCGGAGCAGAACTCGCCGTATATAGATGCCGCGACGACGGCGCTGTCGATCGTGGCGACCATCCTTATGGTGCGCAGATTCAAGGAGCAATGGCTGGTTTATATCGTGCTCAATCTGTTCACGGTGCTGCTGTGGGTCATCCGGCTCCTCGACGGCAGCAGCGACGGCTGGCTGATGATCGTCATGTGGAGCGCCTATCTGGTGAACGCGGTGTACGGCTACTACAATTGGAACAAAGGGGCCAAGGAGGGATCGGCATGACGAAGACGCTGGGATTAACGTTGGGAAAATTCGCGCCGCTGCATAAGGGGCATCAATATATGATCGAGACGGCGCTGCAGGAGGTCGACGAGCTGATCGTCGTCATCTACGACACGACGGTGACCCCGATTCCGCTGCATATCCGGGCGAACTGGATTCGCAAGCTGTATCCGGACGTGCGGGTCATCGAGGCATGGGACGGTCCGGATGGATACTCGAACGACCGGGAGCATGAGATCCGGGAGGAGCAGTACATTCTCGGACTGCTGAACGGCGAGCAGGTGACGCACTTCTACTCCAGCGAGTTCTATGGCGAGCATATGAGCATCGCCTTGGGCGCGGTGGACCGGCGGGTGGACGAAGCCCGGGCGCAAGTGCCGATCTCGGCCACGATGGTCCGCTCCGACCCGTACAAATACCGCGAGTTCGTGAGCGATGTCGTCTACCGGGATTTGATCACGAAGGTGGTGTTCGTCGGCGCGATGTCCACGGGCAAATCGACGATCACCGAAGCGCTGGCGTTCCGCTACCGCACGACGTTCGCGAGCGAATACGGCCGCGATTACTGGACGGAGCATCAGGTGGATCGCCGGATCGGCTTGGCCGCGTTCGATGAGATTGCGACCGGCCATCTCGCGCGCGAAGAGCGTGCGCTGCTGGAAGCGAACAAGTATCTATTCGTCGACACGAACGCGATTACGACGTACATGTTCGCCCTCGATTACCACGGGCGCGCCCCGGAGCGCTTGACGCGGATCGCGCTGGAGAACGCGCAGCGGTACGACCTGTTCTTCCTGTGCGAAGACGATATTCCGTACGACGATACGTGGGACCGGAGCGGGGATCAGAAACGACACGTGTTCCATAAGCAAATTATCGCCGATCTGAAGGAGCGCCGCATTCCGTACATCACGCTGCGGGGCAGCTTGGAGGAGCGAATACGCAAGGTCGACGAGGTGTTGGCGAAGTTCGAGCCGTACACCAACTTTTATGGAGCGCCGCACGGCGAATAAGCATTAAAGGGGGCGGGAGAGTTGGACGTAATGGATCGCGACGGCCTGACGGAACGCGAATTTCTGGAGCGGTACAGGATTGGAGATTACGAGCGGCCTTCGGTGGCGGCGGACATGGTCATTTTCACCGTGACGGACACGGAGGCGGACAGCTATCGCAAGCTGCCGGACAAAGAGCTGCGCGTCCTGCTCATTCGCCGGGGCGGGCATCCCTTCCTAGGCAAATGGGCGCTGCCGGGCGGATTCGTCCGTCCGAACGAGACGGCGGATCAGGCGGCGGCGAGGGAGCTGCGCGAGGAGACCGGCGTGGACGACGTCTATTTGGAGCAGCTGTATACGTTCAGCGATGTGGGGCGCGATCCGCGCGCTTGGGTGATGAGCTGCAGCTACATGGCGCTGATCAACGCCGATTCGCTTCAGCTGCGGGCCGGGGACGACGCCGACGCCGCGGCTTGGTTCAAGCTAACCTACCGGCTGCTGCGGGAGCGGAAGGAGCATGCCGAGGACGGGTACGTCAAGACGCTGGAATTCGAGCTTAAGCTGAGCGGCGAGGAGCAGGAGCTGACGGCCGTCGTGACGCGCACGGTGACGGTTAGGCCTGCCTCGACGTCGACCGCGTACGCGATCGTCGCGAACGACGGCTTGGCGTTCGACCATGCGAAGATCATCGCCTTCGCTATCGAACGGCTGCGGGGCAAGGTGAACTACACCGACATTGCGCTCCATCTGATGCCGCCTTTGTTCACGTTGACGGAGCTGCAGCAGGCGTACGAGGTCATCTTGGACAAAGAGCTGCTGAAAGCGGCCTTCCGCCGCAAGGTGGCCGATCTCGTGGCGGAGACCGATCATTACACGGAGAACGCGGGCCATCGTCCGTCCCGTTTGTATCGAAGAAGGTTGGAGGAGTAAGGATGACCTATACGAGCCCGCAGGATCGCATTTGGGGGATCGGCATGAGCCAGTCCAACCCGGACGCGGACAATCCGCTGAAGTGGCAGGACGGCAATTTGCTCGGCTTCGCGCTGACCGAAGCGCGGGACGAACTGCTGCGAAGCTAACTTATGCGGGCATGGCAGCGATGACGAACGGAAAGAGGGGTATGGAATGAATCGAAAAACCATAGCCGAAGAAACGCTGCGCATTCAGCGGCAAGGCTATTACGAATACGATGGGCGCCGAGTTGACTTCGCCGCCGCGCAGCGTCAGTCGGAGGCGAACAGCGAGCTGATTACGCCGGAACAGGGAAAGGCGCTGGTCGAGGGAATTGCCAGGCTGCCTAAGTTACCGCAAGCGGTCGCCTATTCCGTCGCCAACGAGGCCACGGTAAAGGCGGTTCTGGATGGATCGGCGGCGAGAAAGACGCGGGTCGGCGTGCTCAACTTCGCCAGCGCCAAGAACCCCGGAGGCGGGTTCTTGAACGGGGCGATGGCACAGGAAGAAAGCCTGGCGGCTTCGAGCGGACTATACGCGACGCAGCTGCGTCATGAAGCTTACTATCGGGCCAATCGGTCCTGCCCGTCGATGATGTATACCGACCACGCGATCTATTCGCCGGACGTGGTGTTCTTCCGCGACGAAAGGTTCAGTCTCCTCGAACGGCCGGCGACGGCTTCGGTATTGACGCTGCCCGCCGTGAACTATGGCCAGGTCGTGCTGAAGGGCGAAGATCCCGAGACGGCGGAACGGGTCATGAAGGATCGAATGCGGCTGGCCTTGGCGATCTTTGCCCATCACGGCGACCGGAACCTCGTGTTGGGCGCATTCGGCTGCGGTGTTTTCCGGAACGACCCGGTCAAGGTGGCTAAGTGGTGGCGCGAGCTTTTGGAGAATGAAGAGCTGGGACGCTTCTTCGCGGACATCCGTTTTGCCGTGTTGGATACGTCGAAAGCGGCGGCGTGCCTTGGCGCGTTTGAACGAGCGTTTCATGCTTAACGCCAAATTCGGATTGTGCGGCGGCAGCAACCGGCGTGCAGCTCATAACAACGCGAACAACCTCCTCGAAAAGCGTTTTCGAGGAGGTTGTTTGTGTTCATGCCAGCACGTAGTAAGGGTTACTGGCCTCGCTCCGCTTCGCTGTAAGTCACGCCTTCTCGCTGCGGCATCACCGCGAGCCCGATTGCGTTCCGGTTTTTAAGCACGTTAATGAGCGGTGCCTGCAGTGTGGCGCTGCATATAACCTCGAGCAGGACCTCGCTTTTGCGGGCCGACGAGAGATTGATTTTCTTTTTGTTGAGCGCAAATTCGACGGCCAGTCCCAGGAAGAACCCGCCGACCAAGCCAATCAGCGCCCAGATGACGGGCCCCCAAGGCCAGATGAAGCCGTAGATCGTGCCCAGCACCATGAAGATCGTGCCGCCGACCATGGCCCCGTCCAGCATGCTTCGTCCATCCACCCGATGAATCGTATCGATGACATGCGGCTGGGAATCGAGGTTGGAGAGCGGCAGCGCCACGATATTTTGCGGCGGTACGCCCAGCTTCTCGACGTCGTGGATCACCATCTCCACGAAGGGCGAATGTTCGAAGGTGGCGATAATGTGCACGGTCGTGTTTTCGGTGATGCTGCGCAGATGTCCCAAGTTCTCGGCCCTCACTCTCAAATACCGGATTTGCTCGATATCGAATAAAATATTGTTCTCATTGACCGATGTATAGGCTTGATAAATGGCGAACACGTACATGGAAGGCAGGAACATAAACCACTGCCAGTCCACGACCGCAGCGGCGCCGTCGAAATCCCCCTGGAAGGAGTAGAGCCAGGACCGGATGGCCACCGCTTTATGGCACACGAAGATCCACCAAGCGAGCACGAATGTGCCGACGATCGTGCTGCCGCTGTACAATTGCCCCAAGCCGGGAGAGAGCATCGTCCAGATCGTGCCTACCCAGGGATTTTTCTTATCCAGGATGCTGATGTCGAAGAAACTGACGTCCGAAGGCGTGACCGGCGCATCCTCCATTTCGGCCAGCACATGGCTTTTGTTGATTTCGACTGCGCTGCGGTAGCTGTCCCAAATACTGTAGACATACACGGCTACATAAAGCAGGACCCAGTCCTGGTTCAACTGCGCCGTCGCCTCTTCGAACCGGCCGAGGAAGGATAGCGCGATGCCCCGGTTGAGATTGGCTTGGTTGTTGACCACGAGCTCCCACATGATCAGGACGAAGCCGTGCAGGTACTTGCCGATGAACATGTGCCCGAAGCCGGGGAAAACCACCGACCACCAGGCCGTGACCCATGGCGTGCGGGGATAAACCGAGTTAATGCCCAGTACGGATATCTGCCCTTTGGAATAGCGGGGCTTGATGGCGGATGATTGGAACTTCTGCTGTGGCATCGATGATCGACTCCTACGGGCTCAATGTCGTTCTTTACTATTTCCACGAACTACCTGCGTAATGCGTTCATCTCGATTTTGACGGGGAGGGGACGAATTTCAAATGCGAGACATTCGATGCGATCGCGCGCTCGAAGGCGCTAGCTTGACGTGAACGCCGTCCGTAAGCTCGCAAACGAGAAGAGAGGCTGCACGCCATGACGGCGTACAGCCTCTTTCATCTAGGTAGCGGTGTTGTTTCCTGGCGTTTAAACGCTAGCATTCGGGGAATACTAGAACTAGATTCCCGCTATCGTAACTATTTAATCCCGTTAGGAGCATCGCCATGAAATGTATTAATTGCAATTCAATTGATATCGGCCGGATCGGCACGAGGCAGTATTACTGCTGGAACTGCTGCATCGAGATGACGATCGAAGAGGACGGCCGGATGGACGTCTTTCAGGTCGAGAAGGATGGTTCGCTCAGCTCGCTGAACGATCTCTTTCTGGAAGAAGAGGCGCAGGCGGACGAAGTGGCGCAGACGGCCGATTTCAGCCAGGATGACGGACAGCGGCTGTCCGGCTAGGACGGCTGGGCGAAGAAAAGAAGGCATCGGGCACGTGATGTGCGCCGCTGCCTTTTTGTCGTGCTAACCATGCGATCGAAGCGACTCCCACCGTGCCCGCCGCAGCCGAAAATACCTAAGGCCATCCCGCAGGTCATCTCTTCGAACCCCAGCTCGCCGTCTTCCGCATGAATCAAGGGTAAATGTCCTCCCCGCCCATAGCTGGGTATGATAAAATGTGGAAAATGTGCTAGCGGGTTAGTGCCGCGTATTGGCGGCTAAGGAGGAGGAGAGAGAGTGGATCGGAAAGGTTCGGTTATTGCGCTCGACTTGGACGGCACGCTGCTCGGTTCGGATAAGCGGGTGTCGGCGCGGAATGCCGCGGCGGTGCTGGCCGCTCATCGGACGGGGAGGCGGATCGTCATCGCGACGGCGAGACCGCCAAGATCGGTGATGGAACTGCTGCCCGGCGAGCTGCTGGACATCTGCTCGTTCGTCTTCTACAACGGCGCCTTGATTCGCGATGCGCGGTCGGGCATCGAGGAGCATTTGCCGATCGAAGCGGATATCACGGCGGAGCTGCTGGATTACTGCGGCATGCACATGGGGGATTGCCACATCAGCATGGAGGTGAACGACGTTTGGTTCGCGAACCGCGATCTCGACGACCCGGCATTCTATCATTCCAAATTCAAGCCGGCGATCCGTCCGCTGTCGGAGCTTCGGCTGCATGCCGCGACCAAGGTGCTGTTGACCTCGTTCCGGGAGGCGGACGCGATCGCGCAAGCCTTCGCGGAGCGCGCGAACGTCGTGCTGACCGACGGCGGCCGGCTGCTGCAGATCATGAACAAGTCGGCGTCCAAATCGGCGGGGCTGCTGCGGCTATGCGCGCACTACGGCGTGCCGGCCTCGGACATGATCGCCTTCGGCGACGATAGGAACGATCTGGACATGCTGCAGACGGCCGGATACGGGGTGGCCATGGGCAACGCGGTGCCGGAGCTGAAGGCGCTGGCGCGGCATGTGACGGCGACCAACGACGAGGACGGCGTCGCGGCGGTGCTGGAGCGGCTGGCGTAAGGAGCGGGCATGGGAGGAAGCCAACTTTTGGCTATCGCGCCGAGAAGGCAATGTGTATAATGTAAAGCAACTAAACAGGCGTGAAGGTACGCCGCGAACAACGGAGTGCGCCCATGTCTTCCCTAATCGATACGCTGACGTCATTAACCGAAGAGGACGTACGGCATTTCCTCGACCGATACCGATCGCTCGGCCCGCTGCCGGGCATCGCATTGACCTTCATGAAATCGTTCGTCCCGCCCTTGCCCACGCTGATCATCGTCGGCGTCAACGCGGCGGTGTACGGCTTATGGCTCGGCTTTCTGTATTCCTGGCTGGGGATGATCGCCGGCTGCATGACCACGTTCCTCATCTTCCGGCGGATCGGCGAGCACCGCTACGCGCGCAAGTGGGCGGCGAAGCCGCGCGTGCAGCGGAGCATGGTCTGGATCCGGCGCAACGCGTTCGGGTACGTGTTTTTGCTCAGCTTATTTCCCGTCGGACCGTTCGTCGTCATTAACATCGCGGCCGCCCTCGCGGGCATGCCGCTGCGTTCCTTCCTGATCGCGATCTTGTTCGGCAAGGCGGTCATGGTCATGTCGGTGTCGATGATCGGCTACGACGTGGAAAGCTTCATCCGAGAGCCGGCGAGGCTGTTGTACGTCGTGCTGTTCGTCCTCGTTTCGTTCATCATCAGCAAACGGATTGAAGCCTGGTTTACGCGCGAGAGCGCCAAGCCCGGGACGGAGTCGATATGACGCCGCGGCCATGATCGATAACGCCGCGCACATAAGCAGCCCCTGCCTCAACAGGCAAGGGGCTGTTTGACGTCGACCGCGCGTAGGATCAAGCGCCCCCAAAACGGGGAGCCCGGAAGAACGGGCGTTCTTCCGGGCTCCGGAGGAGGATTCGGGGGTATGTAACAGCGGTTGCCTAAGCGGGGGGAGAGGCGGGGGAACCGGGCGGTTTAGGCGGAGAGGGGCGTGCGAAGAAGCGCGATCCGGCTTCGGCGAAGGAGGCCGCGCGGCCGGGAGGGGCCGGATTCGGTAGGCAGCCGCATGCCGCGGCTGGGTCGGCCTCGCGGACGCGGAGGACGTGGAGGACGAACGGCAGCGGACGGTTGCAGGCAGAAGAAGCGGTAGTTCTTGGCGGCGTTCGTAATCTCGTTAAGTTTAGTTTAGCCGCGGCGAAGCCTGCCGGACAGTACCATCTTTCGCTGGTACCGGCTAGGCAATGCTGTTAGGTTAAGGGATTACGTCCGGCGAAGCCGCCCGTGACCTATAGTAGGCAGGCTTATGCCTTAGGAATGACTTAAAACTCACTGAAGCTTTGTCCGCGAGGACAAAAGCGCGCCAGCTCGAAGCAACCCGCCGACCGCGAACATTGGAGGCTGCACGAAGAAGGGAGTCCAGAGGGCAAAGTCCTTTGGAGCCTCCTCGGCGGAGGAGGTGGGAGGAGGGAGCAACAAAAGCGGGGTCAAAGGGGCGGAGCCCTTCTTAACCTGACAGCATTGCAGCGGAGGGGGGGAAGGGACGAGGTTGACAGCTTTTTCGCACTCGATCTATAATTGCAGTACGTTCTGGAAAATTAGAACACTTGATTCTAAAGGAGTCAGCCTCCATGAGCCATCCGTTATCGATCAACCTCGAGCAGCAGAAGCTGCTGGCCAGCGCGCTGCGGGTCAAGCTGCTGCATGCGCTGAAGGACACGCCCCGCACGGTGAAGCAGATTTCGGTGCTGCTGGAGGAGACGCCCGGCAACGTGCATTACCATTTGAAGCGGCTGCTTGAAGGCAAGCTGGTCGAGATCGTGGAGACCCGCGAGCTAGGGGGCATCGTCGAGAAGTATTACAAGTCGGTCGCCACCGTCTTCCATAGCCGTTCGCATCCGCGGCCGGGCGTGGAGACGCGCCTGCTCCTCAGCGCGGAAGAAGCGCTGCAGCTGAAGCAGGAGTTCGCCGAATTGCTCGGCAAGTGGGAGGAGCGGACCGCGCTGCGTAAGCGCGAACCGGATCATCGGGAGCTGCTGATTAACGTGGACATCGTCCCCGCGGAAGAAGGGCATTAGGAATATTTGAAGTGGTTACCTTAATGAGGATGGCCAGGCGATATTCTAAGCATAGATGCAAGAGAGGATTGTTACACATGAAGAAAGCATTAACCGCTATTCTCGTGGCGCTCTTGGCGCTTACGCTCGGAGCCTGCTCCGGTAACTCGAACAAGGCGCCGAACCATGACGCGCAAGGCGAAGCGCAGACACAGAACCAGGCGCCGGATGAGGATAAGGCAAAGCGGAAAGTATACACGACCGCCAAGATCGCCGAGGATAAAGTACGCACGCTGTTCGGGAAAGCGACGCTCGAGGACGGCACGCCGATTCTCGATCCGGTTACCGGCACGGCCGAGAAGGCGAAGTCGCTGCTGGCGAACTATTTTGATCCGGCGCTGGCCGATGCCATCGTCGCGCACTACGTCACGGACAAGAAGAGCGGCGAGAGCACGCTCGTGAACACGGAGCCGTTCTTCGCGGCTTCGATTCTGGCGACGAAGAACGCGGAAGACGTTCAGATTGAAGGCGAGAACGACACGTATACCGTCACGACGGCGGACGGCGGCGTCTACACCCTCAAATGGGACGATGCGAAATCCAAGTATCTTGTCACGGGCTACGAGAAGAAATAACCCGGGGATTATCCCCCTGCATGCGAGGCAGCGTCTCGCCGTGCAGGGGGATTTTTTGTCGGTGCGGCCGGGCGAATTGGTTATTTTGGAGCGGATTGGGAATTTTAAAAGGAGCATGTTTCAGGCAAAGGGGAGCGGATCATGAGCAAGCGGCAAGTACCTTTGACGGCGGCCGAGGTGGCGCCGATCTGGACGGGTTTTCTGGGCGACAGCATGGCCAATGGGGTGCTTCGTTATTTCGCGGCCACGGCGGAGGATCGCGAAGTGAAGCATATTCTCAAGTATGCGCTCGGGTTGACGGAAGATCACATCGGGTTCAAGAAGGACTTGGAGGCGCGAGGCGAGATCGTGCTGCCGCTCGGTTTCTCCGAAGCGGATGTCAACGTGCGTGCGCCCCGGTTATTCTCCGATCTGATCATGCTCTACTATGTTCGTCAAATGGGCATCGGCGGCACGGTGGCATACTCGCTTGCGCTGGCGACGTCGACCAGAGGCGACATCCGGGAGTTCTTCAACCATAATTTGAAGACGGCTGCCGAGCTGCTCGACCGGACGACGACGATGCTGCTGGACAAAGGATTGTTTATGCGCGCGCCCCATCTTGCGCCGGCGCCGGCGGAGAAGGTGCGGAAGGAAGGGTGGCTCAATGGGCTGTTCGGCGACCGGCGTCCGCTCAACGCGGTGGAGATCACGCATTTGTACTTGAACACGATCAGCAACGCGTTGGGCAAAGCGCTCATGATAGGCTTCTCCCAGACGGCCAAATCGAAGGAGGTGCGGGAGTTCACGATTCGCGCCCGGGATATCGCCTCCAAGCATATCGACGTGTTCAGCCAATTGCTGAAGGACGATCAGCTTCCGGCGCCGGGCACGTTCGAAGCGGAAGTGACGGCCTCCACTGAGGCGCCGTTCACGGACAAGCTCATCTTGTTCCACACGCTCACCCTGACCGCGATCGGGATCGGCAATTACGGTTCGGCGACATCCGCGAGTCCGCGCCGGGATTTGGCCGCGGCCTACCTCCGCTTGGCGGCCGAGGTGGGCACGTTCGCGGACGACGGAGCCGAATTAATGATTGGGAAGGGCTGGCTTGAGAAAATTCCTGGCGCTATCGAACGCGACGCTTTAATTCCATCGTAACGGGTGAATGTCATGACCAAATCGGAGCAAATTGAAAAGGTTCTATGGAGCATCGCACTGCCAGGGTTTGGTCAATTGCTGAAGAAACATTACGTAACCGGTGTTATTCTCATTGCCGCTGAACTGCTGATCAATGTCAATGCGCATTTGAACGAAATCATTATGCTGAGCTTCCTCGGCGAGATCGAGGAGGCCGTGCATACGGCGAACTACCAATGGCTGCTGTTCTACCCGTGCTTCTATATGTTCGGCATCTGGGATGCGTACCGGATTCCCGGATCGGGCAGAGGGTTCTCCTTCACGGCCTCCGTGCTGGCGGCCTACTGCGCGACGGTAGGCGTCTTCTATTCCAAGAATCGGATATTCGGCGTCGTCTGGGGACCCGTCTGGCTGCCGATGATCGGCTGCTTCGTCGGTCTTGCGGCTGGTCTGCTGCTGCAGCAGGTGCTCAAGAGATGGCGGAAGTCGTAAACGCATCCCGCCCTCGTCCGCCCGGAAGCCCGCCGGTTGCCCCGGTGTCTAACGGCAGGAGGCGGGGGCGTCCGGTTGTGGGGGAAGGAAGCGGAAGGCCGCGAAAGGCGTGCAGGTTGTTTAATGGTAAGGCTTGCGCGAAACGGACGAATGCATTACACTGTATTGGTATGTAATTGGTCAATCAATAATTGTTAGAGGGGAGGAGCGGGTTATGGCGAAAAGCACGGCTACGTCTGCGAACCGCCGGACGGATATCGTCGCCGCGGCGATCGACGTGTTCGCGGAGATCGGCTATTACCGGGCGACGACCGCGCAGGTGGCGGAACGGGCCAACATTTCGCAGCCTTACGTATACCGGTTCTTCACGAAGGAATCGCTGCTCGTCGAAGCGCTCGAGGTCTCCTGGCAGCGCGTACGGCAGGCATTCGAGCGCGTGATCGCGGCCGAGGCGCCGGAGCGGCTCGAAGAAGGGCTCATTCAGGCGTATGAAGCGATCATGGCTTCTCATCGGAGCGAAATCTTGCTGCAGATGCAGGCGCAGACGATTCAAGAGACGCCGGTCCGCGAGGCGATGCGCCAAGGTATGCGCGGCGTGATCGAGCTTGTTGAGGGAGCCTTCGAACAGAGCGGCGCGCCCGACGCGGCCAGACGTACGAGCGACTTCATGGCCAGAGGGTTGTTGTGCAACGTCTCGATGGCGCTGGATATGCCGGGGCTGCTATTCAAGGGACATCGGGAGTAACCGGCGGATGTACGAGCAGATATGGACAAAGAGAGTCGCCTTCGTAAGGCTTCCCCCGCTTTGCGGCGCGCATCACGCGCGCCGCGAAGCGGAGGAGCGGCTTACCTTGGCGGCTCTCTTTGGCGTTGCGGCGGGCGCCTTCCGGAAGTCTGTCGGCCGCCGCTACTTCAGCCGATACACCCGCGCCTCGAATGGACGCAGCGATACCTCCATAATGTCCCATTCTGCCATTAGCGGGTAGTTGCCGAGGATGACGTCGCGCGCGTCGTGGCGCAGATGATCCGGCAGCTGCAGCCACGAGTCGATGGCGGTCATGTTGAGCAGCACGAGCCACCGCTCGCCGCTTGCGGCCGTGCGCGTATAAGCATAGATATGCTCGTGCCACTCCGCGAACGCCTCGTAACGACCGTACACGAGTACGTCCGGATGCGCCTTGCGCAGCGCGATGAGCCGGCGGTAATAATGGAAGACGGAATTCGGGTCGTCGACCGCCTGCGCCGCGTTGATTTCCCGGTAGTTCGGATTGACGCCGATCCAAGGCGCGCCGGTCGTGAAGCCGGCGTTCGCGCCTCCCGTCCACTGCATCGGCGTACGCGCGTTGTCGCGGCTTTTGCGATGGATCGCTTCGAGCATGCGGGCCGGGTGGACGCCGTGAAGTTCCACGTGTTCGACATAAGCATTGCGCGTGGCGACGTCGCGGTAATCCTGGATCGACGGGAAATAGGTGTTCGTCATGCCGAGCTCTTCGCCTTGATACACGTAAGGCGTGCCTTTCAGCGTATGCAGCAGCGTGGCGAGCATCTTGGCCGATGCGACCCGGTGCTCCCGGTCCTGACCGAAGCGGGACACCGCGCGCGGCTGGTCGTGGTTGTTCAAATACAGGCTGTTCCAGCCTTCGTCTCCCAGCGCGAGCTGCCATTTGTGCAGAATGCCCTTCAGCTCGCGTGGCGACCATCCGGCGCGGAACCAATCTCCGCCGCCCCCGTCGATATCCACATGCTCGAATTGAAACGCCATGTTCATCCCGTATGCAGGATTGCCGGTATAGCGATGCGCCTGCTCCGGGGTGACGCCGGGCATCTCGCCGACCGTCAGCAGGCCGGGGCGCGCCGACAGCGCCTGCTCGTTCATCTCCGCCAGAAATTCGAGGAACCGCGGCCCGCTGACGAAATAATCGCCGCCCCATGCGTAGCGCGCGCCGCCGTGCCGCTCTGCGTCCGGAAGCTCCTCCGTCTTTGAAATGTAGTTGATGACGTCCATGCGGAAGCCGTCGACGCCCTGCCCGATCCACCAGCGGATCATGTCGTACAGCGATTCCCGGACCTTAGGATAATTCCAATTCAGATCCGGCTGCCTGCGCGAGAACAGATGCAGGTAATATTGGCCGGTGATGTCGTCGAATTGCCAAGCGGAGCCGCCGAAGACCGACACCCAGTTGTTCGGCTCCGAGCCGTCCGGCTTCGGATCGCGCCAGATGTAATAGTTGCGGTAAGGACTGTCCCGCGATGCGCGCGAGGCTTCGAACCACGGATGCTCGTCGGAGGTGTGGTTGATGACCAGGTCCATGACAAGCTTCATGCCGCGCGCGTGCAGTCCGTCCCGCAGCTCCCGCCAATCATCCATCGTGCCGAACTCCTCGGCGATCTCGCGGTAATCGCTAATGTCGTAGCCATTGTCGTCGCCCGGGGAACGGTAGATCGGGCTGAGCCAGACGACGTCCACGCCGAGCTTATTTAAATAGTCCAGTTTGCCGATGATGCCGCGCAGGTCGCCGATTCCGTCCCCATTCGAATCCATGAAGCTGCGCGGATAGATTTGATAAACGACGGCTTCCTGCCAGTGCTTGGGCGTATTCGTCATGCGCGTCTCCCCAACCGCCTCTCTGCTGCGAGATCCAGATGATGGTAGTGTATGACAATCCAGGCTTGAATAAACATGGCAATGGCATTCGGACAGCATCAAACAAAGCGGGCGAAACCATCGTCATATGTACAAAGATAAACAAGATTAATAACGAAGCTGGAAAACTATTCTGCAAGTGAAGTGGGGTAGAATGGAGATCTTGAAGATTGGCTAAGCGATTACGCAGGATCCGATCGGAGGAGGGCGCTCGAATGCGTGCGAGAAGTTATTTGGGGCTGGCGGCGATGAACGCTGTTTTCGTGTATGCATACGTGTTTTGGACCCGGTGGGCGCATTACGCGGCGGAGGGATACGTGCCGCTTGTGCTGCTTGCGGCCGCGTTCTGCGCGGCGGTCGTAACGCCGATCGTCGTCAATCTGTGGCGGGCTGTTCGGGCTGGCCGTTACTGGTGGCAGGCGCTTGCGACGGCGGCCGCTTGCTGGTTGGTTCTGATCGTCGAGCCGCTTGTCATGCCGTATTATCGATCGTGGGCCAATCACGAGGCGATGATGCTGGCGATGCGGATCTTGGCTTATTTTAATCCGAATCTCTAGGAGCGGACGATGGACGCTAATAAGCGAGATGAGAACAATTTTCGCGCACGCTGATATAAATCCGGGCGGTCGTCCGTCTTTCTAATAGCTGCAGCCGAAAGGAGGCTAAACGAATGGAATTTCCGGAATCCGACTATTTTCAAACGATTTTCTTCGAGCATTACCCGATTGTTCGGCGCAAGCTTGCGGCGCTCGTGCGCGACGAAGCGGCGGCCGATGATTTGGCGCAGGACGTCTTCGTGAAATTATATCGCAATCCGCCGGACGATCCCGCCGCGATCGGCGCCTGGCTCCACCGGGTGCTGACGCGGACCGGCTATGACTATATGGACAAGAAGGCTAGGGAGCGCAGGCTTCAGAGCAAGCAGGAGCAAATGTATGGGGGCGAAGCCGCCGCCGTGTCCGGCGAAGAGGAGCTGCTGCGGCAGATGGACCAGGAACAGGTGCGGGGATGGCTGGACGCGCTCCCCGAACGTGACCGGCAGGTATTGCTGCTTCGTCACTCCGGCTACAGCTACGCGGAGATCGCCGAGCGGCTGAACGTCAGGCTGCCGGTCGTCGGCACGCTTATCCAGCGGGCGACCGAGAAGCTCAAGCAGAGCGCGGCGAAGGCGGGCATGCCGGATGCATGGGGCAGCCGCTGACGAGAGGCGAAGCCGCGCGAAGAAGGCCGGTTTAACCAAAGAGAGAATTAGGAGTTATAAAGGAGGATGCGCGAATGCGTACGGAACCTTTCGATAAGGCGAACGAGCGTACCGAAGAAGCATGGCGTAAGCTGCAGGCGAAGCTGGCGGGCGAGAAGGCCGGCGCGCAGTGGGCGGCGTGGGCCGAAGCGGCCAAGCGCACGGAGCGGCAGAAGCAGGGACATGAAGATGAAGGAACCAAGACGGGCAGCGTATTCGCGGCGGCCGAATGGCCTTCGATGGAGAAACCAAACGGCGCGGCGCCAGCTGCGAGCGTGGACGTGCCGGAGCAGCCGGTCCGCAAGCGCATGCGGATGAGCCGCAGACGCAAGTGGGGCGCGGCCGCGGCGGCATGCCTGCTGCTCGGGACGGTTATCGCGACGCCGGCGGGCAATCAAGCGCTGGCCGCGATTCTGAACCAGTTCCGCGCGGAGCAGATTACGGTCGTGAACGAAAATGATTTGCGATTGATGTTCGAGAGCGTGGCCGGAAGCGATGCCGGCTTCCGCGAGATGGTCAATCAATTCGGTACCTATACGACGGAAAGCGGCAAGTTGACGGAGGGAGAGCTCTCCGTGGAAGAAGCGGAGCGGCTGCTTGGTTATGAGCTGGCCGGCAGCGTGGCGGAAGGTGCGAAAGTGTCCATCTCGCCGTCCACCACGGTCACCTTTAAGTTGAACGTGGACGAAGTGAACGATGTGATGAAGCGGCTGGGTGCGACGCGTCTCATGCCCGAGGAAATCGACGGCAAATCGATCAAGCTCGAGCTGAGCGAGCGCGTGTATTATGGCGAACAAGCGTTGGGAGCTAAGGAAGGTCAGTGGGCGTATATGCAGGTGCAGAAGGCTCCTGTCGTGACGGTCGACCCCGCTGTCCCGGTAGAGGAGGCGTTGAATGCGGTCTTGGATTTTCCGCTGCTGCCGGAATACTTGAAGCAGGATTTGAAGCAAAGCCAAATTCTCGAGGGCAAGCTTCCGATTCCGTTCATCGAGGGCAAGCAGGCCGAGAAGATTGACGTTGAGGGGACGCGGGTCGTGCTTTCGGCGGAGGGAGAAGTGGCGCAATTCCGGGCGGCTTGGATTCACGACGGACGTCTCTTCCAATTCGACGGCGGGAGCATGTTCACGACGCGCGAGGCCATGCTCGCGAAGATCGGGGAGCTGATCGCATGAGCGAGGCGGCAATCGAAGCCGTTCGGCTGACGAAGCAATACGACAACGGCCGCGGCTGCCGCGACGTCTCGATCCGCGTGGGGAAAGGGGAAGCCTTCGGCTTCCTCGGTCCCAACAGCGCGGGCAAGAGTACGTTCGTCAAAATGCTGGTTGGGCTCGTGACGCCGACCTCCGGCCAAGCCAGCCTGCTCGGCGAGCCGATCGGCACCCTGGCGGCGAAGCGGCATATCGGCTATTTGCCGGAGCTGTACCGCTACCAGGAGTGGCTGAGCGGCGAAGAGGTCGTGCGGCTGCACGCGAAGCTGTGCGGAACCCCGCGCACGGTTGCCGACGAGCGCGTGCCGCGTCTGCTGGAGGAAGTCGGACTTGGCCTGCGGGGGCGGGACCGCGTGAAGAACTACTCCAAAGGCATGCAGCAGCGTCTCGGTCTCGCATGCGCGCTGGTGAACGATCCGGCCATCGTGTTCTTGGACGAGCCGTCCTCGGCGCTCGATCCGATCGGCCGCCGGGAGGTGCGGACGATTGTGGCGGGGCTGAAGGAGCAGGGCAAGACGATTTTCTTGAACTCCCATTTGCTCGAAGACGTCGAGGCGCTGTGTGACCGGATCGCGCTGCTCAACAACGGCGTCATCCTTCGCCACGGCAGCGTGTCGGAGGTCATTCATACGCGAACCCGCTGGCTGTTCAAGGTCGGCGGGTTGTCGCCTTTGCTGCTGGAGGGACTGCGCGAGACGACCGGCATCGCGATCGGACTGGCGGCGGGGCGGCTGAATGCGCCTAATAGTCTGAACGGGCTCGCACCAGTCTGGATCGAAGCGGAGCTGGAGGACGAAGAGCAGGCGGGCTGGATCAACGCGCTCCTGATCGAGCAGGGCGTGACGCTGTACGAGGTCGCCAAAGCGAAAGAACGTCTGGAGGAATGGTTCATGGAAGCCGTCTCCGGCTTGAGCCATAGGGGGGAGAGGGCATGATCACCATAATGACGATGACGTGGCAGGAGCTGCTGCGCAAGCGCGTGCTCGTCCTGACGCTGCTCATGACGGCCGTATTTCTGCTCGCCTTCTGGTTCGTGGCCGCTACGCTCGGATACCGGAACATGGGCGTCTTCAGCCGCAGCGGGGACATCGATCTGATCGAGCAGTTCACCCGCGGCGCGTTCATCCTGATGCTCGGCTTCTTCTTCGGCGGCTTCGTGCTCGCCTTCCTGGCGATCTTCAGCTCCTTCTCCGCGATCGCGGGCGAAGCCGAGCAGGGCGTCATGCAGGCGATGCTGCCCCGGCCGATCCCGCGGTGGAAGTGGTTCGCGGGCCGCTGGCTCGGCTACGTGACGCTCGGGATCGGCTACGCGATCGTGCTGTTCGCCTCCATTCTGGCCGTGACGAGCGCGCACGCCGGCATCCCGCGCGATCCCGCACTGCTCCTCCGCTCTTTCCTGCTGTTCGCCTCGGTCGTCCCGCTCATCATCTCTGTCTCGATGCTCGGCTCCTGCTTCTTCTCGGCGCTCGGCAACGGCGTCTTTATGACGATGCTGTACGGGGCAGGTTGGCTGGGCGGCATGATCGAGAAGCTGTCCGGTTCGCTGGATCTGGACGAGAAGATCATACAGCCGCTGAACACCATTACCGGCTTGATGTCGCTGGTCATGCCGGCGGACGCGATTCAACGCCAGATGCTGGCGGAGCTGCTCAGCTATGATCAACTGACGAGCTTCGTGCCCATGACCGACGACAGTATTTTCTCGTTGTTCGCGTTCGGCAATTTGCCGTCGGGGAGCTTTATGATGTATACGGTGATTTACGGAGCGGTCGCCTTCGCGCTCGGCCTGCTTCGGTTTCAGCGCAAGGACTTCTGAGCCTAGCCCGCGCGGGCGGGGCCGGCCAGCCTATCCAGCTTCATTCCACGCCGCAAGGCGGACGGGATGAGGCTATTCGGCGTCTCATGCGTCGCGTCCGCCGAGTATCAAACCGGGACGAGTAGGGTAAAAAGGAGGAAGAATGTCCAGGCGAGCGCCGCCTGTCCGCCTTGCGCACCGAATGCGGGCGGATGGCGCCCGTGCCGCCTGCCGAAGGAGAATCGACGATTCCATGGAACTATTCCTTACCGTACTCGCCCTGCTCACCGTCATCGGCGTATCCGACGTGCTGCACCGGTTCCTCCCGTTCATCCCCGTGCCGCTCATCCAAATCGGGCTCGGCGCCTGCGCCGTGCTGCTGCCGATGGGTTTGCACGTGGAGCTCGAGCCGGAGCTGTTCTTCGTCCTGTTCATCGCCCCGCTGCTGTTCAATGACGGCAAGCGGACCCCGCGCGAGGATCTGTGGAACCTGCGCGCCCCTATTCTGCTGCTGGCGCTCGGTCTCGTATTCGCGACGGTGCTGATCGGGGGCTACGTCATCCATTGGATGATTCCCTCTTTGTCGCTGCCATCCTCGTTCGCGCTGGCCGCGATTCTGTCTCCGACCGACGCGGTCGCCGTCGGCGCGCTGGCCAAGCGGATCCATCTGCCCAAGCGCATTCTGCGTCTGCTCGAAGGGGAATCGCTCATGAACGACGCCTCGGGCCTCGTGGCGTTCAAGTTCGCGATCGCCGCCGCCGTCACCGGCGAATTCTCGCTGCCCAAGGCGGCCGGCAGCTTCCTGCTCATCGCCGCCGGCGGACTGCTGGTCGGCGCGGTGCTCGGCTACCTGCTCATCCAGCTGGGCTTCTTGATCCGCAAGCTCGGCATGGAGGATGTCACGACGCATATGCTGCTGCAGCTGTTAACGCCGTTTATTATTTTCCTCGTTAGCGAGCATCTGGGGCTGTCGGGCATTCTTGCCGTCGTGGCGGGCGGCGTCATCCACGCGATCGAGCGCGACCGGACGGCGTCGCCGCATTTCAAGCTGCAGGTCGTCTCGGCCAGCACGTGGTCGGTCGTCATTTTCGTGCTGAACGGACTCGTCTTCGTCATTCTCGGGGCGACGATTCCCGAGGCGATGCACACGATCTTTGAGGACGAGTCGATCGACAACGGGCTGGTGCTAGGGTACGTCGCCGTCATTACGCTGCTCTTGATCGGCATCCGACTCGTCTGGCTGCTCGTCTTCTCGAAGGATTCGGCCATCAAGCCGCTCTTCGTCACGGCCATCTCGGGCGTGCGCGGCGCGATTACGCTCGTCGGCGCCCTGTCGATTCCGCTCGTCATGAACGACGGCACGCCTTACCCGCAGCGCGATCTCATCATCTTCCTGGCGGCCGGCGTCATCTTGTTCTCGCTCGTGCTGGCGAGCGTCCTGCTGCCGCTGCTGACGAGAGGCGAGCGGGAGGAGCAGCCGGAGGAGGAAGCAGAGCTGTCGCTGAAGGAGCATATGATCAACGCCAGCTTGAACCTGCTGCGCGGCAAGGGCGTCGAAGGACATGCCGACCGCGGCGCGGTCGCGGCGTTCATGCGCCATGTCGAACGGGTGCAGCAGCATCAAGGCGAGTGGTCCGACCCGGGCCTGCGGCGGCTGGAGACCGAGCTTCGCATGATCGGCGTACGGGCCGAGCGGGAGGAATTAAGGCGGCTCGCCGAGAATGGAGAAGTATCGGCGGATTTGGCCAGCCGATTCGGCGAGCTGCTGGACCGGATGGAATCCCTGCTCGCGGGCCGGCTGAACGTTCCGCTGCAGCAGTCGTGGACGGAGATGCGGCGTCTCATGTCGCGCCTGTTCGCGGAGACGGGCCAGACCGGAGAAGCGATCAGCGCCGCGGCATGCATATCCGTCATGGATGCCCGCCTGCGAATGGCGGAGGCGGGCATGCGGGCGGTCGAGCAAGCCCGCGGCAAGCGCAACGACCGCGCGGCGCAGGTCGTGATCGCGCACTATCAGCTGCTCATCGCGAGGCTGAAGCAGGCGAAGCCGGGCGATGCGGCGGACGACGAAGGCATCAACGTGGACCTGCAGATGAAGGCCGTCCAGGAGCAGCGCAATTACGTCGAACAGCTGGTGGAGAGCGGCGAGATCAACCGCAGACTGGCCGTCCGGCTCCGGCGGTTCGTGAACGAGCTGGAAACCGCAATTTTAGAGGATTGACCGCAACCGGGGCGAAGCGCCCGCGCTCGTCCCGGCGGTCCGAGCAGAAAGGAACGAGATGAACCATGGGCAAAGAAATCGAACGCAAATATTTACTGGACGCCTTCCCGGAAGCGGAGGTCGCCAGCGGCGCGCTCCAAGTGCTGTCCCGCCAGACGATCTACCAAACGTACCTCGCCTACTCGGAGAAAGAGGAGATTCGCGTGCGGCAGATCGAGGACGAGCAGGGCGGACGGACGTACACGCATACGTTCAAATCCGGCCATGGCATGGTGCGCGAGGAGATTGAATACGCGATATCCGGTGAGGTGTACGAGCAGCTGCTCCGCCGCACGAAGCTGACCCCGCTTATGAAAGTGCGCACGACGGTGGTCGCCGATGGGCAGAAGTTCGAGATCGACGAGTACAAGCAGGTGGATTTGACGGTCGTGGAGGCGGAGTTCGCCGATCTGTCCGCCGCCCAGTACTTCATCCCGCCGGCCTGGTTCGGCCGCGAGCTCGGCGCGGAGGACGAATACCGCAACAAGACGCTGTGGCTGCAGCTGCAGACGGCAGAATAAGAATGGCGTAAGGGGTGGTCTCATCCGTCATCGAAAGTGACGTTGGGGCCGCCCTCTTTGTTTAAGTGCGTTTACCATTTACGTCGTTAGTGGCGTCTATAAGCGGACTGAGCTCATGCCCCCGCTGCCGCCGCCCGCGTATTAAATTTCGGTAAACGCAGCCCTTCGCGGCAGCTGCGACGTGCTTTAACTACGCCGCGGAACACCGCGCCAAGCCTGACAGCACGGGGTGCTGAATCCCCTCGCGGAAAGAACGGCTATAACGAAACATTACCAGCAATTAAGCGTTGACAATGCTTTGTCCACCGTGATAACTTTACGAAGTACGATTTGAAACTATTGGAAACCACCAGAGAGGAGCGATTCGCAAATGTTGAACACGACTATCCATTTTACGACTGACGTTCGTTACGATGTTCGCCATCACGCTGTTCAACAACTGCATACGTTTCGTGACCTCCTTGATGAGCGCTTTCGCATGGATCGGCAGATTCAGGCTTAAGACCGCTACCTATACGGATTCAAGGCGCCTGTCACGAATTTCTCGTGGCGTGCGCCTTTTCTATTGCGGGCTGAAAACACATCGCTGACGAGCGGTGTGTTTTTTCTTTTATATACAATTACATGTTCTGACGGAAGAGAGGGGACTAACCTCATGTTTGCGGTTATGCATAAACTGGGCTGGTTTTTTAAGCAAGAATGGAAACGGTATACAATAGCGCTTATCCTGCTGACGATCTGCGGCATTATCGAGGTATTCCCGCCGATGATGGTGGGCAACACGATCGACAGCATCCAGCTGGGCACGGTCTCGTGGGACAGCGTCACGCTCACGATCGTGCAGCTGATCGTGTTGACGGTCATCACGTATTCGATTAGTTACGTCTGGATCTACCGGCTGTTCGGCGGCGCCAACGTCGTCGAGCGGCTGATGCGTTCGAAGCTGATGCGGCACTTCCTGCGGATGACGCCGTCGTTCTTCGAGAAGAACCGGACGGGCGACCTGATGGCGCGGGCGACGAACGATTTGCAGGCGATCGGCGCCACGGCGGGCTTCGGCATCCTGACGGTCATGGACTCGTCGATCTGGATGGTGACGCTGCTCGTCACGATGACCGTATTCGTCTCGTGGAAGCTGACGCTGGTGTCGATCCTGCCGCTGCCGATCATGGCGGTGCTGGTCGGCTTGTACGGCAAATGGATTCACAAACGGTTCACCGAAGCGCAGGACGCGTTCGGCGACATGAACGACGGCGTGCTCGAGACGATCTCCGGCACCCGGGTCATCCGCGCTTACGTGCAGGAGCGGGCGGCGGAGCGGCGGTTCGACGACGTGACCGAGGATGTGCTGCAGAAGAACCTGGCGGTCGTGCGGATCGACGCGCTGTTCGAGCCGACGGTGAAGATTTTCGTCGGGGCGAGCTATCTGATCGGTCTCGGCTACGGCGCTTATCTGGTGTATCACAACGAACTGACGATCGGCGGCCTCGTCGCCTTCAACGTGTACCTCGGGATGCTGATCTGGCCGATGTTCGCGATCGGCGAGATGATCAACGTCATGCAGCGCGGCAACGCGTCCCTCGACCGGGTGAACGAGACGCTCGGCCATGCGCCGGACGTGCCGGACCCGGCCGACGCGGTACGGCTGGCCGGACCGGACGAAATCGCGTTCGAAGGCGTCACGTTCCGCTACCCGTCCTCGAACGTGGACAATTTGCAGGGCGTGACGTTCAAGCTGCGCAAAGGCGAGACGCTCGGCATCGTCGGACGGACCGGCAGCGGCAAGACGACGCTCATCAAGCAGCTGCTCCGGGAATATCCGCCGGGCGCGGGGGCGATCACGATCGGCCGGACGCCGATCGAGCGCATCGACATGGACCAGCTGAAGTCCTGGTACGGCTACGTGCCGCAGGAGCAGTTCTTGTTCTCCCGGACGGTTCGCGAGAATATTCTGTTCGGCGCGGAAGGCGCGGACGAAGAGAAGCTGCAGCAGGCGATCGCGGCGTCGGCGTTCAAGAAGGATCTCGCCTTCCTGCCGAGCGGGCTGTCCACGCTCGTCGGCGAGAAGGGCGTCGCCCTCTCGGGCGGCCAGAAGCAGCGGGTGTCGATCGCCCGCGCGCTCATCGCCGATCCGGAGATTCTGATGCTCGATGACGCCATGTCGGCCGTCGACGCGCGGACGGAAGCCGAGATTATCGCGAATATCCGGCGCGAACGCGCCGGCAAGACGACGCTGATCTCGACGCATCGCCTCTCCGGGGTGCAGCACGCGGATTGGATCGTCGTCCTCGACGAAGGACGCGTCATCGAAGAAGGCACGCACGAGGCGCTCATGGCCCGGGGCGGCTGGTATAAAGAACAATACGAAACGCAGCAAATGGAGAAAGCAAGCGAATAGAAGGCGGGTGAAGCAACCATGAGCATGGAAGCGAGCGAGCATTACGATTTGGATATCGACAACAGGATGGCGGGCAGCAAGAGCGCGACCATCAAGCGGTTGTTTAAATACGCGCTCAAGGGAAGGACGCAGCTGATCATCGCGCTGCTGATGCTGCTGGTCTCCGTCGGCACGGAGCTGGCGGGGCCGCTGGTCGCCAAGCAGCTGATCGACGTCCACATCTCGGGCATCGAGAGGCCGTGGTACGCGACGCAGGCCGATGACCAATATACGGTCGCGTATGGCGGGGAGAATCACAAGCGCGGGGATCACTTCGAAGAGGGCGAGGCGCGCGGGCAAGAAGTACGCATTTTCCAAGTGGGCAGCGACTACTACTTTATTCCGACTGCCGTCGCGTTCGACGGCAGCCGCGAGCTGCTCGCGGACGGCCGGGTGCAAATCACGCGCGGCCAAGAGACCGCGGCTTACGAGGCGCAGCGGCTGAGCAAGGCGGAGCTGTACCAATTTTTCAAGCCGGAGCTGGCCGGACTGATCAAGCTGTGCTGGTATTACTTCGCGCTGATTCTGCTCTCGGCGGTGTTCGCGTACGGACAGCGGTATTTCCTGCAGGCGTCCTCGAACCGGATCATTCGGACGATGCGCCGGGACGTCTTCGGCCACATCAACAAGCTGCCGGTCAAGTATTTCGACAATCTGCCGGCGGGCAAAATCGTCTCGCGGATCACGAACGACACGGAATCGATCCGCGAGCTGTACGTCACCGTGTTGGCGAACTTCTTCACGGGCACGATCTACATGCTCGGTATTTTCGGCGCCTTGTTCGTGCTGGACGTGAAGCTGGCGACGATCTGTCTGTTCATCGTGCCGATCCTCGTCATCTGGGTCATCGTGTACGGCAAGATCGCGCAGAAATATAACCGGATCATCCGCTCCACGCTGAGCGAGATCAACGGCCGGATCAACGAATCGATTCAAGGGATGGGCATTATCCGCGCGTTCCGCAAAGAGAAGAAGATGGAGCAGGAGTTCGAAGCGTTCAACGAGGAGAACCTGCGCTACAAGCAGAAGATGCTCAGCCTCAACTCGCTCACGGGCCACAACCTGGTCAACGTCATCCGCAACGCGGCGTACGTGGCGCTCATCTGGTATTTCGCCGGCGGCACGCTGACGACGCCGGGCGGCTTCGTAACGCTCGGGGTGCTGTACGCGTTCGTCGATTACTTGAACCGGCTGTTCCAGCCGATCGTCAACATCGTCAATCAGCTGCCGAATCTCGAGACGGCGCTCGTCTCCGCGGAGCGGGTGTTCGTCCTGCTGGACGAGGAAGGCGTCGACGTCGCCGACGAGCGCATGCCGCGCTACAAGGGCAACGTGAAGTTCGAGAACGTCACCTTCGCCTACAAGGAAGGCGAGAACGTGCTGAAGAACATCGAATTCGAGGCGAAGCAGGGCCAGACGGTCGCGCTGATCGGCCATACGGGTTCGGGCAAAAGCTCGATCATCAACCTGCTCTTCCGCTTCTACGACGTGGATCAGGGTCGTATTACGATCGACGGCACGGACATCCGCCAGATGCCGAAGCAGACGATGCGCGAGCATATGGGCATCGTGCTGCAGGATCCGTTCCTGTTCACCGGCACGATCGCGTCCAACGTCTCGATGAACGACCCGCGCATTACGCGGGAGCGGATCGAGCAGGCGCTCAAGGACGTCGGCAGCGAGCAGGTGCTGAAGAATTTGCCGGGCGGCATCGACGAGCCGGTCATCGAGAAAGGCACGACGCTCTCGGCGGGCCAGCGTCAGCTGATCTCCTTCGCCCGGGCGCTCGCGTACGATCCGGCGATTCTGATCTTGGACGAAGCGACGTCCAACATCGATACGGAGACCGAGGCGCTCATCCAGAGCGCGCTGGAGGTCGTCAAGAAGGGCCGCACGACGTTCGTCATCGCGCACCGCTTGTCGACGATCAAGAACGCGGACCAGATCCTGGTGCTCGACCGCGGCGAGATCGTCGAGCGCGGCAACCACGAGACGCTGATGGCGCGCGGCGGCAAGTATTATCAAATGTACCAGCTGCAGCAGGGCGAGTCGGCTCCCGCGAAGGAGCAGGCAGCTGAAGTCAGCAAGCAGCCGGCGCCGCGCGCGGGTCAAAGCGTCTATTCGGTCTAATAGCAACAGTCATTGCATACGCCAAGAGCCGGACAGAATCAAGTGAAGCATCGATTCCGTCCGGCTCTTTTGTTTTCGGCTCCCGCTACGTATTGCCGCTTCGCAGCCCGCTTAATCTTTGCGTGCACGTTTGCTGGCGTACATATTCGCGTCGGCGATCTTCATCAAGTCGTAGAGGTCGCCGCCGTCGCGCGGATAGAGCGCCGATCCGATGGACACTTGGATGCGGACGCCCATTTGCGCCGACACTTCTGTCAACTGGCTCTCCAGCCGTCCTAATATGGCCTGAAGACCGGTGTCGTCCTTATGGTGGCCGACGACGACGAATTCGTCGCCGCCCCAGCGAGCGACCAAATCGCTGCCGCGCGTGGAGGCGACGAGCACGTCGCCGATCGCCGTGAGCACGCGGTCCCCTTTGGCGTGGCCGTCGCGATCGTTGATTTCCTTGAAATTATCGCAGTCGATGACGAGCAGGAACAAGCTGCCGTTCATGCGGGAAGCGAGTGATTTCGCTTTATCGAACGCCTTGATTAGAAAGCGGCGGTTGTATAAATTCGTGAGCACGTCTTTGTCGGAATAGTACACCGCGCGGTCGTACTGCAGGCCGGCCCAGTAGGCGAGGACACCGAACAAGGGATAGCCGAGCAGATCGAAGAGGTCCACCGCGCCGTCGCGGAAGAAATAGTATACGATGTACAGCGTGTGTACCGATAATACCGTGCTTAGCGTGAGTAATCGTCCCTTATATTTCATGGATACACCTCGTGATTGGACTGCCGGGCAGCGATCATTATACTACAACATTACGGAGGGCAAGCGGATTTGACGCAAATCGGCGGCTAGCAAGTGTTACCAACCCACAGCTTGCCTATTGCCAGCGCGAAGAATCCGGCCGCCCGCCATTCGAGGATGCGGCGGAGAGCGGAGCCATCCTTTATTAATAGATACAAGAGAAGAACAAGAGGAGTGGAGAATCATGGCTGAACACGTACAAAAACCAGGCGCGGAAGCGACGCTGCGGCAGCTCATATGGCCGCTGCTCGCGGTCATCATCGGCATGATCATGGTCATTCTCGACAGCACGGTCGTGAATGTCGCGCTGCCGCGGCTGGTCGAGGATTTCGACTCTAGCGTACCTACCCTGCAGTGGGCGGTGACCGGTTATACCTTGGCGCTCTCGGCGGTCATTCCGCTGGCGGGCTGGATGTCCGACCGGTTCGGCGCCAAGCGGATCTTCTTGACGACGATCGTCTTTTTTACGCTGGGCTCGGTGCTGTGCGGGCTCGCGCAGTCGCCGGAGCAGCTTATCCTCTTCCGCGTCATCCAAGGACTGGGCGGCGGCATGGTGTCCCCGATCGGGTTCGCGATCGTCTTCCGTCTGGCGCCGCCGGGGAAGATGGGTTCGATCATGGGCATGCTGGGCATCCCGATGCTGCTGGCCCCCGCGCTCGGCCCGATACTGGCGGGCTATCTCGTCGATTACGTGAGCTGGCATTGGATCTTCATCATCAACTTGCCGATCGGCATCGTCGCATTCCTGTTCGGGATGCGGTTCCTGCCGCGCTTCGAGAGCAAGGCGGTGCCGAGCCTGGACATCCTCGGGATGATTTTGGCGCCGATCGCGTTCGCGATGCTGGCGTTCGGCGTCAGCGAGGGCGGCACGGACTGGGGTTCGGCGCGCACGCTGACCGGGCTGATCGTGGGCGGCACGGCGCTCGTGCTTTTCATTGCCGTGGAACTGCGCAAGCGGGAGCCATTGTTGGAGCTGCGAGTCTTCGGCTCTTCCGATTTCACGCGGGGCATCATCATTGCGTGGGTCGCGCAGATCGCGCTGTTCGGCTCTATGCTGCTCGTGCCGCTTTATCTGCAGAACGTCGAGCACTTCAGCGCGCTGAAGACCGGCGTCATCCTGCTGCCGCAGGCGCTGTTCGCCGCGGCGGCCATGCCAATCGCGGGCCGGATGTACGACAAGATCGGCGCTCGTCCGCTCGTCATGACCGGGCTTGGCCTCGTGACGGCCGGGCTGTTCCTGCTCTCTAAACTGTCGGTAGACACCGGCATTCCTTATGTCCTGACGGCGCTGGCCATGATGGGAGCCGGCATGGGCATGACGATGATGCCGATCAATACGCAGTTGCTGGCCTCGGCGCCGCGTCAGCTCGTTACCCGGGTGACGCCGCTGACGACCGCGGCGCAGCAGGTCATGGTCTCCTTCGCGGTCGCCGGGCTGACCGGCTTCCTGACGTCGGAGATCAAGGACAACATCGCCAAGGGCGGCGATCCGATCCATGCATCCGTCGCGGCGTACGACGATACGTTCTTCCTGGCGGCGGGCATCGCGCTCGTCGGCGCGGTGCTGGCGCTTGTGCTGCGCAAGCCGAAGGCGCACGAGCAGGTGAAGGCAGACGCCGAAGGGGAGAAGGGCGGCGCGGATGCGGCCGCGATGATGGGACACTAACGCGGCATGCTAGCGGCCGGTTATGCCGGGGTTGACCGGGTAAAATGAAGAGAGCTTGCGAAACGCCGAAGCGGCGGAGCGCAAGCTCTTTTTTCTTAGGTTGGCGAATGATTCAACGAGCGGGATACGATAGAAGTTGTCAACGGCGCCAAGACGTGATATCTTATTACAATGACTAATTGACCAAAAATGAATTATGGTCAGTTTTGTGGATGGAATTGCATCTGAAGGAGGAACTTTGATGGCTGGGGTCGACAGACGAGCGCTTATTTTGAAGGCGGCGACGCAATCCTTTGCCCAATTCGGCTATAAAGCGACGACGATGGACCTGGTCGCCAAGATCGCCAACGTGGGGAAGGGCACCATCTACACGTTTTTCAAGACGAAGGAAGACTTGTTCGACGAGATCGTGCGCAAGGCGCTGCACGAGTTGAAGAGCGTGCTGGACTTGGGACTGCACGAAGGCGATCCGTTCTTCGATAACCTCTTCCGCGTGCTGGGCGCGCTGCTGGAATTTCGCTCCGATCACGAACTGTTCATCAAGCTCCAGCAGGAGGTGCGCGATATCGGCACGGCGAAGGCGCTTGACGGCACGCACCGGCTGGAGGGACTCGTGCTCGAATATTTGCAGCGGCACATCGAGTCCGGCGTGGCGAAGGGCGAGATCAAGCCGTGCGATCCGGAGATCGTCGCGTACGCGATGCTGAAGATGTACGTGGCGCTCACGACCGACTGGAACAAAATCCACGCGAATCCCTTGACCAAGGCGCAAATTCAGGATCACCTGATGTTGTTTTTCGCGGACGGGTTACGGAGCAGCGGAGAAATCTCAAAACCCTCGACTAGCTGAATGCTGCCTATTCGGCCTCAGCCGTTTCACCTCGACAAGAGGGTTTTTTTTGATATAAAATGACCAAATTTCAAATCTGGTCAATCATTCATTTTGAATCAAGAGCGTATGAATACGGAAAGGACGTGTGAGTGATATGAAAGGACTCGGCGTGTTCGGTAAGGACATGATGGCGGTGGTCAAGAAGCCGATCGTGCTGGTCTCCTTTATTGGCGTGGCGGTAATTCCGATGCTGTACAGCAGCTTCCTCATTAAGGGGTCTTGGGATCCGTACGGCTCGCTGGAGAAGCTGCCGGTGGCGGTCGTGAACTTGGACCGGGGCGCCTCGTACGAAGAAGAGGAGCTCGATGTCGGCAAGGAGTTCGTCGAGGAGCTGAAGCAAAACCCGGACTTCGACTGGCGGTTCGTCACCGCGGAAGGCGCGCGGGAGGGAATGACGCACAACAAGTATTACATTACGATCACCGTGCCGGAGAACTTCTCGGAGAAGGCGGCGACCGTCATGGACGAGAAGCCGCAGCAGGCCGAAATTATTTTCGAGCCGAACAGCCAATATAATTACATCGCCGGTCAAATCGGCAACAGCGCCGTGAAGGAGCTGCGAGCGAAGCTATCCGCGCAAATTACCGAGGCGTATACGCGCAGCATGCTGGAGCAGATCGAGAAGGTGTCGGATGGGCTCGGCGAAGCCGGAGACGGGGCGACCAAGCTGGCGGACGGGGCCAAGAAGCTCGAAGACGGCTTGGTCAAGCTGGAGGAAGGCGCGGCGAAGCTGGCCGACGGCACGCAGTCGCTTCAGAACGGCGTCGGTCCGCTCGCGAGCGGCGCATCCAAGCTTCATGCCGGCGCGGGCGAGCTGAAGCAGGGCGCGGGCAGCTTAGCTAGCGGCCTGTCGCAGCTGTCGGACGCGCAGGGCAAGCTGAGCGCGGGCGCGGAGTCGGCGCGCGAAGGCGCAGGCAAGCTCGAGACCGGGCTGCAGTCGTCGGTTGAAGGCGCCGGCAAGCTGACGGCTGGCTTGCAGTCGTCGACCGACGGCGCAGCCGCGCTATCTTCCGGTCTCGCTTCGGCAGCGGAAGCGAGCAAGCAGGTGGCGGGCGGCGCCCAACAGGTGGCCGACGGTCTCGCGCAGCTCGTGAAGGCGAATCCGCAGCTGGCGGATAACGCGCAGGTGAAGCAGCTGCTCGCCGCAAGCCAAGCGGTCGCGCAAGGCAGCGCAAGCTTGAGCGACGGTCAGTCCAAGCTGGCCGCTGGCGCGGCGCAGCTCGAAGCCGGCCAGCGGCAGCTGCTCGGCGGCGCGCAGCAGCTCGAAGCCGGCCAGCAGCAGCTGCTCGGCGGCGCGCAGCAGCTCGCGAGCGGGCAGGACCAGCTGCTGGCGGGCATGAATGCCTTCGCCGGCAAGCTGGGCGAGGCGGCCGCCGGCGGACGGAAGCTGGCGGACGGCGCCGGCGATCTGGCCAGCGGTCTTGCCAGCCTGAAGAGCGGGCTCGGCAAGGTCGCCGGCGGCGTCGGCACGCTGGCGGAAGGGACCAAGGAGCTCGGCAGCGGCACGGGCGAGCTGAAGGACGGCTCGGCGAAGCTCGTCGACGGCTCGGGCGAGCTGGCCGACAAACTAACTGACGCCGCGTCGAAGACGGCCGATGTGAAGACCGGCGACGAGACGGTGTCGATGTTCTCCGATCCGGTGAAGATCGTGGAGATTGACGACCGCAAGGTCGAGAAATACGGCATCGGCATCGCGCCTTACTTCTTGTCCCTCGCGCTGTTCATGGGCGGCCTCGTCTTCACGACGATTTTCTCGGTGCGCGATTCCGTCGTGCCGAACGCTTCGCGCGTCGGCTTGTTCTTGAGCAAGACGCTTACCTTTGTCGTCATGAGCGCCGCGCAGTCGGCGCTCGTCGTCACGGTCGTGCTGTTCGTGCTCCACGTTCACGTGCAAAGCGTGCCGCTCTTCTACTTGTTCGCGTTCATGGCGAGCCTGGCGTTTGCGATGATCATCCAGTCGTTCGTCACCTGGCTGGATAACCCGGGCCGGTTCCTGGTCATCATTCTGATGATCTTCCAGCTGACATCGAGCGCGGGCACGTTCCCGCTTGAGCTGCTGCCGGACTGGATGCAGACGCTGAACCCGTGGCTGCCGATGACGCACAGCATTATCGGCCTGAAGGCGGTCATCGCCAGCGGCGATTTCAGCCTCATGTGGGAGCAGTTTGCGAACTTGGCCGTGTACGCGGTCGTGTTCGGTCTCCTGACCTTCGCGTATTTCATGCGGCGGAAGCCGGCCGGTTCGATGAACGAGACGGCGGCAAGTCTGCAAGCTTGATCTCATGACCGCTTCCCAGTTTGTAACCCGGGGAGCGGTCATTTTTGCATGCGACGCTTCTGATCGCGTACGAACAGCCCATTCCCGCCAGACGCAACCATGCCAATATTCGCATAGCAGACCTTCGGGACACGCATAATACTCAGGCATGCGGTGGAAACTTGTTCTTGCGCTGGCAGCAGGATAGGGGCGCTCAGGACGGAGGAAGGGGTGAAGGTGATGACAAAAGGTTTGCGCTGGTTCGCGGGAGAGTGGGCTTCGCTCGGACGCTCGCCCAAAACGCTCATATCGCTTGTTGGCATCATATGCATACCGGTTTTATACAGCGGCATCTATCTATGGGCGTTCTGGGATCCTTACGGTCATCTGGAGCGGCTGTCCGTCGCCGTCGTGAACGAGGACAAGCCGGCCGAATTCGAGGGGGAAACCTATACGATCGGCAGCGACCTGGTGAAGGAGTTTCAGGCTGACCCTTCCTTCGATTGGCATTTCGTCAGCCGAGAGGAAGCGGACCGGGGATTGGCCGCGAATGCGTATTACTTCGCGATCGTCGTACCGGAAGATTTCTCCAAGCGGGCGACGACACTGATGGACCAGCAGCCGACGCCGCTCGAGATCACGATCAAGTCGAACGAAGGGCTGAACTATATCGTTGCGAAAATCGGACATTCCGGCATCGAGAATATCCGTCGGCAGCTGTCCGAGAAGCTGACGCTGAGCTATACGGAGGCGATCTTCGGCAGCTTGGAGGAGCTGAAGGACGGGATGCAGAAAGCGAGCACGGGGGCGGGCGATCTGCATGCCGGCTTGCGGACGCTGTCCTCCGGTACGGCCAAGCTTGCCGCGACGGTCAAGAATAACCAGGCGTCCATCCACGAGCTGGACAAAGGCGCGGCCGACCTCAAAGCGGCGGCGGCCAAGCTGGCGGACGGCGCGGCGAAGCTGAACGAGGCTTACGGACAGATCGGCACGGGGACGAAGCAGGTCGATACGGCGCTCGGCCAGCTGCAAGCCGGCGGCATTCAGCTGGATGCCGGCTTGGAACCGCTGGCCAAAGGGGCCGCCGGCGTCGACCAGCTGATCGCGGGGTATGCCGCTCAGCATCCGGATACGGCGGAGGACGCGACCTATCAGCAGCTGCAGGCGGCCGGGGCGCAGGTGTCCGCGGGGCTCGCGCAGGTGCAGACTTCCGTGAAGACGTTCAATGCGGGCGTCGCCGAGCTCGTTGCCAAACACGGCCAGCTGGTAAGCGGCGTCGGCGCTTTTGCGCCGAATCTGAAGCAGCTGACGACCGGCGCTGCTCAGCTCAGCACCGGGGCCGCTTCGCTTTATACGGGGGTACACAAGGTAAGCACGGCTTGGACGGCGCTTATTGAAGGCATCGACGAATTGGCTGCGGGCGAGAAGAAGCTGGTGGACGGCAGCGGGGAGCTGAGCGCGGCGTTGAAGGATGGGGCGAGCGAGCTAACCAGCATCCATTCCTCGCAAGGTTTGTTCGAGATGATGGCCAACCCGGTCCGGGTGCGCGAGGACAACATCAACACGCTGCCGAACTACGGCACAGGAATGGCGCCCTTCTTCATTTCAATCAGCCTGTACGTCGGCGCGCTGCTATTGACGACCGTCTTCGCCCTGCGCGATAACTTCGCGCCGCCTTCTTCGGGGTTCCTATGGTGGCTGTCCAAATACTCGGTCATGATGGCTGTCTCGATCGGGCAGGCGCTGCTCGTCTCGCTCGTGCTGACCGGCGTCGTCGGGCTGGACCCGCTCAACACGGTCGATTTCGCCCTCTACACGCTGTTTGTCAGCCTGGTGTTCATGGCGATTATCCAGCTGCTGGTCACGCTCGGCGACAACGTCGGGCGGTTCTTCGCCATCATTCTGCTCGTGCTGCAGCTGGCGGCGACGAGCGGCACGTTCCCGGTGGAACTGGGGCCGGATGGCCTGCAGACGATCCATAAATTTCTGCCGATCACCTATACGGTGGAAGGGTTCCGCTCCATTCTCTCGACGGGCGACTACGAGCTGCTGCGGCAGGATATCGGGCTGCTGCTGATCTTTTGGGCGGTCGCGTCGGCAATTACGGTCATCATGCTATCGGCTTTCGTGCGGAAGAAGAGGCGAATACAAGCGCTGGAGGCGTAAACGGATCGGCATATGCGGGATCTCGGACATTCGCGGGCCGGCGTATCGCGACTTAGGCGGGAAGGAAGCATCGGCATTTCGGGAAAGGTTAACGCGCTTGAAGGTTCAAGCCGTTAACCTTTTTTGCCGTGCAGCCGCAGGCCAACAGAAAGCCCCGCCGCTTGGGGGAGCGGCAGGGCTCGGGTGCGAATCCTGGAACGAATGGTGGCGCGAGTAGGGATAAATTAGTGGTCCGCGTTGGTTAACGCGTGCTCCCAGCTCGGAAAGTAGAACAGCGCGTTCTGCATCAGCTCGGGATGCGAAGCTTTCATTTTCTTCTTGTTCAAATTCTGTCCGCTCGTCTTGAGCTGGCGAATTTGCGCAATGACGTCGTTCGCGCTCATGGATGCATCCATCGTGATACCTCCTTTGCCGGTGATGTCCCCTATTATTGCCAAATTTCGGCAGAACATAACCAGGGAAGCGCTCGGTTAAGCGGAGAGGGTGACGTGAAGCGGACCGAATGTTTCTTCCGCTTGGCCCGGCGCGGCAAGCTTCATCTCGAGCGCATCGCCGTTCGCGACGGGACCGACGCCAGCCGGCGTGCCGGTATAGATCAGGTCGCCCGCGCCGAGGCCGAAGCGGGAGCCGATGAAGTCGACGAGCCGACGGAGCGGGAAAATCATGTCGGCGGGCGAGCCGTGCTGGATCGTCTCCCCGTTCTTCACGAGGCTAAAGGTTAACGAGTCGAATCGCGCTTCCGCGAACGGGCGGAAGGCGGACAGCGTGGCGGAGCCTTTGAAGCCTTTGGCGAGCAGCCACGGGTGGCGCTTCTCCTTGAGCGCGGATTGCACGTCGCGGGCGGTCCAATCGATGCCGAGCGCAACGCCGTCGATCAGCTCGGAGAGCGTCTTGCCCGGCGCGTAGGGCGAGGCGATGCGGACGACGAGCTCGACCTCGTGGTGGATTTCGCCGATGCCGGCCGGCAGGACGAGGGTGCCCTCCGCCGGGCTAAGCGCATGGGTCGGCTTGCCGAAGATCATCGGCTCGCCCGGCACGTCGTTGCCAAGCTCCATCGCGTGGAGCGCGTAGTTGCGGCCGACGCAGTAGATGTTGCGGATTGCGGAATAATCGGTCATTTAGAGGAACATCTCCTTCGCTGCTGAAAGGTGTGCCGCCTGTAGCGGACGAGTCTCCCTATATTATACACGCCGACGGATGCGTGCTCGCAAGTTCGGCGGGGAACGTAAGCGGCGGGAGCGATCGAGACATAGCTGGAGCAAGCGGATCGAATCGTTGGCGGCTGCTATATAACCTTGTTGATGCTTGACGAACACGCGTGATAGTATGCATAATCAACTGTTGGCATAGCAACTATTTGGAGGGAGAACGTGCGACGTCATTTGGACGAACATATCGGCATTTTGATCCGCGACGTCGATCTGGCGATTTCGGGCTACGTGAAGCGCCAGCTGGCGCCGTTTGGCCTCGCGCCGGAGCAAAGCCTTATTTTGCTTCTGCTGTACCGGGAAGACGGGCTGCCGCAGCACGAGATCGCCTCCCGGCTGCGCAAGGACAAGACGAACGTGAACCGCATGATCGATAATCTCGAAGGCAAAGGCGTTGTCGATCGACGGGCCGACCGGGCGGACCGGCGCGTGCAGCGGGTCTGGCTGACGGAGCAGGGACGGGCGCTGAAGGAGCCGGTGCTCGCGATGACGGAGCAGACGACGCGTCTCTTGACCGAAGGCTTCACGCCGGAAGAGCTGGATGCGGGAAGACGCTTCCTGGAACGCGTTCGCCATCATCTTCAGCAGGGGCCATCATCCGATTAAGGAAAGGAACGACACACTTCTTATGGCACAACCGAACGTAACGAACGAGCCGCAGCCGCGCCGGATCAGCGCCTCCAAGCGGCTCTGGATGGCGATTGTACTGGGCAGCCTCAGCGCCTTCGGGCCGCTGTCGCTCGATATGTACTTGCCGGCGCTGCCGGCGCTTGCGGACGATCTGAAGACAACCGCGTCGCTGTCGCAGCTGAGCTTGACCGCGTGCATGCTCGGCTTGTCGCTCGGCCAGCTGCTGGCCGGGCCGCTGAGCGACGTTCGCGGCAGAAGGGGACCGCTCTTGATCGGACTGGTCGTCTACGCCGTCTCGTCGATTTTATGCGTCTTCGCCGGCAGCATTTGGCTCTTCTTGGCATTGCGCTTCATTCAGGGGCTCGCCGGCGCGGCGGGCATCGTCATCTCGCGCGCGATGGTGCGCGATCTTTATTCCGGGACGGAACTGACCAAATTCTACTCGCTGCTCATGCTCGTGAACGGCGCGGCGCCGATCCTCGCGCCGATTATCGGGGCTCAAATCCTGCGGTTCGGCGAATGGCCGACCGTGTTCGCCGTGCTGGCCGGTTACGGCGCGGTGATGTTGATTGCGGTGGGGGCGGGACTTGGCGAGACGCACCCGGCGGACCGGCGCTCGGCGGGCGGGCTTGGCGGCACGCTGCGCACGTTCGGGACGCTCCTGCGCGACCGGCTCTTCATGGGCTATGCGCTGACGCAGGGCTTCATCATGGCGGGGATGTTCGCGTATATCTCGGGCTCCTCGTTCGTGCTGCAGAACGTGTACGGCGTCTCGCCGCAGACGTTCAGCCTCGTGTTCGCGATGAATGGAATCGGCATTATCGCCGCCACTCAGATTACGGGCCGCTTGGCGAGCCGCGTCGGCGAGACCAAGCTGCTGGGGGCGGGCATCGCGATCGCGGCGGTCGGCGGCCTCGCGCTGCTTGCATCGCTGGCGGCACAGGGGGGCCTCGCCGTCGTGCTGCCGCCGCTGTTCCTCGTCGTGGCGAGCGTCGGCGTCGTCTCCACGGCGGGCTTCTCGCTCGCGCTGCAGCAGCACGGCCAGAACGCAGGCAGCGCGTCGGCTCTCCTCGGCCTGCTCTCCTTCATTATCGGCGGGATTGCGGCGCCGTTCGTCGGCATCGCGGGCGAGAACACGGCGTTGCCGCTCGGAGTCGTCATCGCGATCGCCGAGCTGTGCGCGGTGGCCTGCTATGCCTCGCTCGTCCGGGGGCGGGAGAAGGGGCGATAGTTCGCAGCCGTTCGCCACGGCCCGGACACTAATAAGCCATCAGGGGAGTGCGGACACCCGCGCTCTTCTGATGGCTTTTCTTCATCCTCAAGCTAGATCGGCTTTGTCGACGTGGCAACGGCCATGTTGCGTCGTCATCTCGTAGTCCTTAATATGGCTGCTTGCCTACCCGTATATCGTTGCTCAGGCGGAAACATCATGGACCGAGAACATTGCTTTCTTACCATTCATCCGTTCGCTACCTTCAGACTTTTAGATATACTGCGTATCTGATTACGAGTCATACCTCTCGTTTGGCCAACACCTGGCGTATAGAAGGTTTGGCTGCGCCTCATCCGCTCTCCCCTTGATGCAGCCTTCGGTAATCCCGCGCGGACATCCGCGTCACCGCCTTGAACATTTTGCCGAAATGCGAGAAGTTGCCGAAGCCGACCTGGCCGGCGATATCCGTAATCTTGAGCGGCGTCTCCCGAAGCAGCCGCTGCGCTTCCTTCAGCCGGGTCAGGTTGACGTAGTCGATGATCGTAAATCCCGTGATTTCCTTGAACATGCGGCTGAGATAATACGGGCTGATATAAAATTGCGCGGCCAACTCGTGGATCTGCACCGGCGCGGCGTAATGGTCGTTCAGGTAGCGGACGATCTCCGACACCTTGCCGTGCGTCGGCGTGACCGGAGGCGCGGCATCGGCTGTCTGCGGGTGATCCGCGGCATAACGGGCGCACAGCAGCAGCAGGTCGAACAGCGCATGGCGAAGAACCAGCTCGCATCCCGGGGCCCGGTTGCGCAGCTCCTGCACGATCCGCGCGGCATGGCTCCGGACGATGCGCTGTTCGTCCGCCGGCAGACGCACGAGCGGCGTGGCGAGCGCGAACGGGCTGCGCAGCAGCTGGGCGTCCGCCTCGGGCAGCGCCTGCAGCATCGGCTCGTCGAAATGCATCACGAGGCGGGCGTGCGGCCCCGTGCCGGATTGAATCGATTTGTGCAGCTCGTGCTTGCCGATCAGAATCAGGTCCCCGGCCTCGACGGGATGGGCGGCGTCCTTGATGAAATAGGTGCGCCTGCCTTCGAGCAGCAAATAAATTTCGTAATACGGATGCCAATGCTGGCTGTCCATGCTGAACGGCTCCGTCCGCCGAATATACTCCATGTAGATGGACTTGCCTGCCGGCGCGCCATAGTCGAGCTGTTCCGGTTTCGCGTATGCCATAGGGATCGCCCCTTGCCCGTTTTGCTCCCATTATAGCAAGATTGGCGGTATTTGGGTTGAAATGAGCAGGAAATGAAGAGAAAAAGATTGTATTTTGCCCTATTCTTAAGAAAAGCGAAAGCGATTCCACAACTCTCAAGCGCGAAGGGATGAAAAACATGACGGTCAAAAAGAAATACGTGCTCGTCGGCAGCGGCGGCCGTGCGGAATTTTTCTATGGGGCGATCGCGAGGGACTTCCGGGAGACGAGCGAGCTGCTCGCGTTCTGCGATTCCAACCAGACGCGGATGGATTACGCCAACAAACTGCTGGCCGAGCGGTACGACTACGAGCCGGTGCGCACGTACAAGCCGGAGCGGTTCGACGAGATGATCGCCGCCGAGCGGCCGGATGCCGTCATCGTGACGAGCGTGGACCGCACGCACCATACGTACATTATCCGCGCCATGGAGCTTGGCTGCGACGTCATCACGGAGAAGCCGATGACCGTCGATGCGGACAAATGCCAGGCGATTCTGGACGCGGTGGAGCGGACCGGCCGCAGCGTGCGCGTCACGTTCAACTACCGGTATGCGCCGCATCACACGAAGGCGAGAGAGCTGATCGAGGACGGCGCGATCGGGCAGGTGACGAGCGTCCACTTCGAATGGCTGCTCAACACCCAGCATGGCGCGGACTACTTCCGCAGATGGCACCGGGATAAGCGCAACAGCGGCGGGCTGCTCGTCCACAAGTCGACGCACCATTTCGACCTCGTCAACTTCTGGATCGGCTCGGAGCCCGATACGGTGTTCGCGTTCGGCGACCTGCTGTTCTATGGCAAGGAGAACGCCGAAGCACGCGGCGTCACGACGTTCTACGACCGGGCGACGGGCAATCCGAACGCCGAAGGCGACCCGTTCGCGCTGCAGCTGGACGGCAATCCGCACCTGAAGAGCATGTACCTGGACGCCGAGCCCGAGGACGGGTACCGCCGCGATCAAAGCGTGTTCGGCGACGGGATCAGCATCGAGGATACGATGGGCGTCATGGTCCGCTACAAGAACAAGGCGATCCTGACCTACTCGCTGAACGCTTACTTGCCTTGGGAGGGCTACCGGATCGCGTTCAACGGCACGAAGGGGCGGATCGAGATGAACGTCGTCGAGCAGTCCTACGTCAATTCCGGCGGCGACAAGGCGATGGAAGGCGCGATCAAAGGAAAGCAGATCACCGTGTTCCCGATGTTCGGCGCGCCGTACGAGGTGCAGGTCGAGGAGGGCGAGGGCGGACACGGCGGCGGCGACCCGGTGCTGCTGAACGATATTTTCGGCGTGCCGGCCGAGGACCGCTTCCGCCGCGCGGCCAACCATGTCGACGGGGCCAAATCCATCTTGACCGGCATCGCGGCCAACCAGTCGATCCGCACCGGGCTTCCGGTGAAGGTCGAATCGCTGGTGAAGTTTCGCGGGTAGCGGCATCGCAGCAAGACCAATCGATTATCCGCGCGTGGGACGGTCCCCCTTGCTAAAAAGGCGGCATCCGCGCGCATTTTCCCCATTTCCGCGACAAATGAAGGAGGCATATTCATTGAAACCTTTTTTGGACGATCAATTTCTATTGACTAATTCCGTTGCCGAGCAGTTGTATCACGAATATGCGGCGAAGCTGCCGATTATCGATTACCACTGTCATCTGGATCCGAAGGAAATCTACGAGAATAAGCAGTTCGCCAATTTAACGGCCATCTGGCTGTACGGCGACCACTACAAGTGGCGGGCGCTGCGCGCGAACGGCGTGCCGGAGCAGCTCGTGACGGGCGGCGAAGGCGTCTCCGACTACGACCGTTTCCTGGCCTGGGCGAAGACCGTGCCGGCGACGCTGGGCAATCCGCTCTACCATTGGTCGCATCTCGAGCTGGCGCGCTACTTCGGCATTACGGAGCTGATCAACGAGAAGAATGCGCCCGCGATTTGGGAGCAGGCGAATGCCAAGCTGGCGACGGATGCATTCCGCGTGCGGGACTTGATCACGGCCAACAAAGTCGAGGTCATCTGTACGACGGACGACCCGGCCGACACGCTGGAGTACCATGCGGGTATTCGGGATATCGAAGGCTTCGACTGCCGCGTGCTGCCGTCGTTCCGCCCGGACAAGGCGCTGGAGATTCGCCGCGCGACGTTCCTGCCATGGCTCGATAAGCTGACGGCGGTTCATGGCGCGCCGATCGCCGATTACGACGGCTTGCTCGCGGCGCTCGAGGGACGCGCCCGTTTCTTCGACGGCCAAGGCTGCCGCGTCTCCGATCATGCGCTCGATTACGTGCCGTACGCGGAGACGACCAAGGAGGAAGCGGCTTCCATTTTCGCGCGCGCCGTGGCAGGAGAGACGGTGACCCTCGAAGAAGAGAAGAAGTACAAAACCTTCACGCTGCTGTTCCTCGGCAACCTCTACCGGGAGCTCGGCTGGGCAATGCAGCTGCATATCCACGCGGCCCGCAACGGCAGCAGCCGGATGTTCGCCAAGCTGGGGCCGGATACCGGCTTCGATTCCGTGAACGAGGGCGAGGTCGCCTACCCGTTGTCGCGTCTGCTGGATCGTCTCGATTCGGAAGGCGGGTTGCCGCGTACGATCCTGTACTCGCTCAATCCGAACGATTACGACGTCCTCGGCACGCTCATGGGCAGCTTCCAGGGCGACGGCATTCCGGGCAAAATCCAGCTCGGCGCGGCCTGGTGGTTCAACGACACGAAGGACGGCATGCTCGCCCAAATGAACGCGTTGGCGAACTATGGGCTGCTGAGCCGCTTCGTCGGCATGCTGACCGACTCCCGCAGCTTCCTGTCCTACACCCGCCACGAGTATTTCCGCCGGATCCTGTGCAACATGCTCGGGGAGTGGGTCGTTCGCGGGGAAGCGCCGCACGACATGGAGCTGCTGGGCGGCATGGTCGAAGATATCTGCTACGGCAACGCGAAGCGGTATTTCGAGTTCGGCTAGGCGAGTAGACGGCAGCGGCGAGCTTCGCTTGAAGTGCGGCGGCAACCGGGATGCCGGGGACTGCGGCGCGAAGGGGAAGGGGAAGGAGCTTGCGCATGGGAAAGAACGTGAAGCTTCGGCCGGCCGCGGAGGCGGATTGGCCGCTTGTCCATCGTCTTATTATGGAAGCATTTCGCGAATACGAGGGCGTTCTGGTCCCGCAGTCCGGCGCCCTTCGCGAGACGGTAGCCAGCATTCGGGAGAAGGTCGCCGGCCGCGGCGGCGCCATGATCGCGGAGACGGCGGACGGGACCGCTGCGCTCGGCACGGCGCTCCACTACGTGGTGGAGCAGCACCTGTACGTCGGCCGCGTATCCGTCGTTCCGGCCGGTCGCGGACAAGGCGTTGGCCGAGCGCTCATGCTGGGGATGGAGGGCATCGCCCGCGAAGCGGGTCTAGCTGAAATTCGCGTGTCGGTGCGGCTGTCGCTGCCGGATAACGTCGCCTTTTACGAACGGCTTGGCTATGAGGCGTATGATCATCTGTTCTACCCGGAGCGGACGGATAGCTGGTACGAAATGCGAAAAAGACTGGGAGCGCCCGAGAATGGTTGAAGGGCATAGGACCAAGGCGCAGTATCCGAAGCGATGCCGCTCGTGGTAAACGCGATCGCAGGGCGGCATAAGGCGAAGGAGTCGATGGAAGTCATCCTCATCGGGGTGGCTTCTTTTGTCGTTCCACGATCGAGACGGGCTAGATGGTAAGCAAATTGCGGTGCAAGCGTGGCCGAGCGGAAAATGCTGCATGGTTTGGTACAAGCGAACGCAAGCTAGTGGGGAAATGAGCAGCCTTCCGCCGGTTGACCTTGACGGGCCAGGTGAGATTTGTTGACGGCTTGAGTTTGCCTCGGCGCAGCTTTTATGCCATATCGCCCGGTCTGGCGGGGCAGGTAAAAGCTTGAATAAGGAAAAACACACGTTGTCGACCCATTTGAGGCGAAATGTTCGTGTTTTCTGAAAATTTGAATCGTTCTATCCATGCGATGTGACGCAAAAACGAACTTTAATAAATAACCTCGGAATTAATGTTCGTATTTCGGTTGACAGCGTGAAGGCACATTCGGTACACTAGGGGAGTCGAAGAAAGCAGCGTTCGAGTCTGCTTTCCCTATATAGCATCCCTCGTATAAATTCGGGAATATGGCCCGAAAGTTTCTACCCGAGAACCTCAAATTCTTCGGACTACGAGCCTAATTTGAAGAACGGCCAGCGCTTCCGGGAACAACGGGGCCGGCACCGGCAACCTGCGCAGACATGACGATTCATCCGCTTTCGAAGTCCGGTTCGGACGGGCGGCAGCCCGCGCAGGGCGCAGAGGTTCTTCGCTTACGTTCGTGTCCCGTGGCAGTCATCCGGTCGGATCGCTGTTTGCCGGGATTTTTCTGTTTTCAGGCATATAGGAACGTATAAGTTTCACGCTTATACTTTGGCCTCTATGCCTCGATCGCGGAATGCTGCATTCCCCATCTTCCGATGGTGAACGCAAACCAATCCGCTTCATGGTCGCGGAATGCTGCATTCACAATCCTCCGATTGTGAACGCAAACCAATCCGCTTCATGGTCGCGGAATGCTGCATTCCCCATCTTCCGATGGTGAACGCAAACCAATCCGCTTCATGGTCGCGGAATGCTGCATTCCCCATCTTCCGATGGTGAACGCAAACCAATCCGCTTATCCGGAACGAAACGCACATCGCCGAGAAGGACGGCGCTAGCCGTTTCGCCTTGGACTACATTTATAATAGAGAAAGTGGGTATCGATGCATGTCAGCGAAAGTGGGCGTCATCATGGGCAGCAAGTCGGACTGGGAAACAATGAAATTGGCCTGCGATGTATTGGACGAGCTTGAAATTCCGTACGAGAAGAAGGTTGTCTCCGCGCACCGTACGCCTGATTTGATGTTCGAATACGCCGAAACGGCCGCAGACCGCGGATTGAAGGTTATTATCGCGGGCGCGGGCGGCGCTGCTCATTTGCCCGGCATGGTCGCTTCCAAGACGATTCTGCCGGTTATTGGCGTTCCGGTGCAGTCGCGGGCGCTGAACGGACTGGATTCCTTGCTCTCGATCGTGCAAATGCCGGGCGGCATCCCGGTCGCGACCGTCGCGATCGGCAGCGCGGGGGCGACCAACGCGGGGCTGTTGGCCGCGCAGATCCTCGGCGCGTTCGATTCGCAGCTGCAAGGACGCGTGCAAGCGCGCCGTGACCGCATTCAACGTGAAGTGCTCGAAAGCAGTGACACGCTATGAGTGCAGCGGACAAGCAATCGAGCGGCGGATTGATATCGCTTAACGGCGTGCTTGGCGCGGATCATGCCGCGGCCTGCGGTATCGATGGCTGCGCCCCGGAGACGGCCGGCGAGGCTCCGCAGACGAAAGTGATTTTGCCCGGCTCGACGATCGGCATTCTCGGCGGCGGGCAGCTCGGACGCATGATGGCGAACGCCGGCAGCGCGATGGGCTACCGGTTCGTCGCCCTCGATCCGACGCCGGATGCGCCGTGCGGACAAGTGGCCGAGCAGATCGTGGCCGCTTACGACGACCGGGAGGCCGCGCGCGAGCTGGCGAAGCGCTCGGACGTCATCACCTACGAATTCGAGAACGTCGACGCGGGCGTCGCGGCCATGCTGATGGAAGAGTCGTACGTGCCGCAGGGCAGCGAGCTGCTCTACACGACGCAGCACCGGCTGCGCGAGAAGCGGGCGATCGAGGCGGCGGGCGTGAAGGTCGCGCCGTACAGCGAGATTCGCAGCGTCGATGAGCTGCGCGAGGCGGTCGGACGGTTCGGCCTGCCATGCGTGCTGAAGACCGCGACGGGCGGCTACGACGGCAAAGGACAGTGGGTCATTCGCAGCGAGGAAGAGATTCCGGAAGCTTACGATACGCTGAGCAAGGCCAAGACGGAGCTCGTGCTGGAGCAGTTCATCCGCTTCGAGAAGGAGCTGTCCGTCATCGCGGCGCGCAGCCCGCAAGGGGAAGTGAAGACGTTCCCGGCGGCGGAGAACGTGCACGTGGGCAACATTCTCCACCTGTCCATCGTGCCGGCCAGAGCAAGCGAAGCGGTGCAGCGGGAAGCGCAGCGGCTGGCGGCGGCGATCGCGGAGGGGCTCGGCGTCGTCGGATTAATCGCCGTCGAGCTGTTCCTGACGGCGGACGGCGAGCTGTTCGTGAACGAGCTGGCGCCGCGCCCGCACAACAGCGGCCATTACACGATGGAAGCCTGCCGCACGTCGCAGTTCGAGCAGCATGTGCGCGCCATCTGCGGCCTGCCGCTCGGCGATACGACGCTCTTGACGCCGGTCGTCATGGTGAACGTGCTCGGCGAGCATATCGAGCCGCTGCTGAAGCACGTGGCGGCAGCCGATTCGGCCGCAGCGCGGCTCGGCGTCGCCCCGAAGGTGCATTTGTACGGCAAGCATGAAGCGAAGCATAAGCGGAAGATGGGCCACATCAACGTGCTCGCGGAGAACGTCGACGCGGCGCTGGCGTGGATATCCGAAACGAATATTTGGAGGGTTTAACCGATGTTGGAACGTTACAGCAGACCAGAGATGCGGGCCATTTGGACCGAGGAGAATAAATTCAAAGCATGGCTCGAAGTCGAGCTTTGCGCATGCGAAGCTTGGGTAGAACTCGGCGTTATCCCGCGCGAGGACGTGGAGGCGCTGCGCCAAGGCGCGACGTTCAATATCGACCGGATTTACGAGATCGAGCAGGAGACGCGCCACGACGTGATCGCGTTCACGCGCGCCGTATCCGAGACGGTCGGTCCGGAGCGCAAATGGGTGCACTACGGCTTGACGTCGACCGACGTCGTCGACACGGCGATGGGCTACCTGCTCCGCCAGGCGAACGAGATCCTCGAGAAAGACATCGTGAACTTCATCGAGATTCTGCGCGGCCAAGCGGTCGCTTACAAAGACACGGTCATGATGGGCCGCACGCACGGCGTTCACGCGGAGCCGACGACGTTCGGTCTCAAGATGGCGCTGTGGTACGAAGAGATGAAGCGCAACCTGGAGCGCTTCCGCCACGCGGCCGACGGCGTCCAGTTCGGCAAAATCTCCGGCGCGGTCGGCACGTACGCGAACATCGACCCGTTCGTCGAAGAATTCACCTGTAAGAAGCTCGGCATTAAGCCGGCGCCGATCTCGACGCAGACGCTGCAGCGCGACCGTCATGCGGAATACATGGCCACGCTGGCGCTGATTGCGACGTCGCTCGACAAGTTCGCGACCGAAGTGCGCGCCCTGCAGAAGAGCGAATTCCGCGAAGTCGAGGAGCCGTTCGCGAAGGGTCAGAAGGGCTCGTCCGCGATGCCGCACAAGCGCAACCCGATCGGCTGCGAGAACATCTCCGGCCTGGCGCGCGTGATCCGCGGCCACATGATCTCGGCGTACGAGAACGTGCCGCTCTGGCATGAGCGCGACATCAGCCACTCGTCGGTCGAGCGCGTCATCCTGCCGGACGCGACGATGCTGCTGAACTACATGCTGAACCGTCTGGGCAACATCCTGAAGAACCTGCAGGTGTTCCCGGAGAACATGAAGCGCAACATGCAGCGTACGTTCGGCGTGCCGTTCTCCGGCCGCGTCATGACGAAGCTGATCGACAAGGGCTTCAGCCGCGAGCAGGCGTACGACACGGTGCAGCCGCGCGCGATGCAAGCGTGGGAAGAGCAGCGTCAATTCCGCGACATTATCGAGTCGACGCCGGAGATTACGTCGGTGCTGTCGGCCGAGGACATCGACGATTGCTTTAACCCGTCGTGGCATCTGAAGCACGTCGATACGATTTTCAAGCGTCTGGAACTGATCTAAGCGCGACCGGCAAGCTCGGATAAGGATAGATCCCCGGCTTCATGGGCCGGGGAAACATGCGCGAGAGCGGAAGAGGAGCGAGAAGTTCATGGCTGAACAAGCGTTGTCTACGGCAGAGGCGTATATCAAGGCGCCGCTTCTATATAAAGGCAAAGTGCGCGAGCTGTATGATCTTGGCGAGCATTACCTGATCGTGGTCACGGACCGGATCAGCGCGTTCGACTACGTGCTGGACCCGGCGGTGCCGCAGAAGGGGAACGTGCTCAACCGGCTGTCGGCGTTCTGGTTCGAACAGACGGCGGACATCCAGCCGAACCACGTCATCCATACGGACGTCGACCGGCTCGGCGACCTGGTGACGGAGCCGGAGCTGCTTCGCAACCGGATCATGGTGACGAAGAAGGCGGAACGGATCGACATCGAGTGCGTCGTGCGCGGCTACATCACGGGCGGCGGCTGGCGGCAGTACGCGAAGACCCAGGCGATCAACGGGATCGAGCTGCCGGAGGGGCTGCGCAAGAACGAGCGTTTCCCGCAGCCGCTCTTCACGCCGGCGGCTAAGAACGACGTCGGTCACGACGAGGACATCCCGTTCGCGCGGATGCAGGAGCTGGTCGGCGCAGAGCTGGCCGAAGAGCTGCGCGATCGCAGCATTAAGCTGTACGAATTCGCGCGCGGCTACTGCGAGGAGCGTGGCATCATCCTGGCGGACTGCAAGTTCGAGTTCGGCCTCATCGACGGCAAGGTCATCCTGATCGACGAGATCTTCACCCCGGACGCGTCGCGTTTCTGGGCGAAGGAGAACTACGCGTACGACGTCGAGATCGACAGCATGGACAAAGAACCGGTGCGCACGTACCTGCTCGGCTCCGACTGGGACCAGAACAGCAAGCCGGCTCCGCTCCCGGAAGCGGTCGTCGACGAGACGACCCGCCGCTATCTCAGCATCTACGAGCGGCTGACGGGCCAAACGCTGTAGGCGACGAGCCAACCAACTAAACCAAACCCGCGGGGCAAGGTGAAACGGCTGACGTCGTCATTGGCGGAGCAGCGCGTTTCATTCCGGAGAAATACAAGCTTGTATTTCAGGCAAAGATGCCCCGCATCCCATAAAGTCGTCCGCAAGCCGGGAATTCACCCGGCAAGCGCCACGACCTGCACCTAGAGCAGCATGAAAATTTGTTCAATTCGGAAAATGGGTGGAGCAAAAAGTGGATGTTCAGCTGGAGAGCGCAAGCGATCGCCTTTGAACTCGGATAACAACCTTAACCTAATCTCATCCAGTTATCCGAGTTCAACAGCGACGGAAGCGAACATTCCACGTTTGCGGAACCTTCCCATTCTGGCGCAAAGAATTTCAAACATTTTCAGGAGGCGACCCCCCATGAAAGCAACGGTTTACGTGACAATCAAACAGAACGTGCTTGACCCGCAAGGAAGCGCAGTGCAAGGCGCGCTGCACACGATGGGCTTCGAGGAAGTCGGCAAAGTGCGCATCGGCAAATACCTCGAGCTCGAGCTGGACACGAACGATCGCGCGGAAGCCGAAGCCCGGCTGAAGGCGATGTGCGAGAAGCTGCTGGCGAACACCGTTGTCGAAGACTACCGTTTCGAACTGGAGGGTTAATCCGATGAAATTCGCGGTACTCGTTTTCCCCGGCTCCAACTGCGACATCGACTGCTACAAAGCGGTGGAGAACGCGATCGGCCAAGAAGTGGACTATGTGTGGCATACGGCGACGGACTTGAGCGGCTATGACGCGATCCTCGTGCCGGGCGGCTTCTCGTACGGCGACTACCTGCGCTGCGGCGCGATCGCCCAGTTCGCCCCGGTCATGAACGAAGTCGTCAAAGCGGCCGAGCAGGGCAAATTCGTCCTCGGCATTTGCAACGGATTCCAGATTCTGACGGAAGCAGGCCTCCTGCCAGGCGCGCTGCTGCGCAACAAGGACCTGAAGTTCCGCTGCCACAGCACGCTGCTGGAAGTCGTGAACAACAACACGGCATTCACGAACCAATACAGCCAAGGCGAGATCATCGATATTCCGATCGCGCACGGCGAAGGCAACTACTACTGCGACGACGAGACGCTGGCGAAGCTGAAGGCCAACAACCAGATCGTCTTCCGCTACAAAGCGGGCGCGAACCCGAACGGCTCGGTCGACGATATCGCGGGCATCAGCAACGAGCGCGGCAACGTGGTGGGCATGATGCCGCATCCGGAGCGCGCGATCGACCAGCTGCTCGGATCGGAAGACGGCTTACGGATGTTTACATCGATTTTGAACGCATGGAGGGAACAACATGGCGCAGCAGTTAACGGCTAAAGAACCGACGGCGGAGCAAATTGCGGACCAGAAGATCTACACGCAATTCGGCGTCACCGATCATGAATATGAACTCATTTGCGGTTTTCTCGGCCGCTTGCCCAACTACACCGAGATCGGCGTATTCAGCGTCATGTGGTCGGAGCACTGCTCGTACAAGAACTCCAAGCCGATCCTGAAGAAGTTCCCGATCACGGGTCCGAAGGTCCTCATGGGGCCAGGCGAAGGCGCGGGCATCGTCGACATCGGCGACAACCAGGCGGTCGTGTTCAAAATCGAATCCCATAACCACCCTTCGGCGGTCGAGCCTTACCAAGGCGCGGCAACCGGCGTAGGCGGCATTATCCGCGACATTTTCTCCATGGGCGCACGTCCGGTGGCGCTGCTCAACAGCCTCCGGTTCGGCAACCTTGAGAATGCGCGCGTTAAATATTTGTTCGAGAACGTCGTCAGCGGCATCGCGGGCTACGGCAACTGCATCGGCATCCCGACGGTCGCGGGCGAAGTCATGTTCGACGAGAGCTACGAGGGCAACCCGCTCGTCAACGCGATGTGCGTCGGCTTGATCGATCACGATAAAATCCAGCGCGGCGTCGCCAAAGGCGTCGGCAACCCGGTCTTCTACGTCGGCCCGGCTACCGGCCGCGACGGCATCCACGGCGCGACGTTCGCGTCGGTCGAGCTGTCCGAGGAATCCGAAGAGAAGCGCACCGCGGTTCAGGTCGGCGACCCGTTCATGGAGAAGCTCGTCATGGAATCGACGCTCGAGCTGATTAACTCCGGCATCGTCCTCGGCATCCAAGACATGGGCGCGGCAGGTCTGACGTGCTCCAGCGCGGAGATGGCGTCCAAAGCCGGCAATGGCCTTGAGCTGTACCTCGACGAAGTACCGCAGCGCGAAGAAGGCATGACGCCGTACGAGATGATGCTCTCCGAGTCGCAAGAACGCATGCTGTTCGTCGTGGCGCCGGAGAACGAAGCGCAGGCGAGAGAGATTTTCGAGCGTTGGGGCGTTATCTGCGCGAAAGTCGGCAAAGTGACCGACGACGGTCGTCTGCGTCTGTTCCACAAAGGCGAAGAAGTGGCGAACATGCCGGTCAAAGCGCTCGTCGACGAGTGTCCGGTGTACAACAAACCGTCGGCGGAGCCGGCTTACTACGCGGAGAACGGCGCGCTCGACACGTCGTACGAGGAAGTAACGGACCTGACGGGCACGTTGAAGCAAATCCTCGGTTCGCCGACGGTGGCGAGCAAAGAGTGGGTCTACAACCAGTACGACTACATGGTGCGCACGAGCACGGCGGTACAGCCGGGTTCGGACGCGGCGGTCGTCACGATTCCGGGCACGCGCAAGGCGCTCGCGATGACGACGGACTGCAACGGTCGTTACGTGTACCTCGATCCGGAAGTGGGCGGGGCGATCGCCGTCGCGGAAGCGGCGCGCAACATCGTGTGCTCCGGCGCGGAGCCGCTCGCGATCACGGACAACCTCAACTTCGGCAATCCGGAGAAGCCGGAAGTGTTCTGGCAGCTGGAGAAAGCGGCGGATGGCATGTCCGACGCGTGCCGCGCGCTCGAGACGCCGGTTATCGGCGGGAACGTATCCCTGTATAACGAGAACGCGAAGGGCGCGATCTACCCGACGCCGGTAATCGGCATGGTCGGTCTCGTGCACGACGTGAACCATATTACGACGCAGCGCTTCAAATCCGAAGGCGACGTCATCATCCTGCTCGGCGAGACGAAACATGAGTTCGGCGGCAGCGAATACCAGCATGTCCTGCACGGCAAGAACGAAGGCCGCCCGCCGCAATTGGACCTGGCGGTCGAGAAGAAGCTCCTCAGCGGAGTGCTCGGCGCGATCCAGCAAGGCCTCGTCGCTTCGGCGCACGACCTGTCCGAAGGCGGCCTTGCGGCGGCGCTGGCGGAATCCTGCATCGGCGGTCGTCTGGGCGCGGACGTGAACGTCGTGACGGAACTTCGTCCTGACGCGGCGCTGTTCAGCGAGTCGCAATCGCGCATTCTGCTGTCGGCGAAGCCGGATCAAGCGGAGCAGCTGAAGGCATATCTGACGGAGCAAGGCATTTCGAATGCGCAAATCGGCGTCGTGCGCGGCACCGATCTCACCATCAACATCAACGGCAAACCGGGCATTGCAGCGCCGGTTGAACAACTGGAGCAGGTTTGGAAGGATGCGATTCCATGTCTGATGAAGTAGTGAAGCAGCCGCACCAATTATGGACGGGCGCTCACTATAACGAAGGAATAGGCCGGGACGATATTTTTGACAAATTGCGCGAGGAGTGCGGCGTGTTCGGGGTCTGGAACGTCCCGCACGCCTCCTCCCTTTCCTACTACGGGCTGCACGCGCTGCAGCACCGGGGCGAGGAGAGCGCGGGCATTTGCACGGCCGATTCGACGCAGGACGGGAAATTCAACTATCACCGCGGCATGGGCCTCGTGAAGGAAGTGTTCACGCAGGAGGTGCTCGAGACACTGACGGGCGACGCCGCGATCGGGCATGTGCGCTATTCGACGGCGGGCGAGAGCAAGCTGGCGAACGCGCAGCCGCTTATTTTCAAATACCGCAAGGGCGACTTGGCGGTGGCGACGAACGGCAACATCGTGAACGCCCCGTCCATTCGCGAAGAGCTCGAGAACCTCGGCTCGATCTTCCAGACGAGCAGCGACACGGAAGTCATCGCGCATCTGATCGCGCGCTCGAGCAAGGATTTCGTCGGCGCGGCCAAAGACGCGCTGCAGCGCATCATCGGCGGCTTCGCGTTCCTCATCATGACGAACAACAAGCTGATCGTGGCCTCCGACCCGCATGGCTTGCGTCCGCTCGTGATGGGACGTCTAGGTAACGGCTACGTGTTCGCTTCCGAATCGTGCGCCCTGGAGACGGTCGGCGCCGAATACGAACGCGACGTGCAGCCGGGCGAATTGATCGTGCTGGACGAGAACGGGATGACGATCGACCGCTTCGCGCCGCTCGAGCGCCGGGCGACATGCGCGATGGAATATATCTATTTCGCGCGTCCGGACAGCGACATTAACGGCATTAACCTGCACTCTTCCCGCAAACGGATGGGGCAGAAGCTGGCCGTGGAAGCATTCGTCGACGCGGATATCGTGACGGGCGTGCCGGATTCGAGTATTTCGGCCGCGATCGGGTACGCCGAGCAGACGGGCATTCCGTACGAGCTTGGCCTGATCAAGAATAAATACACGGGACGCACGTTCATCCAGCCCTCGCAGGAGCTGCGGGAGAAAGGCGTCAAGATGAAGCTGTCCGCCGTCCGCAAGGTCGTCGAGGGCAAACGCGTCGTCATGATCGACGACTCGATCGTGCGCGGCACGACCAGCCTTCGCATCGTGAACATGCTGCGCGACGCGGGCGCGACGGAAGTGCACGTGCGGATTACGTCGCCGCCGTTCGCCAATCCGTGTTACTACGGCATCGACACGCCGGACCGCAAGGAGCTGATCGCTTCGTCCAAGACGGTCGAGGAGATCCGTCAGGCGATCAACGCGGACTCGCTCTATTTCCTCAGCCACGAAGGGCTGATCGACGCGGTCGGCGGCAACGACGGCGCGAAGAACCGGGGGATGTGCCTCGCCTGCTTCGACAATGACTACCCGACGCCGGTCGATTTCAGCTCGGATAAGAGCTGCAGCTGCTAGAATATATTCTCCCTGTGGGCATGTTCCAGCGCCACCCCAACGCTCCGAGTGCTCTGTCGCCGTCCCGATATGGGAAAGAGGAGGACGCCAAGGCATGAAGCTTTGTCCATCAGGACAAAAGCGTGCCCGCTCGAAGCCACCCGCCAACCGCGAACAAACGTGCTAGCACGAAGAAGGGAGTCCAGAGGGCAAAGTCCTCTGGTTCCCCTCGGCGGAGGGGGAAGGGGGAGGGAGCAAGCAAGGGGATTTGAAAGGGCGAAGCCCTTTTCACGGCGCGAATCGTTAACCAAGCGAACTTTTTAAGGAGTTGAACGTTAGTGGCAGAAGCGTATAAACAAGCCGGCGTCGATATCGCGGCAGGCAACGAAGCGGTCGAGAGAATGAAGAAGCACGTCAAGAAGACGTTCCGTCCCGAAGTGCTGACCGATCTCGGCGGTTTCGGCGGATTGTTCGGGCTGAACAAGGACAAGTACGAGGAGCCGGTGCTCGTCTCGGGCACCGACGGCGTCGGCACGAAGCTGAAAGTCGCGTTCGCCATGGACAAGCATGACACGATCGGCATCGATGCGGTGGCCATGTGCGTGAACGATATCGTCGTGCAGGGCGCGGAGCCGCTGTTCTTCCTCGACTATCTCGCTTGCGGCAAAGTGGTGCCGGAGAAAATCGAAGCCATCGTCGCGGGCATCGCCGAAGGCTGCGTCCAGTCGGGCTGCGCGCTCATCGGCGGCGAGACGGCGGAGATGCCGGGCATGTATTCGGCGGAAGAGTACGACATCGCGGGCTTCACGGTCGGCATCGTCGACAAGAAGAAAATCATCGACGGCAAGACGATCGCCCCTGGCGACGCGGTCATCGGTCTGGCTTCGAGCGGCATCCACTCCAACGGCTACTCGCTCGTGCGTCGCCTGCTGCTCGAGCAGAGCGGCTACAGCCTGGATCAGACGCTGCCGGAGCTGGACGGCAAGAAGCTCGGCGACGTCGTGATCGAGCCGACGCGCATTTACGTGAAATCGTGTCTGGAGCTGATCAATCGCGTGCAAGTCAAAGGCATGGCGCACATCACGGGCGGCGGCTTCATCGAGAACATCCCGCGCGTGCTGCCGGATGGCGTGAACGTGAACATCGAATACGGCTCGTGGCCGATTCAGCCGATCTTCAAGCTCATGCAGGAGAAAGGCAGCATCACGAACCGCGACATGTTCACGACGTTCAACATGGGCGTCGGCATGGTCGTCGTCGTGCCGGCGGACCAAGCGGAAGAAGCGGTCCGCGTCGCGAAGGAACTCGGCGAAGACGCATATCGCATCGGCACCGTGACGGAAGGCAGCCGGATCGTGACGTTCACGGGAGCGGACGTGTAATGAGCAAGCTTCGCATCGCCGTGTTTGCCTCCGGGCAGGGGACGAATTTTCAAGCACTCGCCGATGCGGCGCAGCAAGACCGGCTCGAGGGCGCAAGCCTCGAGCTTCTTGTTTGTGATAAGCCACAAGCGCCCGTCGTGGAGCGCGCGCGCAAGGCGGGTGTCGAACCATTCGTGTTCCGCGCGAAGGATTACGAATCGAAGGAAGCGTACGAGCGCGAGATTCTGGCCGAGCTGCAGCGGCGCGGCATCGAGCTGGTCGTGCTGGCCGGGTACATGCGCATTCTGACGCCGGTGCTGGTCGAGCCGTACATGGGGCGGATGATCAACATTCATCCGTCGCTGCTGCCGGCGTTCCCGGGGATGAACGGCATCAAGCAGGCGATCGACTACGGCGTCAAAGTGACCGGCGTGACGGTCCACTACGTCGACGGCGGCCTCGACAGCGGCCCGGTCATCGCCCAGCGCGTCGTCGAAGTGCTGGACGGCGACACCGAGGAGACGCTTGCGGTCCGCATCCATGCGGCCGAGCAGGAAGTGCTGCCATGGACAGTGGGCCGGATCGCGGCGGGCGCGGTGACGCTGGACGGCCGGCACGTGACGGTGACGACGCTGTAGGTTGGAAGGCGGCTGGCCGATAGGGCGCGATTGTAAGCTCTAGCGCACTATTGGCTTAAGGAGTGGCCAGAAGCAGCGCGGTATTGCGCACGTTGGCCGAAAGGACTCATTCGCGAGTCTGACGCCAGCCGGCGCCGCTCTCGCATTTCGCGCCGCAGCGGGGAACGAACGAGTACAAGAACCACAATTTTGGGAGGGTATTCTTTTGGCAATTCGTAGAGCATTGATCAGTGTGTCGGACAAGACGGGCATTGTAGAGTTCGCGCGGGCGCTTTCGGGGCTGGGCGTTCAAATTATTTCGACGGGCGGCACTTCGAGCCTGCTCGAGAAGGAAGGCGTGCCGGTCATCGGCATCTCCGACGTGACGGGCTTCCCTGAGATCCTCGACGGCCGCGTGAAGACGCTCCATCCGGCGGTTCATAGCGGACTGCTCGCGGTGCGCGACAGCGAAGAGCATCAGCAGGCGATGAAAGACCTTGGCCTCGATTATATCGACCTCGTCGTCGTCAACCTGTACCCGTTCGCGGCGACGATCGCCAAGCCGGACGTAACGTATGAAGACGCGATCGAGAATATCGACATCGGCGGTCCGACGATGCTCCGTTCCGCAGCGAAGAACCACGCGTTCGTCACGGTCGTCGTCGACGCGGCCGACTACGCGCAAGTGCTGGACGAAGTGAAAGCCGAAGGCGACACGACGCTCGAGACGCGCAAACGTCTGGCGGCCAAAGTGTTCTGTCACACCGGCGCTTACGACGCGCTGATCGGCGACTACCTCTCCAAGCTCCAAGGCGAACCGCTGCCGGAGCGCTACACGGTGACGTACGAGAAAGTGCAGGATCTGCGCTACGGCGAGAACCCGCATCAACGCGCGGCGTTCTACCGCAAGCCGATCGCCGAAGCGGGCAACATCACGACGGCCGAGCAGCTGCACGGCAAGGAGCTCTCCTATAACAACATCAACGACGCGAACGCGGCGCTGGCGATCGTCAAGGAATTCAACGAGCCGGCGGTCGTGGCCGTGAAACATATGAATCCATGCGGCGTAGGTATCGGCACGACGATTCACGAAGCGTACCAGAAGGCGTACGCGGCCGACCCGACGTCGATCTTCGGCGGCATCGTAGCGGCGAACCGCGAGATCGGCGCCGACACGGCGCAGCTGCTGAGCGAGATCTTCCTCGAAATCATCATCGCGCCGGGCTACACGCCGGAAGCGCTGGAGATTCTCACGAAGAAGAAGAACATCCGCCTCCTGAAGCTCGGCGAGTTCCAAGCGGCCGGCGAACGCAAGCAGGACTGGGTTGTGACGAGCGTCGAAGGCGGCATGGTCGTGCAGGAATCCGACGTGCACAGCTTGTCCGAAGCCGACCTCCAAGTGGTGACGAACCGCAAGCCGACAGAAGAAGAGCTGAAGCAGCTGCTGTTCGGCTGGAAAGTCGTCAAGCATGTCAAGTCGAACGCGATCCTGCTGGCAGCGGACGACATGACGGTCGGCGTTGGCGCCGGTCAAATGAACCGCGTCGGCGCGGCGCGCATCGCGATCGAGCAAGCGGGCGAGAAAGCAAACGGCGCGATCCTCGCCTCCGACGCGTTCTTCCCGATGGGCGATACGGTGGAACTAGCGGCGAAGCACGGCATCACGGCGATCATCCAGCCGGGCGGCTCCGTGAAGGACCAAGAGTCGATCGACGCGGCGAACGCGGCGAACATCGCGATGGTATTCACGGGCGTACGTCACTTCAAGCACTAATCCAGCCCCTAGAAGCGGCGGCTTGCAGAACGATTGAACGAAGCGAGTACATCATATTAGAGAAGGCAGCATGCGGCGCGGACAATATGGACCTGCGCCGCGCTTCCTTCTCCTTTTTCACAAATGGGGAGGGTTTCGGATGCGGGTATTAGTAATCGGCGGCGGCGGCCGCGAGCATGCGATCGTGTGGGCGCTTAGCAAGAGCGAGAAGGTCAAGCAAATTTTCTGCGCGCCGGGCAATGCGGGAATCGCCGAGTTGGCGGAATGCGCGCCGATCCCGGTCAACCAGTTCGACGATCTGATCACGTACACGAAGGACAACGCGATCGACCTCGTCTTCGTCGGCCCGGATGATCCGCTCGCGGACGGGATCGTCGACGCGTTCGAGGCGCATAACATTCCGGTCTATGGACCGCGCAAGAACGCTGCCGAGATCGAAGGCAGTAAGATCTTCATGAAGGATTTGCTCCGCAAGTACAATATCCCGACGGCGAAATACGAGACGTTCACCGATTACGAGGCGGCGCTGGCCTATCTGCGCGAGCAAAGCGCGCCGATCGTCGTGAAGGCGGACGGTCTGGCAGCGGGCAAAGGCGTCACGGTCGCGTATTCGATCGAGGAAGCGGAGAAAGCGCTCCACGATATGATGGTGGATAAGGTGTTCGGCCAATCCGGCGGAAGCGTCGTCATTGAGGAGTTCCTGCAAGGACAGGAAATGTCCATTCTGGCGTTCGTGGACGGGGAGACGGTGCGCGCGATGGTGCCGGCACAGGACCACAAGCCGGTATTCGATGACGACAAGGGGCCGAACACGGGCGGAATGGGCACGTACTCGCCGCTGCCGCACATCGATCCGGCGTTGGTGGAGGATGCGATCGAGAACATCATCAAGCCGACGGCCAAAGCGATGGTCAGCGAAGGCCGTCCGTTCCGCGGCGTGCTGTTCGCGGGGCTTATGATCACGTCAAGCGGCGTGAAGACGATCGAGTTCAATGCGCGCATGGGCGATCCGGAGACGCAGGTCGTGCTGCCGCGCCTCAAGACGGATCTGCTCGACATCGTGCTGGCGTCGCTAAACGGACGCTTGGATCAGCTGGAGATCGAATGGAGCGACGAGGCGGCCGTCTGCGTCATCGCGGCGTCGGAAGGGTATCCGGCTGCGTATCCGAAAGGACGCGCGATCACCGGTCTGGAAGCGGCGAAGGCGCAGGGCGCGCTCGTGTTCCACGCGGGCACGGCGTTGACGGACGGCGAGATCGTCACGAGCGGCGGTCGCGTGCTCGGCATCGTCGGCCTCGGCCGCGATATCGCGGAAGCGAGAGCGCGGGCGTACGAAGCGGTGTCGGCGGTTCATTTTGAAGGCATGCACGCGCGGACGGATATCGCGGCGAAGGCGCTGCGTTAACCCGGAAGCCGCATAGGAGAATAGCAATGGCGAGATCGGCGACATGCCGGTCTCGCCATTTTTTATTGCGCGTCTCTTCCCGCACTCTATGGTCTCCCAAAATCCTTAATAAATCTTTAGCGAATGGGGGCAGTTAGTCCGTTTTCCGGGCTACGGACGTATGTTAGTATAAACAATGACAAAAAACCATTATTATACAAGTTTTGCATATTTGGATTAAGTTGGTGAGAATGGATTGTCTTTCTTTTACTATAGACGAACGCCCCGGGAACGCATGTTGAATACGGCCGAACAGCAAATCATGTTGCAGCGACCGCCCGGCCTGCCGGAACGCCCAAGATTTCGTTATCTCACGGTCGTCGCGCCGTTGATCGGTCTCGCGCTTACCGCGCTTGCGGTTTGCCTTTACACGCCGATCCCTCGTCGGGCGAGCAGCTATCTCGCGATAGGGTTTGCGCTGATCGCGCTGATTGCCGTCATCGCGTGGAGTCAGCTGCGCCGGCATCAGAACCGAGTGCTTGCTTATGAGCGGGAAATAAGCCTTCGGGAGGCGGAGCTCGCGTCTTACCAGAGAGCCATGCGGGAGCGAATGATGCGCATTCGGCAGGAAGAACGGGATAAGTTGGAGGATGCGCATCCGGAACCATCGCTCTGCTTGGAGCGGGTTGCGCTGCGGATTAGTTCCGTATGGGAGCGGGAACCCGGCGACCCGGATTTCCTACGGCTTCGTACCGGAATCGGCACAGTCCCGAGCCGTGCCAAGCTCATCATGCCCAAGCGGGAGGGGGGCGCCTCTGACAGCGTCTATGCTTCCGTACAGCGGCTTGCATCCGAGTTTCGCACGCTGGAGGACAGTCCCGTCTGGGTGGATGCGGCGAGATTCGGTCTCATCGGCATTGCCGGGGATGAGCAGGCGGCGGAGGCGTTCATACGGTCGCTGGTTATTCAGCTGACGACGCATCATGCGCCGGACGAGGTGAAGGTGGCGGCGTTGTTCGATGAACGGCGAAGCGATGCATGGAGCTGGCTTAGATGGCTCCCGCACAGCTGGGACGATGCGCGCGAGTACCGGTTTTTGTTTCGGTCGAACGGGTATCGGGACGAGACGATGGAACGGTTCCTGGCGGAGCTGCGTCGCAGGCGGCGCGCGGCCATCATCGGCGATTCGCGAAAAGGCTGCCGGCTGCCGACGTTCGTCTGCCTGATTCCGAACTCATGCGCAATGGACGCCCATCCGGAGATCGGCAAGCTGCTGCTCGCCGAGTCGCCGCCCGAGGGCATATGTACGATCGTGCTGGCCCCAAGCAAGGAGAAGCTCCCCCCTGCATGCCATCTCGTCATCGAACTTTGGCCGGATCACGGCGCGGTCGCCAGACCAACGGCAATGCGCAAGTCGGCCGGTACGCAGGAGCGGGAGGCCGCCGCGCCGAGCGGACGGTTCACGCCTGATGGCGTGACGCTATCGGAAGCGGAGCGTTTTGCACGGACGCTTGCGCCGTATCGGCTACAGCGGAGCAAGGAGCGAGCGGCGGACGCGTCGCCGGGCGAATGCGCGCATGGCGCGGGCACGGAGGATGTTCGAATCGGACAATTGGGGCTGGACGGAGAGAAGAAGCCGTTGGCCGTGTTATCCGAGCGGCGCGCAGGCGCGGCCGGGGATGACGCGGACGCCAGCTCCGGTACGGCATTATGAGGCAAGGGGCAGCGTGCACGTCTAATGGATCGGGTAGATGAGGTGAAGCGAGGAGCGAGGGCTGTCGTCTCTGGAGGAAGCTCTCGCTTGGTTGATAGACACGTAGATAGGATGCGGGATGGTCAGCATAGCAACGAACATCGGAGGGATTCGGCATGAACTATACGGTCGTGACAGTCATCGCAATGCCATCAGGCAAGGAGTTCGATTTGGAGCTGCCCTCCGATCTGCCGCTGCGGCAGCTGAGCTCCGCCCTATTAGCAAGCGTCGGGGAAGCGTTGCCCGAGGAGGCGGAGCTGTCCGTGCGGCTATCCGTCAGCGAATACGGGCATAGTTGGAGCGATATCGATCCCGGGTTAACGCTGCAAGAGGCCGGCGTCGTCGACGGCATGTTCATGCGCGTGGAGTGGATTTGACCGCGTAGGATGCCAGGTGCGACAATGGCCGATGCGTTCATGTCGGCGGCAGCGGACGATCTTGGATTCGCGCATGATTGTGGCATATGGCATGTGGAACGAAACGGCTAGCGGCTCCGACAGGAGTCGCTTTTTTGTGCTTGGCGGGGGAGGGGATTCCCGGAGAAGCAGTCGAGAAGCGACGCTATTAGGAGGGAGGAACGGGGTCGAGGGCGAACGCGGCGGATGGCGACGATTTTCGAGCCATGTTACTAGATTGTAACAACTTTCCACTCTATCTACGCTACGATAGAAACAACTAGAGTGGGAGATGGGGAGATAGGCCATGGTATGGCGCGTTGCAGGCATATGGACAAAAGGGGCGGCGCTGACGCTCGCGGTCGCGATGACGGCGGGGTGCGGCGCGCAGACGGGGCTCGAGCTATTGCTAAGCAATAGCGAATCGACGACGGCGAGGATCGACGGGAGACGGCCGCATGACGCGGCGAGGGAGCAGGGAGCGGGAGAAGCGGCAAGGAACGCGGACAACGCGCGGCCGGAGGACGCGAATCTGGCGGCGTTTCAGCCGAAGGGCGATAGGGCAGCGGAGGATGCGGACGAACGCGCGGCAGCGGCGGTGCCGCCCGTGAAGCTGGAGCAGCCGACAGGCGGCACGCCGCATTTTTCGGCCAAGCAAGGGGACAAGCTCATCGCGCTGACGTTCGACGACGGCCCGGATCACCGGTACACGCCCGAGATTTTGGAGATTTTGAAGGCAAGCAGCGTCAAAGCGACCTTCTTCCTGGTCGGCACGCAGCTGAAGAAATATCCGGATACGGTCAAACAAATCGCCGCGGACGGGCACGGGGTCGGCAATCATACGTATCATCATGCCAATCTGGCCAAACTGAACGAGAACGAGATTAAACAGGAAATCAAAACGACGGACGCGTTGTTCCAAGAGGCGGTCGGGTATGTGCCACGCCTCGTGCGCGCGCCGTACGGCTCGGTGTCGGATGTGCTCCAAACGGTCGTGCGCGACAACAAACGCGAGCTCGTCGGCTGGACGGTGGATACGATGGACTGGAACGGGGCGACCGTAGCGGCCATGCGCGTCAACGTGAACAAGAACGCCCGCCCCGGCGGCATCGTGCTCATGCATTCGTTCGGCAGCAAACACCTGCGCAACACCGTCAAGCTGCTCCCGCTGATCATTAATGATCTGCGCGCGAAGGGCTACACGTTCGTCACGGTCGACGAACTGCTCGCCGCCAAGGCGCTGAATAAAAAAGCCGCGCAAGCACAGGGGAAGAAAATGGGTTAAAGTAGAGGAAGTATAATGGGAGCCCCTCGGCGGAGAGGGTTGGGGGAATCCGAAGTAAGCCTTGTCCGTCAGGACAAAAGCGTGCCCCGCACGAACCCCCCGCCAACCACTGTCCTTACGTGTGAGCACGAAACGGGAGTCCAGAGGTGAAAGCTTTCCGGAGGAAAGCTCGCTTCGGGAGCATAAGCTCAGCCCTTTGAGCCCCCTCAGCGGAGGGGGTTGGGGGAGGAAATCCGAAGGAAGCCTTGTCCGTCAGGACAAAAGCGTGCCCCGCACGAAACCACCCGCCCACCACTATCCAAACGTGCGAGGACGAAACGGGAGTCCAGAGGGCAGCGCCCTTGGAGCCCCTCGGCGGAGGGGGTTGGGGGAGGGGATTCAGCCCTTGGAGCCCCTCGGCGGAGGGGTTGGGGAGGAAATCCAAAGGAAGCCTTGTCCGTCAGGACAAAAGCGTGCCCCGCACGCCGCCAACCACTGTCCTTACGTGTGAGCACGAAACAGGAGTCCAGAGGTGAAAGCATTCCGGAGGGATGCTCGCTTCGGGAGCGTAAGCTCAGCCCTTGGAGCCCCCTCGGCGGAGGGGGTTGGGGGAGGAAATCCCTCAGCAGAGAGAAAGGAGACCGCCTATGCGATTACGCCGCCCGCTGCTAGCGCTGCTAAGCGCATCGACTCTAGCGACGACAGCTGGCTGTCAATATACGATGACGCCGGCCGACTTGCTAACGGTGCCGCAGGCCGAGAACGGGAATACGGAATTGGCCCAGGCCATCCGCGTGGCGCTGCCGCCCAGAGCCAAGCTGACGCTGGCGGATCAGAGCAGCTTGGCCGCCGTCCGCAAAGCGGATGTCGACGGCGACGGGAGCCAAGAAGCAATCGTCACGTACGTGACCGACCTGGACACCGAACAGGTGATGGTCATGCGGGCCGAATCGAGCGACGGGCGGAAGGGCTGGCGCAAATGGTTCACGCTCGCGGAGTCGACCGGGTACGGCGTCGATTGGCTCGAGGTAGACGACCTGGACGACGACGGCCGTCCGGAGCTGGTCGTCGGCTGGAACGAATACGACGAGCCGCAGCACCGCCTGTTCATCTATACGATCGACGCGGGCGCCGACCTGCAGCAATCGCCGCCGGTACCGCTGGCGGAGCTGACGTACGAGCAGGCGAAGCTGGGCGACGTGGACGGCAACGGCAAGTCCGAGCTGGTCGTCATCCAGCATGAGCGCGAGCAGATGACGGCCTCGCTGCATCTGTACCGGGTGTCGGCGGGACAAGTGAAGGACGAGTTGGCCGCGCCGATCGATGGGACGGTCGACGGGTATTACAACCTGGCCGTCGGCCAAATCGCCGCTGGCCGCTACGGGGTTATCATGGACGGCGGCATCGGCGCCCATTCCTCGTTGACGAACGTGCTGGCGTGGGCGAACGGGCGGCTGATGCGCGTCTACCCGCCGGTGACCGGACGGGAGGAAGAGCAATGGAACGCGTCTTCGACCTTCAGCGGCGACGGCAACGGCGACGGCATTTTGGACATCGAGACGCTGGTGGAAGCGCCGGGGCAGCCGGATGACCGGTCGTATGCCGATACCTTGTGGATCGAAGAGCGGCGACAGTGGGATGGGAGCCGAAAATTCGACGTCGTGCAGCAGCGGTACGCCGATTACGGCCAAGGGTATGCGCTCCGCTTTCCCGCCGGCTGGTACGGCCAAGTGACGGTCAGCCGCTCGGAACATACGCTGGAGGGGGGCGTCACGATCGAAGGGACCGCCTTCGAATACTACGAGCCCAAGACGAAGCGCAGAGCGCCGATGTTCTGGGTCTATGCGGTGCCGCTCAAGCAATGGGAGACGCTGGAGCAGCAATGGAAAACGGAAGGCGGCGCCATCCGCGTGCTGACGAAGTCGGCGGGAATGGCGTATGTCGTCTTGGAGCGGGAAGCGCCGAGAGCATGGGACGACGACATACGAGAGCGGTTCGAAGCGATGCGTCCGAGTGCGGACGCGCTGGCGAAGCAATTCGAATTGATCCCCGACTATTAACGCGGGCGCGCAAGCCAAGCAGAAGGAAGCAGGAGGTAACGCAATGCGGATATTGCTGTTGGAAGACGAGGAAGCGATTCGCGGGTTCGTCCGAATCAACTTGAAACGCAACGGCATGGAAGTGACCGAGGCGGAAGACGGCGAGACGGCGCTGGCGCTGGCCGAGTCGGCCGATCCGCCTTTCGACGCGGCGCTGCTGGACGTCATGCTGCCGACCATTAGCGGCTTCGAGGTGTGCGAGCGGCTGCGTCGGCAGTTTCCGCGGATGGGCATTATCATGCTGACGGCCAAATCCCAGGAAGAGGACAAAATCCGGGGGCTGGAATTAGGCGCGGACGATTACGTGCAGAAGCCGTTTAGCCCGGGCGAGCTGATCGCGCGCCTCGGGGCGCTGCACCGCCGCATGATGCCGGGTGGCTTATCGTGGACGGAGCAGCCGGGAGGATCGGGGACATCGGCCGCCGCACCGGGTGCAGGAGAATCGGCGGCCGCCAGCGAGACGGCGGACCTGCCGGAGAGCCGGACTTCGTCCGCGAGCAGCTTGACTCCATGGGACCAGGAGACGCACGAACCACAGTCGGCTAACGCCAGTCATGCAGGACCCGCGAGTATGCATCCCGAGCGGGACGCTTCGACCGTCGCCCACGCGCAGGCCCAAGCAAGCGCGCCTTCTTCCGTCATGCCGGATCCGGTTTCGGAGCTGCGCATGGATGGAGACGGCCATGCGCAATCCGCCGCGGCTTGGACCGGTGGCATATCAGCTCCTTCCGCGCCTGCAGCCGCAGACACGCACCCGACGGGCGTTTCGGCGCATAACGTTCCTTCCGTTTCCGGCGGCGGTCATGAATTGAAGGCGGGACCGTTCCGGCTGTCGGCCGTGCAGCGGCGCTTATGGAAGAACGGCGAAGAAGTGGTGCTGACGCCGACCGAATGGACGCTGGTGAAGCTGCTGATGGAGCGGGAAGGGGAGGGCCTCAGCCGGGACGAAATTTTAAGCGCCGTATGGGGACGGCATTTTATCGGGGACTTGAAAATCGTGGACGTGAACATTCGCCGCATCCGCCAGAAAATCGAGGACAATCCGTCGCACCCGAAATACATCGAGACGCTGTGGGGCTTCGGCTACCGCTTTAACCGGGGCGGCGCATGAACAGCATCCGGACGCGAATGGTGTGGAGCTTCGGCATCCTGATCATGCTCGTCGTCGTGACGCTCGGCTCCCTCTTCGCGGCGCTCGTCTGGAATTACTACTACGGCAGCGCGACCTCCTCGCTCATTCAGCGGGCGGAGACGGAAGCGGCGCTTCACAACCGCAATCTCGCGGTAGCCCCGATGAACGTGGTGGCGCGGTATATGCTGCAGAATATGACCGAGGGCAAATCCCGCTTGCAGCTGATCGACAACGCGGGCGCGCTTGTCGTGGACAGCGACGGTATGCCGGGCGAGGGACATGTGCTGGACACGCCGGACGTCGAGCAGGCGCTGAGCGGCGACCGCGGCATTTGGCGTGGTCGGGACCCGGTGACGGGTGAACGCGTCGCCGCCGTGTCGGTGCCGCTCATGCGGGACCAGCGCGTGGTCGCGCTTTTTCGCTATACCTCTTCACTGAAGGGCATCGACGACATCGTGCGCAACATGATCCTCGTCACGATCTTCGGGGCGCTCGTCGTCGTGCTGTTGTTCTTCGGCATGAGCGTCCTGATGGCGAATCTGATCGCAAGGCCCATTCGCAATTTAACCAAAGTAGCGGAACAGATGGCCGAAGGCGATTGGACGAAGCGGGCCAAAATCCAGAACCGCGACGAGATCGGGCGGCTCGCCGACACGCTCAATACGATGGCGGCGGAGATTACGAGAAGAGAGAAGCTGAAGAACGATTTCATCTCGTCCATCTCGCATGAACTGCGCACGCCGCTCACGTCGATCAAGGGCTGGAGCGAGACGCTCGTATCGGGCGATCCGACGGACGTGGAGGAAGTACGAATGGGGCTCAAAATCATCGACCGGGAGACGGAGCGATTGTCGGGTCTCGTCGAGGATTTGCTGGATTTCTCCAAGCTGTACGCCAAGAACATCGTGCTGCATCCCGAGCCGCTCGATATGCTGGCCCCGGTGCGGGAGACGGTTCGCCAGTTCGTGGCAAGGTCGCAGCGGGAGAGCGTGCAATTGTCGGCGGATTACGGGGCGGACGGCCCTTTGCTGGTCATGGCCGACGCCAACCGGCTCAAGCAGGTGTTGATTAATGTGTTGGATAACGCGCTCAAGTTCACCCCCAAAGGGGGAACCGTCGCGATTACCGTCTCGCGCGAGGCGGAGAAGGCCGTCGTGCGGATCGCGGATTCGGGGGTCGGCATCGCTGCGGACGATTTGCCGCATGTAACGGAGAAGTTCTATAAAGGCGAGAGCCAGCGCGCGGGGAGCGGACTCGGCCTGGCGATTTGCAAGGAAATCATTGAATTGCACGGCGGCGCGCTCGAGATCGCCAGCGTACCCGGCGAAGGCACGATGGTGACGCTCCGCCTGCCGCTCATGGAGACGCACGCGGCCGAGGATCCGACGGAGCATGTTTAGCAAGGCAGGCGAATCGGGAATCACATGATCGACAACAAGATGCCATCGCATGGGAATCGGATCGGATTTCCGGTGCGATGGCTATTCTTTATAGAACAATGCTTTATGTTTCGCGGTGATATAGGCGATCGCCAGGGCGGTAAGCACGACCAGCGAGACCGGCAGCCAGTGATCGACCACGAAATCGACGATAGCGGTCATCGTTTCACGTCCTTTCGTTCCAGCGTGAGGAGAGTTACGTTCAGTATGCCAACGGCGTGACGGAGGCTAACCGCGGTAACAATTGACTTGCAGGCGGCGAGCGGCATCTGAACGGTCAGAGATAGGTCGGCATTGACTTTCGCTAAAGATAGGGACTCCACATCTACGGGCGGACAAAAACAAGACAACCCGGTCTTCCTATGGTTTAATAGGGGTATTCTAGATATTGCCAGGCGAACAAGGCCGAAGAAGGAGGACCACTTCCTTGACCAACAGGTATACGAATGACGCGCGCCGCCATCCGCTGCGCTGGATGACGATCGGCGCGCTCGCCCTCGTGCTCATCGCCGGCTGCTCCGAAGGCGGCGGGCTGAACTCGCTGCCCGAGCAGCAATCGCAGTCGAACCATACGGGAAACGAGACGCAGCCGGAGACGGAGATTCCGGAGGAGGAAGCCGAGACGGGCGGCTACATCGCACCGCTGACCGGATTGCCGTCGGATCATGAGGTGACCGCGCGTCCGATCGCGGTGATGGTGAACAACATGGGCAAAGCCCGCCCGCAATCCGGCCTTCCGCATGCCGACGTCATTTGGGAGGTGCTGGCCGAAGGCGGGATCACGCGGCTGGTCGCGATCTTCCAGAGCGAGGAGTTCACGGACCCGATCGGCCCGATCCGCAGCATCCGCCCGTATTTGATCGAGCTTGGCGAATCGTACGGCGGTGTGCTCGTGCACGCAGGCGGCTCGCCCGATGCGTACGCCATTTTGCAGGGACAGGATAAGGAGCATCTCGACGAGATTACGAACGCGGGCAGCTACTTCTGGCGCGAATCGTTCCGCAAGGCCCCGCATAACCTGTATTCGAATTTGGAGAAAATTCGCGCGGGGGCGCTGAAGAAAGCTTACGCAAGCGACGTGCCGGCCCCGGTCCATCCGTTCTCGGAGACGGGCGGAACGGCAGGGGGCAGCGCCGCATCGAAGGTGGACATCTCCTTTATGCTGAAATCGTATCATGTCTCCTACGCGTACGACGTGGCGACCGGCTTGTACGCCCGGTCCATCAACAATGAGCGGCATATCGATCTGACGACCAAGGAGCAGCTGAAGGCGGCGAATCTCGTGCTATTGGGGACCGCGCACAAAGTGCTCGACAACGTCGGCCGCCTGGAGGTCGACCTGGAAGCCGGCGGTCCGGCCAAGCTGATCCAGAAAGGGTTGGCCGTGGATGCGGAGTGGGAGCGGGGGGTAGACGGCGTCATCCGGATTATGAAGGACGGCAGCGAGCTGCCGCTCGTCCCGGGCAGGACGTTCTACCATGTGCTTCCGAATTCGCCGAGTTTCGCCTCCCATTACACGTTAAGCTGATCTACGCGTTGAAAGCCGGTTCGCATGCTGCGGACCGGTTTTTTCATAGATAATCGAATCGTCCCCTTGCGGAGTTCTTACGTCCCGTGGCGGTTAAAATCAGCGCCGAAGGAAAACAATAGGGAGGCGGACGGCAGGGGAACGAAAGCTGAAGAGTTACTTAAAAAATGAAAGAAATCTAAAAATGTCATAATTCCTTTACAATGCCTTAACAATTGGGTAGTAAACTATGTTAAGATATTGTCGGTCTTAAGGTCTTTTAGAGTACTGGCAACGTAAACTGCATGATGCGAAGGGGATAACCATGTTTAAGAAAAAAGACGTGTTTTTCATCACGCTTGAAGCGATGGCGGACGTAATGCTCGAAGCCGTCGAATATTTCGCCAAGAACGTCTCGAACATCAAGGATGTCACGCATTTCGCGAAGACGATGAAAGAATACGAGAGCGCATGCGATCGTCATGTACATACGATTTTGACGGAGCTGAACAAGACGTTCATCACGCCGATCGAGCGCGAAGACATCATGGCGCTGACGACATCGCTCGACGACGTGCTCGACGGCATCGAGGCTTGCGCGTCGCGTTTCGAGATGTACCACATTACGGAGCCGGACGAGTACATTACGCTGTTCGCGGACAATCTGCTCCGCAGCGCGCAGCAGATCAAGAAAGCGATCTACCTGCTGACCGAGAAGAAGCTGCTGGCCATCCGCGAGCCGTCGATCGCGATCAACGAGCTGGAGAACCAAGCCGACGATATTCTGCGCGTCTGCATCAAGAGCTTGTTCGCGAACGTCAAGGATCCAATCGAGCTGATCAAGCGCAAAGAGATTTACGAGCGTCTGGAGCAAACGACCGACTACTGTGAAGACGTGGCCAATACACTCGAAACAATCATTATGCGCAACAGCTAAGGAGCAGGTGGACCACGGTCATGGATATCTATATTTTAGTCGGTATTGTTATTTTCCTGGCGTTGGCCTTTGACTTTATCAACGGCTTCCACGATACGGCCAACGCGATCGCGACGAGCGTATCGACGCGGGCGCTGTCCCCGCGGATGGCGATCATTATTGCGTCGGTCATGAACTTCGTCGGCGCGATGCTCTTCACGGGCGTCGCGAAGAAGATCGGCGGATCGGTCGCCGATCCGGCGAAGCTTGCGAACGGCGTCGAGATCGTCATCGCGACGCTGATTGCAGCGATCGCCTGGAATTTGCTTACGTGGTGGTTCGGCATTCCGTCGTCTTCCTCCCATGCGCTCATCGGCTCGCTTGCGGGCGCCGTCATCAGTGCGGAAGGCTTGGCCGGCATCAACGCCGGCGGTTTTATCGATATCGTGAAAGCACTTATTTTGTCGCCTTTGATTGCCTTTACGATTGGTTTCATCGTCATGTGGATTTTGAAGCTCATCTTCGCGAAGTCGAGTCCGCATCAGATCAACAAGGGCTTCCGCACCGGCCAGATCCTGACCGCGGCGTTCCAATCGTTCACGCACGGCACGAACGATGCCCAGAAGGCGATGGGGATCATCACCTTCGCGCTCGTGGCGGCGGAGCTGCAGGATACGCTGGACGTCCCGTTCTGGGTCAAGCTGTCCGCAGCGACGGCGATGGCGCTGGGTACCTCGGTCGGCGGCTGGAAGATCATCAAGACGATGGGCACGAAGATCTTCAAAATCGAGCCGATCAACGGCTTCGCGGCCGACATTACGTCCGCCTCCGTCATCATGACGGCGACGCTCACGCATCTGCCGGTCAGCACCACGCACGTGATCACGTCGGCTATTCTCGGCGTCGGCAGCGCGAAGCGCTTCTCGGCGGTGAAATGGGCGCTCGCGGGCAAGATCGTCATCGCTTGGGTCATCACGATCCCGATTACGGCGATTCTGGCGGCGCTCGTGTACAGAATCATGGCCCTCTTTATGTAAAAGGCAGACGGACCGCGAAGGCGGTCCGTTTTTTATTGCTTCGTGCTGAACTGCGCAGCTGGAAGGATCTTCAGAAGTGAACGGGAGTACGCGGCAAGCAAAGCCATCGAGATGGAAATGAAGCTGCCGCTTACGCGCCGGGGAAGCGCCAGGTAGGCGGCGAGTCTGACTGAGCGCCGCCGTCTGGGCTGCGGCCGCCAATTGTCACAGAATCGACCGGTACAAGTCTTGCAATTTGCTGGGAGATAGCGGATGATAAGGGGAGTCGAAGAGAGACCGGAGCCGCCCCGAAGGGCGATGCTCCGGTCTTCGTTGTGTGCGGCGCAGGGAGGTCAGCGACGACGCGCGCTGGCATTCAGCCAGCTCGCGCCTGCCGCGTGCCTCGTTACCGGCGCGGACGCCGGCGAGGTCCGCCTGCCGCCAGCGGCCTGCTTTTGCCGCCGGCGCGCTTGCGGGGCTTCTTCCGCTTCGGCGCGGCGGTTTCGAAGGCTTCCTCGTCCAGCGTGGCGGTCGTTGCCGCGGCGCCCTTCTTGCCGATCGAGCCGGCGAGCACTTTGATGAGCGGCGCCATCTGCTGCACGCTCGAGACGACCTTCTGCACCTTCTGCACGGTGCTCAGAATACCGTCGAGGCCGCCCATACGGTCGACGAGGCCTTGGAGATCCTTGATGTTGCCGCCGAGGCTGGCGAGCGAGAAGCCGCTCGCTTTCGTCGCGGCCGGCGCCGCCGCTTCGATCGCGTCGGCCGCGGCTGCGGCGGGGAGCGCGTCGGCAGTCGCACTAACGGGAAGCTGTGGAATATTCGTTTCGATCGTCGGGCTGAACGGCGTCGGGGCGCTGCCTAGACCGGGCGCTTGGAAGAACGGGTCGCTGATGCCCGGGTAAGGACTTTGTCCTCCGAACGGTTGCTGGAAGCCGCTGACGGAAGGGTCGTTACGGTATTTCACGCGGATCACAACCTTTTTCACGTTTTGCTGATAGTCTATGGGATAAAGGTCTATTCGGTCTGGACGAATGCCCGGGTTCGGCATAGAAATTTCCGCGCTTGCCTTGCGCGGAGCGCGTCCGGCACGGCTCGCTTCATAAGTACAGCCTATATCCTTATAGGTTGAAGGGCCTGCCGGGCGGCGGGAACGAAGCGTTGGAACGCGCAGGGACGGGCGCTGTAGTTCTTCTGTTCTGTAAAGCGTGAATACTGTAATGCTTGAAAAGTATGGGGAAAGCGAATACAATGAATTGCATAGTTCTTATAGGGATGTGACCTTTCATGCAGCTGAAAAAGCTGAACGATAAAACGATCGACCAATTATTCGAAGCGGTCTTAACGCTTAAATCGGTGGAAGAATGCTATATTTTCTTTGATGATCTGTGCACCGTGAACGAGATTCAATCCCTCTCGCAACGGCTAGAGGTGGCGCGCATGCTCGGCAAGGGCTGCACGTACAACCAGATCGAGGCGGAGACGGGCGCGAGCACGGCGACGATCTCGCGCGTGAAGCGCTGCTTGAACTATGGCAATGACGGGTACAAGATGGCGCTGGAGCGCGCGGGGCGCTAACCGTGAGCGGCCGGGGCATTCTCGTCATTAGCCATGGTTCCCGCGACCAAAGCTGGGTTCAACTGATCGACGAAGCGGTGGCGCACGTCGCCGACTCGCTATCGCTCGAGCTGCTGGATGCGGCGGAAGACGCCGAAGTCGTGAACGCTGCCGCCCCCGAGGGACGGCGCGGAGCGGGAACGCCGATCGTATCGGCGTTCCTGGAGATTGTAGAGGGCCGTCTCATCCAAGACGGCATAGACCGACTAGAAGCGGAAGGCGTAACGGAACTCTACGTCCTTCCGCTCTTTGTGTCGTCCGGAAGCACGCACGTGGACGACATCGCCCAAGGCTTCGGATTGCCGCCCGTCTCGCCCGGGCGTGAAGGGGAGCTTGGCCGCTTTCGGCTCCATCCCGATACGGCCGTGCGCTTCGGCACGCCGATCGACGGCCAGGCGGAGATCGCGGATCTGCTGCTCGCCAATATCCGGGAGCTCTCCGAGGCGCCGGAGCGGGAAGCGCTGCTGCTCGTGGCCCATGGCTCCAAGGAAGCGATCTTTCACGGCCGGTGGCGGCACGGATTGACGCATTTGGCGCGGCGCATGCAGGCGATCGGCGGCTTCGCCGGGGCGCACTACGCGATGCTGCTGCCGGATCAGGCGGCTTGCAAGCTTGGCGCGCTGCGGCGCAAACACCCGGAGCTTACCTTTATCGTCGTGCCGCTCTTCTTGAGCGACGGTTATTTTACGCGGAAGGTCATCCCGGGCCGGCTGGAAGGGCAGGCGTACCGGTACAACGGACGGCCGATGCTGCCGAATGCGGGCATCTTGCAGTGGATAGAAGCGCAAATCGCGCAGTATCTGAACGGGGCGAACGGACATATTTTATAAGAAATCGGGTAATAACGAGGGGCGGATGGGCTCGCTTGAGACTGCCCGCGAATAAGCGTAATATAGAGAACATTGGATGTCATCTTGTAAGGGAAGGGTACCGGAGGTGCCAGGGATGGAGATTAAACGGGCAAGATTGATTTATAACCCGACCTCGGGCCGGGAAGAGATGAAGCGACGGCTGCCGGATATTCTGCAGAAGCTTGAGCGCGGCGGCATCGAGACGAGCTGCCATGCGACCGAGAGCGAAGGCGACGCGACGATCGCGGCGGCCGAGGCGGCGGACCGCGGATTCGACATGATCATCGCGGCTGGCGGCGACGGCACGCTGTACGAGGTCATCAACGGCTTGGCGCAGAAGGAGAGCCGTCCGCCGCTCGGCATACTGCCGCTCGGGACGACGAACGATTTCGCGCGGGCGCTCGGCATCCCGAAGCATTGGGAATATGCGTGCGACCTGATTACGCAGCAGTATACGCGGCCGATCGACGTCGGGCAGGCGAACTCGCGGTATTTCATCAACATCGCGGGGGGCGGCTCGCTGACCGAGCTGACGTACGAGGTGCCGAGCAAGCTGAAGACGATGATCGGCCAGCTCGCCTATTATATGAAGGGGCTGGAGAAGATGACGCGCCTCCGGCCGACCGAGCTGATTCTGAAGGCCGAGGAGATCGGCGAGCTGCACGAAGAATTCATGATGTTCCTCATCTGTAACAGCAATTCCGTCGGCGGCTTCGAGAAGCTGGCGCAGGAGGCGATTCTCGACGACGGCCTGTTCGACGTAGTCGTGCTGCGCAAGTGCAACCTGCCGGAATTCATTCGGATCGCGACGATGGCGCTTCGCGGCGAGCATTTCAACGACCCGCACGTCATCCACTTCCAAACGCGCCAGCTGTCGGTGACGACGCCGGACTACGTGCAGCTGAACCTCGATGGCGAATACGGCGGCACGCTGCCGTGCACGTTCACGAATTTGCCGCGGCACTTGAATATTTTCGTGGACGAGGCGGGAGAATCGACGTATAAGCTGCGATAGGACTAACGAATACAAGACTGGAGATTGGCATGAGCATACCGGTAAATAAGAACGACGTCGTCACGGTCGATATCGTCGGTCTGACGCATGAAGGCGAAGGGGTAGGGCGCGAACAAGGCTTTACCCTTTTTATACGAGGAGCGCTGCCCGGCGAGCGCGTGCGCGCCAAGGTGCTGAAGGTGAAGAAGCAGTACGGCTACGCCAAGCTGCTGGAGCATGAGATCGCAAGCCCGGACCGCGTCGACGCGCCGTGCCCGATCTATAAGCAGTGCGGCGGCTGCCAGCTGCAGCATATGGACTATGCGGCCCAGCTGCGCTGGAAGCGGCAGCACGTCGTCGACAACCTGGTGCGGATCGGGAAGCTGGCCGTCGCGGGCGAGGCGGCGCCGAGGGCAGGCGCGAAGGACGACGAAGCGGCCCAAGGCGCGGCGCGAGAGGGCGAGAGTGAGGGCATTCTCGTGCATCCGACCGTCGGCATGGACGAGCCTTGGCGCTACCGCAACAAAGCGTCGGTCCCGATGGGCATGGGCCCGGTCGCGGCCGAGACGATCGGCGCGGCGGGAGCGTCCCAGCTGATCGGCGGCTTCTACGCGAGCGGCAGCCACCGCATCATCGACATGGGCGCGTGTCTCATCCAGCATGAGCGCAACGACGAAGTCGTCGCGCAGGTGAAGCGAATCGGACGCGAGCTCGGCATCACCGTGTACAACGAGGAGACCGGACGCGGCCTGCTGCGTCACGTCATGACGCGCGTCGGCTTCGTGACGGGCGAGGTCATGGTCGTGCTGGTCACGAACGGCTACCGGATTCCGCAGCTGGACCGCTGGATCGAACGTATCCGCGAGGCGCTGCCGAAGGTTACGAGCATCGTGCAGAACATCAACATGCGGACGACGAACGTAATCTTCGGCGACGAGACGAAGACGCTGTGGGGCAGCGACGTCATCTATGACGAGCTGGACGGCATCCGCTTCGCGATCTCGGCGCGTTCGTTCTACCAGGTCAATCCGCTGCAGACGATCGCGCTGTACCGCAAGGCGGTGGAGTACGCGGGGCTGACGGGGACGGAGAACGTCATCGATGCGTACTGCGGCATCGGGACGATCTCGCTGTTCCTGGCGCGGCAAGCCGGCCATGTGTACGGGGTCGAGATCGTGCCGGAGGCGATCGAGGACGCGAAGCGCAACGCGGCGCTGAACGGCATCGACAACGCCGACTTCGAGGCAGGCGCGGCAGAAGTCGTCATTCCGCGCTGGCGCAAGGAAGGCATCGTGCCGGACGTCATCTGCGTCGATCCGCCGCGCAAGGGCTGCGACCCGGCGCTGCTGGAGACGATTCTGGCGATGAAGCCGCGTCGCGTCGTCTACGTCTCGTGCAATCCGTCGACGCTGGCGCGCGATCTGCGCGTCCTCGAGGACGGCGGCTACCGGACGACCGAGGTGCAGCCGGTGGACATGTTCCCGTGGACGGTGCACGTGGAGAGCGTGGCCGTGCTGGATTATCAAGGGTAGCGGAAGGAGAGGGGCGTGCGGCATGCACGGCCCTTTTTGCTTATGTAAGGAGAAACGTCAAATCTATAAGCGGGAATGATCGCGAATGAAAGTACAAATCGAAGATTACGAGATTGAGGTCCATGTCCAATACGGGCAGCGGAAGAAGCTGGCGATGCAGCTCGAGGCGAACGGTCACGTGACCGTCAAGGCGCCGAACGGTACGAGCGACGAAGCGATCCTAGGCGCGGTGCGGCAGCATGGGAAGCAGATCGCGAAGCAGCTGGCGGCCATCGATCGGGCGAAGGAAGATCATCGCATCCGAGAGTATGAAGACGAGGGCAAATTTCTTCATTTGGGCAAATATTACGCGCTGCACGAGCTGATCGAGACGGACGGCCGCACGGAGGACGAGCTGCGGCTTCAGCTCAAGAAATTCTATTTCGCCAGCTGCAAGACGGTGATCGCAGAGCGGCTCAAGGTCTACCAGCCGCGGATGAAAGCGAAGGCGAAGTCGTTCGATATCGTGGAGTCCATCACCAAATGGGGCAGCTGCAGCTCGGACAAGAAGCTGACGTTCAACTATCGGCTCGCCATGGCGCCTGTGGACGTAATCGACTACGTCGTCGTGCATGAGCTTTGCCATCTGTTCCATATGAACCACGACCGCTCCTTCTGGCGGCTGGTCGGAAGCGTTATGCCGGATTACAAGGAGAAGGAAGCTTTTCTTGCGCGGTATGGGGGACAGATGACGCTGTGAGAGGACAGGCTCGCTGCCGAGCGTTCGGAGTTTTAGGCCCAAAGTAGTAACTTCTCGCCAAGCCGGTAAGGGAAGCATGAGCACTTATATAATCGAGGAGAATGAAAATGTAAGTTTTTTAAACGTACAAAACAATTGCAAATACATCTGTAGCGGGTATCTCGCCATGGAAATGATAGAATCGAGCTGTATGGCAACCCGTGTATACCTCTTGTTCGCTCTCGCAACCAAAAATAGTAATGGATCTCTATTCCATAATCATCCAAATAAATGATACTATTTCCAACGAAGATGGCCGGTTATCTTCTTCACCCGATCTTAAAGGAGGAAATGGTTTCAAAGGTGAAAGCATGCATCGTATCCTCATCCGCAGTCGTCGTTCTGTCCTTTGGTTTTTCAGCCTATGCGGCCGATCAGCACACGTATGTCGTCAAAGGCGTTAACACAACGAGCGCGACAAGCGGCAAAATTAACGGCGCTGGCCAATACGGCCGTATCGATGCCGGACTAGCGCAAGGCCAGAACGGCCGCGTCTCGTTGATGAAATCGAAATCGCTCTGGCCGGACTCCACGGAATACAGCATCGATCTGAATTCATCGACGACGTACAAAGCGGTGGATTACTGGCTCGAGGGCGGCGGCACATTATTCTACCTGAAGGCGACCGGGGATACGGACGACGAAGTGAGTGGCAACCTCTGGAACTACAAATAAGATCGAAATACGCGCTTCAACCATCGCGGCCGCGCATCGGGTACGCCATTCCCGATCGGCGTCAGTCCGCAAAGTAACGGGATATCGAGGGGGGAGAAAGTTCATCTTTCTCCCTACTTTCCATTTCAAGGAGATGCAATGGGCAAAGAGTGGAAGCAATTCTGGGCACAGCCGCAATATTGGTCGGTGTTCGCCGCTGCGCAGCTCGTCTTTCTAGGGGTTGCGATGCGTCTGCTGGAAGGCTGGCAAGACATACCGGGCATGATTTTTTTTATGATGGCGTTTCACTTTCTATTTTTGCTGTACGGAGCGGAACAAGCCCGCTTGGAGGCGAAACATCATACGGGCGAACTTGTCTCCTCTTTCCCGAACGGCGCTCGTTATTACGGGATCAAGCTGGCGTATTGGGTTTCGCACTCGGCGTTCTGGTACGGCTTGTTCGTCGTCATTCTACTCCTATGCCTGCAGCGGCAGGGGGAAGCGATCACCGGCGAGATCGCATGGATTATCGTTCTCTACACGGGCTGCAACTGGTTGGTCCCTTTTTTCGTGTACATGGTTCTCGGTTATGCCTTGTTTTCACTGCTTCCTTCGTTGACGACTTACGTGGCGCTGGCAGCGGTGTGGATTCTGCTAAGTCCTTATAATCATTTCGTTCAACTGCTTCCATCGCCGTTGCTTCCGTGGCTGGCTATCAGCGATCTTAATTTTTCGATTACGCAGAACCTCTTTACGACGGAGCATATGATGATCGGCGATGGCGTGCGCTGGCAGCGGCTGCTCGCCGTGCTTGGCGCCGTTGCGATCTATGCGGCGGCCGTTCCGCTTGTGCGAAGGAAGAAGACGGTCCGGCTGCTGCTGATCCCGCTGCTCGTCGGCCTGATTCTGATCCCCGCGTTCGCGCCGAATCAGCGGTTAACAGACGTGTACGGCGGGCAGACGCTGGAGCCGAATCCGTTCGAGGCGACGAACGCGTACGCGATGAATGCCTATACCATGAACATTCGGCATGCCCGCGACGATCATCGCTTGAGTTACGAGGCCGAGATTTCCATGACGGGGAAAACAGGTCCCATCGCGCTGGCGCTGTGGGATGCCATACATATCGACGAGTTGAAGCTGGATGACAAGCCGCTTCCCTACGAACGAGCGGGCAACTGGGTCAAGCTTGTGCTGCCGGACGGCTTCGAAGGGACGGGCGTCCTGCGTTTGGCTGCGAGCACGGACGCTTATCCGGACGTAAATGCGACTTCCTTCGAGCTGTTATCCACGCTCCCCTGGTATCCGATGGAACCGGAGGAAGCGCGCGATCCGATGGGACACGCGAAGAAGGAGCGGTACGAGATTACGCTGGAGGGCGTCGATGCCGACCGCCTCGTCACGAATTTTGCCAAGTCCGAAGGAGGAGCGTTAGCCGGGGAGACATACGGCCCCACCTTGCTGAACGCGCCTTATGCGGTCGCCGGCCAGCACGTTCGACTGATTCATTATCCCGAGCGGACCGCGAGACAAAAGCTGGATGCGGTCGCGCAGTTGACGACGGAATGGAATCACAAATTAAACCGGAACGTTCAACTTCCCAAGACGGTCTACTATGTGTCATCCAGCGCAAATTTGTCCGCCAATCCGGCGGAGTTGTTCATCAAGCCGCAGCAAATGTGGCTGGGGGATCTCGTCCGCGAGAAGCTTTTTCCGCCATCATGATCACAGGATAGGAGGAACAGGAGAAGATGCTTCAATTGGAAGGTGTTACGAAGCGGTTCGGTCGGCGCGAGGTGCTGCAGCGGACGGATTTGTCGCTGGAGAACGGCGTGATCGGTCTGCTAGGGCCGAACGGCGCGGGCAAAACGACGCTGCTGCGCTTACTCGCCACCGTATATGAACCGACCGCCGGATCGATCCGCTTGAACGGCATTTCCTGGTCGGGCCAACCGGAGGAGGCGCGCAAGCGGCTGGGGTATTTGCCTCAGCATGTCGGCTTATTCCCGGCTTTATCCGCGCATGAATATTTGGATTACGTCGCGATCTTAAGAGGGATGGCGTCCGGCAAGGAGCGCGGGGAGCGGATAAGACAGGTCCTGAGAGAGGTGAATCTGGAGGAGCAGGCAGCGACGAAAATCCGCAAGTTCTCGGGAGGCATGAAGCAGCGGCTCGGCATCGCGCAGGCGATTATTCACGATCCCGAGCTGCTGCTTGTGGACGAGCCGACCGCCGGGCTGGATCCGGAGGAAAGACTTCGTTTCCGGGGATTGGTGCGTCGGCTGGCGGAGCGCCGGATCGTGCTGCTCTCGACGCACATTATGGAGGACGTCTCGATGACATGCGACAGCGTCTGCATGATGAAGCAGGGAAGACTGCAATATTTCGGAGCTTTAGAGGAGGTGCTGAAGCTGGCGGCGGGTAAAGTATGGACGGCACGGGTAACGGCGGATGTCTACCGGCAGTTAGAGGGGCGGCCGGATATTCAGATTATTCAAGCGTCCGATGCAGGCGGACTGCAAAGTTTGAGGCTGCTGGCCGAAGAACGGCCCATTCCGGACGCGCAGCCCGCGGAGCCGTCGCTTGAAGAGGGGTACATGAAGTGGCTAAAGGGACATTAAGTTTGTGGGGATACCTGGCGAAGACCCAGACCTTGTTCTTATCGCTGCCCGTCGCCGTGTGTTTCATCAGCTTCGCGCTTCGCGGCGGCACGGCATTTTCGGCGGTTGATTTTCTAGCCATGATTGGCTTCTGGACGCTCGTATTCCCGGCGGCCGCGATGAACGCTCCTCTAGGCGCGCTGCATCAAAAGGAGCTATTCGTGTCGATGCCCATCTCGCCGATCTCGTTCGGCATGGCGCAACCCGTCGTTCTGATTCTGCTCTACGGCGGTCTTCTCTCCGGCGCCTATATCGGCAGCGCTTCAGGTCCGGCCGCAAGCGTGGGTTCCGGTCCAGTTGTCCTTGCATTATTCGCCGCCGCCGCGGTCATGTTCGCGCTGACCTGCCTGCTGATCAACTTGTTCAAGAACGCCGCGGTCGGCCTCGTGCTGTCCATTGCCTATTTATTCTATGGCATGTTTACGACCGGTGCCGGTCAAGGGCCCCTGTATTTGTTTCAATGGTTCCGGCCCCGACCGCATACGCATCCGGACGAATACGCGATCATCCAAATGGTGGGGGCGGTCGGTTGTCTCTTGTTAAACTACGCCGTCATTAAATATCGGAGCAAGCTGCAGTTGACGCCGTACTAGATTACAGAAAGTCTTCGCCGATTGAGCGGAGGTCGCAATAAGGAGCAAAGCCGGACCGTGAGGTCCGGCTTTCTTTTGTGCGACGAAAGTTTCATTTTAATGAAGTCGATCCAATGAACGATTGGGTCTTCTTGCATATCGAAAAATGTCGAACACTTCATTCTCTACGTCTATGGTGTTGAATGTGACAGATGGTAGAATCTGAATGGACCGGGAATGCAGCCCCTCGAATTTCCGTCATAAGGCAGGAGACGGAGGCGATATGCGGGGCGCGAGGCGGTAATCGCAGGGCGATAGGCAGGCACAGGGAACGAGGACAACGGAACAACGATCGTTAGGCGGAGTAAAAAGGTCATGCTGCAAGCGTGCGCAAAGGATCAGCGCCGACTTGACTAAAAATAGGTCCGAACTCCCGAATCTCTCCGAACGATTGCCGCGTATGAAAGCAGCATGGCGAGCATGGGATTTCCCGGTTTGACAACTCGGTTGGATTTTTTTGTGTTTCACCCCTGTTTCAAGGGGGCGAATCGGGGTTAATAGCAGTAGTTAAAGCGGTCTCTTCCACATCATGTAAGAAATTGGTTGTTGAAAGAAGGAGACTCGCTAGCTATAATCACCTATAAAAATGTTACATAACTGGGACTCTATGTAATTACCTCGCAAATTCTCCGCTAACGGGGAGTACAATAGCCCACGCCGAAGCTCACACTTTCTTTAGCTGATTTTTAGGACGCCCGCGGCGGAAGCTGGTGTAAACTAGGAACCGTCACGCAACTGGATGGGAATATTCCCCTTTACTGATGCGACGCTGGATGTGCAATCGGCCTACATAATAGCGAAGTATGTAAATTTATGTAAAACATAATGATTCTATACAGAATGCGAGATGAAGCATGTGAAGGTGTTGTTGGTCTCCGGCGGTCTTCACCGGCTCGTATGGGCGTGCAAGCCCAAGCCGCTCGACATCGTCAACGACGATCCGCTGAAGCTTGCCGAAGCGCTAGCTTACATAACGCAAGCGGAGCTCCGGTTGGACGCGGTGCTCATCACCGACGAGGGGTTCGCGGAGTCCGGTCACCCGGATTCGGAAGAGGCGTTGTCCCGCCTTCTGGACGAGCTGACCGCGCGGCTGCGCCGCTCCGTCCCGGTGCTGGTCATCACCCGGGATCCGGCGCGCATGGCGGCGATCGAGCGGCTCGGCAGCCGCAGAAGCGAGCTGCTCTTACAGAAGACCAGCCTCGTACGGATTCCCGAGCGCATCTACCGGGAAGGCTTCGAGCGCTTGATGGGCGGCAAGGCGTCGTCGTCGTTCCTCGGCTTCGGCGCGAGAAGCCGCGATGCGCAGCCGGCGACCAAGCCGACCGCCCCCACCGCCGAACCCATCCCGGAGAAGAAGCCGTCCTTCCTGGACCGCCTCAGACCGAAGCCGAAGCCGACCGCGGGGAACGGCGAACGATCGGCGACCGACGCGCTGACCCGCGAGCTGGATAAGGTGAGCCGCGGCATCAGCCGGGTCATCGCGGTCACCGGCCACCGGGGAAGCGGCATGACGAGCACGGTCGTCAACGTCGCGAGCGAGGCGAGCAAGCGCGGCCTTAGCGTCATGATCGTCGACATGGACGTGGATTATCGCGGCATGAACATGTATTTTAACAGCTTTCACGAGCGAACCCGCAAGGACGAGGACATGAACGCCTCGCTCATCCGGACGCTCGCGAAGCCGCAGGACTACATGACGACGGCGTTCAACCTGCGCGAGAATTTGTGGCTGACCGGACTCGGCTACGAATTCGCGGATGAGCGCAGGATCGACCAGTTCTACGCCAGCGCCAAGCTGATCGGGCTGCTGTCGCTGCTGCGTCACCGGTTCAATCTCATCCTGCTGGATATGCCGCTCGATATTCTGCGCCGGTTTCAGGAGACGATGATCCACATCGACGGCTTCGCGCTGTGCGTACCGAACAACCTGCACGCGGTGCTCAGCACGCTGAAGAACGCGGAGGTCGTACTCGGGGAGGAGGCGCAGGGCTACCTGAACGCCAAGTCCAAGGTCGTCGTCACGAAGTACAACGACCGCTCGCGGTTCCAAGGCGAGATTTTCGCCCCGGATCAAGTGTCTCGGGTGTTGACGTCGGGCTTGTTGGATTCGTTCGCGTACGAGATGAAGGTTGCGGGCCATGTGCCTTACCTCCCGGAGTTCGACGCGCAGATCGAGACCGATCTCCCGCTGGTCCACACGAATCGGGATTTCGAGCATGCCTACGGGACCATACTTTTGCGATTACTGGAAGGGGCTACGTAAGTTCATGGATTTAAGCAGCTTGAAGAATACAACGCCCAACCGGCATCTGTTCAAGCGCATCGCCGCGGTTGTCTTCAGCTTGGCGGTAATTGTTGTATCGTACATGGTCATGACGAACGCCAGCAAGGAAGCGAGGGACGTCGTGGCGGTGCTGCGCGTGAAGCCGAGCGGCGGCGTGCCGGCCTATGCGCCGCTGACGGAGAGCAGCATCGAGAAGTACAACTTGATCAAATCCGAGTACACGGAAGACATGGTGCTCGCGGAGGACATCGAGGACGTCAAGGGCAAGCTGTCCAAGTACTACCTGCGCAAGAACAGCGTGCTGTACAAAGACCAGCTGGCCGACGAGAAGCCGCTGAAGAACGAATGGCTTTACCAGGTCAACGAGAAGAACGAAGTGCTTACGCTCCCTTATAACTTCCTCGAAGTCGGCGGCGACATCCTCGTCCCGGGCGACCGCGTGCGGATCCGCGTTTCCTACGAGAAGGAAGCGGCGGGCGGCGGCAACCCCAACCTCAGCTTTTCCACGTCATCCACGGTAACGAAAACCGAGATTCTCTTCGACAGCATCGTCGTCAAGGACATGCTGAACGCGAACAGCCACTCGATTTACGAAGTGTACAAGGAAGTGCAGAAGCTCAGCGAGGACAAGAAGCAGGAAGTCATGAAGAGCAAGGATTTTCTCGCCAACATTCAGCCCAGAGCGCTGGTGCTGGAGGGGACGAGCGCGCAGATCAACAACTACGCCAGGTATAAGGGGCTGGAGGGCAAGTCCTTCCTGATCACGATCCTCAGCCGCAAGAATAGCGACGTCATCCTGGATCAGCTGCCGACGTTGGAGAAAGAGGTGGAGTCGTGGATCGAAGAAGAGAGCCGATAGGCTTCGGTCAGATTTTCCGCAAAATCTCCTCCAAGGAGCGGATCGGCGCGGACATGCAGGGCGGCGAGCTCATCTACAGCGTGGTCGGGTTCGTGCCGGCGTGCGATTTCGTCGACAACGCGATGCTGATCAGCAACCTCGGCTACCTGCTCTCGCAAAAAGGCCTTAACACGTGCATCGTCGATTTGAAGGTGTTCTATCCGAACCTGTACCAATACCTCGACGTGAAGCCGGTGAAGAAAGCCGACGGCCTGCTCAAGAGCGACAAGGTCGACTTCCGGGAAGAGATCCAGGCGACCAAATACGACAAGCTGTATCTGCTCTCGCCGAGTCCGCAGGATCTGATGGAGGAGTATTACGACTTCGACTTCGAGCATCTGGAGCGCGTCATTCAGACGCTGAAGGGCATGTTCGACGTCGTGCTGCTGGATATCCCGAACAACCCGCCATTGGAATTTTGCCTCGGCGCGATGAAGTTCTGCCACATCGGATTTTTCACCGCGGCCGAGCGAATCGAAGCGACGCACCATATGGTGAAGCTGCTCGATTACGCCAGCTCCGTCGGCATCAGCACGGCGAAGTTCACGAGCGTCATCCTGATGAATCTGATGGACATCGAGTTCGATTACAAAGTGATGCGGGAGACGGGCTTCAACATCGTGGCCGCGCTGCCGCTGGTCAAGGACGCGACCGCGCGGGCGCACGAAGGCAAGCTCTACGTCAAAGACAATCCCCTGCTGAACAAGCATTTCATGAAAGAACTATCACGGCTGGCGGGCCAACTCGCGGGCCAATCCTAGGAGCTGAAGCCGCTCATGCTGACGCGCAGCAAGATTAGCGACATGCAGCAGAAGGTGCTGCACCACACGATCAAAAAAGAAAACATGGAAGACCTGGCGAGCAAATACACGACCATCAGCTTCGAGGAAGCGCTGGAGCTGTGTCAGAAATACATCACGAAGGTGACCACCCACGCGTTCCGGCGCGAGAACGACCCGGCCCGCAAGCGCGAGATGACGAAGGCGTACATCAACGAGTTCGTCGATTCCCAGAAGCCGTCGGTCGACGGGTATTACGACCTGCTTCAGCTGAAGAGCGCGCTCATCGACGAGATCACGCACTACGGGCCGATCACGCGGGCGATGGAGGACCCGGCGATCGACGAGATCCGGGCGAACGGGCCGGATCAGATTTTCGTCGAGACCGGCGGGCGGTCGCTCGCGTGGGACCAGCATTTTACGGACCGCGAGCATATGGAGCGCATCATCGCCAAGCTGATCGGGGTGTCGAAGGTGCGTCTCACGCCGAAGATCCCGATGGTCAATGCGCGTACGATCGAAGGCTATCGGGTGAACGCCACCCATGCGGAGATTTCGCCCTACGACATGCCGGCCTTCGTCATCCGCAAATTCAACAAGAAGCAGATCACCCCGCGCATGTTCGTCGAGAACCAGTCGTTCACGGCCAATATGTACAAGCTGCTCTCGCTCATTCCGAAAGCCGATCTGAGCTGGATCACCGTCGGCGCGACCGGCAGCGGCAAGACGACGCTCAACGAAATTCTCGTCAAGGAGATCAACCCGCTCTCGCGCATCATCACGATCGAGAATCCGTCGGAGATGCGGCTGCAGCAGCGCGAGGAAGGCAGCGAGCACGGGCGCATTCGCAACGACGTGCTGCAGTACGAGTCGGTATCCGAGGAGGACGATTCCTCGCCGGCGACGATGGAGAATCTGCTCATCAACGCGATGCGGCAGTCCCCGCACTGGATCGGACCGGGCGAGCTGCGGACGCCGGGCGAATTCGCCACCGCGCTGCGCGCCGCGCAGACCGGGCACTACTTCTTCTCGACGCTGCACGCCGAAGGGGACAAGGAAGCGATCTACCGGTTCCTGACCGCCTACCTGATGGTGTCGAACGAGCCGGCGGAGCTGGCGCTCCGCAACATTTGCAGCGCGGTGAAGTTCGTCATCTTCCAGGAGAAGCTGGCCGACGGCACGCGGAAGGTGACGTCGATCTCCGAAGTCATCGGCTCGGAGGGGCTAAACCCGATCATCAACCAAATCTATGCCTTCGAGGTCGAGGACGTCATTGAAGAGGGAGACGGCTCCCATAAGGTCGCGCGCATCGTCGGCAAGCACAAGCGCGTCGGCAAGCTGTCGCCCAAGACGCAGCAGCTTATGCTGAAGGCGGGCATCAAGAAGAGCCGCTTCGAGCTGTTCACCCAAGACCCCGCAGCAGACGAAGAAGAGGTGTACGCGATCGATGGATACTGAAGTTCTGCTCAGTCTGCTGCTCGGCCTGGCCGCCTTCCTCGTCTTCAACACGGTGTTCGAGGTGCGCTTCTTCCAGGGTCTCGGACGCGCTTCGCTCGAGCTGCTGGATACGCTGGCCGAGCATCTGGGGCGCTACAACACGAAGCGTTACATCGACCGGGTGAAGAAGGAGCGCATCGTCAAGCAGAAGGAGAACGTCTACGCGCGCTACAACCGGATGGTGGAGGGGCTCATTCTCGATTTCAACATGCCCTTCACGCTGGAGAGCTTCACGTCGATGCTGTGCATCGGCTTCGCGCTCCTCGCGCTCGTCATCGTCTTCTTCATGCAGAGCGTGACGCTGTCGGTCGTCATTACGATCTCGATCTTCGTCGGCCTGCTCACCTTCTTCGTCATGCAGTCCCGGTTCATCAAGGCCGAGCGGCTTGAGCAGATCATGGACGCCGAGGACATCATCTGCCCGCTCGCCCGCGAAGGCGTGCTGGTGGCGATCAAGAAGGTGATGGAGAGCGACGAATACATCCATGCGAATTTGCGGCCGTACTTCCAGCAGTTCATTGATAACTGCGACAACAACGGCTATTCCTTCAAGCAGGCGATCCAGCTGCTCAACCGGCAGCTTGGCCCGAAGTTCGATAATTTCGCGAAGAAAGCGATCGTCTTCGAATACAACGAGCGCAAGGGGATGGCGGACATCTTCCTCGACATCGTCGACGAGAACGCCGTGCTGCGGGAGATCAACGGCAAGAAGGACCGCATTTTCCGCAAAATGAACCGCGACTTCATGATGAAGACCGGCATTATCGTGCTGTTCTTCCTGTACGGCCTGTCGGTCGAGGACTTCCGCGAATTCATGCTGGAGAGCAACCTGGGCAAGCTCATCAACACGGTGCTGATCAGCGTCATCTGCCTGAGCTTCGCCCGCACGCAGGTGCTGCAGGGCAACCTGGGGAGCGGTGAACGATGATCGCGTTATCGAAGCTGGCCGCGATGCTCGCCATTATTTATCTCGTGAAAGTCTTCCTGTACCCGTACTTCAAATCGGTCAGCCGAAGCCAGAAGAAGCGCTCGCGCCTCTACATGAAGGAGCGCAAGCAGGCGGCCGCCCGCGAGCGGTGGGGACGCATCAAGCGCGAATTCGCGCGGAAATACGTGACGCACCTGCTCAGCCCGGCCGAGCGGCTGCGCTTGACGAAGATCGTCGAGCGGCTCGATCTGGCGAAGAAGCCGGAGGAGATTCGCGCCGAGCAATTCTTGTACGCGGGCGGGGCGCTGCTGCTGACGCTGTTCATGCTGAAGGTGAATTTGATCCTCGGCTGCGGCTCGGCGCTGCTCATCCTGCTTGGCTGGCTGTACCCCGTCGACGAGCTGGAGAAGACGATCGACCGGAAGAACAAGAACATTTCGCTCGATTTTCCGTCCTTCTACAGCATGGTCTATTACCAATATTCCAAGTCGGTCAACATCCATCTGGCGGACGTCATCAAGGACTACATCCCGAACGCCAACCCGGACATCGCGGAGGAGCTGGGCGTCATGCTCGACAACATGGATTACGGGGAAGCGTTCGCGCTCAAGCAGCTGAAGAAGCGGGTGCCGATGCACTACATTATCAAGTTCTGCGACATTATGGAGACCCGGCTCAAGGGCTACGACAACGTGTCCCAGATGCAGTATTTGAAGAACGAGATCGACGGCTTCCGCATCCGGGCGCTCGAGGAGGAGCTGGAGCGGCGGCAGCGCAGCAACGGACGCATTCAGCTGACGCTGATCGGCGTGCTCGCGGTCTACATTGTGATCTACTACTTATTTACAATCTTAGATTCCATGAAAATGTTCCAATAATCGCAAAACTCATCTATCAGGGGGAAATCAAGCATGAACGTCAAGCAAATCGCGGTCACCGTGGCCGTCATCGTATTGATCGGGTTCGTCGTCACGACATTGAAAGGCGGCTTGCTGGCCGAATGGATCGACCAGGTGTGGGACAAATTCATGTCGCTCATCGACAGCACGATCCGCTAAGCGGCGGGTGAAGCGCCATGCGGGGAATCGCTAAAGCGGTGCTGATTACGATCCTGACCTCCGTGTGCATCGTGTTCCTGACGAATATGGCGTTCTTCTTCCCCTGGTATTTGACGCTGATTACCGAGACGTACGGGGTGACCCAAGTCGTCGCGGGCGATAACTACCTGAAGCGATCTCATTACGAGGACGCGATGGCGAGGCTCGAGGAGCGGCCGATCTTCCGGGACAAGGCATCGGACATCGAGATTATCGTCAAGAACGAGGACGGCTACGACGCGATCGGCAGCGACGACGAGACGAGCTACGAGAATGCCGCGGAGATCGACAAGCCTTACCGGCAGCGGGGCAAGACGCTGGACGTCGAGGTGAAGGCGGTCTATCCGTTCACGATCACGCTGTGGGGAAGGAAGCTGGAGCGCGAGCTGCCCGTCTCCTTCTCCCTGACGGCGACGGGGCTGAAGCACTACAAGGATTTGGAGTATTACTACGACACCGAATAAGGATGAATAGCCGTGAGAACGATGGCGATCGGCATCTTGCTGGTCATATTGGCGTCGATCTTCATCGAGCCCTTGACGGAGCTGGTCAACGTGTTCCGGGAGCGGCTCGTCGTCAGCACGGCCGTGAACAACGCGGTGCGGGCGGCGAAGGACCGGAGCTTAGAGTACGAGCTGCTGCGGGGGCTGGATGCCCAGATCGACGAGAACCGCTTCAAGGCGTATTTCGAGACCGCGTTCGAGGACGCGATGAACATGACCCGGACCGGCTCGGACGGCGATACGATGATCTTCCGCTCGGACGACGGCAAGTATAACGACTTTCGGGTTGCGCTTGCGTTCGACGCGAAGGAGGACCTTGCGAGCGGGCAGATCGTGACCGAGGTGGATGTAACCGTCGAGTCGGACTATAAATTCAAGACCAAGTATCTCAAATTGGCGGAGGACGCCAACAAGGACGCCGGGTTCCGGCTGATCGCGGAGCGGAGCTTCGTCGTCTCCGTGAAGAATTAGGAGGGACGCGCGAATGGACGATTACATCCTGGTGACGCTGGCGCCGGGCCGCCGGCCGAGCGTCGAGCTGAAGCTGCCGGCGTTCGTCCCGCTGGGCGAGCTGCTCGGCATGCTGGGCGAGGCGCTGGATCTGCCGCTGGACGGGAGCGCCAAGCTGCAGGCGGAGCCGCTCGGCCGGGTGCTGGACAACAAGCGGACGCTGGAGCAGGAGGGCGTCGCCTGCGGCGCGCTGCTGACCGTAGTGTGAGAAGGAGCGAGGACATGTACGGCAATCGGCAAAACGGAGGATTGATCGCAAGCGCGGGCGATGAGCGGATCGTCGGCGACGTCGGTCGGCATAGCGGAACGTACATCATCGAAGGGCCAGGCGATGCGCCGCGCCAGCTGCGCGAGGGCGTGTTCTGGTTCATGCAGGCGGGCGGCCCGGGCAGGCTGCTCTACAGCGATCAGCATCGCGGCAGCCGGCTGTACCGGATGGAGCTGGCCGAGCGGCGGGAGCAGCTGGTGCTGGACCGGCCGTGCTACATGCCGCTGCTGGCGGAGGACGGCATCTATTACATCGACGAAGAGGATCAAGGGCTGTACCGCTGCGACCGCGACGGCCGCGAGACGGAGCCGCTTGTCCGAGAGCAGGTGCAAGGCTTCTTCCTGGAGGAGGATGCCGTCTGGTATGCCGCGGCGAAGGGCATCAAGCGGTGCGCGCGGGACGGCTCCGGCGCGGAGCTGATCGCGCAGGCGGCCGCCGCCTTCCTGCTGCCGGTCGGCGACTATCTCGCCTTCGCGGATACGGATAACGGCAGCAGGCTGGCGCTGCTCGAACGCCGTAATGGCGAAGTCCATGCGGAGCGCGCGATCGCGGCGGCCAGCCTCAACACGGACGGGCGCTATCTCTATTGCGCCAACGCGCTCGGCGGCCATCATATTTACCGGTACGATCCGGTGCTGGGCAGCAGCTTCCGCATGAGCGGGGAGCGCGCGGATTATTTGCATATCCTGGACCGCGACCTCTACTACATGCACGGCGGCGCTTGGCGCAGGCTGTCCTTGGACGGCGGGGAACCGGTGCAAATTACGTTGTAAGGCAGGGTTATCGATGAAAACAGAATTTAGCCGTCAGCCCCGGTTCCTGCCGGAGCTGCCGCGGGGCGAAGTCGAGGTGCCGAACCCGCCGACGATGAGCGAGAAGCCGGAGATTTCCTGGTTCGGCCTGCTCGTGCCGCCGGCCGTCATGCTGGTCATTACGCTGCTGATCGCCATGACCTCGCAGTCGATTTTCATGCTCATCTCGATCGCGACGACGGTGATGACGCTCATCGGCTCGTTGGCCGGAGCGGCTTCGCAGATCCGCAAGTACAAGCGCAAGAAGAAGGAGCGGGAGGACAAATACCTGCAGTTCATTACCGATACGCGAAGCGAGCTGGGCGTCGCCCGGGAACAGCAGGCCAAGGCGATGAACGAGATGCATCCCGAACCGGGCGAATGCGTGCGGCGCATCGCGGGAACGAGCAGCAAGCTGTGGGAGAAGACGCCGTCGGCGGGCGATTTCCTGTCGCTGCGCGTCGGGGTCGGCAGCGCGCCGATGGAGCTGCGGATCAACTATACGAAGCAGGCGATCATCCTCGAATCCGATCCGCTCATCATGGAGCCGCAGCGGCTCGCCCGCGAATTCGAGCGCGTCCCGAACGTGCCGATCGCGGTCGATCTGATGAAGGCCGAGATTTGCGGCATCGCCGGCGAAGAAGAGAAGACGAGCGAGCTGCTGCGGCTGATGCTGCTGCAAGCGGTCACCCATCACGGGTACGACGACATGCGGCTTATTATCCTGACCAATGGCGAGAAAGTCGGAAAATGGGAATGGCTGAAGTTCATTCCGCATGTATGGGATGACGGCTATAATGTCCGCTTCCTGCTCGCGAATCAGGCGACGGCCCGCCAGACGCTGGGCGAGCTTCATGCCATTCTGAAGGAGCGGGAGACGAAGAGCGTCGGGGGGAGCGTGCTGCCGCATTACGTGTTCGTCGTCGAGGATCCGTCGCTGCTGGAGAACGAGCAGATCGGCCGCTACCTTTACAATGGCTGCGCCAAGCTCGGCGTGTCGACGATCTTCACCGCGCTCCATACGGCTTACCTGCCGATGAACTGCAAGACGGTCATCCATCTGCAGGGCAGAAGCGGGGAGCTGGCGAACCGGGCGACGGGCGAGAAAATCGTCTTCACCCCGGATAGCGCCGATTCGCTGAATCTCGAGCAGGCGGGCCGCGCGCTCGCGCCGCTGCGGCTGAAGAACACGTCCGCCGCGTTCGCGATTCCGCGATCCGTGACGCTGCTCGAGATGCTGGGGGCGCGCGAGGCGAAGCAGGTTCATCTCGTGCACAACTGGCACCGGAACAAGACGTACATGGGTATGCGCGTGCCGATCGGCGCGAGAGCCGGCGGAGAGCCGGTCTACCTCGACATGCACGAGACGGGCCACGGTCCGCACGGCTTGGTCGCCGGGACGACGGGCTCGGGCAAGAGCGAATTGCTGCAGAGCATCATCGTCTCGCAGGCGGTTCATTTTCACCCGCATGACGTGAACTTCGTGCTGATCGACTACAAGGGCGGCGGCATGGCCGACGCGTTCAAGGGCCTGCCGCATCTGGCGGGCACGATTACCAACCTGGGCGGCAACCAGACGACGCGGGCGCTGCTCTCCATCAAGAGCGAGCTGCTGCGACGGCAGCGGATTTTCTCCGAATTCGGCGTGAACAGCATCGACAAGTACCAGAAGCTGTATTACAGCCGGCAGGACGGGCGGGCGATGGTGCCGATTCCGCATCTGATCATGATCGCGGACGAGTTCGCGGAGCTGAAGCAGGACCAGCCGGAATTCATGAAGGAACTCGTGAGCGCGGCGAGGGTCGGCCGAAGCCTCGGCGTCCATCTCGTGCTCGCGACGCAGAAGCCGGCGGGCGTCGTCGACGACCAAATTTGGAGCAACTCGAAGTTCAAAATCAGTCTTAAAGTGCAGGACGAGCAGGACAGCCGGGACGTCATCAAGCGGCCCGACGCGGCCATGATCAAGGAGCCGGGACGCGCTTACCTGCAGGTCGGCAACGACGAAGTGTTCGAGCTGTTCCAGTCCGCCTACTCCGGCGCGGATTACGATCCGGACGGCGCGCTGCGCAAGAGCGAGAACCGGGCCAAGCGCATCTACAAGGTGGCGTGGAACGGCCGCCAAGAGCAGATCTACCCGCTGGCGGAGGAGAAGATCGTCAAGCACGAGCTGCCCTCCCAGCTGGATACGATGGTACGGCACATTCGCGAGACCGCGGAGGAGCTGGGCATCGAGCCGCTCGCCGGTCCGTGGCTGCCGCCGCTGCCGGAGACGCTCGATCTGGCGCCGCTCGCGGAAGGTGGGTATGCGGACGGGAAGTGGCCGGCGCAGCCGAAGCTGCTGAGCGTGCCGGTCGGCCTGATGGACGATCCGCGCGGGCAGCGGCAGGAGCTGCTGGAGATCGATTTCGCCCAGGAAGGGAATCTGTTCGTGTACGGCAGTCCGGGCACGGGCAAGACCGTCTTCCTGCGCACGCTTTGCTTGTCGCTGGCCCACCGGTATTCGCCGGAGGACGCGTTCGTGTACATCATGGATTTCGGCGGCAACGCGCTCAAATCGCTGGAGCGGCTGCCGCACGTCGGCGGCGTCATGACGCTCGAGCAGGAAGAGAAGATGGCGCAGTTCATGCTCTACATGGGCCGGACGATGGAGGAGCGCAAGCAGCTGTTCGAGGACGCGGGCGCCGACGGCTTCGCGGATTACCGTCGAAGCGGACGGCGGCTGCCGGCGATCGTGCTGCTCATCGACAACTACTTCGCCTTGTCCGAGACGTACGAGGACATGGACGCGGAGCTCGTCGTCCTCGCCCGGGAAGGCGCGAAGTACGGCATTTATCTGGCGGCGACGGCGACCAATGCCACGCTCATCCGGTATAAGCTGTCCGTCAATTTCAAAATGGCGCTGACGTTCCAGCTCACGGAGAAGAGCGAATACGACGGCATCGTCGGCCGGACCGAGGGGCTTGAACCGGCGAAGGTGCCTGGACGCGGCCTTATGCGCGGCAAGCCGCCGCTCGAATTCCAGGCGGCGCTGCCGGAGCTCGGCGAGCTGGGCACGGAGGCGCTGATCGCGCGGTTCGAGGGCACGGGCGCGCGGCGGGCGACGCCGATCCCGATGATGCCGGCGCGCATCGACATCCGCGAGCTGAACCGAGGACGCCGGGAGCTGGCGATCGCGCTCGGCAGTCACGATCTGCAGCCGGTCGTGCTCGATCTGCAGGCCACGCCGGTCGTCATGGTGGCCGGCGACGCCATGAGCGGCAAGAGCACGCTGCTCGTCTCGTGGATCAAGACGCTCCGCGAGCAGCAGCCGGACCTGACCGTCTACGCGCTGGACTCCGGCTCGATGGGCATCTACGAGCTGTTCGGCCAGCCGGGCGTTCACGACCTGACCGCCGTGGAGGATATGTACGACTTCACCGGCGAGATCAAGGAACTGCTGGACGCGCGCCGAGCCGAGCTGCTCGCCTGCAAGCAGAGCGGCGGCAGCCGCGAGGATGTCGTGGCGGGCTGGAAGCAGATCGTGTTCGTCATCGACCGGCTGAGCGAGCTGACCGGCAACGACATGTACGCCCTGCACGAGCTGCTCGAGCGCGTCGTCAAGCAGGAGCGCGGCATGAAGATCGCGGTCCTCGCGGCGGACAACACGTCCGACCTCGCCTCGAATTGGGATTCGCTCGGCAAGGCGATCCGCGAGGAGCAGACGGGCGTGCTGCTCGGCCGCTTGAAGGAGCAGAACCTCTTCTCCGTGAACGTGCCGTACGGCGTGCAGGAGAAGCATACGGATTTCGGCACCGGCTATCTGGTCGTCAAGAACCGGTACACCGGGCTGAAATGCGCGACATTCTAGCGACGAAAGGCGGGATGATCCCATGTCTGCAAGTCCTTCCGACATTCGGAGAAACGCGCATGCAATCGATAGCCTGGCCGCCGAGGTCAGGCAGGAGGCGGGTCAGATCCGCTCGGCGTTCGGGCAATCGGAGCGCTTCTGGACCGGGACGGCCGCCAAGACGTTCCGCGCCGAGCAGCAGTCGCTGAATCAAGAGCTGACGGCGCTCGCGCGCAAGATCGAGGCGCTCGCCGGCGGCGTGGAGCGCATCGCGGGCGAGGTGCAGCGCGCCGAGCAGGAGCGGGCCGAGAAGAAGCGCGCCGCGGAGCGCGCGGCCCAAGAGGCGCTGAAGCAGAAGCAGCAGCAGCAGCGCCGGTAACCGGCGGACCGCTTGAGGGCGATGGTTAAGGAAAACCTTCGGGTGAAAATGAAGCTTTGTCCGTTAGGACAAAAGCGTGCCCCGATAAAGCCCACCCGCCGACCGCAAACAATTGAACCAGCACGAAAGCGGGAGTCCAGAGGGCAAAGTCCTTTGGTTCCCCTCGGCGGAGGGGGAAGGGGGAGGGAGCGTCGTCAAAGGGGCGCAGCCCTCTTAACCTGACAGCATTGCGCTTGCGTGCGGAGCCGAGAGCGCAAGCCATATTCCATGAAGGGAGGTGACATCCATGGCGGGAAACAATTTGACGTTTAATCCGGATCAGGCGCTTGGCGTAGCCAAGTCCATCTCGAGCAAAGCGAACAACGCGCAGACGCTGGTCAACCAACTGCAGAAGGAAATTCATGCGGTTAGCGGCTGGTGGCAGGGCGAATCGCAGACGGCGTTCGTCGAGCAATTCGACGGCCTGATGCCGAGCTTCAAGGAACTCATTCAATGCGTGGAGAACATCAGCAAGAACCTGACTCAAATCGCGAACATCAAGCAGCAAGCGGAGCAGGAAATGGCAGCGAAACTGCGCTCCCGATAAGCAATTTCTCACAAGGCAGGCGGTTATACGTCCTGCCTTGTGATTTACTCCAGGACAGGATCGTCATGTAAACGAACGGTGGAGGGAACCCATGTTGGCGTTGACGGATAAACAATATTGGCTGCTGACCGCGGCGGCGGACGCATTTCGGGCGTGTCCCGCGAATGGTAACCGTATAAGGGAAATAATGGCGCATCTGGCGGATGAACCCACGGAGACGACGGACGTCGGTTCCACGTACCGGGCCGCGGAAGCGCTGCTGGCGGATGACCGCTTGAGCCGGCTGGTCCTGACGGACCGGATGACCTTCGGCGCGGCGGAAGCCTACGCCTTTCACGATGAACACGAGGATAAAATCTTTATCTTTACATATAAGACGGCGAATGAAGCGGAAGCGCTGACGGCGCTGTACGGCGCGGAGAGCAAGCTGCTCGCGGAGGCGGGCGCATTCCTGCGTCGGAATCGGGGCGCTGGAGACTGCCGCGTCACCGGACGCGGGATTGGCGGAGCGCTGGCGGCGTATGCGGCGCTGGCGGCAGATTCGGCCGAACAGACGGGCGAAGGCGTAACGGAGCAAGCGTTGACGGCAGCAGACGAGGCAGAATCGGCGCGGAATGCGGCTGCGGAAGCTGCGGCGACGGCCCGGAGATGGACCGCGGCTGCTCGGGAAGAGGACGCGTCGGCTGTCGCGGATCGCGTCGATGTCTCGACGCAGGCGCCGACCTTGGCCGCGGACGCGTCCGGCGCGGTGCAGGGCGTGATTTTCGATGCGCCGGGCATTGCGGGCAGGCTTGTTGGCGAGCATCGCGGCAGCAGCGGGCTCGTCCGCTACGTCTCGCAGGACAGCTGGCTGTCCGCGGTCGGGACGCACGTCGGGGAGGTGCGCTTCGCGGCCGAACCGGGCGACGCGGCAGATGCGCAGGGGGCGCAAGCGCGGGCGGCAGAGCCTTTCCGCTTCGGGCCGGACGGCCGGGTCGTGACGGGCGAGCCTAGCGCGATCTATGCGCTGCTCAGCCGGTTCCATCGGCTCACCGAAGCCGAAGCCTCCGCGCCGGCGTCCGAGCTGGTGCTGCGCGCGTTCGCGGAAGCGGCGGGACTCGAGCAGGAAGCCGAGGAGCAGCCGGGCTTCGTGCTGCTGACGATGATGGAGCGGCTCACGATGGTGAGCGCGACGCTGGGGCTGGAGACCGTCAAGCAGCAGTTCGAGCGGCTCGTCTACCGCACGGTGCACGTATGGAAGGAAGAGGCGGGCGCGTTGTTCCGCTCGCTGCCGCCGGAAGGGTTGGGCGAGCGGCTGGAGACCGCGAGCGCATCGTGCGCCAACGAGATCGCCCAGCTGACGGAGCAGGTCTACGCCTCGGTGGAAGCCGTCCTCAGCGCGCTAATTCTCGCGAACGGAGACGAGGCTAACCTCGTCGACCATTTGCAGCTGTCGCTGGAGCATTTCGCCGAGTGGTTGGAGGAACGCATGGACCGGCTGGAAGAAGAGATGGGCGCCCAGCTGGAGGCTTACGTGAGCGTGCCGGCGATCGGCGATTTGCGCGTGCCGGAGTTTGATTTTCAGCTCGAGCTTGGCGAGTAGTCTTGCCGCGGACGGCGGACGCGCCGGCCGGCAGGACCGGCCCGCGACTAGGTCTGCGACGCGGTTGACATAAAGGAGGCGTTATCATGAAACGAAACTATAAAAAGGCGGTGATCGGCATGCTGCTCGTATCGATGCTGGGCTTGATCGGCTGCGGCGGTTCGAAGGACGAGAAGGCCGTGAAGAAAATCGAAGAGGCGCTGCAGGCCAAATACGGCGAAGCATTCAAGGTCGAAGGCTTGGGCGGCGGCTTCGGCACGATGAACAGCAACACGCTGAAGGCAGTCATCCATCCGGTTAGCGATCCATCTCTCAAAGCATCGGCGGAGATCACGAAGGATCTGGAGCGGGTGTACGACAAGTATTTGAACGAGAAGCTCGCGAGAGACGCGCGGGAGCCGATCGGCGAATTGGCCCGGGGAATTTGGGGCGACATGCGTCTCGAGGTGTCGAACGACACGGGGATGACCTACCCCGAAGAGGCCGATACGTCGATGTCCTACGCGGACTTCATTAAGCTGTACCCGAACAACTGGCAGATCGTCAGCGTCTACCTCGACGGAAGCAAGTACATGTACGCGAAGGGCGACTTGAATGCGGAGGAAGAGATCGCCCGCTATGAACAATTCGCCGAGCAGCTGAAGGCGAAAGGGTATGTCCGCAGCAGCGTCTATATCCACTACTTGATGCCGGACGTCTATGCAAAATTCGACGAGCTGACCAAGGAAACGAAGGCCGTCGGCTCGCTATTGTTCGACGAACAGGAGGAGGACGGCACGCTGAACGTGCTGACGATCTCCGGGTTCAAAATCGACGAGAATGGCCGTTTGGACGCGACGAAGGCGGTGTTCCAAGCGGACTTCGACCGCTGGCAGCAGGAGAGACGGCAGGGCGCGCAGCGGATGGGAGCGTCCGAATGAGCGGCGGGCTGAGCGAGAACGAGCTGCGGGAGCTCGCCCAGCTGGTGTACTTGGACATCAAGGGAACGCACAACGGCGTCGACTTGGACATCCAGAGAACGTATAACCAAAAAAAGCAGATTACCGTTGGCCAGCTCATCGATTATTACACCGGCACGGGCGAGTTCTCGAACACGACGCAGGGCATCGACAAGCTGAAGGAGCGGTTCGCGAGCGATCTGAACGGCAAGAACGAGTACGAGCACTGGCTCGAGATGCTGAACAAGATGGACGACACCGAATCCGCCAACTGGGTCATCTCCGACGTCGTTTCGAAGAATGCGCAGCAGCAGTCCGGCTTCGTCGCCTTCACCGTCACGACGACGAGCAACGAGAAGGTCGCCGTCTTCCGGGGCAGCGAGCCGATTAACGACCCGCTGTACCGCAACGACTGGAAGAACAACGGCACGACGGCTTATACCGACGAATCGCTGCAGCAGGCGGACGCCAAAGCGTACATGTCGCGGTTCAACAACCATAACGGCGACCTGTATTTGACCGGTCATTCTCTGGGCGGGAATCTGGCGCTCTACTCCTCCTTTATTTTGCCGGACGAGCTGCGTCAGCGGCTGATCTCGGCCACGACCTTCAACGCGCCGGGCTTCAACCGCGGCGTGCTCGATAGGTACGCTTCCCAGATCGCGGAGATGAACGCGAACGGCCAGCTCCGAGAGTTCCGCAACCGCCATGACATCGTGCCGGCATTGTTCAGCAATCCGTCGGCGGGCATCTACATCGACACGCTGGCCACGGGGCTCGGGTTCGCGCACCACTCCATGTTCTCCCTGATGATGAACGGGGACGGCGAGACGTTCAAGCGCGCCGATAAGCAGGACGGCGGCGCGCTCGTCCCTCGCCTGATCCAGAATCTGACCGTGGGGCTGGAGGTGGTGCCGGCCCGCGTGAAGGAGCTGCTGCTGCAGGAGGCGTTCAAAATGTGGGACGGCCGCTTCGAGATCCAGCATTTCGTCCTCGGCGCGCTTGCGCTGATCGGCGTTATCGCCGGGGGACCGGCTGTCGTCGTGACGGCGCTGCTCGGCGTCGTCCGCGCCTTGGTGGCGCTCGTCGTCATCGGCTTCGTGCTGAACACCGTCATTCCGATGCTCCAGAAGGGGCTCGAACGGTTGAAGGAGCTCGCCGTCACGTTCTTCAACGAAGCGGTTGATTTCATTAAGGAGACGGTGCAGAGGGTGGTCGAGATGGCGAATCTGATCGGCGATCAGATCGTCGATTTCGCCAAGCGGGTCAAGGACGCGGTGTCGAACTTCATGACCAAGCTGAAGGACGGTCTAACTAAGTTCATCAACGATACGATTACCGCCGTCAAAGCCAAGTGGGATGCGCTCGTGCGGGCGAAGGACGCCGCCGTCCGGAAGATCGGCGACGTGTTCGGCAGGGTGAAGGCGAAGATCAAGCAGGAGAAGGACGAGTTCGTCGCCGGCGTGAAGTCGTTTAAGGACAAGCTGGTCGGCAAGGTCAAGTCGGGCTTGACCAAGACGGTGAGCAAGATTGCGGCTGCTGCTGCGGGCGTGGCGCGCGGGGCGACGATTCTGGCGAATCTCGGTCAGCTGGAGAATCTGCACCGGACGCTGCAGCGCAAGGAGGAACGGCTCGAGGAGCTGGCCGAGCGGGCGCTGTCTATCGCGTCGGGCGTATCATCCGGCGTCGGCAGAAGCTACCACGAATACTACGTGCAGAATCAGATCCGCCAGGTGCAAAGCCTGTGCGACGCGGTGCGTACGGAGAAGCGGCGGGTCGCCGAATCGATGGCGCATTACGCCAGAGGCTTGAAGTTTACGCTCGATAAATACCGGACGATGGAGGCCAAGCTCGTCAGTCTGTCGCGCGCGGCGCTCCACTAACCTAAGAGACCAGGAGGAATACGACACATGACCATGAAACGCTTTTCTTTCGCACTCATCATCGCCGCTCTGATGTTCACCATCGCGGGCATGCCGGCCGCGCAGGCCGCATCCCCGCTGCCGCTCCGCGTCGTCGTGAACGGCAGCAAGATCCAGTTCCCGGACGCGCAGCCGTTCGCCGATGCGAACCAGCGGGTGCAGATCCCGATCCGCTTCGTCAGCGAGGCGCTCGGCGCGAAGGTCGCTTGGAACGGCACGACCAAGAAGGCGGCGATCAGCCTGAAGACGACGTCGCTGGTCATCACGATCGGCAAGCGCAGCTACACGCTGAACGGCGTGACGAAGCAGATGGACACCGTAGCGCTGACGCGCAATCAGCGCACGTTCGTGCCGCTGCGTTTTGTCAGCGAAGGTCTCGGGGCCGTCGTGCAATGGGATGCCGACGCGCGCACCGTGTACATCAACACGGACGGCAAGACGCCGGTGAAGGAGACGCCGACCGAGGGGAACACGAAGGAAGCGACGGTGCACGGGGCAACGTTTAATTATCAGAAGTCGGGACCGTACAGCGATCCATCCTATGTCACGGCCGCGCAGCTGCGCATCGTGGATTATGGCAAAACGACCGAGAAGGATCTCATTTTTATGGATGTGTCGATCAGCTTCACGCATAAAGACGCCGACCCGACCGAGGCGATGAATGAGGCGCAGGCGGTGCTGGAGCAGCTGCTCGAACAATCGACGGCCGACGCGGTCATGAACTACGCGAGAACGAAGACGAAGCGGGAACAATCGCTGGACACCAAGACGTTCACCGATTCCAAGTACGGCGTCATGGTGGCGTCGAATCCGAACTCGGACATTCGCATCGCGATCTACAATAAATAGGTGACGTTATGAAACGAGTATTAACTATTATCACGGCGATAGGGCTATTGCTGACGGCGCTGCCGCCGGGCGGTTCATCAGCCGCCGCGCCCCCCGCTCCGACCACGGTGGACGAGGTGCTGGCGCAGGCGAATCAGGACATGGAGCAGCTTTACGGGCGATCGGAATATTTTCCGCGCAGCTCGAATTACCGGCAGCTTCGGACGGACCTGTTAGCCAGCCAGCTGGGCAGCCGCAGCTTTCAGATCGTCTATGGCACGGATCACGGCGATGTGATTCATCACAACGGCAAAAGCATGCACCGCTATGTGGGCTATACGGTCGGCGGGGATCCGGTCTCGACCAAGGGCTTTCCTTGGGATGCGGGCTGGAGCGGCACGCAAATCCAAAACTTTAGTTTGATCAAGAAACCGTGGCGTAATCCCGGACTTGCGATTAAGGATACCAATTTTAATGATTACCAGGACCGGAGCAACCCGTACCTGGTCAGCTCCGGCGGCACCTTCGACGAGGCGATCATCGCGGGGCTGAACGAAGTGTATGCCGGCAAGAAATACCAAGAGTTCATGCATGGCAGCAAGGATAGCGAGTATGCGGACCGAGTGGTCTACCAGCGGAACGCGACGCCTTCCCAAGGCGGGAAGTGGACGGATTACGTTCATATTCTGCAGCCGCCGACCTTCTATTCGTGGGGCGCGGGCCGCATCTATCTCACCGGCGGCACCTACCTCGGCATCCCGATCGCGCCGTTCAATCTGCTGGAGCGGGATAACGATCTGTCCGCCCACTTCGAATCGCTGCCATCCGGCGCGATCGAGGGGCAGCAGGTCCGGGTTGCCGTCAAGGTCAAATCGACGTTCGACGAGACCAAAGAAACCGAGTACGAGTGGAGCATCACCAGCAACAGCGAGGTGTCGGCCGAATTCGACGGCAGCGGCGGCTCGGCCAAGAGCGGCAAGGTTACGCTGTCCGCGGGCGGACAGAAAGTATTTTACGTGACCTTCGCCATGCCGCCGAGCGACGTCAGAATCAAATTCGCCGTGAACAAGCACAACAATTCGCCGAAGGAAGCTTATTACGACAACAATAAGCTCGACTCCGGCGCGTCGGCGGTCCGAATCGTCACGGCGATGCCGAAGACGGTCGGCGAGTTCGACCTGGATTACAACGTGCTGAGCCGGGACGTGCAGTACCCGCTCGCGAACGGGGCCGATATCGTGGCGCAGCTGAACCTGCCGCCTAGCTCCTATTGGGACGGGAACGCAACGGGCTCGCTTGGCGTCTCGAATCAGGCGCCGAGCCTGCTCCGCAATTTCCAGGTGGGCAACAATCCGGACGTGAACGAAGCCGGGGCGACGATTACCCGCAATCCGATTATCAGCTCGACGCTGAGCAGAACCGATTTCGGCGACAATCCGCTGCAGCGCGGATGGTTGAACAACGCGTCGCCGACCGCCCCGCGTTCGAGGACCGGCACGGTTTGGTTCAGCGGGTCGGTGAGCCGGAATTACATCCACGAGTACGAGGAGTGTTCGTCGACCACGGACTCGGAGGGCGTGAGTCACCGTACCTGCGAGACCAAGCGGGAGCATGGCTCGACGTCGGCGCCGTTCACGCCGGGCGTCGACGAGCGGAAGATCAACGTCTACGTCTACAACGGCCGTACGACGGTGCCGGCCAAGGACTACAAGGACCAGATCGACACGAACGCGATTACGTCGCTGACCCGCAAGCTGTGGTGGACGAGCGAGCCGTATAAGTTCAATGTCATCCGCTGGATGGCCCACCAGGCGACGGACGGCTCGCTGACGAATTGGACGGACGTGCCGGGGCAATTCCAGCGGACGTTCACCCAGCAGGCGACCGGGGACATCAAGTGGACGAAGACGGTCCCGCAGGCGAAAGCGTACGAAGCGTCGCGCGCGGCGGCCGCGAAGAAGCAGAACGTGAAGGCGCAGTATGACCGGGCGGTCTTCGCGACGGACCGCGAGCTGCAGAAGCATGCATACCCGGTCAAGGCGGGGTACTACTTCAACCCGGCGGGCGAGTATACGTTCACGGTCGAGACCGTCACATACAAGACGACGCGGGACGACACGCAGGACCATAAGGATCTCGTGGATGCGGTGATCGATTCCTTCCGCTACGAGACGGACCTCATGTTCGTCAACAACAAGAAGCAGGCCGTCAATCTCGCGAACGAGGCGCTGCCGGCGAGAGGCCAGAAGATCGGCAGACGGGCGGCGACGCTGACGGCGGCCGCGCCGAAGGGCGTCGATGCGATGACGCTGCTCACCGTCCGCGATCGCAGTACAGACGGCTCCCGTTACGAGAAGGAAGTCGTCGAGCTGGAGCATGCGGAGACGAGCGCGGGTTCCACGCATCCGTACTGGAAGAACATCCTGGAAGGCTATGGCGAGTCCGGCACGTCGGGCAGCGACCAGTATTTCAAGTACCAGGAGTTTGTAAAGAACGGCCAGCACATCTACAAAATCACGGAGAAGACCACCGTCACGATCGCGATCAATCCGCAGAACCTGCGGGTGTACACGAACGTGGGCATGCCGGACGGCGAGTATTACGTCAAGGCGTGGATCGGCGACGTCCAACTTTCTCAGCAGCCGCATGCCTATCGCAAATTGGGCACGCTGGTCGGCATCAAGCCGCTCGACGAGATCAAGGTCAGCGTGGTCGGGTCGATGTACGATGATTTGAATAACTAACGCTGGCATTGCGAGCGTTCGGAAGCCCCCGCGGGAGAGCGGGGGTTTTTCGTTTGTGCGGAAGCATGCAGCGGGTTGTCCCTTCGTTTCCGTTAAAATCCCGCTCGACGTGTTATAATGGACAATATAGCGATCGATCGGGCTTGCGAGAGCGGATTCCTGTGGTAAAGTAAGGAATGGCCCCTAGCGGCGCGCAATATGGAAGTTCATAACGGAGTGATGAGTTGAGCAAAGCAAAAGGCACGGGCCGAGGTACCGGCAAGAAGGGCTGGAACCGCTGGCAGAAGAGCGCGAACAAGGCGGCGAATGCGCCGAAGCCTTATAAGAGCAAGGGCACGAAGCAAGGAAGCGAGCAGGCGGGCGAGTCGGCCGGGGCAGCAGCCGCGGGCGCGAAGAAGACGGCGGGCGCTCCGGGCGCTGGCGTGAAGCGGGCGGCCGGAGCGGCCAAGCCGGCAGTTGCCAAGCGCGAGAGACCGGCGTCGGAAGCATCGCCTCTGACGCATGGCAGCACGCGCAGATCGCTTGAAGCGAGAGGCGCGACGGGCGCGACAGGCATGGTGCCATTCATGCGCGATCGTGACGAAGACAGATAGCCGACATTTGAATCCATAGATAGGATGGGAAGCACACAATGAGCCAAGTCGAAATTACAATTGGGCTGCCGGAGAACTACGAGCAGCTGAAGACGTCCGCGAACCGTTCGTCCAACTGGCGCGAGCGCCTGTCGGCGGTGGAAGAGCTGGGCAAGTGGGAACACGCGAAGATCATGGATATTTTGAACCACCGGATGAACAATGATCTGGTGTACGCGGTGCAGGAGGCGGCTTACCGCCAGCTGCAGCTGCTCGGCGAATCGCCGCAGAAGCCGGCGCGCCGCAAGGGCGAGCTGTTTAAGGGCGTGAACAAAGTGCTGCTGCGCGTCAAGAAGAGCCTTCCAGCCGGCCATTCCTACGAGGAATTCAAGGACAAGCTGAAGCGGATGCGCGAAGACATTTACGATACGTACGAAGGCGACAAAGGCGACGAGTTCGACGCGTGGCTGCAGGGCGTGTGGAGCACGCTCGGCGGACGGTAAGCGATAGGCAGACACAAGAAGAAGCACCTGCTGCGGGCAGGTGCTTTTTGTGTTTGGAATACGAGAACGCAATGACTCGCGTCATCCATCACGAGCAATTCCCCAGCGTCTCCCGGTAAATCAGCTCGTTCTCTGCGTCGTAGCAGACGAAAATGATCCGCTTGGGCGCGGGCGCATCGTCCGCCAGCTCGCACAGATATTCCGCGACCGCATCCAAGGCGATCTCGGCTGCGAGCAATTTCGGGAAGCTGTAGATGCCCGTGCTAATGTTCGGGAACGCGATGCTGGCCGCGCCATGTTCGATGGCTAGCGTCAGCGAATTGCGATAGCAGTCGCGGAGCTTCTCCGCCTCGTCGTCATCCCCGCCGTTCCAGACCGGACCGACCGTGTGCACGACATATTGGGCGGGCAGCTGCCCGGCCGTCGTGATGACCGCTTCGCCGACGGGACAACCGCCTTGCTGGGCGCGGATACGCCTGCAGGCGTCGAGAATCTCCGGCCCGCCGGCTCGGTGAATGGCGCCGTCCACGCCGCCGCCCCCGAGCAAGCTCGTATTGGCCGCGTTGACGATGACGTCCGCGGGGATCTTCGTAATATCTCCCCGGACCACGGTGAGGACCGTGCGATTGATCGTGATGCTGGCCTCCATAAGATTCGCCTCCCCGCCATAAGGAACCGCTTATCGTTAGAATATGTCGTTCCTTGCTACTTCTAGTATACCCCCGGCACGGCGCTGGTGAAAATCGGCGAACGCTGCCAGCTTCGTAATACTTTATGAAATGCGGTAATGAAATTTCAAAAGGAGTAGGATGTACACTATCAATCAATGGTTATGCCGGGAAAATGAATCTGAGCACAAATGTGATTTGGGTGGTTCTTGTATGGTATATAAGGAACTATATTTCGATAATATGAAACTATAATTTTAATTTGTAGTAGACTTTGTGAATTGTATGTGGTTAAATACTGGTATATTATCTCAGAATATTAGGGGGTTTTATCCTTTGGAGAAACGAAGTAACTTTGAAAGATTAGCGGAAAAGCGAGTTTCTGAAGCGATAAAGAAAATACGTCTTATTGGTAATTTGTCTAACCGTCGGAATTATGATTACTCGGAAGCACATGTTAAACAAATTATAGAAGCTTTGGAGTCTGAATTGAAGAACATGAAGTCAAAGTTTAGAAGCGAGGAGACATCTGAAGATGTGGCTTTCTCCTTTAAAAAAAACTAGCCCTATCTAGTATGAGAACTACTAAATATAAAATATAAGGGGGCATTCTAATGGCTAGTTGGAAGTTTCCATTAAATGATGGGGGAATACGGGAAGGGTTAAATGACGCTGGAATTGAAACTTTTGCGGGCAGTCCTGCATCATTAGTTCGCGAAACAATCCAAAATGCAATAGATGCTAAAATCTCGGATTCAAAGCCTGTAATAGTTAAATACAACTGTGAGTTCTTGCTAAAGAGTATGTTCCCTGAATGGAAGGAATTTGTGCAGATCTTGCAGCGGTGTCTAGAGTTTGCTGAGCTCGCAGAAAGTCATCTGGACGAGATAAACTTTTTTCGCGAAGCTCTAAAGGTGTTTGAGGATGATCATATCCCATTTATGAAAGTTAGCGATTACAACACGACTGGGTTATCGGGATCAGACAATGACCTTAAGGGGAAGTGGTTTGCGCTTGTCAAAGCGGTTGGTGTTTCGAATAAAGCCGATGATGACGGGGGTTCTTTTGGTATAGGGAAAGCGGCACCGTTTGAATGCTCCATGTTACGTACTGTCTTTTACAACACTGTAGACTTGGAAAACAAAAGAGCATTTCAGGGCTCCGCGAGATTGGTCTCCCATTATAATGAGCAGGAGCAATTAACTAGGGGGACAGGTTTTTTTTGGAAACCCAAACGGAAATCTTCCGGTGTCAGAGTACAACCCACATCCCTTTTTTATGAGAGAAGAGATAGGTACAGATATTTTTATCGCAGGATTTAAGAATAGTGGGAATTGGGAAGAAATCACTATTAAGACAGTTGTCGAAAACTTTTTTGTCGCGATAATGGAAAATAAGCTGATTGTTCATGCCGGCAATATTGTGATTGATAATACGACAATCAAAGGTTTAATCGAGGAATATTTCTCAGAGGATAATCCTAAGCTTCTTTCATACTTCGAAGCTTTCACCAGTAAAATCATTTATTTTTCAGAGGCCAATTTTAGTAATAGAGGAGCTATTGCACTCTATTTAAAGCTCGGACCAGATCAAAATAATACAATTGCTATGTTCCGGAAAACAGGAATGCTGATAAGGGAAAGACAATTTCGCAGCCCTTTGAAGTTTTCCGGGGTCTTTATTGCCAGTGGTGACGATATAAACAAGCTGCTTCGAAAAATGGAGCCGCCCAAACACGATAACTGGATCGCAAGTCGGGCCAAAGAACGAGGGGCTAGTAAAGTATTGTCCGATATGTATGACTGGATTTCAGATCAAATTAAAACGCTTGTCAGAAAAAATACTGGGGATACTCTTGACCTTGAAGGGATTAGCCAGTACTTGGCGGATGATAATGATGACATTATCTTATCCTCTACTGGTAATGTCCTGGATACAAATTATAATGCGCCAGAATCCATTATTATCCGCCCGAAAAAAAATATTTCAAAGGAAGAAGCAACTTATATAGTTCAAGAAGAACACATGACAGGCACAGAAGATCCAATGAATGACTTCGATGTACCAGACCGAGGTAAGCACGGTGGTGCAAGTACTAACGGTGGGGATAATGAAGGAGAGAATGGTAGAGGTAAGGGAGCTGGACATGGTAGTGGAAGTGGAGGACGAGGTGAAAAAGAGAGGCGGACTGGCGGGAACTCTAATAGTCAACCGAATCCTGAGGGTGAAAAAATTCAAAGCATTACTACACTACCAAAACTAAAGAAACAACTGCCGTACTACCGGTCTGGTAAATATTATATTGTACTTGTTCCTGAAACGGATGGACAAGCATATTTGGGTCTTTTGTTTGAGGGAGAAGAGTCCTCAGAGCAAGCCAAAATTGTATCGGCCAAGAACAAAGTTACCGGAGAAGTGATAGATGTACACGGACAAATGAAAATTGGACCCATCGTTATGAAAGCTAATCAACAATATACGGTAGAGCTTTCGCTTGTAGATCCGGAAAAACGTGCAATAAGGGTGAAACTTTATGCAAATTAAACACAGGTATTTCCCACATCCGGTATTATGTGACTTTTTCAATGGGTTTGGAGAGCACAAATATGAAGTTGAACTAATATCCGAACCTGAAGGTGACTTCTATCGATTTACTGCAGTTTTTAATACAACGAGCCAGACTCTAAAAAAAATGATTCATAAAAGACAGGCTTGCTATCTTCTTCATTTTGAATGCGGCCATACTCGTTATCGTAAGGTCTTTACTTCGAATGATGAAACTATGAGCTTTATTGTTCCAGCTGATCAGCTGGAAAATCATGTCGATGTATGCCCTGCTATTGCTGCAATTGAGGATATTGAAAAGTATTCCAGTGACGAATTTGACGAAGCGTATGGTGACGAGCCATTTTCAGTTAGCCGAGGTGACATCTTAGCTGTAGCAGAACCGTTGACCTTGATAACCGTAAAAAAGAAAGATTCGCTTCGACCGGTATCATCGGTGTTTATGTTTGAAAGGTTACCGGACAGTTCAAACCCCATCGACTTTACTCTAGATGAAGATAAAATAACAATATATCTACCGGAAGAAGAGTTCAATAACCTAAGTCTATTGAACAGTAACAATAAGGCGTTTGCACCGATGTATTCATTAATGGCAGTTGTGCCCGTTCTTGTAAACGTAATTGAGATGATAAAATCAAAGAATGTTAGTGAGAATGAAACAAACAAAAAGTGGTATGCCGTAATTATGAATTCGATTAAAAAGAAAAACATTAATATGCAGGATACTTCTATTAGCATTGCGCACAAATTGCTAGGCAAACCTTTGGGACCCTCCTTAAAATTGTTGATGGAAATGGAGGAGAATTGATTAATGCGAATTCGTTACTTTACTGAGAATGGATTGCAACGTCTGAAGTTGAGAGTATTGGAGCATGTTCAAACGAAAAAGTATGAAGAGAGAGAGTCTTGGATTGATGATTCTTTGTCAGTACAATCAAATCTACTTATCCCGGACATTCAATTAAAGAACTCTATCCGCACAAATGGTAAACGACCTGTGCATTATGATTTGGAGAATGTCCGTACTCTTTACGGCGCTCTTAAACATTTAACTCCCGCAGAGGCTTCAAATGAAAGGCTCTGGGCGTTCTTGACTCATTCAACATTTTGGGACTATATGCGATCCCGCTGGCCAGTTGAGCTAAAGGATGATGACGAAGAGGAAGATGGTCCCGATCCAGAGCAGAGCAAGAAAAAGAGTAGTCCATCGAAACGAGTTGAAACTAGATATTTCCTTTCAGGTCAAAAAGCTCCGGTGCGAAATGGTCTTGCCAGACTGTGGTGGTTCGGCTATATGACGTATGACGAATCCCTTGCTAATCCCTGGGAGCTCACAGATATTTTGCTTCACAATTCTGATCTTACCTTAAATTTAGCAGAACGAAATTTCTCTAGGAACACTGAGTTTACAAGAACTATATTAGATACTCTTGCAAAAATTAAGAAAGAGAATCCTAGTTTTTATAATCGAGATAGATTCCGGGACTTAATGAAACATTTCAACTATGCTGGAGGAATGGCTATCGTGGATTTACTAGATTCCGCTGCCATCGAAAAGGTGGTAAAGAAAAAACTGATATCTTGATGTGATACAATGAGGAATAAACTGAGGAATAGGTTTGGAGAAAAGAAAAGCAGAACTCTTATATTAGAATGTATAGTTACAGAGCCTTCTTGAGTGTATTCTTTCAAGAATAAATAATTTATTTCATACTCCTGCCAAGAAAAGAGGGCAGGAGTTATTTTTATGTGGAATGATTGTTTGAAATGTTGTATTCTATTGATTTGCACTACTTACCACTTGAAAAATATTATCTGAAATGATAAGCTGCTTATATGTGGAACGGATGTTCGTGATTAAGAGGTGGGAGTATTTACATGGAGAATAAGAAACTGCTGGCGGTGGATCTATTTTCTGGGGCTGGTGGACTAAGTTTAGGTTTTTTGCAAACAGGACAAGTTAAAATTGTTGCTGCTGTGGAAAACAATGAATCTGCTCAGAAAACGTATAAAAGGAATCATTGTCGATTCGTTCATACTTATGATGACGGTAAAGCTATAAAATATTTTAAAGATATAAAAAAAGTTAACTTTCAACAATTGAAAGATGAAAATGAGAAGATCGATCTTGTATTCGGTGGACCACCCTGTCAGGGTTTCTCAAATGCAAACAGGCAAAAGTCAGAGTTGATTTCAACCAATAATCAGCTCGTTAAAGAATATGTAAGGGCAATTGAAGAACTAAATCCAGACGCTTTTGTGATGGAAAACGTCAAAGCTATGAGGTCAGAAAAACATAAGTTTCTGTATTCTTTAAAAGATCGGCAAGAGATTGTAGAGGATTTAGGAATTGAGCTAATTCCTAATAAGGTTATTCTAGGGAAACATAATAGTTTAACGAGCCAGCTGGTTTCATTTTTAAAAAATAGTATTCAAAGGGAATTGGATTTATCACAGTTTATCATTAATGACAAGTATCTATATTCTAAAATTAGCCATATCAATAGAAAAGAGAAAGAGGCTCGTATTTATATTGCTAAAGCAAAAAAAGATTTACAAAAAGCACTTAGTAATTGGAATGAACAGCACAATAGTTACTGGAGTACTGCATATGAAGAAAAATGGATGAAACTTAGGGATCTATTGTTGAGTGAAGAGTATAGTGATTCATCCAGTAATGATCTATTTTTAATATTAAATGAGATCATAGAAATTCAAAAGATTTTAATGAAAATGAATGAAATTCAAGCTAATTCTATTGTGATAGTTGATATCTTGTCAGATCATAAAAATGTATGTGTAAAAGTACAGACATATGGTGTGATGAGTTACTTAATATCTAAGTTTAAGAGTCTTGATTATGTAATTAACGAAGATCGTATTATAAATGCAGCTCACTTTGGGGCACCTCAGCTTAGAGAGCGCCTTATTCTTATCGGAGTTAAAAAATCATTCGTAGGAGAGGGCTCTGTAGTACTACCAGAGTCAATTATAAAGGAGCCAAGTCTTTATTATAATGTGGAAGAAGCAATAGCAGATCTAGAAGATCTTGATCCATTTACAATAATGGAAGAGGATAAACCAATTGATAAACCGCTACTTAGTGTTTGCAATCCCCTTCTTCAGTATTTGCGTGGAGCTACTTATAAGCTTCGAAATCATGTTATGACTGAAACGACTAACACGGCATTGGAAAGATTTAAAGTTTTAGAGCAAGGCCAGAACTTTCATGATTTAGATGAGGCGTATAAGCAAACCTATTCTAATCCTGGCAGGACACAAAACACAGTCTATCTCAGACTAAACTACAAAACACCTTCTGGTACGGTTTTGAACGCTCGGAAGTCGATGTGGATTCATCCGAGAAAAAATCGAGCCATCAGTATTCGTGAGGCTGCACGTCTTCAAACTTTTCCTGATGATTTTGTTTTTGAAGGGGCAAAAGATTCTCAGTATCAACAAATTGGTAACGCTGTTCCGCCACTATTAGGGAGAGCGGTAGCTGAACAAGTCTTGAAATACTTAGGAATAGAAGAAGGATACGAAAAGCTCCGATCTTTTATAATGAGATAAAGATAAAATGTGCCCATAGTCCTTTTCAGTGTGTTTTGGTAAGCACTCAATACGGTCCAATCAGGACCGTATTGAGTGCTTTATTTTTCATGATATACATGTATTGTAATTATGTATTCGATAAAATGGGTAAAATACATGAAAACTAAACATGGTGATTTGTGTGAATGAAATATTCTGGGAAAAGTTACTTAATTGGTACGCAGAAAATGGACGACATCAGTATCCTTGGAGAACAACCAATGATCCATACCATATTTTAGTTGCGGAATTCCTGCTTCAGCAAACGCATGTTCGAAAGGTCGAAGAAGTGTACAAACAAATTCTTCATAAATACGTTGACATAAAAAAGCTTTCAAATGCAGACGTTTCTGAACTTGAAAATATTATTGCACCTCTTGGGTTGAAATATAGGGCTACGAGATTAATCCTAACAGCGAAAGAAATTTGTATTCAACACGCTGGAGAAGTACCAAGTAATTATAATGATTTAATACAACTCCCTGGGATAGGTGACTATATTGCGAATGCAATACTTTGTTATGCATACGGGCAACCTGTTGTTCCAATTGATACTAATGTAATTCGTCTCTTTACAAGGTTCTTTGGATATACATCAAATAATACAAGGCCTAGAGTGGATAAGGTTTTAGCATCTAAAATTAGAGATCATTTTAAAGGATTTAAAAGTACACGTTCAGAAAATCTAGCTATTCTAGACTTTGCAGGGCTAGTATGTATTGCTAAGAAGCCGCATTCGAAAGAATGTCCATTAGCACAGTATTGTGATTATTTTAACTCTAGAGACAAAGATGATATTCTAGGCTGACACAATACATTGATGTATTGTCTGCAATATTTGTCGAGTTGACATTAATTAATACCTAAAGAATGGTGGTGTTGGTGTGGCCTTATTATCTACAAGGTATATGACAAAGACAGATAAAACAAGAGTTCACGTACATCAAATAGTGAAAGGGACATACTCGGTTTTCACAGATGAATGTGGTAAAAAATACTTTCAGATTGATACATACGGCACAGAAAGTAGAGAGATTTTGGGGAAGATTAGTCAATCGATTCAATTTGATGAGGAGAGCGCACTTTACTTAATCCAACTAATTAAAAAAGAAATGGGTCAAGCTTAGTTTTTGTGATATTTGAATTAATTAATGATTTTGTTTAAAGAGGGAGTAGCGACACCGGCCGCGGTATGGGCCGAATGACAATCGTGAAGTCCCCCGAACCCTACGCGACTGGGAACGCTACTACGTAAGAAAATAACCAGACATAGCGGTGGCACCGGGAAGCGCCATCGCTTTTCTATTTCCCCAAACCCTCACATTCCCGCCATCCAACCACCACCCCTCCAAAATCCCACAAAATTCCCAACAATCCTCCTATCCCCGCGCGCGCCCACATAGGATAGTGCTATGATAGAAGCATCGATTCTACATAGGACGGAGGCTTTATTGTTGAACAGCGCCTTACAATGTCAATGGTCCTTTAGCGAGACCGTCAACTACGCCATGCAGCAAAATCACGTCCCCGTCGTGCGGCAGATCGTGCTCGCCAATCGAACGGAGGCGGATCTACGCAACCTAACGATCACCCTCACCGCGGAGCCCGCGTTCGCCTACGAATGGAGCAAGTCCATCGACGTGCTGCCGGCGGGGCAGCCGATCGATCTGGGCATCGTGAATCTCCAAATGTCGGCGCAATTCCTCGCGGAACTGACGGAGCGCGTCACGGGAACGCTCACCCTCACCGTACGATCCGATAATCAACTCATCCACGAGGAACGCGGCACCATCACGGTTCTCGCCTTCGATGAGTGGAGCGGACTCGCGGTGCTGCCGGAGATGACCGCCGCCTTCGTCACGCCGAATCACCAGCACGTCGCGAGCATCGTGCGGGAAGCGGCGGATATCCTGGCCAAGTGGACCGGCAACCCGTCGTTCACCGCCTACCAGAGCAAAAGCGCGAATCAAGCGCGCATCCAAGCCGCCGCGATTTACGCCGCTCTTCACAACCGCAGCATCGCGTACTGCGTCGCACCGCCAAGCTTCGAGCAGATCGGACAGCGCGTCCGGCTGCCGGAGACGATAGTCGCGCATCGCATGGGCAATTGCCTCGATCTCTCCCTTCTCTATGCCGCGTGCTTGGAGGCGGTCGGTTTGCATCCGCTCCTCGTCTTCACGACGGGCCATGCGTTCACGGGCGTCTGGCTGGTGGAGGAGACGTTCGCCGAGAGCGTGCAGGACGATATCTCGCTGCTGACCAAGCGTCTCGCGCCGGGCGTCAACGAGATCTGCGTCATGGAGGCGACGGCGTTCGTAGAAGGCTCGGCTGCCAGCTTCGACGAAGCGGTTAACCTCGCGATCGCGCATTTGCAGAATCCGGATCAATTCGATTGTCTCGTGGATATCCGTAGAGCGCGCGCGGCGGCGATTCGTCCGCTTCCGATCCGGACGGCCAGCGGGAACGGCTGGGTGATCGAATCTCCCTCTCCATCCTCGAGCGCCAGCGGAATAACTGCGGCACCCGAACAGCTGGAAGAGCTCGGCAAGCCGATCGAGGTCGATCAGCTGCAGCCAGGCACGAAGCAGAAGCAGTGGGAACGCCGTTTGCTCGATATGACGCTGCGCAACGGACTGCTCAATTTCCGCCTGACCAAATCCAGCGTGCCGATCATCACCGCGCAGCTGGGCGATCTGGAGGATGCGCTGGCCGAGCGGGAGGAGTTCCAGCTGCTGGCGAAGCCGAGCGACTGGCAGGACAATGCGCGCAGCGCGGGCTTGTACCAGAACGTGAACAGCAACCATCCGCTGGCGCTGCTGCTGCGGGAGGAGTTCAATCGGAAGCGGCTGCGTGCTGACCTGCAGGCATCGGAGTTAGACCGGCGGCTCATTCACTTGTACAGATCTGCCCGAACGTCGCTGGAGGAAAATGGGGCGAATACGCTCTTCCTGGCGCTTGGTCTGTTGAAATGGTACGAATCCCCCGTCAGCGAAGCGCCGCGTTACGCGCCGATCGTCCTGCTGCCCGTCGACATCATTCGCAGGTCATCCCGCCAAGGCTACGTCATTCGGGCGCGCGACGAAGAGCCGCAGATCAACGTGACGCTGCTGGAGATGATCAAGCAGGACTTCGGCATCGGCATCGGCGGACTGGATCCGCTGCCCCGGGACGAGAAGGGCGTCGCGCTTAAGCAGGTGTTCAACGTCTTCCGTCATGCCCTCATTCAAGTGCCCCGCTGGGACGTGGAGGAGAGCGCGTGCTTGGGGCTGTTCTCGTTCGGCCAATTCGTCATGTGGAACGACATCCGTTCGCGTTCGCAGGAGCTGGCGGAGAACCGCATCGTGGCGAGTCTGATGGCCGGCAAGCTGCAATGGCAAGAAGCGGCGGACGACGCGGCACCACTAGATCATACTTCGCCTTCCAGTCTCGCCGTTCCCATCAGTGCGGACTCGTCCCAGCTGGCTGCGATCCAGGCGGCGGGAAGTGGCGAGAGCTTCGTGCTCCATGGTCCGCCCGGCACCGGCAAATCCCAGACGATTACGAACATGATCGCCAGCGCCCTGGCGAGCGGCAAGAAAGTGCTGTTCGTCGCGGAGAAAATGGCGGCCCTATCGGTCGTTCAGCGGCGATTGGAGCAGATCGGGCTCGGTCCGTTTTGCTTGGAGCTGCATTCGAACAAGAGCACGAAGAAAGCGGTGTTGGATCAGCTGAACGCGGTGCTGGAGACATCCCGTATTCTGCCGCCGGAAGGGTGGAACGCGCAGTCCGACCGATTGGCCGCGCTTCGCGACGAACTGAACGGCTATGTCGAGGCGCTGCATCGCAAGCAGCATTTCGGAATTTCGCTGTTCGAGGCGATCGCCGGCTACGAGCAGGCGGGGCAAGGACCGGATTGCGTTCAGTTCGACGCAGCCGCGATCGATGCGCTGCAGCCGGAGCGGTGGACGGCATGGAGCGACCTCGTCTCCCAGATGACGACCGCCGGCAGCCAGTGCGGCAACCCGCACGGTCATGCGCTGTCTGAGCTCACGCTGAAGAATTACACGCAACCGGTCAAAACAGAGGCAGAGCAGCTGCTCCGCCAGTACGCGGCGCATCTATCCGAAGGCGAAGCCGCTCTTGCGCAAGTCGCCGATCTGCTCGGGATCGCCTCTGCCAAGGCGTTGTCGCGCCAACAGACCGTGCTTTTCGCCAAACTATGCGACTTGCTTAGCCGCACGCCAGACATTAAACCCGCTTTCGTACAGACGCCTAGTCTCGCAGAGACGGTTGCCCAGGTGCAAGCCGCGACGGCCCAGGGCAGACAGCGGGACCGATTGAAGGCGCAAGTGCTGGCGATTTTCAAGCCAGAGGTCCTCAAATTCGACGCGCAATTGACCAGCTCGGAATGGACGAAGACCGAACTGCAGTGGATGCTGCCGAGATGGCTCGGACAGAACCGGATCGTGAAGCTGCTTCGGAGCATGGCGGCATCCGGCGTGACGATCGCCAAGACCGAGGTGAAAAGCCATTTGTCCGCGATCCTCGATCTGCAAGCGGAAGAGCGAACTTTCCGCGAGAGGGGCGCCGGTATCCTTCCGCTGCTGGGACCATCGATCCGAAGCGAAGAACAAGGCGACTGGGACGCTGCCGATGCGGCTTGCAGTTGGTTGCTGGAGCTGGATCGGACGCTGCGCGAAGCGTTCGGCGCCACCGGTGCCACTCAGACGAAAACCCGCCTAGCGGAGCTTCTCGCGAACGGCCCAAGCGGCATGCAGCCGCATCAGGACCAACTCCTTCGAGCCGTACGCAGCGGGCAAGAAATCGCCGCAGACGAGGAACAACTCGAACGCTTGCTTCAAGCCGACTGGTCCGCGCTGACGGCCGCCGCCGGCTCGGAACACTGGTACCGCTTCATGCAAGGCAAGGCGCAGCAGTGGTCCTCGCATTTCGATCAGCTTCGCGACTGGAGCGCTTGGCGCCGCATTCGCGACCAAGCGGTGGAGGCGGGCTTGCAGCCGCTCGTGGCCAGCTACGAAGAAGGCCGGATCGCGACCGACGAGATCGAAGGCGCGTTCGACCGAGGCGTGTACCGCGCCTGCGCCAACTTCATCATTGCGCGCAATGAGCAGCTGGGCGCCTTCTCGGGCCAGCTGTTCGAGGAGGCGATCAAGCGGTTCAAGGAGGCGGACCAACGCTTCGCCGAGCTGACCCGTCAAGAGATCGCCGCGCGGCTATCCGCCCGCGTGCCCCAGATCACGAAGGAAGCGGCGCAAAGCTCGGAAGCGGGCATTTTGCAGCGGGCTATCCGCAGCGGCGGCCGTGCGATGTCGATTCGCAAGCTGTTCGAAGGCATTCCGAACCTGCTGTCCCGGTTGACGCCGTGCATGCTGATGAGTCCGATCTCGGTCGCGCAATATTTGGATCCGAAGCACGCGAAGTTCGACTTGGTCATTTTCGACGAGGCGTCCCAGGTACCTACCGCGCAAGCCGTCGGGGCGTTGGCGCGGGGGACGCAGGCCGTCATCGTGGGCGACCCGAAGCAGCTGCCGCCGACCAGCTTCTTCTCCAAATCCAGCGGCGACGCGGAGGACGAGGAAGAAGTGCTGCAGGACATGGAGAGCATTCTCGAGGATTGCTTGTCGCTCGGCATGCCGCAGCGGCACTTGACCTGGCATTACCGCAGCCGTCACGAAAGCTTGATCGCGTTCAGCAATGCCCATTATTACGAGAACAAGCTGATGACCTTCCCGTCTCCGGATGAGCCGGTCTCCAGCGTCACGTGGTTCCCGATCGAAGGGTATTATGATCGCGGACGCACGAAGCAGAATCGCGCCGAGGGCGAAGCGGTCATCGCGGAGATCGCGCGCCGGTTGAAGCATCCCGCCAAGCGCCAAAGCATGGGCGTCGTCACCTTCAGCTCGATTCAGCAGACGTTGATCGAGGATATGCTCGACGCGGCGTTCGCGCGCGAACCGGAGCTCGAGCAGTTGGCCGCGCAGCTGCCGGAACCGATTTTCATCAAGAACCTCGAGAACGTCCAAGGCGACGAACGGGACGTCATCTTGTTCTCCGTCGGCTACGGGCCGGATGCGAGCGGCAAAGTGAATCTCAACTTCGGACCGCTGAACCGCGAAGGCGGCTGGCGCCGGTTGAACGTCGCAGTATCCCGGGCGAGGGAGGAGATGCTCGTCTTCTCCACGCTTCGCGCCCATCATTTGCAGGCCAGCCGGATTAGCGCGCAAGGCGTGCTTGGGCTGAGGTCGTTCCTGGAGTATGCGGAGAAAGGCAAGCATGCGCTGCCGGCCGGCGAAGAGGCGAAGCAGATTCCGCTTGTCTCGCACGTGCATCGGGGCGTTGCAGAGAAATTACGTCAGCGCGGCTATGAGACGGATCTCTACGTCGGCACGTCGGGTTACCGGATCGACATCGGCGTACGGCACCCGGAGCAAGGCGAGCAATACAAGCTCGGCATCCTAATGGACGGCCCGATGTACCGGAACGCCGACACCGCGCGCGACCGCGACATTTTGCGCGAGCAGGTGCTGCGCCAGCTAGGGTGGAGGCTCTATCGGCTGTGGACGCCGGACTGGTGGGAGAATGCGGATAAGGTCGTCGAGGGGATCGTGGCGGCGATTCGACAAGCGGCTAGCGAACAGGAACGATCCGAACCGCGAGCAGCGTCCGATTCGCCCAAACCATCGCTTCTACCGTGGCCGACCGCAGCGACAGCATCAGCAGCTCCATCAACGCCAACGCCATCACCGCAAACACCGCCAACAACGCCAATAGCCTCTCCGGAACCATCAGCCGCCGCGCACCCAGGGCCGTCGGCAGAGAACAGGCAAGCTTACCGTCCTGCCGCGCTGGATAAGGTAGAGTGGGGGACGGAGGCGTTCTACGCTTCGTCCAATACCGGCTTCATTCTGAAGCAAATCCGGCAGGTCATCCAAGAGGAAGGGCCGATTAGCCGCGGGCTGCTGGCCAAGCGCATTTTGCAAGCTTGGGGCATCTCGCGTCTCGGCGCCAAGCTCGACCAGCGGTTTACGGAGCTGCTTCAGCAGATCAGCGAGCAGCGAACCGAGCGCGAGGGGACGGTCTATTTCTGGTCTGCGGGTGTGGATCCGAGCGAATATGCGCACTTCCGGGTTGCAGAAGAAGAGGCGCTGCGCCGAACCGCGGAAGAGCTGCCGCCGGAGGAGATCGCCGCCGCCGTGCGATACGTGCTCGCCACGCAGATCAGCCTGCCGCATGACGAGCTGGTCAAGCAAGTGGTGAGGGCGTTCGGGTACGCCCGCAGCGGAGCGGCTTTGGATAAGGCCGTGCGAGCCGGAATCGCATGCGCGCTCGAGCGCGGCACGGTACAGATGGACGACCAGCAGCGGATTATTTTGAAATAACGAATTCTGGAAACGACAAAAGCGATGGCACCTGGATGCGCCATCGCTTTTCTCATTTCTACGTAACCCCGATCCCATAAGCCCCGGTAACCAGCCGCTTACCTCCAGCCGTCAGCGATCGCAGCTAGGGAGCTCCTTTATCTCGGGTACGAATCGACCGGCAAACCGGAATCTACCCCTCGCTGCCGCTCTTCCCCTTCTGATCCGCCAGCAAAGTTTGCTTCTCTTTCAACGCCTTAGCCATCTGCGCCAGCTCCGCATCGATTTGCTCGATCTCTTTGCGCAGCTTATTCTCTCGCGTAATCTTGCTGCTCAAGTCGCTCGCCGATTGGCTCAGCTTCTGGTCGCGCTGCAGCTGGTTGATCTTGCCCAACGTCTTCTTGCGTTTCTGTTGATGTCCCCGTACCGTCGTCTCAAGCTCCGCGATCTCGCGCGTTAACCGATCGACCAGAGAGCGGGTAAAACTAATGCCCATCTTAGCACCTCATATCCTCGCGTTCTAATCCTCCCATCTTACTACACCGGCCCCGTATAAGCGAGCGACGACAGGGGAGGGACATCGCACGTGCATGCACCTTTACTTCTCGTTTTCCGATCCGTCTCGTAATCCCTCCATCCCGCGCATTCCTGACACTGGCCTTCCCGCCCACGTCCATAACCCCGCAATCCCCTCCATCCCTAACACGCAAAATTCTACCCCAGCGCTCTACCAAACTCCCGCCATCCCCATCCATCCCCGGACGCCCGCGCCAGCCCATCAATAACCCTGCCTAAAATCCCACCATCTCGCACGCGCCATACCTCTTCGGGTACACCGCCAATCACCGCCCAAGACCCATTGCCACGATCCGTCACATTGTGCCGCCCCGGACCAAAGGTTCGTTTTCGGGCTCCCGGCCGCGAACAAGCAGGAAAATACAAGAATCTTGACGAAACCTCAGCGCCGAACATATTTCATCTAAGGTGTGATCAACAGTGAGACAGTGGGTAAAATGGACCGCGAGCATGCTCGTCATGCTCATCGCGGTGGGTCAATGCATGTGGACGACGGCAGGAGCGGAAGCCGGACCGTCCGCGGCAAGGTACATAAGCGTAGCGTACACGGTACAGCCGGGCGATACGCTTTTTGGCGTGGCGCGAACGTTCTACCTCAGCGGCGACGACTACGCGCGGATCGCGGCATACAACGGCATCGCGAGCGCGGCGGGGCTGAAGGCGGGCACGACGCTCATCCTCCCGAATCCGATCCTTATAGGCATGTATAAGGTCCGCAAAGGCGATACGCTCTACGCGATCGCCAGTCGCCAGTTCCCGCGCAGCGGCTACATCCGCGCGATCATGCAGTACAACGACATTTTAGATCCGGCTCAAGGGCTCCGTACCCATGCCGTTCTCGTCATTCCGCAGCCGACGGGGAACGTGAAGCATACCGTGCAGCCGGGCGATACGCTCTACGGCCTGTCCGTCCGCTACTTCAAGCCGGCGGCCTATCTGCAGTTTTTGGCGACCTTCAACAGCCTCGACCCGGCAGCGGCGAAGCTCCTGGTTGGCCAAAAGCTCGCGATCCCCAACCCGTACTACGCCTACTCGAACATGCCGACCGGCGCATCCGCAGCCAACGCGACGCAACCGTCTGCATCCGATGGCCAGCCCGCGAACTCGCAGCCGACCCAACCGACCCAACCGACCCAACCGACCCAACCGGCTCAGCCCGGCTCCTCGACCTCGCAGACCGCCAAACCTTCGCCTTCTGCGCAGACGCCCAGCATTCGCATCGACCTGTCCGAGAACAAGTTGTCCGTGCTTGCCGGCACGAAGGTGACGAGGACGTTCGCGATCGCCAGCGGCAAGACGAAGGGTCTGACCCCGACCGGCACGTTCGCCATCATTACGAAAATCAAAAACCCGTACTACTCCGCCCGCAGCATCCCCGGCGGCGATCCCGCGAACCCGCTCGGCACGCGATGGATGGGGCTCGACGTCCCGAACACGAACGGCACCAAATACGGCATCCACGGCACCAACGTGCCCTCGTCCATCGGCAAGTACGTAAGCGCCGGCTGCATTCGGATGCTCGCGAAGGATGTCGAATGGCTCTACGACGCGATCCCGACCGGCACGAAAGTGGTCATCGCAGCGTAGCCGCACAGCAGGTTGCGTCGGTAATTCAGTAAGCTCCCCAGGGCTCAACAGCCATATTGTGGTTCGCGCCCCTAGCCTGCTACAATGACTGTTGTATCGTGCAACTCGAAGGGAGTTTCGTCATGAGAAAAGAATCCTTTATCCAGCCCGATCCGCAAAGCTGGTTGGCCCAATTTCGCTTTTATACGCCGATTAAAGTCCGCTATTGCGAGACGGATATGCTCGGCCACGTGAACAACGTCAGCTATTTTATGTATTTCGAACAAGGCCGCATCGAATATTTCGAGAATTTGGAGCTGACCGGCGAGCTCTTCTCCGACGAGAAGGTGTCCGTGGTTGCCGATCTCGAGTGCCAGTACTTGGCGCAGCTCTACTTGAAGGATCCGATCAAGCTGTACGTGCGGGCAGCGCATATCGGACGCTCGTCCATCGACGTCGAATACGCGCTCGTGGTGAACGATCAGCTGAAGGCCGGCGGACGCGGCGCGATCGTCCTCATCGACACGAAGACGGGCAAAAGCACGCCGATCTCCGATGCCGCGCGCGAGCGGATTCTCGCATTCGAAGGCGCCCAAGCGTAAGCGCACCGCAACCCATAACCGCAACCGCGAATCAACCACCACCAAGACGGAGCAATCCGTCTTTTTTCAAATAAAGAAGTTGATCGATTCACATCTATAACAGAGGGAGCGTGACCAGGATGCTGCGCTATACGATCGCGTTTATCCGGCGGGGGGACGACGTGCTCATGCTGAACCGGAACGCGGCGCCCAACATGGGGCTGTGGAACGGCGTCGGCGGCAAGCTCGAGCAAGGGGAGACGCCGCTGGCGAACATCATGCGGGAGATCGAAGAGGAGACGGGGCTCCGAGTAGAGGCAAGTCGGCTTCGGTATGCGGGCACCGTGACGTGGACGAGCGAAGAGGGGGACGGCGGTATGCATGCGTTTATCGCGGAGCTGGCCCAAGAAGCCGATGTTTTCGAAGGACCGGTGGGCACGCGGGAAGGCATCCTGGAGTGGAAAAATCCCGACTGGCTCTTTCACCCGCGCAACCGCGGCGTCGTGAGCAACGTCCCGCATTTTCTTCCGCACATGTTGAAGCATCCCTCACCGATCGAGCACCATTTTACCTACGCCGGCGATCACCTGATCGCATATGAGCGTCGAGCGCAGACCGAACCGACCCATCACGTTCGGTATTAAAATCCGCCCACAATCTTGCCCGGACGCTAACCCGCGGCACCCGCATCCACGCGCCGGCCGTAACCCGCCAGCCTAAAAACCGCCCATCCCGCATACATTTAGACCAAGGAGCGTGATGGGCACGTGGATCAACAGTTGAAGCGGTATTACCAGCTGAAGAACAAGCACAAGGAGATCGAGCAGGAGCTCGCAGAGCTTCGCGCGGAAATCACCGGGTTTTGCGCCGGGCAGGGGGAGGCAGGTCTCGAAGCGGGTGGCTACCGGGCCAAATTAGTGCTGCAGGAGCGTAAGGAGTACGACGAGGAGAAGCTCTACGCGGCGCTCCCCGATCCGCAGCTCTGGCGTTTGCTGGCGCGGCCCGATTCGGCCAAGATCGCCAGTTTACTCAAGCTGGGCGTGCTCAAGGACGAGCATCTGCAAGGCACTTTTCAAGCGAAGACGGTCACGCTATTACACGTCGAGAAGAAATAGCGCAGCCGCCGCATCGACGCACGCACGCAACAAAGCCTCGCCAATCATGGCGAGGCTTTGTTTTATCTATTAAAGAATAGCCTGACCGTCTCAAACCTGCTGCCCAATGATCTACCATTCTACTTATGAAAACTAGCTCGAATCGCGTCCGACAACCGCTGCAGCCGATCCGCGTCGCGGTGTACGCGAAGAATCCACCTACTTGGCGGAGACGCCCAACCAAACCTGCCCAAATCGCACCAGTACCTGTCCTTATATGTAACAGCGATTGGTACAATGATGGACATACGGGTAATAAAAGCTGTCCCCCCATCCGTCGGAATCGGAATAGGGGACTTACATCAAGGGAACATTAGGCGAGGACTTTTAACGAAACGGGGGATTCCTTCATGTCACTGACGCCCGAACAACGGATCACGCTCCACGGCTTCAACAACCTGACCAAATCGCTTGCGTTCAATATGTACGACATTTGCTATACGAAGACCAAAGAGGAGCGGGAAGCATATCTCGCTTACATTGACGAACAATACAATTCCGAGCGGCTCACCAAAATCCTTAAGACCGTCACAGACATCATTGGCGCCCATGTGCTCAACATCGCCCGTCAGGATTACGAGCCTCAAGGGGCCAGCGTGACGATCCTCGTGTCGGAGGGACCGGTGGAGACCGCCCCTAACGAGTCGTTCGAAGAATCCCCGGGACCAATACCGGAGGCGGTTGTGGCTGCGCTCGACAAAAGTC
>NZ_JBHUHA010000002.1:1882500-2025000 GCF_042682185.1 Paenibacillus xanthanilyticus | reverse complement strand
TGTCAGGCGGGCAGTTTGACTGGGGCGGTCGCCTCCTAAAATGTAACGGAGGCGCCCAAAGGTTCCCTCAGAATGGTTGGAAATCATTCGAAGCGTGCAAAGGCATAAGGGAGCTTGACTGCGAGACCAACAAGTCGAGCAGGGACGAAAGTCGGGCTTAGTGATCCGGTGGTACCGAATGGAAGGGCCATCGCTCAACGGATAAAAGCTACCCTGGGGATAACAGGCTTATCTCCCCCAAGAGTCCACATCGACGGGGAGGTTTGGCACCTCGATGTCGGCTCATCGCATCCTGGGGCTGAAGTAGGTCCCAAGGGTTGGGCTGTTCGCCCATTAAAGCGGTACGCGAGCTGGGTTCAGAACGTCGTGAGACAGTTCGGTCCCTATCTGTCGTGGGCGTAGGAAATTTGAGAGGAGCTGTCCTTAGTACGAGAGGACCGGGATGGACGTACCGCTGGTGTACCAGTTGTTCCGCCAGGAGCACCGCTGGGTAGCCAAGTACGGACGGGATAAGCGCTGAAAGCATCTAAGCGTGAAGCCCCCCTCAAGATGAGATTTCCCAATTAGTAAGACCCCTGGAAGACGACCAGGTTGATAGGTTCGAGGTGGAAGCGCAGCAATGCGTGCAGCTGACGAATACTAATCGGTCGAGGGCTTATCCTAAACGTTTAAGTTCGCAAGAGCTTAGACAAACACAGCTAAAGTGTTGAGTTTCGTATCCAGTTTTCAAGGTGCAACTAATAGCTGATGGCCTTTAGCTCAGCTGGTTAGAGCGCACCCCTGATAAGGGTGAGGTCGGTGGTTCGAGTCCACTAAGGCCAACCATTCTTTTCGGGGCCATAGCTCAGCTGGGAGAGCGCCTGCCTTGCAAGCAGGAGGTCAGCGGTTCGATCCCGCTTGGCTCCACCAATTACAACTTAGTTTATGTTCCCTGATAGCTCAGTTGGTAGAGCACTCGACTGTTAATCGAGTTGTCACAGGTTCGAGTCCTGTTCGGGGAGCCATTTCATGGAGAGCTGTCCGAGTGGTCGAAGGAGCACGATTGGAAATCGTGTATACGTTAACCGCGTATCGAGAGTTCGAATCTCTCGCTCTCCGCCAGATTATTTTTCAAGGCCCGTTGGTCAAGGGGTTAAGACACCTCCCTTTCACGGAGGTAACAGGGGTTCGAATCCCCTACGGGTCACCACTTTTATATGGAGGCTTAGCTCAGCTGGGAGAGCATCTGCCTTACAAGCAGAGGGTCGGCGGTTCGATCCCGTCAGCCTCCACCATATAGATTTTCTAATGACGCGGGGTGGAGCAGCTCGGTAGCTCGTCGGGCTCATAACCCGAAGGCCGCAGGTTCAAATCCTGCCCCCGCAACCAAATTATAATGTGGAGCCGTGGTGTAGAGGCCTAACATGCCTGCCTGTCACGCAGGAGACCGCGGGTTCGAATCCCGTCGGCTCCGCCATTATAACCTTTACAATTTCATATGCCGCTGTAGCTCAACTGGTAGAGCAACTGACTTGTAATCAGTAGGTTGGGGGTTCAAGTCCTCTCGGCGGCACCAGCTTCATGGAGGATTAGCGAAGTGGCCAAACGCAGCAGACTGTAAATCTGTTCTCTGACGAGTTCGGTGGTTCGAATCCATCATCCTCCACCAGTTTTAAAAACGGCATCTTAGGCATTACTGGCAATGGCTTGTTGAATACATAGCCAAGCGGTAAGGAACGGGCGTTATGCTTCCTCAAGCATGATGAACCTACCTAGATCCAGCTTTGTATGAGCCATTAGCTCAGTTGGTAGAGCACCTGACTTTTAATCAGGGTGTCGTAGGTTCGAGTCCTACATGGCTCACTTTTATCTTTTATATGCGGTTGTGGTGGAATTGGCAGACACGCTATCTTGAGGGGGTAGTGCCCACTGGGCGTATGGGTTCGAGTCCCATCAACCGCACCATCTCAATATGCGGTCATGGCGGAATTGGCAGACGCGCTAGATTCAGGTTCTAGTGTCAGCAATGACGTGGAGGTTCAAGTCCTCTTGACCGCACCATTATGCGGAAGTGGCTCAGCGGTAGAGCATCGCCTTGCCAAGGCGAGGGTCGCGGGTTCGATTCCCGTCTTCCGCTCCATAAATACGCGCCCTTAGCTCAGCTGGATAGAGCGTTTGACTACGAATCAAAAGGTCAGGAGTTCGAATCTCTTAGGGCGCGCCATTTTATAACGGGATGTAGCTCAGCTTGGTAGAGCACCTGGTTTGGGACCAGGGGGTCGCATGTTCGAATCGTGTCATCCCGACCATCTTTATTGCGGGTGTAGTTCAATGGTAGAACTCCAGCCTTCCAAGCTGGTAGCGTGGGTTCGATTCCCATCACCCGCTCCATATGTAAAAGTCGACACTCTCTGCGATGCAGGGAGTTTTTTTTGTTTATTCAGGTAAATGAGGATCTCAGTGTGCAGAATCATTTAAGCGATTACGAGATGTGGTGAGGGCAGTTCAGGAGATCCTGAGCTGTCCTTTTTTTGGCCGCAATAGAACGTACCGCACAAAATCTCCAGCTATTGTGGAGCCGTGTGACGGTCGTAACAGAGCGTCTGGCGAGACCTTTAACCAGGATTTCTCCCGAAAACGACCGACCGTTCGCCATTTTCACGAGGTGTGAAATCATGAAACTAACGATGACGCAAAGACGAACGAAATAACGCCATTTCTTCTCGTTATGGCATGCAGCCGGTAGTCAGGCTAGTCCAATTCCCTTGTCCATGGCAGTATTCCATGAAGCTCGCCATACTTTTGCCATGTTCAGCCAAGATCAATTGAGCGACAATGAAGGAGAAGCAGAGGTGCCGGTGAACCGGGGCGGGGAGGTCGGGATCCTTCCGCAGTGCTTTGCCCGATTGGGTGGAAGTATGCTGTCACGTGGTATCGTTGTTTCGACTGGGTTCGATTCCCGATCGCTGTGGAGCGAGTGTGGTACTATGCTACCGATTTTCCAAATCGGCTAATTATTCGAAAGGGATAGCGAGAGATTTCCAGCCTGCCTGAGGAGGCGAGGCACGGGAACCGAGGCCTGAGGCTCGCGGATACCGGAAGCGGAAAAGACGTTGATGAGGTCGCCTAGAGAAGCTTGGGTTTCCAACGGTGGAGTGCGGCTGTTGAGAGACATAGGCACAGGGGAGGACCGAGTGAGCGATGACTGCTCCTTAAGCAAAGCTCCGCCAACGTTGCCGGGGAAGTCTCCGCGCTATACCGTCACGAAGGAGAGAGACGCGATAATGTTCAACAAACAAGCGTTAAAACCCGATGAGCGCGGATTGGTATTGCGCCGCGGGCACTATATAAAAATGGTGAAGTCCGGCGTAGTGCGATACTCGAAGTGGAGAGGCGAGCAGCTCGTTGTCGTGAAGGCGACGGATGCTTTTCAAGTGGAAGGCTACTCGCTGGAGTCGTTCCTTCATGATTCGGAACTTGCGCAGGAGCTTGAAGTCATCGAAGTGCGCGATCATGAGTTGGTCCTCCATTACGAAAATGAACAGTTCAAGGCCGTGCTTCGACCAGGACGATATGCGTTCTGGAAAGGAATGCGCGAGCATCGGTTCGTGCGGGCGGATATTCGCCAGCCAGCGCTTACCGGCGAGATCGATCGCGCGATCGTGTCGAAGCTAGGCGTACATGTGCAGGTGCAGGACGTGGCGAGCCACGAACGAGGGTTTTTATTTTACGACAACTTGCTGCAGCGGGAGCTGGCGCCCGGCAGGTATTATTTCTGGCGCGGTCCTGTCCAAACCGTGGTGCGGACCGTCGATATGCGGCAGCAGCAAATGGATTTGACGGGACAAGAAATGATGACGGAAGACAAAATTACGCTGCGGCTTAATTTCGTGTGCCAGTATCGGATCGTCGACCCCACACGTTTACTAGATATCAAGGGGTTCGAGGAGCAGCTGCACATCGAGCTTCAACTGGTGCTGCGGCAATATGTGGGGACGCTTAAGCTGGACGATCTTCTTCGGACCAAACAAGAGGTCGCGGCTTTCGTGCTGGCGAGACTGAACGAGAAGAGCGGCGAATACGGACTTCGGTTCTTGTCGGCGGGCGTGAAGGACATTATTTTGCCGGGCGAGATTAAGGATATTCTCAACACGGTGCTGCTGGCGGAGAAAAAAGCGCAGGCCAATCTCATTACGCGCCGGGAGGAGACGGCTTCGACCCGCAGCCTGCTCAATACGGCGAAGTTGATGGACGAGAATCGGACGCTCTACCGGTTGAAGGAGCTGGAGTTCTTGGAGAAGATATGCGAGAAGATCGGGACGATCTCGCTATCGGGCGGCAGCAATTTGCCGGAGCGTCTCGACGCGCTGCTTGGCTCCCGAATGGGTGAAGCGGACAGCAGGTAGGCTGGGACGTCATTGGGCAAGAACAACTATAATGATTTTGCCCAGTTGACAGTTCTTGGATCAGCATTTAAGATAAACCTAATTACACGAAGGGAGGCTGATGAACATGATGACACTTGCTCGTATGAAAACAACTGCACAAGCAAATAACACATTTCATTGGTCTCCACGGACTTTTTGCATCTAGCGGACTCCCGATTCTGCACGCATTTTGCGTGCCGTATGGGTGTAGGTGATGGGTGCGTACGAAAAGCCACGGACAATGAATGTCCGTGGCTTTTTTGCGTGCTTTTTTGGCGGACGGACGTGGAGATCGGGATGGATTAAGGTAGGTCTGACAGTGGTGGAGCTGTCATGTATGAGCAGCAGTGAACTGATGGATGCAGCGGCCCAATTGCGGTAGCAATGGTGAACGAGCGGATATAACGGCGGAATAGTGGTGCAATGGTGAACGAGTGGATGCAGTGACGGAGCTGAGGTAGGACTGGTGAACGATCGGAAATAGCGGTGGAACTGAGGTAGCAAGGATGAACGAGCGGGTATAGCGGTGGAGCTGAGGAAGCAAGGATGAACGAGCGGGTATAGCGGTGGAGCTGAGGTAGCAAGGATTAACGAGCGGGTATGGCGGTGGAACTGAGGTAGCAAGGATGAACGAGCGGGCATAGCGGTGGAACTGAGGTAGCAAGGATGAACGAGCGGGTATAGCGGTGGAGCTGAGGAAGCAAGGATGAACGAGCGGGTATAGCGGTGGAGCTGAGGTAGCAAGGATGAACGAGCGGGTATAGCGTTGGAACTGAGTTAGCAAGGATGAACGAGCGGGTATAGCGTTGGAACTGAGTTAGCAATGGTGAACGAGCCGATGCAGCGGCGAAATTGTGGTAGCAATGATGAACGAACGAATGTAGCGGCGGAATGCATACAGGCAAGCGATGGAGTAACTTCCGGACGCAGCGCATCAGGAGTCGAGTGAACCGAAGCTTGATTCTGGAGCAGGCGAGCCGGACGTGTTACGGATAAATAAAGCACGACCATTACGCGGAGGAGTGAAGAACATGTTCGATCGAGACGAGATGATCGGTGCAGGAGCTGCATATGGCAGCATGACGGAAGCAAACAAGCGCGGCAACGCGGCAATTTTGAAGAAGAACGAGAGGTTACGAACAGATGGAACAAACATTTTACAGGCAGGTGCAGCTTCCGGCGGGGACGGTACATGTATACGCGAGCGATGAGCTGTACGGAGCGTTAGATTATCAAGTGTTCGATATGGCGAACAACAATTTGCAAATTCCGAACCAAGCGTACATGAGCTACACGCCCGACGTGCATGTCGGGGTCGGAACGTGCATCGGCACGACGGCGGTGTGGGAGGCGAACAACGGCTATGTGTCGCCGTCCATCGTCGGGAGCGATATCGGGTGCGGCATGCGCGTGCATGTGACGAACCTGACGCGAGAGGACGTGCAGGACGTGAAGCTGCGCCGAAAGCTGGTGCGGACGATCGAGAAATATTTGCCGGTCGAAGAGCATGCCAGAGGGCATTTCTCGGACATCCGGCTGGAGCATGTGGTGCAGAAAGGGCTGCACGGGCTGCCGAAGAAATACATCCCGGACGGGTACACGCCGCGGAAGGCGACATCCTTGACGCATGTGGAGAGCAGCCGGTTTTATTTGGATGACGAAGCGCTGAACAAGTTCCCGGACATTATCTGGCACCGGTCGCACCGGCAGCTCGGGACGCTGGGCGGCGGGAATCATTTCGTGGAGCTGCAGACGATCGAGATTACGGAAGAGAGTCGCGACATCGCCGAGCAATGGGGATTGTTCGACGGCCAGGTCGTCCTCGTGATCCACACCGGTTCGCGGGCATGGGGCGGCGCGGTCAGCCAGTACAATACGAGCGACATGGCGAAAGTGATGAAAGCCGCCGGATACGGCACGGCCGATCCGAAGCTGGTGTACGCGGAGCTGGCGCATCCGGTGGCGCAGACGTACGTGAACCTGATGTATTCGGCGCTTAATTACGCGGTCGTCAACCGGCATCTCATCGCGTACGCGGTGCGCGAGGCGTGCAAGGACGTGTTCGGTTCGAAGTTCGAGGCGAAGACGCTGTACGACCTGATGCACAACTATGCGTGGGAAGAGCGGCACGGGGAGACGGAGTATTTCGTCCATCGGAAAGGCGCCACAAGGGCGCTGCCGGCAGGACACCCGGATAACCCGGCTCCATATGCGGCAACCGGCCATCCGGCCTTGATCCCGGGTTCGATGGGAACCGCCTCCTACTTGATGGTGGGAGCAAACGGCGGCGCGGCGAATTACTACTCGATCTGCCACGGGGCGGGACGCATCCGCTCGCGGAGCGCGACGAAGCGGCTGATCACGGTGGACGCGTTCGCTTCGGCGATGCGCGTCGGCACGGATGACGAGATCGTCGTCAATCAACGATCGCTGGAGACCATTCTGGATGAGTCTCCGCAAGCTTACAAGGACGTCGACCAGATTATCGACAGCGTCGTCGGCGCAGGGCTGGCCCAAGTGGTCGCCAAATGCAAGCCGCTTGCGACGGTGAAAGGAGCATCATGATCGTAAGAGGAAATGAACGGATGCCGATGCAAGCGGCGGGAATGACGAGCGCTAGAAAACGGTCGGAAAGACCGCACCCGGGGGAAGAGCTGTACGTTTCGGCCGCCATGGTGTGGTACGAGGAGAAGGCGGTTAATCTGCCGCTGCTCGCGAAGCGGTTGAAGGGCGATTTGCATAAAGGACGGACACAGGAGTGGTTCCAAGATCCAGGTACGCAGCGGGTCGGATTCATGGCGATGTAGGCCGAGGCTCCCTAGACCAACGTTCGAGACGCGCCCGATCAAGCTCCAAAGGCAAATCGACGCGTCGAGGAAAGAGGAGCGAGAGCAATGAACAACAAGCAGGAACGGCAGCGACTGAGCAAAATGTTGACCAAAATGCTGCGGCACGCGCCGGACGAGTTCGGTCTGAGACTCAACCAGGCGGACGGATCCTGCGAAGCGGATGCGCTGTTGGCCGCGCTTAGGCGCCAGTCGGTATGGGCCGGCGTCACGATGGAAGACATCGAAGCGGTTGTACGCCAGTGCGAGAAGCAGCGGTTCGAACTGCGGGAAGGGCGCATCCGCGCGCGGTATGGACATAGCTGCGAGCGGGTCGCTTACGAAGCGGCTGTGCCGCCGGCGATCCTTTACCACGGGACGAACCGGAAGGCGCTGGCGCAAATCAAGCAGGAAGGGCTTCGCGCAATGGGCAGGCAGTACGTCCATTTGTCCGAAGGCAAACCGTTCGCCGAGCTGGCCGGGCGACGACGGGGCGAGTTGGCGATGCTTCGGGTCGATACGGTGAGCGCCGCGCAAGCCGGCGTGACGTTCTATCGGGCCGGGAACGAAGTATGGCTGGCAGATCAAATACCTGCGGAAGTGTTGAATGAAGAGGGTCCGCGAGAGCCGGACTTGGATAGATGATGATGCGATTAATGAAAAACGAGGTGTTTCACTTGAACTATACGCAAGCAGCTACGCTGGTATGGCGTGCCGGACAGGATGGCATGCCGGGCGGCGCGCGGGAAGACGGTTATAACGGTCAGCTCGCGAAGGAAGCGACGAACGGATGGGGAAGCGCGGCAGGCGAGAAGCCGTATCCGCTTGCTCCGGCCGTACCGGCCATGACGCAGACGAAGAAAAAGCCGGCTTATACGGGCCGAATCATTATGGACTAGGTCGAATGCGCCCTGCTGTATCTGCTCGGTAAGGGGGCGTTGCTAGGAAGGTTTATACCGGGTGAATGAGGACCGGATGAAGCAAAAGCGCTGCCGTGGGCACATGGTCCTGAAGTTAAGTAAACTTCAGGACATAAGCCATGGGCAGCGCTTCTTTTGGCTTGTATCCACCCTGAAGGTTGGCGCTTACGGGAATCAGAACGTTTGCATGATGCCGAAGAGGGGAGTATGATGGGGAAACCAAGAGGATTTACAACAAAAGGAATCAGGTGACCGGAATGAAGATTGGCATCGGCTTTCGGACGATGAAGACGGCGCTCGGCGTCTGCGTGTCGGTCTGGATCGCCCAGTCGCTGGGGCTGGAATATTTCTCGGCGGCCGGAATATTGACGCTGCTGTGCATCCAGAAATCGCGCAAGCAGTCGTATTCGGCGGCGATTACCCGGGCGATGGCGTGCATCTCGGGGATGTTCTACGCCGCGATGCTGTTTCAAATCCTAGGCTATCATCCGTATACGTTCCTCGTTCTATTGATCACGTTCATTCCGTTCTGCGTTTGGCTCGGCGTACAGGAAGGGATTGCGAGCAGCATCGTCGTCGTGATGCACGTGTATATGCACGGTTACGTGGATGACGCGTTCGTGCTGAACGAGCTGATGGTCGTGGCGATCGGATTAGGCGTGGCGCTCATCATCAACTGGTACATGCCGAGCATCGACAAGGAAATTGAGAGCTGCCGGCGGGAGTCGGACCGGCTAACGAGCCGGATTTTGCATGAGATCGCCGTTTATCTCAAGGACAACGACGCGGTCTGGAACGGCAAGGAAGTGCTCGAGCTGGCCGATGTGCTGCGCAAAGGAAAACGGATGGCCGCGCTGGACGCGGAGAACAGCCGCCGGCGGAAGAAGGGTCTCAGCTATTCGGATTATTTCGAGCATAAGCAGCGCCAGTACGATCTGCTGGAGCGGATGCTGCCGTTCATCTCGCGGATCAACACGACGATCGAGCAGGGACGGCGGCTGGGCGAATTCGTCGAGCTGCTGAGCCAAAATCTCGACAACCGCGGCGAAGCGTCCCGGCTGCACGACATGCTGTGCGGCATTAGGGAGTATCATAAGCTGCTGCCGCTGCCGGAGACGCGGGAGGCGTTCGAGAACCGGGCCAACCTGTTCGTGTTCGCCAACGAGCTGCAGCGGTTCGTGGAGACGATTCGCAGCGGTCCCGGTGCTTACGTGGGGGAACCGGCCATTCGGCTGAAGAAGCGGACGGCGGGCGAGCGTTAGCGTGGTTCGTGACCTTCCGTGAGGAGCTGCTGTCGCATTATGAAAAAGCACGCGTTAGATGGCCCAAAGGCCGTCTAACGCGTGCTTTTTGCATGCTGGCAGGATGGTGGCGAGGACTATTCGCTCTTCGCTTCGTCCCGCGAAATAAGCGTGAAGTCGTCGTAGTGGAAGCCGGGCGCGACAACGCAGGAGACGAGCACCGGCTCGCTGCCGAGCGGCTTCGCTTTCTGCCAGACATTGGCCGGGATGAGCACCTGCGGCTGCTGGCCGTTCTCGATGTCCAGGCCGAGCACGAACTCCTGCGTCTCTTCGGACGGGGAATCGCCCGTGCCGCCGAGCGTGAGCAGCAGCGGACTGCCGGAGTGGTACAGCCACAGCTCGTCCGAGAGGACGACGTGCCAGTCGGACATTTCGTCCGGATGGAGCAGGAAGTAGATCGACGTCGCGGCCGGGCGGGAGCCGGAATACTTGCCGCCGAGCACCTCCTTCGGAATGTCGAAGGACGCCTTCCACAGCTCGCGGTACCAGCCGCCCTCGACGTGCGGCTTCAGGCCGAGCGTCTCGATGAGCGGCGAACGATAAGGGGTTGTCATGGTTTTCTCTCCTGTCCGGTAATGAAAATGAAATACGCCTATGCAGTAACGATAGTCAATACAGCGGCGAAATGCAACTTTTTGACGGATCGACGATAAGGACGGGATGCGGAGTTACCCCGCGTCTTTCTCGCCGGCCGCCTCCCGTGCTTCGGTGGAAGCGTTCGGTTCGGTGTCGGACTCGTCCGCGATGCCGTACCGGGCCAGCGCTTTCGTCGCGGATTCGTACATGCGCTTCTGATGGTAGGCGCCCTGGACGATGATGACCCGCATGCCGAGAAAACGGATTTTGGAGAGGACGTAGTCGCTGTCGTCGCCGGAGAATTCCAGCTTGATCTGATACGTGTCCAGCAGCTCGTCGTATTCGACCTCTTTCTCGAAACAGGAGAGCGCGTAGAGGATCCGTGACAGCTCGCGATTATAGGCGGGTACGACCGCAAGGGTCAGCTGCTTCTTGCGCTCCGCGAGCACCGTGGCGATGCGCGCCAAATTCGCCTCCGCCGCCGCTTCGGACATCGCGCTGAATTCCACCAGCATAATATTGCTCAGCTTGGTCGCCATCCACGCCCGCCGTCTTAGATGCATCCACAGCACGTACCATTCGCGCTTCACCATGGAATACTCGAGCTTGTAGGGAAACCCTCGTACATTGCGCTGGACGCTGCCGCTACGCAAGGTGTACGTGATGCGCATCCCTTTCTTGGCGGCGATAATGCGCCGCAATGGGCGAAGCAGCGGATGATGGACCTGCCGCTCGACGCTGCGCGCCTTCTCCTGCAGACCCGCGGGATAGCCGGCATCCGGTTCATCGGCCAACATCGCGACGAGCTTCTCGCGCGTCTCGGGCGCCAGGGCCGATGCCGCCGCCGGATGGGTCAGCATCGACTTCAGCCAAGCTCGTTCGTGGCGCGTCAGCGCGACGGTGCCGCTCTCGCCGAGCTTCGCCATCACCTGGTAGTTAAACATCTTCTCGAACAGATTCATAGTACCGCTGGATCTCCTTCCATTCGGCGATGAATTCCTCCCGCAGCCGCTTGGGCGCGAGCACCTCGCAGCTGGAGCCGAAGCTGCGCAGCCACGGCTTGATCTCCGTCATCCCGTTGACCGTGATCTCGTAGATGAACGACGTCTCGTCTTCCTCCGTAATGACGCCCCATTGGCCCTGCAGCTGCACCCGGTCTTTGATGAAATTCCTCCAGGCTTCCTCCGGATTGTAAAAGCGCGCGCGTATGGTGACCGGATAGCCGGTATCGACGAGCCAGCTCTGCTTCGTGCGCGCGTCCAGCAAGGCGAGCTTGGCCGCGAAATCCGCTTCTTCAACGGGATCGCCTTCCTCGATCTGGGTCATGCCTTCGAGCCGGAATTTGGCGACGCGCTGCTTGGTGCTATGGGCGAGCAAATACCAGCGTCCATATTGATGGTCGTAGACGACGCGAAGCGGCAGCACGCGCGCTTCCTTACCTTCGCTCTCGCGGGCGAACAGCGGGTTGGTGTTCTGGGAACCGTAGCTTTTGCCCGCCTTGGGGGAGAAATACAGAAATGTGATCGTGCGCCGCGCGGCGATCGCCTGCAGCAGCAGGTTCAGGTGCGCTTCGTCCAAAATCCGGGAGTAGTAATGGTACTTGTATAGGAACGGCTCGGCCAGCTCCTTGCCCCTCCGCCGGAGCGCTTTCTTCAAGCTGTCGCGCAGCAAATAACCCTGAACGGACGGCACTTGCGTGTTGGCCATGACGTCGACGAAATCGTAGAGATCGATCAATTCCTCGTCCGACAGCGCGGTCAATAGCTCCGTATACAGCCGGTAGCGGTACGGGCGGGCGCTGCCTTCGCGCACGATGACGCCGGCTTCCTCCAAATACTTCAGGTCGCTGCGGATCGTCTTCTCATCCGGCAGCGCCAGCTCCTCTGGCAGCCCGGCGCAGCATAGATCGAGCAGCTCTAGGGCGGTGAGGGGCCGCGACTCCAGCTCGGCGACAATCAGGGTCAACCGGTAGCTCTCGGTCTCTTTGACGGATTTGGCCCGGTAGAGGAACAGCAGGAGCGGGTCGGCGGACTCGTAATACGAATAGCGCAGCGTCTCGGCGAATTCCTTGCCCTGCTCGGCCGGCAGCCGTTCGTGCACGGCGCTGACGACGGCTTTGAGCTTGCGGATCGTCTTGTCGAACGTATGGATGGAGATGCCGAGCCGGTCGGCGAACTGCTGCCGGCTGTAAGCGCCGCTGGTCAGCACCAGCATGCGGAGGAATTGAATTTCTTTGTCGAAGCTTTCGCGTGCCATGCCGATCGTGTCCCCGTTTCTATCTTTCAACTATTTCCATTGTAGCAAGGCGCAGGGAGAAGGGAAACGGGAACATTTTCAAGCCGAGGGAGCAGGAGGAAGGGCTTATTGCGTGAGGAAGGACGTGCGGACGGACGTTAAGGAGCAAAATAGTAAGCTGGTGCGGCTATTTGAGTTCGGGCATGGGGTGCGGGGCGAAATAGGGGGCTATTTTGACCCTCGCCATACTTTCGCCATGTTCGCGCAGGTCGGGATCGGCGATGATGTGGAAGTGGAACAGCGGCATATCGGAGGCGGGAACATCGCGGCTCACGGTCAGTCCGACTGCGCAACCACGGCCACCGTAGTTTAGCAACCGAACAATTCATCACATGTACGATTCATCATCTGAACGAAGGAGGGATGCCCCATGCATCCATACGAAACAAATATTCAAGAGGCGCTGCGCAATATCGAGGCGGAGGAGGGCGTGCGTATTCTGTACGCGTGCGAATCCGGCAGCCGGGCATGGGGCTTCCCCTCGCAGGATAGCGATTACGACGTGCGTTTCATCTATGTTCGGTCCACAGACTGGTACTTATCGATCGACGATAAAAGGGACGTCATCGAGCGTCCGATCAACGATTTGCTCGATATAAACGGCTGGGATTTGCGCAAAGCGCTGCGGCTGTTCCGCAAGTCCAATCCGCCGCTCCTCGAGTGGCTGCAATCGCCTATTCCGTATTTGGAGCAAACGTCGGCTGCTTCGCAGATTCGAGGAATGTCCCCATTGGCTTTTTCACCGAAGTCTTGCATGTATCACTATCTAAGCATGGCCAGAGGGAACTTCCGAATGTATTTGCAGAACGAAGAGGTGCGGCTCAAAAAGTATTTCTACGTGCTGCGTCCGATATTCGCGTGCGGTTGGATCGAGGAGAACGGGACGATGCCGCCGATTGCGTTCGACGCGCTGTTCGAATCGCAAATACCGGCGGGCGGCGATCTGCACGCCATTATTGCGGACCTGCTGTCGCGCAAGAAGGCGGGCGACGAACTGGACCGGGGTCCTCAGATCGCGGCGCTGAACGGTTATTTGGAAGAGCGGATCGCGCATTTCGAACGGTCGGCGGTTCGCGTTCCGGTTGCAGGAGGGGGGCAATCGGACTGCTTGAGCGAGTTGTTTCGCCGGACGCTGAGGGAAGCGTGGGGAACGGAAAACGCAGCATTTCAATAAGAGATGGAGGAGAAGCGGGATGCAAATCATCATCCGGGCGGACGGAGCGGGCGCGAACATGCTGTCCCATCTGCTCGCCAAAAATCCGAACAACCTGTATGAACGAGAAGAAAAAGGGGCTAAGGTGCGCCTTGTGTATACGGTATGCGACGAGCAGCGGACGGAGGCGGTGCTCCATGTGTCGCCGGACCCGATCGAGCTCGTCAAGGGCAGTCCGGACAGCTATGACATTACGCAGTACATTAACGATCGAGAGTTCGTGACGAGCAGCTTGTTCTGCACGTATATCCGTCCTTCGCTCGGTACCGCGTTGAACGGCAAGCCGAAAGAAACGTTCGCGGAGTGGGTCTCGCACAAGTTCGCGCTCACGCTGTCGTTCGGGCCGGTCGCCTCCAATTTGCCGGAGCCCGTCGTGGAGCAGCTGTTCGCTTCGCTCGGCTACGAGGTCGAACAGGAGCGCGGCGAGGCGGACTATCCGTTCGCGCTGAAGCATCGCAGCTCGGTCCGTTACATCACGCTGCGCGGAAGACAGACGCTGCAAACCGCGCTTCGCCAGCTGTTCATTCTCATGCCGGTGCTGGACGATTACAAGCACTATTTCATCGGCGAAGCGGAGGTCGAGAAGCTCGAGCGCTACGGGGAGGGCTGGCTCGAGGCGCATCCGCAGCGGGAGCTGATCGTCAAGCGCACGCTGCGTTTCGCGGATGTGATCGAGCGGTATGAGGCGAATAGAGAGCCGGCAAGAGAGGAACAGAATGGTGCGGCAGAACCGGCCGCTGAAGCGGCGTCGCTCGCGGACGGCGCCGAACCTGCGCCGAAGGTCCGGCTCAACGAGCAGCGATACCAGGCGATCTGCGAAACCGTCCAAGGGCTGGAGCATAAGCGGACAGTCGTGGATTTCGGCAGCGGGGAAGGCAAATTGTCGGCACGGCTCGCGGAGCTTGCGGGCGTCCAAGAGGTGATGGCCGTCGAGCCGTCGGCCATCGCCCGGAAGCGGGCGGCGGATCGCTTCGCCAAGCTGGCCGAACGCGGTCAAGGCGTCGTGCCGAAGACGGTTACGGGCTCGCTGTTCTATTACGACGAGTCGCTGCGCGGTAAAGACGTCATTGTTCTGTGCGAGGTGATCGAGCATATCGAGGCACACCGCGTGGAACGGGCGATCGCGACAATTCTGAACGAATACGCCCCGCATGCGCTGATCGTCACGACGCCGAACCGGGAGTACAACCAGGTATACGAGATGGGCGAAGCGATGCGGCATGCCGATCACCGGTTCGAATGGACGCGCGGCGAATTCCGCCAAGCATGCGAGCGGTGGCGGACGGACGGATACGAGCTGGAGCTGCAAGGCGTCGGCGAGAGGCACGAAGCTTACGGCCATCCGACCCAGATGGCGATCTTCCGAAGGAGAGAGGAGAAGAAGGAAGCATGACGACGGAACAACAAGAAACAAGAAGAACGATTCGGCTGCCGCATGCGGGCATCGTGCTGCTGGTCGGTCCGTCGAACAGCGGCAAGACAACGCTGCTTGCGAGGCTCGTCCGCGAAGGAGCGCTGCTGGCGACCGAGACGGTCTCCTCCGACCAATTCCGGATGCTCGTCGGGGACGACGAATTCATCGATTGGCGGGGCCGGCCGAAGCTGGAAGCAGATGTACTGTACGCCGCGTATCAGCTGGTGTCGGAGCAGGCGTTCGCCGCGTTGGAGAACGTGCTCGAGATGCGGTGCCGGTTCGGAAAACTGACGGTGGTCGACGCCACGCATCTGTATCCGGATGACCGGAACAACTATATCGAGATCGCCCGGCGTCATCACGTCCCCGTCATGGCGCTCGCCCTTGACGTGCCGGAGGAGACGCTGCTGGCGCGGGATGCCTGGCGGGAGCATCCGCGCGGCAGGCAGCGGGTGAAGCAGCAGGCGCAGTTATTCAAGCGGGCGCTGCGAAGCTTGAAGAGCGAGGCGTTCGACGCGTCCTACATCGTCAAGGATGCGGCGCTGGCGGACATCCGGATCGAGCGCAAGCGTAACCCGCTGCAGCTTGAGCTGGGCGCCGGCATTGATATCATCGGCGATATTCACGGCTGCTTCGACGAAATGATGGCGCTAGTCGGCAAACTGGGCTACGGGCTGAGCGAAGACGGTCTATACCGTCATCCGGACGGGCGCAAGCTCGTGTCCGTCGGCGACGTGATGAGCCGAGGGCCCAAGTCGATGGAAGCGATGAATTTCTGGGAGACGCACGTCCGCGCGGGTCTGGCCTTCATGGTCGACAGCAACCACGGGTGGAAAATCGCGCGTTATTTGGACGGCCGCGACGTCACGCTCAATCATGGTGACGAGAAGCTGGCGGAGGAGCTGGCCCGGTATGAGGCCGAGCAAGGCGAGGCGGCGGCCGAATGGAAGCGCCGCATGCGTGACTTCCTGCTGGCCGCACCGTCCCATCTGGTCTTCGCGCGTGAAGGCGTTCGGCATGTCGTCGTGGCGCACGCGGGCATCCGGGACGAGTTTATCGGCAAGCAGTCCAAGCGGATTCAAGACTTCTGCCGATTCGGGGATACCGAAGGGACGGACGCGCAGGGCAAGCCGATCCGCAAGGAATGGCACACGGGTCATCGGTCAGGCGAGCTGATTGTTTGGGGGCACGACGTCCGTCCGCGTCCGGAGACGGCGGGGCTTACGATCAATATCGACCAGGGCGTCGTGTTCGGCGGCGAGCTGACGGCCTTTCGCTACCCGGAGCGAAGGTTCGCGAGCGTGCAGGCGGCTCGGGATTATTCGGGGGCGGCGGACAATCCGCTCGCGCTGCGGGCCGCGGATCGGTTCGCGCTGCCGAATATGGCGAAGCTGGCCGACGGCTATACGGTGGAGACGGACAGCTGCGGGGCGATCGGCATCCGCGGGGAGTTCGTCAAAGCCGCGATCGATACCGTCTCGCATTATACGGTGCCGATCGAAGAGCTGGTCTACATCCCGCCGACGATGAGCCCACCGGCGGTAGCGGCGGACGCGCGCTTCCTGGAGCATCCCCGCGAGGCGTTCGCGTATTACCGGGCGCATGGCGTCACGACGATGGTGGCGGAGAAGAAGCATATGGGCAGCCGCGCGATTGTGGTGCTGTTCAAGGACGAGGATGCGGCCGAGGCTTATGTTGGACGGCGCACGCCTGGGACGGTCTATACCCGCACGGGTAGGCCGTTCTTCCAGCCGGCCATCGAGCGCGAGCTGTTGGAGAGGCTGCGGCGCGACTTGTCGGCCGCCGCGTATTTCGAACGGCACGAGACCGAGCTGCTTGTGCTCGACGCCGAGATTTTGCCGTGGAACTTGAAGGCCAAGGAGCTGATCGCCGCTCAGTACGCGCATGTCGGCGAGGCGGCGGTGATGGACCGCGCGAAGCTGCTCGAGAAGCTGCAAGCTGCCCGAGATGGCGGCCGCGACGTTGGCGATTGGCTCGCGGAGACGGAAGCGCGGCTGGCCGGCGCGCGGACGTTCAAGGAAGCGTTCCAGGCGTACTGCTGGGACGTGGAAGGGCTCAGCGGCGTGCGGATCGCCCCGTTCCACTTGCTCGCCCACAGCGGAGGCACGTTCTTCGACCGGACGCATCAGTGGCATATGGAGCGTGCGGAGGAGCTGGCCGGCCTATCCGAGCTGTTCATGGCGACCGAATACCGGGTCATTACGGATGAGGCGAGCGAGGAAGATGTCGTCCGCTGGTGGGAGACAATGACGGCGGACGGCCACGAGGGCATCGTCGTTAAGCCGGAGCGGTACATGACGCGCAGCGGCGGCAAGCTCGTTCAGCCGGCCATCAAAGTCCGGGGACGCAAGTATTTGCACATCATTTACGGGATGGACTACTTGGAGCCGGATAATCTGCGCCGCCTGAAGGGGCGCAAGAGCGGGAAGAAAGAGCGTCATGCGCTCATGGAATTCGCACTCGGCATGGAAGGGCTGGAGCGGTTCGTCCGCCAAGAGCCGGTGGAGCGGATGCACGAATGCGTATTGGCGGCGCTCGCGATGGAGTCCGATCCGGTGGATCCGCGTTTGTAGTGGGCGATGCTTCGTCAGTCGGCTGCACGACCGGAGCCGGACATGCGCACGGAAAGCGCATGGAAAGTTGAAAAAACACGAAATACTTGAGAGAGGCGGGCCTGGATAAGGCTCGCTTTCTTTTATTTTCCAAGGCGAACGTGGTATGGTGATAGGGCAAGCAGCGCGAGCGACGCTGCAATGGCATGCACTCGAGACGGGAGGGAAAGCGATGGAGTTGGACCAGTTGAAGGCGCGCGTCGCCGCGAGCGCGAACATCGTGTTTTTCGGCGGGGCGGGCGTGTCGACGGAGAGCAGCATCCCGGATTTCAGGTCGGCGACAGGGCTGTATCAGACGAGCGGAGCGGGGGCTTACCCGCCAGAGGTCATGCTCAGCCGCAGCTTCTTCCGCACACACCCCGAGGAATTCTTCGAATTCTACCGCGCGCGGATGCTCTATCCGGACGCGAAGCCGAACGCGGCGCACGAGGCGCTCGCCGAGCTGGAGCGGCAGGGGCGGCTTACCGCGGTCATCACGCAAAATATAGACGGTCTTCATCAGCAGGCGGGGAGCAGGCGGGTGCTGGAGCTGCACGGCTCGGTGCTGCGCAATTACTGTTTGGGCTGCGGGCGTACATACAATTTGGCTTACATCCTTAATCATCCCAATAACGTGCCAACCTGCGGCGTGTGCGGCGAAATCGTCCGGCCGGACGTCGTACTGTACGAGGAGAACCTCGACATGAAGGTGCTCCTGGAAGCGGCGGACTGCATCGCGGCGGCGGATCTGCTCATCGTGGGGGGCACCTCATTAACGGTCAATCCTGCGGCCGGTCTGGTGGCTGAATACGAAGGCGACGGACTCATCTTGATTAATAAGACGGCGACGCCTTACGACAGTCGGGCAAGCTTCGTCATTCGGGAGTCGATCGGGCAGGTTTTGCGGGCGCTCGTGCCATGCGGATAAGCGAACGTGTCTAGCGGGAGCGGCTTTGCGAGCCGTTCGTTGCGAGGGCGGGTACGCAGGCGAAGGGAGCGAACCGCGTGCGCTGGATGGTTCCTCCACTTCCGCTCGCGGCCGATCTATGGTACGGTAGACGATAGCGAATTTTTTGGAATCAAGATAAGGCGGGATGTTGAACGTGATGGGCACGAGCATGAAGCAGGAAGCGGCGGCGATCGCACGGCCGGAAATCAAGCGCTGGAGCGAGATCGAGACTACGTTCTCCTTGGAGGCGGGGCTGTCGCGCCTGACCAAGGACGAGCTGCTGGCGATCCGGCAGCAGTTGGGCGTTGCCAAGCTGAGCAGCAAGACGAAACCAGAATTGATCATCGCGACAAAGGCCTCTATATTGGAAGCTTTTCAAGCGGTGCTTGATACAATGGATACGAGTGACGATGCATTGTTCCGCGAGCTGATCATGGAACGGAGCGGAGCATGGCCGTACGAGGACGAACGCGCGGTAGCGCTGCTGCCTCTTCTGGCGCGGGGATTGGTGTTCCCGGGCACAATCGAAGGGGCGAAGATGCTGGTCATGCCGCTGGAGGCGCAGCGGGATTGGCAGAGTCGCGGTGGTCAGGCGAGCAAGGGGGCGAGTGACCCGGCCGCGGCCGAACGGATGAAGCTGACGCGCGGCCTGCTCCATTATTATGGCCGGCTAACGAAGCCGCAGCTGCACAAATACATGGAGCAATACGCGAAGCACGTCATCTCTTCGGCGGACTACTACGCGGAAATCATGGACGAGGTCGAGCGCGGCCATTTGCAATACGACGAGGAAATGGGCGTCTACGACGCTGGTGTCGACGATTTCAAATGGCTGTTCGACGAGCAGCACGCCCGCCGCGACATTCCGTACTGCGCGTTCACGAAGGGACAGCTGCTCGAAGCGGGCGAGCTCGATTTCGTGGACAGGAACCCGGCTTACAACGCGTTCGTCGCATTCCTGGAACAGCAATTGCAGGCGGAGGAAGACGAAGCGGACGATATCGCGGCGGACGTCGTGCTCTCCATTCAGGAGCGGATCGGTCTGCATGACGTCGTCGGATCGCTGCAGAACCACTTCCAGATCAGCGAGTTGAGCGTGCTGGAGGCGCTCGTGGAGCGAGTCGTCGAGCTCATGAACAATACCCGTCAATGGACGCTCAAAGGCCACACGCCAAACGAGCTGTCGGCCAAGCGCAGCCAGGCGGGGAACGTCATGGCCGCCGCGCCGGCGATGCGTCCCGGCGTCGTCGTGCCGTTCCGGGCGGAGACGAAGGTCGGGCGGAACGACCCGTGTCCGTGCGGCAGCGGGAAGAAAGCGAAGAAGTGCTGCGGCGCGTAAGAGCGCAGTAACATGTAGAGGCATAGGGAACGTCGGGAGCGCCGTGCGGGAAGCGGCGCGGGTCCCGGCGTTTTTTTGTGTATGGGCGGCGGCCGGCAGATGGCAGCGCACCACACGAGCGCGGGGCGTAGAACGCGTGGGCAGGAGGCACCAACTCGAATTAAACCTGGTTTAGAGAGGCAGACTGTGAAATTAAGGAAAGCGGCTGCGTATTTACAGAATCAAATGAAAGCGGTATTATAGATGCATTGGAATACTTGTATACAGGTATACTTGTAAGCTTCGGAAAGGGTGGTAGCATATGAAGCTTGGTTTAATCGGATTGGGCAAAATGGGATTTAGTTTAGCGCAAAACTTGCTACGCAACGGTCACGAGACCGTCTTGTACGACGTTAATCCGGAGCCGGCGAAGCAGCTGGCCGAAGAAGGCGGGGTGCCTGCCGAGACGATCGCGCAGCTGGCGTCGTCGCTGGCGAAGCCGCGCATCGTGTGGATCATGGTGCCGGCAGGCGAGATCGTCGACAAGGTGCTGGACGAGCTGATGCCCATGCTCGAGGAGGGCGACATCGTCATCGACGGCGGCAACTCGCACTATAAGCAATCGGTCGCGCGAGGCGCGAAGCTCGGCGAGCGGGGCATTCGCTTCCTGGACTCCGGCACGTCCGGCGGCGTAGAGGGGGCGAACCAAGGCGGCTGCTTCATGGTTGGCGGCTCCAAGGCGGCGTTCGAGAGGGTAGAGCCGATCTTCCGCAGCATCGCTTGCGAGAACGGTTATCTGTATGCCGGCGAGAGCGGCAGCGGCCACTATCTCAAGATGATTCATAACGGCATCGAATACGGCATGATGCAGTCGATCGCCGAAGGATTCGAGCTGCTGAGCAAGAGCGAATACGGCTTCGACTATGAAGACGTCGCGCGCGTATGGGCGAACGGCTCGGTCATCCGCGGCTGGCTGATGGAGCTGACGGAGCGCGCGTTCGCGAAGGATCCGAAGCTGGACGGCATCCGGGGCGTCATGAAGAGCTCCGGCGAAGGCAAGTGGACGGTCGAGACCGCCCTCGAGCTGGAGGCGAGCACGCCGGTCATCGCGTTGTCGCTGCTCATGCGCTATCGTTCCCTGGAGAACGACACATTCCACGGCAAAGTCGTCGCGGCGCTGCGGAACGAATTCGGCGGTCACGCGGTTGTGCGCAGCGAGTAGAGCAAGCCGATTGAAAGGCTCGCGAGGCGACATTAACCGGCAGGCGAACGCCGCCGTGTGAAGGCCGTCCGTCGACCGCTCTTGCACGAGACCGCAGACGCAGCCGCGTGAGCTGCATGCATTCGCCCGGCAATGGATGGAGCTGCGGCGAAGCGCGCAAGCCGCGCCGGCGCCGCGATTCCGTGGCATCCGCGTCCGCACCTATGCTACAATGAAGGATATTGTTCATAGCTGCGTACGAAATGGATGACTAGGAGAGTCGATGGAATGCGGTATCCTTCTGCATGGCTGGCGGGCCTGTCCCTCGGGGAGACGATCGCCTGCGAATTAAGGCTGCAAATTATTAACGGCACGATCAAATCCGGCGAGGTCATCTCGGAGAATCGGATCGCCGCCGACTTCAATACAAGCCGCTCGCCGGTGCGGGAGGCGCTGAAGTCGCTCTCGAACGAAGGGCTTATCAGGTTAGAGCGGATGGGCGCGGTCGTGCTGGGCCTATCCCGCACTGACGTGGAGGAGCTGTACGACGTGCGTTTTCTGATCGAGAGCTTCGTCCAGCAGCGGCTCGCTTTCGCCGACAATACGGCGCTGACCGCGAGCCTGCTGCAGCTGATCGATAAGATGGAGCTGGCGGTAAAGCATGGCGACGTCGTCGAATTCGCGCATTTGGATTTCACCTTCCACGAGACGATCGTTACGGCGGCGGCGCACACCCGGATTCTGCACCTATGGAAAAGCATCCGCCACATCGTGCTGACCGTCATGCTGATCACGACCGACGAGGTATTCTCGGAAGGGGAAGCGAAGCTGGCGTCCGTTATCGACAAGCATCGTATTATCGTCAGCGGCCTGGCGTCCAAGAACGTGGACACGATCCGCGAGGTCGTGGAGACGTACTTCGCCGATTCGCGCACGACGCTGTATCACAGTCTTCCCTAAGGAAGCTAGCCCACGAACTGCCGCTTCGGCGGCGTTCGGGCGGCTCTCTGTACACTCAAGTTGTCGACAGGTATACTTGTTTTAATCCGCATCATGAAAGCGCTCTTAGGGCATAGTACCTCGGAGCGTTAGCCGCTAACAAATTAAGGAGGATCTTCATGGATAGCTTGTTCGGTCTCAGTCATAACGCGACGCTGCTCGTCTGGACACTCGTCGCCATCGTATTCTTGGTTGTGCTTATCGCGAAATACAAGTGGAACCCGTTCGTGACGCTGCTCATCTCGGCGCTCATGCTCGGCCTGCTCGCCGGCATGGACCCGCAGGAGGTCATCAAGTCGGTGACCGGCGGCCTCGGCGGCACGCTCGGCACGATCGCGATCGTCATCGGTCTGGGCACCATGCTCGGCAAAATGATGGCGGAATCCGGCGGCGCCGAGAAAATCGCCACGACGCTCGTCGACCGCTTCGGCGAGAAGCGCGTTCATTGGGCGATGATGATCGTCGGCTTCATCGTCGGCATTCCGGTCTTCTTCGAGGTCGGCGTCATTCTGCTCATCCCGATCGTGTTCACTGTCGCACGCAAGACGGGCATGCCGCTGCTGAAGATCGGCATCCCGATCCTCGCCGGCCTCTCGACCGTGCATGGGCTTGTCCCGCCGCACCCGGCGCCAATGATCGCCATCGATGCGTTCGGCGCGGATTTGGGTAAAACGATTCTGTATTCGCTGCTGATCGGCCTGCCGACCGCGATCCTGGCCGGTCCGATATTCGGCAAATTCATCGGCAAGCGGATCGACGTCTCGCCGCCGGCCGAGCTTGCGGAGCAGTTCGCCGCGAACGAAAATCGCCAGCTGCCGGGCTTCGGAATGACGTTGTTCACGATTCTTCTCCCTGTTATTCTTATGTTAATCGGTTCCATCGCGACCATCGCCGATCCGGACGGCGTGAACGGGTTCACGCATTTCGCGGAGTTCATCGGCCATGAAATCATCGCCTTGCTCATCTCGGCCGTCTTCGCGTTCTTCTCGCTCGGCTTCGCCAGAGGCTTCACGAAGGAAGACGTCTCGCGCTTCGCGAACGAATGTCTGGCGCCGACCGCGTCCATCATTCTGATCATCGGCGGCGGCGGCGCGTTCAAGCAGGTACTCATCAACAGCGGCGTCGGCACGGCGATCGGCGAGATGGCGACGGCCGCGAACGTGAACATTATTCTATTCGCATGGCTCGTCGCGGCGCTGATCCGCGTGGCCACGGGCTCGGCGACGGTCGCGATGACGACCGCGGCCGGCATCGTGACGCCGGTTCTAGCCATGAACCCGGGCACGAACGTCGAGCTTGTCGTGCTGGCGACCGGCGCGGGCTCGCTCGTACTCTCCCACGTCAACGATGCGGGTTTCTGGATGGTCAAGGAATTCTTCAATATGTCCGTCGTGCAAACCTTGAAATCGTGGACGGCGATGGAGACGATTCTGTCCGTCGTCGGCCTTATCTTCATCCTGCTTCTGAGCACGGTCGTGTAACGGAAGCGAACTTGTAAGGAAAGAAGGTCTTCCCATTGAGCAGCACCTATATGATAGGCGTCGATATCGGCACGACCAGCACGAAAGCCGTCCTGTTCGAGGAGAACGGGACGGTCGTTGCCAAGGCGAACGAGGGCTATCCGCTCTATACGCCGACCTCGTCGATCGCCGAGCAAAATCCGGACCACATTTTCCAGGCCGTCCTGGCGACGATTAACGGCGTCATGAAGCAAAGCGGCATCGAACCGGCAAGCGTCCTGTTCGTCTCGTTCAGCTCCGCGATGCACAGCGTCATCGCGGTCGACGCGGAGTGCAAGCCGCTGACGGCGTGCATCACGTGGGCGGACAACCGCAGCGCGGCGATGGCGGAGAAGCTGAAGCGGGAGCTGGACGGGCAAGCGATCTACGCGCGCACCGGCACGCCGATCCATCCGATGTCGCCGCTGGCGAAGCTGATGTGGCTGCGCCAGGACGAGGAGGAGACGTTCCGCAAGGCGAGCAAATTCATCTCGATTAAGGAATACGTCTTCGCCAAGCTGTTCGGCGAGTACGTCATCGACTACTCGATCGCTTCGGCGACGGGCATGATGAACCTCGCGACGCTGAGCTGGGACGAGGAAGCGCTGGCGTTGGCGGGCGTTACCCCCGGTCAGCTGTCCAAGCTTGTTCCGACGACGTACGCGCTGCATGATCTGAAGCCGGCGTACGCGGCCGACATGGGACTCTTGCCGACGACGCCGTTCATCGTAGGTGCGAGCGATGGCGTGCTCTCGAACCTCGGCGTGAACGCGATCGAGCCGGGCGTCGTCGCGGCGACGATCGGGACGAGCGGCGCGATCCGCACGGTCGTCGATCGTCCCGTGACCGATCCGAAGGGCCGCATCTTCTGCTACGCCCTGACCGATAAGCATTGGGTCATCGGCGGTCCGGTCAACAACGGCGGCATGCTGTACCGGTGGGTGCGCGACGAATTCGCCTCCGCCGAGGTCGAGACCGCCGAGCGGCTCGGCATAGACGCGTACGATCTGCTCAATCAGATCGCGGAGCGGGTCCGTCCCGGCGCGGACGGGCTGCTGTTCCACCCGTATCTCACGGGCGAGCGGGCGCCGCTGTGGAATCCGGACGCGCGCGGCTCGTTCTTCGGGCTAACGATGCATCACAAGAAGGAGCACCTCATCCGTTCGGTGCTGGAGGGCGTCATTTTCAATTTATACACGGTACTGCTGGCCATGGAGGAACAGATCGGACGTCCGACCAAAATCCAGGCGACGGGCGGCTTCGCGCGCTCGCCGCTGTGGCGCCAGATGATGGCCGATATTTTCGACCAAGAGGTCGTCGTGCCGGAGAGCTTCGAGAGCTCCTGTCTTGGCGCCGTCGTGCTCGGCCTGTATGGTCTCGGCCGGATCGATTCCCTGAACGTCGTCTCGACGATGGTCGGCGCGACGCATTCGCACAAGCCGATTAAGGAGAACGCGAAGGTGTATCACGAGCTGCTGCCGATCTATATCCAAATCTCGCGCAAGCTCGAAGAGGAATATACGGCGATCGCGAAGTTCCAGCAGCGGTTGTTCGAATCCTAAGGCTAGAGTAGAAGGGGCTGTTCCCGGAGTACGTCGAAAGACGGCCGCGGGCAGCCCCTTCGCTGCGTTCGTAGGCCCGACGGCGGGGCAAGCAGAAGAAGGCCGGGTCTAGCGTCCGCGTGGCATCCCGCGCGCGAGACGACGGCATCCTTCCCGGTGCTTGACTCGTCTACTATAAAAGGCGGGAGAGAAGGGTGGTTTTCATGGAGGTCATCCACGCGCCGGGCGGGGATTTTTAACCTCGCGACGGCAAAAAGCTGCTCGATCCGGTTAGCGCGGACGAAGCAGCTTTTTTTGGGAAGACAACGATAGAACACTTTCATTGCCGGCTTGCGGACTCCAGCGGCAGACTCACCTCGATCGTCGTGCCGCGGCGCTCTTCGCTGAAGACGCGGACGGTGCCGTTGTGATTCTCGATGATTTTGCGGCTGACCATGAAGCCGAGGCCGGTGCCTTTCTCCTTGGTCGTGTAGAAGGGTTGGCCGAGCCGGGCGAGCACGTGCTCCGGAATGCCCCCGCCTTGATCGACGAAGCGGATATGCAGCATACCCTCGCCTTGCGCCAGCTGGATGAGCAGCTCTCCGCCGTCCGGCATCGCTTCGATCGCGTTCTTGATGAAATTGATGCACACCTGCTTGATCTGGTTCTCCTCGCATTCGAGACACAGGTTCTCGTCTTCGAAATCGGTCAGGATGCGCACGTTGTTCAAATTCGCTTGGGCGTCGAGCAGCGTAATGACGTCCCGGATCAGCGCCGCGATATTGCGCGACTGGAAGTGGACCGCCTGCGGCTTTGCCAGCATGAGCAGCTCGCTGAGGATCGTCTCGATGCGCTGAATCTCGGATGCCATGATGTCGAAATACAGCTGCTTGCTCGTGCCCCCGGACTGCAGCAAATGAAGGAAGCCTTTCACCGCCGTGACCGGATTGCGAATCTCGTGGGCGATACCCGCGGCCAATTCGCCTGCGATCGAGAGCTTCTCCGTGCGGATCAGCAGCTCCTGCGCCTGCATGCGCTCGGTGATGTCGCGCACGATAACGGCCCGGCCGTTCGGGTTGTCGTCCTCGTCAAGCAGGGGGAACGAGGAAATCATGACGTTGACCGACGTGCCGTCCTTCCGGTATCGAAGCGACTCATAGCCCTCGACGTTGCGTCCGGTCATATTGACATGCTTGTTGCGCGGCACCTCATACCGGCGGTCCAGCGGAATGATCGGCAGCACGGCGGCCTTCAAGCCCATTACCTCTTCGTTGGTCCAGCCGAAGAGTCGTTCGAACGCTTGATTGACCCGAATCACCTTCTCGTCTTGGTTCAAGATGATAACCGGATCGAGATTGCGGGTAATGAACGATTCAAGCTGCGATTGCGTGGCGCGGAGCTGATCTTCCGTCTTCTTTCGCATGGCCGATTCCTGCTCGGTTCGCTGGCTTTCCATGCGGAAGGGAGCTGAGAGGGGGAAGAACGGGGCGTCCTTCGCGTACAACGGAGATACGACAAGCGCCTGGTCGGTCAGCCAATACGCATGGTGCCGCAGCAGCTTGTGCTGCAGGGTCGCGGTCATCTGCGCGCCGTTATAGCAGCAGACTGCCGAGAAGCCTTGCGTCGTGACGCTGTAGTCCGCCAGGTGCTCCAACATCTCAAGCTCGCCAGGCGCCTCCGCATTCTCCGGCCACTCGGCGTGTGCCCATAAGCGGAAGGTGATGCCTCCCGCGCTGAGCGGCACGAGGAGGTCCTTATACTGCTCCAGCACCATGCCGCAGCAGAACGGTTCTCGTACCCGGTAAAATTCCAGGCTGTTCACGTAGCGCACAAGGTCAAGCTGTGCGTCGGACTGGCCGTCTTGCAGCATTCGGAAAATGCGGTCATAGCGATCCTGTCTATCGATGAATAACACTTGATGGCCTTGTTCGATGCCGCATGTAATGAAGGAGACGGCCTGCCGGGTGTACGCGTCAAGTTCATCGTACACATAGAGAACATGACCGCTGCCGGCTGATTCTAACAGTTGATTTAATTGCGTGATCTGATCGCTCATGCGACACCTCATTAAGGTTCTGCTTGGGAAGCATGGATACTGCCGATTAACCAGGAAGCTGCGATCTATTTCCTATATAGAGAAAATTGTAGCATTAAACTTTCGGCTTGCACATGGAAGAAGTAGCCGATTCTTTCAGGGAGAATAGTCGCGTTTTTCGCGAAAAGCATGGAAATCTATCATCTTTCATTGCATCGGCCTATTGTTATCGTACGCGCCTAACCCTATCGTTAGTCCTAACCATTCGGAGGGAGCGTTGTTCCATGACTAAAGAGCGCACGCTCGTCGTCAGCGACGTCCACGGCTGCGACGAAGAATTACGGTTATTGCTGGAGGCGATGTCGTTCCGGCCCGAGCGCGATCAGCTGATTCTGCTCGGCGATTACGTCGATCGGGGGCCCCGCAGCAAGGAGGCCGTCGCGTACGTATGCCAGTTGGTCCGGCAGGAAGGGGCGCTGGCGCTGCAGGGGAACCACGACAACCGATTCGTGAATGTCGTCGCCGGCCTGGCCTCGGCGGAAGAGAAGATGAAATTCTGGGAGAAAGGCGGCGCGGAAACGCTGAGCAGCTACTATGGCCGTATTGTCGCGGCCTCTGAAGACGAGGAGGAGACCTGCTGCCGCTATATTCGGGAACATTACGCCGAGGATCTTCGATTCCTGAAGGACTTGCCGATGTACTACGAGGATGAAGCCTTCATCTACGTGCATGCCGGCCTCAATCCGGCGTACGCCGATTGGAAGCTGCAGCCCGCCAGAGACTTCCTTTATATTCGCGAGTCGTTCTACGGAGGGAATGCAAGGTACGGGAAGACGGTCATTTTCGGCCATACGAAGACCGTAGAGCTGCATGGTTCGCCGGAGGTCTGGTTCGGTCCGGGAAAGATCGGCATCGACGGCGGATGCGCGCTCGGCTATCAGCTGAACGGCATCGAAATCGCCGGCGGCCGGGTCAATCGGATATGGCGTCAGCCGCGGCTCGAGGGGCCGTGACGGCGCATCCCGGGAAAATAGTGCCAAATCCGCTCGAACGGCGCGGTGGATTTTGCTATAATCATAGCATCTAACTCTATTCCTAATAGCGAGGTCCTGAATGAAATCGATAGTTTCAATCCTGATCGTAGTGGTTCTAGTGCTCGGCGCGACGTTCGGCGTGCAGGCCAAGAGCGAGTCGAAGGTGTTCTATCAAGTGTCCACGGATTCCCTGAACGTGCGTAACGATCCGAGCGAGAAGGGGGCGATCGTCGGTTCTCTCCGCAAAGGCGACGTCGTCGAGGTGTCGGACGAGACGCATGGCTGGTTCCAAGTCGCGCTCAACAAGACGAGCGGCTGGGTGGCGGGCTACTATTTGGTGAAAGCCTCAAGCGGCAAGCAAACGACCGTATCGTCCGGGACAAGCAGCGTGAAAGCGGGCGCCCAGACGGTGCAGGCCGATTCGCTTCGGATGCGCAAAGGTCCGGGTACCGGTTATGCGGTCGTGGGCGGGCTGTACAAAGGCGAGGCCGTGACGGTCATCGACCGGGATGGCGACTGGGTGAAAGTGAAAACGCCGGACGGCCAGCAGGGCTGGGTCGCGGCGCAGTACATCGGCGAGGGCGGCGGGAGCCGCTCGAGCTCGGGCGCCGGCTCGTCGTCCGGCCGATTGAACGGCAAGCTGATCGTGCTCGATCCGGGCCACGGCGGCGATGATCCGGGCATGATCGGCAAGGAGTCGGAGGCGCAGGAGAAGGATCTGAATCTGGAGACGGCGTTCATCCTGGCCGATTATCTGCGGGATCTGGGCGCGCGCGTCGTGCTGACCCGCTCGGAGGACGTCAAGCCGTCGCTCCCGGAGCGGGTGAAGATCAGCGAGAACAACGGCGCTGACGCATTCATCAGCATTCACTACAACTCGTCGACGAAGAATACGTCCGGCACGCTCACGTTCTACAACAAGAGCAAGGATAAGGCGCTTGCCCGCGCGATCGAGAGCGAGCTGGCCGAAGGCGCGGGCGGACTGCGGAGCAACGGTATCTCCTTCGGAGACTATCACGTGCTGCGCGAGAATTCCCAAGTGTCGGCGCTCGTGGAGCTGGGCTTCCTCTCCAACGAGAAGGACGAACGGATCGTGCGGACGAAGGATTACAAGCGTAAGGCGGCCAAGGCGATCGCCGACGGGCTGGTGCAATATTTCAACTAATACAGGCAGCACGAAGAGAGGGGGCGCGCAGCTCCCTCTCTTCGTCGTTCCTAACGGTCAGGGCATGCTTAACGGTAGCCGTTGCGCGTATATGCCGTGCTGAAATTGCCGAGGTTGCCGAAATAGGCGGACACGAGCTTCGCCGGATCGGTCGCCATCTCGCCGCGCGCGATGCTGTCGTTGCCGTCGTCCCAGCCCCACGCCGCGTTCGCGGAATTGTCCTTGCCGTTGTCGCCGCGGAACGTGCCCCAGCTGGCGAAGGTGACCGCATCGTAGCGCCGCGACCAGAGGCCGCCGGAGGCGAACGCGTCGACGAGCCGGTACTGGACGGAGCTGTCGCTGCCGCCCGAAGGGACCTCGGCCGTCGCCGCGCTCGGATAGTAGACAATGCCGTCACCGCCCGGGAAGCTGCCGCCGTTCCACGCTTTGAGCCCGTGGCCTTTGGCTTCCTGGAAGCTCGTCGGCCTCGAGAAGCCGCCGTAGTTGGCCATGACGACCGCGCCGTCGATCGTCTCTTGTCCGGCCGTATAAGCGCTGCCCGGAGGCGTATACGAGTAGAAGTCCGAGTGGGCCACGGTGACCATCGCTTCCAGCTTGCCGTAATCGGTGCCGTCCTTGCGGACGGTAAGGAGAAGACCTTCCATGTCGTTCTCGTGCGTATCGAGGCCGAAGTCCGGATAGTCGACCCAATCGCGCGGATGATAGAAGCTGTACGTCAGGAACCAGTGCGTGGACGTCTCCACGACGGAATAGTAGACGGTCCCTTTCAGTTGGCTCAGGCTATCGTCTTGATGCTCCCAATTGTTCAGCGTGTCCCAGTCTCCGTCGTAGTCGACGGCCGTAAGGTAGTCCGCGTCGTAATCCGTGCTGTCCGTGTCCTGGTAGTGGACGGGGGCCCATCGCAGCGCCAGCTGCGCATCCGATACGGCGGCCAGCGCCGACTTGGCGCCTGGCGCGGCCGGAGCCGCGGACAACGCGAACGCCCCGAATACCGCTGCGGCGGCGACCGCCGTCGCTTTGCGGGTCAAGCTCTTCCTCATCATCGATTCCACCTCTCCATTGTACGTCGCCTACAGGTCGTCCCTAGTTGTCCGCCCCGAATATAGCATGGTGCCGGAGGAGCGGCCAGTTAGGTTTTTGTAAAATGAACGTTGGAGAGGGCGCCGGCGATCAACTCGAAGCGGGGCGCACATAGACGCGGCCGTCATGCGTCTCGGCGACGACCGGCGCTTCGAAGAAGCGGGTCAGGCTATCCGTATGCAGCATCTCGGCGGTATCGCCGGCGCCGGCCGCTTCGCCCCGCCGGAGGAGCAGCGTGCGGCCGAAGACGGGCAGAATCTCCTCCGTATGGTGCGTCACGTAGATTAGCGTCGGCGTGTCTGGGCGGCGGGTCAGTTCCTCGATGCTATTCAGCAGCCGCTCGCGGGAGAAGAGATCCAGCCCGTTGGTCGGCTCGTCCAGAATGAGGATGCGGGGATCGGCCATGAGCGCCCGCGCGATGAGCAGCTTCTGTTTCTCGCCTTGTGAGCAGGTGCGGTATTCGCGATCCCACAGATGGAGACAGCCGAGCGTACGCATGAGCGATTCCGCGCGGGCGAGATCGGCCTCCAGCAGTTTCTCGTACAAGCCGATCGTCGCGTATTTGCCGCTAATGACGACGTGCTGAGTTCGATCGCTGGCGTACAGCTTCTCCTGCAGCGACGAGCTGACCCAGCCGATCGAGCGGCGCAGCTCGCGCAGGTCGACCTCGCCGAAGCGGCGGCCGAGCACGGAGACCGAGCCGGATGTCGGCCAGATATAGCCGGTGACGATATTGAGCAGCGTCGTCTTGCCCGAGCCGTTCAAGCCGAGCAGCGCCCAGTGCTCGCCTTGTCGCACCGTCCAGTTGACGCCGCGCAGCAGCTCATTCGCGCCCGCGCGCCAGCTGACGTTCTGAATGTCAATGACGGGTTGCATGTTAGAGAACCTCCGTTTCGCTTCGCCGTCTAGGCGACCAGGGCGCTTCGGCATTCGCGCTGGATAACGCTCCCGATTCCCAAACGGCTTTGATTCATGGTATACTACAGGGCGTTCAAAATTCGAGAGGTTCGAAATCCTCCCTCTATAAAAAACTAAGGAGCCACACAACATGAGCGGAAGAAGCAAAGAAGAACTGCAGGCAGGCGGCATCACCCAATTGGGCAATCAAGGCACGAAATACACGTTCGAGTACGACCCGTCCATTCTCGAGTCGTTCGATAACAAGCACCCGAACCGCGATTATTTCGTTAAGTTCAACTGCCCGGAATTCACGAGTCTCTGCCCGATCACGGGCCAGCCGGACTTCGCGACGATCTACATTTCGTATATCCCGGATATCAAAATGGTCGAGAGCAAATCGCTCAAGCTGTATCTGTTCAGCTTCCGCAACCACGGCGATTTCCACGAGGACTGCATGAACATTATCATGAACGACCTGATCGCGCTCATGGAGCCGCGTTATATTGAAGTGTGGGGCAAATTCACCCCGCGCGGCGGCATCTCCATCGACCCGTACACGAACTGGGGACGCCCCGGCACGAAGTACGAGCAGATGGCGGAGTATCGCCTGATGAATCACGATTTGTATCCGGAGAAAGTGGACAACCGGTAAGAACGGCCAGCCGCCTGCGGCACAACTGGCGAGGTTGACCGTTCAAAAGAAGCTCCTGCCCGCATGGGCAGGAGCTTCTTTATTGTCATCCTGCTTCAATCGCCTAAGGCTCGATCGAGATCGTCCGCACCTCGACGTCCCGGCCTAGCGTGACGATTCGCGCCGATGCTTGGAGCGAAGGGCGCCGCGGCGACGTGACGGCCGTCCCGAGCATGTGCATGCGGGTGCCAACGATCTCGAGCATGCCGGGGATGTGCAGATGACCCGTGAATACGTCGCTTACCCGGCCCGCCAGCGAAGCCTCGAACAGCCAGGGCGTCCGGCTTTGTACGTATTTGTTCAGGTCGCGGACATCGTCCACGGCCGTGATGTGGGCGCGAATCTGCGGCAGATCCAGCGGCACGTGCGTGAAGACGAGATTGCGTCCGCGCCGGCCGATATTCGCTTCGATCCAGTCCTTCGTGCCGTCGGGCACGCCGCTCAAGGCGCTGTCGAGCAGCAGCAGGCCGCAATCCCCGGTATCCACGTACCGGTTATGCAGCTCGATGCCGCGCGCGAGCCAGCCTTTGCGGGCGGTATCGCAGCCTTCCATCGCGGAGATCTTGCGGATGCCGCTCTCCGTCCGGTGGAACAGCTGATAGTCGTGATTGCCGGGCACCGACATCCAGGGGCAGGGCAGTTCGTTCAGGAGCTCGATCGCAAAATCGCGGTTGGCTTCGCTGTACCAGTCCACCATGTCGCCGAGGCAGATGACCAGGTCCGGCGCTTCGTCTCGGATCAGCGCGCGGAGTTTCACGAAGGTCGGCCACGCTTCCGCGAAAAAGCCGCGGCTGGTGCGCACCTCGTGAAGCGGCTCGCGGGACGAAATGGCATGCATATCGGAGAAAACGGCGATTTTCAAAGATGGAGCCCTCCCTTGCGTCACTTCATATTTTCTTATTATAAGTGAAGCAGTTCAATAGTGGAACCGCAAAAGAAGCGGGAGGAGACGTCGGAGTGCTGCCGAGTTAGCGCGCTGAACCGGCAGAACCTGCACATATTGAAGGCGAATGCACATATACTGATATTCCTTATTCGTTTGATCGATGCAGCTTGTTGACGATGAACCCGATCTCCTCGTATACGGTATCGCATTGCCGGCTTGGAAGAGCGAAGGGAGAGATCATCATGCTGGTATTGGAAGAGATGGAGCGCTTGTCGCTGGAGCAGGTCGTATTCTGCCAGGATCGCGCGAGCGGGCTTCGCGCCGTCATCGCCGTCCACAGCACGCGGCTCGGACCCGCCTTGGGCGGCTGCCGGATGAGGCCGTACGCGACCGAGCAGGAAGCGGTCATCGATGCGATGCGGCTAGCTCGGGGCATGACGTACAAGTCGGCTGTCTTCGGGCTCGGCTACGGCGGCGGCAAGGCGGTCATCATCGGCGATCCGGCCAAGGACAAAAGCGCGGAGCTGTTCCGGACGCTGGGCCGCTACATCGGGTATATGAACGGCAGATACATTACCGGCGTCGATCTGGGTACGTCCGTCGCCGATATGAACGAGATCGCCAAGGAGACGATCTACGTCACCGACACGCCCGGTTCGGTCATGGCGACGAACGATTTCACCGCGGATATGACCGCCTATGGCGTCTACATCGGCATTAAGGCGAGCGCGAACGCGGTCTACGGCTCGCATGCGCTGCTGGGCAGAACGGTAGCGGTTCAGGGGCTCGGTAAAGTTGGCCTTCGGTTGTGCCGCTATCTGCACGAGGCGGGCGCGAAGCTGATCGTCGCTGATCCCGACGCGCAGCGGGTGAAGCTTGCCGTCGCGGCTTACGGCGCGGCCGTGTCGGAGCCGGAGCGGATTGCCTTCGCCTCCTGCGATATATTCGCGCCGTGCGCGCTGGGCGGCATCCTGAACGAGGCGACGATTCCGCAGCTGGACTGCCGGATCGTCGCAGGGGCAGCCAACAACCAGCTGGGCGAAGAATGGCACGGCGAGCTGCTGCAGGAGCGGGATATTCTCTATGCGCCGGACTTCGTCATTAATGCGGGCGGGATGCTCATTACGGCGCGGGAAATCCAAGGCGGCTCGGAGGCGGACATGAGGCGCAGCGTCGAGGCGATCGACCGCGTGCTGCGGACGGTGTACCGGTTCGCGCGCCAGACCGGCATCGCGACGAGCGACGCGGCCGGGTATTTGGCGGAGCGGAACTTGGCACGGGCGTAAGGCGTGCGCCGAGCCGGCGCAGGAGCTGCAGATCGCGTTACAAGCCGATTGAAGGTTCACGTTGTTAACGGATCTGTTAACGGCGTGAACCTTTTTGCCGATTAACGGCCGGTTGTTATTGTTTCATGCTCTTAAATAAGGTAACATTTACCTGCTGAAAAGAGAGAGGGATAGATCCTGCGGTTGGAAGGAGGGTGGAAACGTGAACGTGAAGCTGATGGTCGAATCGGCGATCGTCGGGACGCTGCTGTACGTGTTGGGCGGCATCGTAATGGGCATGGTGATGACGGCCTATTTCGTGCCTGACATTCTCGAGGCGTACGAGTCGCCCGACATTCGCGCAGCTTATGAATCGGGGCAGGGATCGTCGCAGGTATCGTTCGGCGGACCGGTGAACCCGTGGCTGGAAGGAATGAAGGCGCTGCTTGTGTGCGCGGCCTATTACGGCATTCGCCTGGGCATTGCGAGATGGCGGCGGGTGAAGCGCCAGAGAAGGGTCTAGCGCGCGGGCGAGAACGGACAAGGCAACGGTTAAACCCGGACAAGCCGTAACGAACACATACACCGAGGTGGAGCATGAGTCATTTTGGAGATCGTCTGATCGAAGAAGGCAGAAGGAAACGAACGGCGCTCGTGGTCGGGCTGGACCCGGATCTGCGCTTTATTCCGGAGGCGATCCGGCAGGGCGCCGATCCGGAGACGGGCGAAGGCGCGGAGGAGGCGATCTTCGCATTCAACCGGGTCGTCATCGACGCGGTGGCGGAGCATGTCGTCGCCGTCAAGCCGCAGCTGGCGTATTACGAAATTTACGGCGCGAGCGGGATCACGGCGCTTGAGCGGACGATTCGTTACGCGCGGAGCAAAGGACTGCTCGTGTTGAACGACGCAAAGCGCGGCGATATCGGGCCGACCTCGGCCGCCTATGCCCGCGCGTTCCTGGGCGACGGCCCGATCGCGGGCGACATGGTGACGGTTAATCCGTTCCTCGGCAGCGACGGCTACATGCCGTTTATCGAAACGGCCGAGGCGGCGGGCAAAGGCGTCTTCGTACTGCTGAAGACGTCGAATCCGTCATCGGGCGAGCTGCAGGATTTGAAGCTGGACGGCGGCGGCATGCTGTACATGAAGCTGGCGGAGGAGCTCGAGCGTCTGGCAGCCCGCTCCATAGGGCTTCATGGCTATTCCTGCGTAGGCGCCGTCGTCGGCGGCACTTATCCGGAGGAGGCCCGCGCGATTCGCACGGCCTTGAAGAGCGCGATCTTCCTCGTGCCGGGTTATGGCGCCCAGGGCGGGTCGGCGGACTCTCTGCGGCCGTTCTTCGACGCCCGCGGCGAGGGCGCCATCGTCTCGTCGTCCAGAGCCATTCTCTATGCCTATCGGAACGTTGGCGAGCATTGGTCTTCGCTCTCCGAGGCGGAGATCAGCCGGGCGATTGGCGAGGAAGCGTCGCGGGCCAAAGATGCGATCAACGCGGTACGCGGTCTCCGATCCCAGTAAGGCAGTGTAGGAAGCGGGACAAGACCGGCACCCAGAGGAGATGACGACATGACGGTCGAATTGCGCGAACTAACGAAAGCGCATGAAACGAGGCTGCGGACGTTCGAACTGCCGCCCGAGCAAGCGAGATTTACCGCCATGCCCGCCGAGCTGCTGGAGCCGGCGCCGGGCAGGTATCCCATCGTCATTACGGCCGGCGAAGAGCCAGTCGGCTTCTTCCTGCTCCATGACAGCGAGCGGGTGAAGGATTATACCGACAATCCCCGGGCGATGCTGCTCACGGCGTTCTCCGTCGACAACGCGAAGCAGGGCCAAGGATATGCCAAGCAAGGCATGGCACTGATCCCCGCGTTCGCGAAGGAACGCTTCCCGGATTGCGACGAAATCGTGCTTGCGGTGAATCACCGCAACATCCCCGCCCAGAAGCTGTACGAGCGGGTCGGGTTCGCCGACACGGGTCGCAGGCGAATCGGCACGCAAGGGGAGCAGTTCGTATACGGTTGGACGCTGGCCGGGCGGGAGTAGAAGTTGAACGCTATAGAAGAAGGCTGCCGTCACCGGCAGCCTTCTTCGTCTTGGGTAATAGCGTCAGCGAGCGAAGGGAGGGTTAAGCCTCGAACATGCTGCTTACCCGGCCCGTTAGGCGGTCGACCTCTAGCCAGTCGACGGTGGCGGTATGGCCTTCTTCGCCATCTTCGACGAGTTCATACAGATGAACGACCACGGTGGCTTCGTCCGAGGAATCGATCTCCTGTATATAGCGGGAGCCGGCCGCTGCGGGCTCGTCGCGCAGCTGCTCCGTACGGGTGACGCTGTGTTCGCCGGTCGCGATGTAGAACGCTTCTTGCTCCGATAGCGGCGCGTTCTCGGGCATCTCGCGGGTCGCGCGGTCCTCCAGCACGTCGCGGTAACGGTCCGCATATCGCTTATGGGTGATCTCGTAAATCATTGCTTCGCTCGCGTCCTGAAGACGCAGCGTCTCCAGCGCCTTCTCCCATGGAATCGGCGCGAATTGTCCCGTGTGAGGACGATAGCGGACGAGCGAAGGCGGATTCGCGGTCCCGCCGCCTTCGCTATCGCGCGCTTCTAGCAGCAGCCACCGTTCATCCGGACCGAGTGGATAAGTATGGATGACCAGCTGCCCTTGACGCATCGTGCCCGACAGCTGAATGCTGTCGTAGAGCGCACGGAGGAAAGGGGATTCGTCGCTCGGGGCGCTTCGCAAATAATAAGTGCCTCTAAGGTCCGCTTCCGGGTCGCCGAAGGCGTTCGCCGGATAGTCGATCGTGATCGAATCGTCGCCGAGCGTAAGGGACAGCTCGCGGTAGGCGTCGTCTTGGAAGGCGACGGTCTGGCCATCGACTATGAACGCCGCGTCCAACTCGACGGTATCCACGCCGGATAGGTGAACGGCCGCATACAGTCGATACCGATTGTCGCCGAGCTGCTCCAGCGTCGCGATGGCTTCCCGCTGCGAGGAACCGCCTGCTTGCGCGTAGGTGCCGCTTTGTATGTAGAGTGGAAGGGGTTCCAGCGGATCTGAGGCGGCTGCTTGCGGAGGCGAATCTCCGGCGTACGCCGCGAGAATCGGGCCGCCCGCGTTGGCCGCGGCGACCGCGGCTTGCGCGGAGCCGGGTCCTGCGCCGATGAACGCGGATAACCGGGGAGAGGCGCCCGCGCCGGGAGGGGCGGCGGCGCGGCCGGGGTCAAGGCTCGCCTTGTACCCCGCCAGAATGAGCAGCGGAATAAGGAGCAGAAACGCGACATTTACCCATGATTCCTGATTTTTCATAGCGGCTTCTCCCTGGATGAGCGGCGGCTATCCGCATCTTCGCTCACGTATAGAATTTGGCGGCTGCCGTAATCGGCGGCCTATACTACAATCTATGCCGGAGAAGGACCGAACATTATCGGATTCATAGATTTCTTCGGGCGTGGACAACCGAGGGACGACAGCCGGGCCTTGGGCGAAGCGGCTGGCTGACGGGCCCGATCATGGCGCCGCCACATCGTGTCGAATCGCGGCCCGACCGGAGACGCGGGCAAGTGGCATCGGATGTACGGTTGGGGTTTGAGGCTGCGCCTGCGGCGGTTAAAACCAGGAGAAACTGCTATACTGGTAGATAATAGAATTTGCCGGGGAGGGATGAAGATGAGGAAGGGCAATGTGGGGAAAGCGGCGCTGCTGGCGGTATTGGCGGGCAGCTTGGCGGCATGCGATGGAAGCGGAAGCGAGCGCGGCGACGGCGGAGCGGCGCAGACGGGAGCTCCGGCGCGAGAAGCGGCGGTGAACGTCGAGAACGGTTCGGATACCGCCGCCTACGAGGTGCTGGCTGAGAAGCTGAATACGCCTTGGGCGATCGCGATGACGCAAGATGCGATCTATATTAGCGAACGGGGAGGCGAGGTCGTCAAAGTTCAGGCGGGCAAGCAGTCGAGACAGCATCTCACGCTAAGCAAACCGGTGAAGGAGGAGGGCGAGGGCGGCTTGCTCGGATTCGCGCTCGCGCCGGATTTCGAGACGTCGAGACAGGCATTCGCCTACCATACGTACGAGGAAAGCGGCGAGCGGCTGAACCGGATCGTGCTGCTGCGCGAGGATGCGGACGGTCAGGGATGGACCGAACAACGGGAGCTGCTCGGCGGCATTCCGGGGGCGGCGAATCATAACGGCGGACGGCTTGCCTTCGGCCCGGACGGGTACCTATACGCCACGACCGGCGACGCGCAGGACGAGGCGTCTGCGCAGAACCGCGCCAGTCTGGCCGGCAAAATCCTGCGGATCAAGCGCGACGGCTCCGTCCCGGCGGACAATCCGTTCCCCGGCTCGCCGGTCTACTCTTACGGGCATCGCAATCCGCAAGGCATCGCGTGGGATCAGACCGGCACGCTGTACAGCTCGGAGCACGGTCCTTCCGGCTCGCCGGGCGGCCATGACGAGCTGAACCGCATCACGGCCGGCGGCAACTACGGGTGGCCGGACATCATCGGGGACGAGAAGAAGGAAGGGATGATCGCGCCAATCTACCATACCGGCGAGGACACGCTTGCGCCTTCGGGTATGGCGGCGGACGCCAGCGGTCAACTGCTCGTGACCGGTCTGCGGGGGCAATCGCTTGTCCGCTTCGCTTCCGATGGCACGAGGAAGGAGACGCTTGTCCGATCCGAGGGACGATTGCGGGATGTGGCGGTGAAGGACGGGATCGTCTATGTCGTTACGAACAATACCGACGGCCGCGGCGATCCGGGCAATAACGACGACCGGCTGCTGCGGTTGAAATAAGGTCTAGAGCATGACGTACATCATGATGTCGTCGACGTACTGCCCGTCCACAACGAATTCGTCGACCAACCGTCCCTGCTCGATGAAGCCGCAGCTCTTATAGAACGCGATTGCTTTCGGGTTGGTGGCCATGACGCGCAGCGACAGCTTGCGCTTGCCTTGGGCGGCGCAGTGCGTCTTCGCCGCTTCGATGAGCGCCTGGCCGATGCCCATTCGGTGGTAGTCGGGGTGGACGGCAATGTCGAGCTGCACGACGTGCGCGTTGCTCGGCAGCGGCGTCGGAGCGCGGAAGCCGACGTAGCCGCAGACGACGTCTGCGATGACGGCGACCAGTTGGCTGCCGGGCGGATTCTGCGCGGCAAACTCGGCCGCCGTCTTGCCGGCGAGCGGTACCGGCGCGTTGGCCGGCGTCCAGACGCCGCTGTTGTCGATGGCGACGAGCGAAGCGGCGTCCGCCGCTTGGGATAAGCGAACTTGAATGGTTGATTTCACAGGTGCAATCCTCCGAGTACATAATTTACAGGCAGCGGCATCGGCCGCTGCCTGTTTGACGTGCAAGATTGAGTTATCGCCGCTGGCCGTCTGCCGGAAACAGAACCTTCGCATCCGCGGGCGAGCCGTTCTCGGCCCGCTCGGCGTCCGCAGGTTCCGGCGCGGAGAGCGTGCCGAACGGCAGCGTAAAATAAAAGGTGGAGCCGGTCCCCTCCGCGCTATCGACGCCGATGATGCCGCCCATCAATTCAACCAGCTTGCGGCAGATCGACAGGCCAAGCCCGGTGCCGCCGTATTTGCGGTTCAGCGACGGGTGGAGCTGGGAGAACGACTGGAACAATTGTCCCTGCAGCCGGACGGGAATGCCGATGCCGGTGTCCTTCACGCAGAACGCGAGCGTAAGCGCGTGCGGGTCGGGATTGGCGAGCCGCTCGATGGTGACCGAGATTTCGCCGCTGTCCGTGAATTTGACCGCGTTGCCGACCAGATTGATCAGAATTTGCCGCAGTCTGGCGCCGTCCCCCATGAAGACCGGAGGGATCGACTCGTTCAGCACCGACGCGAGCGCCAGCTGCTTCTCCTGCGCGGCTGGCGTGAACAGCGTCAGCACGCCTTCCACGAGATGCGCGATATCGATGGGTTCGTGCATGATGGACATTTTGCCCGCTTCCAGCTTGCTGTAATCGAGCACTTCGTTCAGAATGTACAGCAGCGAGTCGCTGCTCTTGCGGATAATGTCCAAATAGGCGCGCTGCTCGTCGTCTAGTTCGGTATCGGTCAGCAGATCCATGATGCCGACGATGCCGTTCATCGGCGTCCGCAGCTCGTGGCTGATGATGGCCAGAAACTCCGATTTGGCCCGGTCGGCCTGCTCGGCCATTTCTTTGGCGCGCAAAACTTCCTTCTGGCTCGTTTTGTCGTGATAGTTCACGACTGCGCCGATCTGCATGCCGTTATCGTATAGCGGCGTCACCCGATATTCGGCCAGAAAGCTCGATCCGTCCTTACGCCAGAAGACGCCTTCCTTCCATACCGGATCTTCCCCGAGCAGAATCGCCGCATGGATCGGTGTCTGCCCAATGGCATAATGACTGCCGTCCGGCGCGGTCTGCTGAATTTGATTCAAGCACTTCGTACCCTCGAGGTCGGCGATCGAATAGCCGAGCTTGCGCGCGCCAGCCGGGTTAATGAACGTGCACCGTCCTTCCATATCCAAGCCGCAGATGCCCTCCGACACCGTATTCAGAATGAGCGCATGCTCATGGCTAAGCTGCTCGATCTGCGTAATATAGCGTTCGCGCTGCGTAATATCTTGAATCATGCCGATGATGCGAGCGGGATTGCCGTTCACGTCGAGTTCCGGCTCCCATTGGGCGTGAAGCACGCGGAGATCGCCCTCCCGCAAGCAGATCCGGTAGGTGAGATCGCTGCCGTGCTGCCCGGTTCGCATGCGCTCGACCGCCGAGAGCACCCTTGGCAGGTCATCCGGATGAACGCATTGAAGCATGGAATCCAGCGAGTAGGCGACGTCGGGCAGCTGACCATCGAAGATCCGACGCAATTGCTCGGAGTAGGTCAGACGGCCGCTCAACAAATCCCAGTCCCAGCATCCGATATGCGCGATTTCTTGGGCACGGTTCAGCGTATCCTCGTATTGCTTGCGTTTGGTAATATCGCGGGTGATCGTGAGCACCTTGGACGGCTCGCCCGTCTCACGGTGGCGGATAATGCGCGAGACGATCTCCAGCCAAATATAGTGTCCGTCGTTATGCTTGGCGCGGCGAATGAACGTATCCCGGTCCGAATACAGCTTGGAGCGGTCCTTGCGCATCTCTTCGGCATCGTCGGGATGGTAGAATTCGATCCGGTTGCGGCCGACGACGGAGCTCGGATCATAGCCGAGCACCGGCAGCATCGAAGGAGTGCAATACAGAAGCGTACCGTCGGGTTCGCTGAACGAGATGACGTCCTGCGTATATTCCGTAATGAGCGAGAGCATCTCCAGCTCCTTGCGCAGCCTCCGTTCTTCCGAGCGGATAGCGGTCAGGTCGATCAGCTGCAGCATAAGGAAAGCCGGCGCCGGATGGCCGTCTCCGATGCGATAGAGGTGGGCGCGGACCGGGACGAGTTCCCCGTTCTTCAGCGCGATCTGCAGCTCCCGCTCGATGCGGCCGTCTTGCGAAGCGAGGACCGCCTGCGCGAAGGCGCCGTGATCGGGCAACTCCGTGCCCGATGGTACGGCCAGGTCCGTCCACGCGAGGCCGCGAAGCTCGGCTTGCGTCTCGTGGCCGGCCAATTGGCAGAAGGCCGGATTGGCATAAGCGATTTCGCCATGCTCCGCGGTCAGCGCGGCCGTGGCGATCGGCGAATAATGGACGATGGAACGAAAGTCGATGTCCAATGAGCTCATTGGTTGCAGCCCCTTTCTACCTCTGGCTGTCCAGGTTAAGAGTGATATCTTGTTTTTACCATTGTAGCAGGGCGGGCAAACGGGGCCTATATAAAAAAACGGAAGGACCTGGCGGATAACGCCAAAAACCGCCTGTTCGACGGAGCGAACGGGCGGTTTCATTGAGAGGGAGCGAACAGTTGACTTACGCGAGCCCCGCGCCAAAGGAGAGCGAAAGCGCGAAATCGAATACTTCCTGGTAGCGCTTGGACATTGTAGACGAAGAAACCTCGTACTTCGATGCCAGCTCGGCCATCGTGCCGCCGTTGAAGAAAAACTCGATCGCCGCGCAATACACGCCGGATTTGCGGTAGACCGGCTGCGTCTCGGCGGAGAAACGATTCCACAGAATAACGGCAAAATAAACCGTATCCGGTTCATAGCGGCCTTGCATATTGGCCACAAGCTCGTTCGAGAGTTCACGATATGCTTCGCTGCTCCACGTCAATCCCTCGATCAGCTCGTGAATGTCGATTGTCGTCGGGTCGATGACAGGCGCCGCGCTAGACGTTCCCGATCCGGCCGCTTGCTCATCCTTCCCCAAATGACAACGTTTGTACTTGAGCCCGCTGCCGCAATGACAGAGCTCGTTTCTTCCCCATTTCGTCACAACCATCGTCTCCTAAACTTTCATGTTGTACCTCTATTATAGAAAGAAATCGATCGAATGACAAAAGAATAGTTGAAATTCGCGCATATTTTGCCCCTTTTTCGTGAAAATTGTCATTCATTTGAAAATAATCCGGGAAGATGGCGCCCTGGACAGCCGAGAAAGGTCAAGGTAAGATGGGGGCAAGTTCGATTGGAAGGAGCTGCAAGTATGCCTCAATTAACGTTCAGGGGAATCGCGCGGGACGCGCTGGCGGCCGCGGCCGGCCCGCTCGTCGCTGAGCTGGCGGAGATTTGCGAATGCGGCACGGACAATTTTACGGTGGATTTGCTGGAGACGGCGCCGATCTTTGGCGGCGAGGGCGGGGTAAGCTATCCGTTCGTGGAAGCCGCCTGGTTCGAGCGGGGCGACGACGTCCGGAATCGGTTCGCCGAAGCGGTTTCGCGGCATTTGCGCAGCGTCGGGGTGCCAGACCTCGAGCTGGCGTTCAAGGTGTACCGCGAGGAGATGTATTACATTAACGGGCAGCCGTGCGGGTAAGAGGCGGCGCAGGTTCCTTGAATTTTTTGAAAAGGGACCCATAAAGTGGTTGACGCTTCGGAAGAGGCCGTGATAAGATAGCCACTAATTTAGAGCGCGAGGGCGAAAGGAGGCACGGATGATGAAGAACTTGGCGAAGCTGCAGCAGTACGAACGCACGTTCATGACCACGCGAGAAGGGCTGGCGGATTCCGTGCACCCTTTCGCGATCGATCGTCATGGCGGCTTCCCCGGAACCGTACGGACAAGGCGCGCCTGCCGATGAGCAGGCCTGTCCTTGCATTCCCGTACGCATCTGGCTAGGAGGCTGCAGGCTGGCGGCTGTTCTTTCGTCCAAGGACGTAAGGCGGCGCCCGTCCCGCGGTCTTTTTTTATTCCCATTCTAACGAGAAAAGGAGGCGTTCCCGCCATGAGAACGATCATTACGTTTCATGTTCAGCTGCAGCAAGCATTCAACCGCATGGAGAAGGAACCGCGTCTGCCGGCTGTTCGGCCGGCCGTTCGCTCGTACCCGCAAGGGCGCCTCGCGCGCGCCGCGCGTCTGCACGTCAGGCGCCGCCAGCATGCGCGTCGACGTGAGCAATGGCCATTCGAGCTGCCGGGATCGCGGCGTTTCACCCTACCTGACTGAAGCGGGGGACAAGGGGAACGAGCGGGCCGACAGCTTTTTTATTTCGCAGCAAGCCTAAACCAAGGAGGTAAGCAAGTTGAAAGGGAACACGAAACACCACGGGGCACAAATACGCGCTGAAGGAGTTTCACCGGAACGAACCGATGCTCGTCAGACGCAAAAGCGCGACGTGCGCGCTTCCGCCTGGCCATTTCCTGAATACAATAGCATATAAGATAACCGGTCATCCCGCATTGCTGGCGGACGTCGTGGCCCTGGTGCAGGGAAAAAGGCATAGAACCTTTCGCCTGCCGAATAAACCTGCTTTAGCTGGATTTTGCGCTCGCTTCGCGCTCTTCACTGCCGCCGTCCGAACCCGGATTACCGATTGTCTTCCCTAGAAGAAAAGGAGTGATTCGAATGAGCAAGCAGGCTTCAAAATGGGGCGATCTGCGCTTCCAAAACGTAAGCGAGAGCGGCATGACGCTCGAGGACGTCATGAACCGGATGCTTCGCTTTATCGGCCAAGACCCCAGGTGCGCGTATCATTTCGTCATCGGCACCGACTCCCAAGTATTCCGCGGCTACACGAAATTCGTCACCGGCATCGTGCTCCATCGGCCGGGCAAAGGCGCCTGGGCGTGTTACCGGGTCGTCGTCCTTCCCCGCGAGGTGTTGAGCCTTCGGGAGAAGCTCTCCTATGAAACATCGCTCTCGCAGGAGCTTGCCGCTTATTTCGCGGATGATCTGCTGCACATGATGGAAGCCCCGTTGCTCCCTTATGTATACCAAGGCGCGTCGCTGGAGTCTTTTATCGATATCGACGCCGGCACCGAGCCGGTCGTGAACAAGACGTCGCTCTACGTCCAAGAGATGGTGGAGCGGGTCGAAGCGTCGGGCGTCTTCCTCGCCCGGGTCAAGCCCGAGTCGTACGCCGCCTCGGCGTATGCGAACCGCTATACGAAACGTCCGGTTAAGAAGGTGATGTAGACCATGAGAGCAGGATGGATAAGGCCGTGCGCCGCGCATGCAAGTTGTGCGGTGCACGGTTTTTTGGCGTTAAATCCGATCAGAATTGGAGATGGGATGCGCGCTTGGAAGGCGTACGGCAGGGCGGGGACGGGTAGAAGGGGGTATGCGATCGCTGCCGGATCCGGTATAGTAGGCGCATGATGCGCGGCGATGATTAGGAAGATGCCTTATTGGCAAACTACGTAAAACAGGATCCAGCCGACAGCGGCGGCGCGCGGACAGGAGTGACGACATGAACTACTCGAATCTGAGCCTACATACGGACAAGTACCAGATCAATATGATGTACGCCCACTGGATGCAGGGCTCGCTGAACAAGAAGTCGGTATTCGAAGCCTATTTCCGCAAACTGCCGTTCGGCAACGGCTACGCGGTGTTCGCCGGGCTGGAGCGAGTCGTTTCGTATATTCAGCATCTGGCGTTCGACGACGAGACGATCGACTATCTGCGGCAGCAGGAGGAAGGCTATCAGGAGGGGTTTCTGGAGGAACTGAGGCGCTTCCGGTTCACGGGCTGCATTCGCGCGGTGCCGGAAGGGACGCTTGTCTTCCCGAACGTGCCGATTATCCGGGTGGAAGCCCGTATTTTCGAGGCGCAGCTCATCGAGACGGCGATCCTTAATTTCATGAACTACCAGACGCTCATAGCTACCAAGGCGTCGCGGATCAAGCAGGTCGCCCCGCACGACACGCTGCTGGAGTTCGGCACCAGACGCGCGCAGGAAGCGGACGCGGCGGTATGGGGCGCGCGAGCCGCTTACATCGCGGGCTTCCATGCGACATCGAATTTGCGGGCGGGCATGCTGTTCGGCATTCCGACCAAAGGGACGCATGCCCACGCTTGGATTCAAGCGCACGACACGGAGGAGGAGGCGTTCGCGAAGTTCGCGGAGGCGCTGCCGGATCAAGTCTCGCTGCTGGTCGATACGTACGATACGCTGAAGAGCGGCGTGCCGAACGCGATTAAGACAGCCAAGCTGCTGGAGGCGAAGGGCAAGCGGCTGCAATCGATCCGGCTCGACAGCGGGGATCTGGCGCTCATCTCGAAGGAAGCGCGCGCGATGCTCGATCAGGCGGGCTTCCCCCACGTGAAAATCATCGCGTCGAACGATCTGGACGAGAATCTGATCATGAACTTGAAGGCGCAGGGCGCGCGGATCGACGTGTGGGGCGTCGGGACGCAGCTCATCACGGCGGCGGACCAGCCTTCGCTCGGCGGCGTCTACAAGCTCGTCGCCAAGGAGAAGGACGGCGATTACGAGCCGGTCATCAAGATTTCGGGCAATCCCGAGAAAGTCTCCAATCCCGGTGTCAAGGAGACGTACCGGCTGTTGAACCGGCAGAGCGGCCGGGCCGAGGCGGACTACATCGCGCTGGGCAGCGAGCAGGAACCCCGCGAGGGCGCGCCGCTGCTGCTGTTCGATCCGGCGACCCCGTACCGCAGCAAAACGCTTCATGACTACGAGAGCGTGCGGCTGCTCCGGGATATCTACGTGAACGGAGAGCTGGTGTATGTCCTGCCCGACGTGGAGACGATTCGTGCGTATCATGAATCCCAACTGACGTTGTTCCGGCCCGAAATTCGGCGCATGCTTAATCCGGAGGAGTATCGGGTAACCTTAAGCCGTAAGGCGTGGGATTTGAAAATGGAACTCATTCACGAGTATCACCCATAACGCCTCGCAAAAAAAAACGCACCGGCTCGTTCCCGAGCGGTGCGTTCTTTCGCGGTGCGGTTGTACGCGCATGCCGCGAGTTGGAGCGTCTGTGATTGGTCGACTCCCCGCGCGTCGCGTTCCATGCGAATTTCAATTATATTGGGCCAAATATTGCTCCAACGTCAGATGCTTATTCGTGATTTCTTTGGCGATGTAGACGCCGACGTAGCGGACATGCCAGGGCTCGTACGAGTAGCCGGTCAGCTTCTCCATGCCTTTGCCGTATCGGATGATGAAGCCGTAATCGGCGGCATGCTTCGCCAGCCACTTGCCTTCCTTCGTATCGCCGAAGCTCGCTTCGAGCGCATAGCCGGCCGATGCGCTCGATATATCCATGGCAAGACCCGTCTGATGCTCGCTTTGCCCCGGGAGGGCGCTCGTCTTGTTGGCGACGGCTGCGCCCTTGATCGCCTTGTTGCGGTCGAAGATCGCCTTCTGCGTCGCATAAGAGCGATAGCCCGAGACGGCGGTCAACTTGATGCCATCCTTTTTGGCGGCGGCGAATAGCTTCTCCAAGGCGCCCGCGGCGATGCTGCGCATTTGTTTCTTCGGGCTGCTGCCTGCGAACGAGAACGGCACGTTCGGCTTGACCAGATCGGCCGGTACGTAAGTGGACGGCAAATTGCGTTGCTTATTCACGAGCACGACCGTGCTCTGCATATTCGTGACGAATGTTTTGCCAGCCGCGTTCTTGGTGATGGTGCGGACGGCCGCGTTGTCGTACAGGAACGTGGAGGCGGCCGCGGCGTGGGCGGTCGCGTCGACGACGCCGGTCATCGTGCAGCCCGCTAGCAGTCCGGCGCCGAGCAGCAGAGCGGCTAAACGATTGGTGCGTTTGCGCGTAGTGGTTGTCATGGCTCTCATCTCCTTCTAGTCTATTACCCGATGTAGGCGAGAATGTTGTCGATTCTATCTACGGCTTATTGCGGGCTTGTAAACAATCGAAAGCTTGCAAGTGCGGTCTGCAAGTTTCATAGCGTAATAGAAGACGGATGGCCGGGGCGAAAAGTTGCCGCCAATCGGCTGGATTTCGCTGGGCCTGGCTATTTCACAGCAGCCATTTGCAAAGGGCTTCACAAACGCAAGATTTATGGGGAATTGGCGAAAGGCGTTTTAACGCCTGTTGAAATCCGCCGGAACGCAAAAAAAGATCGCCAACCACCTGTCCAAGCAGGCAGGTTGAGGCGATCTCGTTGTTTGGATTGAAGCAGATGTTATTGCAATGTTCGGCATTGAAAAAAGCTTGAAAGGAAGACTTTATCCGACCCCCTTGCATAAAAAAATGGCGTGCTACAGGGTCTTATCCCTGCGACGCCATTTGCTATTTTTCGGTTCACAGCGGCTTTCTTCAGGTTGATAATCATTTTAATGTGCCAAAAGGGACTTCCTCGGGATCTGCGGACTGTCCAATAAGGAGCGGGTCAGCATGGGGGGGACCGTTGACCGCTACTTGGTCTCTTCCGCTGCTTTTGGCCTTATAGAGTGCGATATCTGCTCGCTCGACTATTGCACTTGGCACTAAATCGGCTGTCGGAATTATCGTTGCTAAACCAATGCTGAGGGTAAGCCTGCCTTTGTCCGAGGGTTCATGCGCGATATTCAAGGACCGAATACGTTCTAGGATTCGTTCACTAACCTTTATGGCCCCGGCTTTATCCGTGTCGGGCATAATAACCGCGAATTCTTCTCCTCCGTAACGGGCTACGATATCGCTCGTGCGATAGATACATCCTTGAATCGCGGCCGCCACATGCTTCAAACACTCGTCTCCGGCAAGATGACCGTAGTAGTCGTTATATTTCTTGAAATAATCCACATCGATCAAGAGCACGGAAAGCGGGTCATTATTCGTGCGCAACAAACTCCAATGCTCCTCTAATTTCTCGTTGAAATAGCGCCTATTAAACAAACCGGTCAATCCGTCCGAATGCGCAAGCACCTGCAATTGTTGGTTTAATTCATGCAGTCGATGCTCGGCATGGACCTTCTCCTTCGTTAACCTGCCGATGTAGTGAAAGGTAATCATCCCCGCAAACGATTCGATAATAAAGAAAAGAACGATTCTCAAGATCTCCATGGACCGAATAGAGCCGTATAGCATGTGGTTATATTTCTCGATCAAGATGATGGTCGCGGTAAACAGTACAATGCTGATCGTGTTGCTGACGATTAATTTTTTTAATAACGACCAGACTTGCTTCGAAACGATCAACCCGACCATTCCGGTCAAGACAACGGTAACCAAGAATAAGGCGGTGACCCAAACATGATCTGTATTTATTGCCGTCGTAATCAAGCTAATACCGAACGAATAGATGGCCGATTTGTTGCCAAAGTAAAAGATCGGTATAAGAATGGTTAGATAACGAATGGTGAGCGGATATACATCATAGTAGGGGATAGGGAAGCTGTAAAGAATCGCGCCCACGATGCCGAATAGAACGCCAATCCCTTCTTCCCTATAACGATTCCAGAGCGAATGTCTTCGATTTTGACTCCAGATGATCCGGCTCGTGAAGAAGAAGAACGTTGTGATGACGGAGAAGTCTATGATAAGCAATTCGAGCAAGATGGCATCTCCTCATACATGACATTTTCACGGGATGTACACACCTAATGACGCCAAGATAGAGAACAAGCCATCCATAATGGCGAAGTGGCGATCTCTATAGGAAGGACTGGGGAAAGGCTGAACTTACAGTCAAATGGCTGTTATTAACATCGCCTATGCACGAACTCCTTATGCGCTCGGCATTCCGCGCGAAAACACGGCGTTTGAACCCGAGCCAATGACACAAGAGCCGCGGCATACTTGGACATAAGGTATTGCGAGGTGATATCCATGACGCGCAAAACCTATAACAGCGCCACGCTGAGAGGGAAGCTTCGCGTATGCAGGTATTTGTCGGCGGATGATGAACTGCGGGAGCTGGTCCCTCGAACCGTGCGGTTTACGCGCAAAGGCATGCTGAACATGTCCGAGCGCTGCACGGCCCTCTATATCAAGCCGGATGTCGGGTCGCTAGGCATGGGGATTTTCAAAGTTACGCGATCAGAGGGCGGATGCGAGTTGCTCGCAACCGTCCGGCGCAAGCAGAGCCGCAAAACGTTCGATACGATCGAAAAGGCGTACGGGCATATGAAGGCGAAGGCGAAAGGTCCCATGATCATACAGGCCGCGGTCGAGCTGGACGCCGTCGATGGAAGTCCCTATGACCTGCGGGTCATGGTGCAGCGCAAGCCAGGCGGCAAGTGGACCGTCACGGGCAAATTCGCCAAGATCGGGGTGAAGGGCAAAATCGTCACGAATTACGCGCAGGGCGGACGCGTGGTGACCTTGTCGGAGCTGTGGCACCGCAAAGGCTTGAGCGAGCACGAGGGCGAGCGGCGCGGCGAGCTGCTGGAGCGCAAGGCGCTTGGCATCGCCCGCCTCCTCAGCGGCAAACGCGCCGGCATGCGGGAGATGGGCGTCGACTTCGCATTCGATCGGAGCGGACGGCTCTGGGTGCTGGAGGTCAACTCGAACCATCCGCAGTATTATCCGCTGCGGCATATCGACCGGCGCGCGTACCAGCGCATGAAGCGGTTCGCCGCCAGTTACGGGCGTTTCTCGAGCCGATAGTCAAAGCCGCGCGGTTGGCCGAGCGATCCGCATGCTTGCTCGCTTGCAGGGGCAGCTCGCGCTGCGCTACAATGAACCGTGGCGAGAAGTCGACTGGACGGACGGAGGAACGGTTCATGAGGGAAGAAGGGGGAACGCTGCCGGAAGCGGCGGACGCGAGGACGCTTGCGGAGGAGAACCGGCGGCTGCGCGAAGAGCTCGCGCGTCTGCAGGCGGAGAACGCCAAGCTGCGCGGCGTCATCCGGGCGAAGGCGCAGGAGACGATGTCTACCCGCTTGAAGGACGCGCTTCGGGAATAAAGCGGCCGGTCGGCGGCAGAGACTGGCAGACGAACCGTGCTTGCCCAATTCCGAGGTGGAAAGCGGCGCGAAAAAACGCTACAATAAGACCAGAACACGCAGATGAGGTGATCTCATGTCAGAAGAACAATCGGTCCAATCGGAAGAGAAGAAGAAGATTTCGCTGGCCGAAGCCGTGAAGCAGAAGCTTGCGCAGAAGAAACAAGAGCAAGCCGAAGGCGGCAAACAAAAACACGGCCATGGCGGCAACCAAGCGGTCATGAAGAGCCAGAACCACAAGAAAGTCAACAACCAGCGCAAAAAGATGGGCGTATAAGCAATGCGAACCGGGGGCGGGAAGCCTCCGGTTTTTTTATTGCTTAGAGATTATGCAAAGAACTTATTCTTATGGATCACGTAGAGCGTGTCCGCGGCAGCGGACGATAGCGAGAGTCAGCACGGAGTAGCAAGTCACGGTATTTCCGGGTGACTTGAAAAGATGCCCTCCAAACGCATGAAGCTTTGTCCATTAGGACAAGAGCGTGCCAGCTCGAAGCAACCCGCCAACCGCGAACAAACGTCCAAGCACGAAAAAGGGAGTCCTGAAGTTTTCTAGTGGAAAACTCACTTCGGAAGCATAAGCTGGGCAGAGCCCTATGGTTCCCCTCAGCGGAGGGGGAAGGGGGAGGAAGAAAGCGGGATTCGAAGGGCGCAGCCCTTTGTTCTTTTTTTAGGACTTGTACGGCCGGACGACGCATAGGAGTAAGAGGAAAAATGAACCCAGCCGTGGAAATAGTAGGGTATCCCGGCATAGATGGAGATGACACGCATGATGACGGTTACGGAGGCATTCGTCGATTCAATCGCCTTGAACGCGGCGGCGGCCAAGAACGGCCGAGACCTGGTCAAGAAAAATAGCTTCGCGGAATTGAACCGATCGGAAGACGGGACGCTGCTGTTCGGCGCCTGTAAGGGCAGCGGGAAAGAACCGTACCGCTGTTCGGCGGACTTCGTGAAGCCGGAGAGTCCGGTATACCGGTGCTCCTGCCCGAGCCGGCAGTTCCCGTGCAAGCACGTGCTCGGCCTGCTGTACGCATTCGCGCAAGGCCGCGCTTTCGAGGCCGCCGCGGTTCCGGACGAGATCGCGGACAAGCGCGAGAAGGCGGAGAAACGCGAGGAGAAGCGGGAAGAGAAGCGTCAGGCGGAAGCGGAAGGCGCCGCGGACGGCGCAGCCCCGCGCAAGAAGACGAACAAGGCGGCGCTCGCCAAGAAGCTCGCCGCGCAGCTGGAGGGCGTGGAGCTCGCCAGTAAGGTGGTGCTGCAGATCGCGCAGGGCGGCATCGCTTCGGTCGACGCCGCCATGGCGCGTCTGTTGGAGCAGCAGATCAAGCAGCTCGGCAGCTATTACGTGCCTGGCCTTGCGGCTTCGGCCGAATCGCTCGTGCGGCTGCTGCGGCGGACGGATGGACGAGACGCGATCTATACGGAGGCGATTCACCAGCTGACGGCGCTGCACGCGCTGCTCAAGCGGAGCGCCGACTATCTGAACGCGCGGCTGGCCGATCCCGAGCGAGGACCGGATGCCGCGACCGTCCTGGAGGAGCGCATCGGCCACGCCTGGCAGCTGGCCGAGCTTCGCGAGCATGGCCGAGCTTCGGCAGACGCGGAGCTGGCGCAGCTGGCTTTCTATTCCTACGCCGACGAGGCGCGCGGGGAATATGTGGACGAAGGGTATTGGGTGTCGCTGCAGGATGGCGTGGTCGTAAGAACGTTGACGTACCGGCCTTTCCGCGCGGCGAAACATATCAAGGAAGAGGACAGCTTCTTTCAAGTGGCGGCGGCCAAGGAGCTGTTCACGTATCCGGGCGGGCTGAACCCGCGTGTCCGCTGGGAGGCGTCGACGATGCGCGAGCTATCGGCCGGCGATCGCGGCCGCATCGCTTCGTATGCGCTGCCCGCGGTGAACGAGGCGCTGAAAATCGTCAAGAACGAGCTGAAGAATCCGCTCGCCGTCAAGCGGCCGGCGCTGCTGCTCCGAGCAAGTCGGCTGACGGCCGCCTATGAGGGCGGCTATGCGCTGGAGGACGGACGGGGAGGGCGGCTGGCGCTGGACGACTTGGGCGGCGGGCTGCCGCCGACCACCCCGCTGCTCGAGCTGCTTGGCCCTGTTCAATTGTCGGACGTCGCGGTGCTCGTCCTGTTCGGCCACGACCTGGATACGGGCCGGCTGACGGCGCAGCCGCTGTCGATCGTGACGGAGCAAGAAATTGTACGGCTTGCTTATTAGCATTTCACGGAAAGGAAGCATGTCCCGATGAGTATAGCCATATTAACGGAACTGCACGCGGAAGTGCGGAGGTTGTTCATCGCCGGCAGCGGATTGGCCGCCTCCGACCCCCGCTTGCTCAAGCTGCATCCGCAGCTGGCCAAGCTGGGGGAGAGCTCGCCCGCATTCCGCAAGCTGGCCGAAGGCGTGCAGAGGACGACGGAGGCCAGCGGCGCGGAAGCGGCGGCGGCCCTGCTCGACTTGGGCGGCCTGCTGCATGCGATTCTGTATACGCAAGGCGAGAGCGAGCCGCGGGGAGCGAGCGTGCCGATCGACGCGCTTGCGAGCGCCGGTCCGACGGCGGCCCCGTACCGCAGGCTAGCGCCGGTGCTGGAGGCGTTGACGTCCAAAGGCGGCGGACGTCTCCAGGTCATCCGTCAGGGTCATGAGGACGGCGTGTTCGGCGATTTTCGCAGCTTCCTCCCGGCTGTTGAGGGGCTAGGGGACGTGCCGGAAATCGCCGAGTACCTCGCGCGCAAGGTGCTGCCGTCCATCGGCGCCAAGATCGTGCCGGTGCTGCTCCGTCGGTTCGACGCGCAGGGCGGCAGGGCCGACGCGCGCATGCTTGGCGTCATTCACGCGATCGAAGGCGAGAAGCAGCTGGCGCTGTACGAGCGCGCGGCGCGGGAAGGCGCGGTCGAGCCGCAGATCGAAGCGATCGGCCTGCTCGCCCGTTACGACGGCTTCCTGCCCTTGCTGCTCGAACGCTCGCAGGACGGGAGGAGGGCGATCCGGCAAGCGGCGTATGATGCGCTGGCGCTGCAGGAGCATGAGGAAGCCGCGAAGAGGCTGATGGAGGCGCTGTCCGGCAAGGACCACGATATGGTGATCGAGCCGATCAGGCATTCGCGGTATGGTCCTCTGGAGCAGCGGGTCGTCGCTTATGTCCGCAGCGAGCTGGGACATTACGCGGATGCGTTGGCGGAGTTCGAGCGGAGCAAGCGGGACAACCCGGAGCAGCCGCCGGCGAAGTCGTCGCCGAAGATGGAGCTTTCGTTCGACCGGCTGACCGTCGGTATCCAGGCGCTGGAAGGGAAGCGGAGCGACGGGGCGCTGCAGGCGGTGTCCGAACTGCTCGGCAGCGAGATCTTCCTCTCCGGCGCGGACGCGAGAATGAAGGAATACGCCGCGCAGCTGCTGCTCGATATGAAGCGCGCCGATGCGGACGAAGCGCTGCTGTCGCGGGATGGCGCCGCTTATGGTTGGCTCGCCGGCTTCCGGCTGCGAGCGGCGATCCGGCATTGGACCGCGGCGGAAGTCTACGACCGGTTCGCGCCGCTGCTTGCCAAGCGGTCGGCGGAGTCCGTTTCGCTCAAGGAAGCGCTGGTCGGCCTGGTGCCGGATCTGCGCGAGGTGCTGCGTCACGTGTCATGGCATACGGCGAATCCCGATGAGGGGGCGCTTCCTGCGGAGAGGACGGAACTCCCGGAAGCGCTGTCCGACCGGCGCTGGATGAAGCGACTCGCGGAGGCGGATTTGCCGTGGATGCTCCTCCCGTACCTGCTTCGTTACGAAGCGGACGCGGAGACGCTGGACTACCTGCGGACGCAGCTGAACGCCGCTCTTGCTTCGCGCAAGAAGCGGGATATCGCCTACACGCTGTGGCTTGGACTGTTCATCGCCGGCGTGCCGCTGGACGTCGAGCAAATGCGTCAGCTCGTCCGTCAGCTCGCTGCTCAATACGGATACGCGTATATCGATCCGGTCTCGTCCGCGCAGCTCCGCTCGCTGCCCGCCAGCTATGCGCCGGCGCTCGAAGCGCTGCTGGCCGACCAGACCGTCGCGCGGCTGGCCAGCGTGCTGGAGCCGATTTTGGAAGATGTCAAACGCAATCAATTCGCCGAATTCCCGGCTGACAAAGGAGCGGAACGATACGCATGGCTGAAAAGCAAAATGTGATGAGATTGCCGGCGGAGGCGCTGTACGCGCACGAGCTGGCCGCACTGAAGGAAATCGACAAGGCGCCTCGCCCGGCCGGCTGGCAGCTGTCCCCGCGGGCCGTCCTCACGTACCTGACCGGCGGCACCGCCGGCGACACGGTCATCACGCCGAAGTATATCGGCAACAACCGGCTGGTGGAAGTCGCGATCGCGACGCTGCTGACCGACCGCGCCCTGCTGCTCATCGGAGAGCCGGGCACGGCCAAATCGTGGCTGTCCGAGAATTTGACGGCGGCCATCCACGGCAGCTCGTCCAAAGTCATTCAAGGGACGGCGGGCACGACCGAGGAGCAAATTCGCTATTCGTGGAACTACGCGATGCTGCTGGCGAACGGGCCTTCCGACCAGGCGCTGATCAAGAGTCCGATCTACCGCGCGATGGAGGAAGGCGGGATCGCCCGATTCGAGGAAATTTCCCGCTGTGCTTCGGAGGTGCAGGACGCGCTCATCTCGATCCTGTCCGAGAAGACGATCTCCGTGCCGGAGCTCGGCAGCGAGATCGCGGCGGCGAAGGGCTTCTCCGTCATCGCGACGGCGAACACGCGCGACCGCGGCGTCAACGACATGTCCTCCGCCCTCAAGCGCCGCTTCAACATTATCGTGCTGCCGGCGCCGGGCGATCTGGAGACGGAGGTGGACATCGTGCGCAGACGGGTGAAGGAGCTGGCGAATAGCTACGAGATCGGCGCCGCGCTGCCTGCCGATGATGCGATCCGCCAAGTCGTCACCATCTTCCGCGAGCTGCGCAGCGGCGTGACGCTCGAAGGCAAGGAGAAGGTGAAAGGGCCGAGCGGCGTCATCTCGACGGCGGAGGCGATCTCGCTGCTGACCGGCAGCATGGCGCTGGCGGCAAGCTTCGGCAGCGGCGAGGTGGAGGCGCAGGATTTGGCGGCCGGGCTGCAAGGAGCGATCGTCAAGGACGAGGAGAAGGACCGGGGCGTCTGGAAGGACTACCTGGAGAACGTGATGAAGAAGCGGGGATCGGAATGGCGGCCACTGTACAACGCTTGCCGGGAGATGAACGTGTGAGCGCGTCCTCGGCAGAGGGCCGCGTCCACGTCTTCGGCGTCCGGCATCTGTCGCCTGCCGGGGCGCATCATCTCCGCCGGTTTCTGGACGCGGTCAAGCCGGCCGTCGTGCTCGTCGAAGGCCCTGCCGATGCGAGCGACTGGATCGGCCAACTGACGAAGAGCGGCGTCGTGCCGCCGATCGCGCTCATGGCGTATACCGAGAACCTGCCGGTCCGGACGCTGCTCTACCCGTTCGCCTCTTATTCGCCGGAATACGAGGCGTTCCGCTGGGCGGCGGCCAATGGCGCGAGCGCGGCGTTCATCGATCTGCCCTCGGACATCTCGATTCCGCTGTACGATTATCGCAAGGCGGCGCGACGGGAGGCGGAGGACGCCGAGGCGCTCGCGAAGACGGAAGCGCAGGGGACAGCTGCGGGCGAAAGCGCGCGAGATGACGCGGAATCGTCTGAGGCGGACGATCGGGGCGACGTCCCCGATACCGGGAGGACGGGAGCTGCCCGCAGGGACTTCTACGTCAAGCAGCACGAATTATACGAACGGATCGCTTCGTTCGCCGGCGAGGACGATTACGAGAGCTACTGGGAGCGGCATTTCGAGCATGACGAGCGGACGGACGGCTACCGACAGGAGATCGAGGAGCTGTCGCGCCAGATGCGCGGGTTGCTGGAGCATGACGAGCGGCTCGCCGATCCGGTGGAATCGGCCGTCAACGAAGTGCGCGAGAGCTACATGCGGCTGGAGATCGCGCGCAGGCTGGAGAGCGGCGTGCCGCCGGAGCGGATCGTCGTCGTCACCGGGGCGCATCACGTGTCCGGTCTGACCGCGGATCTGCCGCCGATGTCCGAAGCGCAGCTGGCCGCGCTGCCCCGAACGTCGACCAAGCGGACGCTCATGCCTTACTCCTACTACAAGCTGTCCAGCCATTCGGGCTACGGGGCGGGCAATCCGGCGCCGGCGTATTTCGAGCTGCTGTGGGCATGCCTGCAGGAGGGCGGGCTCGCGCGTCTGCCATCGATCTACCTGACCCGGGTTGCCCAGCGGCTGCGGGAGCAGGGCACGTACCGTTCGACCGCCTCCGTCATCGAGGGCGTCCGGCTGGCGTCCGCGCTTGCTTCCATGCGGGGCAGCGGCCAGCCGATCCTGCGGGATTTGCGGGATGCGGCCGTCGTCACGCTGGGGTACGGCGAACGCGCGGTCGTGGCGGAGGCGATGGCCCGTACCGAGATCGGAACGGACATCGGCTATTTGCCGGAGGGGATTAGCCAGACGCCGATCCAGGACGACATGAACCGGAACCTGAAGCGGCTGAAGCTGGACAAATACAAGCGCGCCGAGGCGAGCGAGCTCGAGCTGGATTTGCGCGAGAACCGACGAGTTAAATCCGAGGAAGCGGCCTTCATCGATCTCAACCGCTCGACGTTCCTACACCGGCTTGCGCTGCTTGGCATCTCGTTCGCCAAGAAGAAGGCGCTGCGCGCGGACGCCGGCGCCTGGGCGGAGCATTGGGTGCTGCAGTGGAGCCCGGAGGCGGAGATCGAGTTGATCGAATCGACATTGAAGGGAGAGACGATCGAGTGGGCCGCGGCGTTCACGATCCGCGAGCGGCTGGCCGATTGCGCGGATATCGCCGAGGCTTCGCGCCTGATCCGAATCTCCAGCGATTGCGGGCTGCCCGCCTGCATGGAGGAGGCGAGGGCGGCGCTGCAGCGGCTGTCGGTGGACGGCCAGCAGTTCGTCCCGCTCGCGGACGCGGCGTTCGAGCTGTCCGGATTGATCCGATACGGCTCGATCCGCAAGACGGACACCGCGCCTCTTATGCCGCTGCTGTCGCAGCTGTTCTTCCGGGCGGCGATCGGCCTGATCGACGCGTCCGCGTGCAGCGACGATGCGGCGAAGGCCATGCTGGCCGGCATCAACCGGATGCACACCGTCTCGCAGGACCAGTACGATACCGTGGACGACGAGCTGTGGAAGCGGCAGCTGCGGGAGCTGGCCTTCCGCGACGATCGCAACGCGAGGCTGTCCGGCTTCGCGTTCGCGATCATGCTGGAGCGGCATGCCGTCACGGAAGCGGAATGCGAGCGGGAAGTCGCGCGTCGACTGTCGCCCGGCATTCCGGCCGATCTGGGGGCCGGCTGGTTCGAGGGGCTGTCGATGCGCAACCGGTACGCGCTGCTGTCGCGGCCTTCGCTCTGGGGGCAGCTGGACGATTACTTGGGATCGCTTGAGCCGGCACAGTTCAAGCGTTCGCTCGTCTTCCTGCGCCGGGCGTTCGCCGCCTTCGACGCGCGGGAGAAGGCGGCGGTGGCGGAGCTGCTCGGCGATTGGTGGGGAGCCGACGCCCAGCGGGACGCCGAAGCGCTGCAGCAGCCGCTATCCGACGAGGTGCTGGCGGCCATCGCGGCGCTGGACGAATTCGATTTTAGCGACTTCTAGAGAGGGGAGCGAGAATAGCGCGATGTTAACCGACGATAACGCGGAGCGGCGCAAAAGATGGCGGCTCGTGCTGGGCCATGCCGCGGACGAGAAGCTGCAGCCGCCGGGCGGCGCGGGCCTGCTGGGGGAAGAGGAGCGGCTCATGGACGAAGCGCTGGCCGCGATCTACGACGGCGACGCGCACGGCGAGGAGACTTCCCGCGGTCCGCGCGGCGCGGGCCTTGGTCCCTCGTATCTGAAGCTGGCCAAGTGGCTGGGCGACGTGCGGAGCTTTTTTCCATCGGATGTCGTCTCCGTCATTCAGGCGGACGCGATCGAGCGCAAGGGGCTGACCCAACTGCTGTTCGAACCGGAGACGCTCTCGAAGGTGAAGCCCGATATCCGGATGGTCTCGACGCTCATGTCGCTGAAGGGGCAAATTCCCGAGAAGACGAAGGAGACGGCGCGGCTGTTCATCCGGGCGGTCGTGGACGACATCGCCCGCAGGCTGGCGAGCGACATTCGCCGGGCGGTCACCGGGGCGCTCAACAAGCGGCGGCATACGCCGCTGCCTTCGGTCAGCGGGATTGACTGGAAGCGAACGATTGAGCGGAATTTGAAAAATTACAACGAGGAACGGCGGCGTCTCGTGCCGGAGCGATTCTATTTCTTCGACCGGGCGCGCAAAAGCAACGAGTGGACCGTCATCCTCGACATCGACCAAAGCGGATCGATGTCCGAATCGGTCATCTATGCCTCGGTCATCGGTTCGATCTTCGCCTCGCTGCCGGCGCTCGATACGCGCGTCGTCGCCTTCGATACCGAGGTGGTCGACCTGACCGAGCAGTGCGCGGGCGATCCCGTCGACATGCTGTTCGGCATTCAGCTTGGCGGGGGCACGGATATCAACAAGTCGGTCGAGTACTGCGGCTCGTTCGTGCGGGAGCCGAAGAAGACGATCTTTATCCTCATCTCGGACTTGTACGAAGGCGGCAACAACGCGGAGATGCTGCGGCGGCTCGGCGAGATGCACCAGGCGGGCGTGAAGGTCATCTGCCTGCTGGCGCTCTCGGACAGCGGGGTGCCATCATACGACGAGCGCAACGCCAAGAAGCTGGCCGAGCAGGGCATCCCGTGCTTCGGCTGCACGCCGGACCGGCTGCCCGAGCTGCTCGAGTCAGCGCTGGGCGGCAAGGACTTGCTTGCGTTCGCGGCGGCCGCGGATGCGAAGGGGAAAGGGAAGTAGGCGGATTGAAGCAGGCGCGGTCGTTCCCGGTCAGGGAGGATGCGCCTGCTTTTTGTTATTTTCTCGGGAGCGAAATCCATAATTTTGAAAATAACGGGTTGCCGCTCTGAGACGAGTCTGCTACACTATTGGCAAGAATGTATGTTCGTGTCGGTTGGTCGTCATCATGTCGGAAGTCAACGAGAAGAGGCAGCCCGGACGTCAGCAAGCGAGCACCCGGCGGCCTAACGATTAACGGGGGGATTCAAGGGTGTCGTCCTACACGTTCCGCGCGGCGGATTTTCCGAACAAGCCCGGCTGTTACATCATGAAGGGCGAGGATGGCCGCATTCTCTACATCGGCAAGTCGAAGGCACTGCGCAAGCGGCTCGCCTCTTATTTCCGGGGCAAGCACGACCGGAAGCGGATCGCACAGCTCGTCGAGCAGATCGCGCATATCGACGTCATCGTCGTCAATAACGAGCACGAGAGTCTGCTGCTCGAGAACAATCTCATCAAGGTGCACAAGCCGCCCTTCAACCGGGCGCTGAAGAAGGACAACAGCGGCTACGCGTATCTCAAAATGACCGACGGGCGTTTCCCGCGGCTGGACGTGCATTACCGAGACCGCCGGACGGCGAAGGAGGAGGCGCGACTGGCCGATCCCACCGAATCGTCCCTTCTGGCAAGTCCCGTCGAAGAAGCGCGGAAGGAGAGCGCGGCTTCGCGCGAGCGCGTCCGTCGCGATCAGGCATCGAACGCTGTCGCATCGGCGTCGGAACTCGGACGCGCGAATACTGCGCCTCGGCCTGCTGCCGTTCCCGATCCGGAAGAGATCCGGTTCGGTCCGTTCGCGAGCACGTATTTCCGCGATCAGCTGATGACGTTCGTCAATGATCATTTTCAGCTGCGTACCTGCGATTCCATGCCGAAGAAGGCGTGCCTGCTGTACCATCTGAAGCGATGCAGCGGCGTATGCGAAGGGCTGATCGCCGAAGAAGACTATCGGACGAGCGCCAAGGAGGCGGCGGCCTTGCTCGCCAACCAAGGCGAGCGGCTGATCGAAGCGATGAAGGCGAAGATGGAGCTGTACGCGTCCAGACTGGAGTTCGAGCGGGCGGCGCATATCCTGGAGCATATCCGCATTCTCGAGCGGGTGCCGGACAAGCAGGTCGTCGACCGGGAATCGTTGGTCGATCAGGACGTGATTTATTTCGGGGATGGCCATGCCGCGGTCGCGAAAGTCCGCCAAGGGATGCTGCACGATCTGAACCTGTGCGAGTGGGCCGGCGGCGAAGAAGGCGGCGGGATCGACCGGTTCGTCGTCGAGCGCTATCGGCAGCGCTACCGGCCGGACGAGCTGATCGTCAGCGAGATCGGCGACCGCAAGGCGGTGCAGCAGGCGTTGAGACGGCGCGGGCAGCGTTCCCTGCAGCTCTATGTAGCGCCCAAGCGCGGGCTCCGTCGCGAGCTCATGGAGCTGTGCCGGGCTAATTACGAGCAGCGGATGGCGCTGCGGTCGACGGCTGGCGAGCGCGACGGCGGAGGCTAGGCCGGCCCTTGAAGGAGCAGGAATGGCAAGGCCAAGCTGACCCGTTATGTATAGAGGAGGAGACCCCCTTGCAAGCCATTATCGATTACTGCAAGCGCAAGAAGGCGGCCGTCGAGGATTACCCGTTCGGTCCGGAGCCGCTCGTCATGAAAGTGGGCGGCAAAATGTTCGCGCTCATCTCCGATTCGTCCATCGCGCTCAAGTGCGATCCGGCCATTGCGGAGAATTTGCGCGAGCAGCACGAAGCGGTCAAGCCGGGCTACCATTTGAACAAGAAGCATTGGAACACCGTTCTTGTGGACGGATCGCTGGACGACGACGAAATATTCGCGATGATCGACCACTCGTACGCGCTAGTCGTCTCCAAGCTGACGAAAGCGGAGCGGGAGCGCGTGGAACAAGCGGCGAAGTGAGCCGCAGCAAGGGATGAACGAAGACGGCGTGATGCGCGGCAGGGACGAGAGTTTCTTCAGCGTTCCGCCGTTTGTTGCATTTCCGGACGATCCGCGGTTTGTGCCATCGATCCAGACGCAGTTGTCCAGAGGGACAACAGCCAAGGTGAGGGCGCCCTCGACGAACGGTCGAGTCGCGTCAGGGCCGAGATCCGAACTGATTTCATCTGCATGCTCGCTAGCATGCAGCCGTTCAATGCATATCACAAAGGCAGCCATCGGCTGCCTTTTCAGGTTGTCTTGCGGCTGCCCGGCTGGCTCGCCAATGGAGGCCGGTGAGGTGCCCCGTCCTCGGCTGATCTTCGGCCGCCTGCCCCCTTAGGACTGGCCCGGACACCAGCCGGGCGGCTCCGAGCAGATCGCGGCCGTGAAGCCGGGCGCTTGCTGCGCCATGTTGGCGAAATAGCTGCTCAGAACGTGGTTGCCCCCGACCGAACCGGTGCGGAAGCTGAGCGGCGATTCGCCCTTCACGTGCAGGTAGGCGTACGTTTTGTCCGTGCGCGGCGAACGGTAGAGCAGCGGCGGCAAATGCGGGACGATGTCGAACTCGTTCTGGATGCGGACATGGTACGGGACGGTGTGATTGTACTTGCGGACGAATTTCGGATCGCCCACGCGAGGGGCGGCGAACGTGTAGACGATCAGCTGCTTATGCTTGCGATTGGCGGCGATATCGAGCGCGGCCAGCGTCGCAAGCGCCCCGCCCAGGCTGTGCCCGGTGACGAACAACGGCTTGTCGTTGGGCAGCTGGTCGAGCAGCTCGTGAATCGCTTTGCGGGCGGACATATAGATGTCGGTAAAGCCATGGTGCGTCTGGCCGGCGCCGGACACCGGCTTATAGGCGATTTGCTCGGCGATCAGATCGGACACCCAATCGACGGCGGAGCCGGTACCGCGGAACGCGAGAATCGCCGCCCGGTCCGATTCGATGACGAAGCCGAACGGCTCCACGACGCCGTTGTACACCTCCGCCGAGAACGGCCCGACGGTCATATAGGCGCGGGGCACCATGAACCAGTGCTGCGGGTTTTGAAATTGCGCGTAGGTTTGTCCGCATACGGCCGCCAGAAAAATCGCGGTGCGGATATCCATCGGGTTCTGCTCTTGCCGTTGCTCTTGCTCTTGTTGTTGCTCTTGCCCGTATTCGCGGTCTTGCTCTTGCATGGGCAACTCCCTCCTCTGGCAGCGCGTACCAGCGGACAAGGCGCCGCGTCATCACGCTTTTGCTGCATCGTATGCAAGGATGGGCGGTTGTGTCACTGATTGGGAGCTGCCGAACCGGGCGAATTCGGCGAGAGGGGCGGATTTCATCGCGGCAGACAGACGCGAAGAAGCCGGCAGGCTCCGTAGAGCGTGCCGGCTTCTTGCTTGCGGCGCTTTAAGCCGCTTTCCACGCGGGTCGCTTCGTTACAATGACGAATTGCGGCGTCCCGTGAAGAGGGAGACGATGAACAGAATGAGGAAGACAAAGAACAAGATTTTGGCAATACCGGTTGCCGCGTCGACGATGCCGCCGAAGCCGAAAATCGCGGCGACCACCGCAATAATAAAGAAAATCGCTGCCCAACGTAACATGAGCAATCACCTGACCTTTCGCATCAAGAATAGGGTATGGAGTCGTTCGCAAGCGGCCGGTGCACCTTCCGTAGAGGGTTGTCCATCTCGGCCGTCTTCCGATCGGCTCCGACCTGCTTGTTCGGACTTTAACCGCGAGTCCGCCGGTCGAAACAGGGGCCGCGAAAGGGGTTCAACTCGGGAGGGGACGGGTAATCATGGACTAGAATCACGATATGATAAGCGCGAAAGAGAGGGATTTGGATGATGTTTGAAATTGCGATGCTGATTATCGGCTTGTCGGTTGCGGTGCTCGTATTTTTCCTGATTCAAACGCTTAAGAAAGTACAGACTTCGCTGGATGCGGCCAGCCGCACGCTGACCGAGGTGCAGGGCGTCGTGCAGACCGTCAAAGGCGACGTGAGCGAGATCGTCACGAGCGCCAGACGCATCGCCGACCAGGCGGAAGGCAAGCTGACCGCGATCGACCCGCTCGTCGAAACCGTTCGCGAGACGGGCGAGGTGCTGCATGAGGTGGCCAGCGTCGCCCACAATTTCTCTTCGCTATGGACGGAGCGCCTGAACCGCCGCGCGCAGATGTCGGCGGTCAAACAGCAGGCGAAGCTCGCCGCAGAGGAAGCGGCTGCCGCCAATACGCGCGTCAGCATGGATGCTGGACATGATAGCCTGCGCCCGGCGAATACGATTAGCGTAAATGGCAGCCGCGCCCTGCATACGGACGTCAAGCCATCCCCGTCTTGGCTCGATTACGTGGAGACGGGCGTCAAAGTGGCGCGTGCCATTACTGGCACACGCTAGCAGCCCGCGCGATCACGGGTATCCGCTAGCATGCGGATGGCGTTCATTGTAAAATAGGAAAAGCAGGTTAGATTTAGAGTACATCGTCAAGCTGGGAGAACAAAGGATGCGCATAGTAGTCGTAGATGATAACCCGATGAACGTGACGGTCGTGCAGGAGATATTGAAACGCGCGGGCTATACCGATATTTTGGCGGCCTCCTCCGGCATGGAGCTGTTCAAGCTGCTCGGCCTGGAGAGCGACGGGCGAGAGCCCGACGTGCCGGGGACGGACGACCATGGCGTCGATTTGATTCTGATGGACATGATGATGCCCGGCGTAGACGGCATCTATGCCTGCCGGGCCGTCTATGAATCGGAGCGGCTGCGCGATATTCCGATCATTATGGTCACCGCGATCGGGGATTCGAAGAAGCTCGCGGAAGCGCTCGATGCCGGCGCCATCGATTACGTGACGAAGCCGATCAACCGGATCGAGCTGCTCGCCCGCATTCGCGTGGCGCTGCGCCTCAAGGAGCAGAAGGATTGGCATAAGGAGCGGGATCGCCGCGTACGCGAGGAGCTTCAGCTGGCGCGGGAAGTGCAGAGCGCGGTACTGCCGCATCTGTTGAGCGAGGACGGGATACGGATCGAGGCCATCTACCGGCCGTCGGAGGAATTATCCGGCGATCTGTATGCGTGGCATCGGATCGATCGCAACCGGTACGGCATTGCCGTGATCGACGCGATGGGACATGGCATTTCTTCTTCGCTCGTCTGCATGTTCATCGCCTCGGTGCTGAAGGACGCGATGGCCAAATTGGTCGATCCGCAGCTGGTCGTACTGGAGTTGAACCGGCGCTCGCAGCAGCTTCAATTCGCGGATCAATTGATCCAGTATTATTTCACCGCGCTCTATATGGTCGTCGATCTGGAGAAGAAGCAGGTGGAGTATGTCAACGCCGGTCATCCGGCGGGCATGCTGATCCGGGGAGCGGACGGCAGCGTCGTTCCTTTCGCCCAAGGCGGCATCGCCATCGGGATGTTCGATCGCATCCAGGTGGAGAAGCATGTGATCGATATCGCGGCCGGGGACCGGATGGTGCTCGTCACGGACGGCATCTTCGATCTGGTCGCGGGCGCGGAGGAGGAAGAGGATCAGCTGGGCCGTCTCGCGGAGGTGCTTCGGCCGTTCGGCGGCAGCGTGCCGCCCGAGGAGCTGGAACGCCACTTGTTCAATCAAGACGATTCGAGCCGCCAAGATGACCGCTGCTTGGTCATGGTCGATATTTTGTAAACCATGCAGCAGCGATGCAAAAAGGGAAATGCGTATTTCGGTCAGGAAGCTTCTTCCTATCCGACGTGCGCATTTCCCTTTTCGTCTTCCGGAGGCGGGGGCCCAGGTTTTCTTCTGCCGCCGCGTCCGCGTCTCTTGCGTGATTTGGCGGCTAGCTGCGAGGCTGTGTGCGGCCGCTTGCCGTTCAGCAAGTCGCCCGTCCAGCCTTTCACCCACAGCCACCAGTAGATGGCGATCGTGCTGAAGAGCACGACTAGGCTGGCCACGACGAAGCCGAGCGGCTCTTGGGCGTACGGAATTCGCTCGAAATTCATGCCGAACAGCGCGCCGATGACCGTGGCCGGGGTGAACAGCGCCGTGAAGATCGTCAGCGTCTTCATGATCTCGTTGCCGCGGAAGCTGGAAATCGCGTCATCCATCGCCAGGAGCGTATCGATCTCGAGCGCGTAATGCGTCAAGAGGGCCCCGATTCGCTCGAGCTTGTATTCGATCCGCTTGAATTCCTCTTGCTCGACGAGCGTGTCGAGGAACGCTTCTTTCGCGGCGCTGTGGATCTCGCGGATCGGGATGAACAGATGGCTCCAGTGGAGCAGGTCGTACCGGCGCTCGAAAATATCGTTCATCAGCCCGGTTCGGTTGCTCGTGCGCATCGCGCGTTCCAGCTCGCCGAGCCGGGTCTCGAAGCCGTCAAGTCCGGAGTGGAACGTCTCCAGCAAGCAGGCGATGACGACGAAGAACGCTTCCGGCGCGGACTGGCAGCGGTCTAGCTTGTCCTTCCACGGCTCCATCTGCAGCCGAATCGACAGCCGCATATCGTGGTGTAAGGTGACGAGCTGTTTGGCCGTAATCCAGAAGTGGATCGGCGCGATGTCCTCCGCGTCCTCGGACGCTTGGAATAGCAGGGTGCCATGCAGCACCGGCTCGCCGCCGTTGCGTTCCGACACTGCGATATGGTTGTATCGGCAGTTCTCGGCTTCCTCCAGCCACCCGCCCAGATCGGGCAAATCCTGCTTCACCAGCAGGCGAAATTCCGCTCGCTCCCGGTCGGTCGACTCCGGCGTCATCGAATGCGACGCCATCAGGCGCGGAGGATCCGCAAGGGCTGCACGCGATAGGGGCTGGGGTTCTTCCCGGCTGGGGGAAGGGCGGCTGCCGGCAGCCGACTTACTTCGGCGGCTTAGCCCTTCCGTCGCTTCGCGCGGCGAATGCAGGACATGCCATTCCCATTGGGAAGGGAACCTCAGCATACGATGCATCATAAACGTTTGAACCTCCCGGGTAATCCGTTCACAGGGTTATGTTTCCATCATAACCGTAACCGCTGTCTTTCACAACTTTTCAGACGGTTTATCCTGTTGAATTTTAGGCTTATGAATGATAGGCCGCGGCTCGCGGACGGCAAAAAGCACGCCCGGGTTGCGGGAACCCACGAAGCGTGCTTGTCCGAACGGATGATTGGGAGCGAATGAGTGCGGTCAATGGGACAAGATGGTTGATCCTGCGCTGCCCCGGACGGGCTTTGCGTGCGCCTCACGTTCCGACGCCGTAGTCTCCGTCCTCGTGGCCTTCGCTGAGCAGCTGCTTGAGCTTGTCGATGGCCCTTCGCTGGATGCGGGAGATGCTCATCTGCGAGACGCCGAGCTGATCGGCGATCGTCCGCTGCGGCAGTCCTTCCTGGTAGATGAGCAGCAGCACCTGCTGCTCCTGCGGCTTCAGCTGCGCCATCGCCGCTTGGAGATCGAGCTTCTTGTCGACAGTCTCGTAATCGTCGGCTTGCGAACCGATCAGATCACCGAGCGTCGTCGTATTCTCTTCCTCGGAGATCGGGGTGTCCAGCGAGACGTAATGATACAGCTCGCGTCCTGCCAGAATTTCCGTGGTCTCTTCGACGGAGAGCTCCATATACGCGGCGATTTCGTCGATCTTCGGCGAGCGCTCCAGCCGGACGGTCAGATCGTCGACGGCCTGCTGGACGGCAATGCCTTTTTCCTTGATGCGCCGCGGAACCTGCACATACCATGACTTGTCCCGCAGAAAGTTTTTCATATGGCCGATGATGCTTTTCATGGCATACGGTTCGAATTGAACGCCAAGGCTCATATCGAACTGCCGAAATAGGCGGATTAGCGCGATCTGTCCTACCTGAAGCAGATCTTCATACAAATCAGGGCGATTGCGCGAAATTTTACCGGCCGCCATTCGGACCATCGGCTCATAATGCTCGATTAGCGTCGTCGCCGCGTCGTTCGTCGGATTACTCTGGTAGGCCAGAATGAGATCCGCACCCGATGCGGGATTTTGCTTGGCCGGCCCTAAGTTCATGCCAATTCCCCACTTCTAACCAGACGTTTGGTCAAGACGACTTCAGTTCCCATTTCACTGTTGACTTCGACTTGATCCATCAGCGCCTGCATAAGATAGAGGCCGAGACCGCCTGCTTGCAGCTCTTCGACCGATTTGCCCGTCGCCGGCTGCGCCTTGCGGGCGGCCGCGGCCGCGTCAAAGCTGCGGCCGTCGTCCTTGACCACGATGGAGAGGGCGTCCGATTGCTTGATGAACCGGACCTCGATGCGCGGGGCAACGTCCGGCGCGCTCATCGTCGCGCCCGGCGCCAGATCGCCGTACGCGTAGAGCACCGCATTGTTGCAGGCTTCCGACACGGCGACTTTCATATCTTCGATTTCCTCGTAAGAGAATCCGATTTTGACGGCGAGTCCATATAGAGTTAGGCGAACCAGGTCGATGTATTCGGCTGACGCTGGCACCTGGAGGAGTACGACTTCTTCATTTGCTTTCATGGCGTAGTCTCGTTCCTTTCTTCGTGACGATCAGGCTTGCTGCTTGAGCAGAAAAGGTGTGATGCCGGTCATGTCGAACAGCTTGCGGATATTCGGGGGAATGGCTTCGACGGCGAAAGGCGCATTGTTCGCGTGGCGGGCTTTCAGGACGGATACGATAATGCCGATGCCGGTGCTGTCCACGTAACGAAGATCGCGGAGATTGATCGTCAGCTCCCGGTCGCACAGCTCCACGAGGGGGGACATGGCCGCTCTCATCTGAGCCGCCGACTCAAGGTCGAGCTCGCCGCCGACGAATACGGTGCATTTGCCCTCCTTGTTCTCGGTGCGAAGGATCAATTTATCAGTTTGTTTCATACGGACGTCCTCTCCTGTAAACGTAAATTTATGTAGCGATTCCGCTGCAGCGTGGCGGGAATGGGAAGCTGCCCGTCGGGCGGCAAACGCACATTTCCTTTGTAAGGATGAATTAACCGCTTCGAAACGCGTTGAAACAGGGAAGTGGCGTAAACCTTATTTCTAATTTTATCCGATTGGGAGCAAAAGAAACAGGGTATACCAAGCGTACGAAGGCTGCGTTAATGACGTGCAAGCGACGGCGGGGTTCGCCGGTCGTCGCGGGACGCAGCGGGAGATCAAACAGTAGGACAACCTATCGGGAGGCGATTAGGATGGCGTATAAGTTGGGGATTTTCAACACGCAGCAGCAGGTGATCGAGGCGATTCAGGCGTTGGAGGCGGAAGGCATTGCGAGCAGCGCGGTTCGCGTCATCGCAAAGGATCACGAGCATACGAACCGGGTCGAGTCCGAGACGAACGTGCACGCCGACGAGGTGAACGACGTGACCGAGACGCGGCATCAAGTCGAGGATAACAACGGCGTCATCGGCTTCGCGGGGCTGGCGGCGGCCGGGTCGGTGGGGACGGGGTATAACATGGGAACGCCGTCCGCCGTCGGGATCGCGCCTTATTATGGCGCCGCCGTTCTGGGCGGCTTCGGCGATGGCGACTCCGACATGATCGAGTCGCTGCGCGCGCTCGGCATCTCGGGCGGCGATGCGAAGACGTGCCGGGACGCGATCGCCGAGGGCGCGATCGTGGTCGCGGCGGAGACCGGCGACGCGGCGTCCGGCGAAGGGCCGGATCTGACGCCGGCCGGCGCGGCCGAAGCGGCGTTCCGCCGCGCGGGGGCGCGCACGATTTTGTAGTGGAGTCGAATTAGCTGATGAGACAGGAAGAACGCGCGGTTTCCACCTGCGGTGGGGGCAGCGCGTTTTTTTTTGTGAAACGACGGCCCCAGGAGGAAATAACCAAACAAACCTGCCCGCATCACGCGCGAGCAGGTTTATTTCTTCCTAATAAAGGCCAGGATTGGCCGCAGCGATTGGGCGGGGGCCGCCTCGAGGAGATCGCCTTCCCGTTCGAGCCGTGCCGCGATGTTGAGCAGGTTGTAGTCGGTTATCGCGGTATTCGCCCGTACCTCGCGCCAGTGCAGCGGCGTTGAGACGGTGGCGCCGGGGCGGGCGCGGGGGGAATAAGGGGCGACGATCGTTTTGCCCTCGTAATGCTGCAGGTAGTCGATATAAATGAGGTCGCCGCGGTTTTTCTTCAGTCGCTCGATCGTGAACAGTCCGGGATATTTGCCGGATAGATACGCGCCGACGAATTCGCCGATCGCCCGCAGCTCATCGAACGTCAAATCCGGTTGCAGCGGCACGATGATTTGGACGCCGGTCGCGCCCGACGTCTTGGGGACCGACGCGATGCCGAGCGACTCGAGCAAATCCCCGACGAGCGAAGCGGCTTCCATGATGCGCGGCTCCTCTTCGACGGAGGGATCGAGATCGAGCACCCATTCGGTCGGCTTCACCGGATTGCTGATGCGGTCGAACGACGCGTGGTACTCGATGCAGGCCAGATTGCCGAGCCACAGCAGGACGGGCAGCGAATTGAGCCGGACGTAATGGATGTCCCCGTGCGTATCGGTTTCCACGAACGGCGGGGCGGGCTGCGGGCAGTTTTTCTGATAGAACGATTTGCCGTGCACGCCGTCCGGGAATCGGATCGTCGTCAAATACCGGTCGCGACAGTGCTTCAGCAGCCACGGCGCCAGCACGGCCAGCTTCTGCAGGAACACCGCCTTCGTAATGCCCATCTCGGGAAAAAGCAGCTTATTCGGGTTGCTCACCGTCAGCTCCCGGCCTTCGATGACGATCGTCCCCTTGATCGCGCGGCTCATGGCAGCGCATCCTTGGGCAGGAACGTGACGAGCTTCGGATGGCGAAGCTGCCCGGCGGAGGTGATCTCCAGGCCGCTCACCCGGCAGCGGAACGGCAGCTGCAGCCACTGGACCTCTTCGCGCTTCAAATCGTCCGGCAGCGCGGCGAACGGACAAGGACGAGCGGGCACATGCGCATCGGCAGCACCGGGACGAAATGTCGACATGAGCACTTTGCGCAGCGCATCGTTTAATCCCGAGGAGACCGAACCTAAGTACGCGCCGTCATAGGCCATGACGAGGCTGGCGATCATGCCGCTGCGCCATTTCAGCCCGACGATGTCGACGTCGAGCAGGACGGCAGTCCGCTTCTTCAGCCAATCCCGATGCTTCTTGCCCTCCCGGTAAGGACTGGACCACCGTTTGCTGACGACGCCTTCCCACTGATTCGCCTCGACCCATCCCCAGAGGGCTTCACCGTCGGCGAACGTATCGGTCACGAACAGCTGCGGTTCTTTGACCGGGACTTTGGCATTCAGCCTGCGGTACCGTTCCTCGTAGGGCAGCGCGCGCAAATCCTCTTCGCCCTCTGCAAGCAGGTCGAACAGCACGTAGACGATAGCCCCGGCGCTTCCCACAGGCGTATCCGCACTTGCATCCGCGGTTCCCGGCTCCTGGCGTGAATACGGCGAGCGGGGAGCGGCGGAGCCGATCGACGTCCCGCGTGAACGCTCTCGCTTCAACACCTGCTGAAAATTAGGGCGAACGCCGTTCCACCACACGACCTCCCCGTCGAGGAGGCAAGGGCCGAGCTCGGCCGCTTTGCGCGACAGCAGCCGCACGATTTCGGGATAGATCGGATTTTTGAGAAACATGCTCCGCGAATACAGCTCCACGCTGCCGTCCGAGCCGATGCGGGCCAGAATGCGGACGCCGTCCCACTTCAACTGGTAGCACCAGTCGCCGCCGGACGGAATGTCGTTGTCCGCGATCGGAGCCATCGGGTCGGCGGGCAGCTGGAGGACGTTGTCGCTAGTCGTTGACGAGTATCGGCCAGGCACGGTGTTCGCCGCCTGGCGCGCTGCGGCTGCGAGACCGTCCATTACCGCTGCGTGCTGATGCGGATCAGGCGCTGCAGCAGGAGCTTCGCGGCTTGAAACGATCATGCGGGCCGCCGCGGCTGTGCCGCTCTCGTCGGCCAGCGTCACCTCCGGTTGCGCGAGAGTCTCTGCTGCTAGGCTCATGGCCGAGTCGTCCACAGGCGGCAGCGCGGCGAGCTCTTCGCCCCGCTGTGCCGGTAATTCATTCTGCCAGGCACCCTCCATATTACGATACGGTCTCCTTTGCTTTCTCCGTCTTCGGTTTGCGCGCGCGCGGCTTTTTGGCCGGCGCATTCGCATCTGCTGAAGCGCCGTCCTCGCTCTGCGGAGCATCGACGGCGGTCTGTTTTTTGGTCGGCTTGGCCGGCTTGGCGGCGGCGGCCGCCCCGGTATCGAGCGCCCCCGGCGCATCCGGCGAGATCCGGACCGCTTCCAGGCTGGCCTGAAGCGCGGCCATCAGATCGAGCACGTTCGTGCGCTGCTGCTGGTCCGGCGCGACGCGGATTTCTTCGCCGGCGATTTTCGTCTGGATTACATCCATGAGGCGGCTGCGGTAATCGTCGGTGTATTTGGCCGGCTCGAACGGGGTGGACAGCTGTTCGATCAGCATCCGCGCCATCGTGAGCTCCTTCTCGTTGACGTTGATCGCATCCGGCAAACCCGGCACCTGCTCGATCGAACGAATCTCGTCCGGGAAGAAGATCGTCTCCATCGCCAGCGCGTTGTCGATGACGCGAATGGCCGCAAGCGAGCTTTTGGAGCGGATGGACACTTTGGCGAGGCCGATTTTCCCGGATTGCCGCATCGCTTCGAGCAGCAGGTTGTAAGCATTCCCGCCGGCCTGGTCAGGCGAAAGATAGTACGTCTTCTGGAAATAGATCGGATCGATCTCCGTCAAATCGACGAAATCGAGGATGGTGATCGTCTTCGACCGCTCGTCGCTGACAGCCTCGAGTTCCTCCTTCTCGAACAGAACGAACCGCCCTTTCTCATATTCGTAGCCTTTGACGATCTCGTCGAAGGCCACCTCCACGTTGCAGTTGTCGCATTTGCGCACGAAGGCGATCGGACTGCCGCACGTGCGGTGAATCATGCGCATCGAGATATCCTTGTCTTCGGTAGCGGAGAACATTTTGACGGGAACATGGACAAGTCCGAAGCTGATGGCGCCTTTCCAGACGGTATGCATGGTTCATCTCTCCCTTGGGCTGAGCATTCAGCCAGATTAGTCGCGCTCAAGCGAAAATAAGCTTGTCATGAGGGCGTTTGACATCTTGAGAATCCTTGGTATCAGTGTTCCCGGAATGCATGAAACTCAACCGGATCGGGCATATTTTCGAAAAGCAAGTCATTCTCGCATAGAAGGAAAGGAGCAGCGCAAGATGAGTGAAGCGGGCAATTCCCCGACAGGTTCGAGCAACGACAAGATGCATGAGGGCCGGGACGACTATTTCATGGATATCGACCGGATGGTTAACGAGGGACTGGGCGGAGGCCAAGTGACGCTTCACAACGGATATATTGACGAATCGACGACGGATACGATGGAGCCGGAAGGCCAACACGTCTCCGCGGGCGTAACGCCGATTGCCGATGAATACTGAGCGCGCCAAACAAATTCTAGCGGCGAAGGAGACGATCCCCGTCCTTTTCGAGGGCAAGCCGATCTGGATCGAGAAGGTCGACGAGACGTTCGGCACGGCGACGATTGAAATCGAGGCCAGTCCCAGACAGGTGGAGACGGTGTCCGTCGAGAAGCTGATCGAAGCGTAGCGACCGGGAGATGACGTTCCAACCGACCGAGCATGCCATTTAAACAATAGAAAGCTTCAACAGCCGCCGGGTTCCCGCGCGGCTTTTCGGTTCGTTCTGCAGTATCGGCGGCTTGTTTACGCGTCCCATCCGGGCAGGGTACTAATGCCTAAGGAGATTCGCAACAACCAAACAACTCGGTGAGGCAATAGGCAGTTGACATGCCGGAAGCCGGGACTAAAGGGAGATGGTCAAAATGGCAATGGTCGACCGCAACGTGGACATTGAGGAGCGTCATGTAGAGAAGAAACACGATTCGAGCATGGTGGCATCGACATTCATCAAGTACGCGGCATACATTATCATTTTCTTCGGTTTGCTGTATTTCCTCGTGCAATATGTGTTCCCGAAATTCTAAACGCGGGCAGCCGAGGCTGTCTTCGATTAAGGGACAGACAATAGTTTACTAAAACCGCATCTCGATGGAGGTGCGGTTTTTGGCATGCCTGCAAACGACGCCGATAAGGCGCGGCTGGCGAAATCGGGTGGAGTCGATGACGGGGGAGTTGGAGTCGCGGCAAAAGGGCGGTTGAACATGGGAGCGTCACGATCCTCGCCGGTCGTGCGCTTCTTTTTCGTTGCTTTCAAAAGCATAGCTTCTTCGGAATTTCACCGTAATAAAGGAAATAAACGAAAACACGTGAAAAATGAAGATAATAAACCTTAATATCAGGTAAAACGATACTTTTGCTTGGAAAAACGTCAAAAATCAGCTATAATAAGATAAATCAGAAGAAAATAGGGGGTAAGATATGGCTAAAAAAATACAACACGTGAAGTTGTCCATGCTGGAAATTATACGTCGGGTCGTATTTATTACATTGGGCGCAGCGATCGTTTCGGTTGCGCTGGAGATCTTCCTCGTCCCGAACGAAGTCATCGACGGCGGCATTACGGGTATTTCGATCATGCTGTCGCATCTCACGGATTTGCCGCTCGGTATTTTTCTTTTCATTCTCAATCTGCCTTTCCTCATCATCGGGTATAAACAAATCGGCAAGACCTTCGCGTTATCGACGCTGTACGGCGTCATCGTGATGTCCATCGGCACGCAGCTGCTGCATCACGTCGATCCGTTGACGGAGAGCACGTTCCTGGCGCCGGTTATCGGCGGGGTGCTGCTCGGCATCGGGATCGGCATCGTCATCCGTTTCGGCGGCTCGCTGGACGGGACCGAAATCATGGCCATTCTCTTCAGCAAAAACTTGCCGTTCTCCGTTGGCGAGTTCGTCATGTTCATCAACTTGTTCATTCTAGGCAGCGCGGGCTTTGTCTACGGTTGGGACAGCGCGATGTACTCGCTCATTGCCTACTATATAGCGTTCAAAATGATCGACGTGACCGTCGAAGGCTTCGACGAGTCGAAGTCGGTCTGGATTATCAGCGAAGAAGCGGTGGAAATCGGCGAGGCGATCATGAGCCGTTTGGGCCGCGGCGTCACGTATTTGCACGGCGAGGGCGGCTTCACCGGCGGATCGAAGAAAGTCATCTTCTGCGTCATCACCCGTCTGGAGGAAGCGAAACTGAAATCGATCGTGCACGAGCTCGATCCCGTCGCTTTCCTCGCGGTCGGCAACATTCACGACGTGAAGGGCGGACGGTTCAAGAAGCGGGATATTCACTAGCATTGCGGAACGCCGGCTATCGGCGGACGATCAGGCGGGCGGCACCCTCGGCGTAAGCGGGCGGGCCGCCCGCCTTTTGTTGCGGCTGATGGGGCGGACCGATATAATAAGGTCAATGAATAGGGCAAGAACGAGAAGCGCCGGGCCGGCGCTTCTCGCATTGCGGGGCATGTTCGCGCCGATGGGCCGGGCGCCTGCCTCCACGAGCGGAAATCGCTTGGGATGGCGGCATCACGGCGCCATCCGGACGGGGTCCGCCATGGGATCAAGAAGCAGGGGGAGCTTATGCTGGACGAGTTTGCGAGAATCCGCTTATGGACGGGGGAGCGGCAGCGGCCGGCGCTGCTGCGGGAGCAGGGCGTCGTGCTCGGCATCGGCGACGATGCGGCCGTCGTGGAGACGCCGCCGGATGCGGAGGGCGGCGCGACGCAGTGGCTGCTGGCGGTCGACACGATGGTCGAGACCGTCCACTTCAACGACGCCACGATGGGCGATGCCGATGTCGGCTGGAAGGCGCTGGCCGCCAACGTGAGCGATATCGCGGCGATGGGCGGGGTGCCCCGGCACGCGCTCGTCTCGGTGAGCGTGCCGAAGACGTGGGAGCCGGCGCGGGTCGGCCGGCTCTACGACGGGCTGTACGCGTGCGCCGATTATTACGGCGTCGCGATCGTGGGCGGCGACACGACATCGTCGCCCGCGCAGCTGGTCGTGGCCGTGACGGTCACGGGCACCGTCGAGGCCGGAGCGGCGATCAGCCGGGCGGGGGCCTCGCCCGGCGACGCCGTGTTCGTCACCGGCCCGGTCGGCATGTCAGGGGCCGGTCTGCATTGGCTGCTCGCCGCGGCCGAGCCAGGCGCCGGGCAGCCGGTGCCGCTGGCCGCGGCGGAGGCGGACGGGACGGCGGCGCTCGTCGCGGCGCACCGCCGTCCGCTGCCGTCCGTGCGGGCGGCGCGATTGCTCGCCGCGCGCGGCACGGTGACGTCGCTGAACGACGTCAGCGACGGGCTCGCGAGCGAAGCGTGGGAGATTGCCATGGCCTCGGGCGTGACACTCGCGCTGCGCGAATCGCAGCTGCCGTACAGCGGAAGCATGACCGCCTACGCGCATCGCCGCGGCGTTGATCCGCTGGAGTGGATGCTCTACGGCGGCGAGGACTACGTGCTGCTCGGCACGATCCGCCGGGAGGATGCGGAAGCGGCCCGCGCGGCGCTGGCCGCCGAAGGGCTGCCGATGTACATCGTGGGCGAAGCCGAGGAAGGCGAGATCGGAGTCTCGCTTATTCGCGACCGCGGCGCTGCTAGGCAAGCCGGCCGGCGCGAGGCGATCGCCAAGCGGGGGTATAATCATTTTAACGGATAAAGACGCAGGCGGCCGCGGCCACGGATACGGCACGCCGAAGCAAGAAGGATGATGAAGATGACGAATACCGCAGTATGGCACGCGGCGTCCGAAGCGGATACGATCCGGCTGGCGGCGCTGCTCGCGTCTTGGGCGGAGCCCGGGGCGCTGTTGTCGCTCGACGGCGACCTGGGCGCCGGCAAGACCCGGTTCTCGCAAGCGTTCGCGCAGGCGATCGGCGTGCAGGGCGTCGTGAACAGTCCGACGTTTACGATCATTAAGGAATACGAAGGCGAGCGCATGCCTTTTTATCATATGGACGTCTATCGGCTGTCGGTCGAGGAGGCGGACGATTTGGGGCTGGACGAGTATTTTTTCGGCAAAGGCGTGACGATCGTCGAGTGGGCCAGCTTGATTCGGGAGCTCCTCCCGGACGAGCGGCTTGAGGTCTACATCGAACACCTGGGAGACGAAGCCCGGCGCATTACGCTGAAGGGCATCGGCGCCCTCTATGAGGGCTGGTGCGGCCAACTAGCGGAGATGGGAGCGGACAAGGCATGACAGAATCGAATTTAACGCCCATAACGGACGCGGGCGAGGGAAAAACGGTGCTGGCCCTCGATACGTCAACGGCGGCGCTCGCTTGCGCGCTCGTGCGGGGCGGCCGCCTGCTCGGCAGCATTCAGTCGATGGCGGAGCGGAATCACTCGGTCTTCACGGTATCGCACGTGAAGACGCTTCTCGCCGAACACGGCGTGACGGCGGACGAGCTGGATGGCATCGCGGTTGGGCAAGGGCCGGGTTCCTATACGGGGATGCGCATCGCGGTGACGCTCGGCAAGACGCTGGCTTGGGCATGGGGCAAGCCGCTCGTCGGCATTTCCTCGCTGGAAGCGCTCGCGTTCGGGGCTAACCGGTCGGTGATGCGCGAGATTGGCGAAGGACGCCAGGCGGGGACGCGGTGGTTCGTGCCGATCATGGACGCGCGTCGCGGACAGGCGTATACGGCCTTGTTCGCGGCGGAGGAAGCGGGCGCGTGGGAACGGCTGGCCGAGGACGGCAACCGGCCGATGGCGGATTGGGTCGATCGGCTTGCGGAGCTTGCCCAGGAGAACAAACGCCCGGCGCTTATCTGCATCGCGGGCGACTTGACGGTGCATGAGGCGCAGGCGCGGCGATTGGGCGAGCTGCTGCGCGATCAGGGCGTAGCGTGCCGGCTCGTCCCGTTCGATATGGACGGCGAGGCCATCGCGGAGCTTGGCCTAAGAAGGCTGAACGCCGGCGATTCCGATGACGTCCACGCCTTCATTCCGAACTATACGCAGCTGACGGAAGCCGAGGTCAATCTGCGCGCGCGCCGGGAGGCCGCCGCGGCCGAAGGAGGGAGCGGCAAGTGAACGTGATCGAGGAAGACAAGCTCGTCTTTCGGCTCATGCAGCTGCCGGACATCCCGCAGATCGTGGCCATCGAGCAGGAAGCGTTCACGAGTCCTTGGACGAGCGAAGCGTTCGTGAACGAGCTGACGAAGAATCATTTTGCCCGTTACATGGTCATGGCCTACGGCGAGGACGTGATCGGCTATGGCGGCATGTGGACGATCATGGACGAGGCGCATATTACGAATATTGCCGTTCGGGCCGATTATCGCGGCAGAGGGCTGGGCGAGCGGCTCCTGACGGAGCTTCAGCGGACGGCCGTCATGTTCGGCGCGGCGCGTATGACGCTCGAAGTGCGCGTGTCGAACGAAATCGCGCAGCGGCTGTATCGCAAAATGGGGTTCGAGCCTTCGGGCATTCGGCCCGGCTATTATTCGGATAATCACGAGGATGCCCTCATCATGTGGGCGGAGTTGGAACATGAGGGCGGGGAAACGCATGACGAAGAATGAACTCATACTAGCGATTGAGACAAGCTGTGACGAGACGAGCGTATCCGTCGTGCGCGGCGGCCGCGAAGTGCTCGTGAATCTCGTCTCCAGCCAGATCGAGACGCACGAACAGTTCGGCGGGGTCGTGCCCGAGATCGCGTCGCGGCAGCATGTCGAATCGATCACGATTATTATGGAGCAGGCCGTCCGCGAAGCCGGCGTCGAGCTGAAGGATCTGTCCGCCATCGCGGTTACGCAAGGACCGGGGCTGGTCGGATCGCTGCTGGTTGGCATCGTGGCCGCCAAGACACTGGCGATGGCGCTCGACATTCCGCTGATTGGCACGCATCATATCGCAGGCCATATCTATGCGAACCAACTGGTGCATGAATTGATCTACCCGAGCATCGCGCTCGTCGTATCGGGCGGGCATACGGAATTAGTCGTACTGGAGCGGGAAGGAGATTTCCGAATCATCGGGCGCACGCGCGATGACGCGGTCGGCGAGGCGTACGACAAGGTAGCGAGGGCGCTGCAATTCCCGTACCCGGGGGGTCCCCATGTGGACCGGCTTGCGGCGGAAGCGGAGGAAGAGATCGAGCTGCCGCGTGCCTGGCTGGAGCCGGATTCGTACGATTTCAGCTTCAGCGGGCTCAAATCCGCCGTGTTGGCAGCAGTCAACCAGGCGAAGATGAAAGGGCAAGAGCTCAATAAGCCGGCACTGGCGCGCGGGTTCCAGGCGTCGGTCATCGACGTGCTGGTCACGAAGGCGCTGAGGGCCGTGCACGCCGAAGGCGCGCGGCAGCTCCTGCTCTGCGGCGGCGTAGCGGCCAACCGCGGCTTGCGCGCCGCCCTTGCGGCCCGCTGCCAAGCGGAGGGCGTGCCGCTGCTCGTCCCGCCAATGTCGCTCTGTTCGGACAACGCGGCGATGATCGGCGCGGCCGCGCATTTGAAGTGGAAGCAGGGCGAGTTCACGGCGCTCGAGATGAAGGCGGAGCCGTCGTTCTCGCTAGAAGGCTGGTCGGTTCGCGACTAGCGCGCTTGCGGGGACTCGATGGGATTGCGTACGTCGCCGTATAGAAGCATCGGGAACTCCAATACAGATAAACAGCCTGCCGTAAGGGGAACCTCCCGCTTACGGCAGGCTTTTGACGTTTGTCGCGCTCCGCGTTGGCGCGGGCGGCAGGCGTGCCGGAGAAAGTCGTGCAACGGATCCAATTTGGAGCTTCCATCATTATCCACAGGGTTATCCACATGATTTGGAAATCCCTGTGCATAAGCGCAGAAAAGCGCATAACCGCGGGCATCGCCAATGTGTACAACGGGGGGATAAGTTTCCCACAGGTCAATTGTGGATAATGTGGATAATGGGTGTAATTAACCAGCTTAACTTTTGGATAGCGCGCCATTCGCCAAAAAACGGCTAGGAATCAAGCACTATGGAATCGCGTTGCAAGCCAGAATTGAATAACAATTCATGTGAGGATGTGGATAAATCTGTGGAAAACGGGGATAGATGCCGTTATTCGCCATATTAATGAATAGCTAGCGTATCGGGAAGATTTTTTACCCAAAAGACGGTTTTATTGAAACTTTCGACAACTGCAGGTTCGAAGTGATGTCGAATTCGGCGCAGTGGCCGTGAGGTCGCAAGTGAAAATCAAGATACGCCTTGTCGCAGGCTTAGCGCAAACCTTCGCTTGGTCCAACCATTGCCTGGAGATACGGAGCACACAAATAAGCAGCGCGGACGAAGAACTCTCCACGGGTTGGCTGATTGCCTTACCATGGATTCGCCTTACCATAAATTGCGCTTAGTCGGGATCAGAAAAGTCATTGCTGTTCCGCAGGTTGGAAAAAAGCGGCGGCTCCGTGTCAGATCCAGCCTGCATAGCCGATCGTGCCAGGTTTGTTAGCCGGTCGGATTCAATCTGTCGAAAGCATGTTTTTCCACGTCAAAAACGCCACCCATGTCGACCATGAGCGGCGTAATTTATCTTTATCGAAAAGAGGCGGATCGGCGCGTGCGGCACTAAGCGAGCAGTTCCTCCCACTGGTCGTAAGCCGACTGCAGTTGTGTCTTGCGCGCGTCGATGTCGGATTGAATCGTTTGAATGCGCACGTAGTCGTTGAAAACGTCCGGATCGGCGAGCTGCTCCTCGAGCGTCGTGATTTCCGACTCCAGGCGCGCGATATCGGCTTCGAGCTGCTCCTGCTTGCGCTGGCGGCTGCGCTCCTCGCGCTTCGCCTGTTTGTCGGCTTCATACGACGTAGGCGCCGCGGTTTCCGGCGAAGCGGCGGTTTTTTTCGGGGTTGACGCCGTTTGCGACAGCGATTCTTGAAGCAGCTCATCCATTTCACGCTTTTTCTCAATCATTTCGTCATAATTTCCCAGGAAATGCTCCGTGCCCTGCGGCGTAAGTTCGACAATGCGCTCGGCCATCTTGTTCAGGAAGTAACGGTCATGGGAAATGAACAGCAGCGTGCCGTCATAATCGAGTAGAGCACCTTCCAATACTTCCTTGCTGAACAGATCCAAATGGTTGGTCGGCTCGTCGAGAATGAGGACGTTGGCTTTGGCCAGCATGAGTTTCGACAGCGAAACGCGGGCTTTTTCTCCGCCGCTGAGCGAACCGACGCGCTTGAGCACGTCTTCGCCGCTGAACAGGAAGTTGCCGAGCACGGTGCGGATGCGCACTTCCTCGAGTCCCGGGTAGGCGCTCCACAGCTCTTCCAGCACCGTGTTCGACGGATTAAGCGCCGTGTGCTCCTGGTCGTAATAGCCGAGCTTGATGTTGGTGCCCCATTTGATCGTGCCGTCTTGATGCGGCTGCTGGCCGACAAGCGCCTTGAGCAGCGTCGATTTGCCGATGCCGTTCGGGCCGATGAGCGCGACGTGCTCGCCTCGCTTAAGCTGGAACGACACGTTGCTGAACAGCGGGCCTTTCTTCTCGGGGAATTGAATCGACAAGCCGCTCACGTCCAGGACGTCGTTGCCGGTCTGCCGCTCGATTTCGAACGAGAAATGCGCTTTCTTCAGATCGCCCATCGGTTTGTCGAGCCGGTCCATCCTATCGAGCGCCTTGCGTCTGCTCTGGGCGCGTTTGGTCGTTGAGGCGCGAACGATGTTCTTCTGGATAAAATCCTCCAGCTTGGCGATTTCGTCCTGTTGTTTCTCGTACTGCTTCATCTGCGACTCGTACTCGGCCGCCTTCAGATCGATATAACGGCTATAGTTCCCGGTATACCGCTTGGCGGTGTGGCGTTCGATTTCGACGATGGCCTGCACGACCGCATCGAGGAAATACCGGTCATGGGAGACGACAAGGACCGCGCCGGAATAGGCGCGTAAATAATCTTCGAGCCAAGTCAGCGTCGGGATGTCGAGATAGTTGGTCGGCTCGTCGAGCATGAGCAGATCGGGCGCTTGCAGCAGGATGCGGGCGAGCGCAAGCCGTGTTTTTTGGCCGCCGCTGAGCGTCGAGACGAGCGTTTCTTTCGGAAAATGGCCGAAGCCCATTCCGTGAAGGACGCTGCGGATGCGCGTCTCCATCTCGAAGCCGCCTTGTTCGCGGAACCGGTCGGATAGCTTCGAGTATTTGTCCAGCGCATCTTCGTAAGCCTTCGCATCCTGCTCGGACTGCGCCAGGTCGGCGATGCGCTGCTCGAGCGCGCGCAGCTCCTGCTCCATGTCGATCAGATGGGCGAAGACGGCGCGCATCTCCGCTTCGATCGTCCGCTCGGATTGGAGTCCGCTCGTCTGGGCGAGATAGCCGATCGTCGTTTCCTTCGCTTTGTAAATGGTGCCGGCATCATGTGACATTTCGCCGGCGATGATTTTGAGCAGCGTCGATTTGCCCGCGCCGTTGACGCCGACGAGGCCGATGCGCTCACGGGGAAGAATTTGAAAGGTGATGCCGGATAAAATCGGCTGGGCGCCGTAATTTTTGGATATATCGGATACTTGAAGAAGCATGATCGTTTAAACCTCCGGATCTGGCGTGCGTTACGCTTGCATTTTCCTTAAGTGTACCGAATCTTCCGGGAAACGACAACGCCGCCGCGCGCGAAGATGCGCGGGGAATCCCACCTTCGGGCCATTGGCGAAAAATGGGCAACAGTGGTACACTTAATAAACAATGCGTGCAAAAGGGAGAGGGCGTGCCTTGCGTTCGGGAGGCGACGCCGGCTAGGCGGGGAAAGATGAACGAATGGAAGAAGGCGGAACGCGCGCGGATGGCCGATCTGCGGAAAGGCATCCCGGCCGCGCAGCGCGCTGCGTGGTCGGAGTCGGCATGCGCCCATGCCGTACGAATGTTGGAGGAATGCGGTGTTGACCGGTTCATGGCCTATGTCTCGTTTCGCTCCGAATTGGATACGGCGCCGCTGCTCGAGTGGGGATTCATGAACGGAAAGACGGTCATCGTCCCCCGTTGCATCCCGGAGGATCGATCAATGGAGCTGTACGCGATTTCGAGCTTGGACATGTTGGTTCCTGGCGCTTACGGAATTATGGAACCGGATCCTGCGCTGGCGGCGCGAGTCGATCTCGCGCGGACGATGCCGCAGGCTATTGTCGTGCCGGGACTGGCATTCGACGTAGAAGGCGGGAGGCTTGGCTACGGGGGCGGATACTACGACAGGTTCCGCGATCGTATTACAATGGCCGCGGCCTCGCAGGGCTGTCCGGTTCCGCCGTGGATCGGCCTTGGCTTCGACATGCAGCTGGTCGAATCGGTCCCCATGGAGGCGCATGACGCGCGGATGGACGCGATCGTGACGGAACGCGGAAGAAGAAGGATTACGCCATGTGCAAAGGAAAGGAGCGGGTGCTCGTGGAGTTGACCCATTTTAATGAACAAGGACGCGCCCGAATGGTCGACGTCTCCGATAAGGACATTACGAGTCGGACGGCGACGGCGCGCACGACCGTGACGATGAATGCGGACACGCTGTCCCGGATCAAGTCGGGCACGATCGGCAAAGGGGACGTGCTGGCGGTGGCCCAGGTCGCGGGCATCATGGCGGCGAAGAAAACGTCCGACTGGATTCCGATGTGCCACCCGCTGCCGCTCACCGGCATCAATCTGGTGTTCGGCGACAATGGCGTGGACGAGTTATATATAGAAGGAACCGTGAAGACCACCGGCAAAACGGGCGTCGAAATGGAGGCGCTGACCGCCGTTTCCGCCGCGGCGCTTACCGTTTACGACATGTGTAAGGCGCTGCAGAAGGACATGGTTATCGGGCCGACGCATCTGGTGTCGAAGACCGGCGGCAAGAACGGCGATTATACGCATCAATCGAACGGCTAAATCTCGAAGCGAGAGGGGGAGAGCGGAATATGCGGTGGAAAGTAGCATTGCTGACGGCGAGCGACAAAGGCTCGCGGGGCGAACGGGAAGATACGAGCGCACAGGTGATCCGCGAGCTCGTGGAAGAAGAGCTCGGCGGCGATATTGTCGACTACCGGATCGTGCCCGACGAGCAGGATGAAATCATGGCCGCCCTTATTGAGATGGCCGATTATTATCGCGCCGACCTCGTCATTACGACGGGCGGAACCGGACTGTCTCCGCGGGACTGGACGCCGGAGGCCACGCTGAAGGTCATCGACCGGGAGGTGCCGGGCCTGGCGGAGGCGATGCGCATGGGCGCGATGCAGCGGACCCGGCAGGCGATGCTCTCGCGCGGGGTCTGCGGCATTCGCGGCCGATCGCTCATCATTAATTTGCCGGGCAGCCCGAAGGGCGTGCACGAGAATTTGATGGCGATTATGGACCAGCTTCCCCACGCGCTTAGCATTTTGTCCGGACGGATTGGAGAACACAACGCATGAGCGGCGAAGCGAAAAGAACGACGCTGCGCGAGGTGCCGGTGGAGGAGGCGGTCGGCCTCCGGTTGGCGCATGACCTGACGCAGATTTTGCCCGGCGAATTCAAAGGCCGGCTGTTCAAGAAGGGCCATGTCATCACGGAGGCGGACATTCCGAAGCTGCTCGATATCGGCAAAGCCCATATTTACGCGATGGAGCTGGGCGAAGGCGAGCTGCATGAGGACGATGCCGCGCTGCGGATGGCCGAGGCGCTTCGGGGCGACGGAACGCGCATGACGGAGCCTCATGAAGGCAAAGTGGCGGTGAAGTCGGATTTGGACGCGCCGGGCTTGGCGGTCATCGATCCGGCTTTCGTGCAGGCGGTGAACGAGATCGGCGAGATCGCGCTCGCGACCGTGAAGACGAACCATGTCGTGCAGCCGGGCGGCCAAATCGCGGCGACGCGCGTCATTCCGCTTGTCGTCGACGAAGCGAAGGTGCGGAAGGTCGAGGAGCTGGCGGCGCGCTATCGGGAGTCGCACGGCGGCGAAGGTCCGCTGCGGATCAAGCCGCTGCGCCGGATGCGCATCGGGCTGGTGACGACCGGCGGCGAAGTGTTCAGCGGACGAATACAGGATAAATTCGGACCGGCCGTGCGACGCATCGTGGAATCGCTCGGTTCGGAGATCGGGGAACAGCGTTTCGCCCCGGATGACCGTCAAACAATTGTCAAGGAAATCCACTATTTGCTTGATAACCATTATGATATGATACTAGTGACTGGCGGTATGTCCGTCGATCCGGACGATCGTACGCCTGCTGCCATTAAGGCGGCGGGGGCGGATATTGTCAGCTACGGCACGCCGATGCTGCCGGGCTCGATGCTGCTCGTCGGCTATATCGGCAGCGTGCCGATCATGGGCCTGCCGGGCTGCGTCATGCACGATCCATATACGTCGTTCAACGTCTTGCTCCCGCGGGTATTGGCCGGCGACGTGATTAAGTTAGCGGACATTGTCGATATGGGTTATGGCGGTTTGTACGGCTGCTAACGGGTAATAGGTTACATAGAGAGAACGTCGTGGTTTTGATCATAGGGACGTAAGTGCAGCGCGGAGTATAGCTCCGCAAAACAAAGTTTAGGCTTCCGAAGCAAGTTTTGCTGGGAAGTCATCTCAGCGGAGCAACCCTCCGCAAAACTTTTAGGAGGAACAATATGTTCAACGGCATTGGCGTGACAGGTATTATATTGATCGTGCTGGTCGCTTTGCTGCTGTTCGGTCCGAACAAGCTGCCCGAGCTGGGGCGCGCATTCGGGCGGACGCTGAAGGAGTTCAAGGCGGGCGCGAAGGATTTGATGGACGACGACGACCGCGAGCGCAGAGACGCGAACCGGATTGAAGTGAACCGCGACAAAGAGGAAAAAAACGATAAGCGGCTCCCAGAATAATCGGAGTTCGCTTTTTTTATGACGACGTCGGAATCTAGAGGTTCCGAATTGACAGCACATCTTGTTTCACTCCGGCGAGTATCGCGCTCCGCCTATAGACGGCGAGTGCGGATTGCCCTGCTGCAGCGGATAGCCGTATAGGCCGCTACCACCAACACGGCCGTTAAGAGGTGAGCTTTGCATGAACGAAGATACGACCCCGCGCCCAACGCGCGAGGAATTAGCCATGACCTTGTTCGATCATATCGGCGAGCTGCGCAAACGAATCATTTATACGCTCATCGTACTTGTCATCGGCCTTGCGATCGGCCTTTTTCTGGCGAATCCGGCCTATGATTTTCTCATGTCGCAAGAGCCCGTCAGCGGGATGAAGCTGCATACCTTCTCCTTATGGGACGGCATCGGCATGTACATGAAATTCGCGTTCGTCATCGCGCTTCTGCTGGTGGTGCCGTTCGCCTTCTTTCAATTGTGGGCGTTCGTGAAGCCGGCCCTGCACCAGCGGGAGCAGCGCGCGGCGCTGACCTTCGTGCCGATGGCGCTCCTGCTCTTCATCGGAGGGCTGGCATTCTCCTATTTCGTCGTTTTCCCGATGGCGTTCAATTTCACGACCGAGGTGTCCCGGCATTTGGGACTGGAGGAGACATACGGGATTACGCAGTATTTTACGTTTTTGTTCAACATCCTCATTCCGATCTCGCTGCTGTTCGAGCTGCCGATCCTCATCATGTTCCTGACGCAGATTCGGATTCTGACGCCGATGCGGCTGCGCAAAATGCGCCGTGTCGCCTACCTGATCCTGATCATTCTCGGAACCATGATCACGCCGCCGGACTTTATTTCGGACATGCTCGTGGCGATCCCGCTCATCGTGCTGTACGAGGTCAGCGTCATGCTGTCGGGCGTCGTTTACCGCAAGCAGCAAGCGCGGGATGCCGCATGGGAAGAAGAGTTTGGCACGACATAATCCACCGCAAGCCGGCCGATGAGGCCGGCTTTTTTGTCCTATCGCAAAGGGAAGCTTCACATTTATACGTCAGCCTTAATGTCCCGGGGTTGAAACGCGCACCTCGCCGCCAAGGCGGCATCAGCCGGTTCACCTCGCGGATTGCAAGGGAGAGCGGCCAGGCTTGGGGAAGCGGACGGAAACTTTTGCGGCGGCGTCTGCCTAGGCAGGCTTATGATCGAACAAAGCTGTCAATGATGAACAGGGGCGTGTTATTTAGCGGGTGAACGATTAGCGGGAGGAAAGGTAAGCGGACTTTACAATTGGCGCCGTTAACGGCCTTTGAGCCTCCTGCGTGCGGGAAAATGGTCACCTCATGCGGTCTCGGCGGTCATTCTTGCGCGATGCTGAGCTTTTCCAAATTTCACGTAAAATGAACGGCCAGCCACTTGAAATCTAATTTCAAAATCGGTATTATAGGTTATGGTTATTAGCACTTAACAGTTGCGAGTGCTAATAAGTGAACACACTGCAACTCAAATCAAAAGGAGGCTATTTTCATGATCAGACCTTTGGGTGAACGCGTATTGATCGAACCGATCGCGAAAGAAGAAACAACGGCTAGCGGCATTTTGCTGCCAGACACGGCGAAAGAGAAACCGCAAGAAGGCCGCGTCGTTGCTGTTGGCTCCGGTGCGCTCAAAGACGGCGTACGCATCGCGCTTGAAGTGAAGGAAGGCGACCGCGTCCTGTTCTCCAAATATGCCGGCACGGAAGTGAAGTACGACGGCAAAGAGCTGTTGATTATGAAAGAGAGCGACATTCACGCGATCCTGGGTTAATCCCCGGCATTGCCGAACATAGAGCGTACGGACGCGATACTTAGGGAGCCGTGAACGGCTCCACCCGTAAAGCAAAGCGAAACCCCAACTATTCTAATTTCAGGAGGTACTACCCATGGCTAAAGATATCAAGTTTGGCGAAGACGCGCGCCGCGCGATGCTCCGCGGTGTGGACGCACTGGCTAACGCGGTTAAAGTTACCCTCGGTCCTAAAGGCCGCAACGTGGTACTCGAGAAGAAATTCGGCAGCCCGCTCATCACGAACGACGGCGTGTCCATCGCGAAGGAAATCGAACTCGAAGACGCGTTCGAGAACATGGGCGCGCAGCTCGTGAAAGAAGTCGCGACCAAAACGAACGACGTAGCCGGTGACGGTACGACGACGGCAACCGTTCTCGCGCAAGCGATGATCCGCGAAGGTCTGAAGAACGTAACAGCGGGCGCCAACCCGATGGTTATCCGCAAAGGTATCGAGAAAGCCGTTAAAGCGGCCGTAACCGAGCTGCAAGCCATCGCCAAGCCAATCGAAGGCAAGCAATCGATCGCGCAAGTTGCGGCGATTTCCTCCGCTGACGACGAAGTCGGCCAACTGATCGCGGAAGCGATGGAGAAAGTCGGCAACGACGGCGTCATCACGGTTGAGGAGTCCAAAGGCTTCGTGACGGAGCTGGAAGTCGTGGAAGGCATGCAGTTCGACCGCGGTTACCTGTCCCCATACATGATCACGGACACGGACAAAATGGAAGCCGTTCTCGATAATCCGTTCATCCTGATTACCGACAAGAAAATCTCCAACATTCAAGAGATCCTGCCGGTTCTCGAGAAAGTCGTTCAATCCGGCAAGCAGCTCCTGATCATCGCGGAAGACGTAGAAGGCGAAGCGCTTGCTACGCTGCTCGTTAACCGTCTGCGCGGCACGTTCACGTGTGTGGCTGTCAAAGCTCCGGGCTTCGGCGACCGCCGCAAAGCGATGCTGGGCGATATCGCAGCCCTGACAGGCGGCCAAGTAATCACCGAGGAACTCGGCCTTGAGCTGAAATCCACGACGGTTGACCAGCTCGGTTCCGCTCGCCAAGTTCGTATCTCCAAAGAGAACACGATCGTGGTTGACGGCGCAGGCGACAAGAAAGACATCGATGTTCGCGTCAGCCAAATCCGCGCGCAGCTGGAAGAAACAACTTCCGACTTCGACCGCGAGAAGCTGCAAGAGCGTCTGGCGAAGCTGGCTGGCGGCGTAGCCGTAATCAAAGTCGGCGCAGCGACCGAAACAGAATTGAAAGAGCGCAAACTGCGCATCGAAGACGCCCTGAACTCGACACGCGCTGCGGTCGAAGAAGGCATCGTTTCCGGTGGCGGTACGGCACTCGTGAACGTATATGGCGCAGTTGCTGCCGTTCAAGCGAGCGGTGACGAGCAAACCGGCGTGAACATCGTGCTGCGCGCGCTGGAAGAGCCAGTTCGCACGATCGCGGCTAACGCAGGCCAAGAAGGCTCCGTTGTCGTCGAGCGTCTGAAGAAAGAAGCGATCGGCATCGGCTACAACGCCGCAACCGGCGAGTGGGTGAACATGTTCGAAGCGGGTATCGTTGACCCTGCGAAAGTAACGCGTTCCGCGCTGCAGCACGCAGCATCCGTAGCGGCCATGTTCCTGACGACTGAGGCAGTTGTTGCCGACAAGCCTGAGAAAGATAAGCCAGGCATGCCTGACATGGGCGGCATGGGCGGCATGGGCGGCATGATGTAAGACAGACGAAAACCCCTTGATTTCAAGGGGTTTTTTTCTTATTTATCGGCTTATTTGGTCATGAACAGGTCATTTAAACAACCGAATTAAATAAGCGATGCCGGACGCAACCAGACTAATCACGATGCACGTGACGACCGGGAAGTAGAAGCCGAAGCCTTCCTTCTCGATGGCGATGTCGCCGGGGAGGCGGCCCAGCGGAAGGAAACGGCCGAGCAGCGCCCATAATAAGCCGATGACGATGAGGGCCGCACCGGCGAGAATGAGCAGTTTGGGGATCGTCCCCATGGCGGATCAGCTCCTTGCGAGGTTCGTGCGGATCAAAGCCGCTCCTTTTATTATAGCCGATCGCCCAAGTCGTCGGGGCATAGCTGCCCATGAAAAAGACCGTGGATACGCGCGAGCGCGGCACTGATGTGCCGCACGACGCTTTCCACGGTCTTTGCCGATCCGCCAGCCGCTAGTGCTTCGTGAGCTTCTCCCATTCCGCCGAGATGCGGGCGTGATCGAGGTCGATGCCGATGATGACGAAATACGGCTCGCCCGCATAGTCGGCCTTCTGCCATTCGACCCGCTTGCCAGCCAGCTGGAAGAGCAGCATGCTCCCGCCGGGACCAAGCGGCATGAACCCTTTGGCGCGCAGACAGCCGTTGCCGCGGCCCGCGAAGAACGCTTCGAAGCTCCGCTTCGTCACGGCGCTCGCCGTGCCGGGATAGAGCGTGATCGACTTGACGCGCGAATACGACTGGCGCTGCTTCGTGATGACCTGCAAGGCCGAGAAAGGCTGAGAGGCCGAGACGCTTGCCGGCTGCGGCGGAGAAGCGAAGACGCGCGTGCCGGGCGAAGGCGAGATCGGCACGCCGCCGACGCGCACGCTGCCGAAGGAAGGCTTCGGCTTCGCAAGCGGGCTCTTCTCGATGCCATCCAGAATGAGCGAAGGCTTCACATCCCCGCGGACCGTCAGCACGAGCTGGCAAGCGGCGTTGCGGTCGCGCACCATTTTGTCCAGCTTGGCCGCCGTCTTGGAGGAGATGAGATCCGCTTTGTTGGCCAGGACAAGGTCGGCGACCTCGATCTGCCGCCGCAGCGTATGTACAAGTTCGCGGTCGGTGGAGAAGATGCTGTTATAATCAATCGCGTGCTCCGCGTCCAGCACGGTGACGATCCGGTGCAGGGCGACTTGCGCGGCGAGCTGCGGCTCGCTCATCGCTTCGACGATTTCCTCCGGATTGGCGACCCCGGTCAATTCGATGAAGATGACGTCCGGCGCCGCTTCCGCCAGACGCTCCAGGCATTGCGACAGCTCGCTCTTCTTGCTGCAGCAGAGGCAGCCTTCCGTGACGCGCTCCAGCATGCTGGCGGCGGCCTGGCCGCTGACCATAATGCCGTCGACGTCCACCGAGCCAACCTCGTTCATCAGGACGGAGGCGCGCATCCCCTCCGCCTTGGCATGCTGCAGCACCCGGAGCAGCATCGTCGTTTTGCCGCTGCCGAGGAAGCCGCTGACGACTACGACCGGTATCGGTCTCGTTTCCATCATGGGCGATCGCTCCTTTCATCCACGTAAGTGTATGCGGGAGCAGGCCAAAGCTGAACCACGTAATGCTCGCGTTTTGCGGCTTCGGCTACGTTTGCAGCTTGCCGATATCTTTGATTTTGACGTCGGCGGTAATGTTGAATTTAAGGTCGGCAATCATTTCCCGCCAATCGAGCTTCTTCCATTGCGCATAGCTCATACTGTTTCGTACACGCTGGCCGATGCCGAGCGGATCGAGCCGCTGCTTTTGCATTTTCTCGACAAGCAGCAGCGTTTCTTTCTCAACGTAGGCTTTCATCCGTTTCTCAAGCTCTTGTTGGTCACGGCTCTTCTGGAGGTTGAGCTTGCCGCGGTATTCGAGCACCTCGCCTCGTATTTTGAGATGGATATTAACGGTTATATCTTTGCCGTCGCGGATCGTTTTGGGATGGCGGATTTTAATTTTACGGTTGCTGGCGACGAAGCTGAGCATGACGCGCTGCTGTTCGCCTTCCTGGACGGGCATGGCCATGACGACCTCGCCGGTGACGAAATTTTTGTGCAGGAAGTTGAACAGCAGCGATTTCTGCGGCTCGACGCGCATGATGTAGACATCGTTGCGGAATAACGCAATGCCGTCCAGGGCGAGGGCCTCTTTGCCTTCCTTGATGATAGGGGCCACCGGATCAATGCCGTCGTCGAGATAATCCCGCGTGAACGTATGCAGATTGGAGAGCGGGATCTCGGTCGAGCCGCGCTCGGTCCGGATCAAGTCCTCGATATATTCGCCGGTGCTCGGAAATTGCTTGTAGGTGCGCTGCAGCAGGGCATTGGCACTACCGTTCACCACGACGACGTTCACTTTGCTGCCGATGGACGGATCCCGCACGAGCGTGTCGATGTTTTTCCAAATGCCGTCTTTCGCTAGCTTCATGCCGAACAAGACGGTGCGCATCTGTCCGCTCACGATTTGCCGGTTATTCTGCCTGGAAAACATGATGCGGGCTTCCTTGTTCGATTGTGCGATCGTCGTCAGGACAATCCGAGCGTTGAGGGGCTCGGATTTTGGGATGCTGATCGTCACCTTCAGCTTCGTCTTGTCTTCTTCGCCGTCCGGGAAGTCAAGCGCGACCGTGCGCGTGAACCCCATCCGCTCGATGATCTTCTCGTCGCGGCAGCCGGCGAGCAGCAGCGCGGCGGCGGTGAGCGCGAGCAGCGGCAGCCGGCAAGCGCGCATCATTCTCATGCCGGCGTCCCTCCTTCGGGTTTCGGCGTGTTGCCCCGTGCCTGGAAGGCGGCCAGCGCGAGCAAGGCGGCCGGAAGCAAGAAGGCGAGGCAGGCTTCTACGTAGAGGGCGACGCGCAGCAGAATTTCCGAATCCCGCAATATGGTCGGGTAAAAGGAGATGCCAAGCGAGGCCGCGATCAAGAGCAGCTCGAGCAAGTTCTTGCGCGCCTTCGGAAACACGCGCCGAAGCGCCATGAGCGCCATCCAGCCGAACAGCACAAGGGAGGCCAAGTTGCTGAACAGAAACAGCGTGAAGATGAGGTTCTCCAGCCGGTTCAGGAAGGGCAGCTCGATATAAGAGAACAAATTCAGCAGCGGATACATAATGGCTTGGAGCTGTTCGAGACTAAAGAAGCCATAGGAGACGATGATCAGCAGCAGATAGACCGACGTCGTTAGCAAGTGTCCGGAGTAAGCGCCTTTAAATAACGATTTCGGCGCCGCGAACGGAATGAGTAGAAGGGTGATTTCGAACCCGACGAAGATGGTGTACACCTCCAGCCAGTTTTTCAGGCTGAATCCTTCGGTGCCGCCTTTGAGCAGAAACGGCGTGAAACGGTACAGCTCCCATTGGTCTTTGAAATAGAAGGCGAACAGCGCGGCGGGCACGGTGAAATAGAAGAAGATGGTCATCGCCTTGCTAATGTTGTAGATGCCTTTCGTAAGCAAGTAGAAGCCCAGCATGGCCAAAAGGGCGTACAGCAGATTCGCGTTCGTCGTCGGGAAGGCGACCATTTGATAGATAAGCACGTATTTCTTGCAGACGAAGCTGCCGATGGTGATCCATACCAACGAGAGAAGCAGGTACGCCGGCTTGAGCAGGAACTGAGGAATCGACTGCTCGGCAATTTCGAACGGGGAGCGGCCGCGGCCGACGCGGTGAACAAGATGAATCAGGCCGAGGTTGGCGAAAGCGATGGCCGACAGCAGCAGCAGGCCGATCCACCCGTTCGTGCCGAGATTTTCCGCGAGAATGCGGGGCAGGCTGAAGACGGTCACGTCAAGCTCGATCATGACGATGATGAAGGCGACATGAAAGCCATTCAGTTTTTCGCTCATCCGCATCCCCTACTTTCGCATTTTGTTTTTCTCTTTGTTGGGCGTTTTGACTTGGGACGGCCGAGTGCGCAGCGAATAGAACGGTCCGCGTATGAAAGTGTCCAGCCAATCCTTGATGTTCATCGGCGCAATCGGCGTTAAATACGAGCTGCCCAGGTTCGTAATGCCGGAAAGATGAATGACGATGAACGCAATGCCGATCATCAGGCCGAAATTGCCCCATATCCCCGCCAGGAAAATGAGCGGAAAACGGATCAGACGAATCGATGCGCTCATGACGTAGCTCGGAATGACGAACGAGGCGATCGCGGACGACGCGACGGCGATGATGAGCACGTTGCTCGTGAAGCCGGCTTGCACGGCCGCTTGTCCGATGACGATACCGCCAACGATGCCGATCGTCTGGCCGATCTTGGTCGGCAGCCGGGCGCCCGCCTCCCGCAGGAGTTCGATCGTCGTCTCCATCAGGAGCGCCTCGTACAGCGGAGGGAACGGCACGTTGCTTCTGGACTTGGTCAAGTTCAGCAGCATTTTGTGCGGAATCATCTCATAATGAAACGTCGTCACCGAGACGTAGAACGCGGTAAAGCCGACGGTAATGATAAACCCGACGATCCGCAGCAGACGAAGCGCAGAGCCGACGTGCCAGCGCTGATAGTAGTCGTCCGGCGAAGTGAAAAATTCGAAGAAGGACGACGGCGCGCTCACCGCGGAAGGCGAACCGTCCACGAAAATGACGACCCGACCGGCCGTGAGCTTGGAGCAGACGGCATCCGGACGCTCCGTGACGACGAACTGCGGGAAGAAGGAATTCGGATTGTCGTCGATCAATTGCACGAGCATGTTGGCCTCGAAGATCGCATCGAACTCGATGTCCTTCAGCCGCTCGGTCACTTTGGCGACGAATTCCGGATTGGCGATGCCCTCGATATACGTGATGACGACTTGGGTCTTGGTCACTTCGCCGACCGCGAGGGAAACCGTCTTCAGATGCGAGCTCCGCAGCCGTTTGCGCAGCAGCGCCAGGTTCTCGACGATGTTCTCGACGAAGCCGTCATGCGGTCCCGCGATGACGGTCTCCGTCTCGGTCTGCTCGATCGAGCGCCCGATGGACCGGGTGAGGTCCACCTTATACGCGCGATCGCCGGAGAAGACGACGGCGCTCCCGTATAAGATGGCATACACGGCATCCTCCAACGTATTCACGCCTTCGAAAATCGCCTGCTGCAGCAGTTTGTCGGCCATTTCGTCGGTCACGCCGCTGAACGGAAGCACGAGCGAGCGATAAAGCTGATCGGCGTCGATCATATACTGCAAATAGACGGTTCTGACATTGTTGGCAGGGAAATCGCGATATTTCAGATCCATCGTGTTGGCGAATTCCTGCAGCAGGTTCGCAAGCGTCAGCGGTTTGCGCGGAGCTGCCGCTCGCTCTCCGGTTGCGTGCTGGCCGATGTCCGGGGACGATCCGTTGTTGCCTTGAGAGCTGCCAATTTGCGCGCTGCCCGCATTCGGGCCGCTATTGCCGGACGTTGCATCGGACATGACGGATCGCCTCCTTGGAAGGAAGTGGGGAACGAGGATTATTCTCACCGATGCGACTCGTTATTATGCGGGGGACCAAGAACGCGTGGATTGTTGCAAATTGTGAATCATTCGGCAGGCAAGCTATAATGAGGGGATAGAGACGGCGGCACGGCCGCCAGGGGAAGAGGGGAAAGGCATGAATCGACAGCTTCATCATAAGCAAGGGGAGCGGAGCATTCCCGTGCATCTGTTGTCCGGCTTCCTCGGCAGCGGGAAGACGACGCTGCTGAACCGGGTCATCGACTACTACCGGATGGCGGACGTGAAAGCGGCCGTCGTCATGAACGAGATCGGCGAGGTGAATCTCGACGGGCAGGTTATCGGCGGAGACGTGCCAATGGCCGAGATGCTAAGCGGCTGCATTTGCTGCTCGATGAGCGGCGATTTGGCGATTGAGCTCAAGAAGCTGGTCGACGATCACCGGCCCGAGGTCATACTGATCGAGGCGACCGGGGCGGCCAATCCGATGGAAATTATCGACGCCGTGACGGAGACGTCGATGTACGAGCGGATCGAGCTTCGCTCGGTCGTCACCGTCGTGGACGGACCGGAGCTGCTGGCGCGCAGCCGGCGCGGGGGCCGAACGTTCAAGCTGATGCAGGAGCAAATCCGATGCGCGACCGACTTGGTGGTCAACAAGTCCGATCGGCTGGAAGCCGAGGAATTAATCGAGGTGCAGCAGCTGGTCCGGGAGCTGAACGCCTACGCGCCGCTGACGGTGACGACCCGCTGCGAAATGGATTTGAGCCCATTCGATGCGGACGGCGGCGAGCCGGCCAGCCGCTCTCATGACGGGCATATTTGCGGAGCGAGCTGCGCGCACGAACATCCGAAGGGAGATAAGGCGGGATTAGACGCTTTGGCGAACACCGCGGAGAAGGCGGCGCATGTGCATGATGAAGCGTGCGGACATGATCACGGCGCTTGCGCCCACGGACATGGCGATTCCTCCGATGGACATGTCCACGTCTCGCATGCCCACGTCATGGCGTTGACGCATTATTTGGATGCGCCGGTCGATTCGCATGCGTTCGAAGCATTCGTCAAGGGATTGCCGGACAATGTGTATCGGGCGAAGGGGATCGTCACGCTGAAGGAGACGGGCAGCCGCTTTCTGTTCCAGTTCGCGTACCGGGAGCTGGAGCTCATGCGCATTACGCCGCAAGGGGACGTGAAGGACGTAGCGGTGTTTATCGGCGAGCACTTCGACAAGCAGGCGGTATTGGCGGGGCTGGCGCAAGTATAGAGCGCCGATGCCTGTTGCGCGGAAGGACTATGTCCGGGGAGGTTTGGACAGACTACCAAATGTTGGCCATCCCAAACGCGCAAAAGGAGTGTCAGACCCTCATGTATACGTGGACGAAAACATGCGTGTCCGCGGCCGTGGCCGCGATGCTATTATTCGGCGGCGCATCCGCGTTCGCGGCGCCGCAGGCGCCAGAGGCGGCGAAGGAGCCGCTGATGAAGACCGAGCGATTCGAAGATTACGCGGACGAGCGCGGGAAGGCGATGCAAGGCGAGCATCACCGCCATGGCGCGAAGCGACTGAAGGAAGCGGCGGAATACTTTGGCATCCAGACCGAAGGCAAGACGGCCGAGCAGCTGCGCGATGAGCTGAGGAAGGTCCGTCAGGAGCAGCCGGAGAAGTGGGCGAAGTTCAAGGCCGAGCATAAAGCGAAACGGCTAACCATGCTGCAAGCGGAAGCGAAGCGATTGGGCATCGCGACCGAAGGCAAGGACTTGCGCCAGCTGCACAAGGAGGTGCGCGAGGCGCGCCGAGCAGAATGCGAGAAGGCGAAGAAGCTGGGCAAGGAAGCAGGGAAAGCCGCAGGGCAAGACACGGGCGCGAAGGCGAGCGGCCGTACGCAGGCGTAATGGATGTGCGCCGACTAGTTTAGCTCTTGCGGCGTCTGTGATATGCTTGTCCACAGCGCCAACACCATCGAAGACCCCGCACAACGCGCGCTATGCCGGTGTGCGGGGTCTTTGTCAATGAGGAGGAGAGGAACCATGCCGAAGTGGCTGGAGTGGGCCAAGCAGATTCAGGCGATCAGCCAGACGGGACTGGCCTATGGGAAGGATATGTACGATATCGAGCGGTTCGAGATGCTGCGCGACTTAAGCGTGGAGATCATGCAGACGTACACGGAAGCAGGCGAGGAGAAAATCCGCGAGCTGTTCGCAAACGAAACCGGCTATGCGACGCCGAAGGTGGACGTGCGAGGCGTCGTGCTGAACGAGGACGGCGCCATGCTCATGGTGCGCGAGCTGGCGGACGGCGCCTGGTCGCTGCCGGGCGGCTGGGCGGACATCGGGCTGTCGCCGAAGGAAATCGCGGTGAAAGAGGTGCGAGAGGAATCCGGGTACGAGGTCGAGGCGGTGCGGCTGCTCGCCGTGCTGGACAAGAAGTTCCACGATCATCCGCCTTCGCCGCATCACGTCTATAAAATCTTCATCTTGTGCCGATTGACCGGCGGCGCCGCGCAGATCGGCCTGGAGACGACGCAGGTCGGCTTCTTCGCGCAGGACGCGCTGCCCCCGTTGTCCGTCGAGCGCAATACGGAGCGCCAAATTCAAACGATGTTCGAGCTGGCGCGCGGCGAGCGATCGGACGTCCTGCTGGACTAATCTTATCCCTATACTTCTAGATCGCAGCAATCACAGCTTAACCGCCGGCCGCCGGCGGTTTTTTGGCGTGCCGCCGGAAATGCTCGTCTAACCCGCCTCGGCTGCGACCGCGCGACCCCCGCGGCTGCGCTTCAATTGGGCCAAGCCGGAGCTCGTCAATCTAGTCCGCATAAATGTCCAAGTCCCCTCATAGATATCTTAGCAGTCGAGTGTACACGGCTAAGCCAACATTATGATTAAGGGGTGGAGAGTTCATGCGTCGTCGAATCAGTCTACTAGCAGCCGTTCTATTATGCCTTACGGCACTGCTCGCCGCATGCGGCGGCACGAAGGACGCGGATACGGTCGTCAAGGATTTGGACAAAGTCGTCAACAGCCTGGATAGCTATCACGGGAAAGGCACGATGACGCTCAATACCGGGCAGCAGCCGCTGGAATACCAAGTGGACGTGCAGTACCAAAAACCGAATTACTATCGCATCGAACTGACGAATGCGAAGCGCGACATCACGCAGATCGTGCTGCGCAACGACGAAGGCGTCTTCGTGCTCACGCCGCGCCTCAATAAAGTGTTCCGTTTCCAAAGCGACTGGCCGCAAAACCAAGGCCAAGTGTACTTGTACCAGACGCTCGTCTCGAGCATTCTGCAGGACAACAGCCGTCAATTCGCGGTCGATAAGGAAAATTACGTGTTCGACGTCATGGCGAATTACCAGAACGGATCGCTGGCCCGCCAGAAAATCTGGCTCGATAAAGACTACCGTCCGCTTCAGGTCGAAGTCAGCGACACGAACGCGGCGGTCATGGTATCCGTGAAATTCAACGAGTTCGATTTCGACTCGAAACCGGATAAGAGCGTCTTCGATACGAAGCAAAACTTGAGCGGCTCGAGCAAACCGTCCACGGTGCAGCCGGAAGACGGCGATGCGGCGGCCCAAGGCAACAACGCCGATCAAGCGACGGGCAACACGCCGGCGGATTCCGGCAACGCGGACGATACGGAAGGCAGCGCGAGCGGCAATGCCGCTGGCGAAGAGCCGGCCGAAGACACGATGGCGCCTGCAGAGGGGGAGACGATCCCGGATACCGCGGCGGATAACGGCGAGCAAGCGACGAAGGACAATTTGGCGGCGGCGCTCGATCCGCTCTATCTGGGGCCGGAGCCAATGGCACTGCAGGATTCCAACGATATCGTATTCGGCGGCTTGCCGGGCGTCATGGACCGTTACTCGGGCGCGACGTACGACTTTACGCTGATCAAGACGCAGCCGCGCGATATGGCCGCCTCCTCCATGGGCGAAGGCCAAATGGTCGATCTCGTCTACACGGTGGGCGAGCTGATCGGGGACGAGGAAAGCCCGCAGCGCACGATCGTCTGGACATACGACGGCATTCAATACCGCCTCACGAGCGGCACGCTGCCGGAGACGGAACTCGTTCGCATCGCGCAGTCCGTTCAAGGCGAAATGACGAAATAACATGGAGTGACGACGCAACAATTTCCAGCTCCGAACACGGCCGCACGCCGCCTCGTTTCATTGACGCCGCCTGCCGATGGGTATAACATAAAGAACGATAGGTTGGTCGAGATGTCAGAGCGGCCCAAGGCGGTTCTCTGATGGATCAGAAGCTTCCGCGCCTTGGCAAGGGCAACCGCTCATAGGAATCGGCGCGGGGAATCGCACCCGCGCCGCTTTCTTTTGATCGCTGCGGCAAGCGCGCGAAGGAAGCGTGAAAGAGGAGAAGGTGGAGCTGGTGAACGCATACTATCGCCCGACATGGGCTGAAATTTCGCTGGACGCGCTGCGGCGCAATCTGCAGGCTTTCCGCGCGGCGCTGCCCCCGGGCATGCGCCTCATGGCCTCGGTGAAGGCCAACGCATACGGGCATGGCGCCGTGGAGACGGCCAGGGAAGCGGAGTTATGCGGCGTGGATTATTTGGGGGTTGCCTTCCTGGACGAAGCGCTTCAGCTGCGCAGGGCGGGCATTGCCGCGCCGATTCTCGTCCTGGGCTACGTGCCGCCGGAGGGTCTGGCGATCGCGCGCGAGATGAATATTTCGGTCGCGTTGTTCCGCGACGACGTGCTGGCCGCGGCTTCCGCGCTGCCGAAGAGCGGCAGGAAGCTGCGCGTGCACATCAAGATCGACACGGGCATGGGACGGCTCGGACTTCCGCCCGGTCCGGCGGCGATCGCTTACGTGGAGCGGGCGCTCCGCGAGCCGGGATTGGACGTCGAAGGGCTGTTCACGCATTACGCGCGCGCCGACGAGACGAACAAAGACTATACCGCCCTTCAATACGAGCGGTTCCGCTCGCTCATGCAGGAGATGGAACGCCGCGGCCTTCGTCTGCCGATCGTGCACGCGGCCAACACCGCCGCCGGCATGGATACGCCGGAATGGGCGGGCGGCATGGTGCGCTTGGGCATCGGCATGTACGGGTTATACCCTTCGGCGGAAGTGAACAAGACTCGCATCGCGTTGGAGCCCGTCATGTCGCTCAAGACGCGCGTCGTGATGACGAAGCAGGCGCCTCCGGGCTGGGGAATCAGCTACGGCACCCGTTATTTCACGGCGGGCGAGGAGCGGATCGGCACGGTGCCGATCGGTTATGCCGACGGCTACAGCCGGCTGCTGACCGGCAAGGCCGAAGCGCTCGTGCGGGGGGTGCGCGTCCCGGTACTCGGGACGATCTGCATGGATCAGTGCATGATCGCGCTTGATCCGGCGACGATGAACGGCGAGCCGGTCGAGCCGGGCGAGGAAGTCGTGCTGATCGGCAGTCAAGGCGGCGAGGCCATTACGGCCGAAGAGATCGCAGGGAAGCTCGGCACCATTAATTACGAAGTGACCTGCATGATCGCCAACCGGGTCCCGCGCGTCTATTTGCGCGGCGGGCAACCGGCGAACGTGATGAATCCACTCGTTTAAGCTGATTCTGTCAGATATTACCGACGCCGGCATTCGCGTTCGGAAGAGGATTTCCGCCTTTTTGCGCGAATATGTAGGAAGCACCAAGTATGGATACGGGAACTGGTTTTGTTTTGCCGCGCCCATCGGATTGGACGCCTGGGACGACTTCATTGGTATATCAACGTGTGCAGCATACAGGCAATACGGGCCGCATACTATGAATGGTGTATATTTAACAGGGAACGAAGAAATACTGATAGTGCGCTTTTTTGGAAATGTTTTTGGAGGTGCGAGTTGGTGGCCAATATGCAGAACACCAAGAGGATCATGATCAGTTTGCCGGATCATTTGCTGGAGGAAGTGGACGGGATCGTCGCCAAGGAAAACTCGAACCGCAGCGAATTCATTCGTCAAGCGATGAAGCTTTACTTGATCGAGCGCAAAAAGCGCCAGATTCGCGAATCGATGCAGCGCGGATATATGGAGATGGCCAAGATTAACCTTGGCATGGCATCGGAGGCTTTTCAAGCGGAGGAAGACGCGGGCGATACGCTCGGCCGACTCGTAAGCGGGGTGTAGAGCTTGATCGTTAAACGCGGCGATGTGTTTTTTGCGGACTTATCCCCGGTTGTCGGTTCCGAGCAGGGGGGCGTTCGCCCGGTACTGGTCATACAGAATGATATCGGCAACAGGTTCAGTCCGACGGTAATCGTGGCGGCCATCACGGCTCAGATCCAGAAGGCGAAGCTGCCGACCCACGTCGAGATCGACGCGGCGTCGCATGGCTTTGACCGCGATTCGGTCATCCTGCTTGAGCAGATACGCACCATCGACAAGCAGCGGCTGACCGACAAAATCACGCATCTGGACGACGAGACGATGCACAAAGTGGACGAAGCGCTTCAGATCAGCGTCGGCTTGATCGACTTTTAATACGTGCGGCAGTTCGAAGCCCGCTTGCCTTGGCGTTATGCGCCGGGGCGGCGGGCTTTGCTGCATGCAGGAGCCGCTGTCCGCCAGGGAGCCTTGGTCGTGCATCTGTCCTCATGAACGTGATTTCCATCCTTGGCGAGAGCGCTTTCGTCTTAGTTGAATGTTCAGCCGTGAACGGCTAAGATGAAGGGATAGTACAGCTGTGGAGAGGAACGAGTGTCATGGGCAAAATCGTAGTCATTGGCAGCATCAATATGGACGTGGTCAGCCATGTGGAGCGGCATCCGCTGCCGGGCGAGACGATACATGGATCGAATACGGGCAACTACCCGGGCGGCAAGGGCGCGAATCAGGCGGTCGCGGCTTCGCGCTCCGGAGCCGAAGCGGCGATGCTCGGCGCCGTCGGGGAGGACGCATTCGGCCAAGCGCTGATCGCCTCGCTTCGCGATAGCGGGGTAGACGTCGCGCCGGTGCTGCGCAAGGCGGGGACGTCCGGATTGGCGTTCATCGCGGTCAGCCGGGAAGGCGAGAACACGATCATCCTGTCGGCGGGCGCGAACGGACAGCTCCTTCGCGGGGACATTGAAGCCGCGCGGCAGGTTTGGGCCGACGCATACGCGATTCTGCTGCAGAACGAGATTCCTTGGGAGACGACGCGCTTCGTCATGGAGCAAGCGGCTGCCGCAGGCGTGAGAGTCTACGCCAATCCCGCGCCGGCGCTCCGGCTGCCGGATGACGTATTCCCGTGGATCGACACGATCATCGTGAACGAGACCGAAGCGGGCATCGTGACCGGGCTTACGGTGACGGACGCCGGCTCGGCGGCCGAGGCGGCAGAGGAATTGCTCCGACGCGGCGTGCGCGCCGCGATCGTGACGCTTGGCGAGAAGGGCTGCTACTACCGCGCGGCGGACGGGACGGAAGTGATCGTGCCGGCGTTCCGCGTGGAGCCGAAGGACACGACAGCGGCCGGCGACACGTTCATCGGCGCGTTCGCGGCCGAGCAGTCCCGGGGCGGCAGTGCCGAAGCGAGCCTGCGCTTCGCGGCGGCGGCGTCCGCGATCGCCGTGACGCGTGAAGGCGCGCAGACGTCGATCCCGACGCGGGAAGAGACGCTGGCGTTCCTGCGGGAACGCGCATAATAAGAGCGGGAGAATCCCGGACAGAGCTGCGCCAGGCGCGGTGCTGTCCGGGATTTTTTTTGCGCCCTCGGCGAGTCTTGCGCGAAAATTCGGTCTGCAGACCGAGCGCATATTCATCCCCGCGCAGGTCCAGCTGGAGAAGGAAGCGTCATATAATGCGTAATAAAGAGGCATTCGCGGGCATATGGAATGCCATGGGCGCACCGGCTTCGAGAGCGTAACAATGTTTTGTTACGGGGCTGGCGATGGAGGGGAGCGGGATGGAACCGGAGTTGATCTCCAAGAAGGAGCTGCTCGCAATCACGGGCATCTCCTACGGACAGCTTTACCGCTGGAAGCGCAAGCAGCTGATTCCCGAGTCGTGGTTTATCCGCCGATCGGCCTTTACGGGGCAGGAGACGTTTTTCCCGAAGGGGCTCGTGCTGGCGAGAGTGCGGCGAATCCTCGAGATGAAGGAGGATCTGTCGCTCGACGAGCTGGCGGAGAAATTCGCGCCGGAGCTCCAAGGGCTGATGTGGCACCGGGAAGAACTCGCCGCCCGCCGAATCGTCTCCGAGCAGACGCTCGGCATGCTTCATGCGGTTGGAGCGGCGGACGGACGCGTGTCGTTTCGGATGCTATTCGCGTTGTATGCGGCCGAGAAGCTGCAGCGTCATGAACGGTTGCCGCCGGCAGAGCAGCACGCGCTGCTGCAGCTGCTTAAGGCGGAAGGGCCGGTGAGGGAAGACGAGGAAAAGGAAGTGCTGTGGGTGCGCAAGGCGGGCGTCTCGGTGTTCCTCATCGTGCCGATCGGAGGCGAGACGCGTGTCGAGAGCGGTGCGCGTTTGGCGGGGAGGCTGAGGCTTCGGGATTGTTTGCAGGAGTTGACCAACAAGCTTGCATAAGGGGGCAGAGAATAGGATGCTGGCCGAACCATTCGATTTGACGTTAAGCGGGATCACCCGCGCGGCGGGAGGCACCTACCGAAGCATCAAGATGGACGGCGTCTGCAAAATTGACGGCGATGTCCGAACCGAGGGGATGGCGATCAGCGGCGTCGGCAAGGTGTACGGCGGCGTCGAGACGCGGCTGTTCGAAGCGGCGGGCCACGTAACCGTCGCGGGGTCGCTTGCGGCGGAGCAGATGCGCCTGGAAGGGCAGTTTACGCTGCGGGGCGGTCTTCGCGCGGACAAAGCGGAGCTGAACGGGGCGCTAAAGATAGGCGGAAATTGCGAAGCCGAGGAGATCGTGTTGAACGGGTGGATTCGCGTCGGCGGTATGCTGAATGCGGGGCGGATCGACATCGGGCTCATCGGCTCGTCGAAGGCGCAGGAGATCGGCGGGGGCAGCATTGAAGTGAGGCGGGCGGAACGCGGCGCTTGGGCTCATCTGCTGCAGCGCGTCATACCGGCGTTCGACCCGGCGCTAGAGGCGCGGATGATCGAAGGCGACGAGGTGCGGCTGGAAGCGACGACGGCGGCGGTCGTGCGCGGCGATCGGGTCGTCATCGGGCCGGGCTGCTCGATCGGCCGGGTCGAATACCAGACGGAATTAATTGTCCATCCCAACGCGAACGTGAAGGAGCGGGTACAGGTATGAGCATGAAACCATGGAAAGAAGGCGCGGGCTTCGTCTATCCCCCTGCGTCGGTCCGCGGGAGAAGGCTGAAAATCATGGGAACGGGCGAATCGCTGGGCGGCGCGTTCGAGACGGTCGGGATTATGGGCGAAGGGATCGTGCACGGTGATCTGCAAGCAGAGGAATTCAAAGCGATGGGATCGTGCCGGGTGAATGGATCGGCGGATCTGCGGAAGGGACGTATTCAAGGCGAGCTGACCGTGGAAGGCTCCTTGCGCGCGGAGGTCTTCAAGGGGCTTGGGCAGTTAATGGTCCGAGACGGCATTGCGGCGGGAAGGCTGAAGGTGCAAGGACACCTGGAGTCCGGGGCATCTTGCGAGGTCGACGAGGCGGAGCTCAGCGGAGGCTTCCGGATCGGCGGTCTGCTCAGCGCAGATCGGCTGGACATTAACCTGTACGCACCGTGTCAAGCGAAGGAGATCGGCTGCGACCGCATCGAAGTGAAGCGCAGCCGGATTATGGATCTGAAACGCCGCTTCACCTCGACCGGACCATCGGTGCTGAAGGCGGAGCTCATCGAGGGCGACGAGCTTCGGCTGTCCTACACCGAAGCGGCCGTCGTGCGGGGCAATCGCGTCATGATCGGTCCGGGCTGCGTCATCGGGCGGGTGGAGTACGCGCAGACGCTGGAGAAGAGCCCGGGAGCATTCGTCGGAAGCGAGATCAAGCTCGGATCATGATGCCCTTTCGCCCGGATAGCGGTGGAACGGAATGTTAATAAAGGACCGGAAGCGCGGCTTCCGGTCCTTTTCATATTTTCCAGCCTATGCGCAGTTCGTGACTAGGACAGGTTCACCGTCGTAATCTGCTCGGGGCCATTCTCGCCGGCGTGGTAGATGCCGACCGTGCCGTCCGCGTTCTCGATGACCGCATAGGGGCAGCAGTCGAACAGAAGCAGGCCTCTCAGCTTGCCCGTCATTTCGAACGATTTATGATGCCCCTTCTTCAGATCGCCGAAATCGTTGGCCGTATACACCTCGACTTTGCCGCCGACCTGCTGGGCGAAGTGGTGGCCCGTCCGCGTGACGTATTTATTCGCGGCTTTGGTCAGGATGCGGCCGCAGAAATATTCCTCGATATTGTTGTTCTCTTTGCCTTTGGCGAATTCCGGCCACAGATCGCTGAACACGAGGAGCTCGCCTTTGTTCTGGACGACTACCATCGGCACCTGCATTGGTCCGTATTCGACCACGAACAGATCCTTCAGCGTACCGTTATGGAATTTGCCGTTCGTCTGGAAGAGCTGCCCCTTCTCGTCATGAACGGATACTTTATTGCCGACTTGAAGCGCGGCGAAGGCGCCGTCGGTCAGCAGCTTCGCGGCAGTCGTTTTGGCTGGCGCTGCGGCGGGGGCGGCCTCGCTTGCGGCGGAAGCGGCTGGAAGGGCGATGGCGGATGCAAGGAGAAGCGCGGTCAACATCGGGGTCACTTTTTTCATGGGGGATCATTCCTTTTCGATTGATGTTTTATGAATCACTGGTTCGACCCATGCCGGGGTAGCCGCTGGTAAGGGCAGTATCGCCTTGGCGGCAGCAGGGGCGCCATTGATTGCCTGGGGGGATCGTCCAGCGGAGAGGGCTGCTTGCGTATCGCCTTCGATCACTGAACCTAGGGTAGCTAAGACAGGTTTAAGAGCGGGCGCCAGAGCAGACACAACACGCGGCCGTGGAATCGGCGAATCCGGCTGTTAAGGCGAGAGAGATCGCTGTCCTTCGTTTGGGTGCGGCGAACGGATTTAACAGCGGTTTCGCAGATTTCGGGGGGAATCCTAATACTGGAACGGAAGACAAGCGATTCCGGGGACAAACAGAAGATGGGTGCGGCAAACAGCGTCAACGCAGCTTAGCGTGAAGCGCGATGGGCGATTGGCGATGGGCGAAAGAATTCCTGAATGGAAAAACATGTGGGGTCAATAGCGTACCGTGGGCTCGATGACGGGCGTGCACGGGTTGCGAAGTACAATCGCAGAGCGGTATACCGAGGCGTGAAGCTGTCTTACGGGACCTATTTTGCCATATCGTTCCTAATCAGGCAAGAGTTTATCCAGTATGACATTGTCATTAGTTTTGTCATGATTTGGAGTAGGCCTATGATGCTTCAAGCGGGAGAGTAGCGAAGCTTTTATGGAAGCGGGACGTCGGATGCGGGACTTCGGCCGGATGGTTTAGAACATTCGGTGCACGGAAGAACGGCATTTGATGGAGGGATAGGCCTTTACAAAAGGTTTATATGCAGAAAAAACAACCCTGAATCATCCCTTTAAATATTCAAGGCTTTAAAGGTTTACGCCATTAATTCAACTAATATTTGTTAAAAACGACCTCTGTCTTGAACCAATGTTCAATTCCTTCTTATCCCAAATGAACCTTTTGTTCGCTAAACTTGCCGCGTGCCATGCGAAGCCGATGGGGATGAGCGTCTTTACTTCTTCTGCACGAATTCTTAAATTGGGCTTTACAATATTTCTGTTATATTTCCTGTAGATCATACGAAAGGTGGATTACTAGGAAATGAGATGGATACAGAAGAGAATGACGCGGTCCGCGCTGGCTGCTTCCCTTCTCGCCGGCTTTTTGGCATCACCTTACGTGACGACGCCGGTGCGCGCGCAGACGGCGCTGGAGCTGGGGGTCGTCACCGTTCAGGCGGCTTCGGGCGCAGCGGCAGAGAGCAACCGGGCGTTTACGATCACGAACCCGACATTCAATACGTCGGAAGGCACCATGGCGAGCGTCATTGTTTCTCCGACCGGCATCGCGCATGCGGGCGAAGAGACCGTTATTTTCGAACTGTTCGACGGCACGACTCCGGTTGGCATTGCCGCGATGACGCAGGACATTACGGGCAGCGAGAAAATGACGGCCCACTTTAACACGACGGGCGGCAATCTGTCGATCAAAGTGTTCGTCGTCGACGGCTACAGCGGTAAATTGACCGACGTCGGCAGCAGTCTCGCCGATCCCCTCACGATTTCCGGCACTACCGGCACCGGCGCCGACCTGAAAGTTAGGATCATGGAGACGACGGACGTTCATACCAATTTCATGAACTATGATTACTATAAAGACGCGACCGCGGATACGGTCGGTATCGTGAAGACGGCCACGCTCGTGAAGCAAGCGCGCGCCGAAGCGAAGAATACGCTGCTGGTGGACAACGGCGACTTGCTGCAGGGCACGCCGCTCGGTACCTATATGGCGAAGGTGAAGCCGCTTGCGGACGGGCAGGTTCACCCGGCTTACAAGGCGATGAACCTGATGGGGTATGACATCGCCACGTTCGGCAACCATGAGTTCAACTACGGGCTGGATTACCTCGACGAGGCGATCGACGACGCGAAATTCCCGTACGTCAACGCGAACGTCTATGTCGACGACCACGACGCGGATCCGAATAACGACAAGAACAAATATAAGCCGTACCAGATCATGGAGAAAACGTTCGTCGACGAGAGCGGCAAGAACCAGACCGTGAAGATCGGCTTCCTCGGCCTGGTCACGCCGCAAATCATGGACTGGGACAAAGCCCATCTCGACGGCAAGGTCATTACGAAGGATATCGTCGAGACGGCGAAGAAATTCGTGCCGCAAATGAAAGCGGAAGGCGCGGACATCGTCGTCGCGCTCACGCACTCCGGCTTTAACCGTTCGGCAACGGCCGGCTCGGGCGCCGAGGACGCGATCTACCCGCTCAGCGAAGTAGCCGGCATCGACGCGATTACGTTCTCGCATACGCACAAAGTGTTCCCGGCGGCGGACGTGAAGTCGCTTGACGCCCTGTTCAAAGATGCTTCCGGCAACGTGCTCCCGGGCGTGGATAACGTCAAAGGCACGATCAACGGCAAAGCGGCCGTGCAAGCCGGCTTCGGCGGGGCCAACCTCGGCATCATCGACCTGACGCTGACCAAGCAAGCAGGCAAGTGGGTCGTCAAGAACTCGCAATCCTCGACCAAAGCGATCTATGACACCGTAGGCAAAAAGCCGCTGGTCGACGCGGATGCCGCGATCGTCGAAGCGATCAAGGACGAGCACGCTGCCACGAAGGTGTACGCGAACCAAGCGATCGGCACGACAACGGCGCCAATCTACAGCTATTTCGCGCTTGTCCAGGACGATCCGTCCGTACAGATCGTAACGGCCGCGCAGAAGTGGTACGTTCAGAAGGTGCTGAACGAGAAGAATTCGCCGGACAAAAACCTGCCGATTCTGTCCGTCGGCGCGCCATTCAAGGCCGGACGCAACGGCCCGACGGAATACACCGATATCAAGGCGGGCGGACTTGCCATCAAGAGCGCCAGCGACCTGTATCTGTACGACAATACGCTGAAGGCGGTCAAGGTGAAGGGCTCCGTCGTGAAGGAATGGCTGGAGATGTCCGCCGGCATGTTCAATCAGATCGACGCGTCCAAGACGAGCGAACAAGCGCTGCTCAACGCGTCCTTCCCGGTCTACAACTTCGACGTCATCGACGGCGTGACCTACCAAGTCGACGTGACGAAGCCGGCGAAATACAAAACGGACGGCACGATCAACGACGCGGCTTCCAGCCGGATCATCAACTTGCAGTTCGACGGCAAAGCGATCGACCCGAACCAAGAGTTCATCGTCGTCAGCAACAACTACCGCGTCGGCGGGGGCGGCAACTTCCCGGGCGTGAAAGGCTCGACGCTCGTCGTGGACTCCGCGGACGAGAACCGTCAAGTACTGATGGATTACATTACGGAGCAGAAGACGATCAACCCGTCCGCGGACAAAAACTGGTCGATCGCGCCGATCGCGGCAGATGTGAACGTAACCTTTACGTCCGCGCCGTCCGCGAAAGAATATTTGGCTGCCAACCCGAACATTACGGATACGGGCAAGACGGACGAGAAGGGCTTCCAGATCTATAAGCTGGCTCTTAAAGGCGGAACGACGCCTCCTCCGACCGGCAACGTGAAAGTAAAGCTGCTGGGCATCAACGATTTCCACGGCCAGCTCGATTACTCCACGACGGCCGGCGGCAACGTGCTGGGCGGCGCGCCGTACTTGGCCACGTATCTGAAGCAGCTGGAGCAATTGAACCCGAACAACACGCTGCTCGTGCATAACGGCGATGCCGTGGGCGCAAGCTCGCCGGTGTCGGCGCTCGATCGGGACAAGCCGACGCTCGATTTCTTGAAGCTGCTCGATTTCGACGTCGCCTCGCTCGGCAACCATGAGTTCGATCAGGGCATTCCTGCGCTTCTGGCCCAACTGGATGGCGGACAAGATCCGATCAACACGGCGATTACGCATGAGAAAACCGACATCGAATACGTGAGCGCGAACGTCATTCGCAAAGCAACGAACGAACCGTTGATTAAACCTTACGTCGTGAAAGAAATCGGCGGCGAGAAAATCGGCTTCATCGGCGTCGTGACGATGCTGACGCCAGGCAAAGTGTCGCCGTCCGCGCTCGAGCCGGTCAACATCGTCGAGCAGGCGCCGGTCGTGAACAAGGCCGTCGAGGAACTGAAGAAGCAAGGAATTAAGGCGATCGTCGTGCTTGCGCACGATCCGGCTTCTCAGAACAGCACGACGGGAGCGATTACTGGCGAAGCGGCCGATCTGGCCAACGCGGTGGATGACGAAGTGGACGTTATTTTCGCCGGCGACAACCACGCCAAGGTGAACGGGCTCGTCGACAACAAGCTCATTTTCCAAGCGTACTCGTACGGTACGGCGTTCGCGGACGTCAACCTGGAGATCGATCCGGTTACGCACGACATCGTGAAGAAGGAAGCGACGGTCGTCGACGTGAAGCAAGCGGGCGTAACGCCGGATCCGGCCGTTGCCGCCATCATCGATGCAGCCTTGAAGCGCCATCCGGAGCTGTCGCAGCCGGTCGGCAAGACGGACAAGGCCATTACGAAGGCGAACGCGTACAATCAAGAAATCGAGCTCGGCAACCTGATCGCCGACGCCATGAAGGATGCCATGTCGGCGGACTTCGCGTTTATGAACCCGGGCGGCATCCGTGCGGATCTTCCGCAAGGCGAAGTGAAGTACTCCGACCTGTTCCGGATTCAGCCGTTCGGCAATCAGCTGGTCAAGATGACGCTGACCGGCGCGCAAGTGAAGACGCTTCTTCAGCAGCAATGGGGCGAAGCCGCGTCCGACACGAAGACGCTGCAAATCTCCGGCTTGAAGTATACGGCCGACTTCAGTAAGCCGATCGCCGAGCGCGTTACCGTCCTGACGAAGGAAGACGGGACGGCGATTACGGATACGGCGGAATACACGGTCGTCGTCAACAACTTCATGGCGGCGGGCGGCGATAATTACAAAGTATTGCCGCTGGGCAAAAATCAAATGGCCGGCCCGACGGACATCGATGCGTTCTATAATTACGTGCTGAAGACGTTCAATCGCGGGACGATCGCGTCCAGCCTGAAAGGCCGCATTACGAATATCAATGTTCCAGCCCCCGTAACCCCTTAACGCTTGTCATGCAGCAAGCGTGCCCGAGCCGGAAGGCGATCGCCCCCGGCTCGGGCTGCCTAACAGAAAGGAGCCACACAAGTTGAGAAGCAAAGCGATTGTTCGCACAGCCCTGGCGCTGACGCTTGCCCTTCCGGTCGCCGCGCCGGCTGCCGCGTACGCGGATTCGGCGGTAACGGCGGCGGCGAGCACGACCATGGATAGCATTTCAAACCCGAGGACGGGCGAAAATGTCACGATTGCAGGTACCACGAACGCCCCAGAAGTCATTGTGAAGGTCATCGCCCCGAACGGGACGGTCTTGTTCTATGACATTGTCGCGCCGAGCGCGGGGCGTTATAGCGTATCCTTCAAGCTGCCGACGACGGCTTCTGCCGGCAGCCAGTATCAAGTCGTAGCCGGTCAAGGAACCGCGGTTGCGACCGGCACCTTCACGGTGCAGTCCAGCGGAGGCACGACGTCTCCGCCGCCAGCGGGCACGCCAACTTCGCCGACCACGCCGCCGGCTGCCGTCGGCAAGGTAGAGTTCAAGCTGACCGACATTGCCGCTCCGGCTAACGGCATTGCCACGGTGGACGCGAGCAAAGCTTCTATCGAGGGCGCGCAGATCGTGCTGCCGATCGGTGCGAGTCAGACTGTGGGCAGCAACGCCCTCGCGATCAAACTGTCCTCCGGCACGGTGACGATTCCGTCCGAGGTATTGGGCGCGTTGTCGACGCTGGCGGGTTCGGACGCGAAGGCTTCCATCGCGCTCGGCGTCAGCCAACTGTCCGATAGCGAAGCGGCCGCCGCGATCGCCAAGGCGAAGGTGCCTGGCGCTCAGATGGCGCCGCAGGGCCAAGTGCTGGCGTTGACGCTCGGCGTCGTGCTGGCCGACGGCACGACGAAGCCGCTCACCGCGTTCGCCAAGCCGATCAAGCTCCAGCTTCAGCTGGCGGTCGGCGCGGATGTCGGCCTTTCGGGCATCTATTACATCGCCGACAACGGTACGGTCGAATATATCGGCGGCACCGTGCAGGGGACGACGATTACGGCGGAAGTATCGCACTTTAGCCAATACGGCGTCTTCTCGTACGCGAAGAATTACGCCGACCTTCCGTCCGCCCACTGGGCATCGCGCGCCGTGCAGGAGCTGACCGCCAAGCATGTCGTGGAAGGCATCGCCGCGGACAAATTCGGGCCGAACGCGGCCGTGACGCGCGCCGAGTTCCTGACGATGGTCGTCAGACAATTCGGACTGGAAGCAAGCGGTCCATCGCCGTTCAGCGACATTCAGACGGGCAGTTGGTACGCCGATGCCGTCGCGGCCGCGTACGCCAACGGCATGGTCGAAGGCACCGGTACGGGCAAGTTCGAGCCGAACAAGACGATTACGCGCGAAGAGATGGCGGTCATGATCGCCCGCGTCTACGAGAAGCAGGGCGGCCAGGCTACCGGCGGCCAAACGCAGGTATCCGGCTTCGCGGATGCCGCCTCCATCAGCAAGTGGGCGCTGGAGGACGTCGAAGCCGCGGTGAAGTCCGGGCTCATGAACGGCAGCAAGGACGGGCGTTTCGCGCCGCTGAGTAAAGCTTCCCGCGCGGAAGCGGCTCAGGTGCTGTACAACCTGCTGCACAAGACGCAGGCATAAGCGATTCATCCCCCTAACGGACTGCAGGCATACCCTGCAGTCCGTTATTATTTTTTGGGGGAAAATAAATTGAAAGCGCCTAAGCAAGGATGCAACTTGCAGTTCCTTGCCTTGCAACACCTGTTGTACAGCACATGCATACGCGATTAAACTCCGTCGTTGACAAGACAAGCCGCGCGGCGCTATAGTAACAAAACAGACATTTAAAACGATTGTTTAAAACAAATGTTTAAGCGATTGTAAAAGAGGAGTGGGAGCACGAATGGGAAACGTACTGAAGGCGTTTTTAAGCAAGCCGACGACTAAGGTCGGCATCATCACGGCGCTTATGTTCCAAGTCATCTTTGCGTTGATTTGGATGACGGGGTATAGCGGGGTGTCCGATCCCGAGCGATTGAAGCAGTTGAACGTAGGGATCGTGGCGCTGGATACGGCGATGGGACCGCAAATCGCGGAGCAGCTGAAGCAGTCGCTGCCGGTGACGACGTTAACGGTCGCGACGGAGGAGGAAGCGGCGCGGATGCTGAACGACCGCGAACTCCAGATGGTGGTGACGATCCCGGCGGATTTCAGCAAGGCTGCGTCGTCGCAGGAAGGCACAGCCGCCATCCGATATTACATTAACGAATCGAATCCGCAGATGATCAAGAGCGTCATGAATTCCATGGCCGCCCAAATTACGTCGACGGTGAACAAAGTCGCCGTGACGCAAGGCGTGCAGGCGGTGCTGACCGGCGCCCAATTCCCGGCCGAACAGGCGGCGGGCGCCGCAAGCGCGCTGTCGGAGCGAGTAACCTCGGATATTCAATACTCGAACGTCGTGGACGGGATGAACAACCAGATGGTGCCGATGATGCTCGTGCTGGCCTCTTATGTCGGCTCGATGCTCCTGGGGATGAACCTGCAGCAATCGTCGATGATGCTGGCCGGCTCCTTCGGACGCTGGCAGCGTTTCGCCGCCCGCTGTATCATCAACGTGGCCGCGGCGGTCATCGTCTCGCTGGTCGGCTCCTCGCTGGTGCTTGCGCTTGGCGGCCAATCCAGCCACGGCTTCCTGGCGATGTGGGGCTTCCAGGCATTGTTCGTCCTGACCTTCATGTTCCTCGCCCAGCTGTTCCTGCTGCTATTCGGCATGGGCGGCATGTTGTTCAACATCATCATGCTCTCGATCCAGCTCGTTTCCTCCGGCGCGATGATGCCGCGCGAGCTGCTGCCGGACTTCTACCACGCGATCAGCGTCGTTTTCCCGGCTACCTATGCGGTGGAAGGGCTGATGGATTTGCTGTTCGGCGGACCGGGCGCGGGCGGCGCGGTGCTGGGCTTGATCGTCATTGCAGCGGCGTCGCTGCTGCTCGGGGCGGGCGCCGTGGCGCTTCGCAAAGGCCATGCTCCTCAGCTGGCTCCCGCGAAAGCGGCTTGATTGGCTCTTCGAGACAGGCTTGCCAATCTGACCTCCGCCCGTTCATAATATTAGCAACAGGAGGAGAGCGGAATGCGAGCGGAAGAACCCGATGTGAAGATGCGGCTGCTGAAGGCGGCCAAGCGGTTGTTTGCGAGGCAGGGCTATGAAGGCACGAGCGTGCGCCAAATTTGCGAGGAAGCGGGCGCGAACGTCGCGCTCGTCTCCTACCATTTCGGCGGGAAGGAAAATATGTTTCAGGCGCTATTCGAAACCTTCTTCCCGCATGCGCAGATCGCGGAATTCACCAAGACGCAGTATGACCCGGTCGAGGGGCTGCGGACGATCATCCGGGAAGTGATGCTCTTCCATCAGGAAGAGCCGGAGATGATTATCTTGCTGAATCAGGAGATCGCTATGAATTCGCCGCGGATCGAGGTCATCCGGCGCAACGCGAATCCGGTCTGGCTCCAGCTTAAGGAGATGCTGCGCGAGGGCAGGGAGAAGGGCGTTTACCGGTTCCGCTCGTTGGACCATACGCTGATGACGGTGCTGGGCAATATTTTATTCCACAAGCAGCGGAACTATTTCACCCCGATCTTAAGCGGCGAGCCGCGCGACCCGATGGCGGATATCGAAGATACGATCGCCTATGTGCTGCGGGGGCTTGAGTATAACGGCGACTAAATGAGTAAAGTTACATGAACGAACAAATAATGACAAAATTTGAGTTCCATATATAGACAGCATTTGCGTTGTCTGCTATGATGAATTCAAATTCCAACGAAACATAATAGCGAACGGCTATGCGAAGAACGCAAGCAGGGCGATGTGCCCGGCTGCGTTCTTTTTTTGTTGCCGCTTAATGCCGTTCGCGCGAAAGAGGTGCGACCATGAATAGAAAACGAAACGCGACCATAGCGGTAACGGCTGCGGCGCTGTCGGCTCTGCTCGTTTACGGCATCTATATGCTGCAGCTGAGGCAGATCCGCTTCCAGGAGACGATCGCCGTCGTCGTGCCGAAGCGCTTCATTCCGGCAGGCGAACGAGTAACGGCGGATATGGTGGAGTCGATCCCCATTGCGAAGGCTTCCTTTCGGGCGGATATGGTTCGCGATGCGGGCGAGGTGATCGGCATGGAGTCGGTCGTCCCGCTCGGCCACAGGGAGCCGCTGCTCGCTTGGAAGTTCGACCGGTACCGACTGATGCCCGCGAAGGCGGAATCGACATTCCAAATTCCGAAGGAGTACGTGCTCTCGGTGGCCAGCGGCATCCGCGCGGGGGACAAGGTGTTCCTTTACGCCACCGGCAAAGAAGCGGATACCCGGAAATTGTTCGCGGAGGCGGTCACGGTAGCTTCGGTCCGCACGTCGGCGAATGTCGAGATCGATGATCCGGACAACCCGCACTTGTTTGCCATGGCGGAAGGGGACCTCGAGAATATGTACGCTTCCAGGCGCAGCGCGAACGGCGCGATCGACGCGGTGAACTTGAATTTGACCGAAGCGCAGTGGCTGGAGCTCGATGCGCTCTGCCGTGCCGGCGAACGCAGGCTTGTCATCGCGTTCTCGTCCGATTCGCTTGCGGTGGAGGAGCAGGGGGAGACGCCATGAGCACGCAATCCTCGCTTGCCGCATTCGTCGGGACGACGCCGAATATCGGGACGACGCTCGCAGCCTTCTCGGCGGCGTATCGGCTGGCGGAGTCGTATCAAGGACGCGTCGGATACTTGTGCCTCAATCTGAAGAGCGCCAAGATTCACCGGTATCTCGGCATCGACGGGCCGGTCGTGGCGCTCGACGATCTGCGGCCGGAGCTTCGAAGCCTGTCGCTGACGCCCGGCAAGCTTACGCAATCGATGCTGCAGGTTCGAGGGGCTTCGCTTCATGTGCTGTTCGGCAATACGATGCGGGATCAGGCGGAATTTTATCGGCCCGAGGAGATCGATCATTTGCTGGAGAACGCGCACGCGGCGTTTGACATCGTCATCGCGGACGTGGGCGCTTACTGGGATAACGCGGCTACGGTGTGCGCGCTGCGGCGCGCGCATACGCGGGTGCTGACCACGACGCCGGCGCTGTCCCACTTTCAAGAGGATGGCCAGCGCTGGGCGAAGCAGCTATCGCCGCTGTTCGGCATCCCGGGCGATGCTTACGAGGCGCTCGTGATCCGGCATCCCGGCATGGACGCCGGTTACCAAACCAAGGATATTTGCAAAGAGATGGGAGTGTCTCTAATGGGGGAGTTCAAAGTGAGTCCGTCGCTGCTAGGGGAGCTGGACAGCGGGAAAATCGACGAGTGGCTGGCCCACGACGAGCAAGGGCGGACAGCGATGGCGGCCGAAGCGGGCAGCCTCGCGGCTAGACATGGCCTGAAGCGGCGGCCGATGATGGCGGTGCAGCCTTGGTACAAGCGGCTCGTCGCCCACCGCAGCGGGAAGAGTCTGTCGTGACGGGGCAGGAACGATTCTCGCCGGCTGCGTTCTCCGCCCAGCTTCGCCTGGAAGATGCGCAGGAGCAGAGCAGCATGGAACTGGAAGCGAGGGGGCAGCGGGACTTTCAGCGTCTGGCTGAAGACGTGCGGACTTACTTGGCGATGCCGCGGGGCGAGACGGAGGAGGAGAAGCGCGCGTACAACGAGCGCTTGAACCGGGCTGTGCTCGGGTACGCCGAGGAACGAGAGCAGATACTGGCGGTCATCGCCGATCGGCTGCTGCGCCAGCGCGCCCACGAAATCGCCGGCTACGCCCATCCTTACGGTTCGCTGGCCGAGGCGCTGTTCGCGGAGGTCATCGGCATGAGCGTGCTGGAGCTGGTGCTGCGGCAGCGCGAGGGTTTAGAAGAAATTCAGGTCGTCGGCACGCGCATCTTCGAGGTGCGAGGCGGCATCAGCCGGATTTCCGAGTATGCGTTCGACGCCGAGCGCGACGTGGAACGCATTCAGCAGAATCTGGTGCTGTACAACAATGACCGGATTAATCCGCGCAAACGATGGGCAGAGGTTATGCTGCGCGACGGCACGCGGGTAACGATGACCGGCTTCGGCTTCACCTCCCAGCCGACGCTGACGCTGCGTTTCTATACGGCGCGGGAATACAACTTGAAGTCGTTATGCGAACCCGCGTACGGCACGATGAATGAGACGATTCGGCAGATGTTGGCGGCGATTCTGCGGGCGAGGTTCAATCTCGTCTTGATCGGCCCGACGAACTCGGGCAAGACGCATCTGATGAAGGCGCTCATCGGCGAGCTTCCGGACGAGGAGCGGCTCATTACGATCGAGAGCCGGCATGAGTTGATGCTGCGGCGCGACTTCCCCAGCAAGAACGCGGTCGAATACGAGACGGACGAAGAGGACGCGATGCACCGCGCGCCCCAAGCTTTCAAGCTCGCGCTGCGGCAGTCTCCAGAACGGATTATTCATGCCGAGATTAGGGACGAAGATGCCAATATCTACGTGCGAGCCTGCACGCGCGGACATCAAGGCAGCATGACGACGGTGCACGCGAACGCGCTGGAGGACGTGCCCGAGGCGATTACGGATATGTGCATGCTGGATGGACGTGCGATGAACCCTGAGCGGCTGACGAAACGGATTGCTGAATACGTGACGCAGATCGGGATCGAGATGCGGCTCTCCGGAGGCAAGCGGAGAGTGGCTCGGCTGGCGGAGATCGGCTATGACGAAGGGAAGGTTTGCGTACGCGATTTGGCCGTGTTCGACGAGCGCGTCGGGGATTGGCGCTATCCCGAGGGACCTTCCGACCGGGCGCGGCGCCGTCTGAGCGAATACGGGACGAGCTTTCCCGAAGGGGCGGGGGAGGGGCAGCGATGAGCATCGAGCTTGTCTTATTGTGGGTAGTCTTGTTTCTATTCTTGGGGCTTTTGCTCGGCGTTGTCATTCATTCGTTGTCCACCCGTTCGGTTATATACAACCGGCTTGCGCATCGGCGCGAGAACAAGCTGGGCGCCCGTTTCGTCCGGCAGCTCCGGCGGGCCGAGCGGCCGTATCGCCACGTGGACGAAATGCTGGAGGCGCTGTCGCTCGGCATTGCGCCCGAGGCGGTGTTCGGGGTGACAGCGCTGCTGTTCATAGCCGGCCTTGCGTTCGGCGTCATGGTGTTTCACGGCGTGAAAGGCACGCTGCTGCTGACCGGCATGCTGACCGCGCTGCCGTACACCTTGCTCTGGACGATGCTGATGCACAGACGGATGCAGACGCGGTCCGATTTTCTGCCGGCCTTGGAGCTGTTCTATCAATGCTGCCTCATGAACGGCGGCCGGCATATCCGCTCCGCGCTGCATCGAACCGTCGAGGAGAAGCGCCTGCTCGGCCCGATGCAGCTGGTGTTCGAGCAGTTGTACCGGAATTTGTCCGTGCGCGGGGACGACGAGGCCAGCCTGCGCATCTTCGCGTCCTCGCTGGGCCACATTTGGGCGGATTACTTTATTCAAATCGTGCGCGCGGGACTTGCGGAAGGCTATCCGATCACGGACAGCTTGAAGGATTTGATCGGGGATATGCGCAAAGCCAGACGCGCCAACCAGCAGGAGCGAAACAAGCTGTTGGAGATTCGGATGGCCAATTTCACGCCCGTGTTGTTCCTCGCGCTGTTCATGTACATTAACTTCCGATATAACCCGGATAATGCCTACTTGTATTACGTGAGCGATCCGAAAGGACGGGACTTGATCCTGAACGCGGTTGTGCTAATGTTCGTGTCGTTCTTGATGGGGTTATGGCTGTCGAGGAAGAAATTATGACGAGGGCAGGTGGAGGAGGGTGACGGATGGAATGGCGCGAGTCGCCATGTGGCTGGCGCTTGCAGGACAATACATATTGGGCTTCGCGTTTGCGTTCGCCTTGCTGCGGGCTGCGCTGGCGCGGCCGCCGCGCTTCGTTCATTTGCTCGCGGCGAAGCTGAACAGCCGGCAGGTGCCCGAAGCTTGGCTGCGATTCGCCAGACTGACGCGAGAGGACGCGGTGTTCAAGGAGCGAGAGCGCTTGCTCGCCGGCTGCGGCATGACGTGGGATGCGGGGTGGTACGTGCTGCTGCGGCGAGGGTATTTTGCGCTCGTTCCGTTATTAGGGGCGTTGATCTACTTCGCGGCTCGGATGCCGCTCGTCCGCATGGCGGTTCCGCCCGCGGTACTGCCGGCCGCGCTGGCGGCAACCGTTCTGGCGCTGCTGTGGGATTTGCCGCTGCTGAACATGTTCCGGCGGCTTCGGGCGGAGCGAATGACGAACGAAATTTATATCGTCAGCAATCAGCTGCTCTATCTAGCGGGTTCCTCGCTTCATATTCATGCCAAGCTAATGCGCTGCGTGCCTTATACGAAGACGATGCGGGGAGAACTGCAGCAGCTGCTTGGCGAATGGTATCACGACGCCGAAGGAGCGCTGCGACGGTTCAAGCTCCGTCTGGGCACGGAGGAGGGCTTAAGCTTCGCCGAGACGATCGATTCGCTGCGGCTGCACGAGAGCGAGCAATATTACGAGCTGCTGCGCGAGCGGATCAAGGACTACAAGGAGAAGCTGGAGCTGGCGAAGGAAAGCCGGAAGGAATCGTCCTCTTACGTGCTGTTCGTGCTGGCCGGCATTCCGATCATGTATACGTTTCAGGTTTTTATTTATCCATGGGTGCGTGAAGGACAAAAGCTGTTCGACGCGATGAATTAAGACAGGTCTTATTCTAGTTCAGGAGGTGGGAAACATGCGGAACATTCTGATTACCGTCATGATGCTGGTCGTGGTCGTATTGCTGTTCAACGGCATCGTCGCCAGCGACTCGACGGGCACGCAGGCGCGGATCGAGACGCAAGGCAACGGAGCGAACGCGCGGATTGGCGCCATTAACCCGTAATGTGAGGTCTTAATTAGGAGGTGACGACATGCGGGCCATGCTGATGTCGATGCTGCTCATTATCGTCGTTGTCACAATGTATATGAGCACGACAGGCGGTGAAGAGGGGACGAACGAGCGTCTGGCGGAATCCGGGAGCAGGATGAGCGAATCGATCGCGAGGATTAGTCCGTGAAGTCCATACTCGTGTTTGTCCTATTCGCGGCGACGATGTGCTGGAGCATGTTCTCGCCAATCTACCGTCATGTGCTCATCGTCCGTCAGGCCGTGCTTCAACAAGAGGTGGATTACTTGCTGGAGGTGGGCGCAAGCGGTACTTACGGCTACATCGACGAAGCGATGCTGAATGCGTCCCGGACCAGGCTGGCCGGGTTCGGACTAACGCCGGGTGAAATTGAATTCGAGGTCGCCGCGACGAACGGGGCGGTCGGCACGAATCCCGCATCGCCGCTCCCGCGCGGCGTCGGACTAGCGCTGACGGCGACCTATCCGGTCGAAGGGCTGCTCGAGATCGACCGATTGATCGGGCTGACTCCGCCTTCGTGGGACGCCCGCATACGCGCAAGCGGCATGAAAATGAGCGAGTACGTGCCATGAGGACCGCGGCTGAAATCGGCTTGGACGGGGGAGGGGGCGATCAACCTTGTACAAGCTGCTGTGGATCCTCCTGATGCTCGCGTCGTGGATGTATGCGCATGCGCTGCAGGTCGACGAGGAATCGTCGATGAAGGCGCTATATCACGGCAAGCATGCCGTCAATCGCGCGGCGCATGCGGCCGCGCAGCAGGTGGACGCCGCGGCCCTCGCGGCAGGGCGCTTACGCATCGACCCGGACGCGGCGCTCCGGGAAGCCGCCATCTACCTTCAGGCGAATTTGGAGCTGGACGAGGAAGGCAATCCGCTGCCGGACAGTTATTTGCGGGAGAAGGTCGAGGTGCTCGTCTTCCGGGTGATTAATGACGACGTCTCGTTTCCGTACACCTATCGTCACGCGGTCTATGACTACGAGGTGACGCTGGATCGACCCGGAGTCGTGCTCATGATCAAGCTGAAGTATCCGCGCGTCTTCTCGGCTATGCCGCAGGTGGAGTGGGTCGTGAAGGGGACGGCGGAGTTGGTTGGGTTTTGAACTTCCACGATCCGCGCGGACGGAAGCGGTTGAAGCTGTGCAAGTACAAGTGAAGCTGAGCCATGCAGTCGACGTCTGCATGGCTCATTCTTTTTGGCCGCGTTTAATAGTGGTTTACACCCGGTGATCATCACCGCGCCCCTACCTCTAATGTAATGTACCGTCCCCAAGGCGGAATTCCCCGCGCCACTGTTAACTCTCAGCATCCAATACAGCCATTCATTTGACTGTGGTTAAGTACCTCATCCTTCGGACACCCGCTAACCGGGAACGGGTGCTACAATCAGGATAGACCATGACAGCCTGCAACATGCAAGCATCCATATCGCCTATTGTAAGGAGAGAATCCAATGAAAATGACTTTCCGGTGGTTCGGTGAATCCGACCCGGTCACTCTTGGCGCAATCCGCCAAATTCCCGGTATGCACGGTATCGTGACCGCGCTGTACGACGTGCCCGTCGGCGAAGCTTGGCCGCTAGATGCGATTCGGAACCTGAAGAGCACGGTCGAGTCGCACGGCTTTGCGCTCGCCGTCATTGAAAGCGTTCCCGTCCACGAAGACATCAAGCTTGGGCGTCCGTCCCGCGACCGTCTTATCGATAATTACAGTCAAACGATCCGCAGGCTCGGCGCGGAGGGCGTGCCGGTCGTCTGTTACAACTTCATGCCCGTCTTCGATTGGACGCGTTCTCAGCTGGCGTACCGGCTGCCGGACGGCTCGACGACGCTGACGTTCGAGGACGAGACGATCGCCCTGATGGATCCGGTGAAGGGCGATCTGTCGCTGCCCGGCTGGGACGAGAGCTATACGAAGGATCAGATGCAGCAGCTGATCGACAGCTACAACGGCGTCACGGCGGAGGATCTATGGCAGAACCTCGCTTACTTCCTGGAGCGGGTCATCCCGGTCGCCGAGGAAGCCGGCGTCCGAATGGCGATCCATCCGGACGATCCGCCATGGCCGATTTTCGGCTTGCCGCGCATCGTGAGCAATCGAACGCAGATTGAACGGCTGCTCCATCACGTCGACAGTCCGGCGAACGGGCTGACCTTCTGCTCCGGTTCGCTCGGGGCGGATGCGGACAACGATCTGCTGGCGATCATCCGGGAGTTCGGCGGCCAAGGGAAAATACACTTCGCCCATACCCGCAACATCCTGCGCACCGGACCGCGCTCGTTCCAGGAATCGTCGCATCGATCAAGCGATGGCTCGGTCGACATGGTGCGGGTGCTGGAGGCGCTGTGGGAGATCGGCTTCGATGGCCCGCTGCGGCCGGATCACGGGCGGATGATATGGGGCGAGCAGGGCAGACCGGGGTACGGGCTGTATGACCGCGCGCTCGGCGCGACGTATTTGAACGGCATTTGGGAGACGCTGGACAAAACGAAAACGAGAGGTTGATGAGCATGAGCGATGGAATTAAGCTGTCGGTATTTACGGTAGCCACGCCGGACTTGACCCCGGAACAGCTGTGCGAAGCGGCCGCCGCGAGCGGCATCGCAGGCATCGAGTGGCGCTGCAAGGAGACGGACGAGGCGACTCGCGCGCAGCAGCCTTCGTTCTGGGGCAACAATCTGTGCACGATCGCCCCGAGCGCGGACGAGGACGAGATCAACCGGTTCGAGGAGGCCGCGCGCCGTCACGGCCGGCAAGCGATCGCGCTGACCCCGTATATCGCGGCCGGCGACCTGGAGGCCACCGAGCAGACCTTCCGTCTTGCGAAGCGGCTCGGCGCATCGATGGTGCGCGTCGGCGTGCCGGGCTATAACCGGACGGCCAACTACAATGATCTGTTCGAGCAGGAGATTCGCTACTTGTCCGAGGTGGAGCCGCTCGCCAAGGATTACGGCGTCAAAGCGGTCATCGAGACGCATCACGTCACAATCGCCCCGAGCGCGTCTTCGGCACATCGGCTGGTCAGCCGGTTCAACCCGGATCACATCGGCGTGCTCTATGACCCGGGCAATATGGTCCATGAAGGGTTCGAGAATTACCGGATGGGCATGGAGCTGCTCGGTCCGTATTTGGCGCACGTCCACGTGAAGAACGCCGTGTGGCTGCCTGCGGCCGATCATCCCAACACCCCGCACGCAGCCAAGGGCGGACCGGAGGCCGATCCGCTGAACACGCTGCCGTTCACCTGTTCCTGGCGGCCGATCGCCAGCGGCATCGTGCCGTGGAAGCAGGTGCTCGCCGACCTGAAGGCCGTCGGTTACCAAGGTTGGTTCGGCGTGGAGGACTTCAGCCAAGCTTACGATACGAAGACGATGCTGGGCGTTTATGCCAAGCAAATGCGCGCATGGATGGAGGAGCTGCAATCGTGACCGAAGTTCGTTACGGGATTATAGGCATCGGCAATATGGGAGCGGGGCATGCCCGCAGTCTGATCGAAGGCAAAATCAAAGGGGCGAAGCTGACGGCGGTGTGCGACGGCATGCCCGAGAAGCGGGATTGGGCGCGCGAGCAATTGGCGGGCGTCGCGGTCTATGAGCACGCCGAGCAGATGCTCGATTCGGGGCTCGTAGACGCGATCATCGTGGCGACGCCGCATTACGATCATCCGCGGGAAGCGATCCAAGGCTTCGCCAAAGGCGTGCACGTCCTCATCGAGAAGCCGGCCGGCGTTTACGCGAAGCAGGTGCGGGAGATGAACGAGGCGGCCGCGGCCGCGGCGAAGGACGGTTTGAAATTCGGCATCGTGTACAATCAGCGGACGAATCCGCTGTACCGGAAGCTGCGCGATCTGATCGCCTCCGGCGAGCTCGGCGAGATTCGCCGCACGAACTGGATCATTACGAACTGGTACCGCTCGCAGGCTTATTACGATTCCGGCTCGTGGCGCGCGACGTGGGGCGGCGAGGGCGGCGGCGTGCTCATCAATCAATGTCCGCATCAGCTCGACCTGTGGCAGTGGACGATCGGCATGATGCCGACGCGGATTCGCGCGTTTTGTCATTTCGGCAAGCACCGCGGCATCGAGGTGGAGGACGACGTGACCGCTTATGCCGAGTACGAGAACGGCGCGACGGGCGTATTCATTACGACGACGGGCGAAGCGCCGGGGACGAACCGGTTCGAAGTCGCGGGCACGCGGGGCAAAATCGTCATCGAGAATGACGAGATGACGTTCTGGCGGCTGCGCGAGCCGGAGCCGGACTTCAATGCGCGCAACACGGAATTATTCGCGACGCCGGAATGCTGGAAGGTGGACATTCCGATTCATGGCGCGACGAGCGGACATCCGGGCATTATTCAAAATTTCACCGACGCCATCCTGCACGGCGCGCCGCTGATCGCGCCCGGCGAAGAGGGCATTCACGGCCTGTCGATTTCGAACGCGATGCATCTCTCTACGTGGACCGACGGATGGGTCGACCTTCCGTTCGACGAGGCGCTTCATGAGGCGGAGCTGAACAAGCGCATCGAGGCGTCCACCATTCGCAAGGCGGAGACGGCCGGGAAGCCGGCGGATTTGACGGGCACTTACTAAAGCTGCTCGCTAGAACAGGCATGATAGACGCGTCAACCTGGGCGCAGAAGCGGAAGCCGGGCGTGCTAGTCCGGCTGTTCCCATGAGAGGAGTTAGGGCGAATGGCAGCATCCTTTGAACGCGGGGATGGCATGAATTACGCGCCGGTCGCGGCGAATAAACCGGAGCCGGTATGCGGTCCGGGGGAATTCACCTTCGCGGCGATGGCGCTCGACCACGGGCATATTTACGGCCAATGCAACGGGCTGCTGGAGGCGGGCGGCACGCTGAAGTGGGTGTACGACCCGGATCCGGCCAAAGTCGCCGCTTTTCTGAAGGCCTATCCGAACGTGCAGGTCGCATCGTCGCCGGAGGCGATATTGGAGGATCCGTCCGTCCGCATGGTCGCCGCGGCGGCGGTGCCCTCGGAGCGGGCGGCGCTCGGCATGCAGGTCATGGCGCACGAGAAGGATTATTTTACCGACAAGACCCCGTTCACGACGCTTGCGCAAGTCGAGGCGGCGCGAGCGCAAGCGGCCAAGACGGGACGCAAATATATGGTCTATTACAGCGAGCGTCTCCATGTGGAGAGTGCCGTCTACGCGGGCAAGCTCGTGCAGGAAGGCGCCATCGGCCAAGTGGTGCAGGTGCTCGGGACGGGGCCGCACCGGCTGAACGCCCCTTCGCGGCCGGATTGGTTTTTCCGGAAGGCGCAGTACGGCGGCATTCTGTGCGATATCGGCAGTCACCAAATCGAGCAATTTCTCTTCTACGCCGGCTGTCAGGACGCGAAGGTGCTGCACAGCAAGGTGGGCAATTACCGCAACCCGGATCACCCGGAGCTCGAAGATTTCGGCGACGCGACGCTGGTCGGCGACAACGGGGCGACGAACTATTTCCGCGTCGACTGGCTGACGCCGGACGGTCTGGGCACTTGGGGAGACGGAAGGACCGTCATTCTCGGCACGGACGGGTATATCGAGCTGCGCAAATACATCGACATTGCCCGCGACAAACGAGGGGATCACGTCTATCTGGTGAATCATGAGGGCGAGCATCATCTGCAGGTGGGCGGTCAAGTCGGCTATCCGTTCTTCGGCGAGCTGATTCTCGATTGCCTGAACCGAACCGAGCAGGCGATGTCGCAGGCGCATGCGTTCAAGGCGGGCGAATTGTGCGTGCGGGCGCAGCAGCAGGCGGTCGTCGTCCGTTAACGCGCATCAAGGTTCGGCCCCGGCCTCTAGTTCGGCGCCTTCTCCTGCTGTTCCGCCTCTCGGCGATCATGGTAGAATGGGAGAAAACGAGGCGCCGGCATCCCGCATGCAAGCGCCGTCCGAACTGGAGGAAGCGTGCGTGCCGGCACCGGTCCATCAATCCCAATGGCTATCGCCCGTCGAGATGCTGTACCGCAACGATGCCCCGATGGCGGGGGCGCAGTTTCATTCGCATCCCTATTACGAGATTTATTACTTTCAAGGCGGGGAGTGCAACTACTTGATCGGCGACAAGCTGATCGCGCTCAAGCCCGGCGACCTGATTCTTATGCACGGCATGACGCTGCATTGCTCCAATCCGTCGCCGCACCAGCCGTATATTCGGTCGATTCTCCACTTCGAGCCGGCGATGATCGGCCGCTTGCTGCGTCCCGAAGCGGCGGCGCATATGCTGCAGCCCTTCGAGGAGCTGCGCAATATCTGCTTGTCGCTCAGCGCTGCGCAGCAGGCCGAGTATGAATCGCTGCTCGCCCAACTTTACGTCCTGTATCGGGCTCGCAGGTCGGACGGAGCGGCGGCGGGAGCCGACCGGTTCACCTTCCGCTTTCTCGACGTGCTAGCGCTCATTCGGGAATGGTGCGACGGTCCGACAAGCCAGCACGAGCACGATTCGCTCAAAGAACGTCATGTGCAATCGGTCGTGTCTTATATAGAAGAGAATTACGCCAAGGAATTGACGCTCGATGCGATCGCAGGCGCGCTGCATCTGACCAAGCCGTATTTATCCCATCTGTTCAAAGAAGTGACGGGTACGACCGTCTTCAAATATCTGTACAACCGCCGGCTGAACCAGGCCAAAATGCTGTTTCGGCTCGAGCCGCACCGGAGCGTGTCGGACGTCTGCCGCACGGTCGGGTTTCAGCATTTGGCCCATTTTAGCAGGCTGTTCAAAGCGGCGGAAGGCCGGACGCCGGAGCAATACCGCAAAGCTATGGCGAATCGCGGCGGTCACTGACATTTAAGGAGGCATAAAGCATGGCGGCAAGCCAGCTATTCGATTTGAGCGGCCGCACGGCCGTCATTCTAGGCGCGGGCAGCACGCTCGGCCGCGTTATGGCGGAGGCGCTGCGCGAGCACGGGGCGGATTTGGCCCTTGTCGCGCGCGATACCGCGAAAGCGGAACCCATGATCCGCCACCTGCTGGAGGACGACCGGGGACGGTTGTTTCAGGGGGACGTTACGAGCAAGCCGGACTTGCTCCGGACGCTCGAGGAAATCCGGGCGTGGCGGGGAACGCCCGACATCGTGCTGCACGTGGCGGGGGCGAACAGCGCGACGCCGTTTTTCGAGATCGGCGAGGACGAATGGGACCGCATCATGGACGTGAACGCCAAGAGCGTTATGCTGGCCTGCCAGGCGTTCGGTCAGGCGATGATCGAAGCCGGGCGCGGAGGCAGCATCATTACGGTCAGCTCGGTGTCGTCGGCGCCGCCGCTTTCCCGCGTCTTTACGTACTCCGCCTCCAAGCATGCCGTGAACGGCATGACGCAGTTCCTCGCGCGGGAGTTCGCTCCGCACGGAATTCGCGTCAACGCGATCATCCCGGGCTTCTTCCCGGCCGAACAAAATCGCGCGATCCTCTCGCCCGAGCGCGTCGAGAGCATTATGCGCCATACGCCGATGAACCGGTTCGGCGACCCGAAGGAGCTGCAGGGGGCCGTCGTCTGGCTGGCCTCCGAGGCGGCGTCCAGCTTCGTCACGGGATCGCTCATCCGCGTAGATGGCGGCTTCGGCGCCATGACGATATAGCGCTCGCTGCGCATCTTCCTCCGCTTTCCAGGGAACCCGCGATTGAGCTGCGACGTAAATGAGGTAAGAACCGTTATAGCTCATTTACGATTCGTTAATTAGCACGGGAGGGGTAGCCGATGAGCACGCAGCACGCAATCGAACCGGCCGCGCAGGTTGAATCTCGGGCGTTGGGGACGGGGGTACCCGAAGTTCCGACGCCTTACGATCCGAAGCAGGAGCAGTACGTCCGGAAGGGCTTCTTCGGGAAAATGAAACGATTCGCCGGCAAAGTTCCGTTCGCCAAGGACGCCGTGGCGATGTATTATACGGCGATCGACAGCAAGACGCCTTTGTACGCGAAAGGGATCGCATTTTCGGCGCTGGCGTATTTCATTTTGCCGGTCGACTCTGTGCCCGACGTCCTGGTCGGCCTCGGGTTGACGGATGATCTGGCGATCGTCGCGGCGGCGGTGAAGGCGCTCGGCTCGAACGTCAAGGCGCATCACCGCGAGAAGGCGGAAGCGTTTTTCGATAACTGATCCGATTTGCAGCGACGCGAGAGCGGCCCCAAAGGCCGCTCTTTTTTCATCTCAGGGAACAATAGGACTCGGCATGGTTATCCGCTATACTGAAGGCCGGCGAACGTTACCAAAAAAAATTTTTGCAGGGCAATGAACATTTTCGGCAACCGAAGCGTCACATGGCCAGACAGAGAGAAAGGGGAGGCGCGCATGGAGGCAATCGCGGGGACGATAGACGAAGAGACGGCGGTGAAGCTCGCGGTCCGCGGCGACGAACAGGCGCTGGCCCGGCTGCTGCGGGACAACTACGCGCTGCTCTACCGCTATCTCCTCAAAGTGACGATGCATAAAGCGATGACGGAGGATTTGGTGCAGGAAACGATGGTGAAGGCGATCGAGCGAATCGGCTCGTTCCAGCGCAAATCGAAATTTTCCACGTGGCTGATCACGATCGGCACGCGGCTCTATATGGATGAAATGCGCAAGAAGCAGCGGGAGCGCAAATGGCAGTCCGGCGAGCAGGCGCTGCAGGCGATTCGCTTCGAGACGGCGATGCGGCAGGAGGAATGGCCGGAGATGCTCGAGGCGCTCGGCACGCTCAGCTACGACATTCGGGTACCGGTATTGATGAAATATTACTACGGCTATGCGTATGACGACATTGCGGCCATGCTCGACATTCCGCTCGGCACGGTCAAATCAAGGCTGCATAATGGCCTGAAACAATTGCGAAAGGAGCTGGGACGATGACGAAGGAGCGCAAGGATCAGGACGTTCAGGCTAACAAACCGCGTAAGTTCGACTCGGATGGACCCATGAACAATAGAAATCGTCGTTCGGCCGAAACGATGACCCAGGACGAGGCGGAATGGGGAGAGCTGGAGCAAGACCTGTCCGCCGCGCTGGAGCGGTGGGATGCCCGCATCGAACCGCCGCTTCCGCCGCTTGCCGCATTCGAGCAGCTCGTCGGGGAGCAGCGCGCGCGCAGCCGCAGCCGTCTATGGCGCGATTTGTTCGTCTTCTGGACCGTGGCGGCGCTCATCCTCTCGTTAATGGTCCTGGTAGTCGAGAGCAGCATCATCGGATTCGTCATCTTGCAAGCGACGGTGTTCGTGGCCGCCATCGCGTTTGTCGCGACGGGCGTGCGGTCGAAGGAGGGGGCCGAAGAATGGAGGAGCTAGAGAAACTCGGGGACGTTCCGGTCTGGCTGCTGGTGTTGATCGGCGTCGTGGCCTTATGCCAATCCACGTGGCTGTTCGTGGATGCGAAGCGGCGGAGCCGATTTCCATGGTTTTGGGGATTGTGGGGACTGATTCAAATTCCGATGCCGTTTATTATTTACTGGATCGTTGTTCGCAAAGGGTGGCCGAGGCGCGGTGGTAAATGAGCTGCGGCACTGATCCCCCTATTCGATATAAAGGCATGCCGCAAAACGTTAAAACACTTAAAAAGTAAGGTCGTTAATCACGACCAAGCGAAGGGGCGGATAGCGATGAACGAGGTGTTGGATTCAAAATTGTGGGCGATCGTGGCCCCCTTGTTGGGGCTGCAGCTGATTCTCGTCATAACGGCGTTAATTGGATGCGCGAGAGCGGCGGAGACGAGAGGGCCGAAATGGATGTGGATGCTGATCATCCTATTCGGGAACGTGCTCGGTCCGGTCTTGTTTTTCGCGGCAGGGAGGCGATCGAGCCGATGATGCGAGGCGGGGGCGTAATGAACGTAACGGCGCTGACGAAGCGTTTTGGCGATAAAACGGTGGTTAAATCCGTAAATTTTACGCTTGACAGTATGAGGTGCACGGCGCTGCTCGGACCGAACGGCGCGGGCAAAACGACGACGATTCAGATGCTCGCGGGATTGCTTCGCCCTTCATCCGGACAGATCCGGCTGCTTGGCGGCGCGAGCGAATCGGATCCGCGGCGCTCGATCGGTTATTTGCCGCAGCATCCGGCTTTCTATGCTTGGATGAGCGGCCGCGAGTACATGCTCTACGCCGGCCAGCTTTGCGGGCTGACGCGTAAAGCCGCGTCCGGAGCGGCGGAGGAGCTGCTTGCGCGCGTCGGGTTGACTGATGCCGCCCGAGAACGGATTGGCGGCTATTCTGGCGGCATGAAGCAGCGGTTAGGCATTGCCCAAGCGCTGATTCATCGTCCCAAGCTGCTCATTCTGGACGAGCCGATGTCCGCCCTGGACCCGATCGGCAGGCGCGAAGTCATGGCGCTGCTTCAGGAGGTGAAGCGCGAGACGACCGTGCTGTTCTCCACGCATGTGCTGCACGATGCCGAGGCGCTGTGCGACGACATCCTTATTTTGCGACAAGGCGAGCTGGTCGAATCCGGGCCGCTATCCGAGGTGCGACATCGGAACAGACAGCCGGTTATCGTCGTGGAGACGGAGGACGACGAGGCGTCGCGCGGTTGGACGGAACGTTGGCTGCAAGGGACGGAGGCGGCCGTCTTGAACGCCGAACGGGTCGACCGCGGCATGCGTCTGGTCGTGCGCGACTTGGAAGCCGCCCGGGAGTCGCTTCTGCGGGACATCGCGACAGCGGGCATACGGATCACGCGGCTGGATATGGGACAGATGACGCTGGAAGACATCTTCATGAAGGCGGTGGCGAAATGACGGTTTGGTGGGTGTTGTATCGGAAGGAATGGCGAGAGCTGCTGCGGAGCTATAGATTGTTGTGGGTGCCAGCCGTCTTTCTCCTACTGGGCGGCTCGCAGCCGGTTGCGATGTACTACATGCCCGAGATCATCGAGCGCTCGGGCGGCATGCCGGCAGGGGCAGTTATCGAGATTCCGATACCGCAAGCCTATGAAGTGCTGGGGCAGACGCTGCAGCAATTCGGGCTGCTCGGTCTCCTTGTGCTCGCCCTAGCCGGAATGGGCATCGTCTCCGGGGAGCGGACGGCCGGAACCGCGGTCATGACGCTAGTCAAGCCCGTCTCGCCTGCGGCTTACGTAACCAGCAAATGGGCTGCGCTACTTACGCTGACCGTCGTCGCGGTCGCAGGCGGCTACGGCGCGGCGTTGTATTATACGTCCGCGCTTTTCGGCCCGGTGTCATGGAAGGCTGCGCTGCTTGCGCTAAGTTTATTCGCGATTTGGGCTTGCGTCACGTTGACGCTGACGTTGGCTCTGAGCGCGTGTTTAGGCAGCGGCGCGGCGGCTGCGTTCGTCTCCATGGCGGTCGCCATGGCCGCCGTATTATTGGCGGGCGCCTTTCCGGATGTGCTGGCATGGACTCCGGGCGCAATCCCGGGCTTGGCATCGCGTTTAATAGCCGGAGAAGTGTGGTCCGCTAATGACTGGGCGCCGCTTGTCGCTGCCTTTCTGCTCATGCTCTCATCGCTCGCGGCCGCGGTTCGATTCGGACGTTTAACCTAATGGCGCTATCGCATTCTGCCTCTCGCCCGGGTATTTCTGCAATTTCCCATCGGAGTTGGACTTCCCTGCTATTTTCTAGTAGGATAGAAGAATAGAAAGTAGCTAGTAGAGGCAGGGGTGCGGATATGCTCAAATTAGGGCAGAAGATCGTCGTTGTTTCCGATACGTTTGAACAGAATCTCCCGATCGGGGAGTATGGATATATTATTGCTTTCGACCGCAATGCGGACAATGCGTTTGATTACGTCATCCGGGTGCCGAAGTTAAACCGCAATTTCTATGTGCCGGCTGAAGACGTGGAGCTCGAGGAAGTGCTGTTGACGCTGGAAGCCGAACGGATCGAGCGCGAAGCGCTGATCGATTTCGCGTTGGCGACCCATAACGAGGAGCTGTTCCGTCGGATCATGAACGGCGGAGAACCAGCTGAAGAAGCGGTCGTCGGCGACAATGAGGTGCAGACGAAAGAAGATTTTATTCGTCAGATCCATTTGAAAGCATGGATCTAGACGAGGGATAGAGGCGGACGTCCGATGGATTTCGGGCGTCTTTTTTGCATACTGGAATAAGAACGCGACGAGCCCCGCCATTTTGGCAGGGCTCCTTGTTGTTTATCCAGTCGTGTTAATCGAATATAGGCATGCTTTAAGCCGAAGTGCCTGTCGCGGTAGTCGTCGTGCTGCTTTGACCGCTAGTTGTACCCGAAGGAGCCTGGCCTTTGTCTCCGCGAAGTCCGCCGTGGCCGCGTCCGCCGCCAAAGCCCTTGCCCGCGAATTCGCCATTGACGATGTTTTTCGCCATTTCGGCGGATTTCGCCTTTTGGGCCGTCGCTTGCTCGCTCGTCAGCTTGCCGTCCGTCACGGCTTGGTCGATTTGCGCGTCGATGGCCGCCTGGACCTTCGTAATCATCGTCGCCGTGTCGACGCCCTTCTCGGTCGCAAGCGCCGCGATCGTTTTGCCTGCGGCGAGCTGTTCTTTCAGCGCATCCTCGGTCAGGCCGAGCGCCGAGGCTACCGTAGCGAGCTGGTTGCCGCCGAAGCCGCGGCCGAGGCCGAACGCTTTGCCGCCTTCAGGCGACGTTTGCTTGCTGGTGATGTACGTGTCGAGGTTCGACGTGAAGTTGGATTTCTCTTCTGCTTGACGCGCTTCGAATGCGGAAGTGAGCGCGGCCTTCAGCTGCTCTTCGGTGACGCCCTGCGCCGTCGCGATTTCAGCAAGCGTGCTGCCTGCGGCGAGTTTTTCTTGCAGTGCGGCACGGTCAAGCTTCAGCAGCGTCAGCACCTCGTCGGAGATGAATTTCGCCCCGCCGAAGCCGCCTTTTCCGCCGCGTCCTTCGTGGCCTGGCTTCGCCGTCGTGCTCGTTATGCTCGTTGTCGCGTCGGTCGACGTCGTTGTCGTGCTTGTGGCCGCATAGGCGCTAAGCGGGATCATCACGGCAAGAGCGGCGGTCATGCCTACGGTTTTCATGTACTTGTTCATATTGAATTCCTCCTAAGTAGTCTGTTTGATATCGTGATCGTTGTGTTGTTCGTGCTGCTCTTTCTTACAAGACTCATTATGGCCGCCCAACCTTAAGTCAAAGTGAACGCAACCTAAGAGAAAGGTGAATGTAAGCTGAGCGTTTGCTGAATAACGGGACGTGTTCAACGGTCTCCTTCACCCGAATCCCAGAATAGGAGAGCAACTTTTCGAAATCCGCCTCATGGTACAACTGGAGATGAGAACAAGAAGAGGAGCTGAAGACGAATGAACCATTTGCAAGGAATGACGGCGCTCGTGACGGGCGCAAGCCGGGGGATCGGGCGTGCCATCGCGATACGGCTGGCGAAGGAAGGCGCGCTCGTAGCGGTCCATTATGGACGGGGGAGCGATGCAGCCGAGGAAGTCGTGCGCGAAATAACGCGGGATGGCGGGGCGGCTTTTGCGTTGGGAGCCGAGCTCGGCACATTGGAGGGCGTCGGGCGGCTTTATGATCAGTTGGATGACGCACTGCACGCCAGAACAGGGGAGGCGAAATTGGACATCCTCGTCAATAACGCCGGCATGGGATTAGTGGCCAACCTCGAAGACACGACGGAGCGCCAATTCGACGAAGTGGTCGGCTTGAATATGAAGGCGCCGTTCTTTCTTGTCCAACAAGCGCTGCCCAGACTCCGGGATAATGGCCGCATCATTAACCTGTCTTCCGCCGTCACGCGAATCTCGCTCCCGATTATTCCGGCATACAGCATGACGAAAGCCGCGATCAACGCGCTGACGCTCTCGCTCGCGACCCAGCTTGCGGCGCGCGGCATTACGATTAATGCGATCCAGCCCGGCTTCGTCGCGACCGACATGAACGCGTCGATGCTGAACGATCCGGATAGCCGAGCGGCCGGGGCGAATTATTCGGTCTTCGGCAGATGGGGCGAACCGGCGGATATCGCGGACATCGCGGCTTTTTTGGCTTCGCGGGACAGCCGGTGGATTACGGGGCAATGCATCGATGCGAGCGGGGGCACTCACCTGTAACCTGTACCTTGTCCGGACGCAAACTGCAAACTAGGGAAGGGAGTTTGGCTCAAGAGCCAGGCTCCTTTTTTAATACAGGCATAGATAATTCTCACGTCGATAACTCACCTTGGATCTCGCCGGAATGAAACGACGTCGCTCGCCATTGACGCGCAATAACCGTTTCGCCTTGATTCCCCGGTTGCCGCATGCCGTGAATGATCGAATGCTGCAGCCGATCTTACTTTCCCATATAGCCGCTAATAAACGCGGAATGAATGCCTTATTTTTATATTTAACATGCCAAAATTCAGTATTGTAGATACCTATTAACCCGTTTATGATTTCTGTATTGTTATATCACCTCGCGATTCTAAAGGGAGACTCGAACAGCATGGAAGCCTCTTTGTATTGGCTAATGATTACCTTCATCATTACGGCCGCGGCAGGCATCGCGCAAGGGTTAACGGGATTCGGATTCGCGCTGATTGCGATGCCGCTGCTCGGCGCATCACTCGGCATGCAGTCCGCGGTCGTCGTCGTCGTTATTTTAAGTTTGATCACGAATATTGCGGTTTTGGCGCCGATCCGCCGGCATGTGCAGTTGGGCGGCATGTGGATGCTCATCGTTTCGAGCTTTGCCGCCGTGCCGCTGGGCGCCTGGCTGCTCGCCGTCGCGCCCGCGGCCGCTATGAAGCTGACGGCGGGCGTACTCGTCTGCGCCTTCGCGATCGTTCAGCTGCGCGGCGCTTCGTTCCCGATCCGCGGCACGAGGCTGTCCTATCCGCTGACGGGCGCGCTAAGCGGCGTGCTGAATGGGAGTATCTCGCTCAGCGGCCCGCCGGTTGCGCTGTTTCTATCCGCCAGCGGCATGGACAAAATGCGCTTCCGCGCGAATCTGACGTTCTTCGCGTTAGCCCTCAACATCGTCACCGTGGCGGTATACTTTAGCCAAGGCCTGTTGACGGCCGATGTGCTCCGCGGGTGTCTCGCCGGCATACCAGGAATGCTCGTAGGCGTCGCAATCGGGATAGCGCTGGCGGGCAAAGTCGCGGAATCCGCGTTCAAACGGCTGGTTCTCCTATTCTTGACCTGCTCCGGAATGTGGACATTAATCTCTGGCTTGATGGCGCTGTAACGACCCTAAATTCATTGAGTTTGCACGGACCATTACGCTATAATATGAAGAATGCGAGCATAAAGGCTGGAAAGGGAGGGGCATTTGCCCATGAGCATTACGCTGAAGGACGTTGAGCATGTTGCCAAATTGGCGCGGCTGGAGCTGACGGAGCAAGAGAAAGAGCAGTTCACCGGTCAGTTGAACGCGATTTTGAAATATGCGGAGAAGCTGAACCAGCTCGATACGGAGGGCATCGAACCGACGAGCCACGTGCTTCCCGTGACGAACGTCATGCGCGAAGACGAAGTTCGTGAATCCGTGTCGAACGAGACCGCGCTGAAGAACGCGCCGGACGAAGAGGACGGACAATTCAAAGTACCGGCGGTACTGGAGTAGCACGTCATCAAGTGCGGAAGAAGACGCGGCGTGCGGCTAAGGCTGGCATGCGGCGATTGCTGAAGGGAGGAACGACTGTTGGCTTTATTCGATATGCGCCTGCAGGAAGTACATAACAAGCTGGTCGGCAAAGAGCTGACCGTAGCGGATTTGGTGGACGCTTCGTTCAACCGGATCGGGCAGACGGACGAGGCGGTCCGGGCATTTCTAACTCTAAATGAAGAAGGCGCGCGCGCTTCTGCGGCCGAGCTGGACAAGCAGCTGGCCGAAGGCGGCGAGCGAGGCCTGTTGTTCGGCTTGCCCGCGGGCTTGAAGGACAATATGGTGACGGAAGGGCTGCTGACGACGTGCGCGAGTCAATTCCTGCGTAACTATGACCCGATTTACGACGGAACGGCCGTCAAGAAGCTCAAGGCCGCGCAGTCCGTCCTCATTGGCAAATTGAATATGGACGAATTCGCGATGGGCGGCTCGAACGAGAATTCTAGCTTTTACCCGACTCGCAACCCGTGGAATACCGACTATGTCCCTGGAGGCTCCAGCGGCGGTTCGGCCGCTGCGGTAGCGGCGGGACAAGTTTATTTCTCGCTCGGTTCCGACACCGGCGGCTCGATTCGTCAGCCTGCGGCTTATTGCGGCGTGGTTGGCTTGAAGCCGACGTACGGCCTCGTATCGCGCTTTGGTCTCGTGGCGTTCGCGTCGTCGCTGGACCAGATTGGTCCGATTACGAAGAACGTCGAAGATTCCGCTTACGTGCTGCAAGCCATCGCAGGCTACGATTCGATGGACTCCACGTCCGCGAACGTGGAGATTCCCGACTACGCATCCGCCCTTACGGGGGATGTGAAAGGTCTTCGCATCGGCGTGCCGAAGGAATACCTCGGCCAAGGCGTCGATCCGAAAGTGAAAGAAGCGGTGCTCGCCGCGCTAAAAGTGTACGAGAGCCTCGGCGCAACTTGGGAAGAAGTGTCGCTGCCGCATACGGAATATGCAGTTGCCGCTTATTACATCTTGGCGTCCTCCGAAGCTTCCTCGAACCTGGCCCGTTTTGACGGCGTGCGTTACGGCGTTCGCGCGGACAATCCGGACAACCTGATCGACATGTACCGCAAATCCCGCAGTCAAGGCTTCGGCGCCGAAGTGAAGCGCCGGATCATGCTCGGGACGTATGCGCTCAGCTCCGGTTATTACGATGCTTATTATTTGAAGGCACAGAAGGTTCGGACGCTCATCAAACAAGACTTCGACCACGTGTTCGAGAAGTTCGACCTCATCATCGGCCCGACCGCGCCTACGCCGGCCTTCCGGATCGACGAACAAGTTGGCGACCCGCTCACGATGTATTTGAACGATATCGTGACGATTCCGGTCAGCCTGGCGGGCGTGCCGGCGATCAGCGTGCCGTGCGGCTTCGCGGACGGTCTGCCGATCGGCCTGCAAATCATCGGCAAGGCGTTCGACGAGCGGACCGTGCTTCGCGCGGCCCACGCCTACGAGCAGCATACCGATCACCATCAACAACGCCCGCAGCTGTAAGCGCGGGTTGACCTATCAGCTTCGATGAACCCATTCGCTCGCGCAGCCCATCCGCCGACAGGCCGAGCGTGCTGCCAGTGGGATTCGGGTTTCTCGAAGCCGAGCTTGAAGGAAGCGGAGGGCTATAAGCGATGTTTGAAGCGAACAAATACGAAACGGTAGTCGGGCTAGAAGTTCACGTCGAGCTGCACACGAAGAGCAAAATCTTCTGCGGCTGCTCCACGTCCTTCGGCGCCCCGCCGAATACCCATACATGTCCGATCTGTCTGGGCCACCCGGGCGTTTTGCCCGTGCTCAACAAGCAGGCCGTCGAATACGCGATGAAAGCGGCGATGGCGCTCAACTGCACCGTGGCCGACGTGAGCAAATTCGACCGGAAGAACTACTTCTATCCGGATTCGCCTAAGGCGTACCAGATCTCCCAATACGATCAGCCGATCGGCGAGAACGGCTATATCGATATCGAAGTGAACGGCCAGACGAAGCGCATCGGCATTACGCGCCTGCATCTGGAGGAAGACGCGGGCAAGCTGTCGCACGTCGACGGCGGTTACGCCTCGCTGGTGGACTTTAACCGCGTTGGCACGCCGCTCGTCGAGATCGTGTCCGAGCCGGACATTCGCACGCCGGAAGAAGCGAAAGCGTACCTCGAGAAGCTGCGTGCGATCATGCTGTATTGCGACGTGTCCGACGTGAAGATGGAAGAGGGCTCCATGCGCTGCGACGCCAATATTTCCTTGCGCCCATATGGCCAAGAGAAATTCGGTACCCGCGCGGAGCTGAAGAACATGAACTCTTTCCGCGGCGTTGTGCGCGGCCTGGAGTACGAGCAGATGCGCCAAGCGGATATTTTGGACAGCGGCGGCGAAGTCGTGCAGGAGACGCGCCGCTTTGACGATACCCAGGGCAAGACGTTTTCGATGCGCGGCAAGGAAGAAGCGCACGACTACCGCTATTTCCCGGATCCGGATCTGGTCGTCATGCACATCGATGCCGAGTGGAAAGAGCGCGTACGCGCGTCGATTCCCGAGCTGCCGGATGCGCGCAAAGCCCGGTATACGAGCGAGTTCGGCTTGCCGGCCTACGATGCGGAAGTCATTACGACGTCCAAGAAGCTGGCCGACTTCTTCGAAGAGAGCCTCCAATACACGAAGGACGCCAAGCAGGTGTCGAACTGGATGATGGGCGAGCTCCTCGGGTATCTGAACGCCAACAACCTGGAGCTGGATGACGTGAAGATCACCGGCCAAGGCCTTGGCGAGATGATCGGGCTGTTGGAGAAGGGCACGATCAACGGCAAGATCGCGAAGACGGTGTTCAAGTCGATGCTCGAGTCCGGCAAGCTGCCACAGCAGATCGTCGAAGAGCAGGGACTTGTCCAAATCAGCGACGAAGGCGCGGTCAAGGCGATCGTCGACGAGATCGTCGAAGCGAATCCGCAATCCGTCGCCGACTTCAAGGCAGGCAAGGACAAGGCAATCGGCTTCCTGGTCGGTCAAGTCATGAAAGCGTCCAAGGGCAAGGCGAATCCCGCGCTGGCGAACAAATTGCTGCTGGAGCGTCTGAGTCAATAACGAGCTGCACGCGACATTATAAGGAATCTTCTGTCTACCGCCATCGGGCGGAACGGAGGATTCCTTTTCTCGTATATAGCTCCGACAAAGATCCCCAAACCCAAAACGCCGGACCTAACCGTCGATGCCTTCATTAAAGATCCAATCGGTTGAGGAAATCGTCCGGGTGGTAAGGAAGTCTCGTATACCCGCGTGTTCATCCGCCGCGATTTCGATTTTAGTGTGGTACAATAAGGACAACTTTGTTTAAATACAAGCTGTTTCACGCATAAGTGATCTTATATTTCTATGGAGCGAAAGGCGCTTCGCCGCAAAATACGGCGATAATAGTCCTTTGGTCTTGTGCGTAAGCAACTTTTGGATCTATTCATGGCGATGAGCGCACTTTGTCGGAGGAGGGATAGGGATGGAACGGAGCTCGAGACGCAAGGCGGCGCTGGCCGTGCTCGCGGCGTTTGTGTGCCCGGGAGCCGGTCATCTGCTGCTCGGGCTGCATAGGAAAGGTTTGCTTCTGCTGGCCGGAACGCTGACCGATATCGTGGCCATGATCCATTTCGCCGATTTGGCTGGCGGACGCTTCGCCCTGCTGCTTGTCTATTTGGGATTGGCGGTGCCCGCGTTTTGGTTCTTCAGCGTATTCGGCACCCTGCAGGAGGCTTCCAGGCAGCAACACGACGAGGACGCTGCGCCTGTTCGACAAGGAACGTGGGCCGCCGTGCTTCAAGGGGCTGCGATTGCGCTGCTCGGCGCGATCATGCTCGTTTTTCTGGCGCCGCCGGAATGGCTCGCCGAGCTGCTGGAGGATAACGGCAATGATCTAACCGGCATCGGATTGATCATAATCGCGCTCATCTATGCGTTTAGGAGGAGGGGGACGATGCTGCGGACGGGACGAATCACGGCTGCGCTGCTGATATTAACGGTCGGAGGATTGCTTTTATCGGATCAAATCGCCGGGCGCAACGACATCGCGCTGCTTGGCCGTTGGTGGCCGGCCGCTTTCGTGCTGCTTGGGATCGAGGTAATCGTGTATAGTCTCGCTTATCGCAAGAAGGAGGAGCGGCTGCCCTTTGATCTTGGGGGGAGCTTCATGGCGGCCGTCATCGCGGTTACCGCTTTTTCGGTCACGCAATATGCGGCCATGCCGTTCAAGTGGCTGGATCAATGGAACGTCAATATGCCGGGTACCGCGAGTCTATCGGAGGAGAAAGGCTTTAAGTACGACAAGGAGAAGCTGGAGATTCCGCTTGGCGCCGACATCGAGTCGATCGCGATCCATAACCCGAACGGTTCCGTTACCGTCCTTAAGGGAGAAACGGCGAATATGACGATCGAAACCATCGTGTGGATCGATTCCGCGAACAAACAAGAAGCCGACGAGGCCGCCGCAGCCTCCGTCTTGGAGGTTGGCGGCGAGAAGAAGCTCGCCATCGAAGCGAAGGGCAAAGCATACGGCGCGGACGGCAGCCGCTTGCCACGGATGAACGTGGTCGTCACCATCCCGCCTGATTCGCATTTTGCCAAAATCCCAGTCGTCGACAACAAGCTAACCGAGGCCGAAGAAAGTGAAACTTTACCTCCGAGCGATTCGTCAGAATCAATAAGCGCGAAGGAAGACGTACAGAGCGACGACGCGGCGAACGGTTCCCCTGCCGGCAGCGCGGCTTCGCTTAACGATACGAATGACGCGCAAGACAAAGCACCTGAACAGCCCGAACAGCCTCAAGCTAAATTGACCATTACGGCCGGCAATGGAGCCATACGAGCGGAAGGACTTTTCCTCCCGGGCGGCCTCGCGATTCAGGGAACCAACGGCGAGATCCGGGTTTCTCGAATCGTGGGGGGTGTTGACGTGAAAACGAAGAACGGCGCCATAGCGGTCGACCAGATTACGGGAGACGCGAGTCTTGAGGTCGCCAACGGCGATATCGCGGCGAGGCAAATGGAAGGCACCACGGATGCCTCGACGTCGAGCGGCAGCATCAAGCTGGAGGAGATTCGGGGCGGCGCTGAAGTCGAGACGAAGAATGGTCAAATCTCGATCGCGGAAGCGGCTTCCGGCCTTAGGGTCGACACGTTGAACGGGGAAATCGACATTCGCAGCAGCGTGGTGGGCGGCGACTGGAACATCGATAGCTCCATCGGCGACATCCGTCTCTACTTGCCGGAGACCGGCGAATATTCCGTCAACGGCTCGGTGACGTTCGGGACGATTACGACCGAACTGCCGCTTACGATCGGGAAGAAGACGGTCCGAGGCACCGTGGGCGACGACTTATTCCGCATTGATATCGACGCGAACAGCAGCATCTCCATTAACCGGTATCTTCCATCGAATTGACGCGGCCATTCATTGACAAAATGAAAAGTCTGCACGTACAATGGTTCTAACGAAGCAGAAAGGCGTGAAGGGCATGGGTGCGACCGTAGAACAAGCACTTGAACAATTGAAAAGTACCGGCGTACGGATGACTCCTCAGCGTCATGCTATTCTGAGCTTCTTGATGGATTCGATGATACATCCGACAGCAGATGAAATTTACAAAGCGTTGTCCCCGGCTTTCCCAAGCATGAGCGTGGCGACTATTTATAACAATTTAAGGCTGTTCGTCGAAGCGGGTCTTGTCCGAGAGCTCACGTATGGCGACGATTCAAGCCGGTTTGACGCTGATTTGTCGGACCATTATCACGCGATTTGCCGCCAGTGCGGCACGATCGTCGATTTTGATTATCCGACGCTGACGGATGTCGAGAAGACGGCGTCCAAGGAAACCGGATTTAAGGTGGAAGGACACCGCATGGAGATTTACGGTCTTTGCGGAGACTGCGCCAAGCCGCATTCGTAAGGAACGGCAAGAGAATAGGCTCGGGTGGAAGCGTGCAGGGGGAACAAGGCAAGCGCCTTAACTTCTGCGCGTTTTTATTTTGTCGAGAGCGGGATAAACTTGCGTACAGGAGGAAAGGGAAGGTTTGGATATGCAGACGGTTCAAGTCAGGCCGAGGCGAAGGAAGCCCGGCGGGTTAATTCGAACGTTGCTGCGGCTGTCATTCTTTTTCTTGCTCGGGGTCGTCTTATTTGGCGTGTACTGGTTATTTATCCCGAATACGAAGATGGAGAAGCCTCAATATGGATATACGCATCCGATTATGGTTGCCGGCACAATAGCAAGCGGAGGCGCCGTTATCGAAGGGACGATGGTCAAGCTCCCCCTAAAGGTCTTGATGGAATCGGCGGGGCTGGCCAACGCAATTTGGTACGAAGAAGCGACTGGCTCCATCGTCCTCACGAGCGCGCACCAAGTGCTTCGGCTGAAGACGGATTTGTTGACGGCAACGTTGAACAGCAAGCCTTATGAATTAAGGGAAGCCGCGGAAGTCATTGATGGAGAGGTGTACTTGCCTTCTACGCCGCTCACCGAATTATACGGACTACATGTCGAGGCGGACGATGGTACGGGAGCGGTGACGCTCATTCCTGCCGGGAAGTCCGTTCAGCGGGCGAAGACGACAACGGATACGGCTCTTCGATCGTCGCCGACGATCCGGGCTACGATTTACGAGAAGCTGCAAGCCGGCGCCGAGGTGCGAATTTGGGAGGAGACGACGAATCCCGATTGGTATAAGGTGCAGGCGCTGAGCGGAACGATTGGCTACATGCCCAAAGACAAGCTCAGCTTAATCGGGATCGAGCAAGTGAAGCAGCCATTAGTAGAATCGCCTTTTGTCGCATGGAAGGTGATGGGCAGCAAAATCAATATGACTTGGGAAGGCGTCTACGCGAAAAAGACCGATGTGTCCGCGATCGGCGCGTTGGATGGCGTGAACGTCGTCAGCCCCACCTGGTTCGAATTGATCGACGGCACCGGCAAAATACGCAGCAAAGCCGACAAAGCCTACGTCGACTGGGCGGCCAAACGGAAAACGCAAGTGTGGGCGCTGTTCAGCAACGGTTTCGAGCCGAAAAGAACCACCCAGGCGCTCGCCACTGCCCAGACCCGATTTAATATGATTCAACAATTGGTCGCCTATGCGCAAATATATCGTTTGCAGGGGATCAATATCGATTTCGAGAATGTCGAGACGGCGGATAAAGCGAACCTCGTTCAATTCGTCCGGGAGCTAACGCCCATTCTTCATGAACAGGGACTCGTGGTGTCCATCGACGTGACGCCGAAGTCGAACAGTGAGATGTGGTCCGCGTTTTTGGATCGTCCGGCGTTGGCCGAGAGCGTCGATTTCATGATGCTGATGGCGTACGACGAGCATTGGGCTTCGAGTCCCAAAGCCGGATCGGTCGCATCGCTCCCGTGGACGGAAAACTCGATCCTGCGCCTTTTACAAGAGGATGGTGTTCCACCGAGCAAACTAGTTCTGGGCATGCCGCTTTATGCCCGGGTATGGACGGAGACCAAGCAAGCGGACGGCACGAACGAGGTAAGCTCCAAAGCGCTCGGTATGCAGGCAATCGACAAATTAATCGCCGAGCGTAAGCTTAAACCGGTCTTTGACGCGAAAACAGGTCAGAATTATGTCGAATACACGGAGGGTGGCGCCAAGAAGCGCATTTGGATCGAAGATGACATCTCGATTCGTTCGCGTATCGTGCTTGTGAAGAAATACGGCTTGGCGGGCGTGGCCACTTGGCAGCGTTCATTCCAGGACGATCAGATCTGGGGAGTTATCGATCAAGCTTTGCAACAAAAGCCCTAATACCTAATTCAAAACGCCTCTCCGCGGGTAATATCCGTTGGAGAGGCGCTTTTTTTGATTTTGCTATGTAGTTAGGCCTTCTCCGTAATCCCCTCGTCCAGGTCGGTAGCTTCATTCGGATCAAGCGTCAGCTTTGTTTTGCAATACATACAACGGTCGGTTTTTCCTAGAATTTTCGTGTGACGGTTGCATTCCGGGCAAATCAAGATCACGGCGCTCGTCGACAGCATGCCGGCCCAGAAGTAGACGCCGACGCTGAGCAGCATGGCGATCATGCCGATGACCATGAAGACGCCAGCGAACCATTTGCCGGCTTGTCCCCAGAAGACGATGCCGGAAGTACCGAGAATCATAAGACCCATGCCGAATAACGTGAATAGCAATCCCCAAAGCCGGAATTCGTTGATTTTACTGGATTTAAAAAACATAAGGGTGTCCTTTCTGACGGTCCCGAATCGATTTCTTGCGATTCCAGGCAGGAAACCGGGCGGACATTGTCGAACATTTAGTACACTGCGAAATCATTATAGCTTAAACTGCACTCTGAAGCTATACGGGGGATTGTTGTTGTGGACCTGAGAGCGTATTTTCAACAAAAGTTCGAAGAAGAGGAAGGCGTACTTGCCGTCGCTGTCGTTGAAAATCCTTATCCATACAGTCCGTTAATCGACGGATTGGATGTCATGATGCTCGTTGTTTCGTC
>NZ_JBHUHA010000002.1:1027500-1877500 GCF_042682185.1 Paenibacillus xanthanilyticus | reverse complement strand
GGTAGGGTGAATAGCCCGAGGGGGCCGCAGTGAAAAGGCCCAAGCGACTGTTTAGCAAAAACACAGGTCTGTGCGAAGCCGTAAGGCGAAGTATACGGGCTGACGCCTGCCCGGTGCTGGAAGGTTAAGGGGAGTGGTTAGGGGCAACCCGAAGCTATGAACCGAAGCCCCAGTAAACGGCGGCCGTAACTATAACGGTCCTAAGGTAGCGAAATTCCTTGTCAGGTAAATTCTGACCCGCACGAATGGCGTAACGACTTGGGCGCTGTCTCAACGAGAGATCCGGTGAAATTTTAATACCTGTGAAGATGCAGGTTACCCGCGACAAGACGGAAAGACCCCATGGAGCTTTACTGCAGCTTGATATTGGACTTTGGTACGATCTGTACAGGATAGGTGGGAGCCGTTGAAGCCTGAGCGCCAGCTTGGGTGGAGGCACCGTTGGGATACCACCCTGATCGTATCGGAGTTCTAACCCGCCACCCTGAATCGGGTGGGGGGACCGTGTCAGGCGGGCAGTTTGACTGGGGCGGTCGCCTCCTAAAATGTAACGGAGGCGCCCAAAGGTTCCCTCAGAATGGTTGGAAATCATTCGAAGCGTGCAAAGGCATAAGGGAGCTTGACTGCGAGACCAACAAGTCGAGCAGGGACGAAAGTCGGGCTTAGTGATCCGGTGGTACCGAATGGAAGGGCCATCGCTCAACGGATAAAAGCTACCCTGGGGATAACAGGCTTATCTCCCCCAAGAGTCCACATCGACGGGGAGGTTTGGCACCTCGATGTCGGCTCATCGCATCCTGGGGCTGAAGTAGGTCCCAAGGGTTGGGCTGTTCGCCCATTAAAGCGGTACGCGAGCTGGGTTCAGAACGTCGTGAGACAGTTCGGTCCCTATCTGTCGTGGGCGTAGGAAATTTGAGAGGAGCTGTCCTTAGTACGAGAGGACCGGGATGGACGTACCGCTGGTGTACCAGTTGTTCCGCCAGGAGCACCGCTGGGTAGCCAAGTACGGACGGGATAAGCGCTGAAAGCATCTAAGCGTGAAGCCCCCCTCAAGATGAGATTTCCCAATTAGTAAGACCCCTGGAAGACGACCAGGTTGATAGGTTCGAGGTGGAAGCGCAGCAATGCGTGCAGCTGACGAATACTAATCGGTCGAGGGCTTATCCTAACGTTTAAGTTCGCAAGAGCTTAGACAAACACAGCTAAAGTGTTGAGTTTCGTATCCAGTTTTCAGGGTGTAACATGCCTGAATATTCCCTGATAGCTCAGTTGGTAGAGCACTCGACTGTTAATCGAGTTGTCACAGGTTCGAGTCCTGTTCGGGGAGCCATATGGAGAGCTGTCCGAGTGGTCGAAGGAGCACGATTGGAAATCGTGTATACGCTAACCGCGTATCGAGAGTTCGAATCTCTCGCTCTCCGCCAGTATGGCCCGTTGGTCAAGGGGTTAAGACACCTCCCTTTCACGGAGGTAACAGGGGTTCGAATCCCCTACGGGTCACCATTGTTTTAACTTGCAAGGAAGAGCTAGAATATGGTACAATGTTGTTTGTCTGTTGTTAATATGGAGGCTTAGCTCAGCTGGGAGAGCATCTGCCTTACAAGCAGAGGGTCGGCGGTTCGATCCCGTCAGCCTCCACCATAATGATTTATAATGACGCGGGGTGGAGCAGCTCGGTAGCTCGTCGGGCTCATAACCCGAAGGCCGCAGGTTCAAATCCTGCCCCCGCAACCAATTCTTAATGCGGAGCCGTGGTGTAGAGGCCTAACATGCCTGCCTGTCACGCAGGAGACCGCGGGTTCGAATCCCGTCGGCTCCGCCATTTTGATTAAGGCTCGGTAGCTCAGTTGGTAGAGCAGAGGACTGAAAATCCTCGTGTCGGCGGTTCGATTCCGTCCCGAGCCACCATTTAACTTCATAAGCCGCTGTAGCTCAATTGGTAGAGCAACTGACTTGTAATCAGTAGGTTGGGGGTTCAAGTCCTCTCGGCGGCACCAGCTTCATGGAGGATTAGCGAAGTGGCCAAACGCAGCAGACTGTAAATCTGTTCTCTGACGAGTTCGGTGGTTCGAATCCATCATCCTCCACCAGTTTATAGGGGCATAGTTTAAAGGTAGAACAGCGGTCTCCAAAACCGTTAGTGTGGGTTCAATTCCTGCTGCCCCTGCCAATTTAGTTTAATCGTGGCGGTCGTGGCGAAGTGGTTAACGCATCGGATTGTGATTCCGACATTCGGGGGTTCAATTCCCCTCGATCGCCCCATGATTATTGGGGATTAGCCAAGCGGTAAGGCAACGGACTTTGACTCCGTCATGCCAAGGTTCGAATCCTTGATCCCCAGCCATGTTTGCGGAAGTGGCTCAGCGGTAGAGCATCGCCTTGCCAAGGCGAGGGTCGCGGGTTCGATTCCCGTCTTCCGCTCCATTAATACGGCGCCATAGCCAAGTGGTAAGGCAGAGCTCTGCAAAAGCTTTACCCCCAGTTCGAGTCTGGGTGGCGCCTCCACCTTTTTAAAACATGTGCCCTTAGCTCAGCTGGATAGAGCGTTTGACTACGAATCAAAAGGTCAGGAGTTCGAATCTCTTAGGGCACGCCAATTGAATATGCCGGTGTGGCGGAATGGCAGACGCGCGCGACTCAAAATCGTGAGGGAAACCGTGGAGGTTCGAGTCCTCTCACCGGCATTTGAATGACAGGATTAAACGTCGATTTCATGAATAGTGAAATCGACGTTTTTTCGTTTTGAATGAGTGTTTTGATTGTATGGAATGACGCGGTGCGTTAAGGTTGGACAGGACCTGTATTTCACATCGAGTTAGATCGGCTTTATCTAAAGAAGAGCGCTGCATGACAGGGCTCTTTTTTTAGTTATTCCGTGAATAGTTAAACCGCTTCAAGCTTGCTCCACCCTTGGTCCATCAGGGACTGGACCCAGGTCTAGGTTCAAAAACCGCCTGCGGTCCGTTTTGAAAACATCGCCAAACACCTAAACTATAAACAGAAGCAAGGTAATGAAACAAAGCAGTCCTGAAGCACGTAAAAGAACAATATGAGCAAACGGAGAGGCGGTGACAACAATATGAACGGTAAAACAGCACTAGGCGTCATTCTTGTTGTGGTCGGCGGATTGATGGTATGGAACTTCTTCGGACATGGATTGTCCGGCTTGATCGGGTTCTTGATGCCTTTCATTCTGATCGGACTCGGCGCGGTCGGGTTGAAAAACAACAGTAAAGTGATCGGTTCGATTTTGGTAGCGGTGGGCGCATTGATGCTGCTCCCTAAACTGATGGGAATCGTTAGCCTGCTGATCGCGGTCGGCATTATCGTATGGGGCGTATCGATGTTCAGACGCAGAAGAGAATTTTAATCGAACACGAAATTGGTATAGGAGGGGCAAACATGAGCATCATTCGTCGAGTCCGCGATATTACGGTCGCCACATTGAACGAGCGGCTGGAGAAAGCGGAAGATCCGGTTAAGCTGATCGATCAGTTCCTTTGGTCGACACGCGAGGAAATCATTAGCGCCGAGCGCTTGTATCAACAATATAGCGGCCATAGCAACCACTTGAAAATGCAATGGCTGCAAGCGGAGCAACAAAAGGAGAAGCGCGAGCAGCAAGCGCTGACGGCCCTCAAAGCGGGCGAAGAACATATGGCTCGCGTCGCGCTTCATGATAAAGCGGCAAGCGAAGAACGGGCCGCGCAATACCGCGATCTCTATGAGCAATCCAAAACGAGCCTCGTCGAGTTGGAAGAACAGCTTCGCGAACTGCGCAGCGAATACCAAACGGTATATGACAAGCGCGAATATTACTCGGCACGCATGGAATCGCTACGGCTGCAGCAGCGAATGAACGCACGATATGCGGGTCAGGGTATCCATAATCAAGGTCTTGGTCAACAACCGTCTGGGATGTTCCGTCGCTTGGACGACCGCATTTCGGATATGGAGTTGGAAGCCAGAAGCCTTCGCGACCTTCGCCGGTCCGGCCAAGAATTTCTGAGCGAGGCTGGGGCCGTCCTTCAAACCGCGATCGAACGCGAGATGGAACAGTTGAAGCGTAAATTACAGCAGGAAGGATGGAAGTCGCAATGAAGAAACTGTACCGGTCGCGCCGGGACAAGAAGCTCTTCGGTCTATGCGGGGGCATCGCCGAAGCGTTGAACGTGGATGCGACATTACTGCGGATTCTTCTGATCGTACTCACCGTATTTTCGGGCGGAGCCGTTATCATCGTGTACATTCTGGCAGGCTTAGTCGTTCCGAGCGAGCCGCCTAGCTACCCTAACTATGATCCGCGGTATGGCCCGGGTCCCTATAACGGTTACCAAGGCGGTTATGGCTCAACGCCGCCGCGTCAGCCGCACAACTATGGCGGACCTTATGCGGGCGCAACGCCGCCGCAACCGGATTCGGGCGCGTTCAACGGCGGTTGGCAAAACCCGCCGCAGGCTCAGCCTGCAGCACATCTTGACGGCGTGATGGACGATCTGGAGAAAAAAGTACTGCGCAGAGAAATCGAAGAACTGCGCGCCAAACTAGCCAAGTACGAGAAGGGAGAATAATACAATGAACATTTTCAAACGAATGAAAGACATGACGAAGGCATCGGTGCACGAACTGCTGGATAAAATGGAAGACCCTGTGGTAATGTTAAATCAATACTTACGCGACATGGAGGCCGAGATCCATACGGCTGAGGTAACGGTCGCGAAACAAATGGCGAACGAGCGCCGCATGAAGCAGCGCCTGGACGAAGTTGTCCGCAATGCGGCTGACCGCGAAGCGAAAGCAGAGACGGCGATCCGTTCCGGCCAAGAAGAGCTGGCGCGCAAATTGCTGGAAGAGAAGATCTATTTCGATCAGAAGAGTTCGGAATACCTCGAGCTGCACGGTCAGGCGAAAGGTCAAGCCGACGATCTGATGCACCAGCTGCATACGATGAAAGACGAGTTCTATCAGCTTCGCAACAAGCGCAACGAGCTTGCGGCTCGCGCTCAGATGGCGAAAGCGAAGAAGCAAATGGCCCAAGTGTCCGCCGTTCATTCCTTGGAAAGCGGCACGGCTTCCCGTGGATTCAGCCGCATGGAAGAGAAGATCATTCAACTGGAAGCGGAAGCAGACGTTCTTCGCGTGCCATATGGCTCTGCAGGCGGCGGCTCTTCGCTGCACAGCACAGTCGATGTCTCGAAGCAACTGCAGGTGGAAGAGCAGCTGCAGGCGCTTAAAGCGAAGCTGCAAAAGCCGGCTGCCGAGCAAGAATAGTCGAGGTTTGGACATCGCTTGGTAAATCGCGATGATCTGCCAGCCGGCAAGCCGGATTAGGAAATTGCGTACACTTAAGCTAGTCTGCGAGAATTAGGCTGTACGCTTATAGAATGGCATAAAGCGATCGTCTATGGTCGACCGTGACAGACGTCCCACACCGGGGCGTCTGTCTTCGGCTGTAGGCCGCTTATCTACATAAATGGGAGGCAATTAGTCGAATGGCAGATCAGTCGGAGCCAAATCTTAGCAAAGATCGCGCGCAGCAACGGGGAGGACCTTTGGAGGGGCAGCGAAGAGGCGGCAATATCGCGGAAACGGTTATCTGGCTCCTCGTTATCTTGGGTTTGCTCGTGCTGGTCTTGCAGGGCACGGGTTATATCAAGCTATTCCAGTTCCAGAGCAAGGCCGCCGCGATCGGACTCGGATTTATCGCGGTTGCATTGGCGCTCGCGGCGGCGTACAGTTATTTGCAGGGGCTTAAATTGAAAACTGCGATTCAGCGGTTGACCGAATTGCAGCTTCGCGGAAAACCGAAGCCGAACGTGACGCTTCCTCCGCTTGCTTCCGATGGCTCCGAAGACGTCGGCGAACAGGAAGAGGATGACCTCTATACGGAGCAGGTGCGTTTCTCCGCGGTCATCGAAGAACGTCAGCGGCTGGCGAGAGAGCTGCATGACGCGGTGAGCCAACAGTTGTTCGCGATCTCGATGACGGCCACGGCGGTCAGCCGGACGCTGGAGAAAGATTGGGAGCGCGCCAAACGTCAGGTTCAGCTGATCGAGGAAATGGCGGCCGTGGCGCAATCGGAAATGCGCGCGCTGCTGCTGCATCTGCGGCCGGTTCATTTGGACGGCAAGAATCTCGGTCAGGCGCTTCACAGCTTGGTGGATGAACTCAAGCAGAAGGTTCCCATGGCGATTACGCTGGATGTGGACGATTCGATCTGCTTGGCGTCGGAAGCGGAGGATCATTTGTTCCGCATCGCCCAGGAAGCATTGTCTAACACGCTGCGGCATTCGAAGGCGGATCAGATGGAGATTCGGCTTCAACGGATTGACGGCGTCGCTCAGCTGATGCTGCGCGATAATGGCGTCGGCTTTGATCTGGAATCCAAAAAGCAGGCCTCGTATGGTTTGCTGACGATGGAGGAACGGGTCAACGTGCTTGGGGGATCGCTTAGAATTGTGACGGAGCCGGGAGCAGGGGTTACGATCGATATTCGGGTGCCGCTCGCGGCATAGAAGGAGGAGCAGCTGGAATGGAGGCTTTGGAGCAAATGGAAACGTTGGAACAACCGATAAAAGTACTGCTGGTGGACGATCACGAGATGGTGCGCATCGGCCTAGCGGCCGTGCTCAATACGGAGGATGGCATCGAGGTCGTCGGCGAGGCGAGCAACGGCATGGAAGGCATCCGATTGGCGACCGCGTATCAGCCTGACGTCGTGCTGATGGATTTGGTCATGGAAGGCATGGACGGCGTCGAGACGACTCGCAAAATCATGGAGTTGTACCCCGAATGCCGCGTGATCGTACTGACGAGCTTTTTGGACGATAGCAAAATGTATCCGGTCATCGAGGCGGGGGCGTTCAGCTACTTGCTGAAAACGTCGCGGGCGACCGAAATCGCCGACGCGATCCGCGCCGCGGCCAGAGGACAGTCGGTCTTGGAGCAGCAGGTAGCGGCGAAAATGATGAACCGGTTCCGTCAACCGAAGGTTGCAGCCAAAGCGGCGCTGCACGAGCAGCTGACCGAACGCGAAATGGAAGTGCTGCTGCGGCTTGCGCGCGGCATGTCCAATCAGGAGATTGCAGAGGATTTGTTCATCGGCATCAAGACGGTGAAATTCCACGTCACGAATATTTTTACGAAATTAAACGTGGACGACCGGACGCAAGCGGCGATCTACGCGCATAAACATGGTTTGGCGGAGTAGTGCCTGCTGACGTGCCTGGAGAGCTGGAAGGTTACGCTAAGGTTCAAGCTGACAACGTCCTGATTGTTGCTTCCACGGAACGTGGATGCAGCATTCGGCGATATAGAGAAATCAGGGGAGGTCGCGGCGCGCGGCCTTTTTGCGTTGGGGGAGCAGTGCCGGGAGGATTAACAATGGAGAACAACGGAGCGGCGTAGAGAGGGGGGCGGTAAAGTTATGATAGCAGCGGATGGAGCTGAAAGAGAGGGAGCGGATGATGGGGTAATCGGTAGTGTGTCTGAAGCGCAGGGAGGATTGTTTGGGGAGGCGAACAGCTAACCAAATAAATAATATGCGATTGAAACTGAAGTCGTGTGATGGGGTCGCGTAGTCGGTAATGGTTGATATGTAGGTCAAGGCAGGCAGACGCGAGGTTAACCTAGGGATCGATTACGTGCCATGACTGAGGTGAGCACCGAATATCGAACGGGGGTAGTTATCGTAGAGGCGCGTTACTGTCAGTGACAGGAATACGGCAGAAAAAGAATGCGTATAACTTGGTCCGTTGCCACGGTCTATTCACGAGCAACGGAAGTCGATAGTATCGATATAGCGGGAAGATGATGAGACGCGGAGAAGCGTGGTGGATGCAGCCAGATCTCTTACGGGCGAGTGGCGTCCTCCAGCTGCTTGAGATACGCATACGCATGCTCGTTCGTCGTACCGCACATCTCGAGGCTAGGCATGAGGCTGCCGCACACGTCGGGTCTATCGGGCTTACCGAATAAACGGCACAGGTTCTGGTCGGTCAATTGCAAACAGCGAACGCCCGCCGGCTTGCCATTCGGCATACCGGGGATGGCGGACGAAATGGAGACAACGGTGCAGCAGGCGGCGCATCCTAAGCGGCATTCCATGGCTATCTTCCCCTCCTCTCTAGTTGGGTCACGTGAAGGATCTCGGCATAGATCGAGCTCGTCTCCGGCAGCCGAAGAATGGCATAATCGGGATGAGCATCGGCAGCCCAATGTTCCATCTCCGGCCAGACGACGACGAGGCGAATGTTCGCCAATTGTTCAAGCAAGGGAAGGTCGTCCGGTTTTCGAATGAGGACGAGCTTCGCATATCGCTCTTGCTTGAAGCCTTCGACGAGCACGATGTCCATTCCGCCCATATGCGATAAGAGCGCGTCCAACGTCGCTGGTTCGTTCGTTAGGACCGCAGCGCGGCGAGAGGAACTGATGGCCGTGACGTCGGCTCCCGCCTCCTGATGCTGCCATGTATCCGTGCCGGGGTGATCCATCGTAAAATCGTGAGCGTCGTGTTTGACCGTGCCTACACGAAAGCCCTCGGCTTTCAGTAGGCGGACAAGCGCGGCCACGAGCGTGGTTTTGCCGCTGTTTTTGTAGCCGACGATTTGAAGAACGGGCGGGGAGTACGAGATCGATGTCGTCATGGAACCCTGCCTCCTTGCTAGTGTGATAGGATCAGTATACCACAGGCCGGGAGAGACTCGGATTTAACGGGGCTGTGGAGCGGTCGGTGCTCTTCTGCTACAATGGAAGTACTTATAGAAGAGCGTCAGGACATAGAGATAGCAGCAGGAGCAGCCGCATGGCGCAGGGGGAGAAACCAACGTGGAACAGCTTCAAGGAGCGTCGCGATTCAACCGAAAAGCCATCAAAGTCGAAGAAGCGCAGCGCCGAATATTGCATGCTTGCGTAAGCGGCCGCGTCGAACATATTCCGATCGGACAAGCTAGCGGAAGGAGACTGGCCGCTTCGTTAACCGCGACAAGCGATTGGCCGCCTTTCGCGCGGTCCGGATTGGACGGCTATGCGGTATTTAGCGCGGATACGGGCAGCGCCAGTCCTAGCCAGCCGGTCGAGTTGGACGTCGTCGATCAGGTAGCTGCCGGCGGACAAGCCAAGCGACCCGTGCAATCAGGAACGGCCGTGCGTATCATGACCGGCGCCATGGTGCCTGAAGGCGCGGATGCGATCATCATGCTGGAGCAAACATTCGAACTGGAACGCGATGGAGCGGCTCGGGTAGGCATCAAGCAGCCCGCGGCAGCCGGGCAGAACGTGGCCAGAGCCGGCCAGGAATTCCGCAAAGGCGACGCAATCGCCGCAAGCGGCGAGCTGCTTAGACCCGGGCACATTGCGCTGTTCGCCACTTTCGGCTATGAGACGGTGCCGGTCTATGCAAGTCCGCGGGTCGGCATTATGTCGACGGGAACCGAGCTGCTGCCGATTGGCGCCGAGCTTGCGCCAGGACTTATCCGCGACAGCAACAGTGTCATGATCGCGGCGCTGGTGCGGGAAGCAGGCGGCGAACCTTATTCGCTCGGGCGAATCACGGACGACCTGACGGCCGTGAGAGAGGCCATGCTCCAAGCGGCAGTCGAATATGACCTGCTGCTTACGACGGGCGGGGTATCTGTGGGCGATTACGACGTGATGGCCGCATTCATGCGAGAGCTCGGTCAAGACGATCAAGAGGATCGGGGCAATCAATCCGACGGCGGGCAAGATCGAGTTGGCAGCGGTGCAGGGAGCGGGCTGCTGACCTCGCGCAGCCAATCGGGTGACGGGTCCTCAGGGGAAATCGGCAATGCGGATAGGTTAAGCGCGGAGAACGAAGCTAGGCGAAATGCCGTACCCGGCAGCACGACCTTGTTGTTCAGCAAAGTCGCGATGCGTCCGGGCAGCCCGACGTCCGCCGCAACGCTCCTTGGCAAGCCGCTCATCGCGCTGTCAGGCAATCCGGGCGCATGTTATGTAGGTTTCGAGCTGTTCGCGCGACCGGTCATCAAGCGGCTTCAAGGCGTCGGCGTGGAACAGGCGCTGCCTCAGGTGACAACGGCGACGCTGACGGCCGATTTCGAGAAGGGAAGTCCGCACGAACGGTTCGTCCGCACCCGCTTGTTCATCAAAGACGGCGTTCAGTTCGCCGATCCGCTGGCGTTCAACAAGTCGAGCATGATGGCCTCGCTCCCGGAGTCGGACGGCTTCATCCGAATACCGCCAGGCTCCTCCGGAGCAACGTCGGGTTCGCTCGTGGAAGTGATGGTACTGCGCGATTACACGTAGCGGTTCAGCCAGAAGCCGTTCCAAGGGACCGGGGTGTTCTGATACGGCGTATCGTTGTAATAGTACTGGCGCAGATGGAACGAGAGCGTGTTCGATTGAAGGAGCTCCGAGAACGGCAGGTTGCGGATCTCGTCGATTGCGTCGATCAGCTGCCGTGCGATGCTTTCGCCACCGGACCATGCGCGCATAGCGGCGTGAGGATGCGATTCAAAGGCGGCATACAGCTGCTCCTCATCCAATGCCCACTCTCCGGCGGCTGACCGGCGGGATAGGCCCGTCCGCCAGGAAGCGCCGCGAGCGAGCGGCGCGTCGATCGCATGTTGAAGCATGGGGTGAAGCGAGCCATCCGCGGCCTTGAAGGCAGCCTGCAGCGCGTTAACCTCATGGACAAGAGCTTGGATACTCCTAACCCATTGAGATTGAACGTCGGATTCGGCGCGAATTGCGGTCACGCGCAGCTCGGCGACCGCTTGAGCGGCTTGTCTCACGCGCAGGCTTTGCTTTAGCCAACGGTTCGTCTGTTCGATCGCGTCTTTGGCGGCGTGAAGCATCTCGAGCGGCAGCCCGCCGCCATAGGGTTGTCGATCAGGATTCGCCGCCAAGTCTTGGCGCGCAATGGGCCGGACCGGCAGGATCGCGTCGATACGGTCTACGATCGGGGGATGTATGGATGGAATTCGCATGAAAAAACCTCCTTGGCTGCATGGTTCTCCTATTTTCACGTGTCTGTGTATACAGATTGTAACATTCATTGACGATAAAAGGGAAGGGAAATGACAGAAGACCTGCAAAGTAGCAGGTCTTCAGCCACAGCCATCCCATTTCTCGATACGTTTCGGAACGATTGGCGATGCCTTTACAGAAGCAGGAACAAATACGCGATTAACGAAAGGTCGATTGCGAACGCTTCGCCGAACGGGTTATGTGGCCGATATGGACCGGAATAAGGCCCTGGCCCCGGATACGGGTAGAACGGATCGAACGGATAGGCTTGAATCTCCGCCTTCGCGGGTGCGGGGGCCGTTTTCTTCGCTTCGGTTTTCTTGCCTTTTTTGGCTTGTTTGCCTTTCGATTTCTTCTCGTTGCCGCCTGGCGTCTCCGAGCTGACGGCGGGGCCGGCTTGGTCGCCGTTCAGCGTGACCCGGCCGCCGCGGCAATGCGACAATATTCCGATATGGCGCGTGCCTTCCTTCGTGATGATGCACACGGGCATGCCGCAAAACATATTGATACGCTCCTCATGGAGCGGGAAGATAGGTTCCATTGTCTCTGCGCACCTCCCTGGATTTCCTGCAAGCAGTATATTCACCTACGGGCGGATGCGTATGGTTATTTACCCAGATCGTCGTTGTATTGAATCCAAAGCGCGGGGCGAGCGAACGGATAACCGCTTAACATTTCTCACGGCGAGCGTGTCAGGGTCAACAGCAACTACAACTGGTAGAGATGCGGATGATTGAACAAGGGGGCGCGATGAACGTATGCGTACAGCGGAGCAAAATCGGGGGTTGCGTACGGCAACCGGCGTCGTCTTGGCGCTGGCCGTTCTCATCTCGGCAGCGGGTTGGGCGCTATGGAGCAACCGAGCGGAGAGCGGGGGCGAAAAGGGCGATCAAGTGAGCATCATGCGCGATTTTCGCGAGGTGTGGACGTGGAGCGACGCGTCGTTTCGGGATGGGGCTGCATCGGCGGCGTGGTCGTTCCGACTCGATGGACGATGGACGCAAGGCCAGTTGAGGTGGATCGCGGAGACGCTAGGGATTGAAACCGTATTCGCGGAGGACGAGCATGCGTATTCCGGCGTCACGGCTAGCGCCGGTCCGAATCCGGGCAAGACGACGTTGTGGTACCGCCCATCCGATACGGCTGAGATGAAGACGGGAAGCGAGGACGCGGGGGCCGTGAACGGTGGCGAGACGGATTCGGGAAGCATCGTCTACGCGGATGCGGTTCTGCTGATCGAATTTCGCGCAGGGGTGGAGCTCGCGTCAATTGGCAATGCTGTAGAAGAGCTGGAGACGCGGATGCGGAAGGAGGGGCTCGCTTTCCAAAGCGGCTTCGTCGGACGCGGAAGCAAGAGCGAGTTGGCGGACGACGCCGCGGGCGCGATCGCGCTACGTGCAGAGGCGGCGCGTAAAGAGTCGTACGATGACGGGCATACGGCGAGCATGACCTATTTTACCTCGAAGCTGGAAAGCGGGGTGGAAAGCGGCGGCAAACGGGTTAACCTGCAGATCGCGCACAGCCGGGGGGCGAAGCCTGAATTAACCGTCGGCGTGCCGTTGATTACCGGAGATTACGCCTCGGAAAATTAGCAAAGATTAGGTTAGCGATCAGTATTTTTTATGTGCTAATGAATAGCAATTGGGGCCGGCAATATGCTAAACTACAATACATGATCGAGACGAAATGGATAGTGGAGTAGAAAAAATACATAGGAAAGAATGGGGCATATGACCGACGTGAGCAAGCAAGAATCGATTGCCGCCGCGGGAGCGGTATACTACTTATTCGGTGCTACAGGCGATTTGGCCCGGCGCAAGCTGTTCCCTGCGCTGTTCAGCTTATATAAGGAAGGCAAGTTGGCGGAGGATTTCGCGGTGGTGGGTCTTGCCCGCCGGCCGCGCACGAACGAAGAGTTCCGTCAAGACGTCTATGAGTCCATCGTGGAATTCTGCCGCTACAAGGCGGACGATCAGCAGCTGTGGGATAAGTTCGCGGAGCACTTCGTCTATATGCCATTGGACATCAACAACGTCGACGGGTTCCGCGAGCTCGGCAAGCTGACGCTCGAGCTGGACGACAAGTTCGGCATCCCGGGCAACCGGCTGTTCTACCTGGCGCTTGCGCCGAACTTGTTCGGACCGGTGTCGTTCAACCTGCGCGACGGCGGATTGCTCGAGACGAAGGGCTGGAGCCGTCTCGTCATCGAGAAGCCGTTCGGTTACGATTTGGAATCGGCGAAGAAGCTGAACGATCAGCTGAGCCAGGTGTTCAACGAGGAGCAAATTTACCGCATTGACCATTATCTCGGCAAAGAAATGGTCCAGAATATTCAAGTGCTTCGCTTCTCCAACGCGTTCTTCGAGCCGCTGTGGAACAACAAGCACATCGCGAACGTGCAAATTACGCTGGCGGAGACCGTCGGCGTCGAGGAGCGCGGAGGCTATTACGATAAGTCCGGCGCGCTGCGGGACATGGTGCAGAACCATCTCCTCCAGATGCTCTCGATGATCGCAATGGAGCCGCCAAGCCGCCTGCATCCGGAAGATATTCGGGACGAGAAGGTCAAGGCGCTTCGCTCGCTGCGTCCGTTCGCATCCGACGAGGATGTGGCCCGCAACGTCGTTCGCGGCCAGTATGGCGCCGGCGCATTGAAGGGCAAGGAGCTTCCTGCTTATCGGCAGGAGGATTCCGTCGCGCTGGACTCGAAGACGGAGACGTATGTGGGAGCCCGCGTATTCGTCGATAATTTCCGCTGGGCCGGCGTGCCATTCTACATTCGTACGGGCAAGCGGCTTCCGGTGAAGACGACCGAGGTCGTCATCGAGTTCAAGAACGTGCCGGACAACGTGCTGTTCGCGAATCGTCACGATCTGTCGCCGAACCTGCTCGTCATTCGCGTCAACCCGATGGAAGGCATTTATATTAAAATCAATGCCAAGAAGCCGGGATCGGACAACGCAATTCAGCCGGTCGTCATGGAGTTCTGCCAAAGCTGCTTGGTCGGCATCAATACGCCGGAAGCCTATGAGCGCCTCATCTATGACGCGGCGCGAGGCGAATCGACGTACTTCACCCGCTGGGATGAAGTCGCCCAGGCGTGGGCGTTCGTCGACCGGATGGCGCAAGCCTGGAAGGAAGAGACGTCCGAATTGCACGGCTACGCGGCCGGTTCGTGGGGCCCTGCCCGTATGGATGAGCTGCTGGGCGAAGACGGCTTCTTCTGGTGGCCGGTCAACGGGCAGGATGAGGATAACGTCATTTGGATTTCCGGTAGTCCGAAGTAAGCAATCGCGGCAGAAATGTCGTATAATAGAGAAAACGCGAAGCCGATTCCATCGCCGGGCCACCCGCCCGGCGAAAGGAGCGGCGTTTTGCGTGTTAAAGGCCTGCACGCACTAATCGATAACCATACCGCTCAAGCGTTCACCCCGGGACCGGTCCAACCCCCGGCCGTTCGCGAGGAGCGGCATGTGGTCCACGAAGGGAATGTACCATGAGCAAACCGTTAACCGAAGAATTACAGCGCGAAGTCGATAAACGGCGCACGTTCGCCATTATTTCTCACCCGGATGCGGGTAAAACAACGTTGACCGAGAAGCTGCTCCTGTTCGGGGGCGCGATCCGCGAAGCCGGTTCGGTCAAAGCGCGTAAAGCGAGCCGTCACGCGACGAGCGACTGGATGGAGATCGAGAAGCAGCGGGGCATCTCCGTTACGTCCTCGGTCATGCAGTTCGATTACAGCGGCCATCGCATCAACATTCTGGATACGCCGGGTCACCAAGACTTCAGCGAAGACACGTATCGTACATTGACCGCCGCGGACAGCGCGGTCATGCTGATCGACGTGGCCAAGGGCGTCGAGGCGCAGACGATCAAGCTGTTCCAAGTGTGCAGCCGGCGCGGCATCCCGATCTTCACGTTCATCAACAAGCTGGACCGCGAAGGCCAAAGCCCGTTCGACCTGATGGAAGAGCTGGAGCGCGTGCTCGGCATCCGTTCGGTGCCGATGAACTGGCCGATCGGCATGGGGCGCGAGCTGTGCGGCGTCTACGATCGGATGAAAAACCAGGTCGAGCTGTTCCAAGGCAACGACCACTCGAAGATCGAAGTACGCAAGGTGGCAGACTACCGCGACCCGATTATTCGCGAGATGGCGGGCGACTATTTGGCCGACCAGCTCATTAACGATCTGGAGCTGCTCGACGTGGCAGGCGATCCGTTCGATCTGGACAAAATCGGGGGTGGCGAGCTGACCCCGATCTTCTTCGGCAGCGCCGTCAACAACTTCGGCGTCCAGACGTTCCTGGAGAACTTCCTGGAGCTGGCGCCGAAGCCGACGCCGCGCGTAAGCGTGAGCGGCCCGGTGGAGCCGACGAACGAGAAGTTCACCGGCTACGTCTTCAAGATTCAAGCGAACATGAACCCGGCGCACCGCGACCGGATCGCGTTCCTGCGGATCGTCTCCGGACGGTTCGACCGCGGGATGAGCGTGCGCCATGTGCGCGCCGGCAAGGAAATCAAGCTGTCCCAGCCGCAGCAGTTCCTCGCGCAGGATCGGGATATCGTCGAATCGGCGTATCCGGGCGACATTATCGGCCTGTTCGATCCGGGCATCTTCCGGATCGGGGATTCCTTGTCCCAGGGAAGCGAGATCGTCTTCGACGAACTGCCGACGTTCTCGCCGGAGCTGTTCGCCAAGGTCACGGCCAAGAACGCGCTCAAGCATAAGCAGTACCAGAAGGGCATCGACCAGCTGACCGAGGAGGGCACCATCCAGGTGTTCCGCACGACGAGCTTCGACGATACGATTCTCGGCGTCGTCGGCCAGCTCCAGTTCGAGGTGTTCGAATACCGAATGCGCGCCGAATACGGGGTCGAAATCCAGCTGCAGCGGATGCCGTACCAGTTCGCGCGCTGGATCGTCGACGAGAAGATCGATCCGTCCAAGTATCGCATCAACTCTACGCTCGTGAAGGACAAGAAAGACAATTACGTCGCCTTGTTCGAGAGCGAATATGCGATGCGCACGGCGATGGAGAAGAATCCGACCTCCAAATTCCTGGAGATGGCGCCGTAAAACAAGAAACGCATGCTTTCCCTTCGGGGGAAGCATGCGTTTTTAGGTTGTGCCGGATGGGCGGCCGCAAGCCTCTAGAGGCTTGCGGCCGTGGTCGGGGTGAGATTATCGGACGAAAGCATCCAGCAGCGGGTCGTACACGCCGTGCAGGAGCAGGTAGATCAGCGCGCCGAGCCCCGCGCCGACGAGCGAGCCGTTAATGCGAATGCGGTTCAGGTCTTCGCCGACTTTGTCTTCGATAAAGGCGATTAATCGCTGCTCGGTGAAGGTGTTCAGCGTCTCGCGCGCGACTTGGCCGATTACGCGATGCTCCGCGTCGACCAGTTTGCTAAGCAGCGATTTGATGAAGCCGTCTACCCATGCTTTCTTCGCGGCATCGCGCTTGAAGGCGTCCCAATAGTCCGCGACGAAACGTTCGGTCCATTCGCGCAGCGCGGTTACGGCCGGTTGTTGGGCAAGCGACGGGATTTCCTCATCGTCGTACCCCCGCGTCAAGCTTTCACCGATCTGAGGCAGCGTAGCCAACTCTTCGTCCAGCAGCCGGCGGAACGTCTGCAAGATGCCCTCTATGGATGGCGCAAACGATAGGCGGGCAAGCACATCGTTCTTCCAACTCTCCAGCGTCTCCGATAACGAAGTCTCCGCATCGAGCTGATCGGCCACTTCGCCAAGCATCCGCAGCAGCAGCAGACGAAGCTCATGATCGTGCCGCTTCAGATCGGCGAGGAAGACTAACAGATCGGCATGGATGGCATCGGCCGCATCCTTCAAGTTGAGGGCGTCGGATTCCTCGGCGAAGATGAACGCGGCTTTCTTCAGAAATTGCATGAAGCCGCCGCCCTCGTTCAGCTGTTTGTCCTTCTCCTCCTCCAGAATGCGGAGGATGGCTTCCTTGGTTTCCGGCGCGGCAGCGGCTTTCTCCGCCTCGTCCACGAGACGGTCGAGCAGGAGATGAACATCTTCGCTTGCGAGAAGCCAGCGAAGCGATCGGCCGGCATACGGCGTGAAGTCGGTGCGGCGCAGAAGCTCTTTCAGCCGATCGTCCCAGTCGGCGCTCATGCGTCCGAAGTCCATGCGGCTCAGCAGACCGCCAAGCAGGCGCCAGCCGGCGCGGGCGAGCTCTTCCCCCGGGAAACGACGATCGATCCAGCCGATAGCGATATCCGCGAGCGGCGCCTGGGCCAGCTTGAGCTTGAGCGTCTCGGGCGGCAGCAGCTGCGTCTCGACCATGCGGACGACGCCGTCGATCAGCTTATCGCGGTTGCGGGGAACGATCGCGGTATGCTTGCCCTTCATGCCCAGCGGATGACGGAACAGCGCGGTCACGGCGTACCAATCGGCGAGCCCGCCCACCAGACCGGCTTCGGCCATATAGAAGAGCAGGCTGGACCACCATGCATCCGGATAGGAATAGCGGATCCAGGCGGCCGCCAGGAAGACGAGGGCAACGGCAGCGAGCACGACGTTGGCGATGCGTTTGTTGGACATTTCGCCGCTCACCTCCCAACCCAGCCGGTGGCCAGGAACAGGAGCAGGCCGATAAGGCCGCCGACGACCGTGCCGTTCAGCCGGATGAATTGCAAATCGCGGCCGGCTTTGTCATGGACGAAACGAACAAGTTCGGCTTCCGTGAACTGCTCCAAGCCTTCGCGGACGAGTCGGCCGATGGCGCTGTGTTTCTGCTCGAAGCCCCGCATGGCGGCTTGCTTCAGCGCGCCGTCCAAGCTCTCGAGCGCGGCGCGGCTGCCGCTGAATTTGCGGACGAAATCGGCGATTCTGCGATGCATCCAGTCGGCGCGTTCTTGTTCCGCCGAGCTTGGAGCCGCGCTGTCTTCGGCATCCGCGGCCGAGGACGGCTTAAGCCGGCGCAGCCATTCCTCCAGCATGGCGCCGAAGTCCAAATGCTCGCGCGCGAACGCGATCACCTGCAGCTTGCCGCGCTCCACCTTCTCGCGCAGCGCTTCTTCTTCGCGCAGCCGCCGGGCGTATTCCGCTATCATCTCTTTGATCCGCAGCCGCTTCGGATTATCCGGGCGAAGCAGCTGCTGAAGCGCGAGCGCAAGCTTCATCTGGACGACGTGGCTCATGCTGACCGGGTTAATCCCGGCGACCGAATTGACGAATTTGCGGTTGTTGCGGTCGCCTTCGTAGGTTTTCAAGGCGGAGGCGATCAATTGCTCCACCGCCTGGCGCAGTTCGGCCGTCTTGACCAAGCGGATGCCTTCGCGAATGAGAAAGTCGAGCAGCTTGTCGTCATAGCCATTGCGAATCGTCCAATCCGCCACGTCCGCCAGCAAGTCGGAGGCTTGGAAGACGTGCGCGTTGTCGAGGAGGAACGCTTGCACCTTGCGGGCCAGCTCGCCGATGTCGGCGCCTTCCATCGCTTCGGACGCGAATCGCTGCAGCAGGCGGGTCAGATCCGCCTCGCCGCCATGTTGGGTCAAATACGTCTCCAGCATGTCGGCGACGTCGAAGTGCTCGACTTTCCGCCGAATGCTCGGCAGCGACAGCAGCTCATGCTGCACCATGTCCACGATTTCATTAATAAGCCGGTCGCGGTTGCGCGCGATAATACGGGTCCCCATGAAGCGGGGCCAAGGAATGCCAAGCGGCTGCCGAAAGAGCGCGCTGACCGCGAATGTATCGGCCAACCCGCCGATGGTCGCCGCGCTGAAGCCGGAATAGCAAAGACCGCCCCAGAACGTATGTTGGAAGGGATAGGCGGCCAGCGTGCCCACGAACGAGAGCGTGAGCGCGGAGTCGGCGTAACGCTTCACATGGTCTTTTTTGATCATAGGGTTGCTCCAATCCAGGATTGCTTTAGGGTCTGCAGGTTTGGTTCTAATTAAACAAGCTGGCGCCTGCCGCTAACAGTACCCCATGCTTGCAGGGAGAAATTAAGAATAAACGTAACCAGTATAAGGGAAGGGGGATATTTCCACAACCGGCCGAGGGCGGGCGTTCGGATGCCAAAAGGCGGGGAACCGTATTGAGGAACGAAACGTGATGACCGAGAGTTGGGTAGGCTATGCGTTACCGGCATCGTGATAACGCAACAACCGATATGTCTTAAGATAAGGCTGGATTACTGATGTACTGCAGCAAGAAGGGAGTGTTTGTAGCGACACGGGCGAAATCCGGGAAGGTTATCAAGCCGGGGAGACGAACGAACAACGTCGAAGAAAGGCGAGAAGGTAGTGCTGCTGTTGCTGGTGCTGTCCCAAGCGCTGGCCGCTCCTAGTTGGCTGGCGGCTAAAACGCTTGGAATCAGCGAACGCTGCATGAGGATGCAGCATCATCTATGCAGATCGGGGTCCGATTAGCTCGGGCTAGGGTTCGCGACACTTTCCGCCTGTTGAATATAATCATACAGCGTTTGCACCATTTTCTGCTGATCCGCCTCGGCGCTTTGCTGCCAAATTACTTCGAACAGGACGCCAAGGCCGGGAAGCGCCATTTCGTCGCCGCCGATCGAATCGGTGATGACGCCGCGCAGCTCATCGCCTGATTTGTTTTGCACCCGATTCATGATGGCTTGCCGCAAGTCGAGTGTTACCTTCACACGTATCCCTCCTCATCGTTATCGCGTTTAATATGGCCTTGGGGGGAACCTTTCATGCCGCCGCGTTTTCGGTTCGAACGCCGATTTATGGTATAATGGGCAAGATGCAGGTTTATCCGAAGGGAGATACTCGGGCATGGCGAAAAAGCAATTTGCGGTCATCGGCATGGGGCGCTTCGGCTCCAGCGTCGCAGGCGCATTGACGAATCTGGGGTTTGAAGTGCTTGCCATCGATCGGGATGAGCAAAAAATTCAGGACATCGCGGACCAGGTGACGCATGCCGTATCTGCGGATACGACGGACGAGGACGCGCTGCGCGCGATCGGCGTCCGGAACTTCGACGTTGTCGTCGTCGCAATCGGGGCCGATATTCAGGCGAGCATTTTGACGACGCTCATTCTGAAGGACTTGGGCGTGCCGAGATTGATCGTCAAGGCGCAGAACGAGCTGCACGGCAAGGTGCTTGGGAAGATCGGCGCGGACAAGGTCATCTATCCGGAGCGGGATATGGGCCTTCGCGTGGCGCACCATCTGATCTCGCCGAACATTCTCGATTTTATCGAGCTGTCCGACGACTATAGCATCGTGGAGCTGAAGGCGCCTACCCAAGCGGTCGGACGCAACCTCAAGCAGCTGGACATACGCGCCAAATTCAAATGCAACGTACTGGCAATCAAATCCGGGGACCATATGAATATTTCCCCTTATGCAGAAGATATTATCCGGGAGCAGGACATCCTCGTGATCGTCGGCAAGAACGAGGATTTGTCGCGACTGGAAATCGAATTCGCGGAAGGCTGAGCAGCTAAAGTGAGCATGGACCGAATCATAACCATTACCTCCGCGCAGAACGACAAAGTCAAAGCGATGGCGTCGCTGCTGGAGAAGAAACACCGCGACCGGAGCGGGAAGTTTATTATAGAAGGCATTCATCTCATCCAAGAAGCGATCGGGGCCGGGGCACAGCTCGAATCGATCGTATATGACATGGAACGCGGCGTGCCGAATGAGCTTCGAGGCGCGCTTGCGCCGGCGAGCGGCGGATACGAGATCATCGAGACGACGCGTGCGATCATCGCCAAATGCACAGGGACCGATTCGCCGCCGCCGGTGTTCGGCGTCGTGCGCAAGCTGGAAGCTGATCCGGCGGCGTTATTCCGGGCGAACGGACTGGTCGTCGTGCTCGACGGCGTGCGCGATCCGGGGAACGTCGGGACGATCATCCGCAGCGCGGACGCGGTCGGGGCCGATGCGGTCGTGCTGGGCAAAGGCTGCGTCGATCTGTACAACCCGAAGACCGTCCGCTCGACGATGGGGTCGTTGTTTCACGTGCCGGTGGTCGAGGGTGATCTGAGCGAGCTGCTTCCGGCGGCGAAGGCCAACGGCATGCGGCTGGTCGGGACAAGTCTTCAAGCCTCCGCCAATTGCTACGCGCACGACTGGCGCGGACCGACGTGGCTGCTCATGGGCAGCGAATCGGACGGGCTGTCGGAGGCGGCGCTCGCGCAGCTGGACGATCGCGTCATCATCCCGATGAAAGGGCAGTCGGAATCGCTGAACGTCGCGATGGCGGCGACGGTGCTGTTGTACGAGGCGATGCGGCAGCGGGACTTCGGATAGGCGTAACACAACAACGCGGAGTGGTTATCCGCACAAAAGGTTGAGTCGAAAATCCGCTGCATAGGCGGATTTTTTGTTGTTCGCGCAAGTGAGGGGATAATGGCCAGATCATGCTACTTGTTGACCCTATTTTCAAGGTAGGGCGAGGAACGCGGTCGATATAATGCTAGATGAATGGAGCACCAAGAGCTGGCGATGCCGCGCGGCGATCGCGGATAGAGAATGACGAAAACGTATACGACGACGATGGAGAGGGGCACGAACGAACATGATCAAACCAAAGAGATGGCCGGGGCTGCTGCTGGCCGCGACCATGGTGGGCGGATTGCTGGCAGGCTGCAGCGGCACGAACGAACCGAAAGCGGCCGGCAGCGGCAATGCACCAGCGAACTCGAATACGGCGGGCGGCGATTCGGCAGACGAAGCGGTGCAGCCGCTTACGCTTAGTTTCTACAGCGAGGACCCGAATCCGAACTGGTCGGACATGCAGGATGACGTCGGCAAGGCCATCACCGCGAAAACGGGCATTACGCTCGAAGCCGAATTCGCCGTCGGCGACCCGGTGCAGAAGTCGGCCTTGATCGCGGCAAGCGGCGATTATCCGGACCTCATCAGCGCGAAAGGCAGCATCAACAAATTCGTCGATGCCGGCGCGGTGCTGGATTTGACGGATCTAATCGAGGAGCATGCGCCCAACATCAAGAAGGTCTACGGCGAAGAGCTCAAGCGCGCGCGTTACAGCAACGAGGATCAGGCGATCTACGCCCTGCCGACCTATGCGGGCGTCGGGCAGACGAGTTTCAACGCCGGCGGCGGCTTCGAGCTGCAGCATCGGGTCGTCAAGGAGCTGGGCTATCCGAAGATTCGCACGGTGAAGGATTTCGAGAACGCGATCAAGACATACCTCGAGAAGCATCCGACCGACGAGAAAGGCAACCCGAACATCGGCTTGTCCTTGAACGCCGACGATTGGCGGATGTATATTTCCGTCACCGATCCGGCTCCGATGGCGACGGGCGCGCCAGGCGACGGCGAATATTTCATCGACTTCGATACGCAGGAGGTCACGTACCATTTTCGCCGTCCCGTCGAGAAGGAGTACTTCCGCTGGCTGAATCATATGAACGCCGAAGGGCTGCTCGATCCGGAGAGCTTCGTGCAGAAGTACGACCAATACAAAGCGAAGATCGCGTCCGGCCGCGTGATCGGGCTCATCGACCAGGATTGGAACTACGGCGACGGGGAGAAAGCGCTCAAAGCCGAAGGGAAGTTCGAATACGGCTACGGCCACTATCCGGTCACGCTATCGGAAGAGTATAAGGATACGAGCTTCTGGCCGACCGGGTTCATGGGCGGCTACGGCATCGCGATCTCGGCCGATAACCCGGACCCGGTGCGTACGATCAAGTTCCTGGACTACCTCGCCTCCGACGAAGGCCAAGTGCTGATGAACTGGGGCATTGAAGGCAAGCATTATGAGGTCACGGCCGGCAAACGCACGATTCCGCAGGACGTGAACGAGCGCAAAATCAACGATGCCGCCGCGTTCCAGAAGGAGACGGGCATCGGGCATTATTTGAATCTGGCCCCTCACTACGGCGACGGGGTGAAGGATCCGAGCGGCAATTATTACACGACCCGATTCCCGGAGCAGATCGTGGCCGATTATAACGACGTCGAGAAAGAAGTGCTGAAGGCGTACGGCGCGACGACGTGGAAGGATCTGTTCCCGAAGGAAGAAGAGTTCCCCGTCCGTCCGTGGGGCGCGGCCTGGAACATCCCGGTTCCGGGCGACAGCGAAATAGCCGTCCTCGACGAGAAGCTGAAAAGCATCACGTGGCAACGGATTCCGGAGGCAATCCTTGCCAAGCCGGAAGACTTCGACAACATATGGGACGATTACATGGCGGAGCTGGAAAAGGCGGGCGTCGAGAAAGTCGAGGAGCTGCGTCAAGAGTTGGTGAAAGATCGCATCGAGCTGTGGCAATAGTCTGGCGGGGGGAGCCTGATCATCGCATCAGGCCTCTCTTATTTGCGGGGGGAATCTCGGAATTAATCGCCGCCGGGGTTCACAGACCCGTGCTGCTTCCGGAACGAGCTGGGGGAAACGCCGTAGGCCTTCGCGAACTGGCGCGTGAAATAGTTGCTGTCGTTAAAGCCGCATTCGTACGAGATTTGCGTCACCGGTCGATTCGTCTGCTTGAGCAGGTGGAACGCGCGCTCCAACCGCAGCCGCTGCAAATACGAGATCGGCGTCATCTTGTAGTAAGACCGGAATATCCGGTTCAGGTGCCGGACCGATATGTTGGCATGCCCAGCGATATCCGGAAGCGACATCGGCTCCAAATAATGATCTTCAATATAAGAGATCGCGCTCGCCAGGTGCAGAAGATTATTGGACTGTCCCTTCTCATGACGATCGTATTGCCGGGATAGGTAGACGACAAGTTCCATGAAACGCGACAGCAGCATCGTCTGGTAGCCTTGCGCCTGGTCTTGATATTCTTCCACCAAACCCGAGACGAGCGAGGCGACGTGCTCCAAGCTGGGGATCGGCAGACTGAGCTTGCTCGGATAGGGCTGAATGCTGCGATAGTAGGGCTCTAGGACGAACAGCGCTTGATAGCCGTTGGACGTCCGCAGATCCGGTCCGGCGAATCGGAGCATCTCCGACCGGTACATGATATTGCAAATTTTGAACTGATGCGGATCCTTGTAGCCGTGGGGCGTATCCCCATTAATCACGAATACGTCGCCTTTCTTGATGAACGAGGTTTCGTTGTTCACGATATGGGTCGCATGGCCGTTCAGCACGATGACGAGCTCGGAAAAATCGACGTGCTGATGCAGCTCCGTATCTTCGTCGTGTCCGCCGTACTGGATAAAGAACGGGAACTGCTCGTCGGTCGTGAACCAAGTCAAATAGACGCTGCTCAAAGGTACTCGCTCCCTTCGCCGGAATCGTATGCTGATATCATCGCTCTTCCTAATCGCAAGATCAAGACCAAATCCCGCGCTTGGCAGGCGCTGGAACAGGCGCTAGAAAAGATTACGCGCAGCATCCATATTAACGAGGGGAGCATGGCTATGCATTATCGCAATCCCGTCCTGAGCGGCTTTCATCCGGACCCGAGCGTGTGCCGATCGGGCGAGGACTATTACTTAGTCACGAGCTCGTTCGAATATTCGCCGGGCGTCCCGCTCTTTCACAGCAAGGATCTCGTCCATTGGGAGCCGATCGGCCACTGCCTGACGCGGCCGGAGCAGCTCGATCTGAGCAAGGCGTGGACCTCGGGCGGCATCTATGCGCCGACCATCCGGTTCCGCGAGGGCATCTTCTATATGACGACCACGAACGTGTCGGGCGGCGGTAATTTCATCGTCTATACGGATCATCCCCGCGGGGAATGGTCGGACCCGATCTACGTCGATCAACCGGGCATCGATCCCGATCTGTTCTTCGGCGACGACGGCACCGTCTACTTCTCGACTTCATGGGATCGGGACGGGCAGGGGATCTATCAAAGCCGGATCGATCTGGCAACGGGACGGCGGCTCTCGGACATCAAGCTCGTCTGGAAAGGAACGGGCGGACAGTTCCCGGAGGCGCCGCATCTGTATCGGATCGGCGAGTGGCATTACCTGCTCATCGCCGAAGGCGGCACCGAGTACGGGCATATGGCGACGGTGGCGAGAAGCACGCAGCCGGACGGTCCGTTCGAGAGCTGCCCGTATAATCCGATCCTGACGCACCGCAGCCTGCAGCGGCCGATCCAGGCGACGGGACACGCGGATTTCGTGCAGACGCCGGACGGACATTGGTGGGCGGTCTTCCTCGGCATTCGTCCCGCGGGTTATCCGATGCGCCACCATTTGGGCCGGGAGACGTTCCTGGCGCCCGTCGCGTGGACGGCGGACGGCTGGCCGGTCATTGGCGAGGGCGGCACGGTCCTCGAAACGATGGCGGCGGATGGTCTAGCGCTAAGTCCGCCTCCTGCGCCATCGGTCCGGGACCACTTCGAAGCGGCGTCGCTCGCGCCGGCTTGGCTGTTGCTGCGCACGCCGAATCCGCCGCATTGGACGCTCGCGGAGCGAGCGAGCTGCCTGACGCTGCGCGGTACCTCCGCTACCTTGAACGACGGCGGCGCGCCGGCGTTCGTCGGCCGCAGACAGCAGCATTTCGCCTGCCGCGCCTCCGCCAAGATGAATTTCGAGCCGCAGCGCGACGGGGAAGAAGCGGGGCTGACCGTCTTCATGAACGAGCGGTTCCATTACGAGATCGCGGTGACCCGGATTCGCGGCGAGAACAAGGTGATCTTCAGAAGAAGAATCGGAAGCCTGTGGAAGGTGGAGCATGAGACGCCGTGGACCGAAGCGTCGATCGTGCTGACGATTCGGGCGGATCGGGAGCACTACGCGTTCGGCTTCGCAAGCGGCGAAGAGGAGCCGTTCTGGTTCGGCCGGGGCGAATGCGCGATGCTGGCGACGGAAGTGGCAGGCGGTTTTACGGGCGTCATCCTGGCGATGTACGCCACCGGCAACGGCGCGGAGTCGCGGACGCCGGCGCAGTTCGATTGGTTCGATTATGAGGCGTTGGACTAGTTCCGCCACAAGCATGCGAAAAGGGTTAGCGACCGCATCCGAGATGCAGCGCTAACCCTATTTGCCGTATTAAGCCGAAGTCTCGGGGATGCGCATTAATGCGCCGCTTTCGGCCGATCCGCCGGTTCCTTCGCCGTGACGAAGGAGGTGACCTCGGCGCGTTTGCTTTGATAGAACAGCCAGTTCAGCACGATGGCCGCGACGTAGAAGCCGATGAAGACGTAGAAGGCGGTCACGTAAGAGCCGGTGGCGTTGATGGACCAGCCGAACAGCTTCGGAATGAAAAAGGAGCCGTAGGCGGCGAAGGCCGCCGTGAAGCCGAGCACCGGCGCCGCTTCTTTCACCGGGAAGATGTACGGAATCATCTGGAAGGTCGAGCCGGAGCCCGTGCCGGCCGCCAGGAATAACACCAGGAACGAGATCAAGAAACCCGCGAAGCTGCCCTGCCCGATGAAATAGATGACTGCGAGCGAGCCGAGTCCCATGGCGAACAGCGTGATGGCCGTCACCTTGGCGCCGCCGAATTTATCCGAGATGAAGCCGCCGAATGGTCTGGCCGCCGCCGCGATGAAGGCGCCCAAGAAGGCGAGCGAGACATGCTCAGGGAACTGCGATTTCAGCAGCAGCGGGAACGCCGCGGAGAAGCCAATGAAGGAACCGAACGTTGCAACGTACAGGTAGGTCATGATCCAAGTGTGCTTGCGCTTCACGATGGCGAACTGGCTGGAGAACGACTGCTTGGCGCCCGGCAAATTGTCCATGCCGAAGAAAGCGATGACGGTCATGAGCACGATCGGGATGACCCAGATGAATGCGGCGTTCTGCAGCCACAGCTGTCCGCCGTCCTTCAGCAGCTTCCCGTCGCCGGACAGCGCGGCAAAGGTGCCGGTCGTGATAATGAGCGGCGTGACGAATTGGACGACCGAGACCCCCATGTTGCCGAGTCCGCCGTTAATGCCGAGCGCTGTGCCCTTCTCTTTCTTCGGGAAGAAGAGCGAGATGTTGGACAGCGACGAGGAGAAGTTGCCGCCGCCAAGGCCGCACAGCGCGGCGAGCAGCAGCATGATGGAATACGGCGTGCCTGGATCCTGAACCGCCATGCCGATTCCAATCGCGGGGATGAGCAGGAGAGCGGTCGAGATGACCGTCCAGTTGCGCCCGCCGACGATGCCGACCGCGAACGTGTAGACGAAACGCATCGTCGCGCCGACCAGACCGGGGATTGCCGCAAGCGTGAACAGCTGGCTATCCGTGAATTGGAAGCCGACGTCGTTCAGCCGGACCGCGACCACGGACCAAATTTGCCAGACGATAAAAGCGAGCATGAGCGAGGGGACCGAGATCCACAGATTGCGCGTGGCGTGACGCTTGCCTTCTTTAGCCCAAAATTCGGCGTTCTCGGGGTTCCATTGATTAATTCTTGCCATAACGAGTACCTCCCGTCGGATGCGTGCCTTCGCTTGTCGTTCGCGGGCCGCACCGTGCTTTGATGATCCAAAGTATACCAATGCCGAAGGGAGGCGCACTGTAAAATAAATCACAGTCGTTGGTGAAAATTAACAACCGTTCTTGGCAAACCGTCACAACGCAGGGAGGAGGGAACGGCGAAAGGGGGCGAAGAGGCTGTGATTTACGTTACAGCGCTTATGGAGGTGGAAGGAGTAGGATCAAGTCAATCAAAGAAAGTGAAAAATTTCACGATGTAGGGATGAAGGGTTGTTTCTACCGCTTACTATTAACCTGCCTTGTTCATTCTGGTAAGAAAGCATTCTTCGCGTTATTCATTCACGTCGTTAAACGGAGGAGATTCCTTATGCTTCACTTATCGCTTACGGCCATTATCCTGCGGTTCGTGCTCGGCGGCGCTGCCGTCGCCGCGGCTTCCCTTATATCGAAACGGGTCGGCGGGGCCATCGGAGGCATATTCGCCGCGTTCCCGGCAGTGTTCCTGGCCGCGCTGCTTACGATCCGGTTCGACCATGCGGGCGATGCGCTCGTCTCGAAGTCGATCGCCTTATCCGAAGGCGCGCTGATCGGGATGGGCATCAACGTGGCATGCGCGGTGGCGGTCGGCATGTTATGCGCCAGCAAAGGATGGAAGAAAGGCCTGTCCTTGTCGGTTCTCGGCTGGTTGACGACGTCGGTCGCGATTTCGTACTTGATGTTCAGCGCGTAAAGAAGGAGGGATTCCAATGAAAGCCAAAGAACTGCTGCTCCGTTTCGCCCTCGGCGGGCTTGCCGTCGTCCTCAGCTACGTCGCTTCCGTGCTGCTTCCCTGGAAAGCGCTCGGCGGTATCTTCGCAGCCTTCCCGGCCGTCATGATCGTGGCCGTCATGATGGTAGGGATCAGCCAAGGCTCGGATAAGGCCGCCGCGATCGCCCGCGGCTCCGTGTACGGCATGACGGGCTGCGCGGCCTGTGTCATCGCGGTACTCGTCGCTCTGCGCGCCACGGGATTGTGGTGGTTCAGCCTGCTGCTTGGCCTGTTGGTCTGGTTCGCGAGCGCGTTCGCGCTGTTCAAGCTGCGCGACCGAGTACAGGAAGCCCGTTCCAGGACATAAGGCGAGTTCTCGCGAAACGATAGCGGTCCCGCGTGATATTAATCACAGCGGGACTGTTTCGCGTTGTGTTCTACTACTTACAGAATCGTTGGAGGCGGGGGGCAGTGAACATGAATCGAGCTTTTGCTTCAAGGTGGGCGAGGAACGTCTTCGCCACGGTGTGCGCGTTGGCGGCGCTCATGTACATAGGATCGCGTTTTTTTACGCACTTGGATTTGGCGTTATACGGCTACATGGTCGGCACCGTCGTCTTTATCGGCGGCTTCTTCTATCGGTTCATGGCTTGGGCGGAACGTCCGCCGACCCGTATTTTGCTCCGCAAGGGGGTACGGTTGATCTTCCGGAGATCGACGCCCGCCGTGGCGGCGGATCATCTCGTCGTGCACCGGTTCATCTGGAACCGGGGCTGGTACCGCTGGCTGCAGCATATTTTGCTCGGCTGGGGCTGCATCCTGTCCGCGTTCGTGACGTTCCCGCTCGTGTTCGGGTGGATGTATTTCACGATGGCGGACAACGGCTATTACACCGTCGTCGGCTTCGGTCTCGATCTGATGCGGGTACCCGCGGACGGCTGGATCGCGTTCCTGTTTTACAATGCGCTCAATATTACGGCGTTCATGGTCATCGGCGGCGTCTGCATGGCGCTGTACCGGCGGATCCGCAATAAGCAGGCGCTGGCCGAGCAAAGCTTCGCGTACGATTTTCTGCCGCTGTACCTGCTGTTGTTCATCTCGGTGACGGGGCTGCTGCTGACGTTCAGCAACATCTTCCTGCATGGCTTCGGCCATCCGGTCATGTCCCTGATCCATCAGTGGTCCGTCATTCTGACGCTGCTCTATCTGCCGTTCGGCAAGCTGGCGCATATCCCGATGCGGCCGCTCAGCGTGCTGGCGAGGAATTATCGCGACCATTACGGCGAGGCGGAGCCCAAAGCATGCCGGGTATGCGGCACGGAATTCGTGTCGGCCGAACAGTCGCGGGACGTCGTCGACGTGCTCAAGCAGAACAACCTGGAATTCAAGACCGAGGACGGCGATCACTTGGCGGAATTGTGTCTGCCCTGCCGCCGCAAATACCGGATGTCCCGGTTCACGGGCATCCCGACCCATCAATTTCGCGTGAAGGAGGCGAATCAGGATGCTAAAGGATAACGGAGCCGCCCGTGCGGCCATCGCGAACAAACATCATCCCGGCGAGCGACTCGTGCCGACCCACTGCTCCTATTGCGGCATGCAGTGCGGTATGAATCTGCGCGTGAATACGTCCACGAATACGATTATCGGCGTCGAGCCGCGCTACGATTGGCCGGTCACGCTGGGCAAAATGTGTCCGAAAGGCGTCACCGCTTACCAACAGACGAATCACGGCGATCGCCTCATGACGCCGCTCATTCGCGACGACCGGTCGCTGCGCGGAACGAAGGAAGGGTTCCGGCCGGCCACTTGGGAGGAGGCGTACGACCTTATCGTGCGCAACTTTCAATCGCTGCGGAGCAGTTACGGCCCGGATGCGCTGTCGGTGTTCAGCGGCGTATCGATGACGAACGAGAAGTGCTACCTGACCGGTAAATTCGCGCGCGTCGGCCTGCAAACCCGGTACATCGATTACAACGGGCGGTTCTGCATGTCCAGCGCGGCCGCGGGCTTCATGCGCACGTTCGGCATCGACCGGGGATCGACGCTGCCCTGGACGGATCTGAACGAGACGGACTGCCTGTTCATCGCCGGCAGCAACACCGCGGAATGCCACCCGACCTCGATGTTCCGCATCTGGGAGGTGCAGAACCGTGGCGGCTATCTGATCGTCGTCGATCCGAGGGAGACCCCGATCGCCCGGCGTGCGGATGTTCATTTGGATTTGCGGCCGGGGACGGATCTAGCGTTGGCGAACTGCATGGTTAACCTGCTGCTTGCGGGCGGCTATGCCGACGAGGCGTTCATCCAGGCGCATACGAACGGAATCGAGGAGCTGGCCGAGACGGTGAAGGCGTTCACCCCCGAATATACGAGCGAGATTACGGGCGTCGCGCCGGAGAAGCTGATCCGTGCCGCCGAGCTGTACGGCAAGGCGCCGAACGCGGTCGTCATGTTCGCCCGCGGCATCGAGCAGCAGCATAAAGGCTCGGACAACGTGTCCGCCTATACGAATATGTGCCTGGTGACGGGCAAGATCGGACGGCCCAAGTCGGGCGTGGCGACCTTCACGGGACAAGGAAACGGCCAAGGCGGCAGGGAACATGGGCAAAAAGCCGACGCGCTCCCCGGCTACCGCAAAATCGCGAATCCGAAGCATGTCGAGGAGGTGTCCCGCGTATGGGGCATCCGGCCGGAAGAGATGCCGCTGCCCGGGGTTTCGGCCTATGAGATGTTCGAGCTGATGACCAATAAGACGATCCGGAGCCTCTACCTGCTGTGCTCGAACCCGGCCGTCTCCGCGCCGAATCTGAACGAGGTGCGGGCCGCGCTCATGAGCCTTGATTTCATGGTGTGCTCGGATATCTATCTCTCCGAATCGGCGGAGTTCGCCGACGTCGTCCTGCCATCCACAACCTGGAGCGAGGACGAGGGCACGGTGACGAATTTGGAGGGCCGCATCATCAAGATCAACAAGGCGCAGGAGCCGGTCGGCGAATCGAAGCCGGATTGGCTCATGCAGATCGAGCTGGCGGAGCGGCTCGGCCGAGGCGATTATTTCCGCCACCTTACCTCTGCGCGGGCGATCAACGACGAATTCCGTCTTGCGTCCAAAGGCGGCTACGCCGATTACTTCGGCGCGACGTGGGAGAAGATCGATCGGCAGCAGGGCGTGTTCTGGCCGTGCAAAGACGAGCAGGACCCCGGCACGCCCCATATGTTCCTGGATAAGACGTTCTATCATCCGGACGGCAAAGCCAAGCTGTGCGCGCTTCCGTACCGGCCGCCGGCGGAGGAGCCCTGCGAGCAATATCCGCTGCGCCTGACGACGGGGCGGGTCGTCTACCACTATCTGTCCGGCAATCAGACGCGGCGCATTCCGTTCCTGCACGCGATGTGTCCGGAGCCGTTCGTCGAGGTTCACCCCGAGACGGCGGAGAAGTACGGCATCGCCCACGAAGAGCTCGTGCGGCTGCATACCCGCCGGGGAGAAGCCCGCTTCAAGGTGAAGCTGACGGAGGCGATCCGCCCGGATACCGTGTTCGTGCCGTATCATTTCGGCCATGACGACTCGGTCAATCTGCTGACGATCGCCGCGCTCGATCCGATGTCCCGCATGCCGGAATTCAAGGCGTGCGCCGCCCAGATCGAGAAGGTCGCGGCCGTATCGCCATCCGCATCCGCACAGACAGGAGGCTTCCGATGAAGCATTATCTTTATATCGAAATGGACAATTGCGTCGGCTGCCGCAGCTGCCTGGCGGCCTGCACCCAATGCGGCGGGCACGACGAGCGCAACCGGAACTACGTGCTCGACGTCAACCCGTTCGTGGACCGGCAGACGATCCCGCTCATGTGCCTGCACTGCGTCGACCCGGCCTGCGCGCGAAGCTGTCCGGCGCAGGCGATTCAAGTGACCGCGGAAGGCGCGGTGCTCTCGGCGCTGACCGAGAAGTGCGTCGGCTGCCAGAACTGCACGATCGCCTGCCCGTACGGCATTCCGAAGTTCGACCGCGCGCAGAACCTGATGTACAAATGCGACCTGTGCTACGACCGGACCAAGGAAGGCATCCCGCCGATGTGCGCGTCGGTCTGTCCGACGAATACGCTGCAGTGGCTGACCGAGGAAGAGTGGAAGGCCAAGGAGCAGCGGCACGCCATCGGGCAGTGGAGCGCGAGCCGTTCACCAGAGAGTCCGCTCGAAGGCGAGACGAACGTCAAAATTAGCCTGCCCGGCATTCTGCAAGGCATACAGAAGCTGTATTAAGGAGGCATTCGCATGAGCGAGGATAACAAGAAGAAGACGCCGGCGCCCGATGTGCCTTTGAACGAAGACAATTACACGCACAACATCCGCAAGTTCCACGAGCGGAAGCTGGACCGTCGCAGTTTCCTGAAGACGATGGTCGGCGCCGCCGGCGTCTTCGCCGTCTCGACGCTGCCTTGGGGCGCGATCGCGGCGAAGCATCTGGCGGAGGGGAGCAAGCGCGTATATCCGGCCCGGCAGATCGGCTCGGCTGCCGACCTGCCGGTGGGGGAGGCGCTGGAGTTCGCGTATCCCGGCGAGCATGATACCGCCCTGCTGGTGCGCTTATCCGAAGGCGAATACAAGGCGTACCATAACGCCTGCACGCATCTGAAGTGCCCGGTGTTCTGGGATAAGGCGGAAGGCGACCTGCTCTGTCCCTGCCACCACGGCGTCTTTGACGTGCGGACCGGGAAGCCGAAGGCCGGACCGCCGAGACGGCCTTTGCCGGAGATCGAGCTATCGGTCGAGCAGGGGACGATCTATGCGACCGGGGTGAAGCGCTATGAAACGTAGCTACCGGGGCGTCGTTTATTTGAGTCTCGTCCTGCTGCTGAGCATCGTGTGCACGCAGCAGGTCGTGAACGCTTTTTTCTATGAACGTTACGCGCTCACGCTCGTCTTTGCAGGCGCGAACGTGCTGCTGTTTCCGATCGCGCTATGGCTGTATCGGCGGGAACGGGACGCGGAGTAACAAGAGAAGGGAGGCGCGCGGATGACGTGCGAATATAACGCCGATCTTTGCTTCATCCGTCCGGCGGGATGGGGCGGCGTCCTGGAGGGCGAGGCGGAGGCGCTGACGCGGAAGCTGTTCCCTGGCGCGGCGGTCGAGACCGAGGCAAGCGTGGAGGAAGGGCTGGACGTCGCCGTCGTCCGGGTGAACGGGCTCGCGGCATGGCAATCGGAGGCGGAGCTCATGGAATGGCTCGACGACAAAATGCCGGAATCATGGTGGATTTGGCTGGCTGGCATCAAGGCGGAGGTGATGCCGAAGGCGGATCACGGGCCATGCCGGGTGAAGAAGCGAACCCCTGCCGAAGGCCGAGCGCATGCCGGACAACAATCGCAAACTTAGGCTTCCCGCGCGTGATTTATATCACAGGCAAGTCGAACCGGTTTCCTTATAATGAACCCAAGACCAAGAAGATTGGGAAGTGATGATCATGACCGGAACGAACAACGCGCGGCGCAAGCTGGTTCTCATCGGCAATGGCATGGCCGGCATCAACGCGCTGGAGCAAATTTTGAAGCTGACGAACGCATTCGAGATTACCGTATACGGCGAGGAGCCGTATCCCAACTATAATCGCATTCAGCTGTCCTACGTGCTGGAAGGCAGCAAGACGATCGACGACATTATTCTGAACAGCCGCGAGTGGTACGAAGAGAACGGGATCACGCTGCATACGGGCACGAAAGTCGCGCGGATCGATACGGCGGCGAAGCGGGTTTATACCTCCGCGGGCGATAGCGCGGACTATGATATCCTGATTATCGCCACCGGCTCCAAGCCGTTCGTGCTGCCGATACCGGGCGCGGACAAGAAGGGCGTCATCGGCTTCCGGGATATCGCGGACTGCGAGACGATGATCGGCGCGGCCGGGCGAGTGAAGCAAGCGGCGGTAATCGGCGGCGGCCTGCTGGGTCTCGAAGCGGCCAAAGGTCTCGTGCAGCTCGGCATGGAGACCACGGTCGTCCATCTGATGGATACGCTCATGGAGCGTCAATTGGATCAGACGGCGGCGGGGATGCTGAAGGCGGAGCTGGAGCGGCAGGGCATCAAGTTTCGGATGGGCGCCAAGACCGTTGAAGTGCTGGGGGGCACGGAGGCGAGCGGTCTACGGTTCGCAGACGGAGAAGAGCTGGACGCGCAGCTGGTCGTGATGTCCGCGGGCATCATTCCGAATGCGGAGGTGGCGAAGGCGAGCGGCATCGAGACCGGACGCGGCATTCTAGTGAACGACTACCTGCAGACGAGCGCGCCGGACGTGTACGCGGTGGGCGAATGCTGCGAGCACCGGGGCGTCTGCTATGGCCTGGTCGCGCCGCTGTTCGACCAAGGCGCGGTCCTTGCGAAGACGATCGCGGGCGTGAATACGGCGCCATACGAAGGATCGACGGTATCGACCAAGCTGAAAATATCGGGCGTGGACGTGTTCTCTGCCGGCGAATATCTTGATGCCCCGGATCACCGGGTGCTGCGCCTTCACGACGATTGGCGCGGCGTCTACAAAAAGGTGCTGCTTCGCGACAAGCAGATCGTCGGCGCGGTTATGTATGGCGACGTGACGGATGCCCCGCTGCTCGCCCGCCTGGTGCGGGACGGCGGCGCGATGACCGACGAGCTCTACGCCGAGCTGTTCGGCGGCGGCTCCGGCTGCTGCGGCGGCGGGGGCAAGAAGAGCTCGGCCGTCGAGGGCATGGCCGACGAGGAGATCGTCTGCGGCTGCAACGGCGTCACCAAGGGCGATATCGTGCGGGTCATCCGCGAGGACGGCTTGTCGACCGTCGATGAGATCAAGGTCAAGACGGGCGCGACGCGCTCGTGCGGAGGCTGCAAGCCGCTCGTCGAGCAGCTGCTGCAGTTCGTGCTGGGCGACGGGTTCCAAGCCAAGGAAGAGACCAAACAAGGCATCTGCGGCTGTACCGATTGCACCCGGGATGAGATTGTGGCCGCCATCCAGGAGAAGCATTTGACGAATGTGCGCGAAGTGATGGCGGTGCTGGATTGGCGGCAGCCGGAGGGATGTTCGAAGTGCAGACCGGCGCTCAACTACTATTTGGGCATGGCATGGCCGACGGAATACGAGGACGAGCGCAACTCCCGGTTCGTCAATGAGCGGCTGCACGCCAATATTCAGAAGGACGGCACGTACAGCGTCATCCCGCGGATGTATGGCGGCGTCACGACAGCTGATCAGCTCCGCCAGATCGCCGACGCCGCGGATAAGTACGGCGCCAAGATGGTGAAGGTCACGGGCGGCCAGCGGATCGACCTGCTGGGCATCGCCAAGGAAGATTTGCCCGCGATATGGGAAGAGCTCGGCATGCCGTCGGGTTACGGCTACGCGAAGGCGCTGCGGACCGTCAAGACCTGCGTCGGCAACCGCTTCTGCCGCTTCGGCACACAGGATTCGATCGGCATGGGCATTCTGCTGGAACAGAAATTCGAGCGGCTCTGGATGCCGGCGAAGTTCAAGATGGCGGTCAACGGCTGCCCGCGCAACTGCGCCGAATCGGGCACGAAGGATCTCGGCATCGTCGGCAACGACGGCGGCTGGGAAGTGTACGTCGGCGGCAACGGCGGCATCCGGATGAAGGAAGCGGAGCTGCTGTGCAAGGTGAAGAGCGACGAAGAGCTGGTCGACATCTGCGGCGCGTTCATTCAGTACTACCGGGAGACCGGCAACTATGCGGAGCGCACGTCGGATTGGCTCGAGCGGATCGGCATGGAGCAGGTGCGGAAGCTCGTCATCGAGGATGCCGACAACCGGAAGGCGCTCATCGAGCGCGTGGAGACGTCGCTGGCCAAGCTGCAGGATCCGTGGCGCGAAGTCGTGGAGAGCGGCAGGCTGCAGCAGGAATACTACCATCGGATCGAAGTGGCGCGAGACTAGGATTTGTCAAAAGGAGGCTGAAGAACGATGAGCGTACAGACGCAAAGCGCGTACAAGGCGGTAGGTCCGCTGCTCGCCTTCCCGGTAGGAGCCGGGAAGGAGGTGCGGATGGGCACATTGGAGTTAGCGGTCTTCCGCACGTCGGATGGGGGCGTGTTCGCCCTCGAGAACCGGACGCCGCACCGCAAGGGCGGACCGCTCGCGGAGGCGATTGTAAGCGGGCATTACATCTATTGCCCGCTGCGGGATCTGAAGATCTCGCTCCGAGACGGCCAGGTACAGGAGCCGGACACCGGCCAAGCGCTGACGTATCCGGTCAAGATCGTAGACGGCTATGTATACATCGAGGTACCGGAGTAGATTCAGGAAGCGCGAAGGGGGATGCCGGGATGTCCGGGGCGCATCCTTCTTCTTATATGCGTGATGCTGCATACCCAATCTTCGGTTGGGGAACGCTAGTCAATCCGCGATACGAATGGGAGGAAAGAGGATGCAAGCCATGGCAAACCTACAGCATACCTTAGAGAAGTTGCGCGAGGATCACGATAGAATCCGGGAGGCGGCCGCGATGGCGTGCCGTATGGCTGAAGAGGTGAAGCGCGGCCCGGCGGAAGAGGTGCAGTCTCGAGTCCGGCAGGTAGAGCGCTGCGCGCGGGCGCTCGGCGAGGAACTCGTGAAGCATGGGCAATGGGAGGGCGAAGTGTTGTTCCCGCTGCTGGCGGAGTTATATCCGATGGAGAGCAATCCCGATTTACCGACGTCGATATGGATGCTGAAGAAGGAGCATCAAACCGCGGATCAATGCTATCGCGCTTATCTACACGACATGCAGGCTTACTTCGAGCTGCGGGATGAACAGCTGCTGCGGCTCGGCATGACGGAGCTTGCGCACGCGTGCCGCGTGATTCGCAGACATTTGGATTCGGAGACGGAGCTGCTCGTACCGCTTTGCGAAGTGCGGGTTAATATGTGATTTATTTCACAACATATATAGTCAGCCCCCCTTACAATGAAGACAGCCGAATGCTGAGGCTAGGAGGCGTGTGAAGATGGCCATTCCTACACAGGATAAACAAATGCAGGTAAAGCCGGTACTGGACGCTTATGCGGAACGGTACGAGATCGACCTCATCTGTCGCCGGCTTGGCGGCATGAACGGGTATCACGATGCGGAATAGAGCGATGAAAGGGAGTAAAGGACCGAAGCGGAGGAGAGAGACCATGCCGATGACGATGAGCAAGGCCGCTGCGTTCGAGCCGGGCAATTCGGCCCGCACCAGCGGGTTCATGGAACTGGCGATCCGCCTGCAGCGCGAGCACGAACAATTGAAGCGGCAGTGCGACGCGCTGTGCGAGCTGAGCAGCCGCACGGCTTCCAGCACGAGTATAGCCGGGGCGTTCGCGATCTTGGCGGAGCTGCGGGCCCAAGCGTCTTCGCTGCTTGCGCTGCTCGAGCGTCACTCGGCTTGGGAGGATGAGGAGGTATTTCCGTTCTTCTCCCGTTATTACAAGCTGAAGATGGAGCCAACGATCATGCCTTCGTTCTGGGTGCTGGAGAAAGACCACGAGCTGGCGGTGCAATTTTTCGAATCGTTTCTGCAGGCAAGCGACGCGCTGCTCGGCTTGATGGACATGGACGCGCAGGGGACCGCCCTGACGGAAGTCAAGCAGAGCTGCGACGATTTGACGCAGGGCTGCTTGATTTTGACGAGCCATTTCGAGATGGAGGAAGAGCTGATCTATCCGATGGCCGAGGAAATTTTGACGGATATGGACTATTTGTTCTCGTAAAGGAGGCTAGGGACGATGATCACCTGCGAACAGTGCGCGCGGACCAAAGGCGAGGGCGCTGCGCCGGGGACGAGCTGGATTTGCGCGGACTGCCGCGTCGAAGCCGGGCAGCCGGCCGACGGAGATCGAGACCATTCGTGAACGCCTATAAGATATACTCATCCAAAGGCCCGTCTGTGCGATTGATCACAGCGGGCCTTTTTTGCGCTTGCTAGAATGAGCGCAGAAGTGGAAATATGCGGGAAAGTCGGGGAGGACGAGGCAATGAAGAGGAGAACAAAGGGAGCCGGCACTCGGCTGGCAGCGGATCCTGCGGCGGGAACGCCGGAAGTAGGCGCGCCGTTAGCCGGCGGCGATGCGCGAGGCGGAGAAGCCGACGTTTCGCGGCAGGGGGACCCTCCGCTCAACGGCACCTTCGCCAGCGTCATGCTGGTCGGCGGGTTCATCGCGCTGACCTGGGTCGCCGTATTCGTTTTATTTATGGCTAGGCAATAGATACAAGGGGAGATCGGCGTTATGCATATTCATCGTTTAGAGAAAATTTGGTTGACCGTGGGCATCGCGATGCTGTTCGTGTTCCTCGGCGTCATCGGCGTCTCGGCATTCGCCATGGGGACGCAGCCGCCGAGCCGGCACCATCATATGATCGATCCGGCCAAGGTGAACGAGACGGCCCCGTTCAATCAGCCGGGCGTCTTTCAGGTCGGAAAGACGGAATACGAGGCCGTCATCGTGTCGTACGCGTTCGGCTATACGGGCGGGCCCGAGGAGCAGCCGGAGATGCGGGTGCCGGCCGGCTCGACGGTTCATTTCACCGCGACGAGCACCGATGTCGTGCACGGCTTCGAGATCCCGGGCACGAACGTGAACATGATGCTCGTACCGGGAGAGGTCAGCCAAGTGTCGCATACGTTCGACCGCAAGGGCGAGTACCTCATTCTGTGCAACGAGTACTGCGGCACGGGACATGAGTACATGATGACGAAGCTGATCGTGGAATGAGGCCTGCGGCCCAGATATCGAATGAAGGAAGAGGCGGAAGATGAACATGGAATCTACTAAAGGATTGGACCCGCGCGATGGCGCGCTCGTGCTCGCCCACGTGCTCTTCGCGTTCGCCGCGCTGCTGCTCGGCGGCATCGCCGGCATGCTGCAGAGCGTCGTGCGCGGCGGCGCGTACACGCTGCCGGGCGGCATCGGCTACTATCAATTACTGACCGCGCACGGCATACTGATGGCCATCGTATTCACCACGTATTTTATCATCGGTTTTCTCTACTCCGGCATCGCCCGCACGATGGGCGGCACGCTGCTGCCCCGAGTCCGGCGGCTCGGTTGGACGGGGTATGCGCTTATGACGCTCGGTGGGCTCTTCGTGCTCATCATGATTTTGCTCGATAAAGCGAGCGTCTTGTATACGTTCTACGCTCCGATGAAGGCGGCGCCGCAGTTCTATTTCGGCTTGGCGCTCGTCGTCATCGGCAGCTGGCTGAGCGGCGCAGGCATTTTCTATCAATACATCTATTGGAGAAGGACTCACCGGGGCAAGCTGTCGCCGCTGTTCGGCTTCATGGCGGTCGTGACGATGCTGCTCTGGCAAATCGCGACGATCGGCGTGGCGATCGAGGTCGTCGTGCAGCTCATTCCGTGGTCGCTCGGCTGGACGGAGACCGTCAACGTCATGCTCAGCCGCACGCTGTTCTGGTATTTCGGCCATCCGCTCGTCTACTTCTGGCTGCTGCCGACGTACATCTGCTGGTATGTGATCATTCCCGAGCTCATCGGCGGCAAAATCTACAGCGACGCGCTCGCGCGGCTGTCGTTCATTCTGCTGCTGCTCTTCTCCATCCCGGTCGGCTTCCACCATCAGCTGATGGAGCCGGGGATCAGTCCGCTCTGGAAATACATCCAGGTCGTGCTGACGTTCATGGTCGTCGTGCCGTCACTGATGACGGCGTTCTCGCTGTTCGCCTCGTTCGAGCTGAACGGAAGAGCCAAGGGCACAAGCGGCCTGTTCGGGTGGGTGAAGGTGCTGCCGTGGAAGGACGTCCGTTTCTTCGCGCCGTTCATGGGGATGCTCGCGTTCATTCCGGCAGGCGCGGGCGGCATCGTCAATGCGAGCGATCAAATGAATGCGGTCGTCCATAACACGCTTTGGGTGACGGGACACTTCCATCTGACGGTGGCGACGAGCGTCGCGCTGACGTTTTTCGGCATCACGTACTGGCTGGTTCCTGTCATTACGGGCCGGGTGCTGACATCGAAGGTCAACAAGCTCGGCATCGTGCAAACGGTGCTGTGGCTCGTCGGCATGCTGTTCATGTCCGGCGCGATGCATGCGGTCGGCCTGCTCGGCTCGCCGCGGCGCACGGCCTACACGACGTACCAGAACCATCCGGATGCCGTGCTGTGGATGCCGTATCATGTTGCAATGGCGATCGGCGGTGTCATTCTGTTCGCCGCGCTGATCTTGATGATCGTCAACGTGGCGCTGCTGTTTCGCGCGCCGAAGGGAACAACGGCCTATCCGATCGGGCAATCCGAGGCGCCGGAAGAGGCGACGCCCCGCTTCCTGGAGCGTTGGGGCGTATGGATCGCGATCACGGCGGTGCTCATCTTGTTCGCGTACACGATTCCGGTCATGGATATGCTTGGGCCGGATACGTATGGGGCACCGGGGTACCAGACCTGGTGAGGCATGCATCCGGAAGGGCTTCACGCCGATGCCGGCCTCGAGCGGCGCTTCCGGGCGCGCAAGATTTTTGCCGGCCTGTGAGCAATGTCATAGTTTGCCATGCGTAAGGAAGGTAAGATGAAGCCATAGAGGAGATGGCTGATCACCGAATCCACATCTCCAAGGAGGAGAAGACCATGGCTGTTAAAGAAAGCAAACTCGAAGCGCAACATTCCGCGCAGGACGAAGTAAACCGGCTGGTCGCCCGCGCGCGACTGGCCCAGGAAGCTTATCTCGGCATGGATCAGGAACAAATCGACCGCATCGTGCAGGCAATGGCGCTCGCTGGACTGGATCGGCATATGGCGCTGGCCAAAATGGCGGTGGAGGAAACGGGACGCGGCGTATACGAAGACAAAATCACCAAGAACATTTTTGCGACGGAATACATTTACCACAGTATCAAGCATGACAAGACGGTCGGCATCATCGAAGAGAACGCCTTCGAGAATTACAAGATGGTCGCCGAGCCGGTCGGCATTATCGCCGGGGTTACGCCGGTCACGAATCCGACGTCCACGACGATGTTCAAGACGCTGATCGCGACGAAGACGCGCAATCCGATCATCTTCGCGTTCCACCCTTCCGCCCAGAAGTCCAGCGCGGCGGCAGCCCGCACCTTGCTGGAAGCGGCCATTGCGGCCGGCGCGCCTGAGCACTGTGTGCAATGGGTCGAGACGCCGTCGCTGGACGCGACGGGGCTCTTGATGAATCATCCGGACGTGGCCCTCGTGCTCGCGACGGGCGGCTCCGCGATGGTGAAGGCTGCGTACAGCACAGGCAAGCCGGCGCTCGGCGTCGGACCGGGCAACGTACCGTGCTTCATCGAGCAAACCGCCGATCTGAAGCAGGCCGTGACGGATCTCATTCTCTCGAAGACGTTCGATAACGGCATGATCTGTGCCTCCGAGCAGGCGGTCATCATCGAAGAGCCGATCTACGACCAAGTCCGCAAGCTGATGAAGGACAGCGGCTGCTACTTCCTGAACAAAGCCGAAACCGAGGCGGTATCCAAATTAGTCATTAACAGCGATAAATGTGCGGTCAACGCGGTCATCGTCGGACAGCCGGCCGTGAAGATCGCCGAGATGGCCGGCATTCAAGTACCGCGGGAGACGAAGATTCTCGTCGCCGAGCTCGCGGGCGTAGGTCCTTCCTTCCCGCTGTCGGCCGAGAAGCTCAGCCCCGTGCTGGCCTGCTATAAAGTCAAGAACGCGCAGCAGGGCATCGACCGCGCGGCGGAAGTGGTCGCCTTCGGGGGCTTGGGCCACTCCTCGGTCATCCATTCGAACGACGATGCGGTCGTGCAGGCGTTCGCCAGACGGCTCAAGACGGGCCGCGTTATCGTCAACTCGCCTTCGACGCACGGCGCGATCGGCGATCTGTACAACACCAACCTGCCTTCGCTTACGCTCGGCTGCGGCTCCTACGGCCATAACTCGACGACATCCAACGTCTCGGCCGTGAACCTGCTCAACATCAAGCGCGTCGCGTACCGGACGGTCAATATGCAGTGGTTCAAAATTCCGCCGAAGATCTACTTCGAGAAAGGCGCGACGCAATATTTGGAGAAAATGCCGGACATCTCCCGCGTGCTGGTTGTGACCGACGCGATGATGGTGAAGCTCGGCTACGTCGAGAAGCTGGAGTATTACCTGCGCAAACGGACGAACCCGGTCGCGATCGAAGTGTTCTCGGACGTCGAACCGGACCCGTCGGTCGAGACTGTCGAACGAGGCACGGCGCTGATGGATAGCTTCAAGCCCGACTGCATCATCGCGCTCGGCGGCGGATCGCCGATGGACGCGGCCAAAGCGATGTGGCTGTTCTACGAATACCCGGACACGAGTTTCCATTCGCTGAAGCAGAAGTTCCTGGATATCCGCAAGCGCGTGTACAAATACCCGCGCCTGGGCGACAAGGCGAAGTTCGTCGCGATCCCGACGACCTCCGGCACCGGATCGGAAGTGACCTCCTTCGCGGTCATCACCGATAAGAAAGACGGCCATACGAAATACCCGCTCGCCGATTACGAGCTGACGCCGGACGTGGCGATCATCGATCCGGAATTCGTCTACAGCCTGCCGAAGATCGCCGTGGCGGACACCGGCATGGACGTGCTGACCCATGCGATCGAGGCTTACGTATCGGTCATGGCGAGCGATTACACGGACGGATTGGCACTGCATGCGATTCGGCTCGTATTCCAGAACCTGGAGAAATCCCATCATGAAGCGGATCCGACCGCGCGCGAAAAAATGCACAATGCCTCGACCATCGCGGGCATGGCATTCGCCAACGCGTTCCTCGGCATCAATCATAGCTTGGCGCACAAGTGGGGCGGCCAGTATCATACGGCCCACGGCCGCACGAACGCGATTCTAATGCCGCACGTCATCCGCTATAACGCGCAGAAGCCGACGAAATTCGCTTCTTTCCCGAAATACGGCCATTTCGTCGCCGATGAGCGTTATGCCGAGATCGCCCGTATGCTCGGCCTGCCGGCCCGCACGACGGAGGAAGGCGTGAACAGCCTGATCGAGGCCATCCGTAAGCTGAACGCGTCGCTCGGCATTCCGGAGAAGTTCCAGGATCTCGGATTCGATCCGGCCGATTTCGAGGCGAAGGTCGACTACCTGGCCGACCGCGCCTTCGAGGACCAGTGCACGACCGCGAATCCGCGCATGCCGCTCGTGACGGAGCTGGCTGACGTTTACCGCAATGCCTTCTACGGCAGATTCTAACCGCGTTTGCATCGCCCGGCTGCCGATCTGTGAGATCGGCAGCTTTTTGATTGGTTGCGGCCGTGACGGAACTCACTGCGCGCCGCTCCTGGCCATGGTGTAATGGTAGGGCGGGCGTACGCCGCCATTCGATAACGAAAGGAATGATCCCTATGCTGTCCGGCGTCATATTGGCGGGAGGCGAGCATGCCGCCACCCAAGGAGAGAATCGCGCCTTCTATGAGTTAGAGGGCCAAATGCTCATTCAGAAGCAAATCCGGGAAATGCAGGCATGCTGCAGCGACATCACGATCGTCACCGACCAGCCGGGGGCTTTCCTTCGCGTGGTCGACCGGAGCATACGCATCATTAGCGACTACTACCCCGGCAGCGGCCCGATGAGCGGCATGCACGCCGGCCTCGCGCTCGCGAAGAACCGGTCCGTCTGGCTGCTCGGCTGCCACATGCCTTACCCTTCGGCGGCCGCCGCCAAGCTGCTCTGGGAGCGGCAGACGGGAGGCATTGACGCCATTCTTCCGTTGGTGGAGGGCGCCCCTCATCCGCTGCACGGCATATACGACCGCGACTGCGCTAGCCAGCTGGAAGCCTTGCTCAGCCAAGGCAGCACGACGAAGGCCGATCTGCTGGAGACGATCCGCTGGAAGCCGCTGGAGGAAGCCGAATTCCGGTCCCGCGGCATCAGCAGCCGGTTCGTGCGCGCGATCCAGTCGTCCGAGGATTGGGCGCGCATCGCCGCCGACCAAGCGGAGACGTCGGCCAAACGCGGATATCTCATAAAATCGCGCCGAAGTGTGAGCAATGTCATAGTGAAACGGCTGTAAAACCGTTAATTTAGAGGTATAGAACAACGGAGGTGCTTATTCATGGCGATGAAAGAGCAGGAAGTCAAAGAAGGGCTGAATCGGCAGGGAGCATGGCGGGGCTTCGCGGAAGGGAATTGGCAGGCGAAGATCGACGTCAACTCGTTCATCGAGCGGAACCTAACGCCGTACGAAGGCGACGAGACGTTCCTCGCCGGTCCGACGGAAGCTACCGTTTCCTTGTGGGAGCGAGTCAGCGAGCTGCTGAAGGAAGAGCGCGAGCGGGGCGGCGTTCACGATATCGACGTCAATACGGTATCCACGATCACCTCGCATGAACCTGGCTACATCGACGAGACGCGGGAGCGCATCGTCGGCTTGCAGACCGACGCGCCGCTGAAGCGGTCCGTGCAGCCGTACGGCGGCATCCGGATGGCGGCTGATGCCTGCGAGGCGTACGGCTATAAGTTGAATCCAGAGCTCGACCGTCTCTTCACGGAAATCCGCAAGACGCATAATCAAGGGGTATTCGACGCTTACACGACGGAGATGCGGGCCGCTCGCCGGGCGGGCATCATCACCGGCCTGCCGGACGCCTACGGACGCGGTCGCATCATCGGCGATTACCGGCGCGTGGCGCTGTATGGCGTGGACCGGCTCATCGCCGGCAAGAAGGAGGAGCAGCTCGAGCTCGAGGTCGATGCGATGACCGAGGACGTCATTCGCCTCCGCGAGGAGCTGTCCGAGCAGATCCGCAGCCTCGCCGAGCTGAAGAAGATGGCCGCTTCGTACGGCTTCGATATCTCTTTGCCGGCTGTGAACGCGAGAGAAGCGGTGCAGTGGTTGTACTTTGCTTATTTGGCGGCAATCAAGGAGCAGAACGGCGCGGCGATGAGCCTTGGCCGGGTGTCCAGCTTCCTCGACATCTTTATCGAGCGCGACCTGCAAGAAGGCACGCTGACGGAGAGCGAAGCGCAGGAGCTGGTCGACCATTTCGTCATGAAGCTGCGGATCGTGAAATTCCTGCGGACGCCGGATTACAACGAACTGTTCAGCGGAGACCCGACCTGGGTGACCGAATCCGTCGGGGGGATGGGCGTGGACGGCAAGACGCGCGTGACGCGCAACTCCTACCGGTTCCTGCATACGCTCTATAACCTGGGACCGGCGCCGGAGCCGAACCTGACGATTCTGTGGTCGACGAAACTGCCGGACAACTTCAAGCAATACTGCGCGCGGGTATCGGCGGAGACGAGCTCGATCCAGTACGAGAACGACGACCTGATGCGCCCTTACTTTGGCGACGACTACGGCATCGCCTGCTGCGTATCCGCGATGCGGATCGGGAAGCAAATGCAATTTTTCGGCGCCCGCGCCAACTTGGCCAAAGCGCTCCTGTATGCGATCAACGGCGGCGTGGACGAGAAGCTCGGCGCGCAGATCGGGCCGAAGCTTGCGCCGATCACGTCCGACGTGCTGGACTATGAAGAAGTCAAAGCCCGCTTCGACACGGTGCAAGACTGGCTGGCGCAGCTGTACATGAACACGCTCAACGTCATTCACTACATGCACGACAAATACTGTTACGAACGCATCGAGATGGCCTTGCACGACCGGGATATCGTCCGGACGATGGCATGCGGCATCGCGGGTCTGTCGGTTGTCGCCGACAGCTTGAGCGCGATCCGCTATGCAAAGGTACGTCCGGTCCGCAATGAACAGGGCATCGCGGTCGACTTCGAGATCGAGGGCGACTACCCGATGTACGGCAACAACGATGACCGCGTCGACACGATGGCCGTCGAATTGGCGGAGGGCTTCATGAACCGGCTGCGTCAGCATAAGCCTTATCGCAACGCGATTCCGACGATGTCGGTGCTGACGATTACCTCCAATGTCGTGTACGGGAAGAAGACCGGCAGCACGCCGGACGGCCGCAAAGCCGGCCAGCCGTTCGCGCCAGGCGCCAACCCGATGCACGGCCGCGACCGCAAAGGCGCGCTCGCCTCGCTCGCTTCGGTGGCGAAGCTGCCATACGAGCACAGCCTGGACGGCATCTCGAACACGTTCTCGATCATTCCGAAGGCGCTCGGACGGGAGGACGCGGTCCGCTTCAACAACTTGGCGGCGATGCTGGACGGCTACGCGGCAAGCGGCGGCCACCATCTGAATGTGAACGTCTTTAACCGCGAGCAGCTGCTCGACGCCATGGAGCATCCGGAGAAATATCCGCAGCTGACCATTCGCGTCTCGGGTTATGCGGTCAACTTTATCAAATTGACGAGAGAGCAGCAGCTCGACGTCATCAGCCGCACGTTCCACGGGGAAATTTGACAGCTAGACGTGCATCATGGAAAGGAGCGTGGCCCGCATGAAAGGCCGTATACATTCAATGGAAACCTTTGGGACGGTGGACGGCCCCGGCATCCGCTTCGTCCTGTTCATGCAGGGCTGCGCGCTGCAATGCCAGTTTTGCCATAACCCCGATACTTGGGACACGGCAGGAGGCCGCCAAGTCACGGTGGAGGAGATTTTAGCGGAAATCGAGCCGTACCTGGCCTATTACAAAGGCTCGGGCGGCGGCATTACGGTGACGGGCGGAGAACCGACGCTGCAGGCCCCTTTCGTCGCCGAGCTGTTCAAGGCGTGCAAGGAGCGGTTCGGGCTGCATACCGCGCTGGACAGCTCGGGATTCTGCGAGACGTCCCACGCGGCGACACTGATGGAATATACCGACCTCGTGCTGCTCGATTTGAAGCAGATGAACAAGAAGAAGCACGAAAGGCTGACCTCCCAGCCGAACGACCGCATTCTGAAATTCGCCCGCTGGCTGTCCACGATCGGCAAGCCGGCGTGGATCCGGCACGTGCTCATTCCGGGCATTACGGATAATGCGGAGGATCTGAACGCCTTGGGCGAATTCATCTCGCTGCTCTCCAACGTCGAGAAGCTCGAACTGCTGCCCTACCATCGCATGGGGGTCTACAAGTGGCAGGCGCTCGGCCGCGAATACCCGCTGGAGGGCGTGCCGACTCCGACGGAACGGGACATTCGGCGGGCCAGGGAAGTCATCGACCGGGCCAGGAAACATATCGTGCTGTAATAGTTGGCAAAGAAGGCGCATTTTGCGCCTTTTTTGCGTAGGTACCTTCCGGCGATCCGCCGGGGTTATCAGGGTTTTCCCGCATACGTTCGGTGGAATAAGAAGGCGATTGGAGCAAATTACCTGTCTAAATTGTGATTTCCCTCACAGCGAAGCGGGGGGAAACCCGCCGCAAAGATCAGTGGAGCCCCCGATGTTCGGCGAAGGCCGCGCCGCGATATGATAGAGGCAACAAGGAAGCCGGTCGGGGCTTGAAAGGGGACGGATGAGAATGGGAATGATGGTGAATCGCGCGGAGGGCTTGGAGCCGATCTTGTCAAATGAAAGCTTCGAACTGCTTAAGGGCATCATGTATATCAAACAGGTCGAGAAAGGCAGCTGTCTGTTTTGGGAAGGCGATAAGGCGGATAAATTGTTCTTTCTTTTCGGCGGCCGGGTCAGGACGACCAAATCGTCGGACAGCGGTCGGACGCTGACGCTGTACTTGCATCAGAAGGGCGATCTCATCGGGCAAGTGGACCCGTTCCAGGACTCCGTGCACGGCTTCAGCGCGGAAGTAACCGAGGATGCGAAAGTCGGCGTCATTCAGCGCAAAGACCTCGAGGTGCTGTTGTGGCAGCACGGGGATTTGGCGGTGGAGTTTATGAAATGGATGGGGCTGATGCACCGGCTGACACAGACCAAATTCCGCGATCTGATGATGTTCGGCAAGACCGGCGCGCTGTGCTCGCTGCTCATCCGGCTTAGCAATTCGTACGGCAAAGACAAGGACGGCGGCATCTTCATCGACCTGAAGATCAACAATACCGAGATGGCCGATATGATCGGCGCCACGCGCGAGAGCGTCAACCGGATGCTGAGCGACCTGAAGAAGGAAGACGTGATTCAATACGCGGACGGACACTTCTTGATCAAGGATCTCCATTATTTGCGGGATGTATGCCATTGCGAGAACTGTCCGAAAGAGATTTGCCGCATGTAGGGAGCATCAAAAAGGACGATGACGGGCGCAAGGGATGACCGGTGCGGCAACCGCACGTGAGAAATTTCACAGCTTCTCCCCCGGCTGCGGGCGTATACTCGGCTCATAACAGAGCGGGGGGAGATAGAGAATGGGATACACGAAACCGGAACAATTAGCCAATCTTGCCGTCGAGATGGGCGTCAAGAAAGCGTCGCTGCCGCTTCGAGCCCAGGCGGTGCTCGGCTTCGCGGCCGGTGCCTTCATCGCGCTCGGCTTTCTGCTCGCCATTAAGGTGAGCGCGGGCATCCCCGAATCGTGGAGCGGCATGAACAACTTCATCGGCGCGGCGGTGTTCCCGCTGGGCCTGATCCTTTGTCTAGGCGCAGGCGGGGAGCTGCTGACCGGCAATATGATGGCGGTCCCGCTCGCTTGCTTTGCGGGCAAATTGACCTGGCGCAAGTGGGCGGCGAATTGGAGCGTGATCACCGTCAGCAATATGGCGGGGGCGCTCTTTGTTGCTTACGTGTTCGGACATCTCGCGGGGTTGACCGAACACGGTCCGGCGCTCGCGCGAATGGTTGCGCTGGCGAGCGGCAAGCTGGAGGAGTCGTTCCTCGTCGCGTTCATATCCGGCATTGGCTGCAACTGGCTCGTCTCGTTAGCGGTATGGATGGCGAACGGCTCGAAGGACGGAGCGGGATTCGCCGTAGCGGTCTGGTTTCCGACGATGGCCTTCGTCGCGCTCGGCTTCCAGCACGTCGTCGCCAACATGTTCCTGATTCCTGCGGCGATCTTCGCGGGCGAAGCGGGATGGCTCGATTGGCTGTACAATTTCGTGCCCGTGTACCTCGGCAACGCGGTCGGCGGCTCGCTCTTCGTCGGCGGATTGTACGCCCTCGCTTATATCCGAAAATCATAACCGTCCTTGCGCAAGCGGCGGCGCCAGCGAGATCGACTCTCGGGCGCCGCCGCTTGTTGCGTTCTTCACTTGCGGAATTCCCTGAGCGGTGAATGGGGGAGTTCCCTTACATACAAGTTCCCGCGGAACTTTTACAATATAGATAGAAAATAACTGAACCTGGGTCAACCGGCGGAAAGAAAGGTGAAAAACCAGTGAACGGTTCGAATATAAGAGAGCACCTGGCATTGGAATTGGAGCGGCTTCGGGAGCGCAACGGCAGCGACTTCGCCGCGATCGCGCTTCCGGCGTCGGACGACCGCGCCATGCGCTGGCAGATCGTCCTCGGCGGTCGCAACGGGAAAGTCGGGCAGATGAAAATTAAACCGGGGGTCGGACTCGGCGGTATGGTGCTGCGGCACGGGACGGTATACACTGTTAACGATGGAGAAAACGCAGAATTGCTGGAAGCGTGTCCCGTCATGCTCGCCGAACGGCTCGCGTCGGGTATCGCCTGTCCGCTGATCGAGAGCGACACGGGTCCGGCAGCCGGCATCCTGTTGTTCGGCAGGAGAGGAAGGGAAGCCTACGAGAAGTTCGCGATATCGCGAATCGGGGAGGAATTCCGAGATTCGGGGCTGCTAACCGGCCTCCTTGACGGCGACTTCGGTTAGAGCGGGCTGCGTGAACAGCGGAAAGAGGGATCGGAATGATAAAAATTTTGATCGTGGACGATCACGCCATGGTTCGCTCCGGGATGCGGCTGCTGCTCGGCGGCAAGGACGATATCGAGGTCGTCGGCGAAGCTTCCGACGGCGATGAAGGCATACGCGCGGCGGAATCGCTGCGTCCGGATGTCATCTTGATGGATCTGAGCATGCCTCATGGCAAAGACGGCCTGACGGCCGCCGCGGAGCTCAAGGAACGGATGCCGGAGACGGCCGTTCTCATCTTGACCATGCACGACGACGATGAATATTTGTTCCGGGCGATTAACGCGGGCGCCGCCGGATACGTACTCAAGAGCGCGCCGCACGAGGAGCTGCTCACCGCGATCCGCTCCGTCGCCAAGGGCGACGCCTACCTGTATCCGACCGCCACGAAGCGGCTCATGAACGAATACGTGGAGCGCATGAAGCGAGGCGAGAGCTCGGACGTATTCGATACGCTCTCCGAGCGGGAGAAGGAAGTGCTGGCGCTGGCGGCTCAAGGCTACGCGAACAAAGAAATCGCCGAGCAGCTCGTGATTAGCGTCAAGACGGTGGAAACCCACAAGAGCAACGTCATGGAGAAGCTCGGACTGAAAACGCGGCCGGAGCTGATCAAATACGCGATGAAGAAAGGACTGCTGCAGTTTGACTAACGATCCGATGTATCCGGAACGAGACGTCATCGCCGAGCACGTCGAGGCGCTGCTCGCCCGCTTGGACGAGGAGCTGGGAGAAGGCGCGTTCCGCGCCGAGTTGAGACAGTCCCTCAAACAGCTCGCCGACGTCAAAGCGGCGCTCGACGCATCCTCGATCGTCGCCGTCACGGACCATAGAGGCAAAATTCAATACGTGAACGAAAAATTTTGCGAAATTTCGAAGTACCCGCGCCAAGAGCTGCTCGGACAGGATCATAGGCTTCTCAACTCCGGCTACCATGGCAAAGCGTTCATGCGCGACCTGTGGGAGACGATTCAGGCCGGGAAGGTATGGCGGGGAGACATTCGCAATCGGGCGAAGGACGGCTCCCATTACTGGGTGAACACGACGATCGTTCCTTTCGTGGACGAGGAAGGAAAACCGTATCAGTTTTTGGCTATTCGCAACGAGGTCACCCGGCTGAAGAAGGTGGAAGAAGAGCTGCAGGAGACGCTGGCCAAGGTGATGACGGTACAGGAGGAGGAGCGGCGCAAATTTTCCCGCGAGCTGCACGACGGGATCGGGCAAAGCCTGTTCTCGCTGCTGATCGGGCTGGACCGCGTCATCTCTGCCGAAGCGCCGGAGAAGCGGGAGCTCTCCATGATCCGCGAGCAGGTTGCCGGCATAATGGAAGAGGTGCGGGGACTGGCGTGGGAGCTGCGGCCGTCGGTATTGGACGATCTCGGCATCGTGCCGGCCTTGCGCACCTATATCGACAATTACGCGTCGCATTACGGCATCAAGGTGGCGTTCGACTGTCGTCTGCGCGGCCGGCTCGGCATAGCTGCCGAAACGGTCATCTACCGCATCGTGCAGGAGGCGCTGACGAACATCGCCAAATACGCCGACGTCGACGAAGCCGAAATTAGCATTGCGGAGCGGGACGGCGAGGTTGTCGCGCGCATCGCTGACCGCGGAAGAGGCTTCGATACGAGCGCGGCCGCCAAGGGCGTCGGTCAGTCCAGCATGGCCGAGCGGGCGCGAATCGCGGGCGGGACGCTGTCCGTGGAATCCGCTCCGGGCGAAGGATGCATTGTGACGCTGCGTCTGCCGGGAGAGTCAACATAGTTGTGACGTGGCGCACAGCCGCGGATGCCGGATTGGGGTATAGTACTACCAAGAGGAGATGATGCAGATGACCGAGAAAGCATTCGTTATGATTAAACCCGATGGCGTAAGACGCGCATTGATCGGCAAAATCGTCAACCGATTCGAAGAGAAGGGCCTTTCGTTAGCTTGGGCGGAGATGATGAACGTGTCGCGGGAAATCGCCGAGACGCACTACGGACATTTGAGAGACAAGCCGTTCTTCGGCGATCTCGTGGACTACATTACATCCGGTCCGGTATTTGCGATGATCGTGGAAGGCAAGGGGGCCGTCAAGAACGTGAGATCGCTGATCGGACCAACCGATCCAGCAGCCGCGCCTCCAGGCACGATACGCGGCGACTACGGCGTGGATGTCGAAGAGAACGTCATCCACGGTTCGGATTCGCCGGATAACGCGGTCAGAGAAATCGCCTTGTTCTTCAATCGGATGTGAGATCCATCACAGCGGTCATGGATCGGATCGCGTAAACTAAAAGCATAAGAGGAAGCAGCGGCTGCCGGCAGCGAGCAAAGCAGGGCGTCATCGACAGGCGGCTTCGCTAACTCTACCACACTATGTGAATAAATTCACATAACCCAAGGAGTGAGTGTCATGATGAAATTTCTGCGCGAGAACGTGTACGCCGCCGGGCTGCTGGTCCTGCTTCGAATCTATGTCGGCTGGCAATGGCTCGATGCCGGCATCCACAAACTGAAGGACGGCTTCGACGCCGCGGGCTTCTTGAAGGGAGCGATCGCGAACCCCGTCGCGGACCGCGCAACGGGCGAGCTCATTTATCCGACCTTCATGAAATTCATCGAACATGCGGCGCTGCCGAACGTGAAAATCATTAATATCGTCATCCCGCTTGGCGAAACGCTGGTCGGGCTCGGCTTGATCGTCGGCGGATTGACCGCGACGGCCGCGTTCTTCGGTCTGCTGATGAACTTCATGTTTCTCTTCGCCGGCACGGTAAGCACGAACCCTTGGCTGATCTTGCTCGGCGGAATCGTCATGATCGCCGGCGCGAACGCGGGCCGCTTCGGACTTGATTATTACCTGCTGCCTTTCCTTCGCAAGCATGTTCGCTTTCAGCGCAAAGGCCGCGGCGGGGAAGCGACGCCGGTCAATCCCATCCCGCCGCAAGCCGCTCATTAATGCGAAGCTAGGCTCATAGGTCCATATTATTCCGAAACGAGGCGATCATGATGATGCCATTTGATCCGAAAGAGACCCGGACGACAAGAAACCTGCTTCAGTTCTGCTACACGTGCCATGAAGCGCATGAATGCGATACCGAGCGGAAATGCATCGCATGCTGGGAAGCGTTGGGCATTGAGGATGAAGCCGTGGAAGCCGAGCAGACGACGGAAGAGCTGCTTGTCCTATACGCGATGTAGATTCAGATATGACGATCGAGTAATAGAATAACGGAATCAATGGTCGGTGCCGAAATAACGGTGCCGGCCATTTTTGGTTCCCTGCAATGGGAAAATAATAGAATCCTATAGGCCTAATTTATGACAAATTTTCTAGTGATATCGTCGCATTGCACCGAAATTTGGTATAATGGTAACATCTGTATGAGCATGACCGCATGACCACATGACGAGAAGGGATGCACGCAGCTTTGGGGGAATCGGGTATGGACAGCTTATTGGGACTCAAACTGAAGAACGACGTGACAACCGCATACGGATTAACGATTATACCGGCACACACCGTTTTGGAAGAAAGACATACGGCCCTCTTGGCTAAACACGGGATCGACCCGTATTCGCTCGTCTACGTTCAGCATCCGCGGGGCTCGCAGCGCCGCCCGGAATCGGGGGGCGGCACGCAAGACGCAGCGGTACGCCAGGCGGTCAAGGCTTCGAAGGCGCTATTCGCCAGGATGCAGGAAACGCGTAAAATCCCGGTGATGGAACTGCGGGACGAGGTGCTCCCGCTCGTGCAGCAAGCGGCGGAAGAGCCGGACGTATTCGGCTTGTTCGAGTCGATCAGGGCTAAAGACGATTATACCTACGAACATAATATCGGGGTCGGCGTGCTTGCGACGCTGATTGGCAGGTGGATGAACCTAAGCGAGACGGAGCTTTCGGTACTCGCTATGGCCGCCACGCTGCACGATGTCGGCAAAATTAAAATTCCATCGGAAATATTGAACAAGCCCGGCAAGCTCACGTCCGAGGAGTACGCGATCGTCAAGCAGCATACGGTAATCGGCTACGAGATGCTGAAAGGGACGACCGGACTGAACAGCAGAGTCGCGCTTGCGGCGCTGCAGCATCATGAACGCAGCGACGGGAGCGGCTATCCGCTGGGACTAACGGCGGAGCAGATCGATCCGCTTAGCCGAATCGTTGCCGTGGCCGACGTCTTTCATGCCATGTCTTCGCGGCGGCCCTATCATGAGCCGCTTCCGTTCTACGACATATTGAATCAAATTCGGCTCGGCAAATTCGGCGTTTTCGATCCGCAGATCGTGTCGATTTTCCTGGAAAACATGGTTGGCCGCATGGTCGGCCGGAAGGTCGTGCTGTCGGATGGCAGGTCGGGCGAAGTGGTTTTTTTGAATCCGCATTCGTTGGAGAGGCCGCTGGTGCGACTAGAGGACGAGTTCATCGACTTAAGCAAGGTGGGCGACGTACATATCCTAAGAGTAATCATCTAAAATGGAGTAAGGCGAAGAAGAGGAGCGTCGGGGCTGCTCCTCTTGTAAAATTAAGTCTTTTCATGACGAAAAATATTGTGTAGAATGAAGGAGTAGTAGTCCGAAAGTAGGACGCGTGTTGCCTAGGCGGCTTTGTTACATGACTTGCTTCTCGGACCCAGCGGACGGATGTTGTTCCTCGGTGTTAAGATTCAATGTTTTCCAGGCCTCGAAGAACTTATTCGAAATACCCAGGTGCTCGATGATTTTCTCCGCGGGAATAACGATTTTTTCATTCATAGTTATAATTCCTCCTGAAAAAAGATAGACCACCCCCATATAAATGAGAGATGGTCGGTTGCACTACTAGCTCCACCGCATCCAAGTGCCCACATACAGATGACGGTTTCTTAGCTCCCATATATAAAGCATGTACGACATATCGACTGGATCTAGCATAGCATCCGATTTTAATCGCTTTGTTAAGCTCGGCTCATTTCTTGTAAAAATTCGCCTAATCTTATGCATTTTCCTATCTTCTGGCCAACTCAACCGAGAAGAATTCTCATCACGCAATGTGATTAAACACCAGCACAGGAAGAGTGAACCGATCATGGTGATGTTTCACAATTTATTCAAGAGCATTCCGATTTTTGAAGGGCTCGATCTGGAAGAACTGAAAGCCATCGAACCGCTCTTCAAAAAAAGAACATATACCCGAGGCACGATCCTGTTCATGGAAGGCGACTTGGGGGACGAGTGCTTTGTCATTGACAGCGGGCTGGTGAAAATCTTCAGGGTTGACGAATCGCGCGAAATTACGCTGGCTCTTCTGCATGAAGGCGACTATTTTGGGGAAATGGCCATGATTCGGAAAGGGATGCCGCGATCTGCAACGGCTGAAGTAATTGAAACCGGGATGTTGTACACGTTAAGCCGAACAGACTTTATGTATTTCTTGGAAAGTAACCCCATAATGTGCCTGAAGCTGCTGGAAGAAACCATGGAGCGTCTCCGCAACGCCAATGAACAAATCTACGATTTAACCTTTCTGGATTTGAAAACCAGACTTCATAAAGTGCTTGTCCGCATGGCGGACGAGAAGGGCGTACCCGTCGACGGCGGCATGATGATCCCGTTTAAGCTGACTCATCAGCAGCTGGCGAATATGGTAGGCTCCATACGAGAGTCGGTCTCCAAGATGTTGATCGAGCTGCAGGACGAACAATTAATCAGCGTCAAGAACAAACAGTTCACGATCTATCGCCGTTAATCGTTAACTAAACTCATTACTATTATTGTACATGACGGCTCATTTTGAAACTGTATGCTGGCATACAAAATGCTCCGAAACCTTGCGGCGGGGGTGGAGAAAGCTTCCAATAGCCCGTAGTTGCGCGGGTTTCACCGATTTTCAACCCATGCTAAAGATTCCATAAAGTAGGCGCTCGCGAGCTGATGGCCTGCGAGTCCATTACCATAAGAATCATCCGCTTACAAATAGTGGGTGATTCTTTTTTTTTGAAATACAAGAGTGGAAAGTCGTTGGCTGCAGTCATGTACGTATAATATTCGGACAATTTCGCTTGTTTGAGGGGGCTCGCTTCAAAAATTGGTGAAATTTTCCCTGCCCCGTTCGCGCATCCGCCTTACGCGAGGGCTTCTTCTTTTTTGGACGGACCGTGCATAAGCTGTGATGGAGAGCGCGGACGAGATCTGAAGAAAGGAGCCGCCGATCATATGGCAAGGTGGGGAAGGCGAGGTTGGCGCAGCAGAAGGGGGAAGCGGGGCAAGCTGGGATTGCCGCGCCTTGGGCGCAAACAATTTTGGCTGATTATGCTTGCGCTTGCCGCGGTGCTGCTCTTTCAATTTTTCGTATTCGTGGAGCGCAACCTGAAGGGACCGCTTATGAACGTTGCCACGATTCGGGTGAAACAGGTCGCGACACAGGCGATTAATAAAGCGATCACCGAGCAAGTAGCGGGCGGGACGGAGACGGAGAAGCTCATAGACTGGAAAATGAACGCATCCGGGAAAACATCCGGCTTCATGATCAATTATTCCGAACATATGCGGATCCGGTCGGAGACGACGCAGACCGTGCAGGATACGTTAGGCGAGCTGGGTGAAATTCCGGAGCACGTGCCCGTCGGCCAAGCGCTCGGAAGCGCGATCATTGCGTCGTTCGGCCCGCGCGTGCCGGTCAAGTTCGAACCGCTCGGCTCCGTCAAGGTCGATTTATTCACCAGGCAGAAGGAAGCGGGCATCAATAACATTCTCGTCGAGGTGTACATGCGGATCATCGCGGAAGTCTCCATCATCATTCCGTTCGACACGAAGCCGGAGATGGTCGAGACCGAAATCCCGATATCGTACTTGCTCGTTGTAGGCGACGTACCCATGTATTATTACGATAACAAAGGTAATCCGGTCGGCGATTCGGCCCAAGGCGCGCCGAGCATCACGCTGCCTTCCGGCAATGCCGACGGCGTCACGACGACGGTGCCGGAACTCTCGGATGAAGAACTGGACATGCAAGAGATCGAAGGCGAAGCGGCAACTGACGAAGGCGCGCAGTCTGACGAAGCTCATGCCCAGGAAGAGAATGCTGCATCAGAGAGCCCGCCCAACGGAGGCGCGGAATAAGGCCTCTTGACGTGGTGTCAAGGCAATAAAGTGCGTTTATTATAAGGTTGTTAGGGGCAGCAAGCAAAAGGCGCAGCCCGGCGTTTTCGCGCCGGATTGCGCCTATTGTCTTGCGGAGGCTGAAGCTAACGTTATTTTTTCTTGCGCAAACGCCGTGCTTCTTCCTTCTCCCACCGGTGCAGCAGCGGGTAAGGATCGAACGACCACTCGATTAACCCCCGGTCGCGGTAGACACCGTAGTGAAGATGGGGCGGGAACTTCCCTGACGTGCCGGGCTTGCCGTAGCCTGAGCTTCCGACCCAACCTAACGTCTGGCCGGGCTTGACGACGGTGCCGACCTGCACCGTTTTATCATAACCGGACAGATGGGCGTAATAGTGGTAAATATTGTTCAGATCGCGTACGCCGATGCGCCAGCCGCCGTAAGGGTTCCACCCCTTCGTCTCCACGATGCCGTATGTCGTGCTGCGTACCGGAAGTCCATAATCGGCGAAAATATCCGTTCCCTCGTGGATTCGGTAGCCGCCCCAGCTTCGCTTGGTGCCCCATGTGCCCCGGTAGGAATAGTGGCTCCCGATCGGGAGCGGGAAGGCGTGTCCTTCCAAGTCGAGTTTGCCGTATGTCTCGTAGATTTTGGCGAATTGTCCGATTCGCTGAACGGCTCTCGTATTGTGGTAGAACTGCCAACACGCGATCGCGAAATCATCATTAGACGGTCCGAATTGCATCATATGGCTGGCGACCGCGTACAGCAGGTCTGCGTCGCTCGTCCGCTTGGCCAGCCCGTCGCCGTCGCCGTCCTTACCGAGTCCGTTGAACCACCGGATTGTGCCGGGCAGCTCGTCTTCGAGGTTGGGGTTCAAGGCGCCGGCCCAGTCCTCGTCGGACATATAGATGCCGATCCACTGGCCGAGCTGGCCGCGCGATTTTGGTCTGGCCTTCGTGATGGTACGCTCGTACTGGTCGATGGCGGCTAGCCTATACCACGGAATATGGGTCGTCGCGCCCATCCATTCGTACAACTCGCGGCGTTTCTCGAATGGGTCGGCCGCTTCCTGCGCGACGCCGCCGCTATGTGCAGGGACCTTGGCCGAGACGTAACGCTCGTCCGCTGCGAGTTTCATCTGCGGCTTGGCTTCCCCCGCCCAAGCTTGGTCATTCGTTAGGGGCAGCAGGCAAAGCGCGCAGAGCGCCGCCGATAACCGCAGCAACCGATTGCTTTTCAAAACGCGAGTCACCTCCTGGCTGCGAAAGTGGAGTCAATTCATCATGCATGAGGATAGTCGATAGCATTTGCAATCGGCCGTTTTTTATCCGAAAACGAAACAGGCTAGAAGCGGCACCGACATTGGCGCGCGCTTCTAGCCTTTGTCCATCAGGATGCATCAATTCGTCCTTACTTGTGATTACATGACTCTCTCCAAATTCGGGCATACAGGTGAAGTGTGTCCATAAAGGATATCATAGACCTTAGACCTATTCGGAAGATGGCTTTCGAAACCTTGGAATCGTCCCCAGGGATGAAAAGGAACCAAGCTAACGCCTTTAGCGACAAATCTCTCTTTGCGCTGGAGGCCTCCACTACCTTATAATAAAACGATGGAACAAACACGTAATGGACAAGAAAGCGGGTATGACCATGAAGACGAAACAGCAGGCGCTACCAAAGCCGGACTGGCTTCGGATCAAACTTACGACCGGTGGAAACTACGCCGAAATTAAAGATATGATGGGCTCGAAAAAACTGCACACCGTATGCGAGGAAGCGCGCTGTCCGAACATTTACGAATGCTGGGCGAACCGGACCGCGACATTCATGATCCTTGGCGATATTTGCACGCGCGCGTGCCGCTTCTGCGCGGTGAAGACCGGCATGCCGACAGAGTTGGATCTGGAAGAGCCGAAGCGCGTCGCCGAGGCGGCCGAGCAGATGGGACTTCGCCACTGCGTCGTCACCTCCGTCGCTCGCGACGACCTGAAGGATGGCGGGGCGATGATCTTCGCCGAGACGGTGAAAGCGATTCGCGAACGCTTGCCTTTATGCAGCGTAGAGGTGCTGATCCCCGACTTCATGGGAAGCGAAGAATCGCTTCGCGTCGTCATGGATGCGAACCCGAATATCCTGAACCACAATATCGAGACCGTGGCGCGGATGTCAGACCGCGTGCGCGCCAAGGCCAAATACCCGCGCTCGCTCGAGCTGTTGAAACGGGCGAAGCAAATGAAGCCGAACATTCCGACCAAATCCAGCATTATGCTCGGCGTGGGCGAGACGTACGAAGAAATTTTGCAGGCGATGGACGATCTGCGCGCGGCAGACGTGGATATCCTGACGTTGGGCCAGTACCTGCAGCCGACGCCGAACCATATGCCGATCGTGCGCTACGTTCACCCGGACGAGTTCGCGAAGCTGAAGGAAGAGGGCTTGAAGCGGGGCTTCAGCCACGTGGAATCGGGTCCGCTCGTCCGCAGCTCGTATCATGCGCATGAACAGGTCAAGTCGGCAAGCGAAGCCAAGGCCCAGGCGGCGACCCTGTAAGAAGGAGTGACGAACAGCATTGATCCATATCGGCGGCAGAACCTATGAACTGGTTTACGATCACAAAAACGGATGGAATCCCGAGGCGTTCCGCAACCGGTACAGCGACGTGCTGGAGCGTTACGATTACGTCATCGGGGACTGGGGTTACAATCAGCTGCGGCTGAAAGGCTTCTTCCGCGACACGCATCCGAAAGTGACGGCAGGCAGCTCGTTCTCGAGCATGTCCGACTATATTAACGAATATTGTAATTTCGGCTGCGCTTATTTCGTATTGCAGAAGCAGACCGGCGCGAAGCGCGAGGGCGAGAGTGAAGGCGATATCTATCTCGACGAGATTGATATGTCGGAGCGCTTGACCGGTACGGGAGATAATGCGGAATCCGCATATCGTCAAGCCGTGCCGGCAGCGGCCGCCCAGACGGCAGCCGCTGCCGAGGGCGGCGAGACGCCGGTGCCGAGACGAGAGCACGCGAGAGGCCCTCGTGGACCGCGTAACGATCACCGCCGCGACGGGCACCGCTCGTCGTATGCGAATCGGCGGGACCAAGACCGCGATCAGGAACGCGGGGGCGAGCAAGGACCGGCGCCGGAACGCGCGGAGTCCGGCGGCCGTCCTGAGCGCGCGCAGGAAGGGCGCAAGCCTTATTACAAGGATCGCGACCGCTCGCGCGGAGATCGCGACAACAACCGCCAACAAAGCGGGCATAGCTCCGGCGGCGACCGCAGCGGCGGCGAACGTCCACGTCAGAAGCGGCAGCATTTTCCGCCTAAGGCGCCGGTCGCAGCCGCTTCCGAAGGCCAGCAGTCGCGCAGTCGCGACAATGCGGCAGGATCGAAGCCGAACCAAAACCAGAACCAGAATCCGAATGCGAATAAGAGCGATACCTAGTGAAACAAACAACAAAAAGCCATCCGGCGCCCATTGCGGGCAGCGGATGGCTTTTTTGGTCGGTCTTCTTGGCGACCAAACGATGGCCGTAAACTAATTATTCAAGGTGCTGTACCCGATACAAGCGGGCATAAGCACCGTCCGCATGCATCAGTTCATCGTGACTGCCTTGTTCGATAATGGCGCCATGCTCGATTACGACGATCCGATCCGCATGCGTGATGGTGGACAGCCGGTGCGCGACGACGAGGGTCGTTCGGTTATGGGCCAGCTCCTTGAGCGACGCTTGGATGGCGTGCTCCGATCCCAGATCCAGCGCGGACGTAGCCTCGTCGAGCACGAGGATGGCCGGATCCTTGAGGAAGACGCGGGCGATGGCGATCCGCTGCTTTTGCCCGCCGGACAGCTTTACGCCGCGTTCGCCGATCTCGGTGTCATAGCCGGCCGGCAGCCCTTCGATGAAGGTGTGCGCGCTCGCTTGGATGGCGGCGGTTTGAATATCTTCCTCCGAAGCGTCCGGGCGGCCGAGCCGGATATTGTCGCGAACGGTGCCGCTGAACAGGATATTATCCTGCAGTACCATGCCGATCTGGCCGCGGAGGCTGTCCTGCGTGACGGTCCGGATATCGCGCCCGTCAATGGAGATGGCGCCTTCCTGAACGTCGTAAAAGCGGGCGAGCAGGCTGACGATCGAGGATTTGCCGCCTCCGCTCATGCCGACGAGCGCGATCGTATGTCCGGCCGGAATATAGAGATTGATGTGTCGCAGCACCCAGTCGCCGTCGTCCAAATATCGGAACGACACGTCCCGAAATTCAATCTCTCCCCGTGCGCGGGCGAGCGGCTCGGCGTCTGGCCGGTCCTTGATTTCGGGCTCCTCCTCGAGCAGCTCCACGACCCGTTCAAGCGAAGCGGACGCCTGCGTCAGCTCGGTTGACGCGTTCACGAGTCTGCGAAGCGGGGAGTAGAGACGGTCAAGATAGCCGTAGAACGCCACGAATCCGCCGAGCGACAGCTTGTTCATCGCCACGAGGTAGCCGCCGTAGGCCAGCACGAGCAGCGGCGCGATCTCCGTCAGCGTATTCACGATCGATTGCGTGAGCGCGTTCCATCTGGTCAGGGCGAGCGCGCGATCCAGGAACGCGCGGTTGCGGCGGCGAAATTGTTCTTCCTCGTAATTTTCCAATGTGAAGCTCTTGACGACCGGAATGCCGTTGACGTGTTCGCTCAAATACCCCTGCATCTCCGCCAGCGCTTGACTTCTGGCGCGGGAGTATTCCCGCAGCCGTCGGTACAGCTTCTTGACGGCGACGCCGTAGAAGGGAAGCACGGCGATGGCGACCAAGGTGAGCATCGCATCCATATGGAACATAACCGCCAGTGCCAAGATAAGCGTAAAGATATCCAGCCAGACGTTCATCAAGCCCGTTTCGACTAGCGACTTCGTCTGTTCGGCATCGTTGATCATCCGGGAGATGATCTCGCCGGATTTACGGTTTTGGTAGAAACGAAGCGACAGCCGTTGCAGATGGCTCTGCAATCGGGAACGCAGGTCGAACAGAATGCGGCTGGTCGTCATCTGGGCGAAATATTGGCGGAAATATTCGATCGGATAGCGAAGAACGACGAACACGAAGAAGGCGATCGCGATCGCCTTCATTAACCGCGCGACTTTGGCCTCCGGAGCCGCACCCGAAAGCAAAATATCGTCGATCACGTATTTCAGAAAAAGCGGGAAGGCGAGCGGAATCGCGAACTTCAAGGCGCCTATAAGCAGCGTCAGGCCGATCAGCCACTTATAGGGCTTCACGACCTGTAGATATACGAAAAATGGGCTGGACTCGCGCCGTTTCATTATTTCACGTCGTAGCCGAGGAACGCTTCGCGAACCCGTGTCCAAAACGGGAACGGCCGGTAACGGGCGAAGCTGATCTTATGCGCGGCCACGCTGCATCGGATGGAGCGGATATCCGAGCTCATCATGTTAAGCTGGTCGAACGAGAGCTGAAGGCGCTGCTGCTTGCGTGAGATGATATCGCAATGGTGATGTTGGGGCAGTATCGCGGACGAGCCCAGCGTCCGATATACCCGGTTGTTGATGGAGGCGATCTCCGCGATCTGGATCGCTTCCAGCGACGGGTGAATGATCGCGCCGCCCAAGCTTTTGTTATAAGCGGTGCTGCCCGAAGGCGTCGAGACGACGATACCGTCGCCGCGGAACATCTCGAACAGCTCGTCGTTGATATCAATCTGGGCGACGAGCGTGCCGTCCACGCCTTTGATCGTGAATTCGTTCAGCACGAGGCGCTTCACGATCCCCTCGGCCGTGTCCAGCTCGATCTGCGCCAGCGGATAACGGATGATGCGAGGCGCGGTCTCCGTCATCATGCGAACGAGCTCCTCCAGCTCGTCTGCTTTCCAATCGGCGAAAAAGCCGAGATGGCCGGTATGGACGCCCACGAAGGCAACCTCCGCGATGCGGTGGCTGTAGGAATGGAATGCCTGCAGCAGCGTGCCGTCGCCGCCGATAGAGATGACCATCTCTGGCGCCTTCTCGTTCAGCGTCATGCCGCTTGCGCTCGCCAGCTCATGAAAACGCGCCGCCAGCTGCTTCGACAGCTGATCGCCTCTGTCCACTACGACGTAATTCAAAGCCCATTAGCCCCTTCCGGTCGGATATTACCTCGATCATAGCGGAAAATGCCGGCAAACACAACGTTAGACGGCCGGGCCGAGATAGCTCCACAACGCGTAAACCAAGAGGACGGCTAGGCAGCCGTGCGCCAATCTGGCGATCAAGAAAGGCTTATAACGCAGGGCTGTCCGGCTGAGAAGACTGACGACCTGCGCATGGACGGATAGGCCTCCCCAGGAGAGAATGAAGGCGGCGATCGCCGTTTGATGAACGAGTCCGCTGCCGGCAGCCGCCCCTGCCGTCTTGGCGCCGAGCGTCACTTCGAACAGACCGTTCACGACCGCCTCGGCCAGCGCCGCCGGCATGCCGAACGCATGCATGATTGCGCTGATTCCCGATGCAATCGCATGCAGCAGACCGATGCTCGTGGCCAGCTCCATGACCACGGAGAAGAAGACGACGAGTCCGCCGACGACGACCATCAGCTTAAGCGCGGATTGAACGGCGTCTTGGAGCAGCGCGCCGACCGGGCGACCGTCGAGCAGGCGAGCGCGGTGCATGGCGGTGAAGGCTTGGGTAATGCGCGGTCTCCTACGGACATCGGAGATAGCATCGCGCGCCGGGGTGCCTGCCTCCCGCCGATCGTGGAACCGCATCAGGAGACCGATAATCATCGCGCCTCCATAGTGCGCAGCGGCCAACACGGGGGCCAGCGCGGCATTGTGGAAGAAGCCGACCGATACGGCGCCGATCAGGAAAATCGGGTCGGACGTCGTCGTAATCGCGACTAACCGTTCCCCCTCGGCGCGGGAAATAAGCCGCTGATCCCATAGCTGCGAGGTAAGTCTCGCGCCGACCGGATACCCGGACGCGAAGCCCATGGCGAATACGAACGCGCCGCTGCCGGGAATTCGGAAGAGCGGACGCATGAGCGGGTCGAGCAGCGTGCCGAAGAAATGGACGATGCCGAATCCGATCAGCACCTCGGAAATGACGAAGAACGGGAATAACGCCGGGAACAGTACCTCCCACCAAATCGACAGTCCTCGTACCGCGGCTTCCAGCGAAGCGGAAGGGAAGACGGCCAGCAGTAGCGCCAAGAGGACGGCGGTCCAGGCGGGGATGACTTGAGGACGAAACAGAAAGCGGACATGCTGCACGGAAAGTCCCTCCACATCGGGCCCTGGCGTACAAGCCGAGGCAGTCTCTTATCGTTATATGCGCGAAGCGGGACAATCCATGACAATTGTGAACCGAACCAGGCATAAAATTCAAGAAAATTGGGTAAAATGAAAGTAGTAAACGCTTGCAAAAAGTGCTGTTATTTCGCCATGTTTGTGGTAAAATATTGATACATCCAAACGTTGGGGTGATGAATGATGAGTTTTGTTGCAGGCATCCTCGTTTGCGCTTTCGTATATGTCATCCGCGAGTCGCTGTTAGCGCCAGGCGAAGAGGACTACGAGAGCTAGCTAATCATGACGGAAGTACCATATAGTCGCAGAATGCCCTTCAACGGAGGGCATTTTTTTTGTGCGGTAAATTGTGCATCTCCGCACAGATATGCTTTTTTGTGTTATACTACAAAAGACCTAAAGAAAGAGGTTGTACTTACCGATGAACAACTATAGAACTATTTATGAAGCAGTTGGCGGTTATGATGGAATAGGTCGTATTGTCGGGTTGTTTTATCCTAAAGTCCAGCAGCATCCGCTGTTGGGGCCATTGTTTCCAGAAGATATTATTCCGGTTATGGAGAAACAGCAGCTGTTTCTCACGCAGTTTTTCGGCGGACCTACCCTATACTCCGATGCTTACGGCCACCCGATGATGCGGGCGCGCCATCTGCCGTTCCCGATTACGCCCGAGCGGGCGGAAGCCTGGCTCTCGTGCATGCGCGAAGCGCTGGCGGAGACGGGGATGCCGGAGGAGCTCCAAGACATCGTGATCGAGCGGCTGTCCGGGCCGGCGCATCACTTTGTGAACACTACCAACGAACGGGAGACGTGACCGTTATGGAACCGCTTTACCAGTCCACGATTACGTGCATTTGCTGCCAAGCCCAATTTCAAACGTCGCGCGTTCGTCCAAGCTTCAAGCGGGTTGTCTCGCGGGATACGGACTTCTGCGCCTATTACAAAGACGGGATCAATCCGGACTTCTACGTCGTTCGGGTATGCCCTTCCTGCGGCTTCGCGTCGACGGAGAACGGCACGCAGCAGTTGACGGACGTAAAGCGGAGATATTACTACGAGCGGTTCGGCTCCTCTTGGGTTCACCGCGATTACGGCGGTGAGCGTACGGTAGAGCAGGCGCTCGATACGTACAAACTCGCACTCCTTTGCGCGCAGGTGGCCGGTACGAGCGAACGCGTCATGGCCGGTCTGCTCCATCACATCGCCTGGCTGTACCGGTATATGGGGAATAAGGCGCAAGAAGAACGTTTCCTGCAATTCGCGCTGCAATCGTATACCGCGGTGTACGAGACGGAAGGCGGCTCTGTCAATGACGCGAAGCTGATGTTCCTGATCGGTGAGCTGAACCGTCTGCTGGGCGATCGCAAAGCGGCCGTGCGCTGGTTCGCGCGCGTCGTCAACGACAAGCACATCGTCGATGCGACGATGATCCGGGCGAGCCGCGAGCAGTGGCAGCTTCTGCGTGAAGAAATGAAGCGGGAAGGCCAGTATATGGAAGAAGAGCTGCTGAACGCGTAGCGCGTCGGCTGGCGGCCGTGCGGCCCCTTGAGGGCAGCACGGTTTTCTTTTTGCGAGGGCAAAGACAAAACTCCGGTGCCGCGAAGGACCGGAGTTTTTGGTTTTTGAGCGTGTATTATTTGATATAAATGCTGCCAAACGGCAATACTTCGCGCAAAACGCGCTTGATCACGCTGTCTCCGCGGAGTTGGTCCTCCAGCTGTGGATCGCGCGACCCGGTCTGGATCAGCACGGGACCTTTGCCGGTTAATTCCCACTGCACCTGCATATGCTGGCTGGCGAGCGGATTCCCGTAGACGGTCAGCTTGATGCCCGCCTTCTCGGGGTACGCGACGAGCGAACTTTTCTCCACGTAAAGCGGGCGATTCTCGTCGAGCTGCAGCACGGCCAGATCGCCGGTGACGAGAATGCCGAGCGTCCCGGGGCCGCTGAAGCGCATCCGTACCCATTCATGCGTGATCCAGGCGGTTTTGAATTTCTGGATGCGGCTATTCATGCCCATGCCTTCGGAATAGAGGAGCACGTGCCGAAAATCGAACATCAGGTCGCTGTCCGCCGGAATGTCGATCGGCTCGAGGGTGCAGCCCGCGGGCAGGCCGAGCACGAATTGGGATGGGCCCTGGATGCGCGAACGAATCCATTTTTTCTTACGGTACATGCCGGCCAGATCCATGAATTTGTCTTCGCGCAGCGTCGGCGCGCCTTGGAACGCGATAATCGTACGGGGATGCAGCACGTGGACGGCTTCTGCCTCGGTTAGCTCCACCATGGCATGTCCCACGGGAGCGGGGGCGTTTACCTTCATTCGGCGCCACCTCCGGCGGAACGGTTGCTGCGCCAAGCCCGATACCGCCATATGCGCACCGAGATGATGTACAGAAGCCCGGCGCCGGCGAATACAAGGACGGATGCGGCGATTTTGCGATAGAACCGTTTGCGCTCGGATTGATCCTTCTCCAACTGTTCCATTCGCGTGTGCAGCGCTTGGTTTTGTTGGATGAGCGCCTCATTCTGCTGTCGGTAAGTTTCGTTCTCCTGCAACAGCTTCAGCTGCTGCTGCGCGTATTCATCCGCTTTGCGGCGGGCCTCGTCGAGCTCTTCCTGCGTCTTCGCGAATTGCTGCTGCAGCTCGTCCAGCTTCTCGGGCGCGTTGTATATATCTTTGAACCGGTCGATGACGCTGCCGTCGGCCGAAGGAGGCGTGCTCGCGAGCAGCCCGGCCGCAAGCGCGGCAGCCATCCCGATTCGCGCGTAACGTTTCATCGTCATCACCTCGATTGCTTGCCTTGCGGAACGTTTGTTTCATTTTACCCCGCGGCTATCGGTTTGAACAGCGCGGATGGACCCCGGCAGCAATTGGCATGCGAGCCTTACCGCTGCCGTAACGGCCGGCTCTTCGCGGCTACCCTTTGCGCAGCTTCGTATCCGTCAGCAAATAGTCGGCGTCCGCGTCGACCACCGTCACCCGGCCATGGCAGCAGGGGAACACGAGCAGCCGTTTCTTCCCGGACTTGATGTCTTTCAGCTCGGCGGGCCTCAGCGGCAGCAGTACGTTGTCCTCGCTGCAAAATGGGCAGGAGGGGACGTACACGTCCTTCATCTGGATATCGTAGGGCCATGCCCGCTCGAACGGAATCAAGGCTTCTCCTCTCCTTTATCATCTTGGCTCTCGGTAGCCGCAGGCGAGGATGCTTTGGCGGCCAGCTCGGCCATTTTCTGCATCAGGATGTGTTTGGGCATATGCATCAGATGCTCGATCGGCACGTTAAGTTCCTTCGACAGCCGAATGGCGGTCTCGGGCGAAATTTGAAGCGGTCTAGACATGTCGGGTACAACTCCTTTGATGGGCGCCTGGCCGAATGTTGAATATCGGGAGATAGACGAAATGATTGGCAATGCGGCGCTTCGGTTCAGTATAATTCAGTTATACACCGCTTCGCGGGAGCGCGCAATGGAAGCGGTCGTTCCGTCGGGCGAAGGGGTATGTACATAAGTCGAAAAATTTCAGGAGGTTCGCAATCATGACCTTTCCGATCTTTCCCCAAGTCTGGGATCTTGATGTCATTTACCCGGGCGGTTCGAAATCGTCCGCATTCGTCCAGGAGCTGGACGGCATGGAGCGGGATATCCGCGCGCTGGAGGAGGCGCTGCAAGCGGCCAAAGGCGCTGCGCCTGCGGCGGCACAGCTGGCGGAATGGACGGCTGTGGTTCAGTCCGTGCTCAGCCGCTTGCATCAAGCCGATTCGTTCGTCGGCTGTCTGTTGGCCGAACAAATGAAGGATGCGGCGGCATCCGCGCTGAACGATCGCGTCCGCACGATCGCGGCGCGGTTCAATACGGCGCTGACGAGCTTCGACGAGCAGCTGAGCGCGGCTTCGGATGCGGAATGGGCCGGTTTCCTGGCGCGGGAAGCGATCGCGCCGGTCGCCTTCCGCCTGCAGGAGAGGCGCGATGTCGCGAAGGAGAAACTGGCGCCGGCGCTGGAGGCGCTGGCAGGCGAGCTGGCCGTCGACGGATATCACGGCTGGGGCGAGTTTTATAATACGGTCGTCTCGCGCACGCAGTTCCATACCGTGGACAAGGACGGGCAAGCGAAGACGCTGTCGGTCGGTCAAATGGCGAATAAGTTATCCGATGGCGACCGCGCGGTTCGCGCTGAGGCATTCACGCATTGGGAGCGCGTCTGGGGCGAACAGTCCGAGCTGTGCGCCGAGGCGCTGAACCGACTGTCGGGCTTCCGTTTGAAGCTTTACGAGAAGAGGGGCTGGGGCTCCGTGCTCAAGGAGCCGCTCGCGATTAACCGAATGAGCGAGGCCACGTTGAACGCCATGTGGTCGGCGGTGAACGAAGGCAAACCGGCGCTCGTCCAATACCTCGACCGCAAAGCGAAGCTGCTCGGTCTGGAGCAGCTGGACTGGCACGACGTCGACGCGCCGATCGGATCGGCATCGCGCACCGTCTCGTACGACGAAGGCGCGAAGCTGATTTTGGATTCCTTCCGCAATTTCAGCAGCGACCTCGCGGACTTCTCGGAGATGGCGTTCAAGGACGGCTGGATCGAAGCGGAGGACCGTGCGGGCAAGCGCCCCGGCGGCTTCTGTACATCGTTCCCGATCAGCGGGCAAACCCGGATTTTCATGACCTATTCGGGCACGATGAACAACATCTCCACGCTGGCGCACGAGCTGGGCCATGCGTACCACCAGCATGTATTGAATGATCTACAGCCGTTCGCCCACGAATATGCGATGAACGTCGCGGAGACGGCGTCGACGTTCGCGGAACTGATTTTGTCCGATGCGACGATGGCCACGGCGAAGGATCACGACGAGAAGCTCGGGATGCTCGACGACAAGCTGCAGCGCTCGGTTGCCTTTTTCATGAACATCCATGCCCGGTTTCTGTTCGAGACGCGGTTCTACGACAGACGCCGCGAAGGCATGGTGACCGTCGAAGAACTGAACGCCTTGATGTCGGAAGCGCAGCATGAAGCTTACAGCGGCGCGCTCGGCAAGCTGCACCCGCATTTCTGGGCGGCGAAGCTGCACTTCTATGCCACGGATGTGCCGTTCTATAACTTCCCGTATACATTCGGCTATTTGTTCAGCTGCGGGCTATACGCGATCGCGCAGAAGGAAGGGCCGTCGTTTGCGGATCGCTATGTTGCGCTGCTGCGCGATACGGGGCTGATGACGGTCGAGGAGCTGGCGCAGAAGCATCTGGGCGTTCGTCTGGACGAACCGGAATTTTGGCGCGGCGCGGTGGCGCTGTCGACGGCGGACGTCGAAGCTTTCCTTGCGTTGACCGCCGAGTAGCGTGTCGGATGCGGCCGTGCAACCTTTTGTGGGCAGAGCATCCGGATTTTCATTAACCTGAATGAATCGTGGGGATTAATGGAAAACTGATCAGTGACAGTGCGGCTGCATCATCTTTCGGCATGGAGGTCTGCCGGCCGTACGGGCAACTCGAACTCTGCTTAATCGAAAGGGGAGGACCGCATCATGGAACGCACGTTTGTTATGGTTAAACCCGATGGCGTCCGCAACGGATTGATCGGGGACATCGTGTCCCGATTCGAGAAGAAAGGCTTCACGTTGAGAGGCATCAAGCTGATGCATATTGATCGTCCCCTTGCGGAACGGCATTACGGCGAGCACAGGGAGAAGCCGTTCTTCGGGGAGCTTGTCGATTATTTAACATCGGGCGAAGTGTGCGCGATGGTGTGGGAAGGCAAGCATGCGGTCGCGAACGCCCGGAGTCTCATCGGCAAAACGAATCCGGTCGAGGCGGTGCCAGGCACGATCCGCGGTGATTTCGCGATGGATGTGGCGAGCAACGTCGTGCACGGCTCGGATTCGCCGGAGAACGCGGAGCGCGAAATCTCGCTGTTCTTCGGCGATAGCGCGGCGGCCGTCTATTTGTTCACGAGTCCGCCGCTCACGCATTCGCCGAACGTGACTCCGCATTAGGGGCGAGACGACAAAGAAAGCCGGGAGGCCGGCCATCCTCGCCGAGCGCAAGGCTCGAGCGGCCGGCCTCCCGGCTTTTAGCATGCCGTGTTACCGTATGGCGCGGCTGAGCGCGCACGGCAAAAAGGCCGTCTCCAAGTGGAAGACGGCCCGCAAGCGGCAGATGCCGCAAGGGATTAGAACGATTCGTTGATAACCAGCTCGCTGAGCGGCAGACGACCGGATGCACGAGCGGGTTTCGCCGCTTCGCCGATTGGCACGAGCATAACCGGAAAGTAGCGGTCAGGGATGTTGAGTTCCTTCACGAGCGCCTCGGCATTGAAGCCGCCCATTGGCACGGTGTCGTAGCCTTTCGCTTTCGCGGCCAGCATGAGCTGCATCGAAGCAAGACCGGCATTCTTGTTGGCTTCATCCCGCGCAACTTGAGCGGACGTGTAGGCGCCATCGATTTGGCCGACGAGCGTATCGCGAACTTGCTGCGGTACGGCGCCTGCGGCAACGGCGGCGTCATAAATTTGGTGGCCCGTCAGGTTGGCTTGCAGGTCGCCGAGGACAACGACGACGACGGAAGCGTCGGATACTTGTTTCTGACCGTATGCGATCGGGAGCAGGCGATCTTTGTTCGCTTGTTCTTTCACGACAAGGAAACGCCATTGCTGCAGGTTCCAAGAGGAAGGCGCGCTTGCGGCCAGCGTCAAAATTTCGTTCAGCGTTTCTTCGGGAATTACGACGTCGCGTTTGTATTCGCGTACCGAATGGCGTTCCAGCATGACTTGCTCGGCGTTAAGAGTGGTATTGGACTGAGACATGATTATCTCTCCTTTTATCATCTGTGTTTTGTAGGCTAACGATAGTATAATCAACTATATTATTTTTAGCAACTGATTTTTTGCGCTGGACTTACAGGATTGAGTTGTAAAAAAAGATTGACCTGTTTGAATTATACATGGTAAAGTATGGACAAATTTAGCTGTTTAGCTGCGGCCTTAAGTGGCCGCTGCTTATTACGGAAGCACCGTAAATTACGCGAACAGGCGTAGTTTATGGTGCTTTTTTGCGTTTACATTCATACATCGAACATCTGGGAAGGGGTGGACACGCGTGCATAAGCAGCAGCTTGTTGCCGCCGTGAGGGAAGCGGATTACCTCGAGCGGCTGGCCGATTACATCCGGCATTCGGCATTCGGCGAGCGGTGGCAATTGACGGCGTTTACGAATCCGCAGGCGCTTCGCCAATATTTAAAATCCGGTTATCCGGTCGACCTTCTCGTCGCGCAGACGGCCTTCACGCCGCAAATTGAAGAAGCAGGTGTTTCCTGCATTACGGGGCTGTTCGTGCCCATCGGCCATACGAGCGGTGAGCGGGAGATCGCGCAATTTCAACCGCTGCCAACGCTGCTCCAATCGTTCGAGACGTTATATGCGTCGGGCGCTCCGGGCGGGAGGGGATCGATAAGGGGAACGAAGAAGAGCGCGGTGGTCACGGTTTGCAGCGCGGTATCCGGCATCGGAAAGACGACGCTGGCCCTCCGGCTTGCCCAAGCGATGGGCGCGCGGGGAAACAGCGCCTTTTACTTGAATCTCGAACAGTGGAACGCTTCCGCATCGTGGCTCGGCCGCGAAGGCAGGGAGGATGCGCTGTCGCGGCTGCTCTATACCCTGCAATCGGAGCCTGAACAAGCAGCCGGTCATCTGAACGAGCTGAAGTGCCGTCACGCCGGATTGAAGATCGACTATATTCCGCCGTGTCCGAATCCGGAGGAGCGGGAATCGATGACGGCCGAATTGGCGGAGCTGCTCATTCGGGCAATCCGGGAGAGCGGCTATTACGACCTGCTTGTCATCGATACGGACGGGCGGTTCGATCCGGTCACGATTCGCGCGATGCAAGCATCGGATACGCTGTTGTGGATGACGGAGCCTTACGCCTCATCCCGAATCAAGACCGAAATGGCTTGGGCGCATATCAAAGCCCGATGGGGAGAAGGAGCAGCCGAATTGGCTCGGCGCACCAAATGGATTGCCGTTCACCCCGGGGGAACAAACGACGAGCCTTATGCGGAGACGAGGGTTCGCATCGACCACGTCCTTCCGCCGGCCGAGGAGGGGGGTCACGGCGCGGAGCCGAGCGCATCGCCAGGTTACCGCGCCGCGATCGAGCATATTTTGGAGCGCCAGCTGTTGCGGGCAAGGGGGAGGTAGCGATGGAGGAAATCGTACAGCTGCTAAAAGCCGACATCCGGGGCGGCCTTGATATGGAGCATGCGATGAGCGATCATGATTTCCATTTGCTGATCGAACAGCACGTATTCAAATGGAGTCAGACCCATCCGCTGACGGCCATCCAGAAGGTACAGCTCGTCCGCCGGCTTTACCATGCTTTCCGCGGATTGGACATTCTCCAGCCGTTGATGGACGATCCGGATATTACGGAAGTGATGATCAACGACTACGATGAGATTTTCGTCGAGCGGCGAGGGCGGCTCGTCAAGCTGGCCCTGTCATTCGAGAACCGCGGGAAGCTCGAGGATTTGATCCAGCATATCGTGGCGGGCGTCAATCGGGTCGTGAACGAATCCTCGCCGATCGTAGACGCGAGGCTCAAAGACGGCTCGCGTGTACATATCGTTCTCCCGCCAGCTGCCCTGAAGGGGCCATGCGTGACGATCCGGAAGTTCCCCGAGCGTCCGCTGCGGATGAGCTCGCTGGTCGAGCTTGGCGCGCTGACGCAAGAAGCCGCGGATTTCTTGAAACGGTTGGTGACCGCGAAATACAACATCTTCATCAGCGGGGGCACCGGCTCGGGCAAAACGACGTTTCTGAACGCGCTGTCGGCGTTCATACCGCCGGATGAGCGGATCATTACGGTGGAGGACGCCGCAGAACTGCAAATTCGCACGATCCCGAACCTGGTGTCGTTGGAGACGCGTAACGCGAATACGGAAGGCAAAGGCGCGATCTCGATGCGAGATTTGATCCGGGCCTCCCTTCGGATGCGGCCGAACCGCATCATCGTGGGCGAGGTGCGGGGCGGGGAGACGGTCGATATGCTGCAGGCGATGAACACCGGCCATGACGGAAGTTTGAGTACGGGTCACGCCAACTCGGCCCGCGACATGCTGACCCGGCTGGAGACGATGGCGCTCGGGGGCGCGGACTTGCCTGTACCGGTCATTCGCCAGCAGATCGGCTCCGCAATCGATGTGATCGTGCATCTGTCGCGGCTGCGCGACCGGAGCCGGCGGGTGACGGAGATTTCCGAGATTACGGGCGTAAGCGGTGGCGAAGTGCAGCTGGCGCCGTTGTTCCGATTCGAGGAAGAGGGCGAGCGAGAGGGGAGCGTGCTCGGGAGCCTTCGGCCGACGGGGACGAAGCTTGCGCGAACGTGGAAGCTTCGGATGGCGGGCTTCGCGGGTGAGGCGCCGTGAAGGGGCCGCTTGCACGCAAGACCGAGCTGTCGGCATGGATGGGATGGCCTGGCCGAGAGGCGGAAGCGTCTGCCGGGGGCTTGCCGGACTATCGGGACCTTGAGCTGACGAGGAGACAGTTTGTTGCTGCCGCATCGCTCGGCGCGGTGATCGTTTTTGCGGCGGCATATTTGTTCTATCATGCTTGGGCGTTATCGCTGCTCTTGTCCGTCGCTGGGCTTGCAGCGCCGCGTTTCTATCGGCGGTCGCTCCTGGATCGACGGCGCCTCAGGCTGACGCTTCAGTTCAAGGAAGCGCTGTACTCGCTGACGGCTTCGCTCGCGGCGGGCAGGTCGGTGGAGAACGCCTTTGTGGCGGCACTGGACGACCTGAAGCTGTTATACCCGAATCCCGATGCCGAGATTAGGGTCGAATTCGAAATCATCCGCACTAGGCTCGCTTACGGCGAACCGATGGAGCATGCGCTGCTCGATTTCAAGCAGCGGGCCGATGTCGAGGACATTGCGCAGTTCGTCGACGTGTTCGTCATTTGCAAGCGGACGGGCGGCGATCTGGTCGAGGTCATCCGGCGCACGTCGCAGACGATCGGGGAGAAGTTGGATGTCCAGCAGGAAATCGGCGTCATGGTCGCCCAGAAGAAATTCGAATCGCGCATCATGATGAGCATTCCGTTCGTGTTTATGGCGTTCCTCAGCTTCGCGGCGCCGGACTATATGGAGCCGCTTTACGGCGCCTTCGGCTATGTGGTGCTGACGATCGCGCTTCTCATATTGGGCGGCTGCTATTGGCTGATGGCCAAGCTGATGAATATTCGGGTTTAGTTGGCAGTCTAGGTTTCAAGGGCTGGCGCTCTCGATGCGTTAATCCGTCCGCGAATGGATAGGGGGGAGAACGGAATGGTCATGATTTGGGCCTGCTTGCTCGCGGCCGGATGGGGGGCATGCGCTTTGATGGCGCAGCGGCTTCTTCCGGTGACATCCTACGAAGCGGCCAAGCTGTTGGATGGCGGAGATGCGCAGCGGAAGCTGCTGGCGCTGTCTTTCCGGTATGCATTGGAGCGCTTAGGGATGTACGACCGGCTGCAGCTGCAGCTCGGCGAGCTGCACGGCAAATTGCTGATCGTGAAAGGAAGCACGTGGTCGTTGGAGGCAACCCGCTTGCATGCCGCCTCGGCGGTCGGTGTCGGTTATGCGGCGGCATGCATTGGGGCCGGTGTCGGCGCGGCAGGCGATGAGCCGGTGATCTGTCTTCTGGGTCTGCTGCTCGGCGTGCTGCTTCCGGTCGTCAAATGGCGGGAGCCCGCCAAGCTGGTCGAGCGGCGCAAACAGGACATGCTGATCGCCCTTCCGGACGTGCTAAGCAAGCTGACGCTGCTGCTCGCCGCCGGCGAGACGATGCAGCGCGCGCTTACCCGCTGCATCGTTCGGGTGCCCGGCAAGCCGGATCACCCGCTGCATGAGGAGCTGGCCAAAGCGTGCGAGGCCGTTCGCAACGGGGAATCGTTCGCCGCAGCTATGGAGAGCTTCAGCCGGCGATGCGCGCTGCAAGAGGTGTCCTTGTTTACGACGACGCTCCTGCTGAATTACCGCCGAGGCGGCGACAAGCTCGTTCTGTCGCTAAAGGAGCTGACGTATTCGCTTTGGGAGAGGCGCAAAGCGATCGCCAGGTCGCGCGGGGAAGAAGCGTCCTCCAAGCTGGTGTTTCCGCTGGTCGGCATTTTCGTGGTGCTTATGATGCTCGTTGCCTCGCCTGCCGTCCTGCTAATGGGCTGGTAGCGGGGACGCAATACAAATACAAATGAAGTTGAAGAGGAGCGTGTCCGTATATGTTGACGGTCATAAAGAAGAAGGCAGGCGCGTTTTGGCGCGAAGACGAAGGGCTTGGAACGCTGGAAGTCATCCTTATTATCGCGGTAGTCATCATTATCGCCCTGCTGTTCAAGGATTGGATCATTCAGCTGCTGGAGAACTTGATGGGCAAAGCCGATGACCAGGCGAACGAAATTTTTGCCGAATAGCCGCCTCAAGGCTTGGATGCGCGGGGATGAGGGGAGCTATGCGTTGGAAGCTTCCTTTGTATTCCCCGCCTTGTTCACGGTCTTGGTGGCGCTGTTGATGTTCGGCCTTTATGTATATCAGCAAGTCGCGGTCTATTATGTCGCTTCCATGTCGGCGGAGCGGGCGGCTTTCGTTTGGGACAACAGCCATCGCGACGCGCAGAGCGGCATCTCGCCGGTCGGGGCATACGATGGCTTGTACTGGCGCGTAGGCGACGATGGCGCGCTGAAGTCGGTATTCAAGATGGCCGGCGCTTCGGGGTCGAGCGTCGAGGTTCCCATCGGTAACTTTGGAGGCGACGGCCGAGAGCAGGTAACCGGCGAGTCGCTTCCTGCTCGCAAGCTGGTCCGGATCACGGCGCGCGTGCCCGCTTTTCGGGAAGGCCGGATCGCCTATACGAACCGGCTCTTGACGAAAGAAGTCCAGATGGGCATATCTCCGCCGATGGACATTCCCCTTCTTGATCAGCTCGGACATCGGGTTTCCTTGCAGTCGGCTAGCCGCGCATCGATCGTGGACCCTGTCGAGCTCATTCGGAATGTCGATTTGGCCCGTTATTACGCCGCCAAATGGAACAACCGCGCGGATGCCGTCCTTACGCGGGCGAATGCCGCCGCGGTTATCCAGCAGAAAGCTGCGCCTTGACAGGAAGCGAGAAGGGGGAAGCGGAGTTGACATGCACAGGCGGTAAATTACGGGCCCGACGCGGATTTATCGCGCGATCGGACGGATCGGTTTCAATTTATATGATCGCCGCTACGGCTGCGCTTGTGCTCGTGATGAGCGTGCTGATCGATTACGCGCGGATCGCTGCGTTCCGCAAACAGACGGAGCTCGCGGCGCATGCCGGCATCCGCTCGGCGCTCTCCGCCTACGACGGGGAGCTGTACTTGCGATATGGCCTGTTCGGGGCGGGCGGCAGCGACCGGAACGAGCTGTTCGCGCAGGCAGCGAAGGGGCAATGGCCCGCGGAGCAAGCAAGAGGAGCCTTCCGTCTCGTGAACGGGCGCTATGAGACGTCGCGGATGAACCTGCATGAGACGCTGGGCCGCCATGATATCATGAAGCGCCAGATTCTGGAGGAAATGAAATACAAGGCGCCGGTCGACTTCACGCTGGAGGTCGCTTCGCAATTCGCGCCGGCGGCATCCGCCATGAAGGAAGCTCATGCCGCGATGACGATGCTGGAGAACGTGCGCAAGCTGTACGACAAGCGCGAAGCACATTTGCAGGCGGTGCTGGATTTGCAGAAAGCGATGCGGGATGCGGCTGGCGACGCGGGAGCGATTATACCGTTCCGGAACCGGGACCTCGCGCAATCGCAGACGGTGCTGAACATCGTCGCCCGCTACCCGCATTATGTGGCGATGATAGAAGCCGATGCCTATTTGGAAAAGGACGAATTTCCCGCGTACACCGCTCAGATCGTAGCGTACCGGGAAGAAGCCAGAACCGTTGCCGGCGATCTGTTTCGCCAAAGTATGCTGGCGCTTCGGCGTCATCAAACTTTAGAGCGGCGGGCGCTCGAAGAGCTGGGGAAGGCGGAGCGATTGAACGAGGAGATGCGAGTGGTCATCGCGCAGAATGAGCAGCAGCTCAATTCGGGGTACGACCGGGTGCAGAAATCGAAGGTGCCCGGCACGGCGCCCGGTTCTCCATCCGCCGCGGAAGTATCGCAGCTGGAGCAGGCCGGACAGTCCGCGCAGCAGCTGCCGCTGGCGCGCGAGTGGTTCGCCCGCTACGCGGAAGAGCTCTCGGCGCAAACCGCGATTTACGCTTCCTTCGATGCCGAGGCGGCCGGTTTCCAATCGTCGATGAATGCGGTGCTGGCCGGCTCGGGATCGGCTGCGCTGTTGACGGAGAACGCGGCACAGCTGCGAATGGCGTATGAGCAGTACGACGCGAAGTACGGTTTGAACGGGACCGTAATAGTGGAGCGGACACAAGAGCTCGAAGCCCGGCAAGCCTCGGATCGGGAGCGAAAGAAGCAGGAAGCGAAAGCAGAAGCCAAGTGGAATGACATCCGCAGGATGCTGCATAACATAACGGCCGTTCCGCAGGTTGCCGAGCATCAAGCGCTGTTCGACCGTGTCAAGAAGCGCGCGGAGGCGAGTCTAGCCTTTAACGCGTTGGACGAACAAGCAGGCGCAGATTCAATCACGCAGCTGCAGGAGGAGCCGAATGCCGCTGCCGAGCAATCGATGCATCAGACCGGCGGCGTATTCGATGGTCTGGCCGACATGCTCGAAGGTACGCGCGACACGGTATATCTGAACGAATACGTCATCAACCGATTCTCCAGGTTCGATCCGCAGAAAATGCAGGGCGCGCTGCTCAACGGGGACGCGAGCGAGTACGCGCATGCGCTGAGCTTGAACAACCAGGAGACGGAGTACATCTTGTACGGCTATCATAGCCCGGCGGCCAATGTGGCCGCGGCGGCCGGCGAGGTATTCGCGATGAGACTGGCCATCCGGACCATGGAGGGGCTGATCGAATGCAGAACGATGATGCATCCGCTGCTCATTTTGGCGGGCGCGGTTCTTTACGGCCTTGAGCATGCGGCGGCGGATATGATCCGTCTCGTGCAGACCGGTACCACGCCGTTATCCAAATACGCGCCCGTAGAAGTCGCATACCGGGACTACATGCGTCTGTTTCTATTGCTGCATGATGGCGGACCGAAGCGATTGGCCCGCATGGCGGCCGTAATAGAGCAGAATACGGGCTTGCAGTTGGCACGGGTCGGAACGGGGTGGACGGGGGAGCTGCGCGCATCGGTCAACGTGTGGTTTTTGCCAGGCGTCATGAACCGATTCAATAAGTGGGGGCTGCTCGACGGGAAGGTGGCGGACGGTCGTTATGAGATGGACCGAACGGTTGGCATGTCGTACAGCTGACGTCGCCTCGTTAATTAGCGGCAGGCGCGGTTTGAAGCGAAGGAAGCGAACCCGGGGCGGGATGGGGAACGAAGCGGGAGGCATCGTGGTTGAAGCCTCGTTGATTGCGCCGATCGTCATGATGGCGATCGTGCTCTTCATCTGTCTCGTAAGGCTGGCCGCCGTGCAAATGGCCGTTCACGGCGCCGCCTCCCAGGTGGCGCGGCAGGCGGCCGCAGGCATGTATCCGGTATCGCTCGCCTCGGCACATGCCGCGCAGGCGCTTCCCGCAATGCCTGGCGGCGTGCAGCTGCCCGGAATGGAGCAGGCCGGCGAGGCGTTGAAAGAATGGCTGCCCGCTCCGGTAGGTCCGATGTTGGGCGCCATGCTTCAAGGGGATTGGCAGGAGGCGGGCAATGCCGCCGGGTCGGAGGTCGCGAAGACGGCTTTATTGCCGCTGCTGCGTCAATCCGCGGACGAACGCGTGCTGGATCCCGCCAGATTGACGATATCGTATGTCGCGTTTCCGGATTTCTCGGGCGATTCCGGCTCGAACGTAGTCATCGAAGCCGAATATCGATTCCCGCTAAACATGCCGTTTACGAGGCGTAACATCATCCTTAAAGAACGAGCGGTAGAACGCGGTTGGGTGAGCGATTCGACGCCTGCCGCGCGGGAGGGCGACCCTGATGCCGAAGGGGCGTCCAAGCTCCAGATCGCCTCTATCGAACCGGACCCGCTGCGACCCGGCCGCAAAGCGACCGTCACGGCGATTGCCGATCCGGGAACGGCGGTCTCGGTATCCGTCCGGTACAAGAGCGGCGCGAGCACGGCCAAGCATCTTGGCGACGCGACGGTTGGAGCGGATGGTACCGTATCCTGGACCTGGCATGTATCGGGCAACACGACGCCCGGGGTATGGGAGCTCGTCGTGACGGCGGCGGACGGCACCCGGGTCGCGCGACATTTCGTCGTGGAGAGTAAGGCGACAGACGACGAGTAATGAAAGGGGATTAATATGATCGTGACCATAACCGGCATTGGTGCCGCCGTCGTATTGGCTTGCGCGTTCGCGACGGATTTGCGCGCCATGCGCATTCCGAACCTGCTGACGGTCACCGCATTCGCGGCCGGTATGACCTGTCAGCTGCTAACGGCGGGCTGGCAAGGCGGGCAGATTGCGCTAATGGGTGCGCTAGCCGGATTCTTGCCCTTTTTTCTCCTCTATCTGTTCAAGGGCATCGGCGCGGGAGACGTCAAGCTGTTCGCTGCACTCGGCGCTTGGTTGGGCGCGGCGGCGGTGTTGAACGTCGCCATGTACGCGATTTTATATGCGGGCGCGCTCGGTGTGCTCTACATGCTTGGCTCGCGTCCGTTCTGCAGGCGGATGTTGAGTAGCATGGCTGTTCTGCTGAGTCCGGGGGCCGCGGGCAAACGGTTGGTACTTCATGGCTGGGAAACAGGAGCGAAGCGGTTTCCCTTCATGATCGCCGTGCTTCCGGCCGCCGTATCCGTTTGGGTGATGGGAATCTAACAAGGAGGAGAACTGATCATGAGCGTGGATGAGCTGCGCATCGATTTTGCAATGAACCATGAGCACGAGATGGTCGTGGACCGGGCTGGCGGCATTGCTCGAGAGGAATTGGACGAAGTCGAGATCGCCATGCTTCAGGGCGGACAGTCCATTCCGCGGTTGCTGCGCATGGAATGGAGCGATATGGACGGGAACGTCGCGTTCTGCTATCCCTTAACAGGCCGCAGATTGCTGGCGCATCGGATGCAGACGCAGCCGGTCGGCATGATGGACTACTATGCGATCCTGTTGGCGCTGGTGGAGACGATCGACGATTGCAAAGATTACATGCTTCGTCCGGAAGGTTTTCTGCTGCAGGAGCAGGCGATTTTTACCGGCGACCGGATCGACGATCTGGCGCTCTGCTACGTGCCGCTCCGCCAGTCGAAGGCAGGCTCGCAGCGCGTCTCCGAAGTCGTGCTGGCACTTGCCGTCAAATGGCTAGGCTGCGTCGGTCAGCCGGACGGGGAAGGGATGAAGCAAATCTTTCGGCATCTTCGCGAGGAGCATGTGGCTTGGCGGGATCTTCGCCGGACGCTGCTGGGATTAATCGGCGGTACTCCGGCAGAGGGAACGGAGGAGTCGGAAACGTGCGCGCAGGTTGAAGCGATAGGGGGAGCGGATACAGAGCGGCAGTATGCAGAGCCGTTCGCGAGAGTGTCCGATCATGTGGAAGGCTGGAGGACTTCCGGCGGCATGCACGAGCAGCCGAGGCAGGCGCAATCTTCTGCTGCCATGGGATCGCAATCGGCATTTGCCGACTATCCGGAGCCGCAGCTCGTTAGCGGCAATCCGGCCGATCCCCGCGGAACGAACGCTTCGCGCCAGATATGGATGCTCGGAGCGGCGCTGACGGTAGGCCTTGCGTGCGCATGGCGTTTTGTTTATTTTGCCGCGCCTTCCTCTACGTCGTTGAAGATCGCGCTAGGGTTGACGGCGATATCCGCGGCAGTCGGCATTATTGCCGGCAGAAGAATCATGGGCGGCGCTCAAGCGGAGCAGCAGGAAGAGGAGCGGATGGCCGCCCTGGATGACCAGCCGGAACACCCCGCCTGGTCTTGGCGAGCAGAACAAGACGCGATTCCGGCGGCATCCGATCTCAAGACGCAGGATGAATCGCTTGGCAATTCGGTGCGGAGGCCGGGGGAGGCATGGGGTCAAGAGGGGAAGGCGCGAAATGAGAATGTTCTTCATGGAGGGACAAGCCAGACACGGCTAACCGCGCTGCATGGCACCCGGATGCCCGCTAATGCTTTCCCGGAAGCGACCGTATGGCTAGGGAAAACCGGCGGTAACGAAACTGTCGGCGGCCCCGGCGCGGGGCAATGGCTGGAGCGGCAAACGGACGGCAAATCGGAACGAATCGACGTTGCGGGGAGTCTCGTGATCGGCCGTTCTGGCGACGGCGTGCAGTATGTGGATGCGGCGCCCGGCATTTCGCGCGTACATCTGGAGATTCGGGCTAGCGGGGCGAGCTGGACCGCCAAGGACGTCGGATCACGCAACGGGAGCACGCTGAACGGCGTCATGATGATTCCCTACAAGGCGTATCCGCTGAACGCTGGCGATGTGATGCAGTTGGCCGGGGATAAGGGGCCTAAGTACATTTGCAAAGCGGGCTAAATGGTGGCGATGTGGGATGAATATTTGGCAAGCGATAAAAAAGACGCGCTCAACCGCATGCCGCGGGCATGCGAATGGAGCGCGTCTCTTTGCTGCTTAATTTTCAGGGCGGTAAGAGAGTCGTTGCTTACTTCCCCTTGCTTTTGCCGACTAAATTGTCCATGGCGCTCTCGATCGTGGGATAGCGGAAATCGAAGCCTTGCCGCTGCAGCGTGGCGGGCAGGATGCGCTGCCCTTGAAGCAGCAGGGATGACATTTCGCCCAGCGCCATCTTGAGCAGGAAGGCGGGGACGGGGAACCAGTGCGGTCTTCGCATCGCCTTGCCGAGCGCGCGGCCGAATTGGTCGTTCGTCACCGGCTGCGGCGCACATGCGTTCACCGGACCGGCGATCTCGCGGTTGTCGATGCAGAAGAGCAGCATTCGGGTCATGTCCTCGGCATGAATCCAAGATATCCATTGCCGGCCGCTGCCGACTTTGCCGCCGCCGAACAGGCGATAGGGCAGCGCCATGAGCGGGAAGGCGCCTCCGTCGTTGCCCAGCACGAGACTGACGCGAACGAGCACGAGCCGTTCCGTCGGAATGGTTTGTGCCGCTGCTTCCCATCGTTCCACCACGCTTCCGAGGAAGTCGTTAATGTGCGCAGGGCTATTCTCGTCGAACGTCTTCGTGTCGGATGTCCCGTAGATCGAGATGCCGGAAGCGTTCACGACCGTATCCGGTTTCTGCCGGAGTTCGCCGACGAGCTTGGCGATCCGCTCAGCCGCATCCGTGCGGGAATTCATGATTCTCGCCTTGGCCTTGGCGCTCCAGCGCTGATTGATCGATTCCCCCGCCAAATTCACGATGCATTGCGTTCCTTCGAGAAGCGAAGGTTCCTGCTCCAGCTGCCGCCACGTCGCATAACGCAGCCGCTCCTGCCCAGGGCGGGCGTCCGCTGATGTGCGGGAGATAATCCATACTTCGTCTCCCCGGGCGAGCAGCGCCGCGACGAGCGCTTGCCCGACGAAGCCGGTCCCTCCGGTTACGGCGATTTTCATGCCATGACTCCTTCCCGCCGTCTAAGCCGGGCGCGAATGCCCGGTTAACGTTCTTGAATGCCGGTTAACCAGCGTTCTACGTATTTCTCTTCCCCGGCTTCGATTTCCTGCCGCGTATAGGTGAACCTGACGGGCGTGCCGTCCGCATGATCGTCAATCTTGCTCAGCTTCGCTTCGATCGTCTCGTCGATTTGAAAGACCGTCGGCACGCCGTTGATATTAATCTCGATCGAGTGGGAATCGATCTGTCCCATATAGAGGCCGTTGCCTTTCAATTGCCCGAATGGAATACTGCCCGCGGCTTGGGCGGCGACGCCGGAGAGTGCCGTCTTGGGCGCCGGGGCAGTGGCCGTACGGGAGGTTTTGGCCGAAAGGGGCTGTACCTCTCCCGCTATGCCCGATGCCGGCTTGGGCTGGATGGTTGCGGCTGTACCAGCTGCCGTCCCCCGCTGTTCAAGTTCTTCCGACTTCCGCTCCGACCTGTCGCCCGCAGGCGTCGGCTTCAGTGTCGATTTCAGCGTCGCCCGGTCGGCCGGATCGCCGCTTCGGGCGCTGGCCGTCAATCCAGAAGCGGGCGGGGCCTCGTCTAATTCCGCCTCGCCTGATTCGGAGCCCAGGACGCTGGCCATCGTGCCGGCCGGCGACAGCGCGGAGGCTTGTCCTTCTTCCTCGGTGGCTAATCTAGCGCCGCAACCAACCGTCGCGGCAAGCATGAAGCAGAGCAGGGCGAGTACGCCCGCGCGCATGGTTTGTGGTTTTCGCGTCCGTCTCATAATCATCGTCTCCTCCTGATGTTCTTATCCTATGTATACCCATCGCGCATTCAGTACAACCCTGCCGGGATCGCGTCAAATGGCCGAGAAGCGCAATGATGTGCATAGGAAATAAGATCAAACAGGGGCTGCGTCTCCATCGTAGATCGGCTATCGAAGAATCGACTTCAAGTCGTTCCGATGCTGCGGACCTAACCAAAAAACGCCCCCGGCTAGGCCGGAGGCGTCGATAGGTGCATGGTGAAGGCTATCGGTTGAACAGATGCTGATAGGGCTGGTAATCGATGCCCCGCTTGTCCAGAAACGAGATTAAGCTGCGATAGTCGCGTTTAGGGGTCGCTTTGATATAACCGGCGATGCAGTGGCTGCGCGTGACTTCCTGCGCCCCGCTCTCGATGGCATACTGCGCGATGCTGGCCGCGATCGAGTGCTTCGCGATATCGCGGAACGGACCCGGAACCGGCTGCACCAGCTCGTCGAGAAATGCCTTCGAATCATCCGGCCACATGTGGCGGCTGCGGTCGACCCAATAGTTCTGCCAGTCGAGCTTGGACTTGCCGTCCCGCTTGGGCAGCACCTTTAAGAATTTGCGGAACATGAAATATCCGCCGATCGCCATGGCGCCCAGCATGACGAACGCCCAAAATACGATGAAAAACATAAACCAATTCGGAGCATTGCCCATTCGAGTCGTTCACCTCATTAACGATATGTTACGTTGTCCGCCTGAAGCGGCACCGAAGCGTGCATGGTCTTGTTAAATGATTGCTAGACGATTCGGCTCACCGGGAAGAGCTGCTCGAGCCGCGCCGACAGGGGATCGACGGGCGAGCGCTTGTCCGCGGCGCGCGTCCATTTTGCCTGCATCCATTATAAGTCACCCGCAAGTCCAGCCGCAACCGCAAACAGCTGACTTTACCAGCGGTCGTACGCCTAGATTTATTTATGCGTAGCCTGTAAAATAAGGGGATACGCGTTTTACTACGAAAGGGGCGAATATCGTTGCTCAAAATCGGATCTCACGTTTCGTTTTCGGACAAGGGCTTGCTCACGGCGACCAAAGAAGCGGTTTCTTACGGTTCCAGCTCGTTCATGATTTACACGGGCGCTCCGCAGAATACGCGGCGTAAGCCAATTGAAGATCTATATATCGAAGAAGGCAAAGCCGCGATGGCGGAAGCAGGCATCGACGAGATTGTCGTCCATGCGCCGTATATCATCAACCTTGGCTCCTATAAGGAAGATACGTTCAAACTCGCGGTGGATTTCCTGCAGGAAGAGATTCGCCGCACCGAGAAGATCGGCGTGCGCAACATCGTGCTTCATCCGGGCGCGTACACGGATAAGGACGCGGAGTACGGCATTGCGCGCATCGCCGAGGGCTTGAATCTCGTACTGGAAGGCACAAAGGAAACGAACGTTAATATCGCGCTCGAGACGATGGCGGGCAAAGGGACGGAAATCGGCCGCAGCTTCGAGGAGATTGCGGCGATCATCGACAAGGTGCAGGCGAACGAACGGCTTACCGTCTGTATGGACACCTGTCACATGCACGACGCGGGCTACGACTTGAATGACGATCTGGACGGCGTGCTGGAGAAGTTCGACAAGATCGTCGGGTTGGACCGCGTCGCCGTCGTGCACGTGAACGACAGCAAAAATCCGCGCGGCGCTGGCAAAGACCGCCATGCTCCGGTAGGCGCGGGCTGGCTCGGATTCGATACGATCCGCAGCATCGTGCATCACGACGCGCTCAAGGGCCGTCCGTTCATTCTCGAGACGCCATGGATCGGACAGAACGACAAGACCGTCCGCCCGATGTACGAAGCCGAGATCGCGCTGCTTCGCGGCGACGCGGAGAACCGTTTCGGCGGCGAATTTTTCGAGGACGTGGAGCGTCTGGCGTTCTTCTTCAACAAACAGGAGATCGACCGCCGCGCTTATGTGCTGTCCACGTGGGACGTGCTCAAGTCGGACGCGAAAGCGCGCAAGGCCGACCCGCGCGAGCCGATGGACAGGCTGTTCGACCTTGTCCAGGAGCACCGGGTGCTGGCAGAGCTTCCCGAGGAAGCGGTCAATCACCGCATTACCGCATGGTTTGCCGGCAAGGCGCTGCTCGTGAACGTCTAACCGGCATGCGAGCCGGCTCGCCGGACGCAAGCCTAACGGCATTAACGTTTCATACAGTGAATCAATCGTTCAATGGGGAAGGAAGAAGTTGTTGTTATGTCAAACACGAATCAAGCCAAACACCCTTCACAGCGTCCGGATAACGCGAACCGCGCGCGCATGCTGATCTCCTGTCCGGACCGTCCGGGCATCGTGGCGGCCGTCTCGCAGTTTTTGTACGAGCACGGCGCCAACATCGTGCAATCCGACCAATATTCGATGGATCCGGGGGGCGGCATGTTCTTCATTCGCTTCGAATTCGATCTATCGGACCTGGAGAAAGAGCTGCCGGTGCTTCAGGAGGACTTCGCCCGCGTCGCCGACCGTTTCGAGATGAAATGGCACACGTTCCGCGCTAGCCGCCGGAAGCGTCTGGCGATTTTTGTATCGAAGGAAGATCACTGTCTGCTGGAGCTGCTGTGGCAGTGGCAGGCGGGCGATCTGGACGCGGACATCTCGATGGTCATTAGCAACCATCCGGACATGCGCGAGCTGGTCGAGTCGTTCGGCATCCCGTATCTGCATATTCCGGTGACGCCGGACACCAAGGCTGAAGCGGAGAAGCAGCAGCTGGAAGCGGTCGTCGGCAAAGCCGACCTGATCGTGCTGGCCCGTTACATGCAGATCATCACGCCGAAGTTCATCGAGCAGTTCCCGAACCGGATTATCAACATTCACCATTCCTTCTTGCCGGCGTTCGTCGGCGGCAAGCCGTATCAGCAGGCGTACCAGCGCGGCGTCAAGATCATCGGGGCGACCGCGCACTACGTCACCGAAGAGCTGGACGGCGGGCCGATCATCGAGCAGGACGTGCAGCGCGTCAGCCATCGAGACAACGTCGAGGATCTCAAGCGGATCGGGCGGACGATCGAGCGGGTCGTACTCGCGCGCGGCGTGAAGTGGCACGTGGAAGACCGGATTCTCGTGCACCAGAACAAGACGGTTGTCTTTAACTAATTCGGCATATACTAGGGCGTCGGCGACAAGCCGGCGCTTTTGCTTTGTGCGGGCCGCCCGGGGTTCAGGATGTGGCGAAAGAGCTTGTGAAAGATTCATAAGGGCTTCATGTTCTCTTCATCAACTCTTCATGAAAACGGCCGGCGCGCAATGGTATCATTTAGGTACAAAATCGTACGATAATTGGCGAAATTGAGAGAATCCTTCGGTTTTAATGGACGAATCTTGCAATCTGCTGCTTGCGTGCGAGCATTTTGTCGCTTTACGGTTTAAAAGATGGAAATGACCGGGGCGTAGTGGTACAATATTTCAAAGCCAGTGCGCGAAAAGCGCTATAGAGAAGAGAGAACAACTAACGGAAGCAAGGAATAGGAGGAGTTTTTTGTCATGACAGTCACGCAAAAATCGATCGATCAGCTTTCGATTGACACGATCCGCACCCTCGCGATCGATGCCATCGAGAAAGCGAATTCCGGACACCCGGGTATGCCGATGGGCGCAGCGCCTATGGGCTATCAGCTGTTCGCAAAAAGCATGAGACACAACCCATCCAACCCAAGCTGGATCAACCGCGACCGCTTCGTGCTCTCCGCGGGCCACGGTTCGATGCTGCTGTACAGCCTGCTCCACCTGAGCGGCTACGATCTTCCGATCGAAGAGCTTCATAATTTCCGTCAATGGGGATCGAAGACCCCGGGCCATCCGGAGTTCGGCCACACGGCGGGCGTTGACGCAACGACAGGTCCGCTCGGCCAAGGCGTGGCAATGGCAGTCGGCATGGCGATGGCGGAAACGCAGCTCGGCGCGACGTACAACAAAGATAACTTCGACGTTATCAACCACTTCACATACGCGATCTGTGGCGATGGCGACTTGATGGAAGGCGTGGCAAGCGAAGCGGCTTCGCTCGCGGCGCACCTGAAGCTCGGCAAGCTGGTCGTCCTGTATGATTCGAACGACATCACGCTCGACGGCGAGGCGAACCTGTCGTTCTCCGAGAACGTGCAAGGCCGCTTCGAAGCTTACGGCTGGCAAGTCATCCGCGTGGAAGACGGCAACGATCTCGACGCGCTCGCGAAAGCGGTAGCGGCGGCTCAAGCGGATCTGTCCCGCCCGACGCTGATCGAAGTGAAGACGGTTATCGGCTACGGCAGCCCGAACAAAGGCGGCAAAGGCGGACATGCCGGTCCTCACGGATCCCCGCTCGGCGTCGAAGAGACGAAGCTGACGAAGCAATTCTACGCATGGGAGCATGAAGAGGCATTCACGGTTCCTGCCGAGGTTCGCGAGCATTTTGCGGCTGTCAAAGCAAACGGCGAGCAAGCCAACGCGGCATGGGACGCGCTCTTCGCTTCCTACAAAGAAGCTTACCCTGAGCTTGCGGCTCAGTTCGAAGCAGCAGTCAACAATCAGCTGCCAGAAGGCTGGGATCGCGATCTGCCGGTCTACACGACGGAAGATAAACCGGTCTCGACTCGCGTCGCTTCCGGCAACGCGCTGAACGGTCTGGCGAAGAACGTGCCAAACCTCGTGGGCGGCTCCGCCGACTTGGAGAGCTCCACGATGACGCACCTGAAAGGCCTCCCGGTTTACAAGCCAGGCAACTACGCCGGCCGCAACATCTATTTCGGCGTTCGCGAATTCGGCATGGCCGCGGCGATGAACGGCATCAGCCTGCATGGCGGTCTGCGCATCTACGGCGCGACGTTCTTCGTCTTCACGGACTACCTCCGTCCGGCGGTTCGTCTGTCCGCGCTCATGAAGCAACCGGTTGTCTACGTGCTGACGCATGACTCCATCGCGGTTGGCGAAGACGGCCCTACGCATGAGCCGATCGAGCAGCTGGCATCGCTTCGCATCATTCCGGATGTCACGGTTCTTCGTCCGGCCGACGCGAACGAGACGTCCGCGGCATGGGCATTCGCGCTCGAGAACCAGTCGAAGCCGGTCGCGCTCGTCCTGACGCGTCAGAACCTGCCGATCCTCGAAGGCACGAACACGAACGCGCGCGAAGGCATCAAGAAAGGCGCTTATGTCGTATCCGAAGCAGCTGGCGAGGTGCAAGCGCAAATCATCGCGACGGGCTCCGAGGTACAACTGGCGGTTGAAGCTCAGAAGGCGCTCGCGGCGGAAGGCATCCACGTTCGCGTTATCAGCATGCCAAGCTGGGATCTGTTCGAAGCACAGCCGCAATCCTACAAGGATTCGGTCATCCTGCCTGAGGTTAAAGCCCGCCTCGCGGTCGAAATGGCTTCGCCGTTCGGCTGGGAGCGCTATGTAGGCGACAAAGGCGCGATCCTCGGCATCAACACGTTCGGCGCTTCGGCACCGGGCAACAAAGTCATCGCAGAGTACGGCTTTACGGTAGAGAACGTCGTCAGCAAAGTCAAAGGCTTGCTGTAATCGAATTTTTCGCCTAACCGCACCAGATTGTCATAGCGGGGCTGGCGCCGTCTTCGGGCGGTTTCCAGTCCCGTTTTTTAACATATCGGATCGTATACGTTTCACGCTTAAACTTCGGCCTATATGTACCCGGATTCTTCCGTGCAGGAAAGCTTTAGACGATTAAAGCCATCATTCGATTTCGACGTTATGAAGGAGCTGTCAACAGACCATGTCCCAATTCGAGAACGTAACCGCAGTGAAGAAAGCCAATGTCTATTTCGACGGCAAAGTGACGAGCCGCACGGTTATTTTCCCGGACGGCACCAAGAAAACGCTGGGCATCATGCTGCCGGGCGAATATGAGTTCGGCACGGACGTAAAAGAAATCATGGAAATTCTCGCGGGCGAGCTGAAAGTACTGCTTCCAGGCGACTCCGAATGGATCACGATTTCCGGCGAAGGCGAGTTCACGGTGCCGGCAAACGCGAAATTCAAGCTGCAAGTGGAGACGGTTACCGACTACTGCTGCTCGTACATTCAAGAATAAGCCGCCACAAGGCGAAACGGCTATCGCTGTCTTATGCGGCGAGGCGTGTTTCGTGTAGCGGATTGGTTTGCGAATACAAGATCCGGGAATGCAGCATTCAGCACATAAATTCTTGCATTTTGACAAAAGGCTGCTTCCCGCTCGCGACCGGCTACGATGGCGAGATGGAAACAGCCTTTTTGACAAGGGCTTGCGCGTTAGGGGTTAATCCGCCGTCACGCCTTGCTTGTTAATGTAATCCTCCAGCTGGAGGCGCTGGTAAGGCGCCAGTCCCGCGAGCAGGCAGCCGTAACGGAATTCGGCGCCGCTTGGCTCGATGCGGATAATCCGGCCCGTGACCGGCGGAAGCTGCGAATCTTGCGGGAAGTGGATGACGATGAACATGTCCCGCTCCAGCGGCTGACTGCTTGCGATCTGAACGCCGCGATCTGACAGATCGATCAGGACGCCATCGATAAAGTGGCCGGAGAAGGAGCCTTCCTGCTCCCACTGGTAGACGGACAGCTTAAGCGGAATATGCAGCGGCAGCCGCTCGCTTTTGCGGCGATCCGATTTGTCCGAGACGACCGCTGGGACGACAGGCTGCGAAGGCGCAATCGCCTCTTCCGGTGCCGCGCCGGGACCGCTGAACTGCTTGTTCGTCCATTCCTCGTAGCAGTTCACGAGCGCGGCCATGTCCAGGTTGCCGAGTCCCATCGATTCGCCGACTTGAAACACGCTCTTGACCGCTTCGAGCACCGGCGTCGGCGTGCGCAGGCTGTCCGACAAGGCGGAGGAGAGACGCAAGTCCTTCAACATGAGCGACAGCGAGAATTGCACGCTGAAGTCACGGTCGAGCAGCTTCGGCGTCTTCAATTCCGCGAAACGGCTGTTCGCTGCGCCGGCTTGCACGAGGTCAAGGAAAGCGGCGGCGTCGATCCCGCCATTCGCAGCTATTGCGAGTCCTTCCGCGAAGGCGGCGGCGTGAATGCCGACCATCGTGTTATGGGCCAGCTTCGCGGTCTGGCCGCTGCCGCTTGGACCCATGTAAATGATTTTGCGGGCCATGGCCATGATGACATCATGGGTCTGGGCGAGAATCTGCTCGTCGCCGCCGACCATGAACACGAGCGTGCCGCTCTCGGCCGCGGGCTTGCTGCCGGTTACCGGCGCATCGAGGAAGTCGCTGGATTTCGCGGCGATATCCGCATACAGCTGCTTGGCGAGCGAAGGTGAAATCGTGCTGCTGTCCATGACGATCGTGCCCGGCATGAGCGAGGCGATAATGCCGTCCTTGCCATAATAAACGTCGCGAATCGAGTCGTCGTTGCTCACCATTGTAATGACGAGCTCGCTTCCGCCGACGGCCTGCGCCGGCGTGTCGGCGACTTCGGCGCCGAGCGCGATCAGTTCGTCCGCTTTGCCCGGCGTGCGGTTGTACACCGTCACGACGTAGCCCTTGCGAAGCAGGTTGGCGGCCATGGGCGCACCCATGACGCCGAGTCCGATAAAGCCGATTTTGTTCATCGTATCACATCTCCCAGAACGCGTTGGTCATGCTTTTCCCATCTTACCACAAACTTTGTCGAATGCGGAAAGCGGGACCAGGCTTGCTTGTCTTCGGCGGGGAAATCCATTATTCTTAGGTTGCGTTTAAGAAGACCGGGCAGGTTCGTCCCAACGTGATGGGAAAACGAGGGCAAAGCGTGAGGTTTCGCACTGACGGCCCCGCGCGCAGGCGCGTATGCTTGCGGAACGAAGCCAGTTTTGTTGCGAAGAAGAACCAGGGAGCTTAAGCTCCACAAAACTTAAGTCCATGCTTCCGAAGCCAGTTTTGTTGCGAAGAAGAACCAGGGAGCTTAAGCTCCACAAAACTTAAGTTCATGCTTCCGAAGCCAGTTTTGTTGCGAAGAAGAACCAGGGAGCTTAAGCTCCACAAAACTTAAGTCCATGCTTCCGAAGCCAGTTTTGTTGCGAAGAAGAACCAGGGAGCTTAAGCTCCACAAAACTTTTAGGAGGATTCACCATGTCCAAAGCTGTTCAATTCGACTATAGCAAAGCACTGGCCTTCCTGGGCCAACACGAAGTGGATTATTTCGCGGAGCAAGTGCGCGTTGCGCACGAGCAATTACATAATGGCACGGGCGCCGGCTCCGATTACCTCGGCTGGATCGACCTGCCGCACAACTACGACAAAGAAGAGTTCGCCCGCATCCAGCAGGCGGCGAAGAAAATCCAATCCGACTCCGAAGTGCTCGTCGTCATCGGCATCGGCGGTTCGTACCTCGGCGCGCGCGCGGCAATCGAAGCGCTGTCGCACTCGTTCTACAACATCCTGCCGAACGGCCAGCGCAAGACGCCTCAAGTGCTGTTCGCCGGCAACAACATCAGCTCGACGTACGTCAACCACCTGCTGCAGGTGCTTGAAGGCCGCGACTGGTCGATCAACGTTATCTCCAAATCCGGCACGACGACCGAGCCTGCGCTGGCATTCCGCGTGTTCCGCGAAGCGCTGGAAGCGAAATACGGCAAGGAAGAGTCCCGCAAACGCATCTATGCGACGACGGACCAAGCGAAGGGCGCGCTGAAGAAGCTGGCGACCGAAGAAGGCTACGAGTCCTTCATCATTCCGGATGACGTAGGCGGCCGTTACTCCGTCCTGACGGCTGTAGGCTTGCTGCCGATCGCCGTTGCCGGCATTGACATCGAGTCGATGATGAAAGGCGCGGCCGACGCCGCAACCGAGTACAGCAACCCGAACCTGGCCGAGAACGAAGCCTACCAATACGCGGCGGCGCGCAACGCCCTGTACCGCAAAGGCAAAGTCACGGAAATTCTCGTCAACTACGAGCCGTCGCTGCATTTCGTCTCCGAGTGGTGGAAGCAGCTGTTCGGCGAGAGCGAAGGCAAAGACTATAAAGGCATCTATCCGGCTTCCGTAGACTTCTCGACGGACCTGCACTCGATGGGCCAATTCATTCAAGAAGGCAACCGGAATATCTTCGAGACGGTCATCCAAGTGGAGAACGTATCCGAGCAGATCACGATCGGCCATGACGCCGACGACCTGGACGGCCTGAACTACCTGACGGGCAAGACGATGGACTTCGTGAACAAGAAAGCGTTCGAAGGCACGCTGCTCGCCCACACGGACGGCCAAGTACCGAACTTCATCGTGAACATCAAAGACCTGACGCCGTACACGTTCGGCTACCTCGTCTACTTCTTCGAGAAAGCATGCGGCATCAGCGGCTACCTGCTCGGGGTCAACCCGTTCGACCAACCGGGCGTCGAGGCTTACAAGCGCAACATGTTCGCGCTGCTCGGCAAGCCGGGCTTCGAGAAGGAAAAAGCGGAGCTGGAAGCGCGTCTGTAGTCGGACGGCGAGATTGGCGCATGCCGCAAGGAGCGTGAGAGCAGCATGTTGACCCGATACAAGACGCTGCGGAAGCAAGCGCACAAGGAAATCGTCATTAAGAAATCCCGGTTCATCGGCTACGGCAAACCGGTCGAGTCCGAAGAGGAAGCGATCGCGTTCATCGAGGAGATCAAGAAGCTCAACTGGAACGCGACGCATAACTGCTCCGCGTACATGATCGGCGAGCGCGACGAGATTCAGAAGCAGTCCGATGACGGGGAGCCGAGCGGGACGGCCGGCAAGCCGATTCTGGAAGTGATCAAGAATCAGGGCCTGAAGAACGTCGTCATCGTCGTGACCCGGTATTTCGGCGGCATTATGCTCGGCGCGGGTGGCCTGATCCGTGCGTACACCGACGGCGCCGTAGCGGCGACGGAGGCGGCCGAAGCGATTACGCAGGTGCTGCACCGCGAAGTGATCGTCGACGTCGACTATACGTGGTACGGCAAGCTGGAGAACGAGCTGCACGGCAGAGGCGTTCGCGTCGGCGGGACGGACTTTACGGACCGCGTCGTCGTGACGTGTTTGCCCGAAGCGCCGGAGGCGGAGCGGTTTGCCGCTTGGATGACGGATTTGACGCAAGGGCAGGCCGTTATTTCGCTCGGCGAAGAGCGGTATTTTATCGAAGGCGAATAACGGTGCGGCTAACTTCGTTAGCGTAAGACCCCCGGCATGGACGAAAAGACGTTCATGCCGGGGGTTTTTCGTATGCAGGGATCTAAAAGTCGTTGTGAACGGAGTTCTACCTCTGAAACAACTTCAAATGAAAGAGGTTATAACCGCGAGTGGAAGCCCATCGCGACCGGAGGTTACGGTTTTTCATCGGCTTCCGGGCGTATCAGATAAAGGACTGGCTTGAAATGGAAGAATAGATGACAGCGTATTCCGGTGTGCTTGGGCTTTTTCGCCATGGTCTAGCACCATTTATCAGCAATCGCTATAAACTGCATTAGATTCGTTGATTTCAGGATTGACGGAACATCCTTCATTCGGCTAAAATAAACCAATACCTAGTAAGTTCATAGGAATTAAAAGATCGCATCCCGCCATTCCACGAGGAAAGCGTCAGGAGGTAGCCGGTTTGAATATTAGGTTTCGCAGTCGCGGGTGGAGCTTCGGATTCCGATCCGCGATTATGCTCTACTTTGTTCTGCTCATCGTATTGCCGATTCTCGGCATCTATACCCAGTCGTTCAAGCTGGGATGGACGCCATTCTGGGAAAGCGTCAGCGATCCGCTCGCATGGAAAGCCGTGCTGCTTACCCTCAAACTGGCCATTATCGCGACCGTCATTAATATATTCCTGGGCACGATGATCGGATGGGTGCTCATTCGTTACCGCTTCCCCGGACGAAGGCTGCTCAACAGCCTCGTCGATCTGCCGTTCGCGCTCCCGACCGCCGTCGGGGGGCTGATGATATTGCTCTTGCTCGGCCCGAATAGTCTCGTAGGCTCGTTCGCCTCGGGAATGGGCTTCGATATCGTATTCCACGAGCCCGCGATCGTCGTCGCGATGGTGTTCGTGACCTTCCCGTTCGTCATCCGCGCGGTGCAGCCGCTGCTGGAGGAGATGGACAAGTCGGAGGAGGAAGCGTCGTATACGCTGGGCGCTTCCAAATCGCATACGTTCTTCCATGTGATTTTCCCGTCGATGCTGCCGGGCATCTCGAGCGGCGCGATGCTGGCATTCTCTCGCGCGCTCGCGGAGTTCGGCGCGGTCGTGCTCGTCGCCGGCAACATTCCGGGCAAGACGCTGATCGCATCGGTGTACATTTTCGGCGAAATCGAGAGTGACAATCCGCAGGGCGCGGCAGCCGTGTCGGTCATGCTGCTGACGCTGTCGTTCCTCATTCTCTGGGCCGTTAACCTTGTGCAGACAAGGAGGCTCGGCAAATGAAAAAGGTTTGGATTCCGCTCACCTATCTCGTCTTTATCGTGCTGCTGATCATTCCGATTCTTAAAATTTTCACCGGCTCCTGGGCCGAAGGCTGGAGCGGTTTCATCGAGGCGCTGACGCGCAAGCAATCGCTGCACGCGCTGATGATGACGGGCATCATCGTAGTCGTCGTCACCGTCCTGAACACGATTTTCGGGGTCATGCTGGCGCTCTATCTCGTGCGGGCGACCTGGCTCGGCCAACGGATCAAAAATTTGCTTAACAGCTTGGTGGACCTGCCGTATGCGGTGTCGCCAGTCATCGGCGGCTTAATGATCGTCCTGATCCTTGGCCCAAGCACGGCGCTCGGCGCGTTCTTCGAGGATATCGGGTTCAAAATCGTGTACGCGCTGCCGGGCATGATTCTGGCGACGCTGTTCGTCACCTTCCCGCTCATGGTGCGCGAAGTGATGCCGGTGCTGCAGGAGATCGGCGCGCAGCAGGAAGAGGCGGCATCGACGCTCGGGGCATACTCTTGGTACACCTTCTGGCATGTGACATGGCCTTCGATCCGTTGGGGCGTTATCTATGGCGTCGTCTTGACGGTCGCTCGTTCGCTGGGCGAATTCGGCGCGGTGCTCGTCGTATCGGGCAATATTATGAATAAGACACAGACAGCGACAACGCTTGTCTATCAAGATGTGGAGAACTTCAACGTCGTGGCGGCCAACGGCGTGGCGCTCGTGCTGGCGGCGTTCTCGGTCGGCTTGCTGCTGCTCATGGAATGGGCGAAGAAAAGAAAGGAAGTGCATTAGACGATGCATATCGAGGTGCGCGGGTTAAACAAGCAATTCGGCGATTTTCATGCGGTGCGCGATGTCAGCTTTGAGATCGCCAAAGGCCATCTCATCGGCTTGCTCGGACCTTCCGGGGGCGGCAAGACGTCCATTCTTCGCATGCTGGCGGGGCTGGAGAGCCCAACGTCGGGCGATATTATTTTCCATGGTAAACGGGTGAACGACCTGCCGCCGCAGGAGCGCGGCATCGGCTTCGTCTTCCAGAACTACGCGCTGTTCAAGCATATGACGGTATTCGATAACGTGGCGTTCGGCTTGAAGGTCAAGAAGCAATCGAAGGACCAAATTCGCGACCGCGTCATGGAGCTGATCGAATTGACGGGACTGAAGGGCTTCGAGCATCGGTATCCGCATCAGCTCTCCGGCGGCCAGCGTCAACGTGTCGCGTTCGCTCGCGCCCTCGCGCCCGAGCCGCAGCTGCTGCTGCTCGACGAGCCGTTCGCGGCGATCGACGCGAAGATCCGCACCGAGCTGCGCACGTGGCTCAAAGAGATGATCGAGCGCGTCGGCATCACGTCGATCTTCGTCACGCATGATCAGGACGAGGCGATCGAGGTCGCGGACGAAATCATGATCATTAACAAAGGGCGGCTGGAGCAGAAGGGCTCGCCATGGGATATCTATAAGAGTCCGCAAACCCAGTTCGTCGCCAGCTTCATCGGCGAGTCGACGATGGTCGAGCAGGTGGAGCGGCTTCGCGGCTTCGAGGAAGCGGCCAACTGGCCGGGGACGCAGGCGCTGATCCGTCCGGAATATATCGAGATCGGCAAGCGGCATGAATTCCGCATTCCGTCGGCGACCGTGCAGGGCAAAGTGAAGCATCTTCACTTCCGCGGCAGCGAGTGGATGGTCGAGGTCGAGGTCGGCGACATCAAGCTGATCACGTACCGTTCCTTGGAGAAGGACGTGCTGCAGCCGGGTGAAGAAGTGCATGTGCTTATTCACCGCGCGTATCTGTTCAACGACAACGACACGTGGATCATGGAGAATAAGCTGAAGGAAGATCCGATGCCGGTGCATATTTGATTCGAATCTCTATCGTACCTTTTAATAGAAAGCGTTGTGTGCACGAATGAAACCTACCCTGACCAAAGGATGGAGAAAGCTCGGCATCGCGCTCGCCGCGGCGGCACTGCTCGTGACGGCTGCTTGCAGCGGGGGGAACGAGCCGGCGACGGAGGCAGACGCGAAGCCGAAGGGCGACGTGACGCTCGTCATTGGCGCCTACTCGGTCGCGAAGGACGCCTTCGCGGAGCTGCTGCCCAAGTTTCAGGCGAAGTGGCTAGCGGAGACCGGGCAGAAGCTCGTATTCCAGGAGTCGTATGAGGCGTCCGGAACGCAGGCGAGGGCCATCGCGGGCGGCTTCGAGGCGGACGTGACGGTGCTTGCCATGGAGAGCGACATCGACAAGATCCAGAAAGCCGGCTTTATTACGCACGACTGGCGCCAAGCGACGAACGGCGGCATGATTACGAACTCGATCGTCGTGATGGGCACGCGGGACGGCAATCCGAAAGGCATCCGCGACTGGGCCGATCTGACGAAGGACGGGATCAAGGTGCTGTACCCGAATCCGAAGACGTCCGGCGGCGCGCAATGGGACATCAACGCGATGTACGGCGCCGGTCTGATGAAGTCGGAGGAGGAGACCGGGACGAAGGATCCGGCCTACGCCAAGGCGTTCCTGGAGCAGATCCACGCGAACGTCGAATCGCTGGATAAGAGCGGGCGCGCGTCGATGGCCGCCTTCGAATACGGCGTCGGCGACGTCATCGTCACGTATGAGAACGAGCTGCTGGCGCGGCTGAAGCAGGGCGTGAAATATTCGATCGTCGTGCCCGAATCGACGATTCTGATCGAGAATCCGGCGGCGGTCGTCGACGTCAACGCCGACAAGCACGGCGTACGCGAGGCGGCGCAGGCATTCGTCGATTACATGCACGGCGAGGAGGCGCAGCGGGTATTCGCGGATTACGGATTCCGTCCGGTCAACGAGAAGGTGGCGAAGGAAGTCGAAGGCAAGTTCACGACGCCGCCGAAGCTGTTCGATATCCGCTACCTCGGGGGTTGGCCGGAAGTGCGCGAGAAGCTGTATTCGCCCAAAGGCGTCTGGTACCAGGTGCTTGCGGGCTTGTAACCGCCTGGGAGTTTCGGTTCGCGATATAGCGTTCAATAGCCGTTTATCCTGATCTCATGGTCAGGGTAGACGGTTTTTCTGCGTCTGCCGTAAAATGGAAGGCGGGTCATCCATCTGAATCGGAATCGGGGGAACGACAGTGAACGATGATTACGGCAATCGCCTGCAGACGGTGCTCGCATATATAGAGGCGAATTTGCATTCGCCGTTGAATTTGGACGAACTGGCCGAGGCGTCCCATTTCTCCAAGTACCATTTCGCGCGGCTGTTCTCGGCGCTGCAAGGGCAGGCGCCGATGGCTTACGTCACCGAGCGACGCCTGGTCCGCGCGCTCGACTATTTGAACAAGACCGATAAGACGATGCTCGACATCGCCTCCTTATGCGGGTTCGGCTCCCTCTCGCGATTTAACGCCGCGTTCAAGAAGCGGTATGAAGCAACGCCCAGCCAGATGAGACGGAAGCTGAGGCAACCGAGCAATTTTCGGCAAGCGGACGGCAAGATCCGGGAAGAAACGGCTTCGATGGAATCGTATGATGAATCTAGCAATAATCATCGCGATTTTCTAAGGAGAGTGTGGGGCATGAACATTGACGTTACGGAGCTGCCAAGCTATCACGTGGCTTACGTCACCCATGTGGGCAGCTATCTGGACACGTACAAGGCATGGGGAACGCTCGGCGCGTGGGCCCAGCAGCATCGCTTGTTTCCGCCCGAACAGCAGTTTATCGGCGTCTCGCTGGATGACCCCAGCCTAGTCGACGAGTATGCGTGCAGGTACGAGGCATGCGTTACCTTGCCTGAGGCGCTTCTGGCGGCCGGCAGCGGCGATCCCAATGTGGCGTTCCAAACGCTGCCCGGCGGACTATACGCCCGGTATACGTTCTATGATACGATCGACAAATTCGCGCTTGCCTATCAAAGCGTCTATGGCGGGTGGCTGCCAAGGAGCGGGTACGAGCCGGACGACCGGCATGCGCTCGAATTTAGTCTGAACAATCCCGCCTCCGATCCGGAAGGGAAGGCGAGGGTGGATTTGTACGTGCCGATTCGGCGGATGGGCGGCTAAATAATTTGACTAGCATTGTGTCACTCCTGGGTTTGGTATGTTCGTTTATACGGTGGTAATATTAAACCAGATAACACCTGCTAGACGTACGACATTCCCATAGAGAAGAATGTGATCCCAGTGACTGAGCCTCAGATACGGGCACGGACCCAAAGTCTGCTGAACAAGCATCTGTCCGGCGCCTCGATGGATTACCGGAAAGTGTTCGCGTTATTCCTTCCGATCTTGATCGATCAGGCGTTTATCATCGGCTTTAATGTGATGAACACCGCCATGATCAGCTCGGCGGGGGTGGCCGCGGTCAGCGCGGTAAGCACGGTGGATTCGCTCAATATTTTCCTGATCAACGTGTTCGTCGCCGTGGCGACCGGCGGGACGGTCGTCGTCGCGCAATACAAGGGCAGCCGCAATGATGCGATGGTGTCCAAAGCGGCGAGCGCGAGCATTGCATCGGTGGCCATACTGGCCCTGGTCATCGGCGTCGTCGTGATGGCGCTGTATGACCCGCTGCTTCGCCTGCTCCTTGGCTCGGCGTCGCCGGACGTGCTGGCCCACTCGAAGGTGTACTTGATCGGCAGCTGCGCGTCTTTCCTGGGCATTGGCGTCGTCCAAGCGGTCAGCGGCATCATGCGCGGCATCGGTCGATCACGGGTATCGCTCGCGCTGTCGCTCATCATGAACGTGCTGTACGTGCTGCTTAACTTCGTCTTCATCGCCCTGCTCGACATGGGCGTGCTCGGCATGACGATCGCCGTGAATATCGCGCGGTATGCGGCGGCGATCTGCGCGCTGTGGTACATTATCCGAATGGACGCGTCGCTTCATCTGCGGCTGACGGCGCTGCTCCATGTTCCGTGGTCGATGCTGAAGAAGATCCTGACGATCGGGATGCCTTTCGCGGCCGAGCAGATGTTCTTCAACGGCGGCAAAATGCTTACGCAAGTGTTCATCGTCAGCCTGGGCACGCACGCGATTGCCACGAACGCCATCGGCGGGACGATTGCCATGCTCTATCAGATTCCGGCGGTGGCGCTGTCCATCACGCTCGTGACGGTAGTCGGTCAATGCATCGGCGCCCGGAACATCGAGGATGCCCGCAAGTTCATCCGGTCGTTCCTCTGGCTGGGCTCCTGGTCGTTCGTGATCATGACCGCGATTCTGCTGCCGCTGTTCCATCCGCTCGTCGCGTTGTTCCAGCCGCCTCCCGAAATCGTCGACGATTTGTTCTGGGTGCTGCTTATCAATGCGATCGCGCAAATCCCGCTGTGGGCGATCAGCTTTATTTTGCCTGCGGGCTTGCGGGCGGCGGGCGACTCGCGCTTCACCTCGATCACGTCGATGCTGACGATGTGGCTGTTCCGCATCGTGTTCGGCTATGTGCTCGGCATTACGCTCGGCATGGGCATTATCGGCGTCTGGATTGCGATGAACTGCGAATGGGGCGTGCGGGGCGCGTTGTTCCTGTGGCGGTACCGGGGAAGCAAGTGGTATGCGCATAAATTGGTGTGACGTCGGCTGGCATGCGTGTCGATGACAGGCGAACCGACCGGGACATCCTCGATCGAATACTGTAACGCTAACAGCCGGCTAAGAGCCGGCTGTTTTTTGTTACAAATGCTCGGCATCACGGGCTGCGCTTGTTTGGTGGTGCCGGAATATGACGCGGTTGTCGTCCGGATGTACAATCAGCTGCGCAATCCGCCGGGCTATGATTACTTGCGGGATATTCGGCAGTTCGGGAATTTAGCGGGTGAAGGATTAAGGGCGTTAGCGTCTAACGGGATGAATCTTTAGGCTTCTTATGAACGACGCCCGTGAGGACGACGACCTCCGGGTGCATGTCTGGATGACAAGAGCGCCAATAAAAAGCGCAGCAGGCAAGGGCCTGCTGCGCTTTGTCGCATCTGCTGCGTATTAGACCTGCGCCGGATTCAACACGAACTTCTCGATGACCTTCGCCACGCCGTCCTCGTTGTTGGAGGCAGTGACGTAGTCGGCGATTTCCTTCAGCTTCGGCAGCGCGTTGCCCATCGCCACGCCGAGGCCTGCGACTTCGATCATCTCGTGGTCGTTCCACGAGTCGCCGATCGCGATGACCTCGTCCAGCGTGCAGCCGATATGCTCGGCCATGAAGGAGATGGCGTGGCCTTTGGTGCCCTCTTTGTGCGTAAACTCCAGGTAATGCGGCTTTGATTTCGTAATATGGACGCGATCGCCGATGATCGGGGCCAGCTTGGCCGCGACTTCGTCGAGGTAATCGGGATCGTCGATGATGAGCATTTTGGTCGAAGGCTGATCCAGCAGCTTGTCGTAATCCGGCTCGACGACGAACGGGATTTTGGACAGCGCGGAGTAGCGGCGAGCCTTCTCGTTGTCTTCTTGGACGATCAGCTCGTCGTTGATGTACAGCTGCAGGTGCAGGTTATGCGCTTTGCAGAACGCGAACAGCTCCTTGGCCGCGTCCTTCGGCACGCTGCGCTCGTAGAGCACCTGCTCGTCGAACAGCGTCTTCACCAGCGACCCTTGGTAAGTAATGATCGGCACGTTCAGCTCGACCTGGGCCGCGATTTTCTTCGCCGACGGGAACATGCGCCCGGTCGCGAGCGTGACGAACACGCCTTGGGCGGCGGCCGCTTTCAGCGCCGATTTAGTGGCCTCGGTCACGATCAGCTCGTCGGAGAGCAGCGTATCGTCGATATCGATGGCGATCAGTTTGTAAGGCATGGTTGTTCCGCTCCTTTGGTTGTCTGTATTTGCCTTTGATTGTAGCCCAAATCCATGGGGGGAACAAGATTTATTCACCGTTTCGCCATGGCTGCCGTGGCCCCCGTCGCTTGCTTGGCGCTGCCCATGTACGATAAAGTGAGAGAATCAGCATGCTGTTGAGAACGGAGAGAGATGCGATGAACAGATTTGGCGAAGAAGCGATGGCGCAGCGCAAGCGCACGATCCGGGGGCTCCTGCTGCTCGTGGCGGTCGCGGCCGTTTTCCTGGCGGGCCGGTATTCGATGGTGATGCAGCATCCGATTTTGAAGACGGCGAATTTCGAGAATTTAAGCTATGCCTATAATGAAATCATAAATGGTTACTTGGAAGGCGCCGAAGGGGAGAAGCTCGTCGACGGCGCGGTTGAAGGGATGGTCGCGTCGTTGGACGATCCGTACTCGGTCTATTTGACGGGCGAAGCGGGCAAGGCGTACATGGAATCGTACGAGGATCATTTCGTCGGCATCGGGGTCGAAGTGCGCGAAGAGGACGGCGCGTTTATTATCGAGAAGGTCATCGAAGGCGCGCCTGCCGAGAAGGCCGGGGTGAAGGACCACGATACGATCGTCGCGGTCGACGGCCAAGCGGCCAATGGCATGGCGTCCGATAAGCTGCTCGGCATGGTCCGCGGCAAGGAAGGCACGACGGTCAAGCTTAAGCTGGCGCGGGCGGGGGTCGAGCAGCCGATCGAGCTGTCGGTGAAGCGCGGATCGGTGCCGATCAAGACGGTGGAGTACGAGATGAAGGAGAACGGCATCGGCCAAATTACGATCGAGCGGTTCGCGGACAAGACGGGCGACGAGTTCGACAAGGCATTGGAGGCGCTCACCGCTAAAGGCATGAAGGGGCTGCTGCTCGATCTGCGCGGCAACCCGGGCGGTCTGCTGGATCCGACCATTCAGATCGCGAGCCGGTTCCTGCCGAAGGGCGAGAAGATTTTGCAGGTCGTCGGCAAAGGCGAGAAGCACGTCGTCACGCACAAGTCCGACGAGGAGACGCCGCTGAAGCTGCCGATCTCGATTCTCGTGGATGGTCATACCGCCAGCTCCTCGGAGGTGTTGACCGCCGCGTTGAAGGAGAAGGCGGGAGCGACGGTGATCGGCGAGAAGACCTACGGCAAAGGCATCGTGCAGCAGTTTACCCAGCTGAACGACGGCTCGGTGCTTAAGATCACCAAAGCGCAGTGGCGTACGCCGGAAGGCAGCTGGATTCACAAGAAGGGCATCGAGCCGACGACGGAGGTCGAGCCGCCTGCTTACACGCTGCTGCCTTCGCTGCCGACAGGCTTATCGCTTAAGAAGGGCGACTACGGCGACCAGGTGAAGACGGCCGAGCACATGCTCAAGGCGCTCGGGTATTTGCCGGGCGAGGCCGGCGGCGTGTACGACGACGCGATGGAGCAGGCGGTCGAGCGGTTCCAGCGCAGTCAGTCGCTGCCGGAGACCGGCAGCCTGAACGACAAGACCGCATACCGGATGACGACGCTGCTCGCCGAACGGTATGACCGTGAAGATCCGCAGCGGAAGAAGGCGGAGGAGACGTTGAGGACGGCTATCGGGGGGACAGCTAAGTCGCGGTAGTTGAAGTAAGACGGCATGACCACACGGTACGCGCATAGATGGTCCGCATTAAAAGAAGCCGCAATTCGGCATGCCTTTGGGCATCCGCGTTGCGGCTTCATTGCGTTCGCCTTAAGGGAAGCAGCTTAGGAAACGGCTGGCGGCGGACGACAGCGGCACGCCCTTCAACGTCGCGATCCCGATGTGACGGGGCGGAATGGGCGGCTCCAGCGGGATCTCTACGAGTTGACCGGAGGCCAGCTGATCCGCGACGTATTCGCGCGCGATGATCGTCAGGCCGAAGCCGCTCTGCGCGAACTGCGCCAGAAGATCAAGGCTGCCGAGCTCGAATTCGGGCGTCAGCTGCACGCCGCATGCAAGCGCGTACGCATCGAGGTAACGTCTGGTGCTTCCGCCGGATTCGAGCAGCAGAAGCGGGTGGCGGCGCAGCTCTTCGAGCGGCATCGGGCTTGCGGCGAGTTCTCGGTAAGCCGGACCGCCGACGAGGCAGTCCTGCAGCGGGGCGCTCGGTCGAAGTTCGACCTTCGCGTCGTCCGCCGGCAGGTTGACGAGGCCGAAGTCGATTCGCCCCTCCTTCAGCAGCGCGAGTGTCTCCGGCGTTGTCCGGTTCGTCACCTTCACCCGGATGTCGGGATACTGCCGGTGGAATCGCTCCAGCTGCGGCAGGAGGAAATGCCGGCATAGGGTATCGCTCGCCCCGATGCTGATCTCCCCGTAATCCAGATTGTGCATCTCGGCCAGCTTCCGCTCCCCGAAGTCGATCAGCTGCATCCCCTGCTCGACGTATCGGAACAGCATTTCACCCTCGCCGGTTAACGTGACGCCCTTCGCGGTTCGGAAAAACAACGGTCCGCCGAGTCCAGCCTCCAGCTGCTTGAGGGTATGGCTGACGGCCGGCTGCGTAATGTGCAGCTGCTCCGCGGCCTTCGTCAGGCTGCCGAGCTTTGCGGTCCAATAGAAGACGCGATACCATTCCAAACTGAATTCCATAGCCATTACCTCATTTTATGACTGGTATTAGTTATATGCATTTTATTAATGGTCTCCTCCGAAATTATAATAAGCCTTGCAGAGGAAAACAAGAGACTCGGGAGGCGAAGGGAATGACGGTGACGGCAATCGTGGGCGCCAATTGGGGCGACGAAGGCAAGGGGAAAATGACGGACGCGCTGGCGGCGAATTCTGCTTATGCGGTGCGGTTCCAAGGCGGGAGCAACGCAGGACATACGATCATCAACGCGTACGGGAAGTTCGCGCTGCGCATGCTGCCCTCCGGCGTGTTCAATCCGGAGGTCACGAATGTGATTGGCCCGGGAACGGCGCTGGATGCGGAGATTCTGATGAAGGAGCTTGCCATGCTGACCGAGCGGGGCGTACCGGCCCCGCGATTGCGCATCTCCGACCGGGCGCAGGTTGTTCTGCCCGTGCACCGGTTGTTCGATGAACTGGAGGAGCGGCGGCTGGGCGACCGCAGCTTCGGCTCCACGCGTATGGGCATCGCGCCGTTCTACGCCGACAAGTACGCGAAGCTCGGCATCCAGGTCGCCGATCTATTCGACGCGGACAGGCTGCGGGCGCGGCTGGAACAATTGCTGGAAGCGAAGAACGTGCTGCTCGTCCATCTGTACGGGCGCGAACCGATTGCGGCGGACGATCTGCTGCCGGCGTTGATGGAGACGGGGGTGCGGCTGCGGCCCTATCTGTGCGATGTATCGTTATTGCTGGCGGAAGCCCGAGAACGCGGGGAATCGATCCTGCTCGAAGGCCAGCTTGGCGCGCTTCGCGATCCGGATCACGGCATCTATCCGTATTCGACTTCGTCGTCGACGCTGGCCGGGTTCGCGCCGGTGGGGGCGGGCTTGCCCGCGCATGCGATTCAGCACGTGCTAGCCGTCACCAAGGCGTATTCCAGCTGCGTCGGAGCGGGGCCTTTCGTCACGGAGCTGGCAGGCAGCGAAGCGGAGGAGCTGCGCCGGCGCGGCGGCGACGCGGGCGAATACGGCGTCAATACGCGGCGTCCGCGCCGGGTTGGCTGGTTCGACGCCGTGGCGACTCGTTACGGCTGCGCTATCCAAGGGGCGACGTCGGTCGCGCTCACTAATCTCGACGTGCTCGGTTATTTGGACGAGATCCCGGTCTGCATCGCATACGAACTGGCGGACGGCACGGTAACGGACCGGTTCCCGGACGGCGCGAGGCTTGCCGGGGCGAAGCCGATCTGGCAGAAGCTCGCGGGCTGGCGCGTGGATATCTCGGACGCGCGCACGTTCGAAGAGCTGCCGCCGGAAGCGCGGAACTACATTGCATTCATGGAAGCCGCCATCGGCGTGCGCATCTCGCACGTATCGGTTGGGCCGCGGCGCGATCAGCTGATCGTCCGGGACGAATAAAGCGGCGCGCGCAAGCGCACGGAAGAGGAAGAGCCTGATCGCGATCAGGCTCTTTTTGATGCGGTGAGACGTTCGTTCATGTTCTACCTGATCGGCCACCTAGCGGCGTGAGTTAACTTGAAGCGGTCGTAGTCGTTCGTTTGGCGACCGGGCTCGCGCATGCCTACATATCGTAGCGGCGGCATGGGTGTTCCGGGCGCGCGAGCTGAAGTATAATTTGAATTGCATGGTATGAGGGCATTGTAGGAGGACATTTAATATGAGATTCACGTTTAAAATAAGCGGCTTGGCCTTCATGACGGCAATGCTGCTGCTGGCTTCGCTGCATTGGCAGGTCGGAATCGCCCGGGCGGACTCCCCGCTGACCTCGACGGATTTTCACGAGGCTTATGCGAACGTCGCGAAGGTGAGCGAAGCCCGCAAGAACGGGTTGACGAAGAATGTGGCGGCGTTCCTGGCGTCGGAGAAAACGGCGCTCGCCGAGAAGGCGGCCGCGGTTCATGCGATTTATGCCGGCGCGGGCGCTTGGGAAGAGCGGGACCTCGCTTCGCAATACGTCAAGCTTGCGTACGGCAAAGCCCTATCGTCGCTCGGGACGAAGACGCTGCGTCCGGACGAGGTGTTCGTCGTCGGCTATTTGAAGGCGATGGACCATTACTTGGCGCCGGATACGGCATGGCTGGCGGCAGCCCAGGACGCCATGCCGGACAGCTTGACGGCCGCGCTCATCTATGCGCTGGCGCAATCGCAGGGACAGCCGGATTCGTCGTTGTACGGCTGGTGCGCGATTGAGCGCGTGCTGAACGATTCGTCGCTTAAGAAAGACATGCGTCAGGATGCGATCTACCGAATCAAGAACTATATGATGCTGTACCAGAACGGCGAGTGCAAGGACGAGCTCGCCTTGCTGCTGGAGCAGTCAGTCGCCTTAACCATTGAAGGGCCGGCGGTGCTGATCCATGGCAAGTCGGGCACCGTCGACCCGGAGGACGCGGCTGTCAAGCCGTATGTACAAGATGGCGTGACGCGGGTGCCGCTGCGTTTCGTCGCCAGCGCCTTCGGGGCGAAGGTCGACTATGACGCGAAGAAACGGGAGGTCGCGGTGGCGTACGCGGGAGAGCGGCTGATCTTCGGCGAGGGAGGAGACGGGGGAGGGCTTCTTCGGGTCTTGAACGGGCGGACGTTCGTCCCGCTGCGGACGATTGCCGAGGCGCTCGGCAAGCAGGTCTATTACGACCAGGGCTTGATTATTCTCTCAAGCGGCATCCGTCTGAATCCGCAGGACGGACACGACCGGGCGCTTGCGGAGCAAGTACGGAAGCTGCTGGGCGATTTAGCGGCGAAAGCGGTGCAGCACTAAACAGCGGTCCTCGCGCCGCAAACGGAAGACGCCTCCGGCGCCGCATCAAGCGGTCCCGGAGGCGTCTTCTCGTCATGTAAGCTGTATTGTATCCTCGCGAGCAGGGAGTTTAGTGCGTATACGTATAATGCGGCGAGTCGTACTGCGGTCCGGATTTCTCGTACGTGAACCACAGGTCGATCGCTTGCCCTGCGCTGAGTCCGTTAATTGTATGCTCCCATGTGCCGTTGTTGTTGGTCATGCGCACGTTCTGCTGGTTCGCGCCGTTCACCGTGTAGTGGATATCCACGTACAGGGCGGCGGTCGTTGGCTTGAACGTGATTTTCTCCGAGGAGGAGGTCGGCTTCGTCACCGTGGCGGTGAAGTCCGCCGTCACGTATTGACCGCTGCTCGCATTCGTCGTGACGCTATGCGCCGCGCTCGCCGCGGATACGTTGCCCGCGGCGTCTTTCGCGCGTAGGGTGTAGCTGTATGCCGTTCCGGCCGCAAGGCCGTTGTCCGTATAGCTCGTGGAAGCCGTGGAGCCAACGAGAGCGCCGCCGCGGTAGACGTCGTAACCGGTCACGCCGACGTTATCCGTGGATGCGTTCCACGTCAGCGTCACGCTGGTGCTCGTCTTCGTGGAAGCGAGGTTCGTCGGCACGGAAGGCGCCTGCGTATCGCCGCCACCGCCACCGCCACCGCCACCGCCGCCGTTGCCGGTGTTGAAGCTGTTCGCCGGGACGTTCACGACCGTGCCGTCGGAGAACGTGACCGTGATCGGCGAATTGGTCATGTTATACGCGATATACGTCTTGACGCCGTTCTTGTTGAACACCGCATAGAGCGGCGTGTTCGCCGTGATCGTCGGATCGGCGTTGCCCATCGCGTCCAAGTTGTAGATCCAGTGGTAGGCGTTCGCCTTGGAGTTGCCGGCTTCCGCGCCGAGGGCCGCGCCGCGGGCGCTCCAGAAGTTCTTCGCCTCGGTCGGATTCGAGATGGCGCGGTACATGTAGATCAGATCTTCCCACGCGTCGAAGTTCGTGCCGCCGTTCTCGCTGACGAGCGCGGTGTAGTTTTTGTTCGTGTAGGTCGGGTAGTGCGTCAAGTAAAGCGATGCCGACGTGAACGGCAGCCAGTTGATGCCGTGCACCTCCTCCGGGTTGCCGGTCCACCACGTGCCGTCGCCGACCGTCTTGCCGCCCCATACCATGCTCGCGGTCGAACGGGTGAAGCTGGCCGGACGGTTCGTGTTCGCCACGTCGAACCAGTATTCGTTGATCGCGTTCATCTCCGTCGTGTAGAGCGCAATGCCGGCGTCGCGGACAGCCGTGTCGCCCGTCGCTTGGCCCCACAATACCATACCGGCCCACGCGTTCATTCCCTCGGAGGACGATTCGTTGTTGTTGCCGTCGCCGAAGCGGGCATGCCCGGCAGCCCAGGAGTGGCCGGCATACGGGTCAAAATTGCGCAAGTACGGGAACATCGAGTCGCTGCGGTTCGTGTTGGCGATGTCGCGGATGAGCAGGTTGACCATCGGTCCCCAGCTTTGCGCCCACGACTTGTCGACGCGCGCGACTTCCGCCGCCGCCTTGATGAAGTAACCGTAGTGGAAATGATGGTCGTTCAATTCCTCGCTCGAGCCATAGCTGGCTGGGTAGCCGATGACCGTTCCCCAGTTGCTGTTGTAGTAAAAGACGCTTTGGCTCTTCAGGTTGCCCGCCGCGTCGCTTGCTTTGAACCAATTCTGCAGGATGGATTTGATCTCGTTGCGGAATTTGGTCGCTGCCGTCGCGTCGCCTACTTGATCGGCGATCGGCGCGAGCGTCGCGAGCTTGCCAAGCCGCTTGCCGACCCAGTACGTATCGGCCGTGCCTGTGTACGTCTCGGCTTCCGCCTCGTTGACGTACTGCTGCAGCGTCGTTTTGTTATACGAGCCTTTATCCGGCAGCGTCGGGAGCACGCCCGTGAACTTCATCGACGTCTGGAACGAAGTGCCCTCCGCCGCTTTCATCGCGCCGCGTACGGAGTTGTACGTGTAGGGAAGAAGCGCCTTCGACGAGTTCTTCCATTGATGCGGGTAGAGGGCGAAAATCGTGCCGGACTGCGAGCCCTGCTTCGCCTGGGTCGTGTACGTGTACGTCGTCGTCACTTGGCTAGCCGCCGCGTTGAACGCGTAGCTGACCTGCGTGCCCGTAACGTGCGAGTAGGCGTATTGCGCGAATTTGTTCAGCGTCGCCTGCGTGTTGTCCGGAAGGACGGCAACGGAGAAATACGAGCTGCCGTTATTGGTCAGCGTCTTGGAGCCGATACCGCTCCACGTGCTGCCGTTGGCCCCGAACAGACCATAATGCGCGCCTTCCATCGTAATGCCGAGCACCGGTGTCGAGGCGCTGCCCGACCAGACCGTCGGCGGCGTGTAGAAGGAGAGCTTCGGATTGCCGCCCGTGAAATTAAAATAGACGTAAGGCGAGCCGTGTCCATAGGAAACGTTCATCGCGCTGCTGCCGCTCTGGTAGTTCGCCTTGACGAACCAGTCGCTGAAGCCGTCGACTTTCGCATCCGGGAAAGTCGCGACTGCCGTATGGCCCACCGTGAAATCATGGATGTCGTTGATCCAGCCGCACACGCAGGAGGAGTTGGCCGTGATCCGGTTGCCTGGATAATAGATGCGGAAGCCGTCGGATTGATTCTTCACCGCGAGCGGGTGCGGGTATTGCGCTTCGGAATACGTATCCCAAGCGAGGTTGCTCCACCAGTCGTTGGTCGGCATCGGACCGGAGACGTTGCCGGTCTTAAAGATCGTGCTTTGCGTATTCGTGGCCCCAGGCGGCAAAACGGTCGAGTACGAACCCGAGCCGAGCGGGACCTCGCCGTTGAATGCGCCGGCTTGAGCCGGGAGCAGCGTCGCGAGGAGCGTGACAAGCAGCAGATAGATGGATACTTTTTTCATTAGAACCTCCTATAAATTATGATAACGCTTACAAAAAATCCGGTTCCTCCTTTCCGTGCGAACTTTCGCGGGCGGCTGGCGCGAGCCCGTTCAAACGATTAACTGCCCGAAAGGTTCGTGCCGTGAATTTGAACTGTCGGACGAACCCGCCGGCTTTCGCCGTGTTTCTATCGTATCAGCGGCGCGCAGGCGGCTGAATAGCCAAATTGTTGTGATCGATGCCAATTATTTGTGGAAAATCGGGGAATTCGTCAAGGATTTGGTGAATTGCTGCAGAATTGAGGGACTCCAATTTCGATACAAGACGGATCGGAGTTGGGACAGGTTAAGCGAGGCGTATTTAGATTAAGACGCTGCGGAGCGAGCAATAAGAGAGGCGAGCAGAAGATCCGGTTCCTCGGAAGGAGCGGGACATGCGAATAGAGACAACCTGACGACAGCGGCAGTCTAAGCGGTGTTTCCTATCTTGGTCCGCCGCTGGTTCATGTTGATGTTCCGTCTAAAACGTGGTTCGCAACCTGCTATTCCCGATGGGGCTAGGATAACGTCTCCCACTTTTCCCACATCTCGCGAGGGTTGCGTTCGTAGATCTCATGGTCCCGGAACAAATACGCATGCATGATGAATTCGCGGCGGATCGTGGCAAAGTCGGGATGGAACGCCTCGATGAAGGCATTAATCTCCTTCTCGGTGTAGGTGCGTCCGGCCTCGAGCTTCTCGGCCAAAAATTCGAGCACGATGCGTTTCTTCTTCAGCTGCGATGGAATGTGCTTCAGCTTTCCGTCCGCGGTGAAGAAGTTTTTGATGACGGACAGCTTGAGCCGTTCGTTCTTGTCAGCCAGGGGTTCCTGCTCCTCCGAAACGGAGCGCGCAGTCCGGCCGGCGATGAGCTGCTGCATGGCTTGGGCGTACGCATCCAAGAAATAGCGGTCGAGCGTAAAATAAATCGAATTCTTGTCGCGCCGCTCCTTCACGAGACTGACGGCCCGCAGCTTGGCGGCGTGATGCGTAACGGTGGCGGGCGAAAGGCACAGCTTCTCGGCCAGCTCCTGTCCGGTCAGCTCGCCCTCGGTCAGCAGAATCACCATCCGCATCCGCGTCGGGTCTCCGAGCGCTTTGTGATAGCTGACGATCTTATCCAACTGCATCATAGTCGTTCACTCCTTATGGAGTTAGGCTATCATCTAATTAGATGAGAGTCAAATGGAAATACGGTCAGGGGCAAGTCATGCGAGAGAGATGAATCGGCGCTTATAGTTAATCAGCAACCGTAAGCTTTGTCCGAGGGACAAAAGCGTGCCACGATCGCAACTACCCGCCAACCACTACCCAACGTGTTAGCACGAAATTGGGAGTCCAGAGGGCAGCGCCCTTTGGAGCCTCCTCGGTGGAGGAGGTGGGAGGTGGGACACCAACGTAAGCTTTGTCCAAGGGACAAAAGCGTGCCACGCTCGCAACTTCTCGCCAACCAACTACCCAACGTGTTAGCATGAATCGGGAGTCCAGAGGGCAAAGCCCTTTGAAGCCTCCTCGGCGGAGGAGGTGGGAGGAGGGACACCAACGTAAGCTTTGTCCAAGGGACAAAAGCGTGCCACGCTCGCAACTACCCGCCGACCAACTACCCAACATGTTAGCATGAATCGGGAGTCCAGAGGTAAAAGTTTTCCCAAGGAAAACTCGCATCGAAAGCATATGCTTAGCCCTTTGGAGCCTCCTCGGCGGAGGAGGTGGGAGGAGGGACACCAACGTAAGCTTTGTCCAAGGGACAAAAGCGTGCCACGCTCGCAACTACCCGCCAACCAACTACCCAACGTGTTAGCATGAATCGGGAGTCCAGAGGTAAAAGTTTTCCCAAGGAAAACTCGCATCGAAAGCATATGCTTAGTCCTTTGGAGCCTCCTCGGCGGAGGAGGTGGGAGGTGGGTGATCCAATGAAAAAGGGATTTCAATTGTCCGAAGACAACTGAAACCCCTGGCTGTACATGATTGACCTATTCAATTGCCTTTGACACGCTCCGTTCGACAACTTGCGTTGCTTAAAATGATGATGCTCATTCGGTTAAACCCGGATTCCGATTGACAACGTTTCGACTTGAGTTCCCGCATGTCTTATGCCGTTCACAATGAAGGAGATGACTCCTTTCCGCATAATGCAGATAACCGCTAGCGCTGGCTGGGTTACCTTATACGAAACCTGCTCGCCTCAGATGGGTGGGCGAATCGGTTAGATTCAAGACATGCATCGCTTGCCTACTTCAATGGACTATCCCCTCTCGCCTCGAATTCCATCCGATCCGGCCGCCATCCTTGGGAGAAGCTTGTCGCCGGTGTAGCTTGTACCGGATGTTATGGTTTTATTGTAAACGCAGATGATAATTTTGTAAATATTCAGAAAATTGAATTAACGGGCTTATAGGCGCGTGGACGCAGGTTTTTCTCGCCCATGCTGCCGTTTAGATGGAATTTCGCATCCTTTCGCTGATTTTCGTTCGCTTAGCTCGCTGAACGAGATCATTGTCGTCATCGTCATCGTCCTCAAGGGTGGAAGGCGCACGAAAAAACCGGCTTCTCCGAGAAGCCGGTCTACATGAAGTCGTTAGTCTTTTACATGCTTAAACTTGCGGATCCATAGGGCTATCGCGTACGCGAGCAGCAATCCGGCTGCGATCAACGCCGATGTCATGACGGATTCATAAGACTGCTGCTTATAGGCAATCGCGATATAGGCCCACACGAACACGAGCACATAATAAGGGTCCGTATACAAACCGCCGATTACGAAAGCCAGTATTGTCCCGAGCGTCAGCACGATGACGCTCCACGTCGCATCGGAGAGACCGAACCCTTCCCAGCCGGATTTGTAGAACGCGACGGAGATGTTAACGATCGTGGCCACGCTGATCCAGCCCAAATAAATACTGAAGGGAAGCTGGACGAGCAGGCTCTCGCCGACCGTCGGCCGATCCGTCGCGGTGTGCGTCTTCACGTAGAGCGCGATAAGCGAGAGAAGCAGCGCCAACATGACGGCCACGCTCGCATAGACGTATTCGTAGTGCCAGACAAGAATCCAGCCGATGTTGAACGCGCAGCTAAGAATAAACCAAGGTCCGATACGTTGGATCGTCGACCGCTCGATGGAACGGGAGCGCGCTTGATAAATAACGAAGCCGGCGAGCAGCGCATAGATGAGCGACCAGATCGAAAAGGCGTAGCCGGCCGGCGTGACGAGCACCGGATATTTGGCGGACAATTCGCCGGTCGTCAAGCCGTTGATCGGCAGTAAATTGGCCAGCGCGTTCACGGCCACGACCGCAACCAAGCCGATGACGTTCAACCATCGGTAAGGATGACGCGTTTGCATGGCATAACCCCCTCGCAATATCGGACGGCCAAGCCGACCGCCCTTTGTAATGGTATTCACCAATGCGGAATTTCATTAAAACTCGCTACTTGGTTTGCACGCCCGGTAGGGCGGGCAGCATGTAGCGCAATGATTGGTTTGAGCGCCCGGTAGGGCGAGCAGCATTCAGCGGTCTACTTGGTTTGCACGCCCGGTAGGGCGGGCAGCATGTAGCGCAATGAGTGGTTTGCACGCCCTCACCTCTACTATGGCCCTCGGGCGCATTTCTCTTTGGTGAAAATGTGGTAACATATGGAGAATAAACACCGTCTAAAGGTGGCAAAGCGAACCGTTGAACGACGGCTGAAGAAGCAGGGAGCTAGGAGGGAATAGGATGAGAAAGACATTGCTGCTGGCGGTGCTGGCCTGCACGCTGGCCGGCTGCAGCTCGAATAATGATCAAGCGGCGCATCGGGCGCCACAGCAGAACGGGCAGGCGGAAAATACCACCGCCGATTCCGGGAACACGGTCGTCGAAGAGGAGACGACCGCGGGCGCGACAGCGGACGGAGAAGCGGAGCCTTCTGAAGCAGAAGCGTCGGAAGAGGCGATGAACCGGGAGGAGCTGGGCAAGGGCGCGTTCGCTTTCGCGGATGAGACCGGCAAGAGGCTGATCACGATCGGAGATACCGAAGCGAAGCAGGATCATTACGATTTGGCGGTAGGCAGCAACGGCACGGTGCTCAAGGTGAAGTTCGCGCAGCAGCAGGCTTCGGACGCGGAGGATACGAGCAGGCAGAGCATGTACAATTTCGACCATATCGCCGGACATGTGTATGTGGTGGTCGAGGGTGACGCGAAGCCGGACGACACCTACCTGATGACAACGTCGGACGTCTGGGTCCCAGGCGCGGCGCTGGCGATCGATGCGGCCGGTCATGGCCAGACAGTAGACGAGCAGCTCGTGCAGGCGGTCGAGGCGAAAAAGCAGCGAGGCGTCCTGCAGGGCGGGAAAATCGCGGATATCGGAGCCGATAGCGCGTTGTACTTAATTCAGTTCGAACGGCAGGAAGACGATATGCTGGCCAGTCTCGTGCTGACGCGGGGCAACGAGCTGTTGTTTTGCGATTTTCCCGCGACGTACGAGCCTAGCTCGACTTGGCGGGTAGACGACGGCGGCGAGATTAGCGCCGGACAGTTCGAGCTTATGTTCGCGGCGAATACGGACAAAGGGCTTGTCTTGTCGGTGAACTGGCTGGGCGCAGAGGGAATTACGAGCTTCTTCATCGGCGAAGAAGGCGAAAGCGGCTTGAAGCGCTTGGATACCGGAGTCGCGAGATACACGGCCCCGCTATAACAAGCAAGCATTCGCATAACAAAAAGAAGGCTCGGCAGCGAAGGACTGCCGAGCCTTGTCTATTTTGGGTGCTCGCTAAGCAAGCTCGCGCCCTTCGATCCAGTTGAGCCGCCCGATCTTCATGCCGGCCAGCTGCGATTCCGCGGCGGCGTGCGCCGCTTCGGTCCGGGCCACCATGCTGCGGACGCTCAGAAGCGCGCGGTGAATCACGTCGATCGCGTTCAGCATGCGACCGTGTTCGATCCAGTCGCCGATCAAACCGTCGATCCATTCGTCGGTCAACCGCAGCAGACCATCCGGATCGAGGCCGAGATCCGACGTGCGCTTCACTTCGATCAGCTCGTCGCGGTAGGCGGCCAGCAGGTGCTGCGCGTGATGGGTATGGCTTTTGGCCTCGTCGATATCGTTATAGGGGAGAGGTTTGCTGCCGAAACCGCGAACGGGAGCATCCCACCCGCCCCAACGCTCCACCTTCCCGAGCATCCGGGAGACGTCATCCAGCGACGCCGCTGCACGGCGTCCCGCGGCGCAAGCTTCCTGCAGCTCCTTGGCCAGCGCGGCCTGCGTGGCGATCGACTCGTCCATCTCGGCCAAGTCGTACGTAAAGGTGGGCGAGGTACGCAGCAGCGCCTCTTTCTCGGCCGTCAACTCATCGTATTCGCGCGAGGCGTTGCGGTAGTGGCTCAAGTCGACGCCAACCTGGTGCAGATCCGCCTCCGTGTCGGCATGCAGCTGCCGGGCGGCTTGAAGCTGCAGCGCGGCCGCCAGCGCCAGCCGGCGGCCCGGCTTCCGCTGCTCCTCTTCGCTGTGAAGCAGCGTTTGGAACAGATGCGCGACCGGCAGGCGCAGGAGCTTGCCGTAGTCGGGCGTTTCGGCCTCGAGCGTCATTTCGTGCCGCATGATGAGCCGCTCCTGCTCCCGGAGCCGCTTCTGGAGCTCCTCTTTGCGGCGCTGCGCCTTCTGCAGCCGAAAGACGCGTTCTTTCGCGCCGATCAGTCGTTGATGCACGGAATCCGACATGATGATCCCTCCCCTACTGGACTTGAATGAAGTTTTCCGATCGATGCATGTTTCTCCGGGCTTTGCAAAACCCGCATACCCTACAGTTTCCGCATGAAGCGGCCGCATTCCTTCTACCGGATGGCAAAATAGGAAGCATCTCCCGGTTACGATTTTGGTCACACGGGACTTGCCGCCTATTCCGTGTTGGCCGTCTGAATGCCGAATAGCTGGCGCGTACGAAAGGCGTCAGCGGAAACTAATGTATTAGTCTGAAAAAACTGCAGGTAAGCGATCGTACAGTTTAGCGCAACAAATTCATCATTATTTGCGTATAAAGGTTGAATGGTAAAATATGGGTTGTAACTGCGGGTTAAGAGTGTGAACCTTTTAGGGAGTGAACAAATGGTGCTGTGGTTATCGTTTCTGTCGGAGTTGGTGGTGCTCTAGCATACCAGCATGTATATGCCAAAAGTGCAACTACCCCAAGCCGCGTTAGTGCGCAAGCCAATAAGGGTAGAGGATCATTTAGATGCGGAGGTAGAAAATTGAAGAAGGCGCTCTCAGGGATTCTCTTAATTCTAATAATGATTTTGACCGTATCACCGGTTACATCCGCTGCGGACATGCAGATTCAAATTGACGGTGTTACCCTTGTATCCGAGGTTAAGCCAGAAATAAAGAATAGTCGAATGATGGTTCCTTTGCGGGTCATAAGTGAGAATTTATGGGCTACAGTTAACTGGTCAGGCTCTGATGTAATACTGAAGAAAAGGGACCTAGAGGTAGTAATCACATTAAATAGTAATAAAGCCGCTGTAAACGGTAAGCCTGTGCTGCTTGATGCCAAGCCCTATCTAAAAGATAATCGGACTTTTGTGCCTCTTCGTTTTATAGCACAAGCTTTTGATTGTAACGTGATGTATACAAACGCAATCGCAACCATTAAAACGAAGCCATTCTATATAGACGGTGTTAAAATTACAGCCGTGCATGAAGAATTTCAAATGACTATGGGCAGCATCATGGCTGAAATTAAAGGAAATGCCTATATCGAAGAGATGTATAACATCCTCAAACAAAACAAAGGCGCCGAGGTGGAGGCCCCCGGCAACCTATCGCCAAACTACCGATTCGCGGAAGGTTACGACAGAACCATTCAGGTTTATTTTGTGAGCGAAAAAGGAGATTACGTGGAACGTTTCTCCTTCTATTCTTCTATCTTATCAATTGGAGAGTCTGAAGATAAACGTCGTATTTTGATGTATGCCGATACGGAGAATAAATGGTATACCTTCACCTCCAAAGCCTATCATGAGATTCTGAAATTAAACTCCATCACGTCTATGTACGGTTTCCAAACTACGATCAGTAATTCAACCCCTTAAGTATAGTGATATTAAAATCAGAGAACCGGATGCGATATTTCATTTGTTCTGAGGTGAAGGAACTTGAGAGTTATCCTTGTAATCCTATCCCTGTTGCTGCTTACAACAGGTTGCTTCAATAATAATTACAAGCAAAATCAGAAGCCGTTTTTATACTCATATGAATTAAATACAGTTGAACCTAATCATCAGAAAGAAATCGGCCATTGGCTACAAGCAGCTAAAAATGATCCGGAAGTAAAGATTCATTCATTCGAAACCAAAGATGGATATAAGTATAGCTATGTAAAAGGCTATCAGGATGTCGAGGTTTCTTTCATTTATTCAAATAATGAAGGGAAATTGAAACAACGGTTTATTAAAGGATCAAAAGACGAAGAAATTCTTGTCAAAGTTAAATATAATAAATCGATCTGTTGTAACACAAATATTTATGAAACTGAAGATGAAAATAAATAAGACAAGGCAATTATTCGGTGAGCAGGTTGGACTTGGTGAGGAGAAAGTTATGATGTTTGTTAGCGCAAATATCGATATCGGCAAATTGTCAGTCTTGTAAAGGGAGGGCGTTGTGAAGAAGATAAGCTTATTGATGATCAGCGTAATCGCGTTGCTCGCGATTAGCGGCTGCGGGGCGGAAAAGACTTTGTTTCAAGCGGATACTTTCTCGGATAAGGACAAATGCATTGTTACCATACAAAATAATAAGTCCCTGTGTTATGGCGATTCAAGAAAGGATATCGAGGCGATCATTCAAGAAGATGGCGATAGCGGGCATCCCTTTGTCATGTATCCTTCAGGTGTGCGCGTAGCGTATCGTGGCGATGTTGCTGTTGGCCTACAGTTATTGGAAGGCTCTGAAGGCGTATATCAAACAGCTCGCGGCGCACATGTTGGGATGAGTAAAGCCGAAGTCATGAATCTCTATGGGCTCAACTATGCTTATGAAGCAACGCCGAATAATCTTGATTATGCCTACGACATGAAGACGGGTAAATTTGTCGACAAAACGCATGTATTCTCGGCTGCGGTTCAACTGAAGCGTGAGCAGATTTTCCTTGTCTCTGCGATGTTCGATGGGAACAAAGGTGGGGCGGCTTCTCAGATTGGGCTGATTGATCAGAAGATGGCAATTTTTTTGGAGTAGGGCAACTACAGCCAGGCAGCCTGTTAAAATCTACCGTATCTTTTATGCTTTATCACGAATGGTGGATTTGTATTTATTTCCTTTGCTGTCATAGGTGACCCATTCACCAACAGGCTCGCCCATATCGAAATACCCTGAACGCTTTGTTGTTCCATCGATACGATACCATTCCCAGTAGCCGTCCGGCTTATCATCAACCATTTTTCCCTTTGACCACATTGTTTTTCCGTTAGCGTGGTACTTGATCGTGCAGCCATCAATCACTTCCAGATTCTTTTCCTTGACACCGTTTGGGTGTATCAAGTCACATTTTTCATTTTCCACGACTTGCCTCCGATAATCAGTTCTTTTGTTAATAATATCACATTTCAGATAGGTGAATATACGCACAGAACGAGGTTGCCGGCATCATCGGAAACCTTGCTTAACGTCAAAGAGCCGCAGCTAGTTAGTCGCTGCAGCTCTGCAAATGAAGTCATTTTTAAAGCTAAAATTCAGCTAACAGAGAACGGTAGTTGAACACAGACAGCGGCGGACCAGGACTTTATTTTTTAAGTCTTCTTGGTCCGCCGCTATTTCATTTATATGGACAGAAGGGCGGAATGGGGCTTCGACAAGCGACAGCGGGCTGCAGCTTCTTCGTTTCGCGAATGCTCCGCTTCGGTCCACGTAAATCCAGCCGACATGTTTTATCGAATCGGTGGAGGGTCAGCTTGATTCCAACGCCATATGCATGCGAGAAACCCGGCATCATGCCGAAAAGCGGCATGAATAGTTAACGCCTGCCGCAGGGGGAGCGAATTTGTCATTTCGGGCATTATTTCCCCGGAAATAGACAGCGTTCGTTCATTTTATCTTCATGTTCGCGTGATACGATGTGGGCAATTCTATTTTCGACTCGAAGGGGACGGGGCATGAGACCGATCAAATTGCTCACAATCGACGACGACGACCATGTATGCGAGCTGATTCGGCTGTACGCCGAGCTCGAGGGATACGTGGTATATGCGGCGCATAACGGCGCGGGCGGCCTGGAGCTCGTCTACGATGAATCGCCCGACTTGATCGTGCTCGACATCATGATGCCGGAGATGGATGGCTGGGCGGCCAGCGAACATATTCGCAAAGATTTCGCCACGCCGATCATCATGCTGTCGGGCAAAGGCGAGAGCTACGACAAATTGCGAGGGTTCGAGCTGGGCGTCGACGATTACATCGTGAAGCCGTTCGATCCGAAGGAGCTGATGGCCCGTATTCGCGCGGTGCTGCGCCGGACGAACCCATCGCTGTACCACGAGGAGATTGTCAAACTGGACGAGCTGTTGTTCGACATGCGCCATTTGCAGCTGACGGTGAACGGGGAGAACGCGATGTTCGCGCCGAAGGAGATCGAGCTGCTTTATTATTTGGCCTCGAACCGCAATCGCGTCTTTACGCGCCAGCAGCTGCTCGACCAGGTATGGGGCTACGATTACGACGGCGACCCGCGGACGGTGGACGTGCACGTGAAGCGAATTCGCGAGAAGCTGCGCCAATTCGGCATCGACTGCAAGGTCGAGACGATCCGCGGCATCGGCTACAAGTACGGGGAGGGCGGCGTATGAAGGCGCGGACGATTTTCGCCAAAATGTTTCTCAGCTTCCTGCTCATCACGTTCATCTCGTTCGGCTTGTCGAGCCTGTTGTCGGCGACGATCTTCAAAAGCAATCTGCGCAGCTTCATCCGCGCCGGGTCGGAGCAGATGCAGGATCGCGTCATCGAGCGGATCAAATACGGCTATTCCAAAGGCTGGGATCAGGAGACGCTTGTCGAATCGCTGCAGTGGGGGATGGGCGGGCCGGAGCGTACGTACCAACTGTATGGCGCGGACGGCCGATTGCTATATACGCTCGGCAATCATGGGAAGGCGATTCCGCTTGAAGCGGAGGTCGTTAGCGATGCGCTGCGCGGTAAACGGGTGGCGGAGGAGATGTATGCCGACCAGACGCGCGTCCTGCTCACGGCCAAGGCGATCCCGGGTGCGGCGAACATGGAGGAGAAGGCGATCGCGAGCCTTTCCTTCGAGTTCGAGCGCGACGTAAATCGGTTCGTGCAGCCGTATTTGCTCAGCATGCTGGTGACGATTCCGCTCGCCGTGGCGATCTACTTCGTGCTCGGACGAAGGCTTGCGCGGCCGCTGCGCGAGATGAGCCAGACGGCGCTGCAGTACGCGAAAGGCGATTTCTCCCGCAAGGTCGAGGTGCGGTCGGAGGACGAGATCGGCCAGTTGGGGCAAGCGATCAATTACATGGGCGAGGAGCTGGAGTCGCTGGAGAACCAGCGGCGGGAGTTTCTGGCCAACGTGTCGCACGACTTGCGCGCGCCGCTGACGTCGATCAACGGCTTTCTGACCGCGCTTACCGACGGAGCGATTCCGCCCGATAAGCAGCAGCGTTATTTGGAGCTGATGAAGGAATCGTCGGATCGGATGATGAAGCTGGTCGGCGACCTGCTCGACATGGCGCGGATCGAGGCCGGTCAATTCCGGCTGGAGAAGGTCCGCTTCAATCTGTCGGAGCAAACGCGCAAGACGATCGCCCGCATGGAGCCGCTATTCGCGCAGCAGCGTGTGAGCGTTAGTCTCGAAGGACCGGCGGAGGACCTGTACGTGACGGCCGATCCCGACCGGATCGATCAGGTGCTGGCCAATTTGCTGCAGAACGCGATCTTTTATTCGCCGGCGGGCAGCCGGGTGGACGTGTCGCTGCGGGAGGAGAAAGGCCTTGCGCGGATCATCGTCCGCGATTACGGCATCGGCATCGCGCCGGAGGAGCTGACGCGGATTTGGGAGCGGTTCTACAAAGGCGACCAATCGCGAAGCCGCAAGGTAGGGACGGGCATCGGCCTGTCGATCGTCAAACATATCTTGGATCTTCACGGCGCTCGGATTGAGGTGGAGAGCGAAGTCGGCCAAGGGACGACGTTCGCGATCACGATCGACGCCTGATGTCGAAGCAGGAAGCCGTCCCGACAGAGGATGGCTTCTTCGCATTCGCGGGAGTCATCGTCCCAGCGTATCCCCGATGACAAGGATGCGGGATGCGCATTCGCTCCGCTTCGGCAAGCGGTCAGCGCGGCGCGTATGTTCACTGATCGTTCATATTGCCCTGCTATGCTAGGGACATAAATTCAGAGCGAGAGGTGGACATGCGCAAGTGACGATACGGATGAGTTGGACAAGCATCGGGGCAGCGTTCGTGCTGACCGCCCTGCTCGCGGGCTGCAGCAGCGGGGATGGCCAGGCGGCCGCGACGAATATGGTGAGCGTAGCCGGCGCGCCCGAGCAAGCGGCGAGCGGCCTGGACGGCGTGGGCGTGCCGGAGCGGGCCGGCGATCTGCTGGGCAAAATCGTCAGCGTGACAGCCGATTCGGTCGTCATTCAGAAGTCGAACATGCAGCCCTCGGCTACGCCGGGCGGCGGCATGGGCGGCGGCCGACGGCCGAACGGGCAGGCGCCGGACGGTTCCGCTCCGCAAGGGGGCGGAGGAACAGGTAACGCGGCTCCTGCGCAAGGGGGCAATGCCGGCGCCGATGCTCCAGCCGGTGACGTCGCGCAAGATCGGCAAGACGGACCGGCCGGCGACCCGCCGGCGGAGGGTCTAGGCCAGCGGCCGCAGGGCGGACGCGGCGGGTTCGCTCAGATGGCATTCACGGATGAGCAGGTCACGATCGGATTGAACGCGGAAACCTCGATCTCCGCGATGAGCTTCGGGCAAGGCGGCATGTCGAGTACGCCGATGGAGGCGTCGGCGCTCAAGACGGGCGATATCGTGACCGTATGGCTCAATCCGGACCAAGCGACGGCGCAATCGCTGCAAGTCCGGCCGATGCCGGCCAATAATGGAGAGGCGGGAGAACAGCAATGAGAAAGTGGTGGCTGCTAGGCATCGGCGCCGTCCTGGTAGGCGGGGCGGTTACGGCCTATTTTGTCATGAATAAAGAAGAGCAGGTCGTGGCGGCGCCGGTGGCGACGACAAAGGTGTTCAAAGGCTCGATCGAGGTGACTGTATCGGGATCGGGCAGCATCTCGCTGGCGAACCGGGAGACGGTGAAGGCCGGCAAGTCCGGCACGGTAATCGAGGTGAAGGCGAAGGAAGGCGACACCGTCAAAGCCGGCGACGTGCTGGTCGTGCTGGCGGGCGAGGACAATGCGGATTCCATCAAGTCGAAGGAAGTCGACCTGGAGAAGAAGCGGATGGAATTGACCAATCTGCAGGAGAGCTACAAGACGGCGGCGGATGAAGCGGAGCAGAAGAAGATCGATCTTCAGATGAAGCAGCAGAAGATGGACATCGAGCTCGCCCGCTCGTCGATCGCCGAGCTGAAGGAGAAGAGCGCGTCGTCGACGATTACGGCGCCGATCGGCGGCACGGTCGCGACGATGAACGTGGCGGTGGACGACGAGCTGAACAATACGGCGGAGATCGGCGAGATTGTCGATTACGACAACATGGAGCTGGTCGTCTCTGTCGACGAGCTGGACATCCCGCAGGTCGTGCTGGGGCAGACCGCCGCGGTCGCGGTCGAGGCGCTGGAGGACGAGACCTTCACCGGCAAAGTCACGGATATCGCGAAGGAAGGCACCAGCAATAACGGCGTTGCGTCGTTCGATGTCACCATCACGGTCGACAAAGGCAAAAGCACGACCATTAAAGCCGGGATGTCGGCGGAAGCGAGCATTACGATCGACAAGAAAGACGACGCGCTGCTGCTCCCGATCGATGCGGTCCAATCAATGGGCGACCGGTATATGGTCATGCTGCCGACGGCTGAGCAGACGGCGGCAGCGGATGCGGCCACGGCCGGACGCCGTCAATGGGCGGGGCAAGCCGGCACCGGAGGCGGAGCAACAACTGGCGGCCAAGGAGGCGTGGCAGGAGAAGCGCCTGCAGGTGGCCAAGGCGGTGCGGCGGGAGAAGCGCCGGCAGGCGGCCAGGGCGGCACGACAGGCGAAGCGCCAGCAGGACAGCAGGGCACAGGTACCCGAGGAACTCAGCAAGGCGGACGCGGTAATATGCAGATCATCGAGGTCGGCTTACATAACGAAGATTATATCGAGATCATATCCGGCCTCGGCGAAGGCGACTCGGTCGTCGTGCCGACTGTCGTGACGGGCACGTCCTCCAACCAACAGCAAATGCAAGGCGGCATGGGGATGGGGATCATGGGCGGCATGACCGGCGGCTTCCCTAGCGGAGGTGGCTTCCAGGGCGGAGGCGGCGGTTTCCAGCGTCCGTCCGGTACGGGCGGAACAGGCGGTACGGGCGGCGGAGGTCGAAACTAGATGGATGCGGAGCATAACGGAAATCAACCGCTCATTCGGATCGAACAGCTGAATAAGCAGTACAAAATGGGCGGCGAGATCGTCCACGCGCTGAGCGAGATTTCGCTGGAAATCGCGCATGGCGACATGCTCGCGATCATCGGGCCGTCCGGCTCGGGTAAATCGACGCTGATGAACGTCATTGGCTGTCTCGACAGTCCGACTTCCGGCAGCTACTGGATGGACGGCGAGGAGGTCAGCCGGCTTCGGGAGAACCGGCTGGCCGAGATTCGCAATCGCAAGATCGGATTCATATTCCAAAATTTTAACCTGCTTAACAAACTGACCGCGCTCGAGAATGTCGAGCTGCCGCTGATCTATCGCGGCATGCCGGCGAAGCAGCGCAAGGATGCGGCGATGGAGGCGCTGGCGAAGGTGGGTCTCGATTCGCGCAGCAAGCATCGGCCGAACGAGCTGTCCGGCGGCCAGCAGCAGCGGGTCGCCATCGCGCGGGCGCTGGCGGGGAATCCGCCGATCTTGCTTGCCGACGAACCGACGGGCGCGCTCGATACAAAGACGGGCGTCGAGGTGATGGGGCTGATCAAGGAACTGAACGCATCCGGTCATACGATCATTTTGATTACGCACGACTTGTCGATCGCCCAGCAGGCGGGGCGCGTCGTCCGCATCCAGGATGGACGGATCAGCGAGGAAGGCGGTGGCGCGGGTGCATATCGGGCAAGCGTTTAGAATGGCCGCCAAGAGCATTCTTGGCAACAAAATGCGCGCGCTCCTGACGATGCTCGGCATCATCATCGGGGTGACGGCGGTCATCTCGCTCGTGTCGCTCGGGCAAGGGGCGACGAAGTCCGTGACGGATTCCGTCGCCGCGCTCGGCACGAGCTCGCTGACGGTCAACATCAGCGGACGGGGCAGCACGACGACGATCGATTACAAGGAAGCGGCGGAGTTCGCCGAACTTGAAGGCGTGGAGGACTCCGCGCCGGCGAACCGGCAGAACGGAACGGTCAAATTCGGCACGACCAGCGTGGACGTCAGCGTGCTCGGCGTGACGCCGGATTATACGAGCGCGCAGGATTATCAGGTGTCGGCGGGGCGTTTCGTCTCCCAGATCGACCTGGACTTCTATCAGCGCATCGCCGTCCTCGGCTCGAGCACGGCGGAGGAGCTGTTCGGCGCCGAGAACGCGGTCGGCCAGCGGATCCTCATCAACGGCATCCGGTATAAGGTCGTCGGACTGCTCGCGTCGAAGGGCTCCTCGCTCAGCGGATCGAACGACGACATCGTCATGATTCCGATTACGAACTCGGAGCGGCTGTTCAAGTCGAAGGGCGTCAGCACGGTCTACATCAAGGTCGAAGACGGCGCGGACATGGACGCGGTGACGCTGGAGCTGGAGAACGCGCTGTACAAGAAGTTCCGCGGCAACGAGGACGCGTACAACGTCTTCAACCAGGCGGACGTGCTCGAGACGTTCAGCAGCATCTCGGATACGCTGTCGATCGCGCTGGGCGGCATCGCGGGCATCTCGCTGCTCGTCGGCGGGATCGGGATCATGAACATCATGCTCGTGTCGGTGACGGAGCGGACGCGCGAGATCGGCATCCGGAAGGCGATCGGCGCGAAGAAGAAGGATATCATGATTCAATTCCTGATCGAATCGGTCGCGCTCAGCGGACTGGGCGGGCTGCTCGGCGTTGGCTTCGGCGTCGGCATCGCGCTCATCGTCTCGAAGACGACGACGCTCGGCGTGGAGCTGTCGTATCCGATCATGGGCTTGGCATTCGGCTTCTCGGTCTTCATCGGCATCGTCTTCGGCATGTTCCCGGCCAACAAAGCCGCGAACCTGAAGCCGATCGACGCGCTGCGGTTCGAGTAGCTGCCGAGCGAGGATAGATGTTCAACGACATTGATAATGAATGACGTAGAGAATGAGTTGCGCAGATATTGAGTGGTAAAGGTAATTCTATGATATGGGCAATGAATGGCACCCTGATTGCGTGATCGGGGTGTTTTTTGCGTCGCCGTAATAGTGTAGCGGGAGACTTGGAGGGCGAGCTGAATCTAGTGGGCTCTAGTGGGCTGTGCGAGGCTACTGGAGATCGTACGACGGTTCAGAGGCTCCATAGTGGGTTATGCACGACTATACGCATGGTTGCGGCTGGGAGGGTTGCGCCCAACGGACAGTCGCGGCACGAACCATAGCCCCTAATGTTCGACCCTAGGGGGCGTAACGTTTAGGGGTGGTTGCGCCGCGTTGCTCGCGTCTACCGCGCTTCCGCCGCCGCGGTCGCGGCGACCGATTGGCGTACGCGCTGGCGCTTGAGCATGACCGCCGCGCAGATGAGGAGGACGCCGTTAATAATGAACACCCAGCGGATCGGAATGGAGCGCCCGAGGACGCCGCCGATCATCGGGCCGAGCATGGTGCCGACCTGGTTGGCGGATTGGCCAAGGCTGAAGGCCCGACCGCGGAACTGCGGCTCGGTCACCTTGACGATCGTCGCGTTCAGGGACGGGTAGACGCCGGCGAAGAACAGGCCGTACACGAAGCGAAGCACCCCGAATTGAGCGTAATGCGTGACGAAGAACTGCAGCAGGTTGCCGATGCCGCCGCCGAGCAAGCCGATGTAAAGCACCTTCTGGTAGCCGATCCGGCTGCCGATCTTGCCCCACTGCGGCGCGGCGATGAGCGTGGCGATGCCGACGGCCGAGAACACGATGCCGGAGGTAAGCGACGCGTCGCTCTGACCGACGCCGAGCTGCAGCATGTAGACCGTGAGCAGCGGCTCGAGAATCATGACCGAGAACGTCGTGATGGCCAACAACGCGAGCGTGCTCATGAACAGGCTGTTCTCCATCGCGTGCCGCAGGTCGTCACGGATGCTGGAGCGCGTGGCGGAACGGTTGAACGTCTGCTCCTTCGCGAAGAAGGTGGCGATGAGCGCCGCGATCAGGACGACGGCGCCCGAGATCAGGAACGACTCGCGGTTGCCCATGTAGTGACTGGCGACGCCGCCGACGAGCGGGCCGAGGATGCCGCCGGTCGCGCTGGCCGTCGCCATAATACCGAGCGCGTAGCCGGTCTTATGCTCGGGGGTGTTCGTGCCGATCAACGCGATGGCGGCGGGGACGTAACCGGCCAGCAGCCCTTGAAAGATCCGCAAAATCAGAAACAAATACGGGTCGTGGATGAAATAGGTCAGCACGTACAGCACCGCGAGCGAATAGCCGGAGCGGATGAGCATCGGCTTGCGCCCGTATTTGTCGGCCAGCGATCCCCAATAAGGCGCGATCAAGGCGCTGGCCAGAAAGGTAATGCCGAAGGCGAAGCCGGACCACAGCTCCAAATTCCGCTCGATGCCGAGGTCGTGATGCAGAAACAGCGGGATAAACGGGATGGAAATCGAATAAGCCGTACTGCAAAAGAACACGCCGGTCCATAGAACGATCAGGTTGCGTTTCCACGAATATTCCATGCAGTCATCTCCTTATTCCCATCATACACCTCGAATGCAACCGGGAATAAAGGGGCTCTGTACCGATTATCGCGGTAAAATCCAGCGGATGCTCGTTTAAGCTGGGTCTGCTGCGGGATAATGATGCTTATGGAATCTTGCGCCTTGGCCGATTGGCTGAATTGGAAACGAAAGGATGGATTCGGATGACCTATGACTGCATGATCGTCGGCGGCGGATTGGCCGGGCTTCAAGCGGCGATCCAGCTAGGACGCTACAACCGCAGCACGCTCGTCGTGGATGCGGGCGACGGGAGATCAACGCTGTGCAGACGCTACAATAATATTTTGGGCTGGCCGGAAGGCGTCAGCGGGAGGACGCTGCGGGAAGCGGGCAAGCAGCAGGCGCTCGCGCACGGCGTCCGGTTCTTGGAAGGCAAGGCGATCGGCGCGGAGCGCACGGCGGACGGCTTCGCCATCACGACGGCATCCGGGGATCGCGCTGTCGGCAGGCGGCTGCTGCTGGCGACGGGCGTCGTCGACCGGCTCCCGGAGCTGCCGGGGCTTGCGGCGTGCTTGGGCACGAGCATCTATGTGTGCCCCGATTGCGACGGGTACGAAGCGACCGGCAAGCCGTCGCTCATACTCGGCGCCGGCGATGCGGGGGCGCACATGGCGCTGACCGTCCGGTATTGGACGGACCAGCTGACCTACGTGAACCATGAACGAACGCCGGTGGACTCCGAGCTGCGCAAACAGATGGACGAGCAAGGCATCCTCTACATCGAGGAGCCCATCGCGGGTATTGACAGATCGGGAGAAGATGGCGAGGCCATGACGGGGATTACACTGCAGGATGGACGGCAGCTGCGGGCGGATACGGCGTTCGCGGCTTTCGGAGGCAACGAGGTGCGAGCCGAGTTGGCCGAGCAGTTAGGCGTCCAGCTGTTCAAGAACCGGCATATTCTGGTCGATGCCCGGACGAAAATGACGAGCGTGCCGGGCGTCTGGGCCGCCGGCGATATCGTCGCCCACTCGGAGCAAACGATCATCGCGATGGGGGACGGCTCGCAGGCGGCGATCTGGATGCATAAGACGCTTCTGCATGAGGAGCTGCTGGAGCGAATTCCGAAGCCGGAGCCATTCGTCGACCTGCGCGTGTAAGGATTCACGAGAAACACCAACCATCCAGAGGCCTCCGTCCCATCAGGGAATGGAGGCCTCGTTGACTTAAGCGAAACTAGCGGCCCCACATACGCTTGCCGAGAATGCCATTGCGGCGGATGCCGAAAGGTGCTACGGTTGAAATTAACGACGATTTACAAATAAAGAGAGAAACAGGAGGGCGAGATCGTGCTTCGGCGTTTTGCATCTTACTATTTACCGTACAAGAAACTATTCCTGCTCGACTTCGGCTGCGCCGTCGTGGCCGCGCTGCTGGAGCTCGCTTACCCGCTCGCGGTGCAGTGGATGGTCGACGATCTGCTGCCGAAGGGCGATTGGTCGATGATCGCCGCGGCTGGCGCGGCGCTGCTGCTCGTGTATCTGATGAGCATGGGGCTGCAGTTCGTCGTCAACTATTGGGGCCATAAGCTGGGCATCAATATCGAGACGGACATGCGCCAGCAGCTGTTCAATCACGTGCAGAAGCTGTCGTTCCGCTTCTTCGACAACAACAAGACCGGCACGATCATGTCGCGGATGACGAACGACCTGTTCGAGATCGGCGAGATGTCCCACCACGGACCGGAGGATGCGTTCATCGCGCTGATGACGTTCGCCGGCGCGTTCTCCATCATGCTAACGGTCAATTGGCAGCTGGCGCTTATTACGTTCATCGTGGTGCCGTTCCTCATCTGGATCATCGTGTATTTCAACCGGAAGCTGGACCGCGCCGCGACGAATATGTTCGAGCGGATCGCCGAGGTAAACAGCCGGGTGGAAGACAGCGTCTCGGGCATACGCGTCGTTCAGTCGTTCACGAACGAGACGTACGAGCAGGAGCAATTCCGCGTCAACAACCAGCTGTTCCGCGCGGCGAAGCTGCGCTCCTACTTGGCCATTTCCTTCAGCTCGTCGGGCATCTACATGATGACGAAGCTGATCTCGCTGATCGTGCTTGTCTGCGGAGCCTGGTTCGCGCACGAAGGGAAGCTGACCAGCGGGGAGCTGGTGGCGTTCTTGCTCTACGTCAACATCTTCCTGAAGCCGATCGACAAGATCAACGCCCTAATGGAGTCCTATCCCAAAGGCATGGCCGGCTTCAAGCGGTTCCTCCAGCTTCTGGACACCGAGCCAGACGTGAAGGACGCCCCGAATGCCGTGGCCGTGAACGGGCTGCGCGGCGATATCGAATTCCGCAACGTGACGTTCAGCTACGAAGGGCATGCCGACGTCTTAAGCGGCATTAACCTGAGCATTCGCGCGGGCGAGACGGTCGCGCTCGTCGGACCGTCCGGCGCCGGCAAATCGACGCTGTGCAGCTTGATTCCGCGCTTCTACGAGGTGGACGGCGGGGAAATCGCGATCGATGGCATCCCCATACGCGACATGCAGCTGCGGTCGCTTCGAGCCCACATCGGGATCGTCCAGCAGGACGTGTTCCTGTTCGCAGGCACGATTCGGGAGAATATCGGGTACGGTCGCCTAGGCGCAAGCGAAGCAGAAATCCGCGACGCGGCGCGGCGGGCACACCTGCTCGAGATGATCGACGGCTTGCCGGAAGGGATGGATACGGTCATCGGCGAACGGGGGCTGAAGCTCTCCGGCGGGCAGCGGCAGCGGCTGGCAATCGCGCGCATGTTCCTGAAGAACCCGCCGATCCTCATTCTCGACGAAGCGACGTCCGCGCTGGACACCGAGACCGAGACGATCATCCAGCAGGCGCTGGCGGAGCTGGCGCATAACCGCACGACGCTCGTCATCGCCCACCGGCTGGCGACGATCCGCCATGCAGACCGCATTCTCGTCGTGAACGAGAACGGCATCGCCGAGAGCGGCAAGCACGAGGAGCTGCTCGCGAAGGACGGCGCCTATGCGAGGCTTCACCGCGCGCAGTTCGGTCAAGCCGTCCCAATATAAGCGCAAGACGCGCATCGAACAGACCTGCACCGGCTGCCTGCCGGAGGCGGGTCTGTTCGGCGTTGCGCCGGAAATTCGTCGGGCGCGAATTGTCGACTCCTGCATGCGAATTATCAAATATTGACATACTAACCTTAAACAAATGATCCTGTTCTTACCAAGCGAAGAAGGAATGATCGCGACTTGACTCGGACTACTGCCATTCGTCGGCCGCAGACGTTTATCACCACCAACGGCATCACGATGCTCACGCGGCATAATCCCTACGTTATTTTGTGGTGGTCGGCGTCCTTCCCCGGATTCGGTCATTTCGTGCTGAACATGTACCTGCGCGGCGCGCTGCTGTCCGTCGGCGAAGTCATTACCAATACCCTCGCCCATATCAACGAAGCGATGGTGCTGTCGTTTTGCGGACGGTTCGAAGAGGCCACCGCGGTAATCGACCCGACGTGGACGTATGGGTACTTGATGATTTATTTCTGGGCGATGTACGACAGCTACCGCAGCGCCTCCGAGGTGAACAAGTTAACGCGACTGGCGGAGCTCGAGAACGCGCCGATCCAGCCTTTCTATATCGGCCGTTGGAGCTTGCAGTACATGGAGATCAAAAAACCGAGCGTGGCGGCGATTTGTTCGTTGATCTTCCCTGGTTTGGGCCAACTCTATAACCACAGGCTAGACCTCGGATTCTGGGGCATTTTGTGGTGGTGGATTTATGTGGGCAAGTCGCACCTCTACGATAGTTTACTGGCGCTCATTAACGGCAATCTCCGGTATTCGACGGCGGTGCTCAGTCCCCATTGGCTATTATTTATGCCATCCGTGCTGGGCGGCGCCATCTACCATGCCCATCTGCAGGCGGGGGACCACAATCGGCTGTTTAGGCTGGAGCAGCGCCAATATATGACCAATCGGTATCAGGAGGGCGATATCGATCGAATATGGAAGGGGGAGTGAGCATGCTGGTGGTCGGCTCATTTCAAATTACGACCGAGCTGGAACAGGTGCTTGCTCTGCTGGAGAACGCGGGGATCGGGCGGGACCGGATCATGGCCGTGCCGATGGATATTGACGAGACGAACGATGCCTTGGCGCCCATCCAATCCCGGGATCGCAGGGCGGGCGGGTTCGAGATGGGCATGGCCTGCGCGACCGCGTTGTCCGTCGTCGGGACAAGCCGTGGATTCATATGGCCGTGGGGGCCGATCATCTGCGGCATTTCATCCGCGATCATCGGCTTTGGCATTGGGCTGCTTTTGCACGTAATCATCTCGAAGGCGAGAGGCGGCCGTCCGAGGAAGCCGGCGAGGTTGCCGGAAGTCACGGTGCTGATCCGCTGCCAGCCCGACAGCGTGGAGTCGATTAGACGGCTGCTCTGGCAGCATCAAGCGCTCAGCGTAGGCGTCGTGCATCAGCAGCCGAATGAAGATGGGTCGACATCCTGAACGAGCGAAGGCTTCCTGGCACGGTCGCGTCTACCTGCTTCCGGTCAACGGATTACCGCCCCGTTTGGCCACATAATCGGTGAACGCTTTGATTCCGCACGCTAATGCCACGTAGCAGAGAAAAGAATAATAATGCTCCCAGGCATAGACATTGTACATGTTCAGCCAGATTAGCACGGGTTCTATTACGAAAGCGAAGACGGCCGCCGCGCAGGTCGAGGCGGCAGCAAACCCTTTCCACGAACGGAAATACTGGTACAGCAAGCTGAGTATGACACTCAGTCCCAGATCCGCGCAAAACAATCTAGCTCCCCAAGGAAGCACCATGTACGGGTAATCCCAAAGCATTAATTCGGCGCCTATCACGTCCAGCGTAATCGCGATCAGCAGCGTGATCAGACCGTATAGCAGCAGCAGCGGCTTCTCGCTCTTGCGCGACAGCTTGAGCCAAACCCCGATCATGACGAGAGAGACAATAAGCAGCAGCCACCACCGCCAGGAGAAGACGACCTCCTGCTGCCAATATTGCCATCGCAAATCACTGAGCGTCTTCTGCGCGTCATAAATATCCGCCATCTTCACGTCTTCCACGGCTGGCCCCTCCGCATCTCGTATCCTTGTTGGCCTTTATCTTTCCCTAGCGACGCCCCAACTAGCCGAAAATTCGCCAAAAGCGCAATGGCCGGCCGTTTTCCATAACATGGATTGTCACCTTACCCGGAGTGTGTTATCGTTGCTGGTATATTTTAGGGGTGCCTTCATGAGCGGCGAGGCGTGGAGGCGGGAAGGTGGCTGTCGTAACATGAGTACGTCTTTATCTTCTGCAAAAGGAAACGCCATTCAAACCGGCATGGTGTACACGGTGCTGCTGGCGATCAGTTCGGTGCATATGCTCAACGACACGATGCAGGCCGTCGTAACGGCGATGTTCCCGGTCGTGCGGGAATCGCTGCATTTGACGCTCGGTCAGATCGGCTGGATTACGTTCGCGCTTAACATGACCTCTTCGATCATGCAGCCGGTCGTCGGATTGATCTCCGACAAACGTCCGGCGCCTTGGATGCTGCCGGCGGGCATGGGGCTCAGTCTGGCTGGGATCGCGGGGCTAAGCATCGCGCCGTCTTTCTTGACGCTCATGCTCGCGGTGGTATTCATCGGCCTCGGCTCGGCGATCTTCCATCCGGAAGGGTCGCGCGTCGTCTATTTCGCGGCCGGCGGCCGGCGCGGCTTCGCGCAGTCGATCTATCAGGTCGGCGGCAACGCGGGCAGCGCGCTCGCGCCGCTCATGACGATATTCATTTTCGAGCCGCTCGGCCAGCCCGGCGCGATCTGGGGGACGCTGCTGGCGATTACCGCCATCCTCATTCTGCTGCGGGTCGTGCCTTGGTACCGCCAGCAGCTCGCGGCCAACGGCAAGCCGGTCAAGAAGCAGACGGCGACGGCCGCAAGCGGCCAAGCGAAGCCGCTCACCCGGAACGCGATCGTGTTCGCCATGACGGTGCTCGTCCTGCTCGTCTTCGCACGCTCATGGTACTTCTCGAGCCTCGGCACGTTCTATCAGATTTACTTGCACGATTTCAAGGGGATGTCGGTCAAAGCGGCGCAGCTGCCGATCTTCCTGTTCATGGCGGCCGGCGTGCTCGGCACGTTCTTCGGCGGCATGCTGGCGGATCGGTTCGGGCGCAAACGGATGATCCTGTTCTCCATCGCCGGGGCGGCGCCGTTCGCCCTCGCGCTGCCGCACCTGCCGATCTCGCTCGTCTATCCGATTATTTTCATCCTCGGATTCGTGCTCCTCTCCGGCTTCTCGGTTAGCGTCGTCTACGCGCAGGAGCTGGTGCCCGGCAATGTGGGCATGGTGTCGGGTCTTATTACGGGACTTGCGTTCGGCATGGGCGCGCTCGGCGCGGTCGCGATCGGCAATGCAGGCGATCATTGGGGACTGGACCGCGTGCTCGTCTGGGCGAGCTTCCTGCCGCTCGCCGGGGTGCTTGCGGTGCTGCTGCCCGCCGATCGCCGCGACTAGCGGGCCGGGTAAGCGGGCTGCGGCAGCCCGAGCCATTGAAGCGCGGACCATATGCCATGTTCGGAAGAGGAAGCGGTGACATAGTTCGCCGCTTCTTTCGCTTCCGGGCATCCATTGCCCATCGCGATGCCGATGCCGACGGCCGACAGCATCTCCAGATCATTCAGGCCGTCTCCGAACGCGGCGCATTCCTCGTAGGTTACGCCGAACGCCTGCAGCAGATACGCGATGCCGGCGGCCTTGGAGCTTCCGACCGGCAGAAAGTCGACGGCCTGTTCATGCCAACGGATGAACCGCAGCGAAGGGAACCGGGTTATATAGCGCGCTTCTTCCTCGGCAGTCATGAAGATATTGCCTTGATAGACCGGGGAATGCTGATAATAATGGGGATCGACCTCCGGATACGGCAGATTGACGGAGCTGAAGCCAACGGTCAAATGCGGCTCGGCCGGACGGCTGACACAGACTTTGCTCGCGCCGCAGTAGGCGGTCATATGGCCGGCGTCGTCCGCGAACGCCGACAGCTCGCGCAGCAGCTCGACGGGCATGCGATTCTCGTAGATTACATCGTCTTCATGCACGACGTATTGGCCGTTGATCGACACATACGAACGAATGCCGAGCTCTTCGCGTACCCAGGTGAAATCGGAGGGGGTTCGGCCGGTCGCAATGGCGGTATGAATGCCGGCCGCTTGAAGAAGCGCGACCGCTTCCTTCGTCGAAGCGGGGATGTGGTGAGTATGATCAAGCAGCGTGCCGTCAATGTCGAAGAGAACGAGCTTAGGTAGGGATAGCATGGGCGAAATCCGCCTTTCATATTGGAATGGAGCAGCGTCACGCCCTCGGGAAGAGGTAACGTTGCCGCTTGCAAGACAAAGCGTAAAGGATGAAACGCGTTTCAGGTCAAGCGGACATCGCAAAAAAAATTCGAGGGGGGACAAACGTGGCCAACATCCGGCAGATCGCCAAGCTGGCGGGCGTATCGGTCAGCACGGTGTCCAGGGTGCTGAACGGCCACCCGTATGTCTCGGCGGACAAGCGCCGCGCGGTGGAGGACGTCATGGCCAGGCTCAATTACTCGCGCAACATCAATGCCGTGCATTTGCTTCGGGGACGGACGGACATGGTCGGGATTATGCTGCCGTCCATCAATCATCCGTATTTCTCCCGCTTGGTCGAAGGCATGTCGGATGAAGCGCTGGACCAAGGGCTGCGGCTCGTGCTCTGCCAAACGGGGTATGACGAGAACGAGGAGCGCCGGGCGCTCGCGCTGGTGAAGGAGAAACAAATCGACGGCTTGATCGTCTGCTCCAAATCGCTGGGCTGGTCCGAAATCGCTTCATACCGTTCGTACGGAGCGCTCGTCTCGTGCGGCGAGGATGCGGGGGAGCGAATCTCGTCCGTGTACATCGATCATTATCGTTCATTCGAGACGGGCATGCGGCATCTCTTGAGCAAGGGTCATCGCAAAATCGGACTGTGCATGAGCCGGTATGTCAGCAGCAGCAGCGAGCGGCGTAGGTCCGCGTATTTGAATGCGCTGCGAGAGATCGGGGAGCCCTGCCGAGAAGCGTGGACGTTCTATGATTGTTACGACATCGAGAGCGGAGCGGACGTGATGCGGCGATTGAAAGCCATGGCGGAGCGGCCGACCGCGATGATCGTGACGGGCGATCAGGTGGCCGTCGGCATGATGGCCGAAGCGGGCAAGCACGGCTGGCGCGTGCCGGAGGACTTAGCGCTGATGGGATTGGATAATCAGCCGATCGCGGAGGTGTTGGGATTAACGACGATCGATAATCATCTGTACGAGATGGGGCGGGAGGCGCTGCGGATGCTGAGAGCCGAACTGGCCGACCCGGATGATGGCAGGAAGCGGAGACGCCTCGAAATCGCGTGCGAATTGATCGTGCGATCAACGGTGTGAGAGTCCTTTCGCCTCCGAATGCGGGTTTGGTTAAACAGGATTAAAGTTTGTTTGGTTATTCGAGATTATAACGGTTATTCGAGATTATAACGTGCGATAGATCAACCGTTTGCCTTGTCGGCAGACGGTTTTTTGATTTTCAATAAAAGGTATTGATAAAATTAATTAGATGTTTTATTATTACGTCTATAAATTAACTAAACATAAATTGATTAAATCTATGCTAATGTATGAGGAGGGTATTGCAGTGAATAGAAGGAAAGAATTACAGCAAGAATACGGCGCGATGAAACGGCAAATGGGCGTATACCAGATCGTCAATCAACGAAATGGCAAACGATTCATCAATTCGTCTAACTCTTTGAGCGCCGCTTGGCAGCGAGATCGATTCGTGCTGGACTTAGGTTCGCACATGAACAAGTCGCTTCAGGCGGAGTATTCAGCCAGCGGCGGCGAAGGTTTCGAATTCGAGGTTCTCGAGGAGCTGAGACTGGACGATTCGGTCCGTCATGATTACAAGGATATCGCGGATCCGGATGGCACCGGCTCGAACCGTCTTGTTGCAATGGGGTATCGAGACGCGCTGCGGAAGCTGGAGGATAAGTGGCTGGCGCGATTGGCGTGCTACGAGCCGGTCGGCTATAACCGCCGCAGAAGAAGCACGTAAATCAAGTCAACCAAGCGAGCATGAAAGGAGTATATTACCGTGTCTAATCCTGCTGTATCCAAGAAAGGCCCAGGTATTCTAGGCAATCCATTCATCCGAACGGCCATGCTGTCGCATATGATGCTGCAAATCGGCATCTGGGTGCGTAATTTCGCCGTCCTCCTCTATGTGACCGAGAGGACGGATCAAGATCCGGTCGCGGTCTCGCTGATTTCGGTGGCGGAATTCGCCCCGATCTTCATCTTCTCGTTCATCGGCGGCACGTTCGCCGATCGGTGGCGTCCCAAACGGACGATGGTCGGCTGCGATCTGCTATCCGCCTTATCCGTGTGCGCGGTGCTGCTTACTTTGGCGTTCGAAGTATGGGAGGCCGTGTATTTCGCCACCTTCGTCTCGGCGGTGCTCTCGCAATTCTCGCAGCCGTCGATGATGAAATTGTTCAAGCGCCAAGTGCCGCCGGAGCAGCAACAGGGCGCGATGGCGATGACGCAGACGTTGACCGGCGTGTTCATGGTGCTTGGTCCTGCCCTGGGAGGCGCGATCTACGGCGCATTCGGGATCGAGACATCGCTCGGCTTTACCGGCGCGGCATTCCTGGCTTCGGCCCTCATCCTGCTGCGCTTGCCGAAGGACGAAGCGCCGGTGTCGAGGGGCGGGGAGCGGCGCCGGTTCGTGGCGGAGCTGGGCGACGGATTCCGGTACGTATTGCGCAGCAAGGTGCTTCGGACGCTTAGCATCACGTTCGCGTTTGTCGGTCTGTCGAGCGGCATCGCGAACACGCTGGGGATATTCGTCGTCACCGATTTGCTCGGCAAACCGGAGTCGTTCATGCAATATTTCCAGATGGCGAACGGCGCGGCGGTGCTCGCAGGCGGGATTTCCGTGGCGCTTCTGGCGAAGAAAATGTCGCCGCCGCAAATGCTGCTCTTGGCGCTCGCGTTCGATACGGCCGCCTTGATCGGCATGGGCTATTCGACGAGCACGGCGCTCACGCTCGGTTTGAATGCCATCGCGGGCTTCTTCTTCCCCGTCATTCAAGTGGCCATTAGCACGATGATGCTCCGTTGGACGGAAGGCGCCTTCATGGGGCGCGTGGGCGGGGTCATGATGCCGATGTTCACCGGGACGATGGTGCTCATGATGGCGGTCAGCGGACCGCTGCTCCACGTGTTCTCGCTGGGGACGATGGCCATTATTTCGGGGGCGTTCATGTTGGCCGGCGGCATGATGCAATTCGCGATCATGAAGGAGCGCGCCCCTTCGTTCGCGCGGCAGGAACCGCAGCCTCCGGCTTCTTCGGCCGTTTAGCGGTCGTCGATCGGTATGAAGCAAAAGGGTTATCCTCGGGGATAACCCTTTTGTCCGTGTCCCGGTGGAAGAAGCTTCTACTTACCAGAGCGCTTCGAATAACCGATATTTTATCCATCATCCAAAACATTCATTCAGAATATTCATTCAGAGAAGGAGACTAGCGATTATGAAACGTGTACGCCCCTTGGTGTTACTGGCCTGCATCGCGATGCTGTTGCTGACGGCCGGGTGCTCGGCCGCAGTGGATCCGTCGTCTACCGGCGAGCAGAAGCTGCTGATCGGTCTTTCGTTCCACAATCTGATCGACGAGCGGTGGCAGCGCGACCGCGACACGTTCGAGAGCAAGGCGGCCGGCCTTGGCGCGGACGTGATTACGGTTGAGGCGGGCGGCGACGAGCAGAAGCAGTTGAACCAGATTGACGAACTGCTCGAGCAGAACATCAACGTGCTGGTCGTCGTGGCCCAAAATACGGAGAACATGAAGTCCGCTGTCGACAAGGCGCGGGCGAAAGGTGTAAAGGTGCTCTCATACGCACGTCTCATGAAGAACGCCGACGTTGATTTTTACGTGTCGATCGATAACGTGAAGGCCGGCGAAATGCAAGCGGAAGAGATTCTGAAGCTGGCGCCGTCCGGGAATTATGCTTACATCGGCGGAGGCGACACGGACAACAACGCCGTACTGCTGCGCGACGGCTCGATGAACGTGCTGAAAGCAAGCAGCGGCATTACGCTCGTCGGCGACGAATATTCGAAAGACTGGAACCCGGACGAGGCGCTCAAACATATGCGGGCGATCCTCGCGAGGACGGGCGGCAATATACAAGGCGTCGTGGCGGCGAATGACGGTACGGCGGGAGCGGCGATTCAGGCGCTCGCCGAATATGGGCTGGACGGCAAAGTACCGGTATCCGGCCAGGACGCCGAACTGGAGGCGCTGCAGCGCATCGCGGCGGGCAAACAGGCGATGACGATTTACCTCCCGATCGAGAATATGGTTGCCGCGGCGGCAGAGGCGGCGGTAGAGCTTGCGCAGGGCAAGGAACCGGCGGCGAACAATAAAGTGCCCAACGGGATGAAGGACGTGCCGTCCAACCTGCTGGAGCCGGTCATCGTCACGAAAGCGAACATAAAGGCAACGGTTATCGATAGCGGATACGCGCAGCTGGAGGACGTCTACAAGGATATCCCGAAGGACCAGTGGCCGGCTTCCTAAACATCCAGATGCATCAATACACAGATAGGAGCTGATAACCTATGAGATTCACTATCCGGGCCAAATTGTTCAGCGGCTTCCTTGCTTGCGTCTGTTTGCTTCTGATCGGAAGCATAACGGGACTCTTGCAGATGAACGGTCTTGGCGCTACGGTTACGAACGTAACCGGCACGAATTTGCAAAGCGTCATTCTCATAAACGATATGGGCTTGTCCATGAAAAGCATGGAGAACAGCCTTCTCCAAATGATGAGCAGCACGAAATACAGCGAATTGCAGACGCTCAAGGCTTCCGTGCTCGAAGAGCAGAAGAACATGGAGGCGCTGCAGAGCCAGTATGCGGCGTTCACGCAGGACGAAGCGACGAAGCTCGACTACTTCCAATTCAACAGCGACTGGTCGGCGTTCTCGGCGCAGCTGCCATCGCTGATGAAGAGACTGGAGTCGACCGACAAGGCCGATATCCCGGTCAGAACCGTCAACTATATGAAATACTTGAGCAAAAAAGCGGGCGAATCGGTGAAAAGCCTCGTCGAGGTGAATCGCGCGGATGCTACGTCCGAAGCGGAAGACGCGCAGAAGACGCTTAGCTCCGGCAAGACGATCGTGTTGATCATGGCGATATTCGGCCTGGTTCTGGCCATGGTCATCGCGACCTGGATCTCGATGCTGATCGGCGGCGCGATCCGGAAGATGAAGACGTACGTCTCTCAGGTCGCGCAGGGCGATCTGACGGCCGTGCCGCCGGTCATCCGGACGCGCGACGAGATTAGCGATCTGGCCGCGCATATGCAGCTGCTCTCCGCGAGCCTGCGCGAGAAGCTCTCGAATGTCATCTTGGGTTCGCAGCAGCTGGCCGCCACGTCGGAGCAATTGACCGCCTCCGCCGAGCAGACCGCCAAATCGACCGAGGTCATTACCTTGGCCGTGCAGGAGATCGCCCAGGGAGCCGAGGAGCAGGTGAGCACGATCCTGAAGTCGATCGGCTCCTCGGAGCAGCTGGCCGGCAGCGTCGATCATGTCAACGATTCGCTCGGCGAAGTATCCGCGACGTCGAACCAAGCGATCAAGATGACCGAGCGCGGCAATACCGTGATCGCGCAGTCCGTCGCCCAGATTGACGTCATCGCCAGCAAGGTGACGACCTCTTCGGAGTACGTGTTCTCGCTCGGCCAGAAGTCCGAGCAAATCGGCAGCATTGTCTCCGTCATCTCGGGCATCGCGGGCCAGACCAACATGCTTGCGTTGAATGCGGCCATCGAAGCGGCGCGCTCCGGCGAACATGGACGCGGCTTTGCGGTCGTCGCGGAGGAAGTACGCAAGTTGGCGGTCCAATCCAGCGGCGCGGCAAGCCAGATTTCGGGACTGATCCAGGAGATCCAAAGTCAAATTCACCACGCGATTCACGCGATGGAGCAAGGCAACGACGCGGTGAAGGAAGGCATGGTCATCATCGGCGACGCCGGCTCCGCCTTCGAGCAGATCCGCGCTTCCATCGTCGCGATGGACGGCCGCTCGCAGGAGGCGGTGCGCGACGCGCACGCGATCCGCGCCGAGACGAATCAGGTCGCGTCCGATCTGTCCACCATCTCCAAGGTGGCGCAGACCGCATCCCGACATACGCAAGGCGTCGCGGCGTCCGCGGAAGAGCAGAACGCCACGATGGAGGAGATCGCGGCCGCCTCGGCGATGCTCGCACGGCTGGCGGAAGATTTGCAGGAGGCGCTCTCGACGTTCAAGCTTTAACGCGGGACCTTCGAACATCGATAATCGCCTCCATGTACGCACGAGAAGTCCGCTTTGCCATGAAGAAGCCCTCATGTCCTTTCGCGACATGAGGGCTTTTTGGCGCAGGCGCACGATGGCGACTTTCAATATACCCAAATTCTACCATGAATTGGTATGCTCGCTATGGGATAATGGAATCAAACGGAAGCGATTCCATGATAGAGGAGAAGATGCATGCCAACATTTACGATTCGCAAAATGCGCCAGCCCGAGGATTTCGCCGCGGCGGCGAACCTGCTCAATTACGTTAACTCGGAGCCGACGACGGCCGAACGACTGGAAGAAGAAGAGAAACAAATCCCGCCAGGTCAGCTCCATTACGACGAGCAAGGGAGGCTAATGGGATGGGATCGCCCGCAATGGGTGGCCGAGGACGAGAGCGGGACGGTCATCGCATACGCCATCGCATGGCGGGCGCCCTGGACCGAGCCCGGCGGGCTGATCCATACCTTGGTCGTCCATCCGGATCATCGGGGCGAAGGCGTCGGCAGCGCGCTGCATGACGAGCTGCGCCAATGGGCGGAGGAAGCGAAAGCTTCCCGCCTCATCGACTTCGGCGTCCGGGAGACGGACGAGGCGTCGATCGCGTTCGCCGAACGACGGGGATACGCGAAGGACCGGCATATGTTCGAGTCCGTGCTGGAGCTCTCCTCGTTCGACGCCGGCCCGTTCGAGGACGCGATTCAAGCGGCGGAGCAAAGCGGCATCCGGTTCGTGACGCTGGCCGACGAAGCGGGCGAAGAGAACGAGCGGAAGCTGTATGAGCTGTACAAGGTGACCCACCCGGACATTCCGGGCTACGACGGGGACTACCCCTGGTTCGAGGAGTGGAAGAAGTGGAGTCTCGATCCGCCGGGCTTCCGCCCGGAATGGATCCACCTCGCCAAGGACGGCGACCGCTACGTCGGTGTTGTTACGCTGCACCGGAACGAGGGGACGGGGGCCATGTATCACGACTACACGTGCGTGCTGCCGGAATATCGCGGCCGTCGGCTCGCGCTCGCGCTGAAGGTGCTTGCCGCCCGGACGGCTCGCGGTCAAGGCGTTCCTTACCTGCGGACGCACAACGATTCGATGAACGCGCCGATGCTGCGGATTAACCGGGATTTGCTGGGCTTCCGGGCGGAGCCGGGCTTCTATCGGATGATCAGAGAGCTGCGCGCATAGCTAGTCGGATGGAACATAGGCAGGCGAAGACACGGGCTGCAGCCGCGAAAGACGCGGATGGCGGTCCGTTTTTTTGTGTTGTTCCGGGTAGAATCGGGGGATAAAATGGAATTCGTGCCCAAATGAGAAATTCGATGGAATCTGCAGGTCGAATAAGTCTCCAAAAAAAATTTCGGAAATAAGGGAACTATTTTCCAATCCTTTCGTCTACTTGCCGAGGTGAACGAGTTGCAATTCGAATTTTTGAAGCATGTCACGGGCGGACTGGACCGCGATACGGTGCTGAGCGAGCTGATGCGCGAATACGGCAAGGACGTGTGGAATTTCGCGTTTTTCCTATCGCGCAGACGCGAGCTGGCCGACGACATCGCGCAGGACGTGTTCGTGAAAGTATACGAGCGGCTGTACGATTTCCGCGGCCAATCCTCCATTCGCACGTGGCTGCTGGCCATTACGCGCAATACGGCGATCGACGCGCTCCGCTCGTCGTGGCTGAAGCGGGTCATTCTGCTGCCGGGCCGGATCGAGCGGTTCGCTTCCCCTTCCGCCGAGCAGGAGACGATGCGGCGCCTGGAAGCGGACGAGTTATGGGACACTGTGCTGGACTTGCCGCGCAAGCTGCGGGAGGTGCTGCTGCTCAGCTGCCACTACGGGCAATCGATGCGCGAGATCTCGGAGCTGCTCGGGATCTCCGAAGGCACGGTGAAGTCGCGCCTGCATCGGGCCAGGACGGCGGTCAACCGGAAGCTGGCGCGCGGCGCCTTCGATGCCGCGGATCGCGCGGGCGACCTTTCAGTAGAGGAGACGTGGTCATGAGCGAACGGACGCAGGATTGGCAGCAGAAGCTCCGAGGCGAGCCGCCGATCGAGAACGGATTCACCTCGCAAGTAGAACGAAAGGTGAGGGAGAGGATCCGAATGAAGACGAAAGAGCGGCGTGCCCCGCTGCGGATGGTCGCGGCCGCGATGAGCATCGCGGTGATCGCCGGCGGCGGATGGTGGTTCAAGGATGATTTGCAGGGATGGATGGCGAGGGAAGCGACGACCGACGTGCCGGCCGCGCTGCGGAACGATCCGCTTGCGGATACGGCCGTGGAGCTGAAGGTGCAGCAAGATTCGATGTCCAGCTTCCTGTTCGATAACTATGGCAAGAAGATGTTCATCATTCGTCACCCGTCGGTAAGCTTCCAGACGCTAACGCCGCCTCCCATGGATGCATCGGGCGATATGGCGCAATGGACGCAAGCCTTTGAGACGTGGATGGATCAAGCAAGGCCGGACGTGCTGCAGCTGCCGTACAACATGTATGTCGAATTAGCGGCGAAAGGAAAGCTCCTGTCGCTCGAATCGCGCATCCAGAGCGCGAACATCGATCTGGATGTTTATTATAAACCGATCACCGAGCTGCTCCGGCTGGGCGGCGGGGGCGAGCTGTACGGACTGTCCGCCAGGTTCGATACGAGCGTCGTGTATATCAACAGGAAGCTGTTCGAGTCCCGGAGCGTGGCGCTGCCTGCCGAAGACGGCATGACGGTGGACGAGATTCTGGCGACGGCGGCTCGTTTTGCCGGTACGGGCGCGGCCGGATTGTACGGACAGAGCGGGAATCAGACCTACAGGATCGTGAATTTCATGGGCGAGACGTCGGGACTGCAATCGGTTGTGTACCAGGACGGCGCTTGGCGGGCGACGGTCGGCACGGAGGGCTGGCAGAACATCTGGCGGAAGATGGCCGAAGGGTCGAAGACGGGCTGGCTGCAGCACGCCAAGCCGCTCGGCAGCAGCTACACGTACGACGATCGAATGAAACAGGATGCCTTCGCGCAGGGCAATGCGGCAATGACGATCGGCGGCGCGGCCTATGCGCATATGTTGGAGGACTACAAGTCGTTGGGCCGAATCCAGGACGATTGGATGGCCGTGCCGATCAAGCCGGCCGACGGAGCGCCGAACCAAGACAGCTTCCTTATGCCGGGAACGGTCTATGCCGTCAACGCGGCCTCTTCGAACCAAGAAGCGGCTTGGGAAGTCGTGAAGTTCATGGCCGGGCGGGAGTTCGGCAAGAAGCTGATGTCGCCTGAGATTTTATCGGATACCGTCAGCAGCCGGCTGGACGTTCAGAGCGCCGCCGAACAGCGTCGGTGGCAGGCGTTCTATGCGGGCACGATGGAACCGGCCCAAGCCTATAAGCAGCTGACGGCCGCGAAGCCGGGCTACTGGAGCGCGACGGGCGTGCTCGCCGAAGCGGGAGCCAAGTATATGAAGGCCGTGACGGACGGCGGGTCGACGGAGGCGGAGGCGCTTGAGCGCATGCAGGCCGAGCTGGATAAGACGCTTCCCTATGTCGGATTGGAGGTTCCTGACCAGTGACGTACGTGGGACGGAGACGACCCCGCGGCCTTGCGCTGCCGATGATGCTGGTGGTGCTGCCATCGCCGCGCTGCTCGGCGGATGCGCGGAAGAGAACGCCGCGGCGGCGAAGACGACGCTCAAAATCGCGGTCGTGAACGAGAGTTGGTATCGCCACTTCTACGGGGATTACATCGAGGCCGCCTTTCCCGAACAGCCGATCGAGCTGATCGTAACGGAACCGGACGACCGGCATCCGCCGACCTACGAGCAGTACAAGCGGCAGCTGGCGGAGACGCAGCCGGATTTGATTTTGAACGACCGGGATTTCTACCGGAGGCTGGCCGAGGATGGGCTGCTCTCGGATTTGTCCGCCCGCATGCAAGCGGATGGCATGGACGAGAACCGATATTTTCGCGGAATGCTCGAAGGGATGAAAGTCGGCGGTCAGCTGTACGGGCTGTCGCCGTGGTTCGATGCCTCGTTCCTGACCTATAACGAGGATCTATTCCGACGGTATGGCATCGATCCGCCGCGCAGCGGAATGACGATGGCGGAGGTGCTGGCGCTGGCGGACGAATTCTCGCGTGCGGGCAGCGCGAAGGACGGGATCTATGGGTTTCACGCGAATTTGCAGAGCATGCCGTACGATCACCTCTTCCTGTTTGCCTTCTGGGAAGGGATTCGGATGTACAATGCCGACACGGGGAAAGTGACGCTGAATACGCCCGCATGGGAGCGGATCGCTGGGAGTATCATCGAAGCCTACCGTTCGGGCACGTTCTACATGCAGGATATCGAGGGCCGGGTGGAGGATGGCCGCACGTATTACGATAAAGAGATGATGGAGGCGGGCGAGCTGTTCGGTCAGGGCAAGGCGGCGATGACGATCGATGGCTACCGTGCGGACGGCGCATCGTTCAAGGTCGGACGCGTGGCCGGGCCGGTAAGTTCGGCGAATCCCGGGCATTCGGCGACGGTAACGCTGCATCAGTTCATGGGTATCGCTTCGTCGGCGGCGCAAGCGGATCGCGCGTGGAAGGTGATTCGGTTCATGATGAGCGACTACGTGGCCAAGGCGACCGTCGCGGTCGAGGAGGATCGTCTCACCTCCAATCGGGCGTATTTGGAGTACCGGCCCGATCCGACCTTGTCGGAGGTGTACGAACTGCTCCCCTTGCCATACGTGGAGACGAACCAAGAAGCGATGGACGATTATGACTGGACCGCGTTCCGCAGACCGTTCGAGGATATGATCGATGCGGAGATGAAGAAGGCGATCCACGGCGAGCGGACGGCCGCGGAGACGATGGCGGCGATTCAGAAAGAAGGGCAGGCGCTGCTTGACATGGCGCGGCGTGAATAGCAGGAAGGCGCTCGAATGAAGCGTCCAAAGAGCGGGCTAAGACATTTTACGTCGGTCCCATAGCAAGCAGGCGCAAGGCGGTCAGATAAGGAGTTAGCAGCGATGCGGATAAATGGGCAATGCAGGACATGTAACGGCCGGAACGGCCTCAGAATACGCTTCCTCACGGCTGCTAGAGCGGCGCCCGCAGCGGTCATGAGCCTGGTTCTGCTTATGCTCGCGACCGGGTGCGCCGAACAGGCGGAGACGCGCGTGCAGCCCGCGCTTAAAGTTCTTGCCGCGAGCCAGGCGGAATTCGACCGAAATTACGGGGATTATATCGCGGCGGCTTTCCCGGAGCTCGAAGTGACGGTAATTGAGACAAACGCGGCGAATCCGGTCGGCATCACGGAGGCGCAGGTCGAGCAGCTTCTGCAGGCGGAGCAGCCGGATCTGATCTGCATCGCATTCAATCCCAACTTGTACCGGGGGCTTGCAGCGGACGGCCTGCTGACGGATTTGTCCGCGAGCATGAAGGCGGACGGACTCGCGGAAACGGATTATTACGCAGGTATGATCGAGGGATTGCGGATCGACGGGACGCTGTATGGACTCGCGCCGACGTTCCAAACCTCCTCGATCGTGTATAATCCGGCGCTGTTTCAACAATACGGCATCACGCCGCCACGCAACGGGCTCACGTCGGAGGAGCTGTACGCGTTAGCGAACGAATTCGCGCTGGCGGGGAGCGGAGGAGCTGGCGTGGCAGGGCTGCATTTGGATCATGTGGACCGCCCCTTCGATCATCTGTGGAACTTCGGCATGCGGGAAGGCATGACGCTCTTCAACATGAAGACGGGGAAAGTGACGGTCGATACGCCGCATTGGGCGCGGTTCGTCGGGACGCTGCTGCAGAGCTATAGGCTGGGGACGTTCAAGCTGCGGCCGGACGAAAGCGGGAGCGGGATCGAGCAATCCTTTAATGAAGGCAAGGCGGCGATGTCGATCGAGGTCTTCAACACGTCGGAGCTGTATGCATTCGCGGGCGTGGGGCAGGAGCGCGCTTTTCCAGTCGGGAAGGCGGTCGGGCCGCTCGGCATGGACAGTCCGAATCGGAGCGACGACATTTATTTTCCGGGCGTGTTGGCGATTCCCGCTGGGGCGAAGGAGACGGAGCTCGCGTGGACGGTGACGAAATTTCTGATGAGCGACTATATGGCGAAGGTGTGGAACGCGCTCTCGAATTCGAACCTCCCGTCGAATCGCGCATATATGAAGTACAACGACGATCCCGTTCTGCCGGGGCTGTACGAGCTGCTGCCGAAACCGGCCTTCCCCCTGGATACGCTCAATGGCGACTACGACCCCAAGTTCATGACGCGTTTCGGGGAGCTGGTCAATCGCGAATTCGAGGTGGCGGTCGCGAACGGAATCGGTGCGAAGGAATTGGTGCGGACGCTGCAGTCGGAGGGGCAGGAGCTGCTGGAAGCGCATAAGCTGGCGCCGGGAACGCGGAAACGCGGAAGCTAACGGGGCGGAGCGATAAGGGACGAAGAAAAAGCCGTACCGCGGGCGCAAGCCTTGCGGATACAGCTTTTTTCGTTGTTTACGATCGAGCCGCCTGCATTAACCTCCCGCATGACCGCCCTTCATCCGCGCGATGAACCCGCTGATCGCGTAATACGCCGCGCCGCGGACGGCCGATTGCTCGCGCAGGTCCGCGAACAGGATGCGCATCCGCTCGCGGTGGAACGAGAGCGTCCTCGCGTTGACGGTGTCCGTCAGCGCGTCCTCGATCCAACGCTGCGCCCGGCTCATCCGGTTGCCGATGATGACGGCTTCCGGATTGAACACGTTGACGATGTTGGCGATGCCGATGCCGAGCGATTCGCCGATCCCTTGGAACAGGCGAAGCACGTCGGCGTCGCCCGCATCCGCGGCGCGAAGCAGCGCGCCTAAGTCGGCATGCCCGAGCGAGGCAGCTTGCTCGAGCAGCGCGTTCTCCGACGCGTACAGCTCCCAGCAGCCTTGGTTGCCGCAGCGGCAGGGCTTGCCGCCGCGTTCGATCGACAGATGGCCGAGCTCTCCGGAGAAGCCGGAAGCGCCTTTGTACAGATCCTTGTGCAGGATGATGCCCGTCCCGATCCCGATGCCGACGCTCACGTAGATCTGGTGCGCGATGCCGCGGCCGGCGCCGTATTTCTGCTCGCCCTGCGCGCCGGCGTTCGCCTCGTTGTCGATCGTCACCGGCACGCCGAAGCGCTCCGCCAACCGGCGCTGCAGGGGCATGTCCCGCCAGCCGAGATTCGGCGCGAACAGGATGGCGCCTTCGTCGTCCACGACCCCGGGGACGCCGACGCCAATGCCGACGAGACCGTGCGGGCAGGCGGGAATTTGGCTCCGAAGGCTGTCGATGCAGTCCTCCAGCTGGCGAACGATGATTTCCTCGTCCTTCGTGGCGATCGTCTGCTCATGCTCGGCGACGACCGTTCCCTCGAGATCGGTCAGCACGCCCCGGATATAGTTGACGCCAAGGTCGATGCCGACGGCGAAGCCGGCCTTCGCATTGAAGAGGAGGATGACCGGCTTGCGGCCGCCGCTCGATTCGCCGGGGCCGGTCTCCACGACGAGGCTCGCGTCGATCAGATCCTGCACGAGACTGGAGACGGTCGCTTTGTTGAGTCCGGTCCGCTCCGAGATTTGCGCGCGCGAGAGTGGCGCATGCTTGAGCACCGCTTCGAGCACGATAGCGGTATTAATCTTTTTGATCATGGCGAGGTCGCCCGTAGCTTTGGCTTTCATATTCGAAACACGCTCCATCGTTAATGACGCAAGAATGACCTAATGAAAGAAGGTATTGAAGACGTTGGCCGATCTCGAGCAGATCAGCCGCGCCGCCGAGTGCGGCAGCCTTGACGGTCATGCCGCTCATTGTAACATAGATCGGGCATAAAAAAAGTGTAACATAAACTTAGTTTGTTTAATAGACAAACTAAGTTAGTTCATGCTATGCTAAGTGCAGGTCATCGAAAGACAGCGTTTTCAACAACGAGCAAGATACGCAGCTGTACTCGTTCATTCCATAATCCCAAGGAGGCATCCCCATTATGTCGTACTTCAAAAACATCAACAAAATTCAATACGAAGGCAAAGGCACGGACAATCCGTTCGCATTCCAGCGCTACAATCCGAAGGAAGTCGTGCTCGGCAAAACGATGGAAGAGCATCTTCGCTTCGCGGTCGCTTACTGGCATACGTTCACGTACGGCGGCGCGGATCCATTCGGCGTAAGCACGTCGGTACGCGGCTGGGATTACAGCGACGCGATGGACCAAGCGAAAGCACGCGTCGAAGCGAACTTCGAGTTCCTCGAGAAAATCGACATCCCGTTCTACGCGTTCCATGACCGCGACATCGCGCCGGAAGGCGAGACGCTGCAAGAGACGAACAAGAACCTGGACGTCATCGCCGACCTGCTGGAATCCAACATGAAGGCAACCGGCAAAAAGCTGCTCTGGAACACGGCGAACATGTTCACCAATCCGCGTTTCGTTCACGGCGCGGGCACGACTTCCAATGCGGACGTGTATGCCTATGCCGGCGCGCAGCTGAAGAAGTCGCTTGAGATCGGCAAACGCCTCGGCGCCGAGAACTATGTCTTCTGGGGCGGCCGCGAAGGCTACGAGACGCTGCTGAACACCGACATGGCGCTTGAGCTCGACAACCTGGCGCGCCTGCTCCATATGGCTGTTGCTTATTCGAAGGAAATCGGCTTCGACGCCCAATTCCTGATCGAGCCGAAGCCGAAAGAGCCAACGAAGCACCAGTACGACTTCGACGCGGCGACGACGATCGCGTTCCTGCAGAAGTACGGCCTGAAAGACTACTTCAAGCTTAACCTGGAAGCGAACCATGCGACGCTCGCGGGCCATACGTTCGAGCACGAGATCCGCACGGCCGCGATCAACGGCATGCTCGGCTCGCTCGACGCGAACCAGGGCGACCTGCTCCTCGGCTGGGATACCGACGAGTTCCCGACGGACCTGTACTCGACGACGCTTACGATGTTCGAAGTGCTGAAGGCGGGCGGCATCGGCCGCGGCGGCGTCAACTTCGACGCCAAAGTACGCCGCGGTTCGTTCGAGAATGAAGATCTGTTCCTGGCGCACATCGCGGGCATGGATACGTACGCATGGGGCCTCAAAGCCGCAGCCAAGCTGATCGAAGAGAAGGTGATCGACAACATCGTCGACAACCGCTACCGCAGCTTCAAAGAAGGCATCGGCGCGGACATCGTCTCCGGCAAGGCGACGCTGCACACGCTTGAGCAATATGCGCTGCAGAACAACCCGATCATCAACGAGTCCGGCCGCCAAGAGCGTATCAAACTGCAGCTGAACGAAATCATCTTCAGCGTCTAATAGGGGGCGAACGCGCATGTCTTACGTCATCGGCATCGACCTCGGCACAAGCGCGGTGAAGGCGCTGCTCCTCGACAGGAGCGGCGCGCTCGTCGCCGAGGCTTCGCGCAGCTACCCGCTTTTCCACGAGCATGCGGGCTGGAGCGAGCAGCGCCCCGACGACTGGGTGGAGGCGACGCTAGCCGCCCTGGCGGAACTGGCGCAAGCCCCGGGGGTAAAGCCCGAGGCTATCGAAGGGATCAGCTTCTCCGGCCAAATGCACGGTCTCGTGCTGCTGGATGCGGCCGGCAATCCGGTGCGCAATGCGATTCTATGGAACGACACGCGCACGACGTCGCAGTGCCGCGAGATCGAAGGCGTGCTCGGCGAGAAGCTGCTGCGCATTACGCGCAATCCGGCGCTCGAAGGCTTCACGCTGCCGAAGATTCTGTGGGTGAAGCAGCATGAGCCCGAAGCGTTCGCCAAGTCCGTCTCTTTCCTGCTGCCGAAGGATTACGTCCGCTATCGGCTGACCGGCACGCTGCATATGGATTACTCCGATGCGGCCGGCACGCTGCTGCTGGACGTAGAAGCGAAGTCGTGGAGCGGCGACGTGCTGGCGGCGTTCGAGCTGCCGCAGAGCTTCTGCCCGGCGCTCGCGGAATCGCATGAGCTGGTCGGCACCTTGCTGCCGGAGCTGGCGGGGTCCACGGGGCTTCCGGCGGCGACTAAGGTATTCGCCGGCGGCGCGGACAATGCGTGCGGCGCGATCGGCGCGGGCATTCTATCCGAAGGACTGACGATGTGCAGCATCGGCACCTCCGGCGTGATCCTCTCGTATGAGCCGGATGCCAGCGCCGATTACAAGGGCAAGGTGCATCTGTTCAACCACGGCAAGGAGAACGCGTATTATGCGATGGGCGTCACGCTCGCGGCCGGCTACAGCTTGAGCTGGTTCCGCGAGACGTTCGCCAAGGGCGAATCGTTCGAATCGCTGCTGGCGGGCGTTGGCGACCTGCCGCCGGGTTCGGGCGGACTCTTGTTCGCGCCGTACTTGGTGGGCGAGCGTACGCCGCACGCGGACGCGCAGATCCGGGGCAGCTTCATCGGCATCGACGGCTCGCACACCCGGGCGCATTTTGCCCGCGCGATCATGGAGGGCATCACGTTCTCGCTGCATGAGTCGGTCGATATGTTCCGCTCGGCCGGCAAGACGATCGACAAGATCGTCTCCATCGGCGGGGGAGCGCAAAACCCGGTCTGGCTCCAAATGCAGGCGGACATCTTCGGCGCGGACGTCGTGGCCCTGGCGAGCGAGCAGGGACCGGGGCTCGGCGCGGCGATGCTCGCGGCTTACGGATGCGGCTGGTTCGCCAGCCTGGACGCCTGCGCGGAGGCGTTCGTCTCGCATGCGGCCGTCTATCATCCGCAGCCGGAGGCATCGGCGCAATATGCCGAATTGTTCCGTCTTTACCAGCAAGTCTATCCGAGCACGCGCGATATCAACCATGCGCTCGGACAATTCCGCTAGCGTTTGTCAAGTCTTGTCGACCGCTTTGGGTGCAGGGAAAACTTCCTGCTTCCGAAGCGGTTTTCTTTTGCCTGAAACTCTAATCTCTTTGCGTCGCGCTGTCGATATTGTCCCTATGAGAGATGACAAGACGCAACTAGATGGGAGCAGGAGGAGACTCATAATGAAGCGGATGAATATGAAATTGAAGGTCGGGACGAAGATTTCGCTGTCCTTCGTCGTCGTGATCGGTCTTATGGGGACGATGGCGTACAGCGCGTATAACAGCAGCCAGAACACGGAAGATCAAATGATCCTGTTCGCCAACAACCGCGTGCAGGCGGTGGAGAGCGTGCACGAGATGAAGTACGGTCTCGAGCGGCTGCAGATGATTGGCATGATGGCCGCTACCGCGAAGGACGAATCGCAGGCGAAACAGCTGTTCGAGGAGCGCAGCGAGCTGTTCGGCTGGATGGGCGAGCAGATCGAGACGTATAAGAAAAACGCGATCGGCGACCGAGAAATCGAACTGATCGGGGAGATCGAAGAGACTTATAAAACACTCGCGGAGATGGCGTCCAGCGGCGTAACGATCTCGGTCGAGGATAGCTTGGCCCACTACAGAGCCTACCAGGAAACCATCCAGAAGCTGGATGACGAGAACGGTACGAATACGGAAGCGATGCTTGCGGAAGCGATCGATAGCTCGGACGAAGGTCAATTGTCCTCGATGGCACTCGGCGGTATCGCCGTCGCCGTCTCCATTATCATTGTGTTTATCCTGACGCGCAATCTGATCCGTCCGCTGCGCATCGTGCGCGATCGGATGCTGGAAGTCGGCGATGGCGTGCTGACATCGGAGCCGCTTCACCTGAAGCGCGTCGACGAATTCGGCGAGCTGGCCGAAGCCGCGGACAAGATGGTCGCGAACCTTCGTAATATCGTCCTGAAGACCGCCGATTATTCCAGCGAGCTTGCCGTTGCGGCAAGCATGCTGTCCGAGAGCGCGGAAGGCACCAACAAGTCCGCGGCCGGCATCAAGGACACGATCGGTCAAGCAGCGGCGGGCGCCGAGCAGCAAGGCCACAGCGCGGGCGAGACGGCTCGCGCGATGGAAGAGATGACGCTTGGCGTGCAGCGCGTGGCGGAGTCCGCGGGCGACGTCAGCGACAAATCGATCGAGGCGAAGCAGGATGCCGAGCAAGGCCAGCGTTCGATCGTCAATGCAGGCGACCGCATGGACGCGGTAATCGCCGCTACCGATCATCTGTCCCAATTGATCAACCATCTGGAGGAGCGCAACGAGCAAATCGGCAGCTTGGTCGACCAAATCAACAATATCGCCCGTCAGACCGGCGTTCTCGCTCTGAACGCGGGGATCGAGGCGGCGCGCGCGGGCGAGCATGGACGCGGATTCGCGGTCGTCGCGGGCGAAGTTCGCCAGCTGGCGGCGCAATCGCAGACGGCGGCGACGTCCATCGTCGAAGTGATCGGCGAGATTCAAGAGAGCACGAAGGCGGCCAGCGAAGCGATGGACAAAGAGCTGGGCGAAGTGAACGAGGCGAACCGCGCCGTGAAGCTCGCGGGCGCTCAATTCGCCAAGATCGTCAAGTCCGTGCAAGAGATGGGCGCGCAAGTCGAAGAGACGCTGGCGGTCGCGGAAGAGATGTCGGCCAGCTCGCAAGAGGTCAGCGCGTCGGTGACCGAGCAGGCTTCGATCGCTGCGCAGCTGTCCCGTTCCTTCAAATCCGTCACGGACCGCGCCGAGGCGCAAGTATCGTCCATGACGCAGATCAGCGCGTACACGCAAGAGCTGACGCGCATCGCGAAGGAGCTGCAGGCCACGGTTCAGCGTTTCCAATTGAAATAAGGAAAATTCCGGAACTTCATAGGCGCCGTCCACGTTTAAGAATTATCTTGAACGAGAGGACGGGGATCGCGATGAACGTATTAACCGTAAACATCGCGGAGGCAGGCTACGAGCAAGACAAGCCTGTCATCCGCGATGTTTCTTTTTGCGTCGGGGCAGGCGAGCTGGTCGGCTTGATCGGTCCCAACGGAGCGGGCAAAAGCACGACGGTGAAGGCGCTGCTCGGCCTGCTGCGGAACATGAAAGGGGAAGTGGCGTTCGGCCGGGGGGAACGGCGCTGCGCTTACGTGCCGGAGCAGCCGGTGCTGTACGAATACATGACGCTGTGGGAGCATATGCAGCTGGCGGCCAGCGTGCACAAGTTGGACGATCGCGTTTTTCGGGAGCGGGCCGCCGAGCTGCTGCGCCTGTTCCGCATGGAGCAGGACCGCGACCGGCTGCCGACCGGATTCTCCAAAGGCATGCAGCAGAAGATGATGCTCATCATCGGGTTTATGCTGAAGCCCGATCTCTACGTCGTCGATGAGCCGTTCGTCGGCTTGGATCCCCGGGCGACGAAGGACTTCTTGACGCTGCTGAACGAGGAGCGGAAGCGGGGGGCCGGCGTGCTCATGAGCACGCACGTGCTGGATACCGCCGAGCGGATCAGCGACCGATTCGTGCTCATTAATGAAGGGACAGTCGTGGCCGGCGGCACGCTCGCCGATGTGCGGGATCAGGCGGGCTGCGGCGCGGATGCGCCGTTGTTCGACTGTTTCTATGCGCTTACCTGACCGGGGAAGGGGCGATCGAAGATGACGATGAACGACGAATTCGCCGAGCGGGCGTGGACGATCAAAAGGCTGTTTCGCAAAAGGGTGGCGCGTTACTGGAAGGAACAACGGCGAGTATGGGGGACCGTCGTGGATGGGGTCGTCCTATGTTATCTGCTGTTCCCGCTGTTGATTGCGGGCGTGGTGTACGCGGGATGGTGGGCGGACCCGCCGGCTTGGATGGCCGCCGGGCCGCTCTGGGCGGCGCAGCTTGCGCCGATGCTGCTCGCGCTCGGCGCGAGGTTTCGGACGTTCGCGGAAGACGCCGACGTGCTGTTCTTGCACCGAAGCGCCTGGCGGCGCGGTCTGCTCGCGTACGGGTTCGGCTATACGGCGGCAGGGTTGGTCGTGCCCGGAATAGTGATCTATGCCATCCTGCTGCCATTCCTGATGGGGGTGCATGGCCTGGGAATAGCTGATGTCGCGCTCTTATTCAGCGCGGCTTGGTCGGTATCGCTTGCCGGCGCGCTGTGGCGCAATCGCATCCACGGACGGCTCCGCGGATTCCGGAAGGAAGCTTGCATCGGGGGCGTGAATGTAACGCTTATTCTGGCGCTGCTGCTTCCTTCTTTCTTGTCCGGCAGCGCGCAGACCGCTGCTTGGCTGGGTTGCATCGGCTTGGGGGCGGGGACGGCCTACGTCTTGCTGCGCGGCAAGCTGAGACATGACGGCGACTTCGCCTCCGACGTTGCGCTCGAGCATGCCGCGAGACTCTCCGGTACGGCATTGCTCGTGCGCGACGTCGTCCCGCACAAGCCGCTCGTCCGGCTCGACAAGCCGTTGTTCTTCCGGCGCTCGCAGCGGCTCTTCCGATCCGATGCATCGGCGGTCGTGCTGGCGGAGAGCGCGCTCAAAGCGTTCCTGCGGCAGTGGCTCATGCTTCGTTATTGGCTCAGCTTCATGAGCCTGGGCATATTCGCCGTAAGCCAGTCTCCTCTATTCGCGCAGATTGCGCTTGCTGCGGGCATTCCGCTGCTCGTCAACATGATGGTTCAGAATCATAGGTTCAATTTCACGGGCGAGGCCTTCGTTCGGCAGTTCCACTGGGAGGACAGCGACCTTCGCAAGGCAGGCGAGCGGCTGCGGCTATGGCTAGTGACGCCGATTGCTCTCGTGCTGGGCGCGGTTGCCGGCTATGATTCGTTCGGGCTGCTCGGCATCATGGGAGGGATCCTCCTTTCGGCGGCGTACCTATGGTTCGTCAATCATTTGACCGCTGTATTCGGACGGCTGCGCGCGACGAGGAGGAGCTGAGCTCCTTTGCGTGCATGCATGCATCGTTTATCCTTGCGCGGGTACATTAAGGAAGATGGAATAAAGCCAAGAAATCCCCACGCGGAAAGGAATCAAGCTCGCATGCAACATGATACCGCATTGCTGTTTCAATTCCCCGACGAGGCGACGGCGGCTCTAGCGGCCGATACCTTGTCGGAGCTGGGCTACGAGCCGGAGGTGAGCGGCGGGAGAGAAGTTCATATCCACCTTCACGGGAGCGATCTGACCTCCGCGCTCGAGATCGCGCAGTCGCACGGCGGCGTCATGGCCGGCCAATCCAGGTTGGACGAGAACGCGATCACGGCTAGCGCTTACAGCCTCGACGCGATTACCATTCCGGCACATATCGTGAACGAGGATCTGATCGCCCGCGAGGAGGCGGAGATGGGCCTGCGCAACCATGACGAGGACGCAATCGATCCCGAGGCGTTCACGCCGGATCCGGGCACGTACGATCATTTCTCCGGCGACGTGCATACGTGAGGAGCGCCCCGGGCGGCTTGACGAGGATAATAGGCATCACGCAATAAAACCGGCAAGGCTTAGCGCCTTGCCGGTTTTTGTTCATCCTGCAGCCGAATTATTTGCGTTTAGCCGCGCGGCGGCCATTGGATTTGGATCTCGTCTTTGCTTTCTCTCCGGCCACTGTCGCGTTGCCGCCATGGTGATGGTGGTGCGTACAGTCCTCTTCCCGCTCGACGACTTGGACGACCTTCTCATAGACCGGCACGCAGTGATGGCGGTTGACGACTTCCACGATCTGCACGACTTGGACGCGCTGCGGGTGGAAGAAGTCGCGAACGACGCGGATCGGCGGATCATAGATCGTCTCGGTCGGACATAACGGATTGCAATGATGGTGGTCACACATGAAAGCAGGGCTCCCTTCCATTTGGATTACTATATGATATGTGATCCCTATGGACAACGCTTGTGCGACCGCCTTCATGGCTATTTGCGGAGCCTAACCGCGTTCAGTCCCGCCGCGTAACCGGTCGAGAACGCGGCCGTGATGTTATATCCGCCCGTGTACCCGTGGATGTCGAGAACCTCGCCGCAGAAGAACAGTCCATGCATCAGCTTGGAGCCCATCGTCTTCGGATCGATCTCCTTCAGGTTCACCCCGCCGCCGGTGACGAAAGCATCCTCGATCGACAGCGTGCCGTACGCGCGAAGCGGGAAGGCTTTGGTCAATTTGGCCAGCTCCATCCACTGCTGCTTCGGAATATTGTCGTATGTGATCTGCTCGTCCAGACCGGACTGGGCGAGCAGGAGCGGCACGAGCCGCTCGGGCAGCACACTCTTGAGGACGTTCTTGACGGCTTTCTTCGACTCCGCTTGCGCCAGCCCGAGCGTCTCCTTGTAGATCTCGTCCGGGCTCTTGTCCGGCAGCAGATCGATCGTCATCTTGACGTTGCCGGTACCGGATTGCTTCAGCGCCTTGACCACGAACTGGCTGCAGCGCAGCGCGGTCGGGCCGGAGAGGCCGAAGTGGGTGAAAATCATGTCGCCGCGATGCTCGATGATCCGCTTGCCCTTCGTATTCCAGACGGAGAGCCCGATATCCCGCAGCGACAGCCCTTGCAGCTCCTTCGTCTGGATGAACGGTTCATTCGACGTGATCGGCACCTCCGTCGGGAACAGCTCCGTGATCGTGTGGCCGGCCTGCTCGGCCCAGGCGTAGCCGTCGCCGGTCGAGCCGGTGTGCGGCACCGACTTGCCGCCCGAAGCGACGATGACGGCGGGGCTTGCGAACGTCTCGCCGCTTCTCAGCCGAACGCCCCGCACTTCGCCATCGCGGTACAGCACGTCCTTGACCGGCGCGTTGACCTTGATCTGAACGCCCAGCTTGCGGACTTGGCCGATCAGCGCGTCCACCACGGTCTTCGCCCGGTCGGACACGGGGAACATCCGTCCGTTGTCTTCTTCCTTGAGCGCGATGCCCAGCTTCTCGAAGAACGCGATAATCTCTTTATTGCCGAAGGCGTTCAGCGCGCTATGCAGAAATTTGCCGTTGCCGGGTATGTGGCGGATCAGCTCGTCCAGCTCTTTGTTATTCGTCACGTTGCATCTGCCGCCGCCGGAGATGCCGAGCTTGCGCCCCAGCTTGTCCCCTTTGTCCAGCAGCAGGACGCGGGCGCCGCGGCTGCCCGCCGATACGGCGGCCATCAGCCCGGCGGATCCGCCTCCGATGATGATTACGTCATAGTCCATTTTGCTCACCTGCTTGTTTGAAATCCTACTCATCATACTATCCGGATTCGCTAGCGTCCACTCTTCTTAAACTTGAATAATTGTATTTATTTGTATGTCGATAGGTTGTATAGTAGGGGCATGGAGCAGCGGCGCGGCCCAGCGTCCATCCAATCGCCAATACGCATGGAGTGCAGCAATTATGATGATCCCCGTTACGCGCGACCGGAACAACGAAACGCCGGTCGTCCTGCTGAATGCGGCCGATATTCTGTATATCGAATCCGCGAACGGCGCGCTCGTTTTCCATACGTTGACCGACTCCTTTTACCCCCTTGTTCCCTCGCTTACAACGTATGTCAAGCATCTTCAGTCTTACGGATTTCACAAGCTGGACCGGATCAACCTCGTCAATAAGTACCGCATCGTCCAATACGACCACGAGCAAGGCAAAGTATTCTTCCAATCCCCGGGCGGCGCGCCGGGCAAGTCCACGACGGTCGCCTATAGTCGGCGGGGACGGCTTCGGCATGAAATCGAACGTTGGATCGACCGCAACACGCATGGCATGGAAGGGCCAAACTGAACGTTTCGGAGGGAGAGACTTGATCTAACGTGTGGAAGCAAACCCTGTTGCAAATGATCGCAGCCGCGGTGCCTTACTTCGCCTTTCAAATCTGGCACGACCGAGCAGCCACGCGAAGAAGTCAACCGTTCTACCTGGCGTTGTTCTCGATTTGCTCCCTAATTATCGGTTTCATCGTTTGTGCGTCGGAGAACCGGCTGGACATGGTTTTTTCGTTCATCCCCCTTTTTGTCGGCTCCCTCTACGGCGGTTATGCGGCGATGGCCGTCCTCGGTACCGGATATGCGGCCGCCAGACTGCTGCATGATGGGTTAGCCGCGTGGTCGCTGCTGGAACTCGCAGGCATAGCCGCCCTCGTCATGCCGCTGCTGTTCTATTGGATCGGGCCGGGGTTTCAAGCGATGGACAGACGCCGCAAGCAGCTGATCCTCGCCGCGTTGATGTCGGGGGTCGTTCTCGTGCATCTCACGGTGTTCACCTTGTATCCGAACGAAGGGGGATTGTCGTTCCGGGCGCTTGCGGATCTGCAGGGCTGGACGTACATCTTCCTTTATTATGCAACCGCGTCGCTGGTCGTTTATTTAATTGAAAATGATAGGGAGCGTCTGCGGCTGCACGAGAATTTGTCGCAGTGGATAACGGAATACCGCATCGAGTCGCAGAAGCTGAAGCAGTTCGTCGAGGAACATCCGTTTGGCGTTATATTCGCGGAACAAAACGGGCGGATCTCCCATCTGAACGAGCGGGCGAGAAAGATGCTCCGGGCGCGGGAGGCGGACGGCGAGCTGCTCGGCAAGCCCTACGCGGCGCTGGGCGGCTATCCGTCGGGTTCCGTGCTGACGAAGCTGCTGGAGCAGTCGCTGGCCGGCGGGGCGAGCGCAACCGTCTATGCGCGGGAGCAGAGTGGAATTTATGCCTGCACGGGCATTAGCATCCGCGATCCCCGCGGCAGCGGCGTGATCGGCGCGGCCGTGCTCGCCCAGGATGTGACCGAGCTTAGCCTGCTGCAGGGCGAGGCGGAGCGGATGGAGCGGCTGAGTCTGGTCGGACAGATGGCGGCCAGCATCACGCACGAGATACGCAATCCGATGGCGGTCATACGCGGGTTCATCCAGCTGATGCGGGAGCGGAGCCCGGACAATCAGCGGGAATACTTCCGCATCGTGATGGACGAGCTCGACCGGGCGAACGGCATCATCAACGACTTTCTCTCGATGGCCCAAACCCGGCTAAGCGAGCGCTCCCCCGCGTCGCTGCACCATCTGATCGCCGAACTGCTGCCGCTGCTGATGGCCGATGCCAATATGAGGGGACTTACGATCGAGCTGGAACTGGCTGACGAGATGCCGCTCTTGTTGCTGAACGCCAAGGAGATCAAGCAGCTCATCCTCAATTTGTGCCGCAATGGCCTGGAGGCGATGGAGGAGCGCAAGGGGACGCTGCGAATCCGCACGCGCACGACGCCGGCCCATGTCGAGCTGCAGGTGGCCGACGGCGGGCACGGCATTCCGCGCGAGCGGCTCGAGCGGCTGTTCGAGCCGTTCTTCACGACGAAGACGCAAGGAACCGGACTTGGGCTCGCCATGTGTCTTGGCATCGCGGAGCGGCACGGGGGCACGATCCGGGTCGAATCCGAGTATGGCGCCGGCGCGACATTCACGGTGCGCTTCGATCGCAATGCGGGCGGATAGTTACCCTTTGCGGCGCACATAATAGCTGTTGGAAGGGGGTGCCAACCAACATGGCAAACAACGACAAGTCCCGCGCGTCCCAAAGCAGCGGCTCGGCCAGCGCACCAGCGCAGCGCGGTCAGCAGAAACAGCCGGAGCAGGAAGGGTACGACAAGAAGCTGGACGGACCGAACCAGCCGGCTGAATAAGGCGGAGAAGCGCATGAGGGAAGAGACGAAACGGGATATGGCCGCAGGAGCGGCATCCGAGACCGACGAGACGCTGCTTGCGGGCGGCGACGATCCGGCGCTCGATCCGTTCGAAATCAATTTCCTGCCCGAATTCCGAGAAGGGCGTGGACCGCGCACGCCGTTCACGAATTCGCACGGCGTCGTGATCGGCGATCACGATTACGAGTCGGCGAGCTCGCCGCTTGCGAATTGGACGGTGGACACCGATCCGGCCATCATGGCCGGCGACGAGTGGGTGCATCCGTTCAAGGACATCGGGTTTCAAACGGACGAGAACCGGAATTATTTCGAGCGGGGTCTCGCGCCGGCGGCCGGCATATTCATGCACCCGGACAAAAATACGAGCTACGCCGCCGCGGAGGCGGACGAGCCGAACGAAGCGGAATAACCGCCTCGCCGCGGCGTCACCATCAAGCAATCGGAGCGATGCGCGCCGGTTGCTTTTTCTTTGCTTTCATTTTAGACGGGCGGTATAATGGGTAATAAATGATTGTGATGAGGAGTGGTATTCTATGTCAATGTCGTTCGAAAGATATATGCTGGATATGGTACAACCGATGAGAGACGATCTGACGCGTCTTGGTATCGAGGAGCTGCGCACGCCGGAGGATGTCGAGGCGAAGCTGCCGACGGCCAAGGGAACCGCTCTTGTCGTGGTCAACTCCGTATGCGGCTGCGCGGCCGGCCAATGCCGTCCGGGCGTGGCGCAAGCGCTCGAACACGATATTACGCCTGATCACCTGTACACCGTATTCGCCGGTCAAGATAAGGAAGCAACGGCCAAGGCGCGCGAGTATTTCGCTCCGTACCCGCCTTCGTCCCCTTCGATCGCGCTTCTGAAAGACGGCGAGCTCGTTCACTTTATCGAGCGCCATCAAATCGAGAACCGTTCGGCCGCCGACATCGCTGCAGATTTGACGTCTGCGTTCGACCGTTTCTGCCGTTAAGAGGTGACTTTGGATGAGCATGCAGCAGGAGATCATTGAACGTCTCGGCGTGAAGCCCGAGATCGATCCGGACCAGGAGATTCGCAAGCGCGTCGACTTCTTGAAGGACTACGTCCGCAAATCGGGCACGACCGGCCTCTTGATCGCGATCAGCGGCGGGATCGACAGCGCGGTGGCGACCGGTCTTTGCAAGCAGGCGACCGACGAGCTCTCCGAAGAGACGGGCAAGGAATACATCACGCTCGGCGTGTTCCAGCCATACGGCGAGCAGGTCGATATCGCCGACAGCTATGCGGTGGCCGAAGCGTTCAAGCTGACGCACAAGGTCGAGACCAATATCCAGGAGGCGGTCGACGAGATCGCGCTGGAAGTGGAGCATAGCCTGAAGTCGATCGGCATCTCCCGCCACATCAGCCGCGGCGGCAAGGGCAATGTGAAGGCCCGCACGCGGATGGTGACGCAGTATGCGCTGGCGTTCGAGCTCAACCTGCTCGTCGTCGGCACCGACCACGCTTCGGAAGCCATCACCGGCTTCTATACGAAGTGGGGCGACGGCGCTGTCGACATTACGCCGCTTAGCACGCTGAACAAGCGCCAAGTGCGCCTGCTGGCCGCCCGTCTGGGCGTGCCGCAGAGCGTCCTCGACAAAGCGCCGACCGCCGGTCTTTGGGAAGGACAGACGGACGAAGCGGAGCTTGGCATTACGTACGACGACAACAGTGCGTACCTCGAAGGCAAACAAGTGGGCGATGCCGCTCGCGAGAAGCTGGAGAAGCAGTACGTGAAGACCGCGCATAAGCGCGAACCGATTCCGGGTATTTAACCGCGGATGCGGCAAGAGGGAAGACGACCGGCCGAATGGCACGGGCTTCCCTCTTTTTGCGTAGAGACGGGTGAAGGAGGCGGACGAGCATGATCATCGGCATCGGACACGATATGGCTTCGCTGACGCGGGTCGCGTCCATCCTGGACGGGGAGATCGGCGAGAAGTTTCTGCGGCGGATCTTAACGCCGGGCGAGCGGGAGACCATCGCGGGGCTCGGCGGCTTGCGCCGAACCGAATACGCGGCGGGGCGGTTCGCGGCGAAGGAGGCGCTCTCGAAGGCGCTGGGCTGCGGCATTGGCGGCGAGCTGTCGTTCCAGGACATGGAGATCGGCCGGGATGCTTCGGGGAAGCCGGGCGCGGCGTTAAGCGCGGCGGCGTGGGATCGCCTGGGCAGAGATGCCGCGCGGACGCGCATTCACGTGACGATCACGCACGAGCAGCCTTTCGCCTCGGCCTTCGTCGTTGTCGAAGAGGTTTAAGAGTCGGTAAATTAGGCGTTTGCCCACCATTTTCTGAAAATACAAGCATATATAAGTGTTACGTGTATTTATGATCTTGTATTTCTCCCTCGCTGAATGCTGCATTCCCAATCCTCGGATTGTGAACGCAAACCAATCAGCTTCTCCGGAATGAAACTTACTTCGCCGTTAAAAGACGGCGTATCCGTTTCACCTTGTTTGATTGTGTCACCAAACGCACATAATGTGAATACACCATTATGTATGCAATCAGGGAGAGGAGATGGAACAAGTGCCTAATGTTTTAACGATTCAAGAGTCCCGGGCGAAGTGGACGTTCATCAGCGGTCAGGAGGTGGCTTACGACGGCATGTACACGAATGTATGGGGGAGCAAGCTGCCGCTCATGCAGGGAGACCGTTTCCCGATGCATCCGCAAATGGGAGCCTGTCGCTGGACGTATTCCGGACCGCTGACCTCGGGACTGCCGAAGGACGGGCGCAGCGCGAAGCGTCGTGATGATTATCGATAATCCGGATTGGAAACCAAAAGAGGATCTGCCCCGCGCAGCTTGCCGTCGTTCGTACGGTAAGGCGGGTGGCGGATCCTCTTTTGTTACGATTGCTCGGCCAGCCATGAAGCCAGCGCCTTGATTTCCTCTTCGCTCAGCCGCTCGGCGAACGCGGGCATCGCGCCGGAACCGGACTTGATCTGCGCCTCGATCTCGGCTTCGGTCATGCGGCCGCCGACCTCGGCCAGATTCGTGACGGCTCCCATCCGGCCTTGAAGCTCGGCGCCGTGGCAATTGACGCAGTTGTTCCGGTAGAGGGTCAGCGTCTCGGCGGGGCCGGTCAGTTCGGCGGAGTTGGTGCCTCCTTGGCTCCCCGAACCACCTCCGCATCCGGATGCGATCAGGAGAGCCACGGCGGCGGTTGTGGCAAGGGAAAGGCGGGTCATCGCGCGCATGTGCGGGCGAATGTGGAATGAATGCTTACGTTCGTTCATGGTGGTTCTCCTCTCAAAGCGGACAATAGACACAGTGCCAATTAGTAACATGTCCTTTTTATCCGATACGCCTTATAATAGTAAGTGGTATATAGATTTCGAGATAGTGGGAGTTTACATGAATTCTACCTATAAGACCATATTACAAAATAATTTTCATCGCTTTCAAGCTGATGTGTCTATGGCTACTATTTCGCAGATGCATACCGGATTCCACCGCGACGATACGCCGGATTACTATCGGCTCTGGTATGTGCGAAGCGGGATGGGATGGCTAATTCTGGACGGCGTATCGTATACGCTCGAGCCTGGATATATGTACATGCTTCCGGCCGGTCTGTCGCAGCAGTTCGGCAATGACGGCGCGGAGCCATGCGAGGTGTATTGGTGCCACTTCCGCCCGTCAGCGGGCACGCTGCCGCTGGACGAGTTCCCCGTCGCGGTTGCGCCGTTCGTGCAGGGGGAGGCGGAGCAGGACTTCGCCCGGCTTGTGCAGGCGTTCGGATCGGAGCTGTTCACCCGGGAGCTGCGCGTGCGCGCGGCGTTCCTCGATTTGGTGGCGGCCTATCTGGAGGTATGCGACTTCTGCCAGACGACGCCGCTGCATGACCATGAGCTAATGGGGAAGCTGGAGCCGGTGCTCGCGTACATCGATAGTCATTTGGCATCGAACATCGGCGTGTATGATTTGGCCAAATTGGCGTTTTTGCATCCGAATTATTTCATTGGGTATTTCAAGTCCGTCACGGGCTGTTCGCCGATTCAATACGTGAACAACCGCAGGCTGGAGGAAGCGCGCCGGCTGCTGCAGGATACGGACGTGCGCGTGGCGGAGGTGGCGCGGTCGGTCGGGATGCAGAATCATTACCTGTCCCGCCTGTTCCGCCAGCACTATGGTCTGACGCCGAGCCGCTACCGGCAAATCGCTCAGCAGCAGAGAAGCAAGATTAGCGAGGATGAGAAGAGCGAGGTGCAAGGATGACGGAGCGGACGAATGCGGCAGACGAGGTGTCGGGGCGCAGCGAGAATGCGACGCGGGCGAGCGTAAGCGAGCTGGCTGGCGCGGGCACGGAGGCCAAGGCGTATTTCAGCCGCGAGCTGCTGGATTGGTACCGCGCGAACAAACGCGTGCTGCCATGGCGGATGAACCGGGACCCTTACCGGATCTGGGTATCCGAGGTCATGCTGCAGCAGACGCGGGTCGATACGGTCATTCCGTATTATGAGCGGTTCCTGGCGAAATTCCCCACGATCACCGCGCTGGCCGAAGCGCCGGAGGAGGAGGTGCTCAAGCTGTGGGAAGGCTTGGGCTATTACTCCCGGGCGCGGAATCTGCAGGCCGGCGCGCGCGAGGTCGCGGAGCGTCACGGCGGCATCGTGCCGGATAACAAGGATATGGTGGCGGCGCTGCGCGGCGTCGGCCCGTATACGACGGGCGCGATCATGAGCATCGCGTTCAACCGGCCGGAGCCGGCCGTCGACGGCAACGTCATGCGGGTGCTGTCGCGCTACTTCTGCCTCGAGGACGACATTGCCAAGCCGTCTACGCGCATCGGCATCGAGAAGCTGGCCGCCTCGCTCATTCCCGAAGGCGCGGCCGGCGATTTCAATCAAGCGCTGATGGAATTGGGCGCGCTCGTCTGCACGCCGAAGTCGCCGGGCTGCCTGACCTGTCCGGTCATGGCGCACTGCGAAGGCCGGGCGGAAGGCAAGGAGCATGTCCTGCCGATCAAGACGAAGGCGAAGCCGCCGCGTCCGGAGACGCGGCTCGCCGCGCTCATCGTCGGCACGGGCGAACACGCCGGCCAGCTGCTCGTCCGTCAGCGCCCGGAGAGCGGGCTGCTCGCCCGCATGTGGGAGCTGCCGCACGTGCTGGCCGAGGGCCTGGCGCCGAAGAAGAAGCCGGCGCGCGGCGCGAAGGCGAAGGCGGACAAGCTTGCGGCGGAGATGCTGGCGATCGACGGGAGCGCGATGGCGGATAGCCCGATAGTCGGGAAGGAAGCGCAGATGGACGCGCTGTGCCGCCAGCTCGCGGCGGAGGATCGCGTGCTGATCCGTCCGGTCGGCTGGTGGAGCGAAGCCGAGCATGTGTTCAGCCATATCGTGTGGGATGTGCAGGTGTTCAAGGCGGAGTTCGGCTTCGTGCTGGAGGAAGCTGAGGCGGCATCGGCTGCGTCGGATGCCTCGGATCGATACAAGGTCGCGGAAGGCGGCGAAGCCTACGCGAGCGCGGCCCGAGAGACAGCTGCGGGTGGCGAAGCGATGGCGGAAGGCGCGGGGATGCCCGCGAATTACCGCTGGATCAGCGAAGCCGATATGGCGGAGCTGGCATTCCCAAACGTATTCCTGCGGATTTTGCGGGAGTACTGGGAGATCGCCGCGGCGCGTTAAGGGAATCGTAGATGCGTTCACAAATAGTAGACTGGACCTGATCGCTGCAGTCAGCCGAGATCCACACCACGAGGAATATGTGCGAGAGCAGGGTGCAAGAGAAGGAGAGCTGAATGCGATGAGCGACATGTTAGAGAGACTTACGCGGGAGCGGATCGTGGCGATCTTCCGCGGCGTCGAGGACCGCTATGCGGACGATGCCGCGCGCGCGCTGATCGATGGCGGGATCGGCATGATGGAGATTACGATGAATACGGCAGGCGCGACCGGCTTGATCAGCCGCTGGCGGGAGAAGTTCGGCGGCGAAGCGGCGATCGGCGCGGGGACGGTGCTTGATCTCGACATGGCGAAGGAAGCGGTCGCGGCTGGCGCGCAATATCTGATCTCGCCGAACCTCGACGAAGCGGTCGTCGTCTACGGCAACGAGCAGGGCGTGCCGGTCTGGCCGGGCTGCATGACGCCGACCGAGATCGTCCGCGCGTGGAAGGCCGGCGCCGAAGCGGTGAAGATCTTCCCGATGGCGTCGCTCGGCGTGAAATATCTGGCCGAGATTCGCGCGCCGCTCGACCGGATTCCGATGATCGCGACCGGAGGCGTCGACCTGGACAACATCGCCGACTATTTCAAGGCCGGCGCCTGCGCGGTCGGCATGGGCAGCAAGCTCGTCAACCTGACGTGGGCCCGCGAGGGCAAGTTCGACCTGCTGACGGCCCGGGCGAAGCAGTTCGCGGAGGCGGCTCGGGGGTTGTAAGGTTGGCGCGGACACGTTCCGATGCGAGTGGGAATGTTACACTTCAAGTTTTGTAAGAAAACGCGGCGAGAGCCGCGTTTTTTTATTTCTACTTCAAAATCTTACATAAAAAAAGAGGCCTGCGGCAAAAATCCGCAGGCTACAAGAGAGAATATATAATAAAGGGGGGTCATGAGTACATTATAGCGGCTTTAGATGAAAGAAACATGAAGGTACTATTACAGTTTTATTACAATGTGGTAAGCGGTTACAAGGGTTGGGCCTCTTGGTGAGCGAAAATAAAGATGTTTAACTCGAAATAAAGTTCTTTAACGGAAAATAAAGTTGTTTAGTATATATTCGGAAATGATACCTGAAGAAAAAATATAGTTGTTTAATTGCTGTAGTGGTGCGGGTTTATAAGCGTTTTTTTATCGATAAACCGTGGTGCTCGGGTCTGTAAAGCTTTTTGTGTAAACCCTCTTGAAGCAAAATACTAACGTAGATATTGACCGATCCGGTCGGGGAAGAACGGATAGCTGGAGAAGCATTTGACCCCAGTTACTGCACACGCCCAGTCCATTTGCTGCCCCATGTGTCTTCAGTACGGTCCAGCTCTAAGAAGGCTGCTTCTCCGGTTACGGCCTTGTAGATTGGCTTTAGATTAGCCGTAACTTTCTTCAAGTCCTTGTACAAAACATAATTCGTGGAATTACGGATCTGGTGGATAATGCACTTCTGGATTTCTGTATGTGGATAGCAGGCGGAAATAGCCTGAGAGAAGCCCGTCAGGTTATCCACGCAGGTGAGCAGACCTCCCGGAAGATGTTCGCAGGAATTCCAATAACCACTTTCATTACCGGCTAGGAAGGGCTATCGTTGGATACCAGAGCCTAAAAATCAAGCGTGGCGAAACTTTACGTGGTGTTCTTCTTCAGCAAACGCAATAGCCGCTCTTCAGTGCCTGATCCGGGTACCGGGACGTAGAAACACCAGTGCAGGCTAGGGTCGTTATCGATTACAGAAGCGGAATGGATCACGAACTCCAACTCCTGTGCGTCCGGGAGGCGAAATAATGCGGTTCCTGCGGTTCGTTTTTGTTTGATTTCATAGAGCTCCCAGAAGTATGCAAACTCCTCGCTTTCCCGTATCAAACGTTCAAACCGTTGCATAAACAACGGGTTATCCTTATAACGGTCTAAGCTTGCCCGCAGCATCCCCGCGGAATATCGGGCATATCCCTCCCAATTCACTAGTCTTTGGCGGTAATCCGAGTTGCAGAACATAATGTTCATCATATATCGCTCGCTTTTCGGCAGACTGCCGAAATCGGCGATGATCAGTTCAGCAGCCCGATTCCAGGCGATTACGTCCGTACCTTCGTTAGTTACGAGAGAGGGATAATGTAATTGGTCCACGATCGATTGCAAAAAACCAGTATCCGATCCTCCGTTATTTAGCACTACACCTACGCTTCCCGGGTCTACATTTGCCAGATCAAACAGATGCTTCTGTTCGTCTTCGTCCAACCTTAACGCGGTGCTGATATTGAGCAGCACTTCCGGTGAAGGATTGACCTCTCTGCCTTGCTCCAGCCAAGTATAGTAAGTCACGCTTATATTCGCGAGACAGGCGACTTCTTCTCTTCGAAGCCCTTGGGTGCGTCTTCGTCCGGGAAGCGGCTTGATACCCGCTGTTGAAGGCTGCAACCTTTCTCGTCGTGATTTCATGAATTCACCCAATGCGGATGAGGATCGAGTTGTTCTCACATACGCCACCTCCACGATCATTATAATCCCAATCAGGAGTCTGTTACCACAAGGGCGGGGAGGAAGGCTGGCTGTTAGTCGCGTTACCAGTAAAAGCATGATGTGGTTAATCTCCTCCTATCTGCGGTACGATGAAGCTAATTCTCGAAAGAGCCATATGAACGATAGGAGGAATGAATTTTGAATGCTTATGCGTATCAAAACAAGTTGGCGATCGTCACCGGTGCTTCGTCCGGAATCGGAAAAGCGTATGCCATAGAGCTAGCGGCACGAGGCTGCCATGTTGTACTGGCGGCGCGTTCCATAGATAAACTGGAAACGTTGGCTTTGGAAATCAAATGCCAGTACGGCGTACGGACTTATGTAGCAGCTTGCGATTTGTCCAAAGCTAACGCCTCGCGTCTGCTGGCCGAGCATGTTTCCGAACTTGGCTTAACGGTCGATATACTTATCAACAATGCAGGTTTCGGCACATACGGCCATTTCGAGGAGATCGACCCGGAACGCGAGCAGGATGAGATTGCGCTGAACACGGGCTCTCTAGTAGACCTTACGCATCGTTTTTTACCCGACATGCTGGTGCATGGGGACGGTATCATCGTGAACGTGGCTTCGATGGCCGCATTTGCGCCTTGCGCTTATTCGGCTGTGTATGGGGCAACCAAAGCATTCGTACTATCTTTCTCTGAAGCGCTGTGGGCGGAAACGCGCGGGCGGGGTGTTCGTGTGCTCGCCTTGTGTCCGGGGGCAACAGAGACGGGATTTTTCGATGTGGTCGGCGGGAAGGAAATGGCTGCGGGCAGCAAACTTTCGACCCCGGAAAAGGTTGTACAGGCCGGATTTCGCGGGATTGACCAAGGACGCAGCTATATCATCGATGGTCGAGCCAATTACTATATGGCTCATATAATTCGATTTTTTAGCAGGCGCAGGGTCGCTATGATTATGGAACGCATGTCAAACCCGAAAAGGTATGGATAGCGGGAAATAGGCAAAGATGATCTTCAAGCTTGTCGTTACAGACAGCGCAGTGAACCTTACCATAAATAACGGTAAGTTTTATTTTATATTGCTCCTCAAAATGAAGGAAACTCCCAAACAAGCAATAATGAGAATCCACGCTTGATAAGCGTATGCATTGATTTCTGCAGCTGTGGATCACCCTAGTAGAGGTTTGTATATTTCAAAGGTACTAACCTAACGAAGAACGTTAGTTCAAAGCCATCCAGGAGCAGTTTGCCGCCGCGCAGCTGCTCCTTCTGTCGTTGAACTATCGGGCAGGATAACGTGGAAGTCCCCCCCCTTTTCGAGAAGAATAAACGCTGCCTTTGGTGGTTAAAATATCCCAAGTTTGTGGAAAGCAGCGTGGTATATTATGAAACGATTTACTCTGTTCAATCTCATCTGCATATTGCTAGTTCTTACTTTTGGAGGTTATTCGATTTTTCTATCAAAGAGAGTACACATGCTGAGTAATGAAATAATAAGCGCACAACAAAGGGAACTGGATGTAATAGATAAAAAGTCATCATGGATAGCACAGCATCTGGCGAGTTTAATATCCGACAAGCAGCTACAAGATACTGAAAAACTTACCCTAGCCGTTCTCATAGAGGATTTTCGGGGGATTATCGACCAGTACGGTTCGCTATCTTTACTGAATCAAAAAGCCGGAGATGATCTATTCAATGAGTTAAGAACAAGTTTTGGTTTCGCATTAGATGCAGTAAGTATCTCGCCGTCGTCTGCCTCATTAGAAAATGTCTCTGCTATGGTAGAAGCAATAACAGTATTTAAGGGGAACGTAGCGGAATTAAAAAATCGATCATAATTAGCCTCTTCAGTGTATTGTGCTAACTGAAGACGTTAGTTCAGAGCCATCCAGGAGCAGTTTGCCGCCGCGCAGCTGCTCCTTCTGTCGTTGAGCTATCGGGCAGGATAATTCAACGAATGCATAGAAATAGGCGTTAACATAGAAAAAAGGGGTTGAATTAATTGGACAAGATTATTTACTTAATAGTTTTAATTGGACTTTCGTTCGGATTCTTTCATGCAGTGAATGAGCTTGCCTTTAGTGGTGTTCAAAATGATGATGTAGTGATCTTACTTTGCGTGATAACTGCACATTTAGTTACTACGAGACTACTTTTGAATAAGAGAACCAAGGAGGATGACAATTCTCCGTTGAATTAACGGGAAACTTTAGTTCAATGATCCAGGAGTAGTTTGCAGCCCCGGCAGCTGCTCCTTCTGTCGTTGAACTGGCAGGTTATCTGAAGGTTTTCGCGAATATAATTAAGCGTGGAAATTGATAGTAAAAATTTTGACTCGGGGGAATCCTTAGTGGATGGTTACGTTGGAATCGAGAAAATCGACCCCATTGAAAGACTAAAACAGCATGAAATTACTAAAATACTTTGGCAGTCCCTTTGTGAAAAAGGAATAAGGGAAGGAGACAAAGGACGTATTAAAGCGTTTCTATTCTCTAATTTGTATGAACATGCAAAAGAGTTAGAGGCACAATTTAAAGGTGAATTTGAGGTAGTAATTTTCAAAGAAGATGAGGGCTCAGAGTACATAATAGAAATTACTACTCCAGTTTGCAGATTGAGTAATGAAGCATTAGAAGAAGTAGCTGATATATTGATGATTTCCGCCGCTGATACGAATACAAAATTTGATGGATTTGAATTAGATGTTAATGAAGTTAAGAAATTAAATAAACCTTGGTGGAGAATTTGGTGAAATAAAGAAGTTGAGCCGTAATCAACTATCATTCATTGCGCTAACGGAGAACGATAGTTTAACCAGAACAGGGAGCAGGCCGCCAAATAGAATGGTTGAAGCACCTACAAATCAGTTGCATATCTAAGAAAAGGTGGAGTTGTGAGTATGAACTTGAAATTGGAGGGAATTACTGTTTTGGCGCATGATGTTCCTAGATTGACTAGCTTTTATCGTGATGTACTCGGATTTAAGTCCGTCATTGAAGAGAACCATTATGCTGAATTTGTGAATAGCGGCATTCGTCTCGCGATTTGTTCAACACCATTAATGGCGGATAACACGAACGGTCATCATTCCTTTATAGAAGAGCGTAAAGGGCAAGCCTTCGAGCTTAACTTCGAATGTGATTCTCCAGAAGCTGTCCGCGCGATGTATGAGGAGTTTGTTTCAAAAGGGGCTACAGGAATTACAGCACCGAAGTCGATGTCTTGGGGGCACACCACGGGTTTCTTCGCAGATCCAGCAGGTAACATTCATTCCATTTTTGCGGTTAACCCTCCTGCGGCGGAGAATAGTTGAGCTAACGCAGAATGTAAGTTGAATAAAGACACGATGGCAGCCGATTATGTCGATCGGCTGTTTTTGTTGAATCAACGGCCAGGATAGCTCAGTCGAAGACTGGTTTATGTAATGATATATCTAGGCGAAGCTGGTATATATTCAATACGGGATGTCATTGAAAAAAGAAAAACTCGCGGCCACAGAGGAAAAAGCGATGACGGAATTCCTCCACCGCTTTATGTTGTTTATTCTATTCCTTGTACAATTTCAACTATGCGTTGTTTGCGGCCGTTTAAGGAGATCTGGATGCGTGACGGATCTAAGTTGTCATCACGAAAACGGAGAATCACGTTTTCCTTGTGTGACAGAGGGCCTTCTTTATATTCGATCAACACGGTACTGCCTTTATGCTCCACAGTTATGGATGACGGCAGCCTCCAGCCTCGGATCTGTATGGCATGGACCTTGCCGTTTCGATGGGTGTCCACAGATTCGATGGCAGCTCCTTTATCAAAAGCAACCCCACCGTAGCGTTTTACGCCAATCCAAGTGGTGAAGGGAATTGCTTTGCTTCCTATGGTTTCACCTTGGAATTCCGTAATGACGTGGAGGCTGGTCATCGCATTGGAAAACTTCTCTTTTAATTCAGTTGGCTGATTCATGTCGCCAAGAGCCCAATAAAGAATCAAGACATTTCGTTTGGTATAGATCTGGGGGTACAGCATGTTATAATGCTCTGTTTTGTTACGGAAGTCCACTAAACCCTCTTCACGATGATGGTCGGAATCAAATATATAAATCAATGCTTCCTCTTCGGGCTCGTCTTGCTCTCTTGCGCTGCCAACGGAATATGCTCGAGGCTCTACACCTGCGAGTACCCATTCTCGCTGGGGAGGCTGAGGTTTGAAATTTATGCCTTTGACCTCCATGGCTTCCTCAACACTTTGGATGTCGTAATTTATCTTGACCTTGGTGTGTAGACTGTTTGCATTAGTGGGACCATTCGAGTCGTTTTTTGTACAACCTATCGAGACAGCAACCATCAAAACAGCTAGGGCTATTTTTAGGATTGTCATTAATGGCAGTCCTTTCCGCTTAGATATAATCTAAACGAAAGGCACAACCCATATGTTTCACTCCTAATCAGTGTAGGGGTTCCAGCAGCATAAAAGGCATTGAAACAAGCGATTGATGTCCGGTGAAAATAAAGTGTTAGACTGTGAAAATAAAGTAGTAGACTGGCGAGTCGGGCGATATACAATTGGAAGATATTGGAGAAGGATGCATCTCAGCAAATTCAAACCTTTCTTTTGAGAAGATGGAGGTCAACGGAACAGTATTCTTTACCGCTGATAATTTTAAAAAGAACGATAATATTTGGATTGGATGTTCAGGTGACGATTTGACTAACGAGAAAATAGCTAACTTTGGGAAAAGCATAATTAACTGGAGCAACGAAAATCGATTATCATTGAATAGGTTAACCATAGATTTCACTAATTTATCTTCTAATGAAAGTTTTCGACTTTCTCTTGAAAATAACAAAATAGATGAGCAGGATATTGTGAAAATGATAAAAAAGACACAATAACTTCCAATTCACGTATATGAAATAGTGGATGCCTAGAAGATACATAAGAGGTAGGGGAGGAGAGCGTCAAATGAGAAAGATCCTAGTGATTTTGCTGGCAGGCGCACTACTGCTTAGCGGATGTGTACAGAATGAGAATGATGCATACATTGGGATGGAACGAGATAATATTCAGGATCTTGTGGCAGGTGGCGAAATGGAGTTTGTTCACGAGTTTCGTGGGCAATCGGAGAATTGGGCCGCTATGTATATCGTTTACAAGCCGAAAGGTGAGGAGATTCACACATCACGACCCTTCCTGAAATATATCGGGAAGGACCCAAGACCCTCGGGTCAACTCCGTTACAAGTATGAAACGCTTGGAGGCGGGGATGGAAGTGGGACACTCCCTAGCGTTGATGAAGCCGGCCACGTTTACAATCTTGGCTCCTCAGGTTCAAACGGTGCATTATCCAGTCCAGATACCCCCGTGGAAATGCAGGTTTGGTGGAACGATTCGTCGGAATTCATTCAGCTTAAACCAATAACGGATTAATCGAACTGAGAACGATAGTTAAATAGATCAGCGGTAGTCTAGGACTTTGTTTTTCATTCCTAAACTACCGCTGTTTCTTTATTCAAGCCAATGAAGCTGACGTTTTTACCAGTCCATCGATAAACAACTTTTTCCTGTAACCACTCTTCCACCACTCAACTCACTCACTCACTCACTCACTCAGTCTCATCTCTCGCTGCTGCTTCTGGCTCACATGGTGAGCGAAAATAAAGTTGTTTAACTCGTCAAATAGATAGGCTCCTTGTTTATTTTGGCTTCCTTCTAAGGAAATACGATCGGGAACTGGCCGTCAAATGTATCCAGCAGTTCGATAAACGCCTTTAATTTCGTAAGGTCGCCTGAGATGGAAAGCTCGTCTTCCTGGAGCAGCTGATCCAACGGCTGATCCATAAATAACAGCTGGATAAACGCTTGCCGCGTTGAATGGATACATACATCCGCATGGCTATCAACCGCTGGTCCTGACAGCTTAGCGACGTGGAGAACCGCATTTTCTACCGTAATGGTATACGTGGCTGCCGCATCTGTTATGCTCCAGCGTAGCACGAGTACGGTGCCGGCAGCGCGTGGTCCGTTCAAAAGGATAGCTAATAGATCGAGCAGATCCTCGGTACGCATATCCTTATAGAGCGCCGGATTCTTCCTGACAGGCCGATTCACATTCCGGTTTCGCAGCTCATGAGCCGCGGTCAGGTAAGCATTGCGCAAGGTGGCAGACTCCTGCTGAAATCCGAGCTGTTCATAAGCAGAAGCTTCCAGAAGTATGGCTTCCTCGTTCGTGGGCTCAGCAAAGATAATATAATTGAGCAACTGGACAGCCCACTGATAATCGCCGGCTGCGTAGGCTTTTTGAGCGTTCGTTAGAACAGCCGCTGGCCCCCCCATAACTTCAACGAGCCGTTTCGCCGTCTCTGCCGGGGGAAGCGGGTTTAAGTTTGCGGGATTGCCGTCATACCAGCCAAAATAAAAGGTATAGATCGATTTCACGTTCAAGGAGACAGCGCCGTAATAATCGCGGTTAAACCATTCGCTAGCAAGGCTTTCCGGGAGCTCAATTCGTTCGGCGATTTCCGTCGGCGTAAGTCCTAGATTGGCAAGGCGCAGTGTCTGGTCATGCATATACTTGTATAGATCCCGTTGTTTGCGAAGCCAATTGTTAACCCGATCCTTTCCGCTAACCGGCCAAAAGTGAGAACCAAATGCCAGCTCAGCGTCTGGAAACAACTGAAGCATCTCATCGATATAGCCGGCCCAAGCCTTGGCATCACGGGGTTTCGCTCCGCGGATGGGGCATAGATTGTGATTCGCATGATTCACAATTTCGCCGACCCAGAGCGCTTTGAAGTCAGGCAGATACGCCTGCATGCTGGCCGGAGCCTCGGAATCAGGCGCCAGCTGGAATACAAAGCGTACACCGTCAATCACGATTTCTTCTCCGGTGTAGGTGATGAAATCAGAAGGATATTGAAACGAGGAGCTCCCGCCCATGCTGAATTTGCCGAGACCGCCGTCTATTAATCCCTCCGGGCCGAGCGGCAGCATAAAACCAAATTGATACACACCGCGTCTCCTGGTAACCGGACCGGCAAGCACATTCTCGCTTAAGGCCGCTTCGACGAAGCCTTCAGGGGCATAAATGCGGGTTGTCCCACTCGTCACATCAGCAGCCTCCACAAGGCCATGAATACCGCCGAAATGATCCAAATGGGAATGCCCAATAATGACAGCGGAGATCGGCCTGTGTCCGAGCGTATTATACACGAGCTGGATGGCCGCCGCGGAGGCTTCCACACTCGTTAACGCGTCAAGGATCACATAACCGGCATCTCCTTGGATCACGATCATATTGGCCATATCGTAACCTCGGATCTGGTACAGCCTCTCGCTAAGCTTGAAAAGTCCTGCTTGGGCATTCAGTTTAGCATGCCGCCATAAGCTAGGATGGACGGTATCAGGTGCGGCATCGCTGCGCAATAGTTCTACATATTGCTCCATATCCAAAATAGCCGTTCCGTCTGCTCTTCGAATAATAAGAGGAGCATCCTTGGCAACGAATCCTCTCACCGCATCTTCAAAGTCGATGGTCTCCTCCCAGCGCAGCTGAGGGGAGTGAAGGGCTTTCTCGTTAGCGAGACGGGTGAAGGCGGAAGCTGCTCCTGGGACGGGATGATGCGGAAGGAATGAATTTGTCATGAAGCAACCACCTTTCCAATTCAAGATTTCATCTGACTGACAAGAGGGCCGGTTTAGATTAAATGATTAGCGATGGCCTCGAAAGCGCGTGCGAATAATCTTGCTGTCTCATCACTGTGTCCCGGATGGGTTGAAAACTGCACAATGACCATCTCGGCCCGTGGAGCGATATGTATCCGTTGTCCGTACAGTCCATTCGCCTCGTATGATCCAAATCGGTTATTGGTAATCCACCATTGGTTGTGATACGCAAAACCGCTTCTTGGATGGGATCGCATGCTCGCAGCAAACAAATCGGCATTGGCCCCTTTGCGGATTTCATCAATAACCGGTTTAGGAACAATTTCATGCCCATTGAACCAGCCATCATTCCGCATCATCTCTGCGAATCGAGCCGCATCTCTAAGGCTGACATGGAGTCCGCCGCAAGCTTGTTCGGTGCTTTCCGCATCTACGACGAAGTAAGCGTCTTCCTCTGCACCGAGCTTCGACCAGATCTGCTCGCTCAAAAGGTCGGCAAGAGATTTGCTGGATACCCGGCTGAGGAACCAGGCTAGTGTTTCGGTCGGACCGTTGCTATACGAGAACGCTGTGCCATGGTCCTGTTTCTTCTTGATCGAAGCAAGATATTGCCGGATCGTCCGAGGTCCGGAATAGCCTTCCTTGGCAGGTATGGTACCAATTGCTGTTAAGAGCAAATTCCGCTGATTATCAATATAATCCGCCTCTGGGAAGTAAACCGGGTACTCACAGGAAATCTGCATGTCCAGAAGCTGCTGAATGGTCGCATCGCCAAACGCGCTTTCTGCCAGTTCCGGGATGTACTGATCCACTCGATCGCTAGCTTTAATCCTTCCTTCGTACAGTTCCATACCAACCAGCGTGCCGACGAAAGATTTGGTAACAGAGGCCAGCCCATGCTGCAGAAGCGGCTCCATTCCAAAATACTTCTCATACACAATTCTGCCTTGATGCATAACGAGAAAAGCATCCGTATGATTCGCTCCCAACACTTCTGCAAGCGTTGTCGTATGACCTTGGTCATCTGTAAAGACAAGGTCATCCATAGGCTTGGGGTCCTGAATCAAGGCGGCGGGCTGACCGCTGCCCCGCTTTACGGACACGGTAGGGCGGAACTGGTTGGAATGGAGCATAGCCCGACGAATGAAGCGGAATTCCTCAAATTTTGTACGCATTACATTCTGCTCCTTAAGCAGGGGTGAATTCTACTTCACCGCTGGTGCTGGCGTATAGGGGACCTTGAAGCCCTTGGCTATGACCTGTTCCCGGCCTCCGTGAAGATTGAGCCGGCATTCCTGATCCGCTCTCGCTTCGCTATTGACCTTCTCGGGATCCACGATCTCACGCAGCCGCTGCTCAAGCCGCCATACTACTTCTGCATACTCGGGATCTCCTGCCAAATCGTTGTTTTCCCCTGGATCCGCGACCAGATTGAACAGCTGCGGCGGGTAACCGACATAATAAATGAATTTGTACTGCTCTTCACGAATCATGAAGAAGCCAGTAATGCTGGCTGCAGCGTGGTATTCGCTGAATACGATCCGATTAGGCTCGTATTCTCCCTTCGCGAGCGTAAGCAAGGATTGTCCCGGAAGGTCGTGATCTTCTTCATGAGGCTTAGCCCCGACCGCTTCCAAGATCGTCGGGAAGCAATCGACCAGTGAGATATTATGGGTCACTTGCGTTCCCCTCGGCAGATCCGGTCCTGCCATGATGAACGGTATGGCGGCAGAGCCCTCATACATCGTTGATTTGAACCAGAGGCCATGTTCGCCTGCCGAGTCGCCATGATCGGACGTATAAATAATGCGTGTGGATTGATCCAGTCCGGTTTCCCTAAGCGCGGACAGAACTTGGCCGACTTGGGCATCCATGAAACTGCACAGGCCGTAATAGGCCGCAACCGCGTTCTTAACAGCATCTTCGTCCAATTCATCGGCAATGCCAAGCAAACGGCGGTACTCATCGACAACGGGATGAGAGGAACGCTCATCTATTTTGTAGCTTCGCGGAAGCTCTATGCTGTCCAGTGGATATAGGTCAAAGTATTCTGCAGGAGCAGTAAGAGGATAGTGCGGGGTGACGAAAGAAACGAAAAGCACCCACGGCTTATCGAGATTGGGCGCCTCCTCCCGGAGGAACCTTACCGCTTCTTCCGCAATCGCTCGGTCATACTTCGTATAGGAGGATTCGCCAGGGCCTGCGGATAGTACCTGCTTGCGGCCAAGTGATCCAGCAGGCAAGCCTGTTTCCCGAATCAAGGTGAACAAATCTCCAACCCCGCCCAGCACATGGAGCGGAAGTCGCTGGTCGGGAAAGCCGGTATCATCGGATTCATCACGGTAATGGAGTTTGCCTACGGTCGTGACTTGTATTCCTTGCTCCGCTAGTCTATGCCCCCAGCTTGGTTTATCCCCTGAATAAGGGGCGGCATTATCCCAAGAACCATTATCATGTGGATAACGGCCGGTGGCGAGGCTCGCACGGGAAGGTACACAGATCGGACAATTGGTATAGGCATTCGTGAAATTAACCCCTTCTTGAGCCAGCTGATTTAGATGAGGCGTCTGGACAATCGGGTGACCGTTATATCCGAGTATGTCCCGGTTATGCTGGTCGGACATGATAAATAATAAATTTTGCGGTTTCGAAGCCATGGTAGTTTTCCTCTCCTTAGCGATGTAATCATCGAATGAGCAGTGCCGACCTTACCCCTTATAGCTGTCCTGCCAACGAAGCAAACGCTTCTCCAAGAACTGCACAAGGGAATCGGATAGTTTGCCGACAATCGCGAAGATCGTGATCCCAACGAATACGATATCGGTCTGCATGAAGGCGCGGGCGTCTTGAATCATGAAACCAACGCCAGTATCGGCGCCGAGCAGTTCGGCGGTAACCAGGCAGAGCCATGCAATCGTGAGCGAGAGGCGAATGCCGAGCAGAACATTCGGCAGCGCTGCCGGCAGAACTAGACGTATCATTTGGCTGAAGCGGCTGAATTCCAGCACACGGGCAACATCGAACAGCTTGGCATCGACGTTGCGTACGCCGAGGAAGGTGTTTACGTATAAAGGGAAGAATGCGCCAAGCGAAATAAGCAGCACTTTAGACAGCTCGCCGAAACCAAACCAAAGGATAAACAAAGGCGTAATCGCCAAGAGCGGTACCGTTCGGAGCATTTGGACAGTCGGATTTACGGTTTCTTCGAACTTGCGGTACATGCCAACAAGCAGACCGAGCAGAAGCCCCAAGCTGCCTCCCAGCAGAAAGCCGAGTAAAGCCCGCACGATACTGATGCGTAAGTGATGCGGCAGTTCTCCCGAGAGTGTCAAATCCCAGTATTGTTTGAGGATGAGGGCCGGTGATGAGAAGAGCTGCGTGGAGATGGTCCCCGTCCCGCTTAATACCTGCCAGACCGAAACAAGCAAGATGGGGAGAATAGCCCCCCGAATGAAAAGACGCCTTTTGCTGCCGGAAGGACGAGGTGCTGCCTTCTGTTTATTCACGCTGCGTTCCTCCGCCTTAATCGTGATATTCATGAGCATCCAATCCTTTCTGTGCGGCCGCTTAAATATGGTAGTCAACCGCTTCTTCCCGATGGTCAAGTTCGTTTAGAATATGCGTACGAAGCTCTGTAAACGAGCGTGAGGTTCTGCTGCGCGGGTAGGGCAGATCGATCGGCACGACGGCTTTGATTCGCCCAGGCCGTGCATCCATCACAATCACGCGAGTAGATAGAAATACAGCTTCATCAATATCGTGGGTAACGAGCACCATTGCAGTCCGGTTCGCCCGCCAAATGTCAAGAAGAGCTTCCTGCATGTGACTTCTCGTGAATGCATCAAGAGCGCCAAATGGTTCATCGAGCAGCAGCACCGCTGGCCTGCGCAGCAGCGCTCTGGCAATGGCAACACGCTGGGACATCCCGCCGGATAATTGACGCGGATAGGCCTTCTCGAATCCTTTCAGCTTGACGAGCTCAATGAGATCATCAACAGCCTTACGAACGGATGGGTCGCGCAGGGAACGATCGGCGGCAATGTTTTGCTCTACGGTCATCCAAGTGAATAGCGATGCTCCTGGAAGATGAATCCCTTCTCCTGAGACGGCTTTATGATGGGGCTTCCCTTAAGCTGAACGCTGCCGTCGTAAGCAGTGTCGAGACCGGCGATGATCTTAAGCAAGGTGCTTTTGCCGCAGCCGCTGGGCCCAATAATAGCCGTAAAATCTCCGTCTTGAATGTCAAGGTGAATATTGTTCAGAACAGGAGTTACTTGTTGATCGGTATAGAAGGTTTTGCTTACTTCATGGATATGTAGGACAGGCTGCATGAGGTTCACTCCCAATCTTTACAACTTGACTTTTCGGTCATATTGTGGAAATCTTAGCACCGGATTCGCGCCACTGTCAATACCCGAGTAAAATAAGCGGAATAATATGATCGGTCATCGGCCGTTTCATCCAACAGCGAAAGGCAAATGTAAGTTTCGGTGGTTTAGAGACGGGTAGCTCTGCTAAACTGAGTAAGGATTAAAATACCCGTTAGATCATCTCAGGAGGTTTCTACAATGCCACGTAATCTATTGCGGGACACACAGATGCGAGAGAAGCGCCGCAGGGACATTCTTGATGCTGCTGCAAGTGTCTTTGCCCGCCGAGGGCTGTTGACCAAAATTGACGATATCGCAGTCGAAGCAGGACGCAGCCATGGGCATGTATACAGCTACTTCAAATCCAAGGAAGAGCTCCTGCTTGCCGTCATTAAGCGGGGACAGGATATATACGGAGAGCAATTACAGATGGCGCTTGAGCTTGAGGGGAAAGCGTCTGATAAATTTCGGTACATCGCCTCGAAGGTGTTGTCCCAAGAGTCGAACGCGGACAGCTATATGGTTTTGCTGCAGGCTATCTTCACCGACCTGTTGGACGATGAGGAGAAGCAGAAGATTCGTCAGCGGGGAAAGATGAATCGGCAGCTGCTCATAGAGCTGATAAAGGAAGGACAAGCAGATGGGTCTGTGCGCCAGGGAGATCCGATTCAACTAGCGACACTGTTTGCGACCCTGATCCAGAACCTCATGCTGCTAAAGATTCGCGAGTATGAGCCGGCAAATGAAACGACGATCGATTTGCTGATTCAGATGATCGGGCCGTAGCCGGTTACACTGCCGAAAACAAGGATTGACATTCTGCTTTTTCTGTTGATATGATTTAGCCACGACACAACTTGACTTGTAAGTCAATTTATGAGTCGAGATAGTGGCTATGAGACGAATCGACTGGACGACCAGAGATTTAGGCCTATGGAGCTTAGCGGCTGTGTCGGAAAGTTATTTTTTTACGGGGTAAATTCCTATTATTCATGTGCGAATTTAAGGAGATAGAACGATGAGGAAACCAAAGAGAAGCGTGCTGTTACTTACGGCCTTCTTGGTGCTGGCCATAGTGCTGGTCGTAGGATGCGGGAACTCAGGTAGTGCGGAGAAAACGGAAAGCTCCGCTGGAAGCGGATCCGCTTCGAACACAGCCGAAGAGAAGACGGGGCAGCCATCAACGGAGGAGAATACGCAGCAGGAAGCAAACGGCGAGAAAGCGGTCAAAGTAAGAATCGCTTTGAATGGAAGCTTGAACCCTCTTGTTATTGCTGAGCAGAAGGGCTGGTTGAAAGAGGGTTTCGATCAGCTTAATGCCGAAGTCGAATGGAGCAAATTCGCCAGCGGGCCTCCCATTCTAGAGGCATTGGTATCTGGCCGCGTGGACCTTACTTTTCTTGGTGATGGCGCAACGATTACGGGGCTATCGAACAAGCTGCCGATCCAAGTTGTCGGCCTGATTGGGGAGGGCAAGAATTTGAATGCGATCCTCGTATCGGCCGACAGCCCCATTACGAAGGTTCAAGACTTAAAAGGTAAAAAGGTTGGCTTAAGTAGGGGGTCGTCCTCACACGTCTATTTGATCAAAGTGCTGGAAGCTAATGGCCTAACGCAAAAGGATCTTACGATCATCAACTTGAACCCTGAAGATGCACAGGCAGCCTTTGAATCCGGACAATTGGATGCTTGGGTGACGGTCGATCCGAATATCACCTTGAACGTAGCGACTAAAAAAGCGAAGGCGCTGGAGGCCAACACCGAAGTGCAAGCGCCTCTGTCGATGATTGCGCACACCGAATTTGCACAGAAGCATCCGGAATTGGTCGTGGAATACTTGAAACAGTTCAAGCGTTCGCTGGAGTGGCAAACGGCCAACTTGGATGAAGCTGCGCAAATTTACTCTGAACAGACGAAGCTGCCGGCGGCGATCGTCAAGACCTTTCTGGAGCGCAGCTCCAGCCTGTTGTCCGCTTATACACAGGAAGCATTGGCTGCTCAAGAAACGACGGCCGGGATTTTACTTAAAAACGGATTCCTCAAGAAAGAAGTTGCGTTTAAGGATGGCGTCAACGACAGCTTCGTTCAGCAAGCTTTAGAATAACATTTCGAATAAAGAGGTCAACCGGCGATCAAGCTGGTTGGCCTTTCCCAATGGGCAGGTTTTATGATTTGTTTGTAAATCATCTCAGGCATAGTTACCCGAGTATTACTAAATCGCAGTCTTAAATGAGGAGGGAAATTAAAGAGTCAGACATGTTTGCGATCCAAATTATTGAGTGCCTAAAATCATCCGGAATGCCGATGTTACAAAAGAAATGGAGGAGTAAAACTTCCAGGAGGTATTAATATCTTGTACTATGCCATTGAAGAGCAAGAAATGATATTGAAAGGATTAAATCAGGCGACGCACTTCGAAAGAGCTAACATACATTGCGTTGATATATACGCCTGCGCTCCCGACTACTTTAAACCTTCAATTGCGCCTGAGATAGGGTTCGGTAGTGTCGGGGTGAGGAACCCTTCACTTTCTTGAACATTTTGGAGAAGAGCAAAGGGTCGGTGTAGCCAACCGAACGCGAGATATCTCCGATCGATAGCTCCAGATTTCCCATCATCTCGCAGGCTTTATTCACCCGATAACGGATCAAATAATCCTGAATGCTCCTATTCATCCGTTGATGAAATAAGGCGCACAAATAGCTGCGATTGAGTCCGATAACATGTGCAATATCCCCGACTGTAATTTTCTGCGCATAGTTATTTTCAATAAATAGCTGCACTTGTTCGACGTAAATTTCCGCGCGGCTTTCCGACGGGGTCGGAAGCTTATTCGAACTGAATTCCATCAGCATCGACAGCATCGCGTATAAGAGCCCGGTTAACCTTGTTTCTCTAGCATGCCGGTAGCTCTGCGACTGGCTCATCAATAGGATCGATTCGTAGATGGCATCATCTCTTTCATAGCAAAGAATGGGAGAGCTTAATGATAAGCCGGCTTTCCTGAGGAGCGATTCCGCGAGCGTTCCGTTAAAGCCAATCCAGCAATAGGTCCACGGATTTCCCTGATCGGCCTGATAATAAGTAATGACGCCAGGGCAAATGAGAAACCCTTGTCCCTTGCCCAGCACATACTTATGGCCCCCCACCTCGAAAATTCCTTCCCCTTCCAAAATATAATGGAGCAAATAATGAGTTCGTACAGCCGGCCCGAAAAAATGACCAGGTAAGCATTCTTCCATGCCGTATTGGGTGAGATACAATTCGGTATGCTGCTTGCTAGGGGATAAATACTCAATCACGAATAATCTCCTTATGTTAAATTTCAAGTATTATACCATATTTACTGAGTATCAAACCATGTACGATATTGTTCAAAATAGGCTAATATTTCACTAGAGATGAGCCAAAGTTCAGGTGAATGAACGAGTCTTAGGCCATGTCCTATCCTTGCAAGCATTACACATCGAACAGTGGCCCCTAACGGGGAAGCGAATGGTAAAGAGAGGTTGAAGACAATGGGTATTACGGTTCAAGAGCAAACGGGCTTGTTTCATTTCACCTCGTCCGGCATGAGTTATCTCATACAGATTGTGGACGGGTATCCTGTGCATGTCTATTGGGGAGGCAGACTGAAGCATCGCGATCGGATGGACAATCTGTTGATGCATGTCCCGGAGCGGGCGGGATTGGACCGGCTGCCGCAAGAATACCCGCAATATGGGAGCGGGGATTTTCGTAATCCGGCGTATCAAGCCGAGCTTGCGGATGGCACGCGCATTACGGAACTTAAGTACGAAGGGTATCGGATTACGCCAGGAAAGCCTAAGTTAATCGGTTTGCCGGCGGTGTATGCCGAGGAGGAGACCGAAGCGGATACGCTGGAGCTGGAGTTGAAGGACGCGTATTCCGGTCTGCAGGTTACCTTAGTCTATACGATCTACGCCGAGCGCAATGTCATCGTTCGATCGGTTCGTCTTCGCAATGACGGGGAGCAGCAGCTTCGGCTTCGCCGGGCGCTCAGCGCCAGCGTCGACTTCTCGGCCAAGCAAGACCTGGATATCCTTTATCTCTCCGGCGCATGGGCTCGGGAGGGCAATATGACCCGGAGATCGCTCCGGCAAGGCGAAACCCGGATCGATAGCAAGAGGGGGATGAGCAGCCATCAGTTGAACCCGTTCGCCGCGTTGGTCACGCCCGAAACGACGGAATCCCATGGCGAGGCATTCGGCTTCAGTCTGGTCTACAGCGGCGGCTTCGAAGCGGGGGCGGAAGTGGATGCGTTCGGGTCTACGCGCTTTAACATAGGGGTGAACTCGTTTGACTTCGCATGGCTGTTGAGCCCGGGGGAGGTCTTCCAGACGCCCGAAGTCGTGATGGTGTATTCCGGACAAGGGCTGGGAGACATGTCCCGGACCTACCATAAGTTGTACCGCACCCGGCTGTGCCGCGGACAATACCGGGACGCGGAACGGCCGATACTGGTCAACAACTGGGAGGCGACCTACTTCAACTTCAATGCGGATAAGCTGGTGGCCATCGCGGAAGAGGGGGCCAAGCTCGGCATCGAACTATTCGTGCTGGACGATGGTTGGTTCGGCAAGCGGGATGCCGATAATTCGTCGCTGGGCGATTGGTACGAAGATCGCCGGAAGCTCCCGGGCGGACTGGCGGACGTTGCGGAGCGCATCAATGGGGCGGGACTTCGATTCGGTCTTTGGTTCGAGCCGGAGATGATCTCGCCGGACAGCGAGCTGTACCGGAAGCATCCGGACTGGTGTCTCCACGTGCCGGGACGGAGACGAAGCGAAGCCAGATGGCAGCTCGTGCTGGATTATACGCGGCCCGAAGTCCGCGATTATATCTATGAATCGCTTTCCGCCATTTTCAAGCGCGTGCCGGTCGCTTACGTGAAGTGGGATATGAACCGCGGCTTGACGGAAATCGGTTCCGCGGCCCTGCCGCCGGAACGCCAGTCCGAAACGGCTCACCGCTATGTGCTCGGGTTGTATGAGCTGCTCGAGCGGATTACGGCTGCATTTCCGCATATTCTGTTCGAAAGCTGCGCAAGCGGCGGAGGGCGGTTCGACCCCGGGATGCTCTATTACATGCCGCAAACGTGGACTAGCGACAATACCGACGCGGTGGAGCGGTTAAAGATCCAATACGGCATCAGCCTCGTGTATCCGGCGAGCGCAATCGGCGCGCATGTGTCCGCTGTGCCGAATCACCAGGTTGGCCGCATCACGCCCTTGGAATTCCGGGGAGATGTCGCCATGTCCGGGAACTTCGGGTATGAACTGGATCTCACGGCATTTACCGATACCGAAAAAGAGATCGTCACGCGCCAAGTCGAAACGTACAAGGCGTTCCGCGGCCTCGTCCAGAAGGGCGACTTGTACCGCCTGAAGAGCCCGTTCGAGGGGGATGACTCGGCCTGGATGTTTGTCTCCGAAGACAAGCGAGAGGCGCTTGTCTATTATTTCCAAGTGACGGCCGTCCCGAATCCGCCGCGCCGCGCGCTGCGCCTGGACGGGCTGGATCCGGAACTCGAATACGAGGTGCGGCAGGGCAAGAGCGAGGAAGGGTCTGTTTATGGCGGCGACAGGCTAATGCAGCTCGGCTTGCCGCTCCATGGCCAGCAGAAAGACTATACGAGTCAATGGTTTAGGCTCCAAGCTTGAAGTCCGCATCATCCCTAACATCAGCAAAGATGCCCGAAAGCGCATGGAACCCATAGAAAGCAATGCCCCTTTTTGGTTGAGAAAAGGGGCATTTTACGTGCGGCAGGCGGACAGACTCGGGAGGTCACCATGAATGTAATCCGAATGATGAATGACATGAAAATGAAGAAGAAGCTGGCGATTACGTTTATTTCGGCAGCCGTTCTTCCCTTGCTGCTTAGCGGCCTGCTGCTGACCGGAAAGCTGAGGTCGATCGTCATCCAAGACGCTTCTGCGCAAGTCGGCGCCAATGTGGAGCGCGTGCGCAAGCGTACGGAAGAGCTGATCCAGGTTCCGCTGGACATTTCGTACCGGCTGACCACGGACAACGCGTTGAAGCGGGTGGCGGGCCAAAAGTACGAGAATAATCTCGAAGTGATTCAGGCGTACCGGGGGTATACGGACATTCGCGACTACCTCCAGACCTACAAAGAGCTATCCGGCATCCGCGTCTATACGGTGAACCCGGGAGCGCTCGACAACTGGGAATTCATCCAAGCGACGGATAGGATCTTGGCGCAGGACTGGTACCAAGAGGCCATCGAGCAGAAGGGGCTTGCAGGATGGAACTTAATCCAGGACGAACGGCTGGGCGTGGATGAGCTCAGTCTGATCCGCTCCTTTCCCTTGGATGTCCCAGGAAGAACGGGCGTCCTCGTAATCAGCGTAGACGAGCGGCAATTGCATGCGATTCTGGAGCAGGAATCGTTCCAAACCTTGATCGTGGACAATCGCAATCGGATTGTCGCCTCCAACGAAGCGGATGTATTCGGGAAGAACCTGTCCGATATTCATGCGAACGCAAACATCCTTTCCCGCGAGGAAGGGAGTTACGATGCGTCCATTAATGGCAAGGCGTCCAAGGTGGTGATTGCCCATCTGGAGCCGGAGAACAGCTGGAATGGTCTTCGCGTCATTTCCATCTTTTCCGTGTCCGAGATTACCCGGGATGCCAACAACGTGATCCGGCTTGGCGTGGTCGTCATCTCGGCCAGCTTGCTGTTCGCCGTGCTGCTGATCTATGCATCCGCGTCCTTGCTCTCCCGCCGTCTCTTCCGCTTGAGCCATCATATGTCTAAAGTCGGGACAGGCGCTTGGGAGACCTATCTCCATATCGACGGAAAAGATGAAATCGGCTTGCTCGCCAGACGGTTCAATGCGCTCGTCAAAAGCGTCACGCAGCTGATTGAAGAGGTCCAAGAAACGAACCGGCAGAAGAGCCTGGTCGAGCAGCGGCAGAACGAGATCAAGTTCAAGATGCTGGCGAGCCAAATTAACCCTCATTTTCTCTTCAATGCGCTGGAATCCATCCGCATGGAGTCCCACATTCGCAAGCAGGATGATATCGCGCAGGCCGTATGGCTGCTGAGCATGCTGCTGCGCAGCAGCTTGGAGGCGGGCAATGGGAACATTGCGCTGCGCAAAGAGCTCGAGTGGGTGCGCTGTTATCTAGAGATTCAGAAATTTCGGTATGAGGAACGTTTGGATTATCGATTGCAAGTAGAGCCCCAGCTGGAGGAGATGCCGATCCCGCCATTGATCATCCAGCCATTGGTCGAAAATGCGATAGTGCATGGCCTGGATAACCGGGCGGAAGGGGCGGTTATTGAGGTGGAGGCGAAGCGTGTTCCGAACGGAGTCCTGATCAAAGTAGCCGACAACGGCGCAGGGATGCCTGCCGACCGTCTCGCTCGCGTGCGGGAGGAGCTGGCCGCTGCCGTCGAGGATCAGGAAGGTCAGCGGATCGGCCTGCGCAATGTGAACGATCGGCTTGTTCTTCTCTACGGGGCGTCGAGCGCTTTGCGAATCGAGAGCGATCCTGGCAGCGGCACGAGCATCGCATTTTATATCCCGGAGGCGATTCGCGATGATCAAAGTCCTGATCGTGGATGATGAACCGAAACTTCGCCAAGGCTTGCAGACGCTGATTCCATGGCAAGACCTCGGCTTTATCGTGACGGCCACGGCGGCGAATGGCCAAGAAGCCTTGAACGTCGTGGAGGAACAAATCCCTGACGTCGTCATCGTCGATATCCGCATGCCCGTTATGGATGGCCTGCAGTTCATTCAGCGCTTGTCTGCTCTCGACGTTCCGATGCATGTGCATGTGATCATTCTCAGCGGCCACGCCGACTTTGACTATGCGCGGCGAGCGATCAAATACGGCGTGGCCGGATACCTGCTCAAACCGGTCGATATCCATGAGATGTCGGCTCTTCTCAAGCAGGTACGGGAGCGGATGGAGGGGGAACGCGCCAAGGGGGAACAACGCCGGTTCGGGAAGGCGAACCGGGATTTGCTTGTGCAGCATCTGCTTATCCCGCAGGAGGAAGCGCACCATCCAAGCAACGTAAGAAGCGCGCTCCAAGAAGCAGATTTGTTATGGGACAACTATGAAGTCGTGTTGGTCTCGCCGCAGGTGCCCGAAGCAGACCGCTCCGATGCGCTAATCCGGCTTTCGCAGGGGCTGAAGGCCAGGATGGAGCCCTCCAAGCAGGGGGTTGTGACCATTATTGCCTCTTATGTCGCGCTTCTTCTCCAAGCGCCGCTGCGGGGAAAAGACCGGCGCCTTGACCTATACCGCGAGCTGCAAGACGCAGCGGAGGAAGTCCGATTCGTCGCCGCGACCGGAGGGGCGGTATCCGTGCCCGAGGAGATCCGGCTCTCTTACGGCAAAGCGCAGGAGGCGGTAAAACGCGCGTTTTTCAGCAAGGAGGACGGGCTGCTTGGGCCGAGTTCGCCGTGTTACCCGGTACCGGTAACCTCCCTGTCATCCGGCGAGCCCAGCGAAGCGATGATGGAAGAGCTCATTTTCCGCCTTTACTACAGTCTGGATGTGGGCAACCATGCGATGATTCTCCCCCTATTGGAGGAAGCGGCAGCTTGTTTTATCGGGCAGGGGCACAACGAGAAGTCCGTGAAAGAATCGTTTTTCTTTCTCTCCAATACCGTCATCCATAAGCTTGGCAGCGGCCTCCGCATGGAACGAAAAGAGATGGAGTCGGTTTCTCGCTTCCTGAACGAGATTTACCAGTATGGTCGCTTGGATGAGCTCTTGGAGGGGATCCGCCGTTTTCTGGTGGAGCTTGCGACAGACGCGGAGCCTAGCGGCCATGAGCAGGAGTTTAAGAAAATGATCGATTTTATTAACCGGCATTATGCCGACAATCTGAAGCTCGAAACGCTAGCAAGGCTGCTTAACTACAGTACCGCTTATTTGGGCCAGCTTTTTAAAAACAGGACGGGAGAGTACTTCAATACTTACGTGGACAAAGTCCGTATCGAGAAAGCCAAGGAATTATTGGCTGGCGGCATGAAGGTATACGAAGCGGCGGAGCGCGTCGGCTATACGAGCGTGAACTATTTCCACAGTAAATTCAAACGTTATGAAGGTCGTTCGCCTTCGGACTATAAAAATCCATAATTGTTGGATGATTTTATTCGAAATCCGTGAGATGGGTTCTGTCCTCTCTTTCCTTTAAGATGAATTCGAAGAGAGGGGGGGAGAAAAATGAAAGCGATAACTTTAGATCGGGAAGCGGCATATAGGCAAACGAATAAGAAGACGTGGAAGGTTATTAAAAACCAAAAATATCTGTTCTTTATGTCCATCCCGTTCGTGCTCTGGGTCTTCGTATTCCAGTACTTGCCGCTGTGGGGATGGACGATGGCCTTTCAAAAGTATAGACCCGGCGTCGGCTTTTTCGAACAGAAGTGGGTGGGACTGGAGCATTTTCGCGCGTTGTTTCAGGATGACCATTTCTACCTCGTGCTGCGGAACACGCTGGCAATGAGCTTAATGGGCCTTGTCGCGGGTTTCGTCGTGCCGATCGTCTTCGCGCTGCTGCTCAATGAGGTTCGTATCCAGGCGATGAAACGATTCGTTCAGACCGTATCTTATCTGCCGCACTTCGTCTCGTGGGTGGTTGCCGCGGGCATTGTCACCAAAATGCTCTCGACGGACGGCGGCGTCGTGAATGATATACTATTGGGCTTGCACCTCATCGACCGCCCGATTCAGTTTATGGCGGAAGGGCATTTGTTCTGGGGAATCGTCACCGGCGCGGATGTATGGAAGGAGACCGGTTGGAGCGCCATTATATACCTGGCCGCCATGGCCGGTATCGGTCCTGAGTTGTACGAAGCCGCACGAGTCGACGGCGCGAGCCGATGGAGGCAAATGTGGCACATCACGCTGCCGGGAATCCGACCGACGATTATCGTGCTCCTGATTATGTCGATCGGCCATCTGCTCGGGACAGGCTTCGAGAAACAGTTTCTGCTCGGCAACCATCTGGTCATCGATTACTCCGAGGTGCTTGATTTGTATGCGCTTAATTATGGCCTTGGGATGGGGCGCTACTCGTTCGGGACGGCGATCAATATTTTTAATTCCGTCATCAGCCTCCTCTTGCTGTTTGCGGCCAACGGGATTTTCAAGCGCTTTACTAACGAGAGCATTATGTAAGGAGGAAAGGCGGTATGGAGGTTGTCCGAAATCCGGCGCCGGTCAGTCGCGTGAAGCGAAAGCCGATGGCGAAGTCGCCGCAAGACCGATTGTTGGAAATCATCGTTTACGTCTCCTTAATCATGGTGACGATCCTCACGATCTACCCTTTTTTGAACGTGCTGGCCATCTCCTTCAACGATTCGGTGGATACCGTTAGAGGCGGAATCACGATATGGCCAAGGCAATTCACGTTAAACAATTACGAAGTCATCTTCACTTATAGCGGATTGATCACCGGCTTCAAAATATCCGTTCTTCGTACCGTCGTGGGGACGGTTGCGGGATTAATTAGCGGCTCCATGCTGGCGTATACCCTTTCGCGACAGGACTTTGCGGCCAGAAAATTTATTTCCGCGTTTCTTGCCATCACCATGTATGTGTCCGGCGGCTTGATTCCGGGGTTTATTCTCATGCGGGATCTGCATTTGATCGGTACATTTGCGGTTTATATTCTGCCGGGGCTTGTAAGCGCGTTCAATGTGTTTGTCATCCGTTCCTTTATTGACGGTCTGCCCTATGCGCTTCAAGAGTCGGCCAAGCTGGATGGCGCCAACGATTTTACGATTTTCTGGCGGGTCATTCTTCCGCTATGCAAGCCGGCGTTGGCGACCGTGGCGCTCTTCCTGGCGGTCGGGCAATGGAACTCTTGGTTCGATACGTATCTGTTCAACGGCTCCAACGAATCGCTCACGACGCTCCAATATGAGCTGATGAAAATTTTGCAGAGCACGACGACAAGCGCGACCAATTCCCAGGACGCCGCGAATATGGCCCAGCGCATGACGCAGGTTTCGCCGGAGTCCGTCAAGATGGCGATTACGATTACGGTGACGGTGCCGATTCTGATCGTATATCCCTTCTTGCAAAAGTATTTTGTGAAAGGCACGACGCTTGGCGCCGTAAAGAGTTAAGGCACCATCCATACAAAATGACATTACACGTTGGAGGTTTGGCATGATGAAACGGAGCAAAAAAAGGGTGGTCACCTCTTCGATTGTTGCACTGAGCTTGGCGACGACGCTTGCGGGGTGCAGCGGGGGCAACAATTCGCCTGTGGTGGAAGGAACCCAGACGGAGGCAAGCGCGCCAGCCGGGACGAATGTGGAGCCCCTTACGCTGACTTATTTTTCCGAAGACTCGAGCACGAACTGGAATAACATGCAGGATGAGGTCGGCAAGATCATTACGGCCAAAACCGGCGTGACGCTGGATGCCGAGTTTGCCGTCGGCGACCCGGTTCAGAAGATATCGCTCATTGCCGCTACGGGCAAATATCCGGATTTGATCGCAGCCAAGGCGGATGTCGGCAAACTCGTCGATGCCGGCGCCGTCCTCGATCTGACGGATTTGATCGACAAGCATGCGCCGAGCATCAAGAAGATGCTGGGCGACAAGCTCGTACGGACGAAGTACAGCCTGGACGATCCATCGATCTATGCGATTCCGACCTGGTCCGCCGTGGAGGAGAAAAAGATTAAGGCCGATGGCGGCTTCGAGCTCCAGCATCGTGTCGTCAGGGAAGCGGGCTATCCGGAGATTCGCACCGTGAAGGACTTCGAAAAGGTGATTCAGGATTACATCACGAAGCATCCGACGGACGAGAACGGCAATAAAAATATCGGCTTCTCCCTGAATGCGGACGATTGGCATATGTACCAGGTCACCAACGCAGGCTTCCAGACGACAGGCGGGCCGGATGACGGCGAATACTACATCGATCAACAAACGCATCAAGCGACGTACCATTTCCGCCGTCCGGAGGAAAAAGAATATTTCCGTTGGTTGAACCACATGAACGATATTGGGCTGCTCGATCCGGAAAGCTTCATCCAGAAGACCGACCAGTTCAAAGCGAAAGTGGCTTCCGGCCGCGTCCTCGGTCTCGCCGATCCGGAATGGGACTATGGCGACGCGCAGAACGCGCTGAAGGCCGAGGGCAAATTCGATCAGACCTACGGTCATTACCCGGTCACCCTGAGCAAGGAATACAAGGATACGAGCTTCTGGCCGGCCGGGTTTGACGGCGGCTACGGCATCTCGATCTCCAGCAAATGCAAGGATCCGGTACGGGCGATCCAGTTTCTCGATTTCCTCGCATCGGAAGAAGGACAAATCCTGAACAACTGGGGCATCGAAGGCAAGCATTACACGGTCGAGAACGGCAAACGAACCCTTATTCCGGCGGTACAGGAGCGGATGAACCAAGACGGCGCGTCGTTCCAGAAGGAATCCGGCACCGGCCTTTACTGGAACTTGATGGTCCATTACGGCGACGGCATCCAAGATTCCACCGGCAACTATTTTACGCGCAATTATCCGGAGCAGCTGACAGCCACTTACAGCGAGCCGGAGAAGGAAGCCCTCAAAGCCTATAACGCCGAGCATTGGAAAGATCTCTTCCCGCAGGAAGAAGAATTCCAACCGAGAGCGTATGGAGCAGCCTACACGATGTCGCTTCCAAGCGATGATCCGGCTGTCATCCTGGGCGTCAAGATGAAGGATATTACCTGGAAGCGCATTCCGGAAGCGGTCATGTCCAAGCCGGAAGAGTTCGACAGCGTGTGGGAGGCCTATATGGCCGAATTGGAGAAGGCCGGCGTGAAAGAAATGGAAGCCGCTTATACGGAACATATCCAAAACCGGATCAAGCTGTGGTCCGGCAAGTAAGTCGATTGGGTTGACAGGGGGCTGTTCTTATCTCCATTCGGAGAGGGAACAGCCATTCTTCATGCCGCGAGATCAACGCTTCCGCAGCAAGACGCTGCGATTCGATCATGTATATACGAAATCCCTTGATAAGGAGAGAACCATGGAAAACCAGAAATTAGCGAACATGGCCCCTTGCAATCCGAAGGCTTCAGAGGAAGTAAAAGCCGTTCTCCGGTACTTAAACGACATCGCCGGAAAAGGTATTATTACCGGCCAGCATACCCAAACCAACGTGCAAAAAGAACTGCGATACATTGAACAGGTGACGGGGAAGCTTCCCGCGCTTTGCGGTTTCGAGCTGCTAAGTTATTCGCCTGCTATTAATTATGAAGACAGCAGCGAAGCGTGCTTGCAAGAGATCGAGGAGAACCGCAATACGCTGGACCGGGCTTGGGAATGGGCGGAACGTAAAGGCTTAATCACGTTCACGTGGCATTGGTTCTCCCCCTTTGGAAGCCGGGATAAGGGGTTCTATACGGAGAATACGACATTCGACGCCTCCAAAGCGATTACGGAAGGGACGGCGGAGTATAAGGCGCTCCTATCCGATATGGATCATATGGCCAATCTGCTGAAACCATTCTGCGAGAGGAGAATTCCGATTCTGTGGAGACCGTTCCATGAAGCCGAAGGGGAGTGGTTCTGGTGGGGCGCCAAGGGTACTGAGGCTGCCAAGCGGTTGTACCGTATCATGTTTGAACGCTATACGCATGTGCACGGGTTGAATAATCTGATTTGGGTATGGAATTCTCCCTTGCCCGAGGGGTATGTGGGCGATGACGTCGCGGACGTCATATCTAGGGACCTGTATCCGCCCAAGCATACCCACACCGACTTGTGGCCCGAGTACGAGGAGCTGATCTCCATCACCTCCCAACCGAAGCTGGCGGCATTAGGAGAGATCGGGGTGCTGCCTGGTATAGAAGCACTATCGTTATCTAGAATTCCGTGGGTGTGGTACATGACCTGGTCGAATGAATTCGGGTCGACGTCGGAATGGACCTCCGAGGAAGAGCTGTTCCGGGCGTACCAGCATGACTATGCGATTACGCTCGATAAGCTGCCCGTACTATATTGAAGTAAAAGTCAGCCGCGTCCCGAAGCAACGGGACGCGGCTGACTTTCTTTCAAGCGCGGATGACGTTAGGATTTGGATCCATGCGGGACGGTCACCAGGACGGAAGCCGTCGTCTGGTTGCCCGCGTGATCGAAAGCTTTATAGGTAATGGTGTAGACTCTTCCGTTTCCTTTGCCCGAGCGCTCGGCCCGAAGCTTGATCTGCGCATCCGCCGTCCCGATTTTGGCGTCTTGGATATCCTGGTCTTTATCGCCGTCGCCTGAACCGTTGTCCGGTTCGCTGCTCGTCACCGACGCCAGTTGTACCCCAGCAACCCCGGAATCGGCATCATGGGCCGTCCATTGGAGGTTAATGGGGACCAGCGCGTGATTAGGCGTCTGCAGTACGGTACGGTCAGCTGTGACGGAGAAGGAAGGGGGCGTCTTATCGATGTTGGTTACAGTCGCCGTTACGGATCCCGTATGTCCGTCCGCATCGATATAGGTGAAGGTGAAGCTGCCATTTTGCTTGAATACGTATCGATTCGAGCCGCCATTGTTCGTAATGGTCACCGGCTTGTTCGCGGTGAGCTGGGCGATCACATCTTGATTCGTTGGATTGGCGCTGCTGTAAGAGACGACGGCTTTCGGTAGAATGGGGCCCAGATACTGCAGCTCGGCGAAATCGACGTCGATCCACCCCCAGCTTTTGCCGATACGCAGCGTCGGATTGCCGGCTTGCAGTTCATATTCGCCTACAACCCCGTCCGTCCAAGCGTCGCTGTTTTTAAACACGTAATCCGCCAGCGTTTCATCGTTCAGCAGGACGGGATTGGTTTTGTCGCCTTGAGCTTTGTACCGGATCGACAGGGTATACCGACCGCTGACAGGCACGTTCACGGTCATCGCCAACGTATTGCCGTCCTCATCGAAGCCGGTCACATACCCGTCGCCCGAGTATCCGCTGCCTGCGGTGGATACGGTTAGACCTGTCATCGTGCCTTTCTCGGCTTCGTACCGGAAGGAGGTGTACAGATCATCAGGCAGTTCGTCCCGCGTAATCACGTAATCGCTGCTGTATACCTTCTGAATATGCTCCATGGTATTGTACTTGCCGTCACGGATGAAATCGCCGGTCCATGTGCTAAAGAAGAGCCAATGGGCCGCATAGGTCTGAAGCTGCTCGGGATCGGGGATCGGGCCATTCTCGGGCAAGGCGACCAGCTTCTTGTCTTGCACCAGATTGACCAGACTGTCATATTTGGCAATGCTCGGTCCGTAATTGCCTGCCGGGTTGTAGATGTCGACGCTCACCATATCCACGACATCGTCGCCCGGATACCAATCCGGACTTTCGGAGTTCCATACCCAGATCAGATTGTTCAGGCGATGCGTATTAGTAAGCCGATCGTACATCAGTCGATAGAGCTGCTTTGCGGGCTCGGGACCTTTGGCGCCCCACCAGAACCATCCGCCTTCCGCTTCGTGCAAAGGTCTCCAAAGCACCGGAACGCGAGCATCTTGAAGGCGTTTCAGTTGATCGGCGATCGCATCGATGTCCCGCAAGAGCAGCCGATAATCCTCCGAATCCGGATGACTGAGCGCGTATTGAACGTCAAACGAGGTAGAGTCCGTATAAAATCCGCGCCACCATTCCTTGCCTGCCGTGTCGTAAAGTCCCGCAGGCGCATTCCAGTGCCAGACGAGCGCGACAATTCCGCCTTCTTTCGCCCATTGAATCGCCTTGTCCACTTCGGTTGAGGCGGCGCCATGCTCTACTCGGGAAGGGGAGTAGTCGATCAGATCGGTAGAGAAGATGGCGGGGTACTTCCCGGTTTGATCTTTAATCCACTGCGCATCTTCGAGCGTTTGTTGGCCGGAGAGGATGTTCCTTCCATAATGATCGACGAAGTAACGCATGAGCGCCTTGGTTTCGACGGTTGCATTGGCGTTCACCAGCTTGTTCTCGACTTGATGCTGGTTACTTGCCGAAGCTGGCGATAGTTTAACGTAGTCGATGTTGTACCAGCCCCAGCCGGAATCGAACCGAATCGTGTTCGTCCCCTTATTCATCATGACTTTCCCGCCGGTGGCCTCCGCGTAACTCGAGGTGGACGGCAGCGACACCTCGCTCGCTTGGCCGTTGACCGTTAATTGGGTCTTTTTGTCGCCGTAAGGAGCGCTGTAGCCGATCGTAAGCTCGACAAGACCGCGCTCGGCCGCGTTATAGGACAAGGTTAGCGAACCGCTGCTTTTAAATGCGGCATAACCGCTTCCGGAAAAGCCTTCGACAGCGCTTCCCAGGCTGACCTCGCCGGACATGAGACCGTCTTCTGCTTCGATCGTGCTGCTTGCGAACGGCAGGCCGGCGGGCTCGATTCGCACGTATTCGATCCCGTAATAGCCCCATCCCCGGGTGAACGTCACCTCGTTCGTACCGGCATTCAACGCGATTTTGCTTACCATCTTCTCGTGCACCACGGTCGAGGCCGGAGGGGCATCCAGCGTAATGCCGCCGACATCGGTCCCATTGACTCGGATGCCGGCTTCTTTGGCGCCATAACCTTCCGGAATATAATAGCCGAGGCTCAGCGCGTACAGACCCGCAGCTGCCGCTTCGACTTTAAACGTAGCCGTACCATCAGGCTGACTCGAAGCCGGGTCAAAGTCGTAAAAGAACGATACATAGCCTTCGCCATCATAAAGGGAATCCCCGTCTTGAGGGGCGGCTAGTTTCTCTACGCCGTAGCCCTGGAGGATCGCATCCTCGTAGCGTACGATCGTCGAAGAGGAGTGAGCAGCGGGCAAATCAGAGGCGGCAGATAAAGTCGTTCGACCACCCGACAACAATAACGACGAGACCAAAATCGAACTGAACAGGATTGAAAAGCATCTTCTCCACAGAGCTGGCACAAAAACACCCCTTCGTTTAAATGGCTGCCAACTTACGTAATCGGCGGTCCTACATACGGCAAAATAAAACGCTTACAATATTAGTCGAGATAAATGACGGTAAACAAAACTTTCGATGTCACGGCGCTATTTTTTGAATGCGCTTACCGAATTGTCGGCGGTGCTGCGATCTCCCTCCCTTCTACTGAAATTCATCTTAAGCCAAGGCTACGGGAAGATACATACAACGGATTTCGAGAGAAATCATCCACAAATTATGGATTTCAGGGCGGACGAAGATCGTGATTTCACCGCCTCTTACAATCGCATTACCGCACTAAGAAGAAGATGGTGGCAACGTATAATGAGTTTAGCGCCCATTGATGGCGCTTACATGAGTGAAAGGCAAACTTCATCCTTAAAGGAGGCAGGTTATGTTGGAGTGCCATGCAAGGCGGAAATGGAGCATATCCCTACTGATCGTCGTGGTGGCGTTCGGGTTCAGCGCGTTCTTCCCCGTAACCGAACGCGCGGCAGAGGCGGCGCCGGCGACGATGATTATCCCCAATCCAATCCCGGACGGGGTGCACCGGGTAACGTCCAAATACACCGTGACGGCCAATGGCGTGAATCTTCCGGTCATCGACGGACAGTACCAGACCACCGTGACCGAGAACGGCGTGACGAGAACGGTGAAGCCGGGTTATTTGGGCTATGACTACACGACTTTCACGGCCTCGCAGGGTGAAGTCGAGCTCGTGATTACGTCGCCGTCAGCCATTAACTCGATTGCCATAAGTCCGCTGAAGCTGGGAATCACGCCGTCGAAGGTGAACGCGAACACGTATAAATTTACGACGACCGGCCAGCAATATTTGATCGTCAATGTCAACGGCAGCAAGCTGGTCATAGCTAGAGATGATATGCAGGAGTACGTGCCTACGCTCGGCGCCCCTGGCGTATTTCATGTCGCAAGCTACATCGGCAATGCGGATGCCGCGGATCAAAGCCAGGTTGCCGCAATCACGGCTGCCTTCCAGCAGGCGGCCAATGATGCGAGCGCATACGGCACATCGATCGGAGGCGGCACGAAAGGAATCGTCTATGTGCCGGCTGGCTTATATTACCTCGGCAATCTCAAGCTGCGCAGCAACACGGCGCTTTACTTAGCTCCCGGCTCGGTCATTCGCTTCGCCGATGATTACTCGCTCTATCATGTCGACTTCTATAAAGCCTCTCTGAACCGCAATGGCACCTGGTGGATCTATACGGAGCACAATTCGACGAACATCAAGATTTTCGGACGGGGCACGATCGACGGCAACGGCCATTATTTTCAAAAGGATAAGCCGGCCGGCGATCCCGGATTCGCCACGACGGCCATTATGGCCTTGGGCACGAGCAATTTCACGCTGGAAGGCCTTGTGATCAAGGACATCCCGTTCTGGGGCACGATCATCGCCAGGTCGAATGACGTCTACGTCAGCAATATGAAGTTTTTCAATTCCCTCGACGGGAACGAGAACGACTGCATCGACGTGAACGAGTCGCAGAACGTCTCCGTATGGGATTCGATCGGCATTTCGCTCGACGATAACTTCTCGACCAAGACATGGGAAGGCAAAGGCATGATGGAGAATTGGTATGGCGCATCGGAGCCGCTCTCGAACGTCACGTTCAACAATGTGTTCGGATGGACGTACTGCGCGACCTTCAAGCTGGGGCATGGCGCGCATCAGACGCAATCCGGCGTGACGTTCAAGAACAGCGTCACCTACTACGCAGGGCGGGCGATCGGCATCGAGCATCGTTATGGCACGGCGCTGTTCACCGGCATTACCTTCGATAATATCGACATTGAGGATGCGGGCGAGGAAGGCTGGTTCAAAGCCGTCATCGAGGACGGCGGCCTTGGCGTAGGTCCGATCACGAACGTGACGGTCCGGAATATTAATATCCACCATCGCGGTTCGGCTTCTTCGCTCAAGGGCTATAGCGATGCGGCGAAGATCAGCGGCATGACGTTCGAGAACATCCGCGTCGCCGGCAATCCTGAATATGTGACGAGTCTTGGCGAACTGAACATAACGAACAAGGGCTTCTACGAGAACGTGACCTTCCTGCCGGATCGAAGCGGCGCATCGATCTATCGGATTCAGGCGGAGAACAACAATGGGCTGTTCGGCGTCGACTGGAACGGGGGGAAGTCGATCAAGCACGTCGCTTCCAATGATACGGATGCAGTCGGCTATCAGATTGGCCAGATTGCGCACAACAACTATGCGGTCTACAAAGGCGTCGATTTCGGGGCAAACACATCGAAGGTGCGCATTCGTTATGACGCCCCGCGGGCGGTCCGGATCGAGCTGTACAAGGGGAATGCAAGCGGAGCGGGAATGGGCAGCATGATCGGCAGCATCAACCTTCCGGGCAACGGGAACCAATGGCTCCAATGGAATGCCTATGATATTCCGGTGACCGGCGCATCCGGCATTCAAGATTTGTACATCGTGTTCAAGGTGTCAGGCTCTACGGCTACGAATCAGCTGCTCGGCAGCTTGAACTGGTTCGAACTGACGCGCAGCTGATGGCGTGGTTCCGTCTCCCGCGCGAATGAAGCGCACAACCTTTCAACCGGCCCGTTATGCGTCACGCTTGCGCATGACGGGCTCTGCCGTTTACGCCCGGATTAGCGGCATGACATAATAGACGTGATCGACATCATTTTGTTGGGAAGTGAACGCTGTGCTCAAAGTGCTCACCTTGAATACGCTACCTTTTCGGCGGAAGCTGACCTTCTCCTTCCTTGCTATCACGATCATGGCGGTGCTCGTAACGGGGGGCTTATCTTATACCTTATCCGCCGATATTCTGGAGCGGAAGTCCAAAACCTTGACCCAGGATGCCGTGAACAAGACGGCTCAGATCGTGGATGAGAAATTGAACAAGCTGATGGTGGTCATGATGACGTTCATGATCAGCGAGCCCTTCAAGGAGATGCTTCGCAGCGTCTCAGCCGGGGAGTATGACGATTATTACCGCCATCTGAGCAACATGGACAATGTGTTCTCCCAGGCTCGGATCGCGGAGCCGCTCATTCATTCGATCTACGTGTCTACGCCGAGGGGGGACTTCTATCCGATGTCCGTCAACCGCAATCATACGGTGACGTTCAAGGATACGCCCATGTACGATCGCATCTTGAAGGCCGGGCACAACATCTGGGTGGAAGGGCATGAGGATGAGCTGTTCACCGGCAGGCAGCGCGTAATCTCGCTCGTGCTCGAGCCGATTACGGATACGACGCTATATTCGGTGAACGATGTGTATGTCGTCGTCAATATCCGCGAGAGCGGGCTGCGCCGGCTGATCGGTCCCGATGCGGTCGACGGCGTGACGCGATTATTGGTGAGCGGCGAAGGACGGCCGGTCACGCAAGAGACGAGCCCGCTTATCCGGCAAGCCGTAACAAGCGGGATGCTGCGTCCTATCGTTCAGACGGCAGGCGATCGCGGTCAGGTGACGGAGAAGCTGCATGGGGAGCCTTATTTTGTGAATCACGCTTCCCTATCGCTTAACGATTGGCATATCGTATCGCTTCAATCGAAGGACCATGTGCTTCAGGATTTGATCTATATCAAATGGATGATCTTCATCATTGCCGCAGGCAGTCTTGCGGCAGCCGCGCTAGTATCCAGCGGCTTGATTCGTTATCTGCTCATTCCGCTTGGGCGGCTGCAGACGGTGATGAAGCGGGTGGAGAGCAACGATCTTAGCGCTCGCTTCGAGGTCAAAGGCGGGGATGAGCTGGCTCAGATCGGGATGCGGTTCAACCGCATGCTGGAGCAGATCGTCAGCCTCATCGACGAGGTAAAAGAGGCGGAGACGACGAAGCGGGCGACGGAAATCAAGGCGCTGTCTGCGCAGATGGACCCTCATTTTCTATATAACACGCTCAATACGATCTATTGGAAATTAAAGCTGAACAAGGCCGAGGAATCTCAGCATATGGTGGTCTCGCTCTCGAGACTGTTCCAGCTGGGACTCAACAAAGGGCAGGAATTCACAACGCTAACCAATGAGATCCTGCATGTCAAACAATATCTCGACCTGCAGAAGTACTGCTACGAGGCATTATTCCATTACGAAATATACGTATCTGATCCCGGCTTGGAGGAGCTGTCCGTGCCCCGAATCCTCCTGCAGCCGCTCGTGGAGAACAGCATTCTGCACGGCTTTCGGGATCGGGAGAGCGGCGGATTCATCCGTATTGCCATCGAACAAGACGAAGCGGCGAGGCGATGCCGGATTACGGTCAGCGACAACGGCGCGGGCGTCGACGAAGCAGCTGCCCGCGCGATGCTGCGGCAGACGACGGAGAAGGGCTATGCGATCGGCAATCTGATCAGCCGTCTGCAGCTCTATTATGGAGAAGGCGCAAGCCGAATCGAGATCGACAGCAGGCTGGGAGAAGGCATGACGGTCCGAATCGAAATCCCGCTGGAAGGAGCTTACGCGAATGGACGATCATAAGGAGCACGTGCGTTTATGTGTCATCGACGATATTCGAAGCGTCGTGGAGGGGTTGTCCGCCTTAGATTGGGAGGCAGAGGGGGTACAGCTCGCCGGGACAGCTTACAATGGCGAGGACGGTCTGGCGCTGATTCAAGCGACGAAGCCGGACCTCATCCTTACAGATATTCGCATGCCGAAGATGGATGGCTTAACGATGCTGCAGAAGGTGCTGGAGCTCAATCAAGCCTGCAAAGTCATCCTCATCAGCAGCTACACCGATTTCGATTATGCCAGACAAGCGGTCCAGCTGGGCGCCTTCGATTTTGTCGTCAAGCCGTTCACGGAGGAGGATATCCTCGCCGTCGTGCGTAAAGCGAGAGCCGCTGTACTGCAGGAGCGAACCCGCCTCATGAACGAGCAGGAGATGGAGCGCAAGCTGAAGGAGAGCATGCCGCTGCTGCGGCAGGAATATATGGAGCTCCTGCTGAGCTTCCCGACCGCCTGGCAGCAAGCGGCGCAGCGCTGGGCATTCCTGGGGATGAGCCTTAAGCCCGAGCAGATGGCGGTCCTGCTCCTGGAGATCGACGACTTCCAGGAGCAGGCGGAGACCATGACCGTCCATCAGGTCGAGCTGACGAGCTTCGCGATCCAGAACGTCGTGGAGGAGACGCTGCGCGAGTACACGAGCTGCCTGGTCTACCGGTCGACGGAGCACCGCTTCGTCGCGGTCGTGAATGCCGCTGACGCCGGGCAGATCGTCCGGCTGGCGGAGCAATGCTGCGAGCATGTGAGCAAGTATGCGAAGCTGACGCTGACCATCGGGGCAGGAGGCTTGGCAGAGACGCTCAGCGGCTTGCCGGAATCCCGCCGCCAGGCCGAGTGGGCGCTGGCCCATCGGCTGTACACCACGGGCAACAGCGTGATCGGGTATGATGACGTGGCCGACAGCGGCCACTCGCCGGTCATCCCGTTCGCCTTCAAGGACGAGCTTCTGCTTGCGATCCGGTCAGGCAACGGCGGGCGGGCGGTCTCGCTGCTTGACGACATGTCCGTGACCTTGGAGGGGCTGACCAGGAAGCCGAGTCCGGATTATTGGCTTAGCCTCTATGAAGAGCTCGCCGCTTCGGTCATTCGCACCTTGTTCGAGCTTGGGCTCTATCATGAGCTCAAATCGAGCGCCGACCGGTTGAAGGGGTTGCAGCGTTCGAGCAGCATCACCCTGGCCGCCTTGAAGCAGCATCTGACCCAGCTGTGCATGGAGGGGGCGGAGCTGGTGCGGCGCGGTACTGTCTCCGAAGGACAAGCGATTATCTACAAGTCGCTGAAGTATGTGAACGAGCATCTGGACCGCGAGGTGACCGTGACGGAATGCGCGGCGCACGTTCATTTGAGCGCGAGCTATTATTCCAGCCTGTTCAAGAAGGTGATGGGCGTGACGCTGACGCAATATATCGCGAGCGAACGCATCCGAAGGGCGAAGACGATGCTGATCGATGGCGTTCCCGTGCAGGAGATCGCCTTGATGTTCGGCTACGAGGAGCGGCGATACTTCAGCGATATGTTCAAGCGGGCAACGGGCATGACGCCGTCCGAATTTAGAGAGAGCTATATGAGCGGCAGCGGCAGCGCGCCGCAAGCCTGAATGATTTTACCTCACCCGGAGAGTGGCTGCACCACCCTCCTTTTTTGTTTCTACGGGATTAAGATTAATGTGTAAGGAACGAAATCGCACAATAAAGGGGAGCGGCATATGTGGAAGAAGACGTCAGGGGTTATGGTGTCAGCGGCTTTGATCCTTGCTTTAGCGGCATGCGGCAATAACGGCGGGAACAATGCGGCAGACGGCAGCGCTAATCAGGGGGGCAATACGGACAGCGGGAACGCGGCGGCGCCGCAAGGAGAGAGCACGGACACACCCGCGCAGAAGACGACGATCACGTATTGGACCGATGACCGTCACGATCAGGAATATCTCAAGGAGCTGATCTCGTCCTTCAATACGAGTAATCCGGACCATATCGAGGTCGAGCTGACCGTGCTGTCCGAGAACTACAACCAGAGCGTGGACATCGCCTTCTCGGGCAATCAGGCGCCGGACCTGCTGCGGATCAAGAGCGCCAATACGGGGACCTTCGTGAAGAAAGGATATCTCGAGCCGATCGATGCTTACCTCACGCCGGAGCTGACGGCCAAATTCGAAAGCCTGTTCCTCGACGAGGTGAACCGCTTCGGCGGCAAGCTGTACTCCTTGCCGAATACCGGCAATACGCTGCGTCTGGTGTACAACAAGGATTTGTTCGACAAAGCCGGCATCACGTCGCCTCCAGCCTCGATGCAAGAGCTGGTGGAGGATGCCAAAAAAATTACGGAGATGGGCAAGAAGGAAGGCATCTACGGCTTCGCCTTGAATCTGAAAAATCCGAAAAGCGCGTTCGACCGTTCCATCCGCGAAATCCTGTCGCTGAGCGGCCATCAGGGGCTTGGTTATGATATCAAGACCGGCAAGTTCGACTTCGCTCCTTATGCCCAAGTCATTACGCACTTCAAGCAAATGTGGGATGACGGCAGCATGCTGCCTGGCTCGGAGGCGCTCGATATCGATCCGCTGCGCGCCCAATTCGCGGCCGGCAAGATCGGGATGTACATGTCGTTCTCCACAGAGCCAGGGGTGTACAAGGATCAGTTCCCGACGGCGATCAACTGGGCAGGGGCGCTTGCGCCGACGCTCGATGGTCAGATTAAAGGCACCTCGGAAATTGTGTCCGCCGGCACCTGGATTGGCATGAGCGCCAATTCGAAGAACAAAGAGGCGGCGTGGAAATTCATGGAGTACCTGTACCAGGATCAGGTCATGACCACCTACCATGAGAAAGGCTTCGGCATCGCGATCGTCCCCTCGATCTCCGAGAAGGCCAAGCAACCTGACATCAAGGGCATGGAGGGCTTCCTTGTAGGCGAACACGACTCGATGTGGCCGGTCTCCCCGAATGTAACGCCGGAAGGAGCCAACTATGGCGACGCCTTCTTCAAATACATGGTCAGCGGCGGCGATCTGAACGCCATTGTCCAGGATTTGAACACGCGGTATAACGATGCGCTCGCCAAAGCCATAGAGAAAGGGGAAGCCGCGGCCGTGCAGGATCCAAGCTTCGATCCGAGCAAGCTGTAGCTGTTCGTTCCCCTCGCGGCAGTACCTAGAATCGGGAAGCCTCCTAACCGTCGGAGACTTCCCGATTCCCGCAATAAGGGGCCTATCAAGGTCATAATCTTCACCTATACGACGAAAGGAGCACTGCCTGATGTCGCCGAAACTGCGCCGAATCCAGGAGAACGCCTTGTTTCTGCTCCCCAGCGTCATCCTGACGATGGCGCTGGGCATTTACCCGCTGCTCTGGGTGCTTCGGTATATGTTCTATGATTACAAAGGCTACGGAAGCGAGCTGTTCGTCGGCCTCGACAACTTCCGCCGGCTGTTCCGGGACGATCTGTTCTGGGATTCGGTCGTGAATACGCTGGTGTTTGCCGGCGGCAAGCTGGCCATTACGATTCCGCTGTCGCTGCTGTTAGCCGTCCTGTTGAACGCAAGCTTCAGAGGGCGCAACTTCCTGCGGGCTGTATTCTTCATGCCGACGGTCGTGAGCACGGCCGTGATTTCCGTCGTCTTCTACATTCTGTTCAATGCCTATAACGGCATGGTCAATCAGCAGCTGCTGAAATACGGGCTCATCAGCGAGCCCATCAACTGGTTCGGTCCCGATTACGCCATGGTGACGGTCATCCTCGTCGCGGCTTGGGGAGCGGTAGGGAATTATATGCTGCTGTTCTTGGCCGGTCTTCAGAGCATTCCGCGCGACCTCTACGAGAGCGCGGAGATTGATGGCGCCAATACGTGGCAGAGCTTCTGGCGCATAACGGTGCCGATGCTGGGTCCTGTCATGCAGGTCATCATTATGCTGGCGATCATTGCCTCCCTCAAAGGCTACGAGAGCATTATGGTCATGACGGAAGGCGGGCCAATCGGCAAAACAGAAGTGATGTACCTGTATCTCTACAAGCTTCTGTTCCCGGTCTCGACCGGATCGCCCGTTGAGCAGCAGCTCGGTTACGGCAGCGCAGTCGGTTTTGCCTCTGCCGTCATCGTGGGCGCGATCACCGCGCTGTACTACTATTTGAGCCGAAAAATGAACCGCGTGTTCTAGAAGGGGGAAGGACATGAATCAGCAAGCGATCGGAACAGGACGGAGATTGTCCAACGTCTCTGCGCGAATATTGGCCGGCTTGTTCCTGCTCGTCGTTACGCTCTTGACGGTATTCCCCCTCGCGATGATGCTCGCCGGCTCGCTCAAGAGCAACGCCGAGCTCATGGGAAGCACGTCGCTGCTGCCGCAATCGTGGCAATTCAGCAACTATGCGGAGGCGTGGAGGCAGACGAGCTTTGCCCGGTTTACCTGGAACAGCGTCTTCGTCAGCGTGGTCTCGACGGTCGGAACGCTGCTTGTGGCAGCCATGGCCGCGTATGTGACGGATCGGCGCGATTTTCCAGGCAAGCGTCTGTATGTGGCCATTCAAGCCTCGACGTTATTTATTACCGTCGGTGCGGTCGTGCTTCGCCCGCAATATGATCTGATGGTGAAGCTGCAGCTTCATACGTCGCTATGGGGCGTCATTCTCATACTGATCAGTGCGCATGCCAGCACCTACTTTATCCTGACGGGCTTCTTCAAATCGATTCCAAGAGAGCTGGACGAAGCGGCGATGATCGACGGCTCGGGCTTTATCCGTACGTTCTACCGGGTCATCCTTCCCTTGCTCGCGCCTGGTCTCGGCGTTGCCGGCCTGTTCGCGTTCCGGCACGGCTGGAATGAATACATCCTGCCGCTCGTCTTTACGATGACGAGCCCCAAGCTGCAGACGCTTACGGTAGGGCTTGCGAATTTGCGCTACGGCTCATCGGCGGCGATGCAGACCCACTTGATGCTGGCGGGGGCATGCTTGTCCATTCTCCCGATGCTGCTCGTCTATACGCTGGCGAATCGCACCTTTATGCAAATGACGGCCGGCTCCTTGAAGGGCTGATGGCTACGACTGTTAAGGAAAGGATGACCATTCGATGCATCAACGGACACTAGGGGCGCTGACGGGGAGCCCCGTATTGAAACGCCACCCGCTTAACCCGATATTAGCGCCCAAGGATGTGCCTTACGGACCTGCGATGGTATTCAATGCAGGGGTGACCAAATATGAAGGCAAATACGTGATGGTATTCCGCAATGATTACGGGGATGCCGCGAAGGAAACGATCGAACCGCACAGCACGACCAATCTGGGGCTCGCCGTCAGTGACGACGGCGTTCATTGGAGGGCTGCAGCCACGCCGTGCTGGCAGTGGGAAGACGACGAGGTCGTACGCGTATACGATCCGAGATTGACGGTGATCGAGGGCCGCTGCTACATGTGCTTCGCCGTGGATACGAAGCATGGCCTGCGGGGCGGCATTGCCGTGACGGATGATTTTGCCTCGTTCGACGTGCTCAGCCTCAGCGTGCCGGACAACCGCAATATGGTGCTGTTCCCGGACCGGATCGGCGGACAGTATGTGCGTCTGGAGCGTCCGATGCCCGTGTACAGCCGAGGCGGGGGCGACCGGTTCGACATGTGGATGAGCGACTCGCCGGACCTCCGGTATTGGGGCAACGCCAAGCTGCTGCTGGCCGTGGAGCAGGTCCCCTTCGCCAACGACAAGATCGGTCCCGGCGCGCCTCCGATCCGGACGGAGAAGGGCTATTTGACGACCTTCCATGCGGTCGATATCGACCGGAAGAGAGGCAAGAACGGCTGGGAGGAGCGCTGGCAGAAACGCTACACCGCAGGCATCATGCTGCTTGATCTGAACGATCCGAGCCGGATTATCGGGATGTCGGATACGCCGCTGCTGGTGCCGGAAGCGCCTTATGAGACGTCGGGCGGATTCCGCAATGACGTTGTTTTCCCGGGCGGGATGATTCTGGAGGATTCAGGCGAAGTGAAAATCTATTACGGTTCGGCCGATACGATGGAGTGCCTGGCTTCCGCGCATGTGGATGATCTGCTGAAGCTGTGTCTGGAAGGGGGCGGCGTACGATGAGCGAGCAGCAGCAGGTGACCATGCCGGAGACCGCCATCCCGGTATCGAAGGCGGTGGATGTCGTCGTTATCGGAGGAGGCGCATCGGGCGTGGCCGCTGCGATCAGCGCCGCCCGCAACGGGGCGAGCGTCCTCTTGATCGAACAGCGCGGTTTTCTCGGCGGTATGGGCACGGTTGCGTTGGTGCCGGCCTTCTGTCCCTTTACCGATAAGGAGAAGCCGATCATTCGGGGCATTGGGCTTGAGCTGATGGAACGGATGAAGCAGGCGTGCTCCGACGAATACCGCCATGAGTACGACAAGCAGCTGGATTGGGTGCCGATCGATGCCGAAGCGTTGAAGCGGGTCTATGACGATGCGGTGCTGGAGCAAGGCGTCGAATTGCTCTATCACACCTTCGTGAGCGAGGTGCTCCTGTCCGCGGATGGCCGGCGGGTGGAAGGCGTCGTCGTCGTGAACAAAAGCGGCCGTTCCTTCATCCGTGGCCGCTATGTCATTGACGCCACGGGCGATGCGGATATCGCCGCGCTGGCCGGCGTCCCGTTCCAGAAGGGCGGCGAGCAAGGCGAGCTGCAGCCGGGCAGCATGTGTTATTTGCTCGCCAATGTGGACCGCGAGCGGTTCGCGGCCTATCTGGCCGAATCCGGCGATACCGGTCAGCTGCATCGTACGGTAGAGCGGGCGATCGAGGAGGGGGCGCTGCCGGAAGGCCGCAAGTCGATCTCGGGCTTGGCCTGGCTCGGCGGCAATCTCGTCGGCGTGAATTTCGGCCATGTATTCGGCGTCGACGGCACGAAGGCGGAGGATCTGACCCGCGGTGCAGTAGAAGGTCGGCGGCTGGCGAAGCGGCAGCTCGAATTCTTCCGCGGCTATGTGCCCGGGTTCGAGCAGGCCCATCTTGTCGCCAGCGGCGAGCAGCTGGGCATACGGGAGACCCGCCGGATTGAAGGGGACTACATCCTGACCGGCGAGGATTTCATGGCGGCGCGCGAGTTCCCGGACGATATCGCCCGCAATGCCTATTACATCGATATCCACTTGGCGACCAGCAAAGGGACGATGCATTTCACCCATCTGCCTCCGGGGCAATCTCACGGGGTGCCGTATCGCATCCTGCTGCCGCTCGGGATCGATAATTTATGGGTGCCTGGACGCGCGGCTTCTTCGGACCGGGCGGTCCAAGGATCCTTAAGAGTCATGCCCAACTGCTTCGCCATGGGGCAGGCTTCGGGTACGGCAGCGGCGCTGGCGCTTCGGATGAACGGGAGCTCCCGCGAGGTGGATGTAAGCCGGCTTCAGGCGCTGTTGGTTGAACAGGGAGCCTGGCTTGGCGAGCGTTATGATCAGCAGGCGATGCAGTCCTCTTGAGACTGATCGACGAACGAGGAGATGCGTGATGGATCGAATATCGATTACGGAAGCGTGGTTCGCAGGAGCCGTGTCCGTCGAGCGGACGGCGGATGGCTTGAAGCCTTGGCGAATCCCTTATGCCGACTACCCGCTGTACCCGCCTGACGGGATTGGCGGGAAGGCGGAGATCGCAGCAGGAATACGTCTTCGGTTCCGCACGGATGCCACCCAAGTGAAGCTATTGTTCGCTCCGCTGATGGAGGCGGCACAGGTCGATTGTCACATGGAGGGGACTTGTGCGAGGACGGCTGATCTTGCGCAAGGCGAGACGAGCGCTGCATGGGAGGGGCTTCCTGCAGGACACAAGACGGTAGAGCTGTGGCTGCCGCAGCAGGTGCCGATTACAATTATAGCCGTCTATGTAGAGCCAGGTGCATATGCGGAGCCGGAGCCGGATCTTCGCCCCCGCTGGGTCGCCTACGGCAGCTCGATCACGCAATGCGTCGCGGCCGCCGGTCCGACGCAAACTTGGCCTGCGATCGCGGCGCATGCTGCGGGTCTGAACCTGACCTGCCTCGGCTACTCGGGCAACTGTCAGCTGGAGACTATGGTAGGCAGACTTATTCGCGATTTGCCGGCTGATCTGATTACGCTATGCCTTGGCATTAATGTCTATGGAGCGGCTTCGCTAAGCGCCAGAACCTTCCGGCCTGCCGTGATCGGGATGGTGCAGAGCATCCGCGAGAAGCATGAGGACACGCCGCTCGTGTTAATTTCGCCGATCTATGCCTCGGAGCGGGAGGACACGCCCAATAAGCTCGATATGACGGTGCGCTTGATTCGGGAGGAAATTGCAGAAGCGGCAGCCTTGCTGCAGCGGCGCGGGGACCGGGCTTTGCATTACCGGGACGGACTTGCCTGGTTCGGTGTAGATGATGCGGCGCATCTGCCTGACGGGCTGCATCCCGATGCGACAGGTTATAGGCTGATGGGGGAGCGCTTTGTCGAGCGAATCCTTGGCGATATCAACCTTGGCAGCAATAGGTAGGGGATTCATGTAACGCTAGATACAGGCTCTTGTTGCAGGCTAACGACAAGAGCCTGTCTTCATCGTGGCGAATGCCATCTGAATCGTGGTCATGGTCGGCCGTGAAAGGAGATACCGGAAGCTGCAAAAAAAATCGCCGGGTAATACTTGACCAATCGTTCTGGAATTGATATAGTAGTGTCATCGGGTGAGCGGCATTCCTTAGCGAAGAGCCTCCTGGGATCTTGAACATATCGAAGCGTCGACCCTTTTTTTTGTTAATTTCGGACCGATAGGTCAAATATGAGTTGGAGGGTGAAAACATGTCAACATTTACGCCAAAATTATCCGTGCTCGATCTGGCCCCGATATTGGCGGGCGGTTCAGCCGGAGATGCGTATCGACGTACGCTGGACCTTGCCCGTCACGCCGAGAAGCTGGGCTATCACCGGTTTTGGCTCGCCGAGCACCATAACATGCCGGGGATTGCCAGTTCGGCTGCGCCGATTCTGATCGGGCATGTCGCCTCCGGAACCGAGAGAATCCGGGTCGGATCTGGCGGCGTTATGCTGCCGAATCACGCGCCGCTTGTCGTAGCGGAACAATTCGGTACCCTGGAATCGCTGTTCCCCGGACGCATTGATCTGGGGTTGGGAAGAGCCTCCGGTACGGATATGCGGACTACGCAAGCGCTTCGGCGAACGCTGGGAGCGAATGGAGCGGATTTTCCGGAATTGCTGAGCGAGCTGCGCACCTATCTGGATCCGGCGTTAACCTCTAATCATTCAGGTGTACGTGCAGTTCCTGCTGAAGGGTTACATATTCCGATCTGGCTGCTGGGCTCCAGCGATGTCAGCGCGCGGCTGGCGGGTAGGCTCGGTTTGCCGTTCGCTTTCGCCAGTCATTTTGCCCCCGATGGATTGCAAAGCGCGCTGAAAGCCTATCGAAGCTCCTTCATCCCCTCGAGTACGTTGGAAAAGCCGTATGTGATGATCGGATTGACTGTCATGGCGGCTGACAACGCAGATGAAGCACGCTACCTTGCGACATCCGAAGCGCAGCAAGTATTAAGCCTCCTGCGCGGCCGACCGGGCAAGCTCCAGCCTCCGGTGGAGAATATGGATGCGATATGGAATGCACAAGAGAAGGCGCTCATTTCGAAACAGCTGGATTTCGGCATGATTGGCGATCAGGCCGCGATTCGGGCGAAGCTGCCTGCTATTTATGAAGCGACGCAAGCCGATGAATTCATCCTTACGAGCCATATTTACGATCATCGGGCTCGATTGCGGTCCTATGAGATTGTGGCGGAGACAGCGAAGGAAATTTGGCCTTAAAGGAATCACGAAAAAAGAGAAAAACAATTATTGACCAAACGTTCCGGAAATGCTATGATGATTCCAGATCAAATAGTCAAGAATAAAGGAGGGAGCAACCGAAGATGATGCATGAAGCAGCTCTGATGCAGGAGCGTATCCGGGAACGAGCGCAAGCCACATTCCGGAATCATCTGAGCCATATCGCGGGCGGCAATATGAAGGCGTGGGTAGAGTTGTGGGAGGAAGAAGGCATATTCGAATTTCCATACGGCCCGGCAGGCTCCCAACCGAAGAAGATCGGCAAGCTCGAGCTGTACGACTACATGAAGGAGTTTCCGAACCGGTTCGACGTGAGTTTTACGGAGCTGATCTTTCATCCGATGGCCGATCCGGAGCTCGTGGTTGCGGAGTTCAAGGCGGTAGGGAAGCATCGCGAGACGGGGAATCCGCACAACCAGACTTACGTTAGCGTCGTGGAGATGAGAGACGGCCGCATCAGACATTACCGGGATTTCTGGTTCAATTTCAGCTCGCCGCTCGTACAGCCTGCGACTTGGCATTAGAAGGTAAGCATCGTTCATTACGTCTAGGAGGTGGTTGAAGCAGAAGTAGGTGCTAGCTTATTTTTTTGAAAATTTCGGACTGAATGATCTAAAAATAAACCAATTCACTGGAGGAATTTAACCATGACAAACCAAACGATGATCCAAGAAACAGCAGCCGTACGTGAAAGAGCGCAGCAAGCCTTCCGCAACCACCTGAAGCACCTGTCAGGCGGAGATATCAAGGCGTGGGTCGAGCTGTGGGAAGAGAACGGCGTGCTCGAGTTCCCTTATGGACCGGCCGGATTCCCGGATCGCAAGGAAGGCAAGGCGGAGCTGTACGACTACATGCAGAACTTCCCGAAACATTTCGAAGTCGCATTTACCGATCTGGTATTCCATCTGACGGTTGATCCCGAGTTGGTCGTCGCCGAGTTCAAGTCGGTCGGCAAGCACCGCGAGACGGGCAACCCGTACAACCAAACGTATATTAGCGTCGTGGAAACGAAGGATGGCCTGATCACGCGGTATCGGGACTTCTGGAATCCGCTTGTGGCGATGGAATCGATTGGCAGCATGGATGATGTGGTGCGTTTCTCGGAGTAATGCCGCCACGCAGAGGAGAAGGCTATCCTTTTTTTGAACAAATCAGATCGATTAGTCTAAATAAAAACAAACCAATTCACTGGAGGAATTTAACCATGACAAACCAAACGATGATCCAAGAAACAGCAGCCGTACGTGAAAGAGCGCAGCAAGCCTTCCGCAACCACCTGAAGCACCTGTCAGGCGGAGATATCAAGGCCTGGGTCGAGCTGTGGGAGGAGAACGGCGTGCTGGAGTTCCCTTACGGACCGGCCGGATTCCCGGATCGCAAGGAAGGCGAGGCGGAGCTGTATGACTACATGCAGAACTTCCCGAAACATTTCGAAGTCGCATTTACCGATCTGGTATTCCATCTGACGGTTGATCCCGAGCTGGTCGTCGCCGAGTTCAAGTCGGTCGGCAAGCACCGCGAGACGGGCAACCCGTACAACCAAACGTATATCAGCGTCGTGGAAACGAAGGATGGCCTGATCACGCGGTATCGGGACTTCTGGAATCCGCTTGTGGCGATGGAATCGATTGGCAGCATGGATGATGTGGTGCGTTTCTCGGAGTAATGCCGCAGGACGGGAAGTCTTTCCAGGCCGCCATCATCCGCCTCTTCTTGACTGAACGTTCTACTATCGGTAGCATAGAGGAGGAGAAAGGGGGTCATCCATTTGGCAAGAAGCAAGGAATTCGATACGAATCTCGTGCTGCACAAGGCGATGGAGGTGTTCGGGCACTACGGCTATGAAGGCACCTCCATGCAGCTGCTGCTCGAAGGCCTGGGCATTGCCCGTCAAAGCATGTATGACACGTACGGTACGAAACGGGATCTGTTCCTGAAGGCGGTCAAGCACTACGTGAACGAGAAGTCCTCCGCGGTCGTCGCTTATCTGGCAGAGACGACGCCGGTGAAGAAAGCCATTACCGATATCTTCCTCGTCATCGGGGACACGTTAAGAGACGAGCAGCGCCGGAAGGAGTGCTTCATTCTCTACAGCGCGATCGATCAGGTTCCTCACGACCCGCACATCGCTGAGCTGTTCGAGCAGGACAAAATCCGGCTGGAAGAGGCGCTATACGACGCGTTGGTGCGCGGCCAGCGGCAGGGCGAATTCAGCCCGAACCGGGATATGCGGGCTTTGGCGCGGTACTTGTACCATGCGCGGTATGGGCTGACGCAAGTCGCCAAATTAACGGACGACCCGCTCGTCATCGATCAGATTACCGCGGTTACGCTGTCCGTACTGGAACATGAATGAAGCGTCGCAAGGTGCTTCATTCCTTTTTACCCAATATAGAACGATTGGTCAAAATAAAATCGGAACGCAGACCCGTTTGTCTGCATGAAAGGGGAATCGATCATGAACGTATCCAAATACAAGGGTTTAGCGCTCTTCATCCTGGCGGTCTCGCAGCTGGTCATGGCGCTGGACTATACCATTATTTTCGTGGCGATGCCGTCACTGGGCAATGAGCTCGGGTTCTCGGCGAATCATCTGCAGTGGGTTGTCAGCGCCTATTCGCTGGCCTTCGGGGGCTTCCTCCTCATCGGCGGCCGCTTATCGGATCTCATGGGGAGAAGGCGCATGTTCATGATTGCGATGAGTCTCTTCGGACTGGGATCGCTGCTCGGTGGATTGGCTGAATCGCAGCTGATGCTCATCACTGCGAGAGCGCTGCAAGGTCTGGGCGGCGCGCTGCTGTCGCCGGCAACCTTGTCGCTGATCATGTCCAACTTCAACGAAGGACCGGAGCGTAACCGGGCGATGGGCATCTGGGCATCGATGGGCGGTGTAGGCATGTCGCTCGGCCTGCTGCTTGGCGGCGTACTTACAAGCTACATCGGATGGGAATCGACCTTCCTGGTCAACGTCCCGATCGCGCTCGCCGTCGTCATTCTCGCGCCGTTCGTACTGACGGAAAGCAAGGTGCCGGCAGGCGCCAAGCATTATGACGCGGCGGGCACCATCTCGGTTACGGCAGGTTTGCTGCTTGTGGTGTATTATCTCATTCAAGCGCCGGTCGAAGGCTGGGCCAGCGCATCGACACTTCCTTTCGCCTTGATCGGGCTGCTTCTGCTGGCTGCTTTCGTAGGAATCGAGAAGCGATCAAAGGAGCCGCTGATTTCCTTCCGCATGTTCCGCAATCGGAACCTGACCGGTGCCGCGCTGACCGCTTTCCTATTCTCGGCTTCGTTCGGTTCGCTGTATTACTTCTTGACGCTGTATACGCAAGGCGTGCTGCATTATTCGGCCGTTCAATCCGGGCTTAGCTTCCTGCCGCTGACGCTGAGCGCCTTCGTCGGCGCCAAGCTGATCAATACGATGCTCGCCAAAGTCGGCGTAGCCGGTACGATCGCGACCGGCATGGGGCTGGGGGGGATTGGATTCCTGATGCTGACGGGATTGTCCGCGTCCGGATCGGCTTGGGGGATGATTCCCGGAACGGTCATTATCGGGATCGGTCAGGCGCTCGTGTTCACGACGATGTTCATCGCGGGCAGCGCCGGCATTGAACCGAAGGAGCAAGGCGTCGCCTCCGCGCTGATCTCGACGGGTCAGCAGATTGGCGGAGCCATCGGCTTAGCCGTGATTATGGCGCTGATCTCGGCAAGTCTGGGGACGACATCCACGCTCGAGCATATGCAGCCGTCGGATCTGAACGCCGCGATCCATACCGCGTTCCTGATCTCGGCCGCAACGACGCTGCTAGGCATTCTAGTTGCTTTCCTTGCCTTAAAGCAGCCGAGACCGTCGAATCTCGATGAGATTAAAGTGACCGCTGCTCATTGACAGACGGATTAGACGGAATGGCTCGCGGGATGAGGTTCGCTTTATTCGGACAGCCGATTGTGATGATCGGCTGTCTTCTCGTTGCGTTAACGGGGAATGTTAGATCCTGTAAAACAAGCCGGTTGCATTTGAACAAAAAGGAGCGCCTCCCGTACGATGGGGGTATCTTCTGTTAAAGTTAGAGATGAACCCGAGCAGGATGTTCGCGGGGCGGCATACCGCTTCGCGGCAGAAGCGCTTGCACCTAAGGAGGAGCTATGCGACGAAATCAACTTGGCCAGTCCGATCTGTACGTGAGCGAGATCGGTCTTGGCTGCATGTCACTTGGAACGGACGAGCGGAAGGCATTATCCATCGTGGATGAGGCGTTGGCGGGGGGCATTAATTTTCTGGACACAGCCGACCTTTACGATAACGGTCATAATGAGGAGCTCGTGGGCAAGGCCATCCGCCATCGCCGTGCGGAGGTTATCGTGGCGACGAAGGTCGGCAACCGCCGGATACCGGGTCAAGAGGGATGGGTATGGGATCCCTCCAAAGCCTATATTCGGGCCGCCGTGAAGGAAAGCCTGCGCAGACTGGGTACCGATTATATCGACCTCTACCAACTGCATGGAGGGACGCTGGACGATCCGATGGATGATACGATCGAAGCCTTCGAAGAGCTGAAGCGGGAAGGGCTGATCCGCAGCTATGGCATATCCTCGATCCGCCCGAATGTCATCCGGGAGTACGTCAGGCGGTCCACGATCGTGAGCGTGATGAACCCGTACAGTCTCTTGGATAGGCGCGCGGAAGAAGAGGTGCTTCCTCTGCTGGCCGAGCATCACATTGGGGTGATCGCACGCGGACCGCTTGCAGGGGGGGTCCTGAGCGCACAGGGAGAGCACAAAGCCGCCCGAGACGATTTGGATTACGCCAAGGAGGAGCTGCCCGCGCTGCGCCGACAACTTCTTGAGCTGGCCGGTCCTAACCGAAGCTTGGAGCAGCTCGCGATTCGATATGCGCTGAGCGAGCCTTGCGTCCGTGTCGTTATTCCAGGAGCGAGCAGTCTGGAGCAGCTCAGAAGCAATCTGACCGCTGCTGACGTTTCCTTATCGGCGGATGAGGTGAAGACCTTAAGGGCCATAACGAAGCAGAACCTCTATACGGCTCACCGGTAACCGAGGGCGATCGGAAAAATATTCGACGATACAGCGAATCTGGAAACCAAGTGAAAATGATTTGAAACTGGATCAAAGGACGAACGATTTGAGGAGATATGTTGAACAAGGTTCGGAAAACAACGGGAATAATGAATGAAAACCATTGACTCCCCCGAAACAATCGCGTATTCTGGGAAAGTCGGTTTTCACCCGTATATCCCCATTAAGATGGTTTGGGGGTCTCTACCAGGAGCCAATTAATCCTGACTATGGGTATGGAATGCACGGAAAACGTGTATGCCATACCTATAGCCAGGATTTTTTTATTTTAATCGGTTGATATGGAGGATGACAGTAAGATGGAACGATGGTTCAAACTGAAGGAGCGGGGCACGACGCCGGGGGTGGAGGTGCTGGCCGGGATCACGACCTTTTTCACGATGGTCTATATCGTGATCGTCAATCCCGGGATTCTGAGCCAGGCGGGCATGGATTTCCACGGCGTATTCATCGCCACCGTGCTTGCCAGTATCGTGGCGACGCTGATTATGGGACTCGGGGCTAATTATCCGATCGTCATTGCGCCGGGCATGGGATTAAACGCGTACTTTGCCTTCACCGTGGTGTCTGGCGGAGGCGTGCCGTGGCAGGCGGCGCTTGGCGCGGTGTTTATCGCGGGCATCCTGTTCATCCTGCTGTCGCTCACGTCCTTCCGCTACATGCTGCTGGACGCGATCCCGCCAAGCCTGAAGCACGCCATCACGGCGGGCATTGGCCTGTTCATCACGTTCATCGGGCTGCAGAACGCCAAGATTATCGTTCACTCGCCGTCGACGCTGCTGACGCTGGGCAAGCTCGCCGAGCCGATGACGATGCTGACGATCATCGGGCTTGCGGTATCGCTGATCCTGATGTCCTACCGGGTGAAGGGTTACCTGTTCATCGGCATGCTCGTCACGGCGGTGATCGCCTGGTTCATGGGCCTGCTCGAGCTTCCGGACACGCTTGTCGCCTGGCCGACTGGCCTGTCTGCGACCGCGATGCAGCTGGACCTGAGCGGCGTATTTTCACACGGTCTGTATGCGGTTATTTTTACGTTCCTGCTGATCACGCTCTTCGACACGACCGGCACGATGCTCGGCGTAGCGGAGCAGGCGGGACTGCTCAAGGACGGCAAATTCCCGCGCTCGCGCGGCGCGCTGCTGGCGGATGCCGTCGGCACGACGACAGGTGCGGTGCTTGGCACGAGCCCCACGTCGGCGTACATCGAGTCGAGCGCAGGCGTTGCGTTAGGCGGAAGAACGGGCCTGACCGCCGTCACCGTGAGCGTGCTGCTCGGGCTGACGCTGTTCTTCTCGCCGCTCGTCTCCGTACTGGCCGCCATTCCGGCGATTACGGCGCCGTCGCTCATTATCGTCGGCTTTCTGATGATCAGCGTGGTGCAAAAAATCGAGTGGAACGACTTCGAGGTCGTCTTTCCCGCGTTCCTGATCATCGTCTTGATGCCGCTGACGTACAGCATCGCAACCGGCATCGGCGTCGGCTTCATCGCGTATCCGGTGCTGAAGGCGGTACGCGGCAAGTGGCGCGACGTTCACCCGATCTTCTACCTGTTCGCCGTGCTGTTCTTTATCCAACTTGTGTTCTTCAGTCATTAACAAGTTTGTCCGCAGCGCCGGGGCTAATGCCCCGGCGTTTTTTCTTGCCGCTTCGGTGACGGCATTCACAATTCCTCGGTGCTGAATGAAAATCGGAGAGAATAAGTACAGTCGTCTATTACAATTGTTTCGTTAAAAACAATTTCGTTGGTATTGCGTATCGAGAGAACTACTGTTATTATGTAATTGTTTCGTGCAAAACAATTTAATTTCCGGTTATTTTGTTTTGTAGAAAACAAAATTTAAACAGGAGGATGACCTATGGAGAAATTAAACCCCGATACCCTTACGCATACCGTGACGAGTCTGATTTCACAAATCGTCGTTGTTCCCGCTTCCCCGTTAGCTTTTATCTCCGGACAAGTCGCGTTAAACGAAAAAGGAGAGCTCATCGGAGAAGGGGACTACGGCCGGCAGGCCAAGCAAGTGTTTACGAACCTCCAACTCGCGTTGGAAGCGATCGCGACTGGTCCGGAGAATATGGTTCAAATGAAAATTCATGTCGTGAACCATACTCCCGACTTGGTTGAATCGATCTTTAAAGCCGGCTTTGAAGTATTCGGCGACCGCTGGCCGCTTACGGCAAGCACTTTTATAGGCGTTCAGGCGCTTGCCTTTAAGGAATGGCTAATTGAAGTAGATGCGATCGTATGCATTTCTAAGTAAGAAAGGGGTCATGCAAAGTGAATTATGATGTGATCGTAGTCGGTGGAGGTCCAGTCGGGATGATGGTCGCCGGGGAATTAGCTCTGGCAGATGTCAAGGTTTGCGTATTGGAGAAGCTAGAAGCCACTACCCCCTATTCGAGAGCGCTTAGCATCCATCCTCGTACATTAGAGATGATGGACCTGCGAGGATTGAAATCGGAATTGCTCCAAATCGGAATGCCGCTCCCTACAGGCCATTTTGCAGGCTTGGCAACCCGGTTGGACTTTGCCGTCATTGACTCGTCCTCGAATTACTCCTTGTTTATCGCCCAGTCGGAAACGGAAAAGGTACTGGAACAGCGAGCTTGGGCGCTTGGGGCCGATATTCGCCGCGGAATAGAAGTCCTGTCCGTGACGCAGAGCGCTGATTGCGTGGAGGTGACGGCTTCCGGAGCTGGCGGGCAAATGACATTAACGGCAGCCTATGTGGTTGGCGCCGACGGAGCGGGCAGTATTGTGCGAAAGCAGGCTAACATCCCTTTTAACGGGACGGATGCCACCATGACCGCGGTTCAAGGCGATGTCGTGTTCACAAATCCACCGGCAACGAGCGTCGTTTCCAGCTTTAGTGAGCAAGGAATGATTATGATTGTTCCCGTCTCGAAAGGGCTGCACCGTGTCGTCTTTATCGATCCGGAAACAAAAACAGTCCCGAAGGACCAGCCTGTCACCTTGGAAGAGCTGCGCTCGGGAATGATCCGTATGCTCGGGGATGATTTCGGAATATCGGAACCCTATTGGATGACTCGTTTTGGCAATGCAACCCGTCAAGCCGAGCGTTACAGAGAAGGTAGACTTTTCCTCGCGGGGGATGCTGCCCATATTCATTTCCCGGCCGGTGGACAAGGAATGAACGTGGGCTTGCATGAAGCCATGAATCTGGGATGGAAACTTGCCGCCGAAGTGAAAGGGTGGGCTCCCGAGGGGTTGCTGGATAGTTACCATGCGGAACGTTTCCCCGTCAATACGGCATTGCTTCAGAATACAAGCGTACAAACCCTGCTGTTTGGCACCGATTTTTCACCTGCAACGATCCACCTGCGACAAATGATCTCCGAATTATTGCAAAGCCCAGACGCTAATTATCGTTTAGCGAGTCAGATTGCGGCCGTGGATATTCAATACGATGTTCGAGAGGATGTATCGTCGCATCGACTAAATGGCCGCCGGCTTGCGGAAATTAGATTGCGTTCGGAGAACGGCGATGTCTTCAGCAGCTATGAGCTATTCCGCGAGGGTAACTATGTCTTAATGAATCTGTCTTCGGACGCAAGCGTGGAAGAGATCGTTCGGAAGCAGCAGCGCGGGCGCATTAAAAATGTAAATGCGGCATTGGCCGAACCGGCCAAAGGCTGGGACGATGTACATACGGCGCTGGTTCGTCCGGACGGTTATATTGCATGGGCTATCGCGGGAAACGAAACTGATTTGTATAACCGAATTGAACAAGGAATCGAGCAAATCAGCAGAACGTAATCATTTTTTTAGTCGAATTGTTTCTAACGAAACAAAATTCAGTCCGGAAGCATGCTGTCCTAAGCTTTCCGGACTTTTTACTTGGGGGGTACCGATGAAGAAACGTCCGGTAGTGTATCTTACGCTTACGTTATCCGCCATTTTTTGGGGAGCGAACTTTAACGCGGGCAAGATCGCGGTTGAAGTGATGAGCCCGACTCAAGTGGCGGCGTGGCGCTTTATTTTGGCTGGCGCGGTCATTCTTATTCTATACGGGGTAAAGGAGCGTCCCGCCTGGTCGTCGATTAAGCCTTATGCGTTCATTTATCTGCTAATGGGGATCGTCGGGATCTTCTTCATGAATATGTTCTTGTTTAAAGGGTTAGAGGCGACAAGTCCGATTAATACGTCATTCATAACAGCTACCCATCCGCTGCTTACGATTTGCCTGTCTGTCTTCTTCTTGAAGGAGAAGATTAGGATTCGCCAGCTAGCGGGAATCGTGATTTCTTTGCTGGGCGTGTTATTAGTTCTTACCAATGGTTCCCTCATGGAACTTGGGGGGATTTCCAAAGGAGACGCATACGTTCTACTTGCCACTGGCCTCTGGTCCTTGTATGGAATTCTAGGCAAAAAATATGTTGGCAACAGCTCGCCTCTGGCAACAACCGCCATAACCATGACGGTAGGTTCATTGTTCTTTCTGCCTTACGCTTCTCTTGCGACAGGGGGAGCGACCTCGGCAAAGGTCATGGAAGCATGGATCGCCGTTATCTTTATGGCTTTATTCTGTTCTGTACTGGCTTATTTGTGGTGGAATCAGGGAATCGCCCGGATCGGCGCGAATCAAACCTCCTTATTCTTTAATATCGTTCCGATCTCAACGATGACCATATCCGCCTTATCAGGCGAAAGCATAGGTATGGTTCAGTTAGTGGGTGCCCTTGTGACGATTAGCGGCATTATTTGGTCGACGAAGACGCCGAACGTAAGCCGAAACGAATGTTTCCCGCGAAACAATCATGTATAATGGGAAGGAGAGGCTTTCGAAGAGGAGACGAACAGATGCAGCCAACGGATCTTTCTAAACAGTGGATATTCAAAAACTTTATTCATCTTGTCAGCCAACAGGAGACGAGGGAAAGCAAGTTTGCGGTTCGAATGCGCGAAGAGATGCTGAAATTCGAAAAGGAATTTGGCGAAAAGAGCAATCTGACGTTGTCGGATATTCACCTCATCGCGTGTATAGGAGATTTTGCGCCTATTAATGTGACCTCCATTTCCGAGAAAACAGGATTGACCAAAGGCTCCATCACCAGAATCAGCAAAAAGCTGCTGAAGCTCGAGTTGATCAAGAGACAGCAGATTAATGATAATAAAAAGGAAGTCTATTATAGCTTGACTCCAAAAGGCCAAAAAGTTCATCTCATTCACAATCGGCTCCATCATGAGATTGAAGAGAGGTTCATGAAGTTTCTGGATAAGTACACGGTGGAGCAGCTCGTTTTTGCGAGAAATTTAATGCAGGATTTGGCGGAATGGGAATATTAAAAACGACTGTTCCCGATTATTCCGTTTCTGCGAGGTTAAGAACAAATAAGTGGATGGCTTATTAAACGAATACGATGAGAAAATGCAGCCCTTTCCTGCGCGGCTGCACTTTCTCCATAATTTTATTCCGATTCGGTCGGAGAGGGGGAAGCTGGGGACGAGAGGTCCTCGACTAATTTAAGATCGAGCTGTTGGCCGTCTTCCAACGTCTGCTGTCCCGACACGACAACGCGATCGCCCTGTTCCAGTCCGCTAAGTACTTCTTGATAGGTTTCTTTCACCCGACCAAGAGCTACGGGTTGTTTCCGGACGGTATTCCCGTCGAGCCGATAAACAAAGGCCGACTCCCCCTCCCTCATGATGCTGAGAAAAGGAACCGCCGCCACATTCTCTTCCTCCGCGGTGGTGAGCTGAACGTGAACCCGGGCCCCCGCTTTTAAGGAGCCGTCCGAATTGCCGGCTTCAAGCTCGAGCGGATACAGCTTCGTCACCGGATCCGGGAGCTGTCCCAGATAGACGACCTGAGCCTTCTTGAGCTCGCCCGGTTCTTCGAAGGTATAGTACATCAGGGCTTGCTTGCTCCCGACAAGCTGTAGCGCGTGCTCAGCCAACTGGGCCTTTAACTTGATTCGATCCAGCTTTTGAAGCGTGCCGATCGACGTCCCGGGATTGAGCTCCATCCCTTCTTGCAGGGTCATATCGGACATGATGCCGTCAGATGGCGCCTTAATGATATAGGGTTCCAACGCGAGCTCCATGGACTGCAGCGTAAGACGCGCCGAATCGACTTGCGACTGTGCTTCCGTAACCGGGCTTACGGCCTCGAGCGCTTCTAACTGCATCTGTGCGGCCTGCAGGTTTCTCCGCGTCTCCTCTGCCGGGAGCGTGTCCGCTTCCCGCATCTGCTGCTTCAGTTGATTCTCTAATTGCTTCACGGTGTCGACGGCCTTCTGCCGACTCAGCTTGGCTTCCGCCATGGAGCTTGCAAGCGACTCCTTCGCGCGCTCATAGGCAAGAGCCGCTCTCTCCCGCTCGAGCAGCGCGCCGCGGGCGTCGAATTCGACGAGCACATCGCCTTTCTTGACTTGTTCGCCGTTCCGCGCGCGGACGGCGGTAACCTTCCCGCCGCTCTTGGCGATCACCTCCAGTTTCACCGCCGCGCTGACTTCCGCGATCTGTTCGCGCGGATCGCCCATACTGCGAGCGGCTACCGTGGCGACCTGTACGGTTACTTGCGCGGCGGCTTCGGAATCCCCGTTGTCTGCAGTCACGGACGGTTCCGAGCAGCCCGAGGCGATGGTCGCCGCAGCCAGCAGCACGATGGCGGCTCTCCGCGTTTGGCGTCCTGTAGCCCGCTGAATAATTTCACGCATCGTCCAAACCTCCCATTAGAGCATTTATCCTTGTTCCGTATTATTGAGCAGCGTGCGGTGCGCATCCCGTTTGAAAGTGCGGGACAACCGTTCTTTGACGGCTTCGATCCATTCATAGACGACCGGCACCACGACCAGCGTCAGAAAGGTGGAGGTCAACAGCCCGCCGATGACGACCACGGCCAATCCCTTGGAAATGAGCGTACCATGCGAGAAACCGAGCGCAAGCGGAATCATCGCCGCGATGGTCGCTCCAGCGGTCATCAGGATAGGGCGTAAACGGACCCTTCCGGATTCAAGCAGCGCTTCTCTTGCCGATAGGCCTTCTTTTCTAAGCTGCTCGGTACGTTCGAGCAGGACGATCGCGTTGGTCACGACAATCCCGATCAGCATCATGAAGCCGATGAGCGACGTGATATTAATCGATTCGTTCGCAATCCACAGCCCCAGCAAGCCGCCGATGACGGCAAGCGGCAGCGCGAATAGAATCGCGAATGGCGTACCCGCGTTACCGAAGGCGAGCACCATGATGAGGTAGACGATGGCGGTCGCGGCCCCCATAGCCACGAACAGCTTGGAGAAGCTCGCGGCGATATCTTCCGATGCGCCCTTCACGTCGGTACTAACGCCGACCGGCAGTTTGACGGCGCGCAGCGCTTCGGATACCTTGGCGCTCACGCCGGCCTTATCCGGCGAATCGATGACGGCCGTGATTTTGACCATAAGCTTCTGATCTTCCCGGTTCAGCTCGAGCGGTGCCTTAACCTTGCTTAAGGTCGCCACCTCGCCAAGCTTAACGATGACGCCTGTCGCGGATTGCAGCGGGAGCTGCGCTAACATCTCGATGGATGCTTTATCGGCCGGGTCGAGTTCCAGCTTCGTCTTATACACGATGTTGTCGAAACGGACGTCCCCCAGCGGTTGGACCGCGATCCATTCGCCGACGGCTTGCCGGATGCCGGCCGGGCTGAGGCCGAACAATCGGGCATTGGATGGATTGACGGCAATCTTGAGCTCCGTTCTGGCTTCGCCGAGACTGGTCTTGATCTCGAGCAGCTCCGGGAAGGTCTTCAGCTGCCGTTCGATCCGGGCCGCCGCTTCTGCAAGCTGCAGCTGATCTTCGCCGTACAGCACGTAAGAGAAATCGGTCGTGACATACCCTGTTCCGCCCGCGAGGGAACCGGGCAGTACTTTGGAGCCTTCGGGAAGCTGGGCGGCGATCATTTGCTCATACGCCGCTTTGGTGGCGCGCGGATCGGCCGATTGTTGTACTTCAGTCAGAATTTCCAGCGCGTAGGGGACATTTTCGGTGCCCCAATCGTATCCAACGAGCGCTTCGACGAAGGTAAAGAGCGGCTCTCCGTTGTCGCCTTTCTTCTCCTTGAGGAGCGACTCGATGCGCTCGGCGAGCAGGTTCGTGCTATCGAACGGCGTCTCGGTGGGCAATTTGATCGTAAAATTCATCTGGCGGTCCGTCTTGTTCTCCGGCAATTCGGCGACGGCCAGATTGGGAATCGTAACCGCGAGGGTCACGACGAGCATCAAGAGCGCGGTTAACATCGTCTTGATGCGATGCTTCAGACACCAGCGCAGCAGGCGATCGTAGGCTAAAGCCGTTCTGCCCGGCGCGTGCTCCTGGGTCTCATGCTGGCCCGAAGCGCCCCGCAGGACCATTAACTTGGCCATCATCGGGATGACGGTAAGCGCGACGAGCAGCGAAGCCATTAGCGCGCAGGCAACGGTTATCGCGAACGGGCGGAAAAAGTCCCCGACGAACCCGTCTACGAATGCAATGGGCAGGAATACGCCGGCCGTGACAAAGGTCGAAGAGCTGATGGCCATGGCCACTTGCCGGGTGGCCAGCAGAATGACGGATTCATTCCGCTCCTGAGCCCGCTGCAAATGGGTATATACGCTCTCGATCACGACGATGCTGTCGTCCACGATCCGGCCGACCGCAATAAACATCCCGCCCAGCGACATGACGTTAAGGGTAAGGTTCATGCCGTGCATCATCATGAGGGTAATGAGGATGGACAGCGGAATGGATACCAGGACGATGAGCGTCATCCGGAAATTGCGCAGGAACACCAGTATCATGAGCGAGGCGAGCGCAATCCCGATCAATCCTTCGCGAAGAAGGCCGCTGATCGATTCCGTGACTTCATCCGCGGCATCATACACTTTTTTGAAATGAATGTCCGGATACGCGTCGGCCCATTGTTCGAGCAGCGCGTTGGTTTCGTTCGAGAAATGAACCGCATTGGCCGCTTTTGTTTTGTAGAGATGAACGCCGATGGCCGGCTTTCCGTCGATTCTGGCGACGAATTCGGAAGCGTGGATCATTTTAATTTTGGCGATGTCGCGAAGCAGCAGCGTTTGGCCGCCGGGCGTGGTCATCTCCAGATGATGCAGGTTGTAGGTGCTGTCCAGATTCCCGGTCACGCGGGCGGTCTGCGTATGCCCGTCCAGCTTCACGCTGCCGACAGATCCTCCCTGGAGCGCGCCTTGTATCGCATTCGTTACGAGGGGAAGGGACATGCCGTAGGCGGTTACCGCGCCGGCGTCAATCTGGATATCAAGCGAGGAGGAGCGGCTTCCAATGGCATCCAGATGGTCAATGCCGCCCAGGGCTTCAAAGCCCGGTTTGAGCTTCTCTTCAAAAATCCGGTCGAGCTCGAGCTGCGACATGCCTTCATCGGCGTAGACGGCAAGATAATAAGCCGGGATGGAGGCAAAACCGACGGAAGCCACTTTGGGCCTGCTGGCGGATGCCGGAAGGTCGATCTCCTGCACCAAGCTCTCCAGCTCTTGCTTGGTCTTATCGACATCGATGCCGTTCCGGAATTGAAGCGATATCGAAGAAAGTCCGTCATTGGACGTGGAAGAGATCAGTTCCAGGTCCGGCATATTCGCGATTTTCGTTTCAATCGGCGCCGTGACCAGCGTCATGACGTCCTGCGGCGATGCGGGATAAGCCGTTGTAATGAATAAATAAGGAAAGGAAACGTCCGGCATGTTTTCGACTTTGAGGGAGCTTCCGGCAAACAGGCCGCCGCCGAACAAGATCGTGATCATGATCATGATGGCGGCGATTTTGTTCATCGAAAAACGAATGAGCGCATTCAAACGGTCAGCCTCCCCCGGATAATGGTCTGCGGGCATTCCCGGATGATGGCTTTGCTCCAATGTTCCACTTCGGGCCGAATCACCTTTCGGATTTCAACCGATCGGTTGCCGCGTATAAGTTCACGGGTACGGAACAAAACCGCCTTGACCGTCGGAATGGTGGTGTTGATTTCCAAAGCAATCTCGCGCATCGAATAGCCGAAATAATTCGCCAGCAGCCATATGCTCAGTTGGCGTTCCGGAAGTCGTTCCGCCAGCCACTCCAGTACGGCGGTCACCTCGCAATAATTCGTATCCACGTAACTAATCGGTGGAAGGGGAGCGACGAGCATGGCGGCATGCTGCTTTTTTTGACGACGGAACTGATCGATCCACAAATTGCGCGCGATGCAAAAAAGCAAATTTTTCGCATCCTTGATAAGCGGCTGGCGCAGCGAATAACGATAGAACTTGTAGAGCGTATCCTGCAGGAGGTCTTCGCCATCCCAAGCGGACCGGGTCAGAAAGCAGCAGTAGCCGTGCAGTTCGTTCAGATAGGGAGTGACCAGCGTTTCATATGCGCGGTGTGAAACTTCCCCGCCCGGGGCCTGTTGCGGTAAAGCAGTCATAACGCAATCTATACCTCCTATTGATTATTGGCGATCGAAAAGGATTGATAAGGCGGTTGGATGGAAACTTATTACAGCCCCTATTCATCCTACAGCAAATAGCGGCCGCCATAATCGGGCTCGGGTCGTGTCGTGTTCTCCGACTTGGGACGGAACGAAGCGACCGCTTTGCGGATGAAGCATTGCAAGAGTTATTAGCCTCGGTTACTATACATTATTTCGGAATAATCGGTCTAGTATGAAACGGAGTTGAAAACATGTCTACATTTACGCCGACGGATTGTCTAAAGCGCTGAAGGCATACCGTAGCTCGTTCATCCCCGACCGGGCAAGCTCCAGCCTCCGGTGGGAGATAGGGATGCGTTATGGAACCCGCGGGAGAAGGCGCTTATTTCCAAACAGTTGGATTTCGGCCTTATTGTCGATTCGGCATTAGAAGGTAGATCCGTTCATTACGTGTAGAGGGTGTTGAAGCGGGACGGCGCGAACGCATATTTTTATTCGTGGATTTCGAACTGAATGATCTGAATATAAAACCAACTAATTGGAGGAACGAACCATGACAAACCGAGGCGCTATACGAGGCGTTGGTGCGCGGCCAGCGGCAGGGCGAATTCAGCCCGAACCGGGATAGGCGGGCCTTGATGCGGTACTTGTACCATGTGCGTTATGGGCTGACGCAAGTCGCCAAATTAACGGACGACCCGCTCGTCATCGATCAGATTACCGCGGTTACGCTGTCCGTACTGGAACAGGTATGAAGCGTCGCAAGGTGCTTCATTCCTTTTTGTCTTAATCAGAACGATTGGTCAAAATAAAAATCGGAACGCAGACCTGTCTTGGTCAACGTGCCAATTGCGTTCGCCGTCATTATTCTTGCGCCAAGAAAAGCCGATATCCCCAAAAAGGAGCATTCGGCTTTTAGTTTTTAATGGCTGAATCAACAGAAGAGGCAATGCGTTGTGCCAATGCTGCAAGCTGCTTTCGCTCTGCCTCGGTCAGTCCGTTGACTGTGATCCGCTCGAGCTCTTCCCAGATGCCGTTTACCTTTGCTTCGAGGCTGCGGCCGGCTTCGGTAAGCCACACGAGCGTTACGCGCCCATCTTCCGGCGAGCGGGTACGCGTCACGAGCCCGGACTCCTCGAGTCGTTTGACCGACTTGGCGACGGTAGAATGGTCGACGCCGATGGTGCGGCCCAAGCTTTGCTGGGACTGGCCATCTTTATCCCATAGCTGCAAAAGCATGATTTCCTGCCCTGGAAATAATCCGATATCGCGCAGCATTTGTCCCGCCAGAGCGCGATGCGAACGTGCCAACGCGAAAATGGAGAAGCTGACGGGATATCGCTGCGCGGTATTCAGTTCTTTATCATCGTGTTGTCTGCTAGGTGCTTCCTCGTTCAGGTGCTCCATCGGTACAACCTCCAATCGTGTCGTTATTATACATGCGTAAAAATAAAATGACAAGAATGTCGCACAAAAATATGTTGCCGACCATACGTTATTCTGTTACATTTATGTTGTCGGCAACATATATTCAAAAATGAGACTGCGATTGCGAAAGGAGCGTGATTCTTTGGTTCAAATCTTGTATGCCAATCAAACCCCAACGATGGGAGCAGGCGGTCCATTTCAAATCAGACGAATCAGACCCGGTAAGGCTGCGGCATCTTCCCGTCTTGACGGAGCGTTCGGGCCGTTAAGTGTAGTTGATCATGCGACGTTAAGAGCAAACAACACGGTTCCGATGCATGAGCATCGGAATGACGAAATTCTAAGCTATTTCATTAGCGGGAAGATCGCCCATCTCGATTCAAGCGGCGCCGTGAACGCGCTGTCGAGGAATGTGCTGATGCTCATGAATGCAGGAAGCGGCTTTTCCCACGAGGAGACCAATATGGAGGAGACGCTTGAAGCCTTGCAGATTTTTGTGCGGCCGCAGGAGCAGGATTTGCCGCCGGGGGTGCAGTTCTATGCTCGTCCTGCAGATTATGCGAACGGAACTTGGCAATTTATCGCCGGACCCGAGGGTTCCGGGGCCCCGCTTATTTTCCGTAATCAAGTGATGATGTATGACATCCATGCGCGGGAAGGGGAAGAGCTGAGGATTCCCGAAGCGGAGGGGATGAGTCCCTTTGTTTATATCATGCGCGGGAGCGTCGAGGTCGAGGGGCATGCTCTTGCTAAAGGAGATGGTTTCATCGTTGACGATGATGACGCTCCACCGATTCTGCGCACGGATAGTCCGGTCATCATTGTCGTTTTCCTAGTCGACCGGAAGGCAAAGGCGTCGACATCAGGTACGATCAGCGGTTGGTAGCATGAGAGGAATGAAATAATCCCGCCAAATGTGTTGCCAGCTACATAAAATGGCGTTACGGTTAATACATTGCCGGCAACCTAAAATAAAGGAGCGATTACAATGACAACGAAATTATGGAGCCCGATTAAAGTTGGTCGTATGCAATTATCTCACCGTTTAGCCATGGCGCCGATGACGAGATCGCGGGCGCTGAGCGATGGATCCCCGACCGATATCATGGCGGAATATTACGAGCAGCGCGCATCGCTGGGCCTATTAATCAGCGAAGGCACGCAGCCTTCCGACGACGGGCAAGGTTACATGAACTCGCCTGGCATTTATACGACTGCGCATGTCGAGGGCTGGAGGCGAGTAACCGATCGCGTACACGCTGCAGGGGGCAATCTCTTCATTCAAATGATGCATGCCGGCCGGATGTCGCATCCGGATAATACGCCTCATCATCGACAACCGGTCGCTCCATCGGCTATCGCCCCCGGCACGCAGATCTACACGGCGACCGGCATGCAGGATATTCCCGTTCCTCGCGAGCTTTCGTTGGCTGAAATCAAACAAACGGTCGAGGATCATGCCAGATCAGCCTTAGCCGCGATCCGAGCGGGTGCCGACGGAGTGGAAATCCATGGGGCCAATGGGTACTTGATTCAACAATTTCTATCTGAGAACAGCAATACGCGTACGGATGAATACGGCGGATCGATTGAGAATCGAGCACGTTTTACCCTCGAGGTCACGAAAGCGATCGTGGAAGAAATCGGTGCAGATCGTACCGGATTCCGCATTTCTCCAGGAAATACGCTCGGCGGTATCAATGAAGGAAGCAGCGGTCCCGATACGTACCGTTACCTGGTCAAGGAGCTGGCCAAATTACATCTGGCCTATCTTCACGTCGCTCAAAAGGAAGACGAGGTCTTGCTGCGTGACATCCGTTCAACCTGGAGAGGGCCGCTGCTGGTGAATCGCGCAGGTCGGCCGCTCGATCAACTGGCCGCCGATATTGATGCAGGGCTTGCGGATATGGCGCCAATCGGTATATGGGCGCTGGCAAATCCGGATGTCGTCGAACGAATTCAAACAGGCGCGCCTCTCAATCAACCGGATCGAACGACTATTTATGGCGCGGGGCGTCGCGGCTATACGGACTATCCAGCTTTAGACAGTCAAATAGAACGAAGCGGATCGGGCGTATAAGCAAGCCGCGGTTCTTGGCCATTGGCGACACCGTGCTGGTGACCGACAGGAGTGAGGAGAGACTTGATCGGTGGCCCATAATCTTCTTGGCACGCTACTATCCGGTTGACTTCATCGCGGCGATCGCTGAACGGATTGCCGCGATTATATTTGTCTAAGGCTAACCCTCTGCCGGCAGATCCATGCCGAACGATGGCGGCGGTTCGAGCGCCTGATCAATGGTGGAAGTTTTTTTGAAAGTCGATATTGAAACGTTTCCAAAATGGTGTTAGTATATGGATATCAAGGAAAGAGGCTTCATGCATCAGGAGGAATCAGATTGTCCAATTTGAAAGATGTTGCGGAATTGGCTGGCGTTGGGGTCGGAACCGTATCGCGTGTCATTAACAATCAGCCATCGGTCAAGCCGAAGACGCGGGAAAAGGTTCTGGCAGCGATTAAGCAGTTAAATTATGTCCCGAATGAAATCGCCAGAAACTTCAAGATGCAAAAATCAAATTTAGTCGCGCTGTTGCTTCCGAGCATATGGAATCCGTTTTTCTCCGAGCTTGCTTATTATATCGAAGATGAATTGGACCGTGAAGGCTACAAATTGATCTTGTGCAACAGCGGAGGCAAGCCGTCCAAGGAATTGTATTACTTCGATATGCTCAGCCAGAATAAGGTAGCCGGGGTTCTCGGGATTACGTATAACGATATCGAGAGCAGTCTCGATACGGAGATCCCGATTGTGAGTATCGATCGCCATTTTTCTAAATCCGTTCCATGCGTAACGGCGGATAATTACACCGGCGGCCGGATTGCCATGCGGGAGTTGTACAAGGCTGGTGTTCGTAAGCCTGCTTTCCTGGGCGTCGTAACATCCGTGTTCAGCGAGACCATGCTTCGGAAGAAGGGATTCATCGATGAAGCGGAGTCGCTAGGTCTAGACTATACTGTCTATGAAGAGCCGGACCCGGTCATGGATGATCTGAAGTATTTCGGGAATTTCTTCAAGGTTAGGGAGCACCGCGAGGTGGATGGCGTATTTGCCATCACGGATATCTTTGCAGCCAAGTATATTGATCAAGCGCAGAAATACGGTATTCGGGTACCGCAGGACGTGAAAGTCATCGGTTTTGACGGCATCCAAGACAGCACGCTTTTTCATCCCATCCTATCGACGATTCGCCAGCCGGTAGAGGAGATGGCCCGCACCTCGGTAAGGCTGCTTTTAAGCCGAATCGCTGGAGCGGCGGTCCCGCTAGACACAGTTAGGCTTCCCGTACAGTTCAGGCCCGGAGAAACAACGTAGAGCTAATTACGCAGGGCCTGATTTTTTCCCGGCAATTTGGAAACGTTTCAAAAATAATAAAACGGATCATCACCTGATCCGAAAAATGGAAACGTTTCAAAAACAGAAGATGTAACCGTTTCCTATTCTTGAAAAAGGGGGCAACTAAACGTGAAAATGGAAACGTTTCAAAATAATTTGAAAGTGAGGCAAGTCCACTTGAAGTCTAGGCGACTAAAATCGATTGCGAACAATTATCAGCTTTATCTTTTTTTGCTGCCCACGCTTTTGTATTTTGCGATTTTCGCTTATTGGCCGATGTACGGGGTCATCATCGCGTTTAAGGATTTCTCCGTTACGAAAGGGATTTTAGGGAGTCCATGGGCAGGTTTCGAGCACTTTGAGCGATTCTTTACTTCCTATAACTTCAAAGAGGTGGTTGGCAATACGCTTGGTCTTAGCGTACTTGGCCTCATCGTGACATTCCCTCTGCCGATCGTTCTTGCGTTGATGTTGAACCAAGTTTCCAACTTGCGATTTAAGAAGTTCGTTCAGACGACGGTTTATGCCCCGTTCTTTATCTCGACTGTCGTCTTGTCTGGCATGATTCTGGTCTTCCTCTCGCCTACAGGGATCATCAATCAGGCGATTGTGCATCTGACCGGCAATGATCCGATTCTGTTTATGTCTAAACCGGAGTATTTCAAAGCGATTTACATCTTATCGGATGTCTGGCAAGCGACAGGTTTCAGCGCCATCGTCTATCTAGCGGCCTTGGCAGGCGTGAATCCTGAAATTCATGAAGCGGCCATCGTAGACGGCGCGACGAAGTGGCAGCGCATCTTGAATGTCGATCTGCCTTCGATTATGCCTACGGCTATTATTCTCTTGATTCTCGCGGTCGGCAATGTGATGGGCGTTGGTTTCGAGAAGGCCTATCTGCTGCAGACGCCGATGAATCTACCGAGCTCGGAAATTATATCGACCTATGTGTACAAGGTGGGGCTGAAGCAGTCTCAATACAGCTTCTCCGCGGCGGTGGGTTTATTCAACTCCGTTATCAATCTTGTGCTGCTCTTGGCCGTTAACAAAGCCGCCAAAAAACTGTCCAATACAAGCTTATTCTAGGAGGGACGAACCGTGTCCGTCGGTCAGACAAAATCACACTTAAGGTCGCGAAACGATCTTCTATTCGACATCCTGAACTATTCGATTCTATCGGTCATCGCGCTTATTGTGCTGTATCCTTTGTATTTCGTCTTTATCGCTTCCATAAGCAATCCCTCGTCCGTTCTTAATGGCGAGATGTGGATTTGGCCGAAAGGCATCACGATGGAGGGTTACTCCCGCATTATTCAAGAGAGCAGTATCTGGCGCGGGTACCAGAATACCATTTTGTACACGAGCGTTGGGACCGTTATTAACGTGACGTTCACCGTCCTGGCCGGATATGCCTTATCGCGCAGAGACTTATATGGGCGGAACACGATCATGGTGTACCTGCTTATTACGATGTTCTTCTCCGGCGGGCTGATTCCTACTTATCTCGTCATCAAGAAGCTGCACTTGATCAATACGATGTGGGCATTAATTCTGCCCAAGGCTGTTTCGCTATTTAATGTCATCATCGCACGGTCGTTTTTCCAAGATACGATTCCAAACGAGCTGCTCGAGCAAGCGAAGATCGATGGATGCTCGGATATCACCTTTTTTGCCAAAATCGTGCTCCCGCTCTCGAAGGCCATTATCGCCGTATTGGCATTGTTCTACGCCGTAGGCTATTGGAACTCGTTCTTCGATGCGCTTATCTATCTGGGAGATGAGAGCAAATATCCGCTTCAGCTGGTGCTGCGCAACATTTTGGTCATCCAAAATGAGCTGGCCAGCCAATTCGTGACCGATGTGGAATCGGCGGAAGTCCAGCAGCGGGTAGCCAGTTTGTTAAAGTATGGCGTCATCGTGATTGCCTCGCTGCCGCTGCTCGTCGTCTATCCGTTTATTCAGCGTTATTTTGTCAAAGGCGTCATGATCGGCAGCGTGAAAGGCTAATCGAGCAAAAGGAAAGCCGCACTTAAGGGGGTGGTCCATACCGGAATAACTGTCGCACGTGAAGTAAAAAGGGTGGTTGCTTGACCAAAGAAAAACGGGAGGAATAGAACATGAAGAGAAGATATGCTTCATCCTTATTGCTGTTGGTTTCTGCAAGCCTGGTGTTTACGGCATGTAACAAGTCGTCTAATGATTCGGAATCTACTTCGTCGAAAGACGGTAACGCCGCGGCGGTAAACGATATCAATTTGACTGGATACCCGATCGTGAAGGATAAAGTCACGCTTAAATTCGTATCTCCTAAAAATCCGTTAGCTCCAAGCTTCGAGGAGATGACCATCTTCAAGAATCTCGAAGCACAATCGAATGTCCGGATTGAATGGAATAATATCGCGAGCGACGGCTATCAAGAGAAGAAGAACCTGCTCTTGGCGACGAACGATCTTCCGGATGCCTTCTATAATGCGCAATTCTCCGACTACGACTTGATTAAGTATGGCAGCGAAGGAACGATCATCCCGCTGGAAGACCTGATCGATAAGTATATGCCGAACCTGAAGAAGCTGTTTGAAGCCCGTCCCGATTTGAAAGCGGTCGTAACGGCGCCCGACGGTCATATCTACTCGCTGCCATATGCGGAAGAGATGAATCTGATCGGCATGCCGAACCAGATGTTCATCAACAAGACATGGCTGGATCAGTTGGGTCTTGCGGTACCGACCACGCTGGAAGAGTACCATGCTGCATTGAAGGCATTCAAGGATAACAATGTGAATGGCAAGGGTACGGTTATCCCGCTCTCTTGGTGGTTCCAAGGCTGGTGCGGGAACGAAGGCGACCTGCTGGGCATGTTTGGCGCGCCGGACGTCACGACGGACGACCATCGCATCGTCAAAGACGGCAAGGTTCATTACTCGCTGGCCCTTCCAGAATATAAAGAAGCGATCGCCTATTACCACAAATGGTATGAAGAAGGTTTGATTGATCCGGAAATCGCCAGCATGGATGCCGAGAAGCTGAAGGCGAAAGGCAAAACGGCCGATATGACGCTGGGCTCCTTCATTTGGTGGGAAGGCCCTGAGATTGTCGGCGAAGAGCGAATGAAAGACTATGTTCTGATGCCGCCGCTCAAAAACAACAAAGGCGAAATCGTCATCGGCAAAACGAACTATTCCGAGTACTCCCGCGATTCGTTCGTCATCACGAAAGCGAACAAGCAGCCGGAAATTACCGCGCGCTGGGTCGACCAGTTGTATGATCCGAAGACGGCGATCCAAGCGCATTGGGGACCTATTGGCGAAGTATACAAGGAAGAGAACGGCAAGCTCGTCAACCTGCCGGTTCCGGCTGGCACGACGGCCGGGGAATACCGCATTAAGGTAGCGCCAGGCGGACCGACCGTCATCACGAAAGATGCATTCGGCACGCTCGTCGATATGGAGCCGCGCGCGAAGCAGCGTCTGGACGAATTGGAGCAATACTACTTCCCGCATCAAGTAAAAGAAAATTATCCGTTCGTCTTCTTCTCCGCGGAAGATCTGGACAAAATCAACCAAATCGAGACCCAGCTCAAAGAATATACGAAACAAATGAAAGCCAAATGGCTCATGTCCGGCGGCGTCGAGGAAGAATGGGACGGCTACCTGAAGAAGCTGGACCAGATCGGTCTGCAAGAGCTGCTCGAGATTTATCAAAAGGGCTATGACGAATTCAAGAAAAACAATACCTAAAGCAAGCCGATGACAACCCGCACATAACGCACAGCACAAACCGGAGCAATGTCGCAGCTGTTCCGGTTTGTTACCCATGCAACAATAAGGCTTTTGCTTTCAGATGGAAGGATGAACAGGAATGACAACGACAATCATCGATGAAAAATACCGACCGCAATTTCACTTCACGCCTCCTGCCAATTGGATGAATGATCCGAACGGCATGGTTTACTTCGAAGGGGAGTATCATCTCTTTTATCAACACCACCCGAATGGAACCACCTGGGGGCCGATGCATTGGGGCCACGCCATCAGTCAGGATCTTGTCCATTGGGAGCACATGCCGATCGCATTGAAGCCGGATCACAACGGTTTTATCTTCTCTGGAAGCGTGGTCGTGGATTGGAAGGACAGCAGCGGTTTCTTCGGCGGCGGCCCGGGCCTCGTTGCGATCTTCACGCACGCAGATCAGTACCCGGACTCCGACCGCCCTAGACAGCGGCAAAGCTTGGCGTACAGTTCGGATAAAGGCAGAAGCTGGACGATGTACGAGAACAACCCCGTTCTGGCGAACGAGGCGCATACCGATTTCCGGGATCCGAAAGTATTCTGGCATGAACCGAAGCAGCATTGGGTCATGGTGCTGGCTGCCTTTGATCGTGCTCAGTTCTACGTCTCTCATGACTTAAAGAGCTGGACCTTCGCAAGCGAATTCGGCATGACGGAAGGTTCCCATGAGGGGGTATGGGAATGCCCGGATCTCATTGAGCTGCCAATCGAAGGCTCCGATGACGCGCGCAAGTGGGTGCTTATTATCAGCATCGGTGATCATCCCGATTATCCGGAGGGCTCCAGAACGCAATATTTCGTTGGCGAGTTCGACGGCATTACCTTTACGAACGAAAATGATGCCGCAAGCGTCTTGTGGCTTGATCACGGTCGTGATAATTATGCAGGTGTTACATGGTCGGATGTACAGCGTCCGGATGGGGCGAAGCTGTTTATTGGGTGGATGAGCAACTGGAAGTATAGCAATTTGACGCCGACACAGGAATGGCGAAGCGCGATGACGCTTCCCCGAGAGCTGCGGCTGCGCCTTACGCCTCTCGGTACGCGACTCGTACAGCAACCGGTCCCGGAGTTCCAGGCATTGAGGGAGCAGGGGCAGAGCCGGCAATGGGCGGGGGTCACCATTCGTCCCGGCGATAATCTACTGGCGGGGCTAACTGGCGATCGATACGAGCTGATCTGCGAATTGGAAGCGGGCCTCGCGGAGGAAGTCGGGTTCCACCTTCGCGCCTCGGATACGGAAAAGACCGTGGTCGGATATCGCGCTGCGGAGAGAACGTTATTCGTTTGTCGAAGCGATTCCGGCGAGAGCGAATTCCATCGTCAATTTGCGTGCAAGCATGATGCACAGCTGGAGCCCCTTGAAGGCCGTATTCGCCTTCATCTATTCGTCGACCATTCTTCGGTTGAGCTATTTGCCAATGACGGGGAAGTGGTCATAACGGATCAAATCTTCCCGGATCCTTCAAGCGTAGGCTTGGAGCTGTACACCCACGGCGGCGAAGCGATCATTCATCGGTTGGACTTCCATCCGCTCCAATCCATCTACGCGTATGCGTCGATGCCAAGATAGGGAGGTGGGGGATATGCTGTTAGGCGCTATTGAAGGCGGAGGCACTAAGTTTGTATGCGGAATCGGCACGACGGACGGGCAAATCGTGGAACGAATTTCGATTCCGACCACGACGCCGGAAGCGACGTTGGATCAGGCGATGTCCTTCTTCGCGAACAAGGGAATCGCGGCATTAGGCATCGGCACGTTCGGACCTATCGATGTCAACCCGCAAAGCCCCGCATATGGTTCGGTCACAAGCACGCCGAAACCGCATTGGAGCGGATATCGCATACTGGATCATGTCCAGCGATTCATGGATATTCCGGTTGGATTCGATACCGATGTGAATGCGGCGGCCTTGGGCGAATCTGTCTGGGGGGCGGCCAAGGGGCTCCGCAATTGTCTCTATATGACGGTCGGGACGGGGATTGGCGTCGGCGCGATCGTCGAAGGAAATCTGGTACATGGCCTGCTGCACCCGGAGATGGGGCATATCGTCGTGAAGCGGCATCTGCTGGACAGCTATGCAGGGAATTGTCCGTTTCACGGCGATTGTCTGGAGGGGATGGCATCCGGCCCGGCGGTCGAGAAGAGGTGGGAGACCCAAGCGGTCCAATTGGATGCCGCTCATACCGCTTGGGAATTGGAGAGCTTCTATATTGGTCAGGCATTGGCTACCTACATCCTTATTCTCTCTCCAGAAGTCATCATTCTAGGCGGCGGCATTATGAATCAAGCGCATCTGTTTCCTCGAATACGAGAACATGTGAAAAGTCATCTTAACCGTTATGTGCAGCATCCTGTGTTTTCCACCGACCTGGAAACGTATATCGTTCCGCCTGCCTTGGCTGGGAATGCGGGGTTATGCGGCGCATTGGCTTTAGCAAAAGAAGCATTAATAAGGTAATACGCAGCGGTTGTTCTCTCCAACTATACACAGATAGGCGCTCCTTGGTTTGCGTTCACGATCGTAAGATTGGGCATGCAGCATGGAGCGAGGTCCGTCTAGTTGGGGAGAATGAATTTCGACAAAATGTAAGCGCTATATTTGGATAAATGGGGGATAGTCGCGTGATAAAAAAGAAAACTCGTTTACGTTTGATCCAAGCCATAATTGGCTCTCTCATATTTACGACAGGTTTTGGGAGCGCTCTTGATCGTGCCTACGCGGAAGAAATCGCGCCTTTCCCTGCGAAGGAGCAAGTATCCCCATCCGTCAGCGCTTCGGTATATCCGAATACCGTCGAGAATCCCGGCTTTGAAACCGGCGATATGACAGGTTGGACGGTAATCGAGGGGAGCGCATTCGGACCTGACAGCGTATCGAAGGAGACGATGTATTGGGCCGAAGGCATTCCCTATCAACAAGAAGGAACCTACCACTTGAATGGATGGAAATATGAAGAGGCGGCAACGGGAAGAGTTCGTTCTTCTACGTTCGCCTTGAGCGGATCCGGGTGGATAACGTTTATGCTCGGCGGGGGCCGACATACGGATCGGAATTATGTTGAAATCCACAACGCGGACACGGGCGAAGTGTTGGCTCGATACGGGAATACGGAGTGGAGCGCCGAGAATTTCCCGAATGTGGAGCTTGGGCTGCATTTGGCTAACTTGGCGAAGTATAAAGCGGATTTAAGCCCTTATTTGGGCCAGAATCTGTACATTGAACTCGTGGATAACGGCACTTCCGATTGGGGGCTGCTGTTCGCGGACGCCTTCAATACCTTTCATGCGTCCAAACCAAGCGAGGGTGTTCGAGCCGATAATTTGTACGACCCGGCAGTAAAGGAGATCGAAAACGGCGGATTTGAATCAGGGGATATGAGCGGATGGACGGTTGTTGAAGGCGAGGCGTTCGGTCCCGAGAGCCTATCCGATGAAACGACCTATTGGGATGAGAAAATTCCTTATCACCAGGAGGGGCAGTATCATCTGAATGGCTGGAAATACCCGGAGGAGAAGACGGGGAAACTGCGGTCGACCACGTTCAAACTGGGCGGAAGCGGATGGATTTCATTCCGGCTCGGGGGCGGCAAGCATACGGATTTGGTACATATCGATGTCTATGACGCCAATAGCGGCGAGCTGGTGGCGCGTTATGGAAATACGGAATTCGCCGATGTTAACTTCCCGCATGTCGACCAAGGGCTGCGATTGGCGAATATGGTGCAGTATAGAGCCGACCTGCGAGCGTTTATAGGCGAGAATCTCTATGTTGAAATTGTAGACGGTGCAACGAGCGATTGGGGAGTTGTATTCGCCGACGATATCCGAACCTATCTGACGAGTACGCCTACCGAAGGCGTGCTCGCAAACAATCTCTATCAGCCTGTTCGGTACGAGCTCCGCAATCCGGGTTTCGAATCCGGCGGTTTATCGGGCTGGACGGTTGTTGCCGGCAATGCCTTTGGACCGGGCAGCGTCTCTGGCGATACGACCTGGTGGGAGGAGCGCATCCCGTTTGAACAAGAGGGCAGCTACCATCTTGACGGCTGGATGTACGACGAGCAGAACACGGGTATCCTTCGCTCGTCTACCTTTACCTTGGGCGGATCGGGCTGGATGACGTTTAAGCTGGGCGGAGGCAAACACACCGATCTTGTGCATGTGGACGTATACAATGCGGACACGGATGAATTGATCGCCCGTTACGGCAATACGGAATTCGCCGACGTCAACTTCCCGAATATCGATCAAGGCATGCGGCTGGCCAACTTGGTTCAATACAAGGCCGACTTGTCGAAGCATCTCGACGAGAACCTCTACCTCGAAATCGTGGACAATGCCGAGTCGGATTGGGGGATGATTTTCGCCGATGCCTTCTTCACCTATCATGAAGCCGTGCCGACGGACGGCGTAGTGGCAACCAATCTGTACGCCTCAATAACGGACACCATTGAAAATCCAAGCTTTGAAACCGGCGACTTAAGCGGTTGGACAGCGGAAGGCGAAGCCTTCGCAGGCGCGGTGACGAATCAATCTCGATTCGGTGACGATTCAACGCCATATGGTCAAGAAGGCGCTTATCACGTATCAGGCTACGATCAAGATGACGAGCATACCGGCACGTTAACTTCTACTCCGTTCCGGTTGGGCGGAACCGGCTTCGTCCGTTTTCTCTTGGGAGGCGGAGCCAACGAAGAGCAGCTCTTCGCAGCCTTGGTGCGTGCTTCAGATGGCGCCGTGCTGATGCGAGCGACCGGCAATCAGTCGGAAGCCTATACCCGGATCAATTGGGACGCAACCCCTTATCTCGGCCAAGAGCTCTACATCCAAGTCGTGGATCAGGATCGGGCCGGTCATCTTAACGTCGATGACTTTCAGGTGAAAGGGTCGGGTTTGGTCGGCTATTGGCCTTTCAACGAGGGGCAGGGAGCAGCGGCTCATGAAGAGGTTCGCAAGATGGATGACGCCGTTCACTATGTATTCAACGATGCCAAGTATAAACCGAATAGCGAACCGTTATGGCGAGACGGCGTAGATGGCAAAGGGTTGCTCTTCGACGGCTACTCGACTTGGATCGCCAGACCCGCGAAGGAGATCGCCAAACCCGCCGATGAGATGACCGTTGAAGCGTGGGTTTCTCCAAGATCTTATGAATGGGGCGACCAAGGGAAGCTGTCCGCGATTGTGAATCAGTATGACAGCGATGCACGCACCGGTTACATCCTGGGGATGGGCCGTCATGGAAAGTGGTCGTTCCAGGTCGGAATTAACGGCAAATGGGTGGAAGCATGGGCAGCAGATGATAAGCCGCTCCCTAAATCCGAATGGTCTCACATCGCGGCGACCTACAGTAAAACGGACGGCAAGCTGAAGCTGTATTTGAACGGCGAATTGGTCGGCACGGCGACGGCGGAGAAAAAGCTGCCCATCTCCCCCGCGAATACGGACTTTATGATCGGTAAAAACAACGCCGGCGCGTTGATTAACGGGGTTTTCACCGCCAATATGTTCAATGGCATGATCGATGAAGTGAAAGTGCTCAATCGATCCCTTACCCAAGCAGAGATTCAGAACGACTACCAGACCGTGACATCCGAGTATGAGGGAGGCATCCTCCCGACGCCATCGATGGATTATGAGCGCAGCGATTACGATGGAGACCGCTATCGGCCTCAATATCATCTGATCGCGCCTGGCCACTGGATGAACGAACCGCACGCTCCGCTCTACTTCGAAGGCAAGTACCACATCTTCTATCAGTTTAATCCGCAAGGTCCTTATTGGCATCAAATTCACTGGGGGCACGCGGTGAGCGAGGATATGGTGCACTGGAAGGACATGCCGGTTGCCCTTGCTCCGGATGGGGGTTCGGAAACGCCCGACGGCGTATGGTCAGGCAGCGCGGTCGTCGACGATACTGGCAACCCCGCGTTATTCTTCACGGCCGGGGATGACAAGGCAACGCCGAATCAGGCGACGGGACTTGCGAGAAGCACCTTCAAGGATGACGGCGATGTCGATCTGAAGCAATGGGTGTATAACGGAACGCCGGTCACCACCCAAGCGCCGAACTTGCCGGCGGAGGAAGGCGAAGTGTGGTACGGCAACTTCCGGGATCCCTACGTCTGGAAAGACGGCGATACCTGGTACCAATTGGTCGGCTCCGGAATTAAAGACGTAGGCGGAACGGCGTTACTCTATACGTCGGATGATATGGTGAACTGGACCTACCAGCATCCGTTCTTCGTTGGCGATTATGAGAAATACCACCAAACCGGGCAAGTCTGGGAGCTTCCCGTGCTGCTGCCGCTGGGCGAGGACAGCAAGGGAACGATGAAATACGCCTTCTTCATTAATCCGTGGTTCGACCACTACGACGCGGACAACGTGAAGTACGTCTTCCATTGGATTGGTACCTGGGACAAAGCGAGCAACAAATTCGTTCCCGACCACGAGGACCCTCGTTTGTTCGATTACGGCGAACACTTCACAGGACCGAGCGGCATGGTGGATGGGCAGGGACGTTCGATCTTGTTCAGCATCGCGCAGGATCGTCGTTCCGAACAGCAGCATTATGATGCCGGCTGGGCGCATAATGGCGGATTGCCGCTCGTCTTATCCCTGCGCGGCGACGATACGCTCGGCGTGGAACCGATTCCCGAATTGCAATCGCTCCGCGGCCAGAAGCTGGTCGATCTTGCTCAGACTACGATTGGAGCGGCGAACGCCAAGCTGAATCATGTGCAGGGCGATATGCTGGAGATTGTATTGGAAGCCAACATGACTACGGCGAAGAAGTTTGGCTTGTCGCTTCGCAAGACCGCGGACGGCAACGAGGAGACCAAGCTGGTCTATGATGCGGAGCAGCAGCTTTTGAGTCTGGACCGATGGAAGTCTTCCCTGGATCCGGATGTGCAGAAGGGAATCCAAAGCGGCAAGATGGAGCTCGATGGCGACGTGCTGAAGCTGCATGTCTATCTGGATCGTTCGATGCTGGAGGCTTATGCCAACGGGAAGAACAGCATCACCTCCCGGATCTATCCGACACGCGGCGATGCGCTAGGTCTTGAAGTATGGAGCGAAGGCGGGCCGGTCTCCATTCAGAAATTGCAGATTTGGGAAATGAACGCGGCTTATGGGATCGCGGAGGAAGCCAGCTGGCCTGCCCCGCAAGCTCCTACGACGCCCGTTGGCGAGTTGCCAAATGCCGATTTTGAAAAAGGCGATTTGTCAGGCTGGACGGTAGAAGGCCAATCCTTCGCGAATCAGAACGTCGTGAAGGCCAACGATTGGGGATGGGGCGGTCCTTTCAGCCAGGCTTGGGTCGCGAAAGATCCTGACCGGTATCATCTGTGGGGATTTACGCCCGAGCTCGGAGATGCTGCGACAGGCTCCTTGACATCTCAAACGTTCCAATTAGGCGGAGATGGCAAGATCAACTTCTTGGTTGGCGGCGGCATGGATATCGATAAGCTTTATGTTGCTCTTGTTCGCGCTTCCGATCATCAAATTCTAATGAAAGCGACCGGAAACAACAACGAAGCCTATCGCCGTGTTACATGGGATGCATCAGCATACAAAGGAGAGCGTCTCTACATTCAGATTGTCGATCAAGGCACAGGCGGCTGGGGACATATCAATGTTGACAATCTGAGCGTTCCGGTTGCGCTGAATGCGACAAGCAATCCGGGCACCGGGGGGATAGCAAGCGATCCGAAACCCAATGTCGTCAACCTTCCTCAGGCTGATCGCGATGGCAAAATCGCCGTTACGATCGCCAATGATGCGAAGGAGGTGCTGCTGCCCGCTAACGCCGCTTTCGACAACAAGCATGTTATCGAGCTGACCAATGACCATGTTACGGTCCGAGTTCCAGGCAGCGTATGGCTTAAGCTGCAAAGTCTGCTTCCGGAAGATCAACGGAGGGAGGCGACAATCTCGCTAAAGATGGAGCCGGTATCTGAAACCGATCGCACCGAGCTGTTGAACAAAGCGGAGGCCAAGGCAAAGGCGGATCTGACGGTTGCCGGAAGTATGCTGGACTTCTCGCTTTCGATCAGGAATAAAGACGGCGTAGCGAAGCCGTTATCCGAGTTTGACGAGCGCATTACGATTGCGCTTCAAGTGTCGGACCCTGCCAAGGAAGAACTGCTCGGCATCTATTACGTGGCGGATGACGGTTCAATAGCGTATGTCGGCGGGAAGATCGAGAGCGGAAAAATAGCGGCCAAACTCAATCATTTCAGCACATACGCGGTTCTCAGCTACGATAAATCCTTCGCGGATGTGAGTGAATCGTTCTGGGCGGCGAAAGTCATCAAGGAACTAGCTGCGAAACACATTGTTGAAGGCATCAACCAAACGCAGTTTGCGCCTAGCAAGTCTGTGACTCGCGCGGAATTCACGACGTTCATCGTGCGCGCGCTCGGACTTCAAGCACGAGAGAAGATACCGTTCATCGATGTCGCGGATACGAGCTGGTATGCCGATGAAGTGGCGGCTGCTAGCGAAGCGGGTATTGTGACCGGTCTGTCTGAGCGCGTATTTGCGCCGAATGCCATCATCACGCGGGAAGAAATGGCCGTTATGCTTGTACGGGCTTATGAGCACGCGACAGGCACGAAGGCGGCTGCTAGCGAAGCGGAAGGCTTTGCGGATGAAGGGACGATCAGCAGCTGGGCGCTGGAGGCTGTAAGAAAAGCGCAAGCTTGGGGGCTTATTAACGGCCGCGGCAGCGATCTATTCGCGCCAAAAGCCGAGGTGACCCGCGCGGAAAGCGCACAGGTGATGGCTAACTTGATTGCCCAATAAGAGCGGTTACGTGTAAGGCAAGCTTGGAGCGGGAAGGCAGGCTGCGCGTGCAGCCTGCCCCCTCTAAGAAAGCAACTCCTACAGAAGAGGCGAGGTGAGTTCGCTTGAAGACGAAAGTGGACGACATTATTCGTGAGATCCCGGAGCTTGAGCGCGAATTCGTGGAATATCACCAGCTTGGCGGGGGCCTGTGCAACGAAACGTATAAAGTGCAAACCAAGCAAAAAGCCTATGTCCTCCGCATCAATAGCAGGCAAAATGAATATTTAAACCTGACGCGCCGCTCTGAAATCGAAGTGATGAAGAAGGCGCATCGCTTGGGATTTGCGCCTCAAGTCATTGCCGATGATCAGCCTGAACGCTATGTGGTCACGGAATTTATCGAGGGACGCATGCTAGCGAAAGATGACCTGGCAGACGAGAACATCAAAACCATGATTATGGACCGTCTCAAAGTTATTCATGGCATGGAAAGTCAGGAACGAACATGCACGCCTTATGATTTGATTCATGGCTATTTGAAGGGGGCGGATTCGTTTCAAGTCAAGCGCCCGGATGGCCTGAACCGACTATTGAACCGCATCGACAAAATCGCGCATCAACGGAGCGATGACAAAACCTACAATAACAAGTTTTGTCACAATGATTCCTTCCTTGTGAACATGATCTATACGGGCGAACGGCTGCAGATCATCGATTGGGAGCTGTCGGGGATTGGAGACGTGTTCTTCGAATTGACGCTCATTCCGTTTACTAACCAGTTCAGCGAAGCGGAAGAACGGGAATGGTTGAGGCTGTATTTCGGGCATTGCGAAGAAGAGGCATTCCGCATTTTCCAAGATATGAAATACGTATCGATGGTGCGCGAGGTGGCGTGGGGATTGTTTTACAGCGGCCTCACGAAGGAAAACGAGCATCACGATTTCGACTACTACAAATTTGCCGAATATTGCATGGAACGAATCGAGCAAGGAATTTATCAGTTATAGCATGCACCTCGCACAGGCAGGCGGTGATGAAATTGATCCATGGGGCAGACACACCGGGATTGGGTCGGGCAGAGACGGATGCACTTATCGATGCCTATCAAGACGCGATTGCATGGGGGCTCAGTAAGGATTTCATCCGCCTGCTGGAAGAGGAACTGTTACGAAGAGGCGTCATAACCGACAAGGATCGCAGGAAGGGATGAACCCTCGGATTGCAATGGATATGAATGAAGGGGGCAATGCAGTCAGGTTAAGAAAAAAATGGCTGGTGAAGCCAGCCGTGGCTATAGTAGATCGGTTTACGCACATGCAGATGTCTTAGGACGAACTTCAAAACCCACTGAAGCTTTGTCCGTCAGGACAAAAGCGTGCCCAGCTCAAGCCAACCCGCCAACCGCGAACAATCGTGTCAGCACGAAATAGGGAGTCCAGAGGGCAAAGCCCTCTGGTTCCCCTCGGCGGAGGGGGAAGGGGGAGGGAGCAGAAGGAGGAGGGAGCAACAAAAGTGGGGTCAAAGGGGCGGAGCCCTCATCTATGAAAGGAGGTGGTCGATACGCCCATCGTTGCTGGCGAGGCAGTCTAGAAGGAAAGGAAAGCGTACGAGGATTATGGAAAGCGGTTACATGAGTTGACGACAAATAAGGAGGAAACGAAGTGTACAATCGTACAAAATGGATGAAGGTCATGCTCGCGATACCTTTCGTTCTCGCTTCATGTCCGGTGTATGACCAAGCCCAGGCGGCTACAACCAAAGTGGCGGAATGGAGGTTTGATGAAGGAAGCGGAACAACCACGAAGGAAGCAGTGGGAAATACGAACGACCCCGTACATTATAAGTTTAATAACGCGGTATATAAACCATCGAGTGCCCCGGAGTGGCGAGCGGATGGCATCTCGAATGGCGCATTATTATTTGACGGTTATTCCACATGGGTGACGCATGCACCGATTGCTACGCCATCGACGGCGATGACGATCGAGACTTGGGTCGCCCCGCGAGCGTATGAATGGGGGGATAACGGCGTTATCTCCGCGATCGTCAATCAGCAGGACAAAGCCGCGAAGCAAGGATTCGCGCTTGGCGTATTTCGCGGAGGAACCTGGTCGTTTCAAGTGGGGGCGGGCGGCAATTGGTATGAGGTATGGGCGTACGAACCTCTTCCCAAGTACGAATGGTCGCATCTCGTGGCTACGGTCGACGGTACGCAAGGGACGATGAAGCTCTATCTGAATGGACGGCAAGTCGCTTCGCGGACGATTCCGGCGAATTCCACCATTACACCCTCAACGAATAACCTGCTGATCGGGAAAAACAATCAGAGCACGCAGCTCGGCGTGTTCCCCCTGAATATGTTCAACGGACTTATTGACGAAGTGAAGATTAGCAGCGGCTCTGCCAGCGCCGCCGAGGTACAAAGCGCTTATCAGAATGATCTCACGCAGTTGGGCGGCAACCTCCCAACTGCCGATCTCACGTTTGACCGAAGCACCTACGACGGGGATAAACACCGTCCCACTTATCATGCAATCGCGCCAGGTCATTGGATGAACGAGCCTCACGCGCCGCTCTATTACAATGGGCAATATCATCTCTTCTACCAAAACAATCAGCATGGTCCCTATTGGCACAACATGCATTGGGGACATTGGGTGAGCGAGGACATGGTGCATTGGCGGGATCTTCCGCCGGCCGTATCGCCGGAGTTGTTCCAGGTGGACCCGGATGGCGACTGGACGGGAAGCGCGGTGGTCGACGATGCGGGAAATCCGACGTTGTTCTTCACGGCGGGGAATGATGCCAGACCGTATATCAACAGTAATCAGAATGTTGGCGTAGCCCGTAGCACCGTGAAGCAAGATGGAGACAACGATTTGAAGAAGTGGATCAAGGAATCCAAGCTTGCCGTTGCCCAGCAGTCCGGTCAAGGAAAGTTGGGCGAATTCAGGGATCCTTACGTGTTCAAGGATGGCTCGACATGGTTCATGCTGGTGGGTACCGGTATTGAGGGGCAGGGCGGAACCGCGGCTGTTTATTCCACGACAGATCCGAACCTGATGAATTGGACCTATCGGGGACCATTGTATCAAACGAATACGGCTGCTTATCCTCATTTGGGAGCGGTGTGGGAACTCCCCGTATTGCTGCCGCTTGGGGGCGGCAAGCATCTGCTTGCGATTAGTCCAGTCGGATCGGGAGCCGATGTCGAAGTTTATTACTGGATTGGCACCTGGAACAGCGGCACGGCGAAATTCACGCCGGATCAGCAGGCGCCTCAACTCATGGATTTCGGCGACTTCAAATTCACGGGTCCGAGCGCATTCACGGATCCGGTAACGGGTCGGAATATCATGTTCACCATTGCGCAAGGGGAACGTTCCTCGCAAGAAGAATCGGATGCTGGCTGGGCGCATAATGCCGGATTACCGGTAGAATTGAACCTCCGCGCAGACGGTAAACTCGGAATCAAGCCCATTAGCGAGCTGGCGTCTTTGCGAGGACAGCAGCTGGTGAATATTACGACCGACACGACATTCGCCGCAGCGAATACCGCGCTGTCGGCTGTATCCGGCGACACGCTTGAAATTGAAGTAGAGCTCAAAAGAGGATCGGCCGATCAAGTGGGGATGAAGGTTCGCCGGTCGCCGAATGGCGAAGAAGAGACCTTGCTGTACTACAAGAACAGCACGGATGAATACGGCGTGGACCGGACGAAGACGGTTGCGGGCACGAACAAAGGCATCCAAAAGGGCACCGTCGATATCGGAACCGAAAACGTGAAGATGCACATCTATCTGGACAAATCCATGGTAGAGTCCTATTTGAACGGCCTGAAGTCCATCACGACGCGTACCTATTCAACTCGTGAGGATGCCAAAGGTTTGCAGCTATGGGCAGATACGAATACGAGTTCCATTGTCGTCAAGTCGTTAAAGGTCTGGAAGATGAATTCCGCGTATGTGCAGACTCCCGCAAGCGGCGTCACGTTGTCACCCGCAAGCCTGCAGGTGACGGTAGGGGGGAAGAAAACGTTACAGGCAGCCGTAGCGCCTTCGAACGCGACGAACAAAAACGTGACTTGGACGTCGAGCAATCCAAGCGTCGCAACGGTTGTGAACGGTGTCGTGACCGGCAAAGGAGCAGGTACGGCCACCATAACAGCTAAAACGCGCGATGGTGCGAAGACGGCCGCAAGCGCAATCACCGTTGTCGCTCCGGCGTCCTCCGCGAATATAACGAACGGCGGCTTTGAAACCGGTAATCTGAACGGTTGGGTTGTGGAAAGCGGCACGGCCTTTTCGAATACGGCCATTACGAATCAAACCGTATTTTGGGAAACGCAGCCCTTTAATCAAGCTGGCAGCTATCATCTGTGGGGGAACTTGAACGGAGATGCGGCTACGGGGGTTCTCAAGTCTCAACCCTTCACATTGGGGGGCAACGGTCAAGTCAGCTTCCTGATCGGGGGCGGTTCCGATATCGATAAACTCTACGTCTCATTCGTGAGGGCTTCCGATGGCAAAGAGTTGTTCAGATCGACCGGACCCGGAACGTACTGGAACTGGCAATCCACCAAAGGTGAAACGGAAAGCTACACCAGAAGATATTGGGATGCGACCGCCCATATCGGGACGTCCATGTACATCAAAGTAGTCGATGAACGTTCGGATGGGTGGGGACATATCAACCTGGACGATTTCCTCGTTCCCGTCCAAGGCGGCACGGCGGATACGCAAGCGCCGACCGCGCCGGCTAATTTGCAAGCGCCGTCCAAGACATCGAATTCCGTCACGCTGAGTTGGGGGGCATCCAGCGATAATGTCGGCGTTACCGGGTATGCCATCTTCCGGAACGGGACCCAAGTGGGTACCAGCACGACGACCGGTTACACGGATACAGGATTAACGGCAAACACGGCCTATGCTTATACGGTAAAAGCATCCGATGCAGCCGGAAACCAATCCGCCGCGAGCAGCAGCTTATCGGTCACGACCCCTGCTTCTTCGACTACGGGGATTACCAATCATGATTTCGAGAGCGGCAATCTGACCGGATGGACCGTCGTAAGCGGTAACGCATTTAGTGCCGCGGATGTCGCGACAGACGCGGATTGGGGCTGGGGAGGACCCTTTAACCAGAACGGCTCGTATCACCTGTGGGGGTTCAAAGATGGCGGGGATGCGCAAGTCGGCGTTCTCAAGTCCGAGACGTTCACGCTCGGCGGTAATGGCGCGATCGATTTCCTGATTGGCGGCGGGAACGATAGCAATAATCTATACGTTGCCTTAGTCCGTGCTTCCGACGGAGCGGAATTGATGAAGGCCACGGGCAATAACAACGAAGCGTACAGCCGAATCACGTGGAATGCTTCGTCCTACGTGGGAACGTCATGCTATATCAAGATTGTCGACAGTGCAACAGGCGGCTTCGGCCATCTCAATGTGGATGATGTGAACGTTCCGACGGCGAGCGCGACGGCGGATACGCAAGCGCCGACCGCACCGGCTAATCTGCAGGCGCCGTCCAAGACATCGAATTCGGTGACGCTGAGTTGGGGGACATCCACCGATAATGTCGGCGTTACCGGGTATACCATCTTCCGGAACGGGACTCAAGTGGGTACCAGCACAGCAATCGGTTACACGGACACGGGATTAACGGCAGGCACCGCCTATGCTTACACGGTAAAAGCATCCGATGCAGCCGGAAACCAATCCGCAGCAAGCAGCAGCTTATCGGTAACGACCCATGCTTCTTCGACCACAGGGATTGCCAATCATGATTTCGAGAGCGGCAATCTGACAGGATGGACCGTCGTAAGCGGCAACGCATTTAGTGCTGCGGATGTCACAACTGACGCGAATTGGGGCTGGGGAGGACCCTTTAACCAGAATGGCTCCTATCACCTGTGGGGATTCAAGGATGGCGGAGATGCGCAGGTAGGCGTTCTGAAATCCGAGACGTTCACGCTCGGCGGTAATGGCGTGATCGACTTCCTCATTGGCGGCGGGAACGATAGCAATAATCTATACGTTGCCCTCGTCCGCGCTTCCGATGGAGCGGAATTGATGAAGGCGACGGGCAGTAATAACGAAGCGTACAGCCGGATTACGTGGAATGCTTCGTCTTACGTGGGCACGTCGTGCTACATCAAGATTGTCGATAGTGCAACGGGAGGCTTCGGCCATCTCAATGTGGATGATGTGAACGTTCCGGTCGCTTGATTGGAGCAGCAAACGAACATGGAGTTGTAGGAATCGAAGTGCCCGACTTTGCCATGCGGCAAAGTCGGGCACTTTTAGATGGGTTCGTGCTGGAACGGTTCAAGGCGCATAAAGCTTCCGGAAGGCGAGCGGCGTCATCCCGACATGACGCTTGAAGCAACTGGAGAAATACGGCGCATATTGAAAGCCGACCTGCTCGCCAACCTTGGCGATCGGCCATTCCGTCTTGATCAGCAGCAGCTTGGCCTGCTCTAAGCGATATTGCAGCAGGTATTCCATGGGCGTACATCGATAGACTTCCTTCATGCACCGGACAATGTAATTCGAGTGAAAATGAAGCGAGTCCGCCAAGGTCTCATTGGTCAGGTCCTGCTGATAATGGCGGCGCAGATAGGCTTCTGTCCGCTCGGCCAGCTGGACGACCGAACTCGTGGCGGAATCGTCCCGTTCTTCCTCTTCGAGCAGCTGCATCAAGTCCATGAACCGCTGCTGCTCCTTCCAATATGCGGTTGCTCCGTTGACGGTCGCCTGCTCGTGCATCAGCTCCAGCAGACGGACGATGCTGGCGAACTGCCGCGGCGTCGAATGCTGCGGCACTTTGAGGTAGTAGGGGTTCGCCCATGCATGCCGGATCGGAAGAGAGGGACGGGGTTCGCTATATTCCCGGTAGGCGCCGTTGTACTCGAAATGAATCCAGTAAAAGACCGTCTCTTCCGCGCAAACGGCCGTCGTGTAATGATGCCGATCGGGAAGGAGCAGCAGCGACTGGCCTTGAGAGACGCGCCATTGCTTCTCGTCTTCCCCCATGAAGAGCGCGCCTTGAAGAACAAACAGGAGGTCGAACACGCCGAGATTGCGCCGGTTCGGATGCTGTTGTCCCGGTTCATAATGGGTCTGTCCAATCGTAATGTAGTAAGGCATCGGCGGCAGCTCGAACAGGATTTTATTCATTAGATCTCCCTGTCTATTTGTGTGAAATTTTATAAGAAAATAGTTGGATTCATTCGTAGAAACCGATTATTTACAAGGATACACTGGTGGAAGTGGACAATCAAATTTCATATAGCGGGGCGATGAAATTTATGGCGGGAACTTCTACGCAAGCCGCGAGCCAGACCCTTTTGCTCGACGGCTTATTCAAGAATTCGCAAGAGACGGGAAGAGACTATTTGCTGCGCATGGATGTGGACCGCCTGGCAGCGCCTTGTTACGAGGCGGCTAAGCTGCAGCCGAAGAAGGAACGCTATGGCGGTTGGGAGTCGACGCCGATCGCGGGGCATTCCATCGGACACTGGCTGTCGGCTTCCGCCGCAATGGTTGCCGTCACGCGGGACGACGTGCTGCGGCAGCGGCTGGATCAGGCCATCGACGAGCTGGCCTTCGTCCAATCGCATGATCCGGACGGGTATGTCAGCGGATTCCCGCGCGATTGCTTCGACCGCGTTTTCGATGGCGGCGGCGATTTCGAGGTGCACAACTTTGGCTTGGGCGGCTCATGGGTACCGTGGTACAGCATTCATAAGATCTATGCAGGGCTGATCGATGCTTACAAGCTGACGGGGAATCAGAAGGCATTGGAGGTCGTCATCAAGCTGGCCGAATGGGCGAAGAAGGGCACCGACCGGCTGACGGAGGAGCAATTCCAGCGCATGCTGATCTGCGAACATGGCGGCATGAACGAAGCGATGGCGGATCTCTACCTCCTTACGGGGAACCGCGATTATTTGGACCTTGCGGTCCGTTTTTGCCACCAGGCTATTCTGGAGCCGCTCTCCCGCGGCGTAGACGAACTGGAAGGCAAGCATGCGAATACGCAGATTCCGAAAGTGATCGGAGCGGCGAAACTCTACAATATCACAGGGGAAACGAAGTACCGGAAGATGGCCGAGTTCTTCTGGCAAGAGGTGACGCGGGGCCGTTCCTACATCATTGGCGGGAACAGCATTTTTGAGCATTTTCGGAAGGAGCATTCGGAGAAGCTGGGCGTGGAGACGGCGGAGACGTGCAACACGTACAACATGCTCAAGCTGACCCGGCTGCTGTTCCAATGGTCGCCGAATGCCGAATATATGGATTTCTATGAGCGGGCGCTGTACAACCATATTCTGGCCTCGCAGGATCCGGACTCCGGCGCGAAAATGTACTTCATCTCCACCGAGCCCGGCCACTTCAAGGTGTACGGCACCGATGACCATTCCTTCTGGTGCTGTACCGGCACAGGCATGGAGAACCCGGCCTTATATACGCGCGATATCTACTATGCCGACAACGACGCGGTCTACGTCAATCTGTTCATCAGCTCCAAGGCCGTCTTGCAGGACGGGAAGCTCGTGCTGCGGCAGGAGACGGATTTCCCGCGGACGAACGAGACGAGAATCACGCTGGAGGAAGCCGGCGGCGAACGAATGAAACTGCGCATTCGCGTCCCGTATTGGGCTGCCGGAGCGGTTACGGCCGTCGTCGGCGATACGGAGACATACGCCAGTACGGAGCTAGGTTATCTGGAGATCGATCGGGTCTGGAATACGGGCGATGTCATCGCCGTCACGCTGCCGATGGATCTTCATGTCTACCGGTCGAAGGAAGACGAGAAGAAGGTGGGCTTCATGTACGGACCGATCGTGCTTGCCGGCGCATTGGGCAGCGAGAACTTCCCGGCTTGCGATATCGTCGACAATCATCTTAAGCTGCACCAGCATCCGCTCATTGACGTCCCGATTCTGGTCACGGACGAGAGCGATGTGAAGAAGTGGATGAAGCCGGTAGAAGGGAAGTCGCTGACCTTCGTCACGGACGCCGTCGGCGAGCCGGGCAGCAAGCGGATGACGCTAATTCCGTTCTATGCGCTTCACCATCAGCGCTACACCATCTACTGGACGCTGATGAATCAAGAACAATACGGGAGCTATATCGATCACGAGAAGGCGGAGCGGCAGCGGCTCCAGGCGATAACGGTCGATGTCGTGAGCCCTCATGAGCAGCAATCGGAGGTCGAGCATGCGATTGCGGCTCAGGCGTCCAAGTCAGGCTATTCTGCTCACGCGCAGCAAGGGTATCGGATCGCGGAGAGCGGCGGTTACTTCAGCTATCGCATGAAGGTCGTACCCGGCCGGCCGATGGCCCTTCAAGTGACGTACTACGGCAGCGACGGCCCCTTCCATAACGATCGCGGACTTCAGCAGCGGGAGTTCGACATCGTGATTAATGAACGCATCATCGCGCGCCAGAAGCTGGAGGCCCAGCATCCGGAGCAGCTGTTCCACGTGCAGTACGATCTCCCGGAAGAGCTTCTAGGCGGCGTCGACCAGATCGAAGTGAAGTTCGCTTCGGCGGATGGCGGGGTTGCCGGCGGCGTGTTCGGCATTCGGATGATCGATCGGCTGAAGCTTGCGCAGTGGGGCAACTAAACGAATAGGCATTAAGGACAATCGTAAACCGATGGCCGTCAGATGACGGTCATCGGTTTGTTGTTTATACGACAACGCCGCTTCACCACCTACGATTGCCTAAGAAAACCGCGCAACTGCGCGGTTTTCTTGTTTTCTTCGCAGGGTTGTTTTTAGGCAAAGTAATTAATTTGAAATACTACCTTGACAGTCACAGTAGTGTGGCGTATTATACAGACATGGAGGTGAGCAACATGAGCGAGAACAAAATCACATCCGACCTGTTGCGCGGCCATACCGACACGATGATTTTACGGCTCTTGTCCGAAGCGGATCGTTACGGCTACGAAATTACGAAGCTGATCGCCGAGCGTTCGGGCGGCGAGTATGAACTGAAGGAAGCGACGATGTACTCCAGCTTCCGCCGGCTTGAAGCGGACGGCGACATCGAGTGGTACTGGGGCGACGAATCACAGGGCGGACGACGCAAGTATTTTAGGATTACCGATAAGGGCAAGGATACATACGCCCGCAACCTTAGCAATTGGGCGTATGCCAAGCGCGTATTAGAAAACTTACTTTAAAGGGGGATGAAATGTAATGAATACGAAATTGACGAATTACCTGAACAGCGTGTTTATGCCATACGACGGGGTGAAGAGCGTGACGGAATTGAAGGCCGACCTGCTCTCCGATCTGCAGGAGCGTTACAGCGAACTCCGCGCCGAGGGCAAGGACGATGACACGGCGTTCCAGATGACGATCGCGAGCATCGGCGACATCGAGCAGACGATCCTGGAAGTCGCCAACCTCTCCCGCTCGCTGGAGCGGCAGGTGGTGACGAACCTTAGCGCGAGTAATCTGGCGGACAGCGACTTCGCGGGCGTCACGGCCCACAAAGGGCAGTTTACCGGCAGCGCGCTCCACGGTTCCGATTTCTCCGGCGCGGATTTGACCGGCAGCACGTTCAAGAGCAGCGACGTCCGCGAAGCCAATTTCGACGGCGCGAACTTGACGGACTGCAGCTTCACCACGCTGGATTTGCGGAACGCAAGCTTCAACAAGGCGATCCTGACGCGCACGAATTTCAGCAAGTCGGGGCTCGATGGCGTCCGCTTCGCGGGCGCAAGACTGACCGACGCGGTATTCACGATGACCGATCTTAAGCGAACCAGCTTCGAAGGCTGCGTATTCGACGGCGTCGACTTCACCATGTCCGACCTGACCGGACAGCGCTTCGACGGCCAGACGTTCATCGGCGTGAAATTCGACAAGGCGGGCTTGCAAGGCGTGTCGTTCAAGGGCGCGACGCTCAAGAACGTATCCTTCCAGGCGATGTCGATCTTCTCCAAGAAGTACTATCGCGCGATTAAGACGATCAACTTCGACGGCGCGACGATGGATAAACTGACCTACGCGCTGCTCAGAGGCATGGAAGCCAATTTGTCCAACGTGACCGTTGTCTAATTAAAAAGGGGAGGGATTCCGATGCAAACCGCGAAAATCGCGCATGCCGTGCAACCGAAGTCCATTCAAGTCAAAGGTCTGCAAAAATCCTACAAGCAGCTCCAGGTGCTGAAGGGCGTCGATTTCGAGGTGGAGAAGGGCAGCATATTCGCGCTCTTAGGCTCCAACGGCGCCGGCAAGACCACGGTCGTCAAAATCCTCACCACGCTGCTCAAGCAAGACGGCGGAACCGCCGCCATCAACGGATTCGACGTCGCATCGAAGCCCGATCATGTGCGCCAGGCGATCGGCCTGACCGGCCAGTTCGCCGCCGTGGACGAAATTCTGACCGGACGGGAGAATCTCGTCATGATCGCCAAGCTGCGCTACCAGAAGAACCCGCGCCAAATAGCGGAACATATGCTGCAGCGCTTCGGCCTGACGGAAGCCGCCGACCGCAAGGCGTCGACGTATTCGGGCGGCATGCGCCGCAGGCTCGACATCGCCTTGAGCCTGGTGGGCCATCCGCAGATCATTTTCCTCGACGAGCCGACGACCGGACTGGACCCCGAGTCGCGCATCGAGGTGTGGAAGATCGTCAAGGAGCTGGCCGAAGGCGGCACGACGATTTTTCTGACGACGCAGTATTTGGAGGAAGCCGAACAGCTTGCCGACCGGATCGCCATTCTGCATGAGGGCCGCATTATTGCCAACGGCACGCTCGCGGAGCTCAAGAAGCTGTACCCGGCGGGCAAGGTGGAGTACGTGGAGAAGCAGCCGACGCTCGAGGAAATCTTTCTCGCCATCGTCGGCAATAAGGGGGAGAAGTAATGGAAACGGTAAAAAACCATTTTTTCAACGATCTAGGCGTCATGCTGGGACGTTCCATGCGGCATATTATACGGAGTGTGGACACGATCATCTCCGTCACCATCATGCCGATCGCGATGATGCTGCTGTTCGTCTATGTGTTCGGCGGCGCCATACAGGCCGGCACGGATAACTATGTGAATTACCTGCTGCCCGGCATCCTTCTGATCGCGATCGCAAGCGGCGTTGCCTACACGTCCTTCCGCCTGTTCACCGATGTGCAGCGGGGCATCTTCCAGCGGTTCCATTCCATGCCGATATCCCGTTCCACCTTGCTGTGGGGGCATGTGCTGACCTCGCTCGTATCCAATGCCATCTCGCTCGTCGTCATCATCGGCGTCGCGCTCGTCATGGGCTTTCGTTCGTCGGCGGGGATACTGCCTTGGCTTGCGGTAGCGGGAATCCTCGTGCTGTTCACGCTGGCGTTGACTTGGGTCGCGGCGATTGCCGGATTGTCCGCCAAAACCGTGGATGGAGCAAGCGCCTTCTCGTACCCGATTATCTTCCTGCCGTTCATCAGCTCGGCGTTCGTGCCGACCGAATCGATGCCGACCGCCGTTCGCGTCTTTGCCGAGAATCAGCCGGTGACCTCGATTGTGGAAGCGATCCGCGCGCTGCTGGCCGGTCAGCCGGTCGGCAATGAGATCTGGGTTGCGCTTGCGTGGTGCGTCGGCGTTATGGTCGTGGCTTATTTCTTCGCGATGCGCGTGCATAACAAGCGGGTGTAAAACAAGACGTTACAGCTCCTACATGCGGGTCCTCAATCCGACCGTGCACTTCCTTCTACCATGTACCCAAACAGGAGACCGATAACCATAAAGTGCTTCGACCATTGAGGTCCGCCGAATGAGCGGATCTTTTTATTTGCAAAAAAAAATGACCCCTGGAACCAAGGGTCATCTGTAGGCCAATTCAATGGATTTCGCGCCGCCCGAAAAAATAAACAAGGAACGGATTGAACGAAAAATAACGCTATGATATAATCGGTAGCGCCATTGACATTTGAAGGTGAAGAGAGTATTCGATTTTATTCCCACTTTAATCTTACCGCTCGAGCTTCGATTTGTCAATGCCCTTTTTTACCCCCGTTATATGGAAAAAGGAGTGTGGTCGGAGACAGATGGAAACGAAGGATTGGCAGCAGGAACAGGAACGCCTTGAACAGGTGAAGAGCAAGCTGCAGGCGAGAATCGCCGAGCTTGCGCCGGAGGTCGCGGGGCTGCAGGATCAGGCCGCGGACATCCGCAGGCGCTTCTGGGAAGAAGTGACGATCAATACGGCCACGGACGAGGATTTCGAAGAAACCTTCCACACGATTAACCAACAGTCGGCGGTGCTGGCCGAACGGGAGCGCGTCCACAAGCTATTGACGCAGCAATGGAAGAGCATGAGACGGCTGCTTCCATCTCCTTATTTCGGACGCATCGATTTCGAGGAAGACGGCATGGATCTCCGTGAGCAGGTCTATATCGGCGTCTCTTCCTTCGTCGACGACGACGGCTTGAGCTTTCTGATCTACGATTGGCGCACGCCGATCGCGAGCCTGTATTACGACTACTCCCCGGGGCCGGCGTCCTATGTCACGCCGACGGGTCCGATCGAAGGGACGATGGCGCTCAAACGCCAGTTTCAAATTCAAGACGGGCAAATCCGCACCATGTTCGACGCGAGCGAGACGATCGGGGACGAACTGCTGCAGCACGTGCTCGGCCAAGGCGCGGACGCGCAAATGAAAACCATCGTGGCCACGATCCAGAAGGAGCAAAACGCGATTATCCGCGATGACGCAAGCCGCATGCTGATCGTGCAGGGGGCGGCCGGCAGCGGCAAGACGTCCGCGGCGCTGCAGCGGGTGGCGTACTTGCTGTACAAACACCGCCAGACGATCAAGGCCGATCAGATCGTGCTGTTCTCGCCGAATCCGATGTTCGCCAGTTACGTCTCCACCGTCCTGCCGGAGCTGGGCGAAGAGAACATGCAGCAGACGACCTTCCAGGAATATCTCGACTATTGGGCGGGCTCCGCGCTGCGGCCGGAGGATCCCTTTGATCAGATCGAATACGTCCAGACCGCACATGAAGAGCCGGGCTACGAAGCTCGCCTTCAAGGGATCGCCTACAAATCGTCCGAAGCGTTCCTGCAGGCGCTGCAGCGCTACGGCGCTTGGCTGGGGCAAGAAGGCATGCAATTCCAGGGGATTCGGTTTCAGGATCGCGAGGTGATAGCCGCGAAGCGCATGCGGGCGCAATTTTACGGCTATGACCGAGCGCTTCCGCTCTACAATCGCGTCGTGCTGCTGCAGGAATGGCTGCTCGGCGAGCTGGCCGCGCTGGAACGGCGGGAGCGGGAAGCGGCTTGGGTCGAGGAGGAGCTGAACTATCTCGACGCCGATCAGTACGCCGAAGCGTTCGGCATGCTGCACAAGGAGAAGGAATTATTCGATCTTGCGGAGCATTACGCCTCCGTCCGCGAGCGCATCACCAAGAAGCGCAGGGAGGATGAAGGCGACTTCGATTTCGCCGTGAAGGAGGAAGAGCTGCTTCGCCGCCGCATCGTGAAGGAACGGTTCAAGCCGCTGCGGAAGATCGTGAAGACGTTCGCGTTCGTCGACGTCCGCGCCATCTACGGCCAACTGTTCGAGAGCGAAGACGCTTATCGGACGATGACGAACGAATCCCATATCCCGCCGCTCTGGCCGGAGGTCTGCAGACAAACGAAGGAGAAGCTGCTGCGCAGCGAGTTGTTCTACGAGGACGCGACGCCGTATTTGTACGTCAAGGAGCTGGTCGAAGGCGTTCGGACGAACACGGAAATCCGGCATGTGTTCGTCGACGAGGGGCAGGACTATTCGATGTTCCAATACGAGTATTTGAAGAAGCTGTTCCCCCGCGCCCGGATGACGGTGCTCGGCGATTTCGGCCAGGCGATCTTCCTGCAGGCGACAAGTCTCGGTGCGGCCGATTCGCCGCTGCTCCGTCTCTACGGCGAGGCCGACACGAGACTGATCCGCCTTGTGCGCAGCTATCGGTCGACCAAGGAGATCGTCGAGTTCACGCGCGCGATGCTGCCGGGCGGGGAAGAGATCGTCCCCTTCGAGCGAAGTGGCGCGAAGCCCCTTCTGGTTAGGCTGGCAGCGGGGGAGAATCGGGATGCGCGGCTGCTCGCGGACATCGCGGCGCTCCGAGACGAGGGATTCGATTCCATCGCCGTCATTACGAAGACCGCGGCGGAGAGCCGGGAGGCCCATGAAGCGCTGCGCGTTCATCTAGGCGAGGCGCTGCGCCTCATTACGAAGGAGACGCCGGACTTCGAGAAGGGCGTGATGGTCATACCCGTCTATCTCGCCAAAGGGGTCGAGTTCGATGCCGTCTTGGTCTACGAGGCGTCGGCGGATGTTTACGGACGAGAGAACGAACGCAAGCTTCTGTATACGGCGTGTACGCGGGCGATGCACCGTCTCCATCTCTATGCGACGGGCGAGTGGTCGCCGTTCGTGCAAGCCTTGACTGCCGACTTGTACGAGGAAGCGCAGCATTGACGGAGCAGCGCGGCTTCGTTCGCGATGAGCCGCCGCTGCGGATGCGGCCGCTTCTTGCCGCTGTCTCCAGCTACCCGCCCTTACGCATGCGTGTATTTCATATTGCGCTCTCATGAGCAGAAAGCAGGGAAATTTTGTCAAATCCTTCGCAAACCAAACCGGCCGCAAGCGGCGGGGATGAATTCTCGCTGAAAGCCATTCTGCCGCCGCTCCTGGCGATCATCGTCGGCATGATCATGGTTATTCTGGACAGCACCGTCGTCAATAACGCCATTCCGAAGCTCGTGGACTATTTCGATACGGATCTGAAGACGATTCAATGGACGGTCACCGGCTACACGCTGGCGTTATCCGCCGTCATCCCGCTTGCAGGTTGGATGACCGACCGCTTCGGCGCCAAGCGAATATTCCTCATTACGATCGCCTTGTTCACGATCGGGTCTATGCTGTGCGGCATCGCCCGGACGCCGGAGCAGCTGATCCTGTTCCGCGTCATTCAAGGCTTGGGCGGCGGCATGATGGCCCCGATCGGGATGGCGATGGTGTTCAAGCTTGCGCCGCCGGAGCGCCGCGGCTCCATCATGGGGATGCTCGGCATCCCGATGCTGATGGCGCCGGCGTTCGGGCCCGTGCTGTCCGGCTGGCTGGTCGATTCCGTCAGCTGGCACTGGATCTTCATCATCAACCTGCCGATCGGCATCATTGCCTTGCTGCTGGGGGCCAAATTTCCACCTAAGGCAGAGCGTCAGGCCGCCCCGCATCTGGACGTCATCGGCATGTGCCTCGCGCCGGTCGCCTTCGCCATGCTGGCGTACGGCGTAAGCGAAGGGGGCACGAGCTGGTCCCAGACGTCCACGATCACGGGCTTGACCGTCGGCGGCCTCGCGCTTCTCCTGTTCATCTTCGTGGAGCTGCGGCAGAAGCAGCCGCTGCTGGAGCTTCGCGTATTCCGGTCGTCCGACTTTACGCGAGGCATCCTCCTGACGTGGGTCGTGCAGCTGGCGCTGTTCGGCGCCATGCTGATCGTGCCGCTGTACTTGCAGAGCGTTATGGGCTACTCCGCGCTCGAGACGGGCTGGATTCTCATGCCGCAGGCGATCTGCTCGGGCATCGGCATGCCGATCAGCGGCAGGCTGTTCGATAAGATCGGCGCGCGTCCGCTCGCATTCGGCGGTCTGACCGTCATCTCCATCGCCTTGTTCGTCCTGTCCGGCATCTCGGTGGATACGTCGCTGTGGGTCATCATCCCGTGCATCTGCGTCATGGGTCTGGGAATGGGCTTCGCGATGATGCCGCTCAACACGCATGTGCTGAATTCGGCGCCTCGCGCGCTGGTGAGCCGGGTCACGCCGCTGACGACGGCCGCGCAGCAAGTCGTCGTCTCGTTCGCGGCCGCGGGCTTGACGGGTTATCTCACCTCGCGCATCGCTTCCCATGCCGCAAGCGCGGCAGCGGGCGCGAACCCGCTGAGCGCCGTCGTCGCGGGGTACGGCGACACGTTCTTCCTGTCCGCGTGCATCGTGACCGCGGGCGTCGCCCTGTCGCTCCTGCTGCGCAAGCCGAAGCGGCGGGAAGAGGGCGGGCTCGCCGAAGGGGAACGGCCGGACCCGGCGATGATGGCGGGTCACTGATCGTCGCGATTCGCGATCGCAACCGATTCGCTAGTTTGCCAATAGCCTTGGCCGTTCATCGGCCAAGGCTATTTGTGCTTTTTATCTTAGGTCGATTGTCCTTCCTCCTAGAGCAAGTTCCTGGTAATTCCTCCCGCCTCGGCCCCATCTCTTATCCGTAGAAATCTACGAATATAGCATGATTGTTCATCCAGAATCAGCGTGCTAGAATAGAACTCGTTAAAATTTTAGATCTAAAATATTCATCGCTATATTAATTTTGCCATGCGGTTATGATGGAAGGCGGGAGAGTAGGAGAATGAAGAAATTCGGGGTTAAAAGCTTTGTAGGCGGACTCGCGATCGGCGCGCTGTTTGTTTCAGGAACGTCGTACGCGCTTCCTTCCCTTACGAAGCTTGTCGTGAACGGCGAAGAAATCTCGACGAATTCGCTAGCAACGGTCGTAGATGGCAAGGTACTGGTGCCGGCCCGGAGTTTGGCCGAAGCGTTGGGCGCGAAGGTCGTATGGGATGCGGACACGAATTCGGTCATCGTTACGACCGGTGCGGCAAGCGCCAGCACGACGCCGTCCACCGGCAAGCCGGCAGCGCCAGCCCTAACGGCTTCGCACTGGTCCTACGAGGGCGAGAGCGGTCCGGATCAATGGTATGCGCTGGAGGATGCCTATGCCGCGTGCAAGACCGGAGTCGAACAATCCCCCATTAATATCGTCACGTCGAACGTAACCAAGGATCAGTCGGCTGCGGCGCTGACGATTCATTACCATCCGACCGCCGTAACGGTCATGAATAACGGCCATACGATTCAAGCCAACGAAGCTTCCGGCACGAATTCGATCACGGTCGACGGCATCGCATACAAGCTCGCTCAATTCCACTTCCATACGCCTAGCGAAAATCAGATTGACGGTCAGCATTTCCCGATGGAAGGCCATCTGGTCCACAAGAGCGCGGATGGCAAACTCGCCGTGCTCGGTTTCCTCATTAAAGAGGGTCAAGAGAACAAGCCATTGGCCGAGCTTTGGTCCAAGCTGCCAAAGGAAGAGACGAAGACAGACGTGGCCCTGGACAAGACGATCGACTTAACCGCCTTATTGCCGACGGACAAAAGCACGTACCAATTCGAGGGCTCGTTGACGACGCCGCCATGCTCGGAAGGGGTCAAATGGTTCGTATTCCAGCAGCCGATCGAAATGTCGGCCGAACAAATCAAGGCATTCCGAGCCATTTTCCCGGACGATCATCGGCCCGTACAGGAGCTGAACGGTCGGAAAGTCGTGGCGAATTAATGGGGTTTGGCTAGAGGAGCAAAACCATCGTGAATCGGCGCGATGGATCTACGCACAACATTCATGCGCACGTGCGGGTAAGGCTCGGACATGCTGTGGAGACGATGAAGGTGGAGGGGAATGCGAAGGATGCATGTGAAGGAGGTTCAACATGGATGACTTTTCCCCGGCAGCAGCGATCCTACAGATGAAACGGCGGCCTAATGCGACTATAGCGGCGGGCCGCCGCCATACCGTTGGGTTGAAAGCCGACGGCACGGTGACGGCTGTAGGGGATAACAAATGCGGCCAATGCGAAGTAAGCGGCTGGCGCGATATGGTGGCGGTTGCGGCCGGCAATGTGCATATGGCGACGAACACGGGCAATGTGCATACGCTCGGTCTTAAAGCTGATCGTACCGCGGCGGCCGCGGGGTGGAATACGTATGGCCAATGCGAGGTAAACGACTGGCGCGATCTCGCAGCCGTCGCGGCGGGGTGGCGTCATACTGTCGGGCTGCAATCGGACGGCACGGTGATCGCAGTGGGCCGAAATCATGATGGGGAATGCAGCGTAACCCGCTGGCGGGATCTGGTGGCGGTCGCCGCGGGCGACTGGCATACCATCGGTCTGAAATCGGATGGCACGGTGACGGCGACGGGGAATAATCGGTATCGCCAATGCGAGGTAAGCGGCTGGCGCAATATGGTGGCGGTCGACGCTGGTTACCTTCATACCGTCGGTCTTCAAGCGGATGGCATGGTGGCGGCTGCGGGTTCGAATAAACATGGCCAAGGCGAGGTAAGCAGCTGGAGCGAGATGGTGGCGATCGCGGCGGGAAGCAGTCATACGATCGGACTTCGGTCGGACGGTACGGTGATGGCTGCGGGTTGGAATGCGCACGCCCAATGCGAGGTGAACAGCTGGAGCGGCATTGTGGCCATCGCGGCGGGTTGTGTCCATACCGTGGGGCTGAGATCGGACGGCACGGTGGTAGCCGTAGGCGATAATGATTATGGCCAATGCGAGGTAAGCGGCTGGCGCGGCATCCAGCTGCCCGGAAATTAGATATAAACCAACGCCTTGGCCGTTCGTCGGTCAAGGCGTTATTTCGTTTAGGTTCCTCTCGGCAGGTTCGTAGGATATGACCTCATCTTCGTAATAAAACCCATAACGTTCGTAATTTGATCGAGCTATAATGGGCCAATAGCTCTAGCTTCGACTACATCTGCGCTGGGGGCGGGCCCGATGATGCATCGTCTGTACAAGCTGAAACTGAAGCATCAATTCGTCCTGTTTTTTATTTCCTTGATCGTGCTGCCTATTCTAGTGGCCTATTGGCTGGTATCCGTCAAGGTAACCTCGATCACGGAGAAACAAATGGGCGACACGCTGTTCCAACTGGTGAAGACGAGTCATCTCACGTTGGACGAAGTGATCGCCTCGGTGGACGGCACGTCGGAGAAGCTGCTGATCTCGCCGGAGATCAGACGTTTGTTGGACGCTCCCCTGAGCACGGATTACGACCGCCTCAAAGAATATCTGGCGCTGGACCAGCTCCTCACGAGCTATTCCTCGCCCAACGCCATCAATTACTCCGTCTGCATCCCTGATCTTGCCATGCGGTATACGTTCGCGCCGGCCTCGGACGTGAAGCCGAACGGGGTCTTCTTCTCGTGCGACACCTTGCCGGGCGGCTGGTTCCAGGATGCGGTGAACGAGCGGGGCTCGGGCATAATTCGCATTCTGGTCAAGCCGGGCGATAACGCGAGCAGCGAGAAGACGGCCGCCTACGTGCGAGGCATGACGAGCAGCCACGAGAAGGACCGTCCCGCGAGCGTGCTCGTGATCACGGGCTTGAACCTCCTGCTGCAGAAAAATATCCAATCGCTGCGCATCCCGAGCGGCGGTCAGATCGTGCTCCTCGACAAATCCAATATCATCCTGGCCGATAACGCCGCGAATCTCGCAGTCGGCGATCGCCTGCCCGTGCCGGATTCCGTGAAGAGCCTCGAGGATGGCGTCGTCTTGGAGCGGAACGGGCGGGATTCCTGGATGTACGCCTTCCATACCAGCGCGGACAGCGAGACGAAGCTGCTCTTCAAAATCCCGCGTCAATCCATCGTCGGCGAGCACGAAGGCATCCGGCAGCTGTTCAATATGCTGATGATCGTCTACTTCTTTATTTTGCTGCTCGCCAGCTTGTACTTGATCCGTCATATTCTAAGCCCGTTGTCGCGATTGACGCGGCTGACGCGTTCGTTCGAGCCGGGAAGGACGCTGGGCAATGAAATGCTGCTGGAGCGCAATGACGAGATTGGGATGCTCAATCAGTCTTTTATCGAGATGACCAAGAGACTCAATCAGACCGTTCACGACAAGTACGTCCTGGAGCTGAAGCATAAGGAATCGGAGCTCGCCCTGCTGCATTCCCAGATTAATCCGCATCTGCTCTACAACACCTTGGAATCGATCCATTGGCGGATCATGCTGGAGGGCGGCCGCGAATCGGCGGAGATGGTCCGCGATTTGTCGCTGCTCATGCGCATCGGCCTTAGCCGGGGGGAGAAGCTGATCCCGGTCCAGGAGGAGATCAAGCATGTCGAAGCGTATATTCGCCTGCAGCTGAAACGGTATAATTACGCGTTCGTCGTCAGCTGGGACGTCGAGGAGGAGGCGAAGTCCGTCTTGATTCCGAAGGTCATTCTGCAGCCGTTGGTGGAGAACGCGATCATGCATGGCATTCGCAAAATGGGCAGCGACGGAAGATTAAGCATCTCGCTGCGCGCGCAAGGGGAGGCCTTGCATATCGCGATCGCGGACAACGGCTATCAAGCCGTGGATCTCGCGAAGCTCCATGCGATTCTGGAAGGCAAGCTGCCGCATGGAGGATACGGGATCTTGAACGTGCACCGGCGCATCCGGCTTCATTTCGGCGAGGAATACGGACTGTCCTACAAGGAGCTGCAAGCCGGCGGCACGCAGGCTGTTATTGTAATGCCCCTGGTGGGAAAAACCGTCGCGGCGGACGATAACAGGAGGTAGCGATGCACAACATATTGGTCGTGGACGATGAGCCGATGATCGGCGAGGGCGTAGCGATGGCGCTGCGAGGCGCCGACTTGGAGCTGGGCGACATCTATATCGCGCACAATGGGTATGAAGCGCTGGATTACATCCGTCTGGAACGAATCGATATGCTCATTACGGATATTCAGATGGATCGCATGTCGGGTCTCGAACTGATCGAGACGATATTCGCGGAACAGATCGCAATTCCCGTCATCGTGCTGTCGGCGCACGGGGAGTTCGATTACGCGCAGAAAGCGCTGCGGCTGGGCGTCAAAGAATACATTATCAAGCCGGTGGTGCCAAGCGAGCTCGTTGGGATTACCCGCCGGTTGATCCAGGAGCGGGATCAGCAGCTGCGGGACCGGTCGGAAGCGGCCTTCCGGCAGAAATACTCGCTGGAGGCGCTGCCCGCGAACTATGACCAGGTCATGACCGAGTTATTAACCGAAGGGATGCGGGAGTTGGAAGTGGAAGCCATACTCGAGCATTGGGGCCGGAGCATGCGCGGTCCTTTTTTCGCCATGCTTGTCATGAAGCTTCGTATCGCCGGCTCCGGCTTTCAGGGGAAGGCCGCGTCGCTGCGAGACCGCAATCTGCTGCGTTACGCGGCAAGGAATGTCGTAGAGGAAACATTGGCCGGCTGGGCGCCGCTCGTATTCGCCTGCAGCAATCAGCACCTTGCCGTCGTGCTCCACGAGGATGTGGAAGCGCCAAGCGGCTTGGACAGTCTCCGGGAGCGCATGAGGATGGCCCAACTCGTGCACCGGAATCTGCTCCAATATCTCAATATGGACAGCGCGATCGGACTGAGCCGCGTCAAGAAAGGCATCGCGAGCTGGCCGGAGCTCTCGCGGGAGGCGCATGAGGCGTTAAGCTGGAGCGATGCGCATCCGGGGCAGACCGTGTTTGCCGTCGAGGAAGCGGAACGGCTTGCGAAGCAACGCGCGGGCGGGGAGACGGATGAGGCCGACCCGCCCGCGATCCAAGACAACAATGCCGTCATTCTGCAGGCCAAACAATATATCGAAACCCATTACCGCCGGAAAGGGCTCAAGCTGCAGGAGATCGCGTCGTCCGTCTACGTGACGCCCAATTATTTGAGCTACTTGTTCAAGAAATCGCTGGGCTGCAACCTGTGGGATTACGTGACGCAGCTTCGGATGGAAGAAGCCAGGACACTGCTGAGGACGACGGACATGCGGCGATACGAGGTGTCGGACTATGTCGGGTACGACTCGCCGGAGCACTTCGGGAAGCTGTTCAAGAAATATTTTGGCGTCAATCCGACCGACTCCAGGTGAACCGGCTGTGGCCGTCTATTCGCGGCGCTGCGCGCTGCATTCGAAAAACGTAAGTTTACACCTCACGCCCGTTATATCGCACCTCGAAGGGGAGTGCCGACCTATCCTACAATAAAGGTGCAAGCAAATATAGGGAAATGCGAGGGGTTAGACATGAATCCTACAGGTAAAAACAAACGCATGTTGTTGTTCGGCAGCTTGGCCTTGTTCGTGCTTATGACCGGATGCGCCAGCAAGACGAACACCGAAAATACCGAGGCGAATACGACCGCGAACGCGAATGCGAAGACGGAGAATGCCGCCGGCGCGTCCAACGGAGCGGGGAACGAAGAACCGAGCGCGGAGAAGGTGAGCATCGTCGCCTATGCCTACCCGCCGGACAAAACGGCGGAGAACGCGGCGCTGGATGCCCGAATCAAACGGTTCACGGAGAAGAACCCGAACGTCTCGATCACGCCGAAGTACTGGAAATACGAAAACTCGGAAATCGCGATCAAAATGGCGTCGAATAGCGCGCAAACCGAGTTTACGACGTGGGCCACGGAAGGCAAGCTGCTGACCGACAAGAAGTGGATTGCCGATCTGACCGATTACATGGCGACTTGGCCGTACGCGAAGGACTTGAACGCGTTCGCTACCAAACCTTACGTCATCGAAGGCAAGACGTACGGCATTCCGATCGATGCATACGGCATGACGATTACGGTGAACAAGAAGATTTTCGAGGATAAAGGCGTGCCGCTCCCGCCGATGGATTGGACGATGGAAGAGTTCATTGCGGCGGCCAAAGCCGTGAACGATCCGGCGAAAGGCATCGCGGGCTTCATCCCGATGGGCAAAGGCACGGAGGCCGGCTGGAACTGGACGAACTTCCTCTATACGGCGGGCGGCGACATTCAAACGGTGGCCGATGGCAAGGTAACGGCGGCGTTCAATAGCGAAGCCGGATTGAAAGCGCTTCAGTTCTACAACGATCTGAAGGTCGCCAATGTCATTCCGAAGCAGTGGGCGCTCGGTTACGGCGACGCGCTGTCGATGTTCAACCAAGGACGCGGCGCGATGGTCATGTGCGGCAGCGGCAACGCGCTGGACGGCGCGATCAATCAGGGGGGCATCGACAAGGACGACGTCCTGATCTATCCGATTCCTTCCGTGACCAAGGGCGGCAAGCACATCGGCGTGGCCGGCGGCAACTACAAGGTCATCAACGGTCTGGCCGACAAAGCGCAGCAGAAAGCCGCGTTCGATTTCGTGGTCGATGAATACTTCACGCAAGATTACCTGGACGCGATCGAACAGCAGATCGTGGACCAAAAATCCAAAAAACAAGTGTACGTGCCGCAATTGATCAACTACTGGAACGACGATTCCGAATACGGCAAGCAATACCAAGCGGTTCTGGACAAGCACGACAATGTCTATAAGTATTCCCCGGAACTGCTCAAGCTGATGGAATCGAAGCCGGAAGCGACGTACGAGACGCAAGCCTACTACGCCGAGATGGCGAACGTCATTCAGAAAGTATTGATCAGCAAAGGCGACCTGGATCTGCAAAAGCTGCTGGACGACGCGGCGGCGAAGGTGCAGAAGGAAAACTTCGATAAGGTTCAAGTGCAATAGTACCGGAACAACGGGGGGACCGAGCGGCATCATGCGAGGGCCTCCCCCTTTATAGTGCCCGAACGGGCGAATGCGGCGGAAAGGGATGAGGAGGTTTATGGCGACGCAAGTTCAAGCACAGGCACCGGCGAAAGCGACAGCGCCACTCGCTCACGCGAGCCTGAGCAGGCGAGCGAAAAAATATGTGTGGGGAAGTTTATTCCTTCTGCCGGCGGTTTTGATTTTTCTCTTATTTCTATGGGTTCCGATCGCCAAAGGGATCGGGTACAGCTTCTATCAGGTCGATTTCGTCAACGGCAACACGTTCATCGGACTGCAAAATTATAAAGAGGTGCTCGGCAATCCCGACTTCTACACGGCGATCAAAAACACGCTGTATTACATGGGATTGGCGCTCGTCGTCGGCTTCTGGGTGCCGATCGCGATGGCGATCGGGGTCTCGGAGCTGAAGTGGTTCCAGGGGCCGGCCCGCATCATCGGGTATTTGCCCAGCATTATCCCGGCCATTGTGCTTTATGGCATGTGGCAATGGTTTTACGATCCGATCGGACCGATCAATTCCTTTCTGAATTTCGTGGGATTGCCGAGCTTTGATTTCTACAGCAAAGAACACGCTATGTTCTCTCTCGTGATCTTGGAAACCTGGCAAAATTTCGGGAGCGCAACATTGATCTATATTGCCGGGCTGTCGGCCATTCCGAAGGATACGTACGAAGCGGCGGAGTTGGACGGCGCGGGCGTGTGGGGACGGATCCGGTACGTGACCCTGCCGGGCATCAAAAATCTCATTCTGCTGCTGCTCGTCCTTCAGCTGATCTCCACCTCGCAAGCGTTTCAGTCCCAGCTCCTCATGTTCGGCGGGGGGCCGGATAACGGCACGTTAACGTATCTGCTGCTGACGACGCGGGAAGCGTTCACCTTCTTCAACTTTGGCAAAGCGAGCGCGATGGGCGTATTGATGTTCGTGTTCCTGGTCGCCTTCTCGCTGCTCACGATGAAACTCAGAAAAGGAGGCGACGAAGCATGAAGACCAATCAGGAGCGGGCGATTATGTCCCGCTATGATTTTCGCAATCCGGTCGTCAAGCTGATCTACGGCTTGGTCGTGCTGGCGATCGCGCTCGTCTCGTTGTCGATGCTCTATCCGTTCGTCAATACGGTGTTGAACTCGCTCAAGTCGACGGAAGAATTCTTCGAATTCCCCGCGCCGTTCTTCCCGAGCGAGTGGCAGTGGAGCAACTATAAGGAGTCGTTCGCGTACTTGGACCTCCTGCTGTATTTCAAGAATACCGTGCTGATCTTCGTCGGCAACACCGTCTTCTCGATGACGGTCCTCGGCTTGGCGGCCTATAGTTTGTCGCATATGCAGGTGCCGTTCAAAAAAGCGGTGACGTTGTATTTCATGTGCACCCTGCTCATTCCCGCAGCGTCGTACTTGATTCCGAACTTCTTGAACCTGAAGGATCTGGGGCTGCTCAACCAATACTGGGCGTTCTGGCTGCCGGCGGGCGCCAACGCGTTCTATCTCATGCTGCTCAAAAACTTCTTCGACGGCATTCATAAGGAAATGCTGGAGGCGGCCCGGATCGACGGCGCTTCCGAGCTGCGCTGCTTCCTGACGATCGCGCTGCCGCTGTCCGTGCCGATTCTCATTACGATTACGCTGCTCGGCTTCTCCACGACCTGGAACGACTTCTATTGGTCCAGCTTGGTCATGCAGGAGGATAAGCAGCCGCTCGCCGCGGCCATCTATACGAAAATCATCTATGCCGGCTCCACGATCAATTGGAACGTGCGGTTCGCGATTCTGTCGATGACGCTGCTGCCGCCGGCCGTGCTCTTCCTCTTCTTCCAGAAGTATATCGTCGGCGGACTTAGTGCCGGCGCCGTCAAAGGATAGAGGCCGGATGCGCCGAAACAACGGCACCGACATGACGAGGAGCCCCGAACATGGACGTTTGGCGGCTCTCGTCGACTGGCGCGCGGCTGACGCCACGGCTATATTCATCTGCCAGTTGAATTTACCGAATATTCAGTAATTATGCGCGCGAGCGCCCATCTTCCCGTGTTAGGAGGCTGGTCATGGCAGAACGAAGACTGCCCATTAACTACCCCTTTGTCACGACATACCCCCAACCCACCAACATCATCGCCATGCTCTCGATGCAGGACGAGTTTTATCCCTGGTTTTATAGCAACCACATTCAGCTGAAATGCAGTCGCAAGCCGTACGCCCTGGATCTCTTGATTTATCCGGATAATATTCAGCGGGTGTGTCCCGTTCTGGACGTTCAGCATCTGACCCGGGATTCGGCCGCCCGATGGTTTCCGTCTATTGTAGCCTTCGTGCGGGATTGCATCGACGACGGATTATATTTCCAAGCGACGGTGAACAGTTATTACATCCGGGCCTACTCCTACTATTACCGCCAATTTCACCGGTTCCACGAGATTTTTATTTTCGGTTACGACACGCGCCTCGAGATATTCTACGCAGCCGATTTCTTTGCAGGAGGGAAATATGAATTCCGGGAGGTGCCGTTCGCGGAGTTTGAACAAGCCTACGCCAGCGTGGATGAGCGGAACGACGGCCGGATCGATTACGAGCATGCGGCCAGCACCGACCTGAACAACCACTTGAGCGGCATTGAACTGCTGCGCTTCAACGCCCGGTCCGTCTTTCACGCCAAACGTCCGTATGCCGCGGATATCGGCAACATCGCGGATGTGTTGGAGGACTACTTGCTGGCAAGGAACACATCCAAGAAGTACACGGCTTTCGAGAATGCTTCCCCCGATCATTTCGGCATGAGCATTTACGGAATGTTGGTCAGACATATCGAGCTCGTACAGTGCAGAGCCGACGTGTCGTGCGATGTACGGTCCTTCCATTTGTTATCCGAGCACAAAAAAATCATGTTCATGCGCATGCAGTATCTCGGCGAGACCGGCGTTTACGCGAATGCGGCGAGGTATCTGGAGAGGCTGAAGGAGATTGAGACGCAATCTCAGAAGCTGCGGAATATCGCCATCAAGTACCGTGTTTCGGGGAACGTACGGGTGCTTGATCATGCGGCGGGCGCGCTTCTGGCGATGGCGGACAGCGAGCGAGAGGTATTAAGCAGCATGCAAGCCGAGCTTGCCCAATTGGCCGAGTAGAGGAGCGGATAGAGGTCCCATGTTGATTAGCAAAACGCCGCTGCGCATCAGTTTCGCCGGAGGCGGAACGGATATTCGAAGCTTTTACGCCATCCATGGCGGGGCGGTCGTCAACGCCGCGATTAAGCAGTACGTGTATGTGATTCTCAACAGAAGGTTCGACCGCAAAATACGGATCACGGGGACGGCGGCGGAGGAGGTCGAGCACGTAAGCGACATTCGTCACGATCTCGTCCGATCGGCGCTGGAAGCCACCGGCATTCAAGCGGGCATCGACATCGCGATTCTCTCGGATATTCCGTCGGCGGGCACCGGGTTAGGTTCGTCGAGCGCGTTGATGGTCGGCTTATTGCATGCTTGCCATCGGTACCAGGGGCGTGAAGTAAGCCAGCGCATGCTGGCCGAACAAGCCTGCGAGATCGAGATCGAGGTACTCCGGGCGCCGATCGGCAAGCAGGATCAATACGCCGCGGCATTAGGGGGGGGTGAGGCACTATAGGTTTCATCAAGATGGGCAAGTAGAGGAGGAGCTTATTCGGATGACGGACGAGCAGTTGGCCGTCCTGCAAGGCAAGCTGCTGCTTTTTTATACGGGCATGACCCGGTCGGCATCGGCGATCCTCCGCAAACAGGCGGACCATTCTGCTAAGAATGCGGACTATTTGATGAAGATCAAGGAGCAATGTTCCCTATTAAAACGTGATTTGGAGGAGGGCGGCCGCGGCGACGGGCTCGGGGCCATCTTGCATGAAGGCTGGGAGTTGAAGAAACGGTTAGCCGACGGAATTACGAATCCGATCATTGACGAGTGGTACCAAAAAGCCATAAGGAACGGGGCTTCGGGCGGTAAAGTCGCCGGCGCCGGGGGAGGCGGCTTTCTGCTGCTGTGCGCGGATGAGCAGTATCATGAAGCGCTGCGGAGGGAGATCGGGCTTCAAGCGCTGGAGGTTCGGCTCGATTCGCAAGGTACGCGAATCGTGGCATGTCCGGAGTGAGCGCCGCGCGCGAGTCAGCCGTGTTCCTGGATCGGGACGGCGTCATCAACGAGAATATTGCCGGCGGCTACGTGACCGCATGGAATCAATTCCAATGGCTGCCCGGTGCCATTGCGGCGATCACGCTGCTGAATAGACGGGGCTGGAAGGTCTTCGTCGTGACCAATCAGGCTTGCATTGCCAGAGACATCGCGAGCCAAGCGGCCATTGACGGCATCCATGATCGGATGCTGCGCGAGCTGCGGGTTCAAGCGGCCTGCGTGAGCGGCGTCTATGTTTGCCCGCACGCGCCAGAGAACGGCTGTGCGTGCAGGAAACCGCGGCCGGGCATGCTGCTGCAAGCCGCCAAGGAGCACGGAATCGATTTGCAAGCCAGCTATTTCGTCGGCGATGCCTTGACGGATATGCTGGCGGCCCAAGCGGCGAATGTGCAAGGGATCTTGGTGAGAAGCGGTCTAGGCCGATCGCAGGAAGAGGAGGCGAGGAGGCTGCAAGCGGCCAGCTATTATTGCGAGACGGTGCTTGAAGCGGTCGAATACATTACCCGGACAAGGACAAACGCATGATCCGAAGAGGAGGGTGTAAAGTGAAATACTTTATTGAAGGCTATTTCGACTCGGTCTCGAACTCGCTTGGCTCCGTCAATGCCGAGAACGTGCATCGGCTTGCGAACGAAATCGTGCGCGTCTGGCAGCGTCGGGGCGCGATTTACATCATGGGGAACGGGGGGAGCGCTTCTACGGCATCCCACTTCGCCTGCGACCTTAGCAAATTAACGATCTCGGGCGGCAGACAACGGGTCAAAGCCGTCTCCCTTACCGACAATGCGGCCATTATGACCGCGTGGGCGAACGATTCGCATTACGAAGATATTTTCATCCATCAGCTTATTCCTTTCCTGGAGACCCGGGATTTAGTCATCGCCATCTCGGCCAGCGGAAATTCGGGCAATGTCGTGAAAGCGTTGGACTATGCCGCCCAAGCCGGCGCCGCGACCGCTTCGCTGAGCGGGTTCCAAGGGGGCGCGGTCAGCCGGATGACGGATTACCCGATCGTCACGTTCAGCGATAACATGCAAGTGATCGAAGACAGCCATTCCCTGCTATGTCACGGTTTGGCGCTGGAGGTATGCCACTTGATGGAACGGATGGAGACGGATTACCGCATGGCGGTCGGCAATGGAGGAATCGCATGAAGATTGCGCTCATTCAGGCGCTTGGTTACTTTATCTCGTACAGCGGCGCCTGCAAGGCGAACCGCAATTTAATGGAAGGTTTGACGCGCATCGGTCATGAATGCCTCGTCATCACGGCAACTCCGAACGATAACGGGTTGAGCGACGAGGCGCTGTTCGCGAGCAAGCTCGCAAGCGGAGAAGTGGTTCATGTCCGCTCCGACGACGCCTACGAGGTTTACCGGTCGGCTGGCGTCGAGATCCATGCGATTAAGGACGCCGGCGTCCTGCGCGAATTGGTCCGCGACCGCATGGAAGCGTTCCGGCCGGACTGGGTGCTGGCGACCGAGGACCGCGTGCCCGCCGTGTTGGAGAGCGCCCTGCTCGCCGCTCCCGGCAAAGTGGTCGAAATCGCGCACAGCCAAGTCGCGCTCCCGTTCGGGCCGGAATGTTATTCGCCTGATCCCGCCCACATGGAGCTGCTGAGGCAGACCGCCGGCATCATCGCCACGAGCGCATACGTGCAGGCGTATTTGCGGCGGTGGAGCGATTTGGAGTCGATCGTCTTTCCTTTCCCGGTACACGGATGGGGACCGTTCAACGACTATCGCAACTTTGACGACGGGTACGTGACCATGATTAACCCGTCGAACATTAAGGGCTTGCCGATCTTCCTCGAATTGGCCAAGCGGTTCCCGGGTCTTCCCTTCGCCGCCGTGCCGACCTGGGCTACGACGCGCGACGATCTCGAGGCCTTGACGGCGCTGCCGAACATGACGCTGCTTCCCAGAGCCGACGACATCGACGACATCCTGAAGGCGACCAAAATTCTGATCGTGCCGTCCTTGTGGGGCGAAGCGTTCGGGGCGGTCATCGTCGACGCGATGCTCCGGGGCATTCCCGTGATCGCGAGCGATGTCGGCGGAACGTCGGAGGCGAAGCTCGGAGTGGATTATCTGATCCCGGTGAAGCCGATCGCGTCCTACGAGACCCGAGTGGACGAACGGCTTATTCCGATTCCGGTCATTCCGGAACAGAACATGGATCCATGGGCAGCCGCGCTGGCGAAGCTGACGGAAGACCGCGCGCATTATGAGCGGATCGCCGAGCAGTCCAAACAAGCGGCGCGCGCTTTCCAGGCGGAGATCCGGCCGGAGAAGCTCGTCCGGTATTTGATGGACCTGCAGCCGGATTCGGCGCGCTCGCATCAGGAGCAGCAAGAAGAAGCGCGGCCTTAAGCGCCGCGCCTCTTCTTGCATCCTTATCGCAGACGATGTTGTTCTTTGAAAGCCCTGATGTGGGCCATCGCCCTCCGGTGGCCGCCGGCGGCGCGAAGGGTCTCTCCGATCGCGACGCTGTTCATCTTGTAGTCGCCGGATGCAAGCACCCGGTCGACTGCCTCGCGCAGCTCCGGGCCCGTCAGCGTATCCCGGTTCAGCCGGAGACCAGCGCTCAGCGCTTGAACCCGGTCGCCGTTAATCGGCTGATCGGCCGCCATCGGGATGACGATTAGCGGCACGCCATGGTACAGCGCCTCGTTCACGCTGTTCATGCCGCCGTGGGTGATGAACAGATCGGCATGCCGCAGAATCTCCAGTTGCGGCATGCGGGCGGCCACGGTGAAGTTGCCGGGGACATCGCGCAGTTCGGAGAGGTCGATTCGGGTACCGACAGCCATGAAGACGTCCCCGTCGAACGAAGCCAGCGCCTCGAACATAAGCCGGTACAGCTCGGCGACGTCGTTGAACATCGTGCCCATGGAGATATAGATCAGCTTGCGGCCGGATTGGCCGACAATCGGCGGCATCTCCGCTTGCCCGCGCCGGTCGGTCAGGCTCGGACCGACGAATTTGTAATGGCTGCCAAGCCGCTCGCGATCCGGCTGGAAGCGGTCGGAAGTGAATACCAGGTTCAGCAGTCCCTCGTTGAAGAACACGCGATCGATCTCCAGCTTGCGCCGGATTCCGTATTCGGCTCGGATGCGGGCGGCCAAGGCGGCGAAGTGCCGGATGAGCTGCAGGTTGTCCTTCATATGGGTGGCGCTCCCGGCGTTCTCGCTTAACCGCTCGGCCCGGATGAGCGATGTGCACGTCGCGATATGCGGGATGCCCAGCATGTCCGCGACGACCTGGCCGCAGCCGTACATGGAATCGTGAATGAGATAGTCGAACGAATGGATGGACGCCGCTTGCCGGACGCAGGGGAGTATGATGTCGTACGCGCTTAGTATCTTGATGACGAGCGAGAGGAAATGTTTGGTATCGAAGGGATCTTCCCGTTCAAGAAAGTTGTCGTACGCGATGAAGGTTACGCCGGGCCGTTCTACGAGGCCGCGGAATTGTTCGCCGCATAGATAGACGATCTCTTCTCCCTCGGCGACGAGCTCCTCTACGAGTCCGAGCGTTGGATTGACGTGGCCGCTGGCGGGGCCGTTGATGAACAGAACCTTGGACAAGCGCGATCTCCTTTCACGATATGCAATAAATAGAAGTAATACTATATTTATTCAACTATACCATATTTTAATTGGTTGTTAAGAGGTGGTTCATGCTTACCGTCAATCAGGATCGATTCGACGAGCATGCGTTCAGAAGCAGACATGCCGAGATGGAACGAACCGGCGCGTATCGCCATCCGGAGGGAAAGCGCTATGCGGTATGCGTCGGCCATGCGTTCGATCTGATCGCGATCGTGCTGTATATGCGCGAGCGCGGAGGATCGGTGCTGCTGATGCATGAGGCGACGCCATTCCAATTGGCTGTCGATACGGCCCGCAAGGCGGACTGCGCCTGCTTGATCCACGGCAGATGGGAGGATGCGTTGGAGCTCGCGGGCGCGGCGGACCATCGGCCGTCGATACTGCAGTACAGTTCCGGCACCTCGCGTGAACCGGCGCTGGTCGAGCGGAGCTGGCGGCAGGTGGAGACGGAAATTATGCATTACAATCGGTTGTTCCGCGAGGAGGGGCGCGTCGAGCCGGTCATTCTCGTGCCGGTATCCCATTCGTACGGTTTGATCGCCGGCACGCTTTCTTCCATCGCACGCGGAGAGGAGCCAGCGGTCATCCAGCACCGCAATCCGAAGGCCGTCTTGCAGGAGATTCGGAGCCGGCCGCGCGCGATGGTCTATACGGTGCCTTTTCTATTCAGCGTTCTGGATGCGATGGCGAAGGAGGAGGACCGGTTCCATCGGATGATCGTATCGGGGTCGCCGCCATCCGATCCGCTGCTGGATCGAATGAAGTCCCGCGCGGGCGAAGCGTGGCAGCAGTACGGCTGCACGGAGGCCGGCTGCATCTCCGTGGCCCGCAATCCCGAATGCGCCTCGGACGTCGGTCATCCGCTGGGCCACGTCGAGATCTCGATCGCCTGGGGAGAGGCGGACGGCGCTTCGCCCGGTCAAGGGGAGATCGTGGCCGCGATCGGCGGCTGCTTGGTCCGCACGCGGGATCTCGGCGCCGTGAATCCGGCGGATGGCCGCCTCCATGTGCTGGGCCGGCTGGACGACTTGCTCAACGTATCCGGGCTCAAGGTCATCCCCTCCGAAGTGGAGTCGGTCATCATGCGCATGCCGGGCATCATGGAATGCCTGGTCCTGCGGACCGCTCACCGAGTATGGGGCGAAGCCGTCCGGGCGATGATCGTCGCGGCGACTCCGATCGAGGCGCGGGACGTGCGGGAGTGGTGCATCCGGCACCTCCCGGCTTACAAGGTGCCGAGCGTCATCGACATGGCGGACGAGATTCCCCGTACGCCGGCCGGCAAGATTAGCCGAGCCTATATTGCAGAAATGGAGAGATGAGAGATGGACAATCGCCAATGGATCTTAACCGAGCTTCGCGCGTTAATTACGGAGAACCTGGAGCTTGAGGCGCCCGAGACGCTGACCGAATCGATGCGCCTGTACGACGATCTCCATATCGATTCGATTATGGTGCTGCAGCTGATGGTGTATATCGAGGAGGTGTTCCAGGTGAGCATTCCGGACGAAGGCGTCGATCCGGAGCACTTCCTTATGATCGGTTCGCTGGCGGAGCTGATCGAATCGTTCCGGCAAGCCGCGGTGCAGCCATGAACGACACGCTCAGACTGGGCATCGCGGGATTCGGCCGGATCGTCGAGCTGGTGCATCTGCCGCTCTTGAAGCGGCTGCCGGAGATTGAAGTCGCCGGCATCTGCGACGTGACGCCGCAGCGGCGGGCGCTGGCCGCGAAGCGGGGGTTCGAGGTCTACGACGATCCGGAGGCGCTGCTCGCCGCCCCGATCGATGCGTTGCTTATCGCAACGCCTCCGAACAGCCATGCGGAGCTTGCGGAACTCGCGCTTCGCGGCGGCAAGCACGTGCTCATCGAGAAGCCGGTCGCGCTGAACGCCGAGGAGGCGATGCGCGTCCGGGATATCGCCAGACAGGAGAAGCGGGTCGTCACCGTCTTCCATAACCGCCGGTTCGACGCCGATTACCTCCTCGTGAAGCGGCTGCTGGACGAAGGCGTTCTCGGTTCGCCGCTCTTCGTCGAGAGGCGGCACCATATGTTCGGGACCGGCGCTTCGTTCGGCGTGAAATCGTTCTATCCGAAGTGGCGCGACGAGCGGCGCTACGGCGGCGGCGCCTTGCTGGACTGGGGCGTCCATCTGGCCGATCAGCTGCTGCGGCTTCAACTGGGGACGTATGGCGCCGTCCGCGCGACGATGGGCGGCATATGGCCGCGCGAAGACGAGGTGGACGATTACGTCCAGGCCAACATGGTCACGGACCGGAACGTGATCTTGTCGATGAACATTAATTTTGGCTCGGCGCTCCCTTCTCCGATGTGGGTCGCGGGCGGCGACAAGGCCACGCTCCAAGTGGTCTCGCCCGGCGAGGCTTATCTATGCGAGCCCGGCAAGTCCCCTAGAGCGCTAGAGATGGGCAAGGATGAACGACAGGGGCCGGAGCGAATTTACGCTTCGTTCGCCGACGCCATATGGCATGGCGGCCCTCTTGCGATTACGCTCGACGAGGCGATCGAGACGATGACGATGTTGGATGAAATCCGCGCTTCCGCGCGGCAAACGAAGGAGCGGGCAGATGGGAATCTTATTTGCGGCACCGCAGGTTGAGTACGACCTCATCCGGGAGGAGTGGCTGGCGTCCGTGGCGCAGATCGGCCGGCAAGGCGTCTTCGTCGGCGGCGCTTGGGTCTCGAAATTCGAAGCCGCCTTTGCAGCCTATCTCGGCGTGGACGCGGCGGTCGGCGTCGGCAATGGAACGGACGCGCTGTTTCTGGCCTTGAAGGCGCTTGGCATAGGTCCCGGAGACGAAGTCATTACGGCGGCGAACACGTTCGTGGCGACGGTAAGCGCCATTCATCATACCGGGGCTGCGCCCGTACTCGTCGATTGCAACGACGGGTACTTGATGGATCTGGACGACGTGCGCGCCGCCGTCACGACTAACACGAGGGCGGTCATTCCCGTTCACTTATACGGGCAATTAATCGACCTGGACGAATGGAAAGCATGGTCCGAAGAGACGGGGATCGCGCTCGTCGAGGACTGCGCGCAGGCGGCGGGCGCCTCCCGCCGGGGACAAGCCGCCGGAAGCTGGGGCGTCATGGGCTGCTACAGCTTCTACCCGGACAAGAACCTGGGCGCCCTCGGCGACGGCGGGGCCATCGTTTCCTCCTCGCCGGAGACGGCGGGCCGGCTGAGGAAGCTGCGTAACCATGGCGGCGAGGTCCGCTACCAGCACGAGCTGCCGGGATTCAACAGCCGCCTGGATCCGATACAGGCAAGCGCCCTGCATTGCAAGCTGGCCTATCTGGACGAGTGGAATGCCCATCGGCGCAAGGCCGCCGGCTGGTACCGGAACCATCTGGCCGATGTCGCCGAACTTGCGCTGCCCGGCCATGTCGAACCCGATGACGGCAGCCACGTCTTCCATCTCTACGTGATCCGCGTCGGCGGCGGGCGCCGGGAAGAACTGAAGAAGCATTTGCAGAAGAAGGGCATTCTGACCGCCGTGCAATATCCGGTTCCGGTTCACCTCCTGCCGGCCTACGCGCATTTGGGTTATGGTCCGGGCTCCTTTCCGCAAGCGGAGCGTTATGCCCAAGAGATCTTGTCGCTGCCGATGCACGCCGCCCTGCAGGAGAGGGAGGCCGCCGCGATCGGAGCCGAAATCCAATCGTTCTTCGCCGCGCCGCCGGTTACGGGGAGGTCTTAGCATGAGCGGTAACGCGTTGGAAGAAATCAAGCGGTTCGTAAGGAACAGCGTGGCCAGCCTGTCGAAGAACCCGCCGGCGGCCGGCGAGCTGGACGAAGACGCGCCGATTCAGAGCGCGGGCATCGACTCTATGCAGCTGATCAACCTGGTCGTGCAGCTCGAACTGCATTACGACCTCGTATTCGAGGACGATGAGATGCTGCTCGAGAATTTCAAGACGATCGCGATCATAGCCGACAGCATCGTCGTGAAGCTCGGGGGCGCGCGGTGAAGAAGCGGGATCAGATTCACTGCATGCTGGACTGTTATGCCTGGATCATCGAGCGGGCCGGATTCGACAGCCGCCCGCTGTACAGCGGAGTGTGGGAGGCCAGTTACGACGTCAACGAGCGCGGCATCGCCTATTTCGGAGAGGAGATCGATCCCAAGCGCTGGCATGAACGGGTACGCCGTCTTTATAACGCCGCGGTCGTGTATTGGTGCGACTATGAGGCCGATAAGAGCGTGAATTTCGCCAAACTGCTCGACACCCTGGATGCCCGCGGCCCCGATGGCGCATTCGTGCTGACCGTCGACCTGTACCATTTCCCTCACGCGCCGCAATTCGGCTCGCGGCATCTGCCGCATATCGTCGTTTTCGAAGTCCGGGCCGATGGAGAGTGGCGGATCGTCGATCCGTATTTCTCCTGGTCGGGCGGCATCTCGCGCGATGCGCTCCGGGCGGGCTTCCTCTCCGGCGTGCGGCTCGATACGGCCGGCATGCGCGATGCCGCTCCGGAAGCGGCGGCGGAGCTGTTCCGGCAGGACATCCATCTCGGGGTCAATCCGCTCATCGGGGACGTGGAACGGTTCGTGCGCGAAGCGATTCGGCGCAATGACGGCTATGCGCCGTCAACCTTGTTCGACGCCATTCAGCAGACGGGCGTCATCGCCAAGCGTTTCGGCGGCTACCTTCGCGTGTTCCGCTATCTAGCCGGCCGCGACGAGGAGGCGTGCGAAGCGCTGGCCGCCGACGTGAGGACGCTGATCCAAGGCTGGGAGAACTTCATGCTGACCATCGCGCGCCTCGGCCTGCTGAAGCGAGCCGTTGATTGGCCGGCCCTATCGGGCAAGCTCGCAAGTCTGCACGAACGGGAAGCGGGCATAAGGGAGAAGCTGCTGCGCTCGTTCGCTTCGTGGCGGTCCCTCGCCGGGTACCGAGATGAATGCGAGGGGATAAACGAATGAAAAGCATTCGCATGTACGTTCGCTTGATCCGGTACATCCGCCCGCGATGGCGGATGACCGGCCTCGGCTTTCTGTTGACCTTGATTTGCCTGGTGCTGAATCTGTGCCAGCCTTACTTGATTTCGCAATTTATCGATCGGGTGTTAATCGGCCGGAATACCGAACTCGTCGTCCCGATTCTGGGCGCCTCGATCGGCTTCGCGGCCGTAGCCGCCGTCTGCACGGTCATCGGGTTTACGATATTCAGATTTCTCGAAGCCCGTCATACGCTGGATATGCGAACGACGATCCTTCGCCATATCCGGCGCATCCCGCTGCCGGAGATCGAGAAGCACGGCCCGGGCAAGTATATGGCGCTCATGGGGATGGACACGACGACGACCGCCCGGTTCATCAACGTCATCGCGGTCGAACTAATCTCGCTTTGGCTCCAGATGCTGGTCGCGCTCGCCTTCATTTTCACGATCGACTGGCGTCTTGGCCTTATGGCCGTCGCCGGTATTCCGATCGTGATGAGCATCCCCCGGCTCTACCGGAAGCCGATCCGCGCGGCCGTCGGCGGACTCCGCTCGCATAATGAGCACATCGGTTCCTACTTGTACGAGAGCATTCAGGGCTCGAGAGAAATTCGCGCGTACGGCTTGGAGGGTTGGGAGGAGGAGCGGAATGACGCCATGTACAAGGATCTCGTCAAGGTTAGCATCCGGGAAGGCATGTTCCGGCAGCTATCGGGCCAGACGGGGTCTCTGGCCGTCGCGCTCGCGACCGTCCTCATCTACGGCTTCGGCAGCGGTCAAGTAATGTCCGGTTCGTTCTCCGTCGGCTTGCTGGTCGCCTCCGTTCAGTACATCCAGTCCGTGCTGAACCCGATTCAGGGCATGAACTATCTGATCAGCGATCTGATCGGCAGCGAAGTCGCGATGGGACGGATCGAATCCTTCCTCTCCACGCCCGCCGAACAATCGGATGCAGGCGGCAGCGCGAATGGATCCGCGCCTCCTGCATCCGAGCGGGCCTCTAATTTGACGTGCAGGGATTTGGTCGTGGCCTACGAAGGGACGACGATTCTGCGAAACGTCGACGCGGATATTCGGGAAGGTCAGATGGCGGCCTTCGTCGGGCGAAGCGGATCGGGCAAATCGACGTTCTTCAAGGCCGTGCAAGGGTTCATGCCGGTTCAATCCGGCATGCTCCGCATCGGAGGGCTGCCGATTCGCGAATGGCCGCGCAGCGCCCTCTCCCGATCGATCAGCTTCGTCTCGCAGGAGACGTTCCTGTTCCGGGGCACGCTGTACGAGAACGTGGCCTTGGGGAAACTGGACGCATCGGAGGAGGAGGTGTATCGGGCGCTGCGCGAAGTCGGTCTGCAATCCTTCGTCGATGCGCTTCCGGCAGGCATACATACCCAGCTGGACAACCAAGGCTTCCGGCTGTCCGGCGGGCAGCGGCAGCGGATGGCGATAGCCAGGGCGATCATGAAGCAGCCCGATCTCTTGATTCTGGACGAGCCGACTTCTTCGTTGGACCGGCATACGGAGCAGCAGGTGCTCGACACGATTCATCGCGTCATGCGCGGCAAGACAACGCTGATCTCCACCCACCGGATGGAGACCATCCGCGCGGCGGACGTGATCTATGTCATGGAGCATGGCGGCATCGTCGACAGCGGCACCCATGACGAGCTAATGAGCCGTTGCGGTCTCTATATCGACCTGGTGAAGCGCGAAGAGCTGCAAGAACGGGTCGAACGAACCGGCGACGAGCGATTGGAGGCGATGTGAATGGTCGGCAAGCTTGCGGAGCTGAGGCCGGAGGACAATATTCAGCTGGCCTATATGGAGTGCTTAACCTCCTGCATCCTGACGTACCTGAAGAGCACGGGCCGCGATTATCGGAAGGTGCTGTTGAATTACTGGAACTTGAGCTATGAGCAGCGTACGCTGCTGTCGAGCAAGAACGCGGCGCATATTCCGCTGCGGTATTTGTACGGCATCGACTTGACGTTCAGGGAAGACACGCTGGAGAAGCTGCAGTCGGCCGTGATGGCGGGTCAATCCGTCATTTGTCTGAGCAAGGCGTCGCTGCTGGCTTATTTCCCGCACAAATTTCTGAGCATGGAGTCGAGCGGGTTCCGGCATGCGATCCTCGTGCAAGGATGGGATGCGGAGAAGGAGATGCTGCTCGTCGCGGATCCCGTCGTCGGCGCGGTCGTCGAGCTCGATCCCGACCAATTGCGGAAGGCGAGCGTCGTTCGCACGGATCGCGAAGAGCTCCAATTCTTCGTGCTGACGGAGCCGCAGTCCCCGTACCCGGAGCCGGATACGATGGCCTGTCTGCGAACTAGCGCGGAGCGCAACTTGTTCGCGTATCATACGCCCGACGATCTCTTCTCGGAGCAGGAGAGGCAGGACGGGGAGACGGGCAAGTGGGACAAGATTCGCCGATGGCTGCGGCAGCGGAGCATCGGCGTGCGAGCTTGGGACATGTTCGCCTCGGATGCGCGCGATTCCTTGAATTGGACGCCCGCCCATCGCGCGCGATGGGTGAAGCAAAATTCGCTGACGATGCTATCGATTAAACAGCTGCGCGCGGAGACGTGGAAGGTCTATCAGGAGTTCCTGGCCATGGACGAGCGGCATATCGAGGAGGGGCGGCTGCTGATCAATCGGGTCGCGGCCGCCTGGACGGCCTGCAATCTCGCGATGCTGAAGTACGAGCACGCCGGGGAGCGGGGAGCATCGCTGATCCAGACGCTCGCGGACCGCGCGGAAGCCGCGAAGGAGGCCGAGATCCGATTTTTAGAGTGGCTGAACGCCGCTGTCGCAAGAGGAGGAAAGTATGCGCAACCCATGGCTTGACCGTATACGAGACTTGATCCTTCGCAACGAGAAGGTTCGACTGGGGCGGGATGAGATCGGCCCCGACACCGATCTGATTCACGACTTGGCGCTGGATTCGATGGCGATCGTCCATCTGCTGGCGGATCTGGAGGAAGAATTCGGGATTACGATCGAAGTGGAGGAGATCGGCCTGTCGCTCTTGAGGGAGCTCCGGCTCTTGGAGAAATTCGTAAGAAGTAAGGCTGCCGCGAGCCTTGGCGAGCCTGCCGGGCGCGGCTGATGGGAGGGGATACGACGATGGAATGGCTGTTGCGCGCCATGTCGGGTTATGCGAATCGGCAGGCGATGGTTCACGGCGAGCGCGCCTTTACGTACGCGGATCTGTTGGAGCGTTATCAAGCATGGTCCGGCGCAATTCGGGAGCACGGCATTCGGCCCGGCGAAGTCGTGTCGCTGGAGGGGGATTATTCGCCTTCGGTATGCGGCGCGATCTTGGCCTTGCTGTCGAATCGCAATATCATCGTCCCCATGTCGGCCGGCGTGCGGCATCGGCGCGACGAACTGGCGGATATCGCGCAGGTCGACCGCTCGCTCGACTTCGACGGGCCGGATGCGGTAATTCGAACGCACGCGAGAAGCGGACACAGCGGATTGCTGGAGCATTTCATCGCGGAGGAGAAGCCGGGTCTCGTCTTGTTCACCTCGGGCACGACGGGCCGGCCCAAAGCGATACTGCACGATGTCGCCGCTTTCCTGGAACGGTACAAGACGCCGAGGGATACGCTGCGGACGCTGACTTTCTTGCTGTTCGACCATATCGGAGGCCTCAACACGATGTTCCATACGCTCGCCAACGGAGGGACGATCATCGCGCCGGACAGCCGTACCGCGCCCGCGATCTGCGCCTTGATCGAGCGGCATCGCATCGAGCTGCTTCCCGCGTCGCCCAGTTTTCTCAACTTGCTGTTGATGTCCGGCGTCTATCGCAACTACGATCTGTCCTCGCTTCGCATCATCACGTACGGTACCGAGGTCATGCCGGATTCCACGCTCCAAGCCGCGCAGCGGGCGTTCCCCGAGATCCAGCTGCGGCAGACCTACGGCCTGTCCGAGCTTGGCATTCTGCGCGCCAAGTCGCGCGCGTCCGGTTCGCCCTGGCTGCGCATCGGCGGCGAGGGCGTCGAGACCCGAATCGTGGACGGGATGCTGCATATCCGCTCCGGCACGGCGATGCGGGGCTATTTGAACGCGCCGCATCCGTTCGACGAGGAAGGCTGGTTCAACACGCAGGATGAAGTGCTGGCGGACGGCGAGTATATTCGCATTCTGGGGCGGAGGTCGGAAGTAATCAACGTCGGCGGACGCAAAGTGTACCCCGTCGAAGTGGAGGACGTCCTGCTCCAGATGCCCGAGGTGGCGGATGCGGCGGTCAGAGGAGAGCCGAACCCGCTGATGGGGAGCATCGTCATCGCCTCGGTCAATTTGCATGAACCGTTCGACCCTGACGTGCTCAAAGCCCGCATCCGAAGCTTCTGCCGAGGGAAGCTGGAAGACTATCAAATTCCCGTCAAGATCGAGATCCGGCAGGGCGAGCTGTACACGGAGCGCTATAAGAAAATTCGGAGGGAGCAGCTACCGAGCGGCTAGGCCGGCCGAGAAACCAACGAAAGGTGGGTTTGCATGCATATTTGTTTATGTTCCATCTCGTTCCGCCATGAGCTGGTCTCGTTCGGCGAGCTGGTCGATTTCGCGGAAAGGACCGGATTTCAAGGCATCGAGCTCTGGGGGGTGCATGGCAAGTCGCTGCTGCGCGATCGGCGGCGGGAGCTTCCCGGCATGCTGGAGGCCATGGAGGCGCGAGGGCTCGGCATCTCCATGATCAGCGATTATGTCGACCTGCTCGCGCCGGAGGATCGGACGCCGCAGCTGCTGTGCGGATGGGCGGATCTGCTCGATCTGGCGCAGGCGTTCCGTACGCGCAAACTCCGAATATTCGCCGGAGATCGCCCGAGCGCGACGGCCGCGGAACGGGAATGGGCGTTGTGCGTGAACAGGCTCGGCCAGCTGGCCGGCCAGGCTGCGGAGGCGGGCGTGCAGCTCGTCGTCGAGACGCATCCCCGCACCTATGCCGATACGCTGGACGCGACGCTCCGCTTGCTGCGGGATACCGGCCGGAGCGAGATCGGAATCAATCTGGATTTCCTGCACCTGTGGGAGTCAGGCACCCCTCCGCTCGAAGCCTACCGGGAATTGCGGAGATGGATCGTGAACTATCACGTGAAGAATGTGGCCGCTCCCGAGCAGGCCGGATTGTTCGAGCCCGGCAACGTCTTCTCGCCATCCGGCAAGCGCGACGGCATGGCGGCTTTGGCGCAGGGGGCCATCGATTACGCCGCCGTCTTCGACCAATTGAATCAGGATCTAACGCCCCACCCGATCGCGATCGAATGGTTCGGCGAGCATCCATTCGCCAGGCTGGAGAAGGAGCGCCAATGGCTGGCGCTCTGGAGCCGGCCGGAGAGGCAGGCCGCCCATGCCAATTGATAATCGGGGGACGGCAAGCAAGGACGGAAGTCATGACGCCACGGACAAAGGAGAGCGAATCGTGATCAAAACCTACTCTACGTCGGGTATCCTGCATGCGCGGCAAGCGCAGTCGCTGCTGGCGAAGCTGATATACAGCATCGAAGGCATCTCCGGCTGCCGGCTGGACGAGGAATCGCAAACGATCGCGGTGGAGCTGCTGCCCGGCACCGCGGAAGGTCCCATCGACGAGACGGTCGAGCGACTGATCGCCAAGGAACGAAGCAACCGCATCATCGGCGCGCGCCTATATCGGGAAACGGAGGATCGCGTTGCCGCGCAAGCGGGTATGCCGGACGGGATTCACGACCTGTTCGCCGCCAACGGCGCGTGGAAGCGGGGGCTTGCCGTGACGCTGTCCGAACAGATCGACCGACTATTGGTCGAGTGGTCGCAGCGCCATCATGCGCAGCTGCGCAGCTACCCTTCCATGATTCCCGTCGACACGCTGCACAAATGCCGGTACATCCAGACCTTCCCGCAAAACATTCATTTCGTGTCCGAATTTCCCCATCGATTGGGGGAGCTGGAGAAGGTTCGCGAAGCCGGCGACTTGAACGAACTCGCGCGTCTCAGTCCGTACGCGCTCTCACCCGCGGTCTGCTTCCATTGTTACGCGGAGCTGTCGGGCAGCCGGTTGCCCGAGCCGCTCGTGCTGACCTCGCGCGGATCGTGCTTCCGCCACGAAGCGGCGTGGCGCGTCGGCAAGCACCGGCTCAACGAATTCAGCATGCGGGAGATCGTCCTGTTCGGCGATGCGTCCTTCATCGAGGAGGAGCGGCGCGCGTTCATGGAGGAGGCGTGGTCGCTGTTCGAACGATTGGGGCTCGCGGGCAAAATGGAGACGGCGAGCGACCCCTTCTACTTCTCCGAGGAAAGCGGCAAGGGCCAGCAGCAAATGATGGGGAACATGAAATACGAGCTCATCGCGCGGGCGGGCGAGGACGGAGAATCGTTCTCCATCGCTTCGTTCAACAATATGGACACGTCGCTCTGCAAGCCGTTCGAGGTGCTGGACGCGGAAGCGAATCCGATGCATTCCGGCTGCATCGCCTTCGGCATCGACCGCTGGGTGTACGCGCTGCTCGCTTATTACGGCGGCGAATACGACAAGTGGCCTTCTAAAGTTAGAGAGACGCTGGAGGGCGCTAGAATAACCGTACCGCAATAACGAGTCTGGAGGCGTCAGGGGAGCCGGATTGCCGAACCGCAGGCAGGTCGTGCAGGACACGTCCTCGGCCAGACCTTGAAGAGAAACCCGCGTCTATTCGCAGACGTTCGGGTTTCTCTTTGGTTTACTCATTCCGGCTTGTGCGCATCATACAATCGCTTTAATTCCGCGAACCAAGATTCGGCGCTTCCCTTTAAGACAACGGCCTTCGCAAAGGCATCGTTTCCTCTACGTACCTCAACGCGGCCTTCCGAATGGATTCGATATTCCAGCATACCCTCCTCCGTCGAAGTTAGCGCGATCGTCAGCTCAAGAAAGTCATTGGAGTTTGAAGCTGTCGGAATCCAGCTCGGTCTAGGCATCGTTCGGATCAGCGTTCGATGACGAAGCGCATCCGCGACGGCTTGGAGCTGCTCCTCACCTGTGATGGTAACAGAGGTGGTCATCGTCTTTTCCAAGCCGGCTTTCACGTCGCTGAGGGTCATCGTGATGTTCGTTATCTCCTGCTCGTTATAAAAACGGCTGACATACATGGTCCTGCTGTAGACTAGAGCCGCGATCAGCGCCGCGATCACGGCTGAACAAACAAGCAGGCGTTTTCTTCTCCTGCGTACCGTCAATTCAGCCCCTCCCTTCACGCGGTTCATGAATAATCAAACGCGGGAGTTGGGAAGAAGTGGCATTTATTCCACTGTGTGCAAGGAGGTAGCGAAACAGGTTAAAATTGGCAGGGCGTGTTCGCATCGAAAGCGCAAATAATACATTGAAATGCAGCAGTCGCTGTGCTAAACTAACAACCGTTAGTTAACTAACGACCGGTAGTTAGTAGTGGGAGGGTCTCCATGACTGCACAAAAAATCAGGGATATTGCGCTTCGCCATTTTGCGCGCAACGGGTATGAGGGCGCTTCGCTCGCGGACATCGCCGCCGAGGTCGGAATCAAGAAACCGTCTATTTATAATCACTTCAAAGGCAAAGACGAGCTGTTCATGGCGGTCTATCAAGAGGCGGCGACGCGGGAGCTGCAATTCGTGGAAGCCGATCTGAAGCCGAACCGTTCATCGTCGCTGGAGCTTCAGTTACTCGGATTTTTGAGCGGATATAAGGAGCGGTACGAGCAGGAGGAGAACACGAAGTTTTTTTTGCGGATGTCCTTCTTCCCTCCCGTCCATTTGCGGCGGCAATCGATGGCGCTGAGCTTGCATTATATCGACCGAATGGCGGAAGCGGCCAGTCTGCTGTTCCAATCCGCGAAGCAGGACGGATCCATCGATGCCGACGTGACCGTCGAACAAGCGACGGGCGCGTACATGGCTGTATTGGATAGTTTATTCGTCGAGATGCTCTATGGCGATCACGATCATTATAAGAGACGGCTGGATGCCGCATGGCATGTTTTCTGGCGGGGCGTAAGAAGCAACTAGAGGAGGAGCAGCTATGAATCGCAGCTGGATGTATATCATAATCGGCGCATTATTCGAAGTTATGTGGGTCATCGGCTTCAAGCACGCCGACAATGCGTTGACTTGGACCGGGACGGTCGCGGCCGTCGCAATCTCGTTCTATCTGATCATCGTGGCATCGACCAAATTGCCGGTAGGCACCGTCTATGCCGTATTCACGGGTCTTGGAACCGCGGGCACGGTGCTGGCCGAGATGATCTTGTTCGACGAACCCGTCAAAGTGGCCAAGCTGCTGCTGATCGCCATGTTACTAGCCGGCGTATTGGGCTTGAAATTGGTCGGCGGCGAAGCCAAATCCGAGGAGGTATCGGAATAATGGCTTGGTTAACGTTATTGATCGCCGGCCTCTTCGAAGTGGTGGGCGTGCTCGGAATGAACCGAATCAAACGCGACAACGATGCCAAGGCTTACGCCTTGTTTATCGGGGGCATCGTGATGAGCTTCGGTTGCTTGAGCTTGGCCATGCGCAGTCTTCCGATGGGGACGGCGTACGCGATATGGACGGGGATCGGCACCGTCGGCGGCGCGTTGGTCGGGATGCTGTTCTTCGGCGAATCGAAGGAATGGCGCCGGATGCTGTTCATCGCGATGGTATTGGCCGCCGCGGTCGGACTTAAGCTCATCGCTTAACCCCATGATGCGGCGCGGGGGAAGCCGTCCGCCAGCGTCTATAAGAAACCCGGTCGAGTTGACCGGGTTTCGCTGTTTTTATCCCGCTTGCCGGGGGATTAGCCTTTTTGTTGAGAAGTCTTTTGCACGTTCTTTTTGCCTTGATCGCTCGGATCGTTCGATCGCGAAGGCTTATGCTTAGGTTGGTTATCGTTGCTCATCTGTCGTTCACCTCCCGCCATTATTCCATCCGTAAGAAAGTATGTCTCCAAGCCGCTCTCCTTATGAGCTTGGGCTCCAATAGCGTCTGGATGCAGACTCTGTCTATTGTGGCATCGCAGCCGGGTTTCATGCATGTGCGGCGCTGCGGCAATTAGTCTGCCAGAATTCCGCCGCGGCATAATCTAATGGGCAGATTACATTAGGAATCCTGTATACTGGACAAGAGAAATCGCCTTTGAAAGGAGTCTGCAGATGGACGCAATCATTATAACGCCGCATGTCGGCATCGGCCCCTTTCGTCTGGGTATGAGCAGGGAAGCGGTCGAGCAGGTTTTTCTAGACCTTGTCGATTGGAGATTCGACGATGGCACAACGGCTGATCCCAGCTATATCGAGATGCTGTTTATACGTGAGCATTTCGAATATGACACCAATGGCCGGGTGAAATTCATTCAGCTGAACAATCCGAACTACTTGAGCCAATTCCGCATTCCATGCCTGTTTCAAGGCGTGGATGTCTTCGCGACCAAGGCAGAGGAATTGATCCACACGCTTAGGAAAGAGCATTCAATGATCGGAGATATTGATCCTAAGACGGGATTTACCTTTGCCATTAAAGAACTTGAGCTGTGCTTCTGGCGTGAAGGTATTATGAATGATGACATCATGAAGGATCCGGGTTTCCTGGAGATGAGCGAGGAGAATCGGGAGCTCGAGAAGAGGTACTTCTATTTTACGACCGTCTCGATTGGAGCGCCGGGGTATTTTGACTTCATGGATGACACCCCGGGCAGGTAAGTGATGAACTCACAATTGACGAGAGAGGGGAGGCCAAGAGCCTTCCGTGTTCGAATACATAATGTGATAAGAATCTTATCATAGGTAAGGTTATTTTTTGGTGCGTATTCATCAATAAAGAACAAAGCTCGCTGTCACTTCAGCGAGCTTTGTTCTTTATATGACAAAACCCAATATTAAAGCCTATTCGAGGTCTGAGATTAGAGCAGGATGAACAGGGATGCTGTCTCAAGATTCTCCGGGTCAAGTTATCGGAAGAAATAGCGCTGTTTAAACAGATTTAATATACACATCTGCAAAAACTTTCGCAAAGTCTCCGAGCTTGACTTTACCGAGGTGGTAGTCGGTGGCACGGAGGCTGGCGTAGAACTCGTCGGCGTTCTCGCAGGCGCGGTTCATTTGGGCAAAGCCATTGGCAGTGTTTTCGTGGAAGCCGATTTTTTTCATATTCTCAGCAAGAGCTTCAACGGGGATTTGTTGGTATTTGGCCTCGATACCATGCTCAGCAAGGGCATTGAGCCAGTCGTTGCCTGTGGCCCAGTCACTAACGATGAACTTCGCGCTTTTACCCGATGGGGTGTGAGAAATCAGGGCGTAAGCGACGTCCGCGATATCGACGGGGCTGACCCAGCCTTGCGGGACGTCAACTGAAATTGGGCTGAAGATGGTCTGCTGGGTTTTTAGGCTGTGCATGTCGGCAAAAAGATTGCTGTAAAAGCCGACAGGGCGGATGTGGACAACGTTCACGTCTTCAAGCGAGTTTAGCGCTTCTTCTGCAAAATGATAGCTGTAGAGAATGCCGGCGTTTGGGTTGTCGGCGCCGACCGAGCTGAGGTTGACGACGTTTTTTACGCCTGATTTTAGCACAGCGGCCTTATAATTTTCAGAAAGTTTAATGGCGGTCTGCCACATATCGGTGCCAGAGGTATAATCGATACCCGAAATCATGAGGTAGACGACGTCGCTGCCTGCAAAAGCCTGCGCGAGGAATTCGACGTCGAGGTTTGAGCCGACCGCTGGTTTGGCACCGAGCGCTTTGATGTCGGCGATACGATCTTTGGAGCTTGTGATGACGGTAACATCGTGGCCGTCTGCGATTAGGGATGGGAGGTAGTTGCGGTTAATATTGCCGTGCGAGCCGAGCACTGTGATTTTCATTGTGTAATCTCCTTTTCTAATGTGATTTCGAGAAATGGATATCGCTTATTGAGACCGTTATCCCTTCCTTGATTGGATATTCCTTACAAGGGAGATTATACATCGTTAAATAAACTAAGTAAACTGATTTAATGAAATTAGTTAATTTAATAATGTTTCTAAACATGGTTTATTGATACCACTATTTTGATATACTATGATTTGACGAGCGGTAGAGGAGGCTTCAATCGTGAGAAAACCGATGAGCGCAGATCAATATCTTAATAAAATCAAACCTGTAATAAGAAGAACCAGATTCAGCCAACTGAAAATTGACGATATCGCAAAACATATGGATATTAGTAAAGTGACGCTTTACAAGCATTTTTCATCCAAAGATGAAATCATCGAACAGGTTGTAGAGTATGGAATTCAGTACTTGCAGCAGGCTGACACTGTTGTATATGATGATTCCGTTTCCTATATTGATCGATTTCAAAAAACGTTTCTGGAATCGTTAATAGGTGTAATTTATTTATCCGATTTGTTCCTGCAAGACCTCAAGGAGTTTTACCCACGACTTTTTGAACATATTTTCGTTGCTCAACAAAATAGAATTAAAAATTTACAGTCTTTTTTTCAATCCGGTATGGATAAGAAGATTTTTAACAGCATGCACGTTGCGCTGTCCTTAGTTCAAGACGATGCTACGCTTCGGCGCATTATGGAACCGACCTTTAGTATCCAATGGTATGATCTCACCTTGAAACAAGCCGTTATGGAATTTTATAAGATGAAACAGTATCAAGTGATTCGTCCTGAGTATCTGGATACGGTTGACGATTCCGTTGTCGAAAAAGAAATCATTCGTATTTTACAAACCATTTCGTGAACGCGTTCGTTTTTCCCGACTTGCTCTTATTGATGCTGTCGTCGGCCATGTGAATCCAGGATGAAGTTGAATGGCACGAATCGGCGAGTCATATTCCAAAACACCAAAAACACAAGGAACAAGGAGCAAAATCACTGTGGATTTTGCTCCTTGTTCCTTGTGCTGCATGAGGGGAAGAAAAAAGACTTCTTGGCTGCGATGATATAAAAGTGCCGGAGGATAAGCTTAGCCGTAATGGACAAGAACATATAGCCATACCCGAATCAAGCAGCCGACCGCGAAAAGCCCTTACTTTTTCTCAACGGAGGGACGAGCAGGATAGCTGAATAGTTGTGGAAAAGTGTTACAATTTAGATAATGCGTTGTAAGGAGTATCCATTGTGAAACAATCTGCGAATCAGAACCAAAGTGAGGGAAACGGATGCAAAAACGTATTGCTGATCGGCTCGTTTGGGCGGTAAAGACACTTGCAGTTGCTCCATCCGACCGTATCCTTGAAATCGGCTGCGGAAATGGGTCTGCTGTCTCACTGATTTGCAAAAATTTGATTAGTGGTAAAGTTGTGGCTATCGATCAGTCGGAAAAAAGGATCGAATTGGCTAGAAGGGTAAACGCCGAAAATGTTGAGGCAGGGAAAGTGACCTTTTTGACGGCACCGCTCCATGAAGCGGATTTATGCCAGGCGCAGTTCGACAAAATATTTGCTGTAAATGTAAATCTGTTTTGGATGAAGGCAGCCCGTGAGCTAACCATCTTGAAGGAACGGCTTTTGCCGGGAGGGGCGATTTATTTATTTAATCAACCGCCCACAAAAGAAAAAGTTGGAGACATAGCGGAACGAACTGTCAATAATTTGCGAAGTGCCGGCTTCAATGTTCAACCAATCGTTATGGGGGACATAGTTCCGGTTCCTGTTGTATGCGTGGTAGCAGATAGCGGCGATGCTTAATGCTCCTCCTTACGCAACTAGTCTAAACTTAATTTTTAAAAGCTGACGATTCTTCCATTCAAAAACCGCGGCAATTAAACAACGCCAGTCTAACACTTTATTTTTACCGAACAATATTCCAGCAGATTACAATGAAAAGAGGAAGTGTTACTTGCTATGTTTACGGAATCAAGCAAAGAGAGAGCGCTTTCGTTCGATATTCGAAGGACTATCATCCTGGGTGCCTTTATCAAAGAATGGTCAATTCCCCAATACCGGGTCATCCTGAACCATCCCGAAAAAGCGGTTAACGTAGAAATGGTACAGAATGGGTGATGGCTTTGCTACATGATTTAGGTGGAGAGTCCGCCGATCGGATATTTTCGTATATATGCGCTATACGGTGCGGTTCGAAGAAATGTTGGTGACTAAGTCACAGACCGAGACGCCATTAACATGTATATTTTGATCAGGCCGATCATTGATAGGAAAGGGAGTAACCATGATATGAAAAATGTTGGCGGTTTTGAGCGTGGGTTTCGGATCATTTTGGGGCTAGGAATACTCTCGCTATTGCTTTTCTTATCAGGACCCGTTCGATTTATTGGTCTTATCGGAATATTCCCTTTGTGGACGGGGGCTACACAGTTCTGCTTCATGAACAAAATGTTGGGTCGTAATTCGTGTAAGCTCCAACTCTAAGAATTTAGGGTCCCTCGATAAAGGTAGGCCCTAAAGGATTGGGCAGCAGATTAGCGAAATCATGGTAAATATTGAGAACTGGTTTATGTGAGGTGAATACATTGAGTTTAGCTGCTTGGTTTGCCGTCGGGATCGGCACGGCTATTGCAATAGGTTTATTCGGAAAATCAAAATTTAAAAGGGGAAAATAATATCGGCGACAGTCTAGGACTTTATTTTCTGGTCCTTGGCTGTCGCTATTTCAATTTTGAATGCGAAATTAGTGATTGACCAATCACAAATCTGCTGGTATAGTTTGATCATAAGTTATTGATTGACCAATCACCAAAACTAAAGGAGAGTCGAGAAACATGAAAAAAGCGATTGTAGTGGGAGCAACGGGCGGTACGGGAGCGGTTATTACGGCGGAATTGGTGAAGCGGGGCGTGCCGACGATCGCGTTCGGGCGCTCGCGTCAAAAGCTTACGGAGCTTGCGGGCGAGCTCGGCCATCCGGCGCATCTCGCGCTCGCCGTCGGAGACGCCTTCCGGCCGGATGACATCGAGGCTGCGGCGAAGGACGCGGACGTATTGTTCCATTGCGCCAATGTTCCGTATCACGAAATGGCGAGCAAGCTGATTCCGCTCGGCGAGTCGATCATGGAGGCGGCGAATCGCCTAAGTTTGAAGGTTGTTGCGATCGACGGGATTTATCCGTACGGAAGAAGACAGATGGAGCAGGTGACCGAAGAGCATCCGAAGCAGCCGCATACGAAGAAAGGGAAGGTGCGCCTGGCTTTCGAGCAGATGATCTTTAGCGGCCGATGGACGAATACGCGGGCGATGATCGTGCGGTTGCCGGATTATTACGGACCGACCGCGAATCAAGCGTCATATCTGGGCGGGACGCTCGAGGCGATCGCCGCGGGGAAAATGGCCTTCTTCATCGGGAATATGAGCACGCCCCGCGAATATGTGTATCTGCCGGATGCCGCGATCATGGTGGCAGAGCTTGCGGGACGCGATACCACATACGGGCAGAACTGGAATATACCGGGCTCGGATATGATCTCAGGCCATGAGATCGTGCGCATCGCTCAACAGGCCAGCGGCACGAAGAAGCCGGTCCTTGCGCTCGGCAAAGGGGGACTGTCGCTGCTGGGTCTGTTCGTTCCGGTCATGAAAGAGGTCGTCGAAATGCTGTATCTAACGAAAGAGCCGCTGCGCTTAAGCGGGGCCAAATACAAGCGTCATATCGGACCGATTCCGGCGACGAAGCCGGCGGATGGTATTGCGGCGACGATTCGCGAGCTGCAGCGAAAAACGGCGACCAAAAGTAATTGATTAGCCAATCACAATTCGAAAGAGGTGGAGAGGATGCGCAAGTTATCGTGGAAAAGGACGGTTGCCTTGACCGGTTTGGTTCTGGTTGTTTTGCTAGGCGTGATCGTCGGAATCTACTTCTGGCAAATGCGAATGCTGAAACCTTATGAGGTTGATATGGGCGCGATGGATCATGCCGGGCACTCGGCCGGGCATGCGCATGGTTCCGCTCATGCGGCTCTGCTGCCTGCTTCGCAGCCGGCCAGGTTGTGCAGCGCGATTACGGAGCAAGACGGGCAAGAGCCGGTGCGGGAGTTCCGGCTCGCGGCCTCCCAAAGCAGCGTCGTGCTGGATGATGGGGGAACGGAACGCGTCTGGGCATTTAACGGCAGGGTGCCCGGGCCCGAAATCCGGGTAACGGAGGGGGAACGCGTACGCGTCGTGCTGGATAACCATGATATTCAAGCAGGCGTGACCGTCCATTGGCACGGCATCGTCCTGCCTTGCTCCCAAGACGGTGTGGCCGGGGTGACCCAGGATGCCGTCAAGCCGGGCGAGCGATTCACGTACGAGTTCGTCGCCGGCGCGTCCGGCACATATTGGTATCACTCGCATCAGGCTAGCTCCGTGCAGGTGGAGAAGGGATTATTGGGCGCGTTCATCGTGGAGCCGAGGGAACGGGAGGGCGGCCACGCTCAGGAGGAGGTCGTCTTGATTCAGCAATTGAACGGGACCTATCTGTTGAACGGCTCCGCCAAAGGAGCCATTATCGCAGCGGCTCCGGGCACGAAGGTGCGAATCCGGATGATTAACGCCGCGAACGAGACGGACCGCATTCGGGTAAGCGGAGCGTCCTACCGCGTGATGGCGATGGATGGGCACGAGCTTTACGAACCCGGGCTGCTGGAGCGTCACGAGTTCCGGATGGGAGCGGGGCAGCGCTATGATCTTCTTTTGCAAATGCCAGCGAAAGGGAAGGTGGTAATCGGAACCGAGACGGGCTTGACCGTCACCTTGGGAGAGGGCGCGGAACCCGACCTCGCGGCGAATCAAAGCTTATTCGACTGGACTCGGTACGGCAAGCCAGACCCCTCCGCCCCCCTTAGCCAAGTGCGGGTGGACCGGTCGTACACGTTAAAGCTGGGCCAGAACTTGTTCATCAATACGATTAACGGCAAGAGCTTTCACGAGATTCCCCCGCTTATCGTCCGGGAGGGCGAGCGGTTGAAGCTTACCATCACGAATGCCAGCGGCGGCGATCATCCGTTTCATTTGCACGGCCACGTCTTCCGGGTGCTAAGCCGCAACGGACAGCCGTTAAGCGGTACGCCGGTTCTGCTCGATACGCTGTTGACCCATGACGGAGAGACATACGAGGTATACGTGCAGGCGGATAATCCTGGCCTCTGGATGATGCATTGCCACAATCTCATGCATGCTTCGATGGGGATGAGCATGATGATGAATTACGAGGGAATCGCGACGCCTTACCGCGTCGGCACCAAGTCCGGGAATTTACCCGATTTGTAGGCGAAACTTATTCCCATCCTTGCGCGTCTCTTCATTAAAGTGGTGAAATAACCGGAGTCGGAGGAATCGACGTGGCGACCATCGTTCTATTCAGAGGGAAAGCGGGTACCGGCAAATCGACGTTATCTCGGGCGATAGCCGGAAGACTTCACATCATTGCCCTACACAAAGACGATCTCTATGATTCCGTTGCCGCGTTCGTGCCGGAGCATGCGTTGCGAAATCAAATCTGCTTCGCGTTTCTCTATCGATTTTTGGAGGGCGTGATCGAGTCGAATAGTCCGATGTTGCTCGACTTTGGCTTAAACCATGCCGACGACGTAACGAAACTGGAGAACTGGATCGCAGAACGGGGCGGACAATTAAAAGTGGTGCACTGCATCTGCAGCGACGAGGCGATCTGGTCCGAGAGACTGTCCAGCCGGAGCCGCAATCCGCGGCCGAACCAGCTGATCACGGATTTAACGAAGCTCAAGGAGCATTACAAGGACATTCAGAACGCGTATTTCGAGCATGAGCTCGTCATTGATACGGTCCTGGATGTCGAGTCGAACGTGCAACGGATTTTGTTGTTCTTGAACGAGAGTCGTTGAGGTAACGCGGGATGCGAGTTCAACCACCTAGACGCAGCCCGATCCTATTGGGTTTAAGTTAGGTAAGCTGGCAGGATTGCGAGGTATTCGGGTTGAATGTATACATCAGCAATTACTCGACAGGAGATGGACTTCACCATGCGTTACTATCATTGGCTCATCGGGCTTGTGCTGGCAGCAGCCGCTCCGACGCTACTCTATTGGCTCATGATCGGACCGGTCTTTTTCGACGTTGTGAAAACCACCTTGCTGCGGGCTCCGGCGGATTTTCGATATCACGATTCGTATTTGATCGTCATTGATTTCCGATTGTTTATCGTGCTAGGCGCGCTGACGTTCCTGTTCTACATCGCAGGGGCCTGGCTGATCGGGCGACGCAAGCGGCGAACGGAGCAGGGCAGAGCTCGAAAGACCGTCTAATCATAGACAGCTATTCCGCAGCAAAAGGCCAGAGGGGACGCGTATCCCATCTGGCCTTTCTCGTATTCCCAATAGCTTACGATTGTTCCGTCGGCAGCTCCTCGCCGTGCTCGTTCACGCCGAGGGCATTCCTCGCCATCACCTTGTATTCCTCTAAACCGGACTTCATGGCGAACAGCGCGATCAATACGGGATACGCGGCCATTCGCTCCACGATATGCTCCTGCATCCGCGGCCACACCCGGCCGCCGGCTTGCTCGTACCGCTTCAGCAGGTCGTCTAATCCCTCGTCGCCGAACAAGGCATGATAGATCGTAAAGTCCGTCGCGGGATCGGCGACCTCTCCCTCGGTCCAATCCAACAGACCAGTTACGTTCCCCTGCGGATCTACGAGTATGTGTCCCGGATGCAAATCTCCGTGGACGAGTCCGGTGTGCTTCGGCCAGTATGAATCATCAGCCAGCCAGCGCTGCCAGCGTTCCCATAGCGCGCGGGATACGCCGAAGCTGCGCTTGACTTCATTCATTTGCGCGGCAAGCGCTTCCCGCACTTGATCCGGCTGTTTCACGCGAACACCCGTCTGCAGCGCTTGCTCGGGGCCGATTCCGTGAAGGGAGGCCAGCGCTTCCGCGAGCGATTGAATGAAGCCGTCCGGTATATGCTGCGGATCCAAGTACCAATCGTATTGGCTCTTTTCCGCATTGATCGTACCCATCGGGGTCCCTTGCAGCCTTCGATAGGCGATCAGCTCCGGCGTGTGTACTTCCCATCTTGGCACCGACACCGTCAGATGGTCTGCTGCCAGCTGCAAGACCTTATGTTCATCAACAGCGGATTCGCTCACATCCTCGCGACGCGGGGACCGCAGCACCCAAGGGATGCCGTCCTTCCCGTCCGCGAATACCGCCAGGAAATCCAACCCAGATTCATTGATCTTGACCGTGGCGGCATCAACCTCGATGCCATTCTGGATGGCCAACTCGAGCATGCGCTCAACAGAAGCGGATAACTTGTTAAGGGTCATGAAGAATACACCTCGTTTATTTGTAGTTGGGAAAGTGGCGACAAGCTTTTTTAACGTAAACGAATGTATCCGATCCCCATGACCGAGTCCCTCCTTCGCGCAAATACCTCCTGATTGTAGCATCGACAGCCTGACCCTCCCAAGATAAAGTTCCGTTATGACCGTTCTTTCCGTAAGCAGTTTTTCGAGGCCATACCACGCGATCCCCAAAAGAAAAACCGCCTTGCGGCGGTTGCGATCGTGCCCATTACCTGGAAGATTACCACATCAGCGTTTCGTTGCGCGTTCGGATACGAAGCGGACCGGCACGAGAGTCCAACCGTTGCGGATCAGCCGCGCGCACTGTACTCGCGACTGTAGGAGGAAGGACGCTATTGAGCCGTTAGAATCTGCGGTCCTTCAGCCGTGATGGCGATCGTATGCTCATACTGCGCGGCGAGCTTGCCGTCCAGCGTCCGCGCCGTCCAGCCGTCCGCATCGATTGTCATCTCGTAGGTGCCTTCCGTGATCATAGGCTCAATCGTGAATACCATGCCTTCCTTGATGCGGAGGCCTTTGCCAGGCTTGCCGACATGCATATAGTTCGGCTCCTCGTGCAGGTCCCGGCCGATCCCATGCGCGAGAAGGTCCCGCACGACGCCGAAGCCGTTCGATTCGGCATGCCGCTGGATGGCGCTCGTCACGTCGCCGAGCCGATTGCCGGGCTGCGCCTGCGCGATACCGAGGTCAAGGCATTCCTTCGTGACGCGCATCAGCTTCTCGGCCGTCGGCGAGATGCTCCCGACCGCATAGCTCCAAGCCGAATCGCCGAGCCAGCCGTCGAGTTCCGCGACCGTATCGATCGTCACGATATCGCCTTCCGCAAGCGGCGTATCGCTAGGAAAGCCGTGCGCGATCACGTCGTTGACGGAGGCGCAGGTCGCATAGCGATAGCCCTTGTAGCCCTTCGTGTAAGGCTTGGCGCCGCGCTTCAAGATAAGCTCCTCGAAGATGCGCTCGATCTCGTTCGTCGTGATGCCCGGCTGGATGAGCGGAGCGATCGTGCGATGGCATTCGGCCACCACTTGGCATGCCTTGCGGATGGCCTCGATTTCATGCTTGCTCTTTAAGATGATCATGGTCGTATCAGGACTCCTTCGTAAGGGCTTGGATCGCGAGCCGGGCGATACGATCGACATCCAGCTCCGATGTGCCCGCATAATAATGCAGCCCGCAGCAGCCGACCAGCACGGCAAGCATATGGTCGACGCTGTCATCTTCGCGCCGGACGAACGCTCGAAGCGGTATGTACAGCCGTTCCATGAATTGTTTCTTGGCGGCGTGCCGATCCTTCTCCGGCAAACCCGCATAATGCTCGGCCGCCATTTTGTAGACGAGATAAGCGCGGGCGTCCGAACGCCACAGCCGGAGCAGCGCCTTGCAATAGGTAAAGATGCTCGTGTCATCCGGGCTGCCGCCGCGGGGACTGGCCCATTCTGCCAGGGCTAGCTCGCATCGCTCGAAGCCGCTGACCAGGACATCTTCTATTAAGGAATGCCGGGTAGCGTAATAATGGTACACCGTGCCGTACCCGAGTTCGGCCTCGCGGGCGACGTCGCGAATGTCGAAGCTGCCGCCCGTGCGGAAGTAGGCGCGGGCTGCGGCGTCCAGGATCTGTTCTCTCCGCTGCATGCGGATGAGCTCATTTTGTTCTTTGGTACGGGGGCACATAGGTGTGTGAACCTCCTAGGATAGACCTGCAAATTTGTCGATAATAAAATTGTACCGCATGGGGTGGGGATAAGCAAATAAGTCGTTAGGGAATATGCAAATGATTCGTTGCGTTCGACAAAGGCCAGAGGGGGCGAGTACCCCATCTGGCCTTTCTTCTGCTTTCCGGTAGATATGGCTGCCGCTCAGGCTGGCCGCTGCGATCAGTACTCGTTCCCTCGTTAATTTAATAGTCGGCATGCTTACAATTATGGTAACATGTGACTGTCTGCTGTTTATGCAACTTTAGTCTTGATTAGGGAAAAGGCGGCGAATGAGAAAAGAACCACCCAAGTTATCGTTGAGCTAACGGCGCCCTGCAGAATGGGACAATTGTTCCGATGGTGAGGGGAGTGGGATCTATACTTACATTTATTGGGTCTATTATCGGAATTCTAATTGCCGTTTTTCTGAATGTGGTCGTAGGACCGTTTGGAGGCGTCATCGCGCTGGGGTTAGCCTTCGGTTTCATTTTCAGTACACATCAGAGAAGCCAAATGATCTATGATGACTTGCAGCTCATAAAAAAGAAATTGGCGCTTGATGGATACGAATCCCCCTCGCAACTCGTTCGTATGGATGAAGAAGACGAGGATGACCTTCATAGAGATCATGACGAAGATTTAACCGAAATCAATGAAAAGATTGAACAGGAACTAGAGCAGTATATCGACCAGCAGCAGACGAAGAAAGAAGAGACCTAATCTGCGGCGTCACGCGCGCATCTCCGGGTCCGGCTCATGCAGGCCGCGGACATAGATGACGTAGCAGCCCCGATTCTCATCCACTTCCGTGGAGGTCGTGTACATCTGGCCTTGGCCCGGGATATCGACGACGTCTTTGAGCAGATAACGAATGGCGTCGAAGTGGGTGGCGCAGGGCAGCGCGGCCAGCAGCATGCCGGATCGGCTCGGTTGACGGAATTCGATGAAAATCCCTTGACCCCGGTAATGGTTCTCGTCCGGATACGCGGCATTCGGGCCGAGCTCTTCGACGATCAGGAGCTCGGTATCGCCGTCCATCTCGTTGGCCAGAAGCTTATACTGCCGTTCCCCGGCCACGAGATAGGTACATAGCTGCCGGGCATAGCACTCGTCGGGCGCAATTTGGTAAGTCAGGAAAGGATCGTACCGGCCGCTGCCGCGGTCGATGAAGTACGAGAAGGTTTGCATCCATCGTCACGCTCCTGTTCTATCGCCAGTTCGGCGTCGGTATGATGGAAGACAGGGCGTACAAATCAACTTGGAGGTTACGATGTCTTCAAAAATCAGTTTAACACAAAAGGTCATGCTGGGCATTTCCGGCGCCGCGCTCGCCGCGGTGGCAGCCGGGTGTTCCAGCACGGGGCACGCCTTGCCGCCGGAGCCGACGGACGGTTCTTGCCGGGATTGGGACTACGATGCCTCGGAAGGCGTCTATGAATGCGATGATTCTTCTTCCTCGCACCACGGCTCTTATTTTTATAACGGGAAGTATTATAAGTCCAAGAGCGCACTGAAGAGCAACAGCGCGTTTCAAAGCTATCATTCGCAATATATCAAGAACAATAGCAGCTCCGGCTTCGGATCGGGCAGCTCGAGCAGCGGGGGCTAGCACGCCATGCGACATGACGTTCGTCGAAGCCGATTTTACGCACGGATCGATCGGTATTGGGCGGATCTGTACGGCGAGGAGTACTCGCTGTTCGATGTCCATCTCGTGAAGAGCGAGGAGATCGAAGCCATCCGGGAAGCGACCGCGCGGGTCGGTCGCATCTATCGCAAAATCGGCGGCTTGCTCCAATCGGTGGACGCACAGACGCTGCTCGATCTCGGGTTTCCCGCAAGCTCGGTCCCGTATTTGCAGGCCGCTGGCTCGAAGCTGCCGGTCATTGCCCGGCTGGACTTGGTTCCCGAAGGCGGTACCTACCGCGTCCTGGAGATCAATGCCGATACGCCAACCTTCATCAAGGAGCTCTATCGCGTGAACGGCATGGTGTGCGAGCAGTTTGGCGTCCAGGACCCGAATGCGGGGCTGGAGGCGCAGTTGGCGGCTGCCATCCAGCGAGGGATTTTCGAGGCTTGGGAGGCGCTTGGGGGAGAAGGGTTTCCGAATATCGCGTTTACGGCACACGAGGACAACATCGAAGATGCGAATACGGCGTTATATTTGCAGGAGCTGTCCGGACTTCCCTCCCGGTTCGTCCCGCTTCACAAGCTGCATATCATGCAAGGCGAAGGCTTGTATGACGAGGACGGGATGCGCATCGACGTCCTGTATCGACAAACCTATCCGATCGAGCAGATGATCGAGGATACCGATGCGGAAGGCCGTCCGGTCGGACTGTGGCTGCTTGAGCTGGTGATCGCCGGCAAATTGGCCATTCTGAATCCGCTGTCGGCGTTTGTGCTGCAGGCGAAGTCGGTGCAGGCCGCGATCTGGGGACTTCACGAAGAGGGCAGCGCGTATTTTACGGCAGAGGAGCATGGGTGGATTCGAGACCATTTCCTGCCGACTTATCTGGAGCCCGATCCGTTTCTGGACCGAAGAGAGCGGTACGTAATGAAGCCGTCGTTCGGCCGGGAAGGCAATTCGGTCAAAATTTTCGACGGCGCCGGGAAGCTCCAGCTCGCCGATCCGCAGGCTAGCTATGCGCATTATCTTCCGGTCTATCAGCGCTGTCTCGACATGCCGGCCGTTTCGTTCCAGACCGTGCACGGCGCGCGCGAAGGGGCTTATATGGTCGGCAGCTTCCTGATCGACGGCAAGCCGGGTGCGATCGGCCTTCGCGCGGGAAATACCATTACCGACAATCTGTCGTATTTTTTGCCTGTGGGGCTGGAGAAAAAATAGGAAAGCAAGGGTGAATGTCTGGTCATGAACAATTTGGTTGTGGATTTTATTTCGTATTCGGCGCTCGGGTTCGCGATCTTGATCGTCGGCTTGATTCTGTTTGAATTAACGACGAAGAACAAGGAATTCCGGTTGATCTTCAGCGGCAATGTCGCGGCCGGGCTGTCGCTTGGCGGCAGGCTCGTCGGACTTGCGATCGTCGTTCGCGCCGCGGCCGAAAATTCGGTTTCGTTAACCGATATGCTGCTGTGGGGGATCATCGGCATCGTCTCACTCATTATCTTGTTCTATCTCGCCGAATTATTGGCCCTGCTGTTCGGCCGCGCGATCGGCGTGCCAGCGACAATTACGAAGGCGGTCGATCAGAACAACATCGCGGTTGGCATCATGATTCTGCTGCTCTCGGTCAGCGTCGGACTGGTGATCGCCGGTTGTCTCTCGTATGACCCGGCTGCAGCGGGCTAAGACAAGGCATCGCGTGACAAGGGGAGCAGGCCTACGAGGCGCTGCTCCCTGAATTATTTTACGGGTGAACGAAAGTTCAACCTTCGTCAGGCAGTCGAACAATGCTCTTATGCAGAAGGAGAATGATGGTGGGATCATTACGGTTTAAAATTATATTTTATATCGGTGTGTTTGTACTTACCTTTTTAATGGCGTCTAGGGGATATTCCACTCTTCATATAGCCGCAACCGTTGTTGTTGCCGGTTCTCTTGCGTTTTTGCCATACGTTTATGCATTACTCATTGAGAAGCGCATCGATCGCCTGGAAACCTTTCTTCGGAAGCAGAAGGGAAATCCCGCGATTTACATCAACTATGTCCTTGCAAACAAGCTAGAGGATGAGGCGAGCTCCATAATGGCACAGCTGATACGCAAATATAAGGAGCCCAATAAGCAGGCGCTTTTCAAGGCAGCTTATGGTTTGTATCGGAAAGATATGAATGCCGTTCGGGAAGCCGTTCCGTATATCCGCCTATCCAATTATCGAGCGTACTACGAAGTCATCCTGCTGGTGGAGGATGGTCGAAGTGATCAGGCGCTAGGAGCACTTGACGCTATCAAGAGACCTTGGATGAGATCGGCATTAATGGCCGAGATCGAGCTTCGAGCTGGTCGTCACGACGCTGCCAGTCAGCATGCAAGGGAAGCGCTGCGCGCTGTGAGAGGCGTGCACCGGTATGTGATGTATAAGGAATACGAGAGGTTGTTGCCGCAATCCATTGCGGGTTTAAGCTACTAAGACTGAAGGTGCTTCGGTGCATCCAGTGACGATTAGCAACGCTAGCTCAACGCTCCCATAACGACAAGAACGGTTGCTTCGGCAACCGTTCTTGTCGTTATGGGCTTATTTCGCATCCTGCCTCGTGTAGGTGTAGCGGATGTATTCGGCTTTCGGGTCGAACGGACTTTTATAGTAGAAATAGAGCTCGCTCTCGTCCGTATTCGAGCCGCCGAACCTCAGCAAGTCGCCTCGGAACGGCACGTCGTTGGTCTGTGCATAGGCCAATTCATCGCCGCTTAATAGTTCGCCGGCCAGTTCTACGACGGACCGGTCTACCAGATCGATCAGCGTCAGCATCCCCGTCGTGTTCGGACGTACAACCAAGAAGGTCTTGCCTGCGCCGAGCACCGCATACGACTCGTCTTTGCCGGCGAGCGCCGGCAGGTCGTGCAGCGCGGAGACTTCGCCACGGTCGTTGTAGACCGTCAGCTTGCGTCCATCCGTCAGCATGTAATACTGTAGCCAGCCGTTCGGGTCGTAGACTTGATAGTGATAGGCGTTGGGCTCGTGCCGGAGAAGTAAGGGGCTTTCTTCTGGTCGGCAATTTTTCCGTCGCGGACCAGCACGCTGTAATCGTCGTAATGGACCATCGGCTCGCCGTAGTGGTCGAGGAGCTTGACGAGCATGGTGCGGGAGTCGAGCACGACCGTCCCAGCGGATACGAGTCCTTGGAATTGGGCGGTGACTTTCCCCGCCCGAACGGGGGCCTGCTCGTACGGGAACGCGACATAGAGGTCACCGGTCTGCCGGTTCAGCCACGTCGTAACGTTTACGCCGTCAGCTCTTATATAGGTGTCTGGTTTTCCGATGCGGATGGCGTTGGTTGTGCCATCCCACATGACGGCAGCCCCGATCGTCTGCGAGAAGAAGCGCAGCGGCGCGTAGATGTGCCCGTTAACAGACTTCAGCGAGGTGGACAACCGAACAGGTTTGCCGTTTACGGTCGCCTCGGTCGAGCCTTGCTTGAGCCTGACGGTCAGTTCCGGGTAGGTCATCGCGACGGTCTTGATTGCACCGTGCCAAGAAACGACCGAGCCGAGCAGTTGACCGAGCTCCCTCACGGGGAGATACGTAACGCCAGCCTCGACGAACGGCGGAGTCTTCATGTCGAACGCCTGTCCGTTCAGAATGATGTCGATTTCGTCCTCAGACGGTCCTGCTGCAAGCGTGACGGAGGGCGGGACGGCCGTTGCGACGACGGCGGCGGCAGCTATACAGATCAGGGATTTAAAGGCGTTATTTCGATTCATGTCTTTCACCTCCGAATGGATGACATCGATTGCGCTACGTAACTGACGGATGAAAGGATAAAAAAGTTGTGGTTGCACGCGTGGAAACGTGCTAAAATCATTGTAGTTGGAAATGATTAAAGTAACCAAAATCAATAAAGTGGTGGTGATTACTGAGTGAGCGATAAAGAAATCAAAGTCAGCGTCTCCAATAAAGACGGTCAATTAGGCTTTTCGTTCTCGAGAGGCGGTCTGCGGGAGGGAGCCGGACGAAAAGGCATCGGCGTGACGAAGAAAGTGTCCTTAACGTTGACGGAGGAGCTGTGGGAGAAACTTGAGAAACAGGGGGCCGAACATCATCAATCCCGCTCCGAGGTTATCCGCAACCTGATCCAGCATTTTTATTCCCAATAACGGACTCCTAAGATAGGTGATGGCATTGTTGGTCAACATGCAGAAAGCTTCGCTGGTCCAGGCGTTACAGCAAGTTTCAAAAGCGGTATCGGTCAGCAGCCCGATCCCCGTGCTTGCAGGGATTTATGTGGAGGTCACGAAGGACGAGGTCGTTTTCATGGGCAGCGATGCCAGCCTGACCATTAAGGTTACGCTGAACGAGGCTGCTCATGGGCTGCGCATCCACCGGACAGGCCGGATTGTTGTACCAGCCCGGTACTTGAACGAGATCGTTCGCAAACTGAGTGCGGACGTGATCACGTTCGATATGGACGAGCCCCTCATGCTCCGCATTACGGCGGCAGATTCACAGGCCCGGTTATGCGGCATGGACCCGGAAGAATTTCCTTCCATGGATGATATCGAACCCCGTCCGCTTATTAAGTTCCGAATCCACACTGGTTTATTGAAAGCCTCCATTGCGCAAGTGGCAGCTTCGGCTGCGATCTCGGACATGAGGCCCGTATTGACCGGCGTTTCCTTCGATTACAGTCATCAGTCGCTGAAACTTATGGCGAGTGACGGCATTCGGCTTGCATCAAGCACGATATTTACCGGTACGAATTCTGGCCCCGCCGCTCAAATTGTGATTCCCGCCCGAAATTTAGGCGAGCTGTCCAAACTCCTCAAGCACGACCACGATGAGACGGAAATCGAAATCCGGCACAACCGCGTCCGATTTACGGCGCACGAGCTGCAGGTGGAATCGGCTCTCATCGACGGTGCATTTCCTTCTCTATCCCATGTCATTCCAGACGCCTATGCTTCCGAGCTCCTCGTCGAGAGAACCCGGTTGCTGCGTGCCGCTGAATGTGTTTCCGTCTTAGCCGGCGATCGAATCATCAAGCTGGATGCGACCGAAGGTTCTTTGGCGTTATCGTCTCGGACCGCGGAGATCGGGGAGGTGCACGATCGGGTCCCGTTACGTAAAATGAAAGGGAAGGCGTTTCGCATTTCTGTTAACGGAAAGTTCTTGATGGATATGCTTCGCGGTATGGATGGCGAATTCGTCAGATTAAGATTCGTAGGGAGAACAAGTCCGCTTGTCCTACTGCCGGAAGATGAAACATCGCCAACGTTGTTTTTAATTACGCCGATTCGCACGAACGACGGCTAAATAACCGATCACGGATCAGCGGAGGAAGCTAGCATGAACAAAACAGACCGTCAGCTCGCCATCATGCTGGAGCTGCAGCGGAACAAGATGCAAAGGGCGGAAGATCTGGCTGCCTTATTCGAGACGAGCGTGCGGACTATCTATCGCGACATTCAAGCCCTTAGCGAGATGGGGGTTCCAATCATGGGCGCTCCCGGCCACGGTTACTCCTTGATGGAAGGGTATTTTCTGCCGCCGATCGGGTTCTCCGCCGAAGAGGCGGTCACGCTGCTCATGGGGACGGATTTTATCGAGCAGCGGTTGGATGGAGATTACGGACAGGTCGCGAAGGCCGTCAGGCGCAAAATCGAAGCGATTCTGCCAGAGCCCGTGCGCGAGGAGTCGAAGCGCGTACGCGAAACGATGCGGCTTCTTCACGTAAGCGAACCGATCACCGGCTTGAAGGAGAAAGAATATCTCGGACAAGCGCGGCGCGCGATTATGGAGCGGCGCAAAATCAGGATGGCGTATCAGAAAAAACTTCCGGAATCGGACGGCAATCGGAAAAGCGCGCGAGAGGTCGATCCGTACGGATTGGCGCTCGTACAAGGCCATTGGATGCTGATCGGACGCTGCGGCCTGCGCCAGGAGATTCGCCATTTCCGGGTGTCGCGCATCACGGAGCTCGCCATGTTGGAGGAACGTTTCGAGATGCCGCCAGACTTTAAATTAAGCCGTTACCGCCCGTCGGACGACCGCAACGAACGCGTGGTCGTTCGCGCTCATCCGGACATGGTCGACAAAATCGCGGAGCACGCGAATTTCTATTTGGACGCGGTCGAGGAACGAGTCGACGGCGCATGGGTAAGCTTTCGCGTGCGAACGCCGGAGGAGCTGCTGCATCACATCCTCGGCTGGGGAGGCGACGTCGAGGTGGTGGAGCCGGAGTCGCTGCGCCGCCGGGTACGGGAAGAGGCCGAAAAAATGTTAAAACGCTACTGACACGCTGTTGTCAGGAGCGTTTTTTTATAATGAGCCTATCCCGAACGAAATAAGGAGTGTTGTGAAATGAAAAAAACAGCGGAAGCCTTGCAGACATTAGAACTGACGGTTGGACGTTATTTGGCGGAATTGGAGCAGCTCGATATGGAGCAGCTGCTGGCCAAGCCGAGCGAGGAGGAATGGTCGATCGGGCAAATGGTGGTGCATTTGATTCAGTCGGCCGAGCTCATGCACTTGCGTAATGTCGACCGTTGCTTGGCTGGAGACGAGGCAGCGCTTGGGAACGTGGCGGAGAAGACGGAGCCTGGCCGGACTGCCTTCGAGCTTGGAAGTTATCCGTCGATTCGGATTAAAGTACCGGCTTCGCCGCAGTATACGCCACGGCAGCCGGAGAGCAAGGAGCAGCTCGCGGAAGGACTACGGGGCGTTCTCGAACGGATGAAGCGTACGGAAGTCAAGTTGAGTCAGGCCGACGAACGGTATACGCTCCCTCATCCCGGCTTCGGCGCGCTTAACGCGACAGAGTGGTTTCTGCTGGTCGACATGCATTACCGACATCATTGGTCGCAGCTGGAACGTTTGCGGGAATTTCTGAGACAGCCTCAATCGTAAATCGCCAAGGCAGCGGATCATTGCGATCTGCTGCTTTTTGCTGTTTTCATGAAGCAACCGAGAACGAGAGGCGTCGAAGATGGGCATAATTAACAGGAGTGTATAAGCCAACTCTCAAAAAAGGATGTGCATCATGATTGCGCAAGCAGTTTGAAATCATCCTGTACGCCGCTTTTGCCGCGATACTCATCGCCTACTAACTACAACAGATAGATGAACATTTCGGAGTGAGCAAGGAGGACTCATGATCGGAACTATTTTTCTTGGGACGTTAGGTTTGTTTCTGATTGCGATCGTCGCGCTAATGATTCGAACCAAGCGGCTTGTTTATTGGTGGTTTTGCATGCAGGGGGTGCTGTTCTTTTTGAGCCTGTATTCCTTCTACAGCTGCCATCAGAATGAAGTGCAAACCTGGAGGACGGGGATTCGGCCAGCCGTGGATCCCGACGTATTGCTGGGGATGGCGGTCCTGTTCGGAGCAGCCAGCTTATGGTTTTGTTTTCTCGGCGTGGTCTTTCTCACCTATTATCGACAACCGTTACGCTAATCTGTGTTTAGGAGCGCTGTGCCACGAATGAGCAATCGGAGAGAAATTCAACCCTGGGTCGATTTGGTATAATGGCCAAAAGGAGTTGAATAGACATGAACGAAAATCAAATGGCCAGCCACAAGTCAGCGCAAGTAGGCGATCGCGAGATCGCGATCACCCGTTTATTGGACGCCCCGCGGGAGCTGGCGTTCGAGGCGTGGACGAAACCGGAGCATCTGTCGAAATGGTGGGGCCCGCAGGGCTTTACGTCGACGTTTCAGAGGTTCGAGCTCCACCCGGGCGGTACGTGGGAATTTGTGATGCATAGCCCGGAGGGCGTGGATTTTCCGAACACCAACGTCTTCACCGAGATCGTGCGGCCCGAGCGCATCGTCTTCCGACATGCCGTATTTCCGCATTTCGTGGCGACGGCCGCCTTCGAGGAGCAGGGCGGCAAGACGAAGCTTACGTACCGCACGGTGTTCGAAGAAACCGAAGCCGTCTTCGAACAGGTGAAAACCTACGCGGCTCCCGGCGCCGAACAGACGCTGGATCGGCTGGAGGCGCTGCTGGCTCATCTGGCGAGTAAGTAAAATAGGTCCGTCCTCCGTGATCCGTTCCATGCTGCAATCGGCACCGGCAATTCATTTCGAATCCCCGCTATCGAGCGGGGATTTTTTTGCGCACGGGTTATACGATGGTTGCTCCTAACGTCGCGTCATGAATAGCCCCGCATGGCCAGCTCGACGCGAGGACAACGGATGTCCAATCCCGATGCATAAGATATGACCCATTAACCGTTGAATCACACCTTAAGCGGCGGGAGAGCGGATTATATAATCGTAGTACCCTGGAAATTCAGGGAAATACAGTGACGAGAGGAAGGAGAGAGACAGGCGGCATTCGGGAGCTAAAGGACGGATTCGGCTTCGAACATGTTTGTAAGCGTTACCATTCAAGAGGGTGGCCTATAAGCCACGCCAATACTTTCGAGGAGGTTCATTATGCGAAGCAAGTTCATCGCGATGTCGATGATCGTCAGTTTGATCGCGAGTTTGTTGATTACGGTTGGTCCGCAGCGCCCGGTGTCGGCGGCGGGCGGAACGAACCTTGCCTTGGGCAAAACGGTCACGGCGAGCGGGCAGGCCGACGTCTACGCGGCAGGCCGCGCCAACGACGGCAATGCGGGCACGTACTGGGAGAGCGCAAACAACGCGTTCCCGCAATGGATTCAGGTCGACCTTGGGGCCAGCGCCAGCTTGGATCAGATCGTGCTGAAGCTGCCGGCCGGCTGGGAGACGAGAACGCAGACGCTGGCCGTGCAGGGCAGCGCGAACGGGTCGACGTTCACGAACCTGGTCGCTTCCGCGGGCTATACGTTTAATCCGGCGAATGGCAATGCGGTCACGATCAACTTCCCGGCGGCGAGCGCCCGTTATGTTCGGCTGCATATAACGGCCAATACCGCTTGGCCGGCCGGTCAGATATCCGAATTCGAAATCTATGGCGCGGGCGGGACGACGAATCCGGATCCGCAGCCGACCGGCACGAACGTTGCGCCGGGCAAACCGATGACGGCTTCTTCGACGACGCAATCGTATGTCGCGGCGAACGCCAATGACGGGAATACGGCCACGTACTGGGAAGGCAGCGCCAATCCGAGCCAGCTGACGGTCGATTTGGGGGCGAATCACAGCCTGACCTCGGTCGTCGTCAGACTGAATCCGGACGCGGCGTGGAGCACGCGCACGCAGACGATCCAGGTGCTCGGCCATGATCAGAATACGACGACGTTCGGCAATCTCGCCGCCGCGCAGTCCTACACGTTCAACCCGGCGACGGGCAACAAGGTCACGATTCCGGTGAGCGCCACGGCGAAGCGCGTACAGCTGAACATCACGTCCAACTCCGGCGCGCCTGCCGGCCAAGTAGCGGAGTTCGAGGTCTACGGCACGCCTGCGGCGAACCCCGACCTGACGATTACCGGCATGTCCTGGTCGCCGGCATCGCCGATCGAGACGAGCAGCATCACGCTGCAAGCGACGGTGAAAAACAACGGCACGGCGAATGCCCCGGCCTCTACGGTGAATTTCTACCTGAACAACGCGCTGGCGGGGTCGGCCCCGGTAGCCGCCTTGACGGCGGGCGCTTCCGCGACCGTATCGCTGAACGCCGGCGCGAAGAGCGCCGCTTCGTACACGGTCGGCGCCAAGGTCGACGAGAGCAACGCGGTCATCGAACAGAACGAGGCGAACAACAGCTATACCCACGCTTCCGCCCTCGTCGTCGGCCAGGTGTCCAGCTCCGATCTCATCGTGACGCCAGCATGGAATCCGAGCAACCCAAGCGCGGGCAATACCGTCACGTTCACGGCGAATGTGAAGAACCAAGGCAATGCGGCGACTTCCGCCGGGCCGCATGCCGTTGCGCTGACATTGAAGAATGCGCAGGGTGCGACCGTCCAGACGTTGAACGGTTCTTACAGCGGCGCGCTGGCTGCGGGGCAATCCGTGACCGTCAATCTGGGCACATGGACGGCGGCGAACGGCAGCTACGCCATTGCGACCAGCGTATCCGCGGACGCCAATGAAATTACCGCGAAGCGGGACAATAATGCAAGCTCCACGAGTCTGTACATCGGACGCGGCGCGAACATGCCGTTCACGATTCTGGAAGCCGAAGCGGCAGGCAACGGCACGAACGGCACGAGACTGGCGCCGAACTTCAAGCCTGGCGACTATGCCGGCGAAGCTTCGGGCCGCTCGGCGGTGTATCTCGATGCGAACGGCGAGTACGTGGAATTCACCCTGACTTCTGCGGCGAACGCGTTCGTCCTGCGCAATGCGGTGGCGGAGAACACGACGGGCACGGTCAGCGTGTACGCGAACGGCGCCAGCGTCGGCAAGTTCACGGTATCGTCCAAATTCTCTTATCTGTACGCGACGCCGAGCACGCTCGGAAGGCTTGGCTACGACAATGCGCCAGGGGCCGGTCTGACCGCATACTGGCTCTATGAAGACGCCCAGCTGCTGCTGAACCAGGTGTATCCGGCGGGCACGAAGATCAAGATTCAGAAGGATGCCGGCGATGTGCCATGGATCTACGTCGACCTGATCGAGACGGAGAACGTCGCGCCTGCGGCCTCCAATCCCGACCCGTCCAAATACGTGCAGGTGTCGGCGAGCAAATCGATCGAGCAAGCGCTGAACGAATTCCGGCAGGACAACACGAAGAAGGGTATTTTCATCCCGGCCGGCGAGTGGACGATGAACGGCAAAATTTACGTCTACGGACGCGCGACCGAGATTCTCGGCGCCGGTCCATGGCATACGAAGCTGGTCGCGCCGCAGAACCAGTCTAATACGGATATCGGCTTCAATATCGCGTCGACCGCCAACGGTTCGACCATCAAAGACCTGTCGGCGTGGGGCAACTATATGTATCGGGTAGACGGACCGGGCAAGTTCATCGACGGCAACGGCATGCAGAACGTCACGATCCAGAACATTTGGGCGGAGCACTTCGTGTGCCTGTATTGGGGTGTCAACTCCTCGTACAACACGTTCAAGAACAACCGGATTAAGAACACGTTCGCCGACGGCATCAACATGACGAACGGCTCCTCGTATAACGTCATCGACAACAACTATGCGCGCGGCAACGGCGACGACGCGTTCGCCCTGTTCAGCGCCGTCGATGCAGGCGGTTCGTATAACGTCGGCAACAAGTATACGAATCTGACGGCAACCAACGTCAGACGCGCGGCCGCGTTCGCCATCTACGGCGGTTCGAACAACCTGTTCCAGAACCTGTACGGCGCGGACACGCTGACTTATCCGGGCATTACGATCAGCAGCTACAGCTTCGGCTACAACACGCTGGGCTTCGGCGATCAGGACACGGTCTTCGACGGCATTACGCTGGATCGGACCGGCGGGGATTTCTGGACCAGCGTCGGCGCGGACGACAAGATCAACGAGTATCAGAACTTCGGGGCGATCTGGTTCTACTCCGGCGACCGGGCACTGAAGAATATCGTGGTCAAGAACGTCGACATTAACAATCCGGTGTACTTCGGCCTGATGTTCCAGACGATGTATCCGAACGCGCTGGCGATGCAGAACATCCGCCTGGAGAACATCAACATCAACAACCCGACCCGCTATGGCATCAAGCTCGTCGCCAGCGCCGAGCAGGGCCAAGGACCGGCGGTCGGATCGGCCAGCTTCACGAACGTGAAGGTGAACAATCCCGGCATCCAAGCAATTTATGGCGAGAGCAAGAGCCCGAATTTCACCGTGAACCGAGTGTCAGGCAACAATTGGTAGAAGCAGCGTCACAAGCTTGGCGAAGCTTACCGGACCTTCCGGTAAGCTTTTTCATTTCATCGACCTCGAAGCGCTCTGGTCGCAATGGAAAATCGGATTTTCTCGCACGAAATTATTCGCTGACATCCAGTTGTCAGTAATCGCATCGTATGATGTAGTTGTGGATGATCGGTCCAACCTATTGCATAAGGGGAAGATGACGATGAATACGAAACCAACCTTGCGTGGATTTGCAACCATCAGTTACTGGGCGGACGATATGGAGGCGGCCAAAGCCTGGTACGCCGAGCTGCTCGGCATCGAGCCATATTTCGAACGGTCAGGTCCGGACGGCAAACTAGCTTATGTCGAATTTCGTATTGGAGACTATCAGCACGAGCTGGGGCTAATCAATCGGCGGTTTGCGCCGGCCAATGCTTCCGCACTCCCAGGCGGTGCGATCATGTACTGGCATGTTGATGATATCGAAGGCACGCTTCACAGGCTCAACGCGATGGGAGCCGTCGTGTATGAACCGCTCGTGCACCGCGGAGAGGGATTCGTCACCGCTTCCGTCACGGATCCATTCGGCAACGTGCTTGGCATTATGTACAATGCGCACTATTTGGAGATGCTAGAGGCCAGAATTCAGAATCAGGCGACGGTCGCCGAATAACAGGCAACGGACAGCCGGTCACATCGATCGGCTGTTTTGCTATACGTGACCTCGGGGAAATTGGACTGCCCCATAAGATCGGGTGTCACCTCAATTCCAGTATATGGTACAATTGACTCTATCATCGTCATTACATGCATGCGCGCATGAAGAGGAGGAACACCGTGATCGGAAAGATGCTAGGTTTGGCGGCGGCAGCGATTCTCCTATCCAATCTTCCCGCAGGGCATGCTGCCAGCGCCGAACGGTCTGTTATGGAAAAGTACGAGGATTTCAAGCAAGCCGGAATCTTTCTGGGCGTCGCGGACGCTAAGGCTGACTTGGAACGGACGGTTACGAGAGCCGAGCTCGCCGTCGTCCTGACGCGGCTGATGAAGCTGGACACCAGCGAAAATAAACAAGCGGCGTTTGTGGACTTGGCCGGCCATTGGGTGGCGAAGAGCTCAGCCGTTAGCAATATGGTTCACTACGGGATCATGAATGGCAAAGGTCATCATCGCTTCGATCCCAATGGGCTGGTCACGATCGAAGAGCTTGCTGCCGTTATGATCCGCACGTTGAAGCTGGATATTCCTCCTGCTGCAATTACCGATGCCATCGTGTCCGATTGGGCGCGCGCGAACGTCGGAATCGCTGTCGAGGCTGGCATTATCGATCCGCAGGAAGATTATACGGCGCCTGTTACGCGAGCGATGCTGGTCGATGCGATCTATGTAGAGTATCAACCTATGCCGTTGCCAGCTTCATAAGTCGGGAAGGAGCGAGGTCATGCATAACGAACAAATCGAACGGATTCTAGCTAAGCTGCGGCTGCTTAAACAGAAGGACGAGGCTTATTCTATTTTTGGAGCGGAAGATCATCGTTACGAGCTGGATGAAGCATGGACGCTGGACGACGCCATGCGTTTCGAGCAAAAGTGGAACGTGAAGCTGCCCGAGGCCTATCGCGCATTCCTGCTGCTGGCGGGCAGCGGCGGGGCCGGTCCGTATTATGGTTTGGAGCGTCCGGAGGAAGGCGTGTACACCGATTTGGATTATAAAAACGAGCTTAACGACGTCTCGGGCTGTTTCCCGTATACGGAAGCATGGAATGCGGAGACGGATTGGGACGACGAGCGTTTGAGCGAAGCGGAACAGGAAGCGCTGGAGAACGATTATTTCAGTCCGGACAAGTCGGCTGGGCTTCTGCGGATCAGCAATTTCGGCTGCGGCGTGTCCATCAATCTCGTCGTGAACGGCCCGTGCTACGGTCAAATCTGGATCGATGACCGGGTCAACCAAGGCGGCATCTACCCGGACCATTATTTCGAGAATACGGAGCGGCTTACGTTCCTGGATTGGTACGAGACTTGGCTGGATCGCTCGCTGGATGAAATTAGCCTATGATGTTCTACCGGTCCGCATCATTAATAAAGGAGGCAAATCGCGGTGACGAAAGTATTCTGGGAACTCATTCAACAATCGGTCGCGCATGGCGAAGAGCAAGTAACGTGGTTAACGCGAGAATTATCCAAGCTGAGCGCCGAAGACATCCTGGCATTCGATATTCAATGGAAGCAAAAGATGGGTCAAGCCTACACCTCTTCCTTATGGGGCGCAGCCTATGTGCTCATGGGCGGATGTTCGGATGATGGATTCGAATACTTCCGGGCCTGGCTCATTTCGCGAGGCGAAGAAGTTTTTCATAAGGTGCTGGACAACCCCGAGTTTCTAGCCGAATTATTGTCGGACGATTATTTGCAGACGGATGCGTTCGCTCCTCAGTTGGAAGAGATGTTATCCGTCGCTGCCGATGCGTATACCTTTCTGAAAACCGGCGGCTTCGCGTATAACGACAAGGTGAATGACGAATTTCTGAATGAATTGGAAGCTAGAGGCTGCACATTCGAACCTCTTCACATCGAGTTCGATTGGGAGGAAGAGGAACTGCCGGACAAGTACCCGTTGTTGTGGGAACGATTCGGTGAGAACCCGCTGACGTAGGGCGCGAGCAGGTGAGGTGAATGTGATCGGCTATGTGGCGTATCGTGCTCTAGAGGGAAGACAATGCGGCTATAAAATGGAGCTTTAAGCGGAGGTGCAAATAGGTTGGAAATCGAGAAGGTGAAGGAGAAACTTCGCCACCTGGATGAATCCGAAGCTAAGAGTCTGCTGCTGCTTATGTACGCGAGACTCGACACGGCCATCAATGGAAGCGGAGGCGATGAGGTCATAAAGGAAGCTGCGATAGATGTACTTGATACTCTTCGCAGGTTGCCCTCTAGGAGAGTCGAAGAATGAAACGACGATTGACGAAAGCAAACCGCCTGCTGGCTGTGCTGCTGCTATTCGTGCTTGCCTCATGTACGGATGCCCAGACCGCGCCAGCTAATCAACGCACGGCCGCGATCTCCACGACGGTTAGCGAGACGGCCGGCCTCGGCATGGCACCGGCGGCGGATTACGAGGAAAGCGACACCGCCAATCCGGCATTCGATCAGCTTCTCCAGCCTTTTCTCCAGGCCGTTCGAGCGCAAGACAGCCAGAAGCTGACCGATATGCTGGCAGATATGAATCCGGACTACTATCGCGATTATTTGAAGATCGACGAAGCCTTCATGAACCGATTCCTGAAGATGCTCGGCGCGGAGATCGATCCGGGAACGATTCAGGCCGAGCTTCACGAGACTGGGGAGCGGCAAGCAACCTACAAGATAACGGGCACGAAGAACGGCGGCGATCCCGTCGCGATCGCGGATATGCTGTACGTAAGCCTCCCTCAAGGCAGCGAGAAGCCGTCGTTGGACTGGTCTTACATCCGTTACTTGCCGTATGCGGAAGGCTTGGCGACCGAATATATTCGCCTGATCCAGGCGGGGAATGCGGAACAACTGGCGCGTTTCTCGGTCGTGGATGATGTGGCATTGACGACGGCCAATGCCAAGAAGCTCATCGCGATCTATGCCATTTACTTCGACCATTTGAAGCAAGCCGAGCTGATCTACGCGGGCGGCTTTCAGTTCGAGGTGCGCGATGGATCGGACAATCGCCATACCTTCCGAATCGGGTACGGCGATGGGCTGATGGGCATCGAGGATACCTTCGCGCCGGCGATGACGTCGTTGTAAGCCGCCTGACGGTATTATCCCGCGGCCGGTATTCATCCCTCTCGTTCCCGCACAAGAACCCCGTACCGACTGCGAGCGGTACGGGGTTCTTCGATTACGCCGCTTAATCGCGAGCCAGCCCTATCGCGCACCGTAGGTATAGAGGGCGTATTCGTTCAATAATGATGCGGCTTTGGATACAGCCGGGTTACGGGACCGCAGTGGAAGAAGCTTTGGCGCTCGCCATCTTGATCGTAGGTATAGTGGGTGTAGACCGCCATCCGATTCAGATCAAGCACTTGGCTAACCGTGTAGACTTCTTCCAGCCAATACATGAAATACACGCACGGGGCGATCTCGACGTAATTGAAGGCGTAGTACCCCTTGTAACCTTTGTGCTGCCCGGCAATCCCTTCATCATGACGATGCGTGGCGTCGAAGAAATGAATGATGAAGACATTGCCGTCTAGATAATCATAGCGATAGGTGTTTCCGGCATAAGCCGGGATTTCTTGATGATGCCGTACAACATGAGCATGCGGATGATCCATACATTGCGCCCCCTTTTGTGAGCAGTATATGCAAAAGGTAGGCGTATGCTCTAATGCCGGCTTGTTGGCGGCCAGGCGGATTTAACCGGCGCCATAGGCAGCGAGATACAGCGGATAGGCTTGCAGATGAATGGCCTTGGCTTTGCGTTGGGCTTCTTCCCGATGCTCCGGGACGTGCTCCGCCTCGACATAATCGGCGAGCACGTCGATGACGTCGTCGAGCAGTTTCGCCCGACCATACAGCTCCAGCCGGTCGACGACCGCGCCTCCCGCTGCGGCCGACACCTTATTCTTCCATAGCGGCCATGACGAATCATGTCTGAGCGGTCCGAGCAGCACCGAATAGTCCATCGCCGCGTCGCCATCGCCGGATAGGTCGTCCCAGTCGATGATTCGGAAGCCGTCTACGTCGCAGGTCAGCACGTTATTGCCGTTCAGATCGTTATGCACGACATCCTCGGCGGGGAGCAGGAAGGCAGGTGTCCGGCGGACGGTCTCCCTCAATCGCTCGATCTCTTCGCCGAACCAAGTGATCGTCTCGTCCGAGACGAAATCGCGGAGCAGCTCCCGTGATTCGCATATGCCTTCGAGATCCTCCGTGAATCGGGTAATGTACTCGTCCTCGAACGCCTCCGCATACGTGCGAATCTCCGCCTTGGGCAGCATGTCGCGAAGCACATCGTCGCGATGGAGCTTGGCAACGGTCTCCATCACAGCGGGCAGTACGGCCTCGGGATTGCCCGCTCCCGCCAGCGGAGTCGCACCCTCGATGTACGTGAATACAAGGCCGTATGGATAGCCGGAGACGAGCTCGCGATCCATCGCATGAACCAGCCGCGGCGCGGCGTAGTGTTCGGCGAGATAATCGCTGACCCGAGCCCACTGCCGCAAGCGATCTGCTGTGTCCGGAGGCGCCAGCTTGACGTGAAGCCGCGTGCTGCCGTCCGTCACATGCATCGACAGGTTGCAGAAGCCCCCGGGATTATTCATCGTGAACGTTCCTCAGCTGCAAGCTTCTCGAGAAGCGAGCCGTTATGCGCAGACGTTTCGAACGAACCTAGATGAAGCGATTCAAGCGAACACCCCGTTCCGGATGACGGATGTGGCGAATTTCGAGTGGGACCGGATGTATAAGTTCGATGCGTATACGCCGATAGAACAAATGGAAGAGACCATGGGCGCGAAGTTGAAGGGCAGCGAGGAACTGATGGATGAACTCTTTTATAAGCTCATCTTCGTCAAGGGCGACAAGGTCATCCTTGCTATTACTTTGGAACGCATAACGGCCGATTTTTCGTCCAGCAAGCGGATGACGAAACGAGAGTCGTCTTTATTCAAGGTGGAGAAGATACCGGATGAATACGCTGCGGATCGGGAGACGATTCTTATTCAGCATGTGATGGAGTAAGACTGAGCCTAACGGGCAGCGTGCATGGATGTACCGAAAGAATGGCCGAAGTAATGATTCTAGTCGCAAAGACAGCGAATAACCGCGGAGGTGGGGGTAAAATGGTGGTTGAGGTTCGTCGAATGATGGAGTCCGATGTGGAGCTGGTGTATCGCGTGTTCAACGAAAATCGCATCGGGAAACCGATGGACTACATCAAGGAATGCTGGGCGCAGAATGAAGCGGGAGATCGAATCACGTTATTGGCGTTCAATCAAGGAGAGTTTGTCGGGAGTTTGCATCTTCTTCACCGCTCTGACTATCCGTACTTCGCGGAAAATGGCATTCCGGAAATCAACGACTTCAACGTAATCCCAGCCTTACGAAAACATGGAATCGGCACCGCGTTAATGGACGAGGCGGAGAACATCGCTTTCGGTCAATATAGCGTCGTCGGCATCGGCGTCGGGCTCTATCGAGATTATGGCAGCGCGCAGCGGATGTATGCCCAAAGAGGCTATGTGCCAGACGGCCGGGGCGTGATGGTTCACAATCGACCGGTTGTTCCCGGCAGTTCGGTACGCGTTGACGATGATTTGGTTTTATATTTTACGAAGGTTAAGGCGTAACTGTACGATGGCAGCAGTTCAGTTGCAGCCGGGAGGGGAATTCAGTGAAGAAGAATACGGAATACGGCCTTGGGCGTATATTTTGAGCTATACCCCAATCAAGATCTCGAAGGTAAATATAAATACCCTGCCTATAATAATGTGGCTTGGATATTGATAGCTAGAATTCTTGATCCTCTTCCGGGGAATGGGGCCGAAAAAACAGAAGGTTATATACGAACTTTCTAGATTCAATGGGAATGAATATTTTAACTTTAGTTGAGACTGATTTGGACGATGAACATGAAGAAGAATAGGTCAGCAACAGGAACTTTTTGGGAGTCGGATTCGTAACAAGCTCAAACAATCTACTTTCGAGGAGGCTTATTGTCGGTGGGCGGAATATTACCATTCGTGCTGATCATTGTTTACGGGCTCTTTGCATTACTTGGCTTGTATAGTCTTTATTTATTCATTAAGTTAGCGACGCGCGGAATAGAAGCGTTGGATATCTATCTGGATGAAAAACGCAACAGGCGTTCATAGCAAATGGCTCAAACAGACAACCACGGCTAAAATCATGCGGAATCTAAGTGTTAGGCAATATCTGGGTGGTGCGAAGCTGGACGAATGGACAGATGAAATTCGAGTTTGATTGTTCAGTGAAGGGGAGCTCGCTCTAGCGGACTCAAGACGCGACTGAAGCCGTTCGCAGCGATTGGCTTTTTCGTTGTTCTCAAACAGGAAATTATTTACATACGAACAAACGATCGCTATAATGAGGTGGGAATCATCACGATTTTGCTGCGGTCACGATCCAATACCTGTTCTGAGGGAGGGCGTACACGCCGATGCTAGACTTGACGAAAGCCATGCCGGATCATAAGGCGAAATATATTGGCGAGCATGATTTGTTTTTGGAAATATACGAGGGAGATAACCTCTCGGATTCGGCTCATAAGAGGCCGCCTCTGCTTTTTGTGCACGGCGCCTTCACGGGAAGCTGGATGTGGAGCAAATACATCCCTCACTTTGTCCGCGAGGGGTGGACCTGCTATGCGATGAACATGAGAAGCCATTACAAAAGCAGAGTGCTGGATATGACGCAGATTACGTTCGACGATTACTTGGCGGATATTCAAGAGGTGATGGCCGAGTGCGGCGTCCCGCCGATCGTGATCGGGTTTAGCATGGGCGGGATCTTAGGCCAGAAGCTGGCCGAATCGGCCGACATCGCCGGACTTGTATTGATCGACTCGGTCATCAGCAGGGAAGTGTACGAAGCCGTGCCGTACGAGCATCTCGAACAACCGATCATGAGCCTTGTCGTGCCCGCTCCGACCCGTGAAGAGCTTGCGACCATGGATGAATCCGCAGAGGATATTGCCTTTCAGCGCAAGTATTTGACGATGGAGTCGGCGAAGGCCTTTAACGCGTTCGTCTTCTCGCCCGAGTCGAAGGGCATATCGGTTGACAGCGGTTCGATTACGTGTCCATGTCTGGTCATCAAAGCCGTGAACAATGACGGCGACGACCGCCGGGGCCGCGTGATGGCCGAGCAGCTGCGAGCGGAATACAAAGGGCTGTGGAAGACGACGCATACCGGCGTGCTTGTGGGTCAGCGGTATAGGGAAGCCGTAGATGCCGTCTTGGATTGGCTAAGAAAGTCGTTCGACCATGCTGATCGCTAATAGGCAAAGAGAGGGGGGTGTCCCAAAAGTCATCAAAAGATGACCTTGGGATACCCCCGTTTTTTAAAAACAATGTCTGGGTTACCGCACCCACTGCGCGGTCACATGTTCTTCCGATCGCTGTTGTTCCCGGATTCCCTGAATGTAATGGGCAAAGGTAGGAATCCGCTCACAAAGGCGAACGCTGACGCTTCTCCAGAATCATGCGACCTGCTCCGTTTTGGCTAACCATTCATTAAAGTTTCAAAACAAAAGAAGCCTGTCCTTGTTAGAATGGAAGTACCACCAACCATCTAACCAAAGGAGAGGCTTCTTTTGTACAAAGAATATACCATGGACCAACTGTCCTTGCCAATGGACTTGCAAGAAGATATCCCTCAAAACCATCTCGTTCGCATCGTCAATGATGCGGTCGACCGCTTAAATATGAACCTCTTCACCAAGGCCTATCCCGGCGGCGGTCGGGACAGCTACCACCCCAAAATGCTGACGAAGATCATCATCTACGCTTACACGCAGCGGATTTACTCCTCACGCCAAATTGCCAAAGCCGTTCGGGAGAACATCATGTTCATGTGGCTGGCTGCGCGGCAGCGCCCAGACTTCCGCACCATTAATCGCTTTCGTTCCGAGCGCATGAAAGACGTATTGGAATCCATTTTCACCGCCGTTCTTCAGTTTCTCATCGAAGCGAAGTACGTCAAACTCGAGCATTACTTCGTAGACGGGACCAAGATTGAAGCCAATGCGAACCGCTACACCTTCGTCTGGGGTAAGGCGGTCATTAAACACAAAATGAAACTGCAGGAGAAAGTACAGACCTTGTTCGCGACCATCGAAGAAGCGGAGAAGCAGGAAGATCAAGTCCTCCGCGGTCTGGATCTAAGTGAGCTTGGTGAAGCAGCAGACATGACGAGCGAAAAGCTGGAACATGCGGTGCAGCAGCTCGAACAACGACTCGAAGCGAAACCAAAGGACAAGCCGCTCAAGAAAACAGTTCGCATCCTTCGTAAAGACCTGCTGCCGCGACTCCAAAAGTACGAATCCCAGCAAACCATCTTGGGGAGCCGCAACAGTTTCAGCAAAACAGATCCAGACGCCACCTTCATGCGCATGAAAGAAGACCATATGCGAAATGGTCAGCTCAAACCCGGCTACAATGTACAGATCGGAACCGAGAACCAATTCATCCTAGGGTACAGCGTTCACCAGCGTCCAACGGACACCAGATGCCTGAAGCCGCATCTGGAGAAAGTGAAACACGCATTAGGTGTACTACCTGGCACGATCATCGCGGACGCCGGCTATGGCGGAGAAGAGAACTACGCGTACCTGGAGCAAGAAAACGTGGAAGCCATTGTGAAGTACGCAACGTACCATCGCGAGAACACCAAGGCTTGGCAGCAAGACGTGAGCAAACTAGATAACTGGACGTACACCGCTGAAGAGGACAGCTGGGTATGTGTGGCGGGACAAACGCTTACCTTCCGCAGAGAAAGCAAAGAACGTACGGAAAGCGGTTATGAACTTCGCCACCGTCATTACCGTAGTGCCAGCTGCGAAGGATGTCCGCTAAAAGTAAACTGCACAAAGGCAGCTGGTGACCGCGAGATTAAAGTGAGCCTGGATTATCTTCGCTACAAGCAACAGGCACGTGAGCGCTTGAAGAGCGAAGAAGGCTACGCACTCTCGGTTCGACGAATGCATGAACCCGAGAGCGTATTTGGACAGATGAAGAACAACCGGGGATTCCGAAGATTCCTGCTTCGGGGCTTGCCAAAAGTGAGCCTGGAGGTCGGGTGGCTTTCGCTCGCCCATAATTTGCTGAAGAAAGCCGCAATGGACCGAAAATGGCAAATGGCGTCACAGGGATAAGACCCTGTAACGCCATTTTTTGTGCAATTGGAGGCCATTCGCGAGTTAGGAGTCACTTACTTCAACCCTTTTGAGACGGCCTCTTTTTTGACGCGTAATCTTATGATCCTTCCACCGGCATGCGCTTAATATTGGCAGCCGGGCCGCGCGGGATTACTCGTTCTTGTAGTCGATCTCGAGGAACTTCTCGACCTCGGGCACCCACCGCTCCTGCACGAAGCGGACGTGATTCGGATGATCATTGTACGCCTCGTAGTCGGCTTGGTTGGCGAACTCCATCGCGAAGCCGTAGTCGTATTCGTTCTTCGGGCTCACCTGGCGATACACCTTGAAGTTGCGGACGACGGGAATGGCGGTCAGTTCGGCGCGGGCATCCTGCAGGAACCGCTGCTCCTCCTCCGAGCCCGGGGCATGCTTCAAGCTGAAAATAACGGAATGCAAAATCCAGTCCTTCTCCTGCGTCATGGTATTCGCTCCTTCAACTAGATTGGAAAAACTGCGGTAGCTGCTTCTATTCTAGCAAACTGACCTGCCGAAAGAAACGAAGGGCCTTGCGAGAAAGAGCCATGATTTTTCGCCTAATCTCAGGGGTTCCCTTCGCGCCGGTTTCCGTTTACATTGGGACTAGGTACACCAAAGCATGCTGATGGGCTTCTCTCGACTCTTCATCTCGTCGAGAATGGGGCCATAAGCGCAAACGGAGGTTAGCTGGAATGGGAGATCAAGCGTTGACAACATCCAAGAAGCAAATCGGCGTTCCGCTGGAAGGTTTTGCGGCATTCAGCCGAAAAGCAGCCGCGGAAGGCGCCGTGCTATTGAAAAACGACGGAGGCGTGCTTCCGCTGCTGGCGGGGGACCGCGTGGCGGTGTTCGGCCGGACGCAGTTCAATTATTACCGCAGCGGGACCGGCTCCGGCGGAAGCGTCCACGTGGCGTATACGACGAATCTGATCGACGGCCTCCGCGCCAAGCAGGGCATCGCGGTCAACGAGCAGTTGGCGGCCGTCTATGAACAATGGCTCGAGCAGCATCCGTTCGATAACGGCGGGGGCGGCTGGGCGGCGGAGCCGTGGCATCAGCGGGAGATGCCGCTGACGGACGAGCTGGTCCGCGAGGCGCGCAGCCAGTCGAACAAAGCGGTCGTCGTCATCGGCCGAACGGCCGGGGAAGACCAGGACAACGCGAATACGCCGGGCAGCTATCTGCTGACGCCGGAGGAGAAGGCGGTGCTGAAGCTCGTCGCTGCGCGCTTCGAGCAGACGGTCGTCGTGCTGAACGTCGCCAATATTATCGACATGAGCTGGCTGCTGGAGGAAGGCTGCGCCGTCCCGTGCGTCGTCTATGCGTGGCAGGGCGGCATGGAGGGGGGCAATGCCATCGCGGACGTGCTCGTCGGCGAGGTGACGCCGAGCGGCAAATTAACCGATACGATCGCCTATTCGATCGACGATTACCCGTCGACGGCGAATTACGGCAGCGACAGCAGGAACCTGTACCAGGAGGATATCTACGTCGGGTACCGTTATTTCGAGACCTTCCGTCCCGATCGCGTCATGTATGAGTTCGGGTTCGGTCTGTCGTATACCGAGTTCACGCTGGCGCCTTCGGAAGCGAAGCGGACGGTGCACGAGGGGCAAGCCTGTCTCGAGCTTGCCGTTGACGTGACCAACGCCGGCGGCGTCTATGCGGGCAAGGAGGTCGTCCAAGCGTACGTCGAGGCGCCGCAAGGCGCGCTTGGCAAGCCGGCCAGGACGCTGGCGGCGTTCGCGAAGACGGACGCGCTGCAGCCCGGACAGTCGCAGCGGCTCGTGCTGCGGATTCCGGTAGCGGCCTTAGCCTCGTATGACGACGCGGGCAGCACGGGCCATCCGTACGCTTATGTGCTGGAGCCGGGCATCTATCGCCTGTATATCGGGAACAGCGTGAAGAAGCTCGTCCCGGTTGCCGTCGAGGGACAGGAAGGCTATGCGGTAGAGACGCTGCAGGTGGTCGAGCAGCTGGAGGAAGCACTGGCGCCGACGGAAGCTTATTCGCGAATGCAGCCGGGCGCTCGCAAGCCGGACGGTTCTTATGAGCTCGTCTATGCCGAGGTGCCGCGCCGCACGGTTTCCTTAGCCGAACGGATCGAATGGAACCTGCCCCCAAGCCTGGAGCAGACGGGAGACCGCGGGCTGACTTTGCAGGACGTGGCGGCAGGCCGCATCGGCATGGAGGCGTTCGTCGCGCAGCTGAGCGACGAGGATTTGGCCACGATTGTCCGAGGCGAGGGGATGGGCAGCCCGCTGGTGACGCCGGGTACGGCTTCGGCGTTCGGCGGCTTGAGCGAAGGGCTGCTGCGCTTCGGGATCCCGACCGCCTGCACCGCGGACGGACCGTCCGGGATCCGGATGGACAGCGGCCATAAGGCGACGCAGGTTCCGATCGGCACGCTGCTCGCGGCGACGTGGGACACGGCGCTCGTGGAGGAGCTGTACGTGATGGAAGGCAAGGAGCTGCTGCGCAACGAGGTCGATACGCTGCTCGGACCGGGCATGAACATCCGGCGCAGTCCGCTCAACGGACGGAATTTCGAATATTTCTCGGAGGATCCGCTCATCACGGGGGCATTCGCGGCCGCATGCGTGCGCGGGATCATGAAGGGCGGCTCGAACGCGACCTTGAAGCACTTCGCCTGCAACAATCAGGAGAAGCACCGGCATGAGGTCGATGCGGTCGTTTCCGAGCGCGCCTTGCGCGAGGTGTATTTGAAGGGCTTCGAGATCGCGGTGAAGCAGGGCGGCGCCAATTGCATCATGACGGCCTATAATCCGATCAATGGGCATTGGTCGGCTTCCAACTACGACCTGAACACGACGATTCTGCGCAAGGAATGGGGCTTCCAAGGCATCGTCATGACGGACTGGTGGGCGAGAATGAACGATCCCGCGACCGGAGGGCCGTCGGATACCAAGAACACGGCCGCGATGGTGCGTGCGCAGAACGATCTGTACATGGTGGTTCCGAACTACGGCGCCGAAGTGAACGTCATGGATGACAATACGCTGCATGCGCTGGCGGATGGTTCCTTAACCCGCGGCGAGCTGCAGCGCAGCGCCATGAATATTTGCCGCTTCATCCTGGGGGCGCCGGTATTCGCGAGAGAGCCGGAGCAGGACGAATCCGTTCCCCGGTTCGCGGGCAATCCGAATCGGAGCGAGGCGGGCGTGCAATCGATCGCGGAAGAGCCGGACGTGAAGATCGCCGTCGGCGGCACGGCCAGCTTCGCCGTGGAGGAAGCCGGTCGCTACCGTATGGACGTCCGCCTGATGTCGGCCGATAATCTATGGGCCCAGAGCGCATGCAGCGCCAGCTTGAACGGACAGCTGATTACGACCATCCAGACGAACGGAACGGAAGGCAAATGGGTGAAGCAGCGGCTGTTGACCATCGAGCTGGAAGCCGGACAATACGAGCTGTCGGTGGAAGCCGTCAAGCCGGGCATGCAGATCGAGTCGATCGCCTTCAAGCGCAGCAAGTAGAAGACACGGAAGTCCAAGCCGTTTGTAAGAGCGGCTTGTTTTTTTTTGCCTCGGAAGCATCAGCTTGGGACAGTGCTCTCGGTGATCGTCGTCATCGGCTCGGAGGGGCGAGACGGCGACAGGTTGTTATTGTGAGATACGGAGGCGCTGTTCATAATGGAAGAAGATTGAACGGGCCGTCCGCGGGGCGGGCGCGAGGCGAAGCAAGCTGCCGTCCGTTCAGTCGAGATGAGAGGAAAGAAGGCGGAGCGGATGATATCCGCGATAAGAACGGCCCTCGAGCGGACGCTGATCTTTGCTGTGGCCGCCGTGTATATTGCGCTGCAGGCGGCTGGACTCGAGGAGCTGGTGTACTTACTGGGTGGGCTGGTGTTCGCCGCGATCCTCCTGCTGCTGCCGAGGCTGAAAGGGATGACGCGCTGGCTCACGGTTTTCTTTCTGGCTGCCGGCGTCGCGCTGTTGTCGTTTCAGCAAGCGGATGCGCGGACATGGTTCGAGTCGGCCGGCATTAACGTGACGATCGTGACGTTATTTTGTTTTGCTCCGTTGTTCGGGATTCCGGTGCGCATTCCACGGTACGTCGAAGCCTTGAAGCGGTTCTACGAAGCGAATCTGCGCAGCAAGACGGCTTTATTCTTGGGCACGCAGCTGCTCACGCAGATCATGGGCGTCTTTATTAACGTCGGCTCGATTCCGGTCGTGTATCAAATGGTGTTCGTGAGGCCGCTGCCCGGCATGAGTCAGCTGCTCGCCAATGCGATGAACCGGGGCTTTGCGGGGGCCATTCTATGGTCGCCCTATTTTGCCGCGATGACGCTGGTCACCTCGTCGCTAAGGCTGTCTTGGTCGTCCGTCCTGCCGTATATGCTGGGGTTAGCGGTGCTGAGCCTTGCCATCAGCTGGGCCGTCGATTGGCGCGGCCTCCGGCAAGCCGAGGCGGGGGAACTCGAACCTGGGCAGCCGGTAGACGCGAAGGAGCGGGCGGCGTTCCCGTTTGGCCTCGCCTTGTATTTAATAGCGGCCATTATCGTGATTCTCGCCTTGGAACGGTTGGTCGAGCTGCCCATGGTCCTCTTGATCTGCTTGGCCGCGGCGGCGTTCCCGCTGTGCTGGTGTCTTGCGCAGGGGGCGTGGCGCGTCTATCGGGAAGGGCTTCGCAACCATGTCACGGTCACGCTGCCCGCGCTGCAAAAGGAGATCACGCTATTCCTGGCGGCCGGCTTCTTCAGCGGTTCGATCGGGGCGACGAACGTCGGTTCCAAGGTGCCGGACCTGCTGGAGATCATCCCGCTGCCGATGGCGGTCACGTTCTCGCTGCTGGCCGTTCTGTTGATCGCGGGCACCTCGCTAATCGGTCTTCATCCGATCGTGCCCGTGACGCTGCTGGCCGGCGGCATCGATCCTGCGGGCGTCGGGATCAGTCCGGTCTATTTTGCGGTGCTGCTGCTTGGCGGCTGGGCTTTGTCCAATCCGATCTCGCCGGCTTCGGCCGTGAACAATTTGCTATCCGGACTGCTCGGGAAATCCGTCTTTGAGATGGCCGCGCCGAATTACAAGTTCGCCGTCTGCATGGCGCTGGGGCTGATCGCGTATTTGCTGGTTGCGCTCGGCGCATAACGGGATTTTTATTTTCGCCGGGCTGCAACCATTTTCACTCGACGGCGTCTAATTGGATAGGATTGGCTATTTTAGAAGAGTCACGCAAGAGGAAGGGGAAGGAACGCTTGAGACAACCGAAGCCGCAATCCGCTCCAGCCGCCAAGAAAGGCGTATTCCGGGAGATCCGGGATTGGACCCTTACCTTGTCGATCGCGATCGCCGGCAGTCTGCTGATTCAGAATTACGCGATCGCGCAGACGGAGGTCCAGAACGTCTCGATGCAGGGCACGCTCTACGAAGGGCAGCGGCTCGTCGAGGACAAACTGTCCTACCGGTTCAACGCCCCCGATCGCGGCGATATCGTCATCATTAACGGGCCCGAATATGAACGGCGTCTCGTGAAAAGGCTGATCGGCCTGCCGGGCGATGTCATCGATATCCAGGCGGGGCGGTTGTATATTAACGGGGAGCTGCAGGAAGAGCCGTACGTGAAAGGCAGCACCTACGCGGGGAGCGTGTCCTTGCCGTATACCGTGCCTGAGGGGCATGTGTTCGTGATGGGCGATAACCGCGAGCATAGCATCGACAGCCGCGAGCTCGGGCCGATCGCCCTCTCCAGCCTGGAAGGGAGAGCAATCTTCCGGCTCTGGCCGCTCGGCGTGTTCGGGCAGCTGGATTAGCAACACGAACGAGCCCTAGAAGCGATTCTAGCGGCTCGTTTGCTTAATTGCTTCCTAATCGGTGTAGGTACTAAGGGACGAGTCCGCTATACCTATTATAGCAGCTGAGAGCGATGGTGGGAGGGGGTTGAATGGTGGCGCGCAGCATGAAGAAAGGCACGTTCCTGACGGCGATTCTAATGGCCGGTCTCCTGATCGCGGGGTACTACTACGTGACAAGCCAAATGGAAAAGCAGCAATTGCAGGATGCGGTGGATGCCAAATTTAAAGTGGAGCTCAGCAATGTCCTCGGAAGCGTAAGCATGACGATGAACGACTATACGTATCGGTTCGTCTTATCGAGCGTTGCCGCCGCTGCCTCGATCGCCGATCTGACCTCTTACGAGGAACAGAACGATGATTTGGATATCAGCCTGCATAATCTCTATATCGCGCTGCGGGAGGAGAAGTCCAGAGCTGCCGTGATGTCCCGGGCAAGCGAGATTCGAGAGAGTATTGCGCTGCTGCTTGTGGATCCGGCTAATAAAAGAGCGACGGATAAGTTGAAACAGCTGGCCGAAGACACCTTTTTCGAAGGATGACATGGCCGGACCGTCACGCGAAGCCGCCAGTTAGCGGGAAGCCGCCGTCCGGCGGCGGAAACTTAACCCCTCTTCCCCGCGTCTATGGTGTAGAACGCGAATCCACGATACCGAACAAGGAGTTGATCGCATGAAGAAAGTGCTGTATATACCGCTCGACGACCGCCCCGTTAACCTGGATGACGTCATCAAGCAGGGGGAATCAGCCGGCATCCGCGTGCTGACGCCTCCGCCCGAGGACGTGAAGAATCGCATGGATACGCAGAAGACGGATGCAGGTTCCACGCTCTTGACGACCCACTCGCCCGTCTTCGGCAAACCGCTCCGCATTCGGCAGTTCATTCTAGACCATGCCGCAGACGCGGATGGTTTTATTATATCGGCCGATATGCTCGTCTACGGCGGGCTGATCGGAAGCCGGCGCTTCCGTACGACCCCTGTGGCCGCGTATCCGGATTATGATGCCGAAGCGACGCGCCTGCTGGACGTCATCCGGCAGCTGAAGCAAACCTACCCGGACAAGCCCGTCTATGTGCTGGATACGATTATGCGCATGGCGGCGAATACGTTCGTCGAGGGGACGTCCTTGGACGTCTACAATGAGACGCGGGCGTTCGCGCAGCAGCCGCGCCAGAGCGCCGAGGATCTCGCGGGCGTGCTGGCCAGCTATGACGTCAAGCCGGACGGCACGAGCTTCCCGGCCACCGTCACGTTCGAGAAGACGCATTACTACCAGGCGCGGCAGCATAAGCTGCAGACCAACTATTACATTTTGGAGCAGCTGGCTCGAGCCGGTTATATCGATTTCCTCGCGATCGGCGTGGACGACTCGTATATTCAAGGCATTCAGGCGAACGAAATCGCGTTGGCGGAACGGTGCATCGACGACTGGCTCGGCGGCACCGACGGTCAGAATCCGGAGCGCGCGATACTGCTGCCCGAGGCAGATGGCTTGGGTCATTCGCTCCTCGCCCGGATGGCCGATCGCTTCTACCGCCGCGGCGACAAGACCGGTTATGCGATCCGGTACTACGGACCGCACGGCTCGACGATTATTAACGCCTACGAGTACATGAATTTGCATCAAAATATACGGCGCCACATCGATATCGTCGGCGGCCGATACGAGGAAGACGCGCCGGATGCCGAGATCCTCGTCATCACCGCCGCCGGTCAGGCGGGTGGCGCGGTCAGCCAGTTGGAAGCGAACGGCCAAGGCCTGATCCCGACGCTCGCGATCGACTGCATCGGTTTCGTGGCGGACCGGACTGTATCCGAAGCGCTGCTAGCCAGTCGGTATACCGGCAGGCTGCTCGGGTACAGTTCATGGAATACGTATGGCAATCGGACCGGACTTGCGCTTGGCATGGCGCATGCGCGGTATATGTACTTGCGAACCAAGAGCCGCGCGTCCTCGCCGGACCAGGCCGTGAATGCCCATGGCTCGCTGTTGTTCAAGCGCTTCCTGAAGGACTACTACTACAAGGTGCTTGCTATAGCCGAGGTGCGCAAATATTCCAATGAACATTCGTTGTACGTGAACGTCACGGCGAATCAGCATATGCAGTTGTTTAACGCGCCGGCCGATTATGCGCATATGGTCGAGCTGCTGCAGGACCGGATGCAGACGCACGCGTCCGCGCTCGCGATGACGAACGCCTTCGGCATCGGCGCCGAACCGCCGTCCTCGAACGTGAGCCGAATCGGCGAAGGGGAATGGAGGCTGGCCGATTATGCGCGCGCGTCTCTGGCCCGGGACAACCCGGACTTCATCTGGGGGCGGGCATTCGAAATCACCCTTTCGCCGAAGGTCAAATTGGACTGACGGCCCCGTTAGCCCTATAGGAAAGAGCAAGCCTCGTACCGTTGCTTCGAAGCGGTGCGGGGCTTATTTGGGCTGCCTTGCTGTGCGGCTGCAACATGCCGGCTCGACAGGACGTCTAATGCAATATCATGACTCGAAGATTGGGGAAGTCGAAAGGGGTTCTATGAGAAAGAGAGACATTCTGGCCATGCTGGCATTCGTCGCGGTGGTCGCGGTCAGCTTGCCCATTGCGAGGAGTTACCTGGATTACCGCGAGACCAGAGTCGAGAATGGCTACGCGAATGAGTTCGTTCATCATTTACAAACGGCGGTTCAGGAGAAGCGTACGTTTCGGATGACGGATGTGGCCGATTTTGAGTGGGACCGGATGTATATGTTTCAGCCTTACACGCCGCGAGACGTCATGGAGCGGACCGTCGGGACGACGTGGAATACGAGCGATTCGTATCTGGGCTACCTGATCGACCAGACCAGCGTAGGCGATCATCCGTTGACCTATGATCATCTGCATAAGCTCGTCTTCGTCAAAGGCGATCAGGTCGTGCTCGACCTGACCTTGGACCGGATCACGGCGGATTTCACGGAGAGCCAGGGGATGGTCGAACTTGGCGATGATTGGTTCGCGGTCGAGCAGAAAGAAGAATTGGACGGGTATGGCCAGCCGCTCGAGAAGAAGCGGATTCTGGTTCGCAACGCAGACGAATGACCACAGCTGCCTCTATGGGCGGACGCTATTGAGCAACAAAAAAACGGATATCCCCTTGAGCAAGGATATCCGTTCGAACCGCAGCCTTATTTGTCTTCCCGAAGCAAATACTCGTTGCCGTCTTGATCCTTGAAGGTGAACATGGATCCGTACGGCATCTTCATTAATTCCCCGACCTCTACCCCGTTGTTCTTCATGCCCTCATACGCTGTATCGATATCCGTCGTGCTGAAGAGAACGGACGGTTGCGATACCGCGGACGGGTTCTGCTGCAGCATGTCCGCCTTGGGATAGAGCACCAGCGTCGTAAATTCGCTTTCGCTCGGTCCGACTTCGAGCCAGGTCGCGTTGGGGCCCATCGGCTGCTCCGCTTTTAGGACGAATCCGATTTTAGTTAACCAGAAGTCTTTTGCCTGCGCTTGATCGTTGACGTAGACCGTTACCTTGCCGATTTTATTAATCATCTTGGCACCCGTTTCCTTCGTAGTCATTTCAGAACAGTGTAAATGTATCAAAGAGGCTTGGGGAAATCAATTGGGACGGACCGCATAGGTCGTGACGTGATATTTGGCCGGCGATCAGGTAAAATTAGGAGAGCTCTGGACAAATGAAACGAGGTCATAAAATGAAGCACACGCACAAAGAGCCTGCCATCCTGAAGAAAGGGCTGCGCGGGCTGGCCGTTATCCTCGGCGCCTTCATTACCGCGTATGGACTCGAAGCCGTCTTAATTCCGAACAACGTATCGGACGGCGGCGTGACGGGTCTTAGCATCGTCGGCTCGAAGGTGTTCGACCTGCCGCTCGGCGTACTGATCGCGGTGCTGAATCTTCCGTTCGTCTTCCTCGGCTATAAGCAGATCGGCAAAAGCTTCGCGATCTACTCCGTGCTGGGCATCGCCTCGCTGGCCGTGGGCACGATCGTGATGCACCACCTCTCGCCGATCATCGAAGGCGATACGCTCCTGATTACCGTCGTCGGCGGCATCATTATCGGCTTCGGCATGGGTCTGGCGCTGCGGAACGGCGGGGCCTTGGACGGCATCGATATGCTGGCCGTGCTGCTCTCCCGGAAGCTGCCGTTTGGCACCAGCGATCTCATCTTGTTCCTGAATATGTTCGTGTTTATCGTCGTCTCGACGGTGTTCGGCCTGCAAGGGGCGATCCTGTCGGCCATCGCGTATTACATCGCGGCCAAAGTGATCCATATCGTGGAAGAAGGATTGAGCGGCGCCAAAACGTTCAAAATCATCACGCGGCATCCGGAAGCGATGGTCGAGACGATTCGCGATCGGCTGGGACGGAGCGCGACCTACAATCTCGTGCACGGCGGCTACTCCAACGAGCAGTTCAGAGAAATCACGTGCGTCATCAACCGCTTGGAAGAAAGCAAAATGAAGGAAATTATCCACGAGATCGATTCCAGCGCGTTCGTCATGGTGTACGACGTGGCCGAAGTCAGAGGCGGCAACTTCAAGAAGCGCGATATCCACTAAGCGCGAAGGCGTGTGGGCTATACGAAGGGGACAGTTTGCAGGATGCAGCTGTCCTTTTTTCATGGATGCGGACGCCTCGCGCACGACGCGAGGATACGAAGCAGGCTAGAAGGCCAGTAGGTTTAAATGGTCAATAGTGCTACAATTTGGTAAAAAGGTATGTTGCGATCAGTAAAGGAGGCAAGCGGTATGCTTTATATTTTCGGCGGATTGCCGGGCGCGGGGAAGTCGACGCTATCGGCCGCATTGGCACGGGAAATACGGGCGGCGTATCTCCGGGTCGACGTCGTGGAGCATGCGATACGGGCGGCCGGGGGGGCGGTGAATGGGCCGGAGGGATATGTCGTCTGTTACGGGCTCGCCTCGCACAATCTTCGGCTCGGGCTCGACGTGGTGGCCGATACGGTCAATCCCCTTCGCGAGACGCGCCAAGCCTGGCGCGACGTCGCGCAATCGTTCGATATCCCGTTCCTGGAGATCGAAGTGATCTGCTCGGACGTGGAGGAGCACAAGCAACGGGTCGAGACGCGCGTCATCGATATTCCGGGTTTTACGCCGCCGACGTGGGCGGAGGTTCAAGCCCGGCACTACGAGCACTGGGACCGAGAACGCATCGTGATCGACACCGCGCGCCACACCCCGGACGAAAGCATCGCGATGCTGCGCGAGCGGGTGGAGCGGGCGCGGCGGCAGCGGGGCGGATAGGCGAGGAATCGGGCAGCGAGCGGGTGACACATCCAGTAGACCATGGTAGTATATGGAACTAAACCGTGGTTGCCGGGAGATGATGCTCATGAATAAGGTCGTGCAGTACTACGAGGGGATAGACGAAGATTCGAGGTTCGTCCGAAATTCGCGCAAAATCGAGTTTCTGACCACCGTCCATACGCTGGACCAGCTCATGCCCGCGCGCGCCAAACTATTGGATGTCGGCGCGGGAACCGGCGCGTATTCGCTCTATTATGCCGAACGGCAGCATGAGGTCGTGGCGGTCGATATTACGCCGAAGCATATTGATCGCCTCCGAGACAAATCCAATCAGCAATCGCTGCCCCTCCAAGCCTATGTTGCGGACGCCAGGGATCTGAGCCGGTTCGCCGCAGGCACGTTTGATATCGTCTTGTGCTTCGGGCCGATGTACCACCTTACCGAGCATGAAGACCGCATGCGCTGCATACGGGAATGTCTGCGGGTGCTCAAGCGCGGCGGTTACCTGGCGATCGCGTACATCAATAAATTCTCGATCCTGCCGATGCTGGCGACGAGAGATCGCACGTTCATTCGCGATAGCGTGATCGCTAAAGTGATCCAAGACGGGGTGATCAAGGACGGGGACGAGGATTGCTTCTGGACGGACGCGTACTTTACAAGTCCGGACGAGATCGAGGCTGTATTGGAGCCGTTCGAGGTAACGCCGATCGCGCATGTCGGCACGGACGGGATTAGCCATACGATCCAGCATGATATCGATCAACTGGATGAGCAGCAGTTTGACGCCTGGATGAACTACCATGTTCGAACCTGCGGCGAAAGAAGCATCCTAGGTCTTAGCAGTCATGGTCTCGTCATTGGACAGAAAAGGTAGCGTTAACAGCCTCATCAAGCCGGCAGGGGGAGTTGTTCATGACCTTATCCCATTCGACCTTACTCCCGGATGACGATCATGCAGGGGAGATGCTTCAGCTTCTGCTGTCTGGCGTTCAAGAAGTGCTGGGAGACAACCTCGTTGGCGTGTACCTGCGGGGTTCGCTCGCTTTAGGCGATTTTCAGCCCGGTTCAAGCGACCTTGATTTTCTGGTGGCGACGCGATCTCCCGTGACGGCCGAGACAATAGCGGACTTGAACGGGTTACATGACCGACTGGCCAGGATTCCGAATCCGTACGCGCATGAATTAGAAGGGACGTATATCGATCAGGCGGCACTGAGAACGTTTCAGGAAGAACGCCAATTCCCGACGTTATCCCGGGGCGAGACGTTACGGCTGGCGGTGCACCGGTCGAACTGGGTGCTGGAACGATGGACGGTTCGCGAGCATGGCATAACGCTGTTAGGTCCGGATCCAAAGACGCTGATCGACCCCATCTCGAAGGAACACATCCGCTCGGCGGTCTCCGACCGATTACGCGATTGGGCGGCTTGGTGCGATCAACCGGACGATCCGGCATGGCAGCGGCCGCTTCACCATCTCGCGTATGTAGTGGAGACGATGTGCCGCGCCTTGTATACGCTGGATGGCGGGGAGATGTGCAGCAAACCGCGTGCGGTGGAATGGGCATTAAGGACGCTTCCGCAGCCTTGGCATGCCCTCGTGGAACAGTCGCGGAGTTGGCGAGCCGACAACGTGACGACGCCCGATGAGGCGAGCATCGCCGAAGTGAGGCGGTTCATTCGCTGGATGAACGAAGGGAGATTTAGATTCATGCCACACGGCTCCAACCGCAACACGGCGCGGTATTAGAGCATGCTGTCGCCGCATCGTATGTGTACCCACAGAAGCAGGATCGGGACGTGACCCCGATCCTGCTTTCTTTGCGTGCTCGCGATCTGCTAATGCGCAAGCAATTCCATATCCGGTTGCAGTTCGTCCAGACCACCCGTTTGAGTTTGGGTGAAGACCGTCGATGGGGTAAGTTGTGGATTTGTCGGTCATATTTTCACAGGCCAAGGATATATTTAGTTCTGATATATCCCTTTGTGTTTCGGCCGGGGCGGGAAATGCTTGCAGTGAAAGGTGGTGCGATGGTTGCCCAATTTCGATGTGTTTGGGAATATCAATCATCCTTTGGTTACGGAGGGCATCGGTGGCAATGGAATTCGACACGGCGTTTTGTATTATGCCAATACCAACCCCCAGAATACGTCGGGGTCGAACTCCTTTTTATCTTTGCAATTGTCGAATCCAACTACGACGGTTCGCGAAGTGCGTATCGTACGCGTGTTTGGCGGCGCATTCACGAATACGATCTTACATTATATTCGCAACGGAACCCTGAACGGCGGAGTTACGTTAGCCGCCTTTAACGGCAACTTCGCCTACGCGGATCGAAGCCAGGTGATTCCGTCCTTCAGCGTATCGAATGCTGGAAACCCGGTAATTGGCGGGGTAACGTTAGCCTCGTTCATCCAAGTCGGCGGTCCCGTGACCAACGAGGTGGATGGGCGATTGATGCTCTCGCCCGGGGACCGTTTTATCGTTCTTCTGCAAAATGCGACTGGAGGAAATAACATCCAAAGCATTGCCATGAACTGGATCGAAAAATGAAGGCGATCACCCTGCTTCGCACCCCCGCCGCTCTGACGTATACCGCAAACGCCGCGAACGCCGCGAATGCCGTAACCGATCCCGGCGTCCACGCAGTCCAGCATCGTTGGCCGCGTTGACGCTTGGCAGCCAATCTTCATTCACGGCGCGTATCGGCGTACTCCCAGCTACGTGATGTTGCGCTTCACCCATTCCGCGGTCTGTACGGGTACTTCCATCGGGAACTGGTGGCCATACGGGATGCCGGTCGTCTCCAGATGCCGGAAGGACTCGGGAATCGAATAAGCCCGGTCTTGCGTGCCCCACAGGATCCGGACCTTGCCCGGATCCCAGGACAACGGCTGCAACGACACACTCGCGGGCTGCGTTAAGGCCGCCATCGCGCGGGCGTTGGCGGCGCGTACGCGAGGGGAGCGCAGATCGTCGATGATATGCCGGGCATATCGATCCAACTGTGCGCTTGGCGACGTGAAATCGCCTTTCTTCAGAAGCGCGCGCCGAAAGGCGGACAGCGTCAGATGCTTCAAAACCGGTCTCGTGATACTAGCATACTTGTAGGTCCGCCCGACGGGATGCAGGACAGGCTGCATCAGCAGCAGTTTGTCGATCCGTGAACCGATGCGTTCCATGACTTTCGCCGCGATCAACCCGCCGAAGGAATGGCCGATCAAGATGACAGGACGGTCAAATTCATGAAGGAGCGCCGAGACGGCCTCTACATACCCGTCGATCAGGGAGGAGGAATGGCGATGCAGCGGCGTATGTCCGAAGCCGGGCAGGTCGACCAGACAGACCGGAGATCCTCCCAGGGCATCGGCGAACGGCAGGAAACAAGCAGCCCCGCTGAACGCGCCGTGCAAGACGATGACGGGGGTACCCGGGGCATCGCGCTCCAGCACGACAACATTCGATCGCCTGCGCTGCGTGTAGGTCCCGTGTTCGCGGTCCATTCCGGGATGACTGATCCGGGCATCCAAGTCGGCGATGACATAGGGAAGCGTGTCGGCCGCCACGGCTGTGCGTCCCCCGCTTTTTTCCTCCATCTCGAGCTTCGCGTCCACGGGGAAATCGGTTCGCACCACAAAATTCATCGACTCCTCGGGGATACCGAATCGTCTGCCGATTCCGGTACGCAGCAGTGACTTCAATACGCCGAGCGGAATCGATCCGACAGGCCGATTCACCTGGAGTTCATCCGCCATGCGCTCGACCAGTTGGCGGATGGACGGACTGTCTTCTTGGCGATCCAGCAAGTAATAGGTGTTGCTCACAGGTTGCTCCGCTTGAACGAGGCCCGCGATGAACGAAGCGGCATGATCGACGTGCACCATCGGGAGCCAGAAGGAATGACCGCCGGGTGCAAGCGGCATGAGCTGCCTTCGCACGGCATCCACGAGAATGCTCAATCCCCCGATTTGCTCCGTCTTGCCGGAGAAGGAATCGCCGATCACCACGCTCGGATTCACGGTGGAGAGGGGAATGCCTTCCCGATGCAGCGCCCTGCGCAAATAAAGATCGGCTTCAAACTTCATGCGTTCGTAGGGCGGCGCTTCTTCGGCCGAATCGTGATCCTGCATGAAATTGCGCTCGTTATACGGACTCATGAATCCGACCAGATGAATGAATTGCTTCAGGCCCTTCGTCCGTTGGATCTCGGCGGCGAGCGCAGCCAATTCGATTATCGGATGGAGAAAGGAGCGCTCGGCATCGGCTTGGCTCAGCTGAATGTTCATGGGTCCGCCGGCATGCAGGATAAGATCGGCCTGCAGCACCTGCTCGCGATCGGCCGCCTCCATCCCCAGCTGCGCTTGAGTCAGGTCGCCTTGGATCGGGATCAAGGATGCCGCGCCCTCCAGCTGCAGCTTGCGGAGCGTCTGGGCGAACCGTTCCCTATCGCGGACCAGGACATAAATGCGATGCTGCTTCTGTAAGGCCAGCCTGGCAAGCACCTGTTGGCCGATAAAGCCGGTTCCCCCGGTTAGAAAGATGTTCAATTCGGTCATCTCCATCCTGAATTTTTTAGTACTAATCAGTACTACATGTGTCGAAAAAAGAGCTTAAGCCAAAAATCACTTAAGCAGCGCGAATAAGCCTTGCAGGAGATTCGGTAAGATCCTCGGGTTGTCGCAGGCTTTCGCGAGGAACAGCGCGCCTTCGATCGAGGTTAGCATTAATGCGGCGGTGGGCTGGACTTGAAGGTCCGATCGCAGCTCTTGGTTACGAATACCCGCTTCTAGCAGACGTTCCAGGGTCAGGAGCTGCCGATCGAAAAATTGCTTGATCTGAACTCGGACGTACTCGGATTCCGCCGCCGTCTGCATATAGAGCGTCAAGAACGGGCAGCCGCCCAGCACGTCGATCGGATCATCATTCGCCACTAGCATGCTCACGATGCGCTCCAGTCGAGCCTCGATGGTCAGCTCTTCTTGAGCGGCAATCGATGCAAGCTGCCTTTCATACCGAGCGATCAGTCGGTCCACCATCGCCGTAAGCAGCTCTTCCTTGCTTTTGAAGTGGTAGTAAATGTTCGTCTTGGAGACTTTACTCGCCTTGACGATCTCATCCATGCTGGTCGCCTGGTATCCTTTGGTCAGGAATAATGTCATGGCCGTTTGCAGCGCGATGTCCTTGTTGGAAACGGTTGGTTTTGTTTTCGTCATATTAGTACTATACGGTACTAGTTGGGGTTCGGTCAAGAGGGCGGGAAAAAGCGATGCTGAGCCGAAAATAAGGTGCGTGACCGATTCGTACCGATACAAGGCGGCCTAGATCGTTGCATAGCAACGCGGAGTAGGGCTAACGGTACTCGATTCCAAAGAATCGATTGTGGTATAAATGATAAAAACGTTATAGCAAAGGGGAGTTCATATGCCATATATCAATTTACAGGTAACCAAAGGTGCAAGTCGGGAGCAAAAGGCGCAGATTGTTAAGGAATTTACGGAAACACTGGTGACTGTTCTTGGCAAAAAGCCAGAACATATTCATATTGTTATACAGGAGATCGAAGAGGAGAATTGGGGTTTTGACGGTGTACTAACCGATGTCTACCGAAAGCGTGAAAAATGACCGCTGATCGTGATGGCGGATTTGGTTGAGATGCCTATTGGATGGAGAGCATCTTACGGAGGAACGTTATTTGAATAAAGACACGATGGCAGCCGATTATGACAATCGGCTGTTTTTGTTGAACGTACGGGAAGTAGAACGAGGAAAGGATGAGGTACTATAAAAGTTAGAACTTATTGTCTTAGGATTATGGAGATATAATCCAGGTAGCTTCGTTAATAACAATGGGAAATGGCATTGGATGTGGTTAGGGGGAGTAAGATGAACCTTGTCGAAAAGCGATTAGAGGATATAAGACCCTTGTTTTTTCTCTATTCTTTTTTTACCACTGTAATTATTTATTCCGTTTTTTTTGCTATGATTTCCAGAGACGATGGCGTTATCTTTGATTTTCAAACTTTTTTCATGGTCTGTCCCTATGTTTTTATTGGGGTAATGTTCTTTGGTGTTCCTATAGCTATTGCTATTGATCTGATCATGTCGAAACTGAAAAGCAAATCTAAAATGAGTGCTCTACTTCTTGAAACTATTCTATATCTATCCATTTCAATGATTGGGACTTTTTTGACGCTTCTGTTGATATTCAGAGATTTCTCGATGTTGATACAACATTTTATATTCGGTGACGGCATATTTCTGCATATTTTCGGTGCACCACTTGCAATTCTATTCCAAATTTCACTACGCTTCTTCAGGTGTATCCATCGTTTGTTCCTAAAAAGGAAATATACATCAGGAATAGAATGCAACCTTCAAACGAAAGGAGCGACATACCGTGATGCACCAAGATCGTTGGAGTCAGACTAACGGGTAGGTTCGCAACAACATAGCTTAAAGACCTTCCTAACCAGCCGTTAGAATAGTATAGAACGCGGCAGTAAAGTTTTTATTATTCCGTGGTGCCCGAGAGGGACATGGATGGCTAACTAGGATCAGGGATATGCAACAGCCAACCATCCAGGCTGACGATCGGGTGTTGTTGGCGATGATATATTTGGGAGCTGTTTTGGATCTCATGCGGAATATGTCTGTCCTCGTCAAAATGTACTTGACTTGGATAAGAGATTTTTGAGTCAATTAATAGAGGCGAATTAAGGGGGAATTGTACTTGGGATGTAAATCAGGGGACCCTCACACTTTATTGCAACCGGCGAGAAACAGAGCAACATCGCTCCATATAATCGTGAATGCGGACTAGGAGGAGTCGACTAATGGGTGAGAAGATGCACGTCGACGAAATGGAAATTAATGAGGCGCTCGTGCGCCGTCTGCTTGCCGCCCAGTTTCCCCACTGGGCAGGGCTGTCCCTGCGACGGATCGAGCCTGCTGGCACAGAGAACGCCGTCTTCAGGCTGGGCGACGAATTTGCTGTTCGGCTCTCGCGACGGGAGGGACCTTCGACACCAGATAGTCGCGAGTTTATTTGGCTGCCTAAGCTGGCGCCATTGGTTCCGCTTGAAATCCCCGTACCAATCGCTCAGGGACATCCGAATAGTGAATATCCGTGGTTTTGGGAGATCCATACGTGGGTTGAAGGCGAGACTGTACCGATAGAGGAGATGGATGCGATTCAGGCCGCGCGTGATCTTGCGGCGTTCGTTGCAACGCTGCAGCAACTCGATCCATCAGGCGGGCCGACGGGACGCGGCATTCCTTTGGCTCAACTGGATGAGGAGTTCCGCTACTGGCTGGCGCGCTTCGATGGCGATCCCTCGGTGTCTGCCGTGTGGGAATCGGCGCTTGCTGCGCCAACGTGGCAAGGCCCGCCGGTTTGGCATCACGGTGATCTGGACGCGCGTAACTGGCTCGTGCGAAATAAACGTATCACCGGCGTGATCGATTGGGCTACAATGGGCATTGGCGATCCTGCATGCGATGTCATGGTCGCTTGGAAGTTACACTCGCCGGCAGCCCGTGATGCGTTCCGTGAATATCTTCCGACGGACGACGCTACGTGGGCAAGAGCCCGCGGATGGGTCGTTTCTCAGGCAGTGGGCGTATTGGCTTACTACACGCCGGAAAACAATCCAGTTCTGTATCAGGAGGCGAGATCCTGGCTCGACCTCGTACTATCGGAGTAGTACCTGATTAAGAAAAGGATCACAGACTTTCTAACGCACATCGAACTATTATGCGTGGGGTTAGAGATGTTTTGCTTATTACCATAAAAAAAACGGGGAAATTGGTCGGCATGGTACCACTCCGCATGTAAAGACAACGGAGTGGGAGTTTCTCCGAGATATTGGGATAGCTTTAGGGGTTCCTTCAGAAGCGATACTCAAAGAAGAAAAAGCTGCGAATACATTTGAAAATGCACGTTTTTCTTTGGAAGTCTTACATCATCTTGGTGTACAACGTTAACGGCAGCCCGGATCGGCTGCCGTTTTTTTGCACTCGTCGAATGGTGAACGTGTGAATGTGGGGAGCGAAATCGCAACTGGCGCTTGGCATACAGGCGTAGTCAGTCGAGTTGGATGTCGCCGTTCCCTTGAGCCTTGGCCCCTTGATTTTTTGCGTCTAGCATCGTATCGAGCAGGATGAGAACGACGCCAATTGTGATTCCGATGTCGGCGATGTTGAAAATCGGGAAGATATAGCTGCCGAACGTCAGTTTGAAGAAGTCGACAACCTCCCCGTACAGCGCTCGGTCGATTAGGTTTCCAATCGCGCCGCCGAAGATCAATCCGAGGGCTAGCATAAGCAGCACTCGACCCGAGCTCCGGTTCCTCCGGATGTACCATATGATGCCGATCAGGACGGCGATCGTAATTACAATGAAGAACAGCCGTTGGTTAGGCAGTATGCTGAATGCCGCTCCGTTGTTCATGTACAGCTGAATTTGGAAAAACTCGCCGATCACCGAAATCTGATCGCCTACCTCCATGCCGCCAGAGACGATTTTCTTTGTAATCTGGTCCAACACAAGCACGACAAACGCGACTAAGTAATAAAAGGATTTCACTACGTTTCCCCCCGATTCATTCAACATGGACGACCAGTCTTTATCTGCAAAAATATTCCATATTATTGTACCATACGCCTGAGGGGCAAACCACCCAAATGCCTTCCAGCCAGAAAGCAGCGTGCGACCGTCATATTCACGATGACCGTCCCTGTCCCATTGATTTAACATGCAGGATAACGTGATATCCACCTTGAAATTAGTAACAAGTAAATAAATCTAGTCGTGAGGTAAGCGGATGAATAATCATTACAGAACCCCTGTGCTGCTTGAACAAATAATCACGTGGGAGCGAGAATATTCCCATGAAGTTGGCTATTTAGAAAACCCTACGGGCCTTTATCTTGGTATTGATTTTAATACGACTGATGGGTATTTTTGCACGCCAGTGGATTGTTTCCCATTTGCAGATACAGGAGCGGACGGAGAACATTTTGGACTGTTAACTGATTTTGGATTCGTAAAAGACTTAAATGAAGCGCCTGTGATCCGCATCTCTCCTATGCATTCTGACCATGTCCAGCTTGTCGCTCGAAATCTTAATGACTTTTTCTCCTTACATTTCTACGACGAGTTACTATTAATGAACGACTACTCGAGTGAAGATGAGTATCTGGAGAGAGTGCGTCAAGAGGAATCCAAAGATCTAAATTCAGAGTGGTTCGACCATGACCGTTGGAAAAAGGAAAGAGCAAAGGTATTAAACGAAGTTCAGGAGAAATTCAACTTATATCCCATCGCGGATCCAGTTCACTATCTACAGGACATTAGGTTGGAGCGGCAGTTACAGATTGCGATTAAGACCGAAGATTCTCTGGGTATAGTGCGACTACCTACAGCAATCCCACCTGAGAAAGAACTACTCTTGGCTTCCGTTCGAAATTTGCAATTTACGGCATGTTCGGACAGAAACATCGTTGAGCGTCATGCAAAAGAACTTGTTGGTTTGGGCATGACGAAAGAGGCCGAGTCTTTACTTGTTCGTTTGTTACGCTAACTGGAAACGATAGCTCAATAAACCACAGCGGCGGCCGATAGAGTGTTTAAAGTGATGTAACGGCGAAAATGAACCGTCAGCCTATTACGGCTGCTGGTTTTAAGATAAAGTAACTTTCCAGGTTTAAAGACGTATAAAGCTGGTTAACGGGCAGTAGTTTAGAGGGGAGAGAAAACGAACATTTATATCTCAACATTGATTTACGTTATCCTAAGTGTACTTATGGTTATATTGTTCGTCATGTTTGTAATAAATAGTTTTAGAAGGAAATGAACTAAAGTAAGCCCTACAAATTGAAGTATCGGAGAACGTTAGCTGAATAAGATCCTGTGCAGCTGGTCATATGATCGGCTGCTTTTTTTCATTGAAGTAACGGACAGATTACGTTAATGATGCTCAACAAAACGAATCACAAAATCGCTTGACTTGGAGTGAACTCCAAATGCAATAATATCGGATATCAGGTTACAGTATCATTTTTAATAACAAAACAGAGGGAAAGAGAGGCATTGACGAAATGGAATATACGAAGCTTGGAAATACCGGGTTAGATGTATCTCGCCTTTGTCTGGGCTGTATGGGTTTTGGTTCAGCAGCTCAAGGGTTTCATCAATGGGTACTTGATGAAGAACATAGTCGGCCGGTCATAAAAAAAGCCCTTGAACTTGGGATCAATTTTTTTGACACGGCGAATGTATATGCAGGAGGGACAAGCGAAGAGATTGTTGGTCGGGTGCTTAAGGATTATGCGAATCGAGATGAAATTGTCATTGCGACAAAGGTTTATTCACGTATGCATAAAGGTCCCAATGGTGGGGGTCTTTCACGCAAAGCAATTATGAGTGAAATAGATAAGAGCCTCAAGAGACTAGGGACCGATTATGTAGATCTGTACCAAATTCACCGATGGGATTCCAATACGCCCATCGAAGAAACGATGGAAGCTCTTCATGATGTTGTGAAGGCTGGTAAAGCCAGGTATATTGGTGCTTCCGTTATGTATGTATGGCAGTTTATGAAGGCGCAGCATGCTGCCGAGAAAAATGGATGGACCCGGTTTGTATCGATGCAGAACCACTATAACCTTATTTATCGTGAAGACGAGAGGGAGATGCTGCCGCTTTGTAAGGAAGATAAAATCGGCGTTATTCCCTTTAGTCCGCTCGCATCAGGAAGATTGACACGCGATTGGTCGGAAACAACGACTCGTTCTGAAACCGATCAGGTTCAAAAAGCCAAATATGATGCGACTGCAGACAACGACCGATTAGTTGTAGAGCGAGTGGCGGCCATTGCGGAGAAACGCGGTGTTCCACGTGCTCAGATCGCGCTTGCCTGGTTGCTTCAGAAAGAACCAGTAACTGCCCCCATTATCGGCGCTACAAAAATATCGCATCTCCAAGATGCAGCAGCAGCGCTTGCAATTGTGTTAACGCCAGAAGAAATTTCGTTTCTGGAAGAGTTATATGTACCTCACCCTGTATATGGATTTAGGGTCGGCTTTAACTGATAGGGAAGGTGGAAAACTCCAATGCTCATTGCAGAAGTTAGTGAAAAATTCGACATATCGCCCGATACACTCCGTTACTACGAGCGCATCGGACTTATACCACGTGTAAATCGCAATAAAAGCGGAATCAGGGACTATACGGAAGAAGACTGCAGATGGGTCGAACATGTTAAATGTATGCGAGGTATAGGTCTTCCCATTGAAGGTTTAATTGAGTATGCAGGGCTTTATCAACAAGGCGATGCTACCATAGGTGCAAGGAGAGAACTTCTAGCCGAGCAGCGTAAGCAACTGCTAACAAAAATAGATGAGATGAATAAAGTGTTGGGGCGTATGAACGAGAAAATTGATAGATATGATCAGTCATTGCGCTAACTGGGAACGTTAGCTCAATACAACCAGCAGTAGCTGGCCACGCAAGACCCCTTATGTACCTCACCGGATCGTTGGTCACCTGTAATGAGCGTAAGAACTTTCAACAGGCAGCAGAGAAGGGGCAAAGAAGATACGAGGAGTAAGTCAACCTGCTCCGAGGAGGAAATGATCACTGGAACGTTTATGGACGAAACAATTTGTTCTCATGACGATCGGAAACCTGTTCCTATTTGTCGCTTTTTATATGCTGTATCCGACCTTACCTCCGTTCATCAAACAGATGGGCGGAACCGAATCGCAAGTTGGTCTGGCGATGGGCGCATTTGCGTTGTCCGCCGTATTTTTTCGGCCGCTTGTCGGCGGGCTGCTGGAGCGGTTCGGTAGGCGGCCGTTTATAGTATGGGGGCTGCTTCTTTTTATCTTCGCAATGTATATGTATAACTGGGTCGGTGAAATTATCTATCTTATAGCTCTCCGAATCTTGCACGGGTTGAGCTGGGCGCTTTCGACCACCGCCATAATCACATCAATAACGGATACGATCCCGGCTGCCCGCCGCGGCGAAGGAATGGGGTGGTTTAGCACGTCCACGACCTTGGCTATGGCGATCGGCCCGATGTTCGGTATCTGGGTTACACAGAACCATTCGTACAGCGCTTTGTTTTTATTCGCCGTCGTCCTCTCTGCAACAGCGCTGCTCCTGACGTTTGGTGCAAAAATTCCTTTTCGGCCGCAAACGGGCGCAGGAAGAATCGAATTGTACGAAAAATCGGTCTTGCCACTTGCGGCGTCCGTCTTTTTTCTGTTCATCGCTTATGGCGGTATTACCACATTTGTTCCGCTGTTCGCAAGCTCGATCCAGGTCAATCCAGGCACATTCTTTCTGACCTTTGCTGCCACGCTTGCGCTCAGCCGTCCCCTTTCAGGAAAACTTTCCGATCGCTACGGCGAGATGGTTGTCATTGTACCTTCACTTGTCATTACGATTTGTGCATTGATTGTCCTGAGCGTCTCGACCGGATTGATCGGCGTCCTGATATCGGCTGTTTTATATGGTATCGGCTTCGGTTCCGCGCAACCGGCTTTTCAATCGGCGACGATACTTCTGGCCCGTCCGGACCGCAAAGGGGTCGCCAACGCCACGATAACGACTGCTAATGACCTTGGTATAGGGCTGGGTGCGATCTTGTTGGGCTGGGTCTCCCAGTACTCAAGCTACCAGGTATTGTTCGCGGTCAGCGCCGGGTCGGTTGTCGTTTCCTTGCTTCTTTTCACTTATTTTGTGAAACGTTTGTTGAAAAATAAAGGAGAGTCTATGAATGTGGATTCTCATTCTATAGAATCGAGTTGACTGAAGAAAAATTGATAAATATGAAACAAGGAGGAGCAGTCTGCCTTAGGCAATATGCAGAAGGGATTGAGCTACCCCGAAAATTACTCTTAGCACAAACCCAAAAATGGCAGCACGAAACTAAGCCCAGCCTTTATGTTTTTTAAAAACTGTGCTTCAACGAGATTTATGAGAAATCGGAACGCTTAAGAAGCCTCCGAATTAGAGAGAGCGACCTGAAAACCAAGATTCTCGAGCCTTCGTACGGCTTGTCTAACAATCGCTTCTTGCTGTCGCTGCTCAAAGTAGTGGCTACCTAAATCTTTGTAATCCTCTTTGCGTGGGAGAAGATGGTAAGCAATAATCATGATGGAGTGCGCGACAGCTACAGCTGCTCGGTGTCGGTCTTTTCGAGCGATGCGCCAGTATTGGGCTCCTAGGTAGTTGTCGCATCTGCCGTTTGGCTACCTCCGTATCGAGTTCGAGAATTTGTTCATTCAGAAAATCGACGTGCATCAGCCAAGACATAACGAATATGCCGATCTTCTTGTTGAATCAGGTGCTGCAATTGAGTTAAGCGTGATGAAAGACGTGCGTGATGTCGTCCGCGACTAATTAACCCGCAACCTATTGAAGCGCGCCATCGTCTACGAGTGAACGTCAATCAGCGCCGCGGCCGGATGCGCAAGAAGTAACGGAATGCCGCGTTTTCCATGTCGACGCATTGTCTAGGCCGATTAGCGATTTTACGATTTCACGCATCCAAGATGCGTTACATACGGATCCGGATCGGCTCTTCCATGTCAAGGGACCGAGACAGTGGTTGGAATAAAAATAAACATCGGTTGAAGAGAACGGAACGGGCGGAGGTGTTGGGATGTACAGCGTAAAATCACCAGGCGGCTCGCTATACCCCTATTATTATAAAGGCGGGGAGATCCACTGCCTGAAATACGGGAGCTTCTATCGAAACAAGGATGCTCTGTTTGCGCTCATGAAGGAGGAAGAAAATTTTATCCTCGGGAAACAGCGGCGCATGCGTATATGGGTGGATTTCTACAAAACCAATCTGACCCACGAGGTCATCGCGGAGTTTGCAGCTAGCATCCGCCGGATCGCGCCAACCATAAGCAAACTATCGATCGTCGGCTGTCCGGCCTTCACAACCTGGCGAATACGCAGCCAATTCAGAAAATCCCCAACGTCGATCCCGCTGAAGTTCTTCATCGACCCGGAAGATGCCAAAACGTGGCTGGTCGCGGAGAGCATGTAGCAGCCATCGGCCATGGATTCCGATCAAGCGCGATAACTCCGTGCAGCCCCGCCGGCGGCTAGTCTGCGCTATCGTGTACTTTTTAGAGAAGGCGGCATAAACTAAACCATCCAACACCAAGAGGGGTGCTGCCGGATGGGCTATACGGTGCAATATATACCTCTGCACAAGATCAAGGCCGGGTTGAGCGCCAAAACCACGAAACGCAGCAAGGAGCTTCATAAAGTCGCGCAGGATTGCATGCAGCTGTTGGTCGTCCGCAAAAGCCGGAAAGATGGCGGTTACGTCATTTTAAGCGGGAATACCCACCTGGACTACTACAAACGATTCACGAAGAAGAACGCCGTGCCTTGTCTGGTGGACGAAGGCACCCTTGCGACGGCCTGGGCCGCGCTCGTCAACCGTTACCGCAAACGGCAGCGTCCCCAGGAACTGCCCCATGCGAACGGGAACGCGGATCGGATCGCCGGCAGCGGCTTGTCCATCGTTCGTTCGTACCTGAAGCAGGATGCCCGGTTCAAGAAGTTGTCCCGGCGCGAGCAGCTAAGGGTGCTTCGACTGGGCTGGCAATACAAGAAGACGACGATCCGCGCCATGAAGGCGAAGGTCGACGAGCTGATGAAAAAGTAAGCGCGCGGAACGGGAAAGCCGTGCCGCGTTCCTTCGCGCGCAATAAAAAAAGCGATGCAGCCATGTGCATCGCTTCTTTCGATTTACACCGCGTGCATCTTCTGCGCGGAGTACAGCTTGTAATACCGGCCTTGCAGCGCCATCAGCTCGTCATGCGAGCCGCATTCGGCGACGCCCTTGTCGGCGACGTACATGATCTTGTCGCAGTTCTTCACCGTGGACAGGCGGTGGGCGATAATGAACGACGTGCGGCCTTTGAGCAATTCGTTCAAGCCCTTCTGCAGCAGCCGCTCGGTCTGCGCGTCGATGGACGAGGTCGCTTCGTCCAGGATGAGGATGCGCGGGTCCGCGAGCAGCGTCCGGGCGAAGGAGATCAGCTGCCGCTGGCCTTGGGACAGCTTGGAGCCGCGCTCGTTGACCTCCGTCATGTAGCCGTGCTCGAATTCGCGGATGAAGTCGTCGGCGCAGACGGTCTTGGCTGCGGCGATGATCTCTTCCTCGGTGGCATCCAAGCGTCCGTAGCGGATATTGTCCATGATCGTGCCGGAGAAGATGAAGCTGTCCTGCAGCATGATGCCCATCTGGCTGCGCAGCGACTTCAGCTGCACCTGCTCGATATCGTGGCCGTCGATCCGAATCTCCCCGCCCGTAATGTTGTAGAAGCGGGAGATCAGGTTGACGACCGTCGTCTTGCCGGCGCCCGTCGGACCGACGAGCGCGATGCTCTCGCCTGCCTTCACCTGGAAGGAGAGATGCTCCAGAATGTTGTGCCCCGGATCATAGGCGAAGGTGACGTCGTCGAACGTCACGTGGCCTTGGATCGGCGGGAGCGTCCTCGCACCCGGCACGTCGCTGACGGTGACCGGCTCGTCGAGCGTCTCGAAGATCCGCTCCAGATAAGCCACCGCGTTGACGAAGCTGTTGTACAGGTTCGAGATGTTCAGGATCGGCTGCCAGAAGCGCGCCGCATAGCTGCTCATCGCGAGGATGACGCCGAAGGTGATCTCCTCGGGCCCGATCGCCAGCAAGCCGACGAAATAGATCGATGTCGTGACGATCGTCGCCAGATTGTCGACCGAGAACGGAATCAGGAAGTTCAAATACATGGTGCGCATCCACTCGGTGCGGAAATTGGTCGACAGGCGGGTGAAGAGCCCTTCGTTATGCGTCTCGCGGGTGAAGATCTGGGTGACGCGAATACCGCTGATGCTCTCCTGCAGGTAGGCGTTCAGATTGGAGCTCTTGTTCGACACGGCCTGCCACGCCCGGCGCTGCCGCGTCTTGATGAGCATGATGACGCCCAGGAACACCGGAAGCCCCGCCAGAATGACGAACGAGAGCTTGACGTCGACGGCGAACATGAAGATCGCGATGAAGAGCAGGTTCAGAATTTCCAAGATAAAGTTGATGATCCCGTTGGACAGCACATCCGAGACGGAGTTGACATAGTTGACGACCCGGATGAGAATCTTGCCCTGCGGCCGGTCGTCATAATATTGGAACGGCAGCTCCTGTAAGTGCTTGAACAGATCGGTCCGGATATCGAAAATAATGTCCTGGCCGACACGCGTCATCATGCGCGAACGAATGGTCGCCAGAATGACGCTGATGATGATCGTGGCCAGCAGCAGAACGGACCAGCCGATCAGGCCGCCTTTGTCCTTGGCCGGAATCGTCACGTCCACGACATGCTGCATGATCAGCGGGGCCGACAGCGCGATCCCCGCCGATAAGGCGCTCAGGATGAAGGCGATGATCATCGGCTTCTGCTGGCGCTTGATGTAGACGAGCGCGCGCCGGAAATGCTTAATATTGAACGGGCTTTCCAGGTTCTCGTCGATATCGAATTTATTCCTTGCCACGGGTCTTCGCCTCCCTTCCGATGCCTTCGTTCTGCAGCATGAATACGTCGTAATAGTAGCCGCGCTTCTGCAGCAGCTCGGCGTGCGTGCCTTCCTCTACGATCTTGCCGCCTTCCAGAATGAGGATGCGGTCGGCTTCGGCCGTCGTGGACACGCGCTGGGCGATGATGATTTTGGTGCACGGGAACGCAAGCTCCCGCAGACTCTTCTGAATATGCTCCTCCGTCTCGAGGTCGACGGCGGAGGTCGTGTCGTCGAGGATCAGGATCGGCGGCTGCACGGCGAGCGCTCGGGCGAGCGCGATCCGCTGCTTCTGCCCGCCGGAGAGGCCGACCCCGCGTTCGCCGACGATCGTGTCGTAGCCTTCGGGCATCTTCGTGATGAAGGCGTGGGCGGCGGCCAGCTGCGCGAACTTGACGACGTCCTCCTCCGGCATGTCGGGATCGCCGTAGGCGATATTGCCGTCGATCGTATCCGAGAACAGCAGGACGTCCTGGGTCGCCACGCCGATGTTGCCGCGCAGCTCATCCAGCTCCAGCTTGCGGACGTCGGTGCCGTCCACGAGGACGCGACCCTTCGTAACGTCATAGAAGCGCGGAATGAGATTGATCAGCGTGGTCTTGCCGGAGCCGGTCGCACCCATGATGGCGATCGTCTCGCCGGGCTCGACCTTGAAGCTGACGTTGTCGAGGACGGTAGCGCTGTCATATTTGAAGCTGACGTTCTCGAACTGGATGCGGCCTTGGTAGCGGCGCTTGGCGCGATCGCTGTGCGCGTTGACGATGTCCGGTTCCGCGTAGTACACGTCCATAATTTTGGTCAAGCTGGCGAAGAAACGCTGAATATCGTTGATGATGATGCCAATGCTGCGCATCGGATTGGAGAGGCCCCAGATGAGCGCGGTGAACGCGGCGAATTCCCCGAAGGTGAGACGTCCGTCCATGACGTATAGGCCCCCGGCCACCATCAGGATGACGGTGAAGCCCTGCGAGAAAATCTCGAGGTACGGGAAGTAGTCCAGCCAGACCAAGGCGGCCGCCTTATTGGCCTTGGAGTAGTTCGAGCTCTTCTCTGTGAACTTCTCGATCTCGAACTCCTCGCGCGCGAACGCTTTCACGACGCGGTTGCCGGCGATGTTCTCCTGCGTAATCGTATTGAGCTGCGACAGCCGCTCGCGCAGATCGATGTACATGGGACGCACGCGTCTGGCGAAGATGAACGCCACGATGAAGATCGGCGGCGACAAGATGAGCAGCCACAGCGTCAGCTCGGCGTCGATATAGAAGAAGTAGACGACGGCCGCCAAGAAGACGGTGAGCGACTCGATGATCGTCTTGATGATCCACGCCAACGTGTGCCGAACCATGTCGAGGTCGCCGGTCATCTTGGTCATGAGGTCGCCGGTGCGGTTGCGGTCGTAATACCGCATGTCTTGGCCTTGAATCTTGTTGTACAGGAAGATCCGCACCCGGTAGAGCATGTTCTGCGACGCCCGTTCGTACAGCATCGTCGTGAAATACGCCAGGCCCGTGCGAAGCAGCGAGAAGCCGATCATCCCGAGACCCAGGGCGATCAAGAGTCCCCGTCCGTCCGCCAAGTTCCGCGCTGCGTCCGGGCCCGCGATGAACTCGTCGACGATGCGCTGACTGAGATACGGGTTGATAATCGTAAGCGAGGAGCCCACGACCGAGAGGCAGAGCGCGAAAATATATCGAACCCGGTCTCCCTTCAAGTTGTGCCAAAGCCACTTGAATTGAAACATGCGATCACCAGTTTCTATTGTAGTGTGGTAGTGCTTCATGGCAATAAAGAAACAAAGGAATTATATCACATGTAGAAAAAGGCGCTAGCGGTTTTCTGCGTCGGCGGTCCTATTTTCGTCATTGGCTATTTTTATGCAAATTTGAAGAAGTCGGGTTTGCCTTCAAGCGCATGTTATGGCTGGGGTTGAGGAAGGGATGACGCGGATGGGAGCGAGCTGGAGCGGATTGCCGCGGGGACTCTTGAGCCTTATCGGTTTGATCTTGAACGCATTGAGGAGGAGAAGCCGCGGAGCTTTTATTATGAGTCGCTATATCCGAGCAAAGCGAACCGGCATTGGATGACCAATCGGCATATCATCCATAAGCTAGCGCAACTAGGCGATCGGTTGGACAAGCCGAGAGACGTCCATCATTGGCTCTACTTCCACTCCGCGGCGTCGCGCAATCAATTCAAAGCGCGCGTTCAACAAGACGGTTTTCAAATCGTGGATCAAGCCGATCAAGAAAATAAATATAGGCTGAGGATTGCCAGAGCGGAGACGGTGGAGCTTCTTGCCATCAGCGACGTTACCGACTTTTTGGTTCGGACAGCAGAGCAGCATGATGGAGAGTATGACGGCTGGGAGACGATGGTCGTCAAACCGGGACGCTTCCTAAGCGGGTTGAAGCGCATGCTGGGACGAGCGTAACCAGCTCGAGCCCGCAACCAGCAAGCTGGTTGATGGTCGTCCGAGGCGTCTGTCTCGACGAATACGCATATGCCGTTCATCCCATGTGAGGTCGTAATAATGCCCAAGGCCTCCGCATACACTTCAGAGGTAAGAAAACCAAGAGGCGAAAAGACACGAGAAGCGCCTCGGAACGCCCCCCGTGTCTTGACTGCGCCGCGTAATTACCCTCGGAATGGATTACGCAGGCTCGTATTCGCCGCCGCATCTTCGTCGGAGGAAACCGCTGGCTGCCCGTTAGCGGTTTTTTCTGCTCTCCGTGCGGCTCTGGATGTCTTCAAATACTCCAATAAGGCGGTAGCAAAGCCAAAGGCTGCGGTAAGAAGCGAAATAATGGTTGTAAACACGTTCATGGTCATGTTCACCTCCGTCTCCAAACTCACCTTTCTTGCCTACTCTTTCCTCTCCCAATCGGCTGTCCGCAAGGGAAGAAACCTAACTTACCCTCACTAATTTATAATCCCGAACATATGTTTATATGCCTAATCGGTAATAAAACTGTAATGATTTCGGTAGGCCGCTATGCTTTCATTTGGCGGCGGTACGTCAGAGGCGTAACGCCCGTCAGCTTGCGGAATTGATGATAGAAATGGCGCATGCCCTGAAAGCCGCAGCGAAGCGCGATCGTCTCGATATTGTCGTCGGTGGCCAGCAGCAGTTCTTTGGCGCGGACGAGCCGTTTGGCATTGACGTAATCGGTCACGTTCATCCCGGTCAGCTGCTTGAAGACGCGCGAGAAGTGGCCCGGACTGACGCAGGCGCCGGCCGACAGGGAAGCGAGTCCCCCGCACCCGACGGGATCGCGGTCAATGTCGCGCAGCGCTTGCTGGACCCAGCGCGGCGCGAGCGCCGATTCCGGCGAAGGGGATGCCGCCTCCGCCGTGATCGGAAGCCGGGCCAGCTCCAGCAGTACCTGCTGCGCTTGCAGCCACAGGGCATGGCGATAGCCGGATGCCTTCGCGTGCCATTCGCGTGCCATGGCGGCGATACAGGCTTCGACGCTCGTCCGGACCGATTCGGGGAGTGGTACGCGATAATGTTTGCGCTGACGCGCGATCTCGAAGCTCCGGAGCGGCCGATAGTCTTCGCTAGGCAGCACGGGCTGCGCGAACGAGGGCGCGAAGAACAAGGCGGTCGACACGATCGGATCGTCGGCGGAGGGGAACGCCCGGTGAACCGTATTCCCGGGGATCAGGAAGAGATCGCCGGGGGCTTTGTCATACAGCGACTGATCGATGAAGAAGGTCCCCTTGCCTTCGTGAATGTACACGATTTCGTACAAGTCGTGCACATGATCGGGCAGCTCGTTCTCCGAATAACGGACGCCGCGATGGACCAGCTCGAACGGGAAGAGCGGATCGAGACGGAAGGGCTTGCGGATGGGCTGCATGCCGGCTGCCTCCTTGACGGTATGGTTACCGCTAGCGTATCAGAATCGGACATGAAATTGCAGGGGGAGGACATTTCTTTTTCCTTTTCCGGGCGTACAATTAAATGCATGTCGGGCGAGCAGCGGAGCTGCGATCGTCCGAAACCATCTACCAAGAAAAGAGGAGATCGCCATGAAGGGAATCGTATGCGAGGAGATCGAAGCCTTCCGATATACGGAGGATTTGCCCGAACCGGTGCCGGCCGAGGGAGAGGCGATCGTGTGCATCCGGCGAATCGGCATATGCGGAACGGACTATCATGCGTTCAAAGGCCGGCAGCCGTTCTTCCGCTACCCGAGGATATTGGGTCACGAATTGTCGGGCGTGATCGAGCAGATCGGCGACAATGCCGAAGGGCTTGAGCCGGGGGATACGGTCGCGGTCATACCGTATCTGCACTGCGGACGCTGTCTGGCTTGCCGCCGCGGCACGACCAACTGCTGCGCGGACATGCAGGTGCTCGGGGTTCACCAAGACGGCGGGATGCGGGAGCGGATTGCCGTGCCTGCTGCCCAACTGCTGCGAGTAAGCGGGCTCTCCTTCGACGAGGCGGCCATGCTGGAGCCGCTGGCGATCGGCGCGCACGCGGTGCGGCGGGCGGAAGTCGCGGCGGGCGATACGGTGCTGGTCGTCGGCGCGGGACCGATCGGCTTGGGCGTCATGGCTTTCGCCAAACACGCGGGCGCGCGCGTCATCGCGATGGATATGAACGAGGAGCGCTTGGCGTTCTGCGTGTCCTGGGCGGGCGCGGACGAGACGCTCCGCGCGTCCGAGCCGGACGCGAAGACGCGACTTGCCGAGCTGACGGGCGGGGAGTTCCCGGTCGCGGTGTTCGACGCCACCGGCAATGCGGCCTCGATGATGAACGCGTTCGAATGGGTCGCGCATGGCGGGAAGCTGATCTTCGTCGGCTTGGTGAAAGGAGACATCACGTTCTCGGATCCCGAGTTCCATAAGCGCGAGCTCACGCTCATGGGCAGCCGCAACGCGACGAGGGCCGATTTCCGCCATGTCATGGACGTATTGGGCGGCCGGGGGCTCGATATCGGCGCGTACATCACGCACCGCGCCCCGTTCGACCGGATGATCGAATCCTTCGAGGCTTGGCTTCGGCCGGAGTCCAAGGTGATCAAGGCGATCGTTGAATTGTAACCTCGGAGGGCGGCTAGGCGTCATGGCGCTGCCGCCTTCTTTGCCGTCCGATTCGCCGCTGGATAGCGAAGAGGCTAATCGCCAGGAGGACGCCGAGGAGCGACATCGTCATGTCCTTCTGGCCGTCGAACGGATCGCCCTGCAGCCCGACATACTTGGCGGCCAGCTTCGGATTGAACAGCACCGCGGCCCACATTTCGAGCAGCTCGAACAACCCGCTGGCCGCGACGATGAAGGCGAACGTGACGACATATTGGCCGGCATGGCGCAGCTTGAGCCGGAATAGCACCGCCTCCCGCACCGGGAAGGCGAGAAGCAGCCCGAACGCGAAATGCACGATGCGGTCGTAGATGCCGCGCTTGAGATGGAAGAGCGACTTTAGCCAGTCATCGACCGGCGTCAGCTGGTAGGTGAAGTGCGCGCCGTACGTATGCAGCGCGAGGAATGCCGCGATCAACAGATAGCTGACGTTGGTCAACGGGAGTATGCGGTATGTCCAGATCAGCAGAATAATGAAGCTGATCGACAACGCGTTTTCCACCAGCCAGATCTTCCAATCCAGCGGTCGAATCGCCATGCATACCCAGAAGACCGCGAACGCGGCAATCGCGGCTTGAAGCAGCCAATTCGAGCTGAAGCGGATCTGGTGGCTTTTCAGCATGCGGGACCAGCCTGCGCTTCGCGGCTCCTTCGCGGATGAATTCGTCACGAGGCTTCCTCCTTATTAGTTACCCAAATGGACAATCGTGCCAATATCCATAGCGTTCCCAACCGCGGCGAAAGCATAAGCTTCCATCCCCTTGTCGCATGGTCAGGCAGTCGCCGATCGGCTACAATGGAGTCAACCATAGGGGTGCCCATACACCACGAATTACGAAAATGACCATGGAGGCACCCGACCACGGGAGCCGTTCGGCTAAAGGAGAACCATTGACATGAATACTACGCATGCCTCGGACGCGATTCGAATTCCGCCAGGCTTCTGGGAAGGGCTGCGGCAATTAGGAATCGCCCCTTCGGATGTCGCCCGTCAAGCGCGGCTGCCGCTCGACATCGACGCGGTGCCATTCGTCACGACCGTCCAATATTACGCGATCTGGCAGGCGTACACCGAGCTGAGCGGCGATATCGCGCAAGGCATCGTCAAGCTTGCGACGGCGTTCGAGACCGCTCAATATCCGCCGACCGTCTTGGCGCCTTATCACGCGCGCGATTACCGCGAAGCGCTGGTCCGCATGGCGCGCTACAAGCAGCTGTGCCCGCCCGAGAGCTTGAGCATCGCCGAGGAGGGCGATCGCTGCGCGATCGAGCTGGACTGGCAGTCCGGCGGACTGTCCGGTCCGCCGCTGCTAGCCGGCATTACGCTGGCCTTTCTGCTGGAGCTCGGGCGCCGAGGCACGGGGAAGCCGTTGACGGCGAGGCTCGTCGAATTCGCGCAGCCGATGGGCGATGCGCGGGCGCTGGAAGCTTACTTCGGCTGCCCGGTCCGGACAGGCGCGTCCCGTAATCGGCTGACGCTGCGCCGGCGGGATGTGGACCTTCCGTTTATCACTTATAACGAAGAGCTGCTGGACATTCTGACGCCGGCCTTGGACCATTCGCTGGTCGAACGACAGAGCGCAAGCACGACGTCCCAGACGGTTATACGGATCATGAAGCGCCGTCTAACGGAAGGGGGGCTCGACATGCGGTCCGTCGCGAGGGAGCTGGGCATGAGCGATCGGACCTTGCAGCGGCGCCTTGCGGACGAGCAGGCGAGCTTCAAGCAGCTGCTGACGCAGGCCAGACGCGAGCAGGCGCGGGCTTATCTCGCCGATCCGTCGCTCGACATCAAGGAAGTGGCGTTCTTGATCGGCTATGAAGACCAGAATTCGTTCTACCGCGCCTTCCGCCTCTGGGAAGGCGACACGCCCGCCAACTGGCGGACGGCGCATGCCGGCGCGAACTAACATGGAGGCGGGCGCGGCGAGGCAGGGCGAAGCGGCAATTGGCGCGTGGAGCAAGAACGTTGGCGGTGGCGGCTAGTTACGGCGCGATGCGGACCGCGTAATATATTCCCTATCCGATAGTCACAGTGAAGGAGACATGCAGCATGGATATGGGATTAAGCAGCAAAACCGCGTTGGTTACGGGTTCCGCAAGAGGGATCGGGAAAGCGATCGCGATGGAGCTTGCCAGGGAGGGCGTTCACGTTCTCGTGAACGGGCGCGGCGTGGATGAGGTCGAGCGAACCGTGCGGGAATTGAAGGCGGCGTTTCCGGCGACCTCGCCTCGCAATGCCGCAGCCGATCTGACGGATGCGGAACAACGCGCCGCTTTGTTCGAACGGTTCCCGCAGGTCGACATTCTCGTCAACAATGCGGGAATTTACGAAATCATGCGTTACGAGGACGTAAACGATGATGTCTGGGACCGCTACTTCCAGACGAACGTGCTTGCCGCGAACGCCTTATGCCAATTTTATTTGCCCGCGATGCTGAAGCAGGGGCAGGGACGGATTATGTTCATCGCGAGCGAAGAGGCCGTCATGCCTTCCGGACTGATGCCGCAGTATGCGATGACGAAGTCCATGCTGTTGTCGCTGTCGCGCAGCTTGTCCAAATTAACCGCCGGCACGGATGTGACGGTCAATACGATCATGCCCGGTCCGACGCTCTCCGAGAACGTGCAGCAGATCATCGAGGGGATGTACCCGGACGAATCGATGACGTTCGCGGACAAGGAGACCGCGTTCATGGCGGCTAGCCTGCCGCAGTCCGAACTGCGGCGATTCATCCGGCCGGCCGAGATCGGGCGACTGGCCGCGTTCGTCGGCAGTCCGTACGCCTCCGCCTTCAAGGGCTCGCCGATCCGCATGGACGGAGGCATGGTGCCGACGATCTATTAACGAAGGGCGCGCCCGGGCGCGATACGCACGGAAGCGGTTCCGGAGCTTGAGCATCCTCCCGATAGCGGGTATGCTAGAGCCGAAGGAGTGGAACGCATGTACGAGACCTATATTTTCGATTTGTACGGCACGTTGATCGATATCGAGACCGATGAGGAGGATCCGGTCGTCTGGGAGCGGCTCGCCCTGCATTACCGCTATGCGGGCATGAAGGCAGAGGGCCAGGCGCTGAATGCCGCCGTGCTGGAGGCGTCCGAGCGGCAGCTCGCGGCGGGCAAGGCGCGCTTCGAATGCCCGGAATTCGTCATGGAGCAGTCGTTCGGCGACGCCGCGCGGCAGCTTGGCGGACAGCCGACTGCGGCTTGGCTGAACGAGACGGTCCGCTGGCTCCGAACGCTGTCGATGCGCAAGCTTGCGCTCTACGACGGCGCGGACGAGCTGCTCGAATCGCTGCGCGCCGCGGGCAAGAAGCTCTATCTGCTGTCGAACGGCCAGCGGACGTTCGACAGCAGATAGAGCTCGAGGTGCTTGGCATCCGCGACCTGTTCGACGGGATCGCGATCTCGTCGGAGGCGGGCGTCAGCAAGCCGGATCCGTTATTATACCGCTATCTAGAGGAGCAGTACGGGGCGGACTTGTCGTCGGCGCTTATGATCGGCAACGACCCGCGCACGGACTTGGAGGGGGCAAGCCGGATCGGCATCGATGCCTGCTACATTCACTCCGCCTCGTCTCCAGCGAATATGCCGATTCGCTGTAAGCACCAGATCTGGGACGGCGACCTGCGCCGAATCGCGGGTTTCTCCGCGTCCTAAGCCTTGCATGATCGCCGCCGGCTTCCGTCAGAGCTTGCGAACATGCTCTGCCATAGGATTAGAGGCGCCCCAAATCCTTCTCCCGACGACGTCTATCTGCTCCTCAACTGCCAATAATAGAGGGGAGTAGTCGTACGGGGGGATGAATCATGTATCTTCAATTATCCGTCAAGCTGATCACGGGATTCGTCGTCCTGTTTGTCATGACGAAGTTCATCGGAGGCCGCGAGCTGAGGCAGCTGAACGTGTTTGATTTTATTTCGGCCATCGTGCTGTCCGAGCTCGTCGGCAACGTGCTCTACCAGCGTGATGTCACCGCTCTCCATATGTCCTATGCGCTTCTGCTGTGGACCGCGATGATCTATTTAATCGATAAAATCACGTTGAAGTTCGACGCTACGCGCAAACTGCTGGACGGGGAGTCGGAGCTTGTCATCGAAGAGGGCATCATCGACAGGAACATGCTGCGCAAGCACCGCATGGAATTAAAAGAATTGATGGGCTTGCTGCGGGAGAAGGACGTGTTCTCGCTGCGCGAAGTCCGCTTCGCGTTTCTCGAACCGGACGGGAACGTCAGCATCGTGAAAGGCGAAGCGCTCCGGTATGGAGAAGGCGGCGTCGCTTCATTGCCGACGCCGCTCGTGATGGACGGCGTCCTCGTGAAGAAGTCGTTGAAGCAGGTGGACAAGAGCGAGGAGTGGCTCCGGGAGGAGCTGCGCCTGCGATCGGTTACCGAGATTCAGCAGGTGTTCTACGCCGAGTATTTGCAGGGGCATGAATTATTGGTGCAGCTGAAGCCTTAGGGCGAAACCATATCGTCGGGCGGCCTTGATCCGGATGTTGACCGGATAGAGGCCGTCTTTTTGCGCATGCGCACGCGATTCCGAACCATGGAGACTAATCATCATTGTTTGTAGAAGGCATAGGCACGCAAAGTGCAAATGCCTTTTTTTTCTATTTTTCCGACAGGCCGCTTCTATGCGATAATAGGTAATGCAGAGAGAAAAAGGTAGGAATGAACTGGCAGTTGGGGGTAGGAAGAAAGCATGCGGAACGTCTATACCAAGGTTACGCTATTATTGACGATCGCCTTGATTGCGCTGCTCATCGCGAACAATCTGATCTATTATTTTATAAGCAAAGAGAAGCTCGAGCGGCAAGAGGTCGACAATCTGAAGTCGCAGGCGCAAGCCATCCACAACATTCTCGACCATTCGCGGGAGGGCTCGGCGTACGTCGAACGGCTCGTCGGCGAGAAGCTGCGGGCGGTCGCGCTGGCGATTCGATCGCGGCTCGATCCGGATATCGACAACGTGACCAATGAGGAGCTGGACGCGCTGGCGCGCGAGCTTGCGATCGACGACGTCACGCTGTTGACCAAAGAAGGAGAGGGCTTCGTGCTCGCGCGATCGTCCAAACGCGAAGAAATCGGGCTGTCGACGAACAAATGGGGGCTGTGGAACAAGGTTTTTCTGGAGCTGTACGAGAAGAAGAACGTGACGGCGATCCGGTGGGGCGATGCGCTCGACCATTACTGGACCGGGCCGTACTCCGTCTCCGATACGAACGCGGAAGAATTTTATAAGTACGGCTACTATTATGACGGGACCACGAATTACATCATCAACCCGTTCGTCTCGAACGCGTCCATTCGGCAGTATGAGCAAACGATCGGCATCGCATCCATTATCGGCTCCATCACCGCCTCCGACCCGAGCATCCTGGAGATTGCCGGCTTCAACCCGACGGCCCTCGGGAGAGAGAGGGTCGTGGCCAAGACCAGCTCCGGTCAGACGTATACGCCCCGGTACTATGCGCCGGTCTTCTTCGGCACGAACGCGTACGCGCATGAAGAGCTGGACGAGAAGGAAATCCGGCGGGCGATCGAGACGAAGGCCAGCACCAGCTACAAGGCTGACGTGAACGGACGTACGATTCTGAAGACGTTCATCCCGGTGTTCACGGACAAGATCGACGAGCTGGGGCTCGTGACGGACAACTCCGTCCGCGAGCTTGAACAGAACCTGGATTATTACGTGATCGGCATCGCGATCGATTACCGCAGCATCCAGAATCAGCTGAACGGCATTTTGCTGGAAATGGGCATGATCATCCTGCTCGTCACCGTGGTCTGCATGCTGCTTCTGCTCCTGCTGAACCGTTACTTCAGCCGGTCGAAAGATCAAACGGCCATCGAGGCGCAAGCCACCTACGTGGAGGAAATGAACGTGCTGTTCAACAATATCCGGGAGCAGCGGCACGACTTCGTCAATCACATCAATACCATCCACGCGTTGGCTCAGGTCGGGAAGTACGGCGAGCTGCGCGCGTATACCCAAGAAGTCGTCGGCGAAATTCACGATATTAACGAAATGCTTCATATCGGCAATCCTCCGCTGGCGGCCCTGATCCAAAGCAAACTCGTGCAGGCGCAGCGAAAGGACATCCGGTTCACGTACGCCTTCTCGAATATGAGCGGGTTCCCGCAAGGGGTGCGGTCCGTCGATTTCGTCCGCATGCTCGGCAATTTGATCGATAACGCGTTCGACGAAGTAGCGAAGGTCGAGCCGGAACAAAGAACGGTCGAGCTAACGGGCGCGATCGAGGCCGGCCGGCTGCGCTTCATCGTCCGGAACGCCGGGTCGATCGATGAGGCGGTCATGGATCGAATATTCGAGTCAGGCGTCACCACCAAGCCGGGGGGGCGCAATTCGGGGCTCGGCCTGCCGATCACGCTCGCCATCGTGAGAAGGTATAAGGGCACCATCAAGGTCGAGAATGACAATGGCGTCAAATTCACGATCGAAATTCCGGTCGCGTCTTAAGACGACGGCAAGAGCGAACCTTTCCTTCACGGAATGAGGCGATGATAGCGCCTGCTCCGGGAAGGAAAGGTTTTTTCGTGTTCTCGAAAAACGTCCTTGACTGGACACCATTCGGTGTCCTATAATCTAACCAGACACCAAAAGGTGTCCCATAAGAAGAAATGGACGAATGGTTGCAGTCAGAATAGAGGCATGACCCAGACGATATTGAGGAGGCATTCAAATGAGCAAAATGATCGGCACGGCAACGACCGCGACAGCAGGTACCCAGGTTCGAGGGAAGGCGATCGCGTATTGGACCGTCACGCTGCTGTTCGCGGCGTCGATGACGATGAGCGGGATCGGGCAATTGCTGCGATGGGAAGGAAATCTCGAGTTGGTGGCGAATCTTGGATATCCTGTGTACGTTTTGACCATTCTTGGGATATGGAAGGTACTGGGCGCGATCGCGATCGTCGTACCCGGGGCCGCGAGGCTGAAGGAATGGACGTACGCCGGCTTTTTCTTTCTCCTGACGGGCGCGGCAATCTCCCATGCGCTGGGCAGCGAGACCGGCGTCGATGCGTTCTCCATCCTCCTGCCGCTTGTCTATGCCGCGCTGAACATCGCTTCGTGGGCGCTGCGTCCGAAGAGCCGGACGCTGTAAGAGGCGCTCCTAATCATGACCGGTCCTCCCTTCGTGTCAACATGAGCGCGCAGCTGCGGTAAATCAATTTTTGGAGGGACTGTCGTGAGCGAGAAAAACCAGTTGCGAGATGTGTTTGATGCGATCGCAGATCCGACGAGGCGCCGACTGGTCCGTCTGTTAGCAGAGGCCGAGGAGATCCCGCTGCATGAATTGACGGCCCAGTTCGACATGGGCCGCACGGCGGTATCCAAGCATTTGACGATCCTCAGAGAAGCCGGACTGGTCCATGACCGCAAAGTCGGCCGCGAAACGCGATATCGGTTAAACGCCGCTCCGCTTAAAGAGGTGCAGGATTGGGTGGCTTACTATAACAAGTTCTGGCATGCGAATTTGCTGCGCCTGCAGCACCTATTAGAGGAGGAAGAAGAATGAGTTTAACGTTGAATTTGGATTTTCAGTACACGACGACGATCGAGAAGCTGTGGAACGCCCTGACCGATTCGGGCAAGCTTGCCAAGTGGATCGCCAACATCCACACTGGCGTGCCGATGGAGAACGACTTCCAGCCCGTCGTCGGCTACAAATTCCAATTCCGCACCCAGCCGAACGAATGGTGGGACGGCATCATCAACGGCGAAGTGCTGCTCGTGGAAGAACCGAACCGGTTGTCCTATACGTGGGGCAGCGGCGATGAGGTCCACACGATAACCTGGACGCTGCAGGAGCTGGAAGCGGGCAAGGTGAACCTGCATCTCGAACAGACCGGCATCTCCAACGCGCCTGCGCTCAATGGCGCCAAGTATGGCTGGAGCAAATGGTGCGGCGATCTGGAACAGGCGCTGGCGCAATAGTTCAACGCCCGCGCGAACGCGGCGAACCCATTATGCATAGGAAAAGGAGCGCTCCTGAATGACGACTCGCGTAACCAATCCCAAGGTGGATGGATTCTTAAGGAAAGCCAAAACGTGGAAAGAAGAATTCGAGAAGCTGCGCGAGATCGTGCTGAACAGCGGGCTGACCGAGGATTTCAAATGGATGCATCCGTGCTACACGCTTGGCGATAAGAACATCGTAATTATTCATGGCTTCAAAGACTATTGCGCGCTGCTGTTTCACAAAGGCGCCCTGCTGCGCGATCCTCACGGCATCCTGATCCAACAGACGGAGAACGTGCAGGCCGCGCGCCAGCTTCGGTTCACGAGCGTGCAGCAGATCATCGAGATGGAAGCGACCATTGAAGCCTATATTCACGAAGCGATCGAGGTGGAGAAATCCGGCTTGGAGATCGAATTCAAGAAGAGTGAGCAATATGCCGTCCCGGAAGAATTCCAAGCGAAGCTGGATGAGCACCCCGACTTGAAGACCGCGTTCGAAGCGTTGACGCCGGGCCGGCAGCGCGCATACCTGCTTCACTTCGCCGCCCCCAAACAAGCCAAGACCCGCGTGGCGCGGGTGGAGAAGTATATGCAGCAAATACTTGATGGCAAGGGATTGAATGATTAGGATTTCGTCAGAAGACAGGGCAACGCCAAGGCATGAGGGCATTTTAGCTGAATACAATCGAGAAAGCAGCCGAACCACGTTCGGCTGTTTTTTGTTGTCGTTAGATATATAGGCACGATTCGTAGGCCATGAAGAAGTTTCCAACTTGTTCACGTATACGACGCAAATTGTCGTTGCGTGTGGGAGCAGTTGGAAGTATATTAGACTAAACGGTTAGTCTAATTCTTGGGGGAGGTCGAGGGTATGAAGAAAGTGGGTATCGTAGGGGCAGGTATTGGCGGCTTAGTAACGGCGGCTTTGTTGGCGAAGAGAGGTCACCAGGTCGTGGTGATGGAGCGCGCGCCGATTCCGGGGGGCAGAAGCCATGTCATGTCGAAGAACGGTTTTACGATGAGTTACGGCGCCCATGCGGTATTGGCGCCCAAGGAAGAGCCGATGCGTTCCATCGTTCGCGAGCTTGACCTGCAGATGACGTACCGGAAGGCGAGCTTGTCCAAATTCAAGCTTCTCCTGGGCGGCAAGGTCGTCTCGAGTCCGCTTGGTTTCGGCGCGCTGACCTCTCCCGCGATTTCGGGCTTCTTTAACCATTTGCAATGTTTGAAGCAATTTTACGGAATGGTAAAGCAAGCGCCGGCCTTCCCGGAAACCCTCTCCGTCGGACAATGGATTCGCGGCAACGTACACAACCCCGAGATCGCCAAGGTGCTGTCCGCTTATGCCTCGTTATCGGTCTACGACGGCGCGCTCGACTTGTATTCGATGAACCGATTCGTGGAATTAACCGCCCGCGAGTATGCCCGCAACGAACCATTAAGCTATATGGGGTATGACGTCCTCCTGGAAGAGCTGCAGCATGCGATTACGAAGAATGGGGGACGCATTCTATTCGGCAAACCCGTCTCGGAGCTCATCGTGGAAGCGGATCGCGTGAAGGGCGTCGTATGCGCGGGAGAGCGGCATCTATTCGATGACGTCGTGCTGAACGTTCCGCCGAGGGAGCTGGGCAAGCTCTTCGGCGATTCCTCCCTTGCGGACGAGTTCGGCGATTATGTTAATCAACCGGCTCACTATGTGTTCGTCTACGACCTCATGCTAGCCAAGCGGCTGCGCGGCGATATCGGGAATTTGCTGGATCTGGACGGCGGCTTCTACATCAATGATTACGGGTTGAATAATCCTTCATCCGTCCCGGCCGGCGGGCAATTGGTCAACGGCCTGAAGTTCTTGAGCGCCCGGGAGCAGCAGGACGACGATCACGGGAAGGGATCGCAAGCGGCATTTGAAACTTTGCTCCATAACGTATATCCTGGATGGGAAAAGCATGTCGTCCATAAGCGGATCATCCATCGGGCGATGGTGAACGGGATCGCGCGCAGAACGAATGCCAAACTGCTGCCGCTGCAAAGCCGAGCCGTACGCGGCTTATACCTGGTTGGCGATTCCACGGAAGGATCGGGGGCGCTTGGCATGCCTTGCTATGATAGCGCGAAGAAGGTCGCGGATTTATTATCCGGAAGCGAATGAAGCCGCAGGAGCGCGGTGATGGAGGAATTCAGGCATGAGTCAGGGAAAAGAAAAAATTCTGCAAACCGCTTTACGGGAATTTGCGGAGAAAGGGTTCGACGGGGCGAGGATCGACTACATCTCGAAAGCGGCCGGCGTGAACAAAGCGTTGATTTATTATCACTTCAAGAGCAAGGAAGAACTCTTCACGGCCGTCATTAACGACTTGTTCGGCAAGGCGGCTTCCGTTTCGATTGAACTTAACGGGACGACCGTTCGCGACAACTTGATTCAAGTCATGGAGCATTTTATGGATTTTCTTCATCATAATCCGTATTTCGTGAAGATTATGGACCAAAGCGTGGCGCAAGACCGGGACATTTTTCTGCAGCTTCATCATCAAAATTTCTTTTTCGAAGCGGTGCTCGGGATGTATCGCTTAGGCGTCCAGACCGGCGAATGCAGGAAGGTCGATCATCCGGAAGATTTCGTCGTCAGCTTGCTGGGCGCGGTGTATTTCTATTTCTCGCATCATAAGGCCATCCGGAAGTTTTACGGGAACCTCTCCGAGGCGGAAGTCATCGCGATCCGGAAAAACACGGTAAAGGATATGATCGAGCGACTGGTATTCGCGTGATGCGGCCGTAGCTGCGGCGGCGCAGCCGGCGAGCATGATTCAGGGGAGGACGAAGAATTGGCGCCCAAACATATTGTTTCCGCGGCGGCGATCGTCGTGAACGAGCATAACGAAATCTTGTTGATCAAAGGACCGAAGCGAGGCTGGGAGATGCCGGGCGGTCAGGTGGAAGAGGGAGAATCCTTGAAAGACGCCGCGATCCGGGAAACGAAGGAAGAGAGCGGCATCGAGATCGAAGTGACGAAGTTTTGCGGCGTATTTCAAAATGTAGGCGCCAGCATTTGCAACATGCTGTTTTTGGGCAGACCCGTCGGCGGCGAATTAACGGCGACGGAGGAGTCGCTCGAAGTTGGATATTTCCCGATCGACACCGCGCTCGAGATGGTCAGCTGGGGCAACTTCAAGGAACGAATCGAGCTTTGCTTGAAGGAAGATTGTCATCCCATATATGTGGAGTTCTCCATTCCGCTTAAGGAGTGTTAGCGCGCGGCGAACGGGGAACGCGAGTTTCGCGCCATCTAGGAGCAGTTTGCCCGCCGGGCAGCTGCTCTTTTTGTCGTGGAGGGGCTTTGACAATCCGACTACTGCGTGTTACTATGTAGTGGTAATAAGTGATACTGAATATCGGTCATACAGAATAGCGAAGGGTGATTGCGCTGGAAAACTTAACGGAAATGCTCAAAGGGGTGCTGGAGGGCTGCGTCCTTGAAATCATTAGCCGCAACGAAACCTACGGCTACGAAATTACGCGGCGGCTGAATGCCCTTGGCTTCAAGGATGTCGTGGAGGGAACGGTGTACACCATTCTGGTTCGGCTGGAAAAGAGCAAGTTGGTGGAAGTCAACAAGAAACCCTCCGACATGGGACCGCCGCGAAAATTCTTCACGCTTAACGACGCAGGGCGCGAGGAGCTGCAGCGGTTCTGGGAAAAATGGGCGTTCATATCCTCTAAAATAAACGAGTTAAAGGAGATGAAATCATGAATTTTTGGGAAAAAATCACCGGCAGCGACATGACGAAGCAGATGAAATCGTTTGAAGCGCGTGTCCAAAAGCTGCCGGCTGATTATCAAGCGGCCTGGAATCAAATCAATGCCAATCTGTGGACGCACGCCGATTTCACCGGCCGCAACCTCATGCCGATTGTGGACGGCGTGCTTGGCCTGTTCGAGGAAACAGCTGCGGAGGGCCAGCATGTCCGCGAGGTGTTGGGCGACGATATCAAAGGCTTCTGCTCGGCGCTGGCCGGCGAAGAAGGGGCGAAGTCGTATCGCGACAAATGGCGCGAGCAGCTCAACCACAGCATCGCCAAAAAACTAGGCAAAAAATAGGAGGATAACATGAGAATTCACGATATCATCCAAGGCAAAAAAGAGTGGCGCGCGCATGCGGCTCGCGTCAAAGCGCTCCCGCAGGATTACCAGATCGTATATAAAGAGATACAGAAATATTTCTTTAAGGTCGGCCCCGTCGAGCTCACCGAAGGGACGGGATTGCTCTCGGGGATCGTCGATCTATTCGAAGAGGGCGCGGCCTCGGGGAAAGGCGTGCTCGACGTGACGGGCAAAGACGTAGCGGCTTTCTGCGACGAGCTCATCAAAGATTCCAAGACGTACGCGGACCTCATTCAAGAAGCGGTTGAACAAGAAGCGAACAAGACCATGAAAAAGGATAAAAAAAAGTAAGGAGGAGAACGGGTGTCAAATAGCCGCCGGACCGACCACTGCAGGTGGGGCTGGCGGCTATTTGGCGTGAAGGGGAATCATCTTGCCGAGCGCTATCCAGATGGGGAAGGCTGAGCGGACCAATTCGCTTGAGCGTGGGCTGTCTTGGATGAAACAGATAAACGTTGACAGATGCAAAATCTTCCACTATATTTTTTAATTAGTGATAACGATTATCATTATCAATAAATACTAAGGAGCCAATATTCGATGAAGAGACGATTTTACTTCCCCTGTATGCTTGCTTTTGTCCTTATCCTCTCCGCTTGCGGCAGCAACAACAACACCAATTCAGCGCCAGACGAGGTCCAGTCGGCGACGATGACCTACCAGTCCGAGACCGGGCCCATTGAAGTTCCCGCTAATCCGCAGCGCGTCATTGCCCTCTCCGGCTTTCCCGGCGATGTCCTTAGCTTAGGGGTGAATGTCGTTGGCGTAGATTCATGGTCGAAGGCCAACCCCACGTTCGAAGAACAGTTAAAAGACGTCCAAGAGGTATCCGCCGAGAATCTGGAAACCATCATAGACTTGAAACCGGATCTCATTATTGGATTAAACTCGATTAAAAATATCGATAAATTAAGCGAAATTGCGCCTACAGTCACCTACACATGGGGGAAATTGGATTATTTAACCCAACACCTGGAGATCGGCAAGCTCTTAAATAAAGAAAAAGAGGCGAAAGCGTGGATCGATGATTTTAAAAAACGCGCACAAGCGATCGGGGAGGATGTTCGCGCTAAGGTTGGCGAGGATGCGACCGTCTCTGTATTTGAAACCTATGAAAAGGAAATCTTTGCATTCGGCGATCATTTTGGCCGCGGCACGGAAATCTTGTACCAGGAGATGAAGTTGAAGATGCCCGAGAAACTCAAGCAATTCATTTCGGAAACGGGCTACAATACCATATCGGCAGAAGTGCTTCCGGAGTATGCCGGGGATTTTATCGTTCTCAGCAAATACTCGACCGCGGACCATGCCTTCCAAGAGACCGAGACGTACAAGAATATTCCCGCCGTACAAAACAATCGCGTATTCGAGCTTGACGGAAGAAGCTCCTCCTACACCGATCCCGTAACGTTGGACATGCAGCTGGACATTTTCAAGAAAGCCTTTTTAGGCAACTAACCCTGAAAATAGGAAACGGCAGCCGGAAGGCTGCCGTTTTTCTTGACGATTTCATTCCCATACATTTTGCAGCGGGAGTCCGCGCTCGATTCGAGCCAAGTCATCCACGCGTTGAATAAAGGCTGTTTTTGCTCGCGTATAGCCATCAGGGTCGGCATGGTATTGTTGGGCCAGCGCATGTTTAAGTTCCCCGTATTCCTTCACCAGCTCAGGATGTTGACGGAGGTAATCGCGAAATAGAAGTTCTTTTCTCTCGTAAAATCCCTCGATCGGCAGAAGATGCAAATGATGCGTGCGCTCACCGGCAACGGCTTTGGCGAATAAATGCCGCCCGGTCATGCCGGCTTCAACATAGAAGTAATCCAACGAGCTAAGCCTGCCTGCATAGTCCTCTGCTTGCAGCAATGCTTGAACGCCAGCGTACATATCGATAATAGGTTTGGCTTCTTGGTTAGGGATAGAGGTACTGCCGGTATGTTCAATGGTGACGATGTGCGCGCCTAGAATATCAAGCAATCGCTGCTTCTCTTTTTCAAATTCCAGAGGCCAATCCACGTTGTAAGGTACTACTTTGACGGTATATTGATTTTGCGCAGACATTTAATCATCTTCCTTTCCAATTTTATGGATTGCAAAAGAGGCTATAAGAAATTACCATTTTATTTATATCGGGTCAATAATTGCAAAAGGAGATGAACCGACGACTTAGTTTCCGGGCCGGCGCATAGTCTGATGAAGATATACTAGGCGAGGTGAGAGAATGAAGAAGAGGATTGGCATTATCGGCAATGGCGTTGCGGGATTGCAGCTGGCTTACGCCTTGAAGGACGAATTTGACGTAACGATGCATCATTACGAGGACCCGGCGGACATTCGCCAAGGACGTATACGGTCGACGCAGGTTCATTTTCATCCTGCGGTGGAGCGGGGACAGCGAGCGGGAATGCCTGCCGCGGAGGAAGCGCCGCCGATCCAAACGATCCATTTCAGCATGGGCGCGCAGAAGCTATTCGTGGGCAGACTCGCCGGCCCCGCCAAGTCCGTCGACCAGCGTCTTGCTTTCGCGGCGGGAACATCCGATCTGATGGAGCAGGGCGTAAGGTTGCGCAAAGACCGCGTGATGCCGAGCGACATCGGAGCATTAGCCGACAACTACGATCTTGTCATCGACGCGACGGGCAAGTCGGGTCCGTTGTTTCCCTTTCCCGTTGAACAAGCGCTCACGCCGTTCCAGACGCCGCAGCGGAAGTGTAGCGTCGGCTATTTTACCGGCGTGTCTCCCGTTAGTCCGGCAGGGGTTTCGATTACCGTTCTGCCCGGTGCCGGTGAAATGTTCGAAATTCCGGCTTTCACGGATAAAGGCCCGGTTACCATTTTGTTCATTGAAGCGGTGCCTGAAGGGCCGTTGGACGCTTTTAAAGGGGTCAAGTCCGCTGCGGAATTCGAGGAACGGATGAAGGCAACCGTGCAGCTGCATTTTCCTGCAATTCAGGGGCGTGTCGATGCAGAGCATTTTGCGCTGGTGGATCATCATGCCTATCTCCAGACGGCGATAACGCCCGTTGTCCGCAGACCCTATGTGATGCACGGCGACAAGCTCATTCTAGGGTGCGGAGATAGTGCCGTGCTGGCGGACCCGATAACGGGTCAGGGGTGTAATACCGCCTCTTATTGCGCGGAGCAGCTGGTCGCCACCCTAATGGACCATAAGGAGACCTCATGGGATGAACAAGTTGGCATCGCTTATTGGAAGCGTACCCACCCCTACGTGACGGCGGTGACGGAATGGACGAATGCGATGACGGGCCCCTTGCCGGAGCATATTGCCCAGCTGTTGATGCAGGCAGCCGGAGACCAGGAGACGGCGGATCGAATCGCGCATTGGTTCGAGCATCCTCCGCGCGCTTACGAGGCATTTTTTCAATCGGCTGCAAGAACGGATTGAACCCTTTTGCGCGTGACTTCTGGTCGGACGCGGCTTCGAATCGCATTCACAGCTGCAACCACGAGCCGGACAGCCCAATTGAGGCGTCCGGCTTTTCCTCCAGCTGAAAGGAAAGTATTGGTAGAATGTAGAACTATATCGATTACTGGAATCATACAATCCAACGGTCAACGAAAGGTGGAGCAAACGTGATCCATGACATTTTTGAAGCGGCCCGTACGGGCGATCGCGAGCAATTACAGCTGTTGTTGGAGCAAAACCCCGCGCTTGCCAACGCGAAAAATGAACACGGCCTGACGCCATTGGGATTCGCCGCGCACTATGGGCAGGCGGAGGCCGTGAAGGCGCTGCTGGCGCATGGCGCCGAGGTTAACGCGGTCTCTCATTCGAGAATTCCGTATATCCCCTCGAATACCGCGCTCCATGCGGCGATTGCCGGCGAACGGGATATGGACGTCATCCGCGTGCTGCTCGCGAACAACGCCAACCCGAACATTTTCGATAGCAACGGACATACGAGCTTGCATACGGCGGCCTTCCATGATGACAATGCGGAGCTGGTCCAATTGCTGATGGAGCACGGTGCGGATGCGGGGGCGAGCATAGAAGGCGGCGAGGACGCCGTTTCGCTTGCGAAGGCCAGAGGAAATCTCCGCGTCGCGGCGGTATTGGAGCGTTCCCGGTAAGATGACGAATGCCGGCAGTCACGCCGGCAGCCGTACTTTTAGGAGGGAAGGGTTGAGGGCATGGGAATATTTGATCGGTTCAAGAACAAACCGGACGCGCATGATCCGCTGCACGCGATCATCGCCAAATTAGGCTGCGAGTGCCAGATCATTCGCGAGCACGATGCGCAGGGCGTGATGACCCAATACCGCCAAGCTTTGGCGGAGGGAGAAAGAGAAGGATTTACCCCGCTTATTATCGTCCCTTCGGATACGATCGTTGACCACGTCGTGATGATGTCGAATGAGCATGATCGAGAAGCCATCCTTGCCCGAGCGAATGAGCTGGATGCCGTCGCCTTATTAAAGAAACTCGTATCGGAGTCTATGCCCGAGGAGGAAGAGGAAGAGCTGGATATCATGGGCGAGTTTGCGGTCGAGGAGGCAGCGTTGCATCATTTTGTCTCCATTCCCCAGGTGCTCCATCAGGACATCCTGCTTGCCAAAATTCCGACGCGCAACCCTTGGGAAGCGGCCGCTTGGGTACCGATGGGCGGGTTCAATGCTTGTCCGATGCCGGAGGAGCAAGTGGCCGTGTTCAAATACTGGTATGAGAAATACGGGGCCCGGCCAGGATTAGTCACTTCCGATGTATGGGAGCTGGTTGTCGAGAACCCGCCCAGGACACAGGAAGAAGCAGCGCATCTCGCGTTGGAGCAGTTTGGCTTTTGCGGCGACATCGTTTGGCAAGGCGTGGGATCGGTTAATGCGCTGGCAGGTTCGCTGCTGGATTCGCCGTACTGGTATTTTTGGTGGGATTAATTCGGTCCCTAATAGTAAAAAAATGGCGATAAAGGGCCTTATCCCTATATCGCCATTTGCCGTTTATTGCCCACTGCCGCTTTATACTTGGGTGGTACTTCCATTCTAACAAGGGCAGGCTTCTTCATGGTTTTGAAATTTCGAGATGGGTTACCCAAACGGAGAGGGGGCATGATTCTGGAGAAGCGATAGCGTTCGCCTTTGTGAGCGGAGCCTACCTTAGCCCATTACATTCAAGGAATCCGGGAACAACAGCGATCGGAAGAACATGCGACCCCGCAGTGGATGCGGTAACCAAAGCATTACATTAAAAAATAGGGGCGGCCTTGCGTCATCAAATCGATGTCTTCTGGGACACCCCTCGGCAGGCCTAGATAAACTGCTTTACATCGTTGTTGCGATTGAAGCGATAGATGGCGACGAGCGTGAACACGGCGGCGAAGGCGACGAGAATGGCCAAGTTGAGTCCGAGGCTTCCAAGCGCTTGACCATCCTGCAGCTTCGTGAGCGTGTCGAGCAGCCAGTGCTGCGGGAGAAAGCTCGAGATTTTCTTCACCGTATCCGGCATAATCTCGGGTGGGAAGAAGCAGCCGGCAAGCAGGCAGGTCGGCGTAATGATCAGCGTCTGCAGCGCAGAGGCGCCACGGCTGTTCTTCGAGAACGCGGTGAGCAGCAGGGCGAGCCCGATGGCGACGAGCGAGAACAGGAGGAGCGTGCCGAGCAGATCTCCGAACGGAACGCCGGAATCGATGCCGAAGGCGTATTTCAAGACCAGCAGCGTAATGACGATCTGCAGCACCTGGATGAGGAAGGTAACCAGCACGTTCGCGAGCACGAATGCCCGGGCCGACAGCGGCGACGAGAGCAGCCGGAGGAAGGTGCGATCTTCCCTCTCCTTCAGAATGAGGCCGGACATGTTGACCGCGGAGGTGAGGAGGAACATGAGCAGGAAGCCGATCGTTTGGTACGTCATATCCTTATACTTCGCCGTATCTTGAAGCGACTCGGCGTCGAGCTTGAAGCTGGACGTTCGGTAATCCGCATAGATGGCGTCGAACGCATCCGGGTCGCTCTTCGTTGCTTGGCCGATCGCGGCGACGTTCACGAGGTAACCGTCAAGCAGCGCTTTCACGTAAGCGGTCACCTCCGCGCCTTTGGCGGAGACGAGGCGCAGATGGGCCGGCTGACCGTCCCGGACGCTGTCTGCGAATCCGTCCTCGAAGATAAGGCCGCTATCCAGCTTGCCGGAAGCGATGTCCTTGTTCATGGAGGCTTCGTCCGTCATCGCGATCTTCACGTTATTCAACCCTTCGACGAATTGAATCGCATCTTGCGTCAACGTCTTGTCGCCGTCTTGGTTGAGGACGCCGACGCGCAGGCTGCCGCCGCTCGCGCTTCCGTAGATCAGCATGGAGAGCAGGACGGCGGCGATCGGCAATCCGAAATAGACGATCCAGCTCGATCGCTTGCGGAAGGTCGAGCGGACCAGCCTGCGCGCAATCCAAAGCATGTTGTTCATATCAGAACGCCTCCCGTTTGCGCATCGTAATGGCGACGAATGCGAGGAACGCCGCCGCGATCGCGGTATTCAGCGCGATGACCGGAAACACGGCTTGCAAGTCGTCGTTATAGATCAAGTTCATCAACGCTTCATTCGCCCAGCGAAGAGGCGACAAATTCGCGATTCCGCCGAAGACGCCGGATGCCTCGTCGACGGGGAAATAGGCGCCGCCGACCATGGATGCCACTTGCACGAAGATCATCATGACGGCGTTCACCGCATCGTCTTTGAACAGGAAGGCGACGCCAAGGCCGAAGCTGACCGCCAGCAGCACTTCGGTGAACAGCAGGAGGAACACGTGGCCGAGGTGATCGCCCCAGTTGGCGTTGAACGCGTACTTGCTGAACAGGACGACCGCGAGAATGCACAGGAAGTTGATGATGGTGCTCGCGATGACCTTGCCCGCGAAAATCTCGAGCTTGAAGACGGGGGCGGCGGCCAGCCGGAGCGCCGTCTTTCGCTTCACTTCGCCGCGAATAAGCCAGCTCGCCGACATACAGGCATAGAAAGCGATCATCGTCGATTCCGCGATCGCGTAATAATCGATGGAGTCCGGCTTGCGGTCTGGATCGATCGAGGACTCCTGGACGTACGAACCGGCCGTCATGGAACCCTCAATGATGGCATGCGCCGATTCGGGATTGTGCTTGACGGCTGCCGCGGCAAAGCTGTACTTGTCGGCGAACGAGGTTAGCATGCCTTGGAGGATATTGCTCGCGATCGTATCGCGGCTGCTTCCGTAGAAGCGAATGCCATTGTCGTCAATCTCCGCGTACGCCGTAAATTGATTTTCCGCAACGGCTTCCTTGCCGTCGATGCCGCTTGCGGCGGGCGTCAGCTCGACGCCTTCTTGGCCGATCCCTTGCGCGAAGCGGTTCCAATAGTCTTGCAGCTGCTGACTCTGGGCGGAATTGTTCACAAGCAGCTTCATATCGCCGACTTCGATACCGCTGTGGAAGGCGTTCGTGAGCGCCGTCCCGAGGATCAGAATAAGCACGATCGGGAAAGCAAGCATAAAGAGCAGGGTGCGCCGATCCCGCAAGTCCTTCTTCATCTCGAATAACGCTATGTTGAGCACGTTCACGTTCTTCGACCTCCTTAGTCGCGCAGGTTCCGTCCGGTTAAGGTAAGGAATACCGTCTCCAGATTAGGCGCTTGCTCTTCGACCGAGCTAATCTCGACTTGATCGCGAATCAGCTGTTGGATGACCCAATTGAGATTGTTGATCTCGCTTCTCGACACGATCTTGACCATCTGTTCTTCCAACCGAACGGAATTGACGCCGGAGATTCGCTTCAGCGCGTCGAGGTCCAGCCGGTCGGCGTTCTTCAAGCCGATCCACGTCTCCTTCGTATCGGTAATGATCGACTTGAGCTGCTCCTTCGTACCCTCCGCGATGATCTTGCCATGGTCGACGATCGCGATTCGGGTGCAGATCTCTTCGACCTCTTCCATATAGTGGCTCGTATAGATGACCGAGCAGCCCATCTGATTCAGCTTCTTGACCGAGTTCAGAATGTAGTTGCGCGACTGAGGGTCGATGCCAACGGTCGGTTCGTCCATAATAATCAGCTTCGGGCGGTGCGCGATGGCGCAGGCGATGTTGAGGCGCCGCTTCATGCCCCCGGAGAAACTCTTCGGCAGCGCTTTGTGCTTATCGCCGAGACCGACGAACTCCAGCGCCTCCGCCGTGCGTTCCTTCAGCAGCGAGCCGCGAAGCCCGTACAGTCCGGCGAAGAAGCTCACGTTCTCGTAGGCGGTCATCTCTTCGTAGATCGCGAGGTCCTGCGGTACGATGCCGATGTTCATCTTGACGAACTTGTTCTCCTTCACAATGTCTCGGCCGAGAACCTGAATCTCTCCCTTCGTGATCCGCAGCAGCGAGGAGATCATGTTGATCGTCGTGCTTTTGCCCGCGCCGTTCGCGCCGAGGAAGCCGAAGATCTCGCCTTCACGGACGCTGAGATTCATGTTATCGACGGCGATGAAATCGCCGAAAGTTTTGGTCAGGTCGCGGATTTCCAATACGTTCATCCGTTATCACTCCGTTCCCGTTCATCGTTATGGCTTTATTCTAATAAAAAAGGATGACCTCATGTCAGTGCATAAGTTCATCCTTTGCCTATGAGAAATGTCATGATCGCAGGGTGAGTTCTTCATCCGCCCTTCTGGAAGGGCAGGAGAGTAGTCACGCGGAATCCCTTCGCCCCGTCGACGATGACGGTTCCCCCCGCGGACGCGGCTCGCTCCTCCATGCCGACGATGCCCAGCCCTTTGACGATTTTGTTCGCGCCTCTGCCGTTGTCGGCGACGATAGACTGGATCATCCGGTTCAGCACGCGAATCTCGAACTCGATGGCGGTCGCCTCTCCGTACTTCAGCGAATTGGTGACCGCCTCCGTCGCGTTCGCATGGATGATCTTCCATTGAAGAGGCGTGATGACATCCAGATCTCCCGCATGCGTAAGCGTCGCGTTCAGCGCGTGATTGGCGGACAACTCGTCCGCGAACAGCCGGAGCCGGTGGATGCCGAGCTCCTCCGACCGGGGCTTCATATCTTTGAGCGTCAAGCGGATCTGCTCCAGCCCCTCCTTGGAGATGGCGATCGCGTTGCCGAGCAGCTCGGACGCCTTATCCGGATTCGAGTCAAGCAGACGCCGGGACGCTTCCATCTGGATGAGCGCCCCGGCCATCGCGTGGCCGACTTCATCGTGAATCTGCTGCGACAGCCGATTGCGCTCCTCCAGCTTGATGGCGTACGCGGATTGGCGAATATAGGCCTCGTTCATGCTAAGGGATTGCTTCAGACGCTGCAGATCGAGGCGAAGCGTCTCCTTCTCCTCGCCGATCTTCTTGAGCTTCTCCGTATGAACCCGCATGCCATAGTAGAGAAGAAGGCTTAATGAGGCTGCCAGAAGATAGATCGGGATGTCATTGACCGGAATGAAGAACAACGGCAGGAGTCCAAGCAGCAGGGCGAAGCGATTCCGCCCTCCCGACAGCAGCACGATCTCATAGAGATTAACGGGCAGCAGCAGGATGAAAACCGGATTCAGACGCAAGGCGAACAGCGCAGCCAGTACGCCCGAAGCGACCGAGCCGAGCAGCTGCAGCCGTCGCTGCCTTCTTAGAAGGGGAATGGCCGTATTCACGCATAAGTAGGACAAGTAGGCGAGCATCTCCCAAGGAGATGCTCCGCGCATGACCGAATAAGAGACGAAGATGACGTAGACAAGCAGTACAGCCTTGTTGCTCATGATCCACAATTCCATGTCGCGACTCCCTAATCTTCCGATGGCATGATTTCACCCGTCAAATAATAGATGGCGATCTGCGTCCTGTGCGCAAGTCCCGTTTTGTTCAGGATCGACGTGATGTAATTGGCGGTCGTGCCCTCGGAGATGAACAGCTTCTTCGAGATCTCTTTGTTCGAGAGTCCTTTCGCGATCTGCGCCATGATGTCGAGCTCCCGTTCCGTGAACAGGCTGCGGTCAATCCGATCCGAGCCGGAGGAGGTGACGGGGGCGGGTTGAACCGGCTCGGATGCGGCGGCATAACCCTTATGCGGCGTCAACAAATTGGATTTGATTTTCTCCAGGACGACGTCCTGAAGAACATGATGGTCGTGGTACACGCTCTTGATGGCGTCCCGGATTCGCTCGGGATCGTTGTTCTTGAGGAGGTAGCCTCTGGCGCCCGAACGCACCGCCTCCAGAATATACTCGTCGTCGTCAAACGTCGTAAGGATGAGCGGCTTGGCCTTCGTCTGCTCGGTCAGGAGACGGGTTGCCTCGACGCCGTTCATGTTCGGCATTCGCACGTCGAGAAGGGCGACGTCCACGTCGTGCGAGCGGCAATAATCGACCGCCTCCGCTCCGTCGCCGACGGTGGCGACCACCTCGAATTCCTCGAACGTCGTCAGAATGATCTTCATTCCTTCACGGATAAACGAATTATCGTCCGCGATCAGCACTTTTATTTTCAATCGATAGGGCCTCCTCATAGTCTCGCTTACGCACGTATACATTACTACAAGAATATACCAATCCCGCGTGGTCCGACAATCGATAAGCCGAAGAAGATCGAGCCCTCGCGGCTGATCCTCTCGTTTAACGCAACTATGTAGGCTGTATTTTCGTTCCATTTATAGGAAGGTGAAATTAGGCTGGGGCAATGGCGTTCTAGAGGGGGAAATCATGAAGAAATCATTTCTAATGGTGTTGATTTTGGTTTTTTCATTAAGTTCCATGGGTACAGGATGCAGTGTCAATTTCATCGAAGAACAGAAAGCGGAGCGGTTGATCAAAGCCTATTATCAAGCGATTGCAGCGGAAGAATATGAAAAGGCGTTTGAACAGCTGCTGCTCTATGATTATGATGCCCGGACTGGAGATGGTCATTTTACGGAAGGAACTACGCTATCTCATAAAGAATCTAAGGCGTTCTACTTCAAGAAAATAAAGGTCTTGAAGGAGCAAAGTTATACGTTAAAGGGGTTTGAAATTACAGATGTCGAGTATGAAGACGGACATTCGTTTTGGCATCATATCCAACTTGAAGTCGAGCAGAACGGGCAACGATTCGAATGGCATGAAGCGGCCGAAATGCATGAGGGGAAATTAGTAATCGGCGAACAAGACGACCCCTATGCGAAGTATAGAGACGGGAAAATGAATTTCGAATTATCATTGTAAAATATAGGGATTCATTGGAGGTCATGCATGGGAATCGAGTGGTACGATATGATCGCAAGAAGAAATGGCGGGTATAGAAGCAGAGCGGTGTACACCGTTGAGGGCAGATCGGCAGAAGATCGGTTTGAAGAACGATTAATTCAGATGCTGCCTCGCTTCCAATCCGTGATGGACGCGGGGTGCGGCCACGGCGAATTCACGTTGAAGATGGCGAAGTATGCCCGCAGCATCATCGGGTTCGATAATTCCAAGGAATTGATCAAAATCGCATAGACATTATTAAGTACCAGCCAGATCTCCAATGTCCAGTTCATCTATGCTTCGACCAAACACCACATGCCTTTTGAAGATGGGGCATTCGACTTGATCTATGACCGCAGAGGGCCGACTTCCATCCTGAATCACAGTCGTCTCTTATCTTCAGGCGGCGTCATTTTCGGCATTCACACGAGCATCGATGTGGCAAAAGAACGCTTATTGGCCAACGGATTTAAGGACATCGCCATTGAGGCGTTCAACGAAGCCATTACTTACTTTCCTAATGAGCTGGAGTTTGCCAAGTTCTTATCGGATGTGCCCGGTAATCCCGATTACACATTACCCGAACTTAAAAACGAGCTTGATATAAAGATTCGTGAACATCGCATTGGAGGAAGACTCGGGATTAAGGAGCACAAATTTATTTGGAAAGCGGTTAAACCTTAAACCAAGGAGGGTGTGGCTGTGAAAAAGATGGGGATCATGCTTGTCATTTGCATGCTGCTAAGCTCGGCTGCCGCAGCTTCTGCTGTTGCCGAGGCCACCGGAAAAGGCATAACGACGATAATTAACGGTAAGGTCGTCCAGTCGGATGTAGAGCCCGTCCTTCAGAAGGGGCGCGTGTTTGTTCCGATTCGCGCGCTTGCTTCCCTCCAGCTTGAATTTCTGTGGGGAGAACGAGATAAGATTGCGACCGTCCTAAACAGAGACGGAAAATCGGTCGTGCTTCGTCTTAACGAAAATAGAGCGCACATAAATGGCCATGAAGTGAACCTTGATACGCCTCTTTTCGTTGTGAAGGGCCGCGTATTCGTGCCGCTGCGATTTATTAGCGAAGCCTTTGGCTTCCAAGTGAACTACCAAGCCGAACGAGCTGCAGTCACGATTAACAGTCCGGCACCTGAACAACAAGAAGAAGCTTTCTCGCCTGGTGTCTTCATTGACTGGGAATCTGTACAGGCCCCGCTGCTTCATGACGCTATCCAAGAGAACCTCCAGCATGTCCTCGAAGCGATGGCGAATCAGAACCAAGCCGCTTTCAAAGCTGCGTTTATACAAGAGACGACACCTAGCGCATTCTTGTACTTACTCGAGAATGAATACCGATTCGAAGACATAAGCACGGTTATGGATGACGCAAGTGGAAGGATCCAAGTTTCGATTCAGGGTAAAGTGAAACATAGCGACGGTGAAGTGAACGAAAGGCAGTTGGCGTTCTACTATATGAAGGATCAGGAAGGGGAGTGGAAGCTCGCTTCCATCGATTAAGACGATGAAGAGATTCTTCCGCCTGCCCACATGACGAAACAACAATATCAGCCGCAGCAGTCTGTCGAAACCCACATGGTCCTGCATGGTTCGAAAGCCAGGGAGGAATTCCCAGAAGGCTGCCGAATACATCATCCTTGGGTAATTCTGTGGACCTAATATTGTAGACAGGGTGGGCACTAATCTTGAAGCAGCGTATGTATGAACTGGATCATCTGCGGACCGCGCTTACGGTACTGGTCATCGTTTTTCACACCTCCATCGCCTATGGCGGGGCCGGAGACTGGATACTCGAGGACGTAGATAAGAGCGAGCTGAATCTAACCATGATTTTGCTGACGATTTTCACGGCGGTATGCCAGGCCTTCTTCATGGGGTTGTTTTTCTTCTTATCGGCGTATTTCATACCTTCCTCCTATGACCGCAAAGGGGCGGCCAAATTCCTGAAGGACCGCATGATTCGGTTAGGTTTGCCGCTGGCAGCCTACTATTTCTTGATCGGTCCGCTTACGCATTGGTATGCGCATCTGCGTGATGACATGCCGGTAGGGACCTATTACAGCCGCTACGTGTGGAGCTTCGATCAGACCTTCTTCGGTCCTGCCTGGTTTCTGGAGGCTTCCATTTACTTCGCATTCCTTTATGCCTTCTTACGCTTGACTCCGCTGCCTGGCAAGCTGCGTTACCCGCTGCCGATTCCAAGCGCGTGGGGTCTTGCCGGCATCGCGGCGGCATTAGGACTTGTTTCCTTCCTCGTCCGGCTTGTTTATCCAACGGGTGAAGGCCCGTTGGAGCTTCAGCTCGGCTATTTTCCATCGTATATTCTGTGTTTTGCGGCCGGGATTTGGGCTTATCGCGGCAATTGGCTGGAGCAGCTGCCGGATCCGCTTGTCCGCACGTGGTCGCGGATCGCCATTGTCGCCATCCCGGTGCTGCCGGTGGCGTTTATCGCGACGGGTGCCTTGGAGGGAAATCTGAATTTTGCAGGGGGATGGGAGCTGCAGGCGCTCTTGTATGCCCTATGGGAGCCATTCGTTGGCTTCGGCCTTATTCTCATGCTGCTTCGCTGGTTCCGAATCAGATGGAGCCAGACGAATGCCCTGCTGCGCTTTGGGGCGGATCACGCTTATGCGGTGTATGTGATCCATCCGCCGGTTATCGTGGGCTGGACGATCGCGTTCCAGGGCATCGTGCTTCCTGCTGCATTAAAATGGGTCATCGTGTCATCCCTAAGCGTGTTCGTTTGTTTCGTGCTGGCGGCGTTGATTCGAAGGCTGCCTGGAGCGAAGCGGATGTTATGAACGGGACGGTTTGCATGGCGCGCCTATTTTCGAGTTGCAGGCCGTTCGTGTTTGATTACGGAGACAGCGTGTAATCGCTCGAGATGATACTCATCGTCCGTCGACTCGGACGAGGGAACCGATTAAAATGACGAAGGAAGCACGCGGAAGACTGCCGGCCAATCGGTATCTTAGCCAAAGCACGGCTGCGGTTGGCCCCTGCCTCCGGATATGCGGGACGAGGAATCCATGAAGACGCGGATTCCTATTCGGGCTGCCCAAAAAACGGCGATGGAGGCGGTAAAGGCGAAATCGGGGAAAAATGCAAGTTTGGCTTGTCGGTAGGACGCAAGACACTGGAATGAGTGATTTGGAGGAAATGGAGAATGAGATCGCAAAGAGCTTATAATCCCGGGTTGCGGTGGATCGCTTGTCTGTTGATCGCCGCGATGCTGGGGAGCATCATGCCCGTAGGACGGGGGCAGGCGCAAGCCGCGGAGGAAGCTTTGATCCTACCGCCGGTGATGCCCGCGCTCGGCGTAGCGCCGCCGGCGCTAAAGGGTGAGACGATGTGGAGTCACCTCGTCAAGGTGTACGACTTCACGGAGTCCGATATTGTCGGTCATGTCAAGGTTACGCCGGACGGCCGATACGTCGCATTCCTCGAGTACAAGCTGGGCGGCGGCGAATTCCATTCGCAGCTGAACCTGTTCGACAGAGAGACCGGCACGTTGGAATCCGTGCTGGCCAACGTTGGCAATCTGGAGGCCGTCTATTTCGAGATGACCCCAGATGCGCGTTGGTTTGTGTTTGGCGGCAAAGAGAGCTTGTTGGGAATCGAGCCTACACAAGTGTATGTCTTTGATCGGACGACCAAGAACGTGCGATTGATAAGTAAACAGTTCGGCGGTTCCTCGCCTGGGAATGGCATGAGCGAGAATCCGTCGATTAGCGCGGACGGCCGCTATATCGCCTATGAGTCCAGTGCCTCCGATCTTACCGAAGGCGACACGGACAATCGTGACATATTCGTCTACGACCGGGAGACCGGCACTAACGTCATGATCAGCGCGGCTAAACTTCCGGGTGAGCCGGGGAAGATTGCGGATGGGTACAGCGAATTGCCGTCGATTAGCGCGGATGGCCGGTACGTCGCATTCGAATCGGACTCCGACTTGCTCGCTGAAGGCGATGATGACGGCAGCAAAGACGTCTACGTCCATGACCGTACGACGGGAACGAATCGGCTCGTCAGCGTGACGGCCCCGGGGTCCCTGAACGGGAACACGAGCGGGAGACCTTCGATCAGCGCTGACGGCACAGTCGTCGCGTTCGAGTCATATGAGCCGCTCGCTAGCGGAGATACGAACGAGGAGATGGATATTTACGTCTATCGCGCGACGGATGCGGCGCTGCAGCGTGTATCGCTTGACACGGCCGGTGCCGAACTCCCGCAGGCGAGTTATGAAGCGCGCTTAACCGCAGATGGCCGTTATGTCACGTTCTTGACCGAATCCCCGGAGACGAAGTCCGATTATGCGCTGATCGCCGACCTTCACACGGGAGTGACGATAGAACCCGCTGTTCTCTCGCCTGAATGGGAGCTGAAGCAGCCGCTGACGAATCTGTCGCTTAGCGACGGCGCGCATGTCGCTGCATTCACAGCGGGGTATGTCGTCGACGATCCCGAAACGGGGGAGAAGACGACGCTTGCGGGGCTGTTCGTGGCCGCCCGGAATAAGCCTGACGGCGGAACGCCGACTTGGCCGGAAGGCAGCAAGCTAGACGTGACGGAGATCCGACCGGACCGCGCGGTCCTGACCTGGACGCCGGCTTCCGCAGCTGGCGGAATCGCGGAGTACCGCATCTATGCGAATAACGAGCGGATGGCAACCGTCGACGGCGGTACATTGACGCACACGGCCGAGGGACTTACGCCGGCTACGGCTTATACCTTCCGCGTGGAAGCGGTGAACATGGAGGGTCATGCGACGGCAGGCGGTCCAGTCGCCCGCGTGACGACGCCGGCAGACGACCGGACGCTTGAGCTCGAGCTAACGTTCGATCGTATGACGCCTGCTCGACTGCCGAAGATCGGCAGTACCATGAAGATTGAAGCAAGGGCGCTTACTGGCCGAACCCTATCCGCCAAGATCGCCTATGAGACTTGGCTAGACGAATCCGGTAAGCGACTGCCTGATGTCCGCTTGGCGGAAGCGGCAGTCGAGTTCACGGAATCCGTGAATGAAGCGGGGCGTTATTCGGCCTCGTTCCAGGTGCGAGAGGGGATCGCGCGTCTCGTATCGGTGAAGGCGGTTATGACGGGGGCCGCCGGCGGTCCAGTCGAGAAGACGGCGCTAGGCATGCCGCTGAATGTTCCTGGCAACTTGAAACTGACCTTCGACAATCCCGGGCAGGTGGAATTGGCTGGCGCTTACTTGACGGCATCCAGTCCAGATGGCGGGCATGCGGCGACGAGGCTGGAGAGCGGAGAAACGATGAAGCTGGAAGGACTTCCGGCTTCGACAGATTATATCGTCTCGTTGATATCGGCGGACGGCAAGCCGCTCGCGCGGCAAGCAGCTGCCCAAGTAGAAGCTGGCTTAACGGCCGAGCTGACGGTGAAGATCTCGCAGCCGGCGCGCTTCGAGTTCGAAGCCCGCGATCAGGACGGCAAGCCGGTTCCCGACATCCGCGTAGAGTTGTGGGATGAATCCGGCGAGATGTTCCTTTCGGCCGACATGACAGATGCCGAGGGACGCACCAACATGATCGAGGTGGAGGACGCTTCCGTCAAGTACATGGTTAAGACGTATCTGCAGGATACGGTCTATGACGACATGGAGCCGGTAATCTTCTCCATTCGTGGGGGAGATCAGGTCGTTCCGCTTACACTGAACCGTACGGCGGAGGGCAAGCTGAAGGGGAGAGTGCTGGATCCCAAGGGCAATCCGGTACCGAACGCGCTCGTATCCGTCACTCAAGTGCATAAAGGCGAGCCTGTCGTCCGGAAGGCGCATACGGATCTTAAAGGCGCCTACGAACTGACGCTGTACGCAGGAGAAGCGGCTATCCAGGCTTCGCAATCTTCATATAACTATAATTCGGAAGAAGGCTTGAAGGCCATCGTCGTCAAGAACGAGACGAAGATGCTGGACATCCCGGTCGCCCCGTTCCCGACGGGCATGATCTTCCTGAAGGTCTATCTCAAGCCAATCGGCGGCCAGTGGCAGGGGCCGATCGATATGGAGACGCTTCGCTTCTCCGCAACCATGGAGGGGAAAAGCGGTTGGCGCAGGAGTTTTTATCATAATGCGACTTACTTCCAAGGCCAACCCGGTGACAACGTCGAGGTGTGCGTAGACGGCGCAATGACCCGCTCATTCACCGCATGTACCCATGTCGTGCTGGATGAGAATGGGAATGCGACCGCCGAGCTGCGGGCCGAAGAGCAAGGCGCGTTCGTGGGGGGGAGCTATGCCGCAGGCTTGAACGAGTGGACGAACGCGACTTTATACGAGGTCACGGGCAAAGAGCAGGTCTTCGTCGATTCCCAGAGCTTCCGCGGCGGCACTTTCCTCGTGCATGCGCCAAAGGAAGGCAATTACCGGGTCGAACTTACGCAGCGGGATTCGAATACGAACGCGGTATGGAAGGCTTCCACGCAGGCGAGCGTCCGCGATCGCGAGATAATCGATGTCGGTAAACTTACGCTCGCGCCGGCAACCATCTTCGCCAATGCGACGTTGAACGGCTTCGTCGCGGAGCCTGGCGAAGCCGCGGCGGGCTCGACGCTGAAGCTGCGCGCATTCTATCGGAACAGCGGGAAGTCGGCGATTGCGGATGGCATGCTTCGCGTAAGCCTGCCGAATGGCGTGCTGCCGGTTGCCGCGGCGGACGGCAAGCTTCACGTCCAAGTGAACGGCGAGCCTGGCACGGCCGCGCTGAATGGAAGCACGTTGGAAGTCCCGCTGGGCGAGATTTCCCCCTATAGGGGCGGAACCGTCATTCTGCAAGTTAAATTGGCGGCGGATTACAGCCAGAGCCGTGCCAAGCTGGCGGCCCGAATTACTGGAACATTGGAAGGTACAGTGATCGACGAGGCGATCGGCTCGGCCATGGTCGTCGTGCAGCGGCTGAGCATTGAAGCGCCAGCCACGGTTTCGTCGACTAGGGTGCAGGTAAATGGCTTGGCGCCGGCGTTCAGCCGGGTCAAAATTTACGACGAGAGCATGCTTCTCGCAAGCGTTGACGCGACGAGCGCGGGAACGTGGCAAAGCGAGATCGAACTTGGCCATACCGATGGTTCAAACCTGCACATGCTATGGATTGAAGCGGATCACGGAGGCCAAAAGCTGCGGTCGGAACGTACGCTTGTCACCTACAGCCAGACGGAGCCGACGCTGCAGGAGATCGAAATGGTCCAGTACCCGGACGGCAGATGGGTGCAGCTGCAGGTCGCGAACGGCATTGCGCAAATTCCTTATACGGTCGTGCCGGGGAACCCGTTCTCGTTTGCCCTGAAGTTCGATAAGCCGGAGTTCGTCACGAACGTGAAGGTTTATCTGAGCGGCCAGATCGGCGAACCGGTGACCGCGGAGAAGGATGCGGACGGTCTCTTTCGGGCGATTGTCCCAACCACGACGGGCACGCTCGGCGGTCTGTATGTCGACTATGACACGGTGAAACCGAAAGCCGTCATCACGAAGGATATTCCGACTAAGGCGGAGACGGACGCGCTGATGCCGCCTCAATTCCGCAATTTCAAGATCGTGGACAAAGAGCCTTTTGCCATTGACGGCAACGTCTACGAGGGAAGCGCGGTTATCGAATTCCCGGATGTGCCCGATCTTCGGGTTGAGGCGAGCGAACGGATCGATGTATCTCCGACCGCGTATATGCCGACTGTCGAAGAGATCGTCCAGGCGGAAAGGGAAGGCATCCCGCTGTATAACGTCAGCTTCGACGTAACGGAGACGGATAACCGTATCGCGGTGAAAATGAAGGGGTATATGCCGAAGGGGTATCTGTTCCCTGAGACGGCAAAAGAGACGGGCAAACGGACGATGGCCGCGTTCGACGGCGAAGTCGATCCGCTGGAGATTCTGGAGGAGATGGGCATCGAGACGACTCCTTACCAGCAGGGCATGATCCAGGTATCCACCGATTACACGATGATTTCCAAGAGCGCTTCCGAGCCGCTCTCCGCCATCAAGGAGCAGTACGAGGGCTATAAAGGCTATGCGGGCAAGGTCATGAAAATCATGGAGAATGTCGAGTCCTCGGTCTTATGTCCCGAGAACGCCGAAGCGACTGGCGCACAGGCCGGCAAAGCGCTGCTCGCCACGGTCGGCGGCGAGATCGCCAAGACCGCGCTCGGGGCTTGGCAGGGAGCGATGATGCTTGAAGGGCCGGCCGGCTTCCTGGCCGGGTACGCAGGCAAATATGTAACCAACAAAATCGACAGCTACGTCGACGAGCAAATCGGGATGGTCTCCACGGCCGGACCTACGAATCCGGCTGTCTGCGAGGGCGACGATTTCGACGAGCTCGACGAAGAGAATATTTACAAGAAAAGACTGAAGCGCGTTGCCCGTCTGAAATGGATCTATGATCCGAGCGGCTACGTGTACGAAGCGGTCCCCGCCAACCGTCTTGCGGACGTGAAGGCGACCGTGCTCTTCAAGGACGCAAAGACGGGCGTCTGGAAAGTCTGGAACGAAGCGCCGGATTACGGGCAGATCAATCCGCAGCTAACCGGAGCCGACGGCCGTTACGGCTGGGATGTTCCCGAGGGCTTGTGGAAGGTCGTCTGGGAGAAGCCGGGGTATAAACCGGCCTATAGCGAAGAGCTGCAGGTGCCGCCTCCGCACTTCGACGTTAATGCGGGTCTCGTCTCGATGGCGCCGCCGATCGCGAGCGACGTGCAGGCGATCGCAGATCAAGACGGAGGCTACATCGACATCGCATTCAGCAAATACATGAAGGCGGGGCAAGCCATCCCGGCCGATCAGATCGTCGTGACCGGTCCCGATGGCGAAGTGGAAGGTACGGCCGCATATGTGGAGCCGCAAGAGGCGGACGGCGCGACGCTGGCGCGCAAGGCGAGATTCACGCCGAGCGGAGAAGGCTTGAAGGCTGGCGCCGAGTACAGCGTCACCATTCGACCGGATTCGTTCGTCAGTTATGCGGACGTGTTGATGCCGGTCGGCGCGGAGCGGACGATCCAAGCCGTGCTGCGCGACGAAGCGGGTCCGAAGCCGGTCTCGGCCTCGATAGCAGGCGGCAGCGCGGCGATCCGCATCGTCTTCGACGAAGCGCTGTCGGCAGAGATAAATCTCGAACCGGCCGCGTTTACCTTGGAAGGGACGAACCGCACGGTGTTGTCGGCCGTCGTAGAATCGGCGGCGGGAAGCGGGCAGCCGCATGCCGTGATTCTAACGCTCGGCGGGCCGCTCAACCAAGCGGAAGCGATCAGGGTTCATGCCGCGTCGGGCGCCGTGGCCGACGCGAATCGTAATCCGTCGACGGAAGGCTCGCTTGCGCTGTCCGGCGCGAATGCGAAGCTGCGCGGCCTGGAGGTCGCAGGCGGAACGCTCGTCGAACCGTTCTCCGCCGATCAGACCGACTACACGGTCAAAGTCGCTTCCGGCACGGCATCGATCGAGGTCAAAGCGACGCTGGCTCAAGCGGGCGGGAAGCTGACGGTGCGAGACGTGCCGCTACCCGACGGCGAATTCCGCGCGATCGGCATCCCGAGCGACGGATTGATTCCGGTGAAGGTTGAAGCTGCGAACCATCCGGATGTGACCCGGATTTACACGCTGAAGGTCATTCGGGTTGCTGATCCTGGGCCAGGACCGGGGCCAGGACCGGGGCCAGGACCAGGACCAATTCCTAATGGCCCAGGGGCTGATCCGGGGAATAGCTCCGGCGGATCGGCGGCAGACGATCGGGCCGACATCGGCCGCGGCGCCGAGGTGACCGGCCGCGAGGCGGAGGGCCGGAGAGAGGCGGTCGTGACGCTGAAGACCGCTGCGGTGCATGCGGCGCTCGAGGAGATGGACGGCGCCGAGCTCTACGTCAAGGCGCCGGCAGGGTACGATTCGTATGACATCGTCATCCCGGCAGAAGCTTTCGCGGAGCTAGCCGCTGCCGATGCGAAGGTGCGACTGAAGGGCGATTCGCTGTCCGTCGTCGTCCGCGCGGATGGATGGCAGGGGATCGGCGACAAGACGCAAGACGTGCATCTGGTGATTACGCGGGCGAAGACCGCTGACGAAGAGGCGTGGCTGGAAAAGCTATTCGCCGCTTCGGCCGGGTTGGACGCCCGAACGGGATTATACCGGATGGCGTTATTCGCCGGGAACGGGGCGAATGCAAAGCCGCTGGCAGCGACGCTGCCGGATGCGATAGCCGCGCAATGGGATGTAACGGCCAAGGGCGGAGAGCTCGGCGTGTATCGCTACGACGCTGCCGGCCGCAATTGGCATTTCGTCACCGCGGCTTCTGGCTCGTCGGCATCTCCGCTTGGCGCGGGAGCCGTTGACGCCGCATACTACGGGATTGCGGGCTATGCCAGTCCGTTCGCGGATATCGCCAAGCATTGGGCGAAGGCGGATATCGACTGGCTGTCGGCCCGTCTGTATGTGCAGGGCGTATCGGCCAACGCCTACCAACCGAACCGAAGCGTGACTCGCGCCGAATTCGCGGCGCTGCTCGCCCGCGCCGTCGGCGAAGGGGCACCGAATGCCGCAAGCGCGGCGTTCGACGATGTGCTGCCGGGCGACTGGTTCTATGATGCGGTGCGTCAGTCGGCCGCGCTGGGCTTGATCACCGGCGACGGCGCAGGCCAATTCCGCCCGAACGATCCCATCACGCGCGAACAGATGGCGACGATGGCTTGGCGGGCATACGCCAAGCTCGCGCCGAGCGCTGACTCGGCGTCGGCCGCCGAAATACCGGCGCTGCTGCGGAAGTTCGCGGACCGAGACGCGATCGGCGGATGGGCAAGAGCCGAGGTGGCTTCGGCCATCCGGGCCGGGCTCATGCGCGGGTCGGATGCCGGCCGCTTCGAGGCGTCCGGGGACGCCAGCCGCGCGCAAGCCGCGGCGCTTCTCCGGCGCATTATCGAGCTGCGCGACGCCATTTCCGAATAAACAAAGTCTGCCCGAGGAAACAAAATGCCGAATTATCGTTCGGTTCGATACCAAGAAAAACCCATGTCTGTTCGTGAGACATGGGTTTTCTTTTGATCATCGGGCAACTTTCCCAGGTTTGGGGAGGCGATGCTATTATTCGTAGGGTTCGTGCTTCTAGGAGAGGCTCTTGAGCCCCGGCAGCAGCGTGCCGAGGCCCAAGAGCCGATCGCAGGCGCAGTCATAGAGAGGTCCCGCGTTGTTGTAGGGCGACGTCGGTCATGCAGCGAGAAGGGGCGTTCCAGCAATGGATGACGAGCGGGACGCCCCTTCTTGCCATTAGGCAGCGGTGCCCCCTATTTGATCTTCCGGCATAGTCGCGGCACATACAGCGCAAGAAACACGGATCTTCCGAGCGCGAACACGAGGAACGACATCCACAGCCCGTTATTCTGGTACGCCGGCACGAGAGCGAACATGGCCGGCAAAAACAGCGCCAGCGAGATCAGCATGGAATTGCGGATCGGACGCGTCTCGGTCATCCCGGTAAAGACGCCATAGAAGACGAGTCCGATGCCGGCGCTGATCGGAAATCCGAGCAGCCAGCCGCTATACGCCGCCGCCAGCTCCTGAATGCCGGCATGCTCGGTGAACAGTCCGATCGCGGGCCCCTTGACCAAGCCGTAGGCGATCGTCAGCGCGACCGCGACGATGGCCGTCCATAGCCAGGATAGACGGAGCGTTCTGCGCAGCAGCGGCACGCTGCGGGCGCCGCGGGCTTGCCCGGCGTAGATGCTGCTGGCGTTGCCGAAGCCATCGAAGAAGTAGGCCATGATGTAGTGCAGCTGCAGCAGAATGGCGTTGGCCGCCAGCAGCTCCGTACCGAGGCCGGCGCTCCGCGAGGTGAACAGGTTGAACATGGCCAGCAGGCAGGCGGTCCGGATCATGAGATCCCCGTTCGCGGAGACAATCGAGCGCCATTTCGAAGCGCGGAACCATGCCTTCCACCTCGCGCTTCGATCCGCGCGCCACTGCCGCCACATCCGGGACCGCAGGACAAGAACGAATCCGGCCGCGCAAGCGAGTCCTTCGGCGATTAACGTCGCCGCGGCCACGCCGGCCACATCCCAATCCAGCGCGCGTACGAACAGAACGTCCAGCGCGATGTTCGCGACGTTCATCGCGATCTGCACGCACAAGGTCGCTTTCAGGCGGGACAGGCCCATGAGCCATCCGATCAGCACATAATTGAGCAGCGTGAGCGGCGCGCCCCATATGCGAATCTCGTAATAGAGGGCGGCTTGGGCCGCTACGCCCGGCGCGGGATCGATCAGGTTCAGGGCGGCGCTCAAAATCGGGTTCTGCAGGGCGATGAAGGCGAGCCCGATCGCAAGCGCGAGGAGCGCCGGGCGGGCGAGCGCCGCGATGCCTTCCTCCCGGTCGCCCGCCCCGACGGCCTGCGCCGTGAAGGCGGACGTGCTCACGCGCAGGAAGCCGAACAGCCAGTACAACGTGTTGAAGATCAGCGTCCCCACGGCCACGCCGCCCAGATAGGCCGGATGGTTCAAATGACCGATGATCGCCGTATCCGCGGCGCCGAGCAGCGGGGTCGTGATCGTCGATAAGGTAAGCGGGAGCGCCAGCGCCAAGTAGGCGCGGTGGGACGGCAGCGTTATTTTCGCAGCACTCATTCGAACATCGCCACGAGCGCTTGCGTGTACGGATGGCGTTCCGCGGCGAAGAGCGCTTCCTTCCCGAATCGATCGACGATGGCCCCCTCATGCATGACCATGATTGTCTGGCTCATCGCATGCACCGCGGCGAGATCGTGCGAGATGAACAGATACGCGGTGCCCAGCTGCGCCCGCAGACGGTCCAGCAAGCTAAGCACGGCGGCTTGCGACAGCACGTCCAGGCTTGCGGTCGGCTCGTCCAACAGGATCACCGAAGGTTCGATGCTGATCGCTCGCGCGATCGTCGCGCGCTGCTTCTGGCCGCCGCTCAGCTCGTGCGGATAACGGTCGGCGAGACTGGACGGAAGCTCGACGGCTTCGAGCAGCTGCCGGACGAAAGCGGTTCGGTTCGCATCATGAAAATGCTGCAAACGAACTTCATCGCCGAGCTGCAAATACGGATCCAGCAGCGAGTCTTTGATTCTCAGCTTGGGATTGAGCGCCGCGGAAGGGTTCTGCAGCACCGCCTGGATGTGGCGGCGATACGGTCTAAGCCGGCGTTGGCTCAGGTTGTGCAGCGGCGCGCCTTCGAATAGCAGGCTGCCGTCGTCGATCGGCTCGATGCCGAGCAGACAGCGGGCAAGCGTGCTCTTGCCGCACCCGCTCTCGCCGACAAGCCCGAGACATTGCCCCTTCTCCAGCGTGAAACTAACGTCCCGGAGGACGGGCGTTCCGGGCGTATATGATTTGTGGACATGCTGCGCGCTTAGCAGACTCATGGTGTCACCTCTATAGAAGATAGTCGGTTGAAGCGGCCAAGCGACGGGGAAGCTTGGATGAGCAGCTCCGTATACGGATGCCGCGGACGATGAAGCACCTCGCGCGCATTCCCGGCTTCGACGATGCGTCCGTCTTTCATGACCGCGATGCGGTTCGCATACTTCCGGACGTGACGCAGATCGTGGGTAATGAACAAGATCGCGCAGCCGCGCTCCTTCTGCAGACGGGATAACAGCTCCAGCACGCGGAACGACGAGACGCTGTCCAAGGCGGTGGTCGGCTCGTCGGCGATCAGGAGGTCCGGCTTCAGCAGGAGCGCGAGCGCGATGGATGCCCGCTGCAGCTGGCCCCCGCTGAGCTGGGAGGGGTAGCGGCCAAGGCAGTCTTCGGAGAGGCCGACGGCTTCGAGCGCCGACAGCGACTGCCGCCGCCGCTCGTCCGCGGACTGCGACAGATGCAGCCGCTGGACTTCCTCGAAGTGCCGCCCGATCGTGTGGAACGGGGTGAAGGACCCGTGATAATCTTGGAAAATATACGCGATGCGGTTGCCTCGGATACGGCGCATGTCGGATGAGGAGAGCGACAGCAGATTGCGGTCGTCGAACCTAATTTCGCCCTTCGTCTTTAGATTGGACGGCTGCAGCTGCCCGATCGCCGACGCGGTGACGCTTTTGCCGCTTCCGCTCTGGCCGACGATCGCGAACCATTCGCCTACCTGGATATCGAACGACAGATCATGGACGATCGGGTGTCCCTGCCCTGCAATGGACAGACCATTCACCGTCAACAGGCTCATGGGCGCACCTCTTTCCGGACGTCGAATTTATCGCGCCAATAATCGCCGAGCAGACCCATGAGCAGTACGACGAACACGATCATCAGACCCGGATAGACCATCAGCGACGGCTGGGCTTGAAAATACGGGCGGGCCTCGTTCAGCATCGCGCCCCATTCCGGAGCGGGCGGTTGGGCGCCGAGTCCGATATACGACAGCGAGGAGATGAGCAGAATGATTTTGCCCAAATCCAGACTGGCCAGCACGAGCACGTGGCCGATCAGATGAGGGAGCAGATGCTTGGTCATGATCCGGCCCGGCCGAAGTCCGTTGATGCGGGCCATCAGGATGTAGTCTTTGCCGCGCTCGGTCAGGACGGTGCTGCGCGCGAGACGGGCGTAGCTCACCCACTTCACGACGAGGATCGCCAGCAGCAAGTTCTCGATCCCCGCGCCGAGCAGTCCGGTCAGGACGATCGCGACGATCGTATCCGGGAACGAGAGGAACGCATCGGCGATGCGCATGAGAATCCGGTCGGCGAGACCGCCCTTGAACCCGGCCCAGATGCCCAGCGGCACGCCGATGGCCACCGCCGCGATCAGCGCGAGGAGACCATAGCCGACCGTCTGCCGGGCGCCGAGCAGCAGCCGCGTCAGGACGTCGCGGCCGAGATGGTCGGTGCCGAGCGGATGCGCCAGGCTGGGCGGCGATAAGCGTCCGGCCAAATTAACGAGCGTGGGATCGTGCTTCAAGACTAGGAAAGCGTAGGCGGCGGCAGCCGCCGGCAAGGCGAGCATGACGAGCAGCGCGGCGGTTCTTGAACGCTTCCTGCGTGTAGGGGGATTGTCTGCGAGCGCAAGTTCCATCAGCGGTTCTTCCTTTCCTGCAAGTTGAGCGCCGGGTTGAGATAGCGGTAGGAGAGATCCACCGCGCTATTGACGACGAATACGATGACCGCCATGACCAGCATGTACCCTTGAATGACGGGATAATCGCGTGCGCGAATCGAATCGACCACGAGCTTCCCGATGCCGGGATAGGCGAAGATAACTTCGATGACCACGACGCCGCCGATGAGACTGCCCAAGCTGACGCCGAAGACGGTCACGACGGGCGGGAGACTATGGCGGAAGGCATGCGCGAAGAAGATGCGCGTCTCCGTCAAGCCTCTGGCGCGGGCCGCGCGAATGAACTCCTGGCCGAGCGATTCGAGCAGGCTCGAGCGCAATAAACGCACGTATACGCTGGAGATGGCGAGGCCCAGTGTGAGGGACGGAAGGACGGCCGAGATCAGCCCGTCCCGACCCATGGGAGGGAGAATGCCCCAGCGAACCGCGAACAAGTCGATGAACATGAGCGCCAGCCAGAAGCTCGGGATCGCCGCGCCCAGCAGCGATACCCCGCGGCCGATCTGGTCGATCCAGCGGCCGGGGTGCAATGCGCCGAGCGAGCCGAGCGGAATCGCCACCGCGAGCATGACGATCAGCGAACCGGCCGTCAATTCGAGGGTGGCGGGCAAGCCGCCCAAGATCATCCCCATGACCGGCTGATTCGTCATGTACGAGCGGCCGAAGTCCAGACTTGCGAAGTCGGCCAGCCAGCGGCCGTATTGGACCAGCAGCGGGTCATGGAACCCGAGCTCCTCGCGCAGGGCCTCGACTTGCTCGTTCGTCACGGAGACGTCCTCCACGCGGAGGATGGACAGTACCGGGTCCCCCGGCGCGAGCCGCACGAAGAGGAAGCTGAGGAACGAAATCGCCAAGAGGAATATCGCGACCTCGAGGAAACGCCGTCTTAAAATTCGAAACAATTACTTCACATCCAGTTCGTTCGTAAGCATGTAGTATTCGCTCCTGGACGTTACCCAGTTCGCGACCTTGTCGGACTTGTAGGCGACGAGCGTATTGGGGTGCAGCACGAACGAGTTATACGCTTGTTCGTCGACGTAGACCGCGATCCGCTCCGCCAGCTCCGAACGCGCCTGCTGTCCGATCGCGCCGTTCAGCTCGTCGATGAGCGACGTGAGCGCGGGGTCGGTCACGCCGCTGAAATTCAAGGCGCCCTTCGGATGGAACGTGGCGTTCAAATAATAGCCGGCATCCCCGCGCGGCGCCGTCAAATTGCTGTAGGTGGCCAGATCCCAGTCGCGGTTCGCGGCCATATACTCTTCCGGCTTCTCGATCTGTTCGATCTGCACGCTGATGCCAAGCTTCCCGGCATCGGACTGCATAATTTGCGCGATGAGCGGCAGATCGGCGCGAGAGCTGTACGTCAGGAGCTTCAGGGCAAGCGGCTCGCCATTCTTCTGCATGACGCCGTCGACCTCGGTATAGCCGCCTTGCAGCAGGTATGCCCGGGCCGCGTCCAATCCGCTCTGCTTTCCGGCATAATCCGGCGCGAAGGAGAAGCTGGACGGGAACGGGCCCTTGGCCGCTTCCGCGTGACCGTATAGGATCGTATCGACGATCGCTTGGCGGTCGATCAGCGCGTCGATGGCTTTGCGGACATGGACGTCCTGAAGCGGCTTGCGGTCCAGGTTCATTGTAATTTGATGCACGCGGAACGTGGACGTGGAATCGACCGTCACGCCGCTGAGCGCCTTCAACGTATCCAGCGTTTCGACCGCGGGACGGAACACGATATCCGCGGCGCCCGATTGCAGCGCGAGGGAGCGTGCGTTGGCGTCCTCATTGAACGAGAACCGGGCCGTGGCAAGCTTGGCGGGCCCTCTCCAGTAACCTTCGTAGCGGACCAGATCGACCGACGTGCCCGGCGTGAAGGCGGATACGGCGAACGGGCCTGTCCCGATCGGCTTGTGGATGTAATCGGTCTCCGTCACGTCGATGATCGAGGTGTTCGGGTGCACCAGCTCCGACGGGAACTCGGGGAACGGGACGGTCGTCTTGATGGTCAACGTATGCCCGCCGCTCGCCTCGATCGATTCGATGCGCAGGGCGTTCTGGATCGCGACGCTGTCCGTCATGGCCCGCTCGAGCGACGCTTTCACCGCCGCGGCATCCATTTTGTTCCCGTTGTGGAACGTCACGTCTTCGCGCAGTTGGAACGTCCAGTTCTGGCCGTCCTTGCTGTCCCAGCTCTCAGCGAGCCACGGCTCGATCTCGAGGCTCTCGTCATTAAGGTGAATCAGCGTTTCGGTAATGCCGGCGCGAAGCGAGACGTAGCTGGAATCGACGTTCGGATCGAGCGAGCTTGTGGCGAAATTGAAGAGCAGGTTGACGCTTTTCTTCGGCTCCGCTTGGCCGGCCGGTTCGGAAGCGCAGGCGGTCAGCAACAGAACCGATAGGAGAATTAAAGCTAATAAGCTGGTGCGTGTACTGGTGCGTTTGGTCATCTGTTTTGTTCCTCCGATCGTGTAGTAAGTTTGCGAGTTTGGGGTGTAATCATTACGATTTGATCGCGCGCTAGCGTGTAATCATTACGATGTGGTTGTGCAAAATCACGTAATCATTACGATTAGAAGAATGTTGGTATGTAATCATTACGATTTGCAGCTTATGAACAAGCCGGGCTCGTAGCCCGGCTAATTACGCGAACGGTTGGCGGCACATCATCTATCTACCCGTGATGCAATCTGATATATTCGTAAACTTTACATTAAAGAAGTATAGCAACCGGCATAGAGGACGTCAATCCCGCTCGCCAACAAGTTTTTGACCGATTTATGTAACAGGGACGTTGGCGGGTACGAGATTCTTCATGCGAAGGGAAGATCTACCATGCTCCAAGGCTCCCTTTTGCGCCGGATAGAGTTTGCCAGTTCGACGGTTATCATCTATACTGAATAAATCTTCAGTATTATGAAACGGGCAGCGGCGGCTCGCTTCGAGCTGCCGGCCGGGCGACGAGGTGAGGCGGATTTGAACAAAAAGCAGCTGCAAACGGAGCAGACCAAAAAGCGCATCGCCGACGCGGCGCGCGCGTTGTTCGTGCAGAAGGGCTACAAGGCGACGGCCATCGAGGAGATCGTGAAGGCGACGGGCTGCAGCGCCGGCAACATCTATTATCATTTCAAGAGCAAGGAGGGGCTGTTCCTCCATCTGATCGAAGAATGGAACCGGGAATGGGAAGAGAATTGGCTGGCCAAGGAATCCCTCTACCCGACGACGATCGATAAATTGTACGGCATCGCGGAGCATCTGGCCCACGATCAGCTGAACCATCCGCTGACCAAGGCCGTCGACGAGTTTTTCAACAACGCGGAGAAGGCGTCGGACATCGAGGAGCGGTTGAACGAAATGGTTCAAGGCTATGTCGATTTCAATCGCCAGCTGCTGCAGCGGGGCGTCGACAGCGGCGAGTTCAAAGTGAAGGACGTGAACGGGCTCGCGATTATTTTGGACGCGCTGATGCTGGGACTCAACCAACATACGCGCCGAATGGAACGAGAAGAAGCGCTGGCGGCCTACCGGCTGGGCATGGACGTGTTCCTGCACGGCATACGCTGATTGGTTTGCGTTCACTGTCGAGAGACAGGGAATGCACCATTCAGCCAGAGCTGATTGGTTTGCGTTCACTGTCGAGACAGGGAACGCAGCATGCAGCTCCCCTTTTTACGCCCACATCTAGAATGAAAATTCAGTATAATGCAATCGGAGGTACCAACGCATGACTTTATTACTTAAAAACCGGGGCGCCGTCCTCATTCTCATGTTCAATTTGTTCCTCGTGTTCACCGGGATCGGCCTCGTTATACCAATTATGCCGAAGTTCATGGAGAGCCTGGATATTACCGGCGGGATCGTCGGCCTGCTGGTGGCCGCTTTCTCGCTGACGCAGCTGCTGGCGTCGCCGTTGGCGGGCCGCTTGTCGGATACGTTCGGGCGCAAGAAAATGATCGTCCTCGGGATGCTGCTGTTCGCGTTCTCGGAAGGGTTGTTCGGTTATGCCAGCTCGACGACGGTGCTGTTCATCGCGCGGATGCTCGGCGGCATAAGCGCGGCCATGATCATGCCGGCCGTCATGGCCTATGCGGCGGACGTGACAAGCACGGAGGAGCGCGCGGCGGGGATGGGCTACGTCAACGCGGCCATCACGACCGGCTTCATTATCGGCCCGGGCATCGGCGGCTATATTGCCGATTTCGGGATTCGCGTGCCGTTCTACTTCGCGGCCGTCGCGGGCGTATTGGCGGCGCTCATTAACCTGTTCATCCTGCCGGAATCGCGGCCTGCAAGAGAGACGGTATCCGCCTCGCCAGCCGTCGGAGCGTCGAAGCCGCGCGTCGGTCTGCTCACGCAATTACGCTATGCCTACCGGGAGCCGTATTTCTTAAGCTTGATCATCGTCTTCGTCATGTCGTTCGGCTTGGCGAATTTCGAGACGGTATTCGGCTTGTTCGTCGATCACAAGTTCGGGTTCGGGCCGAAGGATATCGCCTTTATTATCACGTTCGGCTCGATCGCCGGCGCGGTCGTGCAGCTGACGGCGTTCAGCTGGATTTTGAAGCGGTTCGGAGAGAAGCGCGTGATTTCGGTCTGTCTTCTTTTCTCGGGCGTGTTCATTCTGCTGACGCTGTTTGTCCATCAGTTCTGGATGATTTTCGCGGTCACCTTCATCGTGTTCCTGGCGATCGATATTTTGCGCCCGGCGATCGGCACGCAGATGTCCATGGTCGCCGAGGATCAGCAGGGCTACGTCGCCGGCCTGAACTCGGCCTTCACGAGTCTGGGCAACATTATCGGACCGATCGTCGCCGGATTCTTATTCGACGTTGACATCAATTTCCCATACGCCCTCGCTTTCGTCGTTCTGTTCCTCTGCTTCCTGCTCAGCATGCGGGAACGTTCGGGAGACAGACAGGGAGCAGGCGCGGCAACAAGCCAACAATAGAGATGATCATGCAGGAAAGCCGGTCGGCGACGATCGGCTTTTTTGCATGCCGACCGCCTAAAGGATACGAACGGGTAATCGCTGCTAGGGCGCTTGCCTGCGTGGGAATGGGATACGCGGTATGGTCGTCCGTGCGCCCGGTAAGCGGGAAATAATTCCCGGGAAGTAGGACTTCCCTAAGCGGGAAAGGGTGTGGTAGGATATGGTTTGTGTAAAACGAACGATCCTCTGCAAGAAACCACTTCTGAATATCTTCAATCCATCTGTTATTCCCATTTTTTCAATCCACAACCTTAAGCAATACGGCCATATCCTCTTTGAGCAGTGCCTCTACGAGCATCAACAACCCGCATGCTTGTTCTCTTTCCGCTTCTGAACGGCAGCGCTTCTTTTCCCTTTTAACCGCAGGCTTTCTCTTGGAATGTCAGGCTATCGGCTCTCAAGAAAAACACCATCTGCCTGCAAGCCATCGTCGTCGGTTCCGCGAGCGGTCCCGCTGACGAATACCCCTCGTATTTTTGCCTGTACGCTTGCCCCTACAACACTAGCATCCATGTTGGCGGAGTAACGCCAATAACGCGACGTAAGACCAAGCTTCCTATGGTTACGACCCCATAAGGAAAGGCGATCAACTTAGCGCGATAACCAGAGCGGCGGCAAAAGGCTCCCCTGCGTAATCGCGTGCCGAAGTCAAACGATGCGTCCTGCGATTTGATTCTGCGAAGGAGGTGAAGCAACATCTCGGACGCGCTACCGTTGGTTGTTATCATGCAGCAAAAGATACACGAATGAACAAGCACTATAGGAGGCTCAAAATGAGAACGCAGTTACATTACAGCTTAGGCATGCGAATGATTGCTTTCCTGCTGTCCGTTGCCTTATTAGGCGGCGGTCTGTTCGCAGGATGGGGAACGGCGGAAGCCGAAGAATCGCAGCCTGGTTTCCCGGGTCTGATCGTCCCCGCGGACGACGGGGCGATGTGGAACCATCTTCATCAAGTTTATGACGATCTGACCCCCGTGGTCGCGAAGAATGTTCGCATCACGCCGGACGGCAGATACGTCGGCTTTATCTCGTATCAATACGTGAGCGATCCGGCTCCCGGCGAGCTGCACTCGCAGCTTATGCTATTCGACCGCGAGAGCGGGTCTTTGGAATCCGTCCTGCAGCTGCAGCCGTCGGAAACCAAAGAGCCGATACGCTTCTCGATGTCGGATGACGCGCGCTGGTTCGCCTTCTCGGGCAAGAAGCGGATGATGGAGGACGCTTATCCGCAGATTTACCTGTACGACCGGAAGGAAGATGCGCTCACCCTCGTCAGCAAGCAGGCGAGCGGCCTGCCTGTGGACGGCATGAGCGACAATCCGTCGATCAGCGCGGACGGGCGGTTCGTCGCCTTCGAATCCAGCGCGGACGATCTGGCGGACGGGGACGAAAGCAACTTCGACATCTTCGTCTACGATCGCGACAACGACGCGAACGAGCTGGTCAGCATCCCATCGCATGCGGAAGACCCGGACGACGCGGCGGGCGGCAACAGCGAGAAGCCGTCGATCAGCGCGGACGGGCGATTCGTCGCTTTCGAATCGAGCTCGTCTTATCTCGTTGAAGACGACCAGAACGGCAACAACGACGTGTTCGTCTTCGACCGCCAGACGAAGCAGGCGAAGCTGATCAGCGCCCCTGCCGCAGGCGGTCAGGCGGATCGCGCCAGCGGCGCGCCGTCGATGAGCGCCGACGGTTCGGTTGTCGCCTTTGAATCTTACGCGCCCCTGGCGGCGGACGACACGAACGACGAGATGGATATTTATGTGTACCGGGCGTCGAGTCCCGAGGTCGAGCGCGTATCCGTCGACGTGAACGGGGCGCAGAATGCGTTCGATAGCTACCAGCCGCTGCTCAGCGCGGACGGCAAGTACCTATCTTTCCAGACATGGCCGAGCACGGCCGATTTGGAGCATGCGTTCATCGCGGACTTGGAAGCGGGCACCGTTCGCAACGTAAGCGTGGCCGACTCCGACATTGAGCTGAGCGATCCGCTCACGGAGCTGGCGATAAGCACTGAAGGCGCCGTCGCGGCCTTCAATGCCAGCTATCCGGTGAAGCACCCGACAACGGGCGAGGACATTACGATGGTCGGCCTGTTCATCGCGTCCAAGACGAGCGGAAGCGGGGAAGCGCCTACCTGGCCGGCCGGCAGCAAGCTGGAAGCGACCGAAGCGAAGCCCGAGTCGATTACGCTGGCGTGGACGCCGGCATCCCATCCGAAAGGCATCAAGACGTATCGCGTCTTCAAGGACGGCGAACGGCTGGAGGATGTGAACGGCACGGCGCTAACGTATACGGCAACAGGACTTGCGCCCGCGACGGAGTACGCATTCCGGATCGAAGCCGTAGGCGCGGACGATGTCGCGACGGCCGGCGGACCGAGCCTGCGCGTCTCGACGGCGGCCGATGACCGCACGCTCGACGTGAGTCTGAAGTACGACCGGCTCTCGCCGAAGCGGATGCCCGTGCTCGGCGGCAAGCTGACGATCGAGGCGAAGGCCAAGACCGGCCGGACGGTGACGGCGAAGATCGCGTATGCCGATTGGCTCGATGAATCGGGCGAGCGGCTTCCCGCCCCGCGCGCGGTGGAGACGATCGTGAATCTGATCGAGACGACTCCGGGTACCGGCGCCTATTCGGCCGCCATCCCGCTTAAGGAGGGGATCGCCGAACTGAAGTCGGCGAGCGTGGTCATGACCGGCGCGGTGAGTGGACCGGTGGAGAAGACGGCAGAGGGGCTGCCGATCGCGGTGGCCGGCAACGTGAAGGTCGCGTTCGTTAATCCGGGCGAGATCGACCTGAACGGTGCGTACCTCATGGCGGTTAATCAGCAGGACGGCGGTTCGACGACGGTCGTGCTGAAGAACGGCGAACCGGTCGTCCTGGAAGGCGTGACGCCCGGAGACAAGTATAATGTGACGCTCTTCGCGAAGAGCGGCAGAGGACTTGGCCAGCTGACCGACTTCCGCGTGGCGGCGGGTCTGTCAACGGAGCTGACCATGGAAGTGCTGCGATCGGCGCGCTACCGGTTCAAGGTGACGGATCAGGACAATAAACCGGTGGCCGGCATCGGCGTGGAAGTATGGAACGAGGCGGGCGACGATTATATGGCCGGCTTCGAGTCAGGCGCGGAAGGTTTCACGGACTGGACGGAGACCGAGAACGTCACGAAGAAGCTGACGGCGAAGATCGACGTGAGCGGCACCCAGTACGAGCAGCCGGCGAACGTGCCCTTCACGCTGAAGCCGGGGGATACCGAGATTCCGATTACCGTTACCCGCTCGCCGCAAGGCAAGCTGCAGGGCAAAGTGGTGACGGATAGCGGCGAGCCGGTATTCAACGCGCTCGTCACGACCACCCAGACGTACAAGGGCGAGCCGATCGTGCAGAAGGCGTTCACCGACCTGAACGGCGCGTACGAATTTACGCTGTATGCGGGCGAGGTCGCCATCCAGGCTGCCCAGACCGCCTATCATTACAATTCGGAGGAAGGCCTGAAGGCCGTCGTGGAGAAGGATAAGACCACGACCTTCAACATTCCGGTCCGCATGGCCGAGACGGGGATGGTCACGTTCAAGGTGTATGTCAAAATGGTCGGCGGACAATGGCAAGGCCCGGTCGACATGGAGCACATGCGCTTCCGTACGGAACTTCGCACGAAGTTCGGCGGCCGCACGGGCTATTATCAGAATGCGATCCAGCTTCAGGGGCAGCCAGGCGAAGAAGTTCAGGCTTGCGTAGCGGGCATGCTGAACGGACCGTTCGAGGCGTGCAGGACGATCGTCCTGGACGACAAAGCCAACGGCACGGTCGAGCTGCGCATTGAGGAGACCGGCGGCGTGCTGACCGGCACGGTCGAAGCCTCCGGCAATGCGCGAATTAACGCGAATCTGTACGAGGTCGTCGGCGACGAGCTGGTCTACGCGAACTCGGACAGCTTCAATAACGGCCGGTTCGAGCTGTACGCGAAGAAGGCGGGCACCTATCGGCTGGAGTTCAATCGCAGGGACCCGGTCACGAACAACATGGCGACGGCGTTCAAGCAGGTGGTCATCCGGGAGCAGCAGACGCTGGATGTCGGGACGATTACGCTGCAGCCGGCGGGTTACTTCTTCCATGTGACGGCGAACGGCTTCTTGGCCCAGCCGAACGAAGTCTCGCCGGGCGCGACGGTTAATCTGCGCGCGTTCTACCAGAACCACGGATCGGGCGCGGTCACCGGGGCGACGCTCAAGATCGTGCTTCCCGAAGGGGTCACTCCCGTCACCGAACCTGGCGGCACGCGGATCCCGGTCAAGCTGAACGGCGCCGCCGCAACGGGCACGCTCAGCGGCAATACGGTCGAGGTGCCGCTCGGCAGCGTAGAGGAGCGGGCGCAAGGCACGGTCGTGCTGCAGGCGAAGCTGGCCGCCGGCTATGGGCAAGGCAAGGCCCAGTTGGCCGCGCGAATCGAAGGGACGGCGGGCGGCGCGACTATTAGCGAGTCGCTCGGCCTTGTACAGCTATCGGTACCGAGCGTGACGATCGAAGCGCCGGCGCAGACGGCGTCCTCGACCCTTCAGGTGCTCGGTTCGGCGCCGGCCGGCAGCGAAGTGCGGATCTATGACGACAACCAGCTGCTCGGGACGGCGCAAGCGAACGTGGCCGGGCTCTGGAAGAGCACGATCGAGCTGACGAATTCGGACGGCTCGAACATTCATCTGCTCTGGGCGGAAGCCGAGAATGGAGGTCGCAAGCTTCGCACCGATCGCAAGGTGGTCACGTATGACCAGCACGAGCCGGTATTGCAGCAGATCGCCTTGGCTCAGCATCCGAACGGCAAGTGGCTGCAGATGAACGTGGAGCAGGGCGTCGCCCAGCTGCCGTACACGGTCGTGCCGGGCAACCCGTTCGCCTTTATCTTGAAATTCAACGAGCCGGATAAGGTGAAGAACGCCCGCATCTATTTGGGCGGCCAGATCGGCGGGCCGGTCACGGCGGAGAAGGGCGCGGACGGCTTGTTCCGCGCGACGGTGCCGACGACGTCGGGCGCGCTCGGCGGACTGTATGTCGACTTCGATACCGTCAAACCGAAGGTGATCGTCAACCGCGACATTCCGACGGAAGAGCAAACCCGGCATGCGCTGCCGGCGAAGATGAAAAACTTCGACATCGTGGAGAAAACGCCGTTCGAACGGGAGGGCGACGTCTACACGGGCAGCGCCGTCATCGAGTTCCCGGATCTTCTGGGCTATCGCTTGGAGGCGAAGCAGACGATCGGCGCGACGCGGACGTCCTACCGGCCGACGGTCGAGGAGATCGTCGAAGCCGAGGCGACCGGCCTCTTGATGTATAAGGTCAGCATGGACGTGGAGGAAGACGGCGATCGCGTCAACGTGAAGGTCAAAGGCTATGTGCCGGGATCGGTCATCTTCCCGGATTTCGGAGCGGAGAGTCGTTCGGCATCCTTCGCGACGCTGGACGATGGCGGCGGGTTCGACCCGCTCGAAGTGCTCGACGAGCTCGACATCGACGCGACGCCTTACCAGAAGGGCATGGTCGAGGTGACGCACGAGTATTCGATGCTCGCCAAGGAAGCCTCTGCCCCGATATCCGAGATTAAGGGGCAATACGAAGGCTACCGCGATTACGCGGGCAAAATCACGAAAATCATGAACAACGTCGAAGCCGCGACGCTGTGTCCGGAGAATATCGAGGCGACCGGCGAGCAAGCGGGCAAAGCGCTGCTCGTAACGGTCGGCGGCGAGATCGCGAAGACGGCGATCGGGGCATGGACGGGCGCGATGATGCTCGAAGGTCCGGTCGGCGTAGTCGGCGGCTTCGCCGGCAAATACGTCTCGAACAAAATCGACAGCTACGTCGACGAGCAGATCGACAAGGTGAAGACGGTCGGTCCGACGAATCCGCAGAGCTGCGAGGAAGACGAGAACTACGACGAGCTTGATCCGGAGAACATTTACAAGAAGAGATTGAAGCGCATCTACGCCAAGCTGAAATGGATCTACGATCCGAGCGGCTACGTGTACGAAGCGGTGCCTTCGAACCGTCTGACGGGCGTGAAGGCAACGGTGCTGTACCAAGAGAAGACCTCGGGCGAATGGAAGGTCTGGACCGACGCGCCGGAATACGGCCAGATCAATCCGCAGCTCACCGATCGCGAAGGCCGCTACGGCTGGGACGTGCCGGAAGGCAAATGGAAGGTCGTCTGGGAGAAGGCCGGCTATCAAACGGCGAGCAGCGCGGAGCTGATCGTGCCGCCGCCTCACTTCGACGTGAACGCGGGGCTGATCTCCATGGCGCCGCCGATCGTAGACGGCATCGAAGCCGTCATCGGCAAGGAAAGCAGCTACATCGATATTGATTTCAGCAAATACGTGAAGACGGCGGATCCGATCGCGGCGGGCGGTATTACCGTTGCCGGCCCGGATGGCGCCGCCCTGGAAGGAACCGCGGCTTACGCGGAGGCACAGGAAGGCGAGCAAGGCCCGCTCTCGCGCAAGGTAAGGTTCACGCCGAGCGGAGACGGCTTGCAGGAAGGCGTCGACTACACGGTCTCCGTCCAGCCGCAATCGTTCACCAGCTATGCAGGCGTCAAAATGTTAGCCGGCGGCGAGCGCGTCGTGCGCGCCGTCCGCCGGGATGCGGAAGGTCCCGTGCCGGCAAGCGCCGAGCTGATCGGCGGTAACCGCGTCGTGCGCCTCGCGTTCAACGAGCCGCTCGCTGCGGACGCGGTGCTCAATCCGGCGTCGTTCGAGCTGACCGGCGCGAATGCATCGATCCTGTCCGCGTTCGTCGAGCTGCCGGAAGGCGAAGAGAAGCCGACTGCAATCGTCTTGACGCTGGGCGGCGCGCTTCCGGAAGGCGCCGGCATTGCGGTTCGCGCCGCGGCGGGGGCCGCGGCCGACCTGGCCGGCAATCCATCCGAAGCGAAGACGGTCGCGGTCGGCGGTCCGGATGCGACGCTTAGCGCGCTTGCCATCGAAGACGGCACGCTCACCGAGGCGTTCGCGAAGGATAGAACCGATTACACCGTCAAGGTGTCGGAGAAAGCCGCAACGATTCGGCTGAAGGCGACGGCGGCGGCCGGCGGCAAGATGTCTATTCGCGGCGTGCCGCTTGCGGGCGATACATTCAAGACGATCGAAATCCCGAGCGACGGCTTTATCCCGATCTTGGTCGAAGCCGCGAACCATCCGGGCGTGACCAAGACGTATACGCTGACTATCGCGCGTACCGCGCAGCCTGGACCGGGTCCAGGAGGCGGAGGCGGTCCAGTCGGCGTTCCGAATCCGATTCCGTCCAAAGGCGATACGGCCGATATCGGCCGCGATGCCGAGGTCGCAATGAAGACGACCGAACAAGGACGCAAGCAAGCGGTCGTCGGCCTCAAGAGCCAGACGGTTCTTGAAGCGTTGAAAGCCGCGGCGGGTGGCGAGCTGTACGTGCAGCTCCCATCCGGCGCCGATGCGTACGACGTGGCGCTGCCGGCCGATGCGTTCCGCGCCTTGGCCGAAGCCAAAGCGAAGCTGAGGCTGAAGACCGATTCGATGTCGGTCGTCATCCAACCGGATGCTTGGGTATCCGGCATAAGCGGCAAGGCGACGGCGGTTCACTTCGCACTCGACCGTCCCTCCGTGCAAGAGGAGCAAGCTTGGCTGGATCGCTTGCGTACGAAGTTCGCGGGATTGACCGCGGTATCGGGCTTGTTCCGATTCGCGGCAACCGCCGAGGAAGGCGAAAGCCTTGCTCCGCTGTCTGCATCCCGTGCCGACGCCGCTGCGGCGCATTGGCCGCAAGCAGGCAAGGCTGCCGCGATCTACCGTTATAACCAAGCGGCGCAGGAATGGAAGCACGCCTTAGAGCTTCCGAACGCCAAGGGACTGCCGCTTGATGCGGACTACTTCGCCGCGATGACCTACGCGAGCGTCTTCGCTGACATCGGCGGACATTGGGCGAAGGATGCCATCGACTGGATGGCGGCCCGCTTGTTCGTCGGCGGCGTGACCGCGCAGTCGTTCGAACCGGATCGCCAAGTCACGCGGGCCGAATTCGCGGCCATGCTCGCACGCATCGTCGGCGGTCAGCCGACTAACGGCGGCGCTTCGCCTTTCGACGACGTGCAGCCGGGAACCTGGTATTACGATGCGGTTCGCGTCGCCTACGACCGGAAGCTGATCACCGGGGACGGAAGCGGCAAGTTCAACCCGAACGCATACGTCACCCGGGAGCAAATGACGGCCATGGCTTGGCGCGCATACCGCGAGCTTGCCGAAGGGGCGGCCGAAGCGACGGCGGAAGAAGCGAAGCAGCTGCTTGAGCCGTACTTCGACGCGGCGGCCATCGACGGCTGGGCGAGAGGCGACGTCGCCTCCTCCATCAAGGCCGGCTTGGTGCAAGGCGTGAGCGAGACGCGCTTCGAGCCGGACCTCGTGGCCACCCGCGCGCAAGCGGCAACGGTGCTGCGCCGTCTGGCAGAGAAGCTGGGTCTCTCGTAAGGCAAAAGAAGTCTGGATAAAGGGCCGGCGCGCAAGCGCCGGCCCTTTTCCGCATTGTCCGATCAGGCCGCGTCACGTCGTCCCCAAGAGGATTTCGATCGGTCAGGGCTCGTCCATTTCCGGCGCGTCCAGCACCGAGCTGCCGGGTACATTGGTAATCGAGCGTTTGCCCTCCAAATTGATTTCGATTTCCGCCATGATCTGCTCCAGGCTGGCTGGCTCAGACGTTGGCAGGCCGCTATTTTCATTTGACGCTGTCATTCCATGACCTCCATGTTTTGGCATATGTTCCGTTAGCATTTCATGCCGGGAAAGAAATATGCATGCGGCCCAAACAACCGGCTGCTAAATTAGCAACCGGTCGCTTTTCAACCCGAGGTCATCGTCCGCTGCTTACAAAGAGAGTGCCTTCTTGGCGACCATGGCGTCGTTCGCGAGCAGCTTCGCCAAATCATAGGAAGGATACAGCCCTCTCTCCAACATGAAGGCATAGGCCTTGCCATGCAGCAAGATTGCATTATTCAGCTGTTTCTGAAGCAGGTCCCGCAGCTGCGGCGTGGCGGTTTCCGTAATGGCGACCGCATAATTGCGAACCGACGTCTTGGCGAAAATGAGCAGGTGGGCGGCGTAGAAGGCAGTCAAATCCGCGCCGTTGTCCACGCGCGTCGCCACCGGGGCCTTCGGCAAATAAGGCAGAAGCTCCTGCAGGTTCGTTTCCAGCGCCTTTACCGTTTCCTCGTAGAGCGCATGAAGCGCGGGATCCTTGACGTTGGCAGCGTTCATCTTGAATTCCATCAGCGCGTTGGATTGAAAGGCGATCAGCTCGTGCAGCTCCAACGTTTCATGCCAGGCAAGGTGGCTTTGCGGGGTTCTGCTTTCGTTCGACAATTCGATTACCTCCAAGATCGTGATACGCCTACTATATGCGGGAGCCGCGGCATGGAAAATTGTCCAGTGGAAAGTAACGAAGGGCGGCGCGAACAAGCCGCTATTCGCTTGACCCTGGGGGTGGTACAATCAGACCAAAACGCGGCGCGTGCGCCGGTGGGGGAAACGAGCATGAGCAGTCGCAAGCAAATGCTGCTGGATACGGCCCTGTCGCTGTTTATCGAGCAGGGGTACGCGGGCACGACGATCCAGATGATCCTGGACCGTTCCGGCGTATCGAAGGGAACCTTCTATAAATTTTTTGCCTCGAAGGAAGAGTGCTTCCTGGCCATTCTCGAGCAGCGGCTGCAGGAGGACTTGCATATCCGCAAGTCGCTGGAGGCGAACGTCTACGCCTCGGACTTCGAGCTATTGGCGGATCAGATCGCCGTTCCGATGGCCTCGCCGGACAAGGAGCGGACATGGAGCTTGTTCTGGGCCGGCTTCTATTCCGGCGAAGTCCGGGCGGCCGATCTGGGAAGGGTCCAGCTGAATTGGCTGGCCGATCGTCTCGCCAGCCTGTACGGAGAAGCGGTTCGGCCTTACGCGTACGAGGGGGCGGTATTGTTTTACGGCATGCTGCACCAGATGGCGAACACGTGGCGGAATTTCGATCGGCCCGATCCCGATTGGAAGGCGGCCGTGCCGAAGGTGCTCCGGCATATCGGGCTCGTGCTGAACGCGATGCGGGAGCGGGGGGAGCACGTATTCGACCTGCCGACGTTGTCGCGGATGAGCTTGGGCGAATATCCGAGACGGCCGGATAAGGAGGCGTTGACCGAGGAGCTTCGCGCGTTCAACCGGTCCGTCCAGCGCTCGAAGGCGCCCGTAAAGGCGAAGGAGTTGACCAAGGGACTGCTCGCTACGATGGAGACGGAGACGCTCAACGTCTCGCTGCTGGAGGCGGTGCTGCATGCTTTCGAACGGAGCTTCGCGTCGGAAGAGCTGAGCCGGGAGGCCGGACGAATCGCGCAGGGCTGCTGGTGGTATTTGGAGCAGGTCAAACACGAATAGCGCGGAATCGACATCAGTTTCGCGATTATCCAACATCTTGTGGATCTTTCGGATTGAAAGGCGCCGTGCCTTCCATGACGGCGGTGGTCGGTTTACCTTGGTACAACCTCAAAATGAACTAATCGTCTAGTTCCAATGCCTAATTAATCCATGCAATCAGATTGGTTGTTTCGTTGGATTACCCCAAAATAAACGACTCGTATAAAATGGGAATTGCTGGGGTATTGCGATTATGATGGAGGTGGACTGATGTATAGCAAAGTCATATCGATCCAAGACATTCCCGCGTTTCGCTCGAGATCCGAGGAATTCTTCCCGCTCGAGTGGTACAAGCGGATGCTTCACGACCATCCGGTCTATTACCATGAGGCGACGGATACGTGGAACGTGTTCCGGTACGAGGACGTCAAGCAAGTGCTCAGCAATCACCAGCTGTTCTCCAGCGAAGGCGAGCGCACCGCGATCGCGGTAGGCGCGAAGAATAAGGAGGGCGGCATTCCCGACAAAATCAACCTCACGCTCAAGGACCCGCCGGAATCGACTCGGCGGCGTTCGCTCATCTCCGCGGCGTTCACGCCGCGCGCGCTGGATAATTGGGAGCCTCGCATTCGTCAGATCGCCAATAAGTTGGTCGAGGACATGAAGCCGGAAGGTCCGATCGATCTCGTCCAGACGCTGGCCGCGCCGCTGCCATCCATGGTCATGGCCGATCTGTTCGGCGTGCCGACCGACGACAGCGCGCTGTTCAAGAACTGGGTCGATATTTTGTTCCAGCCCCTCGAGAAAGGCAGCGAGCAGGAGACGGAGCTGCGCAAAATGTCCGCGGCCAAGCAATATTACGAGTATTTATACCCGATCGTCGTCCGGAAGCGCACCGATCCCGCGGATGACATCATCTCCGATCTGCTGAAGGTCGACATCGAAGGCGAGCGGTTCACCGACGACGAGGTCGTGCGGACGACGATGCTGCTGCTCGGCGCCGGCGTCGAGACGACCAGTCACATGCTCGCGAGCCTCTTCTATTCGCTGCTTTACGACGATGCGCAGCTGTTCGGGCAATTGCGCGACGATCAGGGGCTCGTCCCGCAGACGGTAGATGAGATGCTCCGCTACCGGTTCCATATTTCCAAGCGCGACCGCACGGTCAAGCAGGATACCGACGCGCTGGGCGTGGAGATGAAGAAAGGCGACGTGGTCATCGCGTGGATGAGCGCGGCCAACATGGATGAGCACATGTTCGCCGATCCGTTCACGCTCGATATCCACCGCGGCAACAGCAAGAAGCATTTGACGTTCGGCAACGGGCCGCACTTCTGTCTCGGCGGGCCGCTCGCCCGGCTGGAGCTGAACCTCGCGTTGACCGCGTTCCTGCAGCGCTTCCGCGGCATCGAGCCGGTGGCGTTCGACCTGGAGAAGAGCCTTGTGACATCGGCGCCGGGCCAGTCGCTCACGCGTCTGCCGATGAGAGCGGTGCAATAGACAAGGGTTCGAGAGGGCTGCGAAGCATTCCCTTCTCCGCCGCTACCGGAAGGTGGAATTTGGGAGGTCGGATACGATAAACGATGGGCCGTGTTCGGATTCATCAAAATTTTTGAAGCATGGCATAGATTTCTATCGATAACGCCGAGAATGGGGGCCGTGCTATAGTGATCGCAAGCACACATCATCCCATTCGGAGGTTATCTTTATGACAACGCAACCCCTTCATTCGCTCGTTCTCGAGACGCCTGCTGCCACGCCGTCCGATATTCATCGGCATTACATGAACAAGCTTGCCATGGAGACGGACGTCGCGGACGTGCAGTACGACAGGCAGCATGGTCTCGATGACTTCCTGCTGATCGACGTACGCAGCGCGACAGCCTATGAACAATGCCATATCCCGGGGGCAGTTAATCTCCCTTCTAGCCACATCGGCGAAGAGACGACCGCGGCTTTCGATAAGAATCGCGCGATCGTCGTCTATTGCTGGGGCCCGGCCTGCAACGGCGCGACCAAGGGCGCGGCGCGCTTAGCCGCACTGGGATTCCGGGTGAAGGAGATGCTCGGCGGCATCGAGTACTGGCGGAGGGAAGGCAATGACGTGTCGGGTACGCTTGGGCAATCGGCGAACTTGGTCGGCTGAGGGCGAAGCGGCACGTCTCCTCCATCAGCCTCGTCTTGTACTGGAACGAACGGGGCCGCATGATGTTTCCCGCGCTGGGAAAACTAGGCGCGCACCGCGTGAAGGAGGATGAGCGAATGGAGCAGGAGTCGACTAGGCCCTTATCCGACGATGCGAAGCTTGAAGCGACCGCGGAGGCGCGAGAAGCGGCGGAGGCCGAGCAAGCCAATCGGGCGATGGAGCGCGAATTCCACGGCGAGTCGGAGCAGGAGCGTTTCCAGCGGGAGGCGGGCTACTCGCCGCCTTTCTCCCGCAATTGATTTACAGGAGAGCCCGGCCATGGCGGCCGGGTTTCTTTGTCGACCTACAAGAGGATAGGATTCCTGCGTCAATCGGCGTTACAATTTTCCAGGTAATAACCGCTGTCTATAGATCGCATAAAAACAATTGATAGCACTTTCAACGAATGGATGTTCTCTTCCAGTCTCGCTCTCGTATATAATTAAGCCAAGTAAATAAATAAGGATTAAGGTGATCGCGCATGAGCAACCAGCAAATAAAGATTCATGACGGCATCGAATACGGCATTACGGATGATGGCGACGAGTATTGGGAAGCGGAAATTCAGCACGTCGATCAGCAGGACGGCCACGTTACCGATCTGATCGCGGTGAAGGTCATTTACGACGAAGAGCTGCAGGAGCTTCGTACCGAGGTTCATTACTTGGCCGAAGGCGACGAGGCGCTTCCCGCAGCCGAGCCCTTGATTGAAGAGGCGAAGACAAAGCTGCTCCAAGTCGTGAACGTGGAATTGGGGACGTCGTTCGAGTAGCGGCCACGCGCCGGGCGCAAGCGATTCGCAGCCTGCGGGTCCGGGATGATGAACAGACTGCTCTCCTGACCGGGCGTAGGCATGCAAGGGCAGCGAAGTTTAGCACGAAGCAGAACACCTATGAGCTCGGAAGCTGAGCCATTGCAGGAGCGGGCCGTCACGGCGCTGCTCCTTTTTTCGTTGCCAGACGAGCGCATATCCGCAACATTCCTTTTTTGGGATGCGTCTGGAAGTTTGGTTGAGTATTCGCTCCGAAAGGATGGAAGTCATGAACGTGAAGCTGGCGGTAATGCTGCTGCTCCTCGCATTGTTATCCGCATGCATGAATCGCGCGGTTCAGGAGGATCCCGATCCGCGTCCAGACCACCAACAAGACGCATCGCCGCCGGTCTCAACCTCCCTGCCGGATTCAGCTCCGGCCGATCTCTCGATTCGAGCGCTTGGGACTCATCCGGACGGTCGTCTGCTCATCAAGCCCGATACGCGCGCGAACGTACGCGCACTAGGGGCGCCGAGCTGCTATGGGCTGGAGACCGATCTGAGTTGGAAGGGAGACTACGAAGCCTGGTGGGAGCCTGCCTCCGGAGAGGCATCCGGCAAGCTGCTCGTTTTTCCGATCGACTTCGAAATCATTCAACCGAGCGACGAACCGATCCAGCTGCAGCGGCTTAGCGTGGGGGATGCCGATCTGTTCGCGTTCGTTCCGCGATATACCGACTGTCATGCGCGCGAGACGTATTTATTCGGCGTCGCGGGCGGACAGGCTTTCCCGATCATGTTCGACATGAAGACCGGTCAGCCGTTGTCGCGCATCGGCCAGCACCCCCATCATCCGCTTCGCGCAGAACGGGACGAACTCGTCGTGTACGGCGGACAGGGGGCGGGACAGGATTTTATTTCGATCTATCATTTCCGCTATGATGCCGACAACCATATGATGGTGTTGGACCGGAAGGAACAAGCGCAGCCGTAGCCTGAATCCCGGTGAGATGATTCAAGCGACCAAGATAAGAGAAGTCTATGAGGAGACGGGACGCTCGGGAACCTGCATGATTGCAGTGCAGCGCATTCTCATAATATGAGGCGGAAGGTGTTGAGATGGACAGGGCTGTCCGGACTGGAAGGAGAATCGAACGATGCAATGGTTTGCGAAAATAACCGATCTCGACGTTGTAGGCGAAGCCTCCGGGGAGCTTTCGCAGGTATCGCGGCATGCTTCGCGGGGCGTGCTGCTGGATGATAGCATGCAAGTCGCCCTGATGTATATGTCGACCGTCGATATCTACAAGCTGCCCGGCGGCGGCGTCGACGAGGACGAAGATATCGAAGCGGCTTTTATCCGGGAGATTCGCGAAGAGACCGGCTATGAGGCGGAAATTACCCACGTGTTGGGCATCGTGGACGAGCATAAGCAGCGCACGGGCTTTCTTCAGCGATCCTATTGCTATATGGCCCACGCTCTCCGCGAGCTCGGGTTCGCCGCCCTCACGGAGAGCGAGGCCAAGCTCGGCATGAAAGCGGTATGGATGCCGATCGACCAGGCTCTGGATTGCCTGGAAGCGTCGCTGCGCGTCTGCGACGATTATTCCGCGCGATTCATGGTGATGCGGGATAAGCGAATCTTGGAGGAAGCGAAGCGCGTGCTGGCAAGGTGCGAGATCCAAGGTCGGTAGCCGCATCCAAGCATAAGGGGAAAGTCAACGGCAGCCTACTGGCTGCCGTTTGCGTTTGCGCCAATACACGATCAGGGACAGTCGCGGCCACATATTTGGCGGTAAAGTAAGTGTATGTGGAGCCCGGAGATACGATAATACCCCCTTACTCAGCGTCAATCGAACGGTGGCCGTTGCAGAGTGAATCCCCGCTTCCGGCTTCAGACCCAAAATGACCCAGCCTTTTCATGAGCAGCATCGCCTGCTCAACGCTCTGCTCCACGATATCTGCGGCCGCATGCTCTCGGGCTAAGCGAAGCCCTTGACCGGCCCAGAGCGACATATACGCGGGGTTGCTCGCCTTAGCGGCCGCCTGGCGAATATCTCTCGTCAGCGCATGTTGCAGCGGGTAGGCGGGGACGGCCCCCGGATAATCACGCATAGCCTTCATGAAATCCGTAAGAATGCCGCGTGCGGCTTTGCCTGAATATGCATCCGTCACCTCGGTCGAATCCTCGCGGGATGAAAGAATTTTCTGCTTATGAACGGCATGGGCGCCGCTTTCGACGCTGGCTAGGAAAGCGGTGCCCATCTGTACGGCGGAAGCCCCTAGTGCAAGGCTGGCAACCAGTCCCCGTCCATCCATAATGCCGCCCGACGCGATAACCGGAACCGTGACGTGATCCACCATTTGCGGAACTAGAGCCATGGTGCCGACACGCGCATCGGCCGTGCTCGTTAAGAACGTGCCGCGATGCCCTCCGGCTTCGCTGCCTTGCGCCACGATCGCATCCACGCCGGCAGTCTCTAAGGCGCCGGCTTCATGGACCGTCGTGGCCGTGCCGATGACGAAGATCCCTTGCTGTTTCATCGACTGGAGAATTTCCCGCGAAGGAATCCCGAACGTGAAACTGAATACGGCGACGTGCTCTTCCAGCAGTACTTGAACTTGCTCCTCGAACGACTCCGCGGCCTTGGGGATCGATGGGTTCGGGGCAATCCCCAGCTCCGCGCGAAAGGTATTAAGATGGTGGTTCATGGCATCGATAATGGCGTCTTCGGGCGGGATAGACGACTCGGGTACGAAAAGGTTCACGCCGAAAGGACGATCCGTTCGCTGCTTGATCTCCCGGATGGCGGTTCGGATTTGTTCGGGCGGCAAATAACCTGCCCCAAGACTCCCAAGCCCTCCGGCGTTGGACACGGAAGCCACTAAGTCCGCCGTCGTCGGACCGCCTGCCATGGGGGCTTGCAGGATTGGATAGCGAATGTTGAGTTTGCGTGTAAGCAGGGTGTTCATCATTGCACCGCCTTTCGTTAATAGGATACCATATCCTGGCACTTTTCTTTGCGGCGAACCATTGGAATTGACGGAAAATAGTTGACGGCTGGCGCCAAATAGTTTATTTATTAATTAATAAATAAATGCGATCCAAAATCGCTGAAGGAGGAAATGCAATGGCGAAGGTCATACCGGGGAGATACGCCGCTCACATGGAAGGGGATTTCGTCGTCTTCATCATCGGCATGCGCGTCAATCGGCTATGGGCTGTACACAAGTGGCTGCCGGTCTTTCAGGCCATGGGACCGATGCTGCGCGAGCTCTACACCAATCGCAAGCTCGGCTTCCGGGGCACGGAGTTCATGCTGGGCTGGCGCAGCGTCCATCTGCTTCAATACTGGGATTCGTATGAGCAGCTGGAGTCGTATGCTCGCGGCGGACAGCATCTGAGCGCTTGGCGGAAGTTTAATCGCAAGGTAGGCACGGACGGAAGCGTCGGCATTTACCACGAAACCTATAAAATCCGATCGGGCGATTATGAGTGCATTTACGGGAATATGCCGTTGTTCGGGTTAGGGAAGGTGGGACAGCACGTGCCGGCTGTCGGCCATATGGAAACGTCCCGCCGCCGTATGGGCGGGAACAATGAGCCCGTCGTACCGACGCCTCCGAATCCTCAATAAGCATCGTTGTGCTAGGAGGGGATGGCGGAATCATACAATGAGGTCATGCGTATTCGGATGAAGGGAGGGGGCTGCATGATCGTTTGTTTTGGCGGCGATCACATTCGGTTTGAGGCGTATCCATTCTCGGCCGCGTCCGTTTGTCCGGAGGGGGCGATTCCGGCCGCTCGCATACGGGAGATTCTCCCTCATGCCTATCCGCCGGAAATCCGCACGGTGGAGGGCGAGGTCCTCTTTGCGGAAGGCGTGGACGCGAAGGCGCTGCGAGCATTTGCGGAGCAGAACGACATACCGCTGGTCCGCCGAGTAGACACGTGGGGCTTGATTCTGGAAGAGTTTCTCGACACGGCCTTGACCTCCGAGGAGAAGGAGCAGACCTTGCGGGTACTGGAAAGGTGCGGAATATCTCGTCTGGAGGCGGCGCGCATCCGTCGCTCGGTTACCGATGTGATGCTTGCGTATAACTGGACATCGCTATTATGGGAGTGGTCTCATCTGAACTTATACGATGTGCTGCGCGCCTATTCGGGCGCGTTGACCGGGGATGAATTCCGCCTGCCGGCGAAGGAATTCGAAGCCTTTTATCGAGAAGCGATGCGGATCGCCGAGAAGGGGAGCTTGCTCGGCGAGTGAGGCGCTTCGTCCGGCGAGGAAGCAGGCGCCGAGCAGGACCAACGCGGGAGGAGACAAGATTACGACGACAGCCGGCCCACGTGAGGCCGGCTGCTTTTGGTTAGCGCGGATGAGCGGAGCCTTGATCGCGCGGCTGCATCCGATCCAAGGCGCGCTGGGTCAGCGGCATGAAGAGATGCAGGATAAAACCGCCCAGGCCCACGGTCAGGAGCGTTCCGATGCCAATGGGTCCCTTGACGATCATCGCGCCGATCAAGAAGAGAAGATAGAGGAGGGTTCGCGCCGCGAATATGGAGCGTCCCGTCAATGTCTGGATAAGCAGCGTGAGCCGATCGAGGGGGTTCGGCGCGAATTTGGCGTACAAATAGATCGACGTGCCGATCCCGAGCAGGAGCAAGCCTAAGCCGAAGCAAGCCAGCTTGCTTACCAACAGCGCAGGTGCAAGGTGCGGGCCTAACCCGTAGAGCCACAGATCGATGCCGATTCCGGTAATGAAGGCGGTGAGCAGTCCGAACACCTCCGGCTTCTGCCGGGCTAACAGCGCGTTGCACCCGATCAACAGGATCGCGACGAGCACTTCCCAGCTTCCCACGGTCAGGCCGACGGTATCGGCTAGACCGACCAATAGCGCATCGAATGGGGACGCGCCAAGACCGGATTGGATGGTGAGCGCAATGCCCAGCGTCAAGATCAACAAGCCGGAGACGAAAATAAGCAAGGTGCGGATGCGCAATCCTTTCATTCTCGAGCGTCAGCCAAATCTTTGAGCATGAGGTAATGTGGAATGCCATCTTCCATGAAGACGTCCGAAGCCGTCCGGTAGCCAAGCTTCGCATAGAACCCCTCGGCCTGCGTTTGCCCATGCAGCTTGACCTGCTTCAACCCCTGATTCGCCGCGAGCTTCTCCAGGAACGCGATAATTTCCCGGCCGATGCCGTATTTCCGGTACGGCGCTAAGATGCAAATGCGCTCTAGTTTGCCGATCCCGTCCACGACCCGTATCCTTCCGGTACCGACCGGTTGTCCCTCGTAATAGGCCAGCAGATGCCGGCATTGTCCATCCAGCGTATCGAAGGCGTCGAATTCGTCTTCAAGCGGCACGCCCTGTTCGTCCACGAAGACTTTCTTTCGGATATCGAATGCTTCGGCTAATTCCTCAGGGCGCGTAATTTGTATAGGCTTCACGTTTCTTCCATCCTTCCGGCATTTCTTTTTTGACCAAAAATCGTCATAATGGACGCAGGTGTCATCAATAACAAGCAGTATACCGGAAAATAATATTGTTGTACATGCAACAAAAAGGGCGGTGATCGAATGAAGGAGATCCTTCGTGAGATCGGCATGATCGCGAGGGCGCTGGATTCGATAAGCAATATTGAATTCAAGGAAGTGGACCTCACCAAAGGCCAGTATCTCTACCTGGTCCGCATCGTGGAGCATCCGGGGATCATCCAAGAGAAGCTGGCCGAGATGATCAAGGTGGACCGGACGACCGCGGCGCGCGCGATCCAGAAGCTGGAGCTGCAAGGCTTCGTGGAGAAGAAAGACGACGATGCGAACCGGAAAATCAAGCGGCTGTTCGCGACGGAGAAAGGGATGCAGGTCTACCCGTTGTTAAAACGGGAAGGGGAGCACTCCGATTCGGTCGCGTTGGCGGGATTGTCGGAGGAAGAGTCGGACATGCTGTTCCATCTCCTTCAGCGCGTGAGGCGGAATGTCGAGGTCGATTGGGAGTTCGTGAAGAAAGGCAACAAACGAGCGTACTAGAGAACGAGATGACCCAAATAGGGAGGCTGCGCGAATATGGATTTCGAGACGGTCATGCAGGAATTGGAGGCGCTTGGCAAGGAGCGTCAGAAGAAGATGTACATGAGCAACGGCGCGCGCGAGCCGGTGTTCGGCGTGGCGACGGGGGCGATGAAGCCGCTTGCGAAGCAGATCAAGCTTAATCAGCCTTTGGCCGAGCAGCTTTATGCCACCGGGAACTACGATGCCATGTATTTCGCCGGCATCATCGCCGAACCGCTGAGGATGACGGAGGCGGATTTCGAGCGGTGGATGGACGGGGCGTACTTCTATATGCTCTCCGACTATGTCGTCGCCGTCACATTGGCCGAAGCCGATATTGCGCAGGAGGTTGCAGACCGCTGGATCGCGAGCGACGAAGAGCTTCGCCGATCGGCGGGATGGAGCTGCTATTGCTGGCTGCTCGGCAGTCGCAAGGATAGCGAGTTCAGCGAGAGCAAAATCGCGGATCTGCTGGATCTTGCGGAACGCACGATACACGATGCGCCGAATCGGGTGAAGTCCGCGATGAATAATTTTCTCTACACGGTCGCGACCTCCTATGTGCCGCTCCACGAGAAAGCCGTGGCCACCGCCGAGGCGGTCGGCCCGGTCGAGCTGAAGAAGGATACGAAGTCCAGCTTCATCCATGCGACCGAGAACATTCGCAAGTTTACCGAGAAAGGCAAGCTCGGCTTCAAACGCAAATATGTCCGCTGTTAGTCTTACGGAAGCGAGGATGGTGCAGCATGAGTGAACAGCGGGTTTACGTCCGTTTCCCGGAGGAAGCGGACGCGGCGGCATTGGCCGCGATGTACGCGCGCAACAGGGCGTTCTTCGAGCAATTCTCACCCGCGAATCCGGATACCTATTACACGGCGGAGCATCAGCGTGAGATCATCGTCCAGCGGGGAAGCGACAGGGAAGCGGATCGGAGATATGCCTTCGTCGTCTGCCTAGCGGAGAACGGCGACGTGATTGGCAGCGTGGATCTGTCCTTCATTACGCGGGGAGCGCTCCAGAGCGGGATGATCGGCTACAGCTTGGACCAATTGCATAACGGCAAGGGCTATATGACGGAAGCCGTGGAGCAGGTGGTCCGATATGCTTTCGAGGAGCTGAAGCTTCACCGGATCACGGGGGAAGTCTCGCCGCGCAATCCCGGATCGATCCGCGTGCTGGAGAAAGCCGGATTCCATAAAGAGGGCATCTCGCGCAGCAACGTGAAGATCAACGGCGTGTGGGAGGATCATCAGGTGCTGGCGATCATTAATCCGGACCCGGATATCTAAGAGCAGACCGCGGCACGTCTCGGAATGGCGCCAAAGAGGGCCTTAACTATGTCGAGCTGTGGTTCGCGGTTCGCAAAGCGTGATCGTGGGGAAGCGATGAATGGACGTCTTTAGATTAACGCAAACGAAGAAGCTGCCCGCACGATGGGCGGCTTCTTTGACATGCGTTCATCCCGTAACCGGCGCCATTCCCGCGGCGACGACTGTTAATAGATCGCGTACCGCTGCTTCTGCCGTACGCTCGCGGGGAGCGCGGCTCCATTGCACGGCAGAACCGAAGATGCCCCAGCTGGCGAAGCGCGCGGTCGCTTCCACCAATTCCGGGGTGGCCGCTGGCTGCTGCAAGCCGCGCAGCCAGCGGAGCAGCAGCTGTTCGAGCTCCTTTTGCATGGCAATCTCGAAGAGCGGTTCGAATTGACGATCGCCGGGCGTCATGTATTGCCTCGTCCGGGCGAGGAAGTCGAACACGGATAACATCAACATCCGCAAGCTGTCCATATCCGAGAGCGAGCCGTTCGGCAATTCGTTGCTCAACTTTCGCTGAAACTTCTCCCGCATCCAACTTTCCAGAAAGGCGAATTTATCTGCGAAATGCGCATAGAACGTGGCACGATTGACCGTGGCGCGAGCCGCGATGTCCTGGACGGAAATGGAGTAGATGTTCTTCTTCTCTTCCAATAGCGCCATGAAGGCGTGCATAAGCAATTGTCGCGTTCGCTGAACGCGAGGATCATTTTCATTCACGGGCATGAGGATGCACGCTCCTTCGGCATGTAAAGAGGAACCGGAACCGAGAAATACACGACAGATCGGCGTTAGTGTTGGCTAAGCAACGCTTCCGTCGTATTGATGATTGCCCGGTTTATGGCCGCTCTATATCCTTAACAGTGTAGCACGACTTACGATGTTGTTTACACAACAGTGTTGGGTTATACGAGAAACAAGGAGGAATTTGTCATGATTGTCGTTACGGGAGCGAATGGTCAATTGGGAAGGCTTGTCGTCGAGCAGCTGCTTCTTCATGTTCCGGCCGAGCAAATCGGCATAAGCGTCCGGGATGTGAATAAGGCAGCAAACCTGAAGGAGCGGGGCGTTCGCGTACGCGGCGGCGATTATAACGACGCCGCAAGCCTAGCGCATGCCTTCGATGGGGCATCGCAAGTGTTCATGGTGTCATCCAACGATTTGGGCGAATCCACTGTCCGGCAGCATCGCACGGCGATCGAAGCGGCCGTGCGGGCCGGTGCGAGCCGAATCGTCTACACGAGCCAAATGGGAGCGTCGCCGGATTCGTATTTCCCGCCGATGGTCGACCATGCGGCCACGGAGACGCTGCTCGTAGATTCGGGCTTGGCTTACGTCTCGCTTCGGAACGGCTTCTACGCCGATTCGGCGCTTATGCTGCTCGGAGACGCGCTGCGAACGGGAGAGCTGGCAGCTCCGGAGGACGGCCCGGTCGCTTGGACGTCGCACGGCGACCTGGCGGAAGCGGCCGCGGTTGCTCTGCTTGACGGAAGTATCGGCGGCGTGACGCCCGTGCTTACGGGATCAGAAGTCATGGACCTGGAAGGCATCGCGGCGATGGCGGCCGAGCTGCTTGGCCGCCCGGTTCGAAGAACCGTCATCGCGGATGATGCATATCGGGCCGAATTAATCGCCCGAGGCCTTCCGGAAGAGCGGGCGGACATGTTCGCGGGTCTCTATCGAGCATGCCGACGCGGCGAATTCGCGCGCACGGATTCGACGCTGGCTCGCCTGCTGGGCCGGCCGACAGCGCCGTTCCGGGATACGTTGAAGCGGGCGATCGATCGCCTTCCGCGCGGTTAAGATTCCGACCGGCGAATGTGCCGACAATGACAAATCGCCAGCGCCTTCCGGAGAAGGCGCTGGCGTTTTTGGTTTTTCTTCCTATTGGCTGAACCCTATTGCTTCTCCTGCGCTGTCAGCAGCAGGTACACGACTTTGGCGCATTCCGCGCGCGTAGCCGGTTTCGCCGGCGCGAACAGGCCGCCGCCTTGGCCTTCAAGCAGGCCAAGCGTAACCGCTTTGGCGATGTAGGTCTTCGCCCAAGCGCTCATGGACGCGATGTCCTTGAAGCTCGAGAGCGCGTTCGCATCGGCCTTGATCTCGCCGTGCTTCCATTCGTACGCCTTCACGAGGATGACCGCCATCTCTTCGCGCGACAGCTCGCGCGACGGCTGGAATTGGCCGCTGCCGTTGCCCTGCATAATGCCGGCTTCGGCCAATGCTTGCGCGGCTTCGGCATACCAGCTGTTCGCTGCGACGTCGGTATAACCCGCGGAGGCTCGGCCGTTCGGGATGTCCAAGGCGCCTGCGATCTGCTTGGCGAATTCGGCTCTCGTCGCGATTCGGCCCGGCGCATAATGCTCGGCGTCCGTGCCGCTTACGATGCCGCGGTCGGCCAGCTCCCGAATAAAGCTGTGCGCCCAATGGGTCTTCGGCACGTCGGCGAATTTCGGCTCGCCGCCGCTATTGCCGCCCGTGCCGTTGTCGCTGCCGGCCGGCTTATCGCCGCCGTTGTTATTGCCGTTCCCGCCGCCGGTGCCCGGGTTCGGCGTCGTCGTCGGCGTTCCCGGGCTTCCGCTTCCGGCGCTGCCGGTCTTGAAGCTCCAGATCTCGGATAAGGTACTGCCGGAGTTGCGATCTTCGGCGAGCACGTACCATTGGTACAGCTGATTGGCGCTCCGATTGTTCCATGTGAACGCGGCATTGCTGCCGCTCTTCACGCCTTCGGTTTCGCCGATCCACTGATCCGTGTAGATGTTGACGCCGAAGTAGTCGGTCGCGACCCGCTTGTTCATCTTGCCGAGGTCGACGTCCAGGTGGAACTCGTCTTTGTTCGGATTTTGAACCGGATCATAGTAGTTGTAATCGTTCAGGTAAGGCGAATACGTCTTGACGTGAACCTTGTTGTTGTCCAGGTCGAACTGCAGCAGGCGAATGTAGCCGAGTCCGCCCATCTCCGCGCCTTGATAATCGGCGAGCATCTGGTACACCTTGCGGTCGGGCTTGCCGTCGCCGTTATCGTCGATCTCGTCGATCAAATTCTCGGCGTCATGGTAATGGCCGCTGAGCGTCATGATGACGTTCTTATTCGGCAGGACGACGCGCTCGTAGATTTCGTCGGCGATCGGCGCGCGGTTGCCCGACACGAGCAAATATTCGTGGAAGGCGAGGATCGCCTTGCGGTCCGGATGCTCCGACACCACTTTGTTCACCCAGTCGATCTCCGCGTCTCCGATATTCCAGCCCATGTACACGATGATGAAATCGTTGCCGCCCGCCGACACGAGGTCGTAGTGGCCGCGGTTGTTCTGGTACGAGCCGCCGTACGTCGGCTGCTGGTTGAAGCGGTTCTCGCCGTAGTGCTCCCAATAATAGCGGTAGTCGCCGGTTTGGTGCGATACGTCATGGTTGCCGGCGAGCACGCCGTATGGAATGCCCGATTTGTCGAGAATGCTCATGGAAGCGTTGGCGTTCTCCCACTGGTGCGGCTGGTCGGCCTCGTCCACGATATCCCCGGTATGAATGACGTACCGGATATCTTCCTTCGTTTCGTTATCCACGATCCATTGCACGTTCTTCGTATAGATATCCGGGTAACTCTCGGAATAATACTGCGTATCCGACATCCAGACGAACGTGAAATCGTACGGATCCTCGGATACCGGCTTCTCGTCCTGAACGAGCACATGCAGGCTGCCGTCTGTATTGTATGGTCCGGCTTCTACCGTGCTGGTCAGCTCGAAATCCCCGGCGCCCGCGATTTTACTCGTGAGCATGTCCCACTTCTGATTGGCCTTGTTCCACGCATACAGACTGACTTTGCGGCCTTCGAGCGAGTGGCCCTGCCACTTGACCTCTACCCGGTCGGTCGCCTTCACCGAATCGTCCAGGTCGATCGCGAACCGGTGGTACGGGAATTTCTCCTCGGAGTCCGTGGTCAGGTACGTCTTATCGACCGAGCCGATCTGGTTGAGATCGGCCGCAGACATCGCTTGCTCGCCGTCCGGGGCTTGCTTCTTCGGCGGTTCGGTCTCGGAAGCGCCGGTGAACGCTTGCAGTCCGTCGCGATTAGCGCCGTCATAGCGGAAGCCGCGGTAGAAGGAGGCCTTCTGCTCGTCGCCCAGCGGGTCGGACAGCTTGACGATCAAAGTCGGAGAGGTCGAGACGTCAGTCTGACCGTTCGCCGGGGATACCAGCTCCGGCTTGCCCGGATTCTCGTCGGCCACCCTGAAGCGGATCGTCTTCGTCGCTTTATTGCCCGCCTTGTCGACGGCCGTCACCTCGAAGAGGTGTTCACCCTTCGTCAGCTTGCCGGAAGAAGTCGCGTACGGCAGGTCGATCGCCGCGCCGTCCAGCTTGGCGGAGACGGATTGCACGCCCGCGAGCGGATCGGCCGTCTCGGCGTTCAACGTGAATGTTCCGCGGTATTCCTTGCCTTCTACGACAGTAGGTTTAATGGCAGGCGCCGTGTTGTCGACCGTCACATTGGCGGTTATTTTCTTGCCGGCGGCGTCTTCGACCGTGACCACGTGCGGCCCGTCCTGCGCCTCCGTCGTTTTCCACGCGTACGCTTTGGCCAACAGCTCGGCTTGCGTTAACGCGAAGTTGAACTCGATGCCCTCGTGCGTATTAGCGCTGTCGCCCATGGCCAGCACTTCTTCGGGCTTATTGTACTTCGGATCGTAGATCACCGTGCCGTCCGCCAGCACGAGGCGCACGTTGCGGATTTTGAAATCGTCCTTGTTCTCTTCCTCCCGGTCGTCGAACGGACCGGATTTGGTCGCCGCCCGGACCGCGATCTCGTTCGCGCCCTCGTGAAGGCGGCTGGCGTCGATCGGGTAGGTCAGCGTCGTCCACGTATTGATCGGATCCATGAACGTATAGAGAATCTCTTTACCCGTCGTGACCGCATTCTTGAAGTAATAGTTGACGCCCGTCGCCTCGAAGGCGAAATAAGCGTCCTCCTCCAGCGCGCGATAGGTCGGCGTCGCTTCCTTGCCGTCTACGGCCAGCTTCAGCGCATCGGCCGTCTCCTGCTCGGACGTGCCCTTGACGACGCGGGCGCCGCTCAGAATATCGCCGTCCTTCACGTTCAGCCGCAGATCGGCATGGCTGTGCTTGGTCAGAATGTTCACCTTGAACGGGTCGGATTTCACCGTGTGGGTGCCGTCTGACGCCTCGTAGTAATACTCCACCGCTTGGCGTCCGATCAGCTCGGGCGAGTAGATCGTAAGATGAAACATTTTGTCCGCGTAATCTTCATACAAATAGCGCTTCGTGAATGCAGCGCTGGCATCCGTGCGGTAATACAAGGCGACCGTCTTGACGTCGGTCTCGTCCGTAACGTCGGCCGTAATCGCCAGATTGCCCATCTCGCTGATCTCGGTCTTGCCGGTCCGATCGGCGATGACTGGCGCCGAGGTATCCGCATTCACGGCGCTTAGCCTCTCCGGTACCTGCCCGGCCTCGATGCTGCCCGGCGAGGCGGCCAGCGTGCCGGATGCATGCGCGATCATCTCGGTGGCGCTGCCTGTCGGGAATTTGTAATGGAAGCCCTTGTTGGCGACGTTAGTCGTACTGCCGTCGTAATAGGCGACCGCGATGTCCTTGTGCGTGTTCGTGCCGATCGCGATGCCGCGCTTGGAGCCGTTCGCCATGCCATCGCTGTACATTTTCACAATATCTTTGCCTTCGGTCAGGCTCGTGCCGAATTCCTTGTTGAAATCCGCCACCGTGCTTGTGGTATTGGCGCTGTTGATGATCCAGAACACGAGCGTGGCGCCCGGGGCGATCATCAGATCCTCCCGTTCGGTATTCCAGACGACGTCCGCGTCCGGACCGCTGTCCGTGTACCGGTAGTAGAGCTTGTAATCCTTGAAGTTGACCGTCTGCGCCGAGTTGTTGTAGATCTCGATGAACTCATAAGCGTCCGAGCTGCCGATATTCGTGGCGCTGTTCGGCAGCACCTCGGTGACGAGCAGCGGCGGAACGCCGGAATCATTGGCGGCTGTCATGAGCGTCACGTTGAACTCGGTCGACCGGACCGGCTCGCGCTCGCCATCCCGCGCCTCGATGTAATACGTCAGCTTCGTGGCGCCGGCGAGCGCCGCGGCTGGAATATCGGCCGTGAACGCGCCGCCGCCCGCCGTCATCGCGGCGCTGGCATAGGTCTGGGCGAGTTCGGTTTTGTAATGAACCGCGACGGACGTCGCCGCACTGCCGCCCGAGACGGCGGCGGTTACCGGATAAGCGACGCTATTATAAGCGTTTGCCGCCGGCGTATGCGTAATGGCGAGCGGCATCTGCACGACAGGCGGAATCAGCTGCTCGGCCGCGACCGCGCCGGGCGTACCCGGCTTCGTGCCGGGATTCGCCATCATGACCATCTGGGTCGAGCCCTTGACCGGATGCTGGTAGAGGATGCCTTTGTCGGGCTGCGTTTGGTCGGTTGTACTATCGTTGAACGAGGCGTACGCAATCTCCGTACCGGCCGCATTTTGGATCGACAAGGAGCGCGGATCGCCGTTCGCCATGCCGCCCGACTCCGCCAGCCGGAACAGATTCACGTTCTCGGTCAGCGCGGTGCCGAATAGGCCGTTGAATTGGGCTGCGGTGATCGCGCCGGAACCGGCATTGTTATCGTCGCCGTCGTTGCCGTCGTTCGTCACCCACAGCACGATGGCTTGTCCCGCCGGAATCGGCATGTCTCCCGTGTGGACGGGCTTCCACTGCGTAGGATTGCTGCGCTTCTCATACTCGTAGAACAGCTTGTAATCCTTGAAGTTGATCGTCGCATCCGTATTATTGTAGATCTCGACAAACTCGTAGGCATCGTAGCCTTTGCCGTCTTCGCCCGTCACATTGGAGGTGTCCGGCACAAGTTCCGTAATGAGCAGCGACGGACCGTCCGCCGGCTTATTCGGCTCGTTCGGTTCTGTCGGAGCGGTCAGCTGTACCGTGTATTCCGCCGTCTTCACCGGCTCTTCGCTGCCACGCTGCGCTTGGATGTAATAGGTCAGCTGGCTTGCGCCCGTCAGATTCGCGCTCGGGATCGAAGCGGAATAGGCGGTGCCGGCCGCGTTCATCGGGAGAGCGGCATGCGTCTGCTGCAGGTTGGTTTTATAGTACACCGCGCCCGTCACTGCCGCGCCGCCCGTGATGACGGCGTCTACCTTGTAGGCTTGATCGGCAGGAGCCTGCTGCTGCGGCGCGTGCGTAATTGCCGCCGGCGGCGCCGGAATCAGCTGCTCCGCGGCGACTTGTCCCGGCGTGGCGGCTATCGTGCCGGGCTGCGGCATCATGACCATCTCGCTCTTGTTTGCGGCTGGATGCTGATAGAGAATGCCTTTATTCTCTTCCGTTTGCGCGTCGTTCTGGTAGGATGCGCTGGAGATCTCCGTGCCTGCCGAATCGCGAATAACCAGGCTGCGAGGCTGGCTATTATGCATCCCGCCTGTCTCCGCCAGCCGGAACAGATTGACGTTCTCGGTTAGCGAAGCGCCGAAGTTGCGATTGAATTGCTCGGCGGTCGCAGTCCCGTTCTTGCCGTTCATCACCCAGAAAATGATGGTTTGACCGGGAGGAATCATTTTGTCGCCCGTATAGATCGTGTTCCATGCAACCTTCGTGCCGCTCCCATACTCATAACTCAGTTTATAGTCATTGAAGTTAATCGCGGCATCCGAGTTGTTATATACCTCGATAAACTCATAGCCGTCGCTTCCGTCGATATTCGCCGTATCCGGCACGAGCTCTGTAATCAGCAGCTTCGGCGGCGATAACGCCGGCGTGAGCGCAGGTACGTCCTCGGCCCAGCTGACGCCTGCTGGCTGCACGAGCCCGACAAGCATCGAACTTAGCGCCGCGGTCGTGCCCCATCTTCGCATCTTTTCCGCAATCTTCATCAACATTCTCTCCTTTTCGCAAGCTGAACGATTCTTACTTTACAAAAGGTTGAATAATGGGAAGTAAACGTTTGATGAATTAATTGCAAAGAATGGGGCGGGTTCTATGAAAGTTAGAACTGACGGACGCCTTCAATTCTTGGTACCTTGGAAGCAGCAAATTCAAGGGAGGCAAAACGATGACGTTGTTCAACGGATTCGCATGGACGCGAGCGGCGGCTTACGCGTCATCCAAATTAGCCGCGGCCGGAACGGTTTTTCTCGGGTTTCTTGCGTTAACGGCTGGGCTGGATTTGGTTGAAATGGCGGAGCTGACTCGCGAGTTCCCGCTGTGGGCGTTCGTATACGGCTACGCGGTGCTGTTCGCCGTCGTCGTAGATGCGGCGCTCTGGAAGCTGAAGAGGAGTCCGGCCAAGGCGGCGTTTACCCTGCTGTTGTATATCCTTGGCGGGGTTCTTCCGTTCTTGGCGTGGTATCCGAGCCAATGGCTGTGGGTGCTGTTCGGCGGGTTCTACGGTGTGGCGTGCTCGCTGACCTTCCTAGGCGCAGCCCTTATTTACCGTGCGTGGTGGCCGTATAGCGGAGCGGCAGCCGTCCTGCTATTGGCCGCATCCTTGTATGTGTCCATGGCTGATTTTACGGTAACCGAGCAGTGGTCGGAGAACAGAAGCGCGGATGGCTACCAGGCGAAGTTCGATTATTTTCATGGGAAGAAAGAGATTCCAATCGAGCTTGAGCGGGGGCAAACGTTGTTCTACCGGATCGACTGGCGCATCTCGAACGGCGGGGGCTACGGGTACGGCTTAAAGGGAGAGGGAGTGAGTTCTACCAACGATGTGCAGGATGACGGCGAATGGATGGGCTATCAGGTGGATGAGCCATCCACGGTACGGATCGTCGTTACCGGCCGGCGAGCCCAAGGCGAATTCGCGATCGCGTGGAGGATCACCGGTGACGGAGGAGGCAACCACCGGAATGAGAGGGCGGTGACAGAGCTTTAATCGAAGGCCCCATGATTGGCGGAGGCGACGAGATCAGTCGAAAATTCAGCTTGAGAAATAGGCGCCTGCTCCTTATAATTACATCCAAAAAGTGGGAGTGCTTGCACGAAGCAGGGGCTGGGCAAGCAGCTGATCGCCTGCATCATCGAGCAATTCGGCAGCCTGCATGGCCTGCTCGGGACGCTCGATGCCCACGGCTTGTACGAGCAGTACGGGTTCCAACGTAACGAAAGACTGATGAATCGCCGCGTTCGCTAAGCGCGACGGGATCGGACGGAGGGGGATGCATTTGAAGCTAAAGGCAATTGCCGTCGTCGTCGCAGCCATCGCGGCCGTCGCCGCGGGTGTGGCGATTACGCAATATGAACCGTCGTTGCCGGAGCCTGTGCCTGTCGTCTCACCATCGCCGCAGAGCGAGAGGGACGAGCCTTCTGATGCAGCAGAGGAGAAGGCGGATGAGCGGCCGGACGAGCCGTCGGAGGCAGCCCGCGAGCCGGCACCGGAGATTCCGGACGAAGCGCTGCTGCGCGACATTAACGAGGTTGTCGGCGTTCGCGAGCTGCTGTCGGATGCGCGCAAGGAAGATGCGGTCAAGGAATGGCAGGCGGGCGAGGATGATCTCGCCGATCTGGAGGCTAACCCGCCGCGCACGCTGCCGGAGCTGCTTGCAGAAGTGGAGGGCATGTACCAAGGCGAGACGAAATACACGCAGGCGCGCGTGCAGAAGCTCGCCGCGATTAAAGAGAAGGATCCGACGCTCTTTGCACAGTACAATAAGTACTTTTTCCCGTTCCCTGCCGCCCCCTTGGAGGGGAATACGCTCGATGCCAACATGCGGCAGGTGAAAGAGAACTACGAGATTTTCCATCAGTATATCGACCGCATGGTAGCGCCGATTGTCCAATCCGAGTAGTTTGCGCGTCGCCTGGTAATCTTTTTCACGCTCAGCCGCGTCGTAAGAGAATAGATGGGTCATATTTCCAGACGGAGGAGCTTGATCATGCTGAAAGCAATTATTTTTGATCTGGACGGGACGATCGGCAATACGCTGCCGCTGTGCATCGCCGCGTTCAAAGCCGCCATTGAACCGCATGCGGGCAGGACGCTCGGCGAACAGGAGATCATCGATACGTTCGGACCGTCCGAAGAAGGAACCGTGCTGGCGCTTATCCCGGATGCTTACGATCAAGGCATTGAAGATTACCTCGCTCACTATCGCGAGCTTCATCACGTCTGCGCCGAGCCGTTCGAAGGGATCGTGGAGATTCTCGATTGGGCGAAGCGAAGCGGCATTCGGTTGGCCATGGTTACCGGGAAAGGTCAGAGAAGCACGGACATCACGCTGGATGTATTCGGCCTCGATTCGTATTTCGAAGTCGTCGAGACCGGATCGCCGCAGGGACCGCGGAAGGTACAAGGCATCGCGAACGTGCTGCAGCGGCTCGGCGCCGCGCCGGACGAGACGCTCTATGTCGGCGATGCGCCAAGCGATATCGACGCGTCCCGCGAAGCGGGCGTCCCGATCGTATCGGCGGCATGGGCCGAGACGGCCGACCCGGAGCAGCTGTCGGCGAAAGCGCCGGATCACCTTTTTACGTCGGTCGCGGATTTTCGAACCTATCTCGAGCGGGCTTGCGCCGCTTCCAGCTCGTGCTAGCCTCGTTTAGAGAAGGAACGGGAACGAAGAACAGCTTTTTTATTCGGCTTAGGAAAGGAACAAGTGGCGCGCATGGATGATCGTAGAAGGAAGGCGTATTTAACGTTGAATTACCAAGCGTTCCTGGATATCAAGAACGGCGGCGCGTACAACGAGGACAATTGGAATCGAGTATTCCGGATTGCGCATGCGTTTCATAATCTGGCTTGGCGCATCTCGGAAGACTTCGAAGGATTCAATGAAGAAGAATTCTGGGCGAATATCGCAGGACTGGAACGGGTTTTTGGATTGACGCATTATCGGGAGCTGTTTGAACGAGTGAGCGGAGACATGGTCAACAAGGAGAAAATGCCATGAATAGCGGTTTTTCAATCGAAACGGATGCCAGTCGGCGCCAGACGCTCGCAGCGGCCAAGCAAGCCGCGCTTCAGGCGATGCGGCAGTATGAGCTGGACTGGAACGCGATTCGCTTTATTCAAGTGTCCGAGCATGTCACCTTCCGTATCGAAGTTGGCGAAAAGGAATCGTACCTGCTCCGTATTCATCCCGGCAGCAAGCCGCGTCCGGAAATCGCCTCGGAGCTCGAATGGCTGGCCGCGCTGAAGCGCAAAGGTCTGATGATCCCCGAAGCGGTTGCGAATCGAGACGGCGCTTTCCTGACGGATGCCTCCACGCACGGCGGGCAGCAGCTTACCGCGACTGTATTGACGTGGATCGAGGGCGAACAGGGGGGACGCGGGGCGCTGACCGAGGAGGCCGCGCGGGCAATGGGGGCGCTGATGGCGAAGCTGCACGAGGCAAGCGCCGATTTTCAGCCGTCCGCTCATTTCTCGCGCCCGGCTTGGGGACTGGATAGCTTTAGGCGCGACTGGGCGCATCTGAAGCGGCATCATCGACCTTTCATCTCGGAGGAGGCGATGGCGCTGTACGTCAAGGCGGCTGATCAAGTGGAGGCCGCGCTCGCAGCCTTATCCGGTCAAACGCAGAACTATGGGATGATCCATGCGGATTTGCACATCGGCAACGTCGTTTTTCGCGAGAACGAGCCGTACCCGATTGACTTCGGCCGCTGCGGCTACGGCTATCATCTCTATGACATGGCGCAGGCGATCATGGGCATGCCCCCCGCGCACAGAGCCAGTTTCCTGGCGGGCTACGAGGAAGCGAGGCCGTTGGAGGATGCGGCGATCTCGAAGCTGGAATCTTTCCTCATCATGGCGATCATCGAAAGCTACAGCTTTCACGCGGAGAATCCGCTCGAGACGGCAGGCTTGATCGAAGAGCAGCCGTATGCGGAGGCGCTGCTGAATGCGTATGTCAATGGTGCGCCATTCCTGTTCGAGTCGGTGGAGTAGGCAGGGAATCTCGCGTGCAATCGTTCATAGGAATGATGCTGTTAATATAAGCGGGGCGGAAGAGGGAGGTGCATCGGTTGCCGTGGCTGCGGAAACACAAATGGAAGCTCGCGATCGCGGCGATAGCCGCGCTGTGGATCGTTTCGTTCTTGTCGCCGGAGCTGGCGATTCGCCGCTATATGCTCCTCCATCTGCATCCGATCGACAGTTTGACGGCAACGGTTGCGAATACGGAGCGGAAGGACCGTGCGTACGGGCATCTGTACGATGTACGCGGATATGTCGATCGCGCGACGGGCGATGAGATCGGCGTGTTCTATGTGAAGCAAGCCGGGCCGTTCTGGTACGTGGAGAGCGTCGGTACGGGGCCCTAAATGAGCCGAGGCTCGCCCATACATATGTGAACGCAAAAGGCAGCCCCGGTCAATATGACCAACGGCTGCCTTTCTTTATTCGCGCCTAGGCGCAGCTTAGAAAATGCTATCCGGCACGAAATACACCTTTTGCGTATTTTGCTTGTTGACCGGATCGGTCACGATCGTGAAATAAACGTTGCCGTTCTTCGTTTGGACGCCCTCGATCTCGTGATTGCCCACGTTCGTGATTTTCACGAGCGTATTGTAGGCGCCGGAACCTGACATCTTCGCGATTTGCGGCGTCTCGCCCTCCGCGCCGCCGGACGTGTAGATTTCGGTGCTGCCGAGCATATCGAGCCCTTGGAACGAGCCATTCGGACGAACGATGCCGCTGCCCGACTGGGTGAAGCTGCCGACGCAGGCGGCGACCGCCTCGGCGCTGTCCATGCGTACCTGCTCATTGGCGTCGAGCAGCCGGTTCAGCTTGACCGTGTCATAGATGGACCACGTCACCGTGCCTTCCGCCGTCTGGACGCGGAATACCGTATGCGTGCTGTTGCCGCCGCCGTCGACCCGGTACGTCTCGCCTAGGCGAGCGCCGGTTTTGTTCGCATAGTTCATGTACGTAAAGCGGTGCAGATCGGTATAATCGTAGGTCGCACCGGCCTTGTACTGCAATCTCGCTACCTGCAGCGACCAGTAGTATGAGGTGGAGGCATCCGCTTTCGAGCTGAAATAGAAGTAATTGATCCCGTTGTACGTGTACATGTCGAGCGATTGGCCGTGACCGGAGTTGGTGATCGTCATCTCGTCCACATAGGTGGCGTCATTGCCGTTGATGAGCAGGCGGGACAGGTAGACGGTCCCTCCGGAGCGCTGCGTGACGTACAGGTACGTCGAGGCGATGTACGCCTTCTGGACGGCCACGTTGTGCTTCAGCCCCTTCAGGTTGTACGCGAGCGTGGCCGAAGCGTTGACGGTCTTGGCGGGGGTCGCCGCGATCGCGGGGATGACGGACATGCCGAACATCAGCATGGCGAGCACGAGGGATGCCGCGAATTTGATCGGCCTTCTCCGCGCGCCCGGCTTTTGGTTCTGGTTCATTACGATGCCTCCATTCGAGATCAATTTGGGGTCGGCAGAGGCGGGCCCTCCGACTGCCCATTTGATTATCTCCGAGGGGCCTCGCACTTGGAATAGCCTGTTAGGACCAATAAATATTAAGGTTTCTTCAGAATTCCGCGCCGGAAAACCTCCCACGATCCGGCGAGCCGCCGGTCGAATCGATCCGTCCCGGCATAGATGAGCTCCACCAGCATCCCCTCCAGCAGGTTGGAATACGCCAGCACGGCGGCATCGACATCGACGGCCAAGCTGGACGCGGCATCAGTCAGCCGCTGCCGGGCAAGCTGCTCCTTCCGGTCGAAATACCGATTCAGCGCGTCCTTGATCGTCTCCTCGTGCACCTGCGGGATAATAAACCCGTGGTAGAGAATGAGCTTCAGACGGTCGTCGCGCATGTAGCGTTCCTTGTAGGTTTCGATGAGGCGCAGCAGCGTCTGCTCGAACGGCTGCCCGCTATGCCGGTCGTAGAATTCCTCCAAGACCCGGATTTCCTCCGCGATCGCTTCGTTGAAGACGGCGAGGAACAGCTGCTCCTTCCCGGCGAAATGGGTGTACAGCGAAGGCTTCTTGCGTCCTACTTCCGTTGCGATCATATCAAGCGAGGTCGCTTCGTAGCCTTTGGAGGCGAACAAGCGGAGCGCCTGCTGTTTGATTTGTTCCACGATCATGCCGGTGCGAGCTCCTTAGCGGCCGAAGTCGGCCATGACGTATTTTTTCTTCCCGACCTTCGCGAGGACATACCGGCCGTGAAGCGCTTGCTCCGCGGCGACGATATGGTTCGCGTCGCGGATCTTCGTTCCATTCAGCGTCACGGCGCCGTTCTGCACGTCCTCGCGCGCCTGCCGCTTGGACGAAGCGGCACTGGCCGCGACGAGCAGGTCGATCACGTTCAGGCTGGCCGCCTCGATCTGCGCCGTCGGGATGCTCTGCGCCGCGTCGGCCAGCTCGGCAGCCGTCAGCGTCTCGACGTTCCCCCGGAATAGCGCTTCGCTGACGCGAATCGCGCCGCTTAGCGCCTCCTCGCCGTGCACGAGAAGCGTCAACTCGCGGGCGAGCACCGTCTGTGCTTCGCGAAGCTCGGGCGCAGTCCGCACCGCTTGCTCCAGCCGCTCAATCTCCGCCTTGGCGAGGAACGTGAAGTACTTGATGAACCGGATCACGTCCGCGTCGTCGGTCTGCAGCCAGAATTGGTAGAACCGGTATGGCGACGTCTTGGCCGGATCGAGCCAGATCGCGCCGCCGGCGGTCTTGCCGAATTTCGTGCCGTCGGACTTCATGATCAGCGGCATCGTCAGGCCGAACGCTTCGCCGCCTTCCGTGCGGGAGATGAGCTCCAGGCCAGCGGTAATATTGCCCCATTGATCGCTGCCGCCGATCTGGAGGGAGCAGCCGTGCTCCTGATGGAGGAAGCGGAAATCGTACGCCTGCAGCAGCATGTAGCTCATCTCCGTGAACGAAATGCCGAGCGGCAGGCGGCTTTGGACGGTTTCCTTGGCGAGCATGTAATTAACCGTGAACCGAATGCCGGTGTCGCGCAGGAACTCGATGACGTTGATCGCGCGGAACCAGTCGTAGTTGTTGAAGACGCGCGCCGGACGCTCCGGATGGTCGAAGTCGAGGAAGCGGGACAGCTGGCTGCGGATGCTGCTCGTCCATTGTTCTACCGTCTCGTGCGTATTGTACGGGCGCTCCTCGCTTCGTCCGGTCGGATCGCCGATCATGCCGGTCGCGCCGCCGACGAGCGCGAAGGGGACGTGGCCGGCTTGCTGGAAGCGCCGTAAGGTCAGGATGGGCAGCAGGTGGCCGATATGGAGGCTCTCCGCCGTCGGATCGAAGCCGGCATACAGCTTCACGGTCCCCGTATTCAGTTGTTCGCGCAGTCCTTCCAGGTCGGTTGCCTGGTGAACGAGCCCCCGGAATGCCAAATCGTCAAGAATATGCATCGTCATCTCTCCCGTCGTCAGGTATGAATCGTAAACGCAAGCTTTCGTCGTTAAGCCAGTAGCATTCGAAGTACCCGACCGACCGTTCGGTCGGGTGATGCTGCTTAGTATCGCATGATCGGGAAATCCCGTCAAGCAGCAGCGGGCAATTCCGCCTATCATACCCAAACTTCACCATCTTCAGTCTAATAGACGGCCTGTAGCGGATGTGATATAACTTACCTATGACACCTTAGAGAGGGTAAAAGGATGAATATTTACCTGCTTGCCATCATTTATCTCATTCCCGCGCTGGCCATGGTCTGCATGACCGTGCTCATTCTGTGCCGGGATTATCGGAACAGCCTCTATCGGGCGGCCGGGCGGATGTTCGCCGTGGCGGCCTTGAATTTTATGGCGATGTTCTTCATGAACAGCGCGCCGCTCCATCACCGGGCCTCGATCCTCTTATATGTCCTTTTTCCGCTGATCACGCTCTTGCTGACCGCGGTTCTTCATTATTGGTTTCTCTATACCCGCGCCTATGAGAAGAAACATTCGCGTTGGTACAAGGCGCTGATCGCCGCATTTCTCGTCCAGCTGCTATCGCTTCCTTTCCTGTCCTCCGCCGATTATGTCGGCTTGCGGCCGAACGGCTCCGTCTTCTACGAACCCGGTCCTGGCATGTATCTGTTCTGGGGGCTCACGTTCGTCGCGCTCGGGACCATCCTGCGGTTGTTCATTCCGTTGTTCCGACGAGAGCCAGGCCCGGCCCGGATTCTGCTCACGGCCATGCTCCTGGCGAGCGGATTCGGGATCGGGATCAACGTCGCGAGCATTCTGTTCCAATCGCAGCAGTATTATTTGGACAAGCTGACGACGCATTCCATGCTGTTCGCCATGGTCGGGATTTTCATCAACATGGTCAAATATAACGTTCTCCCGTCGTTCGAGCAGCGCTATCGCATCTTGTTCGAGCAGGCGCCGCTCGGCATTCTGATCGTCGATCAGCAGGGCGGCATCCGGGAAGCCAGCCCGGTCGCGCTCGAAATTTTGAAATTGCCGGCCTCTTCCTCGAACATTATGCACAGCGTGTCGGAGACGAAGCGGGAAGCATGGCAGCGTCATTATGAGGCCTCTTTTCACGCTCAGACCAGAATGCAGAATACGGAGCTGACGCTGGCCGCCGCGCTCGGGATGGACCGTACCGTCGCCATGGATTCCGAATTCATCGTCGTCGGGGGCGAAACGCTGCAATTCATCATGATCCGGGACATTACGGAGATGAAGCACAACGAGCGGCAGATCACGTATTTGGCTTATCACGACGGGCTGACCGGCCTGTACAACCGCGCGGCGTTCCAACGGGAATTAGACCGGCTGCTGAGCGTTGCGGACTCGTTCGCACTGATTCTAATGGACCTGAACAAATTCAAAGCCATCAATGACAATCACGGCCATCATGCGGGCGACCTCGCGCTATGTCATGTCGCGGCGAAGCTGACCGAGGCAGCCGGGCCAGGGGATTTCGTCGCGCGGTTCGCCGGCGATGAATTCGTCGTGCTGACCGCCGGCCAGCAGGAGGCGGAACGCTTTCTCGCGAAGCTTCGGCAGTTGAAGGAGGCCGGTCCGTTCCGGCTTGCCGACGGCGAAGAGATCGAGGTAACGCTGAGCGTGGGCATCAGCCATTATCCGCATGACGGCGAGAACGCCGACGATCTGTACAAGCGGGCGGATGAGCGCATGTACCGGATGAAGAAGGAGCCCGCCGCGATAAACGACTAACTCCGGCGCGAAATATGCGGTATTCGTGAACAACCACTCCTTTCGCCGGGGTGGTTGTTTTCGCGTTTCCCGTTAAAGCCGGTAGGTAGACGATGGTCCAAAAGGGTCTATTGTGCCGAATGCGGTCATCGTTTTATAGTAGGGGAGGAAACGACTGGAAGTCGAAAAGCAGGGGAGGCGTTCGTATCATGAGATCGATCTTTATCCTGGGTGATAGTATATCCATTCAGTATGGGCCTTACTTAAAGCGGATGACCGATGAGCGGTTCCTTTACGACCGGAAGAGGGGCGAAGAAGAGGCGCTCGCCGATCTGGACCATCCCGTCGGCGTGAACGGCGGAGATAGCGCGATGGTGCTCGACTATCTGAAGAGCGAGCAGGCGAGAGGGACGCGGTATGATCTGCTGCTTCTCAACTGCGGTCTGCATGATCTGAAGACGGACCCGGGGACGGGAGAGAAGCAGGTGCCGCCGGATCAGTACCGCCGCAATTTGGAGGAGATCGTCATTATTGCGCGGGAAATGACGCAAGCCGTCATATGGCTTCGCACCACCGATGCGGTCGAAGAAATTCATAATGCGCGCATCGCCGCCTTTCATCGTTACCATGACGATGTCGTCGCTTACAATGCGATCGCGGACGAGGTGATGAGCAGGCATGCTGTGGCCGCGCTCGATCTGTACGCGTTCACCCGAACCTTCGGCTCGGACGCCTTCTGTGACCATGTGCATTACACGGAGGAGGTGCGGCGCTTGCAGGCCGCTTATATTACGGGGTATTTGGAGCGGTTTTGCCTGTAGCTGGCCGATGACCGGCGTCGAGGCGGGATAGGGAAGTATGGGCGGCTTCATCTGCAGATGCGGGTGAAGTCGGCATCGTCCACAATCCGCAGGCCGATTGGAAAGATATTATCGTCGAGGATACCTATTGGACTTGGAACGGCATGGAATACGAAAACTAAAAAAGGTACGGCCTCCGCATGGTGCGGGGCCGTACCTTTTGTGGTTTGACGCTGTAAGCGCTGCGCCGTCTATTGCGATTAAACCGCCTTCTTCGCTTTCGACTGGCCTTCGGCTTTCAGCTTGGCGATCAGCTTGTCGCCCTCGACGTCGAGGTTCGGCAGCAGGCGGTCCAGCCAGCGCGGCAGCCACCACGCTTTGTCGCCGAATACCGACATGATCGCGGGTACGAGCGTCATGCGCACGATGAACGCATCGATCAGAATGCCGGCCGCGAGCGCGAAGCCGATCTGACGGATCATCGCGTCCGGCGCGAAGATGAAGCCGGCGAATACGGACACCATGATGACGGCGGCGGCCAAGACGACGCGGCTCGCCATCTCGTAGCCGTTCACGACGCTCTCGGTGCCGCGTTTGCCGTGGACGTAAGACTCGCGCATGGAGCTAACGAGGAACACTTGATAATCCATCGCCAATCCGTACAGAATGCCGGTGACCATGATTGGCATGAAGCTGAGCAGCGGGCCGCCGGTGTCGAAGCCGAACACGTCGTGCATCCAGCCCCACTGGTAGACGGCGGTCGTCAAGCCGAAGGTGGCCAGGATGCTCAGAATGAAGCCGACCGTCGCCTTTATCGGCACGATGACCGAGCGGAAGACGAGGAGCAAAATGATGAGCGACAGCAAGACGATGATGCCGACGTACAGCGGGAACACTTCGGCGAGCTTCGCCGACATGTCGATGTTGATGGCTGTAAAGCCGGTGACGCCGATCACTGCGTTCGCCGCCTTGGCGAAGCTGGAATCCGGATCGCGCAGCGCATGCACGAGATCCTTCGTTTCTTTATCCGTTGGTCCCGTCTTCGGGATCAGGCTGATAATCGCCATGCTGCCGGTCTCGTTAAAGCCCATTGGGGTCACGACGGACACGTTCTCGTGCTTCTGCAGCTCTTGGACGAGCGCGCCAAGCTGCTCCGGCTTCATCGTCGCCGAGGCGTCTTTCGGCTCTGCGACCAGCAGCAGGGTGCCGTTGAAGCCTTCGCCGAAGCCCTTGGTGATCGCGTCGTAGCTTTGTCTAGCCGTCGTGTCGAGATCCGCCGAGGCGCCGGACGGAATGCCGAGATCCATCTTGGCGACCGGAATCGCGGCTGCGCCGAGTACGATGATGACGCCGACGATAATGAGCCAGCGGAACTTGACGGTTCCCTTCGCCCAGCGATGCGCGAACCCTTGATTGGCTTTCTTCGCGGACGTCTTGGCTGCCTCGCGCGACTTGGCCGTGCAGATCTTCTCGCCCACGAAGCCGAGCAGCGCCGGGAGCAAGGTCAAGGACAGCAGAACGGTGACGAGGACGGTCGCCGCGGCGACGAGCGCCATCGTCGACAGGAATTGGATCCCGATCACGAGCATGCCGCACAGCGCGATAATAACGGTCAGGCCGGCGAAGAAGACGGCGCTGCCGGCGGTACCGACCGCCCGGCTGGCTGCTTCGCGCGCAGTCAACCCTTCATCCAGGATCATGCGGCGCTGCCGGTTGACGATAAATAGCGAGTAGTCGATCCCGACCGCAAGGCCGATCATGACGGCCAGAGCCGGCGTAATGTCGGTCATCTGGACGAACTTCGAGAGCGCGAACGCGCCGCCGATGCTGATGGCCACGCCGAAAATCGCGGTGAGCAGCGGCAGACCCGCGGCGACGATGGAGCCGAGGGTGATGAACAGGACGACGGCGGCGACGGCGATGCCGATCGCTTCCGTCGAGCCGATCGCCGGCATGGTCGACAGCGACTCGCTCGGGATGACGCCGATGCCGGTGTTGCCTTCCTGCGCCACGTTCACCGCGGCCATTACCTCGTCCGGCACGGTGGCCGGCAGCGACGTCAGCTGCTCGGTGAACTGGAATTGGAACAAGGCGACGCTGGCGTCGGAGGAAATCATGGCGCCGATGACCGGCACGCCGTCCACGATCAGCGGGCCGTAGGGAGGCGCTTCGCCGCCGGATGCAGCGGCTTGGTCCGCGCCGGCGCTCGCTTGGCCGCCTTGGGCAGCTGCGTCTTGACCGGCTTGCGCCGCGGCATTGCCTTGGGCATCTTGGCCGCCGGTGGCAGCCGAAGCGCCGGCCGCGGCTGCCAATTCAGCCGGGTTAATGACATAATCCTTGGCATAGATGCCGCCGACGGCCTTCTGGATGGCCGCCAGCCGTTCGGGCGTATCCAGCCGCTGCCCTTCGGGCGCGGTGAACACGATGCTTGCTTGCCCGCCGGACGCGGCCGGCAGCTCTTCCGTTAACTTGTCGAGCACCTTTTGCGATTCGGTGCCAGCGATCTTCATCTCGGAGCTGGAATGAATGCCGTTGATGCCGAGCATGGCGCCGACGATCCCGAGAATGACGACCCAGCTGATGAGAAAATGCCATGGCTTATCGTAGGCGGTGCGGCCTAACTTATACAGAAACGTGGACATGGGTAAAGCGCTCCTTTATTAGCCAAAATAAACTTAGAATCCGTTACGCAAATACGCGAAGGTCGAGTTCAAATACTGCTCGAAAGTAATCGCCTCCGTCTGGTCGCCCGGTTCTTCACCGGGGAGCAGCACGTTCATGCTGCCGTCGAGAACCGGGACGAACGCGCCGTAGACCGCGCCGGCGAGCAGATGGGTGTATTCGGCGGGATAGCGGTTGCCGGCGAACTCCGCCAACAATTGCTGGGCGGCCATCTGCAGCCGGTGCAGAATGCTTAAACTATAGGGCTCAAGGGTAGGATATCCTTTGGCCAGCGAGACGAACCGGCGAAGCCGCAGCAGAAAATCCTTGGTCAACTGCATCGTCATCAGACGATACAGCATGTCGAGCGGCGTCGTATCCGGGGACAGCGAGGCGAACAACAACTCGGTGTATTCCTCTTCGTTCGTCACGGTCACCGCGCCGGCCGCAACCGCTTCTTCCTTGCAGGAGAAGTAGTTGGCGAACGTTCTTCTCGAATAGCCGGCCTTCTTCACGACATCGTCGACGATAAAGCCGTCCAGCCCATGCACAAGCGCCAGCTCGAATGCCGTCTCCGCCAATGCGGCGGCCGTCGCTTCCTTCTTTTTGTCGCGCAGAGTTAGCTTGTCGTGCAGCACGTAAACAGCTGCCTCCTTTCCTTCGTGGTCGGATGGGATAACGATAGGCTACTGTCTATATATATTATTGCCCAAAGTGCAATTGTGCACAATGTGCAAAAATTACAACATTGTGACGTGCTCATCAACAATGGCAACTTTCCTCTAAATATGAAAAAACGAGGCGGGGACTTGTCCCGCCTCGCAGATTTTAAGCATTGATCTACCTCACGCCTCTTGACGACCTCGCCATTCTTCCTTATCCCTCGAAGATGCCGTCAACACGAACTTCGGTGCTTGCGCCTTACCGTTCATGTCCGGGAACTTCTCGCCGACATAGCTGGAGACTACCCAAACAAGCCCGACAGGAGGACGGGCTTGTTCAGGTAATCATTCTAGGACGGGATGGACCAAATGCAGTTGCAGCGTGGACGTGTCAATGAGCGTCATCGCTTCCGCCATGAACGGCTGCCGCATCAAGCTAGCTTCGCATCGCTTGGCCGCTTCGCGGTTCTCCCACCGGACCGTTTCGACCCAGTAGCCGGTCTCGGCATTGTAGAACACGCGCCGCTCCAAAAATCCCTCTTCGCCTTGCAGCGCATTTTGCAGCATGTCGATATACTTCCGATACTTCTCGGGGTCGGCGTTATCGTGTAGTTGATAGACTACGAGTTCCATACATGGGTTCATATGCAAGCGCTCCTTCATATTGAGTTCAATCTTCTCTACACGATCAATATACCGTCTAATGTGGACAGAACTTGTCGCCTTTCTATGCTATATTTTGAACAGGGTGATCAGACATGAAAAAGACGGAGCGGCTGGTCGAACTGCTGCTAACCATCAATACCAGGCAAAAGTTTACGTTGAAAGAGCTTGCTGATCGGTTCGACGTCTCCAAAAGGACAGTGCTTCGCGATATGAACGAGCTAAGCGCAATGGGCGTGCCGATCTATGCGGAGCTTGGCGTCCATGGGGGCTACCGGATCCTGAAAGAACGCTCGCTGCCGCCGATCACGTTTGCGGAGCAAGAAGCGGAAGGGTTATTTTTAGTCGCTCAATCGCTAACGCATTATCGGGATTTGCCTCTGGAATCGAACTGGCGAAGCGCGCTTGCCAAGTTTTACCGTATCTTGCCGGAGGACGCGAAGTCGCGAATCGACGCGCTTCGGCGCCGTCTGCTGTTCGGGGTTCCCGACCGCCCGGTGGAAACGCCGCTATTGCCCGCTTTGCTTGAAGGAGCCTTGGAACAAAAACGGCTTCGGATCTCGTATGCGTCCGAGCATGGGGAAACCGAAATAGACGTTCAGCTCGTGGGCCTCTATGCGATGAACGGCCTCTGGTATTGTCCCGCTTACGATGGACGCAGCGGCGAGTATCGCTTGTTTCGAGCGGATCGGGTGAGACGCGTTGCCCAGAGCGAAGACCAATCCGCGCTGCGGGATCACGGCGCGCTCGATATCGCGGATTGGTTCCGCGCGGAGCGGGATCGGACGGAAAGCCGGGAAACGCATCGATTATGCGTGCGGCTCACGAAGCGAGGGGTAACTCGCTGCCGCGGAGATGCTTGGCTCGGGAGCGGCTTAACGATGCTTGAAGACGGCACGGGGTACATACGCAGAGGCATATCGCCGGACTATATGGCTTGGGCGGCTTCCTTCTTCATCGGCTGCGGGGCGGATGCCGTCGTGGAGGAGCCGTCGGAATTAAGGCGGATGATCGTGAAGCAGCTGCGGGAGACGATGTCGGTCTACGAGGAGGTGGGGAAATGACGATGCGGAAGACGATGAGGCTCAAAAACATTGGCGCGAAAACGGAACATTTGCTACGCCAGATCGGCGTGCGGGGGGTTGAAGACCTGAGCCGCGTCGGATCCCTGGGGGCATACAGGAGGCTCAAGGCGATGTATCCGGATCAGATCAATCTCGTCGCGTTGTATGCGTTGGAAGGGGCGCTCCTGGATATACATTGGCTGGAGCTGTCGCCGGCATGGAGAGCGGAATTGAAGCGGCAGGCCGAAGAAGCGTGAAACGTGGGCCGTGGAACGTGACCAGACGGGAAGGTGGGCCGCTTCATCGTTCAGGAGCGAAACATGAAGCGCAACGGGATAATAGGGGCATCCGTCATCATCCGCGATGATCTCGAGATGCCCCAATTCAACTTTACGGCGTAACTTCGCGGAACGTGGCGTCGGCTTTCTCCTGCGCGGTCGAGATCGGGTCGATTCTCAAGGCGTTGTTATAATGCCGAATGTAGCGGTCCGCGTAATTATAGGAACGATAAGAGCTCCAGCCGGTTGAAGCGGCCAGCCCGGCCGTTCTCACGAAGGTGGCGTCGTTCTTGAACGTCGCGGTGCCGTCGTCCTTCTCCAGCACGAGGGCGTAATTTTTGTGCCTCAAATAGTAGCCGGGATAATTGACCGATTCGAAGGATACGCCCGACGATGCGGCAAGGCCCGGGACGATCCGGAAGCGGGCGTCGTCCGCCGGACTGACGTTCTGGTCGAGACGGGCCTGATAGTTGGAATGGCGCATGTAGTAGCCGGCATAGTTGTAGGACTCGACGCGCTTTAGATCGCCCGGCTGTCCCGTTTCCTTAAGCACGGTCATGTGACGCACCGTCCCCGACAGCTGGGTCAGCTCCTTGCGAGCCGTCCAGGCGAGGAAACCGCCGGAGGAGTCGCTGTAGTAGTATTCGGCGTCGGTATAGGAGTCGAAATAGATGCGCCATGCGCCGTTGTCGAGCTGCACGAGCGCGGGACCCTCCACCCAGGAGCCCCAGCCGGCCCAATCGCCGGTGCGTTGGAACGTATAAGGACCGGTCAAGCTGGAGGCCGTCGCGTATTCGATGTATTTGGTCGTCTCATTCTTGGTGAACGCGTGGTACGTGCCTCCGCTCTTGACGATGAACGTGTCGATATAATTAGGACCGAGCCCTTGGAGAGCGACCGGCGCGGAGAACGATGTCGTGGCGAGATTGCCGGAGGCCGCCGTGATTTTGTAGGGCAGAAAATTGGCGTAGTTGCCCGGGGACAGGGAGACGATGATGTTCAAGCTGCCGTCCGTGTCTTTGAACCATTCCGGCGCCCACGTATGCCCGATGCCGCTCGGCAGCGTCAAGGTCACGTTGCGGACGAACGTCCAATTCAGCCGGTCCGGGCTGGACGCGATGCCGATCGTGTTGCCGCTCCAGTTCGTCGTGTAGACGATATAATAGCTGCCGTCGGTGTGCTTCATGATGCTCGGGTCGCGGATAAGCCCGGTTGGCGGCGTATACGCCGGACCTTTCATCAGCCCGTAGTTCGTCGCGTTGTACGACTGGTACATATACAGGTTGGATTCGCTCGCGTTCGTAAAAGCCGACATTGTGTACACGTTGGTCGCGGCATGAGCGGTGGCGGGACGGTAGGCAAGCGACAAGCCGAGCAGGAGACAACAGCAGAGCAGCCAGGACACGCCTCGGCGCATGATGAAACGGGAATACATGAATCGATCAACTCCTCGCATGGATCATTTGGAAAGCCCAAGCTCATTGGTTTGCGTTCGCAATCCTAAGATTGGGAATGCAGCATTGAGCGGTGTAAGTTCCGACGAGAGTATACGACCTGCGGCCTCGCGGCGCATAGGGAGTTTGATGTGATAAAAGTGGGTTCTGTTACGCGAATGGGGCGATAGGCATCCAACAAGGGGAGGCAAGGCGCTAGCGGGATCCTCTTCCGGGACGAAGAAATGAAATGGGTTTCAGGCCCAGCCTTCATCTGCTATCATGAAGACAACAATGAGGTAGGTGAGGCGGCATGAAGAACATTACGATCTACGATATCGCGAAGGAAGCGGACGTCTCGGTTACGACGGTATCGCGGGTGCTGAACGGCACGGCGCCCGTCAAGGCCAGCACGAAAGAGGCGGTCCTGCGCGTCATCGAGAAGCACAAGTTCCAGCCGAACGCGTTGGCGCGGAGCCTGATCAAGAAGGAGACCGGCACCATCGCGATGATCGTGCCGGACATTACGAATCCGTTCTTCCCGGAGGTGTTCTGGGGGTCGGAGAACGAAGCGCGGGAGAAGGGCTATACGTTCTTCCTGTGCAATTCGGCGGGGGAATACGGCAGAGAGTCGGAATACTTGTCCATTTTGCGGGAGAAGCGGGTGGAAGGGATTATCTTCGTCGGGGGACGGATCAACTTGGCGAATTGCCCGTCCGCGCTTGCGCAGGAAGTCGTCGATACCGCCAAAGGCATGCCGGTCGTGCTCGTGAACGGCCATTTGGCCAAAAGCCAGCTGCATCGCGTGTACACGGATGAAGCGGCCGGGGCGGCGCTAGCGGCGCAGCACGTGATCGACCTTGGACACCGCGAGATCGCGTTCATCGGCGGGATGGAGGAGCTGACGACGACGATCCAGAAGGTGAAGGCGGTGAAGCAGAAGCTGGAGCAGCACGGGCTCAGCCTGCGCAAGGACCGGCTGCTCTATGGCGAATTCTCGATTGCGGCCGGCAGGGAGCTGACGGCGAAGCTGCTGGATCAGGCCGACCGGCCGACGGCGGTCATCTGCGTCAACGATTTCACGGCGATCGGCGCGATCAAGGCGGCGACGGAGCGAGGCTTGCGAATTCCGGACGATATCTCGATCGTCGGCTTCGACGATTCGCCGCTGTCCACGGCCGTGATCCCGGAGCTGACGACCGTGACGCAGAATACGAACGAGCTCGGGAGGCTCGCCGTCGAGCGGATCTATCAGATCAACAACGGCCTGCCCGCCAAGCGCAGCACGGTGCTGCAGCCCAAGCTCATCGTCCGGCAAAGCACGGGACCGGCGCCGGGGACGACGTAGCTCGGATGTCGATGTGCGGGCGGCGGCGAAATAATGGCGCGAGGCCGACTATCGGCGGGTGACGGTGACGTAGGCGACGAAATAACGGTGTTGGGCCGTCCATCACATCGCGAAGCCTCGCAAGCGGTGTTTTCCCTCCCCTACACAATGCGACAAAAATAGCTCCGCCGGGCGCGTGTGCAATGAGTATTTAGTTCGATGCAGCCCGCGACCGGCAAGCGGTAAAATCGAGTTATGAAACCCCTTTCATGTAGAGCGACGAGATGCGCTCTCTTTTTTCGCCCGCTATAGAAACCGGTTTCATGAAACCCATTTCACTACTGGGCATCTTCGCCGGCGGCAGGCCGGTTAAGGAGGCGACCGAAGGCGCGGGAAGGCTTGCGCAAGCCGGAGAACGATCAGCAGCAATCTTGATTTACCGGTGAGGAATAGCGCGAATTATGAACGAATTTTGCTAGGAGGGAAGACGTTGAGTCGACAACGATTGAAGACGAGCACGGCCGCGATCTTGGCGGGCATGTGCGGCTTTTCGCTGTACGGGGGACCGCTCTACGCGGCCGATCCGGTCATTCCGGCGGCCGAGCCGGTAACCCGCATCGTGATCGATGCCTCCACGACGTTCCAAGCCATCGATAACTTCGGGGCATCGGACGCGTGGTCGATGGAGCAGCTGGGGAAGCATTGGACGGACGCGAATAAGACGAAGGTGGCGGACCTGCTCTTCTCGCGGGACAAAGGCATCGGCCTCTCGGCGTGGCGGTTCAACATCGGCGCGGGCTCGACGGAGACGGATCAAGCAATCATCGGCAATCCGTGGCGGCGGGCGGAGGCGTTCAAGATGTCCGCGGAAGACACCTACGATTGGAGCAAGCAGGCCGGCCAGCAATGGTTCCTCAAGGCCGCGAAGGAGCGGGGCGTCGATACGCTGATCGCCTTCGTCAACAGTCCGCCGGTCTGGATGACGAAGAACGGTCATGGGCAGCCGGACGCGACCGTCGGGTCGACGAACTTGAAGGCAGGGTACGAGGACGAATTCGCGGCTTACCTGGTCGACGTCCTGGAGCATTTCAAACAAGAGGGTCTCGCGTTTGACTATATCAGCCCGATCAACGAGCCGACGTGGGATTGGAACAAAGCCGGTCAGGAGGGCAATCGGTACAACAACGAGGATATGAAAAAGGTCATCCTGGAGCTGTACCGCCAGCTGCAGGCGAGCGGCATCGATGCGCAGATCAGCGCGCCGGACGGCGTCGAAATTACGGCGCTGCTGGACGACGCCGTCTACAAGGCGTTCGCGAACCAGGAGCAGTACAAAGGCGGCGCCAACGCGCTCGGGCTGGGCAAATACCGCGAATACATCAAGGATTTGCTGGGCGACCCCGAGCTGAAGGAAGCCGTCGGCAACAAGATCGCCTCCCATTCCTACTGGTCCGACTACAGCAATCCGGGCGATGATCGGTTAGGCAAGCTCAGAGAGCTGCTGGCCGAGAACCTGAAGCAATACGACGAGAACGCGAAGTACTGGATGAGCGAATATTGCATTCTCGGCTCTTACGGACCGGGTCGCGATCTGGGCATGTCCCCCGCGCTGGTGGTGGCCAGGACGATCCATTTCGACCTGACGCGGGCGAACGCCTCGGCTTGGCAGTGGTGGACGGCCGTCTCCAAGGAGGATTACAAGGACGGCTTGATCTACACCGACTTCAACCTGCCGGACGACGAGCAGAACATCCTGACCTCCAAGATGCTGTGGACGCTCGGCAATTACAGCAAGTTCATCCGTCCCGGCGCGGATCGCGTTCAGTTGACCGGGATCGATGAAGCGGCGCGAAGCGGGCTGCTCGGGTCGGCCTATCGGCACGAAGAGGAGAAGACCGTCACGGCGGTGTTCGTCAACGATAGCGCCGAGGCGAAGCCGGTCAACGTCGCGCTCGGCGGCTTAGGCAAGAACGAAGCGGTATTCGCGATGCAGTCGTACGTCACGAACGACGCTTCCGACCTGGGTCGCGGGCAGGACGCCGAGGTGCAAGCCGACGGTACGTTCGAGACGGTCATTCCGCCGCGCTCGGTCGTCACGCTGACCGGCGATGTCGTGAAGGACAACGATAAGCCGGCCGCTCCTGAAGTGACGGGCGTGACGCCGCTGAACAAAGGACTCCAGATCGCATTCGAAGGGGCCAAAGGCGCCACCGAATATGAAGTCAGCTACCGGGGCGAGCGCGAGACCGAAGACCGCACCGTCACGCAATCGACGGATGCGCCCGTCTTGCTCCAGGGGCTGGAGAACGGCAAGTCGTACGCGATCACGGTTCGCGCGGGCAACCGCAATGGCTTCGGTCCGCCGTCCAAGCGCGTAACCGGCACGCCGCGGCTGCTGCCGCCGGCGGAAGTCGCCGCCGCGGGGACCGATGGCGGGTTTGCGGTCCGCTTCCCGGCCGAAGCCGGCGTCCCGTCTTACCGGGTGCGCTATGGCACCGAACCGGGAGCGTATACGGCCGAGACGGCGAGCGGCGATTCGACCGGCAGCCTCAATGTGGAGGGATTGCGCAACGGAACCGTCTATTACGGCGTGGTCGAGGCCGTCGACGGCTCGGAGGTCAGCGCGCCGACCGCGGAGTTTCAAGTGAAGCCGGACATTCCGGCGCCGGGCAAAATCATCGCCATCCCGGGCGACGGCTCGGTCCGCCTCGAATTCGCCCCGGTCGAAGGAGCAGTCGGGTACGCGGTCCAGTATGCTTCGGGCGAAGCAATTGCCGCGGCGTCGAGCCGGCAGACCGGAACCGAGCTCGAGCTGAAGGGGCTTGCGAACGGCACGCCGGTCGCGATCCGCGTCTCCACGGTCGGCAAGGGCGGTCCGGGTACCGGCTATGCGGAGAAGACGGCCACGCCGCAAGCGGAGGAGGTCCGGTTCCAGGATGCGTTCGATCGCGGGGACATGTCCCGTTATCAGCAGGACGTAGGGGTTTGGACGATCGAAGAAGGCTTGATGAAGCATGCCTCCGGCGGCGACCATCAAGGCGAGCTCAGCGTGAAAGACGTAAAGGTGATCGACGGCACGATCACGGCGGTTGCCAAGCACGCGACGGCCGGCGCGGATTGGGGCGTCGTGTTCCGCGGAGGGGCGGGATCGAAGGGGTATTGGTTCGGCTTCGAGAACGGCGCGATGGTTCTTCGGAAGGACGGCGCGAATCTCGCGGTGCCGGTTCCATTCACGGCGAAGCTCGGCGAGCTGTACAAATTGGAGGTCCAGCTGGACGGCAAACGCATCCAAGCGTTCGCGGACGACAAGCAGCTGTTCGACGTGACCGATACGCTGTATACGAGCGGCTATGCAGGACTGCATAGCTGGGCGGACGCGCAGTTCTCCGCCTTGCAGATCACGCGCGACGCGAGCAGCTTCGACGCCGTGCCCGAAATTTACGAGGTCAAAGCCGGCGACGGGCAAATCGCGCTGCAATACGGCGAGGTCGAAGGGGCGAGCGACTACTTCATCCGCTATAAGGCGAAGAACGCTCCGGATGCCGGGGCTATCGAAATCCCGGCCAATCCAAGAACGACAATCGTAAGCGGGCTAACGAACGACACTACCTACGTCTTCCAGGTCATTGCCGAGCGAACGGCCGGCCGGGCGCAATCGCTTCCTGCGGAAGGCACCCCGAAGGGCAGTCCGCTCCTGTATTACGTGGATGCCGGCGACGGATCGACCGGCCAGCCCGAGGCGGGCGAGACGCTCGGCTCGCTGCAATCCTTGGAGGAGCAGCCATACGGTGCCGATCCGATCACGGGGATGAAATGGGGCTACGAAGCGGACGACGGCCGGACGTGGGCCCATACTGCGCCGGTCGATGCGTATGAGTCCATTCGGCAATACGACGGGACGACGAATGGCAAAGGATTGGCGTACCGCTTCGAGCTGCCGAACGGGACCTACAAGGTAACGGCCGGGTTCTTCGATCCGTGGAAGGACAACAACCGGGTCATGAACGTGACGGTCGGCGGGGAGACGAAGCTGGCGAATTACGTCATCGGGGACAAACGGGAATCGCACGAGTTCGCGGATGTTCAGGTCACAAACGGCGAGCTTGTCGTCAAAGTAGTGAAAGCCGGCAGCGGAAAGCCGATGATCAGCTGGCTGAAGGTCGAAAAGGCGGCGCAGGGCGGAGAGCAGCCGAACGCGTTGACCTTAACCGGCCCGGAGATCGCGGAGAGCGGGGGAGCGTTCGACGCGACGGTCGCGCTTCCGCGTCCGAGCGAAGCTTTCCTGGCGCAGGACATAGTCGTTGCGTACGACGCCGAGCGGCTGGAGCTGGCGGATAACGGCATCGTGCTGCTGAATGACGGCTATCGGTTGGTCGGACAGGATCATGAGCCAGGCCGTGCCCGGCTGCTTCTCGCCAAGATCGGCACGGGCGAGAGCGGTGACGCGGACGGCGGCGAGCTGTTCAAGCTGCGCTTCAATGTCAAAGCCGACGGCGAATCGGGTCTCGCGTCGATCGCGCTGCAGGCGGCATCCGCCGCCAACGGCGAAGGCGACGAAACCCCGCTCGCGGGCGACGCGATTGAAGTGCAGATCAACACGATCGACAAAGCGGCGCTGCGCGCGCTGATCGCAGAAGCGCAAGCCAAGCATGACGGCACGGCCGCCGGCTCGGGCGTCGGCCAAGCGCCGCAAGCGGCGAAGAACACGCTGGCGCAGGCGATCGCGTCGGCCTCGGCGGTCGCGGACAACGCGGGCGCCACGCAGGAGACGGTCGAGCAAGCGCTTCGCGACCTCAGTGCGGCGCTGCGCGCGTTCGAGGACGCGATCGTCAAGCTGCCTCCCGGCGACGTCAACGAGGACGAGAAGGTCAGCATCGGCGACCTGGCTCTCGTGGCCAAATCCTACGGCAAGACGAGCGCGGACCCGGATTGGGCGGAAGCGGCCAAGTCGGATATCAATCGCGACGGCAAGATCGACATCGCGGATTTGGCTGCGCTGGCGAAGCTCATCCTTCAATAAGCAAACATAGGCAAAAGACCTGCGGCGAGCGCTGCAGGTCTTTTGTGTTTATTGAGGGAAATGACGAACCAGCATCCGTGGCCTATAGAAGGACTGATTTCAAAACCCGCTGAAGCCTTGTCCGACAGGACAAAAGCGTGCCTCGTTCAAGCCCGCCCGCCGACCGCGAACAGTTGTGGCTGTACGAAAGAGGGAGTCCAGAGGGCAAAGTCCTATGGTTCCCCTCGGCGGAGGGGGAAGGGGGAGGGAGTACAACAAAAGCGGGGTCCAAGGGGCGCAGCCCCTATTCACACCCTGGTTACCTCACATCATCTTGCCGAATATCCTGAATACCCGTCTCCATCCGCTCCGCGACCGGCTCGTCCTTGCTCGCCGCCAGCAGCGTCTCCATGATGAGCGCGCCCCAATCCTCTTCGCGCTGCGAGATCACGGCGGCCAGTTGGCCGTTCAGCAGCGCCTCCTCGCTGGTCGTCGTCATGCCCATGGAGACGGCGAGGCGGTCCAAGCCCTTCGCCTTCCAGATGAGCGTCGACGCGGAGGCCGAGACGAAGTCCAGCCCGACCAGGGCGTCGAAGTGGGGATGGGCCTCGATCATCGTCTCGATGTCGCTCATCGCCTTCTCCTCGCTGCCTTGGTTATGGTGCACCTCGAGGACGTCGATCGCGGAGTTCGCGTTCAAGTAGTCGATGAAGCCCGCGAGCCGCTGCCGCATGCCGAGCATCTCTTCCATGCCGTTCTCCACGAGGATCATTCCTTTGCCCCCGAGCAGCTGGCTGACGGCGATCGCGCTTTGCTTGCCGGTCAAGTAATTGTCCGCGCCGACGTAGGCGGCCCGCGCGCTGCCGGGCGCGTCCGACTCGAACGTGACGACCGGGATGCCGGCGGCCTGCGCCTTGTCGATGACTGGCGTCAGCGCGTCGGAATCGACCGGGGAGATCGCGATGCCGGCAACCTGCTGCTTGATCATCGTCTCCATGATGCGGATCTGCTGCTCCGTGTTCGCCTCGTCGGGCGCGCTCGCGATAAGGGCGACGCCGTGCGCCTCCGCCGCGGCGCTCGCGTCCTGCGTCACCGTCTCGTACGTCGGATAGGCCATCGGATAGATGATGCCGAACGTCTCGGTAAGCGGGCGCGGCGCTTCGGCCCGCGGGGCACCCGAGCCGGACGACGGCGTGAGCTGACCGGACTCGCCGCCGAAGCAGCCGCCGAGCGTCAGCGCCAGGAGCGCGGCCAGCGCGGCCGGCGGCAGTCTTCGCGCGTGCCTCATGCCATTCGCCCTTCCGATCGCATGGCGGATTCTTTGATCTCCGTGCCGCCTTGGTTCCGGTATTCCTTGGTCGTCATGCCCGTTATTTTCTTGAACAGGTTCGAGAAATAATGCGGGTCGTTGTAGCCGACGTCGAACGCGATCTCGAACGATTTGCGCCGCGTCGTCTTCAGCAGCTCCATCGCCTTGCCGATCCGCACCTGGGTCAAATATTCGGTCAGCGTCTGGCCCGTCTCCTGGCTGAACACTTTGCTAAGATGGCTCGGGCTGATGCGGACATGCTGGGCGATAACCTTGAGCGAGAGCTGGTCGTTGTTGTATTGGCTAACGATGTAGTCCTTCACGCTCTTGATGATGTCGCCGTATTTGTCCGCGGCTTCCGCCCGCCACCGCCACAGCTCCCGAAGAAGCCCGCACAAATAGTGAACGCAATCCTCCCACGTCGCGACCTGCTTGATCGCCTGCTGCAGACGGCCGATGCCGTCGCTCGGATCGAAGCCGGTGCGGAACGTTTGCTGGGCGGCGCGGAACGCTTCCAGCGTCAGGTCGTTCAGCAGGTAGAAGCCGTACGAGGAGGAGGTCCAATGGAGCGGCTGCAGCTCGCGCGCGAATTCCCGCACGAACGTCTCCAGCCGCGCCGGCGCCCCGACCTTCAGAAAGTCGAGGAAGGCGGCGCGGTCCAGCAGGACGTCCACATGCGCCGTCTCGTTCGGGTCCCCGAGCGCGGCCTTGTTCTGCTGCTTCAGCCGGGCGATGTATTTGTCTTCCTCCGCTTCGAGATAGGAGACGTGGATGCCTTGGATGCGCTCTTGGACGCTGCCGGCGCCCGTGTAGATGTCGCAGCCGAACCTCGCTTCCAGCTCCGTCCGCACTCCCGCGCCGATCTGCCCGAGGCACTCGGCCATGCGCTCGGCCGAGCTGCCCTTGAAGATGACGACCAGCTCCGTCCGGCTCCGCATGAACGACAGCCGGTCGATGCCGGGGACGAGCTGCCGGTCCATCGTCTCGCGCAGGCCGTTCATGACGCGCGTCTCCTGCGGGTCGGCGGCGTCCGGCTGCCGGATATCGAAGATGGCGACCGCGTAATAGCGGGCCGACAGCGGAATGGACAGCTCCTTGGCGCATTCGATCGCTTCGCCGGTGCCGATCAGTCCGCCGCACAAGTCCGCGAGCAGCCGCTCCTTCGTCACGGTCTGGCTTTTGAGCCGCTGCTGCTCTTCGTCGATCTTGCGTCCGACCTTGTGCAGCAGCTCGACGAGCTCCGCGGCGCTGATCGGCTTCAGGCAGTAGTCCTCGACGCCGAGGCGAATCGCGTTCTGCGCATAGCGGAACTCGTCGTGCCCGCTCATGATAATCACCTTGATCGCCGGCATCTGCTTGCGGACGACGGCGGCCAGCTCCAGACCGTCCATGAAGGGCATCTTGATATCCGTGATGAGAATATCCGGCATCCATTCCTCGATCAGCGGCAGGGCGATCTCGCCGTCTGGCGCGTCCCCGCAATAGTGGAAGCCTTCCTTCTCCCAATCCACGCAGCTGCGCATATTTTCGCGAATGAGAATTTCGTCGTCCACGATCATCACTTTTTTCATCGTGACCCTCCTTACTGTTTTGGAATGCGAATCGAGATTCGGCTGCCCTCCCGGTAGACGCTGTCCATCTCGATGCCGTACGGCGCGCCGAAGTAGAGCCGGATCCGGTGATGGACGTTGAGCAGGCCGAATCCGCCCTCATGATCGTCCGACTGGGGCGCCAGGGAATCGATCGGCTTCTCCAATTCCTCGCGAAGCTCCGCGAGCCGTTCGGGCTTCATCCCGATGCCGTCGTCCGTCACGGTCAGGACGATGTCCTTGCCGTCCACGTACCCGCCGACGGTGATGAGGCCTTGGCCGCGTTTATTCTTGATGCCGTGGTAGAGCGCGTTCTCGATGAGCGGCTGCAGCGTCATTTTCAGTATCGGGTACACTTGGAGCTCCGGATCGACCACGATCTCGTACCGAAGAATATCGTGGTACCGCATCTGTTGGATGACCAGATAGTTGTGGGCGTGCTCGAGCTCGTTCTTGATCGTCACCCAATCGCGGCCTTTATTCAGGCTGAGCCGGAAGAAGCGGGATAGCGCCTTGACCAGCTTGATAACGCTTTCTTTTTTCTCCGCCTCCGCCATCCAGATGATCGAATCGAGCGTGTTGTACAGAAAATGCGGATTGATCTGGGCCTGCAGCGTGCGCAGCTCGGCCATCCGCTTCAATTCCTGCTCGCGCCGGTTGTTGTCGATCAGGCTCTTGATCTTCTCCAGCATAATGTTGAAGCTGTTGCCCAGATCGGCAATCTCGTCCGTCCCGGTCGGCGTCACCTTGGCGTCCAAATAGCCGCCCGCGGCTTTGCGCATCTTGTTCATCAGCACTTGAATCGGCCGGGTAAGGCGGTTGGTCAGGAAGAAGTAGAGGGTGAGCGCGAATACGGCGCTGAGCAGCACGCTGACGATGATGAGCTGCCGAATGCCGTTGGCCTCCGCGATGATTTCCTGGAAGGGCGCCACGCCGACGATCTTCCAGCCGGTTACCTTGGACGTGCTGTACACGACGAATTGCGGCTTGGATTTGGTCGACAGCACGAAGCCGTCCTGCGCCGCGGTCATCGGCTGCTCGGCGATCTGCGCCAGCACGGCGGGCGAGGCTTGCTCGGCTTTGGGCTGGAACACCGCCTTGCCGTACGGATCGTTAATATAGAAGAAGCCGGTCTGGCCGATCGTCGTCTTCGCGAGAAAATCGTCGATCATCGCTTCGTTCAAGTCGATGACGATGAAGCCGATCACCTCGTGCGTGATGCGCTGCTTGATCGCCGCGATGATTGAAAGCGCCTTCTGATTCGGGTACGCGAAGCCGTCCAGCCGGTTGAACGCCGATGCGTCCGACTGCGGAATGCGCAGGACGGCGTCCGGATATTGCGTGACATATTGAAAGTATGGATTCCGAAGCGGGTTGCGGTCCAGCTGAAAGACGCCCCTCCGTTCGCTAATGCCTTTGCCGTAGAAATTGACCATCGCGATGTTCAGCACCTTGTCGTACTTGTACGTCTCCCGGTACAGCTTGAACGTCTGCAGGATGGATTTGGCTTCCTGGTAGGTTTCGGATTGCGAATAGAGGAATTGCCGTACCTGCGGATTTTTGCCCATCTCCAGAATGCGCTCGGTGTCTTCGAACAAGATATCCAGGCTGCGGGCCAGCTGATCGGCGGCCAGCCGGGTGGACGCTTTGCTGTGATCGGAGACGGCCGTGTAGGACTTCTGGTAGGAGATCAGCCCGACCGCCAGCAGCGGGACCGCGGTCAGAATGATGAACATGCTCAGCAATTTGGCCCGAAGGCTGGATGAGATCCAGGTGACGACGTTCATTGTGTTCCTCTCCGGTAGATATAAGCTGATTAGTTCCTTTACAAAGTAAATCGCTACGCAAGAGTGGTGATCTTTCGATCGCTGTTGTTCACGGATATCCTGATTGTAATTGAATAGGGTTGATATCCGTTCACAAAGGCGACCGCTGGCGCTTCTTCAGATTCACCTCTCTTGCTCCGCCCTTTGTTAGTATACTAGTTCAGCTTATATCGTTTTTATTAATTATAGCATGCTTTATCCCGCTTTTAAGACCTTCGCGGGATAGTGCACTTTTCACAAAAAATATTACACTTCGCGGCGGACTTGCGGGGGAATTTGCCAAAATTTTTAAATTGAACACGCAACGCAGTCCATATAAGGCCCCTGCCGGACGGGGCTATACTGAGTTCACACCCGATCACGGTGAACCACAAAGGGAGGCTTAACCACGAATGAAACCAAAGAAAAAATGGGGACTGGCATTATCGCTTGCCGTCATGATGAGTGTTGTAACCGCTTGCGGAGGCGGCAACGGCGGAAATACGGGGAATAACGGCAACACGGGAGGCAACGAAGCGGCAACGACCGCTCCTGCCAATAACGGCGGAGGCAACGCGGCTGCCGGCGACAAGAAGATAACGCTCGGCTTCGCCCAGGTCGGCGCGGAGAGCGGCTGGCGGACGGCGAACACGAAGTCGATCCAGGAATCGGCCAAGGAAGCCGGCTACGAGCTGAAATTCTCGGACGCCCAGCAGAAGCAGGAGAACCAGATCAAGGCAATCCGCTCCTACATCCAGCAGAAGGTCGACGTCATCGCGTTCTCGCCGGTCGTGGAATCGGGCTGGGATACGGTGCTGAAGGAAGCGAAGGACGCGGGCATTCCGGTCATCTTGACCGACCGCGCGGTCGATTCGGCCGACAAGACGCTGTACAAAACGTTCATCGGCTCCGACTTCGTCGAAGAAGGACGCAAAGCCGGCCAATGGCTGGCCGACCAATACAAGGACGCGGCGGAGGACGTCAACATCGTCGAGCTGCAGGGCACGACGGGCTCCGCGCCGGCGAATGACCGCAAGGCCGGCTTCGAGGAGAAAATCGCCGCTAATCCGAAGCTGAAGGTCATCGCTTCCCAGACCGGCGACTTCACGCGCGCCAAAGGCAAGGAAGTCATGCAGGCGTTCCTGAAGGCGCACAAGGACATCGACGTCCTGTACGCGCACAACGACGATATGGCGCTCGGCGCGATCCAAGCGATCGAAGCCGCGGGTCTGAAGCCGGGCGAGGACATCGTCATCATCTCGGTCGACGCGGTCAAGGACGGCATGCAGGCAGCCGCCGACGGCAAAATCAACTTCATCGTCGAGTGCAACCCGCTGCTCGGACCGCAGCTGATGGAAGCGGTGCAAGCGGTCGTCGACGGCAAAGAGATCGAAGCCCGCATCGTGACGGACGAGACGACGTTCACGTCGGAGCAAGCGAAGGAAGCGCTGCCGTCCCGCCAATATTAATCGGATGCCAATCGCGAAGACAAGTTCAACGGCTCGAAGTCGGGGCCGGGGGACTTGTCTTCTGAATAAAGGAGAGGAATCGACGTGAAGGTGCAAGCCCCGATTTTGCAAATGACGGGAATTACGAAACGCTTCCCGGGCGTGAAGGCGCTGTCGAACGTGGATTTTCGGCTGTTCCCCGGCGAAGTGCACGCGCTGATGGGCGAGAACGGCGCGGGCAAGTCGACGCTCATCAAAGTGCTGACCGGCGTGTATTCCATCGATGGAGGCAGCGTCCTGATGGAAGGGAAGGCGGTCTCGATCTCGGGTCCGCTGGCGGCGCAGAAGGCCGGGATCACCACCGTGTATCAAGAGGTGAACCTCTGTCCGAACTTGACCGTCGCCGAGAACATCTACATCGGCCGCGAGCCGCGGAAGTTCGGCCGCATTCAGTGGAAGAAAATGAATCAGGACGCGGAGCGCCTGCTCAAGGAACGGATGAACCTGTCCATCGACGTCACGGCGCCGCTGCAGGCGTATTCGGTCGCGATCCAGCAGCTGGTCGCGATCGCGCGGGCGCTCAGCATTTCCGCCAAGGTGCTCATTCTCGACGAACCGACCTCCAGCTTGGATCAGACGGAAGTGCAGCAGCTGTTCCGCATCATGCGCAAGCTGAAGAGCGAGGGGCTGGCGATTCTGTTCGTCACCCACTTCCTGGATCAGGTGTACGAAATGTCGGACCGGCTCACGGTGCTCCGGGGCGGCGAGCTGGAGGGCGAATATATGGCTGCCGAGCTGCCGAGGTTCGAGCTCGTGCTGAAGATGATCGGCAAAGAGTTGAAGCTGCTGGAGGAGCTGCCGAAGCTGTCCGCCGAGACGCAGAGCTCGGCCGGCCAGACGATGCTGACCGCGACGAGTCTTGGGCGCAAAGGCGCGATCAAGCCGTTCGACCTGACGATCCGCAAAGGCGAGGTCGTCGGCTTGGCCGGCCTGCTCGGATCGGGCCGGACGGAGATCGCGAGGCTGCTGTTCGGCGTGGACCGCAGCGACGAAGGGAAGCTTACTGTGGCAGACAGCGGGAGCGGCGTGAAGTCCCCGCGCGGCGCGATCGATCAAGGCATCGCCTTCTGCTCGGAGAACCGCAAGACAGAGGGCATCATCGACGATTTGACCGTGCGCGAGAACATCATTCTGGCCTTCCAGGCGACCCGGGGCTGGTTCCGGCCGCTGCCGCGGAAGAAGCAGGACGAGATCGCGGAGCAGTATATCAAGATGCTCAACATCAATCCGCCGAATCCCGAGCATCTGATCAAAAACTTGAGCGGCGGCAATCAGCAGAAGGTGCTGCTCGCCCGCTGGCTGCTGACCGAGCCTGACCTGCTCATTCTCGACGAGCCGACGCGGGGCATCGATATCGGCGCCAAAGCCGAAATCCAGAAGCTGGTGCTGTCGCTCGCGAAGCAGGGCATGTCGGTGCTGTTCATCTCGTCCGAGCTGGAGGAAGTCATCCGGGTGAGCGACCGGGTGGCGGTGCTGCGGGACCGGGCGATCGTGCGGGAGATAAGCGGCGATCAAATCAATTCGCAGCAAATTATGCAAGCGATGGCAGGGGGATAAGACTATGGGGGGCAAGCTGGTCCGGCATCATCTATTCTGGCCGCTGTGCGTGTTAGGCGCATTACTGTTATTCAATCTTCTTTATTCGCCGGATTTCTTCTCGCTCGTGCTGCGAGATGGCAATCTGTACGGAAGTCTCATCGATATTCTCAATTTCGGCGCGCCGCTGATCCTCGTCTCGATCGGGATGACGCTCGTCATCGCGACCGGCGGCATCGACCTGTCCGTCGGCTCGATCGTCGCGATCTCCGGCGCCATCGCGTGCTTATCGATCAGCAAGGGGACGGATCAAAGCTCGATTATGCTCGTCTTGACCGCGGTCGGCGCCTCCGTCCTGCTGTCGGTCGTGCTGGGGCTCTGGAACGGAGCGCTCGTGACCGTGACTCGCATTCAGCCGATCATCGCCACGCTTATTCTCATGGTGGCCGGACGCGGCATCGCGCAGCTTATTACGAGCGGACAGATCATTACCGTCTCCAATTCGAACTATGAATATATCGGCGCAGGCTCGTTGGCCGCTTTGCCGTTCTCTATTTTTATCGTGGCGGGGATGCTTGTGCTCGCCTCGCTGCTGACGCGCCGGACGGCGCTCGGCTTGTTCATCGAATCGGTCGGCAGCAACGCGAACGCGAGCCGGCTGGCAGGTCTTCGCTCGCGTACGGTCATTCTGGCGGTCTACGTGTTCTGCGGCTTGTGCGCGGGGATCGCGGGTCTCATCCTGAGCGCCAACGTGTCCAGCGCGGACGGCAACAACGCGGGTCTCTGGTATGAGCTGGACGCGATTCTGGCCGTGGTCATCGGCGGCACGTCGCTCAATGGCGGCCGGTTCTATCTGATGGGGACCGTCGTCGGCGCGCTTATTATCCAGACGCTCACGACCACGATCTACATGATCGGCGTGCCGCCGGAGATTACGCTCGTCGTGAAGGCGTTCGTCGTCCTCGCCGTCTGCTTGATCCAATCCGAGTCGTTCCGCAAGACGCTGGCGCTTCGGTGGAAGAAACGGCATTACCCGGCCGAACAGGAGGTTACCCGCCATGCTTAACCGCAAATACGTACCCATTCTCGTCACCTTCGGCCTATTGGCCGTCATGTTCGCGGCGGGCTCGTTCCGGTATACCGGATTTTTCTCCGCGCAGGTGCTGTTCAACCTGCTGATCGACAACGCGTTCCTAATTATTACGGCCGTCGGCATGACCTTCGTCATCGTCTCCGGCGGGATCGACCTGTCGGTCGGCTCGGTCATCGCGCTGACGACGATGGTGAGCGCGAGCCTGGTCGAGCAGCACGGCTGGTCGCCGGCGGTCGTCATCCCCCTCGTGCTCGTCATGGGCGCGACGTTCGGCACGATCATGGGCGCGATCATTCATTATTTCAAAATCCAGCCGTTCATCGTGACGCTGGCCGGCATGTTCCTCGCCCGCGGCTTGTGCTACATCATCAGCATCGACACGATCACGATTACGAACGGCTTCTTCACGAAGGTCGCCCAGACGAAGATCGCGCTGCCCGGCGACAGCTTCATCTCGATCAACGTCGTCATCGCGCTCGCGGTCGTGGCCGGGGCCATCTATCTGGCGCACTACACGCGGTTCGGCCGCAACGCGTACGCGATCGGCGGCAGCGAGCAGTCCGCGCTGCTCATGGGCTTGCCCGTGGCGCGCACGAAGATTCTCATCTACGCGTTCAGCGGCTTCTGCTCCGCGCTGGCCGGCGTCGTGTTCACGTTCTACATGCTCTCCGGCTACGGCCTGCACGCGATGGGGCTCGAGCTCGACACGATCGCGGCGGTCGTCATCGGCGGCACGCTGCTGACGGGCGGCGTCGGCTACGTCGCGGGCACGTTCATCGGCGTGTTGATCCAAGGGGTCATCCAAACTATAATTAGCTTCGAAGGCACGCTCAGCTCGTGGTGGACGAAGATCGTCATCGGCCTGCTCTTGTTCGTCTTCATTCTATTCCAACGGTTATTAAGCGAACGTCGCGTTTCGATAAAGACATCATCGTAAAATCATTAAATGCGGTGCGCTCGCGAAGGCGGGCGGCGGGGAAAAGGGGGCGGAACATGAGGCGAAACACGAGGCGGATCATCCAGAACGGCAATGTCGTTCATGCGGCGTTGCTAAGTCTGTTGGCGCTGCTTGCCGTGCTTGCGCTGCAAGGCTGCAGCGCGAATACCGCCCAGCCGCCCCCTGCGCCGGCCGCGACGACGGAGACCCAGACTGAAGCCTTCCCGTCGTTCGGCGATTGGCAGCAGACCTCGGCATCCGAGACGAAGCCCGAGACGCCGATCACGCTCGGCTTCTCGCAGCTTGGCAAGGAGAGCGCCTGGCGCGTCGCCAACACGGCGTCTGTGCAGGAGGCGGCCGCCGAGTCCGGCATCCGGCTCGTCATGAAGAACGCGGAGCAATCGCAGAAGAAGCAGTTCGAGGCGATCCGTTCCTTCATCGCGATGAAGGTGGACGTCATCGCGATCGCGCCCGTCGTGGAGTCAGGCTGGGAGGAGATTCTGCGCGAGGTCAAGGCGGCTGGCATCCCGGTCGTCATCCTGGACCGCTCCGTGAACGTGAAGGATACGTCGTTGTTCGTCACGACGATCGGCTCGAATTTCTATGAGGAGGGCGTCAAGGCCGGGAAGTATCTGCTCGACCGGCTGCGCCATCTGCCGGGCCCGATCCGGATCGCCGAGCTGCAGGGGACGAGCGGATCGGCGCCGTCCATCCAGCGCGGGGAAGGCTTCCGCAGCGTCGTATCCGCCCGCGCGGACATGACGATCACCCAGAGCGCGCCGGCCGATTTCACGGAGGACAAAGGCCGGGCGATCATGCGCGGCTTCCTGCAGGCGCCGGCCGATCAGCTGCCGCACGTGCTGTTCGCGCACAATGACGACATGGCGCTCGGCGCGATCGACGCGATCGAGGAGGCCGGCTTGAAGCCGGGCGAGGATATTCTCGTCCTCTCGGTGGACGGCTCGCGGCGCGCGCTCGAGCAGCTGGCGGCGGGCAAGCTGAACGCCGTCGTCGAGTGCAACCCGCTTATCGGTCCGCAGCTCATGCAGGCGGCCAAGGAAATCATGGCCGGCCGGACGCTGCCGAAGCGCATGGTGCCGCCGGAAGACATTTTCACGCAGGAGCGCGCGGCGGAGGCCGTGAGCGGGCGGAAGTTTTGAGATGGAATCGCATACTCGCGTTCAGGTCAGCCGACTCACGGTTGGCCTTTTTTATTGGTATTTTCCTCCGCCTCTCACGGCAAGGTGTCGTTCTGATGACAGGGTTGAAAACGATTGAAGTCTAGTCCTAAAAGATGACAAAAATGTATATGGATTCAATTTGTTGATTGTTGTATTCTATTTCGGAGTCATCATGTATTTCCCATTAAGGGAGGGATCTGGGGCGGTTCGTAAAGATACGGTCGGTTGTTGCTTGGTTCTGCTTTCGACAACTATTGCGTGGGAAGAGGTGTAACCTGGAGATGAAAAAAGTTCGTTTCTGCCTGGTCTTTTTTTTACTTCTGCTTTTGATTCCGCAGCATGCGTTCGCCGGCTCGCCGCCTAACGATAGCATTAGTGGGCTGGATGCCAGAATTTATGGAGACTCCGTTCAGCAATACCCCAACGAGGAAGAGGTCTTCGCGGGCAAAAAGTTCGAGATCACGGCGTTAGTGACCTTTGCCGGAGATGAACCTCATGAGTTAGCCCGAGTCGAGGCGGAAGTCGACGGGGTGAAGACGACGTTAACCTACTATGGGATTTATGATTCTCGGGATTGCCACATTTATAACTGCCGAGCGTGGAAAGGAAGCTTCGATATGGGGGCGCTTGCCAAAGGGGAGAAGAAGCTGATCATCCGCGCGGTGGAGCTGAACGGCGAGAGCACGGAGCGCGCGATCCCGTTCTATTATCATGAAGCGCCGACGCTGCAGATCGAAGAACCGGCCGACTATACGGCCGCACTCCCCTATGTGAAGGCCAAAGCAAGCTGCATCGATGACCGGGGCTTTGTCTGCCGTGTGAAAGTAGAAAGCACGGAGAGGATCGACACTTATCAATCCCCTATATCCAGTACCCCGTATTTCCGCCAGATTGATACCGACATAAGCCTGGAGAAGAACGCAAAATACTTAAAATTTACGGCCCTAGACTCCATTGGGCGTAGCGTAGTCCAATACCGACGGGTATTCCCTGAGCTTATTTCTTCCCACATTGATACATTGGCATCGTTCCAGAATGGGCTGGTACTCGATGCGCAGCCTTCCTTGAATCGAGCGCTCAGTTACAATGCCGCGCTTAAGAAGTTGGAGCTGCATGACCTGGCAGCGGGAACGAAGACGGTGCTCCCTACGGCATTCAGCGAAATCCCGAGCGCGTATTTGACTCCGCATGGCGCCATCTACGAATATAAGCCCGCCGGCGCATCCGGTTATGAGCTGGCGGAATGGAGAGACGGTTCGCTTGTCGACCTTGGCGGCGTGAATGCCTCCTCGCTAAAGGTCAAAGGCAGCTATGCCATATTCACCAAGTATGTCGACGCGACGCAAGGAAACCAGTTGTTCCTCCGCAATTTGGTCACGGCCGTGAATGAGACGATTGGGTCCGCCGCTTATGTGACGCCCGAGGAAACGAACCTTGCGGATAATGGCACGGTCGTATTCAGCCTCACCCAGCCAGGCAACCGGAATGTCATGCTTTACAGCGGCGGGATTCTGAAGAAGCTGACGCAGGACACGAGCCTCACGAACGGACGCGCCATTACTGACGGATCGAATGTTCTCTTCCTGAAGGGAGAGAACCTGGTCGAGGGTAGCCACGGTACATTAATGCTGGTCAAATCGGACGGCAGCGCTTCCGAATTGGCTGCGCGCGTCGACCACTTTGTGATGAATGACGGATGGATCGCTTACCGATCAATAAGTCCAGACGATGCTTCTCTGCTGCGGGTTGTTTCTCCGGACGGCGTCCAGCAGCCGGTTACGCAGCAGACCACGTTCATGGATGTAATTGCGGTTGGCAGCAACGGCGATGTGATGTTTGGAACAGCCCATTATTACCTAGATTATCAAAAAGATTTATACATTAGCCGCTTGGAAGATGGGATCCGGACAGAGACCAGGCTGTCCACGACCAATATTACGCCATTCTGGGACCAAGATAGTTGGTATGGCCGTATCGGTAACTCGCTCGTCATGTATCGGGTTCCTGAGGACGGGGAGGCTCCGACGTGGCCTGCCGGCAGCAGGGTAACGGTGGAAGGGGATGTATGGAGCTGGCCTGCCGCGCAAGATAACGTAGGCGTCGATCAATACCGGATTCATATAAACGGGCAAATCGTCGCGGAGCTGCCAGGGAATACGCTAACCTACACGGCGGATTGGGGAGCCTTGAGTCGATTCGGAAGCGGCTCCATTTATCTTTCTGCAGTTGACGCGGCCGGCAACGATAGCTTGACCTTCTCTAATTTCCTGAATATAACCGACAATATTGGAAATTTTCCGCCATACGCGCCCGGATCTCTCCAGACGACGGCCGTAACCGAGAATAGCGTATCGCTTGCGTGGACCTATCCAGCCGGCGAGCCGATCCCGGAGAAATATGCCATTTTCATGAATAAATATCTCGTTGCCGAAGTGCCGGGGGATACCACAAGCTATACGGTTCAGAACCTGCCCGCGGAGACGGATTTCACCTTCCGGGTCGAAGCTGGCAACGCGTATGGCTACACCACCTCGGGACCGACGGCCACGGTCCGTACGACGCTGGACGCCGAGCTGCCGACTTGGCCCGCTGGCAGCACGCTTCAGGCTGTCTATCTCAACCAGTATGATGGCATCAATATTCAGCTTTCCTGGCCGGCCGCCGAAGATAATCAGGTCGTGACGAAGTATAAAATTTACATGAACGGCATGGCCGCGTATGAGGTGGACGCCAAAGCACGGACATACCCGATCTATCGCTTAGAGCCCGAAACGACGTATACGTTCAAGGTCGAGGCTCGCGATGCAGTCGGCAATTGGTCCACGACGGGACCGACGCTCGTCTTTACGACGCGGTCGTACGACATGACGCCGCCAACGTGGCCGGCGGGCAGCAAGGCGACGTCAGGCGGCACGACGACGCAGATCGCGCTCATCAGCTGGACGGCGGCAGCGGATAATGTCGGCGTAGCTCGCTATCGGATCATCCATGGCACGACGGAGTTGGCAAGCGTGGATGCGAATACGCGCACGCGAGGCATTGAAGGTTTGACGCCGAATACGACGTATGTCCTGAAGGTGGAGGCTTGCGACGGAGCCGGCAACTGCACGACCGACGGTCCATCCGTAACCGTGACGACGCTGAAGACGGACGGCACGCCGGGTACGCCGACCGATACGTTCGCTCCGACTTGGCCGTCCGGCAGCCAGGCGACATCGGGCGGGACGACGACGGCCATCGCGCTCATCAGCTGGACGGCGGCGGCGGACGACGTCGGCGTAACCGGCTATCGAATTATAAACGGGACGGCCGTCGTTGCGGAGACGGATGGGAATACGCGCACGAAAGGAATTACTGGCCTGAATTCAGCCCGAACGTATACATTCACAATCGAAGCGCGAGATGCGGCAGGCAACTGGTCGTCGGGCGGCCCTTCGGTCACGGTGACGACGCTGCCGCGGGCAGAATAGGTTCCCAATTACCGATAATTCGTGAAGTCCCAAGCAATAAGCTGACGCCGGAATTACTGGCGTCAGCTTATTTGGATTTCGCTGGATTCGATCATCCGGGCAACACAGCTTGGGACAGCCCATCCTTGGCTTAGACGCGTTTCGCTTGCAGAACGCAGGACGCGCGCTCCATACCGAGTCACGAAACGCCATTGCCCGCCGAATAAAATGTTCCACCAAACCCGCAAAAAACTCCAAACGTTTCAAATGGCGCCTCTCTATAATCGTAATAGGGCGGTAACCGCTTACAATTCGGGGGATGAGGCGATCTTCGTTTCTCGGCAGAGGAACTAACGATTGCAAGAGACGTTTCGCATAAAAGGAGGAGACAATTTGATGACCAAGAGGAACAACCGATGGACCCGAACGATGTTGATGCTCATCGCTTCCCTGATTCTGTTGACCGGCCTGACGCCGTTGGCTTCGGCCGCGCCTGTCTCGTACAACAATGCCCTGATCTCGCAGCGCGCCGATCCGCACATCTACAAGCATACCGACGGCTATTACTATTTCACCGCATCCGTGCCGCAGTACGACCGGATTATCCTTCGCCGCGCGACGACGATCCAAGGGCTGGCTACCGCGCCGGAGACGGTCATCTGGACCAAGCATGCCACGGGCGAGATGGGAGCCCATATTTGGGCGCCGGAGATCCATTTCATCAATGGCAAATGGTACATCTACTTCGCGGCCGGACGCGCGGAGGACGTATGGGCGATCCGACAGTACGTGCTGGAGTCCTCCAGCGCCAACCCGCTGACCGGCACGTGGACGGAGAAGGGCAAGATCGCGATGAACTTCGAATCGTTCACGCTGGATGCGACGACATTCGAGCACAACGGCCAGCGTTATCTGGTTTGGGCGCAAAAGGATTCGGTCGGCGATTCGAACATCTACATCGCCGCGATGAGCAATCCGTGGACGATCTCCGGGACGCAGGTGCTCATCTCGCGGCCGACGAACGCGTGGGAACGTCAAGGATTCGCCGTCAACGAAGGCCCGGCGGTCATAAAACGCAATGGGAAAATCTTCATCTCCTTCTCGGCCAGCGCGACCGACGACCGTTACTGTTTAGGTCTGCTGACGGCTGCGGATACCGCCAACCTGCTGCAGGCGAGCTCCTGGAGCAAATCACCGAATCCGGTCTTCGTCAGCAACGTCAATACGAGCCAATACGGCCCGGGACATAATTCCTTCACCGTCTCGGAAGACGGGAAGAGCGATATCCTCGTCTACCATGCCCGCAATTATAAGGCGATCAGCGGCGACCCGCTGTACGATCCGAACCGCCATACGCGCGTGCAGAAGCTGTACTGGAACGCGGACGGGACGCCGAACTTCGGTATTCCGCTTGCCGACGGTCAGACGCCGTTGATCCTCAAGTCTTACAACTTCCCGGCTTATTCGCTGCGGCATTGGGAGTACCGGGCGAAGCTCGAGACGAACGTGTTGAACGTGGCGGACGCGCAGTTCCGCGTCGTGCCGGGCTTGGCCGGCAGCGGCACGGTGTCGCTGGAATCGGCGAACTTCCCGGGCTATTACCTGCGGCATAAGAATTTCGAGCTGTGGGTGGAGAAGAACGACGGCTCGGCCGCGTTCAAGAGCGACGCGTCCTTCTTCGAGCGGGCCGGCTTGGCGAGCACCAGCGGTGTGTCGTATGAATCGTACAATTACGCGGGCTGCTATATCCGGCACTACAACAACTTGTTCTACGTGCAGGCCGTATCGACGGCGACGGATCGGGCGGACGCGACATTTATCAAGGATTAATGAAGAGAGGTGGACGAGAGATGCGGTTACGGAAGGGGAAGATGACGAAGCCGCTCGTGCTCGCGTTATTATGCGCGATGCTCGCGGCGATCGGCTTGCAAGAGTTCGCGAGCGCGAATTCGCTCTATTATCATAACGCGGTGACGCCGAACCGGGCGGACCCGTGGGTGTATAAGCACACGGACGGCTATTACTACTTCATGGCCTCTGTGCCTTCGTATGACCGGCTCGAGCTGCGCCGATCCCGGACGGTGACGGGCATTCAGGACGCGCCGGCCCAAGTGATCTGGCAAAAGCCGGCGACCGGGGAGCGCAACGGCTGGATATGGGCGCCGGAGATCCACTAACCCGCTGACCGGCTCTTGGACAGCAGCGGCAAGGTCGTGGACGTCGCGAACGCGTCGACTGCCGACGGCGCGAACGTGCAGCAATGAAGTTGGCTGAACAACGACGCGCAGAAGTGGCGGATCGTGTACATCGGTCCGGGCACCTACAAGCTGATCGCCAAAGTCAGCGGCAAAGCGCTCGATCTGGCGAACGCCTCGCCGGCCAATGCCGCGGACATCCGACAGTGGTCGGACAACGGCAATGCCGCGCAGGCATGGGTGTTGGAGCGGGTGCCAGGATGAGAGCGAACGGAAGGGTGAAGACAGAGAAAAAGTCGTAGGCGAGGTCAAGACTGAGGAAAATCGGCTCGGCGCTTCTGCTCGCGATCGGGATGTTCGTCGGAACGACTGGTGGTAGCCAAGCAACCTCCTGTCCATCGTGACAGGAGGTTTTTTCTTGTCCCTAGTCGCGCTTCTCCCACTGCCGCTTGAGCTGCTCTAGCACTTGTCGGGTATGGAGGCGGCGGTCGCGGAGCTTGGAACGGATTTCTGCATTGACGCTGCGGCAAAGTCTTGCTCGATGGCGAAGCATCCGATTGTTTTGAATGATGGAATCCGCTCGTTCCTGAAGCGTCCTGGCGCCAGGAGTCTGGTCCATTGGAGTCATGCGATAATCACCCGAGATTTCATGATTACGCCCATTATAAGTGATGTCAAGATTCGTGGGCAACCGTCCTAGTCCCCCTTTACAAGGGGCATAAGGTTCGACGAGACTGGGCAAACTTGGTGGTGAATCGCAGGGATTTCGGACGATACAAGCGTGTTCGAAGACATGATAAACGACACTTACCCTAGTAGGGAGTGGGAACCGTGGTTAATTTATGGGCAAAGCTCGCAGCGGGCGATAGCGACTATTATGTTCTGCTGATCTCGACTTTTTTATCGCTAGCGGGCACGGTATGGGTGCTGAAGACGAACTGGAAATACTACGGGCGCCTCTATGCGATTGCGGCATTGGCGGGGACCGTGATTTGCGCGCTGTTCGTCGGGCTCGGCTATTATGAATTCGATGCGCTGTTGATACCGGTGCTCAAGCTCCCGGTCTTTCTCCTGCTGACGTTGTTCCCCTTCTATGTGCTCTTCGGCGTGAAATACAGCCCCAAGCCGTGGCCGTGGAAAATTCCGTTCTATTGGGGCATTGTCCATATCGGCGTCTTCTTCGAAACGATGCTCGTGCAATTCACCGAGATCATCGAGTTCAAATCCAAATGGGACATTTGGGACTCCTATACGTGGTGGTGGATCTTTCTGCTGGTGTTCGAATACGTCGGGGGGCTTTGTGTGCCTGAGCAGTATCGGAAGCCGTTGGACAAACAGCTGTTCCATTTCGGGAAGGTCGGCTGGCTGGTGCTCCATTTTATTTTGATTTTGACCATTTTCATGGCGGGCTATTACGTGGGGAAGGTTACCTGACGGTTCGCGACGCGGCCACCAGCTGCAGCGGTGGTCAAGATAGATATGGCCATGATGGTGCATGTTTAACAACATCCGGGAAACAGTACAAAGGGAGGTGTGCGGCGTGGATCAAGGACAGGCGCAGCAATTCGAACAAATCCGGCAAGCGAAGCTGGATGAAGCGGGGATCATTCATCGCTACTGGCTGAATTATTCGAACGTGGACACATGGCAGTTTTGGCTGCTTGCCGCGCTCTTCGTCATCCCTTTGATCGTGTTGTTCTGGAAGATGGACAGAAGCAAAGCGCTGCTGCTCGGCTTCTTCGGCTTGAACGTGCATATCTGGTTCAGCTATGTCGATACGTTCGGCGTCGAACGGGGCATGTGGGGCTATCCCTATAAATTCGTGCCGTTCCTGCCGGAAAGCATTACGCTGGATACATCGCTCGTTCCCGTGACCTTCATGCTGCTGTATCAATGGTGCATCCACACCCGGCGAAATTTCTATCTATTTGGCATCGCGCTGTGCGGAGCCTATTCGTTCGGGCTGAAGCCGATCATGGTTCAGCTGGATTTGTTCCACATGTACCGAGGCATGAATTTCATTTACTTGTTCTTGCTCTACCTTCTTGTCTTCGGGTTAGCCGTCGGCGTCACGGCAATCTTCCTGGCTCTGCGCAAAGCCGGCAGCGAAGGCGCCTCCAAGTCGAGATGGTTCATTAAGATTCCGGGCAGAAATTCGTTCCGCGTGAAAGTAAAATGACATAGATCATGAGCAAGGAGCAGCTGCCCGGGGAGCTGCTCTTTTTGTTTTGTTCCGGGCCGGCTGGCAGCTCGCTATCGCGCGAGCTTTTTTTCGTTCACCTCATGTCACATTTTTGAATAAAGGTATCTTATAAGCGGAGCGCTTTCAGCCGACATATAGAGTATAGCAAGGACATGAATGTGGAGATTTCCTGACTTTGGTGGGACTGCCGTAAATAATTTGAGGTACTTGGCAGTACCAATTATTTTAATCTATTAACAATAGTGATAAACTAAGAGAAGGTAAATACGTTGATTCATCAAACGCGGTGTGACGTGGTCGCGCCCCTTGCTTACTTGCTGTAGCTCCTAAGCAGGAGCGCCTACATCCTTTCTGCAATGCTTAGGTATGCGATTCTTAGGGGATAAGGAAGGTAATCATGAGCAGTCAAACGAAAACAGACGTTATCTTAATCGGTGCCGGAATCATGAGCGCTACGTTGGGAGCGCTGCTGAAAGAGCTAGCGCCGGAATGGAAGATTACGGTGTTCGAGCGCCGCGCGGTCGCGGGCGAAGAGAGCTCTAACGAATGGAACAACGCGGGCACGGGGCACGCTTCCCTCTGCGAGTTGAACTACACGACGGAGAAGCCGGACGGAACCGTCGACATCAGCAAGGCGATCAAAGTCAACGAAGAATACCAGGTTTCCAAGCAGTTCTGGTCCTACCTGGTCCATAGCAAATTGATTCGCAACCCGCGGGACTTCATCGTCTCCGTGCCTCATATGAGTTTTGTTCAGGGGAATAAAGACGTCAATTTCTTGCGTAAACGGTACGCGGCGATGTCGGCCAATCCGCTGTTCGCGGGGATGGAATTCTCCGAGGATCCGAGGAAGCTGGCCGAATGGATTCCGCTGATGATGAAGGACCGTAACGGGAACCAGCCGATCGCGGCCACGAGAAGCGAAGCCGGGACGGACGTCAACTTCGGCGCTCTAACGCGCATGCTGCTCGATCACCTCGAGAGCAAGAACGTCGACATTCAATACAATCGTCAAGTGGAGGATATCAAGCGCGCCGCCGACGGCTCGTGGGATTTGAAGGTGCGCAATGCCGGAAGCGGCGCGGTCGAGCGCCATAAGGCGAAATTCGTCTTCGTCGGCGGCGGCGGCGGCAGCCTGCATCTGCTCCAGAAATCCGGCATTCCGGAAGGCAAGAGCATCGGCGGCTTCCCGGTCAGCGGTCTGTTCATGGTGTGCAAGAACCCGGAAGTCGTCAAGCAGCACAACGCGAAAGTATACGGCCAAGCGCCGGTCGGCGCGCCTCCGATGTCCGTGCCGCATCTGGACACGCGGCTCATCGAGGGCAAGGAATCGCTGCTGTTCGGACCGTTCGCCGGGTTCACGCCGAAGTTCCTGAAGTTCGGCTCCAACCTGGATCTGTTCAAGTCGATCAAGCCGCATAACCTGGTGACGATGATGGCGGCAGGCGTCAAGAACATGTCGCTTACGACGTACCTGATCAAGCAGCTGATGCTCTCCAAAGAGCAGCGGATGGAAGAATTGCGGCAGTTCATTCCGAATGCCAAGAGCGAGGACTGGGAATTGATCGTCGCCGGCCAGCGCGTGCAGATCATCAAGGATACGGCCGCAGGCAAAGGCACGCTTCAATTCGGCACGGAGGTCATCAGCGCCGCCGACGGTTCGATCGCCGCGCTGCTCGGCGCATCGCCCGGCGCCTCCACCGCGGTGTCCGTCATGCTCGAGGTTATCGAGAAGTGCTTCCCGCAGCAGGTGAAGGCGTGGGAGCCGAAAATCAAAGAAATGATTCCTTCCTATGGACAGAAGCTATTGAAAAATCCCGCACTCATTCGCGAGATTCATGCCTCGACGTCGCGGACGCTTGGTCTGGTCGATCCGGTATCGAAAGCGGACAGCGAACCAAGCCGCAACGAAGTTCTTATTTAATGCATACCGGCGATCGGAGCACGATCGCATCATAGTAGGGAGCTGGTGCCACCGGGCATCGGCTCCCTATTTTTGCAGGCCTGGCAAAGGATTCATCGAGGGCGGCGTATCGAAGCGGAACTTTTTGGGAAAATTCACGTCTGAGGTGGTAACGTAAGCGTGGAGAAAACGAAGGGGGATGCACCATGCGCAGATGGCGTCTGATCGCGATGGCGGCGGGCGGTTTGCTTCTGGCAGGCGCCGTTGTTTATTCGTGGAGCGGCAGCGGGCACGGCACGCAGGATAGGGAGAAGGAGACAAAGCCCGCTCAAGCCGCGCAAGCGGCAGAGACCGCGCCTGCGCCGCCGAGTCAGCCGCGGTCGGAGGCGGTGCCCGAGGCTGGGCAGGAACAGGCGAAGACGGCTCCGGCTTTTGCTCCGCTTCGGCTCAAGACCGTCCCGGATGCGGATGGCTTTGGGATGAAAATTGAGCCGACAGAGGGTCTTTACATCCTGAAGACGTTCAGCGCGAAGGAACGGATCGTTCACGTCATCGTCCGCAATGTCGGGGAAGGGAACGGAGGCGAACGGCTGGAGGCGGTTATCGTGAACCCGGGCTCGGCTGAAGTCGAATCGCAGGTGTTAGTTGAGTATCCGTTTCATGTTCAGAGCGGACCTCGACTGGAGATCGACGGCGAGAAGCTCGTTTTTGTCAGACCCGTGCACCAGGAGGGGATGGTTGCCTACGATCTGGCCACCTTCGATCCGGCGGACGGCCGAGTGGACGTCGTCGCGGAGCGATTCTGGTCGCAGCCGCTGCAGGATGGGCAGGAGGAGGATTTCCTAACCGGCCTGCATGTGTCGCAAGGGAAGGAAGGAGCTGGAGGGAAGGTGCTGCTGTCCAGCTTCAGGGGACGAACATGGCTGATCGATCGGACGAGCGGACAGGTGCTGGCAAGCGCCGGGGCCGTCTACCCCGCGTTCGGCGATCCGGGCAGCTCGCCCGTGCGCGAGCTGCTGTTCCCTTCGCCGGATCTTAGCCGCATGGTGTACCAGCCGAAGTCTGGCCGGGCATTTCAGTTGCTTGATCCGGCCGGCGGCAAGACGGTGGCGGCATTCGGATTCGGTGAAGAGGCGGCGCTCATGAGCCCAGGCATAAGCTGGAATGCCGAGAGCACGCGGTTCTACCAGGAATTCGGCGACGCGAGCCGAACCTACGCGGCAAGCTCGGACACGGGGCTGCACCTGTACGCGCAGAGCGTCCGGTTCTATGACCGCAACGGCAAGCCGGAGCGGACATTCACGCTGCGGGGGCCGGCGGACGCGCGCATGAACGTGTACGGCTGGGCGTCCGAGCACGAGGTGTGGCTGGAGACGTTTCGCGTTCGGATGCCTAAGCCGAATTCCGAGCCGGAGAAGCGGAATATCGCGTACAAGCGGTACGATATCCGCACGGGCGTGCTGACCGATTACCGGACGGCTGGCAAGCCGGAGGACTTGAAGCAGCCGGAGCTCGTGCAGCCGGTTGACCAGCCTGCCGCTTTCATCCGCCGCTCCTTCCTGCTCGCCGACGCCAAGAGCAAGAGGATCTGGCCGTCGCCCTATCCGGCGTCCGCCGTCTCGACGGAGCAAGGACTCTATCTGCATGTGCCGTCCGACGTGGGGGATGCGCTGTACCGATGGACGAAGGAGGAGCCGGCCTGGCGGTGGCTGGACGGACGCACGGTCGTCAGCGTCCATAGCGGCGAGGCTGGCCCGGCTTGGCGGTTCGCTGCGCCCGTCATTCACCGGGATCGCTGGCTGGTCTACGCGGACGACGATCCGATCGGCGGCGATTGGACGATTCGCTACGCGAAGGTCGCGGACCGGATCAAGCAGACAGCGGGAGGATTGCCGATTCTGCCTCCTTCCATCACGGACGTGCCGGAGCAATACGAATGGTGGAAGTCGGACAGTCCCTTCAAGCCGGCCGAGAAGACAACCGGCGCGCGCGCGCAGGGGAAGTCGCGATATGGGACGATCCGGCTGAAGCCGCTGGCGGGCGAGCTTGCATACGGCCGGCAATATTACGGCGACTATGCCGTTAGCTTCAAGGCGAAGACGAGCGCCGTCAAGGAGCTGCCTGCCATTCAAGGATTGAGGCTCGAACAAGAATCCGGCGTATCGCCTATGGAGCGGATCGAATTCGACGGTTGGGATTTACTGCTGTTTCGTACGCATCAGTATCGCTTCAGTAAGGGGGTATCCCCCTATAGTCCACCGTATTTGCGCGCCTTTGCGGTGACCCGGGAAGGGGAAGCGTTCCCGCTGGTCTTCCGATATGCGGACAGCTCAAGGGGCGTGGGAGAACGCAGTATGGAGAAGATGCCGCTAGACGACAATCAGCCTGTGCGGCGTCAAGGCAAGGCGATCGTGCTGATGGCGGGCAACGATCAGCTTGAGCTGACGCTGCAGCCGAATTTGGCCGGACGCGAGCTCCTCGTGACGGGCGCAGACGACCGGAGGCGCGAGAGCGAGCAGCTGCGTCAGCTCGCGGAGCGGTACACCGAGCTGATCGAGCAGGCGCTCGGACTGGACGAATACGTGGATTTGCCGGGAGGGCGGATGGAAGCCGGCAAGCTGATCGCGCTATTCGCCGAGGAGGCGTGGGACAATCCGGGCTTTCAGCGGATGAAGCGCGATTTCCATGCACAGCGCGCAAGCGGCCATCCCTCTCGCGCCTTCTCCTGGCCGCCGATCGAGATCCGATCCGTCTCCCCGGATACCGTCCGCTTCACGATGACGCTCAATCTATTCTACGCGATCGGGCACGCCGCCCACCTGGAGGTCGCGCTGAAGCTGGAAGACGGCGTCTGGAAGATCCGCGATCTCGGAACGCTGAGTTCGGAGAAGGGCGATGGCGTGCCGGGTTACGATGGTTTAGTGATCGAAGATCCGCTGCGCTTAGAGTAGGGGCAGGGACTTTCGGTAACCTATAGAAGAAGGTGCGCGCGGCGTTGATTCGGTCCCGATCGGGATGGAAGAACGCCGCGTTTTTTGACGCCCGAAGGGGGATGCAGACGAGGAATGTCGATCCGTATACGCTTATCTTTCGAGGGCTTTGAAGGCGCTATTTTCCTGGGAAATTAACGATTTACAAGCGAAGCCTCACTCGTTATCTTTAGTTATGTAAGGGCTTCCATGAAGTGAAGGCCAAGCAGTCGCATCGCGGGTATCGCGCAGCAGGGGATGAGGAATCGAACGAGGAGGAGAGGACTGTCGATGAGCAAGCGAATCGTGTACAGCTTGAACTATATGGCGGATTTCCATTGCATCGGCCCGGCCTGCGAGGATACGTGCTGCGCCGGGTGGCGGATCGATATCGACCGCGCGACCTACGGCCGCTACGAGCAGCTTCTTCATCCCGAGCTTGACGGGCTGGGCGGTCAAATCGAGCGTAATCCGGATTCCGACCGGGACGAGAATTTCGGCCGGATGGTCATGCAGCCCGACCAGCGCTGCCCGCAGCTGCGTTCGGACCAGCTATGCCGCATTCAAGCCGCGATCGGCGAAAGCTATCTGTCCGACGTTTGCTCGGCCTTTCCGCGGATCACGAATAAGGTGGAGGGCCAATACGAGCGATCGGCTTCCCTCGCTTGTCCGGCCGCGGCGCGTCTGATTTTGCTGAACGAGCAGGGCATTCGATTAGTCGCTATGGAGGAAGAGCCGGAGCAGCGGCATATGCTGGCCCGGCAGTGGCCGCCCGCCGATCGCCCGGGCGTTCCGTACTGGACACAGCTGCGCGCCCTGCTGATCGAGATCCTGCAGACGCGGACGCTTCGCATCGAAGACCGGCTGCTGACGGGAGCCGAGCTTCTTCAAGCGGTTCAAGCATGGGAGACAGCCGGGGAGCCGGAAGCGATCTCCGCAAGACTTGCCGCGGTAGCCGGGGAGCTGGCGCATGGATCGATACTGTCCCGTCAGCGCGCGTCTTCCCCCTCTTTGCCCGACCGGATGCGGCTGCTTCGCAAGTTATTGGAGGCGCGCATGGTGATGGGCATTCCGAATCGGCGGTATGTCCAGTGTCTGACGGAAGCCTTCGCCGGGCTCGCTTATACGAGCAGCGAATTGACCGAAGACAGCTTAACCCGGTACATGAACGCCTATGACTGCTACTATGCGCCGTTGATGCGGGAGCATAGCCGCGTATTGGAGAATTACATGGTGAACAGCTGCTACCAGCAGTTGTTGCCGCATCTGCATAAATCCGATCCGCTGATCGGCTGGCTGCATCTGGCCGCCCAGTTTGCATTGGTCGAGTTCCAATTGGTCGGTATGGCCGCCCGGCTTGAAGCGCGCTTCGGCGTGGATGACGTCGTCCGGCTGATCCAGTCGTTCTCCAAGTCGATGGAGCACGCGCCGCTGTATCAGAAGCGGATGATCGGGATGCTGAAGGAGACCGGCGTTCCGCCGCTTGCGCTGATCGAGCAGCTGGTTGCGCCGACCGGCCTTGAGCGGCCGGCAGCCGAGCCGGAGCCGCCGCTTATGGCGATGTAGGCAGGCGAGGCAGCTTTGAACCATATAAGCCAAAAAGGCACCCGGGCCGGGTGCCTTTCGATTTTACGCGGGAGTGCTAAGCCTGCAAGAGGACTAGCCGCGCGGCTCTGCGTCCTGCACATGATAGCGTCCTTTCGGTACGACCAGCGGAGAGCCCGAGACGGGATCCTGCACCACTGTGCAGTCCAGCCCGAACACGTCTTTCATGAGCGAACTGGTGATCACCTTCGACGGCTCGCCCTCCGCCACCAGCATGCCCTGCTGAAGGGCGATGATGTGGTCGGCATAACGCGCGGACAAGTTGATATCGTGCAGCACCATGACGATCGTCGTGCCTTGCTTGCGGTTCAGGTCCGTGAGCAAGTCCAGAATTTCGACCTGGTAGGTTATATCCAAGAAGGTCGTCGGTTCGTCGAGGAATAAAATATCGGTCTGCTGCGCCAGCGCCATCGCAATCCAGACACGCTGTCGTTGACCGCCCGAAAGCTCGTCGATGTTATGATTGGCAAGCTCGGTAATCTTCATGATCTCCATCGCTTCGGCAACGGCTTGGTAGTCTTTCTTCGTCCATCCGCCGAACCAGGATTGGTGCGGGAACCTGCCGCGTCCGACCAGATCCGCGACGGAGATGCCTTCGGGCACGATCGGCGACTGCGGCAGCAGACCCAGTATGCGGGCCAATTGTTTGGAAGGGATTTGGCCAAGCGGCTTGCCGTCCAACGTTATGGAGCCCGATGTCGGCTTGATCAGCCTGGCCATCGTCTTGAGCAGCGTTGATTTGCCGCAGCCGTTCGCCCCGATGATGACGCTTATGCGATGACTGGGAATATCCAGGCTTACGCCCTGGACAACCGTCTTGTTCTCGTACCCCGCGACGATATGTTCCGCTCGGAAAAGATGTGCCTTGTTCATTATAAATCTCCCTTTCGATTCATCCGGATGAGCAGGAAGAGCAAATACGGCGCTCCAAGGATGCCGGTAATGATGCCGACGGGGAATCGAACCTCGAACGCGAATTGTCCGATGAGGTCTGCCGCCAATACCAAATTTACGCCGACTAGTCCTGCCGGGATGACGTTCGAGAAGCCGACGCCGACCAATCGTTTGGCGATGGGGCCCGAAAGGAAAGCGACAAAAGCGATAGGGCCCGTCGCGGCGGTTGCCAGCGCGATCATGCAGACGGAGCTTAAGATGAGCACGATTCGCGTTATGTCCGCATTGACGCCAAGCGAAGTGGCAGCCTGCTCGCCAAGCTCCAACAGGCCGAGATGCTTGCCGAGCGCGATCACGATCGGCGCGCAGATCAGCACCGTGATGGCAAGCGAAGGAAGCTCGTCCATCTGCGCCCCGTTCAGGCTGCCGCTGAGCCAGCGCAGCGCGGCGGGAATGTCTTGTTGCGCCCCGACGAGCAGCAGATAGGAAATCACGGCGTTCAGCATCGCCTGAATGGCAATGCCCACGAGAATTAATCGCCCGACAGAGAAGGTTCTGCCTCTGGACAACACATAAATGAGGACGACGGTAGCAAGTCCGGCGATGACCGAAGCGACCGAGACGACCGCATCGCTCGTATGCAGAATCACGATGCAGAATACCGCCGCGGCGCTCGAGCCGGCCGTAATCCCGATGACATTCGGGTTCGCCAGCGGGTTGCGCAGCATCGTCTGGAATGTATTCCCGGCTAGTCCGAAGGCGAATCCGGCCAAGAGTCCGGCCAGCATGCGCGGCAGACGGATCGTACTCACCGCGAACGAGACGCCCTTCAGCTGTTCGCCGGACAGCGCGCGGATCACGTCCTTCACCGGATAAATCGTGCTCCCCAGCATAAGCATGGCGCCGCATAGGATGCAGGCGAGAGCGGCAAGCGAGCTGGTAACGAGCAGCCATCGGCGTCGCCGCGCGCGTCTGCCTGCCATAATAAGGGTTAACGTGTTATGGGTCATAATGAACGCACTTTCATTCTCATCGCAAGGATGATCAGGATCGGAGCCCCTATAAATGCTGTAACGACGCCGACTTCAAGCTCTCCCGGACTGCCGACCAGTCTGCCGATGACGTCGGATACCGACAAGATGATGGCGCCCGAGAGCGCCGACATCGGGATCACGTAGCGCAGGTCGGGGCCAAGCAGAAGACGGATGACGTGGGTGGCCAATAGCCCGATAAAACCGATGGGCCCGGCCAGCGCGGTCGTCGCCCCGCATAACAGCACGCCCGCAAAAGCCGCGACGAAGCGCAGCAGTCCCGTTCGAACGCCAAGCCCGGTCGCGGCTTCGTCGCCCAGCGCCAGCGCGTTGAGTGCCGGTGCCGTAATAATCGCGAGCAGCAGGCCGACAATCAGGAACGGGGCGAAGGTGCCGATCACGTCCCAATTGCCCGAACCGACGCTGCCGACTTGCCAGAAGCGGAATTGATCCATGACATACGAGCGCGGGACCATAATGGCGCTGACCAGGGAGGAGAGGGCGGCCGTCGTGGCCGCTCCCGCCAGCACCAGCTTAAGAGGCGTCGCGCCGCCGCGCCCCATGGAGCCGATGCCGAATACGAATACCGCGGTCAGCATCGCACCGGCCAACGCCAGCCAAATATATTGATTGGCGGTCGTAATGTTCAAGAACGCAAGCCCGCATACGACGAATAAGGAGGCGCCGGTGTTCACGCCAAGTATGCTCGGGTCTGCGATCGGGTTGCGAGTGACCGCCTGCATTAAGGACCCGGACACGCCGAGTGCCGCCCCGCAGCATAAACCGAAGACGGTGCGGGAGATCCGCTTGCGAACCACGTCGGCCCCGTAAGAATCGATCGCGGGGTGGAATAAGCCATCGATCAGCTCTTGCCACCTCACCGTTCGGGAGCCAAAGGCCAGCGAGGCGATCATGCATAGACCGAGAAGGACGATCGAGATGACCAGCACCTTCGTAAAATGTCTCGGCATATGGGGACGATGGAGGTTGGGTTGAGTAGCAGTGGGACTGTTCATTTAGCTTGTCAATCGCTCCTCTGTAACTCTTTCTTGTTCTGTTTGGGTAAACCGTCAGAATGGAACGCCGACCGAAGGTGAGAGGGCGGCGGCGGCTTCCGCCGGAACAAGCGTAAGGGGCGCGGCACCCGCCGCGCCCCTCTGAGCCGATTTCGTTCCTGTTCCGAATCGACGAGAACGGGTTATTTCACCTTGTCGATCGCTGCGCCGATCAATCCCAGATACTCGTCGATCGTGTACCGGATCGAGAGCGGGTTCGGGTTGCCGGAAGCGGCGAGCGGCGTGCCGTTGCCGATGAAGATGACGGAGCCTCTTTGGATGGCCGGAATTTTGCCGAGCAGCGGATCGGCTTTGACGGCTTCGTACAGGCTGTCGTCGCCATAGCTGATTAGAATATCCGCGTCGTTCAGAATGTCGGCGTTCTCGGCGCTCAATTTCATGCTATAGCTGGTCGCATCGGTAATCGCTTTCGTTACGCTTTCCGGATACGTCATGCCAAGGTCGATCAAGAATTCGCCGCGCGGGTCCGCTGGCGTGTACACATGGATCTGGGACAGATCCTTCGCCGAGAAATTGGCCCAGACGACTTTTTTGCCCTGCATGTTCGGATGTTGGCTCGCTTTCTCCTTAATGAAGTTCTCGGTGTCCTTAATGAGCTGCTCGCCTTCAGCTTTCATGCCCATGCCCATGGCATTGTACAGCACTTGCTCGCGCCACGTCGTTACCCAAGGCGTTGTCTGATAGGCTACGACCGGCGCGATTTTGCTCAGCAGATCATAGTCTTCTTGCGTAATGCCGGAGTAAGCGGCGAGGATCACGTCCGGGTTCGCATCGGAGATCGCTTCGAAGTCCAGGCCGTCGGTATCCTGGAACACGTTAGGCTTGTCCACGCCGAGCTCCTGGAGCTTCTCGGCCGTCCAAGGCAGCAGGCCGCTATCGTCCTGAACGCCGTAGTTCGCCGCGGAGAAACCGACCGGCACGACGCCGAGCGCGAGCGCAACGTCATGGTTCGCCCATTGAATCGTGACGACGCGTTCCGGCTTGCTTTCAATGACCGCTTCGCCGAACGCATGCTTGATCGTGATCGGATATTCGGAAGTCGCTTCCTCGGAAGCGGATTCAGCTGTATTTGTCGTCGTCTCGGTATTGGCTGCGGCATTCACAGCTTGCGTATTGCCAGCCGTATTCGATTCCGTCGTGGAATTCGATTCGCTCCCGCAACCTGTCAGCGCGACTGCCAGCGCCGCCGAAATCAGTAATGCACTCCACGTGGTCTTGCGTGATGCCTTCATTTGCTACCCCATCCTTCTCGCGTATGTATTGGTGTGATGCTGAATAACTATAGGTCATCAATTGATAATGATTATCAAAATCAATATAAAGCGGCTTAGAAAGGTTGTCAAATGAAAAATATGGAAGTAGTATAAATCTGTAAAAGAATCTGGCGGATGAACGATCTAGATTGTGGAAGTTATTCCTCTCGTTGAAAAGGTGATCGAGTTGCATGTCTTCACTTGGAACAGGCAGCTTTTCGAAATGATCATAGCGAACGGTTATGGAGTCCGAAAGCCGCATTGGATGACTTGCAAGATTCGCCGGAAGCAGTGAGCGCGTTGGCGGAGCGCGAGACGCTTCAGTACTTATTAGACGATATGGAAGGGCAAACCCAGCCGCTGATTACAACTGCTTTCTGGGGCGATAGCAGGGCGATTTATTCGCAAGATAGCTTGGCCGACATGATGCAAAACGGTGGATTCCTATTAGAGAGACAGGTATTAGACATAGAAAACGCGATGGAAGAATGGCAAGCGTATTACGATTTATCCGACACGCAAATGAACTTACTGAAGTCCCTGTTCACACGTAAAATCGAAGCGCCTTCGGAAGTCGTTGTTCTCACGTTGGAGGAGATTCGAATGCTGGATGCGGAGGATGAAGAGGATTTGACGGAAAGTAGAATTTCGTTCGAAGAGATCGGTATCACGTGGGAGCGAAAGAGGTGAAAACGGTCCATATTCCACTCCACGATTAATCCACCGGAAGAAGGCGGGAACAAGCGATGAGCGTACCGTTACAACGGGTGAATAGCGAAGAAAATATAGCCGAGCTGGCTCGATTGGCATCGGATATTTGGCGCGAATATTACATTGCCATCATTACGATGGAACAAATCGAGTATATGATCGGCAAATTCCAATCGGCAGCCGCCATTACGGATCAGATCGAGCGTCAGGGCTACGAATATTATGCGATCCAAGGCGATGGCGCCGCGGTCGGCTATCTGTCGGTCAAGCCGGAAGAGGGGAAGCTCTTCCTGAGCAAATTTTACGTCGCCAAGGCGTACCGGGGACGCGGCTACGCGAGTCAAGCGATGGCGTTTCTTGAGCAGCTGTGCCAAGCGCGCAGCCTGAGCCATATATGGCTGACGGTCAATCGGCATAATGAAGCCAGTATCGCGGTATATGAGAAGAAAGGCTTCCGGGTCGTTCGGGAGCAGGTGGCGGATATCGGTGGCGGGTTCGTGATGGATGACTATGTGATGGAGAAAGAAATCGCATCCCTTGGATCGAACGCCGAGGGATGAACGAGTTCCCCGCCAATCGAGCGATCCAAGTGCTGCTCTCCATGGCGCTCTATAACACCGGGCGCCACAAGGAGGCCATGGAGCTCGCGCTGACGAACTTGTTGGACACCACCTCGGACGAGAAGCTCCTCTACTTCCAACGAGGGCTGTCCTACTATGCGCAGCATCTGGACGAAACGTGGTAACGAACAGCGAGGCGGGCTAGCGTGCCCCATATAGAAAGCAACCAATCCGCCGCTCCGCATGGGAGCGACGGATTTTTTTGTGCAAATACAAGCGGAAGGCGGCATGCCAGGCAAGAAACGGCGATAGCCGTTTCGCCTTGCGGCGTCGGAATAGGTCACGAGCCCAACGAGCGTGCGGCATGCTGCTTCACGCGGTCCAAGAAAGCCTGCAATTCCTGTATAAACAGCTTCGCCGCTTGCCCCATGAATTTGTCCGTCCGATAGAGGATGCAGATCTCTTGGCTCGGCGTGGGGTGAAGCAGCTGCACGGCCGAGATGTGCGGATGGTCCATGTAATCGAGCAGCAGCCGAGGGAGGATGGACGCGCCGACGCCTCGTTCGACGAGAGACAGCAGCGTCGACAAGGTGGAGGCGACGATCGGATTGTCGATCGCGATGCCTTTGGCGTCGCAGCACGACTGAATGACCTTCGTCATCTGGTGCTCGGGACCGAACATGACCAGCTTCAACTCCCGCAGCTGCTCGAACGGCATCGTCGCGGACTTGGCAAGCGGGTGATCCGATCGTATGGCCAGCGCGAATTCCTCATGGAATAGAGGCAGGACGGCCATGCGTTCATCCGGCTTGGACGGAACGGTCGTCACGCCCAAGTCTCTCGCGCCGCTCAGCACCTGTTCATACACCTCCATCGTCTCCGTCACGCTGATCGACAGCTTCGGATACGCCTGATGAAAATCGATCAGCAGCGCGTCGAACAGCAAATCGCCGTCCCCCGGCAAAATCCCGATATCCAGCCGCCCGCCTTCCATTCGCTTCAAATCCGCAATCGCTCGCTTGGCATAGTCCACGCGTTCGAAGATGTGCCGGCTTTGCTCGAGCAGAATGCTGCCGGCCTCGGTGAGTGCGATCCGCTTGCCGATCCGATCGAAGAGCGGAAGTCCCAGCTCGTTCTCGAGAAATTTGATTTGCTGACTCAGATTCGACTGCGTGGTGCATAGCTGTTCGGCCGCCCTGGAGAAATGCATCTCCCGGCAAACGGCGGCGAAATATTCAAGCTGTCGAAGCTCCATCACTTCTTGCCTCCTTTCCAAGCCATGCTGTCAGGTGAAGAGGATACCGTCATGTTCTCTTCCGTCATTATATCGGCTATCCACCAGACCCGACAGCTTCTTCCGGATCATTACTGAAACCGATCGATTGCATCGGAATCCGGTGATGGTTGCGCGCGGCGTGCGGCGGTATGCTTGAGGTGTCAAGAGAAAACGAAAACAGGAGGATGATTCGCATGGCGCAATCGATTATCCACACGGGAAAGGTGCTTCGTCAGATCGTCATCGGCCAGCTTCAACACGTATCCGAGTCGCGAATGGACATCCAGCCGGAGGGCTTCTCCAATACGGTCCGCTGGCATGTCGGCCATATGGCGTATTGGTGGGACAAATACGCTTCGCTCAGCTTCGGCTGGCCGTCCGCGATTCCAGCCGAATACGGGACATTCTTCGATTCCGGCACGAAGCCGTCGGATTGGACGACGGCGCCTCCAACGAAGGTGGAGCTGCTGGGGCTGCTGGCCGCGCAGCTAGCCCGCTTATCAGAAGCGACGCCCGACTTGCTGGAGCGGAGGCTGTCCGCGCCATATGAGATGGGACCGTTCCGCTTCGAGACGGCGGGCGAATTGATGAATTTCGCCTTCATGCACGAAGCGATGCATCTCGGTGCCCTATCCAGCCAGCTGAAGCTCATCGGAGGGGATAAGTGAAGTGATGACGCAATCGAGAACCCGTACCGTGTTTCAAGCATTCAAGCAGGCGTTCGAAACTGGAGAAACCGCGAATTTTGCGGCGATGGTGACGGAGGATTTTCATTTTAACGTGCCGCTCCCGCTGGAGGGCTGGAATCTGGAGCAGCGCGGCAAAGCGCGGTTCGAGGCGTTGATCCGCTTCGAGCGAGCCGTCCTGCAGGTGGAGCTGACGCCGCTGATCGAGCTTGCGAACGAGAACTACGGGATGGTGGTCTTTCGCGCGGAAGGGGCGTTGAACGGCCGGCCGTATCGCAACGAGCTGGCGGTCGTCTTCGAGTATGAGGGAGAGCAGGTCCGGGCTTTCCGCGAGTATGTAGGCATGCCGTTACGAAACTACGAAGCTCCGCAATGAACGGCAAAACGGGACATTGGGCAAGAGGAATGAGGCGCGGTCGGCGGGAACGCTGACTGCGTTTCTTTTTGGCCGATCTACTAAAATGCTGGGAAACTTGTTAAAATTGGAAGCATTCGAGGCGCAGGAGGGGGAGCGGTGCAGGTGGATAACAATCCACGGATTCACGACGCAATGGAGCAGTCGATTCGGCATTTGGCGTCTGCTTCGCTATGGGAGGCGGATCGCGCGGAGGACAGCCGTCGCAAATGGGACGGGGCTTGGTGGCATATGGCCGCGCTCTATGAAATGGGAGAGGCGAAACGCATTCCGGCATCCGCGATCGCCAAAGCCGCGCAGCTGTTGGACACGCAAGTTTGGCAGACCTTTGTCATAACCGAACATGACCAGCCGACAAGCGATGCGGATAAGCGGAAGCTGGACTGCTGTCACTGCGAGCTTGCCGTGTATTACATGGTTCTCGCGGCGTCCGGCTGTGATGTGGACCATGAACGGCCTTGGATTCGCGAGTGGCTGCTAACCCACCAGCTGCCCGACGGCGGACTGAACTGCAATCCGGATGCGTATACGGGCTCGAGGAAAAGCTCTGTCATCTCCACGCTGCCGCCGCTGGAGGCTATCCTATGGCATACCGAGCGCGAGTTCACGGAGCGGGAAGCGAGCTTCCTGGACGAAGGCGCGCGTTACCTCATCGAGCATCGTCTCGTATGCGCCAAACAGGACGGAAGCGTCATCGATCCGGAATGGCTGAAGCCTTGCTTTCCGAGGTTCTTCGAGTATGATATTTTGCGCGGCATGTCCTTCTTGGCGGAGTGGTCTCGGCGGAGGAACCAAGCGGTGCCGGCCGGCGTGCTGGCCGAAGGTTTGGAGCGGCTGAATGGCTGCATCGATGCGGGCGGGGTACGCATCGGCAGACAAGTGTTCGACCCGCAGGGCCCATGGGGAGGTCATGTCTTTCCCTTGCTGGAAGCCGTGTCCGGTATTGGCGACGTTTCGCCTTATTTAACGAGACAGCTGCATGAAGTGACCGCGCGAATGAGCCTGCAGAGATCGTAACGAGAGGATGATCGGAGATGCTGCATGATTTGAAAGGACCGGCCCATATGACCCCTGGCGTAGGCATGCTGTATGCCGCAGTAAGAGAGAACAGCGCGCGGCTGCGGTCGATTACGGAGGGCATGTCGCAGGATGAAGTCGATTACCGGGGACGCGAGAACGGCATGAATAGCACAGCGCAATTAATCCGGCATCTTGCGGTAGTAGACTTGAATTGGGTATTCCGTATTCAAGGAGAGCCGCTGCCGATGTCCCTGCGCCAACAGTACGGCCCCATGATCGATGCGAATCAGCGGATTCCGATGGTACAGGGGCTGCCCTGGAGCACGCTTATGTCCCAATACGAAGAGGTGCTCGACAGGCTCGATGAGGCCTGCGCACAGCTGACGGATGCGGATCTCGATCGGGTAGTGACGTTCGGACACGACAATGAGAAGCAAGCGACCCTACGATGGGGGTTGTGGCACATCGCCGACCATAGCCGCTACCATCAAGCGCAAATCAATCTGCTGCGAAAATGGTTTCGCGAACGATGAAATAGAGTTTACGGACGACGATAACTTATAGGGGAGGCGGGAGGCGCTATGAACAAGTTATTTGCTGCTTTGATGGCTGTAATTACGCTTGTGGGCTTCGCGATTATTGCGATGTTGGCGCAGTTCATTCCGAATACCGATGGAGAGGGGTGGCTTAGCCGCATTCCCATTCCTGTTTATATATGCGTCATCGCCGCGACACTGATTAGCGCTTGGGCATTCTCGACCGAGGATGAACGGCTGCGATGATCGCGGACATTCGTAATAGGCGAACGAGAAAGAGGTATCCATTGCGGACACCAAGCAAGGGTTCAAGAGAACGGCGAAGTCCGACGAGCGTTTAAATGCGTGGTTGGCGTAGCTAGTTACTTAAGCGAAGCGGAGCGTGGAAGCCGGAAATAACGATCATGCCTGTAAAGGAGATGAGCGCAATGAGGAAGCAGATCGGCGTTCTTCTTCTACTTACTTTAGTCATCGCTTCTGTCATTGTGTACGATATCGTGAAGCCCAAGCCGATACAGACGACTTTCCATGGCGTCAAGTATCGACTCGGTACCGAGCATGTTGAACGGGCCGATCCGGTCACGATTCGGGTAGATGGTCGGCTCATGACGAGTCTATCGGGGAAGAAGCGATTCGCCGGGACGATTCGCATCGATGGAATTCGGCTGCCCGTGCCGGAGGATCAACAGATGCTCGACATCCGGTTTAAAGACAATGGCGTCGGAATTATGCGGGTGGAATATCTCGAAAATAAAGGGAAGCGCGGCGAAGGGCCGCGCGCATTCGCTTTTGGTTCGATTGACATAAATGAAGATTTTAGCGCGTTCTCGATTGCCGTGGCGGAACAGGATGGCTCGACGGCTAGCTGGAATTACGAGGACGGGATCATGATCAGTGCCCCGGCGAGTTCGAGATCCGAGGCGGTTCAACTTACGAAGAGGCTAAGGGGCACTGAAGAATAAATCGATGCCGATCGGCCCCTATTAGGTCGCGGTCGGATGCCCCGTCTTCCACATGATTATGAATGCGAAGAATATGTTCGTTCGACCTTGCAAATCTTGACGTTATAATGCTGGTACCAGTCCTGTTTGCCTTTCTCCTGAGCTGCTTGGTGCAAGGGGTTCTCCTTCCAATTGCGAATCGCCTCCAGGCTTTCCCAATAGGAGATCGTGATTCCGGAGCCGGAGGCATCGCGTACGCTCTCCACCCCTAAGAAGCCCGGCTGTTCCGCGGCAAGCTGCTCCATTCGGTCAGCCATGCGGCCATAGCCGTTATCGCCCTCTGTGCGCTGACTTGAGAAAATAACGGCATAATACGGCCCGTTTGCATTAATGGTCATCTCTATCAAGCTCCTTCAATAGCACGTTTTATAATGTAGACTATACGCGTAGCATACAGAAAAACAAAGTGAATGTTCGTCCTGTTTTGCATGAAGGCCTTCGCGTAAAATGGGGCGGGTTGTATCTTGGCCGCTTTAGGACCCATCGGTTATTTCATTGGGATCGCGATTCTCTTCACGTTGTTTATCGATGTCGTTGTGCTGTTGGGGAAGATATACAAGAAAATGCCGTCATGAAGCGTGCAGGGCAGATCGGATCGTAACGCTCTCGACGCGGAATCCGGGTAGAAGTATGCCTGCATCCAAGAAATTGCTATAATACGTTATGTCACAATAACGAAACAGAGAGGCTCTATAACCATGATTATCAAACCTAGAACACGCGGATTCATTTGCACGACCGCCCATCCGGCAGGATGCGCGCGCCAAGTCGAGGAACAAATCACGTATATCAAAGGGAAGCCGGCCATCCAAGGTCCGAAGAACGTCCTGGTCATCGGCGCTTCCACGGGCTACGGCTTGTCCGCCCGGATCGCGGCCGCCTTCGGCGCGAACGCGAACACGATCGGCGTCTACCGTCCGAGCGCGGGCAGCGAGAAGCGGACCGCTTCGGCCGGCTGGTACAACTCCGCCGCTTTCGAAGAGGCGGCTAGCCGGGAAGGGCTGAAGTCCTTCAGCGTTACCGGGGATGCCTTCGCCGACGAGACGAAGGACCATGTCATCGAGGTGATCCGCCAGGAGCTGGGCCAGGTAGATCTGGTCGTCTACAGCGTCGCTTCGGCGCGTCGCGTCGATCCCGAGACCGGCGAGGCCGTCAACTCCGTGCTCAAGCCGATCGGCCAATCTTACACGAACAAAACCGTCAACTTCCACAATGGCGAAGTGACGGACATTACGATCGAGCCTGCCACGGAAGAGGAGATCCGCCAGACGGTCACCGTTATGGGCGGCGACGACTGGGAGCAGTGGATGAACCGGCTGCAGGCGGCCGGCGTGCTGGCGGAAGGCGTTCGCACCGTCGCATTCTCTTATATTGGCTCTGACATTACCCAGGCAATCTACCGGCAGGGTTCCATCGGCCGGGCGAAGGACGATCTGGAGGCGACCGCCGGCCGCTTGACGGATAAGCTGAACGGCCTCGACGGCAAAGCCTACGTCACCGTGAGCAAGGCGCTCGTCACGCAATCCAGCTCCGCGATTCCGGTCGTGCCGCTGTACATCTCCGCGCTCTATAAGGTGATGAAAGCGAAAGGCCTGCATGAAGGCACCATTGAGCAAATGTACCGGTTGTTCGCCGATCGTCTATACACCGGCTCCGCGCCGGAGGTCGACGAGATCGGACGCATTCGCATCGATGATTGGGAGCTGCAGGAGGACGTGCAGGACGAGGTCAAGCGGATTTGGGAACAAGTGACGACCGACAATATTCACGAGATCTCCGATCTGGACGGCTACCGCCGCGAGTTTTTCCAACTGTTCGGCTTCGAGACCGAAGGCGTCGACTACGAGGCCGACGTCAATCCGGACGTTCAAGTGCGCAATCTGCGTTAATTTTCGCATCAAATGAAGAGGCGTGCCAAGTCGCTAAGCCGACTTTGGCACGCCTCTTTCCTGTTTTTCTATGGCAGGAACAGCTTCTGAATGAATCGGGCGTACATGGCGGCCGCCTCTTGGCGGGTCATGATGGCGTCCGGCTTGAAGTCCACGACGCCGTCGGCATCCATCTTAATCTCGGGGCCGTACATGCCTTTAGCAGCGATGAATTGAACGCCCTCCATCGCCCACGGTGCGGGCGGCGCGCTAAGCTTGGCATCCACGGGTGGTAGACCCAGCTCCCTGCTCGCCACGCGCCATAAAAACGCGGCCGCTTCCTGGCGGGTAATCGCGCGGTCCGGCTCGAACAGCTGTTTCTCCGTGCCCGTTAATCCGCCGAGCTCCACCGCGGTCTGAATCCAGCTGGCGAGCGGATGCCCTTGCGCGTCTCGGAACGCCACCGGAGCGGGGGAAGGCCGCTGACCGGAGAACCGGGCCAGGATGCTGACGAACTCGGCGCGCGTCATCGGCTCTTCGGGGCGGAATTTTGGCACGCCTTCATCGTCGAATGCCTGCATGGAACGAAGGAATTGAATATCTGCGGCATAGGGACTCGTCTCATTCACATCGGAATAAGGAGCGGCCTTCTCTACTTTCTCGTACATGCTGTCCGGAGATGAATGGTAGATGTAGGCCACATTGCCCTCGGCATCCTTCTTGAACGCGGCAGGATCGCCGTTCTCGTCCTCGAATAGCAGCGGCCCCATCGCGCGCAGCTTGCGGGTGCCGCTCGAATCGCTCACGTACAGTTCCCCGTTCGAAGCGGTGACCTCAATGGCAAGAATAGGCACGCGCAAGCTGCGATAGGTGCCTTCGAACACGGCGAGTTGATCGGCCGTAAGCGCAAGGTCCGGCTCCGACTGCGATTGTTCGGGATAGAAATGTTCCATGAACGCATCGAAAAACTGCTGTCTGATCCCGATGCTGGCGTCGCTGTTGGCGACGATCATGCCGCCGACGTTCTGCTCCGGCAGCAGCCACAGCCAGGAGTGGTAGCCTGCAAGGTCGCCGCCTTTGCCGATCACGTATTGCCCGTTATGGCTGCTGTGGAAGAACGATTCGAAGCCGTAAGTCATCATCGGCACGCCTGGCGCAAGTTCGTACTGCTGCTTGTGCATGAGCTTGGCGGTGTCTTCCTTCAAGATGCGCGCGCTGCCGAATTGGCCGTTGTTCAGATGTGCCTTGATGAAGTTGGCCATATCGCTGCCTGTCGCGAACATGCCGCCGCCCGGCGAGATCGTCGGGGTCAGCGGATACGGCTCATGCGGCTTCATGTCGGCTTGGTAGCCGGTGGCGAGATTGGCGAGAACCGGTTCGTCCATTCGGAACGTCGCCTGTTTCATTTGCAGCGGCTCGAACAGGTGCCGCCGCATGTAATCCTCGAAGGGCTGCTTGGCCGCATGTTGTATGATATAGCCCAGCATGGTATAGCCTAGATTGTCGTAACGGTAAGCCTCGCCCGGCTTGCGGACGACCGAAGGCTCGTTGGCGCTCAGCATCTCTTCGATCGTCACTTCGGTCCCTTGATGACCCGGCGGCAACCGGTACACGTCGGTATAATCGAACCCGGCGGTATGCGTGAGCAGATGCTCGGTGGTGACGGGCGTTCCCGTCGAGTTCGAGATCCGTATGCCGGGCATATAGGCCGAGACGTCCTTGGTTAGATCGATTTTGCCTTGCTCCGCCAGCTGCATGACGGCCGTGGCGGTGACGACTTTGGAGATGGAGGCGATGCGGAATAACGTCAGATTCGGGTCGATCTTCTTCTTGGCCGCTATGTCCGCGTAGCCGTAACCTTGGTTGATAAGCACGTCGTTGCCCTTCACGACGACGACCAGCGCGCCGGCGAGGTTGGCTTGAACTTCGGGCTTGGCGAAATACGCGTCCGCGAAAGCCCTCACTTCTTTCGCGGTCACGGCAATAGCGGGACTGGTTGCAGCCGCGGCGGCGACTGCCCCCGGCGATGAATGCCCTTGCGCATAGGCGCCGGCGGGAACGACCAGCAGGGTAACTGCGACGAGGGAGGCTGCAACGGCTTGCGCCCCTTTTTTCTTCATTCGTTTCGCGACTCTCATCTCTTCGCTCCTCATCCGTATGGAAGTGTTTACCATATTATCGTAAAGGAATGAGCGCTGCGCCTGAACCGCCCCCGGGCGGAAAATGAAGCCGTTCCCCGGACGGAGCGCGCATGGGTCTGAGGACGTGAGAACATGCGGCAGCTCGCGCCTAGTTCGTAGAGGGGACAGGGCAAGGAATGGTTCAGGAAACAATTGGAATATGGTAGAGTAAGCATAAGACTAGACTTCCAGGGATACTGCAAACGGGATAGCATACAACCGCAATTTTACGGTTGTAAACATAGCGGAGGAGATGACGAATGACGTACACGTTGACGCATGCGCGCACGTTCTTGCTGACGCATGCGCGATTGTTGGAACGCCGATTGTTCGAGGTTCGATTCGAGGGTGGCCAGCCGGCTTCCGTCGGTCATGTCGTACGGGCTTATCAGAATGCCGACGGCGGATTGGGCCATGCGCTGGAGCCCGATATTCGCTGTTCGGAGAGCCAGCCGCTCTTCACCTCCTTCGGCCTTGGGGCGATGGAGGAAGCAGGCTGCCGAGACGCGGCGTTGGCCTTGTCGGTCTGCGACTATCTGCAGTCCATTGCCGACGAGAGCGGACTTGTGCCCTTATTCTTCGCGTCGGCCTTGCAAGCGCCGACAGCAGCGAATCATTGGCAGCACGTGACGCCAATTCCCGGTCTTAATCCGACCGCGGACCTGTGCGGATTGCTTCATAATCAGGGCATCGAGCATGAATGGCTGACCCGCGCGACGGAAACCTGCTTCCGCATGATCATGGAGGAGCCGCCGCAGGAAGCCCACGCGCTGTTATGCGCGGCGAAGCTGGCGGCTTACATCCCCGATCAGGAGCGTGCGGCCAATCTGATGGATGCGATTTCGCTTGCGCTTCCGCGGGCCCGATTTTTCAAGGCGGACGCCTTGAGCGATTCGTATGGCCTAACGCCGCTCCACTTCGCGCGTCAACCGGACTCCCTCTGCCGCCGCTTGTTCGCGCAAAGCCAAATCGACCAGCACCTCGAGGTGCTGGCGAACCAGCAATTGCCGGACGGGGGATGGCCGATCGATTGGGAAGCGCCCGGACCTGCTTCCGAATTGGAATGGCGCGGCGTAACGACGCTCGAGGCGATCTCCCGATTGTCCGCGTACGGCGTCATTTAGGCGGGCCTAGCGCGCGAGCCGATTAGACGTGCGAGGCAAGACGAGAAGCTGCTGGCGCGCGCCGGCAGCTTCTCGTCGAATCGTTACTTCTCCGGGATGATGGTCATATCCTCCGTTATCGTAACTCGGCGATCGTCGCGATAACAAAAACGAGCGCTAGCAGAATGATGCCGCCCATCGACGCGATTTTGTAATATACAATCGATGCTTTAGGGACGTCGAGATCGGCTTTGCGGCGCCATTTTCTTTCGTTATACAGTACTTCCTCCGTATCGATAAATATCCAAAGGAGTACAGCGAACAACGGCCACGAGAGAATAAAGAAGACAAGGATTTGCGCTATGGCTACCCCTCCTTGGTTGAAGTATCTTACTATTACGAGGATTCATATTCCATCGTCGCAACGAAAACAACGGGAGAGGCCGGATTACGCCTCGTTTACATACGAAAGGAGCTTTAGGAATGGAAACCAAAAAAGGCGCGGAGATTCACATTCGCCGCTTGGGGCCTGAGGATGTGAACCGCGTTCACGCCTTCATGACGGACGTCGTCTCCCGGCTTCCTTCCCCCGACCTGTTCGCCATGGGCGACGAAGTCTATCTTCATGAGCACATGGAGGAGCTTGGCGAGATTTACGGCGCTTTTAATCAGGAGGCTCTCGTAGCAGTGACGGTGCTCGCCTACCCCGGCCACGACGAAGGCAATCTAGCACGCGAATTCGGCGTTTCGGATTCGGAGCTGTCTCGCGTGGCGGTGCTGGAGGCCGCTGTCGTCCATGAAACGGCGCGCGGGCTCGGCTTGCAGCGAAGATTCCATGACCTGCGCGAACGGCGGGCACGGGATCGGGAATGCCTTTATCTATACGCCACCGTTCATCCGGATAACCTCCCGAGCATTCGGAATTTGGAGGCGATCGGCCTTAGCCTGCGGTTTACGCGTCCGATGTACGGCGGCAAGATGAGACATTGTTATGCGAAACGGCTGTGAGGAAAAGGTGAATATGCGAGTTCGGCAAGAATGGAGGGGGGTCCGGACATTGAATTTCATTCAGTTAGAAGGTAATCGGGTATCGTTAATCCCGTTGGAGACGGAGCATGCGGAAGCTTTATATGCCTGCGCCGCCTCTCCTTTAATATGGGAGAATCTTCCTGTGAACATCCGTCAATTCGACGACATGCTCGCCTTCATCCGTACGGCGATCGCGGGGCGGGAACGCGGAGAGGAATTTCCGTATGCCGTTTACGACAAATCGTTGAACCGGATGGTGGGGATGACCCGGTATTTGAGAATTTCGGACAATCACAAAAATTTGAATATCGGCTGGACGTGGTACGACCCGGTAGTGTGGCGAACGGCGGTGAATACGGAGTGTAAATATATGCTGCTTCAATACGCCTTCGAGACGTGGGGAGCGTTGCGGGTGGAGCTCATTACGACGACTGCCCATACCCGTTCGCAAAACGCGATCGAGCGCCTTGGCGCCCAAAGAGAAGGCATCCTGCGGAAGAAGTACAACGGGCGGGACTATGTCGTTTACAGCATCATTGACGAGGACTGGGCGGATGTGAAGGCGAGACTGGCGGCGCGTTTGAGAGGCGAATCCAGCTAGGCTTGCGAAGCTCGTGTTCCACCCAGCGGCGCGGGAATTGGAATACATGCGTCGACGAACTTGAGCGCTAAACATGCCGATCCCGATCCGAAACCCCAAGACGACCGATCCTATCGATCGGCCGTCTTTGGTATTGAATAGCTGACAATCAAGCGTCGAGCCGGGTTTGAAGCGAAGGACGTGGAGGCGTCCCGGAAGCCAGCGCTTCCTTCGAGAACCCCTTCGCCAGCAGCCATACGGCCAGAATCATTTCATACGCGGCCACCGGCGCGGCCAGGATGCCGCCCAACGTCGAGATTTGTTCGATGACGCCGAACATCACGAGCAGGGCGCAAACAAACACCGACGCGGCGCCCGTCATGCCCAGCGTGGAGATAAACCGGGGGACGAGCTTCGTCCGATAGAAAATGTAGCTGTACATGATCGTGTTGATGCCGAGCAGGAAGAGGGGCCCGAGCATGAACGTCCAATCGTGGATGGCGATGAGCAGCGTGCCCGAAGGCTCAAATGCGGCGGTATCCGAGGTGCCCGAGTCAACGTATGCCCGGCTTAACGTTAACAGCGACAGCACGCTGACGACGCCTACCGTGATGACGATCGCCTCCAGGAAGCGGAAGCAGACATGCCAGAGCGCGATCGTCTCGTTATAGCGGCGCAAGATCGGAAACATCGTCGTGGCCGTCCCGATCGCGGAGACGACGAGGAGCAGCTCCATCACCGCGCCGAGGATGATCTGATTGCCGTTCGCGGCGCCCGTGCGGAGATAATCGGCGTTTTTTAAAATCGGATCATACAACAGCAAGCCGGCTACGGCCGTAACGGCCGCCACGATAAACAGGATGCCTGTAATTCTGGCGGAGGTTTGATTAGCGCGCATTCACGTATCCCCTTCTCTTCCTCAAATTGTACTACGCCTTCGTGTCTTCCCCGTAAAAGAATACCTCTTCGAGCGGCAGGCCGAAGGCCATCGCGATGCGAAAGGCCAGCTCCAGCGACGGGGAATAATTGCCCTTCTCCAGCGCCACGATCGTCTGTCTCGTGACGCCTACCTTGTCAGCCAATTGCTGCTGGGTCATTTCGTTCTGGTTGAACCGTAATTTGCGGATGTGGTTGCCGACAAGATGTTTGCCCATGCTAGACTCCTTTCCGATAGTGGTACAGCCGCGTTACGGCGCCGGTTACCTCGGAGACGAACCCCGCGCCGATCAGGATGATGAACATGACCGCGATCGGCTGTTCGGCGACGAGCGAGCCCATGGCCAGCAGAAAGCCGAGGATGAACGCGAAGAACGAATTGCGGAACGCCTTCAGGTCGATCAGCTTATCCAGTTCATCCGCGAAGCTTGGCTCCTTCTCCCGGGTCGTGACGCGATAGACGATGTTGAACATGATGCTGATGACGATGTTCGCGATGACGGAGAACAACGCCAGCATGAGCACGAACGTGCCCCAGTAGCGCAGCGTGTCCGCCGACGCCATTCCCTCGTCCGGATAGCGCGGAGCCATGTACAAGCAGTACGAGGCGAAGATGAGTATGGCGCTGATCAGCGATACGATGCTTTTCTTTTCCTGGTAGGTCACAAGCTGCGCCTCCTGTCATTAAGTTTTTACATGAAGTATGTTCCTATATACAAAATGTAATCTAAACTATACATTAAGTCAAGTGAATATTACATCGGGCTTGTTCGATACGCGATATGCCTTGGCCGGCGCGGGAAGCTGAAACCTTTCGCGCTCCGTATTCGTCGATACTACCAAGAAGACCGCGGGCATCAGCATGCACCGGGCGAAAGGGGAGACGATGGTATGAAAGAATCGAAATTATCGGTTGCCGCGATCGCAGCCAAGGCGATCTTGATGACGGCGATCATTCTTGCGGCGAACGGGTGCGCGAATAGCACGCAAGACGGGGGCAACGGGGGCTCGAACCAGGCGCAGGGCGAAGGAACGGCGAAACCGGACGGCAGCGGTCAAAATGGAGTAGACGGATCGACGAATGCAGGCGAGGGTGACGGGAATGAGCCGACAACCTCTGAACAACCGGGCGGCGAAAGTACGGAGCCGGAGCCGGAAGTCGACCAGCCGGACGGAGGTTCCGCTCCCACCGGGGAAGGCAAACCGGACACGGACGACGGCACATCGGGGAAAGCGTACGTGGCGGAGAACGAGGCTTTCCGCATCTTAAGTCCCGAGATCGACGCTCAGGTAGGACGCACGTTCACGGTAAAAGGTCAGGCGCGCGTATTCGAGGCCGCCTTCAGCTACACGTTCGAGGATGGGCACGAGGTATTGGCCGAAGGGCATGTGCAGGCGAGTCAAGGGGCGCCGGAATGGGGCGATTTTGAATTCGAGGTGCAGGTGAAGGAGCCGATCAGTCCGACGAGCCCGACGGGGACGCTGACGATCTATGAGGTAAGCGCTAAGGACGGCAGCCCGGTTCACCAGCTGACGATCACGGTCCAATTCGATCCGGCGCTGCTGCCGGCAGAGGAGTAGGGGCACGGCGATAGTCAGCTTGGCGGTGCTGGCGGCCGGCTTCGGATTAGGCTATGATGGGGATATATCTCGCAACTATCCAACAAGGAGACTACGAATGATGTCTTCAACCAGCGGCACGTTACGCACCTGCGACAATGGTCATCAATATTACAAAAGCAGCGATTGTCCGACTTGCCCAACCTGCGAGCAGGCACGCAAGCCGAACGCCGGATTTCTAGCCCGGCTGTCGGCGCCCGCGAGGAGGGCCCTGGAGCATCAAGGCATCGCGACGCTGCAGCAGCTGTCGGCCTATAGCGAGAAAGAGATTTTGAGCTTGCACGGCATGGGGCCTAAATCGATGCCGACCTTGCGAGCGGCGTTGGCGGAGAGCGGGCTGGCTTTCAAATCCCATTGATCAATGAACGCAAGTCTAGGGCTGACCGGCTCGTATCCGGTCAGCCTTTTTGGCCTATTTATCAAATATCTCCCGGTCCCGTGCAGCGGATTTCGCGCTCGGGCCGTCTAATAGGGTGGAGGTGGTGATCACGTGAAGCCGGCCGGCCAACGACACAAACATGAATTCGCGAAAGACCCCGCACAAGCGCTGGAACAGCTGATGGATACGTTCGGTGCGATCGTCCTGCGGACCGCGTTTTTCTATACAGGCGATTCGCATCTCGCCGAGGATATCAGCCAGGAGGTCTTCCTGCGGGCGTACCGCAACTGGACCGTATTCCGCGGCGACAGCGCCGTCAAGACGTGGCTGACGACGGTTACGGTCAACGTCTGCCGGGACAAAATGGGGGCCCGCATGTTCACGGAGCAGCCCACGGAGCCTGCTAAGCTGGACTTGGGCCGCACGATCAGCGTGGAAGAAGAGGCGCTGGCGCGCTTAAAGAAGAGCGAAGTGCTGCAGCATGTGCTTCGCCTGCCGTTACCGTATCAAGAAGCATTGTACTTGTATTATTACGCGGACCTCAGCACGCGGGAGATCGCGGAGGCGACGAAGACGCCAGAGGGGACCGTGCGCAACAGACTGCACCGGGCGCGCGAGATGCTCGCACGGGAGATGGGCAAGGAGGGAGATTTTCATGACGGATCGGGAGCATGATCTGCGTCGACAATTTCGAGAGGAGTCGGATGATATGTTATTTTCGGGGATGGACATGAGCGAGCAATTGAAGCGGAGCATTCGTCAAGAGGCGGCTGGAGAGAAAGCGCCGCGCAAGCGGTCGTTCGCGAAATCGTGGAAGGTAGGGGCGGCAGGGCTCGTGGCTGCGGCGATGATCGCCGTGGCGATCCCGCTGCTGGATCAGCCGAGCGTGCCGGCGCCCGGGAACCAAGTCGCGGAGAACGTGCCGCCGACGCCGAATAATGGCGGCACCGCCGGTTCGGAGGTGTCCCAATTGACGACGACGAAGCTTGGTTCGATCGAGGACGCGAGGGCCGCTTTCGGCGAAGGCTTGCGGCTGCCGACGGTCGTGCCGCAAGGGTATGCGCTGACGGAGATGACCGCGGTGGGCATGCCGGGTCAACCGGCTAGGGATATCCTCTTCACGTATGCGTCCGGCGAAAAGACGGTGACGTTCTCCGCTAGCCGCATGGCGCCAGCCTATCCGGCGGAGCTTTTCGCGAAGACGAAGGTGGGCGACGCGGAAGGGGCGATCTTCGAGCAGCCCGGCATGACCGAGCTGTTCTGGACGGTGGACGACATCCACTACGGCGTGACCGGCCCGATCACGGGCGAGGAAGCGATGAAGGTCGCGGAATCGACGGGGGTTCGGTGAAAATAGAGTATTAGACGGGTTTGAAATACAGACGGCGGTAGCCTTGGACTTGGAAAATAAAGTCCAAAGCTACCGCCGTTTTATTGAACTATAGTCTCCCGATAACTTAAACCAACTATGCATAGTAACCGCCTTTTGCAGGGTACCCGCGGAGCAAGCGTTTTCACGCATTCTATATTTTGACAGGTTGAAAACCGGATAAATATACCACACCATATAGTTGGGCGTATGTCAAATTGACAATATGTCCGAATACGATGCGGGTAAGCCGTGGGCCCACCGGATCGAAAAAAAGGAGGATTTATATTGATGTCCATACGATTTGGCAGAATGCTCGCGTTCCTCTGTTGCTTGGTAATGGTGGCGTCGCTAATGCCTGCCGGCTTTGCCGCCGCCACTGACGCAGAGGCACGTGATGGCGACCTCGGTTCTACCACGCTTGCAAGCTTGCAGGCGAATGAAACGCCGACCGCCATGTTCGGAACTCCCGAACTCGGGTCAGACGACCCGCTGTGGGCCCTGACAATGGAGCATCTCATCAACAAAAGCACGGTGCCCGGCGACCCCAGACCCCATGCCACGGGCACAGCCAGAATCCTTTGGGACCACGACTACCTGTATGCCCGCGTAGTTGTGAAGGACAGCAATCTATATCGGGGAGCCGGCGGAGATTACCAGTACGACAGCCTGGAGTTTTACGTCGGCAACGGATCCGGAGGCGCAAACCAATGGCGCGTCAGCGCAACGGGCGTGTTTTCAGGGCAGTCAGCTCCGGGCAGAGCTGCGTGGACCCAGATCACGGATACAGGATATATCGTGGAGATGAGAATCCCCAAAAGAACCTTGACCTTACAGGAAGGCAAACTTACCTTTGAGGTCTATATCAACAACTCGACGGAAAAGGGCGGCGACCGCTATGAAGTCGTTTCCGCTTTCGGAACTCCGGACGCGGGTTATTCCAGCGATGCTTCATTTACAGACAGCCTGCAGCTCGCTTCAGCCAATGAAGCGGACACCAGATTCTCAATCACCGCCACGGCGGGACCGGGCGGTACAATAACGCCGGCCCCACCCGGCGATGTTCTGAGACTAGCTAAGGGCTCAAGCAAACCATTTACGTTTACCCCCAATCACGGCAAAATTGTGGATACCGTAACGGTAGACGGCGAGGCCGTGACTCTAACTGCCGGCACGTATACCTTTTTAAATGTTGAGGCTGACCATACCATTCACGTGACATTCAAAAACGATCCGGACGCGAAGCTGCTTCCCTTTATCGTATGGAATGACAACTTCGCCCGTGGCGAGTACACAACGGCTGTCATCATTGACTTAGGCGATGGGAAGGCGGCGTTAGGCTCCGCGCTTAAACCGGGCTTGTTTACCGTCTCGGCTAGGAACACGACCCTCAGCGGCGACTCGGTGACCTTTGAAGGGACGCGCAAGATCACAAGGGTATACGCCAACAACGAACCAAAGGTACGCGGCTATCTGGGGACGGTAAGCCATTCACCGGATTATCGGGAAGGACTGGCAAGCGGCCGTTACATCGTAGTTGAGTTTGAGTTTTATTCAGAGAGCGGCGGCAATATAACGCTGGATGGCAGCAGTAACTCGACAAAGCAAGTTTACAACATCGTCCAGAACGACGAGATCCTGCTAACCGATGGGAGTTCGCTTCGCAACGTGGTTTTTGAACAGGACAACGTTGTGAATCCGATCCTTGACAAGTTTACGACACCCACGGGCGATTCGGTCAATCGCGCGCTCTACCTTCACAAGGATGGCAACGGTAATGTGTTGCAACGATTGCCGCTATATGTCTATACCCACGGCATGTCACGCGGCGGCACAAACGCTGCAGCAGACCCCAAAGCGGCCATGAAATCCGCCAACGGCTCGGTCGCTCTCATGAAAAAAATGAAAGAAAATCCCGAAAAATACGCCAGCCATATCCTGAATATTTCCTATAATGGCGTATCTACTCCCGCTACAGCCAATGTGAAGAAGGTGATAGACGACCTGGTTGCCAGCGGCGCAGTCGACCCTAACCGTATTTACGCGGCGGGCTTCTCATGGGGCGGCCAGTATACGAACACCTTAGTTAATGCCTACCCCGGCTTCTTCGCGGCCGCCGCACCTATGGCTCCGGTAAGCGGATCACCGAACGCGAGCACCAACGACGCTCACGCCAAACTGGCCTATTGGATGTTTATCAATGCTCATAACGTTGGCGTATACCAGACTAACCTCGCTACCTTCATCAACACCAATATGCCGAAAATGACCAACGCGAGGGCTTCGCGCTTTGAGAGCAATGAGGCGCTTGCGTGGCCCTACAATCAATATGATCAGCCGAGTCAGAGGCCGAATCCGGCCAACACGCCTGTCCTGGCTGATTATATAGCGCACGAGGTTGAAGCTGCGGTTCTTTACAACCAGATCACGATGGGGACTTGGAGCATAGCTCCCACGGCGCAGTCCTCTACCTTGCCGGCTTGGAACAATGACTACACAGACGTCTTTGATTGGATGTTCGCGCAGAGAAAAACGGACGGGCCCGGTGCACCGGTCGGCTTCAAGGCGACGACGGGCGACGGACAGGTCGCCTTGAGCTGGACGGCTCCGGCTGACGACGGCGGCAGCGCGATATCGGGTTACAAGGTCTGGTACGGCAGCGTGACCCCAGTCACACTGGGCGCGGCGGAGACCAAATATACCTTCACGGGCCTGACGAACGACCAAGCCTACACCTTCAAGATCGTTGCGGTAAATGCGAAGGGCGACGGCGCGGAGAGCAGTGCAACGGCTACGCCGATGAAGACATCGACTCCCATTGTGACCTATCCTTCTGGTGGCAACAGCGGCAATACGAGCACAAACGCTGTATTGTCGAAGTCGAACTACACCGTGAATACACCTAAGGATAAGCCCGCGATCACAGACAACAACGGCAACATCACCCTACCCGGCGGAGGCGAGATCGCGACCAAGGGCGGGACGAAGATTAAGGTACCCGAAGGCACAACGATAGACGCGAACGATAAGGTGACCATTCCGGCGGACAAGAGCGCCGAAGTGGCACTACCCGGCAGCAACCGCACAGTGACCATTCCGGGTGGCTCGACGATAGCGGCCGACGGTACGGTCACCGTGGGCGGCGGAGACGCGCATGTGAACCTGCTAAGCGGCAACAAGGTGGATATCCGCGGCGGCTCGAAGATACGGAGCGGCGGCACGGTTGTGATAGGACCGGGCGGCGCGAGTGTCGCCTTAGACAACGGCATGTCGCTGAACATCCATGAGGGTACGGAGCTTGAGTTCGATGACGACACCTCGCTGGGCTTCCTCGTGAGGTCGGGAAATCCTTACAAGGATGTCAACTTGGACGGCTGGTCCTACAGCTACGTAAACTTTGCCTACACATACGGTCTTTTCAACGGCACGTCGTCCACGACGTTCTCGCCGGGCACCTCAATGACGCGCGCGATGTTCGTGCAGGGACTGGCCAATCTTGAGCACGTAAGCCGCACCGGCTACACGAGTTCCCGCTTCAGCGACGTGACGAACGGGCAGTGGTACACGGCGGCAGTCGAGTGGGCGGCCGAGAGCGGCATCGTCAACGGTATAAACGCAGACCGGTTTGACCCCAATTCACCGATGTCGCGCGAGCAGCTGCTGGTGATCCTGTACAACTACATGAAGCACAAGGGCTATGAGATACCTGAAAGCCAATCGAAGTCCTTCGCGGACGAGAGCGAGATCAGCTCCTGGGCGTTGGAGGCCGTTCAGGCGCTGCGGGGCATCGGCATTGTATTCGGCAAGCCGGACAACCTCTTTGACCCCAAAGTCACCGCCACCCGCGCCGAAGTAGCCGTTATCTTTGTAAGGTTCGTCGAATATCTAGCGAAGTAAAAGACTGCTTGAAAATAGAAACAGCGGTAGCCTTGGACTCAGATATGAAGTCCAAAACTGCCGCTGTTTATTGAACGTTCTCCTGCTAATTTCCTCACTTCATCCTCACGAAAAGAAGCGTCGCAATAATAATCGCTAAGTTTTCTTAGATATTGATAACTTAAATACATCTTGTTTTGGTTCTCGAATAAAGCCTGATGTAATTGATCACCAATCGGAAAGTAGTCAATTCTACTATCATCCTTATCAAACATATAACCATCTAAAGCCATGATCTCCCACCCACCCCTCGCCCCCTAACGCAACCGGTCGTTCTGGACCTGAAGACATGTCATCATTGAGCTATCGTCTTCAGATAGCTCAATGACTTAGCGATTCAATATGATTCAGTGTACCTTACCCTAAATAAGGTCAAGTTTTTTGCGGAACTCCTTGCAGGGTATGGGCAAAGTGCCGCTTTTGCTAATTCTATTGTTTTTCGCTGTTAGCCCCGTTACTGAGAGCCGTACCACCATGATAAAGTTCATGTTTGAGTTCGTTAGAACCGTATCATAAAAATCGCTCTAGTCGAGAACAGCCTATTCAGATGGTGATCGGCCTTTCGGTGTATAATAAATTTGACTTAGTGTAAAGCTTAGCATACAATATGTTTAGTGTATTTTACCTTACTAAAGGCGGCGTCTCACATGACTTATCAAGAAAAGAAGAGCATCGTATCGCTAATCAGCACCATACTCATTTTTACATTGTATTGCCTGTACAAATACCCAGAGTACCCCAAAGAAGTGCTGGATTCAAAAGTAACCTTCCATTACTGGGGATCCTTCGTTCTTGTATTGACCTTGGTTTCCATTGCAGCACATATCATGATCAGCATTATTTTTAACTTCGTCTTCCGAATGACGACGGGTGAAAAGGAACCTACATTCGCGGATGAACTGGATAAGCGTATCGACTTGTTAGCCTATCGAAATTCATTTGCTATGTTTGTCATTGGCTTCCTACTGGCTATGGGCTCATTAGTTATAGACCAGCCCTTGAAGGTAATGTTTATCGTCCTAATCGTCTCCGGATTTCTTTCAGACGTAACCGGTTCAATATCGAGACTGTATCACTACAGGAGAGGAGTCTAAGATGGGTAAAGTTCTTGTTGGCAATCACATCAGAAAATTACGATTCAATCATAATGAAATGACCCAGCAGCAGCTGGCCGACAAGGTGGGTGTAACCCGACAAACGATCGTTGCTCTTGAAAAAGGAAACTACTCCCCGTCACTGGAGTTAGCCTTTCGCATTGCTCACGCCTTTAACTTGCCGTTGGAAGAGGTTTTCTTTTACGGAGAAAACTCAGAGTAGAGATGAGGGAAATGGATTTTTCAAATCAAGGAGGGTAAAGGATGAGAGCAATTGTATATGCCAAATACGGATCGCCCGATGTTCTTCATCTGAAGGAGCTAGAGAAACCTACACCTAAGGATAATGAAATACTGGTCAGAATCTATGCGACAACGGTAACAGCGGGGGACTGGCGCATGCGAAAGGCCGACCCATTCCTTGCAAGACTGTACAATGGTCTCTTAAGGCCTAAAAAAGTAACGATATTGGGGTTTGAGTTAGCTGGAGAAGTTGAAGCCGCAGGCAAAGATGTAACACGATTTAAGATTGGTGATCAAGTATTTGCGTCTTGTGGTTTTGGGTTCGGTGCATATGCCGAGTACAAATGTTTGCCTGAAGATGGACTGGTGGTCATTAAACCGGTCAATGTGAGCTATGAGGAGGCTGCCGCTGTTCCCATCGGGGGAATAACCGCGTTGAACTTTCTAAGGCAGGGGAATATCGCGAGCGGAATGAAGGTCCTTATTTATGGCGCCTCTGGAAGTGTGGGTACTTATGCGGTGCAGCTTGCCAAGTATTACGGGGCGGATGTAACAGGAGTATGCAGTACTGCCAATCTTGAGATGGTAAGATCTATAGGAGCCGATCGAGTCATAGATTATACGAAACAGGATTTCATGGCGCTTGAAGAAAGCTATGATTTATTCTTTGATGCCGTCGGGAAACCGATATCGAAAATCAAACAATCGACATTCAAAAAAGCACTGCGTACGAACGGAAAATATGTGAGTGTGCATATGTCACAAAAGCCTCGCGTTGAAGACCTTATCTTCCTCCAAGAGCTGCTTGAAGCAGGTAAACTTAATCCAGTCATCGATAGACGCTATTCGTTGGAACAAATTCCCGATGCCCATCGTTATGTCGAGCAAAAACATAAGAAGGGGAATGTCGTCGTAACTGTAAGAGAAACTTGCCACTGATCATCCAAACCTGCAGGGGGGAATCGGCGATGGACGGCGACAGCAAGGATGCGTATCCTAGCAACCGTTCCCAGAGCGGCTTATACCCGGCTTTATGCGTCGCGTCGATCGGACCGTCTCCGTGGATGAAGAGTACGAGTCCAAGTTTGCCGTCCTTCTTCTCCGGGAGGGTCAGCACTCCTGTGAGACGGCCTTGTGGTGTATTGATCGTCACTGCTCTCTCTTCTATGGCGAGGCCTTTCTGATACAAAATGAGGCTAACTGTTCCACCGACGAGCAATGCAATGCCTAGCAGCACAATAATTGAGATCGAATAATGCCAAGGCCTCGTCATATTCATAAATTCCCCCTTGTGCTCTGACTTACTTCCACGGATTTCCGTTTGGTTTAGTTACCCTGTGTGCGTCCCCTTATAATACTAGAATTGGAACTATCCTCCCTTTAGTTCAACGACGAACGGCGGCCGATCGTGTGGCCGGCCGCCGTTCTGTCGTTGAACTATCGTTCCCAGTTAGTTCAACATATATTGAGACGCGCAGTAATTAATACACAAATAGATTCTTTAGCAATAGCTCAGTCTTCGATTCGCCTTTTACAGAACCATTCTTAAAATATAGGATATATAAATTCTCAATAATAAGCTCAATTGGTACTCCATCAAAGTTTTCTTTTTTTGCTTTCTTTAGAATTGTATCCTTGTCAGATTCAAGTACATCTAAACTTTGGTAGTGATAAAAATGAATTGATTCGAATGTTCTAGGTAGCAAAATCATCTGATTATCTAATGCGTATTTACTTTTAAATGCAATTTTCTTACTTGGAACTATGAATGGGATGTTCCCTTTTTCCTCAAGTACATCCAAAGCTTCAGCAATGTTCACTTATCTGCTCCTTAAATAATAGACATTAAATTAAACTCCGTTTATCCACTACCTTAAACTTCCTCATGATGAATTTGATTTCCTTCTAACGGTAACAACTTCGGTATCCTGCTCGTTCAACAAAGAAAGCCGATCATGCGACCGGCTGCCATCATGAGTTTATTCAGCTATCGTTCCCAGATAGTTCAACCGATATTGGTGCGTTGTTTTTAATACATCCTGCCAGTTTGGTGGAAAATCAGACTTTTGCGGGTCTTTCAGGTGCTTCCAACCTAACAACTTAACATTATCGGGGTTATGGAGAGATATATCGAATGTAAGTATGTCCTTGCCAACGGGAATATGAGGACCAACTGTTGGAACAACTTCAAGAGTTATTGAAAAATGAAATCCTCGAAATCCATTTACTCGATGTATATCCTTAACTTCAACGAAATACGGATAAATCTCTGGTGAGTAATTTAATAAATTTGCGTAGATTTCGTCAATTTTCTTCTCTATATGCGGTAAAAGGAATAACATTAGCATGTCTTGAAACATTAGTTCTTTTGAGTCTTTTTTAGGTTTGTCGGAATTAGTTGTTACAGCTTTTTCTGATGCCTCAACCATATTATCGTTTATGAATCCATTAGTCCCACATAGGAGCAACAGCATTAAGATCAATTTTTCCATTACGTTTCCCCCTGCCATCTTTTTCGGGGTATTTTTCCTCATTTTCCATTTCGTTATTCTGCCCGTTAGTTCAGCAAAGACAGCCGATCTTGCGACCGGCTGCCATCATGGGTTTATTCAGCTATCGTTCTCCGTTAGCGCAATCGACTCTTTAGACTCAGACCATTTACTGGTCGTCACAAGCAATTGTTCACGGATTATGTCCCATTTTAGTAATAATTCATCTTTGCTAAGGTGATATCTTTGTTCTGGATCTTGGTTTCATATAGCTTAAAGACTTTTGCTTGAAAATCAAACCTATATAAGTCGTGAACAGTAAATACAGCATTGGGGTGCGAAAATGCAAAGACCCAACGCACAGTGTCAATTTGGCAACCGATGTTTTCGTAATGAACAATGTATTCTGAGATGGGATCCGTCTGGAAAACCATGTTTTTCAATTGTTCCTGGGAGAATTGCGAACCCGACATGTCTAGCTCGCCAGATAAACGAGTCACTTTATCATAAAATCCAATTCGGTTCGTTCCTAAAAATTTGCTAGAAAATCGTTGAACTTCGTGAACAGGTTTGAACTTCTCTGGATCACTGAAAACACGAATCCACCGATTCTCGATCATACTAAAGACAGAGAGTCCCATTGCACCAGAGCTTCCGACCGAATATTCATATAAGAAAACTTCAGGGAGGTTATCATTATCTACATCTCCGACCATTATCCTACTGTTCCAAAAGATCTCCCGCAAAACAATTTCACCATCAATTTTCAATACAAGACTTTGAGTGAATTTTGTGTCGGGAGCAAATAATTCTGCAATATGAACCATTTTGTGATCATTATTTGAGGGCATTTCTTTAATATAGGACGAGGAGAATTGAATTTTCTGAATAGAGCTTCCGGCTGTCTTCATTTGCGGATGTCCATAACCAGTTTGTATCCCATAAGTAAAGAACAAGACATATATACATATCAAAACTTTTTTCAAGCAGGCCTACTCCTTTCAACAGCTCAAGACCTAATTTGGCTATCTTACCCATTGAAGCATTTTGCTATCCTGCCCGATAGTTCAATGCCTACGGCCAGTCTACAACTTTATTTTTCGGTCTCGTTCTTTATTTTTTAGTCGAGAATTTTATTTTCAAAGGCAAGCTAGGGGTTGAAAAAAGCAGCTGCCGGCGGTATCGGCAGCTGCTATTGCGCGTGGGCGAGGGGATGTCCGGCGCTCTAACGCTGGCAGCTCGCCTAAGACACGCGTTCGTTCTTATTCCGTCGCCGTCGCCGCGTTCTCGTCATGATCGGCTGGTGGATTGTGGCGGATACGCGACATGCGGAAAGGCAGCCGGATGAGCAGAAACTCCGCGAGCATGAAGAGCACCTGCAGCAGCAGGAGCAGCATCACCCAGCTTTCTTCGATATTGATCAGAAAAGGATAAAAGAATAGCTGAGCGGCAAACACGGTCATATAGTAATTCCGTCGGCTCACAATCGCATCCTTGAGCTGCGGCGGAGCGATCGGCGCGGCGATGCGATACAGGAGTTGAAAAATCCGATAAGCCAACAAGCTGTGCACGATTACTGCCGCTTGGACATAGACGTGCATGACTAGCGGCGCGGTCGAGAACTGGTAGATGGTCATGCTCGTATTGAAGCCGAGCCTCGCCACGGATAAGAGAGCGAGGACGACCGCGAGCCAGATAGCGGCTTTACAACCGTCATACTTGGCTCCGAGTTGCCTAAGAGCGGATATGATCATCACATACCCGATCAGATCAGGCAGTACGTCGAAGGGGCCGATATGAATATCCAGAAGCGGGAATACAAATCCCCAGCCGAGCCGCCTTAATGCGCTGCGCAACGCAGGATTCATGGAAGCTCGCCTCCCGCGCGTACCAGCCGCTTTATTTGCTTCTCGCTCAGGTGCTGATTGAAATCGACGGGTAGGCGATCATGGATCGTGCTGCCGTCCGCCGTCTTGTAGGTCATCAGGATGCGCGTTCGATACACCTCGTAGGCGGCAGGGGAATCGTCCGGCACGATCCATCGGTAGTTAAACGTCAGCAGATCTCCGGCGGACAGGCGTAACGGGAGCTGCGGTCCCGGGTCCCCCCGGCCTTGCATCGTGAGCTCGAACGTCGCGCCAAGCCTGTCGTTGAGGCTGTAATCGACCTGCTCCAGCGTAATTGGCTGCGTGACCTTGACGCTGTATTGGCCGCCCCCGTCCGTAGATCCCGAAGCCGAGGACGTTTCCAAGACGCCTTCTCGCTGATCCCACACGACATGGATTTCGCCGATCGGTACCTTCTCGGGCGGACCTTTGCTATAAAATACCGTGGCTTCCTTGACGATAATCGGCGCTTTCTCCACCTGCGCGCCTGCCTCGCTTCTCCATTCGCCATAAGCCGTGCCGAGCGCGTGATGGGTATACCTCTTCCGGTGCCGATCGATCCGGAACAGGAGGTCGGGCAGTTCCTCGATCTGAAGTGCAATGACCTTCTTGCCCCTTGATTTGTTCTCCACATAGGTCAACTCGACCCAGTCGCTCTCGTTCGGATACAGGACCATGTAATGCTTCAGGAATATCGGTTTCTCCAGCTGCATGGCCTCGTAATACCAGAGATTGCCGACCCAGCTTGCCGCGATGAGCAGCGTCAATGCCGGCCACAGCCATTTGCGATTGTTTTTCGGCTTCGGGTTCGGCAGCATGGAAACTTTCCTTGCGGTAAAATCCATTCCCAACGCGTTCACCTCGGATAGGGAAATATCGTCATCACCGGCTTGTTGCCATTACGCAAACGCACGGTTCGACCTTTCCCTATGATACCACATTCTGGAAGCGGGCTGTCGGCGAAAAGACGACCGGTCTTTGACCAGCCGCCTTTGTCAAATCCAATGCCAACCATACCTCGTCTACGAGCCCTTCAAACTCCTTCCCGCCTTCACATGCTTCAACTGGGCTACGATAATGACGCTGATGATGACCAGCAGGAACCACGAGCTGATCTTGCTAAAGCTCACGATCCGCCACGTCTCCTGCTGGTCCGGATACTTCCAGGCGTTGAAGAATGTCGCGATATTCTCGGCCAGCCAGATGAAAAATCCGACGAGGACGAAGGCGAGCGTCAAGGGCATGCGATACGTAACGCCCCGCACCCGGTAGATGATCCAGGTCCGCCAGAAGACGACCAGCACGAGCGCCGTCAGCCACCAGCGGAAATCCGGGATGAAGTGATGGGTGAAGAAGTTCAGGTAGATGGCGCCGCCCAGCAATCCCGCCGCGGGAAGCCCCGGCCAGCCGGTCATCGCCATCTTCAGCCTGCGCCAAGCCTGGCACATGAAGCTTGCGACGCTCGCGTACATGAATCCGCTATAGAGCGGCACGCCGAACGCCTTCGTATAGGCGGGCTCGGGGTAGGCCCAGGACCCCATATGGACCTTGTAGAGCTCCAGCAGCAAGCCGATCACGTGAAACACGCAAATGACTTTCAGTTCATCGCGCGTCTCGAGCCCGCTGCGAACCATGGCATATTGGACGGCAAGCAGGACGAGCAGGATGGCGTCATACCGGTAGATAAAGGGCACGTCGATCACATTGGATAGCGCCAGCGTGCCGAAAATCGCAACCGGGAATATGCAGCTCATCGCCTGGTGATAGCCGAAATTTAGCAGCTGCGCCAAGGGATTCATGCGGGTCACCTCGTCATGCTCGTATTGAAGCTTGAATCGTTCCGAACACCTCGCTTCGTGTTGAATTTATCATAGAATTTATCGTTTTTCAATATATTATAATTGAATAAGAATAATAAATTGTTGTTTATTTCTGGTTTCATGCCGCGGAGGAGGTCCTGCTTCTGCCACCATCACGATGCCATGCTGACGATGACTTTGCCAATGGCGCGTCCTTCCCCGAAATATCGAAGCGCCTCGGCAGCATCTCGCAGCGCGAACTGCCGATCGATGACCGGCGTGACGCGGCCGTCTTCCATGAGCGACGCCCAGACCGACTGATCGGGGTGGTTGGGCTTATGGACGAGCACCTTGACGTTCCTCTTCTCCAGCCGCGACGTAAGCGGACCTGCCAATGCGGCATGGAGGATGCGCGGCATGGGTCCGCCGACCATGACGTAGGTGCCGCCTGGTCGCAGCGCGCGCTTAATCGCCCGGATCGGACGGTTGCCGACCACGTCGAGGATTAAGTCGTATTGCCGGCCGTTGGCCGTAAAATTCTCTTTCTCGCAGTCGATCACATGATCCGCTCCCAGGGCGCGCAGCGACTCCAATTTCCCGGCTTTGTCCACACCGGTCACTTCCGCCCCATGCAGCTTGGCATACTGGATACCGAGCGTGCCTACGCCGCCGCCCGCGCCGTTGAACAGCACGCGTCCGCCCGGCTTCAGCCCGCCTGCGTCGCGCAAGCCCTGCAAGGCGAGGACGCCCGCCTGCGGAACGGCAGCCGCCTGCTCGAAGCCGATTCCAGCCGGCTTGGGCGTCAGGGCCGCTTCGCTGGCGCATACAAATTCGGCGAAGCCGCCCCATCCGCAGCCGGACAGGTCGCCGAACACCTCGTCGCCCGGCCGGAAACGCGTAACCGAAGCGCCGACGGCCACCACTCGTCCCGCAATGTCCGCGCCTAACGTACGGTACCGAGGGGTGCGCCAGCCTTCAAGCCGGGTGATAAAAGGCTGGCCGCGCAGCAAATCCCAGTCCCAGGAATTAATCGACGCGGCACGTATGGCAACCAGCACTTCCTGAGCTTTAGGCGTCGGGATGGGCACCTTCTCGATGCGGAGCACATCGGGGGTCCCGTAACGATCGTATACGAGCGCGCTCATGGTACCATCTGCCGGCATCGCTTGGTGACCTTTCGTGGACAGTTCGATTTTCATAAACAACCTCTCTTCGCTTCAGAGTCATTCCTTTGCCAGCCCGCGCCGCCAGGTTCCCTTTAATACGGGTATGTTGCTGCGAATCAAACATGCATGGCTATCATGCTATACGTACGATATCGCTGCTGGCATTCAATCGATACGCGCGATGGGCACAAGGGTGGAAAATAGCCCCACGTCTCGGACGATTGTACCGTATAATAGATGTTAAAAAGACGCACGGCTGTCGAAACCGAAGGAACTCCTTCGTTCCGGCGTAAAGGAGAACGATGACGATGAGCGACAAAAGCGGCGGGCTCGCCCCCGCCAAGCGGGAGGTTCGACATCATGGCGCCGAGACGATGCGGACCAACCGGACTAACGCCGGACAGACGGCGCAAGGGGGCGCGGCGTCGATCTTGACGCTGCAGCGCATGGCAGGCAACAGCGCGGTACGGCAGATGCTTGCGCTGCAGCGCCGGGCGGACGAGCCGCGGCATGCGGCGGCGGCCGCGCTTCCGGTGATTCAGCGATATGGCGGTCTACAGTCGCTGGGCGCGGTGGCGCTCGATCTGGCGGGCGGGGATGTCGCGAAGGCCGAGCACATCGGCCACTTTCTGCGAGCGACCAGCTTTAATTATGAATTCGCCTGGTGGGTTGCCGCTCAGGATGAATTGGACGCGGCTGGACTATTCAAGCTGTGCGCTTACTTGGTCAAGGATCGCCCGAATTACGATTGCGCCGATCCGGCTCTGCTAGAGAAGGCACGCGACGTCTATTTGCAGCAAGGCCGCGACGTAGTCAAGGCGGGCGAGGTCTTGGACGAGCTGGCGCTGTACGGATTCCGGGAGGATACGAAGCAGCAGGTCGAGGAAGGGGCCGAGAAGCGGAAGGACGCCGCGGTGGCCGTCAAGGAGCAAGGCATCGACGAGAAGGCCAATCTGGACGTGGCGGCGAAGATCGCGAAGTTCAAAGAGGGGCGCGAGAAGAAAATCTTCGACATAAAGGGCGATAAAGTGACGCTGACCTCCAAAGCCTCCAAAGGGGATCAGACGGCCAAAAAGAATCTGGATACCAATATTAAGTCCGTTCGCGAGAAAACCGTTACCGATAAAGAACAGGCGCGGACCGAAGCCGAGACCGACCAACAAAACGAGATCGAGGCGGCGAAGCGATTCCTAGCGGACGAACAGCAAAGCAAGGAGGCGCACGAGGCGCTGCAAATGGCCAGCGGCCAACCGGACATGGCCCGCCAGTTGATCCGGTTGTACAAGCATAAGCCGACCGGGAGCGATGCGCCGGCGCTCGCGCAGGCCGTGCTGGAGCATGCGGGCGATCACGCGGCTGCGGCCGAGCATATCGACTGGCTGACCGACATGACGGCCGGGAACGTCCTGACGCTTGCGAAGACGATCCGGCTGTACGACTACTTGCGTTCGCTTCCCGACGTTCCGGGGCCATTCATTCAGGCCGTCGCGGGACATGCGACGGCGCACGACGGTCCGAAGCTTGAGGCGGTGCTGGAGCTGTATCGGACCGCGCCGGATAAGCTCACCCATCTGGCTGAGGTCGTGAAGCAGACGTCTGCCGATCCCGCGGTGCTGCACATCATGGGGCCGTTCATCGCCTCCAAGCTGGCGGACAGCGCGAAGGTATGGGCGATCGCGCAGACCGGTCAGCTCGACGCGGCGCGCGTGGCCGGCATGGTCGGCATTCTGAGCCAGAACGGGCCGCAAGCGGCCGCCGGCGAATCGCTGCTGCGCATTCCTTCGCTCAAGCTGGAGGATGTCATCGACTTTGCTGTTGGCAAAGTGAACACGGATACGCTGTGGGCAATGCAGCACATGAAGACCGGCGACCTGAAGGACGCGGAAGCGATCATGGGGCTGATGGGGACGGTCAAGGAACGGGACATTCTGGAGAAGCTGCTCCAGCTTCAGGCGGACCGCGCGCAATTGGAGAAAGATCTGCAGCCGCTGCAAGGCGCGAAGGGGAGCAAGCTGCTGACGCTCTACCAGAAAGCGCCGGTGACCGATCCGGCGATGGTGGCCGATCTGTCGAAGCTCGATCCGTCGCTGCATGTTCAGCCGATGCTGGATGCGGGTGTGCCTTCTGCGTCGGTACAGGGCTACTTGAACGCAGGGTGGAAGCCTGCTCGGCTCGCGTCGATATGCGACGGGCTGACGCCGGTCGATACGGCGAGTCTGATGGCGTACGCCACGCCGCTGAAGGACACGATCGAGAAGCTCATGACCACTTTCAAGCAGGACGGCGGGGTAGCAAGCCGGATGAAGCAGAAGAATATTTTGGCGACGGAGACGAGCGCGCTGCTTGCGTTCGCGAATCGAAGCGGAATTGGCGGGGTACAGGCCGTCGGGAAAGGATGGACGAATCCGCTCGGGCTCGTAGAAATTTCTGACGAGCGTACAGGGCATTTTATGCACCGACATCGGTATCAGACATTCGATTTCAAGAAAATCAAGGATCAAAACTCCCTATGGCCGAGCAATAAAACGCCGGATAACGTGCTCAGTCACCTGCGCAATACGCTCGGAAAGATGAAAGAAAACGGTTTTAAAGCACCGTTCGCAGGTAGACTGACGGGGCTGGATGCGGGAGGTGGTTATACCGCCACGATTGGTCCGACGACAAACAATAAAAAAGTCATCGGGAGCTATTATCCTGACGGCGGTACAGGCGTTGTCAACTACTCGGACGTGGATATGCGGCGTTTCGCCGATACGCTGGGATATAACCACAATTAACCTGCCCTGGGCTTCGCCTCGCGGTAGCAGACGACAAAGCAGCACGTACCCGATCAGCCGGGAACGTGCTGCTTTTTGTCGCGCGTACCTGCTCAGCCCTTCACCGCGCCGGCGGTCATGCCGTCGATGAAGTATTTCTGGAACATGATGAACAGGATGAAGATCGGGATGATCGAGAAGAACGAGCCGACGACCAGCAGATCGTAGTTGTTGCCGTATGGCGTCAGCAGCGTCTTCAGTCCGATCGGCAGGGTGAATTTGCTCGGATTGCTCAGCACCATGAACGGCCACAGCAGGTTGTTCCAGCTGCCCATCGCATTCAGAATGCCCATCGCCGCGAAGGCCGGCTTCATGACGGGCAGGATGAGGCGGAGGTAGATGCCGTATTCGCTGGCGCCGTCGACCCGTCCCGCCGCGATCATCTCCCTCGGCACCCCGAGCAAGTATTGCCGGAAGAAGAAGATCGTCGACGCGTTCGCAAGGCCCGGCAATATGATCGCCGAGTAGGTGTTCATCAGGCCGAGATTGAAAATCAGCCGGTACAGCGGCAGGAGCAGAATTTCGAACGGCACCATCATGATCATGAGCACGCAGATGAACAAGAACGTCTTGCCCTTGAATTCGTAGGCCGAGAACCCGTACGCGACGGTGGCGCTGATGAACAGCGTAAGCGCGACCTGCACGATCGTCAGGAACATGGAATTGAAGAACCAGGTGAAATAGTCGTTATTGCCCGAGAACAAGAACGCGTAGTTGTCGAGACTCATGACGGAGAAATCCAGCTTCAGATTCAGCCCGTAACGGATCAGCTCCTTGCCCGGCTTGAACGACGCGAGCGCGATGGCGTAGAACGGCAGCAGCACCAGCAGGCTGAGCGGGACGAACAAGACGAGCAGGAGGATTTTGTTCAGACGAGCGCTTCGTTCCATGTTAATCCTCCTTCTTGAACAGGCCGGACAGCGCCAGCTGCGTCAGGTTGATGATCATCGTGACGAGCAGCAGCACGAGGCCGACCGTCGCCGCGAAGCCGAGGTTGTTCTTCTCGATCCCTTGCCGGTACAGATAGCCGATGATCGTCAGGCCAATGTTCTGCGGGGAATTGTTCCCGTTCCAGATCATCAGGCTTTCGACGAACATCGCCATGCCCGCGTAGATGCTGATCGTCAGGACGTAGACCGTCGTCGGCTTGAGCAGAGGAATCGTAATGAACCGGAATTTCTGGAACGTCGATGCCCCGTCGATCGAAGCCGCCTCGTAATAATCGTCCGGGATGTTCTTCAGACCGGCGAGGAAATACAGGATGTTCACGCCCATCCAGCGCCAGGCCGCCAGCGACAGCAGGGCGATGAAGCCGGTCGTGTGTCCCTTCAGGAATTTGATCGGTTCCACCCCGAAGAGCCCCAAAAGGCTATTGATGAGCGAGCCTTCCATCTCCCCGAACATAAGCCGGAAGATGGTGCCCGCGACGACGACGGAGGTGAGCGCCGGGAAGAAGAACACGGATTTGAACAGCTCGCGGCCCCACATGAACTTGGCGTTGATGAGGACGGCGAACAGCATCGGGAACGGAATGAGAATGACCAACGTCAGCACCGTATAGGTGACGCTGTTCATGACGGCCTTGAGGAACATCTTATCGTCGATCAGCTTGGCGTAGTTATCGAAGCCGACCCATTGCGCGGACTGCCCGAGCATGACCTTCTGGAAGCTCATCTCCACGGAGCTTGCGAGCGGATAGAGCCAGAAGACGAGGAAGATGAGCACGAACGGCAGGACAAACACGTAGGGCGCCACCTTTTGCGAATAGAGGAAGTTCTTGAGCATGACGCTGCCCTCCTTGCGGATTTGAAAATAAAGCTACCCTGAAGAGCCAGGGTAGCCGGGGATGATGCCGGGAAGCTACTTCAACTGCTGCTCGATCTCGCTTTGCGCTTCGTTCAGCGCTTCCGTGACGTCTTTGTCGTTCTCGAAGATCTCGTTGAACGTCGTCGTGTTGATAACGTTGTTGATCGTCGGGGAAGCCGGCGTCGATTTGATGAGATTGATGCCGTCCTTGATTTGGTTCAATACCTCGAACGGGTTGTTCTGGAAATACTGCACGAACTTGTTGTCCTTGTTATGCGTCACGTCTTGCATCGCCCATACTTCCGTGTTCACCGGGTCGAAGCCGAGCGTATTCCAAATGTTGATGTTCGCGTCGAGCGTCAGCTTCGCGAAGGCCAGGAAGTCCTTGGCCAGCTGCACGTCCTTCGCTTGCTTCGTGACGACCGTGCCGGTGCCGCCGCCGCCGTAGGAGGTCGGCATGCCTTTCTCTATGACCGGGATCGGCGCGATCGCGATCTTGCCGCTCAGATCCGGCATGTAGTTGACGAAGCGGGACATGAACCAGAACGGCATCATGGCGCTCGCGTATTTGCCCGTGTTGAATTCGCCGTACGCTTCCTCGGTATCTGGCTGGCCGCCGGCTACTGTGGCGAGGACGTTGCTCTTCTGCAGGTCTTTCAAAATGGAGAGGCCTTTGATCATCTCCGGGGAATTCACGATCGGCGTACCCGCGTCATCCGTGAAATCTTTGCCCTGCTGGGCGAGCATCATCGACGCTTGCCAGCCGGCGCTCGTATCGGCCGTGCCCATGTAATTGCCGGTCTTCTCGTAGACTTGAATGCCGGCCTTCTTGTAATCGTCCCACGTGACAATCGATTTGTAATCGACGCCGGCGGACTCCAGCACCTCCGTATTATAGAAGGCGACGGCCGCGCCGACGTGCGTCGGCAGCCCGTACACCGTGCCGTCCTTCGTGTAGAGATCCAGCCTGGACTTGACGATCTTAGCTTTGTGCGGCTCGACGACGTCGTTCAGCGATTCCAGCTGCGGCGTGCCGTTCAGGAAGTCGGGGAATTTGCCGACCTCGATGTCCGAGATGTCCGGCGCGCCTTGGCCGGTCTGCAGGGCGATGGACAGCTTGTTATGCATATCGTCGTAAGGCATGACGGAGACTTCCAGCTTGATCTGGCGATCCGCGTTCGCCTCGTTCCATTTCTTCAGCATCGATTGAAAATGCTGCCCATGCAGCTCCACGAACGTCCAATACTTGAGCGTCGTGGCCGTCTCGCCTGCGCCGTCGTTCATGACGGACGTGGTCGCCCCCGTGGAAGAAGAATTGTCTCCACAGCCGACCAAGCCGGCTGCCAGGCTCATCATCGTCAAACCCATCAACCATTTCTTCATGTGCGAACCTCCCATTTTTGTCCAACTCAATTGCGTTCTTGCCCAATGAACAACGGATAACACGCGGGGAGCGAACACTTTTCTGTTTAATGATTATGTTATTTAGTGTTTTGTTAATCCGTTAGCGTTTGCCTTCATGGACTAATATAAGCGCTTTCAAAAAGGTTGTAAAGGGCTAATTTTGGTATAATATGTTAATGTAGTTGAATGTTAATGTCTTTAATTCGTATGAATGTTAATCCAAATCTCGTGAAGAAGGTATATGGACATGCTTAGTGGCAGGAATCTACAAGAATCGAGCATGCAGGTGGGCGGGGAGAACTAGCTCGAATTGTTCTCCATGGCGTTGTAACTTTATTCTCCCTTTCCTTGCGTCTATGGAGCTGATGGGGACGAAGCTGCTGAAGAACGCGAGCGTCTATACGACGATTACGGTGGAGTAAGTTTAGATTCCATGAAAGCTCGCATACCGCCGTGCTTGCTCGCATAGTACGAACTAGTAAGCGGCTTCTAAGAGGCTTGGCATGCCGCTATAGAATGGAGGGCTTGGATGAGGGCGGTCGTCTATGAGAAGTACGGACCACCGGACGTGTTAACGGTGCGCGAGGTGGCAAAGCCGGTGCCCAAGGACAACGAGATCTTGGTCAAAATCCGCGCGACGACCGTATCGGCGGGAGATTGCCGGATGCGCAGAGCCGATCCGTTCGCGGCGCGTCTGTTCAATGGTCTTGCGAAGCCAGTCCGTATCCGGACGCTTGGCTTCGAACTTGCGGGCGAGGTCGAGGCGATCGGCAGGAAGGTTACGCGATACAAGGCGGGCGATCAAATCTTCGCTTCTTGCGGCACCGGATTCGGGGCCTATGCGGAGTACCGATGTCTGCGGGAGGACGGGGTCATCGCGAGGAAGCCGTCCAACCTGGACGATGGCGAAGCGGCAGCCGTGCCGATCGGCGGGGGGACGGCTTTGCGGTATCTTCGCGCGGGCAACGTCCAGGCGGGTCAGCGCGTCCTGATCTATGGGGCGTGCGGCAGCGTCGGCACCTATGCGGTTCAGCTGGCCCGTATTCTCGGCGCGGAAGTTACCGCGGTATGCAGCGCGGCCAACGTCGACCTGGTGAAGTCGTTGGGCGCGAGCGCCGTCGTCGATTATACGACAACCGACTTTGCCGAACTCGGCGAGCGTTACGACGTGATTTTCGATACGGTGGGCAAGAGCAGTCTCGACAGCTGCATCCGCTCGTTGAAGCCGGGAGGAAGCTGTCTTAGCGCCTACAGCCTAGGAATGTCCGCGATGAGGAGCCGCATGCGGCTAAGGATGTCCGAGGGCAAGAAGTTCCGGGCATCGGCCGGGGGAGAGAAGACGGAGGATCTGCTCTTCCTCCAGTCGCTTCTGGAATCGGGCGAGCTGCGGCCGGTCATCGATCGAACCTACCCGCTCGAGCAGATCGTAGAGGCGCATCGATATGTCGACGCCGGTCATAAGAAGGGCAATGTCGTCATCCGGATTTAGCGCGGCGCGGGCATTGGAGCGGCGGAATGCGTCGCGTCTACCAGCTCAAGGGCGGCCGATCGGGCGATCGATCGGCTGCTTTTCGCCTTGGGCGCGTGCGTGCTATCATTTGGAATAGACTGTAAAATGATAGGTTGGTAGATTGCATATCGACAAATGCGCCAAAGGGAGCTGATCGGATGTTTTTCGTCAATTCGCGTGCCATTATCGAGCGAACGTTGAACGGAACGAGAGAGATTGTCGTGCAGACGCGGAATAAAACGGGGGAAGCGGCCGCAATCGAACTGCCCGGCGGAAGAATCGAGCCCTATGAATCGTTCGTGACGGCGCTGATCCGGGAAGTTCAAACGCTGAACGGCCCCTTCGACTCCGTCGGCGCCTACTTTCGCTGCAAGGCCGCGGGGGAGCTGCTCGCATCGGGCGACGACACGAAGAACCCGCGCTGGGTAGCCGTGGAGGCGTTAAGACGGATGATGGAGGAAGATCCGCTGCAGTTCTCGAACGTGGACCGGGCGGGGATGATGTTTTATTTGAAAGCGTTGTTGGAAGGGTAGGGTGGTCGCGCCGACTGAAGTTATATAGAGTTAGAGGCGTACGTCCTGATACGACGACAGCAGGTCACGAAGACCCGCTGCCGTCAAGATCAACGTTCCGCTTTCAAGAATCTTGTCGCGCTTCCGCCTCGATCGTCGCTTTCATGACCTGCGCGCCGCGGTCAACGCGGGCTTGAATCTCCCCGGCCAATTGTTCCGGGAGGAAGTCGGTGATCCACACCAGCTTGGTGCCTGTCGACTCATGGGGAAACACCTGGAATGTAGCGTGGTGATGGAGCAGCGGCATGCGCCCTTCCACGAGCGCATAGGCCAGTCGCCGATGCTCATCATCGATGGACAGGATCAATTCGCGAGCCATGCCGCCTTGCGGAAAGATCAGCGTTCGTTCATGGCCGTCCATCCGCGTATCCAGGGTATAGCCGGGAACCAGGCGATGATGCACCGCGCCGACATCGCTCACCGCATCCCATACGAGTTCGGGCGGCGCGTCGATCAGGATTTCTTTTCGAATCGTTGGCAAAACATCACGCTCCTTGCGCTCATTCTATAGTGGACCTGCCCGTCCGCACAACCCCGCTGATTCCCGATTTCCCATATTTTCCACTTCAGAATATGGTAATCCTGTAGTGACAAATTCACATGACCTTTGTACCATATGAGGTGGAAGAAATATGTTGGGGAGGGTGTCATAGGTGAAGTTAACACGAAGCAACAAATTAGCGGCATTGCTGCTGGCCATGCTCATGCTTGTGCCGTGGTCGCAATCTGCCGCCGCGGAAGTATACACGTATAGCTTCGACAAGATTGAAGTCGTGTACGCCGCGGAGTTCACGATGTTCCCGACATCGGCCGCGCCGGATCATTGGCTCACGCAGCTGGCCGGCGGAACGGACAAGCCGATCGAAGTCATGTACGGCATGGTGCATCTGTATAACGGCGACCGCTACATAGACGAGCAGTTTATTAAAATGTCCGGCGAGGGCGGCTCGGAGCGGTTCTTGAGCAACTCGATGCGCAATGATTTCTACGATGATACGTATGCGGTAAAGCGCCAGACCTCGGTGCAGCTGTGGTCCGGCAAGAAGCTGGAAGGCAAAGACGTCGTGAAAAATTTCAGCGAGCCGCTCAAGTCGGTCACGCTCATCCAGACGTTCGATCCGCAGGGCAACGTGACCGGCTTCCAGCTGAACGCGCAGCCGCTCTTGACGAAGGACATGGATTGGGATCCGTTCTCGAACTACGTCAGCTTCTATTCCTCCGACCCGGGCAGCGTCAATCAGGCCGGCACGATTAACGGCAAAGAAGTCGAGCCGGCGCCGACCGGGGAGCCGAAGCAGGAAGAGCCGAAGCAGGAAGAGCCGAAGTCCGGCGAGCCGACCGCTCCGGCAACGGAGAAGCCCAAGACGGACGTGCCGGCATCAGGCACCGCGGAAGGGGCGGGCAGCCAGGTGGAGCAGCCTGAGCAGCCTGAACAGCCGAAGGGAGAGACAGTGTCATGAAGAAGCGCGCTACCGCCCTTGTCGCGATCGTCGCCCTGCTGCTCGTGATGGCGTCCTCCGCGTTCGGCGATTCGGCGAGCCAGCAGAAGCAGGCCGATACGCTGAAGGCGCTCTGTCTGTTCACCGGCACGGCGCAGGGCTATGAGTTGGACAAGGTGTTCACCCGTGCGCAAGGCACCGCGATGCTGCTCCGTCTTGCCGGACAAGAGGAAGAGGCGAAGAAGCAGAACGCGAAGCCGGCCTTCGCCGACGTGAAGAGCACGCATTGGGCCGCCGCCTCCATCGCTTATGCCTATAAGCAGGGCTATGTGCGCGGCGTGAACAGCCAAACCTTCGCGCCGGAGCGCCTGATGACCGGCAAGGAATTTCTGACGCTCGTACTCCGGTTGCTTGGTTATCCGGATGCCGCGCCGGCGACGGCGGCCAATCTGGCGCAAACGAGCGGACTTCTGCAGGCGAACTCGGCCGCAAGTCTGACCGCGGCCAATCCTTTCCTGCGCGGTCATATGGTCGAAATCGCGCATGCCGCTTTACTCGCCAAGCCATCCGGCAGCGGTCTGACGCTGCTTCAGACGCTGGTCGAGCAAAAAGGGGCGATCGACGCCGAGGCGGCGGCGAAGAGCGGCTTGTACGTCAAGTCCGCGGCGAAGGGGTCGGAGGGGCCGTACGTGCCCGAGCCGGGTACCGACCCGATGGACGCCATCGAAGAAGCGATCAAGCAAAAACTCGGGCAATAACGAGCGCTGCTGGCCTCTGTCGGCCAGAGCAGTCCAGAGACTTCGGGCATAAGCGCAATACGCATAACGAAAACGGCAGCCGGTTTGATATGCTCCCCTTACGGTGGACAGGTGAAATAATAAAACCTGTTACCGGAAGGGGAGCATATCAGTTGGGCTGCCGTTTTTTGCTATAGGCTTCGCTTTGCCATTCGCTATTCGTTCTTACGTTTCCTTTCGTTCGCTTTGCAGCACGCTATCCCACAGCCGCCGCGCATAGCCCGCGAGCGCGAGGGACTGCTGCCATCTGTCGTTTAATTCGAGGCCGCGTCCGCCGGGGGCTTCGGTCGTGATGGCGTACGGCGGCGGCCCGAGCTCGGGGATGAACAGGAGCGCCTCGCCGCTAGCGCCCCCGTCCCGGTCTCGATTCGCATGACGTTCCAACCAGCCGCGCATCGCGAGCTCCCACCAACGGCCGTAATGGGCGAGCATCGGGTGCTCCTCGCCCCCCAAGCAGCCGACCTGAATTTGCTCGCCATTCGAGACGCGGCCGTGCAGGCAATCCGCGCGCGATAACAGCTCGCGGAATAGCCCCTCCGCTTCCTCAGGGATGCGGAGCATTTCGCCGGCAAGCACATAATGCGAGAAGTCGGCGGTTAGCCGCAGCCCGGGAATGCGCCGGACGTATTCGGTCGTCCGAATGAGATCCTGCGTAATCGTTCCCCGGTGCGTCTCTACGTTGACGGGCAGTCCGTATTCGCCGGCTAGGGCGGCGATGTCTTCGAGCAGCCGGATCGCGGCGTCTCCGGTTAGGAAGGGGGTCATGACCTGCGCGTTCACCGCACGGATGCCGCCGAAGCCGGCCGCGAGCTCCAGCTCCCGGCGCAGGTCGTCCGCCGTGGATGGATAGGCGTTCACGCTCAGCGCCAACCCATGCCGATCCAGCAGCTCGCGCCATGCGGCGGATTCCTCCGGCTTCGGCACGAAAGCGTCGATGCCGTCAAAGCCCGCTTCCGCGATCATCCGGAATTTCTCTTCCATGGCGAGCTCCGGACCATCCGGACGCAGATGATTCATTCCCCACCAAGACATATGGACGTCGAGGCGCGCGCCGCCGTTAGTGATAGGCTGGTGTCTCAATGCCGCATGGCCCCCCGTCCGGATTGGTGTCGAGCGTAAGCTCCGTTCCGTCCGCGCGGTAGAGCGGATTGTACCAATGCGAGATTTTCGTCGCGCCGACGTTGGCGTAGTGGGAGATGAAGGCGCGGCGGAAGCGATCTTTAGATTTGTTCCGGTACGAGCCATGAATGAGATTGCCGTTGAAGAACAGGATATCGCCGGGCTCCATCACCGCCGGGATCGGCTTTTCTTCCTTTGGCGGCTTCACGTAGTGAGTCGTGAACGACTCGCGGGAATCGGACACCTCCGGACAGACGATGTCGTACGTGTTCGTCTTCGGCACGAGCAGCATGCAGCCATTGTCCTCGTCGCACCGGTCGATTGCGGCCCAAGCTGCGATACAGTTCCCCGGCTCCACCTTTAAGTAGAAATTATCTTGGTGCAGCGCTTGCCCGCGCGAACCCGGCGGCTTGTAATAGAACATGCTCTGCGCGGCGAGCGCCTCTTCGCCGTAGAGATCCTCCAAGATGGCGAGAACGCCCGGATGCAGCATATATTTCTTGCTTACCTCGTTGAAGCGGTGCGGGTGCATCACTCTCGGGTATCGCTTCAGCGGGTCGTCGGCCGTACCGGACAGGTCCGGCTCGAAGTAGCCCGGGACGGGCTGAGCGCCGATCGCTTCGAACGTCCGTTTGATTTCGTTCACTTCCGCTTCGCTCCATACGCCGCGCACGATGAGATAGCCTTCCTGCTCGAAGCTTGCCAGCTGCTCGTCGGTCAATACGTTTAACGATCGCGTCATTGTCCATCTCTCCTCTTGTTTGCTTAAGCTTAGTGTACCGAGGCGCGGCCAATGGCAGAAGTCGGATTCATGCACATTAGTGGTTGGATTCTGCTGCGGATATGGACACCGGTGTTCGGAATCGGTATTGTAAAGGCGAATAGGAGTAGAACATCATTATCGCGATTCTGTCGTGCATAAGTCGAAGCGGATGGAGCTGCCGCCGACGATAGACGGATCAAGAGGAGCGGATCAATTATGACAGCGATCGAACCAAGCAGCGGCATCGTAACGGGACATTTCCGCGAGTCGGATGCTTATGCGGTGGCGCGTCCTTCCGGAAGGGCGGACTGGCTGCTCGTCTACACGCTGGCGGGCGAAGGATATTTCCGGACGCCGATGGGCGAGAAGCGATGCGGTGCGGGCGAGCTTGCGCTGCTTCGCAAAGGCGTCCCGCATGAATACGGGACGAGCGCCGGGCGGACGTGGGACTTCATGTGGGCCCACTTCCCGGGCTTACCGGAGACGGGGCTGCTGCCGGAGACGGAGACGCTGATCGCCCGATTGCCGGAGGGGGCCATGCAGCGGCGGGCGCTGCGGGCTTTGCGGTCGGTAATCTCCGATGCGCGCGTGCGCGGCGAGTTCTGGGAGGAGCTGTGCGCCAATCAACTGAGCGGGCTGCTGCTCCTCATGGCCGGGCAGCTCGCCGATCGGCTAGACCCGCGGGTTAGCCGGGTCATCCGTCTGCTGTCGGCGCATATGCAGGAGCCGCTGACGATCGAAGAGCTGGCCGCCCGCGTCGGGCTATCGGCCTCGCGGCTGTCGCATCTGTTCAAGGCCGAGACCGGCCGATCGATCGTCGAGACGCTGAACGGCATGCGGCTCGAGCAGGCGGCGCTGCTCATGAAGCAGGCGGGCCGGACGGCGAACGAAGCGGCCTATGACGTCGGCTTCCAGAGCTACAACCATTTCGCCGCCTTGTTCCGGCGGCGCTTCGGCTGCGGACCGGCGGAATACCGGCGGCAGAGCTGAGGCCTAGAAGCCGCAAGCAAGCGCCGGGCCTCGCCGGCATACGCTTTGCAAACGCTTCCAGACTTGCGAGGATCGTACGATTTTTCGTCGGATAAGTGCTACGGATCGGAAAGGCGGCTCCTCTATAATCGAAGCAGATATGGCCGAGCGAGGCTCGGACCGGATGAAGCAGAGAGGGGCTGTACGCAGGTGGAGTATACGATTCGAGCAAGAGGCATTCGCAAAGAGATCTACCCGTCGACGCTGCGACTGGGCGGCGCCAATCCCCAAGGGGACGAGATCGGCTTTACGAATTACTACATGGAGATGAACGGCGAGCCCTACTTCGCGATTTGCGGCGAATTCCATTACTCCCGTTATCCGCGCGAACAATGGGAGACCGAGATTCGCAAAATGAAGATGTCCGGCATCAACATCATTCCGACGTACATCTTCTGGAATCATCACGAGGAGGAGGAAGGCCGCTTCGACTGGGAGGGGGACCGCAATCTGCGCGCGTTCGTCGAGCTGTGCGGACGCCATGGCATCTACGTCATATTGCGCATCGGTCCGTTCTGTCATGGGGAAGTCCGCAACGGCGGGCTGCCCGATTGGCTGTTCGGCCGATCGTTCGACGTGCGCTCCAACGATGAAGGGTACTTGGGTTACGTGAAACGGCTGTACGACGAGATCGGCCGGCAGGCAGCGGGTCTGATGTTCAAGGACGGCGGGCCGGTCGTCGGGATCCAGCTGGAGAACGAGTTCAACGCGTCGGCCGCCCTGTGGGAGCTGACCGCCAAGCAGGGGGACGAATATTTGAGCGGGGGTAGCGGCGGGGAAGCGCATATACTTCGCTTGAAGGAGCTGGCATCGGAAGCGGGACTCATCGCGCCGATTTATTCCATCACGGGCTGGGGCAACGCGCCGGTACCGGTTGACGATGTACTCCCGCTCTACGGCGGCTATGCCTATACGCCGTGGACGATTACGGCGCAGCAGCGCGAGCAGAAGCCGACGGGCGAATATTTTTTCACGCGCTATCACGATAACGCCGCGATTGCGCGCGACTTCAATCCGCCGTATCCGAAGGAAAGCTATCCGTTCGCCTGCTGCGAGATGGGCGGCGGCATGCAGACGTGGTACCTCGCCCGGTTCCAGGTGGAGCCGGAGAGCGTCGTCGCCATGAGCATGGTCAAAATCGCGAGCGGCTGCAACTTCATCGGCTATTATATGTTCCACGGCGGGACGAACCCGGTCGGCCGGACGGGGTACTTGAACGAGAGCTCGACGCCGCGGATCACGTACGATTTTCAGGCGCCGATCGGGGAATTCGGGCAGATCCGGACGTCCAACCATCTGCTGCGGCCGCTCCATTATTTCCTGCGGCGGTTCGGCGCGCGGTTAGCCCCGATGGCGGTGGCGCTGCCGGCAGACGCGGACGGCCTCCTCCCGGAGGACACCGCGTCGCTGCGCCACGCGCTTCGCACGGACGGGCGATCCGGCTTCCTGTTCGTGAACAACTATCAGGATCACGCCGAGATGGCGGAGCATGCCGATGTCCGCTTTGCCGTCGAGCTGGACGAGGAGACGATCCGGCTTCCGCGCGGGCAGGCGTGGACGATCCGTCGGAACGCCTCGTTCTTCGTGCCGTTGCACATGGATTTGGACGGACTCGACCTGATCAGCGCGTCGGCCCAACCGGTGACCGAACTGGCATCTGACGGCGCGCGCACGTACTTCTTCCTCATGCCGGAAGGGATCGACGGGGAGTTCGTGCTGGATTCCGCGTCCGTCGTCTCGATCGAAGCGGAGTCTGGGCAAGTGGAGCGCGATGCCGACGGCGCCTATCGCGTGACGGTGCCGAGCGCCATGTCCGGCATGATCCGCATTCACCGTGCCGACGGAGCGGAGATTCGCATCTATGCGATGGAAGCGGGCGAAGCGGCGATGCTGTGGGAGACGGAGCGCGAAGGCGAGCGGCACATCCTGTTCTCATCGTCGGTGCCGATATTCGCGGATGGCGGGCTGGAGCTGGTCGTCTCCGGCGGTAATGGCGAAGCATCCTTCCGGGAATATGCGCCAACCCCAAGTGTCGAGCCGAGTTGGCTCTATGCGCTGGAGGGCGCCGAAGCATCAGTCGGACGCAACGGCTGGTTCACGACCTATACCGCGACATTATCCGAGAAGAAAACGGCGCTGAATGTGAGGCGAATCCACGACCACAAGGTCGTAGTCGAGATCCCGCCCGATGCGTTAGATGGCGTAGACGATCTGATGCTGCATATTTCGTACACGGGCAATGTCGGGTATGCGTTCTCCGGCGGGCAGCTGCTTCATGACCATTTTCACAACGGGGCGCCGTGGGAGCTCGGGCTGTCGCGGTTCCGCGATCGGCTGAAGGGCGGGGAGCTCGTGCTGGAGACAACGCCGCTGCGCGACGGTCCGGCCGTATTCTCGCCGGATGCGCCAATGGCGGCGGAGCGGCATTTCGAAGGCGGCGCGGTCGCGAAGATTCATCGGTTGACGGCCGAGCCGGTGTACCGGGCGGCGTGGAAGCGGGCGTCGCGATAATCGGCCGTGTTCGGGGATGCGACTCGTTGCGGGCCGCCCTATAATAAGGTTCATGAAGCACGGGAGGTGAACAGGCATGAGAATGGCCGAAGTTAGCGCCAAGTTCGGCATTCCGCAGGACACGCTTCGCTATTATGAACGGATCGGGCTGCTGCCTCCGGTCCATCGCAACAAGAGCGGCATCCGGGACTATACCGAGGAGGATCTCCGGTGGGTCGAGTTCGTCAAATGCATGCGGCAATCCGGCCTCTCGATCGAAGCGCTGACGGAATACGTGGCGCTGTTCCAGCAGGGCGATCGGTCGCTGAATGCCAGGAAGGAGTTGCTGGCCGCGCAGCGCGCGCATCTCGCGGTCCGCGTGCAGGAGATGACGAAGACGCTGGAGCGGCTGGACCGCAAAATCGAATCGTACGAGCATCACTTGGGCGAGATCGAGAAAACGCTCCCGAGACAGGAGATCGAGGTCATGTAGGCGCGGCGCTCGTCTTTCAGGATTACGTAAGTGTAGGACGGTATAAGCAAAAAGCGCTTCGCGCGGGCTAGGAAGCCTCGCGCGAAGCGCTTTGTCGTCGTGATGGCCGATGCGCTTAATGTCCGGTCTCGACGGCATCGACATGGCTCAGATGCTTGCGGTTGACCGCCAGGTAAATGACCGCCGCGACGACGAAGGCGCCGCCGACGATGAATGGCATATGGGGATTGAACCACTCTGCTAGCTTGCCGGCGAGGAATGGCGCGATCGCGCCGCCGATGAACCGCAGGAAGCTGTACGCCGCCGAGGCGGTCGGGCGTTCGACGGGCGCGGCGTTCATGACGGCGGTCGTAATGAGCGTGTTGTTATTGCCCAGGAAAGCGCCGGCGATGATGACCGCCGTAATCAGCACCGCTTTATCCGTCGTCCAGATGGCCATGACGAACAGCGTCGCGGCGAAGAGCAGCAGCTGCACGAGCATGGACGTAATCGTCCCGTACCGTTGCTGCAGCTTAGGCGCCATGAAGACGGACGTGAAGGCAAGCATCAATCCCCAGCCGAGGAATACGTAGCCAAGCTGGTGTTCGTCGAGTCCGAGCTTGCCCAAGACGAGCGCGGCGTATACGAGCAAGGTGAAAAATCCGAAATTATACAGCGCGGCCGCGATCCCGAACGTGCGCAGAGCACGGAATCGGAGTGCGCGGAACGGGTCCGCGAGCGAGGCCTTGGGCTTGCGCGCGGCGGTGACGGCCGGCTTGGGCATCAGGATCGCGATCAGCAGGAAGGCGAGCACCATCAGGCCGGCGACGCCGAAGAACGGCCCTCGCCAGGAGATGGCGCCGAGCTCGCCGCCGAGCAGCGGCCCGACGGAGATGCCGAGGCCGACGGCTACCTCGAACAGGATGATCGAGCGGGCGACGCCGGTTCTGGACAGGGAGACGATCGCCGATAACGCCGTGGCGACGAACAACGCGTTGCCGAGCCCCCAGCCGCCTCGCAGCCAGACGAGACTCCAGATGCCGCTGGACAATCCGCCGAGCGCCGAGAAAATGGCAATGATCACGATGCCCGCCAGCAGCGTCCCTTTCACGCCGAGCCGGGAGGAGATGACGCCCGTGATGAGCATCGCGATCGCCATGACGGCGTTGTAGCTGGTGAACAGAAGGGTGACGTCGCTGTGCGACGCGTGCAGCTTCTCGGCGATCGCCGGCAGAATCGGATCGACGAGACCGAGGCCCATGAAGGCGATAATGCTGGCGAAGACGACGGCCCAGACCGCTTTGGGCTGGCTGAGCATGCCGGCTGCGGGCTTCGGCGGATGTGCCGCGGACGCCTCCGCTTGCGTTTGACTTGCGGTGGAAGAAGACATGAATGCAGGACTCCTTTATTTGAAATGGACGTGCGATCGTTTTCGGAAGACGAGATTAATTATAGGGAAGCGGCATAATATTGTATAATACATGTTAAACTATGGACCGATAGACTGAGGTCTATGAGGAGGGCGGACATGGAGCTGTTGCAACTGCATTACTTCCGGGTCGTCGCCCAGCACGAGCATATGACGAAGGCGGCCGAAGCGCTCAATATCGCGCAGCCGTCGCTCAGCAAGACAATCGCAAGGCTGGAGGAGCATGTCGGCGTGCCGCTGTTCGAGCGGCAGGGAAGGAGCATCAGGCTTAATGCGTACGGCGGGGCGTATCTGAAGCGGGTGGAGCGCATATTTGCGGAGCTGGATGCGGGCAAACGGGAGGTGCTGGACATGGCGGGGCTGGCGAGCCGAAGCGTGCTGCTGGCGGCTTCGATCTCGAACGTGCTGCCCGAGCTGTTGAGCGCATTTCTCGAGAAGCATCCACAGACGCATTTTCGCCAAGTGCTCGAACCGACCGCCGTCATGCAGCGCATGCTCGAGGACGGGGAGATCGACTTGTGCTTGACGAGCGCCTCGATCGAAGGCGAAGGACTGGAGTGGCGGGCGCTTCGTACGGACGCGATCGTCCTCTGCGTGCCCGAGCATCATCGGCTGGCCGGCCGGGAGCGCGTGTCGCTGCTCGAATTAAAGGGCGAGCCGTTCATCGGCCAGCGAGCGGGTTATTGGTTCCGGGATTTGACCGACCAGATCTGCAGGAAGGCGGGCTTCCAGCCGAATACGATCATTGAGGTGGAGGAGTCGGACGCCATCGTGAATTTGTTTCGACGCGGGATTGGCCTCATCTTCCTGCCCGAGATGTCCTGGTCGAAACGAGCGCATCTGCTGCCGAACCGGCTGTACGTCGACGACGCGGAATTCAAGATTACGATGGGGCTTGCGTGGTCGAAGCGGCACTATATGTCGACCGCGGCTCTCGAGTTTCGGCAGTTCGTGATGGATTATTATGCGGGGCTGTAGACGAAGAAGGTGCCGTACATGGGACCGGGAGCGGTTCATTTGCGAATAGAAGAGACACGCCTCAAGCGCAACTTAGACAAGCGCTTCTTCGTTAGAAGAGAATGGTAACGAAAAGGGAGGAAGCGCGTGAAGCTTAAATATGGCTTGCTGTTATTGCCGATTATCGCAATTGTCATCTACCTCGTTGTCATCATGCAGCCGCGCGAGATCCACGTGACGGTCGAGGGTTTACATTATCGGCTTGGGACGGCGAATCGCGACAACGCCCAGCCGGAGTCCCTCACGATCGACGGCAAAGTGACGCGAAGCTGGACAGGAAAGCGCACGTTCGAAGGCACGATCTCGTCCGCCGGCAGCACGCTCGACCTGCCGAAGAACGGGGAAGCGGTCACGGTGCATTTCGACCGGGATGGATACGGTCCCGTGGTGAGCGGGGGCATCGAGCATGCGGGCACGGCGGAGGCGAAGCCGTTCGTCGACACGCACGGCATCCTGTTCGCGAGCGACGATTTCAGCTCGGTGACGTTGCTGCTGCATACGAAAGAAGCCGGCGCCGTTGAATCGGATGGCGGCGGCTGGAACGGCGATGATGGCTTCTTGTTCGCAGGACCCGCGACCACGCGGGAGGAGGCGCTGGCCGTCTCGAACGCGATGATGGCGTCGTTTTTGAAGCGGCTTTTGGAGGATCAGGGAGGGTTCGTTTTGAAATAAAACGATCCTCCCGTTTCTCCTAGTCCAGCGGAATGTAGGCGTCGAAGAACGAGACCGCTTCGATTTCTTTGTCATTGAGTATCGGGGTGAACGGTTTGATGATCGTGAGCGAATCGCTCAGGTAATCCCCGATGATCGTGCCTTTCGTCACGGAGGTTGTTTCCGACGTGCCGTCCCTGTAATGAAGGGTGATCGGGTATTGATCCGTGTATGGGTTTAGCGCCTTTTCCTTCTGCTTAAGATTCACTGCCTCATCAATCTGTCGGAGATGGGGGCTGTTCACCATTAAGGTTACGGCAATCGGCGAAATCGATATCGAGGATAAAGTCGCCGGGTGTCCATACAGATTCACCTTCCGTTGTACCAAGTGAATGGTCGACAGATCTTTATAGTCTAGCATGAACGTGGTTTCCCAAAAGCCGGGCACAATCGTCTCGAATTCATCCGGAAGCGCAGCCGCCTCCTCCAAATCGCGAACCTGCAAGGTAACGGTTCTGCCGATCGGGGCTTGCCGCGAAAGCTGATAACTCATGGCGAGACTGATTTTATTGTCATTCGGATGGCCGTCATCCAACACCTCGTAGCCGATTCCGGCGCCATACGACCCAACCGCCTCGAAATCCAAGGAGGTCTCGAACCGATAGCGCTCGGCGCTGAGCCTTACCCCCTCCGGCGCGGTAAAATCCATCAGCACGTAGATGAGATGACTATCGCCGATGACCTGTTTCACATCCAGCGTGCCGTTCTCGTTTGTCACCTGCTGATTGACCGCAAGCGCTCCCCTAGGAAAGCCGTCAGCTTGGCGGCTTTTTGCCGTTGTCTCCGAACGGGACATCCGCCGGATACGGGAGCCACCTCCTTTGCCAATCGCTACTTCCTGGGGTGCATGCGCTTCCTGCAACGGGTTGCGGCGCAGGAGCGAACGTCAATTTATTTCACTAAGGGGAGCGCAATATCCGTTTCCTCCTGTCTAGTTCTCCCCTTTGCAGGGTTGAAGGAGCAGCCGGACTCCGGGCAGAATGAAGGAAAGAAAGGGGTGAAAGCGATTACATGAAGAGGCTGTCCCGAATGACAGCCGCACCGTCAATCCATTGTTAAGGAGAGGAAGCAATCATGCGAGCAAAAGGAACAAGAAGCAGGTCGTGGTTCGTACTCATGCTGTGCGCGTTGATCGCGGCCGGCACGCTGCCGCTCGGAGCGGGTCAGGCATCCGCCGCCACGTCATTCGCCAATATCGCGATGAACACGAGCACGCCGGCTATGTACAGTAAATTCGAAATGACCTTCAATCTGAGTTCGACGTATACGAATCCCTATAACCCGGACGAGGTGAACGTGTATGCGACGTTCACGACGCCTTCCGGCAAGACGGAGATCGTGCCCGGCTTCTACAAGTCCAACACGTCGCCGAAGTGGGCGGTGCGCTACTCGCCTCGGGAAGCCGGCGCGCACAGCGTCGTGCTGCGCGTGTCGGATGCGAGCGGCACGGGGCAATCGGGTTCATATGCGTTCACGGCCGGCGGGCCGGGCGCGAACCGCGGCTTCATGAGCACGCAGGGAACCCGTTTCGTGGATAGCTTCGGGTCCCAGATCACGCTGATCGGGACGAATTTTGCCTGGAACAACCCGAATCCGAACGCGGTGACGCAAGAAATTCCGAACCTCAAGCCAGCCAAGATGAACCTGCTCCGCGTGTGGTATTCATGCTGGTGGAGCAGCCTGGCTCCGGAATGGGGGCCGATCACCGCGAACGAAGCGGGCTTGACGACCGTCTATGAAGGCATCGGACGGTATCAGCTCGATAACCAGGCGCGGATGGACCAGATGTTCGAGGCTGCGGAAGCAAACGACGTCTATATTATGCTGACGATGCTGAGCTTCGGCGACTTCTATTACCAATGGAACGTGAATGCCTATAACCAAGCCAACGGCGGTCCTTCTTATTATTCCGAGAACAATACCGACTTCTGGACGAACCCGGCGGCCAAGGCGTATCAAAAGAAGCTGCTGCGCTACATGTTCGCCCGTTACGGCTACAGCCGCGCGCTTGGCATGCTGGAATATTGGAATGAGTCGGATAACCGCGTAGACACGACGGCAGCCAATCGCGCCAGCTGGCATGCGGAGATGGATAACTATTGGAAGAGCCTGGATTTCTACAATCATGTGACGACGACCAGCTACGCCTGGAAGGATCATGCCGGCTCCGGCCAGCAGACGTGGGAGACGCTGACGACGCTGGATGCGACGAACGTGCACCGCTACGACTCGAGCGCGGACGTGATCACCGCGTGGGAGCAGCAGATCGATAACCTGCTTACGCTCGCGCCGAACAAACCGGCCTTCATCGGCGAAGTCGGCCGCACGCATGACGACCAGACGACGGACCCGACGATCGACGAGTATATGCACAATGCGCTCTGGGCGCCGATCTTCCGTGCCGGCGCGGCCGGCGGCAGCTTGTGGTGGATCTTCGAGACCGGCTTCGCGCTGCCGGCGAATTATAAAGCGATCCATACCCGGCTCGCGAACTTCGTGCAGCCGGCGGAGAAGCATCTGATCCATATGCCGCATGTCGACTACGGACAGCAGACTAACGGCACGAAGGTCGGCGGCTTCAAGAGCGATTCCCGCGCCTATCTGTGGATCAACGATACGCAAGCTAACCATACGGTGACCAGTCCGCGCACGGTGAGCGGCATGTCGCTGACGATCCCGATGGCGAACAATTACTATAAAGTGTCTTATTACGATACCTACGCGGGCACGTTCAGCCCGGTGACGACCGTACAGGCAACCGGCGGCAATCTGGTGCTGACGGGTATTCCGTCCTTCAGCAGAGATATCGCGGTCAAGATCGAATGCGAGGGCTGCGACGCGCCGGATACGCAGGCGCCGACCGCGCCGACAGGGCTGACGTCGCCGTCCAAGACGGATACGACCGTCTCGCTCTCCTGGTCGCCGTCGACGGACAACGTCCGCGTAACGGATTATGACGTCTATCGCGGCGCGACGCTCGTCGGTTCGACCGGCGGCGCGACGACCTACACGGCGGGCAGCTTGACGGCAGGCACTTCATACAGCTTCACGGTACGCGCCAAGGACGCGGCAGGGAATGTATCGGCGGCGAGCGGCGCGCTAAGCGTCACGACCAATCCGCCGGATACGACGGCGCCCACGGCTCCATCGGGCTTGACGTCGCCGTCGAAGCTCGACAAATCGGTACAGCTGAGCTGGACGGCCTCGACGGATAACGTCGGCGTCACCGCCTACGACATTTACCGGAACGGCAGCTTGGCCGGTTCGGTCAGCGGGACGGTCACGACATATACCGATTCGGGTCTGACGCCGCAGACCGCTTATTCGTATTATGTCAGAGCCCGCGACGCACGTAATAACGTCTCGGCGAACAGCAATACGATCAGCGTGACGACGCTGGCCCTCATCCCGGAGAATCGTCTGCAGAATCCGGGCTTCGATCAAAGCAACAGCAGCAGCAAGCCTGCTTCATGGACGTGCGAGAACGACTACTTCTGCTACCGCGACACGGCCGTCAAGCGCAGCGGCACGGCTTCCATGCGGATGTCCGGCGATTCGGGCCCATGGCTCGGCTTCTATCAGGACGTCACGGCTGCCGCGGGTCAAACGTACACGTTCGACGGTTATTTCAACGCCTCGGCGAATAACGGAACGACGATTGAATTCAGACTGCGGTTCCTTGACGGCGCGGGCGGCGTCATTCAGGATAACCTGCTCCAGACGCATACCGGCACGAACGCCGGCTTCGTCAACGTGACCGGTGCCCGAGTCGCGCCGGCGGGTACCGCCACGGCACGGGTGTATATCTACATGCGGGATTTACGAGGAGCGCTGTATTTTGACGATTTCTCCCTTGTCGGCGGCACCGGCGGAGGAACGGATACGCAGGCGCCGACGGCTCCGAGCGGCCTGACTTCGCCGTCCAAGACGGCCACGAGCGTGAATCTATCGTGGACGGCATCGACCGATAACGTCGGCGTGACCGGCTATGAGATTTATCGGGGAGCCGCGCTGGCGGGCACAACGACGGGCGCGACGACGTACACGGCAACCGGTCTGAGCGCTTCGACCGCTTACAGCTTCACGGTTCGCGCCAAGGATGCGGCGGGCAATACGTCGGCCGCAAGCGGCGCGCTTAGCGTGACGACGGATGCCGCTTCGGACGCTCAAGCGCCGAGCGCGCCAACCGCGCTCGCTTCGCCATCGAAGACGGATACGAGCGTCAGCTTGTCGTGGACGGCTTCGACGGACAACGTCGGCGTGACGGGCTACGAGATTTATCGGGGCGCGACGCTGGCGGGCACGACGACGGGCGCGACGACGTATACGGCAACCGGGCTAGCGCCTTCGACGGCTTATAGCTTCACGGTACGCGCGAAAGACGCGGCCGGCAACGTATCGGCGGCCAGCAGCGCGCTGAGCGTGACGACGAACGCCGCTTCAGGCGGGGGCGGCAACGGCTTGACGGCGCAGTATTACGACATGTCGGATCTGACGAACTTGTTCGTGACCCGGATTGATCCGAACATCGACTTTAATTGGGATCACGGTTCCCCGGCTGCTGGTATGGGCGAGAACACCTGGTCCGCCCGATGGACGGGGAAAGTTCAGCCGCAATACAGCGAAACGTACACGTTCACCTCCAACACGGACGACGGCGTCCGCGTTTGGGTCAACAACCAGCTGATTATCGACAAATGGGTCGGGCAGGGCGCGACGGAATGGAACGGGACGATCGCGCTCGCGGCCGGCGTCAAATACGACATCAAGGTCGAGTACTTCGATGACGGCGGCGGCGCGCTCGCCCAGCTCTACTGGTCGAGCGCCTCGCAGCCGAAACAAATCGTGCCCCAGAGCCGCTTGTTTACGAACTAAGAGCGTCATGCGGGAGGGGCCCGAGCCCCCTCTGAATCATGATTGCAAGGCATCCTTGAATGAACCAGGCACGACCCTCGTTCCCATGTGGAACGGGGGTTTTGCCTTTGTTTCCTTTGGTCTCTCGGGGCCAACGAGCGGGTAGTCCAGCTAATCATTTTCTCCACTTTCTCCTGTCTAAGGCGCTCCGTTGTCCGGTGTCGCGGCAAGCGCGGGGGCGAGATAATAGGAACATCGATAGAGAGAAGGAAGTGAGAACGATGATTTACGGGGCGTGTTACTATCCGGAGCATTGGCCGGAGGAGCGATGGCCGCTCGACGCCAGACTGATGCGCGAAGCGGGGCTGAACGTCGCGCGGATCGGTGAATTCGCCTGGTCCAAGCTCGAACGGCGGGAGGGCGAGTACGATTTTGGCTGGCTCGATCGAATCCTGGACGTACTAGGGGCGGAAGGCATTCGCGTCGTGCTGGGCACGCCGACCGCAACGCCGCCCAAGTGGCTGATGGATAAGCATCCGGATATTTACATGCAGGATTATAAAGGCGGCGTAAGAGGTTTCGGCAACCGGCGGCATTACTGCTTTAATAACGAGACCTATCACCGCTGCGCGCAGGCCATTACCGAACGGCTGGCGAACCGGTACGGGAATCATCCGAGCGTGACCGGCTGGCAGATCGACAACGAGTTCGGCTGCAACGAGACGACGCGATGTTACTGCGAACGCTGCAAGCGGGCGTTTCACCGTTGGCTGGCGCGGAAGTACGGCGACGTCGACGCGATGAACGAGAGCTGGGGGACGGTGTTCTGGAGCCAAACCTACAATGACTGGCACGAGGTGACGCTGCCCGGCTACGCGCCGTTTCATCTGCACAACCCGGGGCTCGCGCTTGATTACCGCCGCTTCGCCTCGGAAGCCGTCGTCGCCTTTCAGCAGCTGCAGCTGGACATCTTGAAGAGACTGGCGCCGAGCCAGCCGGCGACGCACAACTTGATGGGCGCGTTCAATGAGATCGACGGGTATGAGCTGGCCAGGAACCTGGATTTCGTCTCCTGGGATAGTTATCCGAATTTGCATTTCGACGCAACGACGGACCCGAGCCGAGCCGCCGCGCAGCATGACATGACCCGCGGGTTGAAGCACGAGCCGTTCTGGGTGATGGAGCACCAGAGCGGACCGCCGGGCGGCGATATTCTGTTCCAGACGCCGAAGCCCGGCGAGCTGCGGAGATGGACGTACCAGTCGGTCGCGCACGGCGCCGACGCGATCGTGTACTTCCGCTGGCGAACCTGCCTGTTCGGAGCCGAGCAGTTCTGGCACGGGATTCTCCCGCATGACGGATTGCCGGGAAGACGTTATGACGAAGTGAAGCGGACCGGCGAAGAACTGCGGCTTGTCATGCCGGCTGTTCAAGGCAGCGGTCCAGGCGCGGAAGTCGCTATAATCCGATCCTACGACAACGAGTGGGCGACCGAAATCCAGCCGCTGCGTCCGGGTTACAGCTATATGGAGCATCTGCTCCAATACTACCGGCACTTCTATGAGAACCACATACCGGTGGACATTGTGTCGGACGAGACCGATTTCAGCCGTTATAAGCTGATCGTCCTCCCTCATTACATGATGACCCGCCCGGAGACGGCAGAGCGGCTGTACGCTTACGTGAAGGCAGGCGGAACCGCAGTATTGGACTACCGCGCCGGCTCGAAGCTGTGGAACAATCGGATGGACGAACGGCCGCTGCCCGGCGCATTCCGCGAGCTGGCGGGAATTCGGATTGCCGATTACGGGACGCTGCGTCCCGAGGAACGACTCGGCTTGCGAAGCCATCCGGTCGCGGTCGCGGAAGCAGGCGAGGGAGATGGCACAGGCGAAGGGACGACCTGGTTCGACGTCATCGAAGCCGAGACGGCCGAGACGCTTCTCCGGTACGAGGACGATTACATGGCCGGTCAGGCCGCCGCGACGCGCAATCGCTACGGGGAGGGCCGCGTCTATTACATCGGCACCGATCCCGACCGCGCCGTACTCGGGAGACTGCTCGGCCAGGCGGCGGCGGATGCCGGCGTGAATCCGATCGGCGGGATCATCGTGCCCGAGGGCGTCGAACTCGCCAGACGCCGCACCCCGGACGGCGACATTTTGTTCGTGCTGAACCATGGCGGTACCGCGCGGGAGATTGAGTTGACGCAGCCTTTCGACGACCTCCTGGAGCAGCGATCGGTGCCGGTCGGCAAGCTCGTCATCGAGCCGGAAGGGGTGTTCGTTCTTGCGACAGCACGAGCCGAGTAACAGCCCGGACTTCCTCCGGAAGCTGGTAAGACAGCGCCAGCTGGTCGTCATGGCGCTCCCGTTCATCGTGCTGACCGCCATCTTCAATTACGGACCGCTCTGGGGATGGGTCATGGCGTTCCAGGATTACAAGATCGCCAAGGGTATTGCGGGCAGCCCGTTCATCGGCTTCGGCAAGTTCGCGGAGTTGTTCCGGGACGAGCAGTTCTACCTGGTGCTCCGCAACACGCTGGTGATGAGCGCGCTCAATCTGGTCACCAGCTTCGTCGGCGCGATTACGCTGGCCCTGCTGCTCAACGAGGTTCGCAGCGCCAAGTTCAAGAAGACGATTCAGACGATCACGTACATCCCGCATTTCGTCTCCTGGGTCGTCATCGCCAATATCGTCATGATGTTCCTCTCCCCGGACGGCGGCATGCTGAACGAGCTGCTGATGGGACTTGGCCTGATCGCGGAGCCGATCTACTTCATGGCCAAAGGCGAATACTTCTGGTTCATTCATACGGCCGCGAATCTGTGGAAGGAGCTGGGCTGGAATACGATCATCTACTTGGCGGTCCTGGTCGGTCTTAATCCGGAGCATTACGAAGCAGCGGAAGTCGACGGGGCGTCGCGCATTCAGAAGATGTGGTACATCTCGATTCCGGGGTTGATGCCGACCGCGATTCTGCTGCTGACCATGTCGGTCGGCTGGCTGATCAGCAGCGGGTTCGAGTCGCAGTTCGTTCTAGGCAACCCGGTCGTCTACGATTACTCGGACGTCCTCGATCTGTACGCGCTGCGGTATTCGACCCAGCTCAGCGACTATTCGTACGGGATGGCCATCAACATGTTCAAATCGGTCGTCAGCATCCTGCTCATTCTGAGCGTGACCGCGCTGTCCAAAAAATGGAACCAGAACCGGCTCTTCTAGCTGCTCCCGGTTCCCGACAAGAGGTGAGTGAAGTTGGCAAAACGCGCGGCTTGGCCGGACGTCGTGTTCAGCGGGTTGAATTACGTCGTGCTGCTAGGTTTCGGACTCCTGACGTTATATCCGTTCGTTAATCTGCTCGCGATCTCGCTCAATGACGGGCTGGACTCGCTCCGGGGCGGCATCTACTTGATCCCCCGGCAATTTACGCTGTACAACTATGTATCCATCTTCCAGAACGACGGGCTCCTGAAGGCCGCGGGGATGTCGGTCGCAAGGACGCTGCTCGGCACGCTGCTTGGCGTCCTGGGCACCGCGATGGTCGCGTACTCGCTCAGCCGGCGCGACTTCGTCCTGCGCAAGCCGCTCAACGTGATCATCGTGTTCACGATGTTCGTCAACGCCGGTCTCCTGCCCTTCTATCTGCTGATCCGCGATCTCGGGCTCATGAACCAATTTTGGGTGTATATATTGCCCGGTCTTATCAGCGCGTACAACGTGATCATCATCCGCAGCTACTTCGAATCGCTGCCGGACGGGATCGTGGAATCGGCGCGAATGGACGGCGCATCCGAATTCCAGACGCTGTTTCGCATCGTGCTTCCCGTGAGCATGCCGGTCGTCGCGACCGTGTCGCTCTTCATCGCCGTCGGCCATTGGAACGCCTGGTTCGATAACTACCTCTATACGAGCAGCAACGAGAACTTGGATGTGCTGCAATTCGAGCTTATGAAGATTCTTCAGACGACGCAGGGGCAGGTCGTGAACGGCAATAACGGCGCGGCCGCCGCGGTCAAAGGGATGGATCCCGACGCGACCCGGGCAGCCATGACGATGATCGTCAGTCTGCCGATCCTATGCGTGTACCCGTTCCTCCAGAAGTATTTCGTCAAAGGCATCATGGTCGCCTCGATGAAAGAGTAGCCATCCAAGGCGAAAGGGCTTTCGCAACAAAGTACGGCGGATATCGACCGGAATCGCCATTCCGTTGATATAATCAAACTATCCGATGACTGGGGGAAGTCAGCGCATGAAAGCAGTGAAGAAGAGAACGGGGCTCGCGGCAGGACTCGCCGTCGTGATGATGTCGACGTGGATCGCCGGCTGCAGCGGCGGCAACAACAACGGAGCGGCGGAAACGCCCGCGAAGACGAACAATGAAGCGGAGAAAGGGAATAACGGAAGCGCGGAGCCGGCCAAGCCGGATCTTGCGCCGGTCACCTATTCCATCAATACCGCGGACGACAAGCTCATCTGGGATACGCCGATCAATGCCAAGATTACGGAGAAAACCGGCGTTACGCTCAAATACGACTTGACCGTCGGCGACCAATTCCAGCGGTGGGATCTGTGGCTGGCGAGCAACGATTACCCGGACATCGTCGTGCTGGACGCGAAATATACGCTGCGCTACAAGGAAGCCGGCGCGATTATCCCGCTCAACGACTTGATCGACCAATATGGACCGAACATCAAGAAGAAATTCGGCAAGTACTTCAACCTGCTCAAAGACGAGAACGGTGATATTTACTCGCTCTACTCGGTCAAAATGGCCCAGGAAGCGCCGGCCGACACCAAGGGCTCCTTTATCGTGCAATATGACGTGCTGAAGGAAGCGGGCTATCCGGAAGTCAAGACGTTCGATCAATTGTATAACGTCATCAAAGCCTACAAAGACAAGCATCCGCAAATCGACGGCAAAGATACGATCGGCTACGGGGCGTACATGAACGGCTGGACGATGAAAATCGCCTTCAACAACCCGGTCATCTGGGCGAAGGGATTGGCGGATCACGGCAATTACACGATCGATGAAGGCGGCAGCGTCCGCTATAACCCGGTCTCCGAAGATACGAAGACCTACTACAAATACTTGAACAAGCTGTATAACGAAGGACTGCTGGACAAGGAAGCGTTCTCGCTCGACGACAAAGGGTTCCAGGCGAAGGTGGCGCAAGGCCGCGTATTGGCCGCGTATGCGCCGGGCTGGCTGGTAGATGAAGCCGAGAAGGCGCTGAGAGCCGCCGGGCAAACGCAGCGCGCTTACGCGCACATTCCGATTTACTTCGATGCGGCTACGGTCGATCGCTCCAATGCCATTACGCCGACGAGCGGCGGCAATTTCCAGTGGACGATCTCCAGCAAAGCGAAAAACCCGGAGCGGATCATTCAGTTCATCGACTACCTGTTCTCCGACGAGGCTCAGGTGCTGACGCAGTGGGGGATCGAAGGCGAAGATTTCCTAATTGAGAACGGCAAGCGCGTCATGAATCCGGAGCGGCTCGAGAAAGGAAAGGCAGACCCGGATTATGACTACAAACGGGGCTTCAAGAGCGTGGGCACCGGCGACTTCTATTGGTTCGGCGTCGGTCATGGCGCGAAGCTGGAAGACGGCGACTATGCGACGCCGCTCACCAAAGAAGTCGTGAAGCAAGGCTACGACGAGGCAACGAAAGAAGTGCTGAAGGCTTACGGCAAAGAGGTGTGGGCGGATTTCCTGCCGCCGGTCGAGTATGTGCCGGGCTTCCTGTGGCAGCTGTCGCCGCCGGAATCGACGAAGGTCGAGGAGCAAAAGATGGACGACACCTGGCGGAAAAGCATCCCGGATATCATCATGTCGAAGAACGAGGCGCAGTTCGAATCGGCATGGAACGGCTACATCGAGGACATGAACAAAGCCGGCGTCGAGAAGGCGAATGCCGCCTATACCGAGCTATGGAAAGCATTTATCGAGAAATACGAGAAATCGCTGGGCCAATAGCGGGACCGAACCTCCTTGTCTCAAGGAGGTTCGCCCTTTTGGGCGAATAGAGGTAGGGAGCGATATTAACGATAGCGGGGGAGGGGCTTCACCATGAAAATTCGCACGAAGCTGATCGCGGCCAACCTGTTCATCGTGCTGTTCCTCCTGGGCTCTCTGTCCTACGTGTTCCTCAAACGAAGCACGGACATGGCGTACGAGACGATTATGGAGAACAACCTGCTGTCGCTGTCGCAGGTCGGCTCCAATCTGGACAACAAGCTGCAATCCTATGAGGAGATCGCCAACACGCTGTTCCTGAACTCGGCGCTGGACGCGGCCGTGGAGGCGAAGTACGACGATCTGCGAGACGCCTACCGGGAGTACTTCAATTATTATCAGCCCTTCGTATCGGCCGTGCAGACGACGAAGGACATTTATCACTTGTACCAGTATACGACGAATCCGATGTTCGTTTTTTCGAACGTCTTCCTGATCGACGACGAGATTGCGGCCAGCGAGTGGTATAAGGCGACGTTAAGCAGCCGAATCGGGGGCCATTGGACGGCGCCGTATCCGAATCCGGTCGACAAGGAGCCGCTATTCAGCTTCCGCAAGCGAATGAACAACTTCAATCCCGCATCCGAGCGGGTCGTCTCCGTGGAGATCAAGCTCAAGGTACTGCGCGACCTGGTCAGCGAAGAGAGCAAAAGTAAGCGCTTCCTTTTTCTCTATCCGGACGGGACGATGCTGGTCGACACCGCGCTTCCCGAGTCGGCGTATCCGGCGGCGCTTCACGACGTGCCTTCGGCTGCGGTCCCGGCCGCGGCTCCGGTTCCGGGTCTCTCGCGAATTCTGGCGGAGGAGAGCGGGGATTTCGCGTACGAGGACGGCAAGGACACGTATCGCATCCTGTTCAAGACGTTGACTTCGCGGAATGCGGTCAAAGGGATGAAGGTCGTCGCGTTCGTCCCGGTGACGGAACTCATGCCGAAGATCGAGCAGCTCCGGACGCTGGCGATCGTGCTGTTCGTCATTGCTTTCGCGGCGTCGGCGCTGCTGATCTCGCTCATCTCCGTCGGACTGACGAGACGGCTGACGGAGCTCGCTTACCGGATGAAGCGGCTGCACAAGGATAATTTCGAGAGCTTCGTGGAGGTGCGGGGCCGAGACGAGGTTGCCCAGCTGGGCGAAATGTTCAACTTCATGGTGCGCCGGCTGCGCGAGCTGATCGGCGAAGTGTATCAATCCGAGCTGAACCGCAAGGAGAACGAGCTCCGCACGAAAGAAGTCGAGCTGTACGCGCTCCAGACGCAGATCAATCCCCACTTTTTGTTCAACGTGCTCAATATGATCCGGGGCAAGCTGCTCATCGCCGGCGATCGGGAGAACGCCAAGGTCGTCGGCCTCCTTGCCAAGTCGTTCCGGATGATGCTGAAGCGGGGAGGCCCGACGATTACGCTCGCGGAAGAACTCGAATTCATCGATATTTATTTGCAGATTCAACAATATCGGTTCGGCGACAAATTCGCGTACGAGATTGCGATCGATGCCGGGCTTCAAGCCATCCGCGTGCCGAAACTCTGCATTCAGCCACTGGTCGAGAACGCGGTTACGCACGGCGTGGAGCTCCATCCGGAGCGGTCGACGATTTGGATCAAAGGGGAAGTCGAGGGCGGGAAGCTGCTCTTGACCGTCGGCGACGACGGACTTGGCATTCAAGCCGAGCGGCTCGCCGAAATTCGCGGATGGCTCGAGGAAACGGACGGTCTGGCTAGCGACAAGCATATCGGCCTGCGCAACGTGCATCGCAGGCTGCGGCAGATGTACGGCGACGGCTATGGATTAACGATCGAAAGCGAAATCGGTCTGCGGACGGAAATTACGATGACGATCCCGCTGGATCACGAAGGAGGCGAACGGGATGCATGAGGTGTTGATCGTGGACGACGAGCCGGTCGCAAGGCAGTCGCTTCGCTACTTGATCGATTGGGAGTCATACGGGTTCACGGTTGGGGCCGAAGCGGAGAACGGGCTGCGGGCGCTGGAGCTGCTCAAGGACCGCCACTTTGCCCTGGTGCTGACCGATATCCGGATGCCGACGATGGACGGCCTTGCGCTCATCGCGCGGATAAGGGAGTTCACGGACGCGTACGTCGTGATCCTGAGCGGCTACGACGATTTCGAATACGCCCGGCAGGGGATGAAATACGGCGTCAAGGAGTACTTGCTGAAGCCGCTCGACGAGGATGATCTGATCGAGGTGCTGCGGCGAACGGCCGCGGACATCGCGGAGAATCGGCTGTTCAAGCGGCGGCACCGGCTGGGCATGTCGGCCATCCGCGAGCAGTTTATCCGGAAGCTGGCCCACGGGGGACTGACCCGCAAGGAATTCGACGACCAGCTGGCGCTGCTCGAGATGGAGGGGGAGGCTGAGCGATTCTGCTGCTTGGCCGTCGAGCTGGACTTCGTCTTCGGCGGATTCGAAGCGGCCGGAACGGTTGCGCCGTCGGAGCGGGATATCGAGCTCAAGCGGTATGCGGTCCGCAATATATGCGAGGAAGTGACGGCGGGATTTGGTTTCGTCTTCGAGGAGGCGGAAGACCGTTACGGCATCGTCTGCGCGGGCGATGCCGCCGACCTGACGGACCCCGCGGTCCGGGAGCTTGCCGGGCAGCTGTCCCGCTCGGTGGCGGCTTATGTCAAGGAGACGGTCACGATCGGCATCGGTCCGATCGTGGACGGGTTCCGGCAAGCAGCGGCGTCCTTCTCCGCGGCGGAGGATGCGCTCGACCGCAAGTTTCTGACCGGCTGCGGCACCGTTCTGGAGGGAAGGGACCGGCAGCCGGGCAGCGAGTCGGCCTTGCGGCTGTATCGAGGGGCGGAAGACGGTCTGCTGGATGCTGTGCGCAGCGGCAGGACCGAGGAGGTTCGGGCGCAGCTTGACGCGCTTTGGCAGCGTTTTCGCGCCGCGGACGTGCCGTCCAACCAAGCGAAGCAGGCGGCGCTGGAGCTGTTCGTGCAGCTTTACCGCATCGTGCGGGAGAGCGGGACGAGTCAGGCGGAGCTGTTCGATCAGGGGCATGAAGATTACGAGTCCGTGATGAGAAGCAAGACGATGGATGAGCTGCTGCTGGTGTCGGCGCGCAAATGCGAAGACATCGTGGCGCTGCTGCGGCGGGGCAGAGAGCTAAGGCCGAACAGAATCGTCGAAGAGGTGAAGCGGCTCGTCCAGGAACAATTCGGGGGCAGCGTCAGCTTGCGAAGCGTCGCCCAGCAAATCTACATGAATCCGAAATATCTCGGGAAGCTGTTCAAGTCCGGAACCGGCATGGCCTTCAACGACTACGTCATGCAGCTGCGGATGGAGAAGGCGAAAGAGCTGCTGCTCCATAGCGACATGAAGGTGTACGAAATCGCGGAGGCCGTCGGATACGGCGAGCTGGATTGGTTTTACAAGCGGTTCAAAGCTTATGCGGGCATCAGCGCGAGCGAATATCGCGGGCGCTGACCGCGAAAGGGAGATGAACGATGATTCTGGGCGCAGCCTATTATCCGGAACACGAGGAACCGGCCCAATGGCCGATCGATTACAAGAAGCTGAGCGCGGCGGGGATCCGGCAAATCCGCATCGCGGAATTCGCCTGGACGGTACTTGAGCCGCAGGACGGTCAATTCGATTGGAGCTGGCTGGACGAGGCCATCGAGACCGCCGCCGCGCACGGATTGGACGTCGTGCTCTGCACGCCGACCGCCTGCCCGCCCGTCTGGCTGGTCGAGCGGCATCCGGACGTGCTGCCCGTGAACCGAAGCGGACGTACGGTCGGCTTCGGCGCGAGACAGCACCGGTCGTATCACTCCGCGAACTACTTGCGGTATGCCATGCGGATCGTCGCGGAGATGGGGAAGCGGTACGGCCATCATCCGGCGGTCGTCGCCTGGCAGCTCGACAACGAGTTCGGCGGGGAGACCAAATACGACTTCGGCGCCTGCGCGCGCGACGCGTTCCACGCGTACCTGGCGGACGAGTACGGCACGGTCGAGGAGCTGAACCGCCGATGGGGGACCGTATTCTGGTCGCAGCGGTACGAGCGGTGGGACCAGATTCCGCTGCCCGCGCCGATCGATGCCGACGTCACGATGTGGCATCATCCGAGTCTGGAGCTGGCGTTCGCCAAGTTCTCGTCGCTTGCCATCACGCGGTTCGCGGCCGCGCAGGCGAGCGCGCTGCGCCCTTATACCGGCGACCGGCCGATTACGACGAATGCCTTCATGTTCCGCTATGGCGACAGCGTCAGCTGGCCGGTACTGTTCGAAGAGCTGGACGTCGTCGGCATGGATATCTATAGCGACAAGCCGCACGAGATCGCGTTCTACGGCGATGCCTGTCGAGGCGTGCTGCGGCGGCCGTTCTGGATGATGGAGTACGGAACGGGCTCGCGGCGTTTGTTGAGCGAGATGGAGCTGGTCCGGGATCGGGGTTGCAGCCGGTTCTTCCTGTTCAAAACGAAGCCGTTCCCTTGGGGACAGGAGCAGGGCAGCGGCGCGCCCGAACTGCTGACGATAACCGGCGAACCGTCGGCCAATTACGGCGCCGTACGGGACTATGCGCAGGCGCATGCCGACTATATCGAGCCGGCTGTCGCGGAGCCGTCGCCGATCGGACTGTATTATCATTTCGAGAGCTCGTGGAGCTACCGCATTGCCGTATCGGATCGGGTTCCTTATCCGGACTATCTGGTCGACACGGTCTATCGTTCGCTCTATGAGGGCGGCCTGTCCGTCGACTTGCTTTATAACGCCAGCCAGATCGTAGATTACAAGCTGATCATCGTCCCGCTCCATGTTCTGCATGACGAGGAGCTGGAAGACCGTCTGCTTGCATTCGTCCACGGCGGAGGTCGGTTAATCGTCACGACCGATTTGTTCCGGAAGAATCGGGATAACGTCTTTTTGACCCAAGTGCCTCGGTTGTACGCCGCCTTGCTCGGCTGGCAGCAGCCGAACTTCGTTCCCGATGCCATAGCGGAGCGGCCGGCGGGCGGCATATATGCAGCAGGCGAATATGGCAGCGGCAGCGCTTGGATGATCGCGCGGGACGCGTCGGCGGCGGAGTGGCGAGCTGCCGTTGCATCGGCGCTGATGGCGGATCAAGCGATCGGTTAACGTATCATCGGAGAAGGGGAGAATGTCCATGAATGCCTGGACAGCCTCCCCTATTTATTTACCGTATTGTTCCATTTCGATTCTGCCATATAATTAGGTAACGGAAGCTATGTCACAACGAACGGAGGTTGCGTGCGATGAGCGATGAGCTGCACCCGGGCTACCCGGGCTACGGGCCGGAGTCGCCCTGCCACTACCGACGGGCGCTGGAGGTCGTCTCCAGCAAGTGGACCGTCCTCGTCTTCTACGAGCTGGAGACGGGGAGCAAGCGATACAGCGAGCTGAAGAATCGGATCGAAGGCGTGGCGAAGAAGATGCTCACCCAGACGCTGCGCCAGTTGGAGCGGGACGGCTTGGTGCGGCGCACCGTCTATCCGACCGTGCCGCCGACCGTGGATTACACGCTGACGCCGCTGGGACTCACGCTGATCGAACCGATGCGAATCCTGCACCGATGGACGGAGGCCCATTACGATTCGGTTCTGCAAGCGAGGCGGGTGTACGACCACCAACCGGCGTCCGCGGTCGCGCCCGAACCGGATTCGGATTAATCCGGCGTGTCGAGCTCGCGGGCGATGAACGCATAGACGTCGTGCCCGTCGTCGAAGACGTCCGTCAGCGCGTAGAACAAGTGGATCATGCCGGGGTATCGTTTCCAGCTGACGCGAACGCCGCTCTCGGCCAGCTTGCGGGCGTATAGCTCGCCTTCGTCGCGCAGCGGGTCGAGCTCGGCGGTCACGACCAAGGCGGGAGGCAAACCAGCTGCATCGCCGAGCAGGGGAGAAGCGAGCGGATTGGCGCGATCGGCGTCGTTACCAAAATAGTGCCCGGCGCAGTAGTCGAGCAGCGCGGTCTCCAGGAAATACCCGGCGCCGTAGGTTGCCTTGGATGCGTAATCGCCGGACCAGTCCGTCACGGGGCAGAGCAGAATTTGCCGGGCGATCCGCGGCGTGCCGCGCTTGGCCGCCTGCTGCGCCACGATCGCGGCGAGGTTCCCGCCGACGCTCTCGCCGGCCACGGCTACCCGGCCGGCATCGAAGCCGAGCGAATCGGCATTCTCGGACACCCATTGCGCGGCATAGAGCGCCTCGTCGATTTGAACCGGGAACTTGTGCTCCGGCGCAAGCCGGTAATCCACGGACACGACCGCGTGTCCCGTCGCGTGCGCCAGCTTGCCGCACATCGGGTCGTAATCCTTCATTCGATTGAACACGAAGCCGCCGCCGTGATAGAACACGATGACCGGCAGCTTCTTCCCGGCCGTCGGGCGGTAGATGCGCACGGGGAGCGGGCCGTGCGGCCCTTGCAGCTCGGCATCTTCCGTATCGGCCAGCTCGATGCGATCGGAGATGGCGTTCGCAATGATGACCTTGCGAATTTCGTCGGGGGTCATCCGGTGCAGCGCCGGCAAGCCCGACATGTGGTCCAGGAATTTCCTTGTTTGCTCTGGCAGTGTTTCATTCACGTTAACGACCTTCTTTCATCGGGAGAATTCGGTCCGGATCCGTTAACTTCACGATACTGCAATCGTCCGCATGTGAGAAGAAGGCACTTTAAAGTGGCCTTCGGGAAAGGAGGGGGCAATCATCGAACATTCTCGCAAGCTCGGCGTCTTCCTCAAATGGCATGCCATCCTCATTATGATCATCGGGGTAATCGGGGCGCTCAATCAAGGATTCGAACAAAGCAACGGCAATGTTTATATCGACAAAGGGTTCTTCCTATGGCTGATCGGCGGCTATTTCGTCGCGCTGATCCTCTACGCGATGTCCGTTATCCTAGCCGGGTTGGATCGGATCGCGGCCAAGAAAGAAGAGACCGCGCAAGAGCAGCATTGAGCGCGTATCCAGCCTGGGAAATAAGCCCGGCCGCGGTCTCCGGCAGCCAAGCTTTTCGCGCCTTTGCACGCTCAGTCCCCTATCAAAAGCAAACAGCGGCAAGCCAGGACTCCGAGAGCAGTCTTGGTTTGCCGCTGTTTGCTTTTAGTTCCTACTCTACACAAGGCTCCTCGGCCGGCGTGTTCACTTGGAACGTGACGCCGAATTTGTCCTTCACGATGCCGTAGAGCGGGCTCCACTCCGTCTGCTGCAGCGGCATGACGACTTGCCCGCCGTCTTCCAGGGCGGCGAAGATGGCTCTCGCTTGCGTTTCGTCTTCTGGATGAACCGCGATTTGCACTGTTTCGCCGCCGGCTTGGAACGGCATGCCCGGGAACGTATCGGAGAACATGAGATCGAATTCGCCGACCTTCAGGTGCGCGTGCATGACCCGATCCTTCATGTCGTCCGTCAACGGATAATCCGGGTTCTCCGGCATGTCGCCGAACAGCATCATGCCCATCACCTTGCCGCCGAGCGCTTTCTCGTAGAAATAGACCGCTTCCTTCGTGTTGCCGTCAAAATTCAAATACGGGTTCAACTTGATCGACATTATAAAACAGCTCCTTTTGGAATCATTTGGTTGAGGTTCATGTGTTCATTATGCCTCAGAGCGAGCGGCGAGGTTTCTTCTGGATTGCGCACTTCCTGAATCTTCCGCAAGACGGTGTTCCCATCGTCATCTTCAGCGGAATGGGTCATTCCGGTCCCTGAATCATGAGTGCGGCCGGTCGTGCATTGTAAAGTGAAATTCCGTGGCGAATTTGTTAGAATTTACAAAGATGGATTTGACGATGGGCGGAGGGGCGATACATGCGTAAATGGACGAAATGGACCACGGGATTAGTCTTCGTCGCGGCGTTCGCAGTCATCGTGTATGTGCTGGTTGCGAATTTGGCCGGCGAAGAGAACGAACCAACCGCAGCTGTGGCCACCACGTTGACGTTAACCGACTTCGCGACGAAGCTTCCGCGAACCGTTGATTTTGCCGAGATGCCGACCGTGCTGCAGGTATTCACGTCGTGGTGCCCGTATTGCAACGAGGATGCGCCGAAATTAGTTGAGTTGCAGAAGAAGTACGAGGACCAGATTCATGTCATCGGCATTAATCTCTATCCTCGGGATACGGAGGAAGATCTGGCGGCTTATTTAGCGAAGCATGATATCACGTACCCCGTCTTGCTCGACGAGGACGGCAGCCTCTACGAGAAGCTGGGCAAGACCGGATTTCCGGCTTTGTTTTTCATGGATGCGAAGGGGGAGGTCGCCTCGTCTCGGATCGGCTCAATCGATAAGCGTGACATGGAGGAGTTCCTTCAATTAGCCCCCTTGCTGCGTTAACGAGACTTCGGATCGCTCCGCTTGGCCAAGGAAAGGGATAACATGTCGACAGCGAGACCCCGATGATCCGCAGTCATCGGGGTCTTTTGACGATTCTGGCGTTGCTCGAATCGGCCCTCCCGACGTTACGCTTCGTACGTGGCGCGAAATCCGGAGAAGGATCATTCCTTTGAAGATGTGATCTATGCCGGCGGCCTGTTGGCGCAGGGTAAATATGCCGAGGCTCGAAAATTGCTCCTCGCCTCTGTTCAGGCAGACGACAGCCATCGCTTCGTCGGCAACCTGCTCGCGGCCGAGCTGCTGCTGACGGATGGCTTCGATTCTGCGATAGCGCTAGCGGAGCTGCACCCGCAGCACGCATTCGGCCAAATCACGCCCAAATGGCTCAAGCAGATACGGGATATGAAGGAAGAGGCGATAGGCAAGTCCGACTATCAAACGCACTTGAGGCAAGCGATCGAATGGCATTACGGCGGGAATGAAGCGAAGCTGAAATCATGGCAGGACGAATCGAACGAGAAAGCGATGATTGGCTTCTTGCGCATGCTGAAAGAGGTATACTGACTCCCGCACTTGCCACGTGAGGATTGCCGGCCCCATCGAGGGTCGGCTTTTTGCGTTAAAAAACATTCGAATTGCCCCGCTGGCTGTGCGTCCGAGCTGCCGGGACGGCCTCTTTGGGGATCGTTGGTAGATGTTTCCCCTCGCCAAGCCGCGCAAAATAGGTCTTCCTAATAGGTCTTTGGTCATAGTAAAATAGAATTAAACTCACTCGCTCGCTAGATTCCCCATCATAATGCTCAGAACATGACAGCTTCCGAATGACAGCAAGATCCAGGCTAACAAGAGAGGAGGAACTTCATATGCTAGCATCTCTAACTCAGAACCCTCGCGGGTGGCTGTCTGCGAGCCTTGCCTTCATGCTGATTCAGCTGCTCCTGCTGTATGGGCTGCCCGAAGGCTCGCTGCTGCATTTCGCGATTAATATTGCGGTGCCAGCCATCGCCAGCTTGATGCTGCTGCGGGGCGGACGGTCCGAAGTTCCGCATCGGCGCGTGTTTTGGCGGCTGCTCGGCATCGGGACGGTGATCTATGCCGCGGCATGGCTGGTCAGACTCCTCTATCATTTGGCGGGCGGCGTACCTTCCAGTCCCAATCCGATCGACTATTTATGGAATATTCAAGGGTTATTGTACATCATCGCGTTCTGCTATTTGCTGCTCAAAGAATGGACGTACGCGAAGGGAATGCGTTTTTTGCTGGACTGCACCATCATGATCCTGCTGCTCGGGACGATCGTGTGGGAGTTCGTGCTGGAGCCCCACATCCAGACGCTGCTGGCCGGCCAGCCGTGGTCGGTCATTATCGTAAGCGCCTTCTATCCGGTGGCGGATTTCGTCATGATCTGTTTCCTGCTGCTCGTCCTGTATTCGCAGCGCGTCCGGTTCCCGGCGGGCACGCTCGCGATGCTGGGCATCGGCTTGGGATGCTTCTGGGCGGCGGACTGCTATTACCTGATCATGATCGTCAGCCAAGAGATTTATTCGGCAAGCAGCCCGGTTAACGCCTTGTACAACGCCGCGCTGTTGTTCATCGGGGTGTCGGCGCTCTATGCGAGCGAAAATCAGGCCGCGGACGCGGCCAAGCCGGGCGCACGCGCCGAAGGAATCGCGGCGAACAAATGGCTGTTGGTGCTCCTGCCGTATGTCAGTATTTTCGGGCTGGTCATGGTGCTGCTCTTCAAGCGCGAGCAGCTTCACGAGATGCAGGAGATGGTCGTCGTCGGCTCGTTCATCGCCGTGCTGACCGTCATCCGCCAAATCATGGTCATTTTCGAAAATGAAGCGTTAATCCGGCAGAAGGAGCACATGCTGGCGGAGACGGAATTCTTGGCGCATTACGATGCGCTGTCCGGGCTGCCCAATCGAAACTTTTTTGACAAGAAGCTGACGGAGGGGTATGAAGACGAGCGGCCGTTCGCGGTTCTGCTGATCGATTTGAACCGGTTCAAATACGTCAACGATACGTACGGTCTGCCTATCGGCGATGACGTCATCCGGGAAACCGCAGCCCGCTTGCAAAGCTTGGTGAATAAGGATTCGCTCCTGATCGCCAGACAAGGCGGAGACGAATTCTCCGTTCTGGTTCGCGGCGGAGTATCGAACGAAGGGATCGCAGCGGTTGCCGAAGCCTGCATCGGCGTCCTTTCGGAGCCGTTCCGGCTGGGAAGCCTGGAGCTGCGCATCACCGCCAGCATCGGAATCGCGCGGGCCCCGTACGACGGCGGCTCATCCTCCCAGCTGCTGCGAAGCGCGCATATGGCGCTTATCAAGGCGAAGAGCCGGGGGCTCAGCCAATACTGCTTCTATCAGCCCGAGATGGCGGAGAAGACCGCCAAGAAGACGCGCATGGAGCAGATGCTTCGCCAAGCGTTGGAGAAGAACGAGCTGCTGCTTCATTACCAGCCGCAGATCTGCGCGCAGACGCAGGCGCTCGTCGGAGCCGAGGTGCTGGTACGCTGGCAGCCGGAAGGTCAGCCGATGGTCTCGCCGGCGCAGTTCATCCCGCTGGCGGAAGAGACCGGTCTGATCATCCCGGTCGGCGAGTGGATCTTCCGGCGCGCATGCGAGCAATACGTCGAATGGCGGGCGCAAGGCATGCACGATATCCTGCTGTCCGTGAACGTCTCGCCGCACCAAATCCAAGAAGCGGACTTCGTCGAGCGGTTCGTCGCCATCATCGAGGAGACGGGCATCGATGCTTCCCGCGTCGTGCTCGAGATTACCGAGAGCTTGGCCATCCAGGAGGGTGAAGACGCGATCCCCAAGCTCAAGACGCTCAAGCAGCGCGGACTTCAAATTTCGATGGACGATTTCGGCACCGGTTACTCGTCGCTCGGCGTGCTGAAGCTGTATCAGGTCGATTCGCTCAAAATCGCGCGCGAGTTCATCCGCGACCTCTCGGACGACCATGAGCAGCGCACCATCGTGAATGCGATCTTGGCGATGGCGGCCAGCATGAAGCTGAAGGTCATCGCGGAGGGCGTCGAGACGAAGGAGCAGTACGACCATTTGCGACTGCAAGGCTGCGACTGGATTCAAGGCTTCTACTTCTCGAAGCCGCTGCCGGCCGAGGAGTTCGCCCGTTTCGCCGGAGGCGGACGGCTCACGGTCATCGCGTAACCGCGCAGGGGAGTATCATAGAGAAGTACAACAGGAACAGCCGCCGGAGTAATCCGGCGGCTGTTTTCCATGAAATGTATACGAAGGACACACCCAAACGCATGGAGCTTTGTCCGTAAGGACAACAGCGTGCCCCGCTCCGGACCACCCGCCCACCGCGAACAACTCGGCGGAGGGGAAAGGAGGAGGCGATGCGCATGGAGCTTTGTCCGCAAGGACAACAGCGTGCCAACTGCGAACCTCCCGCCAACCGCGAACAAACGTGTCAGCACGAAAAAGGGTGTCCAGAGGTAAACGTTTTCCGGAGGAAAACGACTTCGGAAGCATAAACTCAGTCCTTTGGTTCCCCTCGGCGAAGGGGGAGGCGGGTCACCGATGAAGCGGCACTCATTTTGCATAATCGATACGCCAAATAAAGCATATAGCCGCTGCCAATGAACCGCATCACCGTAAGGATGGCCGGGATGTAGGCGGCGAGGATCGCATTCAGCAGCGCGGAGAGGCCGAGCAAGACGCCGAAGCCCATCGTGGCCCCGTAGGCGTAGCGCATGGCCGTTCTCGCCCCGCGATGATGCACGGTGGATAAGAGGACGATATTGGTTGGCCCGGGCGTAAATGTCGCAATCGTGCAGTAAATAAAAAAGGATGCGGTGTCCATGAGAAAACCCCTTTTGGTTCTTCTCATATCCTACATCCGGGAGGAAAGACGCTATAGTATATTATTGCAGATCCTCGCTGCCGACCGCCATCCTGCTCCACTTACTTGCAGCTTTGTAATCTTTCCCAATCTGTCGCACGCCATTGCTCAGACGACGCGTTGTTCCGCATTGACCGCCGCAAACCCGCCCCCATGGTTTCGGACCGCGCCGCTTTCCATTTTTCGCATCAGGTAATAGGACAGCAGGACGAACAGGAGCACCGCGACGGGTTGGATGCCGCCCATCGGATTGCCGACCGCCATTTGGGACCAGAAGGCGGAGATGCAATCGATCGTCAGCCCGGCGTAGGCCCATTCCTTGAGCCTGTAATATTTCGGAACGAGCAGCACGATAATGCCGATGACTTTGGCGACGCCTAGAAGCGTCAGGAAGTAGGCCGGATAGCCAAGCAGCTCGGTCGTTCCCGTGAACGTCTTGGGCGAATGCGTCAGCTCGTTGAAGGCGCTGATGGCGAATCCAATGAGCGTGCACGCCGTGATAATCCAATACGTGATTTTGATCGATTTCATGTGAACATCTCCCCCGTATCCTTGTTTGGTTGTGGCATACTGCCATTCTAACGGAGATGAGGATACGGGAAAGCTGCGAAAAGTCATGCATGCGGGAAGCAAAAGGCCGAACATGCGATCGTCGAAGCATGACAAATCGCATGCGCTATGCCGAAAGTCATGCCCTCATTGGAAGGTGGTTAGCGTACGAACCGCGAAGAGCGCGGCCTGCGTCCGGTCGCGCAAGCCAAGCTTGGCGATCAGGTTCGAGACGTGGTTTTTCGCGGTGCCTTCCGTGATGACGAGGTGACTCGCGATTTCTTTGTTATTCCATCCCCGGCCTAATAAGGCGAGGATTTCTTTCTCGCGTTCGGTCAGTGTTTCCACGGCGGCGTCATCGTCGGCGCGGAGGAGAGGGGGAGACGCATGTCTTTCCGTCATCTTCTTCACTTCCTGCAGCAGCAGAGCCGTGATGTCGGATTGCAGCACCGTGCCCCCGTTATGCACGGTCCGAATCGCGCTGACGATCGCCTCGGACGGCATATCTTTCAGCAAATAGCCATGAACGCCTTCCTCCAATACCCGCAGGATCAACTCCGCGTCATCGAAGGTCGTCAGGATGAGGATCTTGGTGTCCGGCACATGCTTGAAAATCAGCCGGCTCCCTTCAATGCCGTCCATGCCCGGCATCCGGATATCCATCAGCACGACGTCCGGCCGCATCTCCAATGCTTTGGCGTAGGCATCTCGTCCGTCTACGGCCGTCCCGACCACGTCCATGTCCGCTTCAAGACCGACGAGGGCGGCCAAGCCTTCTCGCATGAGCCGCTGGTCGTCCACGATCAAAATTTTCATTGCGCGGCACGCTCCCTTTCCGCCGCGGCATACGGAAATACGCCTTCCACGGCAAAGCCATTGTTCCGATCAAAGTCAAACCGCATCTCGCCGTGCCACTCCTTCGTTCTTTCCTGCAAGCCGACCAGACCGAACCCCGGCGTCAGCTCGTCGGGGATCGCGCCGTCATTGCGGATACGGAGCGAGAAATCATGGGCCGAATAGGCCAACGTCACCCGCGCGTGTGTGGCGCCGCCGTGCTTCTGCGCGTTCGTAAGGGCTTCCTGCACGATGCGATAGGCCGTCAACTGAAGATTGCGGGGCAGCGCGACGGGGGTCCCCTGGACTTCGAAATCGGTCTGCACGCCGGTGAACTTGGCGAACTCCGCGCACAGCTTGCCGAGGCTGTCCGGCAGGGAGTCGTTCCCCGCCGGTTCGTCCCGGATCGCTCTTACCGACAGCCGCACTTCCTGCAGGGACGACTTGATTAAGTCTTCGCATTCCCGGTAGATTTGCCGACTCCGCACGGGATCCCGCTCGTCCAGCTTGCGGGCCAGCTGCATTTGAACCAATAGAGACGTTAATTTATGGCCGACCGTATCGTGAATATCCCGCGCGATGCGCACGCGCTCCCGGGTAGCCGCCCATTCCTCCGTCTGGCGCGCATATTCCCGCAGCTGCTCATGAGAATGCATTAACTGGGCGTACAGCTGCTTCGCCTCGTCGCGGGCGCGTTGGTAGTGTTGGATGATGGCGCTCACGATGCCGGCGAACAGAATAAACGAACAAGAAACAACGTAGCTGGCGGTATGGAGTTGGCCGTACACATACCAATCGATGCTCCCCATCGTGACCAAGTAGACGATAAGCAGCAGGACGCAGGCCGATACGAGCATTCGCGTGCTTGGGACGAACAGGAGAATCGCGAGCGCGGTGATGCCGAGGAAGAGATGATTCGGGAAATCTCCGCTCATATATCCATAGCCGCATGCGGCGGACACCAGGAAATCAAGGAGGAGGACGTGAAGGAGCCAGCGGCGGCGGTTCTTCCCGCGAAGATAGAACCCATTCATGCCCAGGAACAGCAGGAGCAGCAGAACGACAAGGCTAAGTTTCCAGAAGAGCGCCATCGATTGTTCGAAATAAAAAGCGCCGGATAACGCAAAATCGAACGCCAGCTTCAAACCGAATGCGAGCTTCCATGCCAGGGGGACTTTCTGTGCTTGTTCAACCGGTTGGATCATACGCGAATTCACCTTACTTCCGTGCAAGTCGTCAGTCTTAACTGTAATCTTCGATCCGGACGATTTGGCCGCCGCGGATGTCGAATACGGATTTGCCGTTGAGCTTCAGCTGCTCCCCGGCCTTCAAGCCATTCGGCAAATCCGCCGCCAAGAAGGCCGTGTAATCGATGTCGACCTCGATGCCGTCCGGGGTATGGCGATACTGGAGCGCTTGCTGATTACGGCTGGCGAATAACGCCGCCGATTGCTCGGCCAGCTCGCGAAAGGCGGGGATGCCTTTCGTCTCCATGTTCGGTTCCCCGTTCACGACGTTGCGGAATACAATCTCCTCATGCAGCAGGTCAATCATACTAGCAAGATCGAACGCATTATAAGCCTCGAGATAGCGTTCAATGATTGCTTTAACGTTGTCTTGGATCATGCGCGCACCCCTTCTTATCTCCAATTTACGGCGTTTCCCGCACTCCGGCTTGTTTCCGCCTCACGAGTACGATACCACATTTTGGTGCGGATTGTTCCAGTTGTTTACAAGTTCGCGCGGAGATGGTATTCTGGTTGCAACCAATAGTTCTAGACGACATATCTATAAGAAATATGAGATGACGGAGGCATGCAGCTTGCAGGACAAAATCATTCTGGGCTTATTGCTCGATGGCGATAAGTCCTCCTACGATCTGAAGAAGAGCATGGAATCGAGCACCGGGTTCTTCTATAATTCCAGCCAAGGCAGCATCCAACCGGCGCTCAAGAAGCTTATCCAGCACGGGCACGTCCGGGTGACGGAGGAGCGGCGGGGGGCTCGGATCAAAATGACGTATTCGATTACGGCGGAAGGGGAGCAGGCATTTCTGCGCTGGGCCGGCGAGCCGATCGCGCTCGAGAAACCGAGAGATCCCGCGCTGGTGAAGATGTTCTTCTTCAACTATGTGGAAGGTGCCCGCAAACGCGAGCTCGTGGAAGCATATGTGCGCGAAATCGAGCAGGTCGAAGCGATGCTGAGCATGCTGCGGCAGCGGAATCAAGCGCATCTGAGCCAGAACAAGGAGCTGCTGAACGATCCGAAGGTGAAGAGCCGGCTGGATACGCTGGAATTCGGTTCGGCGTATTACGCCTTCTTGAAGGAGTGGTACGGAAAGTACCTCAATCGAATCGAAGAGGAGCTGGAGCCTTGAAGACACGGGAGGGCAAGTCGGTGCGGAACGCGGTCATTTTCTCGATCGTTGCGCTAAGCTGCGGATGGATGGGAAGGCTGGTGGATGTGCAGGCCGGCAGGGACGAGAACGGAAGCTTGGGGCAGCTGATTTGGCTCGTGTCCCCGCTGCTGTGCATGATCATCCTGCGCGCTTGGGCGGGCGACGGGTGGCGGGATTTCGGACTGAAGCCCCGACTCAAAGGGAACGGGTTGGCCTATCTGTTCAGTATGCTGTTCTTCCCGCTGCTGGCCACGGTCATCGTCGGCATCGGACTTGGAAGCGGGTGGACGGAGGCGCCTTCATCGTCGTCCTCTTACTTGGCGGCATTCGGCATCGCGCTCCTGCCGAGCTTGGTGAAGAACGTGTTCGAGGAATTCGCATGGCGGGGCTATCTGGCGCCGAGATTGTTCTCGCTCGGATACAACCGATTTCTCGTCCATATCGTGGTCGGGATCATATGGGGAGCATGGCATTTTCCATATTTGTTTCTATTCGTGGATACCGCGGAAAGCATGCTCACGTACATGCCTCGCATGATGCTCGGCGTCATCGCGATGTCCATCCTCTACGGCGAGCTGCTGCTGCTGACCCGAAGCGTATGGCCGGCCGTCTTGATGCACACGATGGGCAACGCGTTCATCGATACGCTGATTTTGAAGCGATTCATTCTCGTGGATGAGGCGTTCGCTTATGTCGCGATGCCGAGTCCGGAAGGGATGCTCGCGATCGCGCTGACGGGGCTGTGCGGGATATGGATGTATAGACGGAGACGAGGGAAGCCCGTCATTGACGGGGCAGACCCGTCGGTTCGATCATCGGCATGACTAGGTAACGCTCAACAATAACAAGAAGACCCTGCCAACAGACTGTCGGCAGGGTCTTCTTGTTGCTTCTTGCAAGCGCTGCGGCCATCGCGTCGATCATCCGATATTCGGCGTCGACGCGCGGATCACCGGCTTCGTGTAAATATGCGACACCTGGAACGGCTGCTCGGGATCCTGGATCCGCGAGAGCAGCATCTCGGCGCCTTTAATGCCCATCTCGCCGCGGTAAATGTGGACGGTCGTGAGCGGCGGCTCGATGATGTCGGACTCCTGGCTGTTGTCGAAGCCGCACACGGCGACATCGCCGGGAAGGCGCACGCCGCGGTTCTTCAGCGCCTTCATGAGATTGACGGCGAGATAATCGTTCGCGCACACGAACGCGGCCGGAAGCTCGGCCATCCCGGCGAGCTGCTCGTCCAGCCAACCCGGCTGTCCGTAGTACCGGTCCTCGCCCGTGATGCATTGGCCGGCGTTCAAGCCGATGCCGGCATCCGTCAAGGCGCGGTTGAAGCCGACCCACCGTTCGCGGAAGCTGCGGCAATGGTTGTAATCGCCGACGAAGCCGAAGCTGCCGTACCCGCCGTCGATCAGCTTCTTGACGAGACTGTAGGTGCTATGTTCATTCTCCATCAGCAGCACGTCGGCTTCGAAGTCGGGATAGCTGACGCCAGCGCCGCAGTCGATGAACAGCGTCGGAATGCCGAGCTCCGTGATCACCCGGCTGTAAGCCAGATCGAACAGCTCGATGCAGATGATGCCGTCCACGTTCGACGCATCGAAATTGTTCGGCAAGGACAGGCTGCGAAGCTCGATGTCCCGGATGATATGAATGGACAAATTATAGCCCTCGGCGCTAATCCGCTTCTCCAGCCCGCTGATCAGCGCGGAGCCGAAGTGGGAGGTGTTAGGCAGGTTCGCCGTTAATAACGCGATATTGCCCGGCGTGCGAGGCAGCAGGCTGTCGCTTTCCATATAAGCGAACTGTTTATATTTCAATTCGATCGCCTTCTTGACGACTTTGCTGCGCGTCTCGTCCGGAATGCCGCCGCTTCCGTTCAGCGCCTTGGAGGCGGTGTTTCGCGAGATGCCCAGCGCATCGGCGATGTCTTGTATCGTCACGCGTTCCTTCGCCATCGGTTCACCTCATGTTTCTCTATGCCGTTTCTCCTACAAATGTATACCAGTTTGTGAATAATAGCAACGACATTTTTACAAATGCACAATTTAACTTGCCGATTTGGCAATGGTCTTTACAACATACAGGGAATATCTACCTTTTTGATGTGCGCGCAAGATGGAATTGAGGCTCGAAGAGGGCTTGATTAAATGATTTGCTTCCAAGTTGCACAGATAAACAGAATATTAGTGTGCAAATGTAAAATTTTTAACCTAGTAAATGACATAAACGACTTGTCAAATGAATACGTATAATTTTACAAAATCTATTGACGTTTGCACAGGGTGATGCTAAATTGATAGTGGATTCAGCAGGGGAACAACTTGGAATATCACATTTGAAAGCCCTTACGATTGGCAAATGTAAACTTTTGGGGAGGGACACCGACTAAATATGCAACATTCACTTCAAGCACTGGAAGGAAAGAAGAGCGCGGAAGGGACCGCAAGGCTGGGCGGACTCGATTATCTCAAGAAGCATTACGTGCTCTACGTGCTGCTAGCTCCCGCGCTCATCCTGACGCTCATCTTCAAATACGGTCCGATGTACGGCGCGGTCATCGCGTTCAAGGATTTCAGTCCGATCAAGGGCATCATGGGCAGCGAATGGGTCGGCTTTAAGCATTTTGACAAATTCCTGTCTTCGCCCAATTTCGAACTCATCCTGCTCAACACGCTGAAGCTCAGCGCCTTCGGCCTTCTGCTCGGCTTCCCGGTGCCGATCCTGCTGGCGCTCATGCTCAATCAGGTGCGCAGGGCGGCGGTGAAGAAGAACATTCAGCTGTTCCTGTACGCGCCGAACTTCATCTCCGTCGTCGTCATCGTCGGGATGCTGTTCATCTTCCTCTCGCCGACGGGGCCGGTCAATCAGCTCATCGTCTGGGCGACGGGGGAGCCGGTCATGTTCATGCTGAAGGCCGAGTATTTCCGGTGGATCTACATTCTCTCCGACATTTGGACCGGGGCCGGATGGGCATCGATCATCTACGTGGCGGCGCTCGCGAACGTCGATCCGGAGCTGCACAACGCGGCCAGCCTCGACGGGGCCAATCTGCTGCAGCGCATTCGCCATATCGATCTGCCGACGATTCGCCCGATCATGGCCATCGTGTTCATTCTGGCGGCCGGCGGCATCATGTCGATCGGATTTGAAAAGGCTTACTTGATGCAGACGGCGATGAACCTGCCTACCTCCGAGATCATCCCGACTTACGTGTACAAGATCGGCCTGCAAGCGGGGGACTACTCGTATTCCGCGGCCGTGGGGCTGTTCAATTCCGTCATCAACGTTCTGCTGCTCCTCACGGTGAACCTCGTCGTGAAGAAGCTGAACGAGGGCGAAGGACTTTACTAACGAAAGGAGCAAACGCCCATGTACGTCAAACCATCCGGACTGGACCGGTTCCTGCTCGTCTTGAACGGCATTCTGCTGACGCTAGCCGTCCTCATCGTCGTGCTGCCGCTCCTGTACATCGTCGTCGCATCGTTCATGGACCCCTCGACGCTGCTCAGCCGCGGTCTGTCGTTCAAGGTGTCGGACTGGACGCTGGACGGCTACGAGAAAATTATTACAAACCCGGCGATGGTGCGCGGCTTCGGCAACGCCGTGCTGTACTCGGTCCTGTTCTCGCTGACGACCGTGTTCCTCTCGGTGTGCGCCGGCTATGCGATGGCCGACGATCGGCTGAAGGGCCGCAAGATCTTCATGACGCTCTTCCTGATCACGCTGTTCTTCGGCGGGGGGCTAATCCCGACCTACCTGCTGGTGAAGAAGCTGGGCATGATCGACACGATCTGGGCCGTCGTCATTCCCGGCGCGGTGAACGTGTGGAACATCATTTTGGCCCGGACGTTCTTCCGCGGGGTGCCCTTCGAGCTGAAGGAAGCGGCTTACGTGGACGGGGCTTCCGAGTGGAAGGTATTCGCTAGCATCGTGCTGCCGCTGTCGAAGCCGATTATCTTCGTGCTGGCGCTGTACGCGTTCGTCGGCCAGTGGAATTCGTATTTCGACGCGATGATCTATCTGGACAATGCCAGCCTGCATCCGCTGCAGCTCGTGCTGCGCTCCATCCTCATCCAGAACCAGGTTGACCCCGGCATGATCGGCGACCAGCTGGCGATGGCGGAGATGAAGCGGCTGTCCGAGATGATCAAATACGCGGCGATCGTCATTTCCAGCCTGCCGCTGCTTATCATGTACCCGTTCTTCCAGAAGTACTTCGAGAAAGGTGTCATGGTCGGTTCGCTCAAATAGGGGCCGGCTGCACATAAAGGCATCATCCATAGCGATATAAATGGGAGGTCATTATCGATGAACAAGATCAGACAACCGCAAGCCGCATTGAAGACCGTATCCGCCACTGTGCTCGTCTCCGCGCTCTTGTTGTCCGCCTGCAGCAACGGGGGCAGCGACGGAGCGGCAAGTCCGAAGCAGGACGCAAGCGGCGGGAAGGTGACGCTGAACATCATGACGCAGAGCTCGCCGCTCGCGCCAACCGATCCGAACGAGAAGCTTATTTTCAAACGGCTCGAGGAGAAGACGAATGTCCATGTGAACTGGAAAAACTTCACCCGCGACGTGTTCGCCGAGAAGCGCAACCTCGCGATGGCGAGCGGCGATCTGCCCGACGCGATCTTCGACGCCGGCTACGGCGACTACGAGCTGCTCAAGCTGGCCAAGGACGGCGCGATCATCCCGCTGAACGAATTAATCGAGACGCACATGCCGAACTTGAAGAAAGTATTGGAAGAAGCGCCCGAATACAAATCGATGATGACGGCGCCGGACGGCAACATCTATGCCTTCCCGTGGATCGAGGAGCTGGGCAGCGGCAAAGAGCGCATCCAGTCGGTTGACGCGGTGCCGTGGATCAACGTCGAGTGGCTGAAGAAGCTCGGTCTCGACATGCCCAAGACGACGGAGGAGCTGAAGCAGGCGCTCATCGCCTTCAAGACGCAGGACCCGAACGGCAACGGCCAGGCGGACGAAATTCCGCTCTCCTTCATCAACAAGCCGGGCGCCGAGGATCTCGTCTTCCTGTTCGCGTCGTTCGGTCTGGGCGAGAACCCGGACCATGCGGTCGTCACGAACGACGGCAAGGTCGTCTTCACGCCGGCCGAGGAAGACTACAAGAACGCGGTCAAGTACATCCACGAGCTGTATAAGGAAGGTCTGATCGACGTGGAGGCGTACACGCAGGATTGGAGCACGTACTTGGCCAAGGGCAAGGATCAGAAATACGGCCTATATTTCTCCTGGGATAAGAGCAACATTACCGGCGCCAACGACAGCTACGACGTCATGCCGCCGGTCGCCGGCCCGAGCGGCGAGATCAATGTCACCCGCACGAATGGCCTCGGCTTCCATCGCGGCCGCACGGTCGTGACGAGCGCCAACCAGAACCTGGAGGCGACGGCCAAGTGGATGGATCAAATGTACGATCCGATCCAATCCGTGCAGAACAACTGGGGCACGTACGGCGACGAGACGCAGCAGAACATTTTCGAATTCGACGAAGCAAGCAATTCCCTCAAGCATCTGCCGCTGAACGGCACCGCGCCGGTCGAGCTGCGGGAGAAGACGAGCGTGGCCGGACCGCTGGCGATCCTCGACAGCTACTACGGCAAGTACACGACCGTGCCGGACGACGCGAAGGAAAGACTGCGCATCGTCAAGGAAGTCATGGTGCCGCACATGAAAGCGGACAATGTCATGCCGAGCGTGTTCAATTCGATCGACGAGCTGGATGCCCTGACGACGATCGAGACGGACCTGTTCGCCTACGTCCTGCGCATGCGCACCGAGTGGTACCAGAACGGCAAGATCGACGAGGAGTGGGACGACTATCTGAAGGAGCTGGACCGTCTGGGTCTGCCGAAATGGCTGGAGATCAAACAGGCCGGCTACGACCGGGCGACGCAGAAGTAACGGCCGCTGAGGTAACGAGGAAGAGAACGCCTTCGGCGGCACCGGCTGCCGGGGGCGCATATAGAGGAGAGCAAAGGAGAGAGGCATGCATGTCTACAATGATCCAGCATGATTACAGAAGCGTATATCATTTCTCGCCGCGCGAGAAATGGATGAACGATCCGAACGGGATGGTGTTCTTCCAAGGCGAGTACCATCTGTTCTACCAGCATCACCCAAGCGGGATGAAATGGGGGCCGATGCATTGGGGTCACGCGGTCAGCAAGGATTTGGTCGCGTGGGAAGAGCTTCCGATCGCGCTCGCGCCGGATGAGCTGGGGATGATTTTCTCGGGCAGCGCGGTAGTCGATTGGCACGATACGACCGGCTTCTTCGGCGGCGAGCCGGGGCTGGTCGCCATCTTCACGCATCATCTGGAGCGGGAAGGCCAAGCCGCCTTGCAGACGCAGAGCCTCGCCTACAGCAAGGACGCGGGGCGTACGTGGAGCAAATACGCGGGCAATCCGGTGCTTGCGCACCCGTCCTTCGTGGATTTCCGCGATCCGAAGGTGTTCTGGGACGCGGAGAAGGAGCGTTGGGTCATGATCGTCGCCTGCGGTCAAACGGTATGCCTGTATCATTCGCCGGATCTCAAATCGTGGACGTTCGCGAGCGAATTCGGCGAAGGCATCGGCTTCCACGGCGGGGTGTGGGAATGCCCGGATTTATTCCCGCTGCCCGTGGACGGCGACGCCTCGCGGCAAAAGTGGGTGATGCTCGTGAGTATCGGCGACAGCCCGGACTATCCGGAAGGCTCGCGCACGCAATACTTCACCGGCGAATTCGACGGCGAGACGTTCGTGCCGGATGCGCATTCGCGGACGGTGCGCTGGCTGGATTACGGCCGGGATAACTACGCGGGCGTCAGCTGGTCCGACGTGCCGGCCGAGGATGGCAGACGGCTGTTCATCGGCTGGATGAGCAACTGGAAATACGCTAACCTGACGCCGACCGAAGGGTTCCGCGGCGCGATGACGGTGCCGAGGGAGCTTAGCCTTCGCACGCTTGCCGACGGCAGCACCGCATTGGCGCAGCAGCCGGTTCAAGAGCTTGCGGCCGCGCGCGTACCGCTCGTGACGCTGAAGGATGCGACGATTGCCGAAGCGCAGCAGGCGCTCGCGGGACTTGCGCTCGAGAGCTATGAGCTGCGGGCAGAGGCGGCGCCAGGCTCCTCCTACGCGTTCCGGGTGAGAGCGGGCGGCGGCGAAGAGACGATCGTCGGCGTGGATGCTTCGCTTGGCGAAGCGTATGTAGACCGGTCAAATTCCGGCTTGAGCGGGTTCCATGAGCAGTTCGGCGGACGGCATGCGGCAAAGCTGGAAGCCGGCCGTGATGCGGGCCCGTCGCATGATCTGACGATTCTCGTGGATCGCGCGTCCGTCGAAGTATTCGCGAACGACGGGCAGGCGGTCCTCACGGATCTGATCTATCCGAACGCCGATGCCGCCGGTCTATCCGTAGCGGGCGATGAAGGGCTCGTGCTCGCTTCCTTGGCGATCTATGCGATCCGGCAGCCCGCAGGCGGCTCGGTCTGAGCGCGAAGGGAGGCATCGGCGATATGAAGCGAATTGGCGCAATCGAAGCGGGCGGCACGAAGTTCGTCTGCGGGATCGGCAGCGAGCGGGGCGAAATCGAGGACCGCATCAGCTTTCCGACGGAAGGACCCGAGCAGACGATCGGTCAGGCGATCGCTTATTTCAAGGGGAAAGGCGTCGACGCGATCGGCGTCGGCTCCTTCGGGCCGATCGATCTTCGGCCCGAGAGTCCGACCTATGGGTATGTCACCACGACGCCGAAGCCGGGCTGGTCGAATGTCGACCTGCTCGGCGCGCTGCGCCGCGAATTCGGCGTGCCGTGCGGCTGGGACACGGACGTGAATGCGGCCGCGCTCGGCGAAGCGATGTGGGGCGCGGCCCGCGGCTTGAGCAGCTGCCTGTATTACACGGTCGGCACGGGCATCGGCATCGGCGTCTATGCGGAAGGCCGTCTTGTGCACGGCCTGGTTCATCCCGAGGGCGGACATACGCTGCCGAGACGGCACCCGGACGATGGCTACGCCGGCCGGTGTCCGTACCACGGCGATTGCCTCGAGGGCATGGCGGCAGGTCCCGCGATCGAGGCGCGCTGGGGCGTGAAGGGACACGAGCTGCCGGCGGATCACCCCGCCTGGACGATCGAAGCATACTATCTCGGGCAGTCGATCGCAAGCGCCGTGCTGCTTAACTCGCCGGAGAAGGTTATTCTCGGCGGCGGCGTTATGCAGCAAGCCCAGCTGTTCCCGCTCATTCGCGCCGAGGTGAAGCGCAATTTGAACGGCTACGTGAGCGCACGCGAGATTCTTGACGATATCGACGGCTACATCGTGCCGCCGGGGCTCGGCCAGCAGGCCGGCCTGTGCGGCGCGGTAGCGCTGGGGCTCTCGGCGCTGCGCGAGGCGACGGCTTAGAGAGCGGCGCCGCTCTCTAACCGTACTTCGCTTCGCATCACGACGACCAGGTCTCCACATGGCAGCAACCCGGCCGCCCCCTGTCACGGGCGGCGGCCGGTTCTTTGCTGAATGCTGCATGCACAATCCTCGGATTGTGAACGCAAACCAATCCGCTTTTCCGGGACGCAGCTCGCCTCTCTACCAAAGACGGCGCCAGCCGTTGCGCCTTTGCTGTGCCCATTTTTCCTCACGACCGATCACGATGGCACCATCGGATTCGCCACTTTCCACGAATAGGGGTGCGTAAGGATGTCATGGAACAAAGGAATGTCCGCGCTGCTGGCGTTCGCGCTGCTGCTCGGCTCCGTCCCGCTCGGGACTGCTGTTATTGCGGCGGGAGAGCCGACGGCTGATCAGACGGCAAAGGAGGAAACGTCTATTTTTGTAAGCGCAACCAAAGCGAATAGCGACCTGTCGGCTTGGACGATCAAGGGGAAAGGGAAGCTGGAGGATACGGCGCAGGGGCTCACGCTAACCTCCGACCCGAAGGAAAATGTCATTGCGATGTCGGATACCCGCGCGGACGATTTCGTCTACGAAGCCGACGTCCAGATTACGGATCTAAAGGCGGACGCCACGCTCGTGTTCCGCTCGGATGCGGATGGCTGGTCCTCTTACATGCTCCAGCTTGTGCCGCAAGCCGGACTTATTCGGCTGAAGGACGCAGATGGTCAAGGGCTATATGAGGAACGACAGGTCAGCGTGTCAGCCGGAGGGATTTATCATCTGAAAGTGAAGGCTGAAGGCGATACGCTTAAGGTGTATTGGGGCGATCGCTACAAGCCGCTCATCGACGTGAAGGACGCCTCTTACCGCGGCGGCTATCTCGGCCTGCACGTCTGGGATGGTTCGGCGCTGTTCCAAAATGTGCGCGTCAGCGGCCTGAACGGCAATCTCGGCACGACGGCATACCGGTCCGGTTCCTGGCAGCCGGACCTTCGAGGGACGAAGGGCACGGCAGAGGCATCGCAGCAAGCGGTGCAAATGTACGGGAACAGCTACGGCGACTTCGTGTACGAGGGCGATATTGCGTTCGGCTCGGCTACGGGCGAGGCCGCGCTGCGAATACGGGGCGACGAGAAGGGACTGAGCGGCTACGCGGTCGCGCTGCTTCGGGAGAACGGCCAGGTCCGCGTTCAGTTGAAGAAAGCGAGCGGCGCGGTCATCGCGGCTTCCGCACGCGCGTATCCTTCGCAGCCGGGGGCGAAGCACCATGTAGAGGTGAGCGCGGTCGGCAGCCGGATTCAGGTGCTCGTCGACGGCTATGCGACCGCCGCAATCTCCGTGACCGACGGCAGCTACGCGAGCGGACGGACAGGCTTGTCGGTAGCGTCGGGAACGGCTTATTTTCAGCATACGTACATCACGGCAGCGGCCGACTATTATACGGAGAAGTACCGTCCAGCCTACCATTACAGTCCGGCGCGCGGGTCGGCCAGCGATCCGAACGGGCTTGTCTACTACGAAGGGGAATACCATCTGTTCCATCAGGACGGCGGGACGTGGGCGCATGCGGTGAGCACCGATCTGGTGCATTGGAAGCGGCTGCCGATCGCCTTGCCGTGGAATGATCACGGGCATGTCTGGTCCGGCTCGGCGATCGCGGACGAGGGTAATGTGTCGGGTCTGTTCACGGCTTCGGGCGGCAAAGGTCTTATCGCGTATTATACGTCCTTCAACCCCGATTTGCCGGGCGGCAACCAGCGGATCGGCATCGCGTACAGCACCGATCGGGGCCGGACGTGGGTCTATCCCAAGGATCGTCCGATCGTCATCGAGAACCCCGGCAAGCAGGGCGACGACCCGGGCGGCTGGGACTTCCGCGATCCGAAGGTCGTGCGCGATGCGGCGAACAACCGCTGGGTGATGGTCGTCTCGGGCGGCGATCACATCCGGTTCTTCACCTCGACCAACCTGCTCGACTGGACGCTGACCGATAACTTCGGCTACGGCAATTATGTCCGCGGCGGCGTATGGGAATGCCCGGACTTGTTCCCGATGAAAGTCGAGGGAACGGGCGAGACCAAATGGGTGCTCATGATCAGCACCGGCGCCAATCCCAAGACGCAAGGCTCGGACGCGGAATACTTCGTCGGCACGTTGACCCCCGAAGGGAAATTCATCAACGACAATCCGGCCGGCCGCGTGCTGCGTACCGATTACGGCAAAGAGTTCTACGCCTCGATGTCGTTCGCGGGCATGCCGGACGATCGCCGGGTCATGGTCGCGTGGATGACGAACTGGGATTATCCGTTCGCCTTCCCGACGTCTGGCTGGAAGGGCGAAATCTCGCTGCCGCGCGAGGTGACGCTGAGACGGACGGCCGACGGTCTGCGGCTCGCCCAGGCGCCGGTCAAGGAGCTGCAAGCGCTGCGGAAGGAAATCTACGCCGCCGCTGACCGCGAGGTGCGTCCGAATGGGGCGAATGTGCTGGAGGGCGTGACGAGCGGCGCATACGAGATCGAAGCCGAGATCGCCATTCCGGCGGGAAGCAGCGTGCAGGAGTTCGGCTTTCATCTGCGCGAAGGCGCGGAGGAACGCACGGTGGCGGCCTACGACGTCGCGGGTTCGCGGCTAATCGTCGATCGCTCCGCCTCCGGCGAGACCGACTTCTCAAGCCTGTTCTCCACACGGCACGAAGCGCCTCTTGCGCTGTCGGGCGGCCGCGTCAAGCTGCGCCTCTTCGTGGACGAATCGTCGGTCGAGCTGTTCGCCGGCGATGGCACGGTCGTCTTCAGCGACCTGATCTTCCCGGACCCGGCCAGCCGCGGGATGCGCTTCTACGCCAAAGGCGGCAGCGTGAACGTGGTGTCGCTGAACGTATACGCGCTGTCTAACGTATGGCGTACCGATGCGGACGGATCGGCTCGGGTCATGATGGACACCGCCGGCCGTGAGCTGAGCTTGGGGAGCAGCGAGACGTTGTACGCGGCGATCGATGGCGGCCGACGGAACGGGGAGCAGCCGCTTCGATGGCGGTCCTCCAACCCGGCTGTCGTGCGGATCGATAACGCGGGCAACGGGCATGCGGTCATTCATGCGACCGGCGCGGGCGAGGCGGTCGTCACCGTCTCGACGCCGAACGGCAAGACGTCGGCGCGCGTGCCGGTGGACGTGTCGGACGGCGAGTTCCGCACGAATTTGACCGGTTGGCAGCCCGATCTGTCCGCGTCGCGATGGATCGCCACGGCGTACGGCATTCGCGGCAGCTACGGCAGCGACGCCAATTACATGGCGCGGGAGCAGGCGGGCGATTTCACCTACGAGGCGGATATGCGGCTTGGCGAGTCGGGCGGAGCGGGCTCCCTGCTGTTCCGGGCCAGCCGAGACGGACGCAGCGGCTACTACTTCAACCTTGATGCGAACATGAAGGCGTTCCGGCTGTTCTACAAAGTAGACGGCGCGTTCGCCGACCGGCAGGTGCTCGCGAAGGTGCCGGCTTTCGTGCAGCCGGGCCGGACGTACCACGTGAAGATCGTCGCGGAAGGGCCGCATGTTCAAATCTTCGTGGATGGCGCCCAAATTATGGATCTGAAGGACGGGACGTTCGCGGAGGGACATTTCGGCGTGAACGTGTTCGGGGGACAGGCGTATTACCAGCAGGTGAACGCGAGCGCGATGCGGCCCGCGGACCTGCAGCGCGTCGGCATCGCGAACGCGGCGGGCACGGGCAAATACCTCTTTGCCGCCGCATCGCGCAACGGAGAGCCGATTATCGTCAAGGATGGCACGACCGGCGCAAGCGGTCAGACATGGGTGCTCGTGCCGACAGGGGACGAGCAGGGCAGCTATTCGATTCGCACGCCGGAAGGCCAAGCGCTCGACCTGGATATCGGGCAGAATAAAATTCAGCTCTACGCCTACTTGGGCTTCAACAACCAACGATGGCTCATTCGCCGGCATGATGACGGCACGGTGGGCATCGTCTCGTCGCATAACGGCAAAGCGCTCGAAGCGGCGGAGAGCGGAGATGGCTTGACGTTGAACGATTCGGATCCGGCGCTGGCAAGGCAAAAGTGGCGGCTGGAGAGCGTGCAATAACGGGGACAGCCCTGACCGGGATGGTCAGGGCTTCTTCGCGCATGGATGTGGAGGCTCGGATCATGGGTGGCAGCCGCTTCCGGGATCATTCGGTTATATTCAAATTAACCCTTGCCCGTTCGCGCGCATCCTTTTACATTGGAGGGGCTTGCTCCGTTTTAAACCGAAAGGAGAATTCCATGCCATGCCCGACATGTACCGTTTAGACTTGCCTATCCCATACGGAGATCAGGGCCAATATCTGTCGCCTGTTATTCTGCGAGACGACCGCGAGACGATTCTCGTCGACTGCGGTTATCCGCAGTCCGTCGCCTTGCTGGAGGCGGCCGCGGCGAAGCACGGTATCGCGCTATCGACTGTTACCCGCCTCGTCTTGACCCATCACGACATGGATCATATCGGCTCGGCCGCCGAGCTGAAGCGGGCTTATCCGCATATCGAAATGATCGCGCACGAAGCGGAAGCGCCCTATATCGCGGGAGCCGCCAAGTCGCTGCGACTCGCGCAGGCGGAAGCCTCGTATGACACGCTGCCGGACGAGGCGAGAGAAGCGGCAGCGGGCTTCATCGCCTTCCTCGGCTCGATCGAACCGGTTCCCATCGATCGCACGGTTGCTTCCGGCGAGCGTCTTCCATGGTGCGGCGGGATCGAGGTCGTCCATACGCCTGGGCATATGCCGGGCCATATCTCGCTCTATCTGCCCGCAAGCCGAACGATGATCGCGGCCGATGCCGTCGTCATTGAGGCAGGTAAGCTTGCGATTGCCAATCCGCAGTATACCCTCGATCTAGAAGAAGCCGTTCGCTCGGTTCGCCGGTTGCTGGATTATGAGATCGACGCGTTGATCTGCTACCATGGGGGGCTCTTCGCAGGGGATGTCCACGCCGCACTGCTGCAGCTTCTGCAGGCATACGGCACCTAGTTGGTGGCTGTAACCGCCAATTCGGCATTTGTTCGGGACGCAAGAGCCAAGTTGTCCCTATTTTGCGTTAGCCGGACGATGATTATGCCAGCAACAAAGAAACGAAGCGCCCGATACGCACGGCGCATGCCGTCACGGACCGGACACGAGCCTTTGGTGGCAGCATTTGGCTGCTCATGGGGCGCATGAAGCGCGGTCTTTTTTTTCGTGAAAATATAATCCGCGCATGCCCCGCTACCGATATAACCGGAGTTAGTAAAATGCACGGGTTAGATATGCATGTGCTTAACGACAATATCGACTGGGAGGGCAGACAGCTGCGATGAACGTGCGAAATTCCTTACTTACCAAACTCATGCTGGCGATTGCGATCGTGCTCACCTTGTTCGCGGTCATACTGAACGCGTACGTCGGCAGCGAGGTCAAAGAAAAGCTGGTGCTGGCGGCGCAGGAGAAGCTGGCGTCCGACATGGCGCTGACGGAGAAATATTTGGAGATGAAATATCCGGGCGACTGGTCCGCGAAAGGCGATCAGCTGTATAAGGGCGATACGCCGCTCAACGATAATTTCGAATTCGTGGACGAAGTCGGTAAACTTACCGGCGATACGGTTACGATTTTCCTCCACGATACGCGGGTGACGACGAACGTCTTGAAAGCAGACGGCCAGCGGGCTGTCGGCACTCAGGTATCCGCGGCCGTTAACGCGGCGGTACTGCAGAAAGGCGAGGTTTACGTCGGCGAAGCGGACGTCGTCGGCACGGTCAACCAGACGATCTATAAGCCGATCAAGGATGGCGCGGGCGCGATCGTCGGCATTTTGTACGTGGGCGTGCCGTCCACCCCGTTCGATAAGATGGCGAGCGATTTCCGGAACGAGATTTATTTGATCAGCGCTTTGATCTTGATCGGCGCGATTCTCTTCTGCTACTTGATCAGCCGTCCCGTCATGAAGCGCATCCGCCGGCTCGTGACGGTCGCCGGTCAGATCGCGGACAAGAATTTGACGCTGGAAGTGCAATCGAAGTCGAAGGATGAGATCGGCCAGCTCGCGGTTTCCTTCGAACGGATGAGGCTGAGCCTTCGCGAGACGATGACGCAGGTGGGCGACATGTCCGTGCAGCTGAAGGAGAACAGCGTGTCCCTGTCCGAAGCGGCTGTCCAGACCGGACAATCCTCGCAGGAAGTCGCCGGAGCGATCCACCACGTCGCGGAAGGCGCAAGCGCGCAGTCTGCATACGCCCATTCCATCCAGAGCCGGATGAAGGAGACGCTGCGTCAGGTCGAAGGCGGCGGCAGCAAAATCCAAGAGACGCTTCAGGAAGCGGAGGCGGCGGCCGAGGTGGCGAAGCGGGGCGACGAGGCGATCAACGACGCGATTGCGAACCTGTCCACCGTGACGCAGACGGTCGAGTTCGCGACGGACGCGATTCACAAGCTGGGCAAGCGGTCGTCGGAAATCGGCGGCATCGTGCACGTCATCTCGGGCATCGCGAGCCAGACGAACCTGCTCGCGCTGAACGCGGCGATCGAAGCGGCGCGCGCCGGCGAGCATGGAAAGGGCTTCGCGGTCGTCGCCTCGGAGGTCAGCAAGCTGGCCGAGCAGTCGAAGCAGTCGGCCGAGCAGATCCGCGCGCTCATCGACGACGTGCAGGCAGAGACGAACGAGACCGTCGGCACGATGGAGCACAATCTGAAGTCGGTCGAGGAGCAGGTCGAGATCATTACGCTCGGCGGGCAGGCGCTCAAGGAGATTGTCGCGATGACGCGTTCGACGGAAGCGAATACGGTGGACGTGAAGCGGACGCTCGAGGCGCTGGCGGCCAGCTCGCAGGCGGTCATGGACGCGATCGATCACATTAACCGCCTCGTCGAAGTGTCGGCGACCGCGTCCGAGGAAGCGGCCTCGTCGGCAGACGCGCAGACGTCAACGGTCAACGATATCGCAGGCGCTTCCAAAGACGTCGCGGCTATCGCCAACATGCTGAACGACAAGGTACGGGAATTCAAGCTATAAGCCGCAGGATTTTGCCGATACGGGCAAACGAACAGGCCATGCAGGACGATTGTCGTCCGCATGGCCTGTTTGCCGTTTAATCCCGAAGCGCCCGAATCCCGAAGCCGCGGGGGCCGCAACGGAGCGGCATTTTTGCACAACCCGCCTGCACCGCGGGCCGCCGCCGCTTGCTACGATTTCACTAGAGGCGGCCGGTCTTCCGGCCAAGCGGCTGCTCGCTCCATTGCTTGCGGTAGCGGTGCGGCGTCATCCCGTAGTGGTCCTTGAATACTTTGCAGAAGTGGGAGGCGCTCGTCATGCCGATCTCTTCCGCCATACGGGCGACCGCCATATCGGTTGATTGCAGGAGAAGCACGGCTTGCTGCATTCGCTTGGCGGTCAAATAGTCGGTGATGCTGCTGCCGGTGCATGCCTTGAACAAGTGGGACAAGTGGTAGGTGGATAGATGCAAATCGCGGCTCATCCGCTCCAGCCGAAGCGGCTCCCGGTAATGCCGATCGAGCCACTCCATCATCCGTTCGGCTTGATGGGGCTTGCGCAGCTCCTCCGGCTTGGCCGCTTGATGGTGCTTCTCCCAAAGCGGCTTCAAGGCGCGGAAGAAGGCGACGAGGAAGAGCGAGACTTCCTCCATGCGGCGGTCCTTGGACAGACCGAGACAGCGCTCCTCCAGGTCCATCAGCATGCCCGCGACCGACTCCAGCTCCGGTTCCTGCCAGACGCAGGTGGCGAGCTTGCCTTTGTGAAGATGCCGGAAGAAGGCTTGAAGCGCGGGCCACGGCGTCAGATAGGCGTCGTAGGAAGAAGGCTCGTAATGCACGATGGAGCGCACGAACGGCTTCTCCTTGCTCAGCTCCATCTGGACATGGTGCAGCTGGTACGGCTGGAACACGCAGATGCAGCCTGGGCCGACCTCGTAATGGACGCCGCCCAGAATGAGCGTCCCGCGACCTTCGTGGACGAGGAGAATCTCGACGCCTTGATGGGCGTGGAAGGTCCCCTCGAACTGATCGGCGCATGTGCTCGTACGCCGGTAGGCGTAATATAGGGGCGTTTCCTTGAGATCGATCGGCTGGATGTACGTCATGCGGTCATGGCCTCCATGTCGCGTAATCTCGTGCAAATAATGAGAGAAGGTTCTAGCGTTAGTATAAATCGGCATATCGGAAATGCAAGCGTAAAAGAAGGGACGTAGGACGATGAGAATGGTATTTCGATGGTACGGCGAAGGCAACGATACGGTGACGCTGCGGCAGATAAAGCAGATTCCAGGGGTGGAAGGCATCGTGTGGGCGCTTCATGACGTGCCGGCCGGGGAAGAGTGGCCGATGGAGAAGATCGCGGCGTATAAGGAATTGGCCGACGCTTACGGCTTGCACCTGGAGGTCGTCGAGAGCGTCAACGTCCACGAGGACATCAAGCTCGGCCTGCCGAGTCGCGAGCGGTATATCGACAACTACAAGAAGACGATCGAGAAGCTCGCGAGCGTCGGCGTCAAAGTCATCTGCTACAATTTCATGCCGGTCTTCGACTGGGTGCGAACCGACATGCATAAGGAGCTGGAGGATGGTTCGACGGCCTTGTTCCTGGAGAAAGCGAAGATCGAGGCGATGGATCCGCGGGAGCTCGTCCGCACGATCGCGGGCAACCCGGATTTCACGATGCCGGGCTGGGAGCCGGAGCGGCTGGCTCGCCTAAGCGAGCTGTTCGACGCGTACCGCGGCGTGTCGGAGGACGATCTGCGGGACAATCTCCGCTACTTCCTAGAGCAGATTATTCCGACGGCGGAGCGGTGCGGCATCCGGATGGCGATCCATCCCGACGACCCGCCGTATTCGGTATTCGGGCTGCCGCGCGTCGTCAAGGACGCGGCGGATCTGCGGGCCATTCTCGGCTTCGCGAACAGTCCGGCCAACGGCATCACGCTGTGCAGCGGGTCGCTCGGCGTCCGCCAAGATAACGACATTCCGGCGATGGCGCGCGAATTCGCGGGCCGCATTCCGTTCACCCATCTGCGCAACGTGCGGGTATACGAGAACGGCGATTTCATCGAGACGTCGCACCGCGCCCAAGACGGCACCGTCGATTTGTGCGGCATCGTGCAGGCGCTCCATGAGACCGGCTTCGACGGGTACGCCAGACCGGATCATGGCCGGCATATTTGGGAGGAGCAGTGCAGACCGGGCTACGGGCTGTACGACCGGGCGCTTGGCATCATGTATCTCTGGGGCATCTGGGATTCGTTGGAGCGGAGCAAGCAGACGAAAGCGGGAGGCGTTTAGCATATGAGTGGACGGCATGGAAGTATGCAAGGCCGCGTCGCGGTCATAACCGGCGGCAGCGGGGTGTTGTGCTCGGCGATGGCAAGGGAGCTGGCGGCGCACGGCGTCAAGGTCGCGGTGCTGAACCGGACGGCCGAGAAGGGCGAGGCCGTGGCGGCAGAGATCCGGCGCGCGGGCGGGGAGGCGATCGCCGTCGCCTGCAACGTGCTGGATCAAGCGAGCGTCGCCACGGCGGAAGAGACCGTGCGCGAGCGGCTGGGCGGGTGCGACATCTTGATTAACGGCGCGGGCGGCAATCATCCGGATGGCATCACGAGCAAGGAGATTTTCGAGCGGGCGGATCTTGGCGATCCCGACGTGAAGACGTTCTTCGACCTGACGGTGGCGGGCTTCACCGACGTGCTGCATCTGAATTTCCTCGGTACGCTCATCCCCAGCCAAGTATTCGGCCGCGGCATGACCGAGCGCGAAGGCGCCGTCATCATCAATATCTCGTCGATGAGCGCGCCGAGTCCGATGACGAAGGTGCCGGCCTACAGCGCGGCGAAGGCGGCGATCGACAATTTCACGCAGTGGCTCGCCGTCCATATGGCCGAAGCGGGCATCCGGGTGAACGCGATCGCGCCGGGCTTCTTCCTGACGGAGCAGAACCGCCGGCTGCTCACGAACGAGGACGGCTCACTGACCGAGCGTTCGCGCAAGATCATCGCCCATACGCCGATGCGGCGGTTCGGCGAGCCGAAGGATCTGCTCGGCACGCTGCTGTGGCTCGCGGATTCGGACGCCTCCGGCTTCGTGACCGGCGTGACCGTCCCGGTAGACGGCGGATTCATGGCGTATTCGGGCGTGTGACGACGCCCCACTATCGAAATATGCGACACGGCGGCCATGGCGCCGCGCATGGTCTTCAACCTTACAGCCCTGCCGACTCGGCAGGGTTTTTCTGCTGCCGGGAAGCGGGAACGCGGTTTGGTAATTTCTGTACGTGCGTACATTTTTCGCGGGGAGGTCTTGTCGCTGCGGCCGGGACGCCCCTATAATTAAGCACATTCCCATGAATGAGGACCAAAGCGGGCGAAAGGAAGGAAACACATGCGGGCATGGCTTCACAATCACAACACGCTGCGCAATCAAATATTGGCGGTCTGCCTGCTGGTCATGGCGCTTGTGCTCTGCTTCGTCGGGCTGGTCACCTACAACCGGGTGTCCGCGCTCATTACGAACAACGCGGAGCGCCAGCTGCAGCAGACCGCATTCGAAGCGACCGGCAGATTGGAAACGCTTTATCGACAGGTGGACATGCTCTCCAGCCAAGTGATGACGACCGGCGACGTGCAGCAGCTGCTCCTGCAGGAGGCGAGGGGGCGTCAAGCGGGCTTCCAGCAGCGGCAGGCCGTCATGCAGAGCGTCGGCACGTTCCAGGTATACTCGGACGGCATCAACGCGTTCGACCTCTATACGGACGACTACCGCAGCTTGTTCCCGCTGGACGATACGACGCTGATCACCCGCATCGGACCAGACCGAGTGCGCCAAGCGGACGAGGCGCGAGGAAAGCTGGTCTGGATCGGGGAGGACCCTCGGGACCCCTCGTATTTTCTGGCTTTGCGGCAGGTAAGGCTGATGGACCACTGGTTCGAGAACGGCGGGTATTTGCTCGTGCGCATCAACCGCGCGTACTTCCAGCTCGGCGACGAGAACGCGGACAGCCGCCGGGAGTATATGATGCTGTTCGACGAGCGGGAGGCGCTGATCGCCTCGAACTACGAACAGGCCGAGGAACTTGATCTGATCGCGGCAGGGCAGCGGGAGCTGACGCTTGGCAGCGAGGACTATATCCGCGTCGACCGCAGCTCGGAGCTGACGGGCTGGAAGCTGGTCATCCTCTCGCCGGTCAGCAGTCTGACCGAGGGCATCAACGTGCTGCGTACTGCGATCGTCGTCTCGGGGGCCGTCGGGTTCCTGATCTGCCTCGTCTGCTCGTTCTTCCTCTCCGCGATGATCACTCGGCCGATTCTGCGCCTCATCAAGACGATGCGCGGCGCGCGGCTCGGCGAGCTGCGGCCAAGTCCCGAGATGCATTCGACGGTGGAGCTCAACGAGCTGACGAAGACGTACAACGGACTCGTCGGCCATATGAACGATCTCATCCAGGTGATCTACGAGAAAGAGCTGGTGCGCAGCCGGACGGAGCTGAAGGCGCTGCAGGCGCAGATCAACCCGCATTTTCTGTATAACACGCTGGAGGCGCTCTATTGGGCGCTGCAGGAGAAGAACGAGGAGGAGCTGGCCGATCTCGTCGTGGCGATGTCGGAGCTGTTCCGCTATACGATTGGCAATGACAATCAGAGCGAGTGGGTAAGCGTCAAGGAGGAGCTGGAGCATGTCGAGCGCTACATGGCGCTGATGAAGCTGCGGTTCGGCGAGGAGCTCGCGTGGCGGATCGACGCGCCGGAGGCGTGCTTGTCCGTGCGGATGCCGAAGCTGCTCATCCAGCCGCTCGTCGAGAACGCGATCCTGCACGGGGCGGGGAACAAGAAGGGCGCCGGTTCGGTCTCCCTCGTCATCCGCCCGTCGGAGGACGGGGAGCGGTGGCTGATCCAGGTGAAGGACGACGGTCCCGGCATGGACGGGGCGCTCGTGCAGGAGCTGATGCGCTCGCTCGGCTCGGGCGGGTTCTCGACCGGCAAGGGCAGCGGGCTGGCGCTCGCCAATGTGAACAAGCGAATACAGCTGTACTATAAAGACGACGAGCTGGGCGGGCTGACGATCGCAAGCGTCCCCGGCGAAGGCACGGTCGTCGGATTCGAAATACCGGGAGGTGCGCCATGAGGAACGGCACGACGATCTTGATCGTGGACGACGAGCCGCGGACGCGGCAAGGATTGAAGAAGACGCTGGAGACGTGGGCGGCAAGCGATTGCGAGATTGTGACGGCGGAGAACGGCGACGAGGCGCTCGATATCACGGCGAAGCGGCCGATTCATCTGCTGCTGACCGATATCCGGATGCCGGAGATGAACGGACTGGAGCTGATCAAGGCGATCCGCGAGGGCGGGAGCGACCCCGTCGTCATCCTGCTCTCGGGCTATTCCGAGTTCGAATACGCGCAGGAGGGCATTCGGCTGGGAGTCGTCAACTACCTGCTCAAGCCGGTGCAAAAGGCGAAGCTGCTGGAAGCGGTGGAGGAAGCGCTGCGGATCGCCAAGGACCGGGTGCGGACGGGCGCGATGGAGAAAATCGTGGACAAGGAGCTCGTCGCCATGCGCGAGGAGGACCGTATCGTGCCGCAGCCAATCCAGGAGGCGATCCGCTACATCGAGGCGAACGTGAAGCAAGCCGTGACGCTGCGCGAGGTGGCCGAGCACGTCCATCTGAATGCCAGCTATTTCAGCTCGCTGTTCAAGGAGAAGACAGGCATGACGTTCAGCGAGTTCGTCGTGCGCGGCAAGATGCAGGCGGCCAAGAAGCTGCTCTACTCGACGGGCATGCCGATCGCGGACATCGCCGAAGAGGTCGGCTACGCGACGGCCAAATATTTCATCACGCTGTTCAAGGAATACGAGGGCATGACGCCGAGCCAGTACCGGAAAGATCTGCCGGATCGGTAGGGCAACCTAAAAATATCGGACTTTTCCCTAATCGCCGTGACCTTATCGGGCGGCGCATGAAGCGCTATCATTGGAAATGTAACCGCTATCCTTAGCGACAAAGGGGAGAAGAAAAACATGTTCAAGAAGAAACCATTGACCATCGCCATGACCGTCGCGCTCGCTTCCGCGCTGGCGCTGACCGGGTGCGGCAGCAGCAATAACGGCGGCAACGCCGAGAATGGCGGCAATACGGGCGGCAACGCGCCGGCCGAGGGCAATGCGGGCGGCAATGCCGCTACGGCGGAGAAGGTCACGCTCAAGATGATGCACCTGTGGCCGGCCGGCAGCTCCAAGCAGCAGAACATGATCGTCAACGATATCATTACCCAGTACCAGGAAGCGAACCCGAACGTGACGATTAAGCAGGAGATTCTCGAGAACGAGCAATACAAGAATAAGCTGAAGGTGCTCTCCGCCTCGAACGATCTGCCGGACGTCGGCATGACGTGGGCTGCGGGCTTCCTGACCCCTTATGTGAAGGGCCAGCTGTTCGCGCCGCTCGACGACACGCTTGAAGGCGGGCTGAAGGATTCGTTCGTCTCCGGCACGACCGAGGCGTACGCGGTGGACGGTAAGACGTACGCGCTGCCGCTCGAGCTGAACATCACGCCGGTGTACTACAACAAGGCGATCTTCAGCAAATACAATCTCGAAGTGCCGCAGACGTACGCCGATTTCCAGAAGGTCGTCGAGACGCTGCAAAGCAACGGCGTGGCGCCGATCGCGCTCGGCAACAAGGACCGCTGGACCGGCTCGCTCTGGTACATGTACCTGGCCGATCGGCTGGGCGGACCGGAGACGCTGAAGAACGCGATCAACCGGAGCGGCTCCTTCGAGGATCCAAGCCTCGTGAAGGCGGCCGAGGATGTGCAGGCGCTCGTGGAAGGCAATGCATTCAACAAAGGCTTCAACGGCCTCTCCAACGACGAGGGTAAATCCGAATTCTTGAACGGCAAGGCGGCCATGTACCTGATGGGCACGTGGGAGCTGCCGAACTTCACGACGAACGAATCGATCCCGCAGGAGTTCCGCGACAGCGTCGGCTTCTTCAAATTCCCGACGGTCGAAGGCGGCAAGGGCGACATCGACAGCTGGGTCGGCGGACCGGGCGTCGGGCTGTTCGTCGCCGAGAACTCGAAGGTGAAGGAAGAAGCGAAGAAATTCGTCAAGTTCTTCGTCGAGAAGTGGGGCGAGCAGTCGGTCACCAAGGCGGGCGTCATCCCGGCGACGAAGGTCGACACGTCCAAAGTGCAGCTGCCGCAAATGTACATCGACATTCTGAACGAGCTGGGCAAAGCGAGCAACATTACGCTGTTCGCGGACGTGCAGATGAGCCCTGCCGTTGCGCAGACCCACCTGAACATGATCCAGGCACTGTTCGGCAAGGAAGTATCGCCGGCGGACTTCGCGAAGAATCACGAAGAGGCGCTGAAGCAGGAAGCGGGCAAGTAATTTCCGTCGTGTAGTCTACTGAACCAAGGAGAAGGACATATCCCCCTTAGGTGCGCGATATGTCCTTTTCTGCACCCAAAAAGCCCGTTAGCGGGACCAAAACGCGCGAAAACGCGTCTTGCGGGCGTGCAAACGCCCAGTAATGAAGCAGCAACCGGCAACCGGTGAAGGCGCAGGCCCGGGTTCGCCTCGGACCGGCAAGGGCTGCGAAACGTTCACCCGAAGGAGCGTGTCTCGAATGGATAAAGTCATGTCGAACAAAAAAATGATCGCCCTGTACGTGCTGCCCGCGCTGGCGCTCGTGCTTGCGCTGATCTACGTGCCGATCGTGCTCACCGGCTATTACGGCCTTATGAAGTGGGACGGCATCGGCGCCATGGAATTCGTCGGCCTCGACAACTACAGCAGGCTCGTCCAGGACTCCGCCTTCTGGCAGAGCGCCTACCACGCGCTGCTGCTCGCGCTCTTCTCCGCGCTGAGCTTGCTTGCGTACTTGGCAGTGGCGCTCGTCCTCTCCGGCGAGATCAAGGGCGCGAATCTGCTGCGCAAAATATACCTCATCCCGATGCTGCTCTCGTCGGTCGCGATCGCGCAGCTGTGGCTGAAGATTTACCATCCGACCAACGGCGTCGTGAACAGCCTGCTCGCCTCGCTCGGCTTCGAGGGGACGATCGAATGGCTATCGGATACGCGCCTCGTGCTGATCGCCATCTTCATCCCGATCATCTGGCAGTACGCGGGCTTCTACATTCTCATCTACTATGCAGCACTGAAGAATATCCCGTCCTCGCTCGTCGAGGCGGCGCGCATCGACGGGGCCAACCCGCTGCAGATCGCGCTGCGCGTCAAGCTGCCGCTCATCGCGAGCGTCTCGAAGGTGACGGTCGTGCTTGCGATCGTCGGCTCGCTCAAGTACTTCGACCTGATCTACGTCATGACCGACGGCGGCCCGAACGGGGCCAGCGAAGTGATGGCGTCCTATATGTATCACCAGGCGTTCCGCGGCTTCGATTTCGGCTACGGCAGCGCGATCGGCTTCTTCCTGCTGCTCATCTGCCTCGTCGTCACCTGGCTGATCCGCAAGCTGACCGCCGGCGAAGAGATTCAATATTCGTAATGAGAGGAGCGACCTTATTATGGCACAAACATTAGCCGCGCCGGGTTCGGCCGCGCGCGCCGCGGGACGTCCGGCCGGACGCGCCGTCGGCATGGCGCTCCTGTACGCCGTACTGGGCATCATCGCCGTCCTGCAAGTATTTCCGCTGATCTGGCTGCTGTTCTTCTCCTTGAAGGACAACCAGGAAGTGTTCAATCTATCGCCGTTCGCCCTGCCGACCGACCCGAAGTGGGAGAATTACGCCAAGGTGTGGACCGAGGGCAACATTAGCCGGTATTTCTTCAACAGCGTCTGGTATACGGTGGCGGCGGTCGTCTTGACCGTCCTGCTGGCGAGTCTCGTGACGTTCGCCTTGACGCGGATGAACTGGAAGCTGAAGAAGCCGGTGCTCGGCCTGTTCATGGTCGGCATCATGATCCCGATCCACTCGACGCTCATTCCGCTGTTCCAAATGTTCATGAAAGCGAACCTGACGGACCATCCGCTATCGATCATTTTGACCTATACCGCGTTCAACCTGCCGCTAACGATCATGATTCTGCTCGGCTTCTATCAGACGCTCCCGCGCGAGGTCGAGGAAGCGGCAGTCATGGACGGCTGCTCGGTCAACCGGATTTTCTTCCAGATCATCCTGCCGATGACGGCCTCCGTGATCGCGACGACCGTCATCATCAACATGATTTATAACTGGAACGAGTTCGTGTTCGTCAACACGTTCATCAGCTCGGACAGCCTGAAGACGCTCACCGTCGGCATCCAGAACTTCATCGGCCAATATACGACGGATTGGGGCGCGATCGGCGCGACGCTGATGATCAGCATTTTGCCGATTCTGATCGTGTTCTTCATCCTTAGCAACCGGATCGTCGAAGGCATGACTGCCGGATCGGTCAAAGGATAACGCTCGCGGCGTACGCCGAACTATCGATGAAAGCAGGGGACCACCGTGACGAGAAACACCATGCAGCAGCACAATACGTTCTTCAATGCTCACCATTCGCCGATCGGCGCGTTCGCCAGCTTCACGCTCGGGTTCCCCGGCAGCGGCGGCGGGCTGGATCTGGAGCTGGGCCGCTCGCCGAAGCAGAATGTCTACATCGGCGTGGAATCGAAGGACGAGGCGGGCTTGTACGACGCGCTGCCATTCTTCGCGGCGGCGGACGACGAGAGCAAGCGCTACGATATCGAGAACATGGACCCGGAGCCGAACAAGCCGCGCATCATCCGGCCGTTCGCGAAGGAAGCGGTGAAGCGGGATTTTCGGCTCGGCACCGATACGTGGGAAGCCGGCGACCTGACGTTCACGATTCTGTCGCAGGCGCAGTCTGTGCCCGATCCGGCCACCGCATCGGAGGAGGAGCTGCAGCTTGCGCTCGTGCCGTCCGTGCTGGCGGAGCTTGTAATCGATAACCGGGCGGGAACGCGGCCGCGCCGCGCCTTCTTCGGCTACCAGGGGAGCGACCCGTACAGCTCGATGCGCCGGGTGGATGACACGCTGCCGGGCGTCGCGGGCATCGGCCAAGGTCGCTTGACGGCGATCACGTGCGCCGATCCGGGCGTGCGGTCGGCGCTGCACTTCAGCGTCGAGAACATCCTGACGACGCCGCAGGAGGAGAACTGGACGTTCGGCCTCGGTCCGGTCGGCGTGCTGCTCATGGACGTCCCCGCCGGGGAGAAGCGCACGTACCGGTTCGCGATCAGCTTCTACCGAGGCGGTCTCGTGACGGCCGGCATGGACGCCTCCTACTATTACACGCGTTACTTCCGGAACATCGAAGCGGTCGCGGACTATGCGCATGCGAATTACGAGGCGCTGCGCGGTCGGGCGCTGGCGTCCAATGCGCTTGCGGAAGCGCCGCATCTGTCGGAAGACCAACGCTTTATGCTCGCCCACGCCATCCGCAGCTATTACGGCTCGACCCAGCTGCTGGAGGCGGACGGGGAGCCGTTCTGGGTCGTGAACGAGGGCGAGTACCGGATGATGAACACGTTCGACCTGACCGTCGACCAGCTGTTCTTCGAACTCCAGATGAACCCGTGGACGGTGCGCAACGAGCTGGATATGTTCGTCAGCCGCTTCAGCTACGAGGATACGGTCCGCTTCCCGGGCGACGATGCCGAATACCCGGGCGGCCTTAGCTTCACGCACGATATGGGCGTTGCGAATACGATCTCGCGTCCGGGCTATTCCTCCTATGAGCTGTACGGCTTGGATGGCTGCTTCTCGCACATGACGCATGAGCAGCTCGTGAACTGGGTGCTGTGCGCGGCCGTCTATGTCGAGCAGACAAGCGATCGGGCATGGATGAAATCCAACATGGAGGTGCTCGTCCGCTGCTTCGAGAGCATGCTGAACCGCGACCATCCGGACCCGGCGCAGCGCAATGGCATCATGGGCCTCGACAGCAGCCGCGTTATGGGCGGGGCGGAAATCACGACGTACGACAGTCTCGACGTCTCGCTTGGCCAGGCGCGCAATAACATCTATCTCGCGGGCAAAAGCTGGGCTTCCTACGTCGCGCTCGAGAAGCTGTTCGCGGATCACGGACAGCCGGAGCTGTCCAAGCAGGCGGGCGAGCAGGCGGCGCGATGCGCGGCGACCATTACGAGCCATCTCAAGCCGGAGGGCTATATCCCGGCCGTTATCGGCGAGGGCAATGATTCGCGCATCATCCCGGCGATCGAGGGCTTGATCTTCCCGTACTTTACGAATCGCCGCGACGCGCTGGCCGCAGACGGGCCATACGCCGCTTATCTTGAAGCGCTGCGTACGCATTTGGACACCGTGCTGCAAGAAGGTATCTGCCTGTTCCCGGACGGCGGGTGGAAGATCTCGTCGACGAGCAACAACTCCTGGCTGAGCAAAATCTACCTATGCCAGTTCATCGCCCGCCGGATTCTCGGACTCGCGTGGGACGAGAAGGGCGCGGCTGCCGATGCGGCGCACGTCCGCTGGCTGACGCATCCGTCGCTGTCGGTATGGAGCTGGAGCGACCAGATTATTGCCGGGGAAATTGCGGGCAGCAAATACTACCCGCGCGGAGTGACGAGCATTCTTTGGCTGGAGGAAAGGGACTAAGGCTGCAATTCAAGGTTGTTCTGAGCGGATGCTCGGAGCAACCTTTTTATTTGCATGGGTGAGAAGATTCCTTTTTACCTGATGATGATAGATTGAGGACTGGTAGTTAGCTAATGCGATCATATATATAAGTTTGTGATATAATTTGTTTTATGAACACTAATGACCACTCTATAGATATCAACATGACCGATTTCGCGATGGCCTTCGAGGAACTGACCAGAATTATTATTCGGCTGCCATCCATTGAAAAACTAAGTTTTACTACGCTTTCTGTTCTTCATACGTTATCACGCAAGAGCCCTATGCGGTTAACGGAGCTGACGGCTACAGAACAAATTACGCAATCAGCCATCACACAGCTCGTTACCCGTCTGGAACGGGACGGATTGGTGGAGCGCCGGCCGGATCCGGGTGACGGTCGGGTCGTCCTTGTGCATATTACCGAGGAGGGAGCAAAAATAATTGATTCGCGCCGCTCAGAACGCATAGCTCACCTTTCGAACATGTTCGAAAAACTTACGCCGGAGGAGCAAACGGCTATTGCAGGTGCGATCCCTGCACTGATGCGTCTTTCTGAAATTGGCAACAATAACGTGTAATCATGGGAATGGGCTTGACCCAATAAGAAACTTCTTCCGAACAAGGCAAGCACGAGCTTGCCTTGTTTTTTATTTAGGGATGAACGCTTCGACAAGTGGTTGGTTTATATTAGATATTTATATTAGACATTTATATAAATTGATAATATAATTTCCTTAACTTGTTTTTCTGAAGGAGGAATTTTCTTCATGCCAAACGCCCCTTTCCCGCTTGAACCCCAGCCAATTTTCGTACCCGATGACGTACTTGCCGATCTGCGATACCGCCTCCAATCAACCAGATGGCCGCTGGATGCTGGCAATGAGGATTGGTTTTACGGCGTGAATCGAATGTATCTTGAAGGCTTGGTCGAGGAGTGGATAAACCGGTTCGATTGGCGAAAAGCCGAACGAGCCATAAACGCCTACGAACATTATCACGTGGACATTGACGGTGTACCCGTGCACTTCATGCGTAAACCTGGCAAGGGCCCAAGCCCAATCCCTCTAATCCTTTCCCATGGCTGGCCATGGACCTTCTGGCATTGGTCCAAAGTCATCGAGCCGCTGGCCGACCCTGCTGCCTTCGGAGGCGATCCAGCTGATGCCTTTGATGTTATCGTACCGTCACTCCCGGGTTTCGGCTTCTCCTCTCCACTGCCTAACCACCCCGATATGAACTTTTGGAAAATCGCCGATTTATGGCACACGCTCATGACGGATATTCTCGGCTATACCAAATATGCTGCGGCAGGCTGTGATGTCGGAGCGCTCGTAACCGGTCAGCTCGGCCATAAGTATCCGGATGAACTTTATGCCATCCATATCGGTTCGGCACAAAAACTCAGTTTGTTCAACGGGGAACGTGCTTGGGATCTCACGGGCGGCCGCCCCCTTCCGGACAATCTGCCCGAGCGCATCCGAACCCAAATTTTTGAACTGGACCGCCGTTTTGCCTCCCACCTTGCTGTCCATACCCTGGATCCCGGCACGCTGGCCTACGGTTTGAGCGACTCGCCTGTCGGCATGCTGGCGTGGATCTTGGAACGTTGGGCCAAATGGAGCAATAACAACGGCAATCTCGAGCATGTTTTCTCAAAGGATGATTTGCTGACGCACGCGACCATCTACTGGGTTACGAACACCATTGAAACGTCCATGCGCATATACGCGAACAATAACCGGTATCCGTGGACGGCTGTTCATGAACGCTGGCCTGTTATCGAAGCGCCAACGGGGATCACGTTCGTCGGTTATGAAAATCCGCCTGGCATTACGACTGACGCGCGCATTCAGCATTTTTTGGAGAGCGATCGTGCACCTTGGTACAACCATGTTAACATCACGGTTCATGAGAAGGGCGGGCATTTCATCCCTTGGGAGATTCCGAATGAGTGGGTGGAAGACATGCGCCGCACTTTTCGCGGAACGCGATAACCTGCCGCTCCCCCATTAGCGCAATCGTACACCTTAATTAAAGTTTGATCCTGGGAACAGTTTGCGCGGCGGCAGCTGTTCCTTTTATTGAGGGACGGGCAGGTTGCAGGGGATCTCGGCCGGCTGAGGGATACCGAACTGGCCTGCGTCCGTCAGCGTCGAAGGCGGCGGATTGTCTCGTGTGTGCTGCCGTACTCGTCGCCCGATCCCTTTGGCGCCGGATCGCGGAGTAAACTGGCAAAGGCATTAAGCTATAGGGCAGTTTACTACCAATAGATGCTATTATGAATTTGAAAGAATTATTTGGATTGGAGGCTCTTGTAGTGGGGATTAAGCTTGAGTTGTTAAATGAATCTGAATTCGGCATCATTGTTAATTGGATTAATAATTACGATGAGGATTTTCTAGTTCAATGGTCAGGGCTAACTTACAAGTTCCCATTGTCAACTGAACAAATGCTTACACACTATCTTAGAGGTATTAATTCACAGGAATCAGATGTGTATATATATAAAATTATTGATCAGCAGACTAATGAAATGATTGGGTCGCTACAGATTTGCCGATTCGATGCAAGTAACAATGAGGCGGTAGTCGGTCGGTTTATCATAGGAGAAGAACGATATAGAGCATCTGGAATTGGAACAAGTGCATTAAAAGCCTTATTGAAGATTGGCTTTACACAATTCAATCTAAATAGAATAAAATTGAACGTTTATGATACTAATCAACCTGCTATTCGTTGTTATGAACGACTCGGATTTAAAAAAGGAAGACTAACAGAGAATGTTTACACCTCAAGTCATGGTCATCAGTGGAGTAATTGGGAAATGTATTTAGATAAGGACATTTGGGAAAGCGAAGAAAATGTAGTTTAAATGTATGGTGCGACAAATACGACCCATTGAAGTAACGCAGGAACGATAGCTGAATAAACCCATGATGGCAGCCGGTCGCAAGATCGGCTGTCTTACCCGTTTAAAATTCCGCCGCCGTTCAACTAAAGGGTAGTGTAATGGGGAAATATGTTAATATTGGATTGCGATGCTTATGCTATTCCGAAAGGAGATTTATTGAAGATGCTTAGTGCTCAACAGGTCTTCATAAACTCATCGGTAATCAGGAAGCAGCCTGTGCTTGGGGGAATTTCCGCATTAAGGTCAACGTGACCGGTAAAGTATTCGACAGTGATTGGGCAATGGTTTGCGAAGTAGATCAAGGAAAGATACGGTTTTTTCAAATCTTTGAAGATACGGCCGCATTAGAAGAAGCTTTTGATCGTAAAACGTTGATTTGCTAGTGCATGAAAAAGTACTGCGAAAGAGTAAAAGCTTTGGTCAAGTTCTACGTTGCACTAACCTGGAGACGATAGTTAGTTCAGAAATAAGGAGCAGTATGCCGCCTTGGCTGCTGCTCCTTTTTTAGTTGAAGTAACGGGCATAATATTTCCATTATGTGTTAGAATAGTGTTGGTATTTACATTGCTTCGGCGACCTTTATATCGAAATTCGGGTTCTGAAAGGAAGATGACGATTGGAATTCGGAAACAATAACTTTTATATTGTTGCTGAAACAGAAAGGTTAGTTGTAAGGCCACTGATAATAGCTGATTACAATAATTGGTTGAGTGAATGTAAGAGCAGATTACCTTCACAACATCAATATGATGAAGGAAGTTCCGACATGAGTGAACGTACAGTTGAATGGTTCTCGGATTTCATTACCTACCATCAAGAATTAGCTGTAAAAGATAAAGCATATATATTCGGCGTTTTTCGCAAGGAAGACGGAAAACATGTAGGCATGATTGACTTTTCTACAATAGAAAGAGATGTGTTCCAGTGGGGAAGAATTGGTTATTCTATTCATAATCATTATTGGAATAATGGGTACGGAAAGGAAGCTGTAAAAGAAGCAATAAAAGTAGCATTCAATAAGCTTGGTTTCCATAGAATTGAAGCACACATCAATGTAGATAATGGCCCCTCAATTAAGTTGGCGGAAAGTGTGGGAATGGAATTTGAATGTATACGAAAGGGATTCATATTTGAGTTTGGCGAATGGACGGATAATTTGATTTACTTTAAAAACTCAATTTGAAAAATTCATCTTTCAATTGTAAGACCGAGGTTATTTTTAGTGAGCGAGGAAGACAGTGCCGGTTATATCCTGTCGGTTATCCCAGATGATAGTAAGCAATCGGAGAACGATAGCTGAATAAACCTATGATGGCAGCCGGTCACGAGATCGGCTGTTTTTGCTGAACGAACGGGCAGTATAAGGTGGGATTGTGCAGGAAGGAGAATACAGCCCACTTCTGGAATTTAGTACTAGGTAAACCAATCTAGGAGGTGTTCTTATGGGAGATGTATTCGATGCGCTGCCAGTCCTAGAAACCAATCGACTTAAACTAAGAAAGATAACAGTAGGAGATGTAGAGGATATGTATCTTTACTGTTCGAAGGAGGAAGTGCCGAGGTACGCTTCTTGGAACCCTCACCAAACCATAGCCGAAACAAAAGAGGCGATTGAGCGAGTACTTGTTCAGTGGGAGAATAAGAGCTTGGTTCATTGGGGGATTGAATATAAAGAAAACAGCAGGTTGATCGGTACAATAGAGTTCGCCACATGGGACAGACAGCATAAAATTGCCGAAATGGGATATGCCCTATCACCGGATTATTGGGGAAAAGGGATCGCAACGGAAGCCGTAAGAGAAGTAATCAAATTCGGTTTTACAAATATGAACTTGGTACGTATTCAAGCAAAATGTTACTTGGAAAATATCGGTTCTGCTCGAGTGATGGAAAAGGCGGAAATGTCATTTGAAGGAATTATTAGAAAGGGGCTCTTTATCAAAGGGAGACATCAGGATCTAAAAATGTACTCCATCCTAAAGGAAGAGTTTCAATCTATACGCTGAGTTAGGAACGATAGCTGAATGACGATACAGCGGCAGCCGACCAACATACGTTTCAGGGAGAGGGGATTACCCATGAAAGGTAAAGCCGAGCGAAGATCGGGAGAGAATCCTGAAATCCGCTCGGCTTAATTTTTCAGCAGGCCCTAACAGCCTCTAATTCTAGGTCTATACGATTTGGTGCCCCAGCCGCCCTCGACCTCGCGTTTCTGCGCATCCGTCAGCTCTTGTTCCAAATCGCGAAGCTCGACTTCCTTCTCGGCCTTCGGTTGCTGCTCGGCAGACTTTTCGTTCTCTGTCATTCTCTCGATCCCTCCGGTTTGTTGATAAACCCATTATAATACGACCAACCTGTCGGAGCCATTCCCCATTCGGGGGATACCTTCTGGGAGCACAGCGGGTTGACGCTAAAAATCCGTTGAAGTACCCGATGAAACGCGAACGCTCGCATAAGGGGATTGAACGGACGGGGAACGTGAATTCAATGCGACCGGCAGGATACTTGGTGACCGAGGCGAATATTATAGGGTTTGAATAATCGTAATGACGATGTTCGTGAACACTCGAAAAAAGCATTTAATAGCAGATGTTGAGGGGCAGATAGATGTGGGAACGGCAGAAAATAGTCTTACGGAAGAAACAAAAGCTAAGCTAATGGATAAATACGGTTTCACTGAATCTGAACCGTTAAAAGACACTCTGTTTCAAGGTGACATCGGCTTCACCATTAACTTTCCGATACTAATCACTTCAACTATTCTTATCGTGGTGCCAGGTTTTCTATTATATTTTTTCCTTAAAAAAAGAAAGCTATGAAGGATCAAATCCCATTAATTATTTAACTATCGTAGGAATGGTAGTTTAATACCTTTGAATTTATCCAGAAGATAACGCAAAGGTACGCAAATGTTCGCCAATACAAGCCGCTTCCGATAAAGAGGGGAATGATTTCAGTATGAAAATATATCGTTGGGATTATGAATCTTTATTTTTATTGACTACCCAACAGTTTTCAGATTACGTCAGCTTTCTCAAAGGCCAGCCTTTAATTGATGAATGGCCCAAAATAGTCATACACGATAATGAGTACCGTAAAGGTAAATACATTGACAATAGTGGGTTTATTGGAGGTTCGCCATTATTTAGCGAGAAAGCAAAAAGCGTTTTTCAAAAATTACTAGAAGGCAAAGCGGAATTTTTACCTGTAGAACATGAAAATGGCGATGTTTATTATATTGTAAATATTGTGAATGTGTTGAATTGTATTGATTATGAAACTGCCATTGTGAATAAAACAGAAATAATTGAAAACGTATTTATAACAGAAGTCCAAAAGTATGAATTCAAAGAGGAATTAGTCAAAGATGAATTGATGTTTAAAATTCCTGAAGATGTTGTTACGCGAGTATTTGTGACAGAAGAGTTTATAAGAATTGTTGATGAAAATGGGCTTGTAGGTTTTCGGTTTGAAGAGGTTTGGAACTCTAAAAAAGAAGAAGAAATTGAAAAAGAAATGCAATATGAGAAGCACCTTTCTGTCATTAAGCAGCATGCGGGGGCTGAATCTACATTCGAAGAGGCCTTGAATCTTATGAAAGAAGGAAAGGCATTTATTCATGAAGGTTCCAAAATTCAGCTTGATGAAAATGGTGACCTGCTCATTGGATACTTGCAATATACCGGAAAATATATTTGGATAAGCCCTGTATTTATTCCACCTAATTTCTTAGAATTGAAGTGGCATGAAGTTGAGAAAAGTCCACTGTAATCAAGATTAAACGATATTCATTGCGCTATCGTAGGAATGATAACTCAATCAGCCATCTGGATGAAGCTGCCGTTGTGATCGGCAGCTTCATTACGTTAACGGGGCAGAATCATCCTATCTAAACGTAACCTCTCTTAGGAATTAATCGTCTATTTAGGTGTTCTGAATTAAAGGGGGGAAGGTGTGCATTGAGAATCTCGATATATACTTGCGGAGTAATAATGGTGGGCGTTGTCTGGTTCTTTCTTTCCGTTTATTTTTCAGCCGGTGAGGAAACATGGTGGTCTGTTTTTAGGTTGGAGCGAATTAGTTTTGATGTTGTTGTCGCAGAGATATCTTGGTTTAAGGTTTCGATATTCGCAATGTTAAGTGCGATATATAACGAAAGTCCACCCTACAACGTTTGACCGCTATCTACGGTAATCGCTTGCCCCGTCATCGCTTCCTGCTCTAAGGCGGCGCAGATGAAAGTGGCGATATCTTCGGGCGTCGAGATCTGCTGCAGCAGAAGATTCGGGGCTAATCGCTGCATCTGTTCCTCTCTTCCAGCCCACCATCTTGTCGCGACGGCTCCTGGCACAATGCAGTTGACCCGGATTTCGGGTGCCAGAGCGCGGGCTAGCGATTTGGTCAGGCCGTGAACAGCGGCCTTCGATACGGCATAGGGCAGAGAAGAACCGAGACCGGTTTGTCCGGCGATGCTGCCTAGATTGACGATCGCGCCCTGCTTATTCTTCTTCATGTGAGGGGCGACGGCTCGCGCGCAGTAGAACATGCCTTTCACATTCACATCGAACAATTCATCCCATATTTCTCCGGTTACGGCTTCCAGATCGGCCATCGGGATATGCCGGGTGATGCTGGCGTTGTTGACGAGCAAGTCTACCGTGCCGAATTGCCGCACAATCGCTTCGACCATGTCCCGGACTTCTTGATCCTGGGATACGTCGGCTTGCATCGCCACGGCTTGTCCGCCTTCCGCATGAATGCTTCGCACGGTTTCTTCCGCCTCGGCTTTAGAACGGGAATAGTTCACAATCACGGTTGCCCCCCGTTTGGCTAGCAGGAGACTGGTTGCGCGGCCGATCCCCGTTCCGCCTCCCGTAACCAGCGCCACTTTCTTATCGATTTCCATGATCAACCCACTCCTTAGATGATGTAGTCAGCTTTATTGTAAATCTACTCAATCGATTTGTATAATTGAACTAATTGAAGGGTTGGATCAAATTTATTGAATCTTTGAACAAGGGGCGCATCATGGATCTGAAAACGTTAAAAACGTTCCAAATGGTCGTGAAATATGGCAGTTTTGTCCGAACGGCCCGGGAAATGAACTATGTGCAATCCACGGTTACGATGCAAATTCAGAAGCTCGAATTGGATCTGGGCGTTCAACTGATCGAGCGTGGTCATGGAAAAGAGTTTCGGTTAACAGAAGCCGGCAGGTTATTTCATGACCAAAGCCTGCAAATCGTAAAGCGAATGGAGCAATTACAATCCAGCTTATCGAATTTGCAAATGGGGGAAACGGGGCATGTTCGCATCGGCGTTACAGAGCCGACCGGGAGTTACCGGCTGCCTGGCCTATTGAAGGCATTCCTGTCCGACTATCCGAATATCCGCATTTCCTTGGAATTTGCGAACACGCCGACGCTGAGCGAACGAGTCCTGAAAGGGGAGCTTGATTTCTCGCTATGCTCGGCACCGGATTTAGGGGAAGACCTCTATTTCGAACCCTTGTTTCAGGAAGAGTTCGTCGTCGTGCTGCCTGAATCTCATCCGCTTGCGCGTAAAGAGGTGCTGTCTCTGGAGGATATCGTGGAATTTCGTCTGCTTCTCACTTCCGCAACCTGTCCTTATCGGCGAAAGCTGGAGATGTTGATTCAGGAAATCGGGCATGCACCGCTCGACACGATGGAGGTCGGAAGCATGACTGCCTTGAAATTTTTCGTGGAAAGCGGATTAGGCATCGCGCTTGTCCCGAGGATTGCAGTGGAACCTGTTTCAACGGGAACCGCAATACGAGCAATGCACGGCAGCCGTATCCATATGAATGTCGGACTCCTCTGCAAAACAACGTCGTATCCCTTGCAGCTGGCCAGTCAAAAGCTGTATCAATTTCTGAAGCTCCGTCTGGGTGAGGGAGCGACCTCGTAAGCCGCATATTTGTGCAGCAAAGAATAGCAAAGCCTTGAGCCTGCTTCAGCAGGCTCAAGGCTTTTAAACATGCGCTAAAGTGTGTGAAGCTCCCGTTGATTCGCCGTTCTCATCACCGCAGCGCCCATACGGCTTGCACGATGACGGCTGCCTCAGCGCGGGTCAATGCCGCTGCCGGGCGCAGCTGGCCCGCGCTGCCTTTCACGATGCCGGCCTTCACGAGCGCGGCCGCGCTTTCCTTGGCATAGCCGGCCACGCTGCCCGCATCGGCGAACGATTCGAGCGAGGCGCCCGCTGGCAATGGCTTGCCCGCCGCCTTCAAGGCGAGCGCGGTCAAGGTCATCATATCTTGGCGGGTGATCGCTTGCTCCGGCCGGAACCGGTTCTGCCCGGTGCCGGATGCGATGCCGAGCGCTTGCGCGGCGGCAACCGCTTCGTAATAGTAGTCGGATGGCTTCACGTCCGCGAACGGCGCCGCAGGCGCTGCATCTGCCTTTAGCTCCAGCGCGCGTACGAGCAGGGCGACGAAATCGGCCCGGCTGATAGCGTTCGCCGGTGCGAATGCCTCATCCGTAACGCCGTTAATGATGCCTCGAGCAGCCATGGCTTCTACGGCTGCCTTCGCCCACGGCGCGGCCTGCAGATCGCCGAAGGTCTTCGTGGAGTAAGCAATCGCATAGTTGCTGAAGTGCGTCGTGCGGAACTGCACCGTTCCGCTGACCGTGTCGTATCGGCCGCTTGCGACCGGTTCGACTTGGCCTTCGCCGTTGATGTGCCAGACGACGATTCGCTCCGGATGTTGAAGTTCCTCCGATGTTGGCTTATACGGAACCGCGACTTCGACCGACGCGGCCGGGTTGTTCCAGTCGAGCGTCTTGTCTCCTGACGCGAGCTCAAGCGAGATGACCGGACGAGCGCCGATCTGTTCGCGCTCCGACTCGGCTATGCCGCTTGCCACGGTGCCGGTGCCGACGCGCAATGTTACGAGCTCGGAGCTGCCCGCCTTCGTACCGGCGAGCATGTTCGATGGCAGTGTGACTGTGCCTGCCGCCGTGCGCAGCACGAACACGTAATTACTCGCGCTGTTCAGCAGCGAAGCAGGAAGCTGCACGTCATAGCCGTTCGCGTTGGACTGGGCCGGCAGATCGATGACGATCTGCTTGCCGCCTTGCGAGTTGGCCGCGGCTTGCTTCAGCGCTTCGTTCAAGCTGTCCGCGCTTAGTGCTGCGCTCGCGCGTCCGTCCTTCGTCTGCACGGGCGGGGTGACGACGATTTGTCCGTCTTTCCTCTCGATCTTCGTGCCTGAAGGCGGTACCGCTGCCCCGCCGCCGCCCGATGGTCCTGGCGTGCTCGTCTGTGCCTTCGCCAGGCGGAGGACGCCGAGCTTGGACGTGTTCATGTACGAGGAGCCGGACGGGTCGGCCCAGTTGGCGACGCTGTCGCGGTCGCCGTCGCCGTCTTCGTCGTTGTTCACTTGGAATTCGAAGCCGACGAGCGTGCCATTGGCCGGCGTAATCGTATCGAGCGCGATTGCGGTCTCGACGATGTAGCCGCCTTCGATCGTCTTGGTCGCCGTGACGTAGTTGTCCTGCGACGCATGGCCGCCGACCGACTTGACGTTGTTGAAGTTGATCCGGTATTGGCCGTCATCTTCCTCGTAGGACTCCGTCTTGCCATTGTTCTGGTCGACGAATAGCTCGACGGAATCCTCCTCATAGGCGTTATCGCTCGCGTCGGACAGCTTGGCGTCCGTGATTACCGCGTAGACGTACAGGTTATCGGCGTCCCACATCGTGCGGAATTTCGCCGTGGCGCCGCTTGTTCCTTCGACCCAGATACCAGTCGAGAGCTCGGCGGCATTATTCCATGCCGCATCCATGACGCCGTCTACTTGCGGCGTGCCGAACGCGGACTCGGCGACCTTCGGCGCGGCGGCGAGCGTCAGCTTGCCGTATCCGATCGCGTCGGTATCCTGCGCGCTGCGTGGATCGCTCCACGAGACGATGGCGCCGTTGCGTCCTTGCTCGGAGCCGTCGTTCACGCCGCTGTCCGAGACGCGCACGTCGAAGACGAGCTGGCTGCCGATCGCGGAGCCGGCCGGGATCGGAAGGGCGGCATAGGCGGTGTAGCCGCCGGTGCCTTCGGTCGCGCCTTGGCTGCCGCGGGCGATCTTCACCGTCTGCGTGCCGTTATTCTGAAGGAACAGCTCGACCGCGTCGTCCGCCGCGATGTACGTGTCCTTCACCGCTACCTTCGCATACAGCTTCTCGTTATCCCACAGCAGCTTTACGTCCGCGCTAAGCGTACCGACCTCTTCGGTCGCAAGCGCGGGCACGAGCTGCCATGCGGCATCCGCCGCGCCTTGAGCTGGCGTGCCTTGTAATACGGAGCCGACCTTGCCGACGACGGGGAGCTTCGTCGGATCGACCATGCCCCAGTAGGCTGGCTTTGCCTGCAGGCGCGTGCTGAACGGGAACGGGGCGTCCTGTCTTGTGATCGGACGATTCGTCAGCCACGTATGGTCGTCGGCGACGCCCCAGATCGTGACGTTGCTGATCCAGCCGCCCGGATTTTGCGCCGTGCGCCCTTCGTTGTCGAGCTTACGCAGCGCGTCGAACAATTCTTTGTACCGGTAGCCCTGCTTGTTCAGCAAGTTATCCGGCACGGTCGTATACGCGTCGGTGTTGTTCGTGTACACCGAAACATCGAGCTCGGTAATTTGGTTATCGAAGCCGGCCTCGCCGAATTTGCGGATCGAGTCCGTGATTTGCTGGATGGACGGGCCCGTAATGTTGATGTGAGTTTGGTGGCCCACGCCGTCGATCGGCACGCCGTCTTCTTTCAAGCGCGTGACCAAATCGAACAGGAAATCGCGCTTCTTCGGGTTGTGCGTGCTGTAGTCGTTGATGTAGAGCTTCGCGCTCTCCGCGTTCGCGATCGCCGCCGCCGAGGCATCCGGCTTGAACGTCTGCAGATGGTCGAGGACGTAGCGCGTGCGCGTGAATGCGGTGCGGATGAAATCATCGCCCGTGATGCGGTACCACTGGCTATCGCGCATGCCGTCCGGTCGGCCCTCGTCGATGACCTCGTTGACGACGTCGTACGCCTTGGCCACATCGGCGTAACGCGGGACGACGATGTCGATGTAATCCGAGAGGCGCTTCAGCACGGTCGCTTTGTTCGTCTCATTCGGTTCAAAGTATTGTCCCTGCGCGTCCTTAAGCATCCACTCCGCCCCTTGTGAGTGCCAGAGCAGGGTGTGGAAGCGGAGCGTCAAATTGTTCTCTCGCGCATAATTCGCAATGTTGTCCGCGGTTCCGAAATTCCAGGTCGCGCTGTCGCTGTTCTTGCTGATGGAATCGGGCTTCATGGAGTTCTCGGCGACGATGGAGTTATAGTGGCGGAGCAGCAGCTCTTCGTGCGACCCCTCCAGCTGGGCGGGCTCGACGGCCGCGCCGATCTCGAAGTAGTCGTCGTAGACGGTCTTGAGCTGCGGAATATCCGTCTGCACCGGAAGCGGACCTTCGACGGCGCCGAGATATTCCAGCTTGAAGTCGTCTATGTAGAACGAGCGCGGGCCGCCATAGTTATTGGCGACTTCCACGTACGCGTTCAGGACGGACGGCGTGTTCGGCAGCGTGAAGTCGCCGCTCAGCTGAACCCATGCGTCGTCGGTCACGGTTGTGTTGGCCGATACGTTCGTGAACGTATTGTCGCCGTGCTGGACGCTGATGCGGATGACGGTCGCTTCCTGTCCAGGCGCCATTTTGGCCCACGTCGACAACCGGTATTTGCTGTTCTTCTGCATCTTGCCGAGCACGTTCAGCAGCGGTCCTTGGTATTGCTCGGAGGCTGCCGTAAGCAGCGATTTCGAGCCGCCAGCCGTATGGTTGTCGGCCGATGATACTTCGATCGGGTCAGTGCCGTTGCGCGCGCCCCAGCCCTGCAGGCCGCCGGTCTCGAAGTCGGCCGCAACGCCGGATTGGTCGCCGCCTCCCGGCTGTCCGCCGCCCGAGCCCGGCGTCACGTCCACGATCAGCACTTCGTCGATGTACAGATCGGCGCTGGAGGTCGTGCCGTCCGCGGCTTCGACCCAGATGAGCGCTTCTTTCGTGCCGCTCGGCATCTCGTACGCTTTCGCCTCGAACGTCGTCCAAGCGTCGGCGGTCACCGGCTTGTTGCCAATGATCCACGGATATTTGTTCTCAAGCGCCGGGGAGTCGATCTTGGAGGCGATGTGGTAGGTGCCGGTGGATTCGCCGTGCCTGACCTTGAGCGAGATGTCGTACACATGGTCCGACAAGAGAACGTTCGTCAGATTCAAGCTAGGCTTGCTGTCGCTCGATTCCCGGTTCGTGAATTTCAAGGCATGCGTGCCGTCGCTCGCCTGCTCGGTCGTCACGACCGCGTCGCCGGCTTTGCCCCAAGACAGCTTCGCCCAGCCGCCGGTCGCGCCGTCCTCGAAGTCCTGCTTCAGGACGACCGTGCCGTCCTCGGCTGCTTGCGCCTTCGCGGGCGCCCAGCCCCCGGGCAGGAGCAGAGCGGCGGCCAATAGCAGCGACGCCGCTTTTTTGATGCTGCTGCGCATTGCGTAACCCCCTTAATAAGATGAAGTGAAGCGCTTTCATCATACCGCCGGGGCGGTTTGGCAAGCACTTGAGGAAGTAAAGAACGTACTGTAGGAATTAAAGGAAGTGGTAGGGCCAGAGACTTCGCTCACAGAGATAGAGGTTCGAATTATTGACGAAAAAATCTAGATTCTAACACTACGGATTCTCAAATTAGAAGGCACCATTGAAAGAATAACGTCTTTATATTCTGTCTTCTATTGGGTCTCGCTGGATTACGGGTACTTTTTACAAGAATATAATCTATACTTTTTCACTATTCCAACTATAGTGCCTTGTCCATTCCATTTTGTTCCAGTAGCATAGAGTATGCGCGGGCAAGCAAAGGGCAGCGCGTAATGCGGGCTGTCCCGAAATCCGGAGAGGAGAAAATAACAATGGCGTATGTAACCGTAGCAGAAGAGAATGGCGCACCAGTAGATATTTATTACGAGGATCAGGGAAGCGGAAAGCCGATCGTGCTGATTCACGGCTGGCCATTGAGCGGACGTTCGTGGGAGGCGCAGGTGCCGGCGTTGGTGGAAGCGGGCTACCGCGTCATAACCTATGACCGCCGCGGCTTCGGCAAGTCGTCCCAGCCATGGGGCGGGTACGATTACGATACGTTCTCGGCCGATTTGAACAGACTGCTGGAGCATTTGAACCTGAATGAGGTGACGTTGGTCGGCTTCTCGATGGGCGGAGGCGAAGTGGCCCGTTATATCGGGACCTATGGCAGCAAGCGCGTGACGAAAGCGGTGCTCGCCGCCGCGGTTCCGCCATACTTCTATAAGTCGGAGGACCATCCGGAAGGCGGACTGGACGAAGCGACCATTCAAGCGTTCCAACACGGCTTGAAATCCGATCGAATCGCGTTCCTCGATAATTTCACAACGAATTTCTTCGCCGTTCGCGGCCGTACAGATTTGGTCAGCGAGGCGTTCCGGACGTACAATCGCGATATCGCGGCGCTCGCATCCCCGAAAGGCACGATCGATTGCGTCGCGGCGTTCGGACGTACCGATTTCCGCGGGGATCTGGCCAAGTTCGACCTGCCGACGCTGATCATTCACAGCGATGCCGACGCCATCGTCCCGATCGAGGTGAGCGGTCAACGCGCGCATGACATGATCCCGGGCAGCCGGCTAGTCGTGATCAAAGACGCTCCGCACGGACTGAATGCGACGCATGCCGAGGAATTCAATGCCGCGCTGATTGACTTCTTGAATAGCTAAACCATAGATGAGGGTGCCCCTCAAACCAAAAATGGCTTCGCCGGATGAGCAATCATCGGCGGAGCCATTTTGTTATGTACAGCCATTCGGCAGCCAGCTGCTATCGCCGTTTTTCATTGAACCCCTCCAGAAAATGGGTTAAACTAGTTTCTGTACGATGCCGTACAGAAGGGGCGTGAACGATGCCGAAGATTATCGTTACTGAAGAACAGTGGATCGAATCGGGGTTGAAGCGGTTTGCGCGGAACGGTTCCGATGGCCTGGTGATCGAGAGCATGGCGTCGGAGCTGGGCTGCAGTAAAAGCAGCTTCTATTGGTATTTCGACAACCGGAGCGAGTTTATCGCCAAGATCGTGAATCAGTGGGCTTATTTAGCGACGGTGCATGTCATGGATAAGGCGAACAATGCCGAGGACCCCGAGACGCGCCTGACCGCGCTGCTGACTCAGATGTTCGCCGCGACCCAAAACGGAGATTTTTTATTCTACTTGAGGAGGGCGAGCCGGGAGAATCCGCAATACGGCGCGCTCCTTGAACAGGTAGAGCAAACAAGAATGGATTACGCGCGGCAGCTCCTGATTCAGGCCGGCACGGACGCCGAGACGGCCGCTTGTAAATCAAGCCTCCTCTATCATTATTATTTGGGTTGGTATGAACGGCACAAGCATCTTCCCGTCGGCGATGAGGAGCGTGACCGGCATATCAGCATGCTGCGCAGTCAATTACTAGGGATATAGGGGGACAACGATGTTCAATCTTCTTGCTTGGATCGTGGGGCTTATTCTCATGCTGCTCAGCGGCATTCATCTGTATTGGCTGGCCGGCGGGAAGAAAGGGATCGCAGCCGCGGTTCCCAGTACGGGCTCTAGCACGGGCTCCGGCATGGGCTCCAGGCCGCTCTTCCTGCCGACAATGGCGGCTACGGGGGCCGTGGCCATCGCGTTGGCCGCGGCGGGCTGGTTTGTTTTCGCGCTGGGAGGCGTTGCGAATCGCTCCGTGATCCCCGATTTCTTATTCCCTGTTGGAGGCTGGACGTTATCGGCTGTTTTCATGCTAAGAGCGGTGGGGGACCTTCGTTGGGTCGGTTTTTTCAAAAAGCATAAGGGGACCGTATTCGCGAGATGGGATTCGGCTTTGTATGCGCCGTTGTGTGCTTTCTTGGGCGTTTGTCTGATGCTGATTACGCTGGAGGCATGAACCGGCAGCGAATCTTCTCCCCGTAACAATGCGGAGGCGCGTCCTCGAACCCAAAATGGCTTCGCCGAACGAGAAATCATCGGCGGAGCCATTTGGTTTAACCTCTAGCGGCGCCCCGAATCGACGCCAGCCATAGACGCGGAAATTCTCATTAACGAGCCTTGCGCTTGCGGACGAAATACACGATCGCACCCGCCCCAGCCAATGCGATCAGCGCGTATACGACGTTCGAATAGGCGTCCATATAACCGACGATGGACTCCCAGGAGGCGCCGACGGTCGCCCCGATAACGACGAGGAACGTGTTCCAGGCGAGAGAACCTAGCGTCGTGAAGAGCAGGAACGGAAGCAGCCGCATCCGGGTGCTTCCGGCGGGGATGGAGATCAGGCTTCGGATCAACGGAATGACCCGGCCGATCAGCACGGCCCATACGCCGTATTTATGGAACCACGCGTGAGCCTTGCGGATATCCTCGGGCTTGAGGCGCAATATTTTGCCGTAACGCGCGACGAACGCGACTTGACGCTCAAGCGGCATGAGCCGGCCGAGCCCGTACAGCGCGATCGCGCCGCTCAGCGAACCGGCAGTCGAAGCAAGAATGACGCCGATAATCGTTAGCTTCGTCGAGGTCGTCATGAACCCGCCGAACGAGAGGATGAGCTCCGACGGAAGGGGCGGGAACAAATTTTCCAGCGCGATCAACAAGAAAATGCCCAAATACCCGAATTGACTCATCGTGTCCATAATCCACTGTTGCAAGCTTCAATCTCACCTCCTTCAAGTAGCTGTCAGGGGCATTTCGCGCCGAAAGGGCGCACGCTGCACTATATTTACGTGGAAAAGCCCTTCATTTTTCGCGAAATTGTGGCGATCTTGTTACTTCTGATAAAAAATAACCTCTCCGTCAGGGCCTGTTTGGTTGCTTAGCGGACGATTGGTAGGGCTGCAGGTCGGCGAGGGTGAATGCATTCCGGGTCTCAGGGAAGCAGGAATGATTAACAAAGGGTGGAATTTATAGTAAGGTTACGCAGCGAATATGCCGAAGGAGTGAGGAGATTGAATCTATTTGATCGTCGCGCGGATCGCGCGAACGGCTCGGAGTTGAAGTGGTTGAACGAACCGGAGGCGTGGAGGTTTAACGAGGACGGTTCTTTAGAGGTGATGGCGCCTCCGAAGTCGGACTGGTTCATCGATCCGTCGGGCAAGTCCGTCCGGTCGTCCGCTCCGTTTCTGTATTATCCGGTTCGAGGGGATTTCGAAGTGCAGACCAAGGTTAGCGCGGCGATGAAAAGTCCTTACGATTCGGGATGTCTGATGATCATGGCGGATGAATCCCGTTGGGCGAAGCTCTGCTTCGAGTTCTATGAGAACCAGCCCTCCATTCTTAGCGTCGTCACGAACTCGGCTTCGGATTATTGCATCTCAGGCAAAGTAGAAGTGCCCGAGCCGTATTTGAAAATCGCGAGAACAGGCAACTGTTTTACCTTCTATTATTCCGCGGATGGCGAGAAGTGGGAGATGATCCGTTATTTCGGACTGCCCTGCGAGGACGAGGTCAAAGTAGGCGTCGTGGCGCAATGTCCGACCGGTGACGGTTGCCGCGTTACCTTCTCGTTCCTCCGCTTAGATCAGCCTTAATAATCGCCGACGGTATACAAACTTATACTAGATCACAAAAATGTGCGTACTACTCAAACCATCGCGCTCGAACTATACTCCCCTTATATGCAAGTCAATCGCGATTAAGGAGATATGTACGATGACAACAACGACAACGACGATGAAAGCCGTTGGGCTTTATCATTATTTGCCGATCGACAACCCGGAGAGCCTGCTTGACGTGTCCGTAGCGAAGCCGACGCCGACGGGGCGTGATCTGCTCGTGAAGGTGAATGCGATCTCGGTTAATCCGGTAGATTACAAGGTGCGCAAGCCGAAAGACCGGGTGGAAAGCGAACCGAGGATCCTCGGCTGGGACGTGGCGGGCGTCGTCGAACAGGTTGGGCCGGACTGCACGCTGTTTCGCCCCGGCGACGAAGTGTACTACGCCGGCAGCATTACGCGTCCCGGCGGCAACAGCGAGTTCCACCTCGTGGACGAGCGAATCGTCGGCGCGAAGCCGTCCACGCTGGAATTCGCGCAGGCGGCTGCGCTGCCGCTGACGGCGATTACCGCGTGGGAGAGCCTCTTCGACAGGCTCGGCGTCTCGCGAGACAAGGCTGCTAACGCGGGCCGGACCATCCTGATCATCGGCGCCGCGGGCGGCGTCGGTTCGATCGCGACGCAATTGGCGAAATACGCCGGGCTGACGGTCATCGGGACGGCTTCCCGTCCGGAATCGGCCGAGTGGGCGAAGGCGCTTGGCGCCGACGCGGTCATCGACCATTTCGACGCCTTCGTCCCGCAACTGAAGACGGCCGGCTATGATCAGGTCGACTACATTCTCTGCTTGAACAGCACCGAGCGGCATTGGGCGAACATGGCGGAGGCGATTGCGCCGCAGGGCAAAATCTGCTCGATCGTCGAGACGGACGAATTGCTGAACCTGACCTTGTTGAAGAACAAGAGCGTCACGTTCGTCTGGGAATTGATGTTCACGCGCCCGATGTATCAGACGCCGGACATGATCGAGCAGCATAACCTGTTGAACGATATCGCGCGTCTCGTGGACGAAGGCGTCCTCCGCACGACCGCGAGCGAGACGCTCTCGCCGATCAACGCCGCCAATCTGCGCAAGGCGCATGCGGTGCTCGAGACGGGACGGACAGTCGGGAAGGTCGTGCTGGAAGGCTTCGAATAACGGACTGCGGACAACGGATCAAATGGCGGAAGCCGTCGCGGCGAGCGACGGCTTCTTTGTTACTCGTTACAGAGACGGCCGGAAGCTCCGTGGGCGGCTGCGATTACAACAGCGTCTTCAAATGAATGGATGGCTCATAAGCGGCCAGCGGCTGTCCGCTCCGAAGGCGCGCCGCGAAATCCGGATTCGCCAGCAGCGGACGTCCGAAGGCGGCCAGATCGATCGTGCCCGCGCGGATTGCTTCGGCCGCGGCGTCCGCGGTCAGCCCGCCGACGCCGATGATCGCGCCGTCCCAGCGCTGCCGGACGAGCTCATGGAGCGTTCGGCCGCCGGCAATCGGCTGCGCGAACGAATTCGTCGACGGATGGATGATGCGCAGGCCGACTTCGCGGAACACGTCAACGAGCGCCTCGATCTCCGCCTCGGGCTCCTCCCAGCGGAATCCGGGCTGATCGTCCTTCAGCTCGGAGAAGCGCAGGATGACGCGCTCCATGCCGATCGCGCCGCCGGCCGCTTGCAGCACCTCTTTCATCAGCCGAAGCCGGTTGCTTCGGCTGCCGCCGTAGCGGTCGGTGCGCGAGTTGGTCGTCGTCGCAGCGAATTGGTCCAGCAAATAACCATGCGCGCCATGAATCTCGATGCCGTCGAAGCCGGCTTGGGCGGCGTATTCGGCGGCCTGCTCATAGTCCCGTACGACCTGCCGGATATCGTCCGCCGTCATGGCGCTCGGCATCGCGAACGGCTTGCGAAGGCGATGCACGAGTCCTGCCGCTTGCAAGGCGGAGGGGGCTTGGGGCGCATAGCCGCCGATGAGATCGGGATGGGTCAACCGCCCGACATGCCACAGCTGCGCGATGATTGTGCCTCCGGCGTCATGCACCGCTTCCGTCACGCCGCGCCATGCGTTCGCCTGCTCCTTCGCGTATAGACCCGGTACCCCGAATGTGCCTTTCCCGAGCGGGGAAGGCGTTATTCCCTCGGTAATGATCAGGCCGATTCCATCTGCCGCCCGTCTTCTGTAATAGGCGGCGATTTTCTCATCGACGGCTCCCGTGGCATCGTCCGCGAATCCGCGCGTCATCGGCGCCATCGCGATTCGCGTGCGGAGGCGCCAATCGGCAATGCGGACCGGCTGCAGCAATTCGTTGTAGGTCATGTTCGTTCGCTCCCTATCGTTCATTTCGTTCTTGATTTGTATTTTATATAATGAGGGCAGCCGAACCCATAGGAGAATCCTGTTGTTTGACGGGATCAACCTTTGAAATGCATGAATTTCTCCATAATGACCTTGAATAACAAGGAGTCGTGACGATGGACGAATTGGACAAACATATTTTGCTCGTGCTGCAGGAGCAAGGACGCATCTCGATGACGGATCTGGGCAAAGCGGTATCCCTTTCCCAGCCGGCCGTGACGGAGCGTGTGCGGCGCATGGAAGAGAAGGGCATTATCGACCACTACCGCGCCGTCGTGGACGCGGAGAAGATCAATAAGCCGATCGCCGCGTTCATTTTGTTCTATACGAAGGGGTGCGAGCGGTTCGTGGACTACTGCAAGGAGGCGCCGTACGTCGTCGAGCTGCATCGCATCAGCGGCCATCAGTACAACTTTCTCGTCAAGCTCGTGACGGAATCGCTGCAGACGCTGGAATGCGCGATCAACGAGCTGGGCCAGTTCGGCGACTCGACGACGCTTATCGTACTGTCCTCGCCGATCAAGCAGGATCGGATTATTCCCTGAGGCGCGAACATCTATGGCAGCGGTTCGTTTCTCGAGATATGAATGATCAGCGAGCCGAGCTGAGCTGCTGCCATATTCAAATCGTCGGCAGCCGATTCGCCTTGACGTATGCGTTCATCCTGCCGTCTTACTTCCGATGCCTTACCGGATTCCAAAAGTTGTTCTATACTCGTAGGTAAGACAACGAGAAGAGGATCGCGTTTCGGAAGGCGTAACGACTATTCTGCGATGGGGGGCAACGCGAATGGATGCACAAGCGCAATTAACAGGCGCGAAAGCAGAACCGAAGAAAATGCTGGGCAAGACGATTCAGGTGAGGCTCGTGTCGGATCTGTCGCGATCGCAAGCCTATTATCGGGATCAGCTGGGCTGCCGGGTGGACGATTGGGGGCATGCGGAGCGAGACGAGATGATCGTCATTCTCCAACAGGCGGTGACGGCCGAGGATGTGAGGCCGAACGCCGTCTCCGCCAACCGGTCGAATTATCCGACCGAATGGGAAGGACCGGAATACGGATGGGACACCTTCGTCCATATGGGATGGGAGGAGCTGAGCGATTACGTCGAGGAGGTACGCGGGCGCGGCGCCCGGATCGCGATCGAGCCTTTCACCGGCGCGCATGGCGGCTGGGAATTCAAAAATGCCTACGTGCTTGACCCGGATGGCTACAGCATCGTGCTCGGAGCTATGCGCAAGGCGGCGTTGTAGCACCCGGAAGCGGGAAGCAAGTCCGTCGATAACACCAGCTCGGCATTCTGGCGATCATGCACCTCCCCGCATAATAGACAGCAGTAGGATTCAACATCGACTTGCAATTGCGTTCACCACACAAGTCCTACCCGCCGATAGCTGGCAGCATTAAGGTAGAGCTTGAACGCGTTCAGATGCAGTAGCGGAAATTACGATTCTTGAGGTTTGGGAAGGAGCGAGAAAGATGGCGGAGGAACCGAACCGTCCCATAGCGGTCGTCACCGGCGCTAGCGGAGGGATGGGCAGGGCGACGGCGGCGCTGCTCGCCGCCGAGCACGAAATGAAGGTGTATCTGGTGGCGCGGAGTCGGGAGAAAGGCATGGAGGCGGTTCGCTTCGTCAATAGCCGCAGCGGCAGAAGCGACGCGGAGCTTATCCTGTGCGACTTAGCTTCATTGGCAAGCGTGCGAGCCGCGGCGGCGGAATTGAACGCCTCCTGCACGCATATCGATGTGCTGATCAACAACGCCGGCGTCGTGACGATCAAGCGGGAGGAGACCGAAGACGGCTTCGAGCGCCAGCTGGGCGTGAATCACCTCGGTCATTTCGTGTTAACGGGGCTGCTCATGCCGCTGCTCCGCAGCAGCAAGGCCGGGCGCATCGTCGTCGTCTCCTCCGGCGCGCACAAAATCGGCCGCATGAATTACGACGACCCGGACATGCGGCGGAAATTCACGGTGTGGGGCGCTTACGGCCGCTCCAAGCTGGCGAATATATGGTTCGCCCGAGAGCTCGCCCGCCGTCTCGAAGGCACGACGGTCACGGTGAACGCGCTTCATCCCGGCGCGGTCTCGACCGACATCGGCGTAGACCGCCGCACGGGGTTCGGCAAGCTGGTGCACCGGCTGCTGCGTCCGTTCTTCCTGACGCCGGAGCAGGGCTCGGCGACCGCGGTCTACCTGGCGACGTCCGCGGACGTCGGCGGCGCAAGCGGCGGGTACTATTACCGCCAGAAGCCCGCCGCCGTCACGGCGCGTGCGAGCGATGCGGAGCAAGCGCGCCGCTTCTGGGCGTGGAGCGAGCAGGCGACCGGTTATGAGTGGCCGAAGTCGTGAGGGGGGGCCGGCAGCGAGGCGGACGTTCGTGCGATCGTTAATTCAATAGCCCCCGCCGATAATAAAAAGAGCGCTCGCACCAGCGGCAAGCGCTCTTTCCTCTTTTAGCGACCGTCTTGCTCGACCTTTACTTCTTCTCATACGTCAACGTCTCGATGAAGAATGGATCGTCGGCTTCGTCCCAATTGAGGTTCGTAAAATGGATGTCCACGGTATACCCGGGTTTTGTGTAACGAGCCTTCAGGTCCAAGACGCCGAACGTGATCGCCTCGCGGATCAGCTTGTACTCGTCGCCTTTGTAATCCTGGATAAAATCCCGCCGTTCTTCGTCGTCCACGTTCCACTGCACATCCGCCGCGCTCTCGCCTCCGTTATAGAGACGGTCCAGGTATGACTTATCCTTGGCGTATGCGTTCATCGCCGCGTCGAGATCCCCCGATTGGTCCATGAAGGAGACGCGCATGGCATCGAGCTTGCCGCCTGCGAACGTAAAGGTGTAATACCCCTCGCGTCCTTGCGGCAGCGGCAATCCGTGATACTCGACGACGTAGCCTTCTTCCTTCTCGCCTTCCTCCGAGGGGGCGGTCTTGATGAGCTTCTTCAGCTCGACAACCGTCATGCCGAAGCGGGCCCGGAAGAACTGGTCGGCGAGGAAGGCGCTGCCGAACTGGACAAGCCCCGCCTCCCGGTCGTAGACGACGGGAATCTTGGCGGTCTCCTGCGCGAAACGGAGCGGCACGTAGACCGTGCCGCCGACCGTGCGGGCAGGCGCCGACAGCTTGACGGTCTTCCCGTTGACGGACGCCGTGCGGCTCCCGACGGCGAAGACGATTTTGATGCCGGGCTTCGCGAGCACGTGCAGCTTGGTTTTCGCGTCGTAAGCGGCCGTATAGCCAAACTGGGCGAACAACGGCTTGTACGGCAGATAGACGCCGGACGGGTCGACCACGGGCTTGAGCGCCGCGGATGGTACCCCGTTGACGTATACGCTCGTCGTCGCGCCTGCGGCGATAACGGCTGGCGCAGCGGCGCCGACTGTAATGGCGACCGCGAGCATCGCCGCGAGTAAGGTTCGTCTCCTCATAAGGCAACCTCCGAATCTCGTAATTTCATCTAACAAGACTAGTAATATTATACAATGCTGGTTGGTTCCGGTCATCAACCTGGCTCCGTCGATTTCAAGTTTGGCTGTATCCATCGCATGGTAATACCCCATTCTCGGTATGGCGGTTAAGGATCGAAACGGTTATCATGAGCGTATCCAAGCTATTTTTGGGGAAGGAGAAGTGATCACATGTCGGAAGAGCGCGAAATCAGCGAGAACGAATCGAACGCGGAAGAGCAAAACGTGGCCGAAGTCCAAGATCTTCCCGAGGAGTTGTCCGAGGACCAAATGGCCGACACCCAAGGCGGATGGGGCGGAGGACGGAATTACCGTCCCAGGGTTAGAGGCTGCTAGACGGGCCATCTTGCATCGATCGGGCCTGTAGGGTGACCCGCGAGAAGGGAGCTTTGTATGAAGCGACCTTCTCGCGGGTCATTTATGTTCGTCGGGGTAAAGCCGCTGCGAGCGCACGATTTCACGTTCATGAACGAAGCGCAATTCCTCCCAAAAATAGTGGAACTTTCCCCAATATCCCTCGCCTTACGCCTGCCTTGCACCCGTGGTATTCTGAAAGCGCTAAACGAGCACCGCATCCGGTAACGGTTCAGTCAACGATGATTTGTAAGGGGTTACAACCAAAAAAGGACGAGATTCGACCGAAGCCGAACTCGTCCTTTGCTGTTACGCCTGCATCGGCTCCCAAATCCGGTAGCGTCCGCTTAACATCAGCAGGCTGAAGAAATAGAGGCAGTTGTCGTAATAGCGCCGCTCGCCTTCGCGCAGCGGCGTGTCCCAGAACAGCCGCACCGCCGCCTGGGCATGCGCGGAGCCTGGTGCCGCAAGCGCCGCCGCCGCGTTCGTCGACAGCAGGCCGACGGGGTGAAGCGACTTCTCCTCGAGCGGCTTGCCGTCGAGCTCGTACCGGCGGTAATCGTCCGGCGACTTGTCCGCGAAGAACGCGAGAATCCGCTCGGCGATCTCGCCATGGCGCGGGTCGCCGCCGAACCATTCGGCATCGAGGCCGAGATTGGCCGCGACCCGGTAGGAATCGCTGAAGAAGCGGCCGTAGCCCCGCTCGTCGTTCGGCGTCCCGTCGTAATGCGCGTATTCCGGCGCCAGTCCTGTCACCGGATGGCAGGCGATCGGCAAGTAATCGCGGCTTGCGGCGGCCGCTTCCCGCCAGAAGTCGCGATCCTCCGGCTCCGCCCACTCGGCGAACAGCTCGTAGAAGTGCGGCAGGTGGTAGGACGGATCGGTAAATTCGACGTTCGGCACGAATTTGATCAGCTTGTTGGCCGGGTTCCACATCGGGAAGCCGTCGCCGTTCTCGCCCTTATGGATGCACGCTTGCAGCAGCTTGCGCGCCTGACGGCCGTAATCCAGCGGCGCTTCCATGCCGTCGCCCCAGCGATGGGATGCGAAGAGGAGGGCCAGCGCGAAGAACTCTTCGCCGTCCGGCGCCGGACCGTTCGAATTGCGCGTGCCGTCCGGCAGGCACGACCAGGCGAAGTAGCCGGCGTTCGGGCCTTCCTCCAGGTACATATGCGCCATCGTCCAGCGCCAGATGCGGTCGAATACGTCCTTGCGGTCCATCTGAACGGCCATCATCATCCCGTACGACATCCCTTCGGTGCGCACGTCCAGGTTGCCGGTATCGAGCAAATAGCCCATGTCCTCGCCGGCCTCGTAATAAATTCGGGTTTCGGGCGCATCCCCGAACAAGCCGTTCCAGCAAGCTTCGACGCGGGCGTCGATCGCTTCCGGCGCATACCCGTATTCCTGCAGCAAATTCCGGTATTGTCCGGTTGCATAAGCACCTTGCCTCGTTGTTGTTGACACTTCAATCTCTCCCTCCCGGAGCATTCGTGCTCCAGTTGCTCATGGAATCACCGTAAGCTTACCGCTGCCGGCATAGGGGCGGAATGGAAGAAGTATAGATCGTGCTGTCCTATCTTTAGATTTTTAAGCGCTTACATTCAAAGGAGGCGTCGTCATGCGAAAAGTACTGCTGGTAGATGATGAAATCTTCGTGCGCAAAGGGCTTAAGGAGCTGATTCCGTGGGAGGCGTTCGGCTACGAGATTATCGCGGAGGCGGAGGACGGCGAGGAGGCCGCCGAGCTCATCGAGCGGCATATGCCGGACCTCGTGCTGACGGACATTCGGATGCCGGTCATGGACGGCCTGTCGCTCATCGAGACGGTCAAGGCAAGCGGCGGCCGCGCGCCGGAGTTCATCATCTTGAGCGGCTACAACGAGTTCTCGTATGCCCAGCGCGCGATGCGCTTCGGCGTGCAGGAGTTCATCTTGAAGCCAATCGATGACGGAGAGCTGACGGAGACGCTGACGCGGATGAACCGCAGGATCGCCAGTCGGGACGAGAAGGGCGGCCGCCAACGGACCCCTGACGCGGTACTGAACGAGCTGTTGTTCGAAGGCGCGGAAGGCGCGCCGCCAGCCGATCTGGAGGCGGTACTGCGGCTCGGGCAAGGCTCGTGCTGCTACGTCATCGCCGAGCGCAACGGCTGTGGAGAGAGCGCGGAGGCTGAGGCGCAGTCGCTGCGGCAATGGAAGATCGCGATCGGCGAAGCGCTTATGCGGCTTGGCGGCGGGGCGCCGATCGTCCACGACTTAAGTCCGTACACGTTCGGCTTCCTGCTGACGCCCAGCCATCTGTCCGACCTCGGCTCCGCCCAGCTGGAGCGGCTCGGCGCGCGTCTGCTGCACCGGGCTGGCGGGGAGGAAGGCGGCTTCCTGCGCCTCTATCTCGGCCCGGTCGTCGAGCGGCCGAGCGAGCTGAAGCGCTCCTACGAAGCGGCCCGCGACGCGATGAACGCGAAGTTCGCGCTGGACGACCGCCAAGTGTTGACCGCCGACATGGCGTCGCAGGCGGGGCTTGCTTTCCGCGACCTGGACGCGGATGTCTATGCCGCGCTGCAGGAGGGTGTGGAGGAGAACGACATTCCGCTGCTGTCGGGGCTGGTCGCCCGGATCGGCGCGGACTTCAAGCGGCATGCGTTCACCACCGACGCGGTCATGGCGTCGCTATCCAAGTGCGTCATGCGCGTGCTCGACGCGCTGCGGGGGATGAACGAGGGACAGGAGCCGGAGCTGGCCTCGCTTGCGCCGCTCCTGCAGTGGAACCAGACGCCGAAGACGCTCGGCATGCTGCTGAAGAAGCTGGAGAAATTCCTCGCCGAGAGCGCGGTCTGCATGGAACAGCTGCGCAAGCGCAAGACGTGCGGCGGCATTCACCGGGTACGGCAGTATATTGAAGCGCATTACAACGAGGAGATTACGCTGAAGGGCATGGCCAAGCGCTTTTACATTAACCCCGTCTACTTGGGCCAGCTGTTCAAGAACACGTACGGCGTCTACTTCAACGATTTCCTGCTCCAGCTGCGCATTGGCGAGGCCAAGCGGCTGCTGCGGCAGACCGACCGCAAAATCTACGAGATTGCCGAGCTCGTCGGCTTCAGCAGCTCGGAATATTTCATCAAGCAATTCGAGAAGGTGGAGGGCTGCTCGCCGACGGAATACAAGCAGGCGCAGCTGGCGAGAACGCCATGAGACGCCGATTGCGCATGCTGCTGAACTTGAACAACGTCCGTCTGCGGAACAAAATGCTGCTCATGTACGTTCTCTCGGTTTTTATTCCGGTCGTAGCCACGAACGTCGTGTTCTACGCCATTACGACCGGCAACATCCGCCATCAGAAAATGAACGATATCTCGGTCGCCGTCAAGCAGATCCGCGACGAGCTGCAAAGCAGCATCAACGCCGCGGCCGGCATCTCGACGGTGCTGTACAACGACACCCTCCTATGGGAATACGTCAGCCAGCGGTATGACAATCCGGCAGATTATGTGGAGCACTACAACAGCTACATCAGCCTCATGCTGGAGAAGTACAGTCCGCTCTACGAGACGATTCAGGCGATCACGATCTACACGGACAACGATTCGATCGTCTACGGCGGGCGTGTCCAGCCGATCGACGCCCGGCTCCGCCTGCAGCCGTGGTACCCGCAAGTGAGCACGGCCGCGCCCTCGGACGTCATCGCGCTGGAGCTGGCGCCGGAGACGACGGGCGGGCAGAAGACGATCAGCCTGCTGCGGCGCATTCGCGGATCGGAGGCGGGCGTGCGTCGTCCGATTTTGCTGCGCATCGATTTCCACCCGGCGCTGACGGAGGATGTGTTCAAGAACGCGACGCTGGACGGCACGCTCTATTTGTCCCAGGGCGATCGGCTGCTCTACTCGACCGATGCGGAGGCGGACAAGGATGCGGAACAAGGCGCGTGGATGAACGATGCGGCGAAGGAACGGGGCACGCTGCTGTTCCGCGAGCCGTTCTCGGCGTCTTATTTGGCGGATTGGCGGGTGACCGGGGCATTCCGGGAGGAGGACGTGCTCGCCGACGTGCGGGAGTCGCGCCAATTCTTGTTCTATTTCGCGCTGCTCAACCTGCTCGTGCCGACGCTCATCATCGTCTGGTTCAACCGCTCGATGAATACGAGGCTCGTCCGCATTCTGAAGCAGATGAAGCGGGTGAAGAACCAGACGTTCGAGCCGATCACCGAGCCGGAGACGCGCGACGAGATCGGGCAGCTGACCGAGGCGTTCAACCAGATGACGCTGCAAATCCGCCGGCTGATCAACGACGTCTATATCGCGGACATTCAGAAGAAGGAGCTGGAGCTCGGGCGCAACCAGGCGCAGCTGAACGCGCTGCAGAGCCAGATCAACCCGCATTTCCTGTTCAACGCATTGGAGACGATCCGCATGCGCAGCCTGATCAAGCAGGAGCAGGAGACGGCGCATATCATCCATAACATGGCCAAAATCTTCCGCAGGTCGCTCGCCTGGGGCAAGGATTGGGTGAGCGTGCGGGAGGAGATCGATCTGGTCGTTTGTTTCCTGGAAATCCAGAAATACCGCTTCGAGGACAAATTGCGCTACGAGATCGACGTCGATCCGGAAGCTTTCGGCGCGCTCATGCCGAAGATGACGCTCCAGCCGCTCGTCGAGAACGCGAGCATACACGGCATCGAGGCGGTGAAGCGCGCGGGGCTTATTCGCGTCAGCGTCAGGCGGACGGCGGAGGGGCTGCGCTGCACGGTCGAGGATAACGGCGGCGGCATCACGCCCGAGCGGCTGCGTACGCTTATGGACGAGCTGGCCGGCGGCGGGGAGATGGGCGAGCATATCGGCATCGCGAACGTGTATTACCGGCTGAAGCTCAATTACGGCGACCGCGCGGACTTCCGCATGCGCAGCGAGCCGGGCGTCGGGACGACCGTCGACATCCTGCTGCGGGACGCGCTTCCGCAAGAGAGCCGGAGCGCGATTTAGAACGCAATCGAGACCGGGCGAAGCCACCGGCGGCCTATAGTTGTCAGGATTAAGCCATAGGACGGGCTTCAACACCCACTGAAGCTTTGTCCGCGAGGACAAAAGCGTGCCAGCTCGAAGCAACCCGCCGACCGCGAACCGTGATGGCTGCACGAAGAAGGGAGTCCAGAGGGCGAAGTCTGAGCGTTTTCCAACGGAAAGCGCCCTTCGGAAGCATATGCTTGGTTCCCCTCAGCGGAGGGGGAAGGGGGAGGGAGCAACAAAAGTGGGGTCAAAGGGGCGGAGCCCTACTTAACCTGACAGCATTGCGGAGGAGGTGGGAGGAGGAGCAATTCTAAACATAATGCAGTAACAAGTTTAGTTTCTCCATTAAGCGGGGCAGGGTCCGCATTCTATAATGAAAGTGCTTACAATACCAGGCGAATCAGAGGGGGAAGCGATTCATGCGGAATAAAAAATGGCTCAGTTCGGCAGTGCTCGCCACGGCCTTCGCGGTAGCGATCACCGGCTGCTCGGGGAACAACAACGGCGGCGGGAACAACGCGCCGGCGCCGGCGAACGAAGGGAACGCGAACGCGGGGAACCAGAACGCGGCCGGCGGAGAGGCTGAGAAGCCGGCTCCGGTGACGTTCACGTATTTCAATGCGACGGCGAACAAGGACATCGACACGAACAAGACGAAGATCGGCAAAATTCTGGAGGAGCAGACCGGCGTCAACTTCAAGCAAGAGTTCCTCGTCGGCGACCTGCAGACGAAGATCGGCACGATGATCGCCAGCAACGAATATCCGGACGTCATCCAGCCGGACGCCGGCATCGACAAGATTCTCGACGCGGGCGCGTTCATTCCGCTGAACGACCTCATCGACAAATACGGACCGAACATCAAGCGCGTGTACGAGCCTTACTTCAACCTCATGAAAGCCGAAGACGGCAACATCTACTTCCTGCCGTTCTCCCCGCTCGTCGGCGAATTCAAGCCGAGCCCGACGATCGACCAAGGCGCGTTCTGGATTCAGAACCGCGTACTGAAGGAAGCCGGCTATCCGAAGGTGAAGACGCTCGACCAATTCGTGAAGCTGATCGAGGATTACACGGTCAAGCACGCGAGCGAAGACCTGATCGGCATGACGACGCTGACGCACGACTGGCGCTTCTTCGCGACGACGAACCCGCCGAACCATCTGGCCGGCTATCCGAACGACGGCGGCGTGCAAGTCGACGTGAACACGATGGAAGCGAAGGTATACGGCGACAACGACGGCACGAAGCGCTGGCTGAAGACGCTGAACGACCTGAACGCCAAGGGTTTGCTCGACAAATCGTCGTTCGTCGACAACTACGACCAATATCTCGCCAAGCTGACCTCCGGCAAAGTGCTCGGCCTGTTCGATTACGGCTGGCAGGTGCAGCAGGCGTTCAATACGGTCAACAAGGCCGGCAATGACGATCTGATGTACTTCCCGCTGCCGATCGTGTTCGACGAGAATACCAAAGACCAATATCTCGACCCGCCTTCCTTCGTCAATAACCGCGGCATCGGCATTACGGTGAGCGCGAAGGATCCGGAACGCATTATCAAATTCTTCGACAACCTGCTGACGGACGAGAACCAGAAGCTGACGCGCTGGGGCATCCAAGGCGAGACGTACGAAGTGGACGCGAATGGCCGCCTGTACCGGACGCCGGAGCAGATCGAGAAGCTGAAGGACAACGATTACTCCCGCGAAGTCGGCATCAGCTATTTCGCCTACTATTGGCCGATGTACGGCGGAGGCTCCACGTTCCCGGACGGCAACGCCGTCGATCCCGGCCGCCAGCCGGAGGTCGCCCAAGCGTCCTTCACCGACGCCGAGAAGGAGCGCCTTGCCAAGTACAACGCCAAGACGTATGCCGACCTGTTCGCCGCGCCGGACGACCGTCCGTGGTACCCGGCTTGGAGCATCGCGCTCGAGCAGGATACGCCGGCCCAAATTTTCACCGTCAAGCAGACCGACCTGCAGAAGAAATATTTCGCCAAGATCGTGCTCGCCGCGCCGGATAAATTCGAGAGCGTCTGGAACGATTACGTGACGGAATACCGTAAGACGCCGGTCGACGAATACGAGAAGACGATGACCGAAGAGATCAAGAAGAAGGTTGCGAAGATCAAAGGCACGAATTAACGGCCGAACCGACGCAAGAGGAAGAGTGAAAGGCGGGAGGCGGCACCGGCCGGTCCGAATCGGGGCCGGATGCACCTGGGCCGCCCCCGCCGCTCTTTTTACGCACAGCATCCAAGACCGCAGCGTAAGGCCGATAGCACCCGAAGTAGAGGAAGTGGAACGATGAGACTGTTCATGAAAAGGCTGATCAGCCAGCGCGCGCTCGTGTTCATGACCGTGCCTTTCTTGATCTGGCTGGCGATCTTCAAATATCTGCCGCTTTGGGGCTGGACGATCGCCTTCCAGAATTATAAGCCGGCCAAAGGGTTCGGCGACCAGAAGTGGGTCGGCCTGAAGCAGTTCCGGTTCATGTTCGAGGACGACCGGTTTCTGCTCGTGCTGCGCAACACGCTGGCAATGAGCTTGATCAATTTCGTGCTGGGCTTCGTGACCGCCATCATTTTGGCGCTGCTCCTGAACGAGCTGCGCAATGCGATATTCAAGCGTTTCGTGCAAACGATCAGCTACCTGCCGCATTTCATTTCGTGGGTCGTGGCCGCCACGATCATCCAGACGGCGCTGTCCGCGGACGGCGGCATCATCAACATTATTTTGATGAATCTCGGCTTTATCGACGAACCCATCCTGTGGCTGGGCGAAGGCAAGTATTTCTGGGGCATCATGGGCGCTTCGGAAGTGTGGAAGAACATCGGCTGGAATACGATTATCTACCTGGCCGCGATGACGACGATCGATCCGGCGCAATACGAGGCGGCGGAGATGGACGGTGCGAGCCGGCTCCAGCGCATGTGGCACATTACGCTGCCGGGGCTTCGTCCGGTTATCATCGTGCTCGTCATTATGAACCTCGGCCAAATTTTGGAGACGGGCTTCGAGCCGCAATATTTGCTCGGGAACGGCCTTAACGTCGACTACTCTGAAAATCTCGAGATTTTCATTTTGAAATACGGCATGAACCTCGGCAACTATTCGTTGTCCGTCGCGGCCGGCATCTTCAAGACCGTCATCAGCATCATCCTGCTGTTCTCCGCGAACGCCATCGCCAAGCGGTTCGGCCAGGACAGACTGTTCTAAGGAGGGAGCACCATGGCAATCGCGGAGAAAAGCTACAAACGGCGCGTCCCGATCGGCGACCGTATTTTCGACTGGTTCAACTACGCGTTCATGATCTGCCTCATGATCGTGACCGTCTATCCGTTCATCAACATGCTGGCCGTGTCGCTCAACGACGCCAGCGATTCCGTCAAGGGCGGCATCTACTTCTGGCCGCGCGTGCTGTCCTTCGACAGCTACAAGTACGTATTCGAACAAGGCACGATCGTCCACGCGACGTTCATCTCGGTGATGCGGACCGTGCTTGGCACGATCATCTCGACGTTCTGCTCGGCGATGATCGCCTATGCGATCAGCCGGCCGGATTTCGTCCTGCGCAAGTTCGTCACGCTCGCTTTCGTCCTGACGATGTATTTCAACGGCGGCCTCATCCCGAACTTCCTGCTCATGCGGGAGCTGGGACTGATGAACAGCTTCTGGGTGTACATCATTCCCGGGATCATCGGCGTGTTCAACATCATCGTCATCCGTTCGTTCATCGAAGGGCTGCCGGACGGCCTCATGGAATCGGCCCGGATCGACGGCGCCGGCGAGTTCACGACGTTCATGCGCATCGTGCTGCCGCTGACGCTGCCGGTGCTCGCGACGACGTCGCTGTTCACCGCGGTCTATCAGTGGAACTCGTGGTTCGACGTCTTCCTCTACAACTCGTCGAACGTCGAGCTGAGCACCTTGCAATACGAATTGATGAAAATGCTTCAAAATTCCAACGCCTCGGGCAGCTCGATCGACCCGGCTGGCGGCTTCGCGAACGGCTCGGCAGCGGCCAACTATGTGACGCCGACGTCGATCCGGGCGACGATGACGATCGTGGCGAGCTTGCCGATCATCATGGTCTATCCGTTCCTGCAGCGGTATTTCGTGAAAGGCTTGACGCTCGGCGGCGTGAAAGGATAAGTCTGGCGATGGCCGCCAGCAGGTCTATGGGACGCGAAACGCGAACTTGTAGACGATGCGGCGGCCGTTTGCTAGCGCCGCCTGCCGGAGAGGAGCGAATCAACGATGGAACAACGCATTACGGTGAAGCGGGTCGCGACGGCGGAGAAGGTTATCGCCTTCACGTTCGACGATGGCCCGAATGCCGTTTATACGCCGCACATGCTGGAGATTTTCAGGGAGGTAGGCGGGAAGGCGACATTCTACATGATCGGCGAGCAGATCGAAGCGAACCGCGCAGTCGCCGAAGCCGTCTATGCGGAAGGACACGAGATCGGCAATCATACGTACGCGCACCCGAATCTGACGGAGATCGCGATCGGGGAAGCGGCGGAGGAAATGCGCCGCACCGACGCCATCATTCGCGAGGTGACGGGCGAAGCAGTGCGTACCTTCCGCGCTCCGTACTTGGCGGCCAACGACGATATTCTGGCGCTGGCAGCCGAGATGGGCTGCGAGACGATCGGCGCGCTGAACACCGAGACGCATGACTGGGAACAGCCGGGCGTGGCGCATATTCTGGACAAGTCGCGGGATCACCTGGTGCCGGGCAGCATCCTGCTCTTCCACGACGGTTACGGCGACCGTTCGCAGTCGGTGGAGGCGGTCCGGACGCTCGTCCGCGAGCTGGTCGCGGACGGCTTCCGGCTCGTGACGGTGCGGGAGCTGCTGGAGCTGGGGGAAGGGCGGTAGAACGCCGGACAACAAGGTTACGGGGATGGTCGGCTACAGCCCATTGCAGCTTGACAATAGAGTCTACAGCATATGTCCTAGGACAAACTTTAAACCCACTGAAGCTTTGTCCGTCAGGACAAAAGCGTGCCACACTCAAGCCCAACCGCCGTTCGCGAACAAACGCGCTAGCACGAACAAGGGTGTCCAGAGGGCAAAGCCCTTTGGAGCCTCCTCGGCGGAGGAGGTGGGAGGAGGGAGCAACAAAAGCCGGTCAACGGGGCGGCGCCCCTTCTAGATTATTTGAAACACCGGCTGCCCGGGGATGAAATGAACCGGCAGCTCCGGATACCGGCCGCGCAGCTGCTCGGCCACCACGCGCATGCCCGGTTCTTCGCTCTCCGCATGGCCTATGGCGAGCAAGGATGTCGGGCTGCCTTGGCTTGCGGCGTCGCGGACGTATTCGGGCGTCTCCCACTCCGGCCCTTCGCCGGCGACGATCAGATCGAGCTTGTGCTCGCGGAAGAGCGGAATGGCGTTGGCGCCCCCGCCCCGGTAGCCGACGAGCACGCCGATCCGCTCGCAGCGCATGTCGAGATCGCCGGTCAGCCGCACGTAAGGGAGGCGAAGGTTCGCTTTCACGTAAGCGGCCAGCTCCGCGGCACGTCTCGCGGGTACTTGAAGCACCGCGGCAGTAGGGAGCATAGCTTCGACATGCGTATCCCACGCCAGGCTCTGCAGCAGGCCGGTCATGATCGGGTCGGGCTGCAGGCGGTGGCAGTAATCGTGGTGCCGGTAGACGGCGAGCCCCGATTGGCGGAGGAAGTCGCGCTTGAACCGGCACACCGGGTCATCGGCCAGATGCGGCGCATGCTCCGGACGATGGCTGTAATACGGACTTTCGTGGACGACGAGCAGGTTGGCGCCCATAGACGCGGCTTGCTCGATCACCGCCTGCGTCGGCATGAACGCGACGGCGATGCTCGTCACGGGCGTCTCCGGCGACGCGCCATCCAGCGTGTCGGCCGTGTCCGCGATGGGCGGCACCGTGCCGCGAAGCTCGGCGATGACGTCTTGCATCGTAATCGTCATGATTCTGTCCTCCCGTGAATGGATGATATGACCAACATTCTAAGACGAAGGACCTTGATGTTGTCAAGATCAAAAAAGAAGGAGAGTCGACATGAGCGAACAGCAGCATGAAGGGCAGGCGGGCTACCGAGCTTGGCTCGCTTATCACCCGCGCGTAGATTCTGCGACAAGCAAGGAGGATTCGCTCCGTTATGGCTGGATCGCCTCCGGCGACCGAGACGATACGGTCCGCGCGGCTATCTCGGAGCTGGCCGAAGGGATCGGGGCCATGTACAGTGAACTGCCTGAGATTCATGTGTTCCCGACAGACGCCGCCGGAGAGAACGGCGCAAGGGACCCCGAGCCGGATACCGCGATCGGCGTCGGGACCGGCATTCTCGTCGGCACCTTCGCGGCCAACGAACGGCTGCGGGACATCTTCGGCGTCGAGGTTGCGGAGCTCGGCCGCGAAGGGTTCGCCATCCGGACCCGAGAGGGCGCGACCGCGATCGGCGCTCACACGCCGGTCGGCGCACTGTACGGCGCCTTTCACCTGCTGCGGCTGCTGGCGACGGGGGCCGACCCAAGCGGGCTGGAGGTAATCGAGCGGCCGGCGAACAAGCTGCGCATGATGAACCAATGGGATAACATCGACGGCAGCATCGAGCGCGGTTACGCCGGGCCGTCGATCTTCTACAAGAACGACGCGATCGACTTCGACCCGGCGCGCATTCGGGATTATGCCCGGCTGCTCGCATCGACCGGCATCAACGCGATCTCGATCAACAACGTGAATGCGCATCGGCTGGAATCCCGGTTCGTCACCGAGGACTACTTGCCGCGCATTGCCGAGCTGGCGGATATCTTCCGTGTCTATGGCATCCGGCTGCTGTTGAGCATCAATTTCGCTGCGCCGATCGAGGTCGGCGGCTTGCCGACGGCCGATCCGCTGGATGCGGACGTGAAGCGGTGGTGGCGGGATAGAGCGGCGGACATCTACGCGGCAATTCCTGATTTCGGCGGCTTCCTGGTCAAGGCGGATTCCGAGAACCGGCCGGGGCCGTTCACCTACGGGCGCGGCCACGCGGAAGGCGCGAACATGCTGGCCGAGGCGCTTGAAGAGCATGGCGGGCTGGTCGTCTGGCGCTGCTTCGTCTACAACTGCAAGCAGGATTGGCGCGACCGGAAGACGGACCGCGCGCGGGCCGCGTACGATCACTTCCTGCCGCTCGACGGCGCGTTCCACGATAATGTCGTGCTGCAGATCAAGAATGGGCCGATGGATTTCCAGGTGCGCGAGCCGGTCTCGCCGCTGCTCGGCGCGATGGAGCGGACGAACCAAGTCGTCGAGTTCCAGATCACGCAGGAATATACCGGCCAGCAGCGGCATCTATGTTATCTCGTGCCGCAATGGAAGGCGGTGCTGGACTTCGAGACGTACGCGAAGGGGAACGCCTCCCCGGTCAAGCGAGTCGTGGACGGCAGCGTTCACGACCGGGCGCTTGGCGGGTTCGCGGCAGTGTCCAATATCGGCGCCGACGCCAACTGGACCGGCCATCCGCTCGCCCAAGCGAACCTGTACGGCTACGGCCGTCTGGCGTGGAATCCCGAGCTGTCCGCCGAGGCGATCGCCGAGGAATGGGCCTTGCAGACGTTCGGCGCAAGCCGGCAGGTCACGGACGCGGTAGTCGGCATGCTGATGGATTCGCTGGACATATACGAGTCGTACACGGCGCCGCTCGGCGTCGGCTGGATGGTCAATCCGAACCATCACTACGGACCGAACGTGGACGGCTACGAGTACGACAAATGGGGCACGTACCATTTTGCCGACCGCGACGGCGTCGGCGTCGACCGGACCGTGCTCACGGGCACGGGCTACGCGGGTCAATATATGGGCCCGAACGCCGGCATGTACGAATCGCTCGCGGAATGCCCGGATGAGCTGCTGCTGTTCTTCCACCACGTCCCTTACGGGCATCGGCTGAAGTCCGGGCGCACGGTCATCCAGCATATCTACGATACGCACTTCGATGGGGCGCGGCGCACGGAGGAGCTAACCCGGCGGTGGGCGTCGCTCGAAGGGCTCGTCGCGGCGGATGTCTACGACGCAGCCCTGGCCCGATTCCACGAGCAGGCGGAGCACGCCAAGGAATGGCGCGACCGGATCAACACGTATTTCTACCGCAAGAGCGGCGTGCCCGACGAGCAGAAGCGCGCGATTTACTGAGCAGAGCTGAAGCTAACAATGAGCAAAGCCAATCGCATAGCCCGCCAAACCATTTCGGAACGAGGAAAGGAAGCGAGAACATGACCCAACGCACCAAAAGCGGCGAACCGCTCGTGAAGCATATCTATACCGCCGACCCATCGGCGCACGTATTCGAAGACAAAATCTATATCTACCCGTCGCATGACCTCGACCACGAGCGCGAATCCAACGACAACGGCGACCAGTACGATATGGAGGATTACCATGTGCTGTCCATGGAAGACGCGGATGCCGCGTGCGTCGACCACGGCGAAGCGCTGCACGTGAAGGACGTGCCGTGGGCCTCGAAGCAAATGTGGGCGCCTGATGCGGCGTACCGGGACGGCAAATACTACCTGTTCTTCCCTGCTCGGGATCACGAGGACGTCTTCCGCATCGGCGTGGCGACGGGCAGTCGGCCGGAAGGTCCTTTCGTCGCGGAACCGGACTATATCCCCGGAAGCTTCAGCATCGACCCGGCGGTGTTTATCGACGATGACGGCCAGGCGTACATGTATTTCGGCGGTCTATGGGGCGGCCAACTGGAGAAGTGGCGGACGGGCGAATACGACGCGGCAGGCGAAGGTCCTGCGGCCGACGAGCCGGCATTGGGTCCGCGCGCGGCTCGGCTCAGCGACGATCTGCTGACGTTCCGCGAGCAGCCGGGCGAGATCGAGATCGTGGACGACGCAGGCAATCCGATCCTGGCAGGCGACGAGGAGCGGCGGTATTTCGAAGGACCGTGGATGCACAAATACAACGATCGCTACTACTTGTCCTATTCGACGGGCACGACGCACCAGATCGTCTACGCGATCGGCGACAACCCGCTCGGCCCCTTCGTCTTCCAAGGCACGATCCTGACGCCGGTCCTCGGCTGGACGACGCATCATTCCATCGTGCAATTCCAAGACAAATGGTATCTGTTCTATCACGACAGCTCGCTCTCCGGCGGCGCAGATAATAAGCGCAGCGTGAAAATGACGGAGCTGACGTACAACGAGGACGGCACGATCCGGACGATCGACCCGTACGGCGAATAAGGGCAGGCCGATGGCTTGGATGGCGTAAGCCTACCGCCGTCACGGACCGAAAAGGAATGCCGCCGCCGAACGATGTAGAGTCAAGCTGATTTTAAGCCAAGGAGGCGGCGGCCGATGGAACACCTCCCCTACATCACCCAGGAAGACATGCGGGCGGAAGCCGAACTTTTTCAAACTGTATATACGTCGTTGATCCGCGAGATCGACCGAGGCGAAAGTCTGCGGGGCAAGCTGAACGACTTCCAGCTGCAGCAGGCGGTCGCGCACGCGAAGGACGGGATGGGCGTGCTCAGCTACGAGCGCAGGCAGACGATGAACGCCATCTTCGAGAACTTCTCGGCGATCTACCGGTCGGACGGCCGGGCAGCCGCGGCCGTCTGGGCAAGCCAGAACTTCGGCTGCTCGCTGTCGGACGCCGGCTCCGAAGACCGGAACGACATGCGCGCGCGCATCGAGGAGCTGGCGCTGCTCATCCAGATGAAGGAGACCGAGCTGCTCCAGCTATACCGGGAAATCCACGCGCTGCAGCAGTCGCTCGCGGAGTGACCGGCGTACGGCTAATATCGAAGATACATACACAAGCAGAACAGGCAGCCATGGGAGGCGCGAACGCATCTCCGATGGCTGCCTTTGTTGTTCCTAACCTTCGGACTTCGTCGCTTGCAGCCGCTCCCGAATCATGGACGCCAGACGCGCGGCCTGCTCCTCCGGAATGGCCCCGGACGCGATTGCCCGCGCGGCCAGCGGGACATACCATTCGCGGATTTCCGCCTCCGACATCCCCGACAACCGGCAATACTCGCCGATGAACAGGCGATAGGCGGCCTCTCGTGTTTCTTCGAAGAACCGTTTGGCCGCAGCGGGCGTCTCGGGCGGCAGGACGGCATACTCCAGCATCACGCATACTTCCGCGACGTCCGCGGCCGGGTTGCCAAGGGAGGCGTGCATCCAGTCGATCATGACCGCTTCGCCGTCTGCTTCCCGAATGAGGAGATTATTCGGGTTCGCGTCGCCCTGGCACAGCTGCCGTTTGGCGGGAAGGCGGTCGAGGTACGCGTGGAGAGCCGTGATCTCTTCCGGTATCAGGCCAGGGGGCCGACTGATAATGCCCTTCAGATTCGCCTTCTGGTCTGTGATGATCCCGGGAGGGGACATCTTATGTATGCGATGCAGCACGTCCGCGAGCAGACGCAGCTCCGCGTCCATCGGTTCCTGCGCGTTCAATCTGGCGAACAGCCGGCTGACGAGCGTATCGCCGGCGACCCGCTCGAACACGATGCCGAGGCGATCCTCCCATTTCACTTGCTCATACGGTCGTGGTACCGGCAGCCCGGAGGCCCATGCCGCTTCGTGATTGCCATATTCGAGCCGAACGGCGTGCGGCGGCGTATCGGCATGGAACAGCTTGATGATCTTGTCCGGGCCGTCCCATTCGTACACCTCGCAGCTCGATCCTTCCGCGATGCGCGGTCCTAGCATCATAAGGCCTCCTTTTAGAACGATTGAACGATCATCAGACGGTGCCCGTCCGGATCTTGCACGGTAATGAACGCGACGTCAGGGAACCGCTCGATGCCTTCGCCGACGATCCGAACGCCGAGCCGCTCCAGCTGCTTCAGACTTCGGTCGATGTTGTCGGAATCGAACGCGAACAGCGCGTGCGGCGAAGGCGATACGGGATCGTCTCCAATCGAGTCGAGCAATAATATCGTATTCTCGAGCGGGATGGAGACGATGGGCGAGAAGGGCGCTTCGGGTACCGATAGCCCTAGCAGGTTGTGGTACCAGGCGACGGAACGGGACATATCCGAAGTCTTGATGAGGACGGAGCCGATCTTCGGCTGAGCGGCTGGTTGGTTGGCATTAGCGGAATGGCTGGACACGGAATCTCTCCCCTTCGCGATGTTATAGTTTACAGAATAATCCAGTATCAGTTTATCGAATGCACATCTCGACTGTAAAGAAGGAGTTGCCTGTAAAGGAAGCCGGCGAATGGCAAACTGTTCGTCGGACAGACCACCCCAAGAAGTTGTTGTCAAAATCATGCGCGATGGTTATAATACAAAATGTAAGGGCTTACAGAAAACCTTTTCAGAAAAGCTTTTCAGTCTACATATCTGCCATACTTCATCCTAAACGAAGAGGACGTTCGTACGCATGAAACCGACCATACACGACGTGGCTAGAACGGCGGGCGTCTCGATCAGCACCGTATCCAGAGTGATGAACGCCCCGGAGACGGTGACCGAAATGAAACGGCTGCGCGTGCAGGAAGCAATTGATCTGCTGCAATATCAGCCGAATGGCTTCGCCCGCGGACTGATCTACAAGAAGTCGGGCACGCTCGGCGTGATGATTCCGGATATCGAGAACCCGTATTACGCCGGTCTGCTAAGGGGGATGCAGGACGAGGCGGTACGGCTCGGGCACAGCCTGATGATTTGCAACACGGACAGAGACAAAGACCGGCTGATCGCCTATATCCAGAGCTTCTACGAGAAGCAGGTCGACGGGATTATCTTCGCGAGCGACGCGCTTCATCCCGAGTATATCGAGGAGATGCAGCGCTATCGGATGCCGATCGTGCTCGCTTCGACGAACGCGCCCGACTACGACATTCCCTCGATCGACATCGACGACGAGCTGGCCGCCTTCGAAGCATCCGCCTACTTGATCGACTCGGGTCATGTCCGCATCGGCATGATCAGCTTCCCGCCGGGAGACACGATATCCGGGAGACCGCGCATGGAAGGCTTCCGGCGCGCGCTCCGCGAGCATGGCCTGAAGGCCGAGGAGGCTCCGGTCGCCTATGCGGCGCACCGTTTTGAAGACGCTTACGCGGCGACGGGCGAGCTCCTGGCGGCTGAGCCGGAGCTGACGGCGATCTTCGCGGCATCGGACGAATTCGCCATGGGCGCGATTTCGTATTTGCGCGAGCATGGCAGACGCGTGCCGGATGACCTGTCGGTGATCGGCTTCGACGATATCCGGATGGCCGGGATGTTCATCCCGAAGCTGACGACGATCGCCCAGCCGGTGTACGAGATCGGGGTGCGCGCGGTGCGCAAGCTTCATGAGCTGGCGATCGGAGGTCACGTGGAGCCGCTCCGGGAGAAGGTGCCGCATAAGCTGGTCGTTCGCGAGTCGAGCCGAAGTCTATGAGGCGTGGGGAGCGCAGCCTCCCGCTCGCGGCCTTCGAGCCGCGAGCGTCCCGACGACCCAAGTCGGTCACGCGCTGGCGGATCAACCCAAGCGGACTCTTTTCGCCCCTCTCTGAAAAGCTTTTCAGAATGTCGTTTGCCGATTGGTTGGGACGGGGTACTAATAAAAAAACGAACCTATACAGTTTATTTTAGGGGGTGATGCGGACCCATTCAGGCATTCCGCTCCACAAGCAATCGCGTTAGCGCCATACACAAGCAATTATTCGGAAAGGGTTGAGGTCTTTTGAAAACGAAGAAAAAGAGCGCATTGGTGATGTTCGGCACAATTATCGCGCTGTCGGCGGCGCTTAGCGCCTGCGGCGGCAACAATGAGACGAACAATTCGGGGAATACGGGCGGCGGAAGCACGAATACGACCGACACGACGAACCAAGGCGGGACGAATACGACAACTCCGGATACGGCGGCGGGAGATTCCTACGTGGCCAAGGCGCTGAACGGTGACTATAAAGGAACGAAGGTAACGATGTTCGGCCCGTTCACGGACGCGGACGAACAGAAATTCAACGCGGCGATCAAGGATTTCGAGGACAAAACGGGCATCGACATCGCGTACGAAGGGTCCAAGGAGTTCGAGGCGACCATCTCCGTGCGCGTGAACGGCGGCAATGCGCCGGACATCGCGGACTTCCCGCAGCCGGGTCTGCTCAAGGGCTTCGTCAAGGACGGCAAGGTCATCGACATCAAATCGTTCCTGTCGGACGACTATCTGAAGAAGCAATATAACCAAAGCTGGCTGGACATGGCGACGATGCCGGGACCGTCCGGCGACGTCTACGCAGGCGTATGGGCGCGCAGCAGCGTGAAGAGCCTCGTCTGGTACAACAAGAAGGCGTTCGACGAAGCGGGCTACACCGTGCCGACGACGTGGGACGAATTGATGGCGCTGTCCGACCAAATCGCCAAAGACGGCGACCCGGCGTGGAGCATCGGCATCGAGAGCGGCACGGCTACCGGCTGGCCGGCGACGGACTGGATCGAGGACATCATGCTGCGCACGACGACGCCGGAGAACTACGACAAGTGGGTGAGCGGCGAGCTGCCGTTCACCGATCCGATCGTCAAGAATGCGGTACAGAAAATGTCCGACATTTGGTTCAACGACGACTACGTGTACGGCGGACGCAAATCGATCGCCACGACGTCGTTCGGCGATGCCGTGAAGCCGCTGTTCGACAATCCGCCGAAAGCATGGCTGCACCGCCAGGCGGGCTTCATCACCTCGTTCTTCCCGGAAGGCCTGAGCGCGGATAGCTTCGACTGGTTCCCGCTGCCTCCGATCGATGCGCAATATGGCCAGCCTGCGCTCATCTCGGGCGACATTTACGCGATGTTCAACGACCGTCCGGAAGTGCGCGCGGTCATGGAATTCTTCACGACGGCCGATTCGCTGAAGACGTGGATTCAATCCGGAGGCGTAACGGCGCCGATGAACGGCGCGGATCCGTCGTGGTACGCGAACGATCAAGAGAAGCGCATGGCGGAATTCCTCTCGTCCGCGAAGACGATCCGCTTCGACGGCTCCGACCTGATGCCGGGCGCGGTAGGCGCGGGCACGTTCTGGAAGGGCATGACGGACTACGTCAGCGGCACGGTCGATTTGGATAAGGCGATGGAGGAAATCCAAGCCGGCTGGAAATAATTTTGGGCAAGCTGGAGGCGTGCGCGCGCCTGACGCGGCGCGTACGTCTCTTTTTCTATGACGTGAGGAGGTTGTCGGATGGAACTTAGAGCTGGAAAAGGCAATGCTCTGCGCTTGCTGTTGCTGTCCGTTCTCGTACCGGCTCTGAATATCGGCGTGCATGGGCTGATTTTCTGGTTCTTCCGGGATTCCGGGCTGCCGCCGGTCGCGAACGCCGTGTTTGCCGTGTTATGGGGCGTAATCGGGATCTACAGCATTTACTTCACATTCAACTGGCTGGTCGAACAATATCCCGACCAATGGAAGCGGAGACTATTGCCTTTCGTATTCGTCGGGCCGGCGGCGCTGCTCTTGGGCTGGCTGCTCGTGCTGCCGACGCTAAGGACGCTTTATTTGAGTTTCATGAACGCGAATTCGACGGAGTTCGTCGGCTTCGCCAACTTCGCGGCCGTGTTCACCGACCGGCTGCTGGTCACCGCGCTGCGAAATAACCTGCTGTGGGTCGTGTTCGGCACATTCCTGTGCGTCGGCTTCGGCCTGCTCATCGCCATTCTGGCGGACCGCAGCAGCTTCGAGCGGGTGGCGAAAGCGATTATTTTCATGCCGATGGCGATCTCGTTCGTCGCGGCGGGCGTCATCTGGAAGTTCATCTACTACTACCAGCCGGAGCAGGAGCAGATCGGCCTGCTGAACGCGATCGTCGTCGCCTTCGGGGGCGAACCGCAAGCGTGGCTGAGCATGATCCAGCCGTGGAACAATCTGTTCCTAATCGCCATCCTCGTCTGGATGCAGACCGGCTTCGCGATGGTCATTTTCTCCGCGGCGATTAAGAGCATTCCGGAGGATATGCTGGAGGCGGCCCGCGTGGACGGCGCGAACGAATGGACGATTTTCTTCAAAATCATGATCCCGACGATCTCCGGCACGGTGCTGTCGGTGACGACGACGATCATCGTGTTCACGCTGAAAATTTTCGACGTCGTCATGATCATGACAGGCGGCCAGTACGAGACCGACGTCGTAGCGACGCAGTTCTACCGGCAGCTGTTCATGTACCAGAACACGGGTTACGGCTCGACGCTCGCCATCGTGCTGCTGATCGCGGTAATCCCGGTCATCATCGTCAACCTGCGCCAGTTCCGCAAGGAAGGAGGATTCTAGGATGGCCAAACGCAGAAGCAAGCTGAAGAAATCGAAGTGGCTCGTCAATACCGTCCTCGCGGTCATCTGCCTCGTCTGGTCGATTCCGACGATCGGACTGCTCGTCTCCTCGTTCCGGCCGGCGGCGGACATCCTGCAATCCGGCTGGTGGAACGTGCTGCCGCATCGCGAGTGGCAGACGGTGGAGCAGCTGACGCTGCCGAAGGACACCGACTTGCGGGAGCCGATCGACGTGAACGGTCAGACGTACACGGACGACCAGCTGCGGGCCGGCATCACGGTCGGCGATCAGCGGTACATTTGGGAGAATCGCCGCGCCCGTCTCCTCAACGTGCAGGAGAAGCATTGGGGCGCGATCACCAACTTCACGACGCAGAACTATGAAGCCGTCCTTGGCGGCAAGGAATACAAAATCGCGCTGCCGGACGGCGGCACGAAGACGGAGAAGGGCAGCGGCATGGGGCAGTCATTCTGGAACACGATGGCCGTCACCGTGCCCGCGACGATCATCCCGATCCTGATCGCTTCCTTCGCGGCGTATGCGTTCGCTTGGCTGCGCTTCCCGGGAAGACGCTCGATCTTCGTCATCATCATCGCGCTGCTCGTCGTGCCGATTCAGGTGGCGCTCATCCCGATTTTGAAGGATTACACGTCGCTCGGCCTGAACGGCACCTATGCCGGCATCTGGCTTGCGCACGCCGCGTTCGGGCTGCCGCTCATCACGTATTTCATGTACAACGCGATCAGCCAGCTGCCGAAGGATCTGTTCGAATCGGCGTTCATGGACGGCGCGACGAATTTTACGATCTTCAGCCGCCTCATCCTGCCGCTCACCGTGCCGGCGCTGGCGTCGATCAGCATCTTCCAGTTCCTGTGGGTGTGGAACGATTACTTGGTGTCGCTCATCTTCCTCGGCAGCCAGCCGGAGGTGCAGGTCATGTCGATGAAGATCGCGAACCTGGTCGGCTCCCGCGGCAACGACTGGCACCTGCTCACCGCGGCCGCGTTCATCTCGATGCTGACGCCGCTCGCCGTCTTCTTCGCGCTGCAGAAGTATTTCGTGCGCGGATTGCTCGGGGGCTCGGTGAAGGGGTAAGTCGCATCGCCGCAACAAGTCAAAAAGCCGCTTCGCGGGATTCCGAGAATCCGCGAAGCGGCTTTTTGGCTTTGGCTTAGCCCGCGCTTATGACCCGGGAAATAACAGCCGCAGCACCATCAGCACCACGATCCCCGTCGTTACGGTCGCGAGAATGCTGCGCGTCTTGACCGCGACCAAGAAGGAGGGTATCGCCGTATAGAGCGCCAGGTTGCCGCTCAGTCCGACGGCCGCGCCTTCCGGGAAGAACAGCGCCTGTCCGACGAGCGCCGCCATGACCGAGACGGGCACGTAATGCAGCCATCTCATCAACCATCCAGGCAGGCTCAGGCGGCTGAGCAGCATGAGGGGCACGACGCGCGGCAGCAGCGTGACGAGCGACGCGCCGAATATCGCCAGGAAGACGTCCCATCTTACTTCCATCGTTCCACCGCCAATCCCGCCGTCGAGGCAATCAGGGTCGCGGCGATGACCGCAAGGCTGCCGGAGAGGAAGAAGAAGCTGCCTACGGCGACAATAACGGCAATACTGGCGACGATGACGTCCGTCCGGATTTGGTTCCGTCCCAGAATCGTCAAGACGAGGAGCGAGATGAACATCGCCGGAAGGGCGAAATCGAGCCCGAACCGCTCCGGATCGGCGATCCACTGACCGAGCATCGCGCCCGCGATATTCGCGAGCCACCAGAAGACGTAAGCCGTCAGGTTCAGTCCGTGCATCCACCGCTCGCTGATCGGCTTCCCGTCCGACGCCTTGCTGATGGCGACGCCGAACGTCTCGTCGCTGACGAGCGCGCCGACGAACAAATTCCGAAGCGGGGTCAAATGGCGGAAATACGGGGACAGCGCCGCGCTGAGCAGCAGATAACGCAGATTGACGAAGAACGCGCCGATGACGATGCCCGCGATCGAGCTGCCGGAGACGAGCATGCCGACCGCCATGAACTGGGCCGAACCCGCGTACAGCAGCAGGCAGAACAGCGTGATCTCCATCAGACTGAGTCCGGCGGTCGTCTGGATGACGCCGGCGGCCAGGCCGATGCTTAGATACCCGGGCAGCGTAGGCAGACAATCCTTCATCCCTTGGCGAAAATCGCGGGCGCCGCCGGCCATGCGGGACTGCGCGGTTGAAGTGTGCTCCAACGCCATTAGTCCGCTACTCCGACATGAAGCTCCGCGGTGGCATAGAGCACGGCCCGCCCGCTCATGCTCACCCGCTCGCCCAAGTCTTCGCAGTAGAGCGTCCCGCCTCGCGCGGACACTTGACGGGCGGTCAGCTTCCGCTTGGCCAGCCGCTCTGACCAGTACGGCACGAAGCTGCAGTGCGCCGATCCGCAGACGGGATCCTCCGGCACCTTCAGCTTCGGGAAGAAGGCGCGGGAGACGAAGTCGTACGGCTTCCCTTCCGCGCTTGGCGCCGTGACGAGCGCGCCGAGCCCATCCGGCAGCGCGGCAAGCTTGGCGAAGTCGGGCGACAGATTCGCGACGTCGGCCTCCGATGCCAAGACGAACATCAGGTCGCGGCCCAAGTATGTCTCGAGCGGCATAATTCCGAGCGCGTCGGCCATGGGAGCGGCGAACGGATGAGCGGCCGGCATGCGGCTCGGGAAGTTCATCTCGTACAGGTCGCCGAGCCGCCGGACGACAAGCTCGCCGCTCAGCGTCCGGAACCGGATCGTCTCTACGCCGAGCTCGCGGAAATTCGCGATCACGAAAGCGGTCGCGAGCGTCGCGTGTCCGCACAGGTCGATTTCGCCGCCCGGCGTGAACCAGCGCAGCCGGTAATCGTCGCCTTCCGGGACGGCGAAGGCCGTCTCGGAGAGGTTATTCTCGATCGCGATGCGCTGCATGAGATCGTCCTTCAGCGGTTGGTCCGTGACGATGACGCCGGCGGGATTGCCTTCGAACACGCGGTCCGCGAACGCGTCAACGACGTAATATTTCATAGTCATACACCTTCCTTGCGTGCTAGCTATCGGTTGTCTATGTGCCATTGTAGCAGTGGCGGTATGGCGGTTCAACGCGATAATTGTAGGCCATACAATTTTTCGCGTGACGGCTCTTCCTGTTGCGAATGATTCCGCCGCCTCCTAATAAAAGGTAAAGTAAGAAGAGGCGAAGAGGAGGAGCCGCCAGCGACTCCTCTTCGGGTTGAACCGAATCGCGCGTCATATTTTGGTGGGAGGTGAGGCAGTGAAGAAGGATGCGGGCGCCGCGGGAGCGCGGGTTGACGAGGGGGTAAGGGGTGCGCGAGCGATGGACGATACTTGCGTGCCGACCGGCGTCAAGCTTCATGAGACAGGCTTCGGATACACGCTGTCCGTCATTGGCGGCAAGTATAAAATGATCATTCTGTACTGGTTGTCCGAGCATAAGGTGATGCGATTCAACGAATTGAAGCGGGGGATCGGCACCATTACATTCAAGACGCTCAGCGTCATGCTAAAGGAAATGGAGGCCGACGGGCTCATCCGGCGCGAGGAATTCCCGCAGGTACCTCCAAAGGTGGAATATTCGTTAACGGAACGGGGACGTTCGCTCATGCCGCTGCTGGACTTGATGTGCGAGTGGGGCGAGAAGAACGATCCGTTCTGAACCGAAATTACAGGTTGTGGATAAAATGCAAATACCGCCGCGCGCTGTCGTCCAATAAGCTGTTAGCTGGTTCGTCCTCCTGCCCTGGCACATTCTCGCCCGGTTCGCCTTCCGTGCCATAGTACGCAAAGAACGATCGGTAATCCGCCCTGCAATAGCGGAACGTCAATTCGAAGGGCGCCAAAATTTGCCCGAGCGAATAGCTGTATTTGCCGTCCGGTCGGTAATCGGATTCCTTGATGCCCGCCGAGACCGCCAGCGCTATCTTGCGGCTGCGCAGCTTGTCGCCTCCGTTCGAGCCGTACGCCCATCCGTACGTGAACACATCGTCCAGCCACTTCTTCAACAGCGGCGGACAATTAAACCAATAGATCGGGAATTGGAGCACCAGGCTGCCGTGCGCTTCGATTAATGCCTGCTCGCGTTTCGCGTCGATGCGGCCATCCGGGTAGGTCTTGTGCAAGTCGTGCACCGTGTAGTTGTCGGGATAGTTGCGAAGCTCTTCGACCCATCGCTTATTGACGACGGAACGTTCAAGATCGGGATGCGCGACGATGACAAGCGTGTTCATGCGGTTGCCCTCCTTCAACATGGATCATTTCGTGTTTGAGTATACGGATCGCACGGCGGCATGGAAAGTACGCACTTTTGTAACAGGTACTGTCGTAAAGGTAAGCGTCAAACTAGCTCAGATCCGTTCGCCTAGCAGGTTGGGCCGGTAGACGCTCAGCGCAAGAGCGCGTCCTGGCAGCGCAAAAAGCAGCCGAAATCTTCCGATTCGGCTGCTTCACCTTTCTATTCGGCGCTTTGACCCCTGCTTACAATACCGTCTCGAGCGCCTGTCGCAGCACGCGCTCGAATGCCTCCGGCTGCTCAAGCATCGCGTCATGCCCGGCCCCTTCGATGACATGCAGCTGTTTGAGCGGCGCTTGAATCGAGGGGTAATGGGCTTCCATCAAAACACGGTAAGGCCAATCGTATTCGCCCAGCATGACGATTACCGGAACTTCATAAGCGGAGCTGCGCGTCCGGAGGTCGAAGGTGCTCAAGTATTCGGTCAGCGGCGCCTGCAGCTGCTCTCGCCGGGCGAAGTAGACCAGCTGCTTCATGGAGAACGTCGGGGACACACTGCCGGCTTTCAGGAACAAGAGCGGGTCGGGCTTGTAGGGCTGATGCTTGGCGGCAAGCTTATGCAGCTTGGCCGTCGTCTGCTCGGTCGTCTTGACATCCCGGCGCAGCCGTCCCGCCAGCCGTTCCGCGGCCGCGGCATCCCGCTCGGCTCCTCGCGACAAGGCGAGCTGCCGGACGTCCTCCGCCATCCGCGCGGCGCCGTCGTGGAGCTGCACGACTTGAGCGATGCTCACATAGGCGCGGGTCAACGCCGGGTAGCGCTGCGCGAACAGGCTCCCGAGGACGCTCCCCCAGGAATGACCGATCATGATGATCTTCTCCTGCCCGAACCGCTCCCGCAAATACAGGACGAGCTCGCGTATGTCCTCGACCAGCTGGTCTGCGGTCAATGCATCTCGCACCTGTCCCGCCTGCGATTTGTTCAGCAGGTAGGTACGCCCGGCATTGCGCTGGTCCCAGTTGACGACCGTGTAGTCGCGCTCCCACCCGAATTGGTATTTGTGCATGACCGGCGTGAACGGGCCGCCGGGCCCGCCGTGGAGGTAGAGGATGACCGGATTGCGGATATCATGCCCTCTAATATTCACGTACTGGCGCAGACCGCCAATCTCAAGCGCTAGCTCCTCGTCGATTCCGTGCTCTGTCGCGATGCGATGCTCTTGCGCGAGGCGGCGCCGCATTCGCGCCCGATAGCTCAGGGCGCCGAGCATGACGGCCGTGACGACCGCGAGCCATGGCGATACGGCCGCCAACAGCAGACTAAGCAGCCGCGTGATCATCATTCGCCCTCCGACCCGTCGCCGTAGCCGCGGCGGCAGCTGCGCTCGTGCCGCCTTGGGCTTGCAAGCCGTGGGCTGAAGCTAATAAGGCGGCATACGTTTGCTGGAGCAATGGTAATGGTTTGTCGTCGTGCATGAAGGTGCATCTCCCGTTAAATAAACATGATCCTGTCTAATTAGCTTAGCAGGGAACGATGCACGGGACAATGGTTCAAGCCTGCCGCGAGCGCTGGGAACGAGTGGGCGGAAGACGAAGCGTCGCTTTATTGATATAGTGACAATAGCTATGACAGGCGGTATAGAAGGAAGGGGATTCGGTATGGACGATCATGTGTTTGGCGAAGTAAGCGGAGCAGCCGGGCATGTAGGGTGCGGATCGCCTAAACGGGGGACGAGCAGATGGAGCTGAAACAGCTGGAGTATTTTCTTGCGATCTGCCGGGAGCTGCATTTTACGCGCGCGGCGGAAAAGCTCGGCATCGCCCAGCCTTCGCTGAGCCAGCAGATTCGGCTGCTCGAGCATGAGGTGGGGACGCCGCTCTTCGACCGCATCGGCAAAAGAATCGCGCTTACGGAGGCCGGCGGCTTGCTGCAGACGCACGCGCTTCATGTCTTCCACGAGCTGGCGCAAGCCAAAGCCGCGATCGGGGAACTGCAAGGGCTCAAGCGGGGAACGCTTAAACTTGGCGCGCTGCCGTCGGTCGTAAGCGACTTGCTTCCTCCCGCGCTTGCGAGATTTCACGCCCGGTACCCGACGATCGAGCTGACGGTGCAGGACGCGAGGACGGGCGAAATTATCGATCGTCTGATCCGCAACGAATTGGATATCGGCATTGTAATGTCGGCCGGATTGGATGGGAACGTGGATCTGTTCGAGCGAATGCCGCTCTATCGCGACGAGCTGGTGTTCGCCGTGCCGACGGAGCATCCTTTGGCGGTGCGCGGGTCGCTGCCGCTAACGGCGCTGGAGGATACGCCCGCGATCCTGTTCCCGACGCCATACGTGCTCCGCCGACAGCTGGACGAAGCGTGCGTCAGTCTCGGCTTCAAGCTCAAGCCGGTCCTGGAGATGACGACGATGGAAGCGCTGCTGCGCATGGTCGCGACGGGAGTAGGCCTCTCGATCGTGCCTGCATCGGCCGTCAGGACGAGCGGCGGGGCCGTTCGCGCGATTCCGCTCGAGGGCTCGGCGATTATGACGGAGGTCGCGTTGATCTACCGGAAGCACAAGCATCTTTGCGCGGCCAGCCGGGCATTCATCCAGGAGCTGCATGCCTCGGTCAGTGCGTGAATCACCAGCTAATGAGAGAAGGCGCCCGGAGCGGAAGTTGCATTCCGCTCCGGGCGCCTTATTCGGCTTTACCCTTTCTTGACATCCTCCAGGCTGGCGCCGAAATTGATGTGGTACACATTCCCTTCGATCAGCAGCGCGGGCACGGATTGCACGCCGGCCAGCTCCGCTTCGGAGATGCGGTCGCGGTCGGTGCCCAGATGGACCACCTCCACGCTAAGCTTAGCGGCATCCAGGTAGTTCAGAACGGTTTGCTCGGCATCCACGCAAACGGGGCATCCGGCATGATAGAAGACGGCTTTCGACATTTGAATCACTCCTTGTACGGGTTAGGTTCGGGTCGTGCACGGCCCTTGCACTACTGATGTTACTCCGAGCCCTATCGATCATCAATTGCGATTATCATATCGAAATGATAGGTATTTCCTATCGACCGCGGAGTCCCGAAATGTGTAGGCCGGAAGCGAGAGCGTGCGTTCGACGTCAAGCAAACGCAGTCGGAGTGGCGTTAAAAGCGTTCAGTCTTCCTTGCCGCCTTCGCCCTTCACCCGCCTGATGCCCGCTGAAATTTGTTCCCGTTCATGCTCGGCCAGCGCGTACAGCTTCGGGCTGGAAGGAATATCGAATTTCAGATGAGAGTGGGGGATATCGGTCAGCAGCGCGCCGATCGGCTCGCCTTGCGCATCTCGGACGACATTCCAGAAGACGCGGGAGCGGTTGTCCTCGCTGCCCCATTTTTCCATGGAGCTTCGGAACACCAAGCATTGGCCGATGACGAAATCGTCCTCCCGCAGAGGTTCCATCACGTCGAAGCCCGCCTCGATCAGACCGCCGAACACGGCTGGCATCAACCGGTCCAGATACAGGCCGTACGCCGCATCCTCGATCGTCCGGAACGCCTCCGTCAGCTCTGCATGCAACTCCTCGTATAATCGCTTCCATTCGCCCTCGATATAACGGTTGCCCGCCTCGCTAATTTCCTCGATCGTCATGCCTTGCCGGAAAGCCGGATACTCGTTTTTCATCAATAAAACCCTCCTTGGCTGATTGGGTTGCGTCCACGTAAATGGATGCAGCATTCAGCGGATTTTCTCGTGCTCACTCATTGTATAACATGCATGCAAATTGCAAGGTTTAGCGAAAGTTTGATCCCAAATTGCTGCATTTGGCACCATAAACCTTATAATGAAGCTAATGTTGAGCTAATGGAGGGAGTGAATCTGATCGTGAGCATGCATCCGTCGAAAATGGCCGCCAGGTTCGGCATAAGTCCGAGTACCTTGCGTAATTACGAAGCCAAAGGCTTGATCCCTCCGGCGATTCGAGCCGAGAACGGTTACCGCGGTTATACGGAGGAGCACGAGGCCTATCTGGCCTGCATTCAGGCGATGGCGCCGGCCTTCAGCATCGAGATCGTAACCGAGGTGCTGCGTTTGTTTAGGGAGGACAAGCTGGACGAGGCGCTGTGGGTGGTCAAAGCGCGGGAGCTCGCGTTGTACGAACAAAAGCGAAGACTCGAGACGTTAATCGCCGACTTACGAAACGAAGAGAAGGACCCGCAGCAGGCGGAACGGAACGATCGGCTGACGCTGCAGCAGGCGTCGACGCGGGTCAAGGTGCCGAAGTCGGCCATCCGCTATTGGGAGAAGGCGGGCTTGCTCGCGGCCAAGCGGGATCCGGCCAACGGCTATCGGCTGTACGGCGCGTCAGATCTGCGGCTCATGCGGCTGCTGGGCGTGCTGCGCAATACCGTGTATTCGGCGGATACGGTGATGCTCCGGCAAGCGGTCGCCCAGGCGACTTCGGACGATGCGGGCGGACAAGGGGCTATGCGCATCGCATTGGATGCCATGGCGCATATGAACAAGCTGAATCAGGCGCAAATGCGGGGCGTTAGCTATCTATATCGGCTAATTCGGACAACGCGGCCGGGCATTTTGAATGAAATACCGGATTGGGAACAGCGGTTGGAGCAGCGGGATACGGAGCGCGTCGAACCTGTTTAACGAGAGTGGGAGCCGCTCGCGACCTGGTAGGCGAGTCAACGGAACATTTTGGCCGGAGAGACGGCTTACGGTGCAACATCAAGCAACCGGATAGCGTCCGAAGTAGGGAAATACTTACAGGGAGGCGTTGGAACGCATGGTCTATTGGACGGTTAGTTTGATCGTAGTCGCCGGTTCCATTCTGGGGCTTTGGAAAGCGGGGGTTCGGCATCCGTTCTCCAAAGGCGTCGCGATTGCCGCCGCTCTCTCCTTGCTTGCGGTGATAGGTCTGGCTCAAAATTACACGCAAAGCCTCATACCCGAAGCGAATGACGGCATCGGCATCTCCAATCCGGTCGCCTACTGGATCATTGGCGAAGACGGCTGGTCGCGGTCCTTGTTTCATGCGGCGTTCCGCATGTCGATCTACTGGACGGTGGCGCTCATCGCGCTTTATCCGTTCGTCGCGGCGGCCGAGACCAGGTACCGGGCCGGCATGAAGGCGGAAATCCGCGGATAGGACGGCGAGCGCGGTGGCCTATGATGTTTCATTTCATCTTGCGTGTATTAAATACACGTTGTATGATTATAAATAACAAACAGGAGAGCGCGCCAACGCTCTCCCTGCACGACACTTGGATGAGAGTCCTCCGAACAGTATCAGAGAATAACCCGTTCCCTTGGCGCTAACCTGGGCGGGTTATTTTCGTTTTCCGTTAAGATAGGTGAGCAACGCGAGAACGAACATCCCGAGCAACATCACTTCTTCGAACGTAAACGTCATAGGCATACACCTCCTTCCCGGAGGCTGCCTGTCCCACCCAAGTCTGTCGTGCGTTTCCGGTATATCAGAAGTCTATCGGGCATCGATAGGCTTATTTTGATTGCGTAAAATGGACAACCGATTTGTCTGACGAATGGATCCGAATATCGTGGCCGACTTTGTTCGCATATAGGACCTAACTCTCCGGCACGCGAGTCGCGCCGTCTGCGTTTTTCGTATTTCGACAAGAGGTCTGATGTAAATTGCTATAATTCCCGATCGGATTTCCTTTTTTACATTGACACCAAGAGTGAGAACCATTATCATTGGTTTCAATTGATTTGAGAATGATTATCACTCTTTCTCGTTCTGTTTCAAGAAAAAGACGATATCAAGCATCTAGGGGGAAATGATTGTGTCCAGATTTAGAACGTCCATGCTATTCATCGTATTTGCCATCGTGCTCGTTCTGGCAACCGCTTGCGGGAATAACGCCAACAACGCGAGCAGCACGAACGGCGGCAACAGCGCGAATGGCGCAAACAATGCGGCATCGACGAATGCCGGCGCGAACGAACAGGCAACCGATACGGCCGATACGACAAGCGAGACGCGCAGCATCAAACACGCGCTGGGCGAGCTGCCGATTACGGGCGTGCCGCAGAAGATCGTCGTGCTCGAATGGACCTACGCGGAAGATCTGCTGATGGTCGGCGTACAGCCGGCTGGCGTAGCGGACATCGAGAACATGAAAAAATGGGTGTCTCCTCCAACCGCGCTTTCGGCCGACGTGACCGACGTGGGCACGCGCCAAGAGCCGAACCTGGAGACGATCGCGGCGCTCGAGCCGGATCTGATCATTGGCGTGAAGTTCCGTCACGAAGCGACGTACGATCAGCTGAACGCCATCGCGCCGACGCTGCTGTTCGACCCGTATCCGGCCGAAGGTCAAGGCGACCAATACCAAGAGATGATCGAGACGTTCAAGACGATCGCGGACGTCGTGGGCAAAACGGCCGAAGCCGACAAGGTGCTCGCCGATCTGCAGCAAGCGTACGACGACGGCAAGGCGAAGCTTGCCGCGGCCGGCAAGGAAGGCGCGCAGATCGCGCTGGCGATGCCATGGGTTGACCAGAACGCGGTAACGTTCCGCGTCTCTACGGATAATGCCCTCGCCATCAAAGTGCTCGAGCAGCTCGGACTGAAGAATACGTTCAAGCCGGCGCAATTCGAAGTGTATGGCTACTCGCAGGGCGGCGTTGAGCTCTTGCAGCAAGTGCCGGACGCGAACTATCTGCACATTACGAACGAAGACAACGTCATGGGCGTGCTGGAGAAGAACGCGGTTTGGACCGGTCTGAACTTCGTCAAAGAAAACCGCGTCTTCGCGCTTGGCGGCGACACTTGGCCATACGGCGGCCCTCATTCCGCGAAGCTGCTGGCAGAGCGCGCCGTCAGCGTGCTGACAGGTCAATAATGAAACTAGCGAAGGAACGGGTAACCGCTCCCTCTCCATTGAACGAAACTCCAGCCCGTCGCACCTCGCGTGCGAAGGGCTGGATGCCGTTTGCGATGCTTGCCGGAGGGAGCCTGCTGCTGGTCGCGCTGACCTTCTTCAGCTTGACGCAAGGGATGAAAGCTTTATCGCCGTCGACCGTCGTCGACGCGCTCTTCTGGCCCAAGGATACGCCAGAGCATCGCGCCATCAACGGCGTTCGTCTGCCCCGCACGGTCATGGGACTGCTGTCCGGCGCCGCGCTCGCCGTGGCCGGCGCGCTCATGCAGTCCGTCACGCGCAATCCGCTCGCCTCGGAGACGACGCTCGGCGTCAATGCCGGTGCTTTCCTCGTCGTCGTCATCGGTACGATCTTCTGGCCGGGCTTGCTGCACCAGTATGCCTTCTTGTTCGCCGTGCTGGGCGGCGGCGCGGCCGCGCTCGCCGTCTTCGGCATGGGCGGGGGGCGCAAAGGAACGCCGATCCGGATCGCGCTGTCGGGTATGATCGTCACGCTTGTCCTCTCCTCGGTGACGAGCGCGCTGATGATGCTGTTCGAGCAAGATACGCAAGGGCTGTTCGTGTGGGGCTCCGGCAGCTTGAATCAGAATGACTGGAGCGGGGTTCAATTCGTCTGGCCGTGGGTGCTCGGCGGCGTCGTGGCGGTGCTGCTCGCGTCGCGGCACCTGGACCTGCTCGCCTTCGGCGAGGAAAGCGCCCGCTCGCTGGGCCAGAATGTGGGCCGCACCCGTATGTTCGCGATGGCGATCGGCATCGTGCTGGCTTGCGTGAGCGTCAGCGTCGTCGGGCCGATCGGCTTCATCGGCTTGCTCGCGCCGCATATCGTCAAGCTCTCCGGCATGCGCGCCCATGCGCTGCTGCTGCCGGTCAGCGCGATATGGGGAGCGGCGATTCTCGTCGGGGCGGACACGGTCGCCCGCGGCTTCGCGGCCAGCGCGGTCGGCGAGCTGCCCGCGGGCGCGGTAACGGCCTTCATCGGGGGGCCGTGGATTATATGGCTGGCGCTTCAAGCGTCCAAGCACGCGGCCTCGTCGTCTCCGATAGAGGGCCGATCGTCGATGAGCGTCGGGTCGATCGGCAGGCGTCTGCCCTTCGTTCCGCTCGTCATCGTATCGGCTGTGCTGCTCGTCGTGGTCAGTATCGCGGCGCTGATGAACGGCACGCTGCATCTGTCCGTGAGCGAAGTAGTCGCGACGTTAACCGGCAGCGGGACGAAGCTGCACGAGAAGGTGCTGCTCGAGCTTCGGCTGCCGAGGCTGCTCACCGCCGCCGTCGTTGGGATGATCTTGGCGGCCAGCGGCGCGCTCATGCAGAGCGCGGTGCGCAATCCGCTCGCCGATCCGCAGATCGTCGGCGTCTCGAGCGGCGCCGGCGTCGGCGCGATGCTGCTCCTCGTCGTATTCCCGCAGCTTCCGGCCGGCTGGGTGCCGGTCGGCGCCTTCATCGGCGGCATTGCCGCGGCGGTCATCGTATACGCCGCCGCTTGGCGAAGAGGGCTGAATCCGACCGTGCTGACGCTCGTCGGGATTGCGGTGGCCGCCTCAGGCACGGCGCTCATCAATATTCTCGTCGTCTACGCCAAATTAACCTTGGCCCCGGCGCTGACTTGGCTGGCCGGGAGCACGTATGCAAGAAGCTGGCCGGAATTCGCGCAAGTTGTGCCGTTCGCGCTCATCCTGCTGCCGATCGGTTGGTGGATGGGGCGCAAGGTGGATCTGCTCTCCTTCCAGGACGACAGCTCGACCGGGCTTGGTCTGCCGGTACGCCGGACCCGGCTGCTCGTGACGCTGCTGGCCGTCGTGCTAACTTCCGCGGCGGTGTCGGCTGTCGGCGCCGTTGGCTTTATCGGCCTGCTCGCTCCGCATGCCGCGCGCATGCTGGTCGGCTCGAACCATAGACGGCTCTTGGTGTTGTCCTCGCTGCTCGGCGCGATCCTGCTCGTAGCGGCCGACTGGATCGGCCGCATCATGCTGTCGCCGAGGGAGATCCCCTCCGGCATCGTCGTCGCCTTAATCGGCGCGCCGTACTTGATCTTCCTCATGTTCAAGTCCCGCACGGCGAAATAGCGCGAAGAAAGCTCCTTCCGATCCCCTGCAACCAGGGCGGGAGGAGCTTCTTGCCGTGTCCTCAAGCATTGGGCGGATTCCGCAATTCAGAAGAAGCCAGGCTCATCGCAGTCAGGTATGATGAGGATAGGCTTTTCTTTCATCCCATACCATGATCAAGGAGGATGCTTCATGCTGCTTAAGGATAAGATTGCCGTCGTGTACGGCGCAGGCGGGAAAATCGGCGGCGCTGCCGCTCGAGCGTTCGCTCGCGAAGGCGCGAAGGTGTATTTGGCCGGGCGCACGTTTGACAAGGTTGAAGCGGTCGCCAGAGAGATTGAGCAAGAGGGCGGCACGGCCGAAGCGGCGGAAGTGGACGCGTTGGACCTCGATGCGGTCGAGCATCATCTCGAGCAAGCCGCGGGGCGGTCGGGGCGCATCGATATTTCGTTCAATGCCATCGGCATTCGCGGGGATTTGCAGGGCACGCCGCTGCTGGAGATGGCGTATGAGGATTTCACGCTGCCCGTGTTAACCGGCGTTCAGACGCACTTCCTCACCGCGACGGCCGCAGCCCGGTACATGGTCCGGCAGCGGTCGGGCGTTATTCTGACGTTATCGACGTCTGCATCCGTCTTGTCCGGACGGGATCGGCGCTACCACTTGACCGGCGGGTTCTCCACGGCGTGCCTAGCGATCGAAGGGTTCACGCGCAGCCTGGCCGGCGAGATCGGCTCTCAAGGCGTGCGGGTCGTCTGCCTGCGTTCGGATGCGATTCCGGAGACATGGGGTGACCCGCACGCGCCGGCAAGAACGTACATGACGGACGGAACGGCGCTAGGACGACTCCCGACGCTGCGCGAGGTGGCCGACGCCGCCGTACTGACGGCTTCCGACCGGGCGAGCGCCATCACGGGAGCGATCGTGAATATAACGTGCGGCTCGGTCATGGACTAGCGGTTACGGGGTTATATCGGACTACATACTAAACAAAAAAGAGCGCATGCACCCAGCAAGCGCTCTTCTTTGCGCATCGTTGCGCGAAAATAAGAAAAAACATCCGAGCTTTTTGCGCTTTTTGCGATCGCGGGCATTCCCTTATAATGGCGGTAACCATCCTTTGAGGAAGGACGTGCGGCAGATGCGGAGAATCATCGAGTTGAGCCTGGCCCCATTCGTGCATAGCGGCTTCGCCATATTGTTTCTCGCGTATCTGCTGAACTACGCCGATCTCGTCATCATCTGCGCTTTGTTCATGATCAAGCTTGTGGTCCATGCGGCGCTGACGGCGATGACCGCACGCGGAAGAGGGTACGTCCTGATGACGAATCTCCTGCTCTTCCTTTTCTTCCTACTCCTCATGTTCGCCGGCCGGCACGGGCTAACAAGTCCGAGCGAACCGGCTGAAGAAGACTACGGCGCCGGCATCCTGCTGCTCGTCGTGGGGTTCCCGCTGTCCTTGGCGAGCTTGCTAATCGGATCGTTCGCCGGTCTGATGCTGTCCATCGTCCTTCGTCGGCCGATCGCGCGGATAAGACGGCGTATCTACCGCAAGCTCGCCTGCCGCACGCTCTATTGAATGAGCTCGAGAAACTTGCTCGCGCTGCCCGATAGCGGCACGCTGCGCAGCGTCATGATGCCGACGTGCGAGGGCGGCAGCTGCACGTCCAGCCGAATTTCGAACAGCGATCCGTCCTCCAGCTCCTTGGCGATGAACTCTTTGGCCACGTAGGAAAGTCCGAGTCCTTTGCGCGCGAATTCGATGAGCAAGTCGACGCTGCCGACCTCGATGCCCGGCTTGATTTTGTACCCGTATCCCCGGAACAGCTCCGTGATGGCCATGCGCGCGCGGCTGTTGCGCGAGAACAGAATGATCGGATGCTCCAGCAGCTCTTCCAGCGTGATGACGCGGTCCTTGAGCCCCGAGAACGCGGCTCCGGCCACGAAGCAGTCCTGCAGCTGCAGGCTTTCCTTCACCGCGAGCTGCGGATCGACGATCGGCATCCGCACGACCCCCATGTCGATGCGGCCTTCCTTCAAGAACGTGATGATCTCCGGCGTCGTGCCGTGGTTCAAGTGAAGACGAATGCCGGGGTAGGTCCGGTGGAAGCGCTCGAGGTACGGCAGCAGATAATGCTTGAACAGCGAATCGCTGCCGCCGATCCGAAGCTCTCCGCTGTCCAGATTTTTGAGCGCGCTCATTTTCTCCTCGGCGAGCGAGATGAGCATTTGGGACTGTTCGATGTAGGAGTACAGCACGGTGCCCTCCTGCGTCAGCGTCACGCCCTTGGACGTCCGGTAGAAGAGGGTCAGACCGAGGCTTTCCTCCAGCTGCTTGATGGCATGGCTGACGCTCGGCTGGGTCAAATAGAGCGATTTGGCGGCTTGGGACAGGCTGCCGGTCTTGGCGGCCCAATAGAACACTTTGTACAGTTCATAGTTATTGGTCATAGACACGATCTATAGCTCCTGTGAAATGTATTAATTACGCATATATTGATTAATCGTATTATAGTTGATGTAATGGGACTTAGAAAAGAGAGACCAGAAATGCCAGGAGTGGCACGAGAGAAGCAAGCCCGATTAAGGCGAGACCAAAAATGAACGGAGGCAATGAATCATGAAGTTTTTTATCGATACTGCGAATTTGGCCGATATCAAGAAAGCGTATAAAATCGGCGTGCTGTCCGGCGTAACGACGAACCCGTCCCTGGTGGCCAAGGAAGGCGTCCGTTTCGAAGACCGCATCGAGGAGATTTTGCGCGAAGTGCCGGAAGTGGAATCCGTATCGGCGGAAGTTACGCCGGACGCGCTGACGGCGGAAGAAATGATCGCCCAAGCGAACGAACTGATCAAGCTGAACAACAACGATAAAAACATCACGATCAAACTGCCGATGACGCTGGCTGGCCTGGAAGCTTGCCGCTACCTGACCAAGAAAGGCGTCAAAACAAACGTCACGCTCATCTTCACCGTCAATCAGGCGCTGCTTGCCGCTCGCGCAGGCGCAACGTATGTTTCGCCGTTCCTGGGTCGTCTGGACGACATCTCCGAAGATGGCGTACTGCTCGTTTCCAAAGTCGCCGAGCTGTTCCGCACGCATAACCTCGACACGCAAATCATCGCCGCATCCGTTCGTCATCCGGACCACGTCACGCGCGTGGCGATGGCCGGCGCGCACATCGCGACGGTTCCGTTCACGGTTATCGAGCAAATCTCCAAGCATCCGCTGACGGATCAAGGCATGGAGAAGTTCGCGGCGGACTGGAAGAAAACCGCTGAACTGAAAGTATAATCCGCATTGAAGCATCATCGGCAAGAACGGTAAGTGTAAGGCGCACTGGCTAATTGAACGCTTTGAATTCCGGTCTGAAGCCGGGATTCAAAGCTTTTTTTTGTTCACCTACAAGCACGCAGCCGATTCCCATTATCGCGTGGTTTAGAATTCGGCGGAGGGCTGTATGATGAGAATGGAGAGCATTTTGGGGGAGGCGAGGGTATGTGGGATGGCATGCTGATCACGACGCTAGCGCTGCTCGGCGCATCGTTTCTGGCGCTAGGCGCATGCATGGCGGGGCGAACCGCGCGTACGGTCGTCGGGATCACGTTCGCGGCGCTGGCTTTTCTTTTGCTGTATGGCCAATATGAGGACTGGAGTGGAGAGTACGAGGATGCGAATATCGGCCTTGGGCTTGCCTATATGCTCGTATGGGGCGCGTCGGCGGTCGCGATCGTCGGGGCGATCATCGCATGGCTCCTCAAGGGAGGAAGCAAGCGCCGCGGATAATGGTTCTGCGGAGGTAGACTATTCGCATGGGTTGGCGTCCGCCGCACTGACCTGTAGAAGGGCCGGTGCGGCGTCGACGCTTCCCTAGCAGACGACCTCCGAATCGATCTCGCCTAGCTTTGGCAGCTTCTTGCCAATCGCGGCGGAATGATTTATGATTCAAATGATAATGATAATTATTATCAATTAAAGTTGTCGATTTTCCAGTAGGAGGTATCACATGCTCGATAACACGAATTCTTCCCCAGCCTCGGACGGCAGCGCGGCACGGATGTCGATGGATGAAGTGCGCGCCTATATCATAAGTCATTATCATGAACCGTTGTCGATCGAATTATTGGCGCAGTTGGCCGGACTGAGTCCGAATTATTTTGGCGAAGCGTTCAAGAAGGCGACTGGGCGCAGCGTGATGGACTATGTGACGGGACTGCGCATCAGCAGGGCGAAGCAGCTGATCCGGGAGACGGACCTCTATATGCGGGAGGTTGCCATAAGCGTAGGCTACAGCGACGAATATTATTTCAGCCGCAAATTCAAGAAGGAGGTCGGCGTCTCGCCGTCGGCGTTCGGCCGGAGCGCCCGGCAGCGCTTCGCGGTGTTGTCCGCGTCATCCATTGGGCGATCCGAAGGAAGCGAGCTATAATCACCCTCTTAATGAGAATGATCATCATGGAGTTGGCCGCATTCCGCGTTTCCTATCTTCCGCGCCGAGCCATGAATTGGGCAGCTAGAGGGCTGGGAGGCCGGCAAGCCGTATCTAGCACGCACAAAAGCCCGGCAACCATGGTCTGCCGGGCTTTTGCGTGCAGCTGAACTATGACGTCAGCCGTCTGCGGCTGGGAAGCGCATCGCGATCAGCGCGCCGCCCTCCCTGCGGTTGGCGGCGGCGATCGTGCCGCCGCTGCGTTCGACGATCGCCCTGGCGATGGCGAGCCCCAGGCCGGACTCGCCGTCCTTGCCTTTCACGAAGCGGTGGAACAAGCTCGGCAGCAGCTCCTCCGGGAAGCCGGGTCCGTCGTCCGCCACGCTCAGCGCGAGCAGCCCGCGCTCTCGGCGGGCCGTCACCCAAATATGTCCGCGCGCGTACCTGGCCGCATTGGCGGCGACGTTGAGCAGCGCCTGCAGCAGCTTCTCCGGATCAGCCTTGACGATCATCTCCGCTTCGTCCTCGCCCTGCAGATGCAGCGTCAAGCCGCGCCTTACGAGCAGCGGATTGATCCGCTCGGCGGCCTCCTTGAGCAGCTCCGCCGCGCTGACCGGGGCCGGGCGGAAAATATCCTCCTCGCTGTCCAGCTTGGCCAGCAGCGTCATCTCCGTTACCAGACGCGTCAGCCGTCCGCTTTCATCCAAAATGATCTCCAAGCCTTTGCGCGCGCTCTCGCCTTCGAAAATGCCGTCGCGGATGCCTTCGGCGTAGCCGGCGATCGACATGAGCGGCGTCTTCAGCTCGTGCGAGGCATTCTGGAAGAACTGCTTCTGCGCGACGCTCGCCCGGTTCAGCTCGCCGGCCATCTCGAATACGGTTTGCGCGACCGCGCCGATCTCGCCGCCGCCCTTCACGAGCCGCACCTCCATGAACTGCCGCCCTTTGACCTTGCGCAGCTCCTCGCGCAGCAGCATGAGCGGCCGGATGAGCTTGCGCGTCATGAACAGGCTCAGCAAATAGAGCACCGCTCCCACGGCGAAGAGGACGAGCACGAGCCGGCCGAGCAGCGCCTGCTCGATTGCCCGGATTTTGCTCATGGGGGAGAGCAGCGTCAACGTTCCCGCCGGAATGGGGCTGACCTCAACAACATATTGGCCGGTGGCGCTGTCGATGATCTTCGCTTGCGACGCGCGGATTTCGTAGATCGGTTTCTGCGTTAGCTCTGTGACGAACGGCGCGGCGGCGGCGCTCAGCGGGGTCGTAGATGAGATGATGTTGCCCTGGCTGTCCGCAACGATCGCTTCCACGCCCGAATAACCGGCAGAGGCAAGGTATCGCTTCACCCGGATGGCCTGCGCGCCGGAATCGGCGCTCGTGATGCGCAAGGTCGACGACATGGCCGTGCTTAGCGTCCGCAGATCGTCCTTCTGCGCGCCGACGAAGTGATCCAGCAGGACGTAATGGACGATGATGGCCGTTATGGCGAGGATGAGCGCGAGCGCCAAGCCGAACGCGAGGTTAATTTGATGAACGAGCTTCATGGCCGGCCTCGCTCCTCGGACGTCCTCATCCGGTAGCCGTGTCCCCATACGGATTCCACCGGCAGGCCGTCAATCTTCTTGCGAATCCGCTTGACGAGATGGTCTACGGCGCGGTCGCTGCCGTAATAGTCGTCCCCCCACACGAGCGTCAGCAGCTCGCTCCGCGTGAACGCGCGGTTCGGGTGCTCGGCCAGCGTCTTGGCGAGCAGCAGCTCCTTGGCCGTCAGCTCCACTTCCTCGCCGCGCCAGAACGCGCGCCGCTCCTCGAGCAGCAGCGATAACTCGCCGAGGTTGAGCGCGGCGGCCGCTTCCGTCGCCAGCGCAGCGCTCGCTCCTTGCCGCATTCTCGCCCACCGCTCCAGCTGACGTTTCACGCGCGCGACGAGCTCTCTTGGGCTGAACGGCTTCACCATATAATCGTCGCTGCCGAGCGTCAGCCCGAGGATTTTGTCGACCTCGTTGTCCTTGGCCGAGATCATGATGATCGGCACCTCGGCCTCCTGGCGGATGCGCCGGCATAATTCGTACCCGTCCATGCCGGGGAGCATGATATCGAGCACCCACATGTGGGGCGGGTCCTGCCGCCACAGCTCCCACGCTTCTTCGGCGCTGGACAGTCCGATCGTGCGGTAATGCTCCTTGCGCAAATAGGCCTCGATCAAATGCCTTATATTGGCGTCGTCATCCACGACGGCGATCACGTAATCGTTGTTCATGGGTTTGTTTCGATCCTCCTACCCTTGTCTCTATCGCCAGTATACCAAAGGTAGAGCGGCCGATAGGGCGCTGCCATCGTTTTTCCACAAATCCACCATTATCGTGCCACACCCGTTCGGTACATTGGTTACGGCAAGACCACTACGAACCGAGAAGGAGTGTTTTCCCCATGAACAAACGCATCCATTTCAAAAACGCCGCGCTCTCCGCGATGCTGCTGACCAGCCTCGTCGCCATGCCAGTCGCGACGAGCGCGGCCGCCGTCACCACGTCGCAGGCCGCCCAGCCTTCCGCGCCAACGAAAGCCGCCGAGAAACGGATCATCCGCTTCGGCGCCGCCGATCCGCTGGCGCTGGCCAAGCAGTACGCCCCGGAGACGGCCGCGGAGTGGGAGCGCGTGCTGAAGGCGTATAAAGAAGCCGGAGGATTCGTGCTACCGGGCCCAATTCGCGTCGGCAAAGCAGCCGCTGTCGAGGGGAGCGACACGTTCATCAAGACTGGCGGGGATGGCGACGCGGTTATCCTGCACGACGTCACGCAGAGCGGCGAGCATCGAGTAGCCGTACGCTTCCATCAGACGCCAGCCCAAGACGGCGATCAGGATGTGTTCACGGAGCGAGCGGTGAAGATTACGAAGGCCATAGAGGCAGAGAAGATCGGCGAGATCGGCGACACCGTTCCTATCGTGAAAATAGAGGGAGACGCCAGTACAGCGGAAGGCGCGGGCGTTGTGAAGACGGCGATCCCGCTGGACGAAGCCGCCATCGCGAAGCTTAAAGAGCTGCATGGCGCCGAGATCGCGATCGCTTCGCCGATCGGGGCGAAGGCGGATGCGATCCGTGCCGAAGCGATCGCGATCGAAAGTGCGGACGAAGGCGAAGGCGGCATCAAAATCAAGATCAAAGCGCTCACCGAAGCGGACAAGGCGTTCTTCGAGGCGCGCGCCGAGCTGGCCAAAGCGGCGGCATCCAAGGACGCGGCCGCGATCAAGGTCGCGTTGGCCGAGCTGCTGAAGCAGTATAAGGCGCAAATCTAGTAGAGCGTCTCCCCAACCTCCTCCGATACTTAAGCAACGACCCTTCCCGTGGGCTATCTGCCCACGGGATTTTTTGTCAGCAAAAAGGCATACTAGGCGAAAGGAGATGTGGCTAAAACAGAGCGAGGAGCGCTAGGCATGCGGACAGAACTTACGCGGTCTCCAAGACTGATCGCACCTCCGATCTACCGGTATGCGACAGTCGGCGGGCTGCTCATTCATCTAGCGTTCGTGGTTTTTTTTTATGTGCTCGGCTATTCCTTCATGGCCTGGTTGAATCTTGGCTCATCCGTCTGCTACGCGGCAGCCATGCAGCTGCTGAGGCGCGATCGTATGGAGGGGTGGAGTGGTCTCGTCGCCTCCGAGCTGCTGATCTATGCGGTCGTGGCCACCGCCCACATGGGGTGGAACGCGGGTTTTCACTATTACCTGTTCTTCGTCATATACGGCGCTTACGCGACGCTAACGTCCAAGATAACCTCGCGCGCCTTCGTGACCTTGAGTCTGATTGCCTACGTTCTGCTGTACCGCTATGCCCCGAGCGGGATGGCCGAAGGAGGCGGCGTGCCCGTCTGCCGGATGCTGCATTATTTGAATCTGATCAGCACGCTCGGCTACACGACGCTGTTGTCGTATTATTACCGGCAAAGCATAGAAAGGTCCATGGCGAACCTGCAAGAGGCCATACAGGAGCTTGAGATTCTGTCTCGCACCGATCCGTTGACGGGCTTGCGCAATCGGCGGATGATCTACGAGCGGCTGGAAGAAGCGCGCCGGCGTCACGAAACGGCGGGCGAGCCCTTCAGTCTCCTGTTGGCGGACATCGACGGGTTCAAGCAGGTGAACGACCGCTATGGGCATAACTGCGGCGATGCGGCTATTCAGCACTGCGCGTCTCTCATCGAAGAGGCGGCGGAAGACGGGGCGCTTGCGGTCCGATGGGGCGGCGAAGAATTTCTCGTGCTGCTGCAGGGAAAGCCGCTTCAGGAGGCGGTGGCGCTGGCCGAGCGGATCCGGTCGGAGGCCGAACGAAGCGCATTCCGGCACAAGGAGCGTCAAATTCCGATCACGCTCACGATCGGCGTCTCTGCGCACCGCGTAGGCCAGCGAGTCGACGAATGCATCCACCTGGCGGACGTGGCGCTAATTGAAGGGAAACGGGCGGGCAAGAACCGGGTCGTGGCGAGCCGGTAAACCTTTTACTCCGATTTCATCGTAAATAGTTGAACGATGAATGAACGGGGATGTGCTCTATGCGGTCAATCGGATCATGCCGATTGTGTAGCAGCGTCCAAGCAGCTCGATACACAATCGGGGAATCGCCGTGAAGCGTCTTTCGGACGCCCGGAGTTCCCTGCCAAAGACAGTTAGTTCTGCCGCTGGTGAATAATTCCTGCCGGATATGGGGAGTTTCTTATCCATACGGGGTGAAGACATGAAGTGGGAAATGCTCAAAGAGCTGGAACGGTTTACGCCGATCGGCGAGCTGCCGTTCGCCAAGCCGTCGGAGGTCGGCGTGCGAATGTACGAGGCCGGGGACGGATTCTGGATCGCCGCCGCCGAGAAGAAGTTCGGCACGGAAGGATCGGGCCGGATCGAATTCGGCGCGCGTGGAGCGTACTTGACCAGCATCTTCTTTTTTCAATACAGGCGCGGACTTGAGGCGTATTTTAATTTGACGCCCTCCACGCGCAGGGGGGAGATGCTGGGCGAGCGGTTTGAAGTTTGCGAGGGCATCGCGATTGGGGACGCCCTGGAGGACATCCAGAGTCTGCTTCGCCGCAACCATCGCGTCTTTCAGGTTAGCGAATCCGGCAAGCTATCGGGAGGCGAGATTCAGTTCCGCTACTCGGAGCTCGTCTGGGAACGTTACCGATTCTTCTTCTTCGACCGGTCGAAGCAAGCCCGGCTTGCAGGATTCGAGTACACGCCGGGGCCTGCCGTATAAGGCGGAAGGAAGCCATTCAGACGGGAAATGCGCCGTCATGGATGGCTTTTTTGCCGTCTGACAATGAATGTGCGCGGGGAAGTCGGAAAAGGCGTGGTTGATCGGCAGCCGTAGGTTGGGGGAGCAACTTTTAAAGCTAGGGTGCGTCAAAGATATGTTGGAACCAAATGGGAATTGCTGCAAGGATGAAAAGATACGATTGGTTAGGAGCGACGAGGAAGATGCAAACAGCCGTCATTGCGGTTATTTCCGATATCCATGGGAACAAGCAGGCGCTCGAGGCGGTGCTTCGGAATATCGACGCCAGGGGGATTCCGCGCATCGTGAATTTGGGCGACGCGTTGTTCGGACCGCTTGATCCGGTCGGCACGGCGAAGCTGTTGATGGCAAGGCCGAACATGACGCATATCAGGGGCAATTGCGACCGCTACCTGCTGCAGGACGAGATGGACTCGGCAACGTTCCGATACGTCAAGCCGCAGCTTACGGCGGAGATCGAAGCGTGGCTGCGCGCCTTCGCCCGGACGGCCGTCTTAAGCGACGCGCTGTTCTGCCACGGTACGCCGTTCTCGGACGAAGCGTATTTGCTGGAAGAAGTGACGGCCTCGGGCGTCAGGGACCGAGACCGCGATGCGCTGATGGCGGAGCTGGCGCCGATCGGGCAGCGGGTTATTTTCGCCGGTCATACCCACCTTCAGAAGACGGTCCGGCTGCCCGACGGCAAGCTTCTGGTCAATCCGGGGAGCGTCGGTCTGCCCGCGTACGAAGAGACGCTTCCCTTCCCGCATGCGATGGAGTCGGGCACGCCGCACGCCAGGTACGCGATTGCGTCCAGGCAGGGGGAGCAATGGGATATCGAGCTCGTCGCGCTGACTTATGCGCATGAGGAGGCAGCCGAGATCGCGGCCCGGAACGGAAGGGATGATTACAGCCATGCCATTCGGTATGGAAGCGTGCTAGGGTAGATTGGAACAACGAAGAGAGAGCAGGCAGGGGAATGAAAACAGGGGCATTGGCCGGAGTGGCGATCGCGATCGCGCTCCTATTGGCGGGCTGCGACGACAACGGCGGGAATGCAGGACAGCATCAGCCACCGGCATCGGTGACGCAGGATAAGGCCGAGCAGGCAGCGGAAAAAGAAACGGAGGCGTCTACTGAATCCGGAACGGCGTCCGCCAATAAAACGTCTGCACCAGACGCTGCGACGACGGCAGAACAGGGGAGCGAGTCGCGCCGCAGCTTCTCCTACTTGGAGCAGCTGCCGCCTGAGAAGCAAGAAGCGTACAAGGCGTTCGAGCAGAGCCGGGATTTGGATCTACTGACGAATTTTACGCCGGAGGATATGGTGGTGGCTTATTTCCATACAATCTCGAACGGCGATCCGTACGTGCTTTATCCACTTATTTATAACGGAGGGTATCTGTCGGATCCGGGACGTTTTACCGAAGAATATTTCAAATATGTAAGCAACCATGATTCCGAAACCGCCATGCATTACCGGTATTACGATTCGATCAAGGTGGACGAGCTGAACTCCAGCCCGGACTATAAAGCAGTCGCAACGACCGTGAGCATAGGCATACAACACCATAGCATGCTGCTCGGCCTCCGAGAAGAAGACGGCGTCTGGAAGCTCGACGTGTATGGTTTGATGAAGGACCAGATCCGGGCAGGCATAGAGGCGGAGCGCAAGATGAAGAAGTAAGGCCATCCTCGGCGCACGTGAAGAACTTGCGGAATGGGAGAATCCGAATGAACGGCGATAGAACGAATCAAGAGCAGGAGTTACTTGGGACGTCTGCGCGAGCTGCTCGTTGACTTCTGACCCGCTAGCCTCGAATTGCGCGTAAGCGCGTTTTTGCGGCAATGGGCGCAAAAAAGCTCCCCCGCCGTTCCTTGCGGGAGAGCCGTCGTTCTATTAGTGAGGCTTGCCTTCCGCGAAGACTTGGAACGTCACGCCGAACTTGTCTACGACGATGCCGTAGGCCGGACTGAAGAACGTTTCCTGCAGCGGCATGTTGACGTTCCCGCCGTCCTGCAGGGCGTTGAAGTAGCGGGTCGCTAGTTCCTTATCGCCTACAGTCAGACAGATCGTCACCTGCGTGCCGATTTGGTGAGGCTGGCCCGGGAACGTATCCGAGAACATCACTTCGGATTCGCCGATTTTGAGCGTCGCGTGCGAGACCCGGTTTTTCGCTTCCGGCGGAAGCGGGAATTCCGGATTGTCCGGCATCTCGCCGAATGTCTGGCTGAAGAGCAGCTGCGCGTCCAGCGCCTTTTGGTAGAAGCTCATCGCTTCGGCCGCGTTGCCGTCCATTACCAAGTAAGGAATCAATCTTACGGTCATTGCGTCACTTCTCCTATTCGGATAGGGTAAAGGTTCCATGACCAAGTATATCCGAACGGCCGATTTTGAAACCGGCTGCCGGAGTTGTCCCTGCATCCCGCCGAAGTCCCCATTATTCGTTCCACAGACGAATGGCCGAGATGACGAACACGATCGCCAGGAAGACGATGGCGGCAAGCGAGGCGAATTTCATGTAACGAAGGTAGCCCTCCGAATACTCGGGTTCTTCCTCGTACATCCATCGTCTGCCCCATTTGAGGCTGGACTCCGGATCCAGGTACGTCCAGACGAGGACGGCAAACAAGGGGATCATAAGCATGAAGATGAAAATAAGCTGAGCCATGGGCAGGCACCTCCAAATCGTATTGAAACGGAATGAAGAAGGAGCGTAAGTCATGAAGCAATCCATCGTCCATATCGCGCTCGTGGTCCACGATTACGACGAAGCGATCGAATTTTACACGAAGAAGCTGAACTTCGAGCTGTTGGAAGACACGTATCAGCCTGAGCAAGACAAACGCTGGGTCGTCGTGTCGCCGCCGGGCTCCATCGGCACGAATCTGCTGCTCGCGAAGGCGTCCAAACCCGAGCAGGAGACGTTCGTCGGCAACCAAGCGGGCGGACGGGTCTTCCTGTTTCTAAACACGGACGATTTCTGGCGGGATTACAACGAGATGACGGCAAGGGGCATCGAATTCGTGCGGCCGCCTCAAGAGCAGCCGTACGGCATGGTAGCGGTATTCAAAGATTTGTACGGGAATTTATGGGATTTGTTGCAGTTGAACGAGGAACATCCGATCGCGAAAAGGGCGAGATAGAGTGAGGTGGCGCTGACAGCGAGTGGCTTGATCGCGATATCGCACCGCAGCGCTTCTCGTTTAACGAGACAATCCAGCACCCATGGCTCATCCTAAGGAGCAAACAAGGCTATCCATTAACCAGCAGCTCTAACCGTGAAGCGAATCACGGCTAGGGCTGTTTTTTGCTTTTCCTTAAAGTCTTAATTCAACAATTTCAACTAATTAATTATACTAAATTAAAAATATTTCAATTATCTATTGTGCGACGGGGTGAATCTGCATATAATCTTTTTAAGCGCTTACATAAAAAGCGGGGTCGAGACGCGCGTCAGACCCTGCATGAACGAACATTTTCTTCCCTAATCGACCTCGCGAAAACCGCATACGAAAGGATGAACGAATTGAGCACAACAACTCGCAAATTGAAGAAACCTGCGCACATGCTGATGGCCGGTTCGCTGCTCGTCAGCTTGATATCGCCGGCGATCGGCGGCAGCCCGGCAGCGGCGAACGGCCTCGCTCCAGAAGGGGAGCCGATCGCGATCGAAGCTCAGGCGGCGGCTCAGCCAGCCGCCTCCGTCTTCGCCGATTTCATCACGGTCGACGGCGACGCGCTGATGGAGGGCGACCAGCCGTTCCGTTTCGCCTCGCTCAACTATCCGGGGGCCATGCGAGATCCGGCGTTCTCGCAGGAGGACGCGCTCCGCACGATTGCCGCCATGGGCGGCAAGGTGACGCGGACGTACGTGCCGCCGGTCAAGCGGTACGATAACGCGAACGCGTCGTACGCGCTCGTGAAGGGGCCGGATGCCGAGGGCGTCATGCAGTTCAACGAGGAGGGCTTCCGCAAGCTGGACCATCTGCTGGCGCTGGCGAACCAATACGGCGTGCGGCTCATCATTCCGTTCGTCGACCAGTGGCAGTGGGAGGGCGGCATCGAGAGCTATGTCAACTTCCGCTATCCCGGCACGATCTCCAATGATGCGGCGAACGATCCGGATGCATGGAAGTTCTATACCGATCCGCTCGTCATTTCGGACTTTAAGCAGGTTATTCATTACATGATGAACCGCGTGAATACGATCACGGGCGTCAAGTACAAGGAAGACAAGGCGATCCTCGCCTGGGAGACGGGCAATGAGCTTGGCGGCTACAACCAGGATAAATTCCCGCAAGCGTGGACGACAGAGATCGCCCGCTACATCCAAGAGGAGGAGAATCCGAGTCAGCTGCTGCTGGATGGCCGGTTCGCCGTACATGCGGATTCGCTCGCCGATCCGAACGTCGATATCGTGGGCAACCACTTCTACACGGGCAACTTCATCGACAAAATCAATGCCGACCAGGCTTCCGCCGAAGGCAAGAAGCCGTACATTCTCGGCGAGTTCGGCCTCTATACGACGGGCGAGCCGGTCGATCAGCTGTACAACGCCGCCCTCCAGAATGGGACGGACGGCATCATGATCTGGTCGCTTCGCCCGCATAAGGACGATGGCGGCTTCTACTGGCACGACGAGAATCCGGGCAACTGGGCGTCGTACCACTGGCCGGGGTTCGCGTCCGGCAATTATTACGGCGAGAAGGACATCATTCGTACGGTTTATAAGTACGCGCATTACATGAACACTGGCGATACCGACAAAACGACGCCCGTGCCGCCGATTCCGGCGCCTGCGAACGCGCCGGTGCTGTTCCCGATCGAATCGGTCGCGGATATCCGCTGGCTCGGCTCTGTCGGCGCGTCGGGCTACGAGGTGCAGCGTTCCACGGACGGCGAGAATTGGATCAGCGTCACGACGGATTTCTCCGACGGCGGACGGGCGGGGACGCCATCCTTCCACGACGAGAAGGCGATTACGGGTCAGGCGTACCAGTACCGCGTGCGCGGCGTTAACGAGACCGGCGTCTCGGACTGGTCCAACGTCGAGCTGACGAACGCGAAGCACGTCATCACCGACGAGCTGAGCCTGCTCTACAGCGAGAAGGAGAAGCGCCGCACGTACGCGTACGACCACTCCTCGAACCTCCTGACGAGCTCGCCGGACGGCAACGAGCGGGGCTATGGGTACAAAGCCTACGTATCGACGCCTGCTGCAGGCACGTTGACGTACGCGTCGCCCGTTCCGCTATCAGAAGTGCGGATGACGGCGGCCGGCAGCGGCGTAGTCAAATGGTTCGCGTCGGAGGACGGCCGCCAGTATGAGGAGGTCCAGCCTGCGGAGCAGGACGGCCAACTCGCCGCGAAGGAGCTGCCGGCCAATACCCGGTACGTCAAGTTCAGCATACCGGGCGGCAATGCGGTGCAGATCGACCGCATCCAGCTGCTCTACAACTATGACGGCACGGGCTACGTAGCTGTTCCGCCGCTCGTCCGGAGCGGGTTCATCAAAGATGCGGCGTTCGAGGACGCGCCAGTCTGGCGCACGCCGAATTTGCAGGTGGACTCGATTCAGGCCGGCGGCGAGACCGTGAATGCGCTGGTCAAGCAGAGCAGCGGCGACGCGGAGCTTGTCTACAAGGCGGACGGAGACATCAACTCCTACCGCGTAACGGCGTATGCGGACACGGCGGCGGACATCGAGTTCCATGCTTCGATCGACGGCTTGACGTATACGAAAGCGACGCCCACAGTCAGCCGTACCGCCCTCTCCGGCGGATGGAGCAAAGTTGTCTATACCGACTTTGCCGTGCCGGCCGGCGCGCGTTACGTGAAGCTGGTCTATCCGGCGGCGGCCGGCGAACAGTCGCCGGCGGTGGCGCGCTTCGAGCTGGGCTATGGCAGCAGTATGATTCCGCCGACGGATCAACCGCCGGTGAACGTGCTGGAGGACGGCGAATACGATTACGGCCAGAACGAGAGCATTCAGGCGAGATACGAGCAGGATGCGGCAGGCGGCGATATTGCCGTGACGCTGCTCGCGCTCGATACGCTGGTTGCGGCGAACGCCAAGAAAGGCACGAGCAGCATGCAGCTCGCGTACGATCTCGGCGAGGAAGATTTCGCGGGCTTGACGCGTACGACCGGTCATGCCGACCTGTCCATGTTCGACGCGCTGCATGCGGTCGTCCGAGGCGACGGTTCGGGCAATACGCTGGCGATTCGCCTGACCACGGCGGACGGCAGCGCATGGGAAGGTCTCAAGACGCTTAGCGGCACGAACGAGGAGACGATCGAGATCAAGCTGACGGATTTCGTCCGCGTAAGCGGCGAGGCGGCGGAGCCGGATTGGAGCGACGTGACGGCGTTCGGCATGTACGTCGTGCGCGGCGAAGGCGCAGCGTCCGCCAACGGCACGATCACGCTGGACAACATCAAGCTGGCCAACGCCTCGAAGCTGGACGGCTTCGAAGGCTACGGCGGCTACAACGTCCTGCTGCAGAAAGCCTTCTCGCGCAATGCGGGCGGCGGCGCCTTCGCGGTGTCCCTCGATGCGGAGCATCGCTCCGAGGGCGGCTACGGCATGCGCGTGGATTACAACTTTGCCGGTCCGGGCTACGCGGGCGGCAGCTTCAACCCGGACTTCCTGAACCTGAAGGGCTATGACGGCTTCACGTTCTGGTTCCAGCCGGACGGCGCGGGCAACGAGCTGGCCATTCAGTTCACGGACGACGCCGGCAAGTATTGGGAGACGAAGGTCGTGTACAAAGGGAACGACGCGCGGCTCATGTACGTGCCGTTCGACGCCTTCCGCCATCCGGGCTGGTACAGCCAGGACCAGACGGCGCGGCCGGATGCGAATCGCAATATCGTGGCGTTCTCGCTGTATATCGGCGGAGGAGAAGGGTCACTCGCAAGCTCGGGCACGTTCTACGTCGACGATATTAACGGCGCCAAGTTCGTGGACGAACTCGGAGCGTCGACCGTCGTAATCGACAAGACAGCCCAGTCGGCCACCGCGCTGCCGGTTACGTTCCGCGGTACGGCGACGGGAGCCGAATATGTCGCGATTCACGCCGGAGAGCTGATCTTCCATGCTCCGGTTCAACCGGACGGCGCGTGGACCTACGCGAGCGACAAGCTGCCGAACGGGGAGATCGCGATCAAGGCGGCGGTCGAGCTGTACGACGGCACCGCGCTCAGCTCGGATACGCATACGCTGAACGTCAACGTACCGAATAATCCGAATACGGGCGGCGAGCCGGGACCGGTGCTGACCAACTACGTGCAGAACCCGGGCTTCGAGGAGCCTGTGGACGCGAACGCGTCTCCGCCGCTGCCGAAGCATTGGACCCATAAGGATGCGGCGGGCGCGGAAGTCACAAGCGGCATCGCGAAGATCGAAGCGGTATCCCCGCGCTCGGGCACGTATCGGCTGGCGCATTGGAACGATGCCGCGTACGAGGTCACGACCTCGCAGACGGCGACCAATCTGCCGGACGGCATCTACGAGCTTCGCGCCTGGACGAAGAGCAAGGGCGGCCAGCAAATCGCCGAGATGACGGCAGCCGTGCCGGGCGGCGAGACGAAGAAGATCGACATTCCGGCGGGCGAAGGCACGTGGGTCTACTTGAAGCTGTCCGACCTGGCGGTTCGCGGCGGCGAGCTGACGCTCGGCTTCCACTCCAAGGACCTCGGCGGCAATTGGATCGCGGTCGAAGACGTGGAGCTGGTGAAAACCGGCGACATCAACTACGCATCGAACCCGAGCTTCGACGAGCCGGTCGACGCGGGCGTCTGGCCGATTTTGCCGAAGCAGTGGACGAACAAGGACGCGAGCGGCGCAGACATCACGAGCGGCATCGTAAAGCTGGAAGCGGCGAATACGCATTCGGGCGCGTACCGTCTGGTGCATTACAACGACACCGCATATGAAGCGACGACGTCGCAGACGGTGACGAATTTGCCGGACGGCATCTATACGCTGAGCGCGTTTACGAAATCCAAGGGCGGACAAGAGAAGGCAGAACTGCAAGCGATCGTCGGCGACGCTGTGCGTTCGGCTGCCATCCCGACCGGCGAAGGCGCGTGGGTGACGACAAGCGTGGCGAATATCGAGGTGCGGGGCGGTTCGCTTACAATCGCGATCCATTCGAAAGACGCGGTAGGCAATACGTGGATCTCCGTCGATGACGTAACGCTCGTCCGCAGCGGCAATTTGGCGGTGACGGCGGTCACGGGCGTAAGCTTGAACAAGAGCGCGTTGACGATCGACGTCGGCGCAAGCGAGCCATTGACGGCGGCCATCGCACCGGCGAATGCGACGAACAAAGCCGTGACGTGGAGCACGAACGATGCAAGCGTCGCAACGGTCGTTGACGGTCTCGTCACCGCCAAGAAAGCGGGCACGGCAGTCATCACCGTGACGACCGCGGACGGCAGGAAGCAAGCATCGGCGACCGTGACGGTCGTATCGCCTTCGACAGGCGGCGGCTCGGGACCCGTGGTTACGCCGCCGGTCACGACGGATCCGAATCGCGTAGTCGAGGGCGGAGACATTCGTCTGAGAGCCATCGGCACGGGCGCTGATTCGGTCGTGACGGTTAAGAACGACGAAGTGAACAAGGCGCTGGAGCAAGGCAAAGACGGCGTGCTGGCCATCAAGGTGGAGACCGGAACCGACGCGAAGGCGCTCACGCTGCGCATCCCGGTCGGCGCTTTCGGAAGCGACGCGGACGCGAAAGCGATCCGGATCGAATCCGGCCTCGGCACGGTAACCGTGGCGCGCGACCTGTTCCTCCAGGCGCTCGCGGGAAGCGGAGCAGCCGAGCAAACGCTGGAACTGACTATTCAAGCGGTCGATCCATCCGGTCTGCCGGCCGACACGCAGACGCAGCTGTCCGGCAGCACGGTGTACGATTTCGCGCTGCGCGTGAACGGCAAGGCCGTGCGCGAGTTCGAAGGGCACCAGGTACAAGTGGCGATCCCGTATAAGCTTCAGGCGGGACAGCATCCGAACGCCGTCATCGTCTACTATGTCGATGAGGCAGGTAAGCTAACGATTGTTCCTGCTGCGCATTATGAATCGGCTACCGGCCTTGCGGTATTCGCGGCGGAGCACTTCAGCGGCTACGCGGCGGCGTATCGGGCGATCGCATTCGAGGATGCCGGCAGCGCGCCTTGGGCAGCAGACGCGATCCAATTCCTGGCGGCACGGGATATCGTCCGCGGAGTGGGCGAAGGACGGTTCAACCCGGATGGTTCGGTGACGCGGGCGGAGTTCGTGCAGATGCTCATGAACGCGGCGGGCTTCGAGGCGAAGGGGATCGAAGGCGGAGCGGGTGCCGAATCGGCATTCTCGGATGTTGCCGCATCGGCATGGTACTACGAAGCTGCAGCCGAAGCCAAGCAGCTTGGCCTGGTGAAGGGCAGAGCGGACGGCAGCTTCGGCGCGAACGAGCGGATCACGCGGCAGGAGATGGCCGTGCTGATTCACCGCGCGGCGCTCCTGCTTGAAGTCGAGCTGGCGAAGCCGGACCAAACGGACGCGTTCCTGGATCAAGCTGCCATTGGCGGGTTTGCCCGTGAAGCGGTGCAAGCCGTGCAGGCTGCCGGCTTGATGCAGGGTGCAAGCGGCAAATTCTTGCCGGACAGCACGGCAACGCGCGCCGAAAGCGCGGTCGTCGTGTATCGGTTGTTTCAATTGTTGAACGCATAAGTTGGATTGCTGAGCATGACCGGAAGCCGCCCTTCGCGAAGGGCGGCTTTTGGCCGTTTGCCGGGTACGGCGATGGATTGAACTTCAGGCCAAGAGCATCGCGTCGCCCAGCACGATTTGGCGTAGATGGTGCTTCAGGTGCGCGACATAGTCCGTGATTAGCCACGCCAAGGTTTGCGTTTCGCCGCTTGGCAGCCTTACCGTTCGAGCCGTGACTTCGTCCGGCAGATGGGCGATCATGCGCACGATCGACCGGTTCAAGCTCACCCAGAGCGCGATGATCTCCTCGATGGGGGCATCCGCGTAACGCTGAGCCGCTACCCACTCGTCCTGGTTATAGGGCTGGAGCTGCAAAGGCTCCGGCCTATGCTGGACGTGCACGAACCGGGTCAAATTATGAAGCGCCGAATCGCACAGGTGACCGAGAATTTGCAGCCGCGACCATTTGCCCGGATGAGGGGGCGTTACCATCGCTTCGACAGATAGGTCCGCGATTGCGGCGGGGACTAAAGCAAGAAATGCTTCAAGTTGGGCAGTGGCGTTTAAGGCCATCCGATTCGCTCCTATTCACAGGGGATTTTCAACTTCTCAGCTTGAAGAATAACATGGATCGGAGCGCGCGAGTTATCGAGAGATTTCGATGCGGATGATCGGTTATGGTGATGCGAGCGGCTATCTGCGGCAAAGGCTTGCTTGTTGTCTCTCGTGCCAAAAGCTGTTAATTTGGTTGGTGGGAGTCAAGGCAACAGGCATGAATGAAAGCGGAGGTGAAATGCGCGATGAAGTCACGGGTATTCATCCTTGCCCTGCTCGCGCTGGCAGTGGGGTGCAGCAATGGAGCGAACGCGCCGGAACCGGCAGCTCAGCCGCCATCCAGCGCTGCCCATACGGGGGGGGACGCTACCGGCGGACGATGCTTCGCCTACGGGCAACGACGCGGAGCAGGCAGCTCCATCGAGCGACCCGAATTCGATCGGCGGCATGGTGGGGAAAGTCGTACCGTCCGGCGATACGCCGAGCGCACAGCCTGCGCAAGCTTCGGACGCGATCGTCGGCGAAACGGTGAAGGAACAGTCCTTTCCGGTCGAGTTCGAGCTGGCGGGGAAGTCGGAATTCATCACGACCGCGGAGGACGTGGACGGTCGGCCGCAGCTGCACTTTTACGTCAAAAAAGCGGATGCGGTGATCGAACTCGACTATGAGGCTGAGTCTCCGGGGGCTTATTATAGCGTCGCCGCGGTCGCGTTCCGGGACGTCAGCGGGGATAACCGCAAGGACATGATCATCCTGATGGAATACGTGACCGGAGCGGGTCAGATGGGCGCTGTCCCGGTATCGCAGCTGCTGATCTATAAGCAGACGGAATCCGGGTTCGTCCAGGATCAAGCGCTGGAGGAGGAGGCGAGGGCCGGCGTGCCCTACCGGATCTTAACGATTCAGGACGTCATGACGGGCTTAGCGACCGCGCCGGCCGACAGCATCACGCATGCATGGAAGAAGCTGAAGCCCGGCCGGTACGAGCTGGAAGGCTCGACGGAGCTGCAAGCCTCTACGCTGACCGTCGAGGCGGTCGAGGGCGACCGATTGCGCTTCCGTCTGGATGCGATCTACGCGGCGGACGAAGAGGCGGCCGAGCGGGGCGGCGTCAATATCGGCAATATCGAATCGGGCGAAGCGACGTTGTCCGAGGCGGATATGATTTTCCGCGATGGCGACTTCGAGCTGACGATCTCGTTGATTGCCAGCAACAAGCTGTATGTCAGCGACAATGGCGTGGGGTATTTCGGACATAACGTATGGGTGAAGGGGATGTACGAACAGTCCCAATAACCCGCAGCAAACAAACGGCAGCTGGTTCAGCTGCCGTTTGTTTTATTTGGGTGTCATCATCAATGTCAAGCTTAGAGGCTTCTTGCACCAGGAGGCCGAGCATGAGCTTGCCGTAACCCATTCCTCGAAGGGAGGGACGAATGACGTAGCCAATATGCCCGCCATGCCGTTTCAATTGGTCGTTCAACCGATGTCTAATCTTCCCCTATCCCGCAGGGGAGCCGTTGATGAGGAGCCAATAGGTCTAAGTTCAACCAACTTCCGACTCCTCCTTTATTTCCCCGAACCCCGCACCTGCAGCAACCGTTCGCCTTCCGAACGCGCACGTGCCTTCTTCCGGACAAAAACCTTCGCTTCCGCCAATGTCGCGGGCCGGTACCCCGGACCATCGCAACCGCACGAATGGTACGTATAGCCATGCCGGTATAACAATTCAACTTTTTTCCATTGTTTCAAATCCGTCTGCTTCGGCGCTTGAAAGTCATGGCCCATATCCTTCATTGTCTCGCCGCATTGCGGACACCGGTAATGCCGGTTTTCCTGTTCGCTTTTGTCCAGCTCGTGCGCCGAGGTTTGACGAAATACTTTGCGGCATGCGAAGCAGGCATAGTTGTCTTTGTATGGACCGTACATGGCGTAGCGGCACATGGCGTTCCCTTCTTTCGGCAGCAAGGTTTATGTTTGGTTTTCAACAAGTTGAATTAAATTATATTGAATTTAGTTAAAATATGTTGAACAAATAGTTTCAACATGTTAAAATCGTTTCTGTAAGCGATATCAATACACATCATGCCTTAAGGGGGATTCACGCAATGAAGAAGTTCGGTTTGGTGCTGGTCACGGTCTTCATGACGGTCGCGCTTCTCGCTGCTTGCGGCGGCGGCAATGGGGGCAACAACGGGGGCAACGCGGTTAACAATGGCGGAAATGCGGCCAATGGCGGCAGCAATGCCGGAGCCGAGAACGCGGGCGGCAGCGCTGGCGCGGCGGAAGGGGAGTCAACGGAAGGCGGCGACATCAGCGGCACGATCACGTTCCTGACCAACCGCACGGACATGATCGACAAGGAATACGTCGATTACGCGAAACGCTTCAAGGAGAAATATCCGAACGCCGAGGTCAAATTCGAAGCGGTCACCGATCTCGACAAAACGACGAAGATCCGCATCGCCTCGGGCGAATTCCCGGACGTCGTGCTCATCCCGACACTGCCGAACAGCGACCTGCCGAAATATTTCGCGCCGCTCGACGATCTCGGCCTGAACGACCGCATCTACTTCAAAGACTACAAGTCGTTCGAAGGTAAAGTGTACGGCATCTCCGCGGGCGGCAGCACGACGGGCATCGTGTACAACAAGAAGGCGTTCGCCGACGCGGGCATTACGGCGATCCCGAAGACGCTGGACGAATTCTACGCGGCCGCCGAGAAGCTGAAGGCGAAGGGCATCGTGCCGCTCGCTTCCAACTTCAAGGATCAATGGACGCTCTATCCGTGGGCATCCGAGCTGCCGTCTTCGATCGCGGGCAACGCGAACCTGAATAATGAGCGCGTGAACAGCGACACGCCGTACACGCTGGATAACCCGTACGGCCAAGCGATGACGATCATCCGCACGATGTACGAGAAAGGCTACCTCGAGCCGGACGTCAACTCGACGAACTGGGAGCAATCCAAGAAAGACATCGCCAGCGGCAAATTCGCGATGTACCTCCTCGGCAACTGGGTCATCCCGCAGGTGATCGAAAGCGGCACGACGAGCGACAACGTTGGTTTCTTCCCGATGCCATACGACAATTCCGGCAAAGTGAACGTGGCGCTCGCGCCGGACTGGGGCTATGGCGTCAACAAAGACAGCAAGAACCTCGCCACGGCGAAAGCGTTCGTCAAGTGGATGGTCGAAGAATCCGGCTTCGACGACTTCGCGGGCTTCATTCCGGTCTTGAAGGACAAAGAAGCAAAGGTCGCGCAGCTCTCCGAATTCAACAGCTTCAGCCCAACCTACATTGAAGCGGTATCGGATTCGGCGGAGACGACGGAAGTCGTGAACAAGGCGCAAATCGTCAAGGAAGCGCTCGTGCAGGAATTCGTGCTGGCGAAGGATCCGCAAGCGATTTTGGACAAGTACAACAAGCAATGGGCGAAAGCGAAGAAAGCCGTTCTTAAATAAGCACTCGGCGTTTGGGACCAGGCAGGCTATCTTGGGACGGGATAGCCTGCCTTTTCTCTGGCATGCAGCGCGCTTCGCCTTCGATAGCGAGGCGGCAGCCGTTCGTCCAACCCAAACGAAAACCGAGGCGGAAATGGAGTGGAACCATGGGAAGCATCTCGTACAACGCGCAGCGCAAGCTGATTCTGATCGGATTTCTGGCGATCCCACTGCTGCTGCTTGGCCTTTTGACGTATTACCCCGCGATTAAGCTGGTCTACTTAAGCTTCACCGATTGGGACGGCATCAGCTCCGATAGCATGTGGCTTGGCTTGGAGAACTACAAGGAAATTTTCACGAACCCGGATCTATTCGGCGTCTTTCTACATCAGATTCCCTACGCGCTAATCGGCATCATTCAAAATATCGTCGCGATTGTATTCGCCGTCATCCTGAATTCCCGGCTGAAGGGGCGGAACTTCTTCCGCGTGCTGCTGTTCCTGCCGTTCATCATGAACGCGGTCGCCGTGGCCTTCATGTTCCAATATGTGCTCGACACGACGAACGGCTCGCTGAACGGACTGCTCGGGGCGCTCGGCCTCTCGTCCTTGCAGCAAAGCTGGCTCGGCAACGCTTCTCTTGTCAATTACTCGCTGGCGTCCATCGGATTCTGGCGGTTCATGGGGTATAACATGGTCATTTATCTGGCGGCGCTCCAGGCGATCCCGGGCGATATGTACGAGGCGGCGAAGATCGACGGCGCCGGCCGTCTGCAGACGCTGTGGCATCTGACGCTGCCGAACTTGACGAAGATCATCCAGCTCAACATGTTCCTGACGATCAGCGGCGCGCTTGCCGTATTCGACCTGCCGTTCGTCCTGACCAAAGGCGGCCCGGCCGGCGCGAGCGAGACGTTCCTGCTCAAGACGATCGAGACGGCCTTCCAATTCAACAATTTCGGCTTGGCGTCGGCGATGAGCGTCGTGCTGCTGCTGCTTACGATCGTCGTGCTCGGCATCCAGAACGCCGTCATCAACCGCAGAGGAGGGGAGTAAGCGCATGACGACCAGACGATTCGATCCCGTACAACCGATCAAATACGTGTTCCTGCTCATCGGCGCCTTCGTCGTGCTGTTCCCGCCGTACGTCGTGCTGGTGAACGCGTTCAAGCGGGAGGACGAGGGCGGCAGTCCGTTCGCGCTGCCGGCCAGCTTCCTGAACATGGACAATTTCCGGACGGTGTTCGAGCGCGCCGACCTAGGGCATGCGTTCCTGAACACGCTTGTCATCATTATCGCTTCGCTTATTGGCAATATCATTCTCGGTACCATGGTCGCGTTCGCGCTCGGACGGATCGAGTTCCGGGGCAAAGGCGTCATCCTCGGCGCGTTCCTGTTCGCGACGCTCATCCCGACGATTACGACGCAGGTTGTCGTCTTCTCGCTGCTCCAGGATTTCGGCCTGTACAATACGCTTGGCGCGCCGATCCTGCTGTTCATTGGAGCGGACGTCGTCCAAATCTACATCTACCTGCAGTTCATCAAGAATATCCCGGAGGAGCTGGACGAAAGCGCGATGATGGACGGGGCGAGCCTGTTCCGCATCTACCGGACGGTCATCTTCCCGCTGCTCGGCCCGGCGACGGCGACGCTCGTGATTCTCAAGACGATCAACATCTACAATGAGCTGTACATTCCGTTCCTCTATATGCCGAAGACCGAGCTGGTCGTCGTCTCGACCTCGATCATGCGCTTCGCGGGCAACAACCAGGCGCAGTGGGGCAATATTTGCGCGGCGATCCTGCTCATCATGATTCCGACGGTCGTCATGTATTTGTTCCTGCAGAAGTACATTTTCTCCGGCGTGACGAGCGGCGCGGTCAAAGGGTGAGCCGGCGGCGATTCCCGAACAACGCATGGACAAAGGAGCGGTAACGATGACAACGAAGAGCGCCATGGAATGGAATCTTGGCGGCGAAGGCTGGGAGCTGAAGGGCTTCTGGCCCTGGGTGCCCTTGAAGGGCACGAGCATGGAGATCGGCAACGAGCTGATGGGCGTGACCGACTGGATGCCGGCGACGGTGCCGGGCGGCGTCCACCACGATCTATACCGGGCCGGACTGCTGGCGAACCCCTATCGGGATTTGAACAGCCTGCACGCCGAATGGGTCGAGAACCGCTGGTGGGCGTACCGCAAGAAGTTCCGCGCGCCGGCGCAAGCGGGCGCAACGATGCAGCTGATCTGCCGCGGACTGGATTATGAGGCCATGGTGTATTGGAACGGCGTTCTGCTCGGCGAGCACAAAGGGATGTACGAGGCGGCCGTGTTCGACGCGACGGACCATTACCGGCCCGAAGAGGAGGTCGAGCTGCTCGTCGTCTTCAAGCAAGCGCCGGACGAAATGGGCCAGATCGGGCGGACGAGCGAGACGTTTACGCAGAAGAGCCGGTTCAACTACAAATGGGATTTCTCGACGCGCCTTGTAAACGTGGGCATCTGGGACGACATCGTGCTCGCGGCCAAGGGCGCGTATTCGCTCGGCGAGCTGTCGGTGACGACCGATGTTCGGGGCGAGACGGGGCTGATCCGGGTGGTAGCCGAGGTCGAAGCGAATGGACGGCGCGGTAATGGTTCTGCGGTCGGCACGAAGGAATCGCAGTACGAAGAAGCGCTTGGTATGACCGGCCGCGGGTCGGAGAAAGGCGGGAGGGCAGCCGATTCATCGGTCGCGGTCATCGTGAAGCTGTACGATCCGGAAGGCGCGCTCGCGCACACGATGCAGATCGTGCCGGACGACGAGGGGCTTGCGAGCTGCACGATCGAGGTCGAAGCGCCGATGCTCTGGTATCCGAGCGGCTACGGCGATCAACCGCTTTACCGGGTGGAGTTGACCCTTGCGGGCGATGCCTGCGATTACGATTCACGCTCGCTGCGCACGGGCATCCGCAAGCTCGAATACGTGCAGAACGAAGACAGCCCTGCCGATGCGCTGCCGTACACCTTTGTCGTGAATGGACGGAAAATTTATATCAAAGGCGCGAACTTGACGCCGCTCGATCATCTGTACGGGAACGTCACGGAGGAGCGTTATGGCTGGATGGCGCGCTTGGCCAAGGAAGGGAACTTGAACCTGCTGCGCATATGGGGCGGTGGGATCATCGAGAAACCAGTGCTGTACGACCTGTGCGACGAGCATGGCATTCTGATCTGGCAGGAGTTCATTCAATCCAGCTCCGGCATCGACAACGAGCCTTCCAAGCGGCCGGACTTTCTGCCGCTGCTCGCGCGGAGCGCGGAGGCGGCGCTGAAGGCAAGGCGCAACCATGTCAGCCTGACCGTATGGAGCGGGGGCAACGAGCTGATGAGCGCGCCGAACGTCCCGTCCACCTTCGCCGACGAGAATCTGGCCATGCTGCGCGAGCTCGTACGGCGGCATGATCCGGGACGGTTGTTCCTGCCGACGTCAGCATCGGGGCCGGTCCAGTATATTACGGAGGAGCGCGGCGTCAGCCATGACGTCCACGGTCATTGGAAATACATGGGCAACCCCGATCATTACCGGATCTATGGCACGGCGGACCATCTCTTCCACAGCGAGTTCGGCGTCGACGGGCTAAGCGGGGTGAAGAGCATCCGGAAATTCATCGGGGAAGCGCACCGGAAGCCCGTGCCGATGAAGGACAGCCTCGTTTGGCGGCATCACGGCGAATGGTGGGATACGTTCGACCGCGATACGGCGCTGTTCGGGCAGATGACGACGCTCGCGCGGTTCGCGGATTGCAGCCAGTGGATGCAGGCGGAAGGGCTTCGTTATATTCTGGATGCGAACCGGAGACGGAAGTTCAACAACAGCGGCAGCATCATCTGGCAGCTGAACGAGCCATGGCCGAACGTGACGTGCACGAACCTGGTCGATTACTACATGGAGCCGAAGATGGCGTATTACGGGGTGCGCGAAGCGTTCCAAGGCAGAAGGGCGAGTCTGGATTACGTGCGGCTCGATTGGCAGGCGGGCGAGGCGATGAGCCTTCCGGTCTACGCGGCCACGGACGGCGAATCTGCGGATTGTCTCGTCTGCGCCGAGGTGCTGGATAGCGCGGGCAAGGTGCTGCACGGTCAGGCATTCCAGAGAAGGACGACGCCGGACCGGACGCTGCGGCTGGGCAGCTTGTCCTTCCAAGCGCCGGAGACGGCAGACGGGCTATTTTATATTCGGCTTACGCTCGCGGTGAACGGCGAGGCGGCAGCCGTGCCGGGCGCGCCGTACATCTTCTCGACGCGTCCGGATCCGATCTATGCCCCGGCGTTGACGCTTGCGGGCGGGAAACTGGCGACGGAAGCTTTGGGCGAATGGGCGGCTGAATCTGGACATGGGGATGCTGCGGCCGACGCCGTGTTTACGCGCCAATACGTCGTCAGAAATACGGGCGACCGGGTTCTGCTGCATGTGTATCCGATCGAGCGTACCGACCGTTACTGGACGCTGGCCAGCGACGCCTACTTCACGCTGTTCCCTGGCGAGGAGCGGGTCGTGCGAGTCAACTGCAGGAAGCGAACGGGCGAGTTGTTCCTGGAGACGTCGACTAGCGCCGCGGCCGACGCGCAAGAGCGGCCTCATATCGACTTTCTATATTTCAACGCGGCTGCGGCGGCAAATATCAATCCATAAAGGCGGGAACTGGCGATGGAGCAGAATGAATTTGTAACCCGGGAAGGCGCTCGCTTAATGCTCGGCGGGCAGCCGTTCCGGTTTGCGGGGCCGAATATCTACTGGCTCGGCTTGGACGAGAATGTGGACGGCGTCGATTGGCCGTCGCCCTTCCGGGTGACGAACGCGCTCGATACGGCCGTCGAGATGGGCGCGACGGTCGTCCGCTCGCATACGCTCGGCGCTTCGCACGGCTGCGAGAAGGCGCTGATGCCGTCGCTTGGCGAGACGAACGAGGAAGCGTTCCGCCGGGTGGACTACGCCATCAAGGAAGCGGGCAGCAGAGGGCTTAAGCTCATCATTCCGTTCGTCTGCAATTGGCATTATTATCACGGCGGACGCCGCACCTTTACGCTTTGGCGCGGGTTGGATGATCCGAACCTGTTCTATGCGGATGAAGACGTCATCGCGGACTTCGAGGCGTACATCTCGCTGCTGCTGAACCGGGTGAACAGCTATACCGGCATCGCTTATAAGGACGATCCGACGATCATGGCGTGGGAGCTGGGCAACGAGCTCAATGACGCGCCGCCGGCTTGGGTTGAGCGAATCTGCAACCATGTGAAGGCCATCGATGCGAACCATCTGGTCGCGCACGGCAAGCAGTTCCAGCTGGACGTCGACAAGCTGGCCGTCGATGCGCTCGATATCCTCGACGTCCACTATTATCCAGCCAACGCGGCGGAGCTTCGGCAGGATTCCGAAGCCGTCCAGGCGGCGGGCAAAGTGTACATCGCGGGCGAATTCGGCTGGCCCAACTGCGATCTGGCCGCCTTCCTGCGCGAGGCGGAGTCGAACGCGGCGGTGTCGGGAACGCTGTTCTGGTCGCTCTTCGGTCATCATGACCGGGGCGGATATGTGCAGCATTTCGACGGGTTCGCCGTCCATTATCCCGGGACGGGCGTCAATGACGACGTCCGCATGCGGGTGAAGGCGCTGCGCGAGCATGCTTTCGCGATGAGCGGGCGCGAAGTGAAGGAGGAGGCGGTGCCGGGCAAGCCGATCATCGTCGACGCGGAGTGCGGACGCATCGCGTTCCGCGGCGTCGTCGGCGCCGCCAGCTACACAGTGGAGAAGTCGCTTACCGGCGAGGGGGACAGCTGGCAGATCGTCTACGACAAGCGTCCGGCGGATCACGCCATGCCGTGGACCGATCCGACCCGCATCCAGTCCGCGCCGGCCTACTACCGGATCAAAGCGGCGAACGCCTCAAACGTGGAAGGGGCGTATTCCGACGTGTTTCATGCGGTGCCGTTTAAGTAGATAAACAAGCGGACTGTAGAACGCAAGGACATCGAAGAGTTCTCTTGAAATTTATGGGATTTACAACCAAACCTTCGATCTGCTACGATGACTCAAACGCGATGACGAGAAGAGTAGATAAACGCGGTCTTTCGCCAGAGAGCTCCGGCAGCTGGAAAGGAGCAAAGAACGCCTTATCGAACCAAGTCTCCGAGCAGTCCGATGGAACCGGAATGATCCGGGGATGGCGGGACGGGAGCTCCCGTTATAGAGCTGGGGTATACGCATGCCGTGTCATGCCGTACCTGACGAGGCTAATCCGGCGACGGAGCGGCAAATTGGGGTGGCACCGCGACGATCGATCTCGCCCCCAAGACCTTGGTCTTGGGGGTGGGATTTTTTTTGTTTTTACGTATGAATCGATCGCGGAAGGAGCTGCCCTGCATGAGTGCTAGAGGCTTATTCGAAAGCTGGAAATACCCGGCGATCCTGCTGCTTGGCATCGGTATCGCCAACGTCAGCGGGTGGATCTATTTCATCGCTTTAAATCTGATCGTGCTGCATACGACGGGCTCCGCGCTTGCCGTATCCGGGCTGTACGTCGTCCGGACGCTGGCTTCGCTGTGCGCGGGCGCCTGGTCGGGCAGCTTGATCGATCGCATGAATAAGCGGACGCTGATGATTGCGCTGGATATCTTTCGCGCCGGGGTGATCGCGATGCTCCCGCTGCATGGCGCGATCGGGTATATCTATGTGATGGTATTCGTCATTCATATGGCGGGCGCCGTCTTCGGTCCGGCTTCGGGTGCTTATGTCGCGAAGCTGATTCCGCCGGACCGACGGCAGCGGTTCAATTCGCTCAACGCCTTGATCGGCTCGGGCGCGTTCCTGATCGGTCCGGCGATCGCCGGCTTGCTGTTCATGGCCGGTTCGCCGTCTACGTCGATATATATCAATGCGGCGGCGCTGCTCGTCTCCGGCGTTCTTACCATGTTCATGCCCAATCTGGAGGACGATATGGGCGGCGTCATGCAAGAGCGGATGAGCTGGGCGATGATCCGGCAGGATTGGCACGACGTGATCCGCTTTTACGCGCGGTCGAAGCATGTGCTGGCGGTCATCCTGCTGTTCGGCGGCGTCATGGTCGTGATGGCGTCGGCCGTGGATTCGCTGGAAGCGGCATTCGCCAAGGTCGTTCTGGGCTTGTCGGAACGCGGTTACGGGCTGTTGGTCAGCGTGGCCGGAGCGGGCATAATCGCCGGCGCAAGCGTCAATGCGCTGTTTGCGGCACGGATGCCGGCGATCCGCTTGATCGGACTGGGAACGCCGGGCGTATGCGCCGGATATTTCATCTACGCGTGCTCATCCGGCTTCACGGGAGCGGCGGCCGGATTTTTCATCCTCGCGTTCTTCCTTGCTTTCGCCAATACGGGGTATGCGACATTCTATCAGACCCATATTCCCGTCGAGAGGATGGGAAGGGTCGGGAGCGTGAACGGCTTCGTCGAAGCGCTGCTCGTCATGACGGCGACAACCGCGATGGGAGCGGCGGCCGAGGTGCGGGCGATACAAGACGTCGTCCTTGCGGGTGTAGCGGTCATGACCGTGTTAGGGGGAAGTTTGAGCGTTTATTTACTTCGGTCCAAAAGGAACGGGCAACCAGAGAAGCGCCCCTGACGGGAGCGCCGCATGCTGCTTGCCCGGGGGACGAAGCGATATCGATCTAGACGTGGAAATCCGGCGCTTTGTCGGCCACCAGGTTGAGTTCGATGTTATGCTCCAGCAGCGCCTTCAGTCCGCACAGCACCATCGTATAGCCGCCCATGGAATCGATGGCCTGATTGACGATCTCATCGCCGGTGCCCGCGAATCCCGCGTTCGTAATGACGACATGCGTCTGATCCTCGGCACGAGCCGTGAAGGTCCACTCGACCTTGGTGCCGTCCGAGGAGACAATCCGGATCCGTTTGTTCGCCTCGAGCGCCTCGACGTAGATGCGGTCGGCGACGCCGTACATTTCCCATTCCCATGTCGCATGCTGCCCGGATTCCAGTCTGCCGCTGCTTTTGGTGAACCAGAATTTCGTCGTCACGGCCGGATCGACGAACGCTTCGTACACTTGACTGGCCGGTTTTCGGATGAGCATCTCGGCTTTGACGACCAGATCGGAATTGAAAGTGGTCATTGTATATTCCCTCCTTTGGCGTGTAGGGCTTGTCCTTCCCACAGCTTAACACAACATGAGGGGAAGAGCATGATTGCGGGCGCATGCCAATCCCCCGCCGGCTGTGCTGGCGGGGGTGTTCGTGCGAGTAACCGGATGCCGCGTGACGGAGTTGAAAATAGACGCGTAACCTTGCCAAGCTATATCCCATATGCTGATAACCGGAACCGATTAGCGGCTGCACAAATATTGCGCGTATTGGATCGGGCGCTTGTACACGGCGGTTTGCTTGCGGATGCCCTGATAGAGCTCTTTCTGCGGCTTCCCGTTGAGCTCGATGATCCAAGCATGGGCGTTGTCGTCCAACGCGATGTCCACGCTGAACTCGCCCATATGATAGTCGGTTTCGGTGTCGATGATTTCGGCTGAGCGCAAACTAAGATTATAAATGGAACGAATTATTCCATTCACGTTTTCGAGCGGATACAACCGGTTGAGGACTTCTTGCGATAAACAAGCCTTCTCGTAGATGCTTGTATTATAGCTGCCTCTAGAAGCAATCCGGCTCACAAGATTCGTAACCGACCAAGCGCCCCTCTCGTTCCTTTGGACGAGAGCCCGTATATCGAACGTTTGACCGTTTATTTTACATATATCGACGCCCTGTTGAATGATATAGGGTGTTGAGCCGAGAAGTGCTTCCATGCTCTGTTGCCATGCGCCGACGTCGTTCACGATGGTTTGTGGCGAGAAATAGTGGTGGCCAATGTGGATTTCGCCTTCAGGCTTCAAGTCTACGCGATAAACGCCCTTGCCCTGATGCCCAAAAACGGGTTTGAAATAGATCGTATGATGCTTAAGCAGCATTTGCACGGCAGTATTAGGGTCATAAGCGACGGTTTCCGGTAAATGGCCGCCGAGCCATCTGCCTAATCGCTGGTAGATGTCGAGTTTGTTGAATTGATTGAGATGATTAAAGCATTTATCGCTTCCGATCACCGCCTCCAGTCGTTCGATGATCTCCTGATTGGTGCCGTAACAGCGGTTATACACGACATGGGGAAGAGGGAATCGGCGGACGGCCCATTTTCCGTTTGAACGATGTAGTCCGACTACGGTTTTCTTCTCCCAGTCTATCGAGGAGGGAGTGAAACTGAATAGCTTCATATTCGTCGTATTGTGTCGGAGATATTGACCTAGTACGCGCTTTCTTTGCTGCAAGTTAGCCACCATAATCCCCACTAATCCGGTTTTAAAGTTGTTCATGATTCGCCTCCGTCATGTACTAACAAGCCTCATAGTATAGCATATGTAGGAGAGATAGAATGGTATAGACAACAATACAGCCAAGGGACACAAAATGATCACGTAAGGAATACAATATTCTGTAATTCGAAGGCCTTGAGACCGCATCGGCAGCGCGGAAGTTCTTCGCACGCCCGCGTGCCTCGAGACCGCCGCTTCACGAAAAAATGTTAAGGGGCGTGAATCAGAATATGGGTAAATTAGTCGGTCCTCCAGGGCCTCCGGGGCCGCAAGGTCCACAAGGGCCAGCCGGTCCTCAGGGACCAGCCGGTCCTGCGGGTCCAGTCGGTCCAGCCGGTCCTCAAGGGCTCGTCGGTCCAGTGGGTCCTGCCGGTGCCGTGGGTCCAGCCGGTCCTGCAGGCCCTGCCGGCCCTGCCGGTGCCGTGGGTCCAGCTGGTCCTGCGGGCCCAGCCGGTCCAGCCGGCCCTGCGGGCCCAGCCGCGGTAGCATCATTTGCGTTTCTGTGCAGCACGGTTGCCCAGACGATAGCCGCTGCGCCGGCGCCGGGCGGTCAAGGAGGAGCCGTGACGTTTAATGACGGGGTCATCAACTCGACCGCGCTAACCTTCACCGCACCGTCCACGATTAATGTTTTGGAGAGCGGGTTCTACCATATTAGCTGGGAAGTCTTCCCTACGCCGGGAAACTCCGCTTTCGGATTGTTCTTTGATCCCGACGCTGCCGGTCCGCTTCCTCCTGCTCTGGTTCCTTGCAGCAATTACGGTTCAAGCGCAGGTAACAATCCTTATCAAGGCCAAGTCGTCGCTCAATTAACGGCCGGCGGGGTGCTGACGTTAAACCGGATTGATAATATGGGCGTCGTGACCTTGCAAGCGGCAATTGGCGGAGGGACGCCGGTAGTTAGCGCATCGATTGTTATTCAGAAATTTTCATAAAAGCAAAGTCGGGAGCTGTCCAATGAGATCCGGGAGGATCTTTTGGGGAAGCTCCCTTTTGCTGACGAGGCAGCATCTACGAGGACGACGGCCAGGTCGGCGTCACCCCGCCGGACGAAGCGACCGAAGCGGCTGGTCATCATCGCGACGGCGGGGTTTTGCGCGAGCCGTAGCCGAGGTCGATCCGATTTGGTATGATGGCATGAGATTATTTTCCAAGGATGGGAGAGGGCGGCGTTGACGTGCGTGGTGTTTAATTTTAATGGCGTGCTGGTCCAGACCAGACCGCTGGCTGTGAAGTACTATAATGAGATCGCGCGCGATAAGGGCTACCGGCCGATTGCCCCGGACGAAGCGGAGTCGCTCGGCGGACTGTCTATCCGGGAGCGCTGCAGATTGCTGGGCGTGCCGCTGCACCGAATGCCGCTCGTCGGGATGGCGATCAAGCGGCGGTATCAGGCGGATTTGCCGGCGCTGTCGGCCATTACGGGCATGCCGGAGCTGCTGGCCGAATTGAAGTCGCGCGGGTACAAGCTTGGATTCGTAACGTCGAACGGGAAGGAAGCGTCGCGCGCGTTCCTGCGGCACAACCGGATGGAGCTGTTCGATTACGAACGTTACGCCGCGCACCCGTTCTCCAAGTCGAGAGACTTGATGCGGTTCGTCAAGTCCAGCGGCATGGACCGGGCGCGGCTGCTGTACGTCGGCGATGAACGCCGGGACTTGGCCGCGGGCAATCGGGCGGGGATTGTAAGCGTCGGCGCCGCATGGGGCTACGATTCGAGCGGGCTGCTTCGGCAGAGCAATCCGGCATTCGTGGCCGAGCGGCCGGAGCAGCTCCGGGCGTATCTGCTGGACGATCGGTTCGAAGGCGGCCTATAAAGAAGCATAAAAATTAATGCGAGTGTCCTGCTGCGCAGCAGCGCTTATGCTCGAGTGCCGGCGGCAGCTGCAGGAGCGAGCGGACGTGACGCTCGACCTCGGCCGCCTTCAATGGACCGCCGTGCCCGATGTGGAAGGTTTCGACGCCGGAGGCAAGGAGCCGATCGAGCTCGCGGGCAACGGCATGCGGGTCATCTTCGAAGGGCGGGCGCGCGGCGCGGCCGGTCCGGACGATGCCGCCGAGCAGAATGCCGGAGGCGACCAAGTCGCCGACCAAGGCTTCCCGGCGATCCAATTCGATCGACACCGAGCCTGCCGTATGCCCGGGGGTCGGCTTGACGTGGCCCGCGATGCCGAATCGGCCCAGATCAATCGTCTCTTGCCCGCGGAGCAGAATGTCCGGCGCGAAGGCGCGATATGGCCTGAACATGACCGGCGTCTTGATATACAGTCTGGCGACCCAGCCGGTCGGGCAGAACGTCATCGTCTCTTCCTGCGCAAAATGTTTCGCATCGCCTTCATGGGCGACGATCGGCGCGCCCGACCATTCGCGGACGATCGCCGCGCTTCCGGCATGGTCGATATGCGCATGCGTGATCACGATGAGCTTGATATCCTTGAAGGTCAGCCGCTCGCGGGCGAGCGCCAATTCGATTTTCTTCTCGGACCCGGGTATGCCGGCATCGACCAGAATACAGCCGTCCGGACCGATCAGCAGGTGGGCGTTGACCATCTGCAAGGGGAGGATGGGGATGCGGACGATTCGGAATGCGTTCATGCGAATGCTCCTCTCAAGATAGGGGTAATGGTTGCGCTGCAACCGAACCGAACCGTTCGGTTCGGAATAAGCATAGTCGAATTCTCGCGGCGATTCAACCCTGATTTTCCATGCCGTTCCACATCGGGTTGTGACGCGGCTCCGGATCGGTGTTACAATAGCGCCAAAGCGATATAGGAAGCATGGAGGCGTGAAGGATGCGCAAAGACGAGCAGGCGCGGCGGCAAATCGTAATGAAGGCGGCCGAGCTTTTCAATCAGAAGGGTTATGCGGCTTCGTCGATCCAAGACATCATGGATACGACGGGACTGACGAAGGGCGGGCTCTACCGGCGCTTCGCCAACAAGGACGAGATCGCGCTGGAAGCATTCGAATACGCCGGCGAGCTGCTGCTGGACCGACTTACGAAGGCCATCGGCGAGGCGCGGTCCGCGACGGACAAAATCATGGCGATCTGCGGCGTGCACGCGGACCCGGTTCACAATCCTCCGCTCAAGGGCGGCTGTCCGCTGCTCAACGCGGCGGTCGAGAGCGACGATACGTTCCCCGAGCTGCGCGATAAAGCGTTGACCGCGTATGAGGTGATGGTCGGACTTGTCCGGCGGATCTTGGATGAGGGGATTGCGAACGGCGAACTCCGCAGCGAGCTGGATGCGGAATCGATGGCGTCCTTTATCGTATCCGCCCTCGAAGGCAGCGTCATGGCGAGCGGGCTGACCCGGGACGCCAAACACGTGGGGTTCATGATGCGGCAGGTTCGCCACTTGTTGGACAGCTATGCCGTGAAGTAGGCAGGTTGGAGGAAGGACAAGCAGGCAGCCGCGAAAGAAGAAGCCCGTCATCCTGCGAGGATGGCGGGCTTCTTGGCTAAATTCCGTTATGTCGCGCTAATTCCAGCCTGGCATTTCGTCCAGCGTCAGCACGTTGGAGGCGCTGTAGATGCCCGGCAGCGTACTGCGGTTCTCTTCGATGAAGTCGGGCCAGAGCATGGCGTAAATCCACTTATTCTGGCTGGCGAGCAGCGAGGCGGACGGCATGAACTGGCATTCGCCGATCGCGATCGGCTTGCCGGCCGATACCCGGAGCATCGTGTTGTAGTTGTTCTGGGTGTAGCCGGTGTTGTACACGTCGAGCGAGGCGATGTCGAAATAAGCGGCCCCCGGGTTGTAGGCGTCGATCTCCGTGCTCAGATTCGAGAAGTCCTGCACGTTCCACACCCAGATCAGGTTCTCGAGCCCCTTGGTATTGGCGAGGTAGTCGTGCGTAATCTGATACAGCTTCGCGGTCCCGTTCGCGCCCTTGTGGCACGCCCACCAGAAGACGCATTGATTCATCTCGTGGAACGGACGGAACAGCACGACGACGTTGTTGTTCTCCAGATCCTGCAGGTAGGTCGCCAGCGTGTCGAGACGACCGATCCAGGCATTGTACAAACTCGTCCCCGGCGTCGTGAGCTGGGTGAATTGAGTGGAGGTCAGCTTGGCGGCATTGCCGGCCCCGATGTCGTCCCACGAGCAGTATTCGTCGCGCGTAGGCGCGCAAGGATGGTACATAAGCGTGACGAGCGCGCCTTTGTTGAACTGGTTCTTCGCTTCGTTGATCATGTTCCAGCGGTTATTCACGGCCTGGCTCCCGAACCCGAAATCGCCGCCCCACAAGGAAGGCGTCCTACCCGTGATCGAAGCGATCGTATTGCTGTCGCTCGTCGGGGTGCCGGCGTTCTTGTTCTCAATGCCGACGATGGTATGGTTGCCGGATATGCCGTACAAATAATCCAGCACGCGCTGCTTGACCGCCGCGACGCCGCCGGTACCGCCGCTTGCGCTGGCATACGCTTCAAGCTCATAGAGAGAGAAGCCGTAAGTCGTCGCGCGTTGGATGAGATAGACCTTCACGTAGCGGGCCGTAACGGGCGAGAAGGTGATGGAATTGACGCCGCCGGTGCCGTTGTAATTAGAGTAAACGGTCGTCCAGGTGATATTATCCGTGGAGGTCTGCACCTGGAACTGCTTTGCGTAAGCCAGCTCCCAGCGCAGGACGACCTTGGCTACAGCCTGCTGCGAGCCGAGATCGACGGTGATGTACTGCTGATCGGCGTAGGACGAGCTCCAACGCGTTGCCGTGCTGCCATCCACCGCATAGGAAGCGGCCTTGGTCGCGTCCTCGGTCGTGGATACGCTCACCGGCTTGCCGAGCGCGAGGTTGCCGCCGCCCGAGCCGGCGCCGTCCTCGCCGTAAATCTCGAATTCGTACAGGGAGTAACCATAAGCGGTCGCGCGCTGGAACGCGTACATCTTGACATAACGGGCATTGGCGTTGAATGTAATCGTATTCGTGCCGCCGGTGCCGTTGTAGTTGGAGTACACGGTCGTCCAGGTCGTATTATCGCCCGAAGTCTGGATTTGGAAGCCCTTGGCGTACGCGGCTTCCCACTTCAGAACGACGCTCGAGATCGAGCGGGACGCGCCGAGGTCGACGATGATGTACTGCTGATCGCTCGCGGCCGACGACCAGCGGGTGGCGGTGCTGCCGTCCACGGCATTGGCGCCGCCGTATTGGGCATTCTCCGTGGAGGAGACGGTAACGGATTTGCCGAGGGCGAGATTGACCGTGGCCGCCTTGGCGGGGGCGGCTGCGAACGCGGCGGCGCAAGCGAGCAGAAGCAGCGCCGACAAGACAGCAAGCCATAATGTGCGGGTGTTGAACGTCATGAATCTAACCTCCTAAAGGAATGAGATGGGCCGAAGGGCCGGATGATTGCAGCAGGCCGTCCGGGCGAAACCGAACTACAACGCGAATCAAGCCGTCTTGCCGTCAGCGAACAGGTGGTCTTTGGGCCTCACCTCCCTCATTTTGATGTAAGTGCTTTCATTTGTTTGAATCCAAGCATGGATAAGTTCCGCGCTTATCCAACGTCTTGGATTTCATGATCGATGCGACGTCCGCAGGCAACAACAGGCATTTCACTTTGATTCAACGATATAATAAAATTAAATAAACAAAAATGCAATACAGTCATAAAAGTTGAATTTATTTAAATCTTCCTGTCATCGGAAACGAGAAGCGTACCTGGGAAGAACCGGAGACTCCATGAGGATGGATCGGTAGATAACAGATAAGACGGGCAGGAGCATAACAGAATGGGATTCGAAGTTAACGCTCACCGGGGCGAACAAACAAGAGGGCACACAACAAGGTGACGCTCGGTACGGATAGAACGGAAGACGGCGAGCAAAACGCTTGTTTGTCTATTAATTGGGCTAATATGTCCATCGATAGTTGAAATTTGTTGAACTAACCATTATGCTTATTTTATACATGCAACATCAAGGGGGATCGAAAGCCGTGAAGAAAGTAACGCTGCAGATGATCGCGGATCATTTGCAAGTCTCGAAGGCGCTCGTCTCGAAGGCGCTGTCCAACGATCCGGCCGTCAACGACGGGACGAAGGAAACGATCTGGAAGACGGCGGAGGAGATGGGCTACCGCTTCAAAATGTCCCGGAAAACGATACCGGCGGCGAAAACCGGCAATCTGGCGGTGCTCATGCCAAGAGCTTACCTGGACGATATGGAGTATTGGGGCAAGGTGCTCCATGGCATCGAGAACGAGCTGCAGAATCATAACTTCAGCATGATTCTATCCAGCATCGATATTTCGCTCTCCCCGAAGGACGGGCTCCCCTCGAGCATCCACGAGCGCAAAGTGGACGGGGCGATCGTCATGGGCCATCTGCCCGACAGCTACATCAACTCGCTCAAGGCGAACGCCTTCCCGTTCATGATGGTCGACGCGAATTTGCTCGACCCGTCGATCGACCACGTGCTGGCCAACAATTTCCTCGGCGCCTACCAAGCGACGACGTACTTGCTTGAGGCCGGACACCGCAGAGTCGCCTTCGTCGGCGACGAGCATACATCTTGGAGCTTCCGGGAGCGCAATCGCGGCTTCATCGAGGCGATCCGCGATTATACCCGCCGGACCGGCAAGGAAGTGACGTACGAATTCATCGCCGGCGTCGGGGTAAGCGGCACCGGCATGTACGTCTCGCCGGAGTTTGCGGCCGATCTGAGGGCGCAGGCTTCGGGAGAGCGGCCGGTGACGGGGTTGTTCTGCGCGAACGACCTGACCGCCTTCGAGGCGCTGCGCTTCCTGGCGGAGGGCGGCATTCACTGCCCGGCGGACGTCTCGGTCGTCGGCTTCGACGATCTGACGCTGACCGAGATCATGCATCCGAAGCTGACGACGGTTCGCGTGCCGAAGTCGGTCATCGGCAGCCGCGCGGCGCAGCTCATCCTGCGCCGGATCAACGAACCGGAAGCGACCGCCGAGCACGTGCTGCTGTCGACCGAGCTGGTCGAACGCGCTTCGGTAAGCGAATATAAGGGGTAACGCATTGGACTAATAACAAAGCCGGCCGCGCACGTCATTCGTGCGCGGCCGGCTTTGTTTCGGTTTAGAAGTTGCGGCGGCGTTGTCTGCCCCATCCGCCCTGCGTATCGTTCAATTCCTGCTCGGTCAGTTCTTGCTCGATATCGTTCACTTCCGCTTCCGGTTCGTACGTCTGCGGCTCTTGTTCCTTCGGGTTCTGCGATTCGGACATGTCGGCACCTCCACTTACAGTAGCGCTATCATATCATGGCCGGAGCGCGGGCGGTATTACCCTTTTGGGGGAGTGAGCGGCCACCGGTGGAAGCTCGGCCATTCAGCAGCATGAAGGCTGTTCTACAGAGGCGGCATTATAAATCCATTCCGGAATTTCAACTTTTCAACGAAAATGAATTACTGCTCCGATCAGCGGACTCACATTCTATGTCGCGGAAACGTAGTTCGCAATCGAGCGAAATCCTTGAAGATCCGCCGTGCGAGCAACTCTTTCTTCGTCGTGACCCCGTTCCTCCAATCCGCCGCTGTTCGTCAAGACTCTCCTTTCGGCGCAGTTCTTTCGACTATTTTCGAGAAACTAAATTAAACAAATTGAATTATTTTTATTAAAATAAAATAATTTTGTTTACAGAATTTAACGGCGGGGATATAATCAACGTGTAATTGTAAGCGCGTACATTTCCAGGCGCGCCCAATGCACGAATTCATAATGGGGGGATTGTGAATGAAACGGACGAGAGTGCTTCTGGCTTTAACGCTGGCGTCGGTCATGTTCGTCGCCGCGTGCTCTGGCGGTAATGGCAGCGGCAGCGGTAACGGGAATGGAGCAGACGCGAATGAACCGGATAACGGCGGCCAAGCGGCGAACCAAGAAGGCGGCAATGCCGCATCGACCGAGCCGCTTGCGATCAGCATGGCGCTGATGGCGGGCTCCAAGACGCCGGATTCCTGGGCGGAGAAGACGCTGGAGGAAGAAGCGGGCAAGCAGATGGGGCGCAAGGTCGACGTGAAGCCGGTTTTTCTCCCGGACTGGTCGGAGCTGAATACGAAGATCAATCTGCTGATGAGCGCGAAGGATACGCGGCCCGGCATTCTGTGGACGGGCGACACGAAGGAATTCACGAAGTGGGTGGACGCGGGCATTGCGCAAGATTTGACCCCGTCCCTGCAGAAATACGGCAAAGAGATCATTAATTACTACTCCAAAGACACGCTGTTCTACCATTGGGACAAGAGCGGGAAGATGTTCCGCATTCCGGGCGACGTGCCCGAGGCGAGCTACATGACGACCATTCTGCGCAAAGACTGGCTCGACAAGCTCGGCCTTCAGGTGCCAAAGACGCTGGAAGAATACGTGAACGTGCTGCGCGCTTTCGCGAACAATGATCCGGACGGGAATGGCAAGAAGGACACGTTCGGCCTTTCGGGCGACAACTATTACCGCAGCTTGGCGCCGTTCTTCTACGCGTACGGCCTCGACGTCGAGAATTTCGTGAAGCAGCCGGACGGCTCCATCCGATTCGGCGCGCTCGATCCGCAGGTGAAGACGGTGCTCGCCCTGCTCGCGGACCTGTACAAGGAAGGCGTCCTGGATCCCCGCATGACGACGAGCGCGAACAACGACGACACGAAGGTGAACGACATCTACGCCTCCGGCAAGGTCGGCTCGTTCTACCGCTGGGTCGATTACTTCAACCCGGGCAATTCGGTCGCGATGTCGTTCAAGAAGCTCAACCCGCAAGGCGAATACATCTCGGTCGACCCGATCCAAGGTCCGGACGGCTTCAGCTCGGATATGCCGGATCCGCGTATCGGCTGGTGCTATCTGATCGTGACGGACGCGGCCGAAGCGGACGAAGCCGTGCAGGTGCTGAATACGATGGCGACGCCGGAAGTATTCAAGCTCGTCACGTTCGGCCGGGAGGGCGAGCACTACAAGATGGAGGACGGCATCTTCACGCCGACGATCCAGCCGGAGGAAGGCAGCAAGCTCGGCCTCGGGAATTTCGGCTGGTACATTCAGCGCAAGGACGCGGCCAACATCAAGAACACGCCGGAAGTGACGGCCATGTTCGAGCAGAAGCTTGCGACTTCCCAGCCGATGCGCGACAAGATCGTCGTATTCAAGGCGATCAACCGGCCGGAGTGGGACCGCTATTCCGCGGACGTGAAGAAGGCGCGCGACGAGCTGTTCTGGGGCATCATCACGGGCAAGACGCCGATCGACGCGTTCGACGGCTTCGCCAAGACGTACGAGAAGCTGGGCGGCAAGAAGATCGACGAGGAAGCGGCGGGACTGTTCGACAAGGAGCAGGCCGAGCGCGCCGAGTACGACAAGTGGTATGAAGCGAACATTACGCCTTACAAGTAAAGGGCGATAGGAGGAGAAGCGCATGGCAGTGATGAATGGAGCGGCGCGCCGGGGGCAAGCGGCGGGCTTGGGAGCTCGCGCTAGGCGGCCGCTGTGGAAGGATTTGATCCGGGACCGGTATTTGTACCTGCTGCTGCTGCCGGGCCTGCTGCTCATCCTCTTGTTCCGCTACGGTCCGATGTACGGCGTGGTGATCGCTTTTCAGGACTACAACATTTACAAGGGCATCTCGGGGAGCGAGTGGGTCGGGTTCGACCAGTTCACGCGGCTGTTCAACTCGCCCGATTTCGTCGAAATCTTAAGCAATACCATTATCATCAGCCTATACAAACTGGCGGCGTCGTTCACGATTCCGATCATACTGGCGCTGCTGCTGAACGAGCTGCGCAGCGTCGTCTTCAAGCGGTTTGCCCAATCGGTGATCTACCTGCCGCACTTCGTCAGCTGGGTCATTTTCTCCGGCATCATCATCACGTTCCTGAATCCGGTCGACGGCATGGTCAACGTCGTCATCCAGCAGTTCGGCGGTTCGCCGATCGACTTCCTGGGCGACGTGCGCTACTTCCGCCCGATGCTCGTCATCACGGACGCATACAAGGAGGTGGGCTGGGGCACGATCATCTACCTGGCGGCGATCGCCGGGGTGAACGCGGAGCTGTACGAGGCGGCGCGCATCGACGGAGCGACCAAGCTGCGCCAAATGTGGCATGTGACGCTGCCCGCGATCCGGCCGGTCATCGTCATCCTGATCATCCTTAGCCTGGCGAACATTCTGGAGGCGGGCTTCCAGCAGATCTTCCTGCTGTACAACGCGCTCGTCTACGACGTGGCGGACATTATCGACACGTACGTGTACCGCGTCGGCATCCAGGAGGCGAATTACAGCTACGCCACGGCGGCGGGATTGTTCAAATCGGCGGTGGCCATGGTGCTGATCCTGACCGTCAATACGATCGTGAAGAAGAGCGGCCAGGAAGGCCTGTGGTAAAGGAGCGAACGGCATGGGACTTACGCGAGGCGAAAAACTATTCTCGGCGGCAAACGGACTGTTCTTCATCGTCCTGATGCTGATCATGATTTACCCGTTCTGGTATATGGTCATGGGCTCGCTCAGCGAGTCCGACCGGACGGCCGAAGGCGGGTTGTTCCTCATCCCGGCGGGCTTCTCGCTGACGGCGTATGCGGCGGTGTTTCAAAATGTGTCGATCCTCTCCGGCTTCAAGGTGACGCTGATCACGACGATCTGCGGCACGGCGATCGGCACGTTCTTCTCGGCGACGACGGCGTACGCGATCTCGCGGAAGCGGCTGCGCGGCGGCAAGCTGTTCTCGCTGCTCATCCTGTTCACGATGCTGTTCAGCGGCGGCTTGATTCCGACTTACCTGCTCGTGAAGACGCTCCATATGATCGACACGTATTGGGCGCTTATTCTGCCGGGGGCGATGGGGGCATGGAACATTTTCGTCATGGTCGGCTTCTTCCGCGGCATTCCGGATGAGCTGGAGGAGGCGGCGCGCATCGACGGGGCGAACGATCTGACGATTTTCTTCCGGGTCGTCCTCCCGCTCTCGAAGCCGGTGCTCGCTACCGTCGGGCTGTTCATCGCCGTGGGGTATTGGAACGACTTCTTCTCCTCGGTGCTCTACGCGACGGAGAAGGACATGTGGCAGCTGCAGATGGTGCTCAAGGATCTGATCAGCAACACGTCCGCGGCGATCTCGCAGGCGGGCATCTCGGTGGCGGTGCAGCAGCAGGTCAACCCGTTCACGGTCAAAATGGCCTCGATCATCGTGTCGAGCCTGCCGATTCTCGCCGTCTATCCGTTCCTGCAAAAGCATTTCGTCAAGGGCGCGCTGATCGGCTCGGTGAAAGGCTGAGCAAACCAACACAAGCAAAGCCCCTGGCGACGGGGGCTTTGTCATTGCTAGGAACCCTCCCCCCACCCCCTCCGCCGAGGAGGCTCCAAAGGGCTTCGCCCTCTGGACTCCCTTTTCGAGCAGCATGCAGGGGGAGTGGGCGGCGGGTGTCTTCGAGCGGGGCACGCTTTTGTCCTAACGGACAAAGCTAACGTTGGGTCTCCACACCAAAGAAATCTTCACCGAACGATTTTCTTCTTAACCTGACAGAAATGCGGCGGAGGAGGAACCCACTCGCCTGGAGCTTTGTCCGCAAGGACAAAAGCGTGCCAAGCTCGAACCACCCGCCAACCGCAAACAACTCGTATTGGCACGAAGACGGAGTCCAGAGGGTGAAGCCCTTTGGTTCCCCTCGGCGGAGGGGGAAGGGGGAGGGATATAGATTTTGAAGGCCAAAGTTCTGGGTTCCCGCTCGCCTGGAGCTTTGTCCGCAAGGACAAAAGCGTGCCGAGCTCGAACCACCCGCGCACAGCGAACAGTTGTATTGGCACGAAGACGGAGTCCAGAGGGCAAAGCCCTTTGGTTCCCTCGGCGGAGGGGGAAGGGGGAGGATAAACATGGCTATTGCCCATGTAGATTTTTTCGCGGAGACGCTCGGGCTGCAGAGCGCGATCGACGTGATCCTGCCGGAGCGGACGCGCAGAAGGGTCGGACTCGCATCGTCGGCAGGCGGACCGCCTTATCCGGTGCTCTACCTGCTGCACGGCGCGTCCGATAATCACACCTGCTGGCAGCGATTCACCTCGATCGAGCGGTACGCCGCGGACAAAGGGATCGCGATCGTCATGCCCGCGGTGCAGTACAGCTTCTATTCCGATATGAAGCAGGGCTTCCCGTATTGGACCTATCTCGCCGAAGAGCTGCCGGCGATCGTGAGAGACTTCTTCCCCGTGTCGGACCTTCGCGAGGATACGTTCGCCGCGGGGCTGTCGATGGGCGGCTACGGCGCGTTCAAGCTCGGCATCCGGCAGCCGGAGCGGTTCGGCGCGGTCGCGAGCCTGTCGGGCAGTCTCAGCCAGCGCAGCCGGATCGTCGCCGACCCGAACGCGGGTTTCAGCAATCCGATCTTGTTCGAGATGGCGCGTCTGACGTTCGGCTCCGCGGAGGCGTATGACGGGAGCGAGCATGATTTGGCGTATGTGCTGGAAGGAAGGATCGGAGAGGGCGCGCGGCTGCCGAAGTTCTACCAAGCGTGCGGAACGGCCGATTTTAACCTCGAGCTCAATCGGGATTTTCACCGGCAATTCGCGGGCCGCGCCGATCTGACGTATGTCGAGACGCCGGATGCGGGGCATGAGTGGCGCTATTGGGATAACGCGATCCAGCAGGTGTTGGATTGGCTGCCGATCCGGCGAGGGAAGGGCGAAAGGAGCGAAGAAAGAGATGGCTGAAGAAAGGCCGAACGAGGGGGGCGCGCGGAGGAACACAGTTGGCACGATTATCGTCGATACGGATCACGTGCTGGTCGAATCTTACATGGGCGTCGGCTTCGAATGGGATCCTTCCGACGATTACGACTATACGGAAGAACAATGGGCGATGATCGTGGAACGGGTAGCGTTCACGCGAGTGCCGCTGATCCGGCTCATGCTGCGGGCCAACGCCTATACGACTGGCTGGGACGCGGAAGGGGAGCCGATCTACGACTGGAACACCCCGATGATGAAGCGGACGTATCGCATTCTGGATTATTGCGAGCGTCACGATATCCGGGTAATCATCGGGGAATGGAGCCGCAGTCCGGAGATCGGCTTGACGGCCTCGGACGATGCGGCGTGGGCTGAGCTGATCGGCGACTTTCTCGTACACCTGTTGGATGTGAAGGGCTACACCGTGCTGCTGTACTACAATTTCATCAACGAGCCTAATGGCGCTTGGGCGACGGAGGACGGCAATCGGTTCGCGCTCTGGAGGCGCGGCATGCTGCATGTACGCCGGATGATGGAGGAGCGGGGGTTGACGGAACGGATCGGGCTCATCGGTCCGGATTCTTCGAACGAGGACGACTGGGTCGATTTGACGGTATACGCGCTTGGCGGCATCGTATCTGCCTATGACGTGCACCGTTACGTGAATGACCGGGACATCGTGAGCGGGGAGATGGAGCGGATGGTGCGGGAGAAACGGGATTTCATCGACCGGCATGATCCGGAGGGAGCCGCGAAGCCGTACCTGATGACCGAAGCGGGCATCGTGGAAGGGAAGGACGAGGCGCACGACCAGCAGAGCCGCGTGAGGACGTTCGAATACGGCCTGCTGATGGCGGATTTCGCAATCCAGACGATGCGTGGCGGGCAAGCGGGCGTCATCGCCTGGATGCTGGACGATGCGATGCATCGCGCGCCCGGTTATCCGGCGGGCTCCGGCCAGCTGAAGACGTGGGGGTTCTGGAACACGGTCGGCGACGAGACGGATCGCGGGCTGCGTCCGTGGTATGATCCGATGGCGATGTTGTCGCGGTATTTCCCCCGGGGAAGCCGGATCGTGTACGCAAGCGAGAGCGGCGTCCCGGGCGTGCGCGCTGCCGCGGCCGTCGTCCCGGGGACGGAAGGCCGCGGGCATCTGTCGCTGATCGCGGTCAATCATGGGGACGAGGAGCAGCGAATTCGGTTGGTTGTGCCGGATGCGGCCGGACGAACGGAGTTGAGCGTGTACGAATATCGCAAGGATGCGCGGTCGGCGGATGACGCCGGGTTCCCGGCGCCGGCGTTCCGAATCGCAGACGCGAATCTGGCGGAAGGGACGGAGGTGCGGCTGCCGGGTCGAAGCGTGCTGCTGCTCACAACGCTGGAAACCGGTATCGACCCAGAGGGCGTTCGGTTCGCGGAATCGCGCAATATCGCGCGGCATCGTCCTGTGGCCGTCAGCTCCTGCCAGTATGCGAACGAACAGGGCGGCAAATGCGCGGTGGACGGAAGGCGGGAGACCGCATGGGTATCGAAGCGCCGGGGTGGTCAGTGGCTAACCGTCGATCTGCAGGCGGCGCATTGGGTGAAGCGGATCAAGCTGCTATGGGGTGAAGGATACGCGCGCGTATTCGACGTGGCCGTCTCGGCGGACGGCGAGCGGTGGACGACGATTCGCGAGCGGACGCATGGGACGGGCGAGCCGGAGCAAATATGGCCGGAGCGTCTTGACGCACGGTATATCCGGGTGAACATGGCGGAAGCGGGCACGACGCTCGGATTCGCGATCCGCGAGCTCGCGGTGTACGGCGAGCGGACGGGAAGCGAAGATGATGGAGTGCGCGTGATAGCGGTGGCGGAACCGGAGACGGGGATATCATGAGAATCGCCGTCACCGGCGGAAGCGGCCGAATCGGCGTCTACGTCATCGAAGAGCTGCTCGCGCATGGGCACGAGCCGGTCAATCTGGACCGGCAGCTCCCGCGGAAGCGGCTGTGCCGGACCCGAATCGTCGATCTACTCGACTTGGGCGAGGTATACGGCGCGCTTCAAGGCGCCGAGGCCGTCATCCATCTGGCGGGTATCAACGCGCCCGGCACGCATCCGAACGAAAAAGTTTTTCAACTCAACGTCATGTCCACCTATAATGTACTTGAGGCGGCGGCCGGGCTTGGCATCGCCAAGGCTGCAATCGCTTCCAGCGAATCGATCTATGGTTATTGCTACGCCGCCAACCGGTTCGCCCCGCATGTGATTCCCGTCGACGAATCGCATCCGCTGCTGCCGCAGGAGGGCTATGGCCTCTCCAAAATCGCCTGCGAGCAGACGGCCGCCATGTTTCACCGCCGCTGCGGCATGCAGGTCGTCTCGCTCCGGTTCGGCCACGTGCCGCTGCCGGACGAATACGCTTGGCTGGCCCGTCATGAGGGCGCCTCCCGATTCCTGTGGAGCTATGTGGACGCTAGGGATGCGGCGCGGGCGGCGCGTCTTGCGGTAGAGAAGGACGGAGTAGGCTGCGAGGCGTTGAACATTACGGGAGACGATACCTGTTCGCCGTTGGACAACGGGGAACTTCTGAGACGGTATTACCCGTCCTTGGCTGATCGTTATGCGGGACTAACCGGTCATGCGGCATGGTCCAGCAACGCCAAGGCGAAGCGGCTGCTCGGTTGGAAGCCCGAGCACGGCTGGCGGCACGACAACGATTAACGGCAAGACAGCTCGAGTATGTGGAGGAGGAGAGGCTCGCATGAAGAAATACGCGGTTGTCACCGGCGCGGATCGGGGGCTTGGCTTCGCGTTGACGATGGAGCTCGTAAAGCAAGGTTATACGGTATTCGCAGGCCGGTATTTGTCGGATTGGCCGGCGCTCGATGAACTGCCGGAGGAGATTCGCGGCAAAGTGATCGTGCTCGAGCTCGACGTATCGGACGAGGCGAGCGTTCGGGAAGCCGCCGGGCGGATCGCAGCGTTCACCGACCGGATCGAGCTGCTCGTGAACAACGCGGGCATCGCGGGCAACCAGGAAGGAAATATGCACGGCGGCATCGATTACGAACGGCTCCAGATGATGTACCGGGTGAATGCGGTCGGGCCGCTGCGGATGGCGGAGGCGCTGACCGGACTGCTACTGGCGGGCGGACAGAAGCTCGTCGTGAACATTTCGTCCGAGGCGGGCCAGATCAACCAGACATGGCGCGAAGGCTGGTACGGCTACTGCATGTCGAAGGCTGCGCTCAATATTCAATCCAATATTCTACATAACGAGCTGCGCAAGCACGGCGGCAAAGTGCTCGTCATCCATCCCGGCTGGATGCGCAGCTATATGGGCGGCACGCTTAGCGAGCACGGCGCGATCTCGACGGAGGAAGCGGCGACGGGCATTGCCGGCGTCATCGCGGCTTATCTAGACGAGACGGAAGATCGCGCGCATCCGGCGTTCCGGGACTATACCGGTGCCGAGATGAGCTGGACCTAATCCAAGGGAGGCGAGACGGATGACTGTATTTGCGAAAGCATTGTTGATCGGGGATTTGACGAATCCGCAGTACCACCCGCTGCAAGCGGCGATGGACGAGGTGCGGGATATTTTTCAGGGCGAGCTGGAGCTGGCGGTAACAGAAGACTACGGACGGCTGCGCGCGTCGGAGCTGGCGCCGTACGAGCTGGTCATCTCCTACGCGGACGCATGGCAAATCAAGAAGGAACGCGAGGAAGTCGCCGGTCTGCTGGGCTATGTCAGCGGCGGCGGCGGGCTGCTCGTCATCCACAACGGCATCTCGCTCCAGTGCGATCCGGAACTGGCGCAGCTGATCGGGGCGAGGTTCACGGGGCATCCGGCATATACGGAGCTGCGGTTCCATCCGGCTGCCGGCGCGGAGGTGCATCCAATCATGGCAGGCATCGACGGGTTCACGATGGACGAGGAACCGTACCGATTCGACATGGACCCGATCGGACAGACGACGCTGCTCCTCGAGTACGAGCACGAAGGCGAGCGCTGGCCGGCGGCATGGGCGCACGACTTCGGCCTTGGGCGGGTCGTCTATCTGATGCCGGGCCATCACAACCCGTCGTTCAAGAGCGAGACGTATCGGCGGCTGATCAAGCAGGCGGGGCTGTGGGCGCTGCGCAGGTAGAAGCGCTGCCCGACATTTAAGAATAGCGTCCGTATCGCGCTGCATGGGACGTGTCAAACCGAGTCCTTAGATCCGCCAGCCACGCTTGGCAGGGAGACTTTGGCACGGGATGGTGCGTCCCTTTTTTAGGCACAAAGCATCGCCTAGGCCTATTTATTGAAGTAGGTCTTGCCAAAATTGATTTTTGTGGCAATATAGATACGTAACGTATCAAACACCACCGCATCACCCTATGCAAGTCTGGTAATTCCCCTCATTCGGCAAGTGCTTTCTACCTTGCCCATCTGTTTTCTTCCCAATGTTTTCTACCTTTTCTCTTTTTCCCTCGATTGTTTTTTGGCTAAGTATGTTCATGTTCTCCCACTACAATTGCGTTGTCCTTACGCTCTGAAAGGAGGTGAAGGGCATACGGAACGATTGACGACAAGCCTCGCCGCAGCAAGAGGCGACTTCATGGATACATCTGCGTATGACCGTCTATTCCCCGCTTAGAAGCGTCTGATCCACGAAATCCGAAGCTTGTCCGCTCGTTTATCCTCCGGGTGCGGTCCCGCCCCGCGTATGTCTCTGCTTACCCTGCCAGTTCCACCCATCCATTAATCCTATGAAAATCAAATCATATCGGAGGTTTTATTATGCAAGGTTTATTTGTGCTGAACACGAAAGCGATTCGCCTTAAAATCGGAGCCGCGCTGCTGGCCGCTTCGTTGGCGCTGCCGGGCAGCGTGATCCATGCGGAGGAGGGGGACGATTGGATTCCGGACCCGCCGGCTACGATCTCGTTCGACGCGCCGACGGTTACCGTCGACGAAGGCGCCGGCTACGTCTATGTCGGCGTGAGCCGCACGGGCGCGGCAAGCTCCTTGACGGTCGACTACGCCACTTACGGCGGGACGGCGACAGAGGGGACGGATTATTTGGCCGCGAGCGGGCAAATCACCTTCGGACCGGGCGAGACGTTCGCGACGATCGAGATCCCGATCACGAACGACATCAAATACGAGCCGGACGAATCGTTCAGCGTCGAGCTGTTCAACGTCAGCGACGGCGTAACGACGATCGACCGCGGCACGACGACGGTGACCATCGCCGACAACGATCCAGACGTGCCGTACAATCCGGGCAAGTTCGGCTTCTCGACGTCGCTGACCGAGATTGACGAGGCTCATCCGGACGGAACGGTCACCCTCACCGTCACGCGGACCGAAGGAACGGATGGCTATGTCTCGGTCGATTACCAAGTCGACAGCGGCACGGCGGGCAATGGCTCCGATTTCGAAGGAACGGGCGGCACGCTGGCGTTCGAGCCGGGCGAGAGCAGCAAGACGATTCAGGTGACGCTCTATGACGACGCGGAGAGCGAAGGCAACGAATATTTCCATCTGTCCTTGAGCAATCCGACGAACGATGCCACGCTCGCCGAGCCTTCCTTTACGAAGGTCCGTATTCTGGACAACGAGCCGTGGACGCCGCGCGCGGGCAGCTTCGAGGTGAATCCGACCGCACCGATGGGCGAAGCGTCCGGCACACATTACATTAACGTTATTCGCACAGACGGCGCGGACGTGGAGGCCGCCATCGACTATACCATTACCGGCGTTACTGCCGAAGAAGGAAGCGACTTTACCGGCTCGAGCGGCACGCTCGTATTCCCGGTGGATGAGACGCTGCAATATATCCCGCTGCCGATTCTCGACGATGCGCTGTCCGAGGGTAACGAGACGCTGACGATTACGCTGTCCAATCCGACGAACGGCGCGGTCATCGGCACCTATGGCGCGAGAACGTACACGATCGAAGACAACGAGCCGCACGAGGAGCAGCATCCGGGCATGTTCATGCTGGGCGCGAGCCAGTACACGGTGGATGAGAACGGCGGTTCGGCGAAACTGCAGGTGACGCGGATGGACGGCGCCGACGGCGAAGCCACGCTGACGTATGCGATTCTGGGCGGATCGGCTGCGGAGAACGCGGATTATGCGGGCAACAGCGGTCAACTGACGTTCGCAGACGGCGAGACGGAGAAGTTCATCGAGGTCCCGATCGTAGACGATAGCGTGCACGAGGCGGAGGAGCAATTCCAAGTCCGGCTGCTCGACGCGACGGGCGGCGCGGTCGTCGGCCCGAACTACCTGAGCGGCGTGACGATCAAGGATAACGACCCGGCGGGCGTGCTGCAGTTCAGTCCGTTCACGACGACCGTCTATGAAGAGAGCAAGCAGGTGATGATGACGGTCGAGCGTACCGGCGATACGAGCGGAACGGCTTCGGTGAGCTATGCCACGAAGGATTATTCGGCGCTGGCCGGCCGGGATTATGCGGCGCAATCCGGCGTGCTGACGTTCGCTCCAGGCGAGACGAAGAAGACGATTACGATCACGATGTACGATGACAGCGTCAAGGAGTGGTTCGAGTATTTCTCGATTCTGCTGTCCAGCCCGGCAGGCGCGGAGCTGGGGACGTATTCGACGGGGCTCGTCTATGTCTACGATAACGACAAATACACCATTCCGACTTGGCCGCGTTACTAGAGTTAGGGAATCCGCAGGTCAGCAGGATGAATGAGGAAGGGGGTGTCCCAAAAGTCATCAAAAGATGACCTTGGGATACCCCCGTTTTTTAAAAACAATGTCTGGGTTACCGCACCCACTGCGCGGTCACATGTTTTGGGCGAAGGTAGGAATCCGCTCACAAAGGCGAACGCTGACGCTTCTCCAGAATCATGCGACCTGCTCCGTTTTGGCTAACCATTCATTAAAATTTCAAAACAAAAGAAGCCTGTCCTTGTTAGAATGGAAGTACCACCAACCATCTAACCAAAGGAGAGGCTTCTTTTGTACAAAGAATATACCATGGACCAACTGTCCTTGCCAATGGACTTGCAAGAAGATATCCCTCAAAACCATCTCGTTCGCATCGTCAATGATGCGGTCGACCGCTTAAATATGAACCTCTTCACCAAGGCCTATCCCGGCGGCGGTCGGGACAGCTACCACCCCAAAATGCTGACGAAGATCATCATCTACGCTTACACGCAGCGGATTTACTCCTCACGCCAAATTGCCAAAGCCGTTCGGGAGAACATCATGTTCATGTGGCTGGCTGCGCGGCAGCGCCCAGACTTCCGCACCATTAATCACTTTCGTTCCGAGCGCATGAAAGACGTATTGGAATCCATTTTCACCGCCGTTCTTCAGTTTCTCATCGAAGCGAAGTACGTCAAACTCGAGCATTACTTCGTAGACGGGACCAAGATTGAAGCCAATGCGAACCGCTACACCTTCGTCTGGGGTAAGGCGGTCATTAAACACAAAATGAAACTGCAGGAGAAAGTACAGACCTTGTTCGCGACCATCGAAGAAGCGGAGAAGCAGGAAGATCAAGTCCTCCGCGGTCTGGATCTAAGTGAGCTTGGTGAAGCAGCAGACATGACGAGCGAAAAGCTGGAACATGCGGTGCAGCAGCTCGAACAACGACTCGAAGCGAAACCAAAGGACAAGCCGCTCAAGAAAACAGTTCGCATCCTTCGTAAAGACCTGCTGCCGCGACTCCAAAAGTACGAATCCCAGCAAACCATCTTGGGGAGCCGCAACAGTTTCAGCAAAACAGATCCAGACGCCACCTTCATGCGCATGAAAGAAGACCATATGCGAAATGGTCAGCTCAAACCCGGCTACAATGTACAGATCGGAACCGAGAACCAATTCATCCTAGGGTACAGCGTTCACCAGCGTCCAACGGACACCAGATGCCTGAAGCCGCATCTGGAGAAAGTGAAACACGCATTAGGTGTACTACCTGGCACGATCATCGCGGACGCCGGCTATGGCGGAGAAGAGAACTACGCGTACCTGGAGCAAGAAAACGTGGAAGCCATTGTGAAGTACGCAACGTACCATCGCGAGAACACCAAGGCATGGCAGCAAGACGTGAGCAAACTAGATAACTGGACGTACACCGCTGAAGAGGACAGCTGGGTATGTGTGGCGGGACAAACGCTTACCTTCCGCAGAGAAAGCAAAGAACGTACGGAAAGCGGTTATGAACTTCGCCACCGTCATTACCGTAGTGCCAGCTGCGAAGGATGTCCGCTAAAAGTAAACTGCACAAAGGCAGCTGGTGACCGCGAGATTAAAGGGAGCTTGGATTATCTTCGCTACAAGCAACAGGCACGTGAGCGCTTGAAGAGCGAAGAAGGCTACGCACTCTCGGTTCGACGAATGCATGAACCCGAGAGCGTATTTGGACAGATGAAGAACAACCGGGGATTCCGAAGATTCCTGCTTCGGGGCTTGCCAAAAGTGAGCCTGGAGGTCGGGTGGCTTTCGCTCGCCCATAATTTGCTGAAGAAAGCCGCAATGGACCGAAAATGGCAAATGGCGTCACAGGGATAAGACCCTGTAACGCCATTTTTTGTGCAATTGGAGGCCATTCGCGAGTTAGGAGTCACTTACTTCAACCCTTTTGAGACGGCCTCTTTTGCGGTCCAGGTAAGTGGACTGTAGAGCCGAAGCCTCTGTACGGAAGAGAAGAAACCAAAGCCGCGTCCGTGAAAGGTCGCAGGTCTGAACGGCTTTGTTCGCATGCAAGCGGACAAGGCCGTTTTTATATGCGCTCAAACCTACTTGCTTTTCGGCCTCGGCACGACGGTCCGAGCGCCGGACGGGCGCCAATTGATGATCTTCACGAGCTGATCCTGCATATAGGACGTCGAGTGGGCGAACCCGCCCTCCACCCAATAGAGGACAAGGCCGAGCAGCGCGTGGATCGAGTAGATGGCGAGCAGCTCCCGGTCCGGTCCTTCCACTTCGTAGATCAGCTCTTCCTGCGTAATCCGCTTGAGCGCGGAGAACATGCGCTCGCGCAGGAGCGGGAGTACGTCGCTCTTCATCAGCGTCGTATAGACGTCGGCATGTTCGCTGAAGTGCTTGAAGATCGTGACGGAATTGGCCGGCAGCTCGTAAACGTTGAACACCTGCACGTTCTCGTAAGGCGCCCGGTAGGATTGAAGCAGCTTCTCGATGAGCTCGTCCAGCACGTCGTCGAGCAGCGCTTCCTTGCTCTCGTAGTTGGCGTAGAACGTGCCGCGATTGTAGTCGGCCAGCTGTACGATCTCGGTGATGGAGATCGCGGTGAACGGCTTCTCCGCCATGAGGGCGAGCAGCGCTTCACGCAGGGCGGCGCGGCTGCGGAGAATCCGCCGGTCGGTTTTTTTCGTGTCGGGCATGCCTTTCCATTCCTTTTTCGTGTTATTGAACAGTTTGGCGCGATTTGTGCGTTAGCGGTCAAATCGGCCGATTTTACTGATTGTAACCCCTTCCAATCGTCTATTATACTCGGTTTAACAACTGTTCTCTACTGTACAGTTGTTGGTTTACTCGTCTAGACGGCACCGACTCGCGCGATGCCACAACCTATACATTATCCCTTGCAGGAGGTCATTCAACATGAAACTTACGGGCAAAGTAGCCGTCGTTACGGGCGCGGCATCGGGCATGGGCAAAGCGATCGCGGAGCTGTATGCGGCCGAGGGCGCGAAAGTCGTCGTCGCCGACCTGCGGCTTGAATCCGCACAGGAGGTCGTGGCGGGCATTGAAGGCAAAGGCGGACAAGCGATCGCGGTTGCGGCGAACGTCGCCATCGAGGCGGATATTCAGCAGATGATCGATACGGCCGTCGAGCAATACGGCACGGTCGACATTCTAGTCAACAACGCGGGCATCATGGACAACTTCGTGCCGGCAGGCGACCTGACGGACGAGCTGTGGGAGCGCGTCTTCGCGATCAATACGACGGGTCCGATGCGCGCGACGCGCAAAGCGCTGCCGATCTTCCTGGAGAAGAAGAGCGGCGTCATCATCAACGTGGCTTCCGCGGGCGGCTTGTACGGCTCCCGGGCAGGCGCGGCCTATACGGCGGCGAAGCATGCGGTGGTCGGCTTCACGAAGAATGTCGGCTTCCAATACGCGACGTCGGGCATTCGCTGCAACGCGATCGCCCCGGGCGGCGTCGCGACGAACATCGGCACGTCGATGACGGCCCCGAACGAATTCGGCATGAGCCGCGCCATGGTGGGCATGCAGATCAATCCGCGCGTAGGCACGCCGGAGGACATCGCGAAGGTCGCGCTGTTCCTTGCTTCCGACGATTCCGGCTTCGTGAACGGCACGGTCGTGACGGCCGATGCAGGCTGGACAGCCTATTAATTCGTCTCGTTCAAGTTGAACCACGCAAGGCGGTCAACGGCATGATGCCGATTGGCCGCTTTTTTTGCGTCGAGCCCGCGCGGATGCCGAACAGATGTGCATACAAATTGTTGCCTGATGCAAAATAATGGTGTGCGCGTAAACATCCGCCACGACTGGAGGTGAACGGCGTGTCCGAATTGGCCATCGATCGGACGATACTTATATCCATCGACATCATAATCGCGCTGGCCTTGATCTGGCTCACGCCCAAGGACAAGCTCCGGGAGGCGACGATCATCTTCCTCTTCAAGCAGACGATGACGTGGAGCTTCGGCTTGCTGGTCGTGGAATGGGGACTAATCGAGTATCCGGTTCGCGAATTCGTAAGGGCGAACGCGACGAGTTTTTCGTTCGAATATTTTATCTATCCATCCCTGTGCGTCATTTTCAATCTTCGCTATCCGACAAGGTCGGCAAGATGGAAGAGATGGGCATGGATCCTCGCTTTTCCGACCGCGATGACGATCTTGGAAGTCATGATCGAGCGCAATACGGAGTTGATCCGTTTCGTGCACTGGAACGGTTACTATACATGGATAACGCTCTTGCTCACGTACTTAATGTCGCGGACGTATTTCGTATGGATGTATCGTCACAGCGGCAAAGGCTACAGCTGGTAAAACCCCGTCGGGCGGCCGACGGGGTTAATTGCTTAGAGCATGCGGCCGATTCGCCTTGCCTGGGCAAGTATCGTTATAACGGTTCTCGGCCTTGTCTGAGGCGACGTATTCGTTACAATAATGGGGGATGAACGGGCGGCTGTTGCCCTACGGCGTCCTTGATCTCGGCGCTGCGATTGTGAGACAATGCGGTTGGCCTTATGGCTTCGTCCTGATGATGGCATGGATAAGAGCGTGAACACAAAGAGGAGGATACACGGTATGCGTACGATCAAGCTTGGCACGAGCGGATTGGATGTGCCTGTTGTCGCGGTTGGCTGCATGCGGATCAATTCGCTGGAGAAGAAGGAAGCGGAGCGGTTCGTGCAGGCTTCCTTGGAGCAGGGGGCGAATTTCTTCGATCACGCGGATATTTACGGCGGGGGCGCCTGCGAAGAGATTTTCGCCGATGCGATACATATGAATGACAGCGTGAGGGAGAACATCATCCTGCAGTCCAAATGCGGCATTCGTCCCGCTAAGGGCATGTTCGACTTCTCGAAGGAACATATTCTGGCGTCCGTCGACGGCATTCTGTCCCGTCTTCGCACCGATTATCTGGACGTCCTGCTGCTGCACCGTCCGGATACGCTCGTCGAGCCGGAGGAAGTGGCCGAAGCGTTCGATCAGCTGGCCAGCTCGGGCAAGGTGCGCCACTTCGGCGTCTCCAACCAGCATCCGATGCAGATTCAGCTGCTCCAGAAATACGTGAAGCAGCCGCTGGTCGCCAATCAGCTGCAGCTGAGCATTACGAACGCGACGATGATTTCGAGCGGCTTCAACGTGAACATGGCCAACGAATCCGCGGTGAACCGCGACGGCGGCATTCTGGACTTCTGTCGTCTGCACGACATCACGATTCAACCGTGGTCGCCGTTCCAGTACGGCTTCTTCGAGGGCGTGTTCCTCGGCAGCGACAAGTTTCCGGAATTGAACGAGGTCATCGACGAGATCGCGGCCAAATACGAAGTCAGCGCCACGACGATCGCCATGGCATGGCTGCTCCGCCATCCGGCGCGCATGCAGCCGGTGACGGGTACGACGAACGTCGAACGTCTGACCGACTGCATCAAGGCGAGCCGCGTCGAGCTGACACGCGAGGAATGGTATGCGATCTTCCGCGCGGCGGGCAACGTGCTGCCGTAAGGAACGCGATTGGCGTTGCGGCTATCCGCGGCGCAACCGTCTCCGGCCACTGCAGGCCGGGGACTTTTTTTGTCGTTTAAGGCCAACGTCCACGTCCGGCACTGCGGGGGCGGTTTTACATAGAACTTGCCAAATCTCTTTCCTTACGTTGAACTTATTTCCATCGTCATCGAAGTAGGATAGAATGTTGATGTATCTCGTAGCACTAGATTTTGGTAACGAATGAATAGGAGGCGTTGTGTTCATGAAGTATCGGAAATTAGGCGGGAGCGGCATCAAGGTTAGCGAAATCAGCTTGGGCAGCTGGCTTACATACGGCGGCTACGTGGAGCGCGAGAACGCGGTGAACGCGATCAAGACAGCCTACGAGCTTGGCATCAATTTCTTCGACACGGCCAACGTGTACGAGCGGGGCGCGGCGGAAGAGCTCGTCGGCGAAACGTTGAAAGCGTATCCACGGCATTCCTACGTGCTGGCGACGAAGGTGTTCGGCCAGATGGGCGACGGTCCGAACGACCGCGGCCTCTCCCGCAAACATATCCTCGAGCAGGCGGACGCCAGCCTCAAGCGGCTCGGCCACGATTACGTGGACATCTATTACTGCCATCGCTACGACCCGGAGACGCGGCTCGAAGAGACGCTGCGCGCGCTGGATGATCTCGTTCGCCAAGGCAAAGTGCTGTACGTCGGGGTGAGCGAATGGCAAGCCGCCCAGATGGCGGAGGCGCTCGGCGTCGCGGATCGCTATCTGCTGGATCGGATCGTCGTGAATCAGCCGATCTACAACATGTTCGAGCGCTACATCGAGAAGGAAGTCATCCCGCTCGGCGAACGCGCCGGCATCGGTCAGGTCGTGTTCTCGCCGCTGGCGCAAGGGCTTCTGACCGGCAAATACACGTCGGCGTCCGCCATCCCGGAAGGCAGCCGCGCGGCGAGGCTCGAGTGGATGCGCAATGGCATCACCGAGGAGAAAATCTTGAAGGTGCGCGCGCTCGAAGGCGTCGCGGCCGAGCTCGACATCACCGTGGGCAACCTGGCGCTGGCTTGGATCCTGCGTCAGCCGAACGTGGCGAGCGCGCTCGTCGGCGCGAGCCGTCCGGAGCAGGTGACCGAGAACGCGAAGGCGTCCGGCATCGAGCTGAGCGAGGAGACGCTCAAGCGAATCGACGAGATCTTGGCATAAATTCTATTCTTCATCAGACAAGGAGAGCGCACAATGGCAAAGGTAGTTGTAACGGGCGGAAGCGGGATGCTGGGCCGGTGGGTCGTCAAACATTTTATCGAGCAAGGCTATGAGGTGCTGAGCGTGGACACCCGTCCACCCGAAGAGGCGGTATGCCCCTCGCTGACGATCGATCTGGAGGATCTTGGCCAGACGTACGGAGCGCTGGCTGGCGCGGACGCGGTCGTGCATATGGCGGCGATTCCGAGGGCGGGCATGACCTCGCCGGAGGTGACGTTCCGCAACAACGTCATGACGACGTACAACGTGCTGGAGGCGGCGGCCGGACTGGGCATCCGCAAGGCGGTTATCGCCTCGAGCGAGTCGTCCTACGGCATCTGCTTCGCGGTGCATCCGCTTAGTCCTGCGTACGTGCCGATGGACGAGGCGCACCCTCAGCTGCCGCAGGACAGCTATGGGCTGTCCAAGATCGTGAACGAGGCGACGGCGGACATGTTCCACCGCCGCACGGGCATGCAGGTCGTGTCGCTGCGCCTTGGCAACGTCATTCCGCCGGAATGGTACGAGCGGTTCCCGTCGTTCATCCATAAGCCGGAGGAACGCGAGCGCATCCTGTGGAGCTACATCGACACGCGCGACGCAGCGGAAGCGTGCCGGCTGGCCGTCGAGGCGGAAGGGCTCGGATCGGTCGCGCTCAACCTTGCGGCGGACGAATCGAGCATGGACATCCCGAGCCGCGAACTCATGGCCGCCCGGTACCCGGGCGTGACCGACTTCCGCGCCGAGCTGTCCGGCCATGAGTCGCTGCTCAGCAGCGAGAAGGCGAAGCGCCTGCTCGGGTGGCAGCCCCGTTACAAGTGGCGCGAGCAGCTGGGCCGCTAACTTGTGAGCTATGTGCTGCTTCTGCTGGCGACGCTCTCGTGGAGCTTCGTCGGCATTCTCGTCAAGCTGGCTTCGAGCGTGGCGGACAGTTGGCTCATCACGTTCGCGCGATTCTTCCTCGGCGTCGTCTTCCTCGGCGTTTATTTGCTGCTGAGAGATCGCAAGCTCTCGCTTCGGGCGGCGCTTCCCTGGATCTGGATCGGGGCGATCGGCAAGTCGCTGAACTACCTATTCGAGAATATCGCGATCGCGATCGGGTACGCCTACGCGGACATTCTCGTGCAGCCGGCGCAGACGATCACGCTGCTATTGGCGGCGCGCTTCATGCTCGGCGAGCGAATTACGCCGCGCGGCTGGATCGCCTCCGCGCTCTGCGTGACAGGGGTGCTTATCGTCGGCTGGAACGGCATGCCGATCGGGCTGCTGCTTGGCGGCGGCGCGCTCACGACGCTGCTGTTCACGCTCGCGGGCATCGGCGCGGCCGTGCATATTCTGAGCCAGCGCGTCCTCGTGCGCACCATGGACGCGGGCAATCTGAACTTCTCGGTGTTTCTGTGGAGCGCCGCGCTGTGCGCGCTGCCGCTGCCTTTCCAGTCGGAGGGCATAACCGGCGAGTGGACGGCTGCCGCCTGGATCGCCTTGCTTCTGCTCGGCGTGATCACGGGACTGAGTTTTCTGTGGTTCGCCGAGGCGATGAAGAAGGTGCCCTTCGCGATCGTGGCGATCGTCGGCAACTGCTCGGTGCTGTTCACGATCCTGTGGGCGTACCTGTTCTTCCGCGAGCCGATAACGTGGATCGTCATCTTGGGCACGATCGTATTCGTCGCCGGCTTCCTGCTGCTTAACTTTTCGGTACCGCGCCGGGAAGCAAAGCGGGAGAGCGGCGAACTGACCGCATAAATTACGCCTGACCCAAGCCGGGTAATAAGGCTTGCGGGCTTTCAATACGCAACGTATCCGAGCCTCCGGCACGCCATGTCCCGGAGGCTGCGTTGTACGAAATAGCGAGAGGATGAGGGGAATCATGACGTTGAATGTGGGGATTATTGGGACTGGCTGGTTCAGCAACGTGCACGCCGATATTTTAACCCGTATGGACGGGGTCGCCGTGAACGCGTTCGCGGGATCCAGTCTCGCGAAGGCGGAGCAGTCCGCGCTGCGCTACGCGTCGTCCAAGCCGTATGCGAGCGTGGAGCAGATGCTCGATCAAGCCAAGCCGGACGCGGTGTATATTTGCGTACCGCCCTTCGCGCACGGCGATATCGAGCGGCAGCTCATCGAGCGGGGCATTCCGTTCCTCGTCGAGAAGCCGCTCGGCACCGGCATGGGGGAGCCGCTTGCGATCGCCGAGGCGGTGAAGAAAGCCGGATTGACGACGTCCGTCGGCTACCACTTCCGGTATGCGGACGCGGCTTCGAGAGCGGCGGACCTGCTTCGCGACCGGACGGCCGGCATGGCGCTCGGGTATTGGATGGGCGACATGCCGCAGGTGTACTGGTGGCGCAAGCAGGAGGGCTCCGGGGGCCAATTCATCGAGCAGACGACGCATATCGTCGACCTGCTGCGTTATTTGCTCGGCGAGGTGGAGGAGGTATACGCCGCCTTCGCGCAGCGCGCGATGCACGAACGGCACGAGGGCGTGACTGTCCACGACGTGGGCACCGTGACGATGAAGCTGGCGAGCGGCGCCGTCGCGACGATCTCCAACACGTGCATCCTGCCGGAAGGCGGTCAGGTCGGCCTGACCGTCTACACCGCGCAAGGACAGGTTGAAGTGCGGCCAGACAAGCTGATCGTGACGGAGAAGGGCGTGCTGACCGAGCATCGGAACGCGGGCAATCCGTACGAGCGGGAGAACGAAGCGTTCATCCGGGCCGTGCGAACGGGCGACGTCTCGGGCATTCGTTCGTCGTATGCGGACGCGGCGAGGACGATGGCGGTGACGCATGCGGCGCTGCGCTCGGCACAGAGCGGGCTGCCGGTTCGGGTGGCGTACGGCGAGTAAGTTCGCGATGATGAAGAAAGATAGGAATGACGGGAATGCGAAATCTCGTCATTCCCTGCCGGGAGAGCCGCTCGATCGAGCGGTTTTTTTTTCGTTTCATGGCAAATGTCTGCCGGGATCGGCCGAGCGGCGAGTCAAGCGGCGGTGCACGAAGGGCTGCTTGCCGCGTCCCGGAAGGACAAGGGTTCTGTCTAGTCGTCGGCGGTGACGCGGTATCGGGTGCCGACTACTGAAGCGCGCCATGCAACGCTCCCCGTCTATAGCAAGAAAAGCATGACGAAAAGTATGCTTTTTGCGGGAGTAGGGCATTTTAGGGAACAACGACCCGCATCGGGAGGCATCCAACGTGAAGCATCATACTTCGCTAACGTCGGCAGAGGTAGGGAACCTATGGAATTTCTACATGGCCAATACGCTTTCACATTGCTTGCTGAGCCATTTTTTGGCGACCGTCGAAGATAAAGAAGTCCGCGGCATTTTAAAGCAATGTGACAATCTTGCCGTGGAAATCTCGGATTACGTCGTGGAAGTATATAAGCCGGAAAGACATCCGCTGCCCTTTGCATTTAACGAGCAGGATGTGAACAAAGGCGCCCCTCGGCTATATTCGGACAATTACTACATTGAGTTCATGGATATGATGTTGAAGGTCGGCATAATCTATTATGCCATTACGCTTCCGAATACTTCGAGGCCTGACGTGCGGAAAGCGATCACGAAGTTCCTGTTCGACACGGCCGAGCTGTCGAACGAAATGACGGAGATCATGCAGCGCAAAGGGTTGTATATCCGACCTCCGTATATGCCGCCGAGCGAGAAGGAGATCGTGCTTAAGCAAAGCTTCTTCAACGGGTTGTTCGGGGACAAGCGGCCTCTGCTCGGCGTCGAGATCTCGCAAATTTTCGCCAACGTGCAGTTCAATTCGCTCAAAGCCGTGCTGCTGACCGGTTTTGCCCAGGTGGCGGAATCCCAGAAGATTCGGGATTATTTTATCCGCGGCAAGAACATCAACATCGAGCAAGGCAACGCCCTGCTGAACCTGCTTCGCAAAGAGGATTTGCCGGCAACGCTGCCTTCGCAATATACGATAACCGCCAGCACGGTCCCGCCGTTCTCGGATAGACTGATGCACTTTTTCGTCACGAGTCTGTCCTCGGCCAAGGTGCGTAATTTCGGAGACTCGATCGCGGTCAGTCCGAGACATGATTTGGGGGCCCTATACGCCAAACTGTTGGTTCAGACCGGCAACTACGCCGAAGACGGGGGCAATCTGATGATCGAGAACGGCTGGATGGAGCAGCCGCCGCATACGCCGGATCGGCACAAACTAGCGATGAAAACTTAGTCTTCGGCGGCGAGGAGTCGGAATGACCCGGCGGCGATTCGCGCCAATCGAAAAAACCGCCGCGGATCGCCGCGGCGGTATTCGTGTTGCATTTGAAGCACTTACAGCTCGAAACGATTCATCCGCTCGTCGAGCTGTCAGGCGATTTCGCCGAGCTGGCTCGCGCTCTGCGCGATTTCCTCCGCATCGTAATGTTCTCCGCGCAATCCGCGACTTGAGCGGCAAGATTGCGCACCTCGCCGGCCACGACTGCGAAGCGGCGTCCGCTCTCGCCGGCCCGCGCCGGCGATTGCCGATGGCGTGTGAGCTTATCGTCTATATCCGCAGCGCCGCCTCGTTCAGCTCGAGCCGATAGCCTTTCACGACCGCTTCTCCGCCCGTCATATCGGTCTCGCTGGCTCGTTCGAAGCCTAGCCGCTCGTATAGTCGGATCGCATCCTGCATCAAGTCGGTCGTATGGAGATTCAGCCGATCGGCGCCGAGCGCCTTGGCGCGGCGGATCGCCTCGCGGATGAGCAGCGTGGCCACGCCGCGGCCTCTGGCCTCGGGGGCGACCGCCAAATAACGAAAGACCGGGTTGCGAATGTTCAGCTCCGGCATGCCGTAGGCTTCCTCTGATGAGCCGAACAGCTGCAGGCTGCCGATGAGCCGTCCTTCCAGCACGGCGACGATGCGGGCGATCGGCCGTCCTTCATCGAACGATGCGCGGAGCGAAGCCCGATACGTTTCCCAGCGTCCGGCAGGCAGCACATCCGCGTATTGGCCGTATGCGGCCAGCAGCACGTCGATGAAGCCGTCCCGATCCTCCTCCCTCGCATCTCGCACTTCAATCACGGCATTACGCATGCGCGTCCCCCTTTACATTTTTTATACGCCTACTATATTCCAAAATCCCAACTATTCCTATATGATAAAGTTAATTTCAATGCTGGAATTGAAAACTTCTATCGTGCCCATTCATTCCAAGGAGGGATCCGCGCATGAATATCGAGAACATCGAAGCCTTCGTGTACGTCAACCATTACGGCAGCTTCAACAAGGCGGCCGAAGTGTTATTCTTGTCCCAGCCGTCGGTGACCGCCCGCATTCAGACGCTCGAGCGCGAGCTGGACTGCAAGCTGTTCGACCGCCAAGGCAAGCAAATCATGCTGACGGAGAAAGGCAAGCAGTTCCTGCCTTATGCCCAGCAAATTCTCCAGACGATCCAGAAAGGCCGGCTCCACTTGCAGGACCGAGTCGTCCGTCCCCAAGAGCTGCGCATCGGCAGCACGGTGTCGGTGTCGAACTATTTAATCCCGGATATTCTTCCCCAGCTGCGCCGCCAGTTCCCGGAGCTTGCATTCAAGCTGACGACCGCGCCGTCCGACGAGCTGGTCAAAAAGCTGCTCGACCGCGAGATCGATCTCGCGTTCGTGCGCAAGCTCAGCCATCCCTCGCTGCAATCCTATCCATTCTATGAAGATCCGATCCGGCTCTATGTCTATGAAGGACATCCGTTCGCCCGGACGCGCCGGGTGACGATCAGCGAAATTCGCCATCAGACGCTCGTCTTCTTCGAGTGCGGCTCGCTCGATTGGCTGCGGCTGCATCGCGTCTTCGAGCATCTCGAGCACAAGCCGCATATCGCGTTCCACGCCGACAACTCCGAGACCGCCAAGAAGCTCGTGCTTCAGAAGGCGGGCATCTGCTTCCTGCCCGGCCTGTGCGCCCAGGAGGAGGAGGAGCGGGGAAATCTCATCCCGGTCGAGATTGAGGAGACCAAGGGCATCTCCCTGTATACGAACTTGATTGCCCTGACTGGCGAGAACGAGGAGTTCATCCATGCGATTATGGCGAAAGAGAGCATGTATAGTATTTGATGGGCAAGGCACAAAGCTGTGAGGAAGGACATCCGCCCAGCTTTGTGCTGTTGTCAAAATGCTGCCCAGTTTATCAACTGTGGCAAAATGCTGAGCAGTTTAACCTCGTTGGCAAAATGCTGAGCAGCTTAACCGCTGCTCAAACCAATTTGCCTGCTCAAACCAATTTGCCTGCTCAAACCAATTTGCCATGGGCAATCCAATTTTCCAAGGCACAAAGCTGTGCAGACCGCCATCTGCCCAGCTTTGTGCCATTCTTCAATCCATCTATAGAGAAACTCTATTAGCGCGCCGGGAAGAGGCGGTGATACAGTAATAACATCCTAAATCCCATTAAACACATGGGAATTATGTTTATCCAGATAGAAGGGGTGAAGTCATGGGGGAAGTGTTCCGTTTGGCAGGCGTGGACGATGCCGCCCGGCTTCGGGAGGTTATCTATGAGGCGTATTCGCTCATTCGGGAGCTGAAGCTGAGCTGGCCGGCAGCCCATGCGGACGTCGCGTTAGTGAGAGATAACATCATTCGGAACGAATGCTACGTGCTGGAAGCGGACGGCGTCATTAAGGCGACGATTACGCTGTCCAAGGGGAACGAAGTGAAGGATTTTACGGACTATCCGTTCATCAAATGGTTCGCGGTTCATCCGGACGAACAAGGCAAAGGGTATGGCGACAAGCTGCTGACGTGGGTGGAATACGAGGTCATCCGCGAGCGGGTCGGCGAGCCGGCGGTGACGCTCGGCACGGCGGAGCGTCATCCTTGGCTGCTGCCGATGTACCTGCGCCGGGGCTACGAGAGCATCCACGCGTTCGACCCCGGCAACGGGGACGGCACGATGCATTTGCTTCGCAAGGTGATCGACCCGGATCTGTTCGCGCGGCGAAACGGGGATCGGCGGCAGGCGGCCGGGCATTAGCGGGCGTCGAGCGCGCGCTTGCGACCCGAGCCATGCCGCAAGCGCAGAGCTTGCGGACCGCGAACGCGACCCAATGACTACACCAAACCAATAAGAAACGGCGAAACGGCAAGTCGACCCGATCATGGGCGCGGTCGTTGGCCAAATATGGAGGGGCATGGATGATGAAGAGAAAAATGTTGACGGCGGCTGCGGCCGCGCTATCTTTGACGCTGGTCGTAACGGGGTGCGGTTCGAGCAAAAACGAGGGCGGCAATAACGCGGTGAACGCATCGGCGACGGCATCGGGCGACAATGCGAAAGCCGGCGGCGAGGCGAAGAAGATCATTGTGGGCACCGGCACGGAATTTCCGCAAATTTGCTTCATCGACGAGAACGGCAAGCTGACCGGCTTCGACGTGGAGCTGGTGCGCGAGATCGACGAGCGGCTGGCGGAATACGAGTTCGAATTCCAGACGATGGAGTTCTCGAACCTGCTGCTGAGCCTGGAGACGAAGAAGATCGACTTCGTGGCGCACGAGATGGAGAAGAATCCGGAGCGCGAGCAGAAGTATCTGTTCAACAAAGTGCCGTACGCCCACTGGCGCAACCGGATCATCGTCGCGAAGGACAACGATTCGGTCAAGACGCTGGATGACCTCGCCGGCAAGAAGGCGATTACGAGTCCGACGAGCGCGGGCAATCAGATTCTCGAGAATTACAACAAGGATCACGACAAGAAGATCGAGATCGTCTATGAGGGCAGCGCTGCCAACGATACGATCAACCAGATCGCGAGCGGCCGCGTCGACGCGACGATCGGCGCCGATTTCTCGCTGGCGCTGGAAGACCCGCAGAAGAAGCTGAAGACGGTCGGGGAACCGCTGTCCGAGGCGGATATCCTGTTTATTTTCCGCAAGGACGAACCGGAAGCGCAGAAGCTCGCGGACGCGATCGACGGCGCGCTGACGGAAATCAAGTCGGACGGCACGCTCGGCAAGCTGAGCGAGGAATGGCTGGGCAGCGACTTTACGGGAGATACGGTCAAGTAGCGTAACCTTACTTAGACGAGAAAGGTGAGAGCGACGGATGGAGTATGGCTTCGATATCACCTACATTTTCGATTTTATCCCCAAGCTGCTGCAGGTGCTGCACCTGACGCTGGCGATCGTGGCGGGCGCGATCGGGATCGGGCTCGTCGTCGGCCTGCTGGCTGCGCTCCCCCGGCTGTACAAGGTGCCGGTGCTGCAGCGGCTTTCCCAGGTATACGTGTCGTTCTTCCGGGGTACGCCGATTCTCATCCAGCTGTTCCTGTTCTATTACGGGCTGCCGGAGCTGCTGAAGCTCGTGCATATCGACGTGACCAAGGCGCCGGTGCTGTTCTTCGTCATCGTCACGTTCGGCCTGAACGCCGGCGCGACGATCGCGGAGATCATCCGCGCTGCCGTGACGGCCGTAGACCGGGGGCAGGTAGAGGCGGCCTACTCGGTCGGCATGACGGGCTACCAATCGTTCGCGCGCATCGTGCTGCCGCAGGCGCTGGCGACGGCCGTGCCGGTATTCGCGAATCTGGTCATCGCCATGCTGAAGGAGACGTCGCTTGCCTTCGCGCTGGGCGTGATGGAGCTGACAGGCAAAGCGCAGACGCTCGGCACGCTGACCCGCCATTTCATGGAGACGTATATCGCGCTGGCCATCATCTACTTGGCGGTCAGCTTCACGCTCGAGCGCGTCTTGCTGCTCTTCGAGCGCAGGCTGCAGCGTCACCTGCGGCGAGATACGCCGGATCGGGAGCGAGGCTGGCGGATATGGCGCGGACGCAAGCCGCTGCGCGAGCTGTCCCCGGAATTGAGCGGCAAGGAGGTGCCGAGATATGAAGCTTGACCTATCCTTTATCTGGACCGCGTTCGTCGGGCTGCTGCCCGCGATTCCGACGACGCTTATTCTGACGCTGGTCTCCGTTACGTGCGGTTTCGTCATCGGCACGGCGACGGCGCTGGCGCGCTTGTACCGCATTCCGGTGCTGGCGCAGCTCGCGAGCAGCTACGTGACGTTTATCCGGGGTACGCCGATGCTTGTGCATTTGCTGCTCATTTATTTCAGCCTGCCGCTGCTGATCGACGCGCTGTCCGCACAGCTGGATCTCGGCTGGAATTCGGCGAAGGTGCCGATGATCACGTTCGCATTCGTCTCTTTCTCGATTACGGCGGGCGCTTATATGTCCGAGGTCGTGCGCTCCGGCCTGCTGGCGATCGACCGCGGCCAGATGGAAGCGGCGCTGTCGGTCGGCATGACGGTGCCGCAGGCGCTGCGGCGCATCGTGTTCCCGCAGGCCGTCGCGGCCGCGCTGCCGAACCTGACCAATTCCGTCATCGGCATGCTGCATGGGTCGACGCTCGCATTCACCGTATCGGTCGTCGATCTGAACGCGAAGGCGCAGATCGTCGCGTCGACGAACTGGAAATATTTCGAGGCGTATTTGGCGGTCGCGATTATCTTCTGGGGACTCACGATCGTCATCGAGCGGATCGCGGGGGCAATCGAGCGGCGAATCAGCCTGTACAGCAGAGGAGGGGTAGCATGATTCGATTAAGCGGCATCCGCAAGAGCTTCGGGCGCAACGAAGTGCTGAAGGGCATCGATCTGAGCGTCGGGAAAGGCGAGGTCGTCGCGATTCTCGGGCCGAGCGGTTCGGGCAAAACGACGCTGCTCCGATGCATCAATTATTTGGAGAAGCCGGGCGAGGGCGAAATTCGCATCGGCGATCAGACGCTGGATGCCAGGCGCGCCGGGAAGAAGGACATCCATGCGCTGCGCCGGCGCTCCGCGATGGTGTTCCAGCAATACAATCTGTTCAGCCACAAGACCGCGCTTGAGAACGTAATTGAAGGCCTCGTCGTCGTGAAAAAAATGAACAAGGACGAGGCGCGCAAGCGGGGCATCGCCCTGCTGGAGAAGGTCGGCCTCGGCGCGAAGCTGGACGCGTATCCGAGCCGGCTCTCCGGCGGTCAACAGCAGCGCGTCGGCATCGCCAGGGCGCTCGCGCTCGAGCCGGAAGTGATTCTGTTCGACGAGCCGACGTCGGCGCTCGACCCGGAGCTGGTCGGCGAAGTGCTCGCCGTCATCCGGCGCATCGCGAAGGAGGGCATCACGATGATCATCGTGACGCACGAGATGGGCTTCGCGCAGGACGTGGCGAACCGCGTCGTCTTCATGGATGAAGGGGTCATCGTCGAGGAGGGGCCGCCCGCGCAGCTGTTCGGCAATCCGAAAGAAGAGCGGACGAAGCAATTTCTGAAGCGGCTCACGCCAGAGGCGAGCTACACGATTTAGGAGGAATGAGGATGAGCGTCTCATTAAGCATATTAGATCAAAGCCCGATCTATCCGGGCGAAACGGGCGCGGACGCGCTGGCGAAGACGGTGGCGCTGGCCCAGCGGGCGGAGGCGCTCGGCTACCGCCGATACTGGGTCGCGGAGCACCACGATTCGGAGCATCTGGCCGGCTCGTCCCCGGAGGTGCTGATCGCCTACCTGCTGGCGAAGACGAACCGCATCCGCGTCGGCTCCGGCGGCATCATGCTGCAGCATTACAGCCCGTACAAGGTGGCGGAGAACTTCAACGTCCTCGCGTCGCTCGCGCCGGGGCGCGTCGATCTGGGCGTGGGCCGCGCGCCGGGCGGTCTTCCCCGCAGCACCCAAGCCTTGCAGCGGGGCGTTGCGAACCCGGAGCCGCTCACGGACAAAATCATCGGGCTGCGGCGGTATCTGACGGGCGAGCTTGAAGAGAGCGATCCGCTGGCGGGACTTGCGGCGACGCCGATTCCGCTCGCGCCGCCGGAGCTGCACGTGCTGGGCGCATCGGAGGATAGCGCCGCGCTCGCGGCAAGCCTTGGTTTGCCGTACGTATTCTCGCTGTTCATCGGCGGGGACGAGGAAGCGGCGGTCCGGGCGGTAAGAAGGTACAAGGACGAATTCCGCGGGGCGGACGGCGCTTCGCCGCAGACGATTCTGGCGCTGTCGGCGATCGTGGCGGACACGGACGAGGAGGCGCGCGAGCTCATCCCGCCCCAGAAGCTGGTGAAGGTCTACTTAGCCAGCGGGCGGAAGGTGACGCTCGGCACCCTCGAGCAAGCCGAGGAATACGGGCGGCAGTCCGGAGAACCGTACACGATCGAGGAGAAATCGCCGCTGATCGCGGCCGGCTCCAAGGCGACGGTGCGGGCGAAGCTGCTGGAGCTGCAGGAAGCGACCGGCGTCGACGAATTCATCGTCACGGCCAACGTCGCCCCGTACGAGAAGCGGGTGCGCTCCTATGAATTGCTGAGCGAGGCGTTCGCCGAAGTGACGGCATAAAGCAAAGCGAGGAGAGGGCGATATGAGCAAGGAAACGACGCTTCGCAGCGCGGCGGCCCTGTCGGGGCGCCTGTCGGAGATCCGGCGGGAGCTGCACCGTTACCCCGAGCTGTCCCACGAGGAGTTCGAGACGACGGCACGGATTCGCAGATGGCTGGAAGCCGCCGGCATCCGCATCGCGGCATATCCCCTCCGCACGGGGTTGGTCGCGGAGATTGGGGGCCAGCGCCCGGGACCGATCATCGCCCTGCGCGCGGACATCGACGCCCTGCCCATCCAGGAGGAGACCGGGCTGCCGTTCGCGTCCGAGCATCCGGGCAAGATGCACGCCTGCGGCCACGACTTCCACACGGCCGCGCTGCTCGGCGCGGCTTTTCTGCTCCAGGAGCGCGAGGCGGAGCTGGCCGGTACGGTCCGGCTGCTGTTCCAGCCCGCGGAGGAGAAGGCGTCCGGGGCGCGGAAGGTGGTCGAGAGCGGAGCATTGGACGATGTGCAGGCCGTATTCGGCCTGCACAACAAGCCGGATCTTGCGGTTGGCACGATCGGCATCAAGGGCGGGCCGATTATGGCTGCCGCGGACGGGTTCATCGTGGAGGTGGCCGGTCTCGGCTCGCACGCCGCGGTGCCCGAAGCGGGCATCGACCCGATCGTGACAGCGGCGCATATCGTGACGGCGCTGCAGTCGATCGTCAGCCGCAGCGTCGGCTCGCTTGACAGCGCGGTCGTCAGCGTGACGAAGCTGCATAGCGGCACGATCTGGAACGTCATCCCGGAGCAAGCCGTACTCGAGGGCACGATCCGCACGTTCGACGAGCAGGTGCGCAGCCGCGTGATGACGCGCTTCGCCCAAATCGTCGAAGGCGTCGCGGCCGCATATGGCACGACCGCCAAGCTAAGGTGGATCGAGGGGCCGCCCCCGGTCCGCAACGACGAGGCGCTGGCTGCCCTGGCATGGCAGGAAGCGGAGCAGCTCGGCTTGCTTCCGGTCGTACCCGTTCCATCTCCGGCCGGCGAAGACTTCGCGGTCTATCAGCAGCTCGTTCCGGGACTCTTCGTCTTCCTCGGCACGTCCGGGCCGCACGAGTGGCATCATCCGTCGTTCGATCTGGACGAACGCGCGCTGCCGGTCGCGGCGGATTTCCTCGCCGGGACGGCGGTTCGGGCGCTCTCGCATTTCGCGGCCCAAGCCGGCGGGCATCTCGCCGGATGAGCAGGGCGACCGGCGAGCGCGCCTACGACGTCATCATCGTCGGTGCGGGCTCCATGGGCATGAGCGCCGGCTACCAGCTGGCCAAGCGAGGGGTCCGGGCACTGCTGCTCGACGCGTTCGACCCGCCGCACGGCGAAGGCAGCCATCACGGCGAGACGCGGCTGATCCGCCATGCCTATAGCGGCGGCGACGCTTACGTCCGTCTTGCGCAGCGCGCCCAGCAATTGTGGGAGGAGGCGGAGGCGCTGACAGGCGACCGTCTCCTTGCGAGATCGGGCGTGCTGAACCTCGCCGACCCGGAGGTGTATTCGCATCGCGGCAGATATGCGGACGCGGCGCGGCTGGGCGTATCCGCCGAGCTGCTGGACGCGGCGGACATCCGCCGCCGCTGGCCGGGGCTCGCGCTGCCCGATCGGTTCGAGGCGCTGTACGAGCCGGACGCCGGCTATTTGTTCAGCGAGCGCTGCGTAGCCGCCTACCGGAAGCTGGCGCTGGCCCATGGCGCGAAGCTTCTGACCGGCACGCGGGTGACCGGCGTTACGGCCCGCGCGGGAAGCGCGAGCGTATATACGCCGCATGGCCAATACCATGCCGAGGCAGTTATTCTCTGCGCTGGCGCATGGTTCGGCGGGCTGGCCGATTTCCTGCCGCTGCCGATTCGCCCTCTTCGCAAAGTCGTCGGCTGGTTCGAGACGAGCGGCGGCGGCTTCCGGAAAGGAACGTTCCCGGGATTCACGATGGCGACAGCAGGCGGCGTGTATTACGGCTTCCCGGATATCGCGGGGACGGGGCTGAAGATCGGCCGGCACGACGGCGGCCATCCTTGGCTGCCGGGCGAGCCGCTGGCGCCCTTCGGCCGATACGCCGAGGACGAGGGAGATCTGCGCGGCGCGCTCGAGGCTTTCATGCCCGGCGCGGCCGGTCGTCTGCTGCGCGGCTCGGCGTGCAAATACGCGATGACGCCGGACGAACATTTCATTATCGACCGTCATCCGGAGCATCCGCACGTGCTGATCGCGGGCGGCTTCTCCGGCCATGGCTTCAAGTTCGCAAGCGCAGTCGGCGAGCTGTTGGCCGAGATGGCCGACGGCACCGCCGACCGCGCGGATATCAGCCTGTTCGCGCTCTCTCGCTTCAACCCGGCGTCCGCGCCGGCACACGACCATTAAACGGAGGGGAACCGTATGAGCGAAACCGATATCCAGTCCTATCTGGACACGCATCTGCAGCTGACCCGGGCCATTGCGGGCCTGAATGAGGAACAGCTGAAGTGGAAAGAGTCCGAGACCAAATGGAGCGTCGCCGAAGTGCTGGCCCACTTGGCCGATCATAATATCGTCGTCTCCTTCCGCATCCGGGATATTCTGGCGGATACGAAAGCGCAGCTGCCGGCGTTCAACCAAGATCTATGGGTGTCCGGGCAGCATGCCAACGACAGCGACGTCTATGAGATTCTCGACGCATTCTGGGGGCTGCTCCGCTATAACGGCCAGCTGTTCCGGCGGCTTGGCGAAGCGGATTTGGATAAGAAGGGCATTAATTTCAAAGGCGAGACGGTGCGCGTTCGCGATATCATTCGCGGCTTCTCGAAGCATGTCCAGACGCATCTGAATCAGATCGAACGGATCAAGCAGGCATACGAGGCTGAGCGCGGCGGCGAAGCCCGACCGAGCGCGAAGGCGCCGGCGGCCGTCGCATCCGGCGAGTCTTCGTCATGCAGTCTGCCGTCCGCCAGTCTCCCGGCATCCGCCGCGCAAGGAGGGCAGCCGGCATGAGCAGACGCAGACAATTAAAGCTCGGCGCGATGCTGCACGGCGTCGGCAGCAGCACGTCGCTCTGGCGTCATCCGGACGTCCCGTCCGATGCGAGCGTCAATTTCGAGGTGTATAAACGATGGGTCGAGCAAGCCGAAGCCGGCAAGTTCGATCTGGCCTTCATCGCCGACGGTCTCTATATTAATGAAAAATCGATCCCCCACTTCTTGAACCGGTTCGAGCCGATTACGATCCTAAGCGCGCTCGCCTCGGTCAGTAAGCACATCGGCCTCGTCGGGACGCTGTCGACGTCCTACAGCGAGCCGTTCACGGTGGCGCGCCAGTTCGGCTCCCTCGACGTCATCAGCGGCGGCCGCGCGGGTTGGAACGTCGTGACTTCTCCGCTCGAAGGCTCGGCGCTCAATTATGGGAAGAAGGAGCATCCGGACCATGCCAAGCGGTACCGGATCGCGACGGAATATCTCGAGGTGACGCGCGGACTGTGGGACTCGTGGGAAGACGACGCGTTCGTGCGCGACAAGGCATCGGGCGTGTTCTTCGATCCGGCGAAAATGCACGCGCTGGATCACGAGGGCGAATTTTTCTCGGTGAAGGGACCGCTGAACATCGCGCGCAGCAAGCAGGGCCGGCCGGTTATTTTCCAGGCCGGGGCATCCGAGGTCGGGCGGAACTACGCGGCCAAGGAAGCCGATGCGATCTTCACCGGACACGAGACGGTCGAAGAGGCGATCGCGTTCTATCAGGATGTGAAGCGCCGCGCGGCCGGATTCGGCCGGAATCCGGACGAGATTCTGATCTTCCCGGGCATCGGGCCGGTCATCGGTTCGACCGAAGAGGAAGCCGAGCGCAAATACCAGGAGGTCGTCGATCTCGTGTCGCCGGAGAACGCGCTGCTCTACCTGGGCCGGTTCTTCGAGCATCACGATTTCTCCCAGTACGAGCTGGACGCGCCGTTCCCGGAGCTGGGCGACCTCGGGCGCAACAGCTTCCAGAGCAGCACGGACCGCATCAAGGCGCAGGCGAAGGAGAAGGGGCTGACGCTGCGGCAGGTCGCGCTGTCGGTCGCGACGCCGCGTCCGACCTTCATCGGCACGCCGGAGCAAGTCGCGGACCGGGTGCAGGAATGGTTCGAGGCGGGCGCCGCCGACGGCTTCATGGTCGGCTCCTCGGTGCCTCGCGGGCTGGAGGATTTCATTGCGCACGTCGTGCCAATTCTGCAGGAGAGAGGCTTGTTCCGGACCGAATACGAGAGCGATACGCTGCGCGGTAATCTGGGACTTGCGATTCCGGTTAATCGCTACGCGGAAGCGAAGCGAACGGCGGAGCGAGTGTAAGGCGGCATGTAGCGAACGAGCAGAAAACCTTTGCGGGCGGTATATCTACCGTTGACTGCAAAGGTTTTTTTCTTTAAATACAAGAATTTATAAGTTACACGTTTATAAATCATCTTGTATTTCACGATCGCCGAATGCTGCATTCCCAATCCTTGGATTGTGAACGCAAACCAATCCGCTTCTCCGGAATGAAACTTGCTGCGCCGCCAATGGGCGACAGCCGTTTCACCTTGTATAACCAAAATCTAACGTTAACGTAAGCTTCGGAATCTGGTATGGTAGGGAGATCATGAACACCCCAGGCGAAACGGCTATCGCCGTCTTTTGCGGCGAGGCGCGTGTCGTGCCAAACGGATTGGTTTGCGTTCAGGTGGACGAAAGGAGGCCGCTTCCGCCCGATGACGGAAATCCGGAAATATACGGTGGAGGAAGTGACGCGGCAGCTCGGCATTACCGCCCGGACGCTGCATTATTACGAGGAGGTCGGCCTGCTGCCAGGCGTCTCCCGCACCGAAGGACGCCATCGGCTCTATTGCGAGAGCATGCTGGCGCGCACCCGGCATATTCTGAAGCTGAAGCAGGTGCTGGGCGCTTCGCTGCAGGAGATCCGCGATATTTTGCAGGCAGAGGAAGAACTCGACCGGCTCAAGGCTTCCTACTACCAGGAGCCGCATACGGAAGAAGAACGCGATGCGCTGCTGGAGGAGGCCGCGCAGCGGCTGGAGGACATTCTCGGACATATCGACGAGAAGATGGAGAAGCTTCGGATGCTCCGCGACGGCTTCGCCGAGCGGCTCGCGCGGGCGAACGCGCTGAAGCGTCGGCCGCGCGGCTAGAAGATGGGGATGGGGGAATCCGTCTCCGTCCCGAAGCATTTATATTGGCAATCAAGGAGAACACACTATCATGTCAGATCGTACGGTATATCTTAAATTATGGGGCGTCTCCCTGCTGTGGGGAGGCAACTACGTGGCGAGCGCGTACATGCTGCGCGAATTCTCTCCGATCTTCTTGTCGTTCGCACGGCTCGTCGTCATGTCGCTCTTCCTCATCTCGGTGGCGATAATTAACAAATCGATGCGGAGGCCGACGATGCGCGAGTGGGGTCTCTTGCTCATGGCGGGCATTACCGGCACGCTGATTAACCAGCTGTTCTACTTCACCGGGCTGCAGGAGTCGACGGCGGGCAACGCGGCGCTGATCGTCGCGCTGTCCCCGATCGCCACGACGCTGCTGTCTCGCGTCTTCCTGAAGGAAGTCATTACCGGGCAAAAGCTGGCCGGCGCGATCATCGCGCTCGTCGGCGTCGTCTGCATCGTGCTCTACGGAGGCAAAGAGCTTGGCATCTCGCACGGCGACGTATACTTGCTGGTCGCGATGCTGGGCATGTCCGTCAGCCTCTTGTTCATCCGCAAGCTGACGGCGGCGATGTCCGCGTACGAGGTCACGATCTACGCCACGGTGATCGGCACGATCCTCATGTCGCCGGCCGTCGCGGTCGAGGCCATCAGCGGCGATCTGCATGCGAGCCATCGGGTGCTCACGTGGATGCTGCTCGTCTGCGTCGCCGTCATCGGCCAAGGATTGGCCGGCTTCTGGTGGAATTCCGGGATCGCGGTGGCGGGCGCGTCCATGAGCGCGATGTTCATGAACATACCGCCGTTCATCGCGATTATCGTCAGTCATTTCGCGCTGGGCGATCCGATCCTGCTCGCGCAGCTCGGCGGCGGCGTGCTGATCCTGGCCGGCGTCGCGATCACGAACATGAAGCGGCGGCTGCCGCGCGAGCCGAAGACGGGCTTGGGGGTTAAAGGCGCCTAGCCGCTGTTGATTTCGCATAGAGGACCTGCTTGTCTGCGTTTGCGCGCTTGCGCACCGCGGCGGGCAGGTTTTTTGCATGGGAAGAGTAGGTCCATAACCACGAGAGAGTTATATTTTTTGAATGGATTTACAAGACGAACGTTAGTGCGAGGTGATACAATAAGCAAGATTTTGTAATTTGATAGAAGGTACTGGGAAAGGAGATATCGATGGCTTGGCGTCTGTTGATCGCGATTATCGCAACTGGCGGCATATACGCGAAGCATCGCTACTTCTTTAGCCCGTTTCTTCATTCTTCGGAGAGAGCACCCGGCATCGAGTGGAGTCGTTGGGGCTTGAAGACGATGAACAATAGATGCTTGGACCAGCGTACACCTGAACGACAGAGGAGGAACTCCGAGATGCATAATTCGGATTTGAAGCTGCTTATTGCGCAATATGAACAGCTGACGATCGAAGAACAACGTAAAATCGCGACGGCGCTTGAACGGCATTTTGGCCGCGAGATTCGGTTTGACGAGCCGGAGCTTGCGAAGCTCGAGGCCCCGGATTTGGCCGTTATACGCTCGATGATTCAGGGTTGGCTGATGACGAAGCAGTATGTGCCGAATGTGAAGGATGCCTATGAGGCGTTGAAAGGAACGGAGCTGCCGCGTAAAGTCTCGTTCGGCCGCCGCATTCGAGGCGAGAGCGACGCAGAGTCATCCGGCGACTGAATCTGCACAAGCTCGAGCCGGCGGCATGGCCGGCAATCTCAAACCTACGGAGCGGTCGTTCGTCGTCGGCTCCTTTTTGGGCTGCGCGAGAATCGGCATCGGGCCGCAAGTCCAAGGAACAAAAAGAGCTTCGGCGTCGTTTAAAAGTTAAAGGTACAGGCAAATTGGAATTCATGGTACAATATGGTTCCTTGACGATCGGATCGAAATCGCAGGAGCCTTGCATAGAGGGGGAGAGCAGGTTGGATATGAAGCTGGCGGACAGGCGCCATTATGTGAAACTGCGCGATTGCAGCGAGCTGGAGGCGATGTTCTTCGAGCAATTGCTGGAGACGGAAAGCATCCCTTATTTCCGCCGCGAGCCGGGGGCCGGCGGCTATATGCGCGTGTTCATGGGGAGCGCGCCGTTCCCGATCGAGCTTCACGTGCCAAGTGACCGGTACGAAGAGGCGGATGAGCTGATCACCGCGTTGACGGCTGAGGCCGATTGGCGAGAGGAGCTGGTCGGGCCAGCGGAGGAAGCGGAAGAGGAAGGACGCGACAAAGCCAAGCGGCGTCCACGTTACTGGCGACGAGGCTTAGCGGCGTTGTTTCTGCTGGTGTTGATCTCCGTGAATCCGCTCTCGGAATACGAGGTGTCGAGCACGGTCATGAGCCTGGTTGAGATGCCCTATGCGGAATTGATGGACGGTTCGATGGCTCCGACGCTGTTGATGCCTGGCGAGCCCGAGGAGCCGTACGCGGAAGTCTCATTGCCGCCGCCTCCCGAGCGCGAGATTGCCGGCGAGCCCGGCGAGTTCCCGTATCCGCCCGCATTCCTCCGCATGCTGGAGGAGGGGGCGCAGCCGGAGTCGGTCATGCAGGTCGTCCTGCCGGACGGCGAAGGGACGCTGCTGCTGAGCGGATTTTTGAACTTCAATCCAACCAGCGACGATTATTTGCCCGCTAAACATCGGATGTTCGCGGAGAGCCGGGGCTTTCCGGATAAGCTCGTTCCGTTCGCATGGGATCCGTTCGGCGAATATTATTTCTTCGATTACCGCGAAGAAGCAGGCGACAATCCGCCGATCGTGCAGGTGGTGGAGGAGTGGGAAGAAGGCGTGTATGCGGATGGCATGGCAATAACCGGCGTCGAGACCATGCCGATTGCGGCTTCGTTCGAGGACTTCATGGCCAGCTTGACCGAGATGACGGACGAGTAGGAGGGCACGCCATGAACCGCAACTATAAATCGAACGGCTTCATACTCGCCGCCGTCGCTCTGCTTGCGATCCTCATCCTTTACACGTCGGGCAAAGACAAGCAGCTTTACGGCAATGATAATCAGTCGGTGATTGAGGTTATTCAATCGATCGACAGCTATCGCGGCGCCGCGGTCGAGCTGCTGGAAACCCGGGATATCGGCGCTGACCGCTACGTGGCGTTTTTGGCTGATGGCAAACCGGCCAATATTCATTTTAAGCAAAATGACAAAGGGAACTACCCGATGATCGATACCGAAGGACCGGCAAGGCATGATTTTGCCGATTTTCTTATATTTCCGGATAAGGAGTCCGGAAACCTGCCGCAATTTCTATTCGTAGCCAATGAACGAAGCGAAGTCGCCAAGCTCGAGCTCACCGTGAACGACGAGACGATCGTGCAGACGTTCCCTGTCCGCCAGAAGACGGCGACTTGGCTCGAGCTGCCGAATACCGAGGAACATGCCTACCGTTTCGCTTACAACTACTACGATGAGGCGGGCAGCCTGCTTCATACGCCGAACTAGCTTCGGAGCTGCGAAAGCTTGCCATCTTCGGAGGTGAAAAGGATGACAATCCGTCGAATAGGGGCCTATGTTACCGGCCTCTTGCTCCTGTGCCTGGCTGCAATCGCGGGGATGATCCTCTGGAGCAAAAGCTATTATCCCCCTCTCCCCTTCGATTCCGTTAGCCGTAAAGAGGCGCTCGCGATCGTCCGGCAGGCGCCCGCGGACACGCTGGCGAAGGTGGGGGAGGACGCGCGCTCCGACTGGTATCTGACGAGGACAAGCGATGCGAAGGAGAAGGTCAAACGATGGTTCGCGGAGCGAGGATGGACGTTCAAGGATCAAGAAGGCGCCGGTCTGTTCTTCGAGCGGAACGGCCGAACGGCGATCGCCACGACGACACAATGGACGGGGCGTTACGTGCTGTGTCAGATTCCGGCGGATGTGACGTGAACGGGATGTGCCTGGATGCATACAAGCCCTCGGCGGTCATATGCATGACGCGCCATACGATTCAGAAGCCTTCGAGCCCGCTAAGCAGCGGAGCCGGAGGCTTTTTATAGAGCTGACGGAGAAGACCTCGTTCTGCCTAAATCGACAATTCCTTGCCATGTATACCTGTCTGCATCCTGTTCTTGTAAGTATTGGTCATGGAAAATAATCGCCAATCGCTGTATAACTAGATTACGATAATATGACCTATCACGATCACGTTTCGGCAAACTTACTGAAAAGTAAGGACGCAAAGTCATGGGCCTAACGCGCGCGCGCAACGGCTGCCAGACCGCTTGCCCCGAGGCATTCGCGTCAGAAGCGGATGCCTTTTTGCCCTATATATACCAAGTATGCACGGGGGAACAACTATGAATGCACGATCGCGGCCTAACGCCCTTGTACTTTTTACTGTTTTTCTTTGTTTTCAGTTCTTCGAGATGATTCGTTCGGACGGGGATAGCGACCTGCTTTACGTGATGAATATCGTGGCTCCGGCACTCGCGATAGCCTTCATGCTGCCGATGCTGAAACGGGTTGAAGCCGGAAAGCGTCGATTTTGGCGATTGATCGTCTTTACGCTGGTGCTTGAAACGCTCGCGCAATCCATGTGGGCGGCCAGCGATTGGATCTGGCAGACCCCCACGCCGGAGCTAAGCGCGGCAGATGTGCTGTGGCTGCTGCAGTCCGGACTGCTCGTGGTGGCAATGGCGCAATTGGTGCGCGGCGGCAAGGAGCGGTTCCGTCTCGTCACCGACTCGCTCTCGCTCTTGGTCAGCCTCTTGGTCGTTAGCTGGGAATTCGTCATCAAACCGGCGTATACCGATGCGTGGACCGAAGGGATCGACCTGTCGGTCGCGGTCAATATGCTGTACCCGATTGCCGATGCCTTGATGCTGTTTATTCTGTTCATCTGGGTGTTGAATAGCGATCGTCTATATAGCCGGGCGGCCCGGTCATATATTGTCCTCGCCTTCCTGCTTTATATTGCCGGCGATACAGCGTACTGGCTGTTCGTGGATATTCGGGAGCTGGATATCGAGGGCTATCTGGATGCCTGCTGGAGCGTTGGCGCATTCGCGTTGGCGCTGGCTTGCATGCATGAGGCGACGGATACGCGGAACGCGGCGTCGAACGAGCTGCCGCAGCAAAACCGAGTCTTTCAGATGATCAAGTTCGGCGTGCCTTACTTGGGTCTCATGATTGTGACAGGCATCATTCTCATCGACCGGATGAACCCGTTTATCCAATACGCGCTGCTGTTTATCGTCGTGTTGATTATCATTCGTCAGGTGCTGTTCTTTGCGGAGCGGGAGCGCCTGCACGAGCGGCTGCAATCCACGCTGGCGATGACCGAATTCGTAGCTCGTCATGATGGCTTGACCGGGCTGCTCAATCGAAAGTCGTTCCTTGAGAAATTGGAGGCGTCAATCGATGAGGCTGCCCGATCCGGAGAGCAGGTCGCGGTCTGCTACTTCGATCTGGACCGGTTCAAGCCGGTGAACGATCAATATGGCCATCGGGCAGGCGACTTGCTGCTGCAAGCCGTAGCCGACCGGCTTCGGGTGCTGCAGGAGGAGAACGTCACCTTCGCGCGGCTGGGCGGAGATGAATTCGCACTCATCATGGAGCATGCGACTCGAGCGCGCGTCGGACAGCTGGCGGCGTCGATCGCGGCCTGCCTGTCGGAGTCATACCGCATCGAAGAGCTGGAGCTGCACGTCTCATCCAGCATCGGCGTCGCGCTCTACCCGGACCATGCCGCGATGTCGGTGGAGCTGATCCAGCTGGCGGATGCCGCGATGTATATGGCCAAGCGCAAAGGCGGATGCCAGGCGGTGTTTGCTCCCGCACAACCGGGCGGTTGACACCGTGAGCCGAAGCAGGCATGATGCAAATATAACCCGATGCAGCGCTACCGGGCTCCATATGAACCAAGATGGGGAGTGAGGACATGGCCTTAGGGAACCAAGGGCTTCAGACAATCGTATTCCAGATGGATGTGAACGGCAATCCGTTCGTCGTCCATACCGCTTTGCTGGCAGACGAGCAAGGCGCGATTCTCGTCGATACGGGCATACCCGGGCAGTTGGAGCTGATCCGCGGGGTGCTGGAGCAAGCGTCGCTGCCGCTCGCGGAGCTGTCGACGATCATCATTACGCATCAGGACCGCGACCACATCGGCAGCCTGCCAGAGCTCGTCGATGCGACCGGAGGTACCGTACAAGTATGGGCGCACGAGGTCGGCGTGCCTTACTTGGCGGGCGAGATGCCGCTGTTGAAGAGCAAACAGCTCGCCGTGCCGGTCAAGGTCGACCGCGCGCTGCGGGACGGAGATGTGCTGCCCGTGGCAGGAGGACTGCAAGTCGTGCACACGCCGGGCCATACCCCGGACCACATCTCGCTGTATCATCAGCCGAGCAAGACGCTGATCGCGGGCGATGCCTTGACCGCGGCGGACGGCGTGCTCCGCGCGTTCGACCCGCGCCATACGCTCGATCCCCGCACGGCGCTTGCGAGCATCGCCAAGCTGGCCGAGCTGGATATCGAGACGGTCATCGCCTATCATGGCGGCGTCGTGACCGGCGGCATTCGCGAACGTCTGCGTGAACTCGTGGACACCACGATCCTCACCGATCCGGCATAATGCATAAAGCGGCCTCTTCCCTTCGCGGGAGAGGCCGCTTTTGTCGTCAGGTCGAGGTACGTGTGGGTAAAGAGAAGACGTTCGTCGGTGTTGCCTAGAGATGCGCCAAGGTGAGGGGCCGTATCGTTACATGCCCGTCTCCGCAACCAACCGTTTCATCAACGCATGCAGATTAAGCGCCCGCAAATTCAAATCCAGCTCTTGGTTGAAGAAGGCGATGAAGCCCGATTTGGTGTCCGGATTAAACGCCGTAATCGTCGTCACACCGGGATCGGATCCGCTGTGTCCGAGTGTCGTTCCTTTGGCGACGCCGTCAAGATAGAGGGAATTCAGCACGTCGTACGACCAGCCGAGCGCCTGGTTGCCTTCGTCCGCCTGCGGTTTGAACATCTCCGCAATTGAAGAGGCCGTCAAAATACTGCCGTGCTCGCCGCGCCCGCCGTTCATGATAGCCAGATAGAATTTCGCGAAGTCGGCGGCTGTCGTCTTGAGCGCCCCGTCCGGATACGTCGGGAACGAATAAGGCGTGATGGGCTTGTTCTTTGCTTCATAGGGGATCGCGAGCCGCGTAGGATCCGTCAGATCCGCGTGCAGCCACTTCGTGCTCGTCATGCCGAGCGGGTCGAAGATGTGCTGCTGCGTGTACGCCGGGAACGGCATGCCCGATATTTCTTCGACCAGGTAGCCGAGCAAGCCGTAACCAATGTTGCTGTACGCGAACGTCGTGCCAGGTTGTTTGTTCGTAAAATTCTTTTCCTCGTCGTACCACTTGCCGCCGGATACGAGAAATCCGCTCAGGAACGTCTCCAGTGAAAGGGGAGAATCGCCGCCGCCGTCATGCAGCGTGTAGAGACTATCGTAGACGTCCCAATTGTTGTCGATGCTCGAGGTGTGGGTAAGCAGCATGCGGAACGTTATCGGCGTGTCCGTGAACTTCGGATGCGCAACGCGGAACGGCAGGTACTCGTTGATGTCGTCGTCAAGCCCGATGCTCCCCTTCTCCGCCAGCTGCATGACCGCCGTCGCCGTCACGGTCTTGGAGACCGAGGCGATCTGGAACATCGTCTCGTCCGTCACCGGTTTGTCCTTCTCCGCATCGGCCATGCCGTAATGGATGATGCGCGCGAGCTTGTTGTCTTCGATGAGGGCGATGGATGCGCCGGTTATGCCGGATTTGTTCATTTTGGCCTCGACGAACCGGTCTAGATCCCGCGGATTCGTGAAATCCACGTGCACGTACATGAGTACCCCGAGCGTCAACGCTGCCGCGCCCAGCAGCAGGCCGATGATTTTCCAGACACGGCCTTTCTTTCGTTTCTCCTTCAACGTTCTCTCCACCTTTCGCCGGCTTTTGTTGCTATCCATAGATTACCAGCGGCGGTGCGGAAGGGACTCATTCCGGAGGCTTGATGTGCTCCCCGTCCAAGGGCGGAATTCGTCTCCGGCTGGAAGCGGAGCGGCGTAAAAGGGGGCTGTATACATGAAAAAGCCGCTTCTCTTCACGGAGAAACGGCTCGTGCTCACGATAAATTTAAAAAAGACCGAACAGCTTTTTCTTGGCGACGTTCTTCCGGTCCAGCTGCACCACTTCGTTCACGCCGGCTTGATCCAGCTTCACGCGCAGCGCCTCCGTCCCTTTCGACAGCTTGAGATCCATCTCTTCCGCGTAGAGCGGGATTAAGCTGAAGAAGTGCACATCCTTGTCCGGTTCCATGTTCAAGGTGAAGAAGGCGTGCAGATCGTCGACGATCGTCGGCAGCTCGACCAGCATACCGGCCAGCTTCGTATTGCGGGCATACGGTTCGGCCGGATCGCCGTTCGGAATCGTATGCGCGTGATACAGCCAGGTGCCGTATTCATGCGGAAGGCGAGCGAGCATCTTCAGCATGCGGACCGGCCAGTAGTGCTCTTCGTTCCGGAACGCCTCTTCCGACATCGGCCACGACGGCGGCAGACACAGCATGAGCTCCGCGAAGCGGAAGTTCTCGGCGCCCTCGGGCACCGTCATGGGCCGGTTGCTCATGCCGCACGTCACGAGAGTATGGTAATTGCGCTGCGGCGTCGGCGGCACGAATAGAATATCGATATGCACCAAGTCCGAGACGATTTCGTGGAACACGTTCGCGACCGGCCCGATATGCTGCTCGACATGGGCGGTAATGCGCGCGATGGCTTGCTCGTCGCCGGCCGCGAAATCGATCTCGCGCTCTTTCGCTTCGTGGCGGTAAATGGGAATGCCGGATGCGGAAACTTCTTGGTTGCTCATGGCAGCCTCCTTAAATTTGGACGAAATGGCTTGTCCATCTAACTGTACGACGAATCGGCCGGTTTGTGAACGGCTTCTTGGCGTAATTGGACAACCCGGCGACTATTCTTCGGGCGGCTCGTCCGGCCGAACGGATGGGCGAAGAATGTCGCGGTACGCTTCGATGGCGAGCGCCCGCGAGCGCTTCAGATCGACGACCGCTTCCGGTATCGGCTGATGAATCTCCTTGTCCGGGAGATGGGCTAGATGCGGCAGCCAGCGGCGAATGTAACTGCCGGACGGGTTGTGCGTCATCGATTGCGTGACCGGGTTCATGATCCGGAAGTAAGGCGCGGCGTCATAACCGAGCGAAGAGCTCCACAGCCAGCCCCCGCGGTTCAGCGTGTTGTCGTAATCGGCAAGCATATCCCGGAAATAATCTTCGCCTTTCGTGAACGGGCAGCGCAAGTTTTTCGTCAGGAACATGGCCGCGATCATGCGCAGCCGGTTCGGCAGCTCGCCCGTCTCGCGCAGCTGCGTCATCGCGGCGTCGATGATCGGAATGCCGGTTCGGGCTTCGGCCCATGCGTCAAAATACGTCTCCGACAGCGGGCTAAGGTCAAGCAATCGCTCATAGGCGAAGTAGTCGGGATTCTGGCGGGCTTGCATGAGATAGAAGTCGCGCCAGGCAAGCTGGCGAATCCACGATTCCGCGCCGTCGCGGCCGGCGACGGTCTCGTACGCCAGACGCGGCGAAAGCGTGCCATGGTTCAGCCAGCGGGCAAGTCCGCTTCCGGCGTCCACGGCGTAAAGGTCCCGACGCTCGGCGTAATCCGCCAGGCTCGATTCCGCGAAGGCGGCCAACTGCTCCAGCGGGCTTTCCTCCGATGCGTTCGCCTTCGCCGCCGCCGTCAACCGCGAGAAGATGTCCGCCGGCAGGCGGAAGCGGGCATCGATGCCGCCCTCCAGCTTGCGAATCGTCTGCAGTTCGGCAAGACGGGTTTTCCCGGAGGGAGCGTAGCATTGGCGCATATAGCCGAGCCACATGCGGTAGAAGGGCGTGAACACTTTATAGGGCTCGGACCGCTTGGCGAATTGGTCGAAATCCGCCAAGTCGACGAGCGGCGCGTCGTCATAGGCTTTGTATCCGCGGCCGTGCCGCTCGCAGATGAGCTGCAGCCGCGCGTCGCGCCGCAGCGCGTACGGCGTGTAATCCGCGTGCACGACAAGCCCCGCGATCGGCATCGCCAGCAGGAGCGCTTCCGCGATCTCCCCCGGATCGCCATAGAGCAGATGCAGCGTCCGGTTCGCCGCCTTGTAGTCGGCGAAAAGCCGGGCGAGCGCGCGGAGGAACGTTCGTCCGCTGTGGCTGTCCAGACGCCGGCGATCGGCAAGCGCGGGATCGAAGACGAACAAGTGAATGCCTTCGCCGCCGCGCCGCCGGATCGCGTCGAAGGCGCGAAGGTCGTAGCCGCGCAAATCTTTGCGGTGCATGAAGAGGTACATGGGCCGGCTCCTTTCGTTAAGTAAGAGTTCAAAAAGTCGACGATTCACCTCTTTAATAAAAGTTTAGCATTGACCCGATATTTTTGAATAGACAGAGAAGATTAACCAATGGTATACTCCCAAACATGTGGATACGGTACGTATCTGAACGTGAAAAGGAGCATATAGCGTGAAGCAGCTAAAATTGAATACGCGGAAGCGATGGACCAGGCGATTGGCCATGGTGCAGACTGGCGTCCTGCTCATCGGATTGTCGGCCCCATTTGCGCATGCCTCGCAGACCAGCGATTCCCAAACCATTCAGCATTTATTCGAGCAATTCCTGCAAAACAACCCCCAGATTGAACGCAGCACCTTGGATTCATCCGCTTTACCCCCCAATGCTTCAACCACAGCTTCACCACCAACCTTAACGAATACCATTAAGATCGCAACCCTGGATAACGAACCATCCTCCCAAGATTCATCATCCGGCGACACCGGGCAACCCGCGCAAGACGAACCATCTTCTTCCGATTCCAACTCATCTCAACCACCCATTTCAAGCGAAGATATTTCTGATGATGTACCCGATCCGAGTTCGAATGATTCGGCGGGCGGCGATGATGGCGGCCAATCTTCCGGTGAAGCGCCGACGGACGATGGCGGCATCGAAGCGCCAAATGATGGCGAAGAGCCTGGACCATCGAGCGAAGATGGTGAAATTCCCGACGAAAATCCTGATCCATGGACGTCATTCGCGAATCAATGGGCGTTCGGCCATATCGAGACCGAGGCTGCTTCCGCGCTCGTCGCGGCAAGCGGAGCGATGCCGAAGACGACGGTCATCGCGGTAGTGGACACGGGCGTCGACGCGACGCATCCGCTGCTCGATGGCGCCGTGCTGCCCGGCATCGCGTGCACCGGCGAAGGCGAGGGCATATGCGACGGCGACGATGCCGGCGATGCCTCCGAGTCCGGTCACGGCACAAGCGTAACGGCGCTAACAGCCGGATTAGCTAAGCTAGCCGCGCCGCAGGCGCAAATTCGCGTGCTGCCCGTGGCAGTAGGCGACGAAGACCGCGAAGAGCGGCTGGACCGCTTGGCGGCTGGCGTCCGAGCGGCCGCCCAGTGGGAAGGAAGCGGCGGCGAGAAGGTCGGCGTCATTCTGATCGGTCTTGGCCAGCGTTATCCGGGCTTGCCGTTCAGACTCTCCGAAGCGGTCGAAGAGGCCCGGCAAGCGGGCATTCCGATTCTTGCGCCAGCTGGTAACGATGGCAATCCGATCGTCATGGAAGACGAGGAGATCGGCTCCTATTACCCGGCGGCGCTGCCTGGCGTTACTGCCGTAGGCGGTTACGACCGATTGGGCCGGCCGATCTCCAATAGCGGCGCTTCTCTTCTTCTGCCGGGCGAGGCGTTATTCACGGCCTCGATCGGCGGCGATTACGCGGAGAATAGCGGAAGCGAATATGCCGCTGCCCTATCGGCTGCCGGAGCGGCCATTATCCGGGCGTATAGCGAGACGCCGGCGGAAGAAGCGCTCACAGGCGGCATGCTCAGCGGCACATGGAGCTTGAAGCGCGCGCTCGAGACGGCGTTCCCGGACCCGAACGACAAGACGGCGCCGGCATGGCCGGATGGCGCGCAGATGACTCCAATCGGGATCGGTTACGCCAGCGTCAAGCTGGATTGGCCGCTCGCGCAGGACGACAGCGGAAGCGTTCGTTACGAGGTCACCCAAGCGGGCGTCAAATTACCGGGGAACTACTTGCCCGGACAGACGTTCGGCGGCTTGAAGCCAGGCACGGCCTATGCGTTCGCCGTCGCGCCGGTCGACCGCTCGGGCAATCGCGGCCTTCCGCTCGGCGTCTCGATCGAGACGAAGGCGGTATCGCCGATCGAACGCATCACGGCTGCGGCCGATGGCGCAAGTCCGAACGGAGACAGCGAGTTCGCCTCCGTCAGCGACGACGGCAACCTGATTGCTTTCGAATCGGAGGCGAGCAATCTCGTCGCGGGCGACGGCAACGGGGAAGCGGATATTTTCGTCCGCGATCGCGCGGCCGGCACCACCCGGCTGATCAGTCGCTCTTCTTCGGGCGGCGATTCGGACGGCGGCAGCTATGCGCCTCTAATTAGCGGAGACGGCGCTTATGTGCTCTTTACCTCCCACGCGTCCAACCTCGTGAAAGGTTTGGAGGCTGGCGAGACGGAAGATCTGTATTTGGCGAATCTCAGGACCGGCGCTATCGAGCGAGTGGCGGAGAACGTGATGGCCGGCTACATCTACAATACGGCGCGTCCTTACGCCATGAGCGATGGAGCCCGGTACATCGCGTTCTCCTCCTATGCCGCCAACGGCACGGCGAACGACTACAACGGCACATGGGACGTATTCGTGAAGGACCGGACGACCCAGACCGTCACGCGAATTACGGACCGTCTGCCCGACTTCTTCAATTCGTCTCAGCTGGACATTACGCCGAACGGGCGGTACGTGACTTTTGCCATTAATCAAATCGGCTTGCTGCAAGAAGACATCAATATTGACGACGACATCTATGTGTACGACACCTTGTACGGGGAGTATGAGCTGATCAGCCATAATCCGCAAGGCTTATCCGGAAGCAATAGCAGCCGTAATCCGTCCATCAGCGACGACGGCCGTTACGTGACGTTCGAATCATTCGCCGGCGATCTTAGCGACGAGGATCAAGATTATACGAACGATGTGTACGTCTACGACCGGAAGACGCGCAGCTTGAAGCTGGCCAACTATACGGTGGATGGTCAGGCAAGCGGAGGAGAGAACGTGCTGGCTTCTATGAGCGGCAGCGGCCGGTTCGTGGCCTTCGAGTCCGACGACAGCCTCGATCCGTCCGCCGTTAACCGAAGCGTATATATCCGCGATCTGAAGCGGGGCATGACGTATTGGATGGGGCAATCCCCGACGGGCGAGTCGGCCAATGCGGACGTACAGCGTCCTTCGATTAGCGACGACGGCAGCCGTCTCGTCTTCCAATCCCGCGCGTGGAACCTCGTGCCGGGACAGGAGGAGGGCGCGGGCTACACGGAAATTTATTATGCGACATCTCCTGTCGAGCTGGACAATGAAGCGCCGGTGTGGGAAGACGGGGCCGAGCTGAAGGTTGCGCAATATGGTTCGACTTATGCCGCGCTGCAATGGCCGCAGCCGAAATCGAGCTCGGGCGCACCGCCCGCTTACCGGATTTACCGGAACGGCGAGCTCGTCGGCTCGACGACAGAGCCTTCCTTCCTGGTGACGAATTTGAAGCCGGGCGCGAGCTATGCATTCAAAGTCGTGGCCGGCAGCGTCGACCATAAATGGGGGAGCCAGGCGCTTGCAACGAATCTTACGACGCTGGCCGAAGCGGAGACCGACGCGCCGAGCGGCGTGTCGGACGCGAGCCTCTCGATCCAGCCCGGACAGGTCGCCGTCAGCTGGACCGATCCAGCCGATCTGGATTTCATGTACGTTCAAGTGCTCTGGCGCAAGCTCGGCGCGCCGGATGACAAGACGAACGCGACGCGCATGCTGCCCAAGGGCAAGCAGAAGGCGCTCATTACGAATCTGGTCAACGGCACCACGTATCAATTCGCCTTCGCGGTCTATGACGCCGAAGGCAACAAACGCGTCTATTCGGCCGATAGCGTCACGATGGGAGCGGGTCCTCGGATCGCCCGCGTGGCGGGCTCCGATACGGACGGCGACAACATGTCGGGCTACGGCGGTATTCAGATCAGCGCCGACGGCCGCTACGCGGTGTTCGAATCTACCTCGCCGCGGCTGGCGGAAGGCGATACGAACGGCGGGTTTGACGTATTCCTTTACGATTACGTGGATGGGACCGTTCAGCTGATCAGCCGTGACGAACTCGGCATGCCGGGCGACGGCCAAAGCATGAAGCCGGACATTAGCGGAGATGGACGTTTCATCGTCTTCCAGTCGGATGCCCAGAATTTGATGGGCGCGGTTTCTTCGGGAACGGATACGCAGATTTTCGTCATGGATCGCGACGCGGACGGCAACGGGAAGTTCGACGAGCCCGGCGGCGTAACGTTGAAGCGAATCAGCGAATCCCCGATGGGCGATCCGGCCAACAATCACAGCGAGCTGCCTTCAATCAGCGCGGACGGCAAGACGATCGTCTTTATCTCGCGCGCGGATAATCTGTCCGGCGTCAAGACGAACCAGACGGAGCAGCTCTACATCTACGATAACGGAAGTCGAGAAGGCGGGCTGACCTTGCTCTTGAACGCCGAAGGCAAACTGCCGAATGCTTCGATGTCCGAGCCGGACGTCAGCGGCGACGGCAAGACGATCGTATTCGGCACCAATGCGACGAATCTAGCGCCGGACACGAACGAGTCCGAGGACGCCTACTTATACGACGTGGCGACAAAGACATTCACGCCGCTCACTCATTTCGAGAATGATAATCCGTTCTATTATAATGATGTGAGCCAACCGACTGTCAGCATGGACGGCAAACGGGTCGCATTCGCGTATCACGGCTACGAATTCAGCGGATTCGATATCTACGTGTACGACCGCGGCGGCGATGCGCCGACCGTAAGGCGCATCACCGACAAGCCGAACGAAGAGCTGTACTACATCAACAGCAAACAGCCGTCGATTAGTCCGGACGGCCGCTACGTAGCCTTTAGCTCGGATCTGCCGAATTTGGTCGCCGGGGATAAGAACGGTAACACGGACATCTTCCTCTACGATCTGCAGGAGAACAAGGCGAGGCTGGTTAGCCGCGCGTTCAACGGCGAGCAAGGCAACGGTTCATCCTACAACCCCGCGGTCAGCGAAGGCGGCAAAGTCGTCGCATTCCGCTCGGTCGCGGAAAATCTCGTCACGGGCGATTTCAACGGCGTCGATCTGTTCGTCACGGAGACGGACGAGGAGACGGGCGAAGGCGAGCTTGCCGCCTTGGCGGCCGAGCTGCTGGGAGACGGCAAGGTGAAGCTGACTTGGAGCGCGCCATCCGCCGCTGGCGATATCGCGGCGTATGAAGTCGTCCGCACGGGCAGCAATCAAATGCCGGTGACCATCGCGACGCTTGACGCAGACCAGCACACGTACACGGACCAGCCGGACATGCAGGACGTGTTCAGCTACCAGATCATCGCCGTGGATCGGCAAGGCGCCAAGCGTCCGTATTCGGAATCGAAAGTTATCCGCGTGACGGATCTGGTAATCCGGACGGTCAGCTACCATACCCCGCTCATGCAGAACCGATACGCGGCGGTCGGCGGGCGGATCGCGGTCAGCGCGACCGGCACGTCCGAAGCTGCGGCTGCAGCGGTGCTAACCTATCGGTACGGCGCCGAATCGCGAACGGCCGAAGTCGCGCTCACGGAACGGACGGCAGGCGGCTACGAAGGCGCATTGACCGTGCCGGAGGGCGCTTCCGAGTTGATTGCGCTTCAGATCGTGCTGGCTAAAGACGGCAACGAGGTCGCCAAAAGCGCGCTCACCGGTTCGATCCGAGTCGGCGGCGCCATGCGCTTCACGTTCGATACGCCGCATGGCGAATTGCTCAAAGACGCGTATTTATCGGTTTCAAGCGCGGCCATGAAGGCGCGCGCAGGTCTCAAGTTATCCGGCGGCGGCGAAGTGGTGCTGAACGGCCTGCCGCAGGCGAGCGACTACCGGATTAGTCTCGTGACGGACTCCGGTTTGGAGCTGCTGGCGAAGCCGGGCGACCGTATGTATACCGTGACTTGGGGCTCGGAAGAGAAGTTGAATTTGGTGCCTGGTTTCGAATCCACCTTGTTGACGAGGATCATCGGTCCGGACGGCAATGCGCTGCCCAACATCGACGTCACGATCTGGGATGAAGCGAGCGTGGTCCTTCGAACCGGCCAATCGTCGGCTCAAGGCACGATCAGCCTGCTCAAAGGCCGATATTCCGGCGAGAAGCTGTCGGTGGAAGCTAACGATGCTTCACGGGAATACTTGTGGCAATCGAAGGATATTACGCTCTCTCCGGGGACGAACGAGATCGTGCTCGCCCTGGACGAACGACCGACAGCGAAGGTAAGCGGGAAGGTCGCGTATGCCGACGGCAGACCGGCGGTCAAAGCCGACGTGACGTTGATTCAAACAGTCGACGGCAGCCCGCTGACGAAGACGGTGAAAACCGACGCAAGCGGCAGCTACGCGGCGGATGTCTTCGCGGGCGAACTCAAGCTGCTGGCCGCGGTCGCCAAGTTCGGGCGTTCCCAGGCGAAGTCGCTTACACTTGCGAGCGGAGCGTCGCCTACAGTCGACTTGGAGCTCCAAGAAGGCGAACCGACGTCCGTCCGTATAAACCTCTATACGAAGCATCTCGGCGCCGAGTGGGTGGGACCGCTCGAGCTGGATTGGCGGACGATCGCGCACTATCATTTCACGGTGCCGACGCACACGGTGCTCTCCTCGGGCAATCCGATGATGATCAAAGCGTCGCCTGGCGACGAGGTGCGGGTGTGCGCGCGCGGCGTTGAGTCTCGCCTGCCGGACGCATGCGGAACGGCAAAGGTCGGCGAGAACGGCACAACCGAGCTGGAAATCCGGATGGAAGACCTTGGCACGCGCTTCAAAGGCGAGCTGCTGGCGAAATTCGCGCCGGATCAAGGCTGGCCAGCCATGAATCTGTTCAGACTGGACGCGCAGGGCAAACGCCAGCTGGTGCTGGAGAGTGCGATCAAAGCCCGCGCCTTCGAGTTCACCCTGCCGAGCGAAGGGCGCTACGTCGCGCAGATCAAAACCGGCGGCCGCATCGTCGAGCGCGAGTTCGAAGCTAGACGAGGAGAACCGTCCGACCTGGGCAAGATCGCGCTGCCGGAGAAGACTTTCTACGGCGGCCAGTCGGGCAACGGCTTGACGCTGACGCCAGGGAGCGTCGCGCTCGACACCGATTTCCAGGTCCGCGCGACGTTCCGCAATCAGGGAGAGGCCGTGACGGACCAGACCAAAATGCGCTTCATGCTCCCGCAAGGCGTCAGCTATGTGCCGGCCAGCGGCGCCCTGAACGGTCAAATTACGATTCCGAATCTTGGCGACGGTTACGTGGAGTTCTCGCTAGGTCAAGTGGCCAAAGGCGAAGCGGGCGTGCTGGTCTTCCGCCTGAAGCTGAGCAAGAGCATGAACGCGGCTTCCGTCGTGCTGGCTTCGGAAATGTCGTTCGCGGCAAGCCGCCAGAATGTCTCCGAAGTCGTTGCCCGCGCGGCCGCGGAAGTCTCGTCGGTTACGCTCGACGCGCCTGATGTGACGGGCCGCCGCGATATCAAGCTGAGCGGCATCGCGAAATCGAACAGTACCGTTCGGATCTACGAAGGCGAATCGCTCCTCGGCGAGACGCGAGCTACTTCCGCGGGAACGTGGAAGCTGCCGGTCAACTTGCCGGATCGCGGGGAAGAGGCGACCTACCGTATCTTCGCCGAATCGGACGACGGCACGGTCAAGACGCCTAGCGATATCAAGCGCATTCGGGTCAGCAAGGCTTATCCGCAAATGACGAAATTTTCGATGCGCCAGGTGGACGGACGGGAAGTCACGTTCGACCCGGGCGACGGCGTGGCGAAATTCCCGTACGTGTTCGCACCGCACCTGCCGTTCATTTTCAAAATCTCCTTTAATAATCCGGACGCGGTGAAGAACGTGAAAGTATTCTCCGGAAGCGAATCGGCGATCGCCGAACGAGGCGACGACGGCGTCTTTACGGCCGTGCTGCAAACGAGCAACCCGGACGGCATCTCCGTCTCGTACGAGGCGCAGGAGGTATTCACCGTGCCGCCGCAGCCGCAGACCGACGAAGAATACCGCGAGCAGCTGCCGCCAGACGTGCAAGACTTCGTGAAGGAAGATCTTCAGCTCAATACGGCGAGCGCGACGGTGCATACCGCGACGATGAAAGGGTCCGTGCCGGTCGAGGGCGGCAAGGTCGGGATGAGCATGAATTACCGGCTCGAGCGGATTGAGAACTATACGCCGCCGGCCGCCGACCGCTCGGGTTCGCCCGTGCGCGGCCTGCGTTTCAACTACAGCCTTAGCAACAATCAGTTGAACGTCTCCATGACGGCTTATATTCCGGAATCGGAATTCGCTTCGCTCGGCGTCGAAGGGGCCATCGCGAAGATGTCCTCCGCCATGAGCGGCGACAAGAACGCGGAGCGTTCGTTATCCGCGTTCAGCGGCGCGGGCGCAGCCATCAAGATCGCGGTGCAAAACGCCATGAAATGGGAAGGCGCGGGCAAAGTATGGACATCGATCGATACGCCGTATTCGATCTTTGACGGCTTGGGCGTCAACGATTCGCTCAAGGAGCTCGGCGACATCGCGCTGTCCGCGGGGGGATGCTCGCCGGGCGTGGCGCAGCAATACGCCGACGAAGCCAACGATATCGCCAAGCTGGCGATGGCTTACGAACTGGCCAAGTGGTCGATGATGCTCGGATCGCTCGTGGCCGGTCCGGCCACGTTCGGCTGGGGTACCGTCGGGCTGTGGATGCTGACCAACGGCATCGGCAAAGTCATGGATGCCCACATCGGCGCGAAAGTCGACGATCTGAAGGCGCGCGTGGCGAACGATGAAGACTGCCGCGACGACGAGGACGACGACGAAGATGACAACGACGATGACAACGACGATCGCGATGACGACCGCGATGATTCCGAGGATGTCGCCGATCCGGTCTGGATTTACGATCCGAGCGGCTACGTGTACGAGGTGACGGAAGCCCGGCGCGTGCAAGGCGTCAAAGCGACGGTCATGTACAAGGACGAAACGACCGGCGAGTGGAAGGTATGGGACGCGGACTGGTTCGGCCAAGTGAACCCGCAATTTACCGATACCGCAGGGCGTTACGGCTGGGACGTTCCGCGCGGCTTGTGGAAAGTCGTGTACGAGAAAGAAGGATTCGTCACCGCGGAGAGCAGCGAGCTTCCGGTGCCGCCGCCTCACTTCGACGTCAACATCCCGCTCGTCTCCGTATTACCGGCGACGATGACCGATGCGTATGCGCAGGCAGGCGGCTCTGCGATCGACCTCGTGTTCGATCGACATGTACGGCTCGATACGATCGAGGCCGGCGGTATTGCCGTCATGGCCGAAGGCGACGGTGGCCAACCGTTGGAAGGCTTGTTCACAGCGGTGGATGAGACCGATTGGAAAGGGATAAAGGTCGCCCGCCATATCCGGTTTACGCCGGCGACCGCCTTGCAAGCCGGTGCGGTATACACCGTCGCGGCGAGCAGCGCGGTGCTGAGCTACAATAACATTCCATCCGGTGCCGACACGAATAAACAAGTGACGGTCTCCGCAGCCGATACGACGGCGCCAATGGCTGTCACGAATCCGGCAGCCTTCGCGGAACGACGCGCGTTGCTATTGACCTGGGAAGACCCGGCCGACATCGACTTCAAGCAGGTCGAGCTGACCTGGAAGCCGAGAGGCGGCAAGGATCCCGCCCAGACGGTCGCAATTGCCAAAGGACAGCAATGGGCGCGGTTATCCGGTCTTGAGACGGGAACGGAATATCAGATCGCCTTCCGTTCGATCGACGAGACGGGCAACGCCGCCGAGACGATCATGATGAAGACGACGATCGCCGCGGACGAGACGGCGCCAGACACGGTCGGACCGCTCGACGTGACGAACGTTAGCGCGACGCCAGGCCGCGATAAATTGACGCTCACCTGGACCGATCCGACCGCGACCGATCTGGCGAACGTGCAGATCACGTGGCGCGAAGCCGGCACGGAAGCGGTTCAAGGACCGGTTACGGTGGCCAAAGGCGAGCAGACGTATACCATCGCCGATCTGAAGAGCGGCACGGCGTACGAAATGATGTTGACCGCCTTCGATGAGGCGGGCAACGGCTCGTTCGGCATTACCGAGACGGCCCAGACGAAGGGCGAAATCAACGAAGTGACCAACGTCAAAGCCGAACCGAGCCTCGATAAGCTCAAGCTGACGTGGACCGACCCGACGTTCGCGGATCTGAAGCACATTCGGATCACGTGGCGCGAAGAAGGCGCGGCAGCCGAGCAAGGAACAGCGACGGTGGAGAAAGGCGCGCAAACGCACACGATCACCGGTCTCAAAAGCGGCACGAAGTATGAAGTGACGCTCATTGCACTTGATAATGACGGCAACACCTCGACAGGGGTTAATGTCACGGCGCAAACGAAGCAAGCGCCGACGAACCCGACTAACGTCAAAGCCGAACCGAGCCTCGATAAGCTCAAGCTGACGTGGACCGACCCGACGTTCGCGGATCTGAAGCACATTCGGATCACGTGGCGCGAAGAAGGCGCGGCAGCCGAGCAAGGAACAGCGACGGTGGAGAAAGGCGCGCAAACGCACACGATCACTGGTCTCAAAAGCGGCACGAAGTATGAAGTGACGCTCATTGCACTCGATAATGACGGCAACACCTCGACAGGGGTTAATGTCACGGCGCAAACGAAGCAAGCGCCGACGAACCCGACGAACGTCAAAGCCGAACCGAGCCTCGATAAGCTCAAGCTGACGTGGACCGACCCGACGTTCGCGGATCTGAAGCACATTCGGATCACGTGGCGCGAAGAAGGCGCGGCAGCTGAGCAAGGGACAGTGACGGTGGAGAAAGGCGCGCAAACGCACACGATCACCGGCCTGAAGAGCGGGACGAAATACGAAGTCACGCTAGTCGCAGTCGACACCGACGGCAACGCCTCGACGGGTGTTAAAGTCACGGCGCAAACGAAGCAAGCGCCGACGAACCCGACCAACGTCAAAGCCGAACCAAGCCTCGACAAACTGAAGCTGACGTGGACCGACCCGACGTTCGCGGATCTGAAGCACATTCGGATCACGTGGCGTGAAGAAGGCGCGGCAGCCGAACAAGGAACAGCGACGGTGGAGAAAGGCGTGCAAACGCACACGTTCACCTCGCTGAAGAGCGGCACGAAGTATGAAGTGACGCTCATTGCACTCGATAATGACGGTAACGCCTCGACGGGTGTTAAAGTTACGGCGCAAACGAAGCAAGCGCCGACGAACCCGACGAACGTCAAAGCCGAACCAAGCCTCGACAAGCTCAAGCTGACGTGGACCGACCCGACGTTCGCGGATCTGAAGGAAATTCGGATCACGTGGCGCGAAGAAGGCGCGGCGACGCAGCAAGGCCCGGTCACAATTGCAAAAGGTGCGGAAGCGCACACGATCACTGGTCTCAAAAGCGGCACGAAGTATGAAGTGACGCTCATTGCACTCGACACCGACGGCAGCGCCTCGACGGGTGTTAAAGTTACGGCGCAAACGACAACCGCCGGCGGTGGTGGCGGTGGTGCTCCCGGTGGCGGAGGTGCCCCAGGAGGTGGCGGTACTCCCGGCGGTGGTGCCGGCAATGGCAACGGTAACGGAAACGGCCAGCAGCCGGATATCGATACCGGCTCCCTCGCGACAGGACCAAGCGGCGGTAACTATCTGCTGCTGGACGGGAAACTCGCCGTCGTCGTGCCGGCGTATGCGTATGCCGCGGATACGTCGATCGCCGCGAAACGGAAGCCGGTCGGTTCGCTTGCCGGAACGTTATTGAAGCCGGCATCCGAAGCCTATGAGCTGACCGGGGCGGCACCGTCCAAGCCGATTGAGCTTACGCTATCGTACAGCAAGCCGCAAGCGGCAGGCATCGATCCTCGGAAGCTAGCCGTGTATCGCCTGCTTCCGAACGGACAATGGCAGCTGACCGGCGGTCTTGTCCGGAAGAACAAGGGCACCGTGACGGTAACCATCTCCAGCCTCGGCACCTATGCCGTCCTGGCAGCAGAGCCTCGCTTCGCCGATTTGCAAGGTCACTGGAGTCTTGCCGACGTGGAAGCGCTCGTCAGCCGCGGCATGATGGACGGCGTTGGCGGCGGCGAGTTCAAGCCGAACCGTCAAGTCACGCGCGCGGAAGCGGCGAAAATGATGGTGACGCTGGCCCTTTCCTTAGGACGCTTCTCGGCGCAAGCGGACGTAAGCTTCTCCGACGTCGACGCCGATGCGTGGTACGCGGATGCGGTCCGTCAGGCGCAGTCGCTCGGCATCATCGAAGGCGCCGGCGGCAGGTTCAGACCGAACGATCCCATCACGCGCGAGGAGCTGGCGCTTATGTTCGCCCGCGCGAGCGGCGCCGATCTGGCGCAGATGGCTGACCGGGCGGATCAGGTCCTGGCTCCATTCGCCGACGGCGGACGAATCCCGGCCTGGGCACGCCAAGCCGTCGCTTTCGCGGTGGAGGGCGGCTTGATGAAAGGGGCGCACCATGCGCTGAACGGCGACGGTCTGGCCACCCGCGCCGAAGCGGCGGTCATGCTGCTGCGGACGCTGGAAGCCAAGTCGCCGCTCGCGGCCGACTGACGAACACGCAAAACGAAAATCCCTCTCGGGCACGAATCCGAGAGGGATTTTTTGACGCTTGCGATCTGCTGCTAGCCAAACACGATGTAAGCTCCAAGCGGCAGGAAGCTCGCGGCGACCAACAGGATGCCGGCGCCGGCGGCCTTATTGCCGACCTTCCATGCTTCTCGGGCCTGTCCCCACGTATAGAGGGTCATGTAGATACAAAGGATGGCCATGATGATAGACGTCATCCCGCTTGACCCCCCTCGATTTCGAGCGGCAGAGGCGGCCCGATTTGCTTACCGAAGTTCTCGATGCGCATGAGAATCGTGACATGGACTTTCGCTTTGCTATAGTGCATCCCCCAATCGTACGCCTGATAAGCCTTCAAGGTCCAAAAATGCTTGCGGGCGATCAGATGCCATAGGAAAGGCTCGCACTCGTAGGTTTGCTGCGTCTTGGCGATAAAGGAATCGATCTTTGCTTTCATGCTGTCCTCGATCGACTTGCGCAGCTTGTCCAGCTTTCGAGGGTCCTCTGCATAATCCGTGAATCCCGGACGGAATAGAGAGAATTTGCGCCCGCAGCGGCAGGGTGACCCGTATATCGGGCCGCTCCCGACTGAGATTCATCTTGATGCGTGTATCCCCGTCCTTAATCAGTCTGGCGGTTACCTGATAATCCGGGTGAAGCGGGTCCGGATACGAGGAGATATACGAATGGGCGAGCGACTTTCTACGCAAAAAGAGCGCGAGCCGGGTCTCCTCGCCCGTAATCGTGCCGATCATACGGCCGGCTTTGAACAAGGCGGATCCCATGATTTGCACGGGATCGCCGTTCCGCTGGGGAATCTCCCCGGCCAAATATTGGTCTTCCTCGCGCGCGTATTTCGGCTTCGTTCGTTTGGTCGTGCCGTAGATCGCCAGAAACAACGTATCGTTGCCAAGCCGCTGGAAGTAGCGGTTGAGCGTCGAGAACGGCACATAGCCGGTGTCTCGCCAACGCTCCTGCATGAACGCGTAATATTTATGCGGCCGTGTCTCCAAGCGGGGTTTGTTCCGGGCGATGAAGTCGGAGGCTCGTTCGCGCGAGATAATGAGATTCGTTTCCCGTCTCATCTCCGGGTCCCGGATCGAAGAACCGATGATTTGGTTAAACAGCTTGGATGCGGCGAACGTCTGGCTGATAACGATGGTGCGCAGATGGGCGAAGCTGATTTTTCGGGTAATGACGCTGTTAGCGATTTCCTTGGCGGATAATATATCCGGCGCGGCGAACGTGACGATGTCGCTGGGCGGTTCGTGAGGAGACGACCCTTTGTCGCTGGAACCCACCTGAGGGTTAGCGACCTGAAACGTGACGGACACCAGCCCGTCCGGCGCCTTGTCCAAGCCAAGGACGACGACGAAAGCCTGCTCCTCCAGCTCTAGCTTATCCCAGCATCCGCTAAGCAGAAGCGCGACGCATGCCAGCAAGAATGCGATGATCCCTCTCTTCATTGCGCAAGCCTCCTTAGGCGAATCATGCCCCATAGGACAAACGGCAGCAGGAAGAACATGAACGAACTGACGTGCAGCGTCGTATCGAGCAGCTCATTCACGCGCGAAATGTTCTCGGGCATCATGCCGATCAAGAGCGTCAAGCCGGTAAAAGGAAGGATGAGCGGCTCGAACGCGTCAAGCCCGAGCGAACGGGCGAACAAAAAGGCAAGCAGGTACACGTAGACGGCAAAGTGGATGACGGTCGTGATGATCCAAAAGGCGAAAAAAACCGATTCCACATGGGAGATGATTTGCCCAATCGACGCGGCCCGCGTCAGCTGCTGGAACGGAAACGCCATATTCTCCGCCGGCGGATAATCGTACACGGCCACGAATACGGCCATCATGCCGGCGATCTTCACGGCGCACGCGCCATATCCGACCCAGGAAGCGGCCTTGAACGCGCGCAAATTGCGCACCAGCGGCACGAAGGCCGCAAATAGGATCATTTCGCCGAAAATGGAGCCATGGCTCGCGCCTTCCCGCAGGAGCACGGGCAACCCCGGCCCGGCTGCAGGAAGCAGGTGCAGCCATTCCACGTCGTACCAGACGAAGACGACGAGCAGCGCAAGGAAAACCTCGATGTACGGCACCACGATCCAGGCTGTGCGGCCGATGGTTTCGAATCCCCGGTTCGCGATGTAGAAGACGGCCGCCATCAGCATCAAGTAGAGCGCGAATATCGGCGTGCGCTGATAGCCCATCGTGTTAATGATATCAATATATGTGCGGCTGCTAAGCGCCGTCGAAACCAGCGTGACCAGGCATAATACCAGGCCTATAAGCATGCCGCCCCAGCGACCGGCCGCGAGTACCAGCAGATCGACCAGGCCTTTTCCCGGATGCGCCTTTAACATGGCGAGCAGCAGCAGGAATGGGGCGAGCATCGCGGCGAAGGCCAGAAGCGGAACGACCCAAGCGGCGACTTGCCCGCTCTTGAATAGGAGGGAGGGTGTCGTGTCGGATAGCTTTAGGCCGACGGTTAGCAGGAGCAGCGCGGTGTATTCCCGCGTGCCGGTCTTCCCGTTTGAACGGCTCAGCATGCTATCCCCCTCCTTCCGGCTTGTTCTTGCGTCGTTTATCCAATGGGTGAATATTGAACGGCCGGAGCCAATGTTTCCATACCGGCGGACGCACGATCAGATCCTTGGAGGAACGATAGTGCGGAGAGAGCGGCGACAAGAACGGAACCCCGAACGATTTGAACGAGACCATATAGGCGATCACGCACGTCAGCACGAGCGAGATGCCGAAGAATCCCATGAACGATGCCGCGAACAGCATCGCAAAGCGGAGGATCCGGACAGCGAAGTTGAAGCTGATCTCCGGAATCGTAAAGGACGAAATGCCCGTCAGCGCCACGATAATGACCAGAATCGGACTGACCAGGTTCGCTTCAACGGCCGCTTGTCCCAAGATGAGCGCGCCGACGATCCCGATGGTCGGGCCGATTACGGACGGGATGCGAACGGCCGCCTCCCGAACCAGCTCGAACGCGATTTCCATAACGAGCACCTCGATCAGCGCGGGGAACGGCACGCGCTCCCGCGTCGCCCCGATGGCCAGAAGCAGATCGGTCGGGATCATTTCCTCGTGAAACGTGCTGATCGAGATATATAAGGAGGGAGTTAAGAGAGCGACGAATACCGCCAGAATGCGCACGACGCGAATAAAGTTGCCGTACGCCCAGCGCAAATACTGGTCTTCCGGCGTATGGAACAGCGCCCAGAACGTCACGGGCACGACCATGGCGGTCGGCGAATTGTCCATGATCAGGACGATATGTCCCTCCATAAGGAACGAGCAGGCCCGGTCGGGCCGTTCGGTCAACAGCGCCGAAGGGATGAGGGAATACGGCCGCTCCTCGATATACTGCTCGAGGATCGAGAGATTGGCGACCGTATCCGCATCGATGGCTTGCAGCCGTTTCTTCACGTCCGCCACTAGTTCGGGGTTGGCCAGATCCTTCACGTACAGGATCGACACGTCCTTGACCGATCGCTGACCGACGGTGACCGTCTCCGAGACCAGCTGACGGTCCCTCAGCTGCTTGCGAATGAGCGAACGATTGACGGCGGCGGATTCGATGAACGCTTCTTTCGGGCCTTTCAGGACATGCTCGACCTGCGGTTCGGTGACGGCGCGAGATTGAAAGCCCGGCGTCTGCAGCGATAACGCGGCCGACTCTCCCTCCAGCAGGAGAAGCGCGCTCCCCTTTAGCAGCTCGCCGGGCAGAAGCGAAAGCTCTTCGATCATGGCGCCAGCCGGGCTGGTCACGATCTCGCGCAAGATGGACGCTAATTTATTGGCAGGTTGCGGCGAGACCGGCGATGTCGTAAGCAGCGGCTCGATAATGTACGATTCAATCAGCCTGTCGTCGGCCGCTCCTTCGAGATACACGACGGCCGCCTCTGCGTCCAAGGCAGAGACTCGCAAGCTTCGGATCAGCAGCGCCGTATTTTCGGGGAAGGCGAACAGCCGCTTGATCCAGGCCAAGTTCTCCTCCAGCTGGGATGATAACCGGCGGGGCATGTCTTCGGGCATGTCGCCGGGCGTGTTCCCCGTGTCCGCCAAGTTCGTTCGCCTCCTCGCATCCGGTATTTACCAATCGGGTTCTATCGTTAAGATAACACCAATCCAGGCAGGTTATTCCAGCCGCGGCGCGAGCGACTTCCTGGCCTTCTACGAATTGGTAATCGCTGTAATTCCGATCGGCGGCAAAGACGTGTAAAATAAGAGGAAGCAAGGGAACGCAGGACAAGCTGATCGAGCGGTCCGGCCATAGAGGAGGCAAAAGGATGCGTATTGGCGCGGTAGAAGCGGGCGGCACGAAATTCGTCTGCGGTATTGGCAACGAGCACGGCGTGATCGAAGATCGCGTTAGTTTCCCGACAGAGCGGCCAGCGATTACGATGGCGAACGTGATCGGCTATTTCCGGGACAAAGGCGTAGAGGCGATGGGGATCGGCTCTTTCGGCCCGATCGATATCGACAAGACGAGTCCATCGTACGGGCATGTCACGACGACGCCGAAGCCGGGCTGGTCGGGCTTCGATCTGGTGGGGACGCTGAAGCGGGAGTTCGATGTTCCGTACGGCTGGGATACGGACGTGAACGCGGCGGCGCTCGGCGAGGCGACATGGGGAGCGGCCAAAGGACTGGACAGCTGCGTCTATTACACGGTGGGCACCGGCGTGGGCGTCGGCGTCTATGCGGAAGGGAAGCTCGTGCACGGGCTCGTGCATCCGGAGGGCGGACATGTGCTCACCCGCAGACATCCGAAGGACGACTTCGCGGGATGCTGTCCGTACCACGGCGATTGTCTGGAAGGAATGGCGGCAGGGCCGGCGATCGAACAGCGTTGGAAGGTGAAAGGGCACGAACTCCCGGCGGACCATCCGGCATGGGGCATCGAAGCGTATTATATCGCGCAGGCGGTGACGGGCACGATCCTGCTGCTTTCGCCGAAGAAAGTCATTCTGGGCGGCGGGGTGATGCAGCAGCAGCACCTGTTCCCGCTGATTCGCGAGGAAGTGAAGCGGAATCTGAACGGCTATGTAAGCGCGGCCGCGATTTTGAATCAGATCGACAGCTACATCGTTTCGCCTGGTCTCGGCCACAATGCGGGTTTGAGCGGCTCGCTGGCGCTTGGAGTAGAGGCGCTGAAAGATGCCACCCGAGGGTAATCCGCACATGGTCAGCACGAAAGTCGGTTTCGCCGAAGCCGCAATATACTCCATTCGGGGTATGGGAGCAAGGCGCGTTAAATGTTACGATTAGCCAAGTGAGCATGTTCTAGAAACAACATGAAAGTCAGTCTGGAAGGGGGAAGCCCCTTCTTTTTTTGTTCCAACGTTTATATAGATCTAGGAGAAGACTGAAATGAAAAATATGACAATTGAGCAGGGAAAAATGGACTGGTATCGAATTACTAGATTTGGTAAGAAAAATGTCGAAAAAAACTCAAAATAGTGCTTAAGTGGCGAAGGGGAGGATCGGAATAAGTCATGGTTGGGGATGCACGCATCTCAACGAGAGAAGCGACCTGGGGAGATGAATCCTTCCGCTTTCGCGTCTACGAGAGCACCCGTCAATCCGAGTTCGCATCGCTTGGTTGGGAACCGGCGCAGTTGGAAGCCTTTCTTCGCATGCAGTTCGAGATGCAGCAGCGCTCCTACGCGATGCAGTATCCGGGATCCGGCTACCAGGTGGTTCTTCTGGACAGGGAGCCGGTCGGCCATTTCATGACCGTCGAAACCAGCAACCGTCTGCTGCTCGCTGATATTGCGCTTATGGCGCCTTATCGGGGAGGCGGAATCGGGTCCGCGTTGATCCGGCGGCTGCAGCACGCTGCGGCTGCCAAGGCGCTGCCGCTTGAGCTTCGCGTTGTCGCTTCGAATCCGGCGGCGGGCCTGTATGTGCGCTTGGGTTTTCGCGCGGTCGAAGAGCAAGGGCTGCATGTTTTGATGCGGTGGGTGCAGGAGGAAGACGACGGCTTCGTCTAGCAACGGGATGCTGCAACGTCACTTAGCACGTGCATGATCGCTTTTACTACTTTTATAGAGGTGATAGACATGAGTGATTCTTATTTGGGGGAAATTCGTATATTTGCCGGCAACTACGCGCCGCAAGGCTGGGCGCTCTGCCAAGGCCAGCTGCTGTCGATCGCCGAGAACGAGGCGTTGTTTGCGCTGCTTGGCACGACCTATGGCGGTGACGGCCAGACAACCTTCGGACTGCCGGATTTGAGAGGACGTTTGCCGGTTCATCCTAGCACCGCGATTCCGCTGGGAAGCCAGGGCGGAACGGAGACGGAGACGCTTACCTTGAATCAGCTGCCGGCGCACACGCATACGGCAAATGCCAATACGGCCGCCGGGAACGCTAACATGCCGGATAACCATGTTTGGGCGGGCTCGGCTTTGCAAAATTACAATACGGGCGGCGAACTCGTCGGAATGAACGCGCATGCGCTAGCACCCGTTGGCGGCAATCTCCCGCACGACAACATGATGCCTTCGTTGACTGTTTCGTTCATCATTTCGCTATACGGGGTTTTCCCGCCTCAGCCGTAAAGCGCTATCACAATCTGACAACCAATAGAGGAGGTTTTCTAATGTCCGAACCATTTGTTGGCGAAATTCGCTTGTTTGCAAACAACTATGCGCCGCGCGGCTGGGCGTCATGCGAAGGTCAACTTCTTCCGATTAATATGAACCAAGCGCTTTACTCGCTGCTGGGCAATGTATATGGCGGCGATGGCGTCACGACGTTCGCTTTGCCGGATCTGCGCGGACGCGTCGCGCTTCATGTCAGTCCGACCATCCCGCTCGGCACGTCGCAGGGCGAGGCGGCGCACACGCTGACCGTGAACGAAATGCCTCAGCATACGCATCAAGTGAGCGCCTCCAACGTCCAGGCGGACCAGATTTCGCCAGCCAACAACGTTTGGGCGCAGGTCAATGCGCCTTATGACCCGGCGGCTGCAATGGTGCCGATGAACGCAGGCGCGATTGGGACCAGCGGAGGCAGCCAGCCGCACAACAATATGCAGCCGTATTTGGCTGCGAATTATTACATTGCGGTTCAAGGAATATTCCCGTCGCGGAACTAGGAGGAGAATTTATGGCAGAAGCATATATTGGCGAGATTCGAGTATTCGCCGGCAATTTCGCGCCAAAAGGCTGGGCGTTGTGCAACGGGCAGCTCATGTCGATTATGCAAAATACCGCGCTCTTCTCGATATTGGGCGTCCAATACGGCGGCGACGGCAAGACGACGTTCGCCTTGCCGAACCTAATGGGCGCGGCCCCGATGGGCCAAGGCCAAGGCCAAGGGTTAACGCCCCGCACGGTGGGAGAGAAGGTCGGCAGCCAGACGGTTACGCTGCTCACGACCGAAATACCTGGCCATACCCATACGCCCATGGCCGTGAACGCGCCATCGTCGGAGAATGACGCGGCGAATAACTATTGGGGCCAGACGCCTCCGGTTGGCCGCTCCAAGACCCAGACTCCGGTATATGCGGCAACGCCCAATGCACAGATGTCGCCTGTGGCTTTGAATGTCGCAGGGGGCAGCCAACCGCATAACAACATGCAGCCTTTCGTGGCGATGAACTACATCATTTGTTTGCAGGGCGAATTTCCGCCGAGAGGCTAAATTCTGGGTAAGCGATTGCAATCATATACTTTCGATGGCAAAGAGACGAGACTGCGTGGATGTAGGGATCTGGCAGTCTCGTTGTTTTTGAACGAAGCGATGACAGAGATGGTATAAAGGGAGAGGGTAAGCAGTGAAGCGTGCATTCGGGAATCAAACGGGGCCAATAAGAAGGTGGGGAATGAGATCAGCGCTCAGAATGACAATGCTGCTTGCGCTCGTGGTATCGTTGTGCGTGCCTTTCGTGCCTGCGGCCACGATATATGCGGCCGCCGTGCCTGCGGACGGCACCTATACGTTCGGCGGCGCAGTTACGCCGAGCTCGGAAGCGGGTTTTAAGAATGTTGGCACGATGTGGCGCGTGAACAACGCAATCGAGCAGGAAGGAACGGTGCTCTACGATTCTGCCGGTACGCCCGGTTCGACCGGCTCGCTCACCTTAAAAGTGCAGCCAGGGACGTTAAGGAGTTTCAACTTCAACAATTTAAGTATCTCGCCTACAGCTTCGGGTTTCTATATGACCAGCATTAGTATTCAATTGCGGGATTCCAACGGGGGAGTGGTTCGCAATATCGTTAGCAGCTTCTCTCAGGCGAAACAAATTCCGACCGGCATCACGCCTTTATCGAATTTTATTAATGGTTCCAGCGGGTTTAACGTGCCGAATACATCCGAGGTTTATGTAACATGGCAGCTTGCTGACAACAGACCCGCGGTAGATATCAGCTTCGAGTCGATCACGATCTCGAACGCGCTTGGTCCGGCCAGCGTAAACGCGGATTTAAGCAATCTGACGATTTCCGCAGGAACGCTGAACCCCAGCTTCTCCAGCGCGCAAACCGCATATAGCGCCAATGTGGGTTCGGGCGTCTCGAGCTTGACGGTAACGCCGACGGTGGCAGACAGCAAAGCGACGGTGACCGTGAACGGCCAAGCGGCAACGAGCGGAAGCGGTACGGCGGTATCGCTGAACCCGGGCTCGAATACGATTACCGTACGGGTAAGAGCCGAAGACACCGCGGTGACGAAGCCGTATACGATCACCGTCACGCGGGCGATTGCGAGTACGAATGCGAATCTAAGCAATCTGTCGCTCTCGTCAGGAACCCTGTCGCCAGGCTTCTCCAGCGCCCAGATCACGTATAGCGCCGATGTGGGTTCGGGCGTCTCGAGCTTGATGGTAACGCCGACGGTGGCAGACAGCAAAGCGACGGTGACCGTGAACGGCCAGGCGTCAACGAGCGGAAGCGGTACGGCGGTGTCGCTGAACCCGGGCTCAAATACGATTACCGTGCTCGTAAGAGCCGAAGACACCGCGGTGACGAAGACGTACACGATCACCGTCACGCGGGCGATCATGAGCAGCAACGCCGATCTTGGGAATCTGACGATTTCGTCGGGAACGCTGACGCCGGGCTTTGCTAGCGGGACATACAACTATGATGTCGCGGTAGGCAACGCGGTTGCAAGCGTGAACGTTACGCCGTCGGCAGCGCATAGCGGGGCGACGCTGACGGTAAACGGCACGACCGTAGCGAGCGGCACTGCGAGCGCGTCGATTCCGCTTCAAATCGGACCGAACAATACGATCACGATCGTTGTAACGGCCGAGGACGGAACAACGAAGAAAACCTATGCGATTCAAGTCACGCGCGCAAAAAACAGCGACGCGACGTTGAGCAATTTGACGATCTCGTCCGGCACATTAACGCCGGGTTTTGCTAGCGGGACCGAAGGTTACGAAGCAACCGTAGGCAATGAGGTAGGGAGTCTGACGGTAACGCCTACCGTAACGCATAGCGGCGCAACGGTTACGGTTAACGGAACTGTCGTGACGAGCGGGAATGCGAGCGGAGCAATCTCGCTAAGCGTGGGCTTAAAGACGCTGGTCACCATCGTAATTACGGCGGAAGACGGCCTTACCACGAAGACGTATACGCTGCAAGTGACGCGGGAGAAAAGCAGTAACGCCCTATTGAGCAGCCTGACGTTGACAGGCGGTACGCTGAACGAGACGTTCGCGGGCACGAAAACAGACTACACGGCGACGGTAGGTCATGAAGTGGCGAGCGTCAAGGTCACGCCGACGGTCGCAGCCGTCAATTCGACGGTGAGCGTAGAGGACGTTGATGTCACAAGCGGTACGTCTAGCGCGGATTTGCCGCTAAAGGTTGGACTTAACGAGATTACGGTCATCGTCACGGCGGAAGACGGGACGACGAAAACGTACACGATTCAAGTGACGCGCGCGAAGAGCAGCGACGCGACGTTAAGCAACTTGACGACGACTGCAGGGACGTGGAATAAAACTTTTGCGAGCGGGACGGAAGACTACGAAGTAACGGTAGAAAACGCGGTAGCGAGCTTGAGCGTGACGCCGACGGTTGCACATAGCGGTGCAAAAGTAACCGTGAACGGAACGCCTGTCACAAGCGGCAGCGCGAGCGAGGCCATCTCGCTTAGCGTCGGAGTGACAACGACGATCGCTGTCGTCGTCACGGCGGAAGACGGCATCGCAACGAAAACATACACGCTGAAAGTGACGCGGGAGAAAAGCAAAGATGCGACGCTTAGCAATCTGACGACATCCGCGGGAACGTGGAGTGAAGCTTTCTCGAGCGGAACGGGAGACTACGAAGTAACGGTAGAAAACGCGGTTGCGAGCGTAAGCGTGACGCCGACGGTGGCGCATAGCGGAGCAAAGGTAACCGTGAACGGAGCGCCTGTCACAAGCGGCAGCGCGAGCGAGGCCATCTCGCTTAGCGTCGGAGCAACAACGACGATCGCTGTCGACGTTACGGCAGAAGACGGCATCGCAACGAAAACATACACGCTGAAAGTGACGCGGGAGAAAAGCAAAGATGCGACGCTCAGTAATCTGACGGCATCCGCGGGAACGTGGAGTGAAGCTTTCTCGAGCGGAACGGGAGACTACGAAGTAACGGTAGAAAACGCGGTAGCGAGCGTAACCGTGACGCCGACGGTGGCGCATAGCGGAGCAAAGGTAACCGTGAACGGAGCGTCTGTCACAAGCGGCAGCTCGAGCGAGGCCATCTCGCTTAGCGTCGGAGCAACAACGACGATCACTGTCGACGTTACGGCAGAAGACGGCATCGCAACGAAAACATACACGCTGAAAGTGACGCGGGAGAAAAGCAAAGATGCGACGCTCAGTAATCTGACGACATCCGCGGGAACGTGGAGTGAAGCTTTCTCGAGCGGAACGGGAGACTACGAAGTAACGGTAGAAAACGCGGTAGCGAGCTTGAGCGTGACGCCGACGGTTACGCATAGCAACGCGAGAGTAACCGTGAACGGAACGCCTGTCACAAGCGGCAGCGCGAGCGAAGCGATCACGCTGGTCGTAGGCGCGAAGACGCCAATCAGCGTCGTGGTCACAGCAGAAGATGGGTCGACGAAGACATACACGATCCAAGTGACGCGCGCGAAGAGCAGCGATGCTACGTTAAGCAACCTGACGACATCTGCAGGGACATGGAATAAAGCATTTGCGAGCGAAACAGGAGACTACGAGTTAACGGTAGAAAACGCGGTAGCGAGCGTAACCGTGACGCCGACGGTGGCGCATAGCGGAGCAAAGGTAACCGTGAACGGAGCGCCTGTCACAAGCGGCAGCGCGAGCGAGGCCATCTCGCTTAGCGTCGGAGCAACAACGACGATCACCGTCGAGGTTACGGCAGAAGACGGTGTCGCAACGAAAACATACACGTTAAAGGTGACGCGGGAGAAAAGCAAAGACGCGACGCTCAGCAACCTGACGACATCTGTGGGAACGTGGAGTGAAGCTTTCTCAAGCGTAAAAGTAAACTACGAAGTAACGGTAGAAAATGCGGTAGCGAGCGTAAGCGTGACACCGACGGTGGCGCATAGCGAAGCGAAGGTAACCGTGAACGGAACGCCTGTTACGAGTGGCAGCGCGAGCGAAGCGATCACGCTGGTCGTGGGCGCGAAGACGCCAATCAGCGTCGTGGTCACGGCGGAAGACGGGTCGACGAAAACGTACACGATTCAAGTGACGCGCGCGAAGAGCAGCGACGCGACGCTCAGTAATCTGACGACATCCGCGGGAACGTGGAGTGAAACTTTCTCGAGCAGAACGGTAGACTACGAAGTAAGGGTAGGCAACGCGGTAGCGAGCGTAACCGTGACGCCGACGGTCGCGCATAGCGGTGCAAAAGTAACCGTGAACGGCACGCCTGTCACAAGCGGCAGCGCGAGCGAAGCGATCTCGCTGGTCGTAGGCACGAAGACGCCAATTAGCGTCGTGGTCACGGCGGAAGACGGGTCGACGAAAACGTACACGATCCAAGTCACGCGCGCGAAGAGCAGCGATGCGACGTTGAGCAACCTGACGATCTCGGCAGGCAACCTAACACCGGGCTTCGTGAGCGGAACGCAAGACTATGAAGTTACCTTAGGCAATGTGGTAGCAAGCGTAACCGTGATGCCGACGGTCGCGCATAGCGGTGCAATCGTGACGGTGAACGGCACGCCTGTCACAAGCGGCAGCGTGAGCGAAGCGATCTCGCTGGTCGTAGGCGTGAAGACGCCAATCAGCGTCGTGGTCACAGCAGAAGACGGGACGACGAAGACATACACGATCGAAGTCACGCGCGCAAAGAGCAGCGATGCTTCGTTGAGCAACCTGACGATCTCGGCAGGCACACTAACGCCGGGCTTCGTGAGCGGAACGCAAGACTATGAAGTTACCGTAGGCAACGCGGTAGCGAGCGTAACCGTGACGCCGACGGCGGCACATAGCGGTGCAAAAGTAACCGTGAACGGCACGCCTGTCACAAGCGGCAGCGCGAGCGAAGCGATCACGCTGGTCGTAGGCGCGAAGACGCCAATCAGCGTCGTGGTCACGGCGGAAGACGGGTCGACGAAAACGTACACGATTCAAGTGACGCGCGCGAAGAGCAGCGACGCGGCGCTCAGTAATCTGACGACATCCGCGGGAACGTGGAGTGAAACTTTCTCGAGCGGAACGGTAGACTACGAAGTAACGGTAGGCAACGCGGTAGCGAGCGTAACCGTGACGCCGACGGTCGCGCATAGCGGTGCAACCGTGACCGTGAACGGCACGCTTGTCACAAGTGGCAGCGCGAGCGAAGCGATCACGCTGGTCGTAGGCACGAAGACGCCAATTAGCGTCGTGGTCACGGCGGAAGACGGGTCGACGAAGACATACACGATCAAAGTCACGCGCGCAAAGAGCAGCGATGCTTCGTTGAGCAACCTGACGATCTCAGCAGGCACACTAACGCCGGGCTTCGTGAGCGGAACGCAAGACTATGAAGTTACCGTAGGCAATGCGGTAGCGAGCGTAACCGTGACGCCGACGGCGGGAAATAGCGGTGCAAAAGTAACCGTGAACGGCACGCCTGTCACAAGCGGCAGCGCGAGCGAAGCGATCACGCTGGTCGTAGGCACGAAGACGCCAATTAGCGTCGTGGTCACGGCGGAAGATGGGTCGACGAAAACGTACACGATCGAAGTCACGCGCGCAAAGAGCAGCGATGCTTCGTTGAGCAACCTGACGATCTCGGCAGGCACACTAACGCCGGGCTTCGTGAGCGGAACGCAAGACTATGAAGTTACCGTAGGCAACGCGGTAGCGAGCGTAACCGTGACGCCGACGGTCGCGCATAGCGGTGCAAAAGTAACCGTGAACGGAACGCCTGTCACAAGCGGCAGCGCGAGCGAAGCGATCACGCTGGTCGTAGGCGCGAAGACGCCAATCAGCGTCGTGGTTACAGCAGAAGACGGGTCGACGAAGACATACACGATCCAAGTCACGCGAGCGAAGAGCAGCGATGCTTCGTTGAGCAATCTGACGGTCTCCTCGGGCACGTTAACACCTGCATTCGCGCCGGGTACAATCACCTATACGGCTTCGGTAAGCTTCGGCACGAAGAGCTTGTCGGTCACGCCGACGGCTGCGGCTACCGGTGCAACCTTGAAGGTGAACGGGGCTGCGGTTGCCAGCGGAAGCACCAGCGCAGCGATTTCGCTGCAAGTGGGCGCGAATCCGATTACCGTAGAGGTTACGGCCGCCGATGGCACGATCAGGACCTATACCATCACGGTGACTCGCGCGGCAGGAAGCGGCAACGCGAACTTGAGCAGCCTGACGATCTCGGCAGGTTCGCTGGACCCGGTATTCGACAGCACGACAACGGACTACACGGTACGCGTCAACGACGCGGTAACCACCTGGAAGCTGACGCCAACCGCAGCAGATAGCCATGCGGTCATCAAGGTCAACGATGCGGTGGTGGCCAGCGGCGCTGCCAGCCCAGGTTTCGAGCTGAAAATGGGCTCCAATCGGTTTGCAGTCCAGGTAACAGCCGAGAACGGGACGACGATCAAAACGTACAACATTCATCTCATTCGCAGCGCCGCACCGACGACAACCCCGACGCCTTCGACGCCGAGCGGAGGCAGCTCGGGCGTGGAGATCATCGTGAACGGCGTCAAGCAAAATGATTTGGCCGACGCCGTCAAAACGACGGAGAACGGCCGCTCTACAATTACCGTCAAGCTGAACGAGGATAAAATCAAAGCCAAGCTGGCGAAGGAGGGCAAAGGGGCTCGGGTTACGATTCCGGTTACGGAAGGCGCCGATGCCGTCGTAGCCGCATTGAATGGGCAAACCGTACAGGATTTAATCGCGGCCGAAGGCGTTCTGGAAGTACGCACCGCCAATGCCGCCTACGAACTGCCAGCCAGCCAAATCAAGCTGGCCGACATTCAAGCCAAGTTAGGGGCGGACGTCTCGCTCCGCGATATTCAATTCACGGTGAATATCAGCCTTAGCAAGGCGGACGTAGCCGGCCCCGCGAAAAACGCGAACGCCATCCTGGTTGGCGCGCCGGTCGAGTTCACGATTCAAGCTTCGGCGAACGGCCGCACGTACGAGCTGAACAACTTCACCGCTTACGTGCAGCGCGAGATTACGCTTCCGGAAGGAACGGACGCCAGCAAGATCACGACCGGCGTCGTCCTGGACAGCGCCGGCAAGATCATCAGCCATGTGCCGACCTTCGTATTTCAAAGCAACGGTCGTTATGCGGCGAAAATCAAAAGTTTGACCAACAGCACGTATGCGGTCATTTGGAACCCGATGACGTTCCAGGACGTGGAGGGGCACTGGGCGAAAGCGGACGTCAACGACATGGGTTCCCGTTTGATCGTCAAAGGCGCGGACAGCCGGCATTTCAACCCGGATGCGGCGGTTACACGGGCTGAATTCGCCGCGATCGTCGTCCGCGCGCTCGGCTTGCAGGAGAATGGAGCGACGAACGCATTCGCCGACGTAGATGAGGCTCATTGGGGATTTGGCGCTATCGGCAAAGCCGTCGAATATGGCATTGTGACCGGCTATAGCGACGACACGTTCAAGCCGAACGCGACGATCAGCCGGGAAGAGGCCATGGTGATGATCGGCAGAGCGATGACAATCGTCGGATTGCCGGCATCGCCTTCGACCGATGAGATCGAGAGGGCGCTGGGCGGATTCAAAGACCGCGACGCGGTTCATGGTTGGGCCGCGAAGGCGGCGGCCGCAACGGTGCAAGCAGGCCTCGTCAACGGACGCGGCGACAGCCTGTTGAAGCCGGAAGCGAACATGACGCGGGCGGAAACGGCGGCGCTGCTTCGCAGAATGCTTCAGCAAGCAGGGCTGATTAATTCCTAACGGCCCGGGGCTATACAGAAGAGGACGGTTTCCCGCTTTTTGGGTGACCGTCTTTTTTTGTAGCAGAGGAGGCGCCGATGCACTGCGCGGCAGGGGCACGAACGCCGATTATTCGAAATTGTGTAATTTCTCTAAACTTTGCCGCCGGACATGCCGATTAAGCTTTTAGGTTATTGACGCATCTTAGTATATCCTATAGGATTACTAGTATTACATAGAAGCAAGGTATAGGAGGGTTCTACTATGAACAAGAAGTTTCGGGGGCTGATCGGGCTTGCGCTCGCGGCGGTCATCGTGATCTCGGGCTGCGGCCAGCAGAACGGCGGCAACAATGCGAACAACGGCGGCAGCGCGAACGGAGGCGAAGCGGCGGCGAGCGCAACGGCGGAGATCGCGAACTTGCCGGCGGCGATCAAGGATAAAGCGATCAAGGTGAAGGTTATTCGCAAAATCGGCGGCGACGATCATACGGCGCAATTCCTGGCCGGCGCGAAACAAGAGGGCGAAGCGCTGGGCTTCAAGGTCGACACGTTCACGGCGAACGGCGATACGGCCAAATTCCTTGACGCGCTGGAGCAGGCGGCGGACAGCGATTATGACGGCGTCGTCATCTCGCATGGCGACGACCCGGCGACGGTCGAAGCGGTGAAGAAGCTGCGCGAGAAAGGCAAGCAAGTCGTGGCGTTCGATTCCAACGCCGAACTGGCGAACGTGGAAGGCGTGACGCTGACGAGCCAGAAGGACGAGGCGCTGGCGCAGTTCGCGCTCGACCAGCTCGTGAAGGAGCAGGGCACGGACGCGAAGATCGTCTACCTGTGGGTCGACGGCTTCCCGCCGATGGTGCGCCGCAACACGGTATATCAAGACGTGCTGGCGAAGAACCCGGGCATTAAAGAAGTCGAGCGCTTCGGCGTGGCGACGGCGAATACGTCGGTCGAGACGCAGAACGCCGTGACCGCGATGCTGGCAAAGCACCCGAAAGGCGAGATCGACGCGATCTTCGCGACGTGGGATGCCTTCGCAACCGGCGCGGCGCGCGCGCTGATCGAAGCGGGACGCACCGAGATCAAGATCTACGGGATCGACGTCTCCAATGCCGACCTGCAGCTGATGCAGGAAGCGAACAGTCCGTGGGTGTCCACGGCGGCGGTTGATCCGAAGATGATCGGCGCGGTCGATCTGCGGCTGCTGGCGAAGAAGATCGCGGGCGAAGAGACGCCGGCTTCTTACGATCTGGAGGCCGCGAACATCGAGCAGGCGAAGCTTAAAGAATCCGCAGAGCCGGTGAACATGGTCACGTTGGCCGACATCATCCCGGGCTGGGGCCAGACGGACGCCTTCGAAGAGGATTGGATGAAGGCGCTCAAAGAAGCGAACGCCAAGTAATTGAACGCGGGTCCCCGGCGGACCACAACCTTAGCAGCGCTCCTATCCCTTACGGATAGGGGCGCTCTATCCTGTTTAGAGGGGATGGCGAGACTAATGATGCAGCAGCAGGCCGCAAGGCTGGAGATGAAACGGATTTCGATCGCTTTCCCGGGCGTGCAGGCGCTCAGCGAGGTCGACTTTGCAGCCGAAGGCGGTCGGGCGCACGCGCTCATCGGCGCGAACGGCGCCGGCAAATCGACGCTGATGAAAGTGCTGGCGGGCGCTTACGGGCATTATACCGGCACGATCCATATCGACGGTCAAGAGGCGGCAATCCGCACGCCGAAGGACGCGAAGCGGCATGGGGTCCAGATCGTCTACCAAGAGGTGGACACGGCGCTTATACCGAATTTGACCGTGGCGGAGAACATTATGCTCGAGCGCACGGTTCACGATATGAAAGGACGCCAATGGATCAACTGGGGCGAGCTGCACCGGTCGGCGCAGGCCGTGCTGGAGCGGATGAACGTTCGGGTGCCGACGCGAAAGCTGGTGCAGGAGCTGACGCTGGCGGAGAAGCAGATGGTGCTTATCGCCCGGTCGATGACGCTGGAATGCCGCTTCCTCGTGCTGGACGAGCCGACCGCGCCGCTCAGCCGCGCCGAGACCGAGCAGCTGTTCAAGCTCGTCCGGCTGCTGAAGGATCAAGGCGTGGGCGTCATATTCATCTCGCACCGGCTGCCGGAGCTGTACGAGATCTGTGAGGACATTACGATCATGCGCGACGGCAAGCTGGTCATCCAAGACGAGATCGCCAACATTCCGCAGCAGCGGGTCGTCGAGCATATGCTCGGGGCGAAGATGGATGGTCAGTTCCCCAGCGTCCGGCGCGAGATCGGCGACATTGGCTTCGAGGCGAAACATATCGTGGACCCGGGCAAGGTCGGTGGCGTAAGCCTGGCGGTGCGCGCGGGCGAAATCGTCGGTCTCGCGGGGCTAGTCGGCGCGGGCAAGACCGAGCTGTGCCGGGCGTTGTTCGGCGCTTCGCCGTCGGCGACGGGCGATATCATCGTGCGCGGGCGGAAGCTGCGGGTCGGCTCGCCGCATGACGCGGTGCGCGGGGGACTCGCGCTCGTACCGGAGGAACGCCGACGCGAAGGCGTCTTCGTCGGCGAATCGGTCGGAGATAACTTGACGGCCGCCGTCTTGTCGCGGTTCACCGCTTGGGGCTCTTGGCTGAGCCGGAAGAAGGAGAACGCCGCGGCGGCGGAGATGATCGCGAGCCTCGGCATCAAGACGCCGAGCGAGCGGGCGCTCGTGCGCAATCTCTCCGGCGGCAATCAGCAGAAGGTCGCGATCGGCAAGTGGCTGCTCGCGGACGCGGACGTGTACATTTTCGACGAGCCGACCAAAGGGGTGGACGTCGGCGCGAAGCGCGACATCTACGAGCTGGTGGCGGGCCTTGCGGCGCGGGGCAAATGCGTCTTGTACGCATCCAGCGAACTGCCCGAGATGCTCGGACTGACGGACCGCATGTATGTCATGTATGACGGCGCCATCCGCAAGGAGCTGGTGACAAAGGATACCAGCGAGGAAGAAATTTTGCTCTACAGCACGGGAGGTATGGCGAAATGAAAACGACGGTCGAGCTTCGCGAGAAACGCGCGTTCAATGCGGTCGAATTGTTGTACAAATACGGGACGATCCTGACGATCCTCGTGCTGGTGGCGGTATTCGGCACGATGGCGGACGGCTTCCTGAACGGGTCTAATCTTATCAATATTTTGCGCTCCATCTCCATCGTCACGATAATCGCGATCGGTCTCACGGTCTCGCTTGCGGTCGGCGGGTTCGATCTGTCTGTCGGCTCGGCGGCTACGCTCGCCAACGCGGTCGTCATCTCGATGTTCGTCTGGCACGGACAAAACCTGTTCGTCGGCATCGCGGTCGCGGTCGCCATCTGTCTGGTGATCGGGCTGTTGAACGCGTTCCTGGTGACCAGCTTCAACATTCAAGACATGCTCATGACGCTGGCGACGATGTTCGTCATCCAGGGCGTGGCGCTCACCTATACGAAGGGCGCGACGATATCGGAAAATATGGTCATGCCAAGCGGCGATTTCGCGACGGGACTTATTCCCGATGTCTTCTCGAAGCTCGGCTCCGTGCCGTGGATCATCATCATTATGCTGATCGCGGTGGCTGCGGTGCACGTGTTCTTGAACTATACGAAGCATGGCCGCTACATGTACATGATCGGCGGGAATGCGGAGGCCGCGAAGCTGTCGGGCATTGCGGTGAAACGCTACCGGCTGGCCGCCTATCTCCTCTCCGCGCTGTTCGCGGGCGTCGGCGGCATCGTGCTTGCGGCGCGGGTCATGACTGCGGAAGTGAATGCGGGCGCGCCTTATCTGATGGACGCGGTCGCGGCGGCGTTCATCGGCTTCTCCGTCTTCGGGGCTGGCAAGCCGAACGCCTTCGGCACGTTCGTCGGCGCGGTGCTCATCGGCATTTTGTCCAATGGACTGGTCATGTTGTCCGTGCCCTATTACGCGATGGATATCGTGAAAGGCTCGGTGCTGGCGCTGGCGCTGGCCATAACGTACTATAAGCGGAAACATGCATGAGCTGAGGCCGGCTGCGGGAGACGCGGTCGGCTTTTGTTCGTTTGGCGGCGACGGCAGCATGGGTGAACCAGTCTTGCCAATGTGCGAATTTTGTGATAATTTATCTCCAAGTTCATTCATAGCGTAAATGTTGAAGAACGGGAGAGTACTCTGCGTGGCGCAGTCTTAGCGAGCCGGGTTGGTGGGAGCCGGTACGCGCGCATGGAGGAAGCGGACCCGGGAGATGATTCGCCGACAGCCGCGCCGCGGTCGTAGGCGAATCCGGTCAAGGGCCGTTATCCCGATCGAGCGGCCGTCCTTCGGGAGCGGCACTTAGAGTGGCACCGCGGGAACCAACAGGCTCTCGTCTCTTAAGAGACGGGGGCTTTTTTGCGTTTGAAATCGACCAAGGGAGTGCAAGGACATGCAGAAGATGAGAGCCATTATTGCGCGGGAAATAACGAAATTGCTCGAAAACGCCGAGGCTTCGGAAATCGAGAGTCTGATCGAATATCCGCCGAATCCGGAGATGGGAGACTTGTCGCTCCCTTGTTTTAAGCTGAGCAAGCAGCTGCGCAAGCCGCCGCAGGCGATCGCCGAGGAGCTGAAGTCGCGGATCGGGCTGGATAGCTTCGCTCGGGTAGAGGCCGTCTCCGGGTACTTGAACTTCTATCTGGACGGCGCGCGGTTCGCGTCGTCGGTCATCAGCGAAGCGCTTACGCAGGGAGACCGTTACGGCTCGCGAAATATCGGCGAAGGCGGGAAGGTGGTCATCGATTATTCGTCGCCCAACATCGCCAAGCCGTTCCACATCGCGCATCTGCGTTCGACGGTGATCGGCCATGCGCTGTACCGCATTCATGAATTTCTCGGCTTCGATTGCGTCGGCGTGAACCATCTTGGAGACTGGGGCACGCAATTCGGCAAGTTGATCGTGGCATACCGTCAATGGGGCGATGCAGCGGAGGTCGAAAGTGACGGGATCGACGAACTGCTGCGTTTGTACGTGAAGTTCCACGATGAAGCCGAGCGCGACCCATCGCTGGAAGATCAGGCGCGGAACTGGTTCGTGCGCATGGAGCAGGGGGACGAGGAAGCGCTGACGCTGTGGCGCCGTTTCGTCGACATCAGCTTGGCGGAGTTTAAGCGGATCTATGAGCTGCTCGGCGTCTCGTTCGATTCGTATACGGGAGAGAGCTTTTACAACGGCCGCATGGAGGCGGTCGTCGCGGAGCTTCGCGAGAAAGCGCTGCTCGAGGAAGACAACGGCGCTTGGCTCGTGCGGCTGGATGCCTACGACATGCCGCCCGCGCTCATTCTGAAGAAGGATGGCAGCTCGCTCTATCATACGCGCGACATAACGGCAGCGCTGTACCGCAAAGCAACATACGATTTTCGCAAGGCGATATACGTGACGGATTACGCGCAAAACCTTCATTTCGCGCAATGGTTCAAGGTCGTCGAGCTGATGGGGTACGGCTGGGCGAAGGACCTCGTCCATGTGCCGTTCGGCCGAGTCAGCTTGGAAGGCGCCAGCCTATCCACGCGTAGGGGCAACGTGCTGAAATTGGAGGATGTGTTGAACCAAGCAATCGCCAAAACGCGCGAGATTATGGAAGCCCGTCCCCAGCCGATCGCGGATGTCGAGACGGTGTCCCGACAGGTTGGCGTCGGCGCGGTCATCTTTCACGATCTGGGCTCCAGCCGGATCAAGGACATCGATTTCAAGTGGGAGGACGTGCTCAATTTCGAGGGCGAGAGCGGTCCGTACGTGCAGTATACGCATGCGCGCGCATGCAGCGTGCTGGCGAAGGCGGAAGCAGCCGGGCTTGCTTTATGCGAGATCGGGCAGCAGGCACCTGGCGAAGCGGTGTTGGGGGCGCTGCCGATCAACGAAGCGACCGTGCGACTGGCGAAGGAGCTGTCGCTGTTCGGCGAGCGGGTGGAGCTGGCGATGCACAAGCTGGAGCCGTCCATCGTCGCGCGCTGCTTGGTCGACGTCGCGCAGGCGTTCAACCGTTTCTATCACGAATGCCGCATTATGGCGGAGGAGGATGGCGTACGGACGGCACGGTTGGCGCTCGTGCAGGCGGCGAAGCTTACGCTCGCCAATGGACTGCGGCTGATCGGGCTGGAAGCGCCGGAGAAGATCTAAGATGCGGGGGAAGGGGAGAAACCGGCGATGAACATTGAAATCCGTCACTTGAGCGCTCATGCCGTGCCCCGCATTTTTCATGAATTTCAAATGATCGATGCGATTCGGGATTTCGAACTGACGATGGAGCCTGGGAAGGTCTATGGGATCGTCGGATCGATCGGGTCCGGCGGCTGGCTGCTCAGTTGGCTGCTCGCCGGGCGCGAACCTATACTGACGGAACTGCTGGAGATGTCGAAGAGGTCGATCAACGTGGATGGAAGAGCCGCGGACAACGCGATGCTGCAGCGCATTTCATGTTATATCGGCGAAGGGGTAGCGGAATTTCCTTACCGGATATTCCACTCGTATCCGTCGGCGCTGACGCGACTACTGCGACGCGTCAAGACGGTCGCGGAGCAGATCGAGACCGGACTATCCCTGAGCGGAAGCCATCTGACACTGCGCGACGTCGCGGAGCTATTCGAGCTATCAGGGGCGGAAATGCGCGATCCCGCCAACGGACGCATCCATCGGCCCCTTGAATTCAACAGCAGGGAACGTTGGAGGGCTTCGCTGGCAATCGGGTATGCGTTTGGGAAGAAACTCTACTGCGCGCCGTGGATCGAGCCCCATGGCATCGACGATCTGCTCAGCCGCTACAACCGCAGGTTCGTCAACATCGTGCGCGATGAAGGCGCTACGGTGGTAATTCCGGTGAGCAGCGAAGCGCATGTGGCTGACATCGCGGATCATATCTCGTATTTGAAGCCATGGAGGCCGCTGGATGCGGATGAATAGCTGCAGAAACGCGCCAAAAAGCTGCCGTTCCGCGTACTGCGGACCGGCAGCTTACAGGTTTCACGCCTACAAGTCATCTTGCATTCGGCTAGTTTTTACACGGTTACGTGCTCGGACGTCACGAATTTCGCATAGTCCTGCGCGCTGCGTGCCAGCTCCTCGTCCGTCACGTTGCCGACGTCGCTTAGCGAGAAGATCGGCAGATAAGAGGCGCCGACGTAATGGGCTGTACCTTCGAACGGGCGGAGAAACTCCCGGATCGTGAAGCGATTAGGACCGTCCGTCGCATAGGCCGCGGCGGGGCCGTACGTGGAGACGGCGACGCCGAACTGTTTGCCTTTCAGCTTGCCGCCGTCCGGTCCGTATGCCCAGCCGTATGTGAACACCTCGTCGAGCCATTGCTTGAGAAGCGGCGGCGAGCTGTACCAGTAGAGCGGGAACTGGAGGACGATGCGGTCGTGCGCTTCCAGCAGCTGTTGTTCGCGGGCGACGTCGATCGCCCGATCGGGATAGGCCTCGTACAGCTTATGCACCGTTACGCTGTCGGCGTGCTGCTCGAGCTCCTCGGACCAGGCGCGGTTAATGCGGGAGGCGGACAAATTCGGGTGCACGACAAGGACTAACGTTTTCATCTTCGATCATCTCCTGTACGGATCATTTTTGCTTCCTTGTTATCTACGATACATAATATGCTGAAGAAAAGTAAGTACGCACTTTTTGGTGCAATACTCACCGATTGGAAAGTATGCCCTCGCGGTCGGGCAGTCTGAAATGCTCGCCCCACTCGTTTAGTCTGTCGAGGATCGGGAGCAGTCCAAGGCCGAGCCCGGTCAGTTCGTACTCCACTTTCGGCGGCACGACGGGATACACGTAGCGCCGCACGATGCCGATCTCTTCCAGTTCGCGCAGTTGTTGGGCCAGCATTTTGTGCGTGATGCCCGGGATGCTCGATTTTAGTTCCCCGTATCTTTTCTTGTCCTCGCGCAGCTTCCAGATGATCGTCATTTTCCATCGGCCGGCTAGCAGCGAGATCGACAGCTCGGTCGCGCAGGGGAAGTTTTTACCGTTAAAACCGTATTGGGCGTTCGCATCGGACATCTTCGTTCACTTCCTTTCGGCAAGCGTGAAGCGTGCTTGTGGTGCAAGTATAGGCGTTTGGGCAAAAATTGTAAATCGGACTATAAGCGCGAAAATGTCCCGTGCAGCAGCCGGAATCGCGCTATAATAGGGGCAATGTGTAAGACATCGAGGGTGGAAGGGCAGCAAGCTGCCGGTTGGGGAGGAAACGATGATGAGAGGCTTTGCGATATTGCTCGGCTTTTGGCTGGCGGGAGAAGGCATCGTGTACGCGACGGAAGCGCCGCTGCCGGGTCAGGTGGTCGGCATGCTGCTGCTGTTGATCGCGCTGCTGCGCGGCTGGGTAAAGGAAGCATGGATGAAGGATGCGGCGGACTTGCTGTTCTCGCGAATGATGCTGTTCTTCGCGCCGGTCATTGCCGGGGTGATGATTTATATGCCGATCATTCGGGCGCACTGGCTGCCCGTGGCGGGCGCGGTGCTTCTCGGTACGCTCGGCGTGCTGGCCGCGACGGGCGGGGCGGTGACGGCGATGACGGCGATGACCTCGCGCAGGCGGGATCGCGCGCGGAAGGAGGATTACCATGTGGGGGCATGAATTGTGGGCGAAGCCGGTGTTCGGCGTGGCGCTGACGGTCGGCATTTTCGAGCTGTCCTATTATTTGTCGGGCAAATACCGGCGCATCCATCCGCTGCTGCTCTGCTCCGCGCTGCTCATCGCGATCTTGACGCTGCTCGATATCCCGTACGAGGATTACAATAACGGCGGGCAGTGGATTACGTTCCTGCTCGGTCCGGCGACGGTGGCGCTGGCGCTGCCCTTGTACCGCAACTGGCAGCGGATCATGGCGGAGTGGAAGGTGCTGCTCCTGGGCGTCGTGTTCGGCGCGATCGTCAGCCTGGCGGCCAATGCCGGCATCGTCTTCCTGCTGGGCGGCGACCGGGCGCTGGCCGCGGCGATGATGCCGAAGTCGGCGACGACGCCGATCGCGATCGAGCTCGTGCGGCTGTATGGCGGCGTGCCGGAGCTGGGGGCGGTGTTCACCGTGCTGACGGGCTTGTTCGGCAGTCTCGTCGGCGTCTCGTTCCTCCGGCTGATCGGCATCCGCGGCGACAAGGCGATCGGTCTTGCGGTCGGCACCGCGGCGCACGGGATCGGCACGGCCAAGGTGATGCGGGACTCCGAGACGCAGGGCGCGTATTCCGGCTTGGCGATGGGGTTGATGGGCGTTGTGCTGACGCTGCTGTCGGTGCCGCTGACGCTGTGGTTTTTCTAGTTAAGGCATAGAAAAGGAGATTCAACCCAATGTGGAACCTGCGAAACCGCTTCTTCCAATGGTCACTGCGCATCATCGCCCTCGCAGCGGCCGCCATGCTGGCGTTCTCCGCCTACTCGGCTTACGCCATCTGGACGTACGGCGAGACGAACGAAAGGGTACGCGCGGATGCGGCCGTCGTGCTCGGCGCCGCCGCCTGGGGCGATGAGCCGTCGCCGGTGCTGCGAGAGCGGGTGAACCATGCGATCCTTTTGTACAAGGAAGGGTATGCGAAGCTGCTCATCTTCACCGGTGGCCGGGCGGCTGCGGACAACCAAGCGGAGTCGGAGGTGGCGCGCAGCTACGCGATCCGGCAAGGCGTGCCCGCCTCGGCCATCCGGATCGAGACCCAATCGACCATTACGGAGCAAAATATGTCTTATGCGTACGAGCTGGGCGTCCAGGAAGGGGTTCGTTCGTGGACGATCGTCAGCGATCCTCTACATATGAAGCGCGCGATGATCATGGCAAAGCATGCGGGCATGGAAGAGGTCTACGCCTCTCCCACGCAAACGTCCGCCTATCAGTCGACGAAGAGCAAGCTTCCTTTTCTGCTGCGCGAAGTGTTCTACTATACCGGCTACCGGATCACGCTGCCTGTACGGAGAGCGTTGGGTTATGGGCTCTGAACGCGTGGAGGGAACCTCATCACGCCTTCAACTGCTCCAGCAATCGGCCGAGCGCGCCCTGCTCCTGCTCTTTTAGGCTCCCTAACCGGTCTTGAATTTGGGCATAGATCGCCTCGTCCGCCTTCCCTCTTATGAACGCCTTGATGAGTTGATTCCGTATGCCGAAGCTCTGCTCCTGCAGCTCCGCATAGTCCGCAATCAGCTCCTCCGGGTGCTCCAAATAGCCTTCCGCATGCATAAAACGCAAACGATCCAGCATGACCTGCTTGTGCTCCATAACCAGATGAAGCTGCCGGACGCCGTTGCGGTTGACCAGATTGGGGTCGTTCGTCCGCTCGGCCTCGAAATAGTTCCGCAGCGAATCATAGGTGCGCAGTCCGAACGAATAGCGGTCCACGTTGCGATTCATCAAGTTGTGGCTTGTCCGGGAATAAAAATAATTTTCCAGCTGCTGCCGGACGCTCTCCACATTGAACGCGTACGTGTCGGCTGTATTGAACCGGAAAAAAAACATGTGGTCGTCGCGCTGCTCTTTGCGGGCGACTTTGTCGCGTATCGATGTATACGCGCGCTCCAGATCCGCGAACGAGGTAACATGCTTCCCGAAGGTCATCGCTTGGCCGAAGCCTGCCGTAAGGAACGCCTGCTGCTCCCGGTCGTACCCGTAGACCAGCATGTGATGCGGACAGTAATAGGTCTGATAAGCATGGCGGCTGGGAATGTAATATTCATCGATGAATAAGACGGGGTAGTACTTCAAGTCGATGCAATGGATTAAGTAGTCGGCGAGTCGCTCGCCCGTCAGCGCGGAGGCAAGCTCGAAATTGAGATTGCAGCTGCTTAAGAACGGATTGTTGGAGCGGAATTCATTGCCCCCGCCGCGATAAAAATCAAAGAAAAACTCGGTTCGCTCGTCCAGGAAAAAATCATTGGCGAACACCTCGATAAAATTGCCGACGTACCACGGATACGTTTGTTCATAAGCCGACGTGATGCCCAGCGTGTAGGCCCAGCTCAACAGCCCCCACACGGGCGGTTCTTGAAAAGGAAGCTCTTTTCTCATCAAAGGATCACCTCGTTAAGTTGTACGGCCCCAAAGGCCAATTCCTCCAGCATTCCTCGTATTCATGGTTGTGGAAGCATGCAGTCCGATCGCAAAGGCTATCCATCAGACCGTATTCTCCACAGGCAACAGCCTCCTTCACCGTAAAGGCGTCCAGATGGCGCCGGGCGACGCCTCCAATCGAAATAACCCCCAAGCGGAAAAATAGCGACAAACCAAGCGGCGCCTTCGCGAGACGTCGGCCGTCGAACCCGCACGCATGAGCGCCTCGCTGGACGGCAGCGAAAGCGGTGTGCGAATCTATAACGAATTGTGACACACGCCTGCTAGAGTATGCAATAATTATATTTAGGACCTTATTTTAGCATTTTTGCGAAGCGAAAAAGTGGTCGTCGGACCGGCTGGAAATGGTGGGAGCCATGGCGATCTACCGACATTTTGCCGGGTTTGCGGAAGCCTAAGAAGGAACGCACAAGTCCACCGTTTGTAACGCAAAACAAAAACGCGCGTACCGTTAAGCGGCACGCGCGTTTTTCAATATGCATCGGAGTATGCGATTACTGCTGGTCGGCTCGGCCGGCGGCGGAGCCGGTATCCGTCTCGGCATGCCGAAGGCTTTACCCCGACGCCGGCACCCGAATGACGACGCGCGTGCCCTCCCCCGCCGCGCTGTACAGGTCTACGCCGTACCGCTCGCCGAAATAGTAGCGAATGCGGTCGTGGACGTTTTTGATCCCGATATGGTCCATGTCGAGCGTGTCGGAAGGAGCTGCGAGCCGACTGCGGATCGCCGCCAGCCGCTCCTCGCTCATCCCGGCGCCGTCGTCGGCGACGATGATGCGCATGAGCGTGCCGTCGACCTCGGTGGAGACGGTCAACTGTCCGCTGCCGCTGCGCCGTTCGAGCCCGTGCACGATCGCGTTCTCGATAATCGGCTGCAGCGCGAAATGCAGCACCGGCGTCTGCTCCGTCCCGGCTGCGAGCTCTTCGTCGTATCGCAGCTTGGCGCCGAACCGCATCTGCTGCACCTTGATGTACAGCCGGATGTTCGCCAGCTCCTCGTTCAGCGGCACGACCTCCTTGCCGGTCTGGATGTGGGCCCGGAACAGCCGCCCGAGCAGCCCGACCATCTCTCCAATCTCCCGCTGCCCGGCGATGACCGCCTTCATCTGGATCGATTCGAGCGCGTTGGCGAGAAAATGCGGATTAATCTGGCTTTTGAGCGCGCCGTATTGGGCCATGCGCTGCTGGGCCAGCGTCATGGACGCCCGTTCGATATGCGCCTTGAGGTCCTCGGTCATTTTGCGAATGCCGTTGTACAGCACGCCGAACTCGTCGGATCGGTCGCTCCTCAGCTGGACGTCGAGATTGCCAAGGCCAACCGCGCGCACCTGTCGGCTGAGCATAATAATCGGCTTCGTCACCCGCACGGACAGCAGGAAGAGGAACAGCAGCGCCACGCCGAGCGTGCAGAACGCGAACACGAGCAGGATGAGCCGCAGCCGCTCCGCGTCCTTCGTCATCTCGCGTTCCTCGATATATTGAATGACCTTCCAGCCGGAATACGGCGACGTGGCGAAGTTGAAGAAGGCGCGTTCGCCGCTCATCGGCGCGTAGAAGCTCCCCGTCTGGCTGCCTCTCACCTGCGCGAGCACCGTGCCGTCCGTCTCGGCGCCTCCGCCGTTCTCGTCCATGCCCGACGCATAGACGTAGCTGCCTTTGTTGTCCACGATGAGGAAGTTGTGGTTGCTGTTCTCCGACAGGGCGAGAATCTCCCGCAGCGAGTCGAGCCGGATGTCGACGAGCATGACGCCGAGCGGCTGCTTCGTGCCGGTCTTGTTAATGACGCGTGCGATGGAGATGACCTTCTGGCGCTCCTCGTCCGACGTGCGGCGAAACGGCGTATGCGTGCCGAAAATGACGATTTTCCCCTTGGCGGCGAGCGTCTGCTTGTACCACGTCTCGCTCATGAAATTCGTCTCTTCGTAGCTTGAACGGTCAAAGTTCGCGGAGTAGAACACCCGGCCGCCGGAGTAGATTTGCACGCTGTCGACGTTCTTGATCGTCATCTCGATCGTGCTGACGAACTGCTCGATGACCGCACCGTACTGCAGGCTTTGGCTGACGTCGACCTCCGGATGGAGCAGCCAGCTGGCCAGCGACTCCTGCAGCCGGTTGTCCAGCTGGGCGGTCAGCGTGCCTTTCTCGATGCTCTGCAAATATTGGTCGATATTGAACGAGAGATTGTTCAAGATAAGCGTCGCGCTGCTTTGATACTCGCTCTTGACCGCCTGCAGCGTGAACAGGTAGATGATCCCGGACATGAGGGTCAGCGGTAGCGTAATGACGACGATCGTCAGCACGAAAATTTGCCGGTTGACGCGCTTGAACCGAAGCGGGCGGAGCAGGCCCCGGAGCCGCCCGCTCATGGCTCGATCCCCAGCTGCTTCCGATAGTCGGTCGGCGTCATGCCGGCGACGCTGCGGAACGTCTTCACGAAATGCTTGTAGCTCTTGTACCCGCACATCGCGCACACGTCGGTGATGAACAGGCTCGGGTCTTTCAGCCGATCCTGCGCGTAGCGGATGCGAATCTCGGCGACGAAGGCCAGGTAGTTCTTGTTCAGCTTCGTCTTGAACAGGCGGCTGAGGTAGGAAGGATTATAGAAGAACCGGTCGGCGACCATCTGCAGCGTCACTTCCTGATCGAGATGCTGCCGGACGAACTGTTCAATCTGGGTGAAAATGCGCGCGTCCGCACCGCCTGCTTGCGCGCCGCCGCTCTCCGGACTTGCCGCGATCAGCCGGTCCGTCCAGTCGGCGAGCCAGGCGAACAGGTCTTCGGCCGTCGCGAAATCGTCCGCGAACCCGAGCGTCAGCATGCTGCCGCTGGCGAATTCCTCCACGGCGATGCCGTGACGGTGGGCATACCGTAGCAGGGCGCTGATCAGCTCCTGGAGGAACGCGAGCCATCGGTCCGGCGGCGTATCGGCAGGAAGCTGCCGGACTCCCTCCGCCAGCTTCATCAGCAGCTTGCGCGCGGCAGCGGCGTCGCCCTGCAGCAGGTGCGTCTGCAGCAGCTCCCGGTCCCGCGCGGCGAGCAGCGGCGTCTGCGTCTCGGACGAAGACGGGGCATGCGGCGATGCCGAGCGGAACAAATAAGCCCCATACTGATAATAGCGCTTATACAGCGCTTGCTCAGCTTGCGCGAACGATTGGCGTGCTTCCGCCGCCGTGGCGGTGAGGCTGCCGGCGGCGATATAGATGGCCGCGTCCCGTCCGCGATTCAACGCGGCCAGCGCCGCCTCCGTATCTGCCGTCGCGTGGCTCGATCCGGCCGGCAATTCGGATCGAGCCGCGTCCGTGCTGCGAGGGGCGTCCGTCTCCGCTTCCGACTCGGCCAGCGCAAGGACGAACATTTTGCCGCCGCGGGCATAGGTGAGCAGCTTGTCGGCTACCCGCGTGCCGAGCAGGCGGCTGGCATGGTCGGCGATGAACCGCTGCGCGTCGGCCGACCAGACATCGGGCGATACGGGCAGGGCACCGGGCGGCGAGGGCGCGGTTGCCGCAAACGCGGCATACCGGCGGCTACGGCCGTCTTCCGGATCGGGCATGCCGAGCGCCAGAAGCGCGGGTGCAGGGTCGAAGCCGGGCTCGTCGAGCAGCCGCCTGACGATCTGGCGTTCTTGTTCGCGCCTCCGTTCCTGCTTCAGCTGTTCCGCGCCCTGGAGCAGGAGATCCTCGGCTTGGCGCTGCTTCAGCTTGGCGAGACAGTCCTGAACGGTCGCGAGACTTTCTTCGTATCCAAGCGGCTTAAGCAGGTAAGCCTGGATATTGCCGAGCTTAATCGCTCTCTGGGCGTATTCGAAATCGTTGTAGCCGGTCAAAATGACGAACGCCGCGGATGGCAAATGCGGCCGCAGCCATTCGATCATGGTCAGCCCGTCCATCTGGGGCATGCGAATATCGGTAATTATGAGATCGGGCCGCTCCAGCAGCGCAAGCCGTTCGCCCTGCGCGCCATCCTCCGCTTCTATTATTTGCGTCACGCCGAGCTCGCTCCAGGGGAAGTAATGCTTCAGCCCTTCGCGGATGAGCGGCTCGTCTTCCACGATCATCAGTTTGTACATGGTGCGCGCCCCCAGTTGGATGATAGACGCTTCCGGTGCGGAAGCGCTTCCTGCTATGACTATTATACCGGAGGCGAGCCGTCATTTTGGGAGAAGAATCGCCATTTAGCGCGCCGCGGCGGCAACAGGTCAAAAATGAACCCTAAAAGTAAAAGGACGGGGATTCATCGATAGCCGGCAATGCTCTATGCTTAGGTACAAGAGATGAGATGGCCAATCATTTCGACATATGAAACGCTGGGGGGATCAGCAATGGCAGCAAGAAAGAGAAAAATCGCGTCTTTCATCGCCATCTCGCTCATGACGATGGTCATGGCGGCTTGCAGTTCGAACAATGGCGGAACGAACAACGGCGCCGGGGAGCAAGGCAACGCCGCGGGCAACAATAAGGCGGCTAATGCGGCCGGCGCGGCTGACGAGGCGAACAAGCAGCCGGAGCCCGACCAGGCGAAGCCGGTGGAGATTACGTGGTGGAACTTCCCGACCTACCAGCCGGTGGACGGCGAGGTGGGCAAGTACGAGAAGCAGCTGATCGAAGCGTTCAACGCGAAATACCCCGACATTAAGGTCAACCTCGAGATGATCACCTTCGACGGCGGACCGCAGAAGCTGAACGTCGCCATCGCGACGAACTCCGCGCCGGACGTCATCTATGACGCGCCGGGGCGGATCATCGACTGGGCGAAGAAGGATTTGCTCGCGCCGCTGGACGACATGGTGTCGGGCGAGGTGCGCGGCGATATTGCGGACGCGTTCTGGAAGCAGTCGATGGTCGGCGGCAAGACGTATATGTACCCGATCAACACCGCGCCGTTCATGATGGCGGTGAACAAAACCGTGTTCGAGAAGATCGGCGCGCTGGATCTGCTGCCGCTGGGCCGGCCGGACCGCACGTGGACGTTCGACGAATACAAGAAGGCGCTGCAAGCCGTGAAGGACAAGGCGCCGGACATCATTCCATCCGGCTTCTATGCCAAGAGCCAAGCGGGCGACCAAGGCACGCGCGCTTATCTGGCGAACCTCGGCGTCTCCCGGTTCCTGAACGAGGACAACAGCGCGGTCGCGATCAACACGGACAACGCTGCCGCGGCGCTCGATTGGCTCGCCCAGGCGTCGAAGGAGAAGCTGATCGTGAACGGGGCGGCCTCGCTCGCCGCGGGCGACGTGAACGACCTGTTCCTGCAAGGGAAGCTCGCCTTCAGCATCAACTATTCCGCGGTGCTGCGCGCGCAGAACGCGCCGCTGAAGAAGGCGGAGTTCGAGGACGTGCTGCTGCCGTTCCCGACGCTCGACGGCTCGAAGCCGAAGCTGGAGCCGTATCTGGGCGGCATGGCCATCTTCAATAACGACGACGAAGCCAAAATCGCCGCGTCCAAGAAGCTGATCGACTTCATCGCGAACGATCCGGAGTGGGGCAAGAAGAGCCTGATCCAGACGGGCGGCTTGTCCGTCCGCAACTCCATCACGGGCTTGTACGACGATCCGGAGTACGCGTACTCCGAGCTGGCCCGCCAGTTCATCACCGATCCGCCGACGATCGCGGACGGCTATGCGGAGATTCGCACGTTCTGGTTCCCGGAGCTGCAGCGCGCCATCCTCGGCCAGGCATCCGGCAAGGAAGCGCTGGACGGGTTCGCCGCGAAGGCGAACGACGCGATCGCCAAGGCGAAGGCGTCCGCGGCGAAGTAGCGCACGTAATATCAGCGGACCGCATGGCGTCAAGCGCGATAGCAAGGGGCGTTCGCAGACGGTGGGCAGCCGCCAAATCGCCCTTGCTTCCCGCGCGGCGTCCGCAAACATCATAAGCACGGCCAAGGGCAGCGCGCCAAGCGGTGGGCTGCTCTTTGCCATACGCAAAAAGGGGTGAAATTTCGTGGCTGGAGCGGTTATGAGGCCGAAACGGTACATTTGGCGCGAGTGGCTGACGAGTTATTTGTTCTTGCTGCCGGCGCTGGCATTCTTCCTGCTGTTCGTGGCGTTCCCGATGCTCAAGGGCATCTATATCAGCTTTTTCGACTATACGCTGCGGGACTTCGAGTTCGTCGGCTTGCGCAACTTCAACGTGCTGCTGCATGACGACGTGTTCGCCAAATCGATGTGGAACACGATGCTGATCGTGCTCGTCGCGGTGCCGGCCGTCGTGCTGTTCTCGATCTTCATCTCGATGACGATCTACAAGAAATCGGAGATGCAGCGGTCGTTCTTCCGGGGCGTGTTCTACTTGCCGGCCGTCTCCTCGGTCGTCAGCATCACTGTCGTGTGGGCGTCCATCTACCATCCGAATTACGGCATTCTCAACTACATCACGAGCTTGTTCGGGGCGGAGCCGATCGGGTGGCTGGGGGATACGCGCACGGCGCTGCTGGCCATCATTCTCGTGCTGATCACGACGTCGGTCGGGCAGCCGATCATCCTGTACGTCGCGTCGCTCGGCAACATTCCGACGTCGTACATCGAAGCGGCGCAGATCGACCGGGCGAGCGCGGGGCAGATTTTCCGCAAAATCATCTGGCCGATGCTCATGCCGACCAATCTGTACATTATCGTCATCACGACGATCAACACGTTCCAGGTGTTCGCGATCATCCAATTGCTCACCTCCGGCGGTCCGATGTACGCGACCTCGACGGTCATGTACGGCGTCTACGAGCAGGCGTTCATGCTCGGCAGCTTCGGCCTCGCCTCGGCGATGGGCGTCATCCTGGCGGTCGTAATCGGCATCATCTCGGTCATTCAGTTCAAGTATTTGGGCAGCGAAGTGGAATATTGAGCTGCTTGGTTTGCGTTCGCAATCGGAAGATTGGGAATGCAGCATGCAGCCAGTGAGCTAATTGGTTTGCGTGCGAGATCAGGCGCGCAGCATTTAGCAAACTGCTTGGTTTGCGTTCGCAATCGGAAGATTGGGAATGCAGCATGCAGCCGGTGAGCTAATTTGGTTTGCGTGCGAGATCAGGCGCGCGGCATTTAGCCAACTGCGTCATGAAGCAAGTCAGGGGGGCATCAAAATGAGTACATTTACGGAAGTCCGGCAGGGCGGCAAGCGGGAAGGGGTTGCGTTCGCGGGGCGGCGACGAGGCGAGTGGACCATCGGCAAAATCGCGTCCAACGTTTTGCTCGTTATCAGCGCGCTGCTGTTCATTTTCCCGTTTTACTGGATCGTCACCGGCGCCTTCAAGGTGCAGAACGTCGCGGTCGCCATTCCGCCGGAGTGGTTCCCGCTGGAGCCGACGCTCGATAATTTCCGGGTGCTGTTCAATAACCCGGTGTGGAAATGGGGCTTCAACAGCTTCTTTGTGGCGACGTGCGAAATGGTCGGCGTCTGCCTCGTCGCCTCGATGGCCGGCTACGTGCTGGCGAAGAAGCAATTTCCGGGCCGGAAGTTCATCTTTATCCTGTTCGTATCGGCGATGGCGCTGCCGAAGCAGGTCATCCTCGTGCCGCTGTTCACGATGCTGGCCGATTTCGGCTGGATCGACACGTACCAGGGGCTGATTTTGCCGGCGATCGGCTGGCCGTTCGGCGTGTTTCTAATGAAGCAGTTCGCGCAGACGATCCCGGGCGAGCTGATCGAAGCAGCCAAGATCGACGGCTGCTCGGAGCTGCGGTTGTTCTATCGCATCATCCTGCCGCTGTTGAAGCCGGCGCTGGGCGCGCTCGCGATTTTCACGTTCATCAACGCATGGAACGACTATTTCAGCCAGCTTATCATGACGCGATCGACGTCGATGATGACGCTGCCCCTCGGTCTCGCGACCCTGCAGGGCGAGTACACGACGCCTTACGGCGTGCTGATGGCGGGCGCGGCGCTCGCTTCGCTGCCGATGATCCTCATCTTCCTGCTGTTCCAGAAGGCGTTCACGCAGGGCATTACGATGGGCGCGGTCAAAGGGTAGTTGGCGGCGAAAGGAGGTGAGTATTCGTAATCGCGCACGTCCGAGCAATCAAACGATGAGTAAGGGAGAGATGTTGGGATGAAGTTTGGCACACTCATGCATGCCGCTCGCTGGATCGTTTGTTTTACCGTATTCGTCGCGGGGTTATCGCTGACGCCCTATGGATCGGAGGCCGCGCCGACGGATGGCCGGGTGCTCCAGTATACCCTGAACCGCTCCTTCAACGGCACGAGCGACTACGTGGACAAAACGTCGGATATCGCCACGGTCGCCTCGTTGACGCAAGGCTCCATCGTCGTCCGGTTCAAGACGACGAGCACCGCGGCGGCGAAGACGTTCATCAGCGCCTCGCACACCGCCGATCCGTCGAGCAACCTGTCGTTGACGATGAACGGCGGCACGGTGTATGTCGAGAATCGCGAGAACGGCGTCTACGCCACGCAGCTCAGCGCGGCCGGCTCGTTCAACGACGGCGCGTGGCATACCGCGGTGCTGTCCGTCGACGGAACCGGCACGCGCATCTACGTCGATGGCTTGCTGAAGGGCAGCACGACGTCCACGGCGTTTTTCTCGAACGTGACGAGTCTCAACGGCATGTGGATCGGACGCAATGCCGACAACGGCGGCGGCCAGTGGTATTACGCCGGCGAGCTGGCGTACGTGGACGTGTACAGCCGCGCCTGGTCGCAAGCGGAAGCGATGGAAGCCGCAGGCTTGCTGCCGCAAGCGGCGATGTCCGCTACCGTGAACCGTACCTTCAACGGCACGACGGATTACATCGATCGCACGCCGGACCTCCCCTCCGTCTCCGCTCTTACGCAAGGCGCGATCGTCGTCAAGTTCAAGTCGACGAGCGCCAATCCGGCGCAGACGTTCCTGAGCGCCTCGAACACGGCGGCGGCTTCGACCAACGTGTCGCTGACGATGAACAACGGCACGGTTTATTACGAGAACCGGACGAACGGCAACTACGCGACGCAGCTGAGCGCCACCGGCAAAATGAACGACAACAAGTGGCACACCGCCATTCTGAACGTCGATGCGACCGGCACGAAGATATACGTGGACGGGCAGCAGCGCGCGTCCTCGGCGTCGACGGCGTTCTTCGCCTCGGCCCAAGGACTGAACGGGCTGTGGATCGGGCGCAACGTCGATAACGGCGGCGGCCAATGGTACTACACCGGCAGCATGGCGTACGCCGCGGTGTATCCGGCGGCGCTGAACGCAAGCCAGATCAACATGCTGAGCGCCGTGTTCGAGGAGACGATCCTCTTCGATACGACCGACGGCAGAGGCTACGCGGAGTACCGGATTCCGAGCGTCGTCTCCACCGCCAACGGCACGATTCTGGCGGTGGCGGAAGCGAGAGCCGGCGGAGATCAGACGCCGACGGACCTTGTGTTGAAGCGCAGCACCGACGGCGGCGTCACGTTCTCCGAGCAGGTGATCCTGTCGCCGGGCAAATCGCAAGGCAATGCGGAGATGAACCCGATGCTGCTCGCCGCGAACACAGGCAATACGGTTCATTTGCTATGGGGACGCTGGGTGTGGGGCAACTGTCAATATTTCATCCGCACGAGCACGGATAACGGGCTGACGTGGGGCGCGGCAAGGGATATTACCTCCGTGTTGAACGCGTACAAAAACGCCGCCAGTCCTACCTACTTCGCGGGGCTCTCCGGTGCGGGCATGGGGCCGGGACACGGGTTCCAGATGACGAACGGGACGCTTGTCGTACCGATCTATCTGACGACGAGCGGCTGGACGAACAGCACGGTGGCGACGATCTACAGCACGGATGGCGGCGCGACGTGGCAAGCCGGTTCGCTCGTGCCGAACCCGAGCGGCTTCACGCGAATCCACGAGAATATGATGGTCGAGCTGTCGGACGGCCGGCTCATGACGAACATGCGCAATCCGGGCAGCGACTACCGGGCGGTCTCGATCGCAAGCGGCCCGACCGGAGCGTGGTCGACGCCGTATTCGGACACGACGCTCATCGATCCGATCGTCGCGGCCAGCCTGCAGCGCTACGATGCGAGCACGATACTGTTCACGAATCCGGCCCATATTTCGTCGCGCACCAACATGACGATCCGAATGAGCGGCGACGACGGCGCCACTTGGTACCGGTCCAAGGAAATTTACGCGGGGAACAACGGCTATTCCGATATCGCGGTCGCTCCGGACAAAACGATTTTCGTCTTCTACGAAAAGCCGGCCGCGAGCAAAATCGCGCTGGCCCGCATGAACAAGGCGTGGATCGAGTCGCCGTAAGGCGAAGCCGCGCCGAGCACGACGAGTAAATGTGCAGGAGCAGGGCAAGGATCCGAAGCATTCCGCCGCTTCTCCAACCCCGCCAACAATGCTGTCAGGTGAAGTAAAAACGTCGGGTGAACCCACCAGTGTCCTTTAGTTGACAGCCATAGGCACAGGCATTTGTCTTAGAACTGTCTTCAAAACCCACTGAAGCTTTGTCCGCAAGGACAAAAGCGTGCCCGGCTCCAGCCAACCCGCCGACCGCAAACAAACGTGCCAGCACGAAGAGGGAGTCCAGAGGGCAAAGCCCTTTGGAGCCTCCTCGGCGGAGGAGGTGGGAGGAGGGAGCAACAAAAGCGGGGTCAAAGGGGCGCAGCCCTTCTTAACAGCACCAATCCCACCAACGGAGGTTACATCATGGACATGGATTTGACCAAATTTCACGGCATCATTCCGGCGTTCTACGCCTGTTACGATGAGCAAGGGAACATGTCGGAGCCGCGAACGGCCGCTTTGGCAGATTACTTATACCAGAGGGGCGTGCAGGGCGTCTACGTCGGCGGAAGCTCCGGCGAATGCATCTACCACAGCGTGGAGGAGCGCAAGCAGGCCCTCGCTTACGCAGCGCGCGCTTTAAAAGGGAAAATGACGCTCATCGCCCATGTCGGCGCGCCTTCAACAAGAGACAGCATCGAGCTGGCCCGGCATGCGGCGGAGCTCGGATATGACGCGCTGTCGGCGATTCCGCCGATATATTTCAAGCTGCCGGACTCGGCGGTCGTCGGCTATTGGACGGCGATCATGGCGGCGACGGAGCTGCCGTTCATCATTTACAACATTCCGCAGACGACGGGCTATACGCTCACGCCGGCCGTCTTCCGGCAGCTGCTCGCGAATCCGAAGGTGATCGGGGTGAAGAACTCCTCGATGCCGGCGCTCGACATCGAACGCTTCAAGTCGGCGGGCGGCGACCGGGTCGTCGTCTTCAACGGGCCCGACGAACAGTTCGTCGCGGGCCGGATCATGGGCGCGGCGGCCGGAATCGGGGGCACGTACGCGGCGATGCCGGAGTTATATTTGCAGGCTGACCGGCTCGTGCGCGAAGGCCGCTTCGAAGAGGCCGGCAAGCTGCAAAGCAAGATCAACGACGTCATCGTCGCGCTCTGCTCGCTGGACGGCTCGATGTACGCGGCGATTAAGGAAGTGCTTCGCCGCCGTGGCGTGAATATCGGCGGCGTGCGGGCGCCGCTTGAGGACGTTTCGCCGGCGGACGCGGGACGGATCGACGGCATCGCCGCCGCGATCGACGCGCTGGTGAAGCGTTACGACGAAGCATGAGCGTAACCGGTATCGATTTTAGCCAACACAACGAACCAGGGGGAGAACAACCATGAAGCGCACACGCATTTTCGCGGCCGCGGCCGCGCTCACGGTATTGCTGGCAGGCTGCTCGAACGAAAATAACCCGAACAACTCGGCAGGGAGCGGCGGCGACGCATCGGGCGGCAAGGAACAGGTTGAGATCAAAGTCTGGCTGACGCCGCAATGGAAGGGCGTGCTTGATGCCTCCGAGGAGGGCGCCGATTACGACAGCTTCTTCAAGCACGCGGCGGAGAAGTTCGCGGCGCAGTACGACAAGTACGACGCGAAGGTGAACGTCGAGGTCATCGCGGGCGACCAGCGGGACCAACTGTTGAACGTCAACCTGAGCGGCGGCACGCCGCCGGACGTCTTCTTCGAGAGCGTCTTCGCCATGGGCGATTACGTCCACCGCGGCGCGCTCGTGCCGCTGACGGACATCGTCGACGACGCCGCGAAGCAGGACATCGCGGACAACTACTGGAGCTCGGTCACCTTCGGCGACGACATCTACTTCTACCCGTTCCAGAACAATCCGGGCACGCTCGTCTACAACGCGGACATGTTCCGCGCGGCGGGCCTTGCGAGCGACATCGGCGGCGAGAATGAAATCAAGACATGGACGCTGGCGGACTACGAGCGCATTCTGAAGACGCTGAAGGAGAAGCTGCCGGGCACCCCGTATGCCGGCGCTTACCCGATGGCGCTGTACGCGGTGAACAATCAAGGCGACACGTGGAATCTCGCCTACCTGCGCATGTTCGGCAGCAAATTTTTCGACGCGGAAGGCAGCATCGCGCTGGACGACGCGAGCGGGGCGAAGGCGGCCGCTTGGCTGAAGGCGATCAAGGACGCGGGCTACACGAATCCGGGACCGGAATCCGTCTCCTCCAATGACGCGAACGGCATGTTCCAGAACCAGCAGCTGGCGATCAGCTTCACCAACCCGGTTCTCTTCGCGAACGCGAAGGCGGACATGGCCAGCGGCAAAGCGCCGAAGTTCGACGCTCGCCTGGCGAACATTCCGTCGGAGAGCGGCGATCCGCTCACGTTCACTTATGTCGTCGGCGCGAGCGTGTTCCAGACGAAGGACGAGAAGCGGATCGAGGTCGCGAAGGATTTTGTTAAGTTCTTCTCCGCCGACCCCGAGCTCGTGAAGTCGTCGAAGAACGGCATTCCGGTCCGAAGCTCGGTCGCAGAGGCGTTCAAGGGCGAGAACCCGCTGTTCGCGGCTTATGACGCCAACGCGCAATACCTGTTCAACTTCACCGGCAACGTGCCGGGCTACAGCCAGCTGCGCGAGGTGCTGTATCCGGAGCTGCAGGCGCTGTACACGGGGGCGAAGACGCCGGAGCAGGCGGTCAAGGACTACCAAGCCGCTGGCAACAAGGTCATCGAGACGAACAAGGCGAACTCGGTTATATTCGGCGGGAAGTAAACCTTACCGTCCTCTCGTCACGCACATCAGGCACATCAATCCTACGCGGGGAGCATCCGGACGCGGACGTGGGCGCGTTAGCTAGCCGCCGGCACCTGGACGGATCTCCCCGGGAAAGGAAAACAACATGCGATTACGCAAACAAGCGCTTCAAGCGAATTTGACGGGTTACTTATTCATCCTGCCGCAAATGGCGATCTTCCTGCTGTTCCTCGTCTATCCGATTGTCGAAGGCATCCGGCTGAGCCTGTATCAGATCAACTACCAGGACGAGCGGTTCGTCGGCCTGGACAATTACGCCGCGCTGTTCAGCGATCCGGTCTTCTACAAGGCGCTGCTGAACACCGTCGTCTTCGTCGTATTCATCGTCTTGCTGACGGTCTTGTTCGCGCTGTTCGCGGCGTCCGCCGTCTTCGACAAGAATGCCAAATACGTCTCGTTCATCCGGGGCAGCTACTATATTCCGGTCATGGTGTCGATGGTCGTCATGAGCATGGTATGGAGCTTCCTGCTCAATCCGGCCAGCGGACTCATTTCTTATTTGGCAAGGGAGGCGGGAGCGGGGCAGGGGAATTTGCTCGGCGGCGGCAAGACGGTCATGCCGGTGATCATCTTCGTCACGTTCGCGACCAATGTCGGGCAGGCGATCATTCTGTACATCGCGGCGATGATCGGCGTGCCGAAGGATCTGTTCGAGGCGGCCGAGGTCGACGGGGCCAGCCGATGGCAGACGATCCGCCATATTCTCATCCCGTCTGTGCAGCCGTCGACGGTGTACATCACGATCATCAACATCATCGCCGTGCTGAAAATATTCGTCGTCATCCAGCTCTTGACCGGCGGCGGTCCGAACAACGGCTCCGTCACGCTCATGTACTACCTGTACAACAACGCGTTCAAATTCAACCAGCTCGGCACCGCTTCGGCTGTCGGCGTCATCATGTTCCTGATCACGCTGCTCCTTTCCGTACCTCAGCTTCGAAGCATGCTCAGACAGACGTAAGGAGGAGGCCGCATGCCGCAATCGACCAGCAAGAAAAGGGAGCCGTTCGATCTCGTCTCGAACGCTCTCGTCGCGTTCTTCGCCGTCCTGAACCTGTTCCCGCTGTACTGGCTGTTCACGAGCTCGCTGAAGAACAGCGCCGACGTCGTGAAGATGCCGCCGGACTGGTTCCCCGCGTCCATCACGTTCGACAACTACATCGACGTGTTCCGCAACCAGCCCGCGCTGCGCTGGACGTTCAATAGCTTGTTCGTGTCGGGCGTCAGCACGGTGCTCGTCATTATCGTGGGGGCGATGGCCGCGTACGCGTTCTCGAAGCTAACGTTCAAAGGGCGCAACATCATTTTCGTCGTCTTCATCTCGAGCCTCATGATTCCGAAGGAGATCATGATCGTGCCGCTGTTCCGGATCATTCAGGATTTCGGGATGGTGAACGAGCTGAGCGGGATGATCTGGCCGAATGTGGCGACGGCGTTCGGCGTATTCCTGTTAAAAGGGTTTTTCGACGCGACGCCGGACGCCCTGCGGGAAGCTTCGCGCATCGACGGGGCGGGCGAATGGCGCACGTTCGCCCAAATTATGCTTCCGATCGTGAAGCCCGGCATCGGGGCGCTGTTCATCCTGAATTTCGTGCAAGTGTGGAACGACTACCTGTGGCAGATGGTCGTCGGGCAGGAGAAGACCATGAAGACGCTCATGGTCGGCACCGCGACGCTCATGCAGGATCTGAATCCGAACTATGCGTACAAAATGGCGGGCGCGACCGTCGCGGCCATCCCGATGCTGATCATCTTCCTGCTGTTCCAGCGGTATTTCACGCACGGCATGACGGCCGGGGCGGTTAAAGAATGACATCCGGCACTAGAGGAGGAAACACGCAATGGATTACGGCGGAACAAAACTATTCGATGCCATAAACGGCAAGCTGATCGTCTCCTGCCAGGCGCTGCCGGAGGAACCGCTGCACAGCCCGTTCATCATGGGACGGATGGCGCGGGCGGCCGCGCTCGGCGGCGCGGCGGGCATTCGGGCGAATAGCGTGGAGGACATTCGCGAAATCAAAAAAGAAGTCGCGCTTCCGATCATCGGCATCATCAAGCAGGTGTACGACGGTTCGGACGTGTTCATCACGCCGACGGCCAAGGAAGTCGAGGCGCTCTTCCGGGAAGGCGTGGACATGATCGCCCTCGACGCGACTGATAGGATCAGACCGGACGGCGCGACGATCGAGCAGGCGTTCCCGATGCTGCGCCGGGCATTCGGCGATCAGCTGTTCATGGCGGATTGCGCGACGTTCGAGGAGGCGGCGCGGGCGGCCGAGCTCGGCTTTGACTGCGTGGCGACGACGCTGAGCGGCTATACGGCGGCGACTCGCGGCCGCGCGCTGCCGGACCTCGAGATGGCCGAGCGATTGGTGAAGACGGTAAGCGTGCCGGTCATCGCCGAAGGCGGCATCTCGACGCCGGAGGAGCTGAAGGCGCTGTTTGGCGTCGGCGTTCATGCGGCGGTCGTCGGCTCGGCGATCACGCGGCCGCTCGAGCTTACGCGGCGGTTCGTCGCGGCGACCCGCGCTTTTGATCCGATCGAATAGGGGGGAGAGCCATGAAGGTGCTGGCGGCGGACATAGGGGGAACGTCGACGAAAATGGGGGTATGCGACCGATCCGGACAGGTGGAGCGTTACCGGGAGTATCCGACCGAGGCGCTGCGCGGCGGGCCGCATCTGATGGAGCGGCTCATCGCCAATCTGGCCGAGTATGGGGAATACGACGCGATCGCGATCAGCACCGCGGGACAGGTGGACGCGGCGGCGGGCACGATCGTGTACGCCAACGGCAACATCCCGAACTACGCGGGCACGCGGATCAAGGATGAGCTGGAGGCGCGGTTCGGCAAGCCCGTCCGGGTCGAGAACGACGTGAACGCCGCCGCCCTCGGCGAGTCCGTCTTCGGCGCGGCGCGCGGATACCGGGATTTCCTCTGCCTCACCTTCGGCACGGGCATCGGCGGCGCGATCGTGCTGGGGGGCCGGCTGTACCGGGGGGGCGGACGGCGTGGCGGCGGAGTTCGGCCATATGTTCACGCACGCGCTCGGCGAGAGCGGGGACGCCGGGAAGGCGGCGTTCTACGAAGCATACGCCTCGACGTCGGCGCTCGTGCGCATCGCGGCCGGCATCGATCCGCTGTGCGCGGACGGCAGGACGTTCTTCGACCGGGTTAATCGAGGGGACGAGCGGATGGGCGCGATCCTGCAAGCTTGGGTATCCGAGACGGCGGCGGGACTGGCCTCGCTCATTCATATTTTCAATCCGCCGGCGATCATCGTCGGGGGCGGCGTCATGGAGCAGGAGCCGCTCGTGCGGATGGTGGAGCGGCGTACCCGGGAGCTGATCATGGATAGCTTCCAGGGCGTGCGCATCCTCCGGGCCGAGCTCGGCAACAAGGCGGGGATGCTTGGAGCGGCTTCGTTGTTTGCGGGGTAGGCAGCCGCTCAAGGCGCTATCGATTCGATTTTTCGCGGAGAAAAGAGGCGAGCAACATGATGTTAGGTTGGTTGGCGGATGCGAGCGGACGTCCCGAATACGCCGGGTTGGAAGAGTCACTGGCGGCTCTGAGGTCGCTCGCGGCGGACGATTGGCCGGAAGGCAAGACCGTCATCGACGGCGATCGCTTGTATGCGACGATCATGAAGGCGGCGGGCAGATTGCCGGACGAACTGCCGGCGGAGGCGCACGAACGTTATATCGATGTTCATTTGCTGCTGGAGGGAGAGGAGACGATCGGCTGGTCGCCGCGGCGCGAACCGTTGTCCTTGGTGAAACCCTATGACGAGGAGGCGGATTATCTGTTGGCCGCGCCTGCTCCGGACGAGGTGATGCTGAAGCTGTCGCCGGGCATGTTCGCGGTGTTCTACCCCTGGGAGCTTCATCGTCCGGGTCTCGGGGGCGGCGTGTTGAAGAAAGCGGTATTAAAACAAAGAATCGATACCTAGCTGAACCTCTATTAGAGCGTCTTCCCATGGAAGGCGCTCTAGAATTTTTCTCTTGTAAGTTGTGAAATAGGCCCGATTTCCTGACTTAAATCATAGTTGACATACAGGAATAGTATAATTTAGTATGGGGGATATTGGTTGTTTTAACCAATAATTATGATTGCCGCCGTGGCGGTCCGAATCGCTATCTTACGAAAGAGGTGACCAACATCCATGTTGTTCAGCTATGTATCGCATTTGGAATGCGCCAAATGCGCAGCGTCCTATTCGCATCGGGAACGACATCAGCTGTGCGCGTGCGGCTCACCGCTTCTGGTTCGCTATCATCTTGAAGCGCTGCGCAAAGCTTGGAGCAAGTCCGATCTGGCCGGCCGGGACAACAGCTTGTGGCGCTATCACGAGCTGCTCCCGGTCGAACATGAAGCGCACGTCGTCTCCCTCGGCGAAGGGATGACCCCGCTGCTGCCGATGCCCCGCGCGGGCGCGGGCATGGGCATTCCGAAGCTGTACATGAAGGATGAAGGGCTGGTGCCGACCGGTTCGTTCAAGGCCAGAGGCGCGGCCGTCGGCGTCTCGAAGGCGAAGGAGCTGGGCGTGCGCGCGCTCGCGATGCCGACCAACGGCAATGCCGGCGCGGCTTGGGCGCTGTACGCGGCGAGGGCCGGCATCGAGGCGGCGGTGGTCATGCCGGTCGACGCGCCGTATATCACCCGCGGCGAAGTCGCAATCTCTGGCGCCCGGCTTGCGCTCGTGGACGGCTTGATTAGCGACGCGGGCAAGATCGTCGCCCAAGCGGTGCGGGATGAAGGCTTGTACGATGCGTCCACGCTGAAGGAGCCTTATCGGATTGAAGGCAAGAAGACGATGGGGCTCGAGATCGCCGAGCAGATGGGATGGCGGCTGCCGGACGTCATTCTGTATCCGACCGGCGGCGGCGTCGGTTTGATCGGCATCTATAAGGCGCTGCTGGAGCTGAGGGAGATCGGCTGGATTGAAGGCAAGCTTCCGCGTCTGGTCGCCGTTCAAGCGGCGGGCTGCGCGCCGATCGTGAAGGCATGGGAGGAGGGGCGCTCCGAGTCGTCATTCTGGAGCGAATCGGCGACGATCGCCTTCGGCATCAATGTGCCGAAAGCGCTCGGCGACTTCCTGGTGCTGGAGGCCGTCTACGCCACCGGAGGCTGTGCGATCGCGGTCCGGGACGAAGAATTGCTCGCGGAGCAGCGCGAGGTCGCAACGCTGGAGGGCGCGTTCATCTGCCCGGAAGGCGCCGCCGTGTTCGCGGCGGCGCGTCGGTTAAGGGCGAGCGGCTGGATCAAGGATGAGGAGACGGTCATCGCGCTCAATACGGGGATGGGGATTAAATACCCGGATACCGTGCGGGCCGATGCGCCGATTGTGCCGCCGGGCGGGACGCTGCCCACGGGCTCGCAAGCCGGCGAAGGCGGGGAGTCGCGATGAGTTTCGATACGGAATTCGTGCTTCGCGTGCTGCCCCAATTCCTGAAGGCGACGCTCGTGACGTTCGAGATCGCGGGCATTGCCATCCTCGCTTCGATGCTGGTGGCATCGGCGAATGCGGCTATTCTTTTCTTCAGGCTAAGTGGGCTCGCGTTCCTGGTGCGGTTGTATGTGGAGCTCGCCCGCAATACGCCGCTGCTGATTCAGCTGTTCTTCCTGTACTTCGCGCTGCCGTCGCTCGGCATCCGGCTATCCGGGATGACGACGGCCATTCTGGCGATGACGTTCCTGGGCGGCGGCTACATGACGGAGGTATTCCGCGCCGGGATGGAAGCCGTCCCCAAGAGTCAGCTCGAATCCGGGCTCGCGCTCGGCTTGTCCCGGCTGCAGCTGCTGCGCGCGATCGTGCTGCCGCAAGCGATGCGCATTGGGACGCCAGCCTTGTTCGCGACCTTCGTGTTCCTGCTGAAGGAGACGACGGTCGTCTCGGCCGTATCGGTTCCCGAAATCATGTACACTACCACGAATTACATCGCGCTGTACTACAAAACGTACGAGATGCTCGCCGTCATGACCGGAATCTATCTGGTCATGTTCCTGCCGCTCTCCGCCCTTCTGAGCGCGCTCGAGAGGAGGTTTCGGCATGGACAGTTCGGGACTTGACGTGCTGCTCGGCGCGCTGCCGCAGCTAGGGAAGGGATTGCTCCAGACGCTCCTTATTGCCGCTTACTGCATTGCCATCTCCACGCCGGCCGGCATCGCGTTCGGCATATTACGTTCCTCCCGCCGGTTATGGCTGCGCGTGCTGACACGCGTTTACTTGGAGCTGTTTCGCTCCATGCCGATTCTCGTCTGGCTGTTCTTCTTTTTCTTTGGACTACCGATCTTCTTCGGCATCGATCTGCCGAGCGTGCCGTGCGCGGTGCTTGTCTTGTCGCTGTGGGGAATCACGGAGATCGGCGAGGTGGCCAGAGGCGCGCTGCAATCGCTGCCGAGCGGGCAGCGGGAGGCGGGCAAGGCGATCGGTCTGGGCACTGCGGACCTGTATGTTCACATCTTGATTCCGCAGGCGATGCGGCGAATGATCCCGCCTTCGATCAATGTCTATACGCGGATCATCAAGACGACTTCATTGACGGTCATGATCGGCGTCGTGGAGATGATCAAGAGCGGGCAGCAGATCATTGAGCGGACGGGCGAATCGGTGATCATATATGGCACGCTGTTCCTGTTGTATTTCCTGATCTGCTATCCGTTATCGGCGGTGTCGCGGCGGCTCGAGCGCCGGTGGGACGCCGCGTAGCCGACGGCCGGCGGATCGGGCGGAGAGGAGAATCGCATGGAGGAGACGATATTGGAGCTGCGGCAGGTCAGCAAGTCGTTCGGCGGCCAGCCCGTTCTCCGGGAGATTGACCTATGCATACAGAGAGGCGAGGTCATCGTGATTCTGGGTCCGAGCGGCTGCGGCAAGAGCACCTTGCTGCGGTGTATGAACGGATTGGAGGAGACGCAGAGCGGTACGATCCGGTTCGGCGGAGAAGCATTGACCGCTCGCGGGACGGATTGGCGGCAGATCCGGCAGCGGGTCGGGATGGTGTTCCAACACTATCACTTGTTCCCGCACATGACCGTAATGGAGAATATTTTGCTAGGGCCGGTCAAAGCGCAAAAGCGCGCGAAAGCCGAGGCGGAGGGGCAGGCGCTGCGGCTGCTCGGCCGCGTCGGGCTTGCCGACAAGAAGGACGCCTATCCACGGCAATTATCCGGCGGCCAGCAGCAGCGGATCGCCATCGTGCGGGCGCTGTGCATGAATCCCGAGGTTATGCTGTTCGACGAGGTGACGGCCGCGCTGGATCCCGAGATGGTGAAGGAAGTGCTGGAGGTCATGCTCGATCTGGCGGATCAGGGCATGACGATGGTCATCGTGACGCATGAGATCGGGTTCGCGAAAGCGGCGGCAGACCGGATCGTGTTCATGGATGAAGGACGCATAGCCGAGGTCGGAGACCCTCTTTCGTTCTTCGAAGAGCCGAAGACGGAGCGGGCACGGCGGTTTTTGCGGCAATTTTGGGAGATCGGCGATAGGCAAAGGAGGAGAATAAAATGAGAAAACGGTTTTTTTTAGCACTAATTCTTACTATTTTCATGGGGTTACTGGTTGGTTGCGGGAATAGCGGCAACCAGCCGGCCGGAGAATCGACGGGGGCTGCCGCGCAGACCGATAACTCGGAGACGAAGAATGCGGAGACGAAGAATGCGGAGACGAAGAACGCGGAGCCGGCGGGCGAGGCGCCCGCGGAAGGCGGCGCGATCCAGAAAATCAAAGACCGCGGCAAGCTGATCGTCGGCGTCTTCAGCGACAAGCCGCCATTCGGCTATGTCGACGAGAAAGGCGATTTCGTCGGACTGGATAACGAGCTGGCCAAACGCTTCGCGAAGGATCTGCTGGGCGACGAGTCAAAGATCGAGTTCGTGACCGTGGAGCCGGCGAGCCGCATTCCGTACCTGCAGAGCGATAAGGTAGATCTGATCGTAGCCAACATGACGGTGACGGAGGAGCGGAAGCAAGCGGTCGATTTCACGAATCCGAATTTGAAGGTGGCGACCCAAGTCATCGTCAGCGACAAGAGCGGCATCAAGACGCTGGCGGATTTGAAAGGGAAGAAGATCATCGTGACAAAAGGCACGACGGCCGACCTTTACTTGACCGAGAATTACCCAGATGTCGAACTGGTCAAATACGAGAAAAACACGGAGTCGCTGCAGGCGCTCGCGGACGGACGCGGCGACGGTTACGCGCAGGATAATTTCATCCTGTTCGCATGGGCGAAGAAAAACCCGGGCTTCACGGTCGTTCCCGAGAAGTTGGAGAAGGAAGCGCCGATCGCCCCGGCCGTGAAGAAAGGGAACACGGAGCTGCGGGACTGGGTCAATCAGGAGCTGGAGCTGCTGGCGAAGGAGAAGTTCCTGCTGGGACTCTACGACAAATACGTCAAGCCGGAGCTTGGTCCGGACGTCGATCCGTACGACGTCATCGTGGAAGGCGGCACGCTGGTGTAGCGCCGATTAGGGATCGGGCGTTAGAAAGGAGCGTTTCTCGGGAGAGACGCTCCTTTTTCGTGCGGATCGCTAAGCATGGCATTCGTTCGGCATAGGCAAGCGGCGGAAGCGGATCGACCTGCCTATTCGCCTTCGCGGCTGACGGTTAACCGTCGGCCTTTTTCGCATACGCGGGAAGGAATGGGCGCGGCGGCGCAGAATGCATAACTGCATGTTAAAAAATGGGATGAATAGCGACCAACTGCGGGATGGATGGCGGGATTACAATCGAAGGAGGCAGCCGATTGAGCGACTATTTCTGGGATAGCCAAATCGAATATCTCCGTAAAACGAGGGACCTGTACTATAACGACGACTATCTGGCATTCCTGGTCCAAATGGTATGGAAAATGACGAGTCCGGTGCGCGTCGTCGACTTTGGCTGCGGATACGGTTTGTTGGCCGCCAAGCTGATGCCGCTTCTCCCGGAGGGTTCCAGCTATACCGGAATCGACGCGGGCGTGAAGCTGATCGAGCATGCGAGCGAGTTGTTCAAAGACGCGCCGTTCGAGGCCGAATTTATCGTCGGCGATCTGACGGCGATGGACATTGCCGGCACCTACGACTTGGCCGTCTGCCACGCGTTCCTGCTGCATATGGAAGATCCCCGCACGATGCTGCGCAAGATGCGCGATTGCCTGGAGGATGGCGGCCGGATCGCGTGCTTTGAGCCGCATTGGATCGCGAATATGGCGAACTATCATTTCGATGGCCATTCGTTGTCGGAAGTCGTTCAGCTTGGCGTGCTGCAGAAGCTGTTCGAGCAGGATGCGGCGCGCGGCGGGCGCGACGGCAACATCGGGCTGAAGCTTCCGGTCTATATGAGCGAGCTTGGCGCGCGCGACATCGACTGCCGGGTGAGCGACAAGGTCAACTTCCTGAATCCCGCTGAGGAAGCGGTACGGACGGAGGCGCTGTTCAACGCTTTGAAGGAGGAGGGGATCGGCGGCGATCCCGGCGATGCCGACGCCTACCTGGCCAATCTCACGAGCCGGGGCCTTACCGAGGAGGAAGCGATGCGCGCATACGGCGCGGAGCGGCTCCTCTCCGAGCGATTCGACCGCGAGCGGGCACTCGTCTATGCCCCGAATATGAAGATCACGACGGGGGTCATTCGACGCTCCGATGAAGCATTAGCCGCCCAATAATAAGAAAGATGTGCAACGGAAGTTTCTCTTTTTGACCGGGACAACGTTCGATATGCTGATGTTGAATATTGACGGTGAATAAGGGAGGATGCATCATGACGGAAAGGCTGATCGGCATCGCGCTGCTGACGCTGACCATCCATGCGGCGGAGACGCTCTCATATGCGGTCCGCATGGCCGGCATTCGCACGGGGAAGCTGGCGATCGCGCTGTCGCTGACGGGGATGATCGTGTTAGTCGCACGTACTTCGAATATTGCGCAGGGGACAATGACGGGGAAGATCGTGGATTTTGCGAAGACCCACGGAGATTTCGATCTGGCCGGGAGCTTCCGGTTCATTATTGGGGGCGCGTCGGCCGGCACGCTGGTCGCGATCGCGCTGTTTCCGACGTTCGTGCAGCTATCGGCCCGGCTGATCGCCCATCTGGAGAAAGCCGGTTCTGTACCCGGGATGGCGCGGAGCCTCATGCGCGCCGATGCGATCCGGCATAGCGTACATCATATCCGCAGACCACGGCTGGCCATGGTGCGGCGCTTCCGCAAGGGCGGCTACCCGCTGCGCCTCATGCTGCTGAACGGCTTCGTCACGGCGATTTACACCGTGGGCGTGCTCGCGGCGTTGTATGCGTCTTCGCTGCCGGGTCCCTATAGCATCGGCATTTCGCAATCGTCGGGCTTGATCAACGGACTGGCGACGATTCTGCTGACGGTGCTGATCGATCCGCATGTAGCGTTGATGACGGATCGGGCGCTGCGCCAGGAGGCCGCGCTCGCTTCGGTCAACCAGCTGTACGGCGCGCTCATGCTGTCGCGATTGGGCGGCACGCTGCTCGCGCAGGCGCTGTTCCTGCCGGCGGCCTATTGGGTGCAGTGGGCAGTGCCTTATTTGTAAGGAAAGGAGCATAGCATGCGGGACGATCCGATCGTCGAAATGCTCCGCAACATCCCCACCGTTTCGGCCGTCTGGAACGTGAAGGAGGGAGCGCATGAGAACGATGATCGCTCTGCTGCTCGGACTCGGTATCTTATTGACCGGGTGCAGCGAGCAGCCGGGTTTGCCGACGCTGAAGCAGGTCGAAGAAAGCTTTGCGTCTCAAGGCATTCCGCTAACCCGATCGCCGGAGCTGGCGCCGAAGAGTATCTTTCGCATGACGCTTCAAGGCGTGACGCCCGAAGGATTCTCCGTGAACGGGGATCAGTTGGTCAGCGTGTATATCTTGAGATCGGCCAAGGAAGTAGGCAAGGCTGTCTTGGAGTTTGAAGCCAATACGGCGGCGGCCAGCGTTGAAGATCATGACCGCTATGAGGTAGGGAACGTGTTTATTTTCTATGGCGCGGAAGGAATTCAGAAGGATGAGCGCGTCGATCAGGCTGTCGAACGGCTGCGGGGCATGCTGAAGTAGCGCGATTGCGCTCGCGACTGCCGTTGGCGCATGGATTAGAGCAGGGTATCAATCAGCGTTAGCAGCGAAGCCATTAGCGCGGTAAATAAAATGTAGAGGCGAGTTAGCATGATGAGCCCTCCTTGGCATGACATTCGAATTTTTCTTCAACATTTACCAGGTTTAGTATGCTTAGCGGCAAAACGCATTATGCAGTTATTGGCATGCATGATGAGCGGATTAGCAACAAAAGGGAGGAGGAGAGACCCTAACATGAGCTTAAGAACGTTACGGTTCATCGCGATCGGTCTCGCCGCAACAGCGATCGCCGCGTTTGTCGTTGACGGTCTCTATGTCACGCATCGGCAGTCTTATGACGGGTTCGGCATGTTGGCCACGTTCATCCTGCCGCCGATCGGCATCGCGGCCGCCAGTCTCGCGAACAAGCGATCGGACTCCGCCAAGGATCTCCTCCTTATTTGCTTGAATATCCTCGCTTTTTTCACCTTTTGGCTGTATATGTTTTTCGGCACGCTGTTGTGGGGACCATGAAACAACGGAAGCGGGAGGGGAGAAGGGAATGGAATTTCTCGGCTTTGTCATCGTGATCGGCATTATTTCGATTATTGCGTACCTCAGAGCGATTCATATTTCGCTCCAGCGGTTATTGGAGACCAAGGAGTCCGATCGGAACCTTCATTGATCGGCTATGGCCTAGGTACGGGACAAGGAGTGAGTGAATGGAAGAAATCAAGCACGCGCCCGATACGATCGACGCGTATATCGCCGGCTTCGCGCCCGACATTCGGGAGCGACTGCAGGCGCTTCGGAACGTCATCAAGGAGGCCGCGCCGGATGCGACGGAGAAGATCAGCTACCGGATGCCGACGTTCGAGCTGCATGGCAACCTGGTTCATTTCGCGGCCTTCGCGAATCATATCGGGTTCTATCCGACGCCGAGCGGGATCGCGGCATTCCAGGAGGAGCTATCGGTATACCAGGGGGCCAAAGGATCGGTTCAGTTTCCGCTCGATCAGCCGCTTCCGCTTGATCTCGTGCGTGCCATCGTACGCTACCGGGTAGCCGAGAACATCGAGCAAGCGACGAAGAAGAAGTCGTGACGCTCGGCCGCGATTTCAGCGCCAGCCCTACATAACTCAAGACCGCGAGCCGCCTGCAAGGGCGGTTTTTTTGTTTGCCTTAGCGGTCGCCATGCATCGGCTTCGATCTCGCGCGTAACCGTCGTCTCAAAAAATAGAATCTCTTCAAAGTAAGTTTTGGTAAAATAAGTCTAGTAATGGCGTTCGACAAGGAGAGGGCGGTGAGCTTCAAGCGAATAAGCATGGCGATGAGAGGGTGCGGAGCAATCAGTAAGGGGGGAGCAAGATGATTCGAAATCGGACGATTCGCGTGATCATTGGGGCGCTGGCGCTGTTCATCGCGGGCTGCGCGGACGGCGCCGCGGGCGACGAGCGGACGGCGGAGACGTATATAGAAGGTCATCGTTACGCGGTTATATCCAGAGAAGGCTTGCTGAACCAATACGTGCTGACACGAGAGAAGCTGTACGGGAGCGGCTTGGAGTCCGCGATGAACATGCAGACGTGGGGCGTGCAGCTCGTGCCGCCGGATGCTTATATCGGGAAGGAAGTCAAGGAATACGGGTTCACCGTGAACGATCATCCGCTCGTAGACAAGTACCGCTCGCATATTCAACTGGTCGTGCTCATGTCCGAAGGCAAGGTCATCGGCGGCACGTCGTTCCCGGTTAACGAGGGCAGCGAAATGCGGATCGGCGCGCCTTTTTCCGTCGACGGCCGAACGCTGGAGGAGGTAACGGGGCTGTCCTACGAGGAATGGGTCGCCAGCTGGAACCGCAAGTACGGTCCGCCGGCAGCGCCGGGGAATCAGGATTTGCGGGAGGGCGAGATTGCGCTCGTCGAGTTGTTATGTCATGAAGGCCTGCCGAATCCCGGCTGTACCGATTGGCAGGCCGACGCGCCGGAGGCCATCCATGCGTTCGTCCAGGCGATTCGGAGCGCGGAGTCCATGGCCGGTCCCATCAATGACATGGCGCAATACGATATGAATCTGGTCTACCGGAATCAGACGACGAAGCGCTACCACATCACGCTGGGGACCGATCGCGGCATGAACGGGATGCTGGTCGACTTGGAGAATACGGACCAAGGCTATGCGATCCCGGCGGAGCAGGCGAATAAGCTGCGGGATTGGATTGCCGGGAGCTAGCACGGATAAGGTGCGGCGCAATGACGACAAGAAGCGGGACGTCCAGCGGGCCATGTGGTCCGCTGGATTTTTTCATAACGAAGCCATGGCGGACGCGGCGCGTCCATCGATCCCCCGCGCAAAGACAAAAGGTAAAGAATGTGCACGCGGAAGTTCGTTTTGGTTATTCCGCTATTCGAGCACCTCTCCCTATAATGATAGCAAACAATTCGTTCATGAAATGGAGAGGTTCCAATGAAGGCGCATTCGGTAGTAGAAGAACGCGAGGCGCGCACGGCGTGGTTTCGCGAGGCGAGATTCGGGATGTTTATCCACTGGGGATTGTACGCGATACCCGCCCGGGGCGAGTGGGTGCGCAGCTTCGAGCGCATGCCGGTCGAGGCGTACCAGCCGTACTTCGAGCAATTCGATCCGACGGGCTACGACCCGGCCGCATGGGCCAGGGCAGCGAAGCAAGCGGGGATGAAATACGCGGTGCTGACCGCGAAGCATCATGACGGGTTCTGTCTGTTCGATAGCGCGCTGACGGACTACAAGGCGACGAGCACGCCGGCAGGGCGCGATCTCGTGCGCGAGTTCGTCGAGGCGTTCCGCGCGGAAGGCCTCAAGGTCGGCTTGTATTATTCGCTGCTCGACTGGCATCATCCCGACTATCCGGCGTACGGAGACAAGCACCATCCGATGCGCGACGACCCGGCTTACGCGCGCGACCCGAAGCATTTCGACCGCTACCTCGATTACATGCACGCTCAAATCCGAGAGCTGCTTACCGGGTACGGCAAGCTGGACGTCATGTGGTTCGATTTCTCTTACGACGAGCTGTCCGGCGAGAAATGGCGGGCGACGGAGCTGATGAACATGATCCGCGAGCTGCAGCCGGACATGCTGATCGACAACCGGCTGGAAGTGAACGGCGAGCGCCAGAGCAGCATCTATACCGATGAACCGCTCGTCTATGCGGGCGACTTCGCCTCGCCGGAGCAAATCGTGCCGCCTGCGGGGATAATCAGCAACGGCGGACAGCCGATTCCATGGGAAGCCTGCATCACGCTGAATAATAATTGGGGCTACGCGCCGGCGGACAGCGCGTACAAATCGGCTACGACGGTCATCCGCAAGCTGGTCGAATGCGTCAGCAAGAACGGCAACCTGCTGTTGAACGTCGGTCCCGACGCGAAAGGAAGGATCCCGGATGAGTCGCTCGCCATTCTCCGGGAGGTCGGCGCGTGGATGGAGCGTAACGGCGAGAGCGTCTACGGCTGCGGCGCCGCCGATCTGGAGAAGCCCGAGTGGGGCCGCTACACCCGCCGGGGGAACAAGCTGTACGCGCACCTGTTCGAGCCAAGCATCGGGGCCGTCCTGCTGCAAGGGCTGGAGGGTCGAATCAAGCAGGCGCGACTGCTGGCTGACGGCTCGGAGCTGCACATGGCGCGGCCGTGGAATGCCGAACTCTTCCCGAACGACGCGTTCGTTAATTTCGCCCTGCCGGTACACGCGACCTACGAGCTGCCGGATGCGCGAGATACGGTAGTGGAGCTCGAGCTCGCTTCCCAACCCGGCCGCGAGCCGAACGGCATGTGGCAGGAAGCGATCGAAGCGGCGCTGGACACGCTGCGCGGCAATATTCGCAATCACCCGGGGCTCTTCCCCCATATTACGGAAGGACAGAAGTACGAGTGGGGCGGCAACGACGATTGGATCGAAGGATTCTATACCGGCATGATGTGGCTGGGGTACGAATACGGCGGAGACCCGTTCCTCAAGGCCGTGGCCGAGGAGCAGCTCGCGAATTACCGGCACCGGCTGGACCATCATATCGTGCTCGACCATCATGACATCGGCTTCCTATACTCGCTCTCGGCGGTCGCGCAGTGGCGGGTTACGGGCAGCGAGGAGGCGCGTCAGCTGGCGCTTGCGGCGGCGGACAAACTGCTGCTCCGCTACCGGCCGAAGTACGGCGCGCTGCAGGCGTGGGGCAAGGAAGGCGATCCGGAGAACGGCGGGCGGATCATCATCGACTGCCTGATGAATGTGCCGCTGCTCTATTGGGCGTATGAGCAGACCGGGGATCGGACGTACTACGACATTGCCTTGAAGCATGTGCAGAAAAGCTTGCGTTTCCTCTTGCGCGGCGACGGCTCGAGCTACCATACGTTCTATTTCGACCAAGAAACGGGCGGGGCGATTCGCGGCGGTACGCACCAAGGCTACCAGGACGGCTCGACGTGGACGCGCGGCCAATCGTGGGGCGTATACGGGTTCGCGCTCAGCTACCGGTATACGGGCGATGCCGCTTACTTGGACGCGTCCAAGCGGCTGGCCAAGTATTTCATCGCGCATCTGCCGGAGGATCATGTCGCGTATTGGGATTTCGACGTGGCGATCGAAGACGGCACGCCGCGCGACAGCTCGGCGTCGGCGATCACGGCTTGCGGCATTCTCGAGCTGCTCGAGCTGCTGCCGGCGGATGACCCGGACCGTGCCGAGCTGACGGAGGCGCTGCACGCGATGATGACATCGCTCGTCGAGAACTACTCGACGAGGTCGATCCCGGGCGCGGAAGGGCTGCTCCAGCATGGCTCCTACCACGTCCGCGGGGACCGGGCGCCGGACGACTATATGATTTGGGGCGACTATTACTACCTGGAGGCGCTTGTGCGGATGGAGCGGGGCATCAAGGGGTATTGGTAGACGGGGTGTGGACGGGAGATTTCTTGAAATAACCGCGGGTGGCGTAATGATTGCTCGCGTGGAATCTCGACCAATATAGCCAAAAGCTCTTCCTTTGCGATGAAGGAAGAGCTTTTTGGCATGGAACGGCAGGCGCTGCAATCGGACTGTGCAAACCGTCTCAACCTGGCTGCTTGTCTCGCGTCGCCTACGCGCAAGGCGTTTCTAGCAGAAACATTCGGGTCCATCGGCGGCCGGAACCGGCGCTTCTTGCCGGTCGCTTGCTGCCTCGGCAGCTCGCTCGCTCTCCTCGTAAGCAAGGAGAGCATGCGTCCCATGGCTCAGCACCGCGCCCGCCCGCGTGGACGCGGCGACCAGGAGCGCCTGCATGATTTCTTCCCGCGTGCCGCCGAGGGTCTTGAACTTCTTTACATGGACGTCGATGCAGTACGGACAGCCGGTGACATGCGCGACGGCCACGGCGATGAGCTCTTTGGTCCGAACGGGCAGCACCCCGGATTCCGCATAGGCTTCCTGCTCGAAGGCAAGGTAAGCCTCCGCCGCGGGCTGCGCCAGCTTCACCAGGTCGGGAATACGGCTTAAATTCGAGCGGTCGTAATAAGGGGACATGATGGTTCTCTCCTATCGGCTTGGTTTGATGCTGCTAGAGCCATTATAGGAGGAGACGGCGGTCGGTTCCGTGACAATGTCACCTTGAGCGATCCCGAATCGCGGCCAGCTGGGCGCGATCCAGGATCGTAATGCTGCCTCTGCTCAGCGATACGGCGCCTCGGGCGGCGAAGTTCTTTAGCGTCCGGCTGACGACCTCGCGCGCGGTGCCCAGCTCGATCGCGAGCCCTTCGTGGGTGACGGGCAAGCAAGCGCGGTCGGCCGCGCTTGCAAGCAGCAGGCCCGCCAGCCGGCAGGGCACAGGCTCGAACGCGATCTGCTCAAGCAGCCGCGTCACGTTCGCCATCCGCTCGACGAATTGACCGTAGACGTACCGGCGAACCGGCGCGCAGGCGGCGGTCCAGCTTCGGAACGTGTCCACCGGCAGGAGCAGCACCTCTGTATCGGACTCGATCGCGATCGACGCTTCGTATTCCAGGTCGCCGAGGATGCTGGCCAGCATGAGGACGCAGCATTGGCCGCCGGTCAAGCGGTACAGCGTAATTTCGCGGCCCGCCGGGCTGATTTTATAGACGCGCACCCACCCGCTTAGGACGAACGCCGCGTGCCGGAAAATATGACCTTCGCGAATCGCGAGCGTCGTATCCGGGCTCAACCGGGCGATTTCGGCTTCCCGCCAGTCGTCGTCGGGCACCGTGCCGAAGCAGGGGAAAAGCCGTAGAATGCGGGGAAGGTCGAGCGGCTGCGAGGGCATGGAAATACCTCCTTGCGCGAAGTTTTCTACATCCTACCATGGCTGTTAGCTAGATGAAAGCATGTAAGCTCCAGCTGCGCCTTGATTGCATGCGCAGACATTGCATAGGCGAAGTTTCCCCCTTCTCAAAGGTAGAATTTTCTCCTATTGTTAGAGTTGCACGATAATTTGGCAGGTTGAAGCAATAACAATTCAAATTGGAAAAGAATCGGCCGGAGCGAAGGAGGGATATCGTGCCCGCAGCGGTACGGAGTAGTTAGCAAAGCCATCTACCGGGAGGTCATTTATGTCCATCGACCAGATCAAAACGGAAATATTGCGCATTGTCTGCGAGGTGCTGAAACAGGAGCTCGACTACGAGACGAGCCATACGATCATCTTCGTCAACCGGGAGCTGAACTCGTTCACGTTTCTGCAGTTTCTCGTCGCGGTGGAAGACGCCTTCGACATCGAGTTCCCCGAGGACCAGCTCAGCGTCGGCCGGTTCCAGTCGCTGGACGACGTCGTCGAATATATTCAAGCTCAGGCGGTCGGGGCGTAATAAGCGCCAGAATGGCTCCGAGCTTGAAAAGCAACAAGGCTGCCGTCGCCGGCAGCCTTGTTTCGCTGCGCGCATCAAGCGCGCGAGCGGATTTCTTGGCGCATGAACAGCGCGTAGGAAATCCCGAAGCAGATCATCGTCGCCGCGAGTAGACCGACCAGCTGCGGCCAGCAGAGCAGGATGCTCTGGCCGAGCGGGAGCGGGCTTGCGATCGCGCCGACGACCTGGGCGGTCGTGAGCGGACCTAAGGAACGCACGCCCGGCGTGAGCAGCGTCGTCGTCAGCTCCGTGAACAGGAACGACGGCGACAGCCGGTTCAGCAGCAGCATCTGCTCGGCATGGCGGATGAGAATCGAGAGCGCCGAATTCTCGGCGGGCGCCGTCGCCTTCTCGATCAAGCCGACGATCATGCCGTAGAAGATCGAGAAGAACAGCCATAGCGCGATGCCCGAGAGCGCGGAAGTCGCGGCCTGGCGGAACCGGATCGAGAACAGAATCGACAGGTTCAGCCAGAAGCCGACGTAGACGACGGCCACGAACAGGAAGAGCACGACCCGAATGAATTCCTCCGGCGTCGGCGGGTAGCCGATCGTCAGCAGCCCAAGCCCCATGACGAGGAAGCCGAGCGCGTACAGGACGACCGCGATGAGCAGCAGCGAGGCCGTGAATTTCGCCAGGATGAAGTCGTCCCGGTAGACGGGCTGCGAGAGCAGACGGCCGAGCGTCCCTTTGTTCCGTTCGGCGTTCACCGCGTCGAAGCCGAGCGCGATGCCCATGAGCGGCCCGAGGAACGTGACGAACGTCGCGAACGTCGGCAGGCTGCCGTCGGAGGCGGTGAACATTTGCAGGAACAGAAACTCCGTATCCGTCGCCTGTGCCTCGACGCCGGATTGCAGCGCGGTGACCGCGGTATAGATCGAGCCGATGCACGCCAGCGTGATGATGCCGATTAAGATGCCGAACCGCCAGCTGCGCATATGGTCGCCGAACTCCTTCTGCACGATGACCCAGAACGGGGAAGGGGTACCGGACGAAGCGGGCAGCGACGTCTCCTTGCCAACGCCGCGGCGCAGGCCGGCCGCCCAGGACCTCCAGCGTCCGGCGCCGATTGCCGTCTCCTTCATGCGCGCGCACCTCCTTCGAAATAACGATGGTAAATATCGTCGAGCCCATACTGCCTGCGCTTCATGGCGAGCAGCCGGCCGCCGGCCTGCACGATCGCGGCGGCCGCCTCCGAAGCGACGTCGCGGTCGCAGACCAAGGCGACGTGCGTCGTACCGACCGCATCCATGGCATCCCTCTCGGCTGCTTGCCCGGCATCAACAGCGCCTTGCTCGGGGCCCGTCTCGCCCGCATCCTCCGTGCGGACTTCCTTCACGCCTGGCAGCGAAGCCAGCGTCTGCGCCAGACGATCGTTCCAGCCGCCGACCGCAAGCTCCACCGTCACGGTACCGTCTTGATCGAGCTGGCGGGCCAGCGACGGAACGTCGCCTTGGGCGATCAGCTCTCCGCGCACGAATAGGCCGACGCGGTCGCAAATTTGCTGCACTTGGTGCAAATGATGCGAAGACAGCAGCACGGTCAGGCCGTCTTGCCGGCTGAGCTCCCGGATCAGGCGCAGCAGCTCCCGCACCCCTTCGGGGTCGATCCCGAGGGTCGGTTCATCGAGGATAATGATCTCCGGCTGCTTGATGAGGACGTCGGCGATTCCGAGGCGCTGCCGCATGCCGCGCGAGAAGGCGCCGACCTTCTTGTCCCGGGCTTCCGCCAGCCCGACGCGCGCGAGCAGGCGGTCGGCGAGCCGATGCGCCTGTTCGCGCGGAATCCGGTTCAGCCGTGCCGTATACATCAAGTTATCGAATGCGGTGCGGTCCTCGTAGAAGCCGACATCGTCGGGCATGTAGCCGACCCGGCGCTTCACGGTCAGCGGATTGCGCGCAGGGTCTAGTCCGCAGACGCGCACGCTGCCGTCCGTCGGCTCAGTCAAGCCGAGCATCATGAGGATGGTCGTCGTTTTGCCCGCTCCGTTCGGGCCGAGCAGCCCGAAGATCTCGCCCTTCGCTATGGACAGATCTAGCCCGTTCACGGCCATTTGTTCGCCGTACCGCTTCTTCAGCCCGCTCAGCTCGATGATCGGCTCCGCCGACGCGGATGCCGTCCAAGGAGTCGCTTCCATGCTTACCGCCTCCCGTATTTCCGGAACAAGTAATAGATGCCCGCCGCGACCGCGATGATGATCAGAATGCCGACCCAGCCCCAGAGCACGGACGTTTCGACCGCAACGCGGAATTGGGCGCTGGCGGATTTCTCGGGCGCCGACGCGGTGACGTTCACGACGTAATCCCCGGCGAGCGCCTTCTTATCCGCTTTGATCGTCGCCTGGACGCGCGCCGTCTCGCCTGGCTTGATGGATTCGACCGTGGCCGGCTCGAACGTGACCTCCCAGCCGCTCGGCGATTCGGCGGACAGGCTGACATTGGCAAGCTCCGCGGAGCCGGTGTTGTCCAGCGTCAAGTCCAGCTTGCGCTCCGACCCCGCCGTCACGTCCGTGCTGAGCAAGTCGTTCGGCGTGCTAAGCGACAAGGCGTACGTGCCGGTGACGACGGCCTCGAATGTCGTCTCGGCGGAGCTGGCGTTGTTCGTGGCCGCGACCGGGATTTTGTACGTGCCGGCTTGAACCGTCTCCGGCGGCTTGACGCTGATGCTGATCGATTTCTCGCCGCCGGGGTCGACCTCCACCGAAGTCACGCTCGCGCCGCCGTCGGTGAACGTGACGTCCCAGCCCGGTTCGGCTTGCGCATTCAACGCATAAGTCTGTTTCTCTGCCGTGCGGTTGCGCAGCGTCGCGCTATATGAGAACGTCGAATCGCTGTGCCCCTTCATATTCGGCTGTTCGGTCTCAAGCTCCGTGCGGAACGTGCCTTGCTCGGAGACGACGACGGCGAGCGGCAGCGTGCTGCCGCCCGCTTTGACCTCGAACCGGTAGACGCCTTTGTTGATCTCGAGCGGTACGTGGAGCATGAGGCTCAGCGTCTGCGATTCGCCGCCCTTGACGGCCAGACGGTCGATGGCGCGTCCGCCTGCGGTCAGTTCATAGTCCCACTTGTTGCCCTTGGCGTCGAACGCGACATCGGCGATCGCCGTCGACTCGCCGCGGTTGATCGCTTCGATCGAGTAGCTGATCGCGTCGCCCGGCGGCGCGGATAATTGCAGATAAGGCGTATACAATTCCACCGTTCCCGCGGCCTGCGCTTGCTGCGGAATTACGCCCGCCAGCGCGATTACGAGGCCTAGCAGGACAATCAGAAATTTAGATAGCGTTGGTTTGCTGCATGCGTCTCGCATGCGAATCCCTCCTTGAGCATTGTTCGCCTCTCGGCATTCATAGGGGTTACGCTTGAGATCGGCCGGCGGATTTAGGTCGCGAAAAAAATATTTTCACTTGCCGGATTTTTTGGTAAAACGAAAAAGAGAAGCAAGTTTCGGACAATGAATCAAGGAGGTAGAAGAAGGAGCATGGACCGTCCAACCGATGACATGCGCGAGACGCTGCTGGCCATGTGCGACGGCTCGGCCTGCGCGTTCGAGACGTTCTATGAACGGTTCGCCCCGCTCGTGATGAAGATCGCGCTGCGCGTGACGGGCGACCGGATGGAGGCGGAGGACGTCTGCCATGACGTCTTCCTGGAAGCGCTGAGGCGCGGCCGCGCCTATGATCCGGCACGGGGATCGATCGCCGCATGGCTGGCCGTCATGGCCCGCAGCCGAAGCCTCGACCGGATGCGGCGCAGACAGCGGCTCGTCCAGGCGGAGATCGAGGAGCTGGAGAGAGCGGGGGAAGCCGCCCCGACGGAGGACGTCGTGTTGACGCGGCTGCAGAAAGAAGAGCTGATGGAGGCGCTGCGGGCGCTGCCGGATTCACAGCGGACGGCGGTCGTCGGCAGTTATTTCGGCGAGAGCACGCAGCGGGAGATGTCCGCGCAGTGGAACGTGCCGCTGGGCACGGTGAAGTCTTGGGTGAGATACGGGCTGAATCATCTGCGCAAGCAGTTGGAGAAGCGCGGCGGATCTAGCGAGCCGAGGGCGTCGGCGAAGGGGGCGAGACGATGAGCGCGATCGAAAGACATCGACAAACTTGCAGCGGGCTGTACGCGGAAGAAGACTTCGTCGACCTGCTGATGAACCGGAAGACGGCTGCCGAAGCGCTCATTATGCGCCGGCATTTGGCGGCCTGCGCCGATTGCCGCGCGAGGGCGGACGAGTGGACGGACCTGTTGGACGAGGAAACCCCTGATGCGGCCGGGGTAATTGCCGGCGAAGGCGAGAAGATCGCGGCGCTTGAGCCGTCCGCTGCCGTACGGCTCCGGCTGGCGCGTCATGTCCGGCGGGCGGCGATCCGCAAGCGGGTTGCGGACGCGGCGCGCGCCCACAGGAAGGCGTTGACCGTCGCCGCGGCGGCCGCCGTGCTGTTCGTCAGTCTGGCGAGCCTCCTCCGGACGATGCACGAGCCGGAGGAGCGCCGAGCCGAATACGTGGCCGAGCACGAGCCGCGCGCAATGGTGCTGGTGAACAACCCGCAGACGGCGAGCCTTCGGGTGCATGCCGCGGGCGACGAGCTTGGCGACGGTTACGTGTGGTTCAACGGCGCTTCCCGCGAGGTGTTCGTGCTGCTCGAAGGCTTGCTGCCGAGCGCCGATCTGGACGTCCGCGCGTGGGCGGAGAACGAACGCGGACGGGAGAATCTCGGCGTGCTCCGGCACGAAGAAGCGAATCTGGCGCATCTCTACGTACGCGGACGCATGCTCGACCAGGCGCGCCATATCGTATTGACCGTGGAGCCGTCGGGCGGCAGCATCAAGCCATCTGCGCCGGATGCCTTGGTGTTCCGGCTGCCGGCGAAGTGACGGGCAAGGAGAGCGGCGGTTATATACAATAAAACGGGAGCTTCGGCATTGAGCCGGGCTCCCGTTTTAGTTGACAGCAAGGATTCAGTCCTTTTGGGCACGAGACAACAGAACCACTTTCTTCGCTTTTACCGAGCCGAGACCTTCCCGTATGTTGTAGGGTCTTGCCAGCACGATGCGTATGCGATCGCCATGCGAAAAATCGTCCATTGACAACTTGTTTCCAGATAGGTCCTCTAAGGTCGTGTCTTCGCTAATTCTTGCCGTGCATCCAATTGCCATATCGTTTCGGTCGCCGGGGTTCCATTTATTCATTTCGTCCGTACAATCGAACTCGATGGCATCGCTGCTCACGCCATAGACGACCGTCTCATCGATCTCCCGAGTAAACGCATGCAGCAGCAAATACCCAACAAGACCGACGATAATGACGGCGACGGCAACGAGCAGCGCCACATTCTTTCGATGCGTCATGACAAATCCCCCCTCTTAAATCGGTTTTCTTCTTACTCAAACGTTACCCGGAACGCCGAAGTTGCATGCAACTCCCTCTCGACCTAACAAAACATAACAAAATCAAGAGTGTAATGGATCTATTTAGTGAAATACAAGCCTATAAATGACAATTCAAGACATTGAGGAACACGTTACCAGTGTTTATACTAACATGTAAACGCATACACAAATTATATTAGGCTAACAAAATAGGAAACCTAGCTAGCTTTCTATATTTGCGTATGCACGAAAATGTTTGGTCTATCAAACGAACTACGGGAGGAACGAACGATGAAGGGGAAGAGGAAATGGCTGACGGCGGCCTTGAGCGGCGTGGTCGCGTTATCCAGCGGAATGCCGGTATACGGAGCGGCAGGCAACGGCCAGGGCATGGCGGCAAATACGGCATCGGCACAAGACGAGGCAGGCGGATGGGCGAAGAATAGCTTGGACCGCTGGGTAGAGAACGGCGTGTTGACGGGCGATGCCAATGGTGTGCTCATGCCGAACAAGGCGATTACGCGAGCGGAATTCGTCACGATTTTGAACCGGGTATTCGGACTCACCGCCAAAGCCGCTGCGAATTTCACAGATGTCGGCTCGAACGCCTGGTATGCGAACGAACTTGCGATAGCCAAGCAAGCCGGGTATTACACCGGTTATCCGGACGGTACCGCGAGAGCGCTTGCGCCGATCACGCGCGAGGATGCCGTTACGCTGCTGGCAAGGATGTTCGGCTTGAAGCAAAATGGAAACGTTAACATCGCATTCGCGGACGAGGCTTCCATTCACGCCTATGCGAAGGACGCGATAGCGGCGCTCACCGGCATCATCAAAGGCTACGGCGACGGTACTTTCCGACCTGGATCCGCGATCACCCGCGCGGAGGCGATCGCGCTCGTGGATCGGCTCGTCGCCGGTTATTATCATGGCGCAGGCACGGTAACCGCTGGCACGATCGACGGCAATCTCGTCATGAATGAAGAGAATATCATCCTGAAGGATACGACGATCAATGGCAATCTGTACTTGACCGCTGGCATTGGAAGCGGCAATGTAACGCTCGATCATGTGACCGTCAAAGGCAAGACGTTCATCCAGGGCGGCGGCGAGCACACCGTTACGCTGACCGATACGGTGCTTGGGGAAGTGGCGGTGAACCGGCCGGACGGCAAGGTTCGCGTGCTGGCGGAAGGCAAGACGCAGATCGGCCGCGTGGCGCTGGATAGCGCCGCCAAGCTGGAGTTGAACGGCGAGTCGAAGGCCGATCGCGTGGAAGCGAATACGCCGGCTGAACTTAACGTGGGCGACAGAGCCAAGATCGGCAACCTGACGATCGGAAGCGGCGCGAACGGCACCAAGATCGAAGCCAAGGGCACGATCAGGTCCGCAGACATCGGGGCAGCGGGCGTTCAGCTTGGCGGCAAACCGCTCGAGCCAGGCAAGTTCGTGATCGAGGGCGGAACGGCGAAGCCCGTAGGATCGACAGGCGGGGGGACAACCGGCGGGAGCAGCGGTTCCAGCAACGGGGTCAGCGGCTCGGGCGGCCAGACGCCGGCAACCGGAATCGACTTCGTCGACTACGAGGCGACCGCCGAGACCAAATCGCTGTTCGCGTATTTGAACGAGCGCCGGGGGCAGGAAGTGCTGTTCGGCCAGCAGCACGTCACCGACGAAGGCCTCTCGTTCGTCGACGGCGCGGAGGGACCGCAGTCCGACGTGAAGAACGCCGTCGGCGACTTCCCGGCCGTGTTCGGCTGGGATACGCTTAGCCTCGACGGCAAGGAGAAGCCCGGCGTGGCGGGCGACGAGACGAAGAGCCGAGAGAACTTGGCCGCGTCGATGAAGGAAGCTCACGAATTGGGCGGCATCCTGACGCTGAGCGCGCATATGCCGAATTTCGTGACGGGCGGCATGTTCAACGATACGGCGGGGAGCGTCGTGGCGAACATCCTGCCGGGCGGCGCGAAGCACGCGGCCTACAACGCGTACCTGGATAACATCGCGGCGTTCGCGCATCTGCTGAAGGACGACAACGGCAAGTCGATCCCGATGCTCTTCCGTCCGTTCCATGAACAGAACGGCGGTTGGTTCTGGTGGGGAGCGAAGACGACGTCGACGAGCGAATACGTCGAGATTTTCCGCTATACGGTCGAGTATCTCCGGGACAAGAAGGACGTGCACAACTTCCTGTACGTCTACTCCCCGAACGGCTCCTTCGGCGGCAGCGAAGCCTCTTACTTGACGACCTATCCGGGCGACGATTACGTGGACGTCCTGGGCATGGACCAGTATGACAATCAGGCTTCGCCGGGATCCGAGTCGTTCGTGAGCGGACTGGTCGGCGATCTGGCCATGATCTCGAAGCTGGCGGACAAGAAGGGCAAAATCGCGACGTTCTCGGAATTCGGCTACAGCCCGCAGGGCATGAAGGTAAGCGGCAACGGCGACAAGGCGTGGTTCACCCGCCTGCTGAACGCGATCAAGGCTGATTCGGACGCGAAGCGGATCGCGTACATGCAGACGTGGGCCAACTTCGGCACGAACGGCAATCTGTTCGTTCCGTACAAGAATGCGAAGGATCTCGGCGATCATGAGCTGCTGCCGGACTTCCAGGCTTATTACGCCGACACATACTCCGCTTTCGCTGCCGACATCAAAGGCGACGCGATCTACACGCGGACGGTCGAGGCCAGAGCCGAACGACCGTTCATGCATATCGCTTCACCGTCGCATGACGGCGCGGTGACGACGAATACGGCGACGATCCGGGCCCGCGTGCTGAACGCGGCCCCGACGAAGGTCGTCTTTACGATCGGAGCGGGCGGACCGGAGGTGCCAATGACGTTGGATGGCGACGGCTTCTACGCCGCGAATTGGACGCCAAGCGGCGCGTACAACGGCAAGACGGCGGACATTACGGTCAAAGCTTACAACGGCACGAACGTCGTACTGGAGTCGAAGTCGAGCGTCTTCGTGAAGGTCCCGCAAATTCAGCTGCACGCCTACGCGTTCAACGAAGCGGCGGATATCGCGGCGATCCAGAACAATGGCACCTATTCCAATGTCGGTACGCACGACGGAATTGGCCTTGCCTTGACGCACAAGGCGGAGGAAGGCAACGGCATGCTGGCGATGAACGTGACCGGTCTCGATGCGACGGATACGTGGCAGGAGCTGAAGCTCGAAATTCCGACGGCGGCCCAGACGGTCGGCATGGCGAACGTCAAGCGTCTCGCGTTGGACGTCTACGTGCCGGTGACGGAGCAGCAGAGCGGAGACGCGACCTTGCGCGGCGTCGTCATGCTGCCGCCGGACTGGAATACGAAGTACGGCATGTCGACGACGCAGCAGAAGCTGGCCGATCTGGAGAAAGTGACGATCGGCGGCCAATCCTACTGGCATTACAAACCGGTCATCGACGTGAACGACGCGGCCAAATCGGCGGCGGCCGCCAGCCTGGCCATCTCGCTCATCGGCAGCGGCTTGTCCGGCAGCGCGGCGATTCTCGTCGATAACATCCGGCTCTTCAATACGTATGTCGAAGCTCCGCGCGATCCTGCGCTCGTCGACGATTTTGAATCGTACTCGGGCAGCGACGCCCAGCTGGCCGGCAGATTCAAGCATGCCGGAGGCGACGCGACGAGCGTCTCCTTGACGGCGTCCAACAAAGTCGAAGGCAGCTATGCGATGAAATACGATTACACGCTGGCCGGCAACAAATACGCGGGCATTACGAAATCGCTCGGCGGCGTCGACTGGTCGGGCTTCAACAAGCTGAAGTTCTACCTGAAGCCGGACGGATCGAATCAGAAGCTCGTCATTCAGATCAACATCAGCGGCATCTCGTTCGAAGCTTATCCGTCGCTTGCTTCGACCGAAGCGGGTTGGGTGACGCTGCCGTTCAGCGCGTTCAAGCCGGCGCCATGGGATACGGCGAACGCGGGCAAAGTTATTACGAAGACGAACCTGAAAGAAGTGCGCGATTTCTCGATCTACGTCAATGCGGTGGACGGCGTGCCGATGAAGAGCGGGTCCCTCTACTTCGACGACATCCGAGTCATCAACGACGGCACCGGCGGCGTGCCGAACGGCGGCACGGGAGCAGGCAGCATGCCGGCGCGGGCGGGCACGCTCTACGGCTTCGAGTCCGGCACCCAGGGCTGGGCGGTTAGTCAGAACAACGCGAGCGCCACGGCGGCAGTATCGTCGGTAGACGCGGCGGCAGAAGGCACGCACGCGCTCGCCTCGACGTTCAACCTCGGCGGCGACTTCGAACTGACCAAAGTCGAGCCGGTCGACCTATCCGGCGTCTCCGCGATCAGCGCGAAAGTGAAGCTGTCCAGCGGATCGGCCAAGGCGCGGCTCTATATCAAGGTTGGTTCGGAATGGAAATGGTACGACAGCGGCACCTCGCAAGCAATCGGCGCGGACGGATTCGCGACGCTGACCCTCTCGCTCGCCACCATCGCGGGCCGCGAAGCGGTCAACGCGATCGGCATCAAGATCGAGCCAGCCGGGGGAACCGGACAGGCGACGGTGTACGTGGATGAGGTCTCGCTGGCGGAGTAAGAGGCATGGCCCCAAGGAAGCCGTTAGCTTTGTCCGCAAGGACAAAAGCGTGCCGAGCTCGAAAGCACCCGCCAACCGCAAACGCTCGTGCTAGCACGAAACCGGGAGTCCAGAGGGCAGAGCCCTCGGAGCCCCCTCAGCGGAGGGGGTGGGGGGAGGTTAAGATTTTACCAGAATTAACGAAAGGACGGCATGCACATCGCATACCGTCCTTTCGCTTAAATCGCGACTTCCATCTGAATCTTCTCATGATGCTTGTAATCAAGCAACTTAAAGTCCTCGATCGTAAAGTCGTCGAAGTTCGTCACCTCGGGGTTGATCCACAACTTAGGCGCTTCGAACGGCTCAAGCTCGATCTGCTTGGCGAGCGGCTCGAGGTGGCGCTCATAAATGTGGCAGTCGTTAATGTTGAACGTGAGCGTGCCGAGCTCGTACCCGGTCACCTGCGCGATCATCCGCTGCAGCACGTAGTATTGGAACACGTTGAACGGATGCCCGAGGCCGACGTCGTTGCTGCGGATGCCGACGATCAGGTGCAGCTTGTTCGCTTTGACGAGCCATTGATTGTGCCACACGCACGGGTAGAGCGCCATGTCGTGATTGTCGTCAATGTTGTACAGCGAGATGATATGGCGGCGCGACGCCGGATTGCGCTTCAGCCCGTCGATCAGCTTCGCTACTTGGTTCGTCATCTGGTCAGACTGACGTTTGCCGTCCGGGGAGCCGTCCTCGGGGAACGATTTGCCCAGCTGGTAGCCGTATGCCCGTCCGATCGTGCCGTCCTCGCGCGTCCATTCTTCCCAGATCTTCACGTTGTGCTCGCGCAAATACGAGACGTCGGACGTGCGCTTGATATAGAACCAGATCAGCTCGTGAATGGCCGTCTTCCACGCGACCTTCTTGGTCGTCAGGATCGGCACCTCGGCGTTGTCGAGCACGATTTGCTTGGAGATGACGCTCTGCGTGTAAGCCGGCGTGCCATCCGCCCATTTGGCGCGGACGTTCTGGTCCTTGTCCCAGACGCCATTAGCCATAATATCGGTGACGATGTCTTTATAAATCAAATCGAATTGACCCAGTGTACTCACCTCGTAAAAAATAGCTTCCGTCATTATACCACGCGGCGAGGAGAGGGCAATGAGAAACTCTTCAAGCAGCGTTCAGTCCGCGACGGCCGGCAAAATATGCTCCTTAATCAACCCCCACCGATCCCGCGGCTGCGGCATGAATTCGGACGTGATCGCGACGACGATGCCGTAATCCGGGAGGCAGCAAATCGCGCTGCCGCCATCGCCGAGCGCCATGAAGGCACGTCTGCCATCCTCTTCGCGCACCCACCACAGATAGCCGTAGCCGTGCGCGTTCACGGCCGTGGACGCGTCGATCCACGCCGGCGAGAGAATTTGCGCGTCGCCCCACCGTCCCTGGTTCAAATACAGCAAGCCGAACCGCGCCATATCCCGCGGCGTGAGCGTAAGCCCCCAGCCGCCGGTCGAGTGGCCGCTTGGGTCCTCGACCCATCCGCGCACGGCGTGCCCGAATAGTTCGTCGAACCCGTAGGCGGTCATGCCATAGGCCGGAATTTCGCGCATGCCGAGCGGCCGGAACAGGCGTTCATTGGCGAATTCACGCGCGCTGCTGCCGGTGCTCCGGGTTAGGATGACCGACAAGAGATGCGCCCCTGACGTGGAATATTTGAAGTCGCCGATATTCCCGCCGCGCCCCAGCTTACCCATCGTATACGCCGCCCAGTCGGGCTGCATGCACAGCTGATCCAGCGGCTCGCGCCAAGCCTCGAACGGATAGGGAGCCGTCATCGTGAGCAGATGGCGAATGGTAATATTCGCGATCACTCCGTTATCGGCCGCCGGCCTGTATGCTGGGAAAAACTCGAGCACCTTCTGGTCGACGTCGCGAATATGCCCGTCTTCGATGGCCAGGCCAATCAGGGCGGATAGGACGCTTTTCGTCACAGATGCGACATGGTGCGGATGATCCGGACTAACGCCGCGCCAATACCGTTCATAGGCGAGCGCGCCATTTCTAGCCACAACGACGGCGTTAATGTTCGCATATTCGGATGCGATGACGGCTTCCAGCCCGGCCAGCTTGCGCGTGTCCATCCCCACAGCTGCCGGATCGGGGGTTGGCCAGCTGGAAGCGGTACGGTCGATACGTTGCACTATTGCATGCCTCCCTTATCTTTTGCGAATCGGAAAATAAACCTCGGTCACGCTCTCCGCCGCGTCGTTCACCTGCTTCGGATCGGTCAGGTACACCTCGTAGGGCGCGTCCGCGACGATGTACCCTTCCTCCTCGATCCATGCCCGCAGCCGGGCGTACACGCTTTTTAATTCCGGATAAGCGCCTTTCAGGACGGCTCGCGCGCATAAGCTTTCGGGCAGCCTCCGCGTCCCGTCGCCTGCCTCCTCGACCGGGATGGCGAACTCGGTATCATGGCCGGCCGGACTATACTCCGAACTGTGGTAGATCGTCATCGGCGTACCGGCTATCGTGAGCCCGTCAGCGGCGATACGGTCATAGAGCCGGGCAAAATACGCGCCGTACCCGGCGGCGTCATCCTCGCCGCGAATCATCAGCCGCGTCGACGCAATCGTCATCGGCGGCACGGCGGCAAGCTGCACGTCGATGCGGTCGATGTACGCCAGCAACGGAATACCGCGCGCAAGATTTGCCAGATCGGCGTTCATTTGGCGGAGGGTGCGCTCGAGCGAGCCTAGCCGCTCCTGCATATCGCGCCGTTTGCGGTGCAGCGCGGCGCTTAGCCGCTCCTCGGCATCATCCGCCTCGGCTTCTAGAATGGCTTTGATTTCCTCTAGCGAGAAATGGTAGGATTTGAGACGACCTATCATGAGCATCGTCTTCATCTGACGGACGGCGTAGTACCGATACCCGTTGTCCGGGTTGATTTCATCCGGTCTAATCAGTCCGATTTCGTCGTAATAACGAAGCGTCTTGGTTGATACTTCGCACAGCTTCGAGAATTCGCCGATCGACAGCAATAAGGCACCTCGCTTTCATCGTGCTCCATTCGAATGTCTGCTTCTACTTTGCGCCTTCCCCTAAGGGGAAAGTCAACCGCTAATTTTAGTATAGGAGGAACGATAGATGACGCGAACCGATATCGCCGTGCAAAATAACATCGCCTGGTGCGCTGCCATATGCGAACTGTATGGAGTTGTCCATACCTCAGAAGGGCAGTTATGGGGGACGCTCGCGCCAGCCCCGCCATTTCATCCGGACCTCATTACGGCCACGGCAGATGCAACGACCGAGGACGTAAAGAAATGGTTGGAGGGACGGAAGGTGTCCGGATTAAAGGACAGCTATGCGAAGCTGGACATGGCGCCGCTCGGGCTCCGGCTCTTGTTCGAGGCGCAGTGGATGACATCCGATCCGTCTGCGGACCACCGGGCGGCTGCCGATGAGACGGCATGGACCATCGTCGCCACCGAACGCGAGCTCGCCCGATGGGCCGCAGCCGGCGACATGCCGCATTTGATGAAACCCGAGCTGCTGCAGCGTCAGGATGTGAAGGTATTCATGCGTGAATCCAACGGCGGCGTATCCGGCTTTATTGCGAACGTCAGCGAAGGCGCGGTAGGCATCTCCAATGTGTTTGCGACGACGACAGATAGTAGCTCTAACACCCTCTGGTCCTCGATTGCAGCCGCGTCGTCGGCGCATTTCCCTGGAATTCCGCTCGTCGGCTACGAGCATGGCGAGACGTTGGATGCCGCGCTGCAGGCGGGCTGGACGGCGATTGGGCCGCTGCGGGTTTGGGTTCGATAAGTGGCAACACTTTCTTGTGTTTCGACTCATAGCCAATCAAAATAGCGAACACTCCCGTACAAATGGACCGTGCGGGAGTTTTTGCCGTTTGCCTATCATGAGGTCAATAAGGTGATGAATCTCTAAGGCGCAAGCGCCATTCCGGCACATCCCGCTTTCTATGGATACGCGCAAATGAACCATTTCTCTCCCGTAGTTCGCTATAGTATGATGGAGCAATCTACTAGTCTTGTCATGCAGCAATCCATTCTTGGCATCGGGGAAGACGAGACAGGCGATGCGGCAAGAATGGCTGAGTAAAGACGGAGAGAGGGACGATGGAATGACGTACGGGAAGCAGCACGCGAATACAGGAAATCGCACCAAAGACGCCCAGCGTAATAAAGTTAGGGTCGGATTGGCGGTAAAAAGACTGCTTACGATCGCCTTGTTCCTGACCTGCTTGCCCATGACGACGCTGAACGCCGCGACAGCAGCTAGCGATCAGGCTTCGCCAGCGCTCTATATTGATGGGCAAAAGACGGCATACAAGAAGGTGACCGCAGCGGGCAGAAGCGAGAATATGATCGGTCTTCGCCAGGCCGCACACGCGCTGAAGCTAGCGTTGACATGGTCGGCGGCGGCCAAAGAATGGACGCTCTCGGGCGGAGAGAAGCCGATTCGGGTGAAATTGAACGCCAAAACGGCGTTCGTCGGCGGGCAGGCGACGACGCTTGCCGTGCCTCTTCGAGAGGAGAAAGGCACGGTCTACATACCGCTTCGTTTCGTGATCGAGGCTAGCGGCGGAGAGATGCAGTATTACAAAGAAAGCGGCATTAATGTCGTCTGGGCGCTGTCTCATTCGCAGAACCAGCTTAACAGAGCCATTATGGATGGCGATGCCGCCACCGTAATAAGGCTGCTAAAGGATTGGAGGATGGCCGCGCTCCCGATGGGCGTCGACGGACTCATACCGTATACGTTCGCGGCCGCAAGTCTCCCGGTGACAAAAGCGTTAATCGAAGCGGGCTTCCCAGTCAATTACCGGGAGAATCCATACGCAGATATCATCATCCCGGGCGGGGGCTACACGCTGCTTCATTTCGCGGCGGGTGACGGGCAAGCGGACGTTGTCCGATATTTGCTGAAACAGGGCGCGGACCCTGCAATCCGCTTGATGCAGGGGCCGGGCGATGATGGCTGGGAGCCGATCGATCATGCCATTCATGGGCTGATGTACGCTCCAATTCTGCTGCAGCTTGGCGGGCAGCGTTTTACGGATGACGTAATGGAAGGATACATGGATACGCTTCGGCTGTTACGGCCGTACAGCGGGCTGCACATCTATGTCAAGGATCGGTTCGGCGAAGTGCTGGCAACCGGGGAGGATCTGGCGTCGAACGTGGAGTCCGCCTCCTCGGCCGGCACGGCTTCGAAGCTTGTGGTATCGTTTGAGCATTCAAGCCGATTCGAGCGCCTGACGGTCGATCATGCCGGATCGACCGTCAGGCTGTTCATCAACGAGGTCGAGATCGGCAACGCGAAGGTGCCACAGTCCACAGAGGACGGCACGCTGTCGTTCGTTCCGGAGGATAACCTGGAGGAGCAAATCACGGGCATGACGGCGATGATCCGACTGGCGCTCGACGGAAGCGGCGAGAGCTAAGCCGGCACTGCTCGCTACAAGAAACCCAGCAGCCCCTTCGCCCGCTTAATCCCTTGCGCTTCGAGCAAGACTGGGTTATCGCGCGTTTCCCGGTGCATATAATCGTAGGAGAGCCAGGCGTAATGCTCCAGCGCGAGCAGCTCCGCCAGCTGGCCGACCGGGTCGCGGTCGGCGATGTCGTCGAAATCGCTGACATAGAGAATCCGGGTGATATCGAGCGGCGTTACCGTCCGCGGCCGGTGCGGATTGGCGTTAATGAGCTCGACGATTCGGCCTCGGTCGTATTCGCGCTGATCGATCTCGATTTCCTCTTCCCATGTGCACGCATAATGACAGACGCGCTTGTTCCCTTCATAAATGCTGAACGACCAGCCATGGTCCTCCGCGTGAATAAGATGGACGAGCGTCCCTTTATTGGCGGCGATCAGCCTGCGGTTGGGCCGGAATGCCGCGCCTTTGGGCAGAATCGTCACCCAGTTGTGGCCTGCCGGGAACACATACCCGCGCATGAAACCGCGTCGGAGCAGCTTCATGCCGTCCGCTTGTTCGGTCGTAAATAAATGATAGCTCTCGCTAAACTCGCTCATGACGCGAAATCTCCTTCCGTCGCGCTCGGCTTGCAGCCGGCGTGCATCGCTTCAGTGGGTCTTATGTCCTATGTACGTAGCATAAGCGATGCATGATCGCGCTGTAAACGGTCAGCCTGCGGGAGTTTTCGCCAGTTCACAAGACATCCATGGAGGACAACTAGACATGCATACGCAGCACCAGAAGACTTGGTCCACGAATCCTTATATCCTCATGCCGATGCTGCTCCTCATGTGGGGCTCGGTGGCCGCCGTCAGTAAGCTGCTGCTCGGCCGGCTGGACAGTTATCAACTCCTGTTCTATCTGTACGGGCTCGGCGCGGCCGTTTTCGCGTTGATCGTGTTCTTCCGGGGCGGCTGGTCTGCGGTTAGAAGCTGGACGATCAGGGCGTGGCTCATTTTAGCGGCTTGCGGACTCTTCACCTTTCTGTACGACTTTCTTTATTTCAAAGCGTTGGAGCGCATCCCCGCGGTCGAAGCGTCCATGCTGAACTATTTGTTCCCGATCTTCATCGTGCTGCTTGCGCTGCCCATGAACAAGGAGAAGCCGACGGGCGGCACGGCGGTCGCCGTACTGATGGGGCTTGCGGGAACATGGCTGCTCATGACGGAGGGGAATTGGGCGCAGCTTCGCTTTACCGATCTCGCCGGCGATCTGTATGCGATCGGCGCGGCGGTCAGCTGGGGCGTGTTTACGAATCTGCTCAAATGGAACAAGCAGGACGCGGTGCTGAGCGCCTTCGCGATTACCTGCTTCTCCCTGCTCTTGGCCGTATGCGCGCTCGCGATGAATTCCGGATTCGCTTGGCCGGCGCGACCGGACTTCTACGGCGCATGCTGGCTGGCCATGAGCAATGTCGTGCTCGGCTTCTTCCTTTACCTCCGGGCGCTTTCGCATTCCCCGGCGACGCTGATCGCCGGCTTTACCTTTTTCACGCCGGTCGTGACGCTGCTGTTCATCTTCATCCTGCTCGGAGAGCCGCTGACGCCGACCGACGGCGTAGCGGCGCTCCTCATTCTGCTCAGCATGCCCGCGGGGCGGATTCGCTTCACGGCTCGAAACAGGAGCGAGTCATCGGCGCTATAAGCTTCGGCAATGGGGAGGAGGTGCATAATCGATATGAGACTGGGCCGGAATTATTATTTATTGTTGGCCGCAGAGGGAGCGCTTAATTTGGCGGACGTGCTCTTCACGCTCACGCTGATCGTGCTCGTGAACGAAGCGACGGATTCGGCGTTCATGACGGGACTGGTGCCGATCGTGCGGGTGGCCGCCGTGTTCGCCAGCGGCTTGATCGCGCCGCTCGTGCTGCGGCGCTACCCGCTGCGCAGCGTCTTGGTCGGCAGTGTGGCCGGAGAAATCTTGTTCATGGTGCTTATTGCGGCGATGGTAGGTGCCTATGCTTTTGATACGGGGATTACGCCGCTCTTGGCGCTGCTATTCGGATTCGCGTTCTTCAAGGGCTGGTCGGGACCTGCGAAGGATGCCGTGCTGCCGCGACTGGTACCCGAATCGCTGCTCGTCAAGGCGAACGGGCTGATGTCCACGACGGACCAGACGGTTATGATGGCCGGCTGGGCGCTCGGCGGTATCGTCATCGCGTGGATCGGGCGCTCCGGCAGCCTCTGGGCGGCTGTGGCCATCATGGGGGCGGCCTTGGCCGCCGCGTGGCTCGTCCGGTTTGCGGAGGCGCAGCCAAGCGGCAGGAAGGACGAGCGGGAAAGCTCCAATTGGCGCACGATGAAATCCGGCTGGAGCGCCATTTGGAACCGCCCGATATTGCGCGTCGTGACGACGATGGACGTGACCGAGAGCATCGCCAACGGGGTCTGGGTGGCGGCCGTCCTGCTCATCTATGTCGAGGATGTCCTCGGCAAAGGCGCGGACTGGTTCGGCTTTATGAATGCCGCCTATTTCGCAGGCACGATATCGGGCGGATTGCTCGTCATGCTATTCTCGCGAAAGATCGAAGGCCGGCTGATTCCCGCGATGATTACGGGGGCGCTGGCGATCGCGGCGATGACCGTGCTGTTCGCGCTCACATCCTCGCCGCCGATTGCGCTGCTGCTGTGCCTGCTCATGGGGCCGGCGTTCCAGATGCGGGATATCGCGCAGCGCACGATTTTCCAGACGCGGATCAAGCCCGAGGAGCTGGCAAGCGTGTATGCCGCGCAAGGGACGCTGCTCTCGGTAACTTTCGGCGTATCCGTCTTGGTCATGGGGCTGGTTACGGATCTGCTCGGCGTTCGCGCGACGTACTTGACGGCAGGCGGATTGTTCCTCTTGTCGGGCATGCTGGCGCTTCGGCTTCGCCGCGCGCTGCCGGCCGAACAAGCATAGGCGGGGCGGCCAAAGTTGCCCCGTTCTTTTCTACTGTTTAATGCTATAATGAGGAAAAGATTACGCGTTCATCTTACGCAATCGGGACAAAAGGGGCCGGCGGACTTGCATCAGTATACGAATAGAAGCGGAGAGCGGCAGCCATCCGCGCCATCGACTTCACGGCATCAAGCGCCCGCGCAGCCAGCGCGGAATACGGGCGTTCCCACGTCCGCAGGCACGATCACGCAGCTGCAGCGCGCGGTCGGCAATCAGATCGCCATGCAGCTCATACAGTCGGGACGCCTCGGGAGCGATAGTGCGCGGCCGGTACTCCAGGCGAAGGGAGATCGCACCGGACTGCCGGAGAATTTAAAGGCGGGCATCGAGAGTTTGAGCGGGTATTCGATGGATGACGTGCGGGTGCACGCCAACTCCTCGAAGCCAAGGGAAGTCGGTGCGCTCGCGTACGCGCAGGGGACGGATATACATGTCGGTCCCGGTCAGGAGAAGCATCTCCCGCATGAGGCGTGGCATCTCGTACAGCAAAAGCAAGGGCGCGTGAAGCCGACGGCCGAGATCGGCGGCAAGGCGATCAACGACGAAGAGTCGCTGGAGAGCGAGGCGGACGAGATGGGCAGCCGCGCCGCGCAGTTCAAGCTGGAATAGGATCCGGAAGGCTTATGAACTCCTCTGCGCCGTCATGGCGGGGAGGAGTTTATTTGGCTTGCGAAGAGAGAGGCGACGAATATGAATGGCATCGCGCTTGCGGCTGGCGGTTTCGCCGGCACGCTGCTTCGATATTGGCTGGGCGAGGCGATCCCGACGCTCGGGGACGGCTTTCCGCTCGGCATTCTGATTATTAACTTGCTGGGCTGCTTCGCGCTCGGCGTGTTATTCGCGGCGACGCCGGGGAGATGGAGTCTGCCGCCGCAGGTTCGATTGGGACTTGGCACGGGCGTCATGGGAGCGTTCACGACCTTCTCTACGTTCTCCGTCCAATCGGCGGATTTGGTCCGTTCCGGGCACGGGGTCACGGCGGGGCTCTACATCGCGCTCAGCGTCGTCGGCGGGTTGGCCCTCGCCTTTGCCGGCGCGCGGTTAGGCCGGGGGACTCGAGTCCAAGAGGAGGCGGCGTCATGATTTGGCTGATCGGGCTCGGAGGCGTCGCGGGGACGCTTGCGCGCTTCTATGGGGGCAAGTGGATGCATGCCCGCATGCGCTCTTCCTTCCCATGGGGGACATGGGCGATCAATATATCCGGTTCCTTGCTGCTTGGCATCTTGTTCGGCCTGCACGACGCAGGTCGTCTGACGGAAGGCGTTTGGCTGACGCTCGGGACGGGATTTTGCGGGGCATATACGACGTTCTCGACGTTCGGGTATGAGACGGTCCAGCTCGTCTCGAACGGTCAAATCGGGCGGGCGGCGGTGTACGTGCTGTCCTCGGTCATCCTTGGGCTGGCGTCGGCAGGGTTGGGCTTGGCGTTGTTCTAGATCGGAGAACATGGAGGGCGGCTTGCGCCCATACCGCGTCTTGGGCGGCTGCATACGATAACGATGTGCCGTTCAATCCATTGGAGGAGTGAGTTCGTGAACCCTTACGGAATGCCGTCGTATCCCTATCATCAAGGCGGACAGCCGCCTTCGCAGCCGCTGTTTGGCGGGCCTGTCACAGTGAACCCCGTCGACCCGTTCGTCGTCGAAACGCTGCAAGGCTGTATGGGCCAACACGTCGTCATCGAGACGACGCGCGGCCGCATTGAAGGCGTGGTGCAAGGCTGCAAGCCGGATCACGTCGCGCTGCGGGTACGCGACAATACGTTTTTCGTGCGGATCGCCGAGATCGTCTGGATCATGCCGGATTAATACTCGCATAAAGGGTCAGAAGAGCGCGCGCGTTCCTGAGAGGGAGCATGCGCGCTCTTTATGTTTTCCGCAATCCTCCACTGTCTATCTATGTCGAACTTGGTCGCAATCTAGTTCTCGCGCTTTAGTTAAAATTAAGGCGAAAAGCCCAAACTCGCTCTATTCGCGGCCTAGGAAATGTTTTATACTAACTCTCGTCAGCTTGGCGGGAAGGAGAGAGAACAGATTCCCGGCTGCGCGGCATTAGGGGGGCTTACCTTGATTCGAATACTCCGTAAGTGCAAAAAGCTGATCTATCCCGTCGCGCTGCTCGCGGCGGCCGCGATCGCTTATTATGCGTACGACAGCTCCGGGACGAACGCGTACCCGAATACAAACAAACACCATGCCATGCTCCGGCTGGAAGACATCGAGCCCGGAGGCGAATACGGGACGCCGGAAGGACTCGGCAAGCTAAGGGCGGTGTTGGACGAATTGGACAGCCTCAATATTCCGTTCCACATGACGGTCATCCCCCGGTCGATCCATCCAGAGGAAGACGGGACGTGGACCGAACGGGGCATCGACGATCCTTCCCCGGACGCGTTCACCGCGCGGTTCATCCGCCTGCTGCAGACCGCGCAGAAGCGCGGCGCTGTGCTCGGCATGCACGGCTATACGCATCAGTACGGCCGCGAGGTGCGCGACGACGACAATCATATATCGGGCATCGCGCGCGAATTCAAAGTGCCCGGCGCGGACGAGACGTTCGAACCCGCTTACGCGGCCGAACGGATCGAGCGCAGCTTGGAGGCGTTTCGCCAAGCCGGGCTTACCCCCGCATTTTGGGAATCGCCTCACTACAAGGACACCCGCGAGCAGGAGGAAGTATTCCGCTCCTACATGGGCATCTTGTACGAGCCCGACCTCTACTCGATCCGCACGTTCCGGGATCTCAACGTCTACGAGACTCTGAATACATACGGAGGCGTAACCAACGGCTCGGTCTACGTGCCGGCCCCTCTCGGCTATTTGACGGACGAGGCCTCGGTCGATCGTTTGCTGAAGAAGACGGACGGGTACGATGGGCTGGCATCCTTTTATTTCCACCCATTCTTGGAATTCAAACATTTGGAGGCGGTGACGGACGAACAAGGCCAACCGAAGTATCGCGACGGGCTGCCGGTTTATCGATACCGGAGCAACGAGCCGACCTTGCTTCACCGTCTCGTCGCCGGTCTTACTGATCAAGGCTACCGGTTCATCACGGTGCACGATGCGGTGCCGTTCTCGCCTGCGAACCGTTTCGTCGCCCAAGCCGCGATGGAACCGCCGCTGATCGGTGAAGTCACCGGGGACGGTATAGCCGACGTCGTGACGGTGCGAGCAGCCAGCATCGAGATTAGCGAAGGGGCGTTCGGCTGGCCGCGCAATCAGCTGCAGCATCAAACGGCGACGTGGCTGACGCGGGATTACGATGAAGGCGAGCAGCTGCTGCTGTCCGATATCCATGGCGACGGCAGGGCGGAGCTGATCATTTACGATCAAGAGACCGGCATCCTGCAGGCCGCCGGATACGCCGCCGGCGGCACGGCATATCCGGCGGAGATGGGCAAGCTGCCCGCGGGATTGACGCAGCTTCAAGGCTGCTCGGACGCATGCGCGGGCGGCGGGATTTGGATCGCAGTACGGCCCGAAGACCGTCACGTGATCGCGGTGTCGCGCTTGGGCGGTACCTTGACCTGGACGGACACCGGCGTGGCCGTACCCGAAGGCGCGTCCATCGCGAGCGCGCGTCTCGATGATGACGGACAGGACGACCTGCTCTTCCTGCCAATCGGGTCGACCGAGCCGATCGCAGCCTATCTGACGGGCGGCGGCACGCTCGCGCAGGCCGCAGCGTTAAGTCTGAAGCGCGAAGCGGACGCGAACATGCTGGTGGCCGATACGAACGGCGACGGGCGCGACGACCTGATCGTGCATGAGGCGAGCCGCGGCGTCTGGCAGGTCTATGCCGGACAAGGCGGCGGATCGTTCCGCGCCATCGACAATGCGTTCGGGCCTTGGGCCGCCGGCAGCGATCGCGTGCCGCTCGCCGCCGACTTCGACGGTAATGGCAAGACGGATATCGCCGCATATGAGGAAGCAGAGGGCGTTATGGACATCGCGCTATCTTTTCAATAAATAAGCAAGCCATACACCACGAGGAAGGGACAACGGTACGATGCACGCCATTCAATTCGGATTTAACCTCATTTGCATTGTGATCCAGGCGCTCATTTGCTTTATCGGCGTCTACCAAACGCTGCTCAGTTTTGCGGGCTTCCGTGCGAAGAAGGAGGCATCGCCGCGACCGCCGCAGCGATCGTTCGCCGTCATCGTCGCCGCGCACAACGAGGAGAAGGTCATTGCGCCGCTGCTCGACAATTTGAAGCGTCTGGATTATCCAAGCGAGCTCTACGATATTTTCGTCATCTGCGACAACTGCACGGATCGGACGGCGGACATCGTCCGCGAGCATGGGCTCGCGCCGATGGAACGGCGAGATTTGGCACACAAGGGTAAGGGACATGCCATCGAGTGGCTGCTCGGCAAGCTGTGGTCGGGCGATAGGCAGTACGACGCAGTCGTCGTCTTCGATGCGGACAATCTCGTCAGTCTCAATTATTTGGCCGAGATGAACGAGAAGCTGCTGCAGGGCAAGCGTGTCATTCAAGGCTACCTCGAGACGAAGAACCCGTACGATTCATGGGTCTCGATCTCGTACGCGATTACCTACTGGTACATCAACCGGATGTGGCAGCTGGCAAGATACAATCTCGGCATGGCCAATACGCTGGCCGGCACAGGCATGTGCTTCGAGTCCGCGCTGCTGGAGGAAATGGGCTGGAATGCCCATTCGCTGACGGAGGACGTGGAATTCACGGCGCGCTGCGTCGAGCGGGGCATCGCGCCGTCGTGGGCGAACAATGCGATCGTCTATGACGAGAAGCCGATCACGATGATGAGTTCGTACCGGCAGCGGCTGCGCTGGATGAGGGGCCATTTCGATTGTGCGGGACGGTTCACGTGGCCGCTGCTCAAGAGCGCGATCCGGCACAGGAGCTTCGCCAAGTTCGACGCGGTGCTGTACTTGTTCCAGCCGTTTCGTTTCCTCTTTCTGGCCAGCATTTCGGTCATGCTCTACCTGCAGGTCGCGACGCCGCTGTTCGAGCAGCTCGGCATCCGGCAGCTCGCGCCCGACTGGGTGTGGTGGGGGATTCACATCGCGATCTTCCTTCAGACGCCGCTTGTGCTGTTTATCGAGAGGCGGCCTTGGAAGGCTTATCTCGGCATCCCGGTCTATCCGATTTTCCAGCTGACATGGCTGCCGCTGACGTTCATCGCCTTCTTCACGAGCCGGAACAAGTCGTGGAATCATACCGTGCATACGCGCGCGATGCGCATTGAAGACGTGACGGTGCCGAAGTCGTGACGTTATGGCGAGAGGAGAGTGGGGAAGGATGAACAACATCGCGGCGTTTTTGGGCGGGCATCCGCTCTTGGCGCATTTGACGCCGGACGAGCTGGCGCGCGTGGCCGCATCGGCACAGTGGCTGGAGGTTGAAGCGGGTACGGAGCTGATTCGCGAAGGGGATGCGGACAAATCGGTGGTGCTGCTCGTCAAAGGCGGCGCGGAGGTGCTTAAGCGCAACGCGGAGAGCGGCGAGAACTACGTCATCGTTCGGCTGGAGCAAGGGGCGAGCGCCGGCGAGATGGCGCTGCTCGCGGACGCGGAAGGCACGCGGACCGCGACGATCCGGTCATGCGAACCGTCGATGGTGATCCGCATCGACTTTGAGCCGATATGGCAGGATAGCGCGAATGACGCCATGCGCGTCAAGCTGCTCAGCAACATTTCGCGGGATCTCTCGGCCAAGCTGAATACGACGAATCAGGTGACGGTAGCCTCCATTCGCAAGGAGCTGGCGGCCAGCAAAGCGCAGATCGCCATGGGCATGTTCACGGTGAACATCTTGTTTCTGCTCGCGATTTACACGCTTTCGTTCCGGACCTTGATGGACTTGGTTATCCAGTGGGGGTCCAATTGGATCTCGATCGGCATCCTGGCCATTATGGCGACCGCGATGTACGTGCTCATCCGGCGAAGCGGCTACCCGCCATCCATGTTCGGGCTCACGCTCGCGAACTGGCGGAAGGTGCTCGGCGAATCCTTCCTGCTGACGGTACCGCTGCTGGCGGGGATCGCGATTCTCAAGTGGATCGTGCTGCTGCTGAATCCGGACATCGACGACACGGTGTTTAGCATCGTCAGGCAAGTGGCGAATGGGGAATTTGATCAAACGATGCTTATATATGGCGCGGCCTACGCTTTATTCTGTCCGATCCAAGAATTTATTTCGCGCAGCGGCATTCAGTCCGCCTTGCAAAATTTTCTTCCGCCGTCGAACAAACGAGTCTGGCTGGCCATCATTCTTTCGAATTTGCTGTTTGCCATGGCGCACGCGCATTTGAATTTGACGTTCGCGCTGTTGACGCTGTTTCCGGGGCTCTACTGGGGATGGATGTATGCGCGGCAAAATTCCCTCTTGGGCGCCTCGTTCTCGCATATCCTGGTCGGCGTATGGATTTTCTTCGTGGTCGGCATCGATAAAATTTGGTGGGCGTTGTTTTAGACATGGCGCCAATTATCAGCAAAGAACCTCCCGATCGCAGTTTGCGGCGGGAGGTTCTTTGTTGTTGCGCCAGATACGTCTTTCGCACGGACAGAGAATGATCTATTATGAAGAAGAAGATAAGACGCTTCCTGTACCGGAGGCTTTCCTATGCTTGTAAAGCTCCGGCAGCGCGACGCCGAGCAAGACGAGCGCGACGCCCGCCCATTGCAGCGGACTTACGTGCTCGTGCAGCACGATCGACGAGAGCGCGACCGCGACCGGCAGCTCGGAAGCGCCGAGGATGCTCGACATGCCTTCGCCGATATGCGGCACGCCGACGGCGAACAGCAGCGGCGGGATGAAGGCGCCGAACAGGCCGAGCATGAAGCCGATGAGCAGCAGGTCGCCCCAGATGACGCCGTTGAACAGGAACGCCGGCGGGAACAAGATGAAGACGAGCGTCAGACCGCCGGTCAGCATCCATGCGCTGCGGTAGACCGGATTCGCGGCCGGCACCGCTTTGCCGCTGAACAGAATGAACAGCGAATAGCTGATCGCGGCCAACAGGCCGAACATGACGCCGAGCAGATTGAAATTCGAAGCGCCCTGCTCCAGAATGCCGGCTGCGAGCAGCGTCCCGCCGAACAAGACGGCCAGCGTCAGCAGCATGATGCCGTTCGGGCGTTTGCGCTGGCTGATCGCCTGCATCAGCACGCCGATCCAGGTGAATTGGAACAGCAGAATGATGGCAAGCGAAGCCGGAATGTAGCGAAGCGAGTGGTAGTAGACCAGTCCGGTAATGGCGGTCGGCGTGCCGGCGGCCATCAGGATCAGGCGGTGTTTCCAGGTCAGCTTCTGCTCCAGGCTAGCGGCCTTGGCCGAGGCGGCAGGATTGGTCTTGGCCAGGCGGCTGCTGCGGTATTTGGTCCACAGCGCAAGACCCCAGGAGAGCAGGAAGCCGGTCAGCAGCTGGCTGCCGACGACTTCGCCGAGATCATATCCCTTGCCGTAAGCGGTCACGACAATGGTGGAAAGGATGCCGTAACTGACGGCTCCGAGAAAGACGGATAATAAGTATTTCATACTTGGTACAGACCTCCTTGATTTCCTTACCCTAATTCCAGCAAACAAAAAAATCCTAACTCCGATCGTCAGCGGATCATCGTCAGGATGAGCGGCTGGCGTCGTAGTTAGGAAGTTAAGGCTTCCCGTAGAAACCCTCACCCTTGCCCGAGCGGGCATTTTGCGAGGTTATACGATCGTAAGTATGTGGTTATCGTGGTGCGCGCGCAGCACCCGGATAATATTACATGACAGGTTATATCGTGTCAATAGCCGTTTGCATGGAAGAGCGGGGCTTCTCACTCCTCATCCGCCATCGGATGAGACGTCAGATTAGCGAGAGGACAACGCTGCAAAAAAATGAAACCAATCGCCTGCTCATCCGTATAGCATCCGGATTCTCTAACAATTTCGCAGACTTGCAGCTGCATGCAAGCCTGCTTTTTTATGCGTGATTGACATGCCTCATGAAAGGAGGGACAACCGGAATGACGCAGGCAAGCTGGCGCAAAGCCGTGCCTTATACATGGACCGCAGTTACACTGCTCGGCATGCTGACGCTGCTCCTCGCCCCGGCGCTGACCGGCCATCCGCATCGGGTGGAAGTGGGCGGGGCGCGGATCGGCGCCGAGCAGGGCGTGCATGCCGCGGGAGCGGTCAAGCCGGCCAACGATCCGAAGGTTGTCCCCCTTGCGCTGGGCGGGTTATGGCTGGCGGCTTCGATTCATCGCGCGCGCAGGCCGTTCGCGAAGCTGGGGCGCACCGGCAGCGACGCCATCGCAATTATGCTGCGGCACCGGCTGCTGGCGCCGATCCAGATGACGAGCGTATTCGTGGACAAGCCCCGGGTTAATTGAAGCGGATAGAAGCCAACTAACGAAGGGATGTTTACGATGAGAGGAAGTAGAATAGCAGGGTTTCTGCTGACGGCGCTGATCTCGCTGACCGTCGTGTTCGCGACGAGCCCGACGATATTGAACGGCATCAAATTAGGCCTGGATCTTAAAGGCGGCTTCGAGATTCTGTATGAAGCGCAGCCGATCGAAGAAGGCGGCACGGTAACGAAGGAAGCCCTTCAGCAGACCGCCAAGAGTTTGGCCAAACGCGCCGATTCCTTCGGCGTGACGGAGCCCGAGGTGACAACGGAGGGCACGAACCGCATCCGCGCGCGCATCGCGGGCGTCCAGGACGAGACAACCGTCCGGGAGATGATGAAGAAGCCGGCGGAGCTGACCTTCCGCGGACCGGACGGCAAGAAGGAGCTGCTCGGCAGCGATTTCGTCGAAGGCGCGGCGGAAGTGGCCATGGACGAGATGAACCAGCCGATGATTCTGATCGAAGTGAAGGATAAGGAGAAGCTGCGCGAAGTTTCCCAGCGGCTGCTCGGACAGGAACTGTCGATTTATCTGGACGAGGAGATGCTCTCCAATCCGGTCGTGAGGGACGTGCTCAGCGCGGGAAGCGCCACGATCAGCGGCAACTACACGATGACCGAAGCGAAGGAACTGGCAGAGATCATCAACATGGGTGCGCTGCCGCTCAAGCTGACCGAGAAATACACGCAGTCTGTCGGCGCAAGCCTCGGGCAGCAATCGCTGGAGCAGACGCTGTTGGCCGGCGTGATCGCCACGGTATTCATTCTGCTGTTCATGCTGTTCGTCTATCGCGTGCCGGGCTTCATCGCCTGCATCACGCTGATTATTTATAACTGGGGTCTGCTCGTCCTGTACTACTGGATGCAGGCGACGCTGACGCTGCCGGGCATCGCGGCGTTCGTACTCGGCATCGGCATGGCGGTCGACGCGAACATCATTACCGCCGAGCGGATTCGCGAAGAGATGCGCACCGGCAAGAGCTTGCTGTCGGCGATGAAAGCCGGCTCGAAGAGCTCGTTCCGCACGATTCTCGACGCGAACGTCACGACGATCGTCGCCGCGGGCGTCCTGTATTTCGTCGGCACCGGGGCCATTCAAGGCTTCGCGCTGACGCTCATTCTCAGCAACATTCTGAGTATGGCGACCAACGTCTATCTGTCGCGCTTCCTGCTCAAGCTGTTCATCGGCACGGGCTGGCTGAGCGAGAGCAAACACTACGGCGTTAAGCCTGCCGACATCCAGAAGCTCTCGGACAAGTCGGGTTATGAAGATGGCTACTATCGTATTTTCAATTTCACCAAGCTCCGCAACCTGTTCTTCGCGATCTCCGGCGGGATTACCGTGCTGGGTCTCGTGTTCGTATTGGCGTTCAACTTTAATTACGGCGTCGATTTCAAAGCCGGCACGAGCCTCGACATGGTCGTTGGCAAGACCGTCACCAAGGCCGACGCGGAAGCGCTGTTCGAACAAGCGGGCATCATGCCCGAGACGCTCACCGTCGGCGGCGAAGGCAGCGAGCGTGTGACCGCCCGTTTCGATCGGGTGCTCGATTCCGACAAGGGCGAAGTGAAGGCGATTAAAGCGCTGTTCGTCGAGAAATACGGCGATGGCGTCTCGATCGAGGAGAACACCGTCGATCCGGGCATCGCGCGGGAGCTGGCGGTCAAGGCGATCTACGCGATTTTGTTCGCGAGTATCGGCATCATCATTCTGGTCAGCATTCGCTTCGAATGGCGGTTCGCGGTGGCGGGCATCGTGGCGCTGTTCCACGACGTGTTCGTCGTCGTCAGTATTTTCTCGATCTTCCGGCTCGAGGTGAACCTGACGTTCATCGCCGCGATTTTGACGATCATCGGCTATTCGATCAACGATACGATCGTCATTTTCGACCGGATCCGCGAGAATCTTCGTTTTGCCAAACTGCGTACGTTCGACGATCTGTCGAGACTCGTCAACGTCAGTATTTCGCAGACGCTGACGCGTTCGATTAATACCGGCTTGACCGTGCTTGTCGCTTCGTTCATTCTGCTCTTGTTCGGCAGCAAATCCATCGCGCTGTTCTCGATGGCGATGACGCTCGGCCTTGCCGTGGGCATGTACTCGTCGATCTACATCGCGGCGCAAGTGTGGCTGCTGCTGAAGAAGAATTCGATCGGCCGCAAGCCGGCGGAGGAAGGCAAGCCGCAAGAATAAGGCTGGACCGCGATCAGGCGAGTCTCGCGGGAGAGGTCTTCCATAGCCATGGAAGGCCTCTTTCTCTTTTGCGCGTGCTATACTAGATTTGAACGCGGCTTTAGCAGCGCGGACCGAAGGGAGAATCATAGGATGTACCAGCATAACGCCAACTCGTTAGCCACCGTCTTTCAACAGGCGGATTATAAGCTCGGCGGACATGGTCCCCGCAATATGGACATTTTAAAGCAAGCATTCGAAGCGGTAGACGGTGAGACGGACGCCGATATGTACGGTCAGGGCAAGGTGATTGGCGATTTCGAACGTAAAATGGCCGATTACTTGGGCAAACCTTCGGCGGTGTTCTTCCCGAGCGGCACGATGGCCCAGCAGATCGCGCTTCGCATCTGGTGCGACCGCAAGGCGTCCAAGCGGGTCGCCTATCATCCGCTGAGCCATCTCGAAATCCACGAGCAGCGCGGCTTGCACGAGCTGCACGACATCGAGCCGGTCTTGCTGGCGGAGGCGGATCGTCTCATCCGGCTGGACGACGTGACGAGCATGCCGGAGGACGTCGCCTGTCTGCTGCTGGAGCTGCCGCAGCGCGAGATCGGCGGTCAGCTGCCGGCGTTCGAGGAGCTGGAGGCCATCTCTGCCTACTGCCGCGCGCGTGGCATTAAGCTTCAATTGGACGGGGCTAGACTCTTTGAAGTGCTGCCTTATTATCAGAAGACCGCAGCCGAAATTTGCGCGCTGTTCGACAGCGTCTATGTCTCTTTCTACAAAGGGATCGGCGGTATCGCCGGCGCGATTTTGGCGGGAGCGTCCGATTTCACCGAGGAGTCGGCCGTGTGGAAAAGACGGCATGGCGGCGATTTGATCAGCTTGTATCCGTATATCGTCACGGCGGACTACTACTTCGATCGGCGCGTAGGCAGGATGGCCCATTACTGGTCCGGCGCGGAGAAGGTGGCTCGTCTGTTCAATGCTTCACGGCACGTCGTCACGGTGCCCGAGGTGCCCGTTACGAATATGTTCCATGTTCACATCGCGCTGCCGCCGGAGCAGGTGGAAGAGGCGCTCGTCAAAGTCGCGCAAGCGAGCGGCGTTGGGCTATCCAGTTATGTGAAGCCAAGAGGCGATGGCAGTTGCTTCGAGATCAGCATCGGCGACCGGCTGGACGCGATTCCGGAGGAGAAGCTGAAGCTAGCGCTCAAGCAGCTGGACGAGGCGCTCGGCTAGGCGGTCCGGGGACGGCTTGGTTTTCCGGGCAAACCGAACGAAGCAAGAACAAAGGGCTTCCCGCGCGGGAAGCCCTTTGTTCGACTTGGTTCAAGTAAAGCGTGTCCGCAAAAGCGGACGAAAGCGAAGGTCAGCACGGAGCCGCATCAAGCGCATACCCATGCAGGATCCCGCCCCAAGGCATCACGTCCCGAACGAAGCGCGAACAAGAGCCAGTCCGAAGGACTAGCGGGCTCCCCGCGAAAGGACACATCGAAGACGGCCGCGTGGCAGGTACGTCCCTTTCGGGTGTCCAGAGGGACGAGTCCCTCGGAACCCCCTCGCGAGGGGGCTTGGGGGAGGTAAAGGACGGGTTGTCGAAGGGCGAAGCCCTTTCAGCTATACTTATCTAACGTCTGGCGGTACGCCGCCTTCGGACGCAGGCCGACCAGCTTATCCATCGGACTGCCATCCTTGTAGACGACGACCATCGGCATGCTCATCACGCCGGCAGCCGAGGCCGCGTCCGGCAGCTCGTCGCAGTCCACCTTCACGATGGTCGCGGCGCCGCCCAAGTCGCGGTCCAACTCTTCCAGGATCGGCAGCAGTACTTTGCATGGCGGGCACCAGGACGCGCCGTAATCGACGAGCACCAGTCCCTCCTGCACGATGCGCTTCAACTCGTCATGGCTGGCTGCGCTTCGAATCGTCATTTGTCCCACACTCCTCGCAGGTTGCTTCGTTTTGTTCGGCGGTCAACGCCGCCATCCGGTCGATGAGATTCGTCCGGATTTGGGTCAGCTCCACAATTTGCCGCTCGATCTCGGCCAGCTTCCGCTCATAGACGGGCATGACCTCGGCGCAGAACGCTTCCTTGTTCTGGATGACGCAGGTAAGGAAGCCGGCGATCTGCTCCGTCGTCAGTCCCAAGTTCAAGTAAAGCTTGATCGCTTCGACGGTTTCGACCGTCAGCGGCGAATACGTCCGGTACCCGTTGGCCTGACGGGTCGACGCGATGAGCCCTTGTTGTTCATAGTAACGGAGCGAGCGGATGCTGACGCCCGTCGCTTCCGATAGTTGACCGATTTTCATGTCGTCCTCCCGGGATTGTCGATGGAATCGGGTACATCGTCAGTATAAAGGCTGACATCAGTGTCAGGGTCAAGCAAAAATTTATTTTTCCATTTTACCGGAAATCGGGAACTTCTTCACTGCTTTCGTTGTCTAATGGCTTGGAGGTGAGGAGATGGAGGAAGCGCACTGGAAGCATTTGAGCGCGATGAGCGACGAATTGTTCCGGGAACTGATGGAGAAATACGGACAGGACGTATGGAACGTGGCCTTCGTGCTGACGAAGAGCCGCGATCTGGCGGACGATATCGCGCAAGACGTGTTTCTGAGCGCCTACCGCAGCATTGACCGTTTCCGCGGCGAGTCTTCGATCAAGACATGGCTGCTTACGATAGCGCGGAACACCGCGATCAATTACAGACGTACCGCTTTCTTTCGCAAAGTGTCGCTTATGCCGTGGATCGAGAGCAAAGGCTCGAATCCGTCGGCCGAGCGTATGGTCATGGAACGGACCGCGATCTCGGATCTGTGGCAGGCGGTCATGAAACTGCCGGTTAAATTCAGAGAGGTGCTGCTGCTGCACGTCAAATATGAAATGCCGCTGAAAGAAATCGCCAAGCTGCTGGACGTCTCCGAAGGCACGGTCAAATCCCGGCTGTCGCGGGCCAGGCAGAAAGTCGCGGTCTATTGGAAGGAGGCGGGCGCGTCCTATGAACGAATTTGACGCTGATTGGGAACGATTGTTGAAGACGACGGAGCCTGCCGGGCAGCGAACCTTTACGCCCCGGCATATGCTGCAGATCGAGCGGGAGGCCAAAGGGATGAACGAGAAACGAAACAGAGGCAGCAAAAGGAGGGTGGCTGCCGTCTTGGCAAGCGCGCTGGCGTTGATCGTGCTGGTAATGGGCGTACTGCCCGCCGGGCCGTATACAGGCTGGTTGAGAGACGCAGAGAGCCGGACGGCGGGACAGCCGAACGAAGCGAGCACGCCCGGGGAGGTTACACCCGACGAGCAGCCGACGCCGGACGGCCGGGAGGAAGCGATCGAGCCGCAGCCTCCCGCGGAGACCGAACCCCTGACCGGGTTGCTTCGCGAGCAGCTGCCGTTCGTGATCGACCGACAGGAAGGCATCAGCATTCATCGGCCGGACGGCGGCGAGGACATCGATCTCAGCGTCATGGAGCAATCGTATTTGATGCAGAGCTTGTACGGACTGGACTTCGAGAAAGCCCGGGCGCCCATGGCGAACAACCGCGAAGACGTCTATTTTCGAATCCGGGACGGCGGCAAAACATTCGAGATTCCGTACGAGGTCGCGACGAATACGATCCTGTGGAAAGGCCAGTCTTTCTATGCGAACGAGAACACGCTGCTCCTCATGCACCGGCTGTTCAAACCGGAATCGAAGCTGGCGGAGATTGCGGCTTTCCGTGATGAGCAGCAGCTGGCCATGGAGCGCAAGGAGGACACCGTGAATGAGGGCAGCTACGACGCGGAGCTGCTGGAGGTAGACGGGAAGCTGTTCCCCGATTGGGAGCGAGAGGAAGCCAAGTTAACGCCGAAAGAGGAAATCGGTTATTTCGACGAGATGTTCGGGGAGGCGCGGAAGGTCGTCGTTTACGAAGAGGGTGTGATTGCAATGAGTCTTAGCTACTTTTTCGTGGATGATCGTTACCGTACGAGCAGCGGCGCCGGGGTCGGATCGACCGAAGCCGAGCTGCTCGAGAAGATCGGGGAGCCCAATTCCAAGTCGTCCGTCGCCTGGAGCTACCGGTGGGGGGATTACTTGCGGGTGCATTTTTATATGAAAGACGGCAAAGCCGCATTGATGTACCTAACGCAGCCGATGTAAGGGACGGATGTGCCGAGCAGTGCGGGAGGTCTTGGAATATCGCTTCTAGAAGCGGGAGACAAGGCCTCTTTGGCATGCGATCCTCGAGAGCGGCAGCTGGAAGCAAAGAAAAAGCACCTGTCGCAGACAGCTGCTTCGCGTTTAGACGGTCTCAGGCTTCGATGGGCCCTGGTGGGATTCCTCGCGCGGATACGCGATGTCGTCCGGCTGGTCGTACGGAACCCGGTCTTCTTCGTAGTACATGCCTCTCACCTCCATGCTGCTAATTGTAGGCAGCGATCGTTAACGCTTGGTTATCGGGATGTTCGATTTGCGTAAAGATGGCGGTCTCAACCCGTGGTTATTTACGCTCAAACAAAAGGACCTCGTTTCGCGCAGTTCGCGCGGAAGCGAGGTCCTTCTTTGTTAACAGGTTTATTCGGGCATGCTCGCTTCCGCTTCGAACGCTTCGCGAATGACGGCCGCATCCGTCGTGACGGCGAGCAGCGAAGCGAGCTTGATTCTCGCCTTCGGCCCGTTCAGACGATTGCAGAACATGACGCCGAGTGCCTTCAAACTGTGACCGCCGCCTTCGTAGCCGTACGTATCCTGCACGCGTCCGCTGCCGCAGCGGCTGACAAGCACGACGGGAATGTTGGCGCCGATCGCCCGTTTGATGCCCGGCATGAGCGTCGGCGGCACGTTGCCTTGCCCGAACGCCTCGATGACGAGTCCGCAGATGCCGCGGGTAATCAAGAAGTCGATCATCGCGCTGTCCATGTCGATGGCCGCCTTCACGATGTAGACGGATTTCATCTCCGCCGATGCCGGGTAGTTCTCCTGCTGACGGGGCTTGTAATGAAACACGGCCTGATGCTTCTCCACGTACCCGATCGGCCCGAATTCGGGCGATTTGAAGGAGGAGAGGCTTGACGTATGCGTCTTGGTCACGTAGCGCGCCGCGTGCACCTCGTCTTGAAAGACGACGAGCACCCCTTTGCCCACCGCCCCCGGGCTGCCCGCCGTCCGGATCGCGTTGACCAAGTTGGTCGGACCGTCCGAGCCGATCTGGTTGGAGGAGCGCATCGCGCCCGTCAATACGACGGGCTTGCCGAGCGGCAGATGAAGATCGAGATAATACGCGGTTTCCTCCAGCGTATCTGTCCCATGGGTGATGACGATGCCGTCGATCTGCGGATCGTCCAGGTTGGCCTTGACCTTGGTTAGCAGCAGATGCAGGTCGGCGAACGTCAAGTGCGGACTCGGCTTGTTGAAGACGTCTTCCATATCGATACTGGAGCTATGGTCCAGCCAGCTTGTCATATGATGGCCTTCGATCGGTTCCACGACGCCTGTTTCGGGATTGCTTTGCATCGCGATCGTGCCGCCGGTCGTCAGCATTTTGATTCGTTTCATAAGGGGCCTCCCATGCGGTAATACCCTTATTATAAGCTTGGACGCCCGCGGTTTGCACCTATTCTCCGTCGCTGGACGCCAACCCATCCGCTTATCCGCCAACCTAGGACTCGGTCGCGTCGCGGTAAAGATCGATATAGAGCTCGCCGTCGGCATCGAGCTGGGCGAGGAACACGTCCTCGGCAGCAAGGCTCCGCTGGGCCAGCTCGTGATCGAGCCAGCCCCGGTTGAGCCGAATGGATGCGAGCTGCTCTTCCATGACAACGCCGTCCATCAGCACGGCGATCGGTTCGCGCTTCATCCCCGTGTGCATGCCGAAATCCCGCCTCGTTGGCGGTCTTCCTTCGGCGGCGGTCATGACGTTGATCTCGCCGCTCGTCTCCATCAAGGCGAACTCCGCGTCGGCCAGGCGGAACACGCCGTTGCGGCGAAGCTCCTGCAGCAGCTCGTCCGTCGTCAGACGCTCCTTGCGCATATTGGCTTCCAGCACATGCCCTTGCTGGATGAGCACGGTCGCTTTGCCTTCGACGAACGCGCGCACCCGCTTGCTTTTCATTTGGGCGAATTCCATGCCATACGAGAACGAGACCCACACGACGAGCGAGACGAGCCCGAGGTACCATGGGGTGCTTAAATTAATCGAGACGTACGCGGCCAAGCTGCCGATCGTAATGCCGGTCATATATTCGAATACCGACAGTTGGGACACCTGACGCTTGCCGAGCATTTTGGTCAGGAAGAACAGAATGACGATGGCCGTCAACGTGCGAATCGCGGCCTCCAGCCAGTCGGGCATTTCAGCATCTCCTCCGCTCGAATCGTGAACTGCCCTGAGCATGCGCAGTGAGAAGGCGAATTATGCGCAATCTGCCGAAAAACGAATAGACAATGATTCTTGCCGTATGCGATAGTGGGAGTTATAAACAACGGAGGAGGGCGTGGCGATGGAGGACCAAAACGTACATCCGCAGCTGTTGGAGGTGGCGGAGCAGTTCGAGAGCGAAAGATTGCTTATCCGGGCGCCGCGCTGGGGCGACGGGGCAATGCTGAACGAAGCGGTCGCCGAGAGCATGCCTGAGCTATCCGCTTGGATGCCATGGGCGGTCGAGCTGCCGAGCGTGGCGCAATCCGAGATTACCGTCCGCGAAGGTCGGGCGCGTTACTTGGACCGTTCGGATTTGTGGCTGCTGCTGATCGAGAAGGCAACCGGACGGCTCGTCGGATCGAGCGGCCTGCACCGGATCGAATGGGAGGCGCGCAAATTCGAGATCGGCTATTGGGCGCGAAGCGGCTTCACCGGGCAAGGGTACATCACCGAAGCGGTCCATCGCATCACAAGCTTCGCGGCCCATGAGCTGGGGGCGAATCGGATCGAAATCCGCTGCGATGCGCGCAACGTTCGCAGCGCCGCGGTGGCGGAGCGGTGCGGGTTTACGCGGGAAGGGCTGCTTCGCATGGAGAAGCTTGGCGTCGACGGCTCGCTTCGGGACACGCTCGTGTTCGCGAAGGTCCGGGGCATTGAATTTTAAACCGAATAAGGGAGCATGCCATTGTCGCGGAACGCGACGCCGGCATGCTCCCTTTATGTTTCTCTTCGTCTCTGATTAATCCCGGCGAAGCAGCATCACGGCCATGCCGCCGAACGTCAGCGCGATGCCGGCGGCTTGCGGCCAAGTCGGACGGAATCCGCTCAGCCCCATATCGACCAGGATCGCCACGCCCGGATCGAGGAAGACCAGGGCGGAGATGGCGCGGGCGGACAGATGGCGGACGCTGCCGAAGAAGAGGAAGTAGACGAGCCCGGTATGCACGACCCCCACGATGGCAGCCGCCGTCCAGTTGCTTGCCGATAGTCCCTCGTAAGCGCCGAAATGGACGAACGGCGGCAAGATGGCGACCCCGAGCGCCGTCTGCAGCATCGATACGGCGTAGGGACTCATGGTGCGAATGCCTTTGCCGAGCAGGGTGAGCGCGGCGTAGAACAGCGCGGCGAGGAACGCCCACAGGACGCCGCCCCCCAGCCAATCGGATGGCGGCATGTCGAACCGGATGCCGGATACGAGCGCCGTGCCCAAGGTGCACAGCGCGATGGAGACGACCGCGTGCCAGGTCAGCTGCTCCCGGAACAGCAGGCTGCCCGCGAGCAGCACGATGACCGGCGCGAAGTAATAGATCGAGATCGCCACCGTCACCGGCATCAATTCGAAGGCGCGGAACAGGAAGACCCAGTTGAAAACGAGCAATAGCCCGCTGGCAAGCACGAGCAGCACTTCCTTGCGGTTCCACCGCTCGCGGGCGGCTTGTCCGGACAATAGCCACCCGGCGGCGAGGAACAGCGTGCCGCATAGACAGCGGACGAAGACGAGCTCGTACGAGCTTAAGCCGGTGAAGCCTGCCGCGAAGCCGACCGTGCCGAAGATGGTCATGGCCAGCAGCATGCCGAGGAGCGGCCGGCGGTCGGCCGCGTTCATTGCGTTCATCATGATGTACTCCTTCTGTGCGGGAACAATTAGGTTAACATAAGCTTCATGCCTTCGTGCGAAGCGGCGAATCCCAGCTTCTCATAGAAGCGGCGGGCATCGGCGCGGCTCTTGTCCGTCGTCAGCTGGACCATCCCGCAGCCTTCGCGGCGAGCGGCATCGATCGCATGCCGGAACAGCTGCTCGCCGATTCCGCGGCCGCGGTAACGACCGTCGACCCGCACGCCTTCGATTTGCGCGCGAAGCATGCCTTTGCGGGCAAGTCCGGGAATAAGGGTGAGCTGCAGACAGGCCACGATTTCGTCGTCCGATTCGACCACGAGGACGGAATTGCCCCGTTGATGCTGGATGCGTGCGAATGCTTCCATATAAGCGGCTGGCAGCGGGTCGGTGATCAGCTCGCGGGTCGATCCCAGCTCATCCTCGCTAAGCAAGCGCACGATGGCGGGCAGATCTCGTTCGTTTGCGGTACGAATATTCATGTCGTGTCCTCTTTTCATGCATAAGTTCGGCCAGTGCGGCAGTCGTTCCTACCGCTTGGATTCGTAGCGAGGCCGATAGTGCGAAGGCGCCATGCCGGTCCAGCGTCGGAATTGCCGGGAGAATTGGCTAGCCGATTCGAAACCAAGCTCCTCCGCGATCCGCTCCATCGTCAGTGTCGAGTAGACGAGCAGATGCTTGGCCCGGCTCAGGACGAGCGCGCTCACATATTGACGCGGCGACTGGCCGTAGATATTGTGGAAAATTTTCGTGCATTGGCTGCGGCTTAATCCGATCGTGCGCGCCACCTCGCTGATCGCGCCTTTGCGGGCATAGTAGAGCTTCAGCAGCCGCTCCATTTCCCGGGCAATCTCCGTTTCGCTCGTCGTTGCCGGCGATCTAGAAGCGGAAGGGGCGGCTTGCGGGCCTTCCGTGAACAGCTTGTCCGCGAATTTGCCGATCAACTGAAGAAGGAATACCTGAATGCGAAGCTGCCCGATCGCGCTTTCCATGCCGGCTTCCCCTTCTTCGCCATGAAGGCTCATGATCGTCTCGAGCTCGGCGAGCTGACCGGCGCTCCCTTCGGCGGGATTGACCTCGTCATCGCTCAACAGGACGCAATCGGCGCTGCAGAGCAGCTCGCGCAGCTTCGGTTCGTCCAGATCGAAATGAACATTGAAATATCGGTAGAGGTCGCCGGACGCTTCATTGATCGTCTCGTGCGGAATGCCGGATTTGATCAGCAGCCAGTCGCCCGCCCGCAGCGTCAGCGCATCTTGTCCGACGATTTGGGTTACCTCGCCTTCACGGCAGTGGAGAATCTCGAACAGAAAATGATGGTGGCGCTCGTAGCGCCAGCCCGGCGGTTTGACGCCGAAATGGCAGCCGACCGTCTGCAGCGTACTGATCATATTTGGAAGACGGATGATGTTGTCCATTATGTAACGCGTGCCTCCCTGACAATGAATTGCGACTAGTGCCATCAGTATAAAAGACCCTCTCTCAAAAGGTCAATCAATCGGACGGTTTGGCTATTCGATTGGCTTCCCATCCTCATTACGATGAAGAGGAATAAGGGACTACATAACGGAAGGTGAAGGATCGATGGGACATTTCGGCGTAGAAGGCCAATCATTCGTGCTGAACGGGGAGCCGATTCGGATTTTATCCGGCGCGGTGCATTATTTCAGAATCGTGCCTGAATATTGGGAAGACCGTCTGTTGAAGCTGAAGGCTTGCGGATTCAATACGGTAGAGACGTATGTGCCGTGGAATCTCCACGAGCCGAAGAAAGGACGGTTCAATTTCGAGGGGATCGCGGACCTGCCGGCATTCGTCCGGTTGGCCGGCGACCTGGGGCTGCACGTCATCGTGCGCCCAAGCCCGTATATTTGCGCGGAGTGGGAATTCGGCGGGCTGCCGGCTTGGCTGCTGGCGGATCCGGGCATGAAACTGCGCTGCATGCACGAGCCGTACTTGAAGCACGTGGACGACTATTACGATACGCTGCTGCCGCTGCTTAAGCCGCTGCTCCTCACGCACGGCGGACCGGTCATCGCTGTGCAGATCGAGAACGAGTACGGCAGCTACGGCAACGACAAGGCGTACCTGAATTATTTGCGCGACGGACTCGTCGCCCGCGGCATCGATGTGCTGCTGTTTACCTCCGACGGGCCGGAGCATCACATGCTGCAGGGCGGCATGGTTGAAGGCGTGCTGGAAACGGCGAACTTCGGCTCGCAGGCCGCTCGTTCGTTCGAGATGCTGCGGCGCTACCAACCGGAAGGTCCGCTCATGTGCATGGAATATTGGAACGGCTGGTTCGATCATTGGGGCGAGCCGCATCATACCCGCGAGGCGGGAGATGCCGCCGCGCATTTCCGGGATATGATGGAGCTCGGCGCTTCGGTCAACTTCTATATGTTCCACGGCGGCACCAACTTCGGCTACATGAGCGGGGCGAACTGTCCGTCTCGCGACGAGTACCAGCCGACGATTACGAGCTACGACTACGATTCTCCGCTCAGCGAGACAGGCGAGCCGACGGTCAAGTTCTACGCGGTGCGGGACGTGATCGCGCAGTTCGAGACGCTGCCCGAGCTGAAGCTGCCGGCACCGATTCCGACCAAGGCTTATGGCACGATCGCGGTGCAGGCATCCGTCGGTTTGTTCGGTCAACTGTCGCGTCTGTCGTCCCCGATTCGGACCGCCGCGCCGGAGACGATGGAAGCGCTCGGCCAGAACGACGGCTTTATCGTCTACGAGACGTTCGTCTCCGGCCCGCGCGACGAGGAGGAGCTCGTCATTCAGGACTGCCATGACCGCGCGCTCGTCTTCGCCGACGATCGGTTCCTTGGCGTGATCGAGCGCGCCGACAAGACCAAGAAGATCCGGTACGCCGTGCCGGCAGGCGGCATTCAGCTGCGGATTGTCGTCGAGAACATGGGGCGGATCAATTACGGACCGTATATGCTGGACCGCAAGGGCATTACCGAGGGCGTGCGCATCGGCAATGCGTTCCTGTTCGGCTGGTCGACATACTGTCTCCCTCTCGACAACTTGGATGCGCTCGACTTCGCGGCCGCGGAGCCAGCCTACCCGCAGCCGAGGTTCCACCGCGCGGTGCTCCACGTGGAAGGCAAGCCGTGCGACACGTTCCTGGAGACGAGAGGCTGGACGAAGGGCGTCGTCTACTGCAACGGGTTCAACCTCGGCCGATACTGGGAAGCGGGCCCGCAGAAGACGCTCTACATTCCCGCTCCGCTGCTTCGCGAAGGCGAGAACGAGTTCATCGTATTCGAGCTGCACGGAACCGAGAAGGCCGAGCTCAGCTTCGTCGATCGCCCTAACTTGGGTTAAACCAGCCTTCACCCCATTTAATTGGGAAGAGGTGTCCCGACGTCATCATCATGATGACTTTTGGGGCGCCTCCTTATTGACGTGTGCTGTCTTTTTGCGCTTCCTCCTTCATGCCTTCGTCGCCCGCTCGCCGCGTTTGTTGTAATGCTTTTCAGCATTCTGGTAAATAGTAGAGGGTAACATGTTAATTGGGAGTGAGCGTTCGTGATTCAGGATCAGCAGAAGGCGCAAGGCCCTCATGGCCCCAGCTTTAACTATGCCTCGCATGTTTTTATCGTCACTGATCTCGAAGAGGCGCAGCGCTATTACAGCGACGTGCTCGGGTTCGCGGTGGACGGCGAGTTCGTGATGCGCGACGGGGTGCAGTTTCTGTTCAAGGAGAGCAAGGTGGAAGGGGCTGTTCGTCCGAACCGGCGTGTGGGCGTCGAACTCGACACGTACATTTGGGTGGACGATGTGAACGCGGTGTACCAGGAGTTCAAGGCCAGCGGGGCCAACATTATTTTCGGCCCGGAAAATATGGCTTACCGCATGCGCGATTTGATCGTGGAAGACCTCTACGGCTACCGGCTATGCTTTGGCGCGCCGCTCGGATTGGAGTCGGAGGAGACGCGATAGGCGGTGCCGGAATGTCGGGACGAACGGGCCGCGCGTCATCGTCGCCTTGCCGGGATTTGCCCAGATGAGCGCGCAGCAGGCACGGCGTAATTCTGGGAGTTGGCATGCAGCTCGCGGCCATAATATTTTCGTTTGGACGACCTCCTGGTCTAGTGAATTATGATAGACTGGGATGAACACGATCTCCTTTTCCGTAGACGGACATAGAATAGTAGTGTAGCGTCGGAATGATAGATTGGCGCGCAGATGCATGCCGATCGTAGGGGACAGATGATGATAGAATGGATGTGGCCGCGCTGAACATCTCAATTGAGCTTATACCGAGGGACACCGCCCATTTGGAAGCGGAGCTTGAGCTCGTGCACACGGGCTATGCCGCGATCAATGCGATTAATATACCGGATTTGCTGCGCTTGTCGATGCGCAGCTGGGAAGGCGCCGCGCAGGCGAGCCGCCGCTTCGGCACCTGTATTCCGCATATTCGGGCCATCGATTTTAATTTGAAGCAGGATTTCGGCCTCCTGGACGTACTGGATGAGCGAGGCATCAACCAAGTGCTCGTCGTGACCGGGGACCCGCCGCAGGATATGAACCGCTCGGTTTATCCGACGACGAGCGTGGAATTAATCCGCAAGCTGAAGCAAGCCCGTCCGGCGATGAAGGTATACGGGGCGATCGACCCGTATCGGGACAACTTCCGCGGCGAATACGACTATATCCAACGCAAGCTGGACGCGGGCGCCGACGGATTTTTCACCCAGCCGTTCTTCGACCTGCGGCTGATGGAAGTCTATCACGAGTTGATGGATGGGCAAGAGATTTACTGGGGCGTGTCGCCCGTCACCAGCGAGAGGTCTCGCAACTATTGGGAGACGAAGAACAACGCGGTGTTCCCGGCAAGCTTCGAGCCGTCACTGGATTGGAATGTGCGATTCGCGCGGCGGGTGCTCGATTATGGCGAGACGACCGGAACCAACGTCTATCTGATGCCGATTAGGGTTGATCTCAAAGCGTATTTGGACGGCATATTCAGCACGTAGGCGCTCTTTACAACTGGAACCGCTTGCCGCTATAATTACGACATCTAATCATATGGAGATTACCGGAGGAGCCTGCCAACAGCGGGCTCTTTTTGTCTTTTTTGGGGTATACCAAGGTTAGGGCATCACGCATTAAGCAAGGAGGAGTACAAGTGGAGCAGCAGGCTTACTGGGCAATCAGCATTTTTCTTTTGATCTATGGTTTAATTATTTCGGAGAAGATTCACCGGACGATCCTAGCCATGCTGGGCGGGCTGGCGATGGTCGTATTCGGCATCGTGGAGCAGGAGGCGGCGCTCCATCATATCGATTTCAACACGCTTGGCTTGTTGGTCGGGATGATGATCATCGTAAGCGTAACCGCAGATACCGGGCTGTTCAAATACGTCGCCGTCTGGGCGGCGAAGAAGGTGAAAGGAGAGCCTGTGCGCATTCTGGTCGCCCTCGCGCTAATCACGGCGTTCGGCTCGGCCTTTCTCGACAACGTGACGACCGTGCTGCTTATGGTCCCTGTCACATTCAGCATTACGAGACAGCTTCGGGTCAATCCGATTCCGTTCCTCATCACGCAAATTATCGCGTCGAACGTGGGCGGCACCGCGACGCTGATCGGCGACCCGCCGAATATCATGATCGGCAGCGAAGTGGAAGAGCTGACGTTCATGGCGTTTATCTACAACCTGGCGCCGATCGTCATCCTGATCATGCTGGTCTATATTCCGCTCTTCATCTGGATGTTCCGCAAGCAGATTCGGACGACGCCCGAGCTGCAGGCCGACGTCATGAAGCTGGATATGTCGGAGCTCATTACGGACCGCAAGCTGCTGATGAAGTGTTTGATCGTCATGGGACTGACCATTTTGGGTTTCTTCCTGCACCAGACGCTGCATCTGGAGTCGTCGGCCGTCGCCTTGACCGGCGCCTTCGTGCTGCTGCTATTGACGGGCGAGCACAAGATGGAGCAAGCACTCACCCGGGTGGAGTGGACGACGATCTTCTTCTTCATCGGGCTGTTCGCCTTGGTGTCCGGCTTGGTTGAGACCGGGGTGATCGCGCAGCTGGCCGCCAAGGCGATCGAGCTGACGGGGGGAGACCTGCTCGCGACGTCGATGCTGATTTTGTGGCTAAGCGCGATCGCGTCCGCGTTCCTTGACAACATCCCGTTCGTGGCCACGATGATCCCGATGATTCAAGAGATGGGGCAGATGGGCATGGATAATCTCGAGCCGCTCTGGTGGAGTCTGGCGCTGGGCGCTTGTCTGGGCGGCAACGGCTCCTTGATCGGCGCGAGCGCGAACTTGATCGTGGCGGGATTGGCGGGCAAGGAAGGGTATCCGATCCGGTTTCTCTCCTACCTGAAGATCGGGTTCCCGCTCATGCTGCTCTCTATTGCGATGGCAAGCGTATATGTTTACGTCCGATACTTGATGTAAGGAGAGGCAACGATGATACGATACGAGATCGACGATACCGTAATCGAGATGCAAGAGGCACGGGACGGCGAGGAAACCGAATTTCGAATTCGCCTGATTCAAGCCGATCCATATGCGGCAAGGATGAAAGACATCCAGCGGTTGTTCGAGGACAACGATGATTATACGGACGCGCTGTTCTACGTATACCCCGATCATACGTATAAGATTATTGTTCGGGCTGAGCATTACGCGGATCTCCTGACGGCGCTCTTTAAGGCGAAGCTGATTCTCTCGCTAGCGTGGGAAGAGGAGTAACAATCGAATACGAGCAACGACCCGGAGGAGCCTGTCACCAAGGGATCGCCGTGCCTAGCGCACGGGATCCGCTGGTGGCGGGCTCCTTTTGCGCATACGGGTCATCGAAGAATCCATACTAAAGGAATGAGGAAGGTGTTGAACGATGTTGATTTTTGATTTGGCCATCATTTTGCTAGCATCCAAACTGGCTGGCGATTTGAGCGTGAAGCTTCGACAGCCGGCCGTATTGGGCAAGCTGCTCATCGGGATTGTTTTGGGACCGGCCGTGCTGGGACTGATTACGGCGACGGACGTATTGGAGGAGCTCAGCCAGATCGGCGTTATTCTGCTGATGTTCTTGGCGGGTCTCGAGACGGATGCGGAGGAATTCAAGCGTACGGGCAAAGCGGCGTCTTATGTCGGGGTGGCCGGGATCGCGTTGCCTCTCGCGCTAGGGTACGGGGCGGGCGTGCTCATGGAACTGCCGCCGCTCGAATCGGTGTTTCTCGGCTTGCTGCTTTCGGCCACGAGCGTGAGCATCTCCGTTCAAGCGCTCAAGGAGATGGGCCGGTTGAAGTCAAGAGAAGGGGCGACGATTTTGGGTGCGGCTGTCATAGACGACGTGCTCGTCATCATCGCGCTGGCATTCGTCATGAGCTTGGCAGGCGGCGATGTCAATTTGAGCGTCGTCATTTTGAAGAAAGTCGCATTTTTCGCGGTCGGCATCCTGGCGGCGTGGAAGCTCGTGCCGCTTGTGCTGCGGATGTTCGCGCCGCTTCGCGTGACGGAATCGGTCGTATCGGCGGCATTGATCCTATGCTTCGTGTTCGCTTATATGGCCGAATACACGGGCGTGGCTGCCATCATCGGCGCTTACATGGCGGGCGTGGCGATTAGTTTCACGGGTTACAGGCACGAGGTCACGGAGAAAATCGAGATCATTAGCTACGCCGTGTTCGTGCCGGTCTTCTTCACGTCGGTCGGAGTCAAAGTCGAGTTCTCGGGCATTTCGTCCCAGCTCGGCCTGATCGCGGGTCTGACCGTGATCGCAATCGTCTCCAAACTTCTGGGGTCTGCGTTAGGCGCAAAGGCGGCGGGCTTCGGCTGGCGCGGCGCGCTAGGCATCGGAGCGGCGATGGTATCGCGCGGCGAAGTCGCGCTCATCATCGCCGCGATCGGACAGGAAGCAGGCTTGCTGCAGCCGGACTTGTTCGCGGTGCTTGTCGTGGTCGTGCTGCTGACGACGATCGTGACGCCGCCGATGATGAAGTGGTTTTTCACGGACAAGGCGGAAGCCGGAAAGACGAACGCGGCAGCGAAAGGGTAGCTATTTCAGCACATGGCCCATTACGGCATGAACCTGCGCGCGATAAATGGCTTGGCTGTCCGCGGCCCCTTCAACCTGGAACGTAAAGTCGTAGACGAGCGGAACGCCTGCCCGCGCGGGCAAATAATACAGCGACGTGACGGGCTGCGCTCTAAGCTGGCCGGCCCCCTTATACGACGCTCTTGCTTTCTGCTCCGCACGTCTGACGCTAAGGGCCGGGAACTTCTTGAACACGCGGCTCGCTAGCTGTGGATACACGGTTCCTTCTACGCGGCGGATGACCCCTTCGGCATCAATACGCAGCGCCAGTTCGCCGCCGAATACGGGTCTTCCGTGAAGCTGTTGCTCCATATGTACCGTATAGCCGCCGGTTTCGTGCCTTGCGATGCGCCGAACGATCATCTCTTTTTTCGGCTGACGGAGGCCGTATGGTTTGCGCATTTGGTCCAAATACGTGTAAGCGATCCAGGTCGGCGTGTGGGCGGACGGCTTGCTGAGCGCGCCTTCGGTGACGAAGTACGTCCCCGCGATCGGATTATCGCGCTGTGTGGCGAGGACTGGCGCGGCGAGGGCTTCTGGTCGCGTCAGCACCCGGGTGGGAACGAGAATGAGACTGACGGCAACGAACATGGCGGCGATTTGATAGCGCAGCATAAAAACAGCTCCTTCCGCGGAATGACGACCTCTCTTAAGGTCTTGCCCGGGAAGGAGCTTTTATACATGCAAGCTTTGATTTTATGGCATGCAGCGGGACGGGTGGCGAGAATAAGTTGGATTCGCATCGCTGCGATTAGGCGGGATGCGCGCATTACGAACGATGGACCGAGCGGGGGATCGCGGCGCCGCGAGCGGGACGGAGAATAATTTCGGCGGCGCGCAGGCGGAATTCGTCGTTCTCGTGGCGCAGCATTTCCTCCAAGACCAGATAGGCCTGACGTTTCAGCGCATCGTCCTTTCTTCTCGCGAGACGTTCGATCAATCTGGCGACAATTCTCTTGCGCGGCTTCGCCTCGGCGAATTTCCACGCATGGCGGGCGCGTTGGACCATTTCGGCCTGCTGCGCCTGATGCATTTTCTCGAATGGATACGGGTGCATAGGGTTCATTCTTCTTCCTCCTTGAGGGTGATGGATGGGTCTTCTTGTTCGGAAATCGGTTCTTCGACGGCCGGCTCGCGGTCGGTCCCGAAGCGGGGCTCGTCGATTTGCAGCCCGATGCCGGAGAAGTAGTACCATTTGGCTTCATCCGGATTTTCCGGTTCCGGAAGCTGGTCGAGCTCTTCCACGAGCTTGCGGAAGCGGACGAGCCAGTCGACGAATTGCGCCTCAGTTGCCCGAATTTCCGCCTGCATCATGAGACGCGGGCGACGCGTCACGTCTTCGATTGTCGTGTGGAAGGCTTCCTCGGGGGCGGAGATGACGCGCAGTCTCGCCCGGTTTAGCACCTCCAACATGCTGTGTCGATAATAATCCCCGACTTCGGACGCGTAAGGCAGCAGGTCGTCGGCAATGCGGAAGCTGTACGCAACCGAACGGTAAAACTTCTGGATAATGCCGTTTTTGGCTTCCGTGTGAACGACGTGAATGAATCCGTACTTCTCCAGTTCATTCAGATGATAGTGGATTTTGGCTCGCGGAATCTCAAGACTATGCGCAATCTGCTGGCCGGTATAGGAGCCCTCGATGAGCATGTTCAGAATTTTCACCCGGAACGGGTCGCTGAGCGCCTTGAGCTGGTCGTAGTTCGTGATCATGTAGTATTGGTCCAACATATTTTCACATCCTAATCGTTTTACACGGTCAAATTTATTTACTCGTATAATAAAACATGACGGTAATAACTGTCAACCACATTTTGCCATTGCCTGCGCCTATTTTTCTTTTCGCTCCATTTGCGCAACGTTTTGGAATAACAGGAGTTCCTCTTTCTTTGTTTCAACATCGTTCTCGCAGCATGGAGAGAGGAATTTGGTCTTGACCGGGCGAATTAGTTCACGTCGGCGTCCAATGTCCAATATTATCCTGCGCCGCACGGTGAAAGGCATTGCTCGCGGCGAACAACCAGATAACAAACCAAAGGAGGAAATCCTATGAAAATCGTTTATCACGGTCATTCGTGCATCCAACTCGTGACGTCCGAAGGCAAATCGCTCGTCATTGATCCGTTCCTCAGAGGCAATCCGCTCGCGGTGGCGAAGCCGGAAGATATCCAAGCGGACGCGGTTCTGCTAACGCACGCGCATATGGATCACTTGTTGGATGCGGAGCCGATCGCCAAAGCGAACGACGCGCCGGTCGTGGCCATCGTGGAGTTGGCGACGTATATGTCCTGGAAGGGCGTAAAGACGATCGGCATGAACATGGGCGGTACGGTCGATCTTGGTTTTGCGCAAGCCAAAATGATCCAAGCATTCCACAGCTCGGGCATCGTCTTGGAGGAGTCGCAGCAAATCTTGTACGCAGGCATGCCGGCGGGCTTTATCGTTCGCGCCGACGGTCTGACGATTCTGCATGCGGGAGACACGGCGCTCTACGGCGATATGAAAATGATCGGCGAGCGCAACGCCATCGACGTCGCCTTCATTCCGATCGGCGATCATTACACGATGGGACCCGAGGATGCGCTGCAAGCGGCGGAGTGGTACAACGCGAAGCTGGTCATCCCGGTGCACTACGACTCCTTCCCTGTTATTAAGCAGGATGCGGAATCCTTTGTTGCGAAGCTTGCGAACCGCGGCTTACAAGGCAAAGTACTGGCGCCGGGAGAGTCGATCGAACTATAGACGGCGAACGCAGCGCACTCATTGTTCGCATCATTCTTTGAATCGAATACCCAGTTCCCATATAACCTGTTCCCAAAAAACTGCCCGAGCGGCAGTTTTTTTGTTGTATTCCGACTCGTCCCCAATAAATGGAACATTGACGCCAAATAATATGTACACATATAATATGTATACATATGAATTGCGGAAGGGAGCTCGATTTACAATGTCCACGCGCGATGACCGCTCGCTCGGTTATCTGCTTCATCATACGGCATCCGCATACCGCAGAGTCATGGGCGCGCACACCAAGGCGTTCGACTTGACGCCGGAGCAGTTCGGGCTGCTCGTGAACCTGCGATTGAAGGACGGCATCAGCCAGAAGAAGCTGGCCGATCAAATGTACAAGGATCAAGCGACGACTGGCAAGATCATTGAGAAGCTTGAAGCCAAAAACCTCATTAAGCGAAGTCCGGACCCATCGGACCGGCGCGCCTTCCTGTTGTACATGACGGAAGAGGCGGAACGCGTATTGGATCAGCTTGCCCCTTGGGAGGCAAAGACGAGAGCTCAGGCGTTGCGAGGCATTTCGGACGAGGAGCTGGAGCTATTCGAGCGCGTGATCCGCACGATGCAAGACAACCTGCAGGACTGATCGAATACAGAAAATATACACACAAGAGGATGGATGGACTTGAAATCTGCTAGACCGATGTTGAACATTTTGCAAACCCGGATCGGAATCGTATTCTCGATTTTCGTTCCCGCCGTATTCCTGCTTATTTGGATGACCGGCTATAATCATGCGACGGACCGGATCGACCAGCTTCGCGTCGGGCTCGTCGGGAGCGAAGCCGCAGGCGCGGAAGATCGGATCGCGAACGTCATGGCTAGCATGCCCTTCCAAGTGATTCCGCAGGCGGAGCTTGATGCGGCGATGGACGACATGAACGAAGGCAAGATGGATATGGTCATAGCGCTTCCCGCGGGCTTGGCCGAGCAAGCGCAATCCGGAAGCGGGGCACGACTGACCTATTACGTCAATGATCGAAGCTCCGAGGTCGTCAAAGCGGTAATGGAGGGGATGGCGGCACAGTTGACGACGGCTTTGAACGGTGTCATCGTTCCGGAAGCCAAGCCTTTGCCGATTCAAGGCGAAGTCGTCAAGACGAATCCGGTTTCCAACTTCGCGACATCGATGCTGCCGATGATCCTCGGCTTCATCCCTTATATCGCGTCCATGACGGCGAACATTCAATTTAATATTTCGTCCCTGCGCTTGAAGCGCGAATATTCCAAATGGGACATTTTCCTGAGCAGGCAGCTGATTTTGGCGGGGATCGCGATCGTCGTGCCGCTGCTTATGTCGGCCGCGACCAAGCTTTTCTTGGTGGTGGAAGCTTCTTTTTGGCAGCTGTGGGGCTTCGAAATGCTCGTCTTTGCCGCTAGTTTGACCGTCACGCAGTTTGCCTTTGCCTATTTCGGCAATGCGGCTCCGCTCTTCAACGTCTTGTTGATTCCGGTCCAGCTGATGACCGCGGGCAACATCATTTCGACATCTATGCTTTCGCCGTTTTATCGCGATCTCGGCAGCTTCCTACCGGTGCCCAACGCGGTCGACGGCGCGATGCGGCTTGTATATGGGGGCGGCACGATCTTTGGCTCGGCGATCGGTCTGGCGATGATCACGGTCGCGGCGCTCGGCTTAACGATCCTACGGATCGCCTTGAGCGAACGCGGCAAGGCGGCGCTGCCTCTGAAGGCCGCGGCGTAACGCTGTATAACGCTGCATAACTTTCCTCCCCTTGACCCACAATACGGAAGCATATGGATCAACCGACTATAAGGATGCGAAGGGACGGGAACGATGAGCGTATTATACACGGCTACGGTAACGGCAACCGGTGGAAGGTCCGGCAAGGTCGTTTCTTCGGACAACGTATTGAATTTGGATATCAAAATGCCCAAGGCGCTAGGCGGCGTGGACGGCCAAGGAACAAATCCGGAGCAGCTGTTCGCGGCAGGCTATTCGTCCTGCTTTGACCAAGCGCTGCAGCTGGCCATCCGGACCAAAGGCGCTCAAGGCGTCACGGGAACGCAGGTTACCGCGAACGTGTCGCTCCTGCGAGACGAAGCGGATAACGGCTACAAGCTCGGCGTGACGCTTGACGTGAAGGTGGACGGGGTCGATCCAGAGACGGCTAAGCAGCTCGTGGACGCCGCGCATGACATTTGTCCGTATTCCAAAGGGACGAGAGGGAACGTTACCGTCGATTTACGGGTTGTCTAATAGTGGACAGCAAGGGGGATCCCCGAAGCGCGCATCTATTGTGCGTTTCGGGGATCCCTTTTTGCATTTACGAAAGGCGGGAATTTGGGCTATTCTTGACATACACTCGTGAAGTGGAGGTGCAGGCAGGTGAAAAGGCTCGTTTTTATTCTAGGCGGTGCCGGAGCTGGCAAAACAACGGTTGCCAAGGCGCTTGCCGCCCGACGCGGCAGCGCCTTTTTGGATATGGATACGCTGCTTCGACCGGCGGCGGTAGCCATCATGACGCTTCAGGGGCTTGATCCGGATGACCGGGATTCAGCCGCGTATAAGGCATTGTGCAGAGATTTGGGTTATCGGATCACGATGGACGCCGCGCTCGAAAATGTCGCCCTCGGGACGGAGGCGTTCGTGATTGGACCCTTTACGAAAGAAATTGCCGATTCAACCTGGTTGGACCGCGAGTTTGGCCGCGTCGGCGAGTCGCGGGACAACGTGGACGTGAAGGTATTGTTCGTCACCCTGCCGGCCGAAGCGGATTACCGGGCGCGTATCGTAGAACGAGGTTCGAAGCTAGACGATTGGAAATTAGCGAATTGGGATACGTTTGCCGCTTCCCTTGCGCCGAGGCGGATTGCATGGCCGCTCCGGCCGGAAGCGATATTGCGCTTCAGTAACGCGGAACCTTTGACGGCGGAGAGACTGTCCGAATTGGAGCGATTTTTGGATGTATAGGGGAAGAGAGAAGGGGAACGGATGGAAGCGAATTTTTGTATGAAGTGCGGATCCGCGCTGGCGGAGATCGTAATCGATGACACGCCGCGCAAAGCGTGCGCAAGGGAAGGCTGCGGTTTTATCCATTGGGGGAATTACAGCATAGGCGTCGGCGCGCTTGTCGTGAAGGAAGGCAAGGTGCTGCTCGTTCGGCGTGCGCAAGAACCGGGCAAGGGATTTTGGACCAACCCTGGGGGCTATATCGAACAGCTTGAGCCCATTCAGGAGACGATCAAGCGCGAAGTGTTCGAAGAGACGGGCATCGTGGCTGAAGCGACCCGCATCGTAGCGCTGCGGGATCAGCCAAGAGGAATTCACAACGTCTATCTGGCGTTCGCAATGGAGTACGCGTCCGGCGAGCCGAAGGCTGACGGGGTCGAGGTGGACGAAGCGGGCTTCTTCAGCCTGCAGGAGATGGAGACGATGCAGGTGGCCGCATTAACGCGCTGGCTCGTCGATATCGCGCTGTCCAATAATGGCAATGGCTTGCAAGCGGATCACGATCCGATTGTGCCTCTGAGCGGGCAAGGATTGTTTCGTATTTAGGAATCGGGATTTAGTTGTAATTGGTCATGATTATTTGTTTTAGACAACACATATCAACATAATGTTGACATGAAAGCACAACTTCGCTTACCATTTCCATAAGAGCAGTCCAGCTATAGGAGAAGGTGAGCGTAATAACAATGATGTCGGGAATCAAGGTTAGGCCAAGCACGTTAATATTCGATTTGGATAACACGTTGATATGGGATGAACGGAGCATGAAGGAAGCGTTCGAGACGGTCTGCTTGTTTGCGGAACAAGAGACGGGCGTCGGTGGAGCCAGGCTGGAGGCATTGGTCAGAGAAGAAGCGGGACGGTTGTTCCGAAGCTACGATACCTATAGTTATGCGGAAGCGATCGAAGTGACCGAGCTGGAAGCGCTGTGGGCGCGTTTCGACCGTGGCGATCATCCGATGCTTCGCAGACTGGAGGCGATCGCCGCCGGCTATCGCCGCGATGTTTGGCGGAATGCCCTTGCACGTGCGGGTGCGGATGGCGACAAGGCCGGCGCGTTGTCTAGCGAGCTTGCGGAACGGTTCATGACAGAGCGGCGATCGAGGCCTTTTGTCTATGATGATACCTTTGCTGCGCTGAAGGCGCTGAAGCCGACGTACCGCATGGTACTGCTCACCAACGGCGATCCGAGTCTCCAGCAGGAGAAGGTCGATGGCGTGCAAGGACTGGGCGTATTTTTCGAACACATATTTATATCCGGCCATTTTGAGGTTGGCAAGCCTTATCCCCTCATATATGAGAAGGTGCTGGAGGAACTTGGCGAAGAAGCTCGGGATTGCTGGATGATTGGCGACAACATGCTTACGGACATTAAGGGTGCGAATGGAGTCGGCATGCCTAGTGTATGGTTGAATCGCAGCGGCCGGGAGCCGATTGAAGGTATTAAGCCAACCTTTAGCGTCTCGTCATTGAGCGAGCTCGCAGATCTTTTAATGTAATGCACGCAAAAAGGAGGCCCCACATCGTTACGATGACGGGAAGCCTCCTTTTTCATTCGTTGTGCAGCGCTCGCCTTGCAAGCATAGGTTCCATAGATTCATCGAAGCTGGACGCGGACGCCGCATGAACGCCGCGGTCCGCTGAGG